>NZ_CSTE01000008.1 GCF_001368915.1 Haloferax massiliensis | reverse complement strand
GGCGGCGACGACGCCGGCGGCGACGCCGAGGATGGCGGTCTTGCCCTTGCCGTCGTAGTTCGCGCCGCAGTCGACGGGGTCGGCGTCGGGTTCGGCGTACTCGACGCCTTCGGCCATCACGTCGGCGTAGGCGGCGAGTTCCTCCGCGTTGTTGTGCTTCCAGCGGTTGGCGAGCCAGAACGCCCCGAGCGTCGTGTGGTCCGGTTCGCCGGCGAGAATGCGGCGCATCGCCTCGGACGCCTGCTCGCGGCTCATGTCTTCGGCGGACTTCGTGCCCGTGCCGACGACTTCCGTCATCAGACGCTTCAGCGGCCATTCCCCGAACTCGCTTTCGACTACTGCCATGCGCCTGTGTTCGCGCGAGCGGTCAAAAAACGTCCCGTTCGGTCCCGTCGCCCGGGAGCGTCGACGCCGTCCGAAAGCGATAGGCTTCCCGACTCCTAACGCGGGGTAATGAGCGCGTTGGCGGACGATTGGCGGGACGGCATCGACGAGGTCGATGCGGCGCTTATCGACGGCTACCAGAGCGGCTTTCCGGTCGAGCAACGACCGTTCCGCGTCGTCGCCGAGGAGCTAGGCATCGACGAGGACGACGCCATCGACCGCGTCCGCCGGCTCCGCGAGGACGGTATCTTCCGGCGGTTCGGCCCGGTGCTCAACCCGCCGGTCATCGGCAGTTCGACCCTCGCGGCCGTCGCCGCACCCGAAGAGCGCTTCGAGGAGATAGCCGAAATCATCAACGGCTACCGGCAGGTGAACCACAACTACCGCCGCGCCCACGAGTGGAACATGTGGTTCGTCGTCACCGCCGGCTCCCGCGAGACGCGCGACCGCATCCTCGACGAAATCGAGGAGCGCACCGGCTGTGCGGTGCTGAACCTCCCGATGCTCACCGACTACTACATCGACCTCGAATTCCCCATCGTCAACGACGACCGCTTCGCGCGCGAGAGCCTCGGCGCGACCGACGTGAGCGCCACCCGCATCTCCGAGGACGCGACCGGCGACCTCTCGGCGCTCGAAGCCCGCCTGCTCGTGGCGATTCAGGGCGGCTTCCCGCTGTCGAAGACGCCCTACCGCGACGTGGCCGACGGCCTCGGCGCCGACGTCGACGACGTGCTCGTCGCCGTCGAGCGCCTCCTCGCGGACGGCTGTATCAAGCGCATCGGCTGCGTCGTCAACCACATCGTCACGGGCTTTCGGAACAACTGCATGGTCGTCTGGGACGTCCCCGACGACGAACTCGACGCCCGCGGCGAGGCCGTCGGGAGCCTCCCGTACGTCACGCTCTGTTACCATCGGCCGCGCCGCCCCGAGCAGGGCTGGGAGTACAACCTCTTTACCATGATTCACGGCCGGGACGCCGACGCCGTCGACGAGAAGATAGACGAACTCGCCGCCGACCACCTCCCGTTCGACCACGAGCGACTGTACTCGACGGCGAAACTGAAGCAGACCGGCGCGCAGTACGAGGAGCTCGTGGGCTCCGACGACTGAGAGAGAAAACGGACCAAAGCCGGCCCGAACACCGCTCGTTTTCGACGCTTGCGCCGCCGTCCGCGTCACATCAGTCCGCCTACCGCGACAGCGGCGACAGCCGGTAGAGCATCCGCGCGGCCTGCGCGACGCCGGTCTTCGCCAGCGACCCGCTTTTGAGCGCGCCGAGTTTCGCGTAGTAGCCGGACTTGAACGCGCCCTTCTTGGCGAGGAGCGCGCTCCCGAGCGCCCCGCGTTTGGCGTAGTACGCGGACTTCCGGCCCGCCGCGCCGGCGTAGTGCTTCGTGCTCGTCGGAATCGGCGTCCGACGGCCCTGCACCTCGGTCGAACCGCTTCGGATGGCGTCCAAGATGTCGTCGGCGGTGAGGGAGGCCCGCGACACGTCGGGGATGTCGATTTCCGTGTAGGCGCGGCCGACGTACCCGACCCTGTGGGCGTCGCTGCCGGCGACGCCGGGGTACTGCCGATTCGCCGCGAACCGGCGGGCGCGGCGGTTCTTGTAGCCCGTGAAGAGCCACGAGTTGTACGTCTCGATGGCGTCGAAGGCGTCGCCGCCCGCGGCGTCGTGGTACCGACCGAGCCGGCGGCGACCGATGCCGTGTCGGCTCCGCTGGAACGGGTGCGGGACGATGGCGACGCCGCCGCGCTCGCGCACCCACCGGGCCGTCTCGTCCAGCGGGCGACGCCGCGGGGGAAGCTCCTCCACGCCGAGCGCGAGGAGGTGGCCGTCGGCCGTCGAGACTTCCACGCCGGGGATGCCGACGAGGCCGTACATCGGTGCGAGTTGCGCCGCTCGGACCGACTCGTCGATGACGTCGTGGTCGGTGACGACGACGGCGTCCAACCCGATTTCGGCGGCCTGCTCCAAGATGAGCTCCACCGGGTCGTGCGCGTCGTACGAGCCTTCCGAGTGCACGTGGGGGTCGATGCGGACGGTCAGCGCGGACACGACTCCTCGTTAGGCCTCGGTGACGAAAAAGACACGCCCGAATCGTGCTAGCTCGCAGCACGGGAAGGGGCGGGGACGGTGAAATCCCAAACCCACGCTAATCGGTCGGGAGCGTCCGCGACTGGGTGATTCCCGGAAACGGTCACGTCGCGGACGTAAATTCGTTTCAGCGAATCTTTAGGATTTTCCGTGTCGAACGTGTACACATGGCATCCGAAGACCGCTTTCGACCGGCCGCCGACCTCGCGGACCTCCGCGAGTCCGGCCGCGAACTGGTCGCGCTGGACGGGCGCTCTATCGCCCTCTTCGACCACGAGGGTTCCGTCAGGGCCGTCGACAACGCCTGTCCGCACATGGGTTTCCCGCTCGTCCGCGGCACCGTGGACGAGGGCGTACTGACCTGTCACTGGCACCACGCCCGGTTCGAGCTCTCCTGCGGCGACACCTTCGACCCGTGGGCCGACGACGTGCGGACCTACCCCGTGGAGGTGCGCGACGGGACGGTCTACGTCGACCCCCGCCCCGACTCGGACGAACCGCCGGCGGTCCGCTGGTCGAACCGGCTGGAAGACGGCCTCGAACAGAACCTCCGGCTGGTGGTCGCGAAGTCCGTCATCGGCCTCCTCGACGCTGGCGTCGAGCCGACAGAGCCGCTTTCGACCGGCGTCCGGTTCGGCTGTCGCTACCGGCGCGACGGCTGGGGGTCGGGGCTCACCATCCTGACCGCGATGGCGAACGTCCTCTCCGACCTCGACCCGGACGACCGAAAGCGCGCGCTCTATCAGGGACTCGTCCACGTCGCGGGCGACGTCTCCGACGAGCCGCCGCGGTTCGAACAGGACGCCCTCGGCGCGACCGACGCCGATTTCGACCGCCTGCGGTCGTGGTTCCGCGAGAACGTCGAGGTCCGTGACCCCGACGGCGCGGAGCGCGTCCTCCGGACCGCAATCGCGGCCGGTCACGACGACGCCGAACTCGCCGGCATGGTCGCCGCCGCCGCCACCGACCACCGCTACCTCGACACGGGACACGTCCTCGACTTCGTCAACAAGGCCTGCGAGGCGCTCGACCACGTCGGCTGGGACCGCGCCGACGAGGTCCTCCCGAGCCTCGTCCGCGGACTCGCCCGCGCCGACCGGGCCGAGGAGTCCGCCGAGTGGCGTCGCCCAATCGACCTCGCGGGCACGCTCGACGACGTGTTCGCCGACCTCGACGACCACGTCGACGCCGGCGCGGGCGAGACGTGGTCACGCCCCGACGACCTGCTCGATACCCTCCTCGGCGACGACCCGAACGACGTCGTCGACGCGCTGACCGAGGCGATTCGGGCCGGCGCGACGCCCGTCCAACTCGCCGACGTCGTCGCCTTCGCCGCCGGCACGCGGGTCGCGCGGTTCTCGACCACCAACGAGTTCGGCGACTGGAACACGGTCCACCACACCTTTACCTACGCCAACGCGGTCCACCGGCTCGCCGAGCGGACCGGGGCCGCGGAGCTCTATCGGGGCGTGTTCGACGCCGCAGTCAACGTCTACCTCGACCGGTTCCTGAACACGCCGCCGGCCCCGCTTCCCGACCCGACCCCCGACGCCGACCCGGCGGCGGCGCTCGAAACGCTCTCCGCGGCGTTCGACGCCGAGGGGCGGGTGAACGACGCCGGTCGCGCGGCCGCGGGGTTCCTCGACGGCGGCGGCGACCCGGCGAGGCTCCGCCGCGAACTCGGTGGCGCGCTGCTCCGCGAGGACGCCGGCTTCCACACCTATCAGGCGCTCGAAGCCGGGTTCAGACAGGCGGCGACGCGGCCGCCCGAGGAGGCGCGGACGCTCCTCGTCGGCGTCGCGCGCTACCTCGCGGCGCACTCGCCGACGCGCCGGGAGCGAGAACAGACGTTCGGTATCGCCGCTCGGCTCCAGCGCGGCGAGTCGGTGTACGGCGAAGACGCCGACCTCTGAGCCTGAGTCGGGTCGTCGCGCCGACCCTGTGGATGTCGTCGCCGTCGCCGTCGGCTCTTTTCGTCTACTGCTCGGCGATTCGCTCGCCGGCGTCGACGCCGCTCCAGAGCGCGGCGTGGACCCGGCCCTCGCCGACCGTCCAGTCGCCAGCGAAGTAGAGGCCGTGAGACTCCCCGCGGCGGAGTATCTCTCGGTCGGCGACGCCGTCGGGAAGCGCGTACCGCCAGCCCTGGTCGTCCACCCAGTCGGGGTCCCGCAGGCGCTCGTCGTCGAGGAGGTCCGCGACCATCCCCGCGACCTCGTCGGCCGCGTCGTCGAGCGGGTCGTCGTAGTGCGCCTCGGACCACTCGGGGCTCGGTTGGACGACGAGCAGGCTCTCGCCGTCGGGGACGTGGCCCTCCTTGCACTCCTCGCGGGCGACCCAGCCGACCGGGTGGGTCTTGTCGGTGTTGACGAGCGCGTACCACGGCTCCTCGCGCTCGAAGGGGTAGTGGAGGACGACGGTTCGAATCGTCCGGTACTCGACGCTCCCGATGGCCTCGCGGAGCGCGACCATGCACTGGTCGCCCCAGCCCATCTCGGTGAGAATCCCCGCCGTCTGCGGGGCTGGCGGCGTCAGAAGCACCGAGTCGTACGGACCGTGGCGGGTCCCCGACTCGTCGACGACGGACCAGTAGCCGCTGTCGGGGTTATGGTCGATTGCGGCGACGCGCGTCTCGCGCTCGACGGTCGTCTCCGTCTCGGCGAGCAGGCGCTTCGCCAGTTGGGTGATGCCCTCGGTCCACGACCACTTGTGTTGGTCGCGGGCGTCGCCCTCGGAGATGACGCCGTCGCCGTCGAACGTCCAGACCGGTTCGTCGATGTCGACCAGTCCGTCCGCGCCCAGTCCGCGGACGAGTTGCGCCGTGCGGCGGTCGTAGTCTTTCACGTAGTTCGCGCCGTGGTCGTACCGACAGCCGTGTCGTCGGCGCGTCGCGGCGCGCCCGCACACCCCGCGGCTCTTTTCGAGAACCGTGACGTTCGCGTTCGCCTCGCGGAGCGCGTACGCCGCGCCAGCCCCAGCGGCCCCGGCTCCGACGATGCACACGTCGCGAGTCATCTCGCCACCCCGCGTGAGAGTCCAGCCAGCATCGGCTACAACTGCGACTTCGAGGCGCTAAAAGACTCGCAACGCGGCGGGAATAGGGACCGCGTCCGCGCCCGCCGCCCCGGCGGGAGGCGAAAACGATTCACGTCGCGCCGCCGGAGTCGGTGTATGTACGACTCGGTCATCTTCGACCACGACGGCGTGTTGACCACGCTCGTCGACCTCTCGCCCCTCCGCGACGCGACGTGGGACGCCTTCGCCGAACTCGGCGTCTCCGACCCCGACCCGGACCACGTCGAACAGGTGGTCATCCACGTGTCGCCCGAGGACGTGCGCGCCGCCGCCGAACCGTACGACATCGACCCCGAGACGCTGTTCCGCGTCCGCGACGAACGCCAGTCGGCCGCCCAACGGCGGGCCATCGCCGACGGGCGGAAAGTCCCCTACGACGACTTCGACGCGCTCCGCCGCATCGACGCCCCGATGGGCATCGTCTCCAGCAACCAGCAGGCGACCATCGACTTCGTCGTCGACCACCTCGACGCGACGGACCTGTTCGGCACCGCCTACGGCCGCGAGCCCTCGATGACGAGCCTCCACCGCAAGAAGCCCGAACCCTACTACCTCGAACGCGCCATGGCCGACCTCGGCGTCGAATCGCCGCTGTTCGTCGGCGACAGCGACAGCGACATCGCCGCCGCCGAGGCCGCGGGCGTCGACTCCGCGTTCATCCGCCGCGGCCACCGCGCCGACCACACGCCGACGCCCGACCCGACCCACGAAATCGCCGGCCTCGACGACCTGCTCGAACTCGACGGCGTGCCCGTCGTCGGCGACGCGTCCGCCGCGTCGGGTCCCGCGGCCGACGGCGGCCGCGAGGGCGGTGAGTCGTCTCGATGACCCGGTCGCTCCCCCGCATCGGCCTCGGGACGATGGGCCTCGACACGCCCGGCGAAGCCGCCGCCGTGACGGCGGCGCTGGAACTGGGCTACCGCCACGTCGACACCGCGCAGATTTACGGGAACGAGGCGGTCGTCGGCGACGCGCTCGCGGCCGCCGACGTCCCCCGCGAGGACGTGACGCTCGCCACCAAGGTCTGGGCGGACAGCCTCGCGCCCGCCGACGTGCGCCGGACGACCCGCGAGAGCCTCGACCGACTGGGCGTCGACTACGTCGACCTCCTGTACGTCCACCGCCCCATCGACACCTACGACCCCGAGGCGACGCTTTCGGCCTTCGACGAACTCGTCGACGACGGCCTCGCCCGCGGCGTCGGCGTCAGCAACTTCACCGTCGCCGAGGTAGACGAGGCGCTCGACCTGCTCGACGCGCCGCTCGTCGCCCACCAGACGGAGTACCACCCGCTGTTCCAGCGCCCCGAACTCCTCGACCACGCCGAGCGACACGACTACGACGTGGTGGCGTACTCGCCGCTTTCGGGGGGCCGCGTCCGCGACGTGGACGAGGTCGTCGCGGTCGCGGAGAGTCACGGCGCGACGCCCGAGGCGGTGAGCCTCGCGTGGCTGGCCGAAAAGGGGCTGTGCCCCATTCCGAAGGCGTCGAGCGAGAGACACCTCCGGGCGAACCTCGACGCCGTCTCGCTGGAACTCGACGCGGCCGACGTGGCGACCATCGACGGTATCGAATCTGAGGTCGAACTGTTTCCCGAGTGACGAGTCGGGCGTTCGATGCCGTCCCGAAGTCTCAATTTCGATACCAGTCCCGGAACGATTATATCAGGGCGGGCGAGTGTCCGACCATGCGGATTCCGAGTGGGGTAAGCGGGTTCGACGAGCTCATCCAGGGTGGTTTCCTCCCGCGCCGACTGTACGTGCTGAGCGGACCGCCGGGGAGCGGGAAGACGACGTTCACGGCGCAGTTCATGGCCGAGGGGCTTCGCAACGGCGAGAAGTGCATGTATATCACCATGCACGAGACCGAAGACGAGCTGATAAACGATATGTCGGGGTTCGACTTCGGCTTCGAGACGCTCGCCAGCTCCGATGGCTTTCACTTCATCAACCTCGTGAGCCCGAAGGGGAAACACATCCTCAACCAGTTCTCTCAGAGCGGGGGGTCGTCGAGCGTCCAGAGCCTCACCGACAAGATCGTCGCGTTCGTCAACTCCCGGCAGGTCGACCGGCTCGTCATCGACTCGACGATGCTGCTCCGGCTGTTTTTCGCCAACGGCTCCGAGGAGATGACGCGGTTTCTGACGGCGCTCAAGCAGGGCGACGCCACGACGCTTCTCATCTCCGAGATGACCGACCCCTCGTCGTACTCCGACGAGCACTTCCTCGCCCACGGCGTGGTGTTCTTCCACAACTATCTGGAGGCGACGGGGATGACACGCGGCATCCAGGTCATCAAGATGCGCGGGTCGGACATCGACTGCGACATCCGCTCGATCGAGTTCACCGACAACGGGCTGGTCGTCGACCCCCGCTCGAAGGTCGACCTCTGAGGTACTCACAACTATGTACGAACGGGTCTACGGGACGGACTGGCGGACGATTTCGGACGAGGAGGCCATCCGCCGGATGTACGCCCTCGGTGTCTCCAGCGCGCTCGGCCACCCGAACCGCGGGGAGTTCGAGCGCATCCGCCGACAGGCCGGCACCGCCTACGGCCGGAGCGTCCTCCAGCTCGCCTTCGAGGAGGGCAAACAGCGCGTCGCCCGCAACGAGTCGGAGTACGACTCGAAACAGGACGTCTGGGAGGCGCTCGTCGACGAGGAGACGACGCCCGCCACGACGGGTCGCGCCGACGTGACGATGCAGAAGCCGACGGACAAACAGGGCATCCCCGACGCCGTCGGCCGCGCGTCCGTCCTCGATGGCGACGGCGGCGACGACTTCGCTCGGATTCGACTGCCTGAGTTCCTCCGTCGCGGGTAGCCGGCCACGCCGCCGACGCGGGTAGCCGACGGGCCTTTGGGCGTCCGAGTCCTCTATGAACCCATGAGCGACAGCGAATTCAGCCTCTCCGAGTCCGAGTGGCGCGAGCGCCTCTCGGAGGACGCCTACCGCGTCCTCCGCGAACAGGGGACGGAACCGCGGTTCTCCGGCGAGCACGTCGACCGGAGCGACGACGGCGTCTACCGGTGTGCCGGCTGCGGGACCGAACTGTTCGACTCGGAGACGAAGTACGACTCGAACTGCGGGTGGCCGAGCTTCTACGCCGCCGAGGATTCGAACATCGAGCTTCGGCGCGACCTGAGCCACGGGATGGACCGCACCGAGGTGGTCTGTTCGACCTGCGGCGGCCACCTCGGCCACGTCTTCGACGACGGCCCGGAGCCGACCGGCAAGCGCTTCTGTATCAACTCGGTCGCGCTCGACTTCGAGGCGGACGAGGAGTAGCGCGAAGAGAGAACGCGACAGAACGGAGAACGCGCGACGGAAGGGAGAACGGGGCGGACCGAATCGCCGCCTACGACCCCGGTACCCCCCGCCTCACGCCGAACTCTGGTACGTGAGGAACGTCACGGCGACGGCCGCAAAGAGGTCGGGCAGGAACGTGAAGGGACCCAGCCCGCTGCCCCTGAACCCGAGGAGGAGAGACGCCAGCGGGTTCGACGTGAGGGCGTACAGGAGCAGCGCCACCGTGAAGAGGAGCAGGCTCAGGGTAAAGCGGTTCGGAAGCTCCCGGTAGAGCATCGCGTAGGTGCCCGCGAGGAACCCGAGCGCGACGAGGTTGTACGTCGAGACGAACAGCTTCAACTGGATGAACAGGTCCGGGATGGGCGGGCCGCCGGGGCCGCCCGGCTTGTGCGGGCCGAACAGTTCGGGGGCGAACCACGCCACGAGCTCGGGGGTGAACCACGTCGCGAGCGCCGCGACGGCGAGCGAGACGCCCACGACGATGGCGGTTCGTCGCAGGGGGTCTCGGTTAGACGCGTCGCTCACGCGTCGTCACCTCCCGCGGAGACGTCGGTCAAGTTGGCCTTTCGAGCAACCTCGTCGAGCACGTCGAGGTTGGCTTCCATCCGGTCGGTCAGGAAATACGTCTTTCCGTAGTTGTCGCCCATAGTCATCAACACGTTGTTCTCGACGAGGAGTTCCAGGTGGTGCTGTGTGGTCTTGTAGTCGAGGTCGAGTTCGTTCGAGAGTTGGTTGGCGTTCATCGGCATGTCGTCGAGCGCGCGGATGATTCGCAGGCGGTTCCGCCCCCCGCGCGATCCGCCGATTAGCCACCACAGCACACGTCGCATCCGGGTAAACCGTCAAATCCGGACGTATTAAAACGGCGGGCCTCGCGTCCGCGCCGGCCGAGGCCCGCGGTGATTCGCACGTGGTGGTGTGTGGTGGGTGCGTTCGGCAGGGTGCGTTTCGTAAGGGGTTCGAGGGGAGCGAGTCGATGCGTGCTGGTGGGCGCGACGGTGGTGTTTCGGTGGGTCGCCGCGGGTGAATCGGCGTGGGGAGTGGTGTGCGTCGGGAGGGGAGTCGTCAGCGGGGGGAAACCCGGGCGTCAGTCACCGCGCGGCCCGAAGCCGCCGCGACCGCCCGCGCGGACTTGGATACCGTCGCCGTCGCCGTCGCCGTCACAGGCGAGCGCCGACGTGTCGACGCCGAACTCGGCGAGCGTCTCGTGGACGGCGGTCCGGACCTCGTCGGTCGTCGCGCCGTCGGCGCGGAGGTCGGCGACGAGCGTCCGAATCTCGTCGGCCTGTTCGTCGGTCAGGTTGTAGCGGTCTTGCAGGCGGTCGCCCGGCGCGTACCGGGTTTCGTCGTCGGTCCCGGCGGCGGGACCGTGCCAGCCGCCGTCGGCTCTGACGGCGGTCCCGTCGGTCGCTTGGACGGCGTCCGACGCATGCGTCTGGACCCCGAGGCCGGCGGCGGCGGCCGTCCCCGCGAAGACGAGCGAGGCGACGACGAGCGCAACCCCGAGCGTTGTGAGTCTTGTCATAATCTGTTCCTCCGTCTTATCGGACGTTCAGCGGCTAAAAGAGGATTTTCCGAACTCGAACACGAGTCCACCGTGAATCCGCCCGGAGTTAGGCCCAAATTACGCCGGAAACCCCGACTGACGGTGGCGAACGGCGGTGCGCGCGACGCTCCGAGAACGCCGGTATCGGGATGGTAGGTCGCGTCTAACGGTCGTCTAGTGCGAGTAGCCGACACGTACCAAACTAGGGTGACAGCGTATGTGGTGTATGTCTCGCAGCTACCCCGTCGGCCGTCATACGACCCGGACCCGGCGGAGTCCCTCGCTCACGCCGTACGCGTTCGTCGTCGCCGGCCTGCTGACGTTCTGTGTCGCCGTCATCGCTCCCGTCGCCGACCTCTCGGCGGGCATATCGGTGATGAACATCGCCGGCGGCGGGACGCCTCCGGCGTTCGACGGCGGCACGCTCGTCGTCAGCGGGGGCCTGCTCCTCGTCAGCGCCGCCTCGACGTTCTTCGGCGTCCTCCTGTTGCTCCTCCGACTCTGAGTCGGGCGCAACGGCGGGCGGGCGACCACGGGCGACCGCGGGCGACCTAGCGGCGCTCGATAGGGGTGGCGAGCACGGGGACCTTCGACTGGACGACGACCGACCGCGAGACGCTTCCGAGGATGTTGTCCTCGAACCGGGCGTGGGTCCCCATCGAGATGAGCGCGGCGTCTATCTCCTCGGCGACGGCGAGAATCTCCTCGGCCGGGTCGCCGCGGCGGAGTTCGGTGGCGGCGTCGACCCCGTACTCGGCCATCGTCTCTGCGGCCTCACCGAGTGCCGCCTCGCCCTGCGATCTGAGTTCCTCGTACACCTCGTCGACGCGCTCGTCGGCGAGCGTCAGGAAGGCCCGTTCGTCGACGACGTAGAGCAGGGAGACGGCGGCGTCGCGTTCGGCCGCGAACGCCGCGGCGTCTTCGATGACCGGTTGCATCGAGTCGCTCCCGTCTATCGGCACGAGGATTGTGTCGTACATCAACCGGAAGTTAGGCGGGGAAACTATCACTCTCTTCGCCGGTTCCCGGACGGTGGGAACTACGCGGGACGTGAGACGCTACGCGGGGCGTGAGACGCCGACCGAGACTCTCGGGGGACAATCCGCACAACAAAATCGACGGGCGACTCACTCGCCGTCGGTCGCGTCGTCGGCCGCCTCACCGGTGTTGGCGTCACCGTCGTCGGCGTCGCGTCCGGTGCTCGCGTCGCTCTCGGGTTCGGCATCGTCCTCCGACGCCGTGGGCTCCGCGTACCGGTCGGCCCGTCGCTTCCAGTCGGTGACCCGTCGCGCCGACACGCCCGCGGCCGCCGCGAGCTCCTCGTCAGACGCCTCGCGGAGTGCCGACACGGTGTCGATGCCCGCCGCCCGGAGTCGAGTCGCGTACGCCTCGCCGATGCCGCGGACGTTCCGCGGGTCCTCGGGGTCGCGGTCCGCTTCGGTCTCCCCGGCACCGCCGCCGCCCGCCGAGGCGACCGCCGCGAGCCGTTCTGTCATCGCGTCCACCCGGCCGTCGAGGCCGTCCACTCGGCTTTCGACTGCGCCGATTCGCCCGACGAGGTCGGTGTGGGTGTGTTCGGCCTCCCCGTCGACGGGCCCGGTCACGCCTGCGACCTCCGAGTCGATACCGGCCTCGACGGCGGTCCGAGCGGACTCGTCGCTGTCGGAGCCGGCCGCCTCTCCGTCTCCGGCCTCGGCTTCTCGTTCGTCGACTTCGGCTTCGTCGCCCGCGTCGTCGTCTCCGTCGCTGTCCTCGCCCAGCGAGTCTCCCGGTTCCACGTCGTCGGGGAGGACGTAGACCAGCGCGTCCGCCGGCACGTAGCCGACGACGCGTTTTCGCTTCTCGTCTTCGGTGAGGACGACACCGCCGGAGTCGAGCGCCTTGTAGCCGCCGCACTCGAAGCTCGTCCCGTCCGCGAGGTAAACTTTCATAATCAATTATTGTATTTGTGGCGAGATGAGTGTTGTCGCTCCGCTGTCCGGGGTTTATCACCGTTCGGCGCGCCCCACGACGCATGGACGTGTTCGTCATCGGCGGCACGGGACTGCTCGGCACGGGAATCGTTCGGCGACTCGTCGCCGCCGGCCACGACGTGACCAGCCTCCAGCGTGGCGAGACCGACGACGACCTTCCCGAAAACGTCGAGCGGGTCGCCGGCGACCGCGACGACCCCTCGGTGCTCCGCGGTGCGATTCGAGACGCGAGCCCCGAGGTCGTCGTCGACACGGCGTGCTTCGACGCCGACACCGCCCGCGACGCGGTCGAAATCTGTCGGACCGTCGTCGACCGCTACGTCTTCTGCAGCACCATCGACGTGTACCACCGACCCCCGCCGAAGAACCCCGTGACCGAATCCAGCCCGCGAAACCCGGCGGTCAGCGACTACGCGGCCGGGAAAATCGCCGCCGAAGACGCGTTCTTCGACGCGCACGACCCCGGCGAGTTCGAGGTGGTCGTCCTCCGCCCGTGGAACACCTACGGCGAGGGCGGGACGCTCGTCCACACGCTCGGCACGGACTCGTCGTACATCGACCGAATCCGCGAGGGGAAGCCCATCGTCGTCCACGGCGACGGGACCTCGCTGTGGGGACCGTGCCACCGCGACGACGTGGCGCGGGCGTTCGTCGGCGCGGTCGAGCGCCCGGGCGTCGGCGGCCGCGCCTACAACGTCACGAGCGAGGAGACGATGACGTGGAACCAGTACCACGAGCGCGTCGCCGCCGCGCTCGACGCGCCCGAACCCGACCTCGTTCACGTTCCGACCGAGGTGCTCCGCGCGGTCGCGCCCGACCGGACGCGGATGCTCCGCGACCACTTCCGGTACAGCACCGTCTTCGACAACGGGCGGGCGAAGGCCGACCTCGGGTTCCGCTACACGGTCGGGTTCGAAGAAGGCGTCAGCGGGGTGGTGTCGTGGCTCGACGCTCACGACGCGGTCGAGCCGTGGGACGCCGACCCGCTCTCTGACGACCTCGCGGCGGCGTGGCGGGACGCGACCGACGCGTTCGTCGCGGGGTTCGAGTCGGGCGGGTGAGCGCCCTCGTGCGGTGAACGAACCGGCCGAGTCGAAACCAGTCGGCCTCCGGACACACTCCGGTTTCTGCGGAAAAATCACTCCGGTTTCTGCAGAATCAACTCCTCGCAGGCGTGTCGGTGCGGTTCGCCCGCGGAGTCGTCCGCGAACACGTACTCGTCGCTGTGCCGGACGTCCCAACCGTCGTAGTAGCCAGCAAGTTCGCCGGGGTCGTAGAGATGTTCGTTCTCACCCCAATCGGGGGCCGGCGCGACCTCCGGGTGGTCGACGAAGGCCCACACCGCGTGGACGCCGCCGGGGTGCGTCGCCTCGCGGAACCGCCGGAACTGCGAGTCGCGGTTCTCCGGGCGGACGTACTGGAGCGTCCCGATGGAGTAGACCACGTCCCAGCGCGACTCGAACGCGAGGTCGTTCACGTCGGCGCGCCGGGTCGCGAGTTCGACGCCCCGCTCTTCGGCGAGTCGTTCGGCCTTGTCGAGACCGTTCGGCGAGATATCGACCGCCGTCACGTCGTGGCCGCGCTCCGCGAACCGGACCGCGTCGCGCCCCTCGCCCGCCCCGAGGTCGACGACTTCGGGGTGCGTCTGCGGCGAGACGGCGTCCGCAGTCCGGGTCGCCAGCTCGTTCGGTTCTGTCCCCCAATAGTAATCCGCGCCGTCGTACAGCCGCTGTAGCTCCTCGAATCGCATGACGTAACCGATTTGAGGCGGCCTGATACGACTTGTGGCTCGGTCGGCCGCGACGGCCGCGGTGACCGTGACGCCCCGCGAACAACGGTCGCTCCCGCGGTGTGAGAACGGACGGCGGTTTTTCACCGATTCCGCCCCGATATTCGAACATGCTCCGAGCCCTGTTAGCGGCGTTCGGCCTCGTGGAACTGCTCTTTCCGGACAAACTGGTCGCCGCGATGACGCGCCTCGCCTACGAGGACGGCGGCGAGATGACGGCGAAGCCGTGGGTGACGACCGCGGCCCGCGTCGAGGGAGCGACGCTCCTGTTGGTCGCGCTCGTCGGCCTCCGCGGTCGGTGCGGCGGTGACGGCGAAGGCGAAGACGAAGACGAGTAACTGCGTCTCGCGGGCGTCATCGTCGCCGGTGACCCGGCCCGCGAAAGAAGCGACCGCGGCGAGAGAATATGAGACTGTGCGCGGAATTCGGTCGCCGAGCGACTCGTGTTCCGCCGTGGGACCGATTCAGGCGAGTCGCGCGAACGCGAGCGACCCGCTCGTGTTCTTGATGTAGACGCGGACGGTCTGTCCCTCCTGCGCGCCGGGCACGAAGATGGTGTACTTCCCGCGCTGGGCGACGCCGTCGCCCTTGCGGCCGGTCCCGGTGATTTCGACCTCGTAGGTGCGGCCCTCTTCAACGGCCTCGCGCTGGCGCTTGTTGCTCACGCTGGAGCGCTTCTGGACCGGCCGGAAGGCACCACAGGCCTCACAGCGAAGCATGTCGACGCCGTCCTCGGTGACGAGGCGGGTGTCCGGCAGGCCGCACTCCGAGCAGATGACGTACTCCTCGACGTAGCCGTCGATGGCCTCCTCGAAGTCGTTGATGGAGAACGACCCGCTGTAGCGGGCGCGGTCGCCCTCCAGCTGGCCGCTCGTCCCGAGCGTGCGCTGGATGGCGCTGTGGAGGTGCGCGGGCGTCCGCGAGAGCGCGTCCGCGATTTCCCCGAGGTTGGTGAGACGGGTGAACGCGCCGTCGGTCTCGCCGGACGGGTCCGGGACTTTGAGGCGTTCCTGTTCGACGTTTCGTTCCGGTAGGACGTTGAGCGCTCGGTCGAGCGCAGTCTGATACTCCATAGGGGTTCGAGTGTCTGGCGACGTATAGCCGTTCCGTGACCGTCTTTGCCGCGGCACCGGCGCGACGACTTCGTTTCATCATCCCCGACGACGGAACCGAGCGCCACGCCTTCGGCGCTGGCGCTCTAACGACTCGTCATGGGCTACACGTGGCAGTACTACGATCTCGTACTTCTCGGCATCCTCGGGAGCCTCGTCGCCGGCGTCGTCGTCGGCCGGGTCACCCCGATGGAGCCGCAGACGACGCTCGTCGCCTTCAGCGCCCTCGCCGCGGTTGTGATGGCGCACGGCCTGTTCGTCAACGGCCCCGTGGACGAGCCGACCGACCTCGCGGACGAGGTCGACGCGCTGAACTGAGTCGGACGAGCCGACGACCGTCGGCCGTCCGCCCACCTCTCGTCGCCTTGTTCTCGCGCCTTCTTACTCGCCGTCGACGACGCGGTTCGTGAGCGTGCCGACGCCCTCGTACCAGATTTCCACGTCGTCGCCGGGTTCGACCAGTCCGGGGTTCGCGGGACTGCCGAACGAAATCACGTCGCCCGGCTGGAAGGTGTAGCGCTCCGAGAGGAACGAGACCACTTCGGCGGGCGAAAAGAGCATCCGCTCGGTGTTGGCTTCCTGCCGGAGTTCGCCGCCGACGTGGGTCGTCATGTCGACGTTCGACGGCTCCACGTCTGTCTCTATCCACGGACCGAGCGGTCCGGAGCCGTCGAACGCTTTTCGAGCCGTTCGGCCGGGCTGGTCGAGCGCGTCGAGGTCGTTGAGAATCGTGTAGCCGCGGACCACGTCCGACACGTCGGCCTCGGCCACGTCCGAACACTCGCGGTCGATGACGGCCGCGAGTTCGCCGGCGTAGGTTAGCTCGTCGGTCCAGTCGGGGTACTCGACGTCCGCGCCGGGGTCGAGCACCGACACCGGCGGCTTGATGAACCAATCGGGCTGGTCGGGGATGTCGTAGTCCATCTGGTCGACCGTCGCCGCGTAGTTCCGGCCCACGCAGTAGAGCGCGGTCGGCTCGCAGGGCGCGAGCAACTCGGCGTCGACGCCGACTTCGTACTCCTCGCCGTCGGCCGTCACGACGCCGTCGTCGTACCGGCCCGACACCACTCCGTCGTCGGTTCGAATCCGTGCCAATCGCATTACTCGCCCCTGCGGCGGCCACTCACTTCAAGCGACGTGTCTCCGCAAGCGAACGCGGAGAGTGCGAACACGTGCGGGCCGCCGACGCGACTCAGTCGGACGCCGACTCCCGGTTCATCCGGGGCATCGACCGGTTCTCGCGGTCGACGAGGTTGTGGATGCGCTCGGTCCGCGCCGATTCGAACTGGCGCTGACACCGGGCGACGCCCGACGTGGAGTCGGCGCGGTCGGGGGTAGTTGTCTCGCTTTCGGCGGACTGTTCACGGGCTGTTCGCAGGGTCGGCTCGTAGGTCGGGGTGGCGTTTGTGCTCACGATTTTGGATGGTTCGGGTCGGTCGGACGGCTGTGCGGCGGCGAGAAGAGTTATCGAAGTACGCGTACGACCGACATTGTTGTACCCGGCAGTACAGGCCAATCTATAATAAATATTCATGTTCGAACAGCGGGCGCGTTCTCACGCCCGCGAACCGTTCGACCGCGTCCGCGGACGCGCGTTCACTCCCGCGAGTCGTACTCCTGATAGATGACGTGGCCGCAGGACTTGCAGTGCGAGGCGTCGGCGTCGTGGTAGGCCAGCCCGCAGTTCTGGCAGGTGACGTTGACCTTGTCGCGGTGGCCCCACTCCTTGACGATTTTGCTCGCCTGCCACGGGATGAGGATGACGCCCGCGAGGATGGCGGCGACCGTGACCCACCGCCCCGCCTCCGTCACCGGGACGATGTCGCCGAAGCCGACCGTCGAGAGCGCGACGACGACGAAGTAGAACGCATCGCCGAACGTCCCGACGGCGGGGTTCACCCGGTGTTCGAACGAGTAGAACATCCCCGCGGCGACGAAGAAGATGGTCAGCACCGTCAACAGCAGTTTCATGACGCGGAGCGTCCCGACCGAGACGGTACCGAAGAAGAACTCCTCGTCGCGCGTGAAGCGGTAGAACCGGAGGACGCGAACCACGCGAATCGCCCGCAGGAAGCCGATGTTGGCGGCGACCGACGAGACGGGGAGCACGAGCACCGCCAGCGTCGGCAGAATCGCAAGGAGGTCGACGAACGAGTAGACGTTGAACAGTTCGGCGGTCCGGTCTCGCGCGCCGTAGAGGCGGAGGAGATACTCCGCGAGGAACACGACGGAGACGGCGGCCTCGACGGACCAGAGCGCCGACTGGACCGCCGCCGAAAGCGGGTAGGTCTCGGCGACGAACAGCCCGACGAAAAGCAGGTTGAGCGCGAGGAGCGCGATGTCGATCGCCTTGCCGACCGGGGTCCGGTGGTCGAGGAGGTAGAACCTGACCACGTCCCGCGGCGTCTCGCGGCGCGACCTCCGCGCGTGACCGTCCATACCCCGCCTTCGGCGGTGAGATACTTATACGGTCGTCTGTGGGTCGATGGCCTGACGGAGACGAGTCGGCGGCGAATCGGCGGCGGCCGTCTCAGAGGACGATTGCGCCCTCGGGGAGTAGCTCCCGCTCGGTCCGCCGCGCCTCCTCGCCCTCCTCGACGAGCGTCGGTTCGCCGACCGGCTCCGAAAACCGGTTCGGGTCGGGTTCGACCCGCTTGAGCATCGACGAGAACACCGGTCCCTTCCGGCCGCCGGCGGAGGTGATGCCGCCGTACTGCCGCTCTTCGAACGTCGACTCGTCGGGGCTGGGGAACTCCTCGCGGATTATCTCCGCGGTGTCTCTGATGTACTCGGCGGCCTCCTTCTGCGAGTAGAGGCTCTCGTTGTAGTAGCGCTCGGCGTACTCGTCGTCGAGTTCCTCGGTGGAGTGTTCCGGCGACTCGTAGAGGACGGACTCCGTGGTCGTGTAGCCGCTGGCGAAGCGGATGTTGACGGTGAAGCAGTCGGGGTACCGCAGGATGATGGGGAAAAACAGCATGTCGGTGACGGTGATTCGCTGCTGCATCCGCCAGAGCCCCTCGAAGTAGTAGGCCGTGAGCGCGCCGATACGGTCGTCGCGCTCCCCGCGGTTGTACGCCATCGCAATCTCCTCGAAGTCGTCGCCGGCGATGTGGCGACAGCGCCGCTTGTAGCTCTTGGCGATGCCTTCGAGTTGCGTCTCGTAGGCTTCGAGCAGGGGGACGTCGGGGTCGGCGAGCATGTCCGCCTTCCGCTCTTGGGCGTCCGCGATGTTCATCATGTTCTCGTAGAACAGTCGCTCGGCGTCCTCGTCCGGCAGGGGCGTTCGAACCGCCTGCCGGTACAGCACCCGCGTATCCCCGTTGAACGTGACCCGCTGCTGCTCGCTCATCGTACACTGGTAAGGCAGCGAACAGAAATGAACTCGTCGGTAATCCGGACGGTTTCCCGACAGTCACGAGACACGAACTATAACACGTCCATTGAAACCGTAATCAGTTATCATCTGTTCGATGTGTATCAGTCGTCGGTTGACGCGCGGCCGTCCGCGGCGACCGACTCGTCGGCCGCGTCGAAAAGCGGGCTCTGGTCGCCCGGCGCGAGCGTGTTGAGCACGAGCGCCGTCAGCGCGGTCACGATGACCGGCTGGCCGAAGAACGTCGCGGCGGCCTGCGGGAGCCCCGAAAGCGCGTCGGGGCGCGTGGCGACGCCCAGACCGAGCCCGAGCGAGGCGGCGACGACGACCATGTTCCGGCGGTCGAGGTTCGTGTGGAGGAAGACGAGGCGGACGCCGCTGGCGGCGACCATGCCGGCCATGAGCAGGACCGCGCCGCCGAAGACGGCGCTCGGGATGGTCGCGACGGCCGCGCCGACCTTCGGGCTGAGACCGAGGACGGCGAGGACGACGCCCGCGATGCCGACGACGTACCGGCTCATCACGCCGGTGAAGTTGACGATGCCGACGTTCTGCGAGAACGACGTGACCGGGAACGCGCCGAACACCGACGCGATAGAACTCATGAAGCCGTCGGTAAAGAGGCCGCCGCGGAACTCCTCGTCGGTCGGGTTGCGCCCCTCGGCGGCGGTGATGCCGGACATGTCGCCGACGGTCTCCATCGCGGAGACGAGAAACAGGAACGCGAAGGTGACGATGGGGACGGGTTCGAACGTGACGCCGAACGCGCCGGGGCGGGGAATCGCGAACCACGCCGCCTCGGCGACGGGCGTGAAGTCCACCACGCCGAGCACCCACGCCACGACGTAGCCGACGGCGATGCCGACGAGCGTGCTCAGGAGTCGGGTGATGCCGTCGGTAAAGAGGTTGAGCGCGACGGCGACGCAGAGGACGAGCGCCGCGAGACCGATGTTGTATGCCGCGCCGTAGTCGGCGGCACCGACCCCGCCGGCGGCGTAGTCCATCCCGACCGGGACGAGGTAGAGGCCGATGATGACGACGACGAGCCCCGTCACCAACGGCGGGAAGAAGGGTTTGATGCGGTCGAACTGCCAGCCGATGAGTCCCTCGACGACGAAGCCGGTGACGAGAATCGCGCCGAACACCGCGCTCAGGCCGTAGTCGACGCCGATGGTCGTCGCCGCGCCGACGAAGGTGAAGCTCGTCCCCATCACGATGGGGAGCCGCGAGCCGACCGGCCCGACGGCGTACGCCTGTACCACGGTGGCGAGCCCCGAAAACAGGAGCACCATCTGGACGACGTAGGCCGTGTCGGCGACGCCGAGTCCGACCGCGCCCGCGACGATGAACGCCACGGCGGTCGCCGGGACGATCATCACCGAGACGTGCTGTATCCCGAGGAGAACCGACTCCAGCAACGGCGGCCGGTCGTCGATTTCGTATTCGAGGCCGAGTTCACCGCTGTCGTCTGTCATCTGTACTCGCCACGAGCGACCCCCGTTCAATAATAGTTTCGCGTTCGAGCGTATTTCACGCCACTCGATGTGTCGAGATATGCATTTACGTGTATATTCGTCGCGACGACCCGAATCGCGGTCGCGCCGGTCAGCGACGTTCCGCTCAGTGAATCTCGACGCCGTCCTCGTCGACGCTGATGTCCACGAGGCTCGTCGCCTCGTAGTCGGTGTCGTCCAGCGCCGTCTCGCCGACCTTCCGGATGGCGACGACGATGTCGGAGACCTCCGCGCCGATGTCGTCGAGCGCGCCGCAGATGGCCGCGAGCGTCCCGCCGGTCGAAAGCAGGTCGTCGACGACGAGCACGCGGTCGCCGTCTTCGATGTCGTTGATGAACATCTCCGACTCGGAGTAGCCGGTCGTCTGGTGGAGCGCGACCTCGCCGTCGAGGCCGTACTCGCGCTTGCGGATGACGACGAGGGGCACGTCCGTCTGGAGGGACAGCGCGGTGGCGATGTGGATGCCCATCGCCTCGGGCGCGACGATTTTGTCCACGTCGAGGTCGGCGGCGCGGGTGATGCCGACGACGACCTCGCGCAGGAGTTGCGGGTCGAGCATCGGCACGCCGTTGCTGATGGGGTGGACGAGGTAGGAGTAGCCGTCTTTGTCGATGATGGGCGCTTCGTGTAGGGACTCCTCGAGTCGCTTCATGGGGTCCGTTTCACGAATCGCCCCAAAAGTGGTTCGCTCTCTCGGGGACCGGGGCCACCCGACCGCCGCCCGACCGCCGCCTAGAACACGCCCGGGGCGACGACGTAGACCAGAAGCGACCCGACGGCACCGACGAACAGCGCGAAGACGACCGTCGGAACGACCACCTTCCGGAGGATGTCGCCTTCGCGGCCCGCGATGCCGATGACGCCGGAGATGGCGGCGATGTTGAGCACCGACACCATGTTGCCGACGCCGCCGCCGACGTTCTGAATAGCGACGACGAGCGCGCGGGAGATACCGACGTCGGCCGCCGCGTTGTACTGCAGGGCGTTGAACAGGATGTCCGAGGTGGTGTTGCTCCCGGTGACGAACGTCCCGAGCGCGCCGATCCACGGCGCGACGAGGGGAAGCGCCGCCCCCGCCCCCTCCGCCAGCACCAACGAGAGGACGCTCATCATCCCGACGGTCTCTGTGGGGTTGATGCTCGACTGAATCATGACCTGCGTGAGCGAGACGGCGACGACGAGCGTCACCGCCGCCGTCGCGACCTGCCGACCGGACTCGGCCCAGGCGTCGACCATCTCGCCGGCGTCCATCCGGTAGAACAGGCCGGTCAGGACGGCGACGGGGAGAAACGGCATCGTCCCCGGCAGGTAGAGGTACGCCAGCGACCACGACATCGTCTCGTACCCGAATATCTCGTAGGGACCGATAGTGAACCCCTGTAAGACGGACACGAGGTCGAACGTCGGCCAGCGCGTGACGAGCAGGACGACCGCGACGGCGACGTACGGCGACCACGCCTTCCAGACCGGCATCCGCTTTCGCGGCTCGTCGGTGTCGAGCGACGACGGGTCGAGGCCGCCCAGCCACGCGTCGAGCCAGCCCTCGCGGTCGGGGAACGTCCACCGCTCTGTCGGGACGAGCACGTCTCGGTCGGCCATCACGATACCGACGGCGAGGACGGCGAAGCCGGCGGCGATATCGGGAAGCGCCGGGCCGATAAACCACGCGACTGCGAGCTGAACCGCGCCGGTCAACGCTCCGAGGACGAGCGCGAACGGCGCGATGGGGGCGGCGGCTCGCGCGGCCCCCCGAACCGACCGCTCGTCGTCGTCACCGAACCAGTAGACCAGCAGAAACACGCCGAGGAGGCCCCAGAACGCGAACGTCAGCCCGGTCATGACGCCGGTCCACGCCGAAACTAACTGCCGGAACGGTCCGCCCGCCATCGCCGCCGGGAGAATCGACTCGATTTGGCTGACGCCGCCGATAATCGGCGTCCCCGCGGCCCCGAACTGCGGGTTCGGCGCGTTGAAAAACAGGCCGAACACCGCCGCCGCCAGCGGGGGGAACCCGAGGCCGATAAACAGCGGCGCGGCCAGCGCCCCCGGCGTCCCGAACCCCGCGACGCCCTCGATAATCGTCTCGAAACCGAGTCCGATGAGGAGCAACTGGATGCGCCGGTCGCGCTCCAGTCGGCGGAAGTACCACCGAATCGTCTCGATGGAGCCGCTGACCTCCAAGTAGTTCATGAGCAGAATCGCCCCGAAGACGATGAGGACGATGTTGAGCCCCTCCAGCGCGCCGTACACCGCGGCTCCCGCCCACGCGGTCGGCTCCATACCCCAGACCGCGAGCGCCAACGCGGTCGCCAGTACCCAGCCGACTCCCATCGACCGCGCCGCCGACCACCGAAGTCCGGCGAGGAGGGCGAACGCGACGACGATTGGCACGCTCGCCGCGAGTGCTAATATCACGACAGATGTCATTGTGTCTTTCTGTGTGTTCTTGACCGAGTTTGTTGTAGTACGCGCACCGTTCTCTGTCCCGTCGAACCGAAAGCAGGCTTAAGAGATTCGAGCGACAACTCTACCGGGTCACGTGACACAGGCCGCGGGGTGACGGACTTCGAGTGAGAGAGTGGCCTCGATTGCACGGGATTGAGTCTGGAATACTGTCGGAGGAGCACAATCACCACATTATGATGAAAACTCGGAGTTAGCGGTCCATATTAACGAATGAATGAACAGTAGTGGTTAAAAGTAGACGGAGCTGTTTGTAGCAGGTATGCCGGTTAGTTCGTTGTTCACTGCAATAATCGGGTTCTTTGGAGTCGTCGTCGGTGCAGTGATTTCAGCGTCAGTTACGATTTACGTCACCAGCAAACAGCAGAAGGCCGCAAACAAGCGTCTTCGTGCAGAATACTATATGGAACAGAAGGTAGAAGCGATGGCTGAAATGCATGCTGAACTCGAAGATTGTTTTCAGACAGTAGATGACTTCATTGACGAAATGTCTCGTGCAACGCCTCTGTCAGAGTATGAAGAAAACGTCGAACCAAAAATTGAATCCTTCCACAAGACGCTCATGAGGCACTCGATATACCTCACAGAAGAACAAGAGAAGTCACTCTATGGTATGAAGACAGAATTTGGAATGATTGGCGCAGATATTGAGGACTCCTTGACCGCCGATGACGAGAATTGGGGCGAAGAACCGCGAACACATCAAGGAAATCTTTGGGAGGCTTGGGAAGAGGCAAAAGACCAGCTAAAGAAGGAGATGGACGTGCCGCCTCAATTCCACCAATCAGATTCTTCTAACAAGTAGGCGCAACACTATACCATCTCACTCTGTTCGGAACACTTGCTGTCGTATTCACCCGTATGAAACCTTTTGACGAGTTCCCTATGGTCTGCGGAAAACAGTGTCGGGACCTATGTGACCTCTCAGAGGGTAGCAGACGAGACTATTTGACGTTCGTTCACTTCTCTCCTGTAATTATGGATAGAAAACTGTCCTCGGCGCTCACGACTCACAATCTATCCATAGTGAATGTGTTTAGCGGCTCTGTCGAGAACTCTAATACAAACCCTACAACCAGGACCAACTCGAAAGCATCCTCCAACAACGAGTCCAACAGGCATTCCGACCCGGATCAGTACCCCAAGAACTCATAGAAGAAATCGCTCGCAACGTAGCCGAAACCTCGGGAGACTGCCGCCAAGCACTCCACACACTCCTCCAAGCCGGGCGCAAAGCAGACAGAGATGGAAATACAAGGATTTCTTCGGAGCTAGTAGATTCTTGAATGGAGTACTGTTATTAGTTTTAGAGTCTGTGACATATGCATGGGTTTGGATGAGGAGGAGATCAGGGAGAGAGTCCAAGAACAGGCTAGCAAGGTCGAGGAGAGGCTTGAACACATCCCAGATGGACAATCAATGCCCAACCGCGAGGATATGCGCTTAGTTTCTGCTAAGAAATTTAAATTAGGGCTTGTTTTCATTGACATCAATGGGTTTACTGACTATACCAGTGAAAACGATGAGAAGGATGTCCTTTTATGTTAAATCTGTTCGTCCCTGAGATAATGGAAATTGTTCGAGATCTTGACGGGCATTTTGAAAAAACACGGGCGATGGTATCCTTGCATATCTTGGCGTCGGTGACGATTACGAGACAATCTCTGAGACAATATTAGAGTACTTTGCTACGGTGAAGTATGCTCTGGCGAACCACATCAATTCTGAGCTGGAGGCCAGGGGGATAGAGACAATCTCAATTAGTGGTGGTGCCTCAATCGGATCCAGTGTTTATATATCTAGGATAGGGAAACACAGTCTAAATCGTCGGACAGCAGTTGCAGCTGCCGCCAATGTAGCCTCTAAGCTTGAAGATATAGCTGGTACGAATGAATTCTTTGTCAACCATGGGATGAATATTCATTCAGATGACAGCGGATGGGGAGAGTACCTATATGACCAAGGCGAACTGGATGGTTTCAGGTGGGGTAGTGACTCATCCGGTTGGGAGTCGCAACACTACTACAAATTCAAAGGCATATGGACAGCTACAGATAGCGAGAACTTATAGGTGAAATCAGGAATGACAGATTATTCACCAGAGGACTTGACACAGAAAACTCACAGCCATCTCAATACATACATAACTAGTGCAGACCAGAAAGCATCAATACTTCTAACCGCACAATTTGCCTTCGTAGGATTTTATTCTAGCGGTGTTAGTAACGTATGGACCAATTCATCCTCCTGTTTCAAGTTATTCTCGGGGCTCACAATATCTGCAGGTCTAATAGGTGCCATACTCGCTGGAGCGGTTGTTTACCCCCGGAGTCCGAAGGGAGACGAGAATGGTCTAATGTTCTGGGAAAGTATCTCTAATCAATCGCAGTCGGAGTTTGTTTCAAATGTGACTTCGCTAAGTAATGCGGACGCCTTAGAAGAGGTCGTCAGTCAAAATCACACATTAGCAGGTGTTGCAGAAACCAAATACAAGTTCGCGCGGTTTGCTCTAATCGCAACCGCAGTCACGGTTGGTTTTGCAGCGTTGTCTGCTGGAAGCTATTTTCTTGTAGGGAGTTAGAGTTCAGATATGGCTCCTCAAGACGAGAACCCAGACAAGTCATATTTCCGAATGGACTTCGTCCAAGAGATCATAGATTATGAAGAAACCGAAGATGGGGTTGTGGCCAAATTTGCTATGGTGCCCAACCCCGACCGATATAAAAAAATCGAGACAGAGGAATTTCAAGGGTATTATGATACGCTTGACAAGGCCTACATCCCATTTTCAACTATAGAAAGTTTCGCGAGTCAGATGCGTGGTACTCCAATATATCATTCATCTCCTGAAATTGATAACACATCTGAATATATTAAAAACAGGAAAGAAACCATTGAAAGATTCTTTGAAGAAGAGCAAGAACCTCCTGAGTTAATTGATGCCTCTCAAGAACTGCTTCAAGAACTAGCCGATAAAAATGATACTCGGTTTGTCATTTTATCGATTGATATTGTTGGATCTACCCAGCTCAGTCAAGACCTTGAAACAGAAGAGTACCGCAAAATCATCCAGCTCTTTTTCCGAGAAATATCTGTAATGATTCGAGATTTCAAAGGCCATGTGTTGGATTACCAAGGAGATCGTGTAGTTGCTTATTTTCCAGACCCGAACTACACCGGGATGCATGATAATTCAATAGATTGTGCAAGTTCAATAAAAAAATTAATTCTAGAAGGCATCAATCCGGTTCTTCAATCAAGAGATCTCCCAGAGTTACATTTCCGTATAGGAATGGATTCCGGGGAAGCAGACATAGTATCCATCGGAGCATCCGGAGTCCGAGGAGAGCTAAGTCTCTTTGGTAGCACAATCAACCTAGCATCAAAAATAGAGAACCAGGCGTCAGAAGACGAAATACTACTTGGCGAAGAGACAGAGAGGAATCTACACACAATGTGGAGACAAAATACAGAACAAGTCACATTCGATGACTGGGACTATGAAAAAGAGAACGGTGAGCAATACCGCGTTTACCGTCTCAAGTACTAGTGGTACTCAGTTCCCTGGATCCGTAGTCAATTCTCTACTCGTCTCAAATCTACAAACGGGTTATAGAATTTTAAATCTATAAACCAAGTCGATAGTATCGCTAGGTCTTTGTACGATTAGATAGAAGATTCTAACGTTAGTTATGTGGCCTCGGCACTCATAGGGCTCCGCATCACCGAGTGCCTAGTTCGGTTCGGAACGGTGCCGTCGTCATCGGCCACCTCGCTCTCGCCCCGCGAGCGAGTAATCACCATCGGTCTCGTTCGTCCCGCTCCCGACTCGCTCACGGCTTCTCCAACACCGACACGTCGATGCGAGGGTACCGCACGCCGCCCGAAATCGAGCCCTCGCCGGCGACGACGCCCCAGAGTCGGACGCGCTCGTCGGCGAGCAGTCGAAAGCCGATGTCATCGTGGAAAAAGCGGCCGGTGGGCCAGCGGGCGACCACGTCGCCGCTGAGTCGCCCCCGGTCGTCCTCGACGGCGACGAGCGCCAGTCGAATCTCGTCGCGTTCCATCGTCTCCTCGACGCGGCCGGTGTAGGTGACGGCCGTCCCCGTGAACGACTCGGGGTTCGTCCGGAGGTCGGCGTAGGGAATCGCCGTCGCGTTCGCCGGCGTCGCGACCGCGGTCGTTCGGTTCGGAAGGGTGGACTCCTCCGAGAGTGGTTGCGGCGTCGGGAGCGACCACTCGACGGTCGGGAGGCGCACGTCCGGGAGGCGGGCGTCGAGCCACGCCGCGCGGCGGGCGACCGCGGCGCGGAGTTCCGGCGACTGCTGGACGACATCCGAGACGCGCTCGACGGCGAGGTAGGTGACGAGGCCGCCGGCGACGTAGGTGCCGGCCTTCTTGAGCGCCTCGCGGCGGGTGAGTCGGTCGGCCCCGTCGGCCTCCGGGTCGTCGCCTTCGCTCTCGGAGTCGAGGGCCTCGCTGTCGCCGTCGCCGCCCGCACCGCTCGCCCCGGCGGCGAGTTCGCGGACGAACGACTCGACGCCGGTCTCGCGGATTTCGACGGCGATAGCCGGCGCGTCGAGGACGACGAGGCCGGGCCGATGGGCGTCGGAGGCGACTCGCCCGCCGCCGACCGCCGCCACGTAGGGTTCGATGCCGGCGCGCTCGCACCGCCGGACGAACGCGCTCGCCTTGTCCGCGGTGACGGTGCCCGTCGTCGTAATCCAGATTCGGAGGTCGCGCTTTGCGCCCTCGGGCGTCTTCCCGGTGGCCTCCACGTGCACGTCGGGGCCGCGGAAGCGGACGCGCGTCTCGTAGCCTCGCGCCCCCCAGACCCGCTCGAAGACGGCGGCGAGTTCGACGTCGGAGCGGTCCGAAACGACCGACGTGAGACGGGGCGCAGTCATTGCGTCCGAGGTGCCGGGCGAGGCTGTTATGTGTTTGCGCCCGGTTCTCGGCGTTGAGAACGCGCGCGGCGAAGCGGGGCCGAAGTCGATACGGGGGACCCGGACGCCGACCGCCGCCTCAGCCGAGGAATCGGACGGCGGCGTCGGCGACGATGTCGGCCACGTCGACCACGTCGTCGGTGAAGACGAACTCGCCGGCGGCGTGGATGTTCTCGCCGTCGGGGCCGACGATGACCGTCGGGAGGCCGGCGCGGTCGCCGAGGTAGTTGAAGTCGCCGACGCTGGAGAAGTAGCCGTAGGCGGGGTCGACGCCGGAGACGGCGCGGGTCGAGTCCGAGAGGGCCGAAACGAGCGGGTGGTCGTCGTCCGTCACGTAGGGGCCGTAGCGGATGCCCTCGTCGGGCGACTCGCGGAACCCCACGTCGACCTCGCTCTCCAAGCCGAGTTCCTCGACGGCGCGTTCTGCGTCGGCGCGAGCGTCTTCGAGCGTCTCGCCGACGACGACGTGGCGGTCGACCATGAGGCGGGCGCGCTCGGGGACCGACAGCGTCTGGCTTCCGCCCTCGATTTTCAGCGGGCAGGTCGAACCCGACCCGAGTTTCGGGTGGTCGCCCACGTCGAGGTCGTCGAGCGCGGCCGCGAGTCTGCCGGCCTCGACGACCGCGTTGACGCCGGTCTCGGGTTTCGAGCCGTGCGCCGCCTGTCCGCGGACGTCGATGTCGTAGAAGTAGCGACCGCGCGCGCCGAGGAGGAGCGCCGGGTTCTCGATGTCTTCCTGTGCGAGAATCGGGCCGGGTTCGGTGACGATGGCGGCGTCGCAGTCGGCGACGACGCCGTCGCGGATGAGGCGGTCGGTGCCGAGTCCGTAGGGGCCCTCCTCGTCCACGACGGCCGTGAGGAGCACGTCGCCGGCGAGGTCGCAGTCGGCGAGCGCGTCGAAGGCGACCATGACGGCCGCGAGGCCGCCTTTCATGTCGCACGCGCCCTGTCCGTACAGTTTGCCGTCCTCGATGCGGCCCGAACACGGGTCTTCGTCCCAGTCTTCGACCAGTTTCACGGTGTCCATGTGGGCGTTCAGCAGGAGCGTCGGCGCGTCCGGGTCAGCGCCCTCCAGTCGAGCGACGACGTTGTCGCCCTCGTACTCCGTGATGTCCGGTTCGCTCACGTGGTGGTACTCCGGGTCGTGCCCCCGGGCGTCCAACCAGTCGTAGACGAACTCGCTTATCTCGGCCTCCTCGAAGTACGGGCTCGGAATCCGCACGAGTTCCTGCAAGAGGTCGATTGTCTCGTCGGGGTCGACGCGGGGGGCGGCGTCGCGGTCGAAGTCGGCGTCGACCGGGCGGTCACCGCGCGGCGTCGCGTCGTCAGTCATCGCTCACCCCGCGGACAGAGGGGTTGTACTCGTCGGAGGGGACGCCGGGGAGCGTCCCGAGGATGGCCTCGACGTCGTGGTCCTTCCGCTGGCCGCGGTACCAGTAGACGCCGAAGACGACGAGGCCGACGGCGACCCACGGGACGTAAATCGACAGCGAGCCCTTGTACGCCTCGGTCAGGAGACCGACCGCGCCGAGCGAGCCGACGAGCCCCGTCACGGTCAGCAGCGCCGGGCGGGAAAAGCCCGCCTCCGCGCGGAGGTCGGTGCGGCTGTAGAGCACGTACAGCACCGTTATCGACACCGCGGCGTAGGCGATGAGGTAGCTGAACGTGGCGATGGCGATGGCCTGACTGAGGCCGGTGCTCCAGAAGGTGAGGCCGGAGGCGACGACGTACAGCGTCAGAAGCGACCAGTGGGGCGTCCCGAAGCGGTCGGAGACCGCCGAGAACTTCTTGGGGAACACCTCGTCCCACGCCCACGAGTAGGGCATCTTGATGCCCGCGGCCATGACCGCGTGGACCGACGACGCGGTGGCGAGCAGGCCGCCGATGCCGACGATGGCCGTGCCGATATCGCCGAGGAACACCGCCGCGGCCGTCGAGAGCGGCCGCGCCGAGTCCGCGAGGACCGTGTAGTCGCCGACGACGCCGTAGATGACGGCGGCGGTCAGTACGTACAGGAAGATGAGGATGGCCGTGCCGCCGGCCATCGCCAAGGGGAGGTTCCGCGAGGGGTTCTTCACCTCGGCGCCCATCTGCCCGGCGACGGCGATGCCGATGTAGGCGTAGAACAGCGGGACCGCGGCGGCGACGAAGCCGTCGAAGCCGCCGGTGAAGAACGGCTGGTAGTTCGCGGCGTCGATGTTCAACAGCCCGGGGCCGACGAGCACGAGTATCGACAGGATGAGGAAGCCGAAGATGGCGTTCTGCGAGCGGCTGTAACTCTTCGCGCCGACGAGGTTGACCAGAAAGAGGACCGTCAGCAGGCCGAAGCCGGCGAGCGTCGGGTCCACCGAAGGATAGAACACCTGTAAGTAGCTCCCGAAGCCGATGGCGAGGACCGCGTCGGCGGCCATGTAGCCGAGCCACTTCGACCACGTCACCACGAAGCCGGGGAGTCGGCTGTCGAACGCCCGCGAGACGTAGGCGTACGACCCGGCCGCGCCGGGGAAGATAGTCGCCATCCAGCCGTAGTTGAGCGCGATACTCATCGCGAGCAGCCCCGAGAGGATGACGACGAGGATGACGCTCGGTCCCGTCGTCGAACTCGCCGTGCCGAGGGTGACGAACAGCCCCGCGCCGAGCGTCCCCGCCACCACGGTGCTCACCGCGCCGAACAGTCCGATGTCCCGCGAGAGACTCCGTCCGTCGTTCACGTCTACCGATGACATGCTATCACATGGGTCGGTTGTCCGGCAAAGTACCCCTCCCTCTCATGAGTGGGGCGGCGGGAGAGCGAGCGGCGACCCCGGCGGAATCCGGCCCGAGAACCCGAAAAAATCCGTCTCAGTAGTCGCCGAGCAGTTTCGACTCCGCCTTCCGGAGGTGTTCGAGCAGCGTCGCCTTCGAGATGTCCAACTCCGCGGCCAGCGACGCGGCGCTCACCTCGCGGGGCCACGTGTAGTAGTCGCGGCGGCGAGCCAACTCGTACACCTCGCGCTGGCGGTCCGAGAGCGCGTCGGTGCGGAACATGCCGCCGCCGTCCTCCGGGGCGGTGATGAGTTCCACGTCGATGTCGGCGTTCCGCTCCTCGCGAATCTCCTCTAACCGCTCGTGGACGGTCTGCCGCGTCTCGTGGACGAGCACGGTCCAGCGCTCGCGGCCGCCCTGCATCCGAACCGGTTCGTCGGGGATGAACCCCCGCGAGACGAGGGCGTCGTTGATGGAGTTCCGGAGGTCGTAGCGGACGACGATTCCCCGCGCGGCGCTCCCCGGAACCCCGACGTCGCCGTCGTGTTCGTCGGTCTCCCACACCGACTCGGTCAGGTCGGACGCGCGGACCGCCGCGACGAGTTCGTCCACCTCCTCGGTCGTGTCGGCGTAGGCGGTGAAACGCCCGTTGGCGAGACCGTCTATCTCGTGGACGCCGTGACCGAGGAGTCCCCCGCTCGTCTCCGCGGTCACCTGTAGCGTCCAGCAGTCCGGGTGCCAGATGTCGAGACAGACCCGAACGCCCCGTCCACCCTCTCGTGCCATTCGTTGGCATGGAAGGGCGCTCGCCGGGTAAAAAGGTATCCCACCTCACTCGACGGCGGGTGGGCGCGTGCTGACGCGACGGTCGGGCGGTTCGCCGCGGCGTTACTCGATTCGCTCGCGCGCCGCGGCGACGAGTAGGGGGAGCATGATTGTCGCGTCGCCGAGGACGGTCGTGTTGCGGGCGTCCTTCTCCAGTTTGCCCCACGAGCGCGCCTCGTCGAGCGTCGCGCCCGAGAGGCCGCCGGTCGCGGCGGGGTCCATCGTTATCTGGACGCCGTAGTCGTACGCGCCCGGCGTGACGAGCATCGTCTGGAGCGTGAAGTTCTTCGGGACGCCGCCGCCGACGAGGAGACAGCCGGCCGTGTCGGCGTCGTACGCGAGGTCGGTCAACGGCGTCATGTCGGCCAGCGCGTCCAGCGAGAACGACGAGGTCTGCGAGTACATCCACGCCTGCAGGCCGAGCACGGAGTCCTGCACAGCGGGGCAGTAGATGGGCACGTCGGCCTCGTAGGCCGCGGCCGCGACGCCGGCGTCCTCCTCGATTCCCTCGCGCTCGTTGACCTCGCTGTTGGCGCGGCCGAGTTCGCGGCAGAGGTCGGCGATGCTGACGGTCCCCTCTTCCTCCAGCGCCGGGAACACCTCGCTTCGGAGGTGCGACTCGAACAGCGCGAAATGTTCCTGCGGGAGGTAGACGTTGTAGATGCGGTCGACCTCCTCGTCGCGGAGCGTCTCGTCGTGCTCGCGTTCGGTCTTCTCGCCGTGGTTCTGAGACCCATGATGATGTTTGCCCCCGACGGCCTCGATGGCGTCGTGCGTGAGGTTCGCGCCCGTCGTCACGAGGGCGTCGACGTGGCCGTCGCGGATGAGGTCGGAGACGACCTTCCGCATCCCGGTCGGGACCATCGCGCCGGCCAGCGACATGAACACCGTGCAGTCGTCGTCGGCCAGCATCTCGGCGTAGATGTCGGCGGCCTCGTGGACGTCGGCCGCGCCGATGCCCGCGTGGCCGTACTGCTCGACTAACTCGCCGACCGTCATGCCGCCGCGGACCTCGGCGTGGCCCAGCGGGTCGTGTTGGAACTCCTCGCGGTCCGGCATCTCGTAGCCGTCATCGTCGTGGTCGCTCATGCGAGGGAGTGCGTCGGCAGGGCGTTTGAACGCCCCGGTCCGGTGAGGCCGTGCGGCGGGTTGGCAGACGTTCGGTCGCCCTTACAGCCCGGTCGGGTGGCTGACGTACTCGGTTTCGAGGCCCCACTCGTCGGCGAGGTCGCGCAGGCTCCGCACGCCGAACGTCTCGGTCGCGTAGTGGCCCGCGAGGAACACCGAGATACCGGCCTCGCGCGCCTCGTGGTACGCCTTCTGTTTGCCCTCGCCGGTGACGAGCGCGTCGACGCCGCGGTCGATGGCCTCGTCCAACCAGTCGACGCCGGAGCCGGTGACGACCCCCACCGACGAGAGTTCGTCGGGGCCGAAGTCGAGGACGGTCGTGCCCGCGCTCCCGTCGAGTTCGTCGAGCGCCGTCCGAATCCCGTCGGTCGTCTTCGGCGACTCGAACGACCCAGCCTGCCCGATGTGAATCGGTCCGAGCGACCCGAACGGCTCGGTGTCAGCGAGTCCGAGGTGGTCGGCGACGCCGGCGGCGTTGCCGAGTTCCTGATGTCCGTCCAGCGGGAGGTGCGAGACGTAGAGCGCGAGGTCGCCGCGAAGCAGGGGCTCGATGCGGTCGAAGTCGCGGCCGGTCAGCCGGTCGAGGCCGCCCCAGACGAGACCGTGGTGGACGACGAGCAGGTCGGCGTCGGCGTCGAGCGCGGCGTCGATGGTCGCTTCCGCGGCGTCGACGGCGAAGGCGACTTTCTCGACCGGTTTCTCGTCGGGGCCGACCTGCAGGCCGTTGGCGCTGGCGTCCACGTCGGCGAACTCGTCGGTGGCGAGCGTCTCGTCGAGTCGAGCGACGATGTCGGAGAGCTGCATACCGGGGAGTCGTGACTCGGGAACTTGTAAGGAACGGGGTTCGCCGCGGGTCGGTTACTCGTCTGCCCGCCCGGCGGCGTGCGAGAAGACGAACTCCCGGAGGAGCTTCGCCGCCAGCGACGCGGCCTGTCCGTCGTCGCGGTCGTTGACCTCGACCACGTCGAAGCCGTCGGCGCGGGGCGCGACCGCTCGGACCGCGTCTCGCATCTCCCGAGAGGTGAGGCCGAACGGCTCTTTCGTGCCCGTGCCGGGCGCGAACGCCGGGTCCGCGGCGTCGATATCGACGCTCAGATAGACGGACTGGTCGTCGTCGAAGTCGGGGACCCAGTCGGCGACGGCCTCGGGTTCGACCACGGTCACGTCGGCGGCCTCGGCGCGTTCCCACTCGTCGGGCGAGCCGGTTCGCGCGCCGAGAATCACGACCTCGTCGACGCCGAGTTCGTCGAGGACGCGGCGGGTGACGGTGGCGTGGCTCCACTCGTTGCCGTCGTACTCGCGGCGGAGGTCGAGGTGGGCGTCGAGACAGACGAACACGTCGGGTTCGACGCCGGTGACGCCGGCGGCGGTGACGGTGTGTTCGCCGCCGAGGACGACGGGAACGGCGTCGTCCCAGACGGCGTCGCGGACGCTCCCGGCGAGCCATTCGACGTACTCAGGTGCGTCGTCCCACGCGCGGACGTCGCCCGCGTCGTGGACGCGCAAGTCGGTGAAAAACTGGTCGGTGCGCCGGTCGTAGTCGTCGAACGACTCGGCGAACCGACGGATTCGATTCGGCCCGAACCGGGTTCCGGGTTGGAAGGACGTCGAGATGTCGAGCGGAGCGCCGAGAAGGACGTAGTCGGCGACCTCGCGGTCTGCGATTGCTCCGGGAAACATCTCTGTGACCCCCGTTTAGACGATTTTTCGCTGGCCTTCGTATTCGAGGTACTCGATCTCGTCTTCGGGGTTGAGGTCTTCCTCGTCGGGGATGCGCATCGTGAACGTCTGGTACGTTTCGAGGTCCATGATCTGGGCGTCCTCGCCGGTGACGGAGACGACCTGGCCCTGTTTCCGCTCGATGATGGGCACCCACACCTTCGCGTCGACGGGCTGGGAGAGCGAGCGCTTCTTGCTGTCGAAGACGCCGCGGGCTTCGACGCGCGCCTTCGCGCTGCCGTGCTTGCCCGGCTTGGCGGTACTGTAGGCGTAGATCTTGCACGGCTTTTCTTCCATCATGACGTAGCTTCCTTCTTGGAGCTCGCGCACCTGCTTCTGCTCTTTCGCCATGCCTCTCCGTTATCGGATGGAGGGTATAAACGGTTTGGAACCGTCTTCGCACGCGAATCTCTGCCGTGGAAGGCGCGGCCGTCGGCCGATTCGGTCAGGCGTCTTCGACCGCGTCGACCTCGGCCATCTCGGGGTCGAACCACGTCCCCGTCGCGTCGCGCCTGACGCGGCTCCCGAGCGCGCCGGACGCGACGTTCGGCAGCGCGAGCGCGAGCATGATGGCGGTCGTCAGTTCCCCGGGCGTCTCGACAAGCGGGATGACGTACTGGAACGGAAAGAGAATCGGCGTCCGTTCGAGAAAGGTCAAAAGCACCGAGAGCGGCATGAGCAGACAGCCCCAGGCGACGCCCGCCATGAGGCCGTGCCACCCGCCGTCGGCGGGGTCCGTGCCGACGACGTAGCCGGCGAGCGCGCTCCCCGTGACCCCGCCGACGAGCGTGAACTGCCCCGTCATCGCGTAGACGAGCGATTCGGTGCACGCGGCGAGACACACCCCCACGAACACCGGTCGCCACTCCGTCATGCTGAACAGTGTGTCCGCGAGAGCCGATAAAATTACGCGCCCGATTCTCAGTGTTGATTACTCTCTGCGGCGCTCTTTGAGGTTCTGCCGGGTGAACTGCGGCGTCGTCCGGATGCCCTTCCGCGAGCGGAACGACCGCCACAGGAGCAGGGCGACGACGCCCGTCGGCGCGCCCGCCGCGCCGACCGCGACGAGGTTCTCCGGGTTCAGCGCGTAGATGATGACCGTCGAGACGAAGCCGAACGACAGGAAGATGCCGTAGATGAGCCGCTTGGCCAGCTTGTCGAGGACCCCTCGGTTGTCCTCCAACCGGACGTTGAGCGTCAGATTGTCGCGGTCCGCTCGGTCGAGGACGCGTTCGAGTTTGGGCGGCACGCGGAACAGCGACTGGGCGGTCTTTTGGCCCTGCTGTCCGACGCCCTCGATGATTTTCTGGACGCTCTCCTCGCGGTATCCCTCCTCGGTCAGGTAGTCGGTCGCCACCGAGATGAAGTCGAACTCGGGGTCGAGCGTGACGCAGACCCCCTCGACGACGCCGGCGACCCGGAGCACGAGCGCGAGGTTCCGGGGGAGCCGAAGCGGGAACTCGTAGATGGTCGATTCGACCTGTTCGAGGATTTGGTTGACGCGGTACTGCTCGATGTCGTCGCCGCGGGCGTCGGCGATGGCGAGTTCCATCACGTCGCCCATCACCTGCCGGTCGACGTTCGGGCTGAGCGTCCCCATCTCGATGAGCGTGTCGAGGATGCCGTCGACGTCCTGGTTGGCGACGGCGATGTAGAACTCGACGATTTTCTCCTGGACGAACGGGTCGACCTCGCCGTGCATCCCGAAGTCGTAGAAGATGATGCGGCCGTCGTCGGTCACGGAGAGGTTCCCCGGGTGGGGGTCGGCGTGGAACACGCCGTCCTCGACGATCATCTGGAGGTAGATCCGCTGGAGGTTCGTCGCCAACTCCGTGCGGTCGATTCCGCGGTCGTCCAGCGCCTCGATGTCGTTTATCTTGGTTCCGGGGAGGTACTCCATCGTGAGCACTCGGTCGTCGGAGCGCTCGGGAATCGGCTCGGGGATGACGAGCGTGTCGTCGTCCGCGAAGTTCTCCTGAATCTCGACGAGCGTCTCGGCCTCCTCGGCGTAGTCCATCTCCTCGCGGATGGTCTTGGCGAACTCGTCGGCGAGGTTCTCCAGCGAGAACGCCCGCCCCTCGCCGATAAAGCGCATGAGAAGCGGCATGGACCACCGGATGACCCGGAGGTCGGCCTCCACGAGGTCCTCGATGCCGGGGCGGCGGACCTTGACGGCGACCTTCTCGCCCTCGTACTCGGCGACGTACACCTGTCCGAGGCTCGCGCCGCTTATCGGGTCGCTGTCGAACGCGTCGAACGCCTCCTCGACGGGGCCGAGCTCCGCTTCGAGGACGGCTTTCGACTCGTCCCACGGCGCGGGGGGCACGTCGTCTTGGAGGCTCCCGAGCACCTCGATGTACTCCGGCGGGAGGATGTCGGGGCGCGTCGACAGGAGCTGTCCGAGCTTGATGAACGTCGGCCCGAGCGTCAGTAGCGACTCCAAGAGGACGTCGGCGCGCTTGACGCGCATCTCGGTCGTGACGCGTCGGCCGCCGCCGAACAGGAGGTACTTCCGCTTGTCACGGGTGTACGCGACGATGAGCGGGAAGAACTGATACAGGACGACGAGGAACCGCCAGTAGGCGCGGAGGTTGACCAGCGTGACCACCCGCCTCGTCAGGCGTCGTCACCGGACGTCTTCCGGTGGGCCGACGAGGCGTCCTCGTCGTCGTCGCCGTCGCCGTCGGTTGTGATGGGGATGGTCCGCTCGGAGGCGGCCTCGCGCTTGGGGAGGCGGATTTCCAGCGTCCCGCGCTCCATCGACGCCTCGGCCTCGTCGGCCACGGCGTCCGGGGGAAGCGGGACCTCGGCGTCGAGGAACAGCGGGCGCTCCTCGCGGACGTAGTCGAACTCGGCGGGGAGCCGTTTGTCGCGTCGCGCTTCGACGACCAATCTGCCCTTCTCGACTCTGAGCTCCGCCGTCTCGGCGGTCACGCCCGGGAGGTCGAGGACCAAGAGGTACGACGTCTCGGACTCCAACAGGTCGGCGAACACCGCGTCCGGGAGGTCGGACAGCGCGTCGCGCAGTGCTGACATGAACGCTCATAGGGAGTCGGGGTCGAAAAACCCGGCGGTCTCGCGCGCTCGCGCGAGCGCGAAGCCAAAACGGGCCGGCGCTCGGAAACCGCCCGCCGTCGCGTCCGAGGCCGACGCTTTTTGCCCCCCGAACCGAAGGGCCGGTATGAACCACGACGACCGACGCACGGCCGGGTTCAAGCAACGAACGCGGCTGTCGGACGCCCGCGAGACGCTCCTCGCGGCGGCGACGCCGCACGACCGAACCGTGCGCCGACCGCTCGCGGAAGACGCCGTCGCCCCCGCCGACGTGCCCGGCTACGACCGCGCCGCGATGGACGGCTACGCCGTCCGCGCGTCGGACACCTTCGGCGCGAGCGGCCGCTCGCCGAACGTCCTCCGCATCGTCGACGGCCCGGTCGAACCGGGGACGGCCGCCCGCGTCCACACCGGCAGCGACGTGCCCGACGGGGCCGACGCCGTCGTGATGGTCGAACACACGGAACGCCTCGGCGACGAACTCGAAGTGTTCGACGCGCTCGCCGAGGGCGAGAACGTCGGCGAGCGCGGCGAGGACGTCCGCGAGGGAACGCCGCTGTTCGAGGCCGGCCACGAGCTTCGCCCGTCGGACCTCGGCCTGCTTCGCTCCGTCGGCGTCGAGGGGGTGACGGTGTTCGAACGCCCCCGCGTCTCGGTCATCCCGACCGGCGAGGAACTCGTCGAGTCCGACCCGGGCCCCGGCGAGGTCATCGAGACCAACGGCCTGACCGTCTCCCGACTGGTCGAGCGCTGGGGCGGCGAGGCGAGCTACCGCGACATCGTCGTCGACGACGCCGAGCTGCTCCGCGAGGCCGTCGAATCGGACCTCGACCACGACGTGGTCGTCACCACAGGCGGGTCGTCGGTCGGCGAGCGCGACCTCATCCCCGAGGTCATCGACGACATCGGCGAGGTGCTGGTCCACGGGGTCGCCCTCAAGCCCGGTCACCCGGTCGCGGTCGGCGTGGTAGAAGACACGCCGGTCGTGATGCTCCCCGGTTACCCGGTCGCCTGCGTCGTCAACGCGTTCCAGTTCCTCCGGCCGGTGCTGAAACACGTCGGGTCGCTCCCCGAGCGCCCCCTCCCGACGCAGGAGGCGACGCTCACGAAGAAGCTCCCGAGTTCGCCCGGCACGCGGACGTTCGCCCGCGTCAAACTCGACGCGTTGGGCGACGAACCGACCGCCGAGCCGACCCGGACGAGCGGGTCGGGCATCCTCTCCAGCGTCGCGCTCGCGGACGGCTGGGTCGTCGTCCCCGAGGAGATAGAGGGCTACGACGAGGGCGACACGGTCGCCGTCGAGGGCTGGGAGTGGTCCGCATGAGAAAGCAGTTCCGCGACCTCGCCGCCCCGGAGGACGCCCGCGAGGCCATCGCGTCGCTCGACCTGACGCCCGACGCCGAGACCGTCGCGCTCGAAGACGCCCGCGGCCGCGTCCTCGCCGAGCGAATCGACGCCGAACTCGACGTGCCCGGCTTCGACCGCGCGAGCATGGACGGCTACGCGGTCCGCGCCCGCGACACCTTCGGCGCTGACGAGGCGGAGCCGGTCGAACTCGACCTCGTCGGGGCGGTCCACGCCGGCAACGAACCGGACGTGACGGTCGGAGCCGGGACCGCCGTCGAAATCTCCACCGGCGCGGTGATGCCGCCGGGCGCGGACGCCGTCGTCATCGTGGAGCGAACCGAGGAGCGAGACGGCTCGCTCGTCGTCAACTCGGCGGTCGCGCCCGGCGACAGCGTGATGCCCGCCGGGACCGACATCGCCGCCGGCGCTCGCGCGCTCGGCCCCGGCACGCGCCTGACGCCCCGCGAAATCGGCCTGCTGTCGGCGCTCGGCGTCGACGAGGTGCCGGTCCGCGGGAAACCGACCGTGGGCATCGTCTCGACCGGCGACGAGCTCGTCCGGCCGGGCGACGAACTGCGACCCGAGGCGGGCGAAATCTACGACGTGAACTCCTACACCATCGCCGCGGGGGTCGAGGAGGCCGGCGGCGTCCCGACGCTCTACCCCCACGCGGGCGACGACTACGAGGAGATGGAGCGCCTGCTCCGGCGGGCGGCCGACGAGTGCGACCTCGTGCTCTCGTCGGGGTCGACGTCCGCGAGCGCGGTCGACGTCATCTACCGCGTGGTCGAAGAGCGCGGTGAACTCCTGCTGCACGGCGTCTCCGTCAAGCCCGGGAAACCCATGCTCGTCGGCACGCTCGGCGAGGGGAGCGCCTACATCGGTCTGCCGGGCTATCCGGTCTCCGCGCTCACCATCTTCCGGACGTTCGTCGCACCGGCGGTCCGCGACGCCGCGGGCCTCCCGGAGCCCCGGACCGCGACGGTCGAGGGGACGATGGCCGCCCGCGAGCGGTACGCCGAGGGACGGACGCGGCTCATGCCGGTCGGACTCGTCGCCGACGGCGACGGGAACACGCTCGTCTACCCCGTCGATAAGGGGTCGGGCGCGACGACGAGCCTCGTCGAGGCCGACGGCGTCGTCGAGGTCTCGGCCGACGTGGAGTATCTCGCGGAGGGCGAGTCGGTGACGGTCCAACTGTTCTCGCCCGACGTTCGCGCGCCGGAGCTGCTCGGCGTCGGCGAGGACGACCCCGCGCTCTCGCGCATCCTCGACCGCGTGTCGTCGCCACGGTATCTCCCGTTCGGCTCCCGCGAGGGTCTGCGGCGGCTCCGAGACGGCATCGCCGACGTGGCCGTCGTCGCGGGCGACCGGGGCGACGCCACGGACGGCATCGACGCGGTCGAACTTGGCTCGTGGACCCGCGAGTGGGGGCTCGTCGTCCCCGCCGGCAACCCCGACGGGGTGTCCGGCCTCGCGGACCTCGTGGACGGCGGGCTCCGCTTTATCAACCGCGACTCGAACTCCGGCCTGCGGACCGACCTCGGCAACGCCGTCGCCGCCCTCGCCGACGAGCGCGGGACGACCCGCCACGAACTCACAGAGGCCATCGAGGGGTTCGACCGCGGGACGAAGGCGTTCGAGAGCCCGGCGCGGGCGGTCG
>NZ_CSTE01000007.1 GCF_001368915.1 Haloferax massiliensis | reverse complement strand
GGACCAGATAGTCGTCGACGCCGACCGATCCGTCTCCTGTCTCGGCGCGCTCGACCGGACGCTCGAAGGCGTCCCGGAGCGCCGAGACGACCGAATCGGAGACAACGCCGTCGGCCGCGACGTAGAGAATCGCGCCGGCGGCGGTGCCCCCTGAACTCGGGGGAGACATGTTAAATGGGAGATATTCAGAGAGCCAATAATATCTTGCGGGCGAACGGTCGGAGTTTCGAGGGACGGGAGTCGAAGACGGCCGGGCGAGCGAGTGGTCGACGCGCCGTCGCGGCCTACCCCTGTCCGACCATCCGCTCTTCGTCGTCCCACTCGCGCTTGCGGAGTTCGTACTTCTGAATCTTGCCGGTCGCGGTCTTGGGAATCTCCTCGACGAACTCGAACTCGCGGATGGCCTTGTAGCCGGCGAGGCGGTCGCGGGTGTACTCGGTCAGTTCCTCGGCGGTGACGCCGGGGTTCTCCACGTCGCCGTTCGCGGGGACGACGAACGCCTTGGGCGTCTCGCCCCACTTGTCGGACGGCGCGGGGATGACCGCCACGTCGCCGAGGGCGTCGTGGTCGAACAGCGCGTCCTCCAGTTCGACCGAGGAGATGTTCTCGCCGCCGGAGATGATGATGTCCTTCTTGCGGTCCTGAATCGCTATCATCCCGTCCTCGTTGACGACCGCGAGGTCGCCGGTGTGGTACCAGCCTTCGAGGCGGTCGTTGAACGCGTCGTGGGTCTCGTCGGGTTTGTTCCAGTACTGCTCCATCACCTGGTTGCCGCGGACGACCACCTCGCCGATGCTGGCGTCGTCGCGCGGGACCTGTTCGCTATCGTCGTCGACGACGCGCAGGTCGGTCCCGAGCGGCGCGACGCCCTGCCGCTGTTTGAGCGAGAAGCGAAGGCCGCCCTCGTCGGGGATGAGCCGGTTCGCGTCCGAGGTGGCGATGAGCGGGCCGGTTTCGGTCGCACCGTACAGCTGCGTGAACTCCCAGCCGAACTCCGATTCGGTGTGGCGAATCGTCGCGCTCGGGGCGGCGCTGCCGGCGGCGGTCACGCGGACCGGGTTGTCGCCGGCGTACGCCGGGTCGTGCTCCTCGGCGTACTCGCGCAGGATGGACAGCACGGTGGGCGCGCAGCAGAAGAACGACACGTCCTCGTTGGCGATGGCGTCGAACACCCGCTCGGCGTCGACCCCGCGGGTGCAGACGTGTTTCGCCCCGCGGCCGGTGACGGCGTAGATGTGGCCCCAGCCGTTGACGTGGAACATCGGGAGCGTCCACAGATACACGTCGTCGTCGGCGATGTGGTGGTGAATCGTCACCAGTTGGGCGTGGAGCGACTCGGTGCGGTGGGTCCGGCAGACGCCCTTCGGGTCGCCGGTCGTCCCCGAGGTGTAGTTGATGGTGATGAGTTCGTCCTCGGACATCTCGGGGCGCTCGTAGTCGTCGGCGTCGGCCTCGTCGAGGAACGCCTCGAAGTCGAGCCAGTCGCCGTCGACGGCGGCGGGGTCGTTCGTCACGAACACCTCGGCGGGCACGTCGTCGCGGACGGCCTCGATTTTCCCCGCGTACTGGTAGTCTGCGTAGACCACGCTCGCGCCGGAGTCCGAAAGCAGGTACTCGTAGTCCTCCGTCGTGAGCCGGTAGTTCAGCGGGACGTGAAGCGCGCCGCACTGCATCGCGCCGAAGGCCGCTTCGAGGTGGCAGTGCGTGTTGGGGTCGAGCACCGCGACCCGGTCGCCCTTCTCGACGCCGCGGGATTGTAGCGCCGCCGAAAACCTGTCCACCCGCTCGCCGAACTCCGCGTAGGTGAAGCGCTCGCCGTCGACGCCGACGACGGCCTCGTAATCGCCGTAGTACGTCCGGGCCCGGTCGAGGAAGTCCGTCACGAGTAACTGTTTCTTCATTCATGATAGACCGGGCGGGCGAGCGAACTAAACGCACCACTTCCGGCAACATTTCACAGAGCCGACGTGACCACCACAGTATGACGGGGAGGTCGTGGAGGGAGTCGAACGCGCCGCCGGACGCGACGGGGCCGCGCCCGCCCGACGCCGAAACGAACACCTTTGAACCGCGCGGCCCTGACTCCCGGCAGATGACGACGCCGACCCTCCTCGTCGCGGGGACCGCGAGCCACGTTGGCAAGAGCACCGTCGCGGCCGGGCTCTGTCGCCTGTTCGCCGACCGCGGCCTCTCAGTCGCGCCGTTCAAGGCCCAGAACATGAGCAACAACGCCCGCGCGGTGGCGACCGCCGCCGGCGACGATTTCGGCGAAATCGGCGTCTCGCAGTACGTACAGGCTCGCGCCGCGCGGGTCGCGCCGACGACCGACCACAACCCGGTCCTGCTCAAGCCCCACGGCGACGGCACCTCGCAACTGGTCGTCCACGGCCGGGCGGTCGGGCTCAACGCCGCCGGCGACTACTACGCGACCCACTGGGAGGACGCCCGCAAGGCGGCGGTCGAATCACACCGTCGGCTGGCGAGCGAGGCGGACGTGGTCGTCGCCGAGGGGGCCGGCTCCATCGCCGAGATAAACCTCCACGACCGCGATTTGGCGAACGTCGAGACCGCCCGCTTCGCCGACGCCGACATCCTCCTCGCGGCCGACATCGAGCGCGGCGGCGTCTTCGCCAGCCTGCTGGGGACGCTCGAACTCCTCCCCGAGGACGTGCGCGACCGCGTCGTCGGCGCGGTCATCACGAAGTTCCGCGGCGACCCGAGCCTCCTCGAACCGGGGCTCGACGAAATCGAGGAGCGGACCGGCGTGCCCGTCCTCGGCGTCCTCCCCTACGACGACCCCGGCCTCCCGGAGGAGGACAGCCTCGCGCTCCCCGCGGAAGGCGAGCGCGCCACCGTCGGCGACGACGACGGCGTCGCGGCCGAGAACGCGGTCACAATCGGCGTGCCGCGACTCCCGCGCATCTCGAACGCGACGGACTTCGGCCCGCTTTCCGAGACGCCGGGCGTCCGGGTCGCCTACCTCCCGCTCGACGCGACGCTCGACGGAATCGACGGAGTGGTCCTCCCCGGAAGCAAGAACACGGTCGACGACCTGCTCGCGCTCCGCGACGCCGGCTTCGGCGACGAACTCGCCGCGTTCGACGGCCCGGTCGTCGGCATCTGCGGCGGCTACCAACTGCTCGGCGAGACCATCGAGAACGCCGATATCGAGGGTTCGGGAGACGACGAGACGGTCGACGGGCTCGGCCTCCTGCCGGTGGTCACGCGGTTCTCCCACGACAAGCGAGTCGAACCCGTCGCCGTCGAGTTCGACGGCGCGGGACCGCTGGCCGGCGCGACGGGGACCGTGGACGGCTACGAGATACACATGGGCGACAGCCGCATCGTCGGCGACGCGAGCCCCGTTTCGGGCGACGGCGCGGCGCTCGGGCGGGTCGCGGGGACGTACATCCACGACCTGTTCGCCAACGACTCGCCGCGGAACGCGTTCGTGGACGCCGTGTACGAGTCGGCCGGGCGCGACCGGCCGGCGACGGACCCGCTCGGAGCCGACGCGGACGCCGGCGCGTCGGGCGACCCCTACGACCGCGCCGCCGCGCTCGTCGCCGACAACCTCGACGTGGCGGCGCTCCGTGACGCGCTCGGACTGGAGTGGCGGAGTCGCCAACGCGGCGACGCGTAAACCCGTCTCCGACGAGGCCGGTAACACGCCCGTAACCACCTGACACCGCCGTCAGCGAGCGTTTAACACCTAATAGGCGCTACACACGTTCGTCGGAGCACCCACCGAACTCCACCACCACACTCACACATGTCTCAACAGAAATCCGACTACGCAGACGACGCCGACATCGACGCCGACCTCGACCGACTCCCCGAGGACGAGGCCATCGAAGTGACCGTCGAGAACCTCGAAGCGAGCGGGTTCGACGTCGTCGTCGTCGACACGGCCGACGAGGCGCTCGAAACCCTGCGGTCGCACATCCCCGCCGGCGTCTCCGTGATGAACGGCCACTCGACCACCCTCGAAGAGATCGGGTTCGACGACTACCTCAGCGAGGGCGACCACGACTGGGAGAGTCTGCCGGACCAGATTTGGAGCATCGACGACGACGCGGAGCGACAGGCCGCCCGCCGCGACTCCCAGACCGCCGACTACTTCCTCGGCGGCATCAACGCCATCTCGCAGACGGGCGACCTCGTCGCCGCGGACCTCTCGGGCAGTCGCATCGGCGCGTACCCCTTCGCCGCCAGCAACGTCGTCATCGTCAGCGGCATCAACAAAATCGTCCCGACGCTCGACGACGCGCTCGACCGCCTCGAATCCGTCGCGTACCCGCTCGAAAACGAGCGCGCGAAGGAGGCCTACGGCGTCGAGTCCATGATTGCGAAGCAACTCATCTTCCGGCAGGAAGTCGAGGAGGGCCGAACCACCGTCGTCCTCATCCGCGAGCAACTGGGCTACTAACGTCCGACTCGCCTTTCCCTCGACACGTTCCCACGCTCCTCCGGGGAGCTTCCTGCGCCCGGTGAATCCATCACCACTACCACACCGGGCCACTACCACACCGGACCACCACCATTCCCCCGGAACCCACCGTTTTTCGGTCCCGCATCGTGAGCCGCGTCTGTCGCCGGCAAAACGGCTCGAACTGGATAGTTCTCGGGAGGGCCACGGTCGGGGATATATCGAACCGTAGAAATGTTCTTGGGACTGGAGCCGAATCGTTGGGTATGTCGGAACCCGCGCACCTGCTCGGCACGTTCGACGAAGAGGACTGCACCTACTGCGACGGCGACCTCGTGACCGGGAGCTACAAAGACAACGAGGCCATCGTCTGCGACGACTGCGGGACGCCCGCGGTCCAACTCTGGTAAGGGGCCGTCGAAACGCCGGTCGCCTCAGTCGCCGGTGACGATGTCGGCGACGCGGTCGCGGTCGAACAGCCGTTCGGCCTCGGGAATCTCGGGATACGCGCCGCCCGCGTACTCCGGCCACGCGCCGAACTGGTCCGGATAGAGCTGTTTGGCGGTCATCTCCAACTGGAACAGGTTCATAATCGGCCCCTGCACCGGCGTCCCCGATGGGAAGACGCGCTCGTTCCGGACCGCGCTGAGTTCGCTCCCGACGGGGTGGTTTTCGAGGTCCCGTCGAATCGCCGCCACGTCGTAGTACGAGTCGATACCGTAGCTGTGGAGCAGTACGTCGGGGTCGATTTCGAGCATCGTCTCGAAGTCGTAGGAGGTCTCGAACGTCACGTCGCCGGCCGCGAAGGCGTCGGTGATCCCGAGCGGACGGATGTGCGAGGTCGCGAAGCCGGCTGCGTCGATTTTCGTCGGGTAGAACGTCTCGTCCATGTAGATGACGACGCCGACGGTCGGCCGCTCCGACTCGGGCGGGAGGTCCGACTGAATGGTGCCGAGGAGGTCGCCGTGGACCGCTTCGAGCGCCGCGAAGCGGTCTTCCTCCTGAAACACCTGCCCGACTTTCTCGACGATTTCCCAGAGCGTGTAGTACTCGTAGTCGGCGGCGTACGGCTCGGGCGGCTGGGCGTGCGTGCGGCTGTAAGCGTTGCCGAACCACGGGCCGACCCGCTCGCGAATCTCCTCGACGTCCGACTGGTCCCAGCCGTCGAATCCGGCCACGAGCGCCGGGTCGACGAGGTGCAGGTCGGAGTCCAGTTCGTAGACGAGCTCCTTGTCGATGTTGACGCTCCCCGACCCCGAGTTGAGTTGCGCGAGGTCGCTCCGGTCGAACGAGACGCCGTCGAGGCGCTCGTAGTAGGCGTCGAGCGTCCGGCCGCCGGCGTCGCTGTCGAAGCCGAGGGAGTTCACCGCGTCGCCGTGGCCGAAGGCGACCGCGGCGTCGGCGTAGACGAGGTTGTACACCATCACGCGCTCCGGGACCGATTCGAACGTCACGTCGCCGGCCGGCGACATCGACACCGCGTACCCGGCGGAGTCGCCGTCGGCCGCAGTCTCCGCGTCGGAAGCCGCTTCGGTCGCGGTCGTCGTCGCGGCCGTCTCTGTCGCGTCCGTCGGCGAGCTCGCGTCGTTCCCCCCGGCGCAGCCAGCCAGCAGGCCGCCGGCGAGCAGCGCGCCGCCACTTTTGAGATACGCGCGCCGCGTGGGTGTCGCCCGGTCGGTGAAGTCTTCGCCCATGGTTTTAGGCAACCCTAAACGGATAAATCCGTTTCGGAGTTTTGGCGAGCCTAAATCGGTACGCCTATATGTATTAGGCGGGCCTAAAAATACGATGGCAGACAGCGACGGACCAACGCGCAGGAAGTTCTTGACCTACGGCGGTTCGGTCGCCGCCGGCGGACTGCTCGCCGGCTGTACCGGTTCGTCCGAGTCGGACGCGACGGCGACGGACGCGGCCGCGGCGGACACCGCCGCGACCGCCGAATCGACGGCGACGAGCGAGTCGACCGCGGAGTCGACGGCCGACGGCAGTTCGTACACGGTGTCGATGGCACCGATGGGCGACGTGACGTTCGAGGGCGTCCCCGAGAGCATCTTCACGCGGCTGACCCACCACGCGGGGATGGCGTTCGCGCTCGGCCACGGCGACGCCGTCAACTCGATGCACGCCCCCGACTACTACGACGCGCTGTGGAACCAGTTCACGCCGCGACTCCCCGGCGTCGAACTCGACTGGACCGGCCTGTACTCGTCGTGGGAGCCGTCGAAAGAGCGGCTCTACGAACTCGACAGCGACGTGCACCTCGCCGACCCCGCCAGCGTCTCCGCGCTCGGCAGTTGGAGTCAGGCCGACCTCGACGAAATCGAGGAGAACGTCGGCCCGTGGTTCGGCAACAGTTTCAGCGCGCGCCACCAAGCGCCGCCGACCGAGTGGGCCGACGCCTACGAGTACTACGGCCTCTGGGAGATATTCGCCAAGGTCGCGCAGGTGCTCAAGGAGGAGGCGAAGTACGAGGCGCTCGCGGCGGTCCGCGAGGAACTGCTCGCGGCGATTTCGGCGGACCTCCCCGCGGAGGCCGACCGCCCGACCGCCGTGCTCCTCGGCCCGAGCGACCTGGAGTCCATCTACGCGTACAACCTGAGCACGCCGGGGTTCCTGACCGCTCACACCCGCCCGCTGAAGCCGGTCAGCGCGTTCGGCGACGACGTGGAGTCCGGCTCGACCGTCGACTTCGAGACGCTCCTCGAAGCCGACCCCGACGTGATTCTCACGCTCGGCGGGATGCATCCGAACACGAGCATGCCCGACATCCGCGCGGGCCTCCGCGACGACCCCGTCGGTGCCGAGATTTCGGCCGTGCGGAACGACCGCGTCTACGCGCAGGCCGGCCGCTATCAGGGGCCGATACTCAATCTGTTCCAGTTGGAGATGACCGCCAAACAGCTCTATCCGGACCAGTTCGGCGCGTGGCCCCAGTACAGCGAGGGGCCGTATCCCGATATTCCCGAAGAAGAACAGCTATTCGACCGACAGCGCGTCGCCGACATCATCAACGGCAATCTCTGAGTCGGCGACCGCGGACATCTCGTCGGGGCGACCTCGTGGCCTCGTCGGCGGCGGCGCGAACGGCGTCGACGGCGACGCGCCCGGCGGTCAGTCGGAGAGCCCGGCGTCCGCGATAGCCGCGCGAATCGCGCCGAACCGGACGAGGTCGGCCGCGGTCTCCAGTTCGCCGTCGAGGCGGCGGTCCTCGTCCAGCGGCGGAACCACGGACCGAATCGCGTCGCGGACGGCTCCCGTGCCGGTGCCGAGTTCGAGGCCGTCGCCGAGGAACTCCGCGGCCTGCGACCCACAGAGGAGTTCGACGCCGACGATGGTCGCGACGTTCTCGGCGACCGTGCGGGCGTTGAGGGCGCTCTGGCCGCTCATGCTCACGTGGTCTTCCTGCCCGCCGCTGACGGGCGTCGAGTCGATGGAGGGGCGACCGAGCGACCGGCACTCGTTGAGGAGCGCCGCGGCGGTGTACTGCGCAATCATGTACCCGGAGCGGAGGCCGCTGCGTTCGGTCAGGAACGGCGGGAGGTACGACTCCTGCACGTCGGGATTGAGCATCCGGTCGGTCCGGCGCTCGGAGATGGCCGCGAGTTCTGTCAGCGCGCCGGCGGCGTAGTCGAGTCGGAGCGCCAGCGGTTCGCCGTGGAAGTTGCCGGCGGAGACGACGGCGGCCGCGTCGGTGCCGGGCGCGCGCTCGTCCACCGCGCCGGCCGGGAAGACGAGCGGGTTGTCGGTGACGCTGTTGAGTTCGACCTCGACGGCCTCGCGGAGGTGCGAGACGGCGTCTCTGACCGCGCCGTGGACCTGCGGGAGACAGCGAATCGAGTAGGCGTCCTGCACGCGCTCGCAGTCCTTGTGCGATTCGAGGACGGTCGACCCGGCGGTGAGGCGGCGAATCGCGGCCGCGCTCTCTTTCTGACCGGGGTGGGGGCGAACCTCGTGGATTGCGGGGTCGCAGTTCGCCGTCGTCCCCATCGTGACCTCGGTCGCGAGCGCGCCGGCGGCGTCGGCGGCCTCGACGGTTCGCTCGGCGTCGACGACGAACAGCGAGGCGAGGCCGACCGTCAGTTGCGTCCCGTTGATGAGCGCGAGGCCCTCCTTGGAGGCGAGCGTCACCGGTTCCAAGCCGACCGCTCGCAGGGCTTCGTCGCCCGGGAGTCGCTCGCCGTCGACGCGGGCCTCGCCCTCGCCGATGAGGACGAGCGCCATGTGCGCGAGGGGCGCGAGGTCGCCGCTCGCGCCGAGGCTCCCGCGGGAGCGGACGACCGGCTGAACCCCCTCGTTGAGCATCGAGACGAGCAGGTCGACCACCGAGGGCCGAATGCCCGAAAAGCCCTTGGCGAGCGTGTTGGCCCGGCTGACCATCATCGACCTGACCTCCTCGCGGGCGAGTTCGCGGCCCGCGCCGGCGGCGTGACTGCGGACGAGGTTGGTCTGGAGGCGCTCGATGTCCTCGCGGTCGATGTGGGTCTCCACGAGGTGTCCGAAGCCGGTGTTGACGCCGTACACCGGTTCGCCGGAGTCGAGGACGGACTCGACGCGCTCGCGCGACTCGCGCATCCGCTCGCGCGACTCGGCGGCGAGCTCGACCGGGGCGTCGTGGCGGGCGACGGCCGCCACGTCTTCCGGCGCCAGCGACGCGCCGTCGAGCGTGACCGACTCGGGGAGCGACGCGGCGTCACTCACGGGCGACCACCCCCGATTTCAGCACGGTCGAAACGGGGTTCGTGTCGAACCGGTACGAGAGGTGCGACGCGGTCGGCACGTCGAGCACGACGGCGTCGGCAGGGGCTCCCGCGCGGAGCGTGCCCGTGCCGTCGTCGCGGTCGAGCGCGCCCGCGGCGGCGCTCGTGACGCCCCGAATCGCCTCGTGGGGCGTCATTCGCATCCCGACGCTGGCGAGAGTAGCGACGAAGCTCATGCTTCGGGAGAAGCAGTTCGGGTTGAAATCGGTGGCGAGCGCGACCTCGTGGCCCGCGTCGAGGAAGGCGCGGGCGTCGGCGTAGTCGGCTCCGAGGCCGAACGCCGTGCCGGGAAGCATGACCGGCGTGACGCCGGCGTCGACGAGCGTCTCGCGGCCCGCCTCGTCGGTGTGAAGCAGGTGGTCCGCGCTGGCCGCGCCGACCGCGGCCGCGACGTCGGTGCCGCCGATGGCGGCGAACTCGTCGGCGTGAATCTTCGGCGCGAGGCCGTGGTCGCGGCCCGCTTCGAGAATCCGACGGGACTGCTCGGCGGTGAACACGCCGCGCTCGCAGAACACGTCGCAGAACTCGGCGATGCCCTGTTCGGCGACCGCGGGGAGTTGGTCGGCGACGACCGACTCGGCGTACTCCTCGGCGTCCACGCCGCGGGGGACGGCGTGTGCGCCCATGAACGTCGGAATCACGTCCACCGGGTGGTCCGACCCGGCCGCGTCGACGGCCGAGAGCATCCGTAGTTCGGTCTCGGTGTCGAGGCCGTAGCCGGTCTTCACCTCGACCGTCGTCGTCCCGTGGGCGAGCATCGCGTCGAGGTGCTCGGTGAGGTTCGCCACCAACTCGTCGTCTGTGGCCTCGCGGACCGCGTCGACGGTGCGGAGGATGCCGCCGCCGTCGGCGAGAATCTCCTCGTAGGTCGCGCCGCGGAGCTTCGCCACGAACTCGTCGGAGCGGTCGCCCGCAAAGAGCGCGTGGGTGTGAGGGTCGACGAAGCCCGGCAAGACCGTCTTGCCGGTCGCGTCGATGGCCGTCTCGGCGTCCGCGACGGGGTAGTCCGCGAGCACTTCGGCCGTGGGTCCAACGGCGACGACCTCGCCGTCGAGCGCGGCGAACGCGGCGTCTTCGAGGACGACGACGCCGGTTCCCTCGTCGGGGCCGACGACCAGTTCGGCCGCGCCGTGGACGACCGTGAGGCCGGCCGCGGAACCCGCGTCAGTCACGGGACACCACCCCCGCGAGGAAGTGGGCGACCGCGCGGGCGGCCGCGCCGACGGTTCGGCCGTCCTCGTCGTCCAGCGGCGGCGCGCACTCCACGACCTCGAAGCCGACGACGCGGGGGTCGGCCGCGACGCGGCGGAGCATGGAGAACAGTTCGCGGGTGGTGACGCCGCCGGGGGTCGGCGCGCTCGCGCCCGGCGCGGCCGTCTGGTCCAGCACGTCCACGTCGAGGCTGACGAAGACGCGGTCGCAGGCGGCCAGCGCATCGAGGGCGAAGTCGGCCGTCTCGACGGGGCCGCGGCCGACCTCGTCGGCGGTGAGGATGGTCCCGCCCGAGTCGCGCAGGAAGTCGGCGTAGGCGGTCGAGGTCTCGAAGTGGCGCGCGCCGACCACGGCGAGGCGGTCGAGGCCGGCGTCGAACAGTTGGCGGTAGGGCGTCCCGCTCGTCGGGCCGTCGGCGGGTTCGCGGCAGTCGAGGTGGGCGTCGAAGCTCACGACGCCGACCGAGTCGTCGCCGGCGAGAAGCGGCGTGACGTTCCCGACCGTCAGGGAGTTGTCACCGCCGAGGAAGACCGGGAGCGCGCCGCGCTCGTAGACGGCCGCGGCCTCGTCGGCGACGACGGCCTGCACGTCGGCGACGTGGTTCTCGGGGTCGTCCGCGTCGTTGTACGCCTCGACCGGGAGGTCGCCGAGGTCGGCGACGCCGGCGACCGGCCCCTCGTCGAAGTGGTGGGTCTTGACGCCGGCGAGGGCGCGCCGAATCGCGGCCGGGGCCTCGCGGGCACCGCGCCGGCCGATGACGGCCCCGTCGTAGGGTTCGCCCACGAGGACGGCTCGGAAGTCGCCCGCGTCCTCGATTTCGGCCGGGGAGACGACGCGGCCGAACTGCTCGTCGTTCGGGTCCGACGAGGTCCCTTCCCACGCGGGCGGGTCGGTGAGGCTCATTCGTCACCTCGGGCGGCGGGTTCGTCGTCCGCGTCGTGGTCCCGCATCGGGATTCGGACGTTCGACCGGGTCGCCTCGTCCAGCGCGTCCTCGTAGCCGGCGTCGGCGTGGCGGACGACGCCCATGCCGGGGTCGGTCGTGAAGACGGCGCGGGCCTTCTCAGCCGCGAGGTCGGAGCCGTCGAGGACGACGTGGTTGTTCGCGTGCAGCGAGTTGCCGATGCCGACGCCGCCGCCGTCGTGGACGCTCACGATGTCCGCGCCCGCGGCCGTGTTGAGAAGCGCGTTCAGGATGGGCCAGTCGGCGACCGCGTCGGTGCCGTCGCGCATCGCCTCGGTCTCGCGGTACGGGCTGGCGACCGACCCGGCGTCGAGGTGGTCGCGGGTGACGACGACCGGCGCGGAGACCTCGCCCGAGGCGACGAGGTCGTTGATCTTCAGCGCGAACCGGGCGCGCTCCGTGAGTCCCTCGTCGTCGGTGGCGTAGCCGAGCCAGCAGACGCGCGAGGGGAGCCCCTGGAACGACACCTGCTCCTGTGCGAGGTCTATCCAGCGCATGAGCGACTCGTTTTCGGGGAACAGCGCTCGAATCGCCTCGTCGGTGCGGTGGATGTCGGCGGAGTCGCCGGAGAGCGCGGCCCACCGGAACGGCCCGCGCCCGCGGCAGAACATCGGGCGGATGTACGCCGGGACGAAGCCGGGGAAGTCGAAGGCGGTGGTCATCCCGCGGTGGTCTTGGACCTGCCCGCGGATGTTGTTGCCGTACTCGAAGGCGATTGCGCCCGCGTCCTGTAAGTCGAGGATGGCCTGGACGTGGCGCTCCATCGTGTCGAGGCTCGCTTCGACGTACTTCTCGGGGTCGTCCTCGCGGAGTCGGTCGGCCTCGTCGGCGGTGTAGCCGCTCGGGTAGTAGCCTTCGAGTTCGTCGTGGGCGCTGGTCTGGTCTGTGACCACGTCGGGAATCTCGTCGCGCGCGAGCAGTTCTTCGAGCATGTCCGCGGCGTTCATCTGGACGCCCACGCTGTAGGGTTCGCCCGCGTCGATGGCCGCCTTCGCGTTTTCGAGCGCCTCGTCCAGCGAGTCGGCGAACTCCATCAGGTAGTCCGTCTCGACCCGGCGCTCGATGCGGTCGGCCTGCACCTCGGCGGCGATACAGACCCCGCGGTTCATCGTCACCGCGAGGGGCTGTGCGCCGCTCATCCCGCCGAGGCCGCCGGTGACGACGAGTTTGCCCCGCAGGTCGGCGTCGTAGTGCTGGCGGGCGAGTTCGGCCAGCGTCTCGTAGGTGCCCTGAATGATGCCCTGCGTGCCGATGTACGCCCACGACCCGGCGGTCATCTGGCCGTACATGATCTTCCCCTCGGCCTCCAGTTCGTGGAAGTGCTCCCAGTCGTCCCAGCGGCCGACGAGGTTGGAGTTGGCGATGAGGACGCGCGGGGCGCGTTCGTGGGTCGGAAAGCGCCCGACCGGCTTGCCCGACTGGACGAGGAGCGTCTCGTCGTCGTCGAGGTCGCGGAGTTCGGCGAGGATGGCGTCGTAGGCGTCCCACGAGCGGGCGGCGCGACCGGTCCCGCCGTAGACGACGAGGTCCTCGGGGCGCTCGGCCACCTCGGGGTCGAGGTTGTTGTTGAGCATCCGGAGCGCCGCCTCCTGTCGCCACCCCTTGCACTCGATGTCCGTCCCGGTGGGCGCGCCCTGATACGCGCGCCACTCGTCGCTCGGGTCGCCGAGGCGGTCCCGGCGCGCCGACGATTGCTGGTCGTGCATACCTCACACATCGGGCGCGAGACGGGTAGCGATTCCCCCACCGTGCGGCGTGGTGTTTATATGTACTGCTGGCCCCACGGTCCGAGTATGTACGAGGCGAGCCTCCGAATCCGGGACGACAGCGCCTACGCGGCGGCGACGGCGGGCAACGCCGCGAGCGTCGAACTGTGGTGCAACGAGCACTGCGACATGCTCCACGTGAGCGGCGAGGTCGGAAGCGACGTGCTCGACCGCGTCGGCGACACCGTCGGCGTGGCGGCGTCGGTCGAGCGCGGCGACGAGTTGGTCGTCGTCACCGCCGACTGCCTCCGGGACCACGAGATAGACCACATCGAGGGCTACGTGCAGAAACACGGGCTACTGCTCGTGCCGCCGCTTCGCTACCGCGACGGCGCGAAGGTCTGTCGCCTGCTCGCCGTCTCCGCCGACGACCTGACGGCGTGCTTCCGCGACCTCGTGGACAGCGGCTTCGACGTGAGCGTCGAGTCCAAGCGCGCGGTGTCGTTCGCCAGCGGGAGCGGCCCGCTTTTAGCACCCGCCGACGCGATGCCCGAACTCACCGGCCGCCAGCGCGAGGCGCTCCGACTGGCCCGCGCCGGCGGCTACTACGACCTCCCGCGCGGTATCGAGACCGCGACCATCGCCGACGAGATGGGCGTCTCGCGGCGCACCGCCGAGGAACACCTGCGCCGGGCGGAGCGAAAAGTGATGGACTCGGTCGCGCAGTACGTGCTGTAAGGCTCAGCCGTCGTCGGGCGCGGCTTTCAGCTCCAGCGTGTAGCCGAACGGGTCGGTGACGTACACCGCGGGCGCGACGCCCGTCGCCCCGAGCGGTTCGAGTTGGCGGTCGATTTCGACGCCGCCGGCGTCGAGATGGTCGCGGAGTTCGTCGATGTCGTGGGCGAACTCGATGGCGACGTGGTCGAAGGCGGTCTCGGTCGGCGGTTCGAAGTTCTCGGCCGGCCGGAGGTGGATGACGCTCACCGGGGTCAATCGGACGGAGAAGAAGGGCTTTTCGCCCGATTCGAACAACTCGCGGTTCTCGATGTCGAAGCCGAGCGCGTCGCGGTAGAACCCGACCGCGGCGTCGAGGCTGTCGGCGGGGATGCGGAGGTTCACGTGGTCGATTGCCGTCGCGTCCATGCCCGCACCGTCGCGGGGGAAGATGGTAAAAATTCGTGCGGCGGCTATCGAGGACGGGGGGCGCTGAAATGGGGCATAGATAAACTGAATTGAGTTTAAAAGTCTACAATTTTTAGAAATTGTAGAATTTGTAAAAATTGTACAGTAATAGAGACGTTTCAACGAGTTATTCTCTCGATGGCTTTTCTGAGTTTGTCTAATATAAACTTCTAATTATTTACTAATACTTCATCGCCTCGGGAGACCGCGACGCCGACAACCGGAACCGACGTTCCGCAATCGTAACCCATTGGTAGCAGGTGGGTGAACGGAGGGTGTGAACCAACAGCCGACATCCGACGAGCGCTTGCTTGCGGGCTACCCGGGTCGGATGTTAGTCACCGTGTCGCTGGCGTGGGCGGTCCTTCAGACGGGGCGGTTCCTCCTGTCGCCGCTGTTGCCGACCATCATCGAGGAGTTACAGATAACGGAGGCGACCGCCGGCATCGCGCTGGCGCTGTTTCAGGGCGTCTACGCCGTCACCCAGTACCCCGGCGGCGAGTACTCCGACCGCTGGACGCGGACGACGCTCATCGTCCCCGGACTGGGCATCCTCGTCCTCGGTTTTGCCACGTTCGGCCTCGCGGGCGGTCTCGCGGGCTTCGTCGCCGCCGCGGTCGTCACGGGACTCGGGAAGGGGCTTTTCGCCATCCCCTCGCGGGCGCTCCTGTCGGACCTGTTCGTCGAACGCCGCGGCCGAGCGCTCGGAGTCTACGCCGCCGGCACCGACCTCGGCGGCCTCGTCTCCTCGGGGCTCGCCATCCTCGCGCTGACCTACGCGACGTGGCGGACGCCGTTCCTCCCGGTGGCCGTCGTCCTCGCGGGACTCACGGTGCTCTACGCGCTCTGGTCGCGAGACGGCTACGCCGTGGGGTCGCCCGAACTCCACGTCTCGGGGACGCTCAGACGCCTCTTCGCCAGCGCGGAACAGCGCCGGACGCTCCTCGCGTTCGGGCTGTTTTACTTCATGGTCGGCGGCTTCATCAACTTCTTTCCGACCTACCTCATCGAGGCGAAGGGCTTCGACCAGCAGTTGGCGAGCGCGACGTTCGCCATCGTCTTCGCCGTCGGCATCACCATCAAACCCGTCGCCGGCGGCCTGAGCGACCGGTTCCGCCGCGAGTCAATCGCCGTCGTCGGGATGCTCGTGGCCGCCGGCGCGCTCGCCGTCCTCTCGGCCGTGGCGGCGCGCCCGCTCATCTACGTCTCCGTCGTCGCGCTCGCGGCCGGCTACAAGACGGAGTTCCCCCTCGCGGACGCCATCATCATGGACAACGCGCCCGACGCCGACCGCGGGGCCGACCTCGGGGCCGCGCGGGCGCTGTTCCTCGGCGCGAACGCGGTCGGCCCGGCGTACGTCGGCATCGTCGCCACCTACGCGAGCTACGTCGCCGCGTTCGCGGGGCTCGCGGTCTGTCTCGTCGTCGCCGCCGGACTCCTCTACTGGGACGCGCGGAAGCGGTAACTGGTCGTTCGGAGCGTAAAATCGTGGAAAACAGCCGTCTGGGAATGGCGTTCGGGGGTGCCTCTGTTCGGTCGGCGTCGGCGGTCGGCGGTCGGTGCGGCGGAACGGATGACGTGAGTCGAGTGCCCGCTCAGCCGTCGAGTTTCGCCTTCGTGTAGGCTTTCAGTCCTCCCTGTTCGACGAGCGACTGGAGGAACTCGGGGAGCGCCTCCGCCTCGTACGTCTCGTCTCGCGTGTGGTTCGTCACGACGCCCGCGTCGAGGTCGACGTGAATCTCGTCGCCGTCCTCGATGGCGTCCGCGCCGGAGCAGATGAGCACCGGCAGGCCGAGGTTGATGGCGTTGCGGAAGAAGATGCGCGCGAACGACTGCGCGACGACCGCCGAGACGCCCGCGCCGACGAGCGACAGCGGCGAGTGCTCCCGCGACGACCCGCTCCCGAAGTTCTCGCCGGCGACGACGAAGTCGCCGGTCTCGACCGACGCCGAGAACTCGGGTCTGAGGTCCTCGAAGGCGTGGCTGGCGAGTTCGTCGGGGTCCGACGAGACGATAAAGCGCGACGGCGTTATCTGGTCGGTGTCGATGTTGTCGCCGAAGACCCACGCGCGACCGGGTTCGGCGGGGTCGGGGCGGCCGTCGCCGGAACCGCCGGCGGCTCCCGTCATGGCAGCACCTCCGCGAACACCGTGTCGTCGTAGCGGTTCGTCTCGACCTCGCGGGGGTCGGTGATTTCGCCGTACAGCGCGCTCGCGCCGACGGTCGCCGGACTCGACAGGTAGACCGACGACTCCATCGACCCCTCGCGGCCGGGGAAGTTCCGGTTCGCCGTGGCGAGACAGACGTCGCCGTCGCCGAGGACGCCCTGATGGTAGCCCGCGCAGGGGCCGCAGCCGGCGCTCTGGATGACCGCGCCGGCGTCGGTGAGCGTCTGGAAGACGCCCGTCCCGAGCATGTGCTGGTAGACGGACTTCGAGGCGGGGACGACGACCATCCGGACGTTCGGGGCGATGGTCTCGCCCGCGAGGATGTCCGCGACGATTTTGATGTCCTCGTACCGGCCGTTCGTGCAGGTGCCGACGAACAGCTGGTCGACCTCGGTGCCCGCGACCTCGGTCACGTCCACCGCGTTCTCGGGGTTCGACGGCTTCGAAACCTGCGGGGCGAGGGCGGCCGCGTCGTAGGTGTGGACCGCCTCGTAGTCGGCGTCGTCGTCGGAGACGAACGCGTCGCCGAGGTCGATTTCGTTCCCGGTCTGGCGTTCGAGGTACGACTCGGTCCGCTCGTCGGGCGCGACGAGGCCGGCCTTGCCGCCCATCTCGATGGCCATGTTCGAGAGGACGAGGCGCTCGTGAATCGGGAGCGACTCGACGGCGCTCCCGGCGTACTCGGCTGCCATGTAGGTACAGCCGTCGAAGCCCACGTCGCCGATAAAGCGGAGGATGAGGTCCTTCGCGTAGACGCCGTCTTGAAGCTCGCCGTCGACCTCGAAGCGGAGCGTCTTCGGGACGCGGAACCAGAGTTCGCCCGTCGCGAGCGCGGTTCCGAGGTCGGTCGAGCCGACGCCGGTCCCGAACGCGCCGATGCCGCCGTAGGTCGTCGAGTGGGAGTCCGCGCCGATGACGAGGTCGCCGGGGCCGACGAAGCCCTCCTCGACGAGGACGGCGTGGCAGATGCCGTCGCCCACGTCGAACTGGTGCGCGCCGTGTTTCGCCGCGAACTCGCGGACCGCGTTGTGGTTGTTCGCGGCCTGCACCCCGTCGGCGGGGGCGTGGTGGTCGATGGTGAAGACGGTCCGGTCGGGCGCGAACAGCTCGCCGTCGTCGCCCGTCACCTCGTCGAACGTCTGGAACGCGAGCGGGCCGGTGATGTCGTGGGCCATCGCCACGTCCACGTCGGCTTCGACGTAGTCGCCGGCGCGGGCGTCGGTTCCCGATTTCTCCGAGAGCAACTTCTCCGCGAGGGTCTTGCCGGACATGTCAGTTCTCCTCCCCGTCGGCGGCGACGGTGTCGAGGACGCCCTCGACGGTGCCGCCCGCGAGGACGTGGCTCGTCAGGCCGAGGCCCAGTCGGTCGGACACGTCGTGAGCGGCCGCCTCGATGCGGCCGAAGTCGACGCCGTGGCCGACGCCCATGCGTTCGAGCATCTGGACGAGGTCCTCGGTCGGCGTGTTGCCGACGCCGGACATGTCGCCCGGGAGGACGACGCCGCCGCCGAGGCCGCAGACCGAGGCGTCGAAGCGGTCGACGCCGACCGCCATCGCGGCCAGCGTGTTGGCGAGGCTCATCCCGTTCGTGTCGTGGAGGTGCAGGCCCATGTCGAGGCCGGGGTGCGCCTCGAACGCGGCGGTGAAGCGCTCCGTGATTTCGACCGGGTTCGCGAGGCCCATCGTCGTCGCCAGCGTCACCTCGTCGACGCCGGAGTCGACGACGCTGTCGACGACCGCGAGCGTCTCCGCCGGGTCGATTGCGCCCTCGTAGGGGCAGTAGAAGCTCGTGCCCATCCCGGCTTCGACCTCGATGCCGTGGTCGTGGGCGAGGTCGACGATGTCGTCCATCTCCGCGAGCACCTCCTCGCGGGTGCGGTTCTGGTTTTTCGCGGTGTACGTCTCGCTCACCGTGACGAGCGCGTTCACCTTGTCAACCTCGGCCTCGACGGCGCGCTCCATGCCCCGGAGGTTGGGGACGAGCGCCCGGTAGGTCACGCCGTCGCGGCGGGTGATTCGCGTCGCCACCTCGTCGGCGTCCCGCAGGGTCGGGACGGCCTTCGGGTGGGTGAAAGAGGAGAGTTCGATTTCGTCGACGCCGGTGTCCGAGAGGGCGTCGATTATCTCGACTTTCTCGTCGGTCGGGACGAACTCGTCGAGGCGCTGGAACCCGTCGCGGGGGAGCATCTCGACGACGTGGACGCGCTCGGGAAGCGAGTCGAGGAGGCTCATATCACGTCCTCCGCTTCGAGGTCCGAAAGCACCGACTCGTCGTAGCCGAGTCGGTCGCGGTAGACCGCGTCGTTGTGTTCACCGAGCGACGGACCGAGGTGGTCGACCCGCCCCGGCGTCTCCGAGAACTTCGGGAAGGCGTTCTGGACGACCGCCTCGCCGAGGTCGGGGTCGTCGACCGTCAGGAACGCCTCGCGCGCCGCGTAGTGCTCGTCGTTGAGGATGTCCTCGACGTTGTAGACGGGCGCGAGCGTCGCGTCGGCCGCCTCGAACGCGTCGAGAACCTCCTCGCGGCTGTGGTCGTCCATCCAGTCTTGGATGATGGCGTCGAGTTCGTCGACGTGTTCCAGTCGGTCCTCGTTGGTCTCGAACCGCGGGTCGTCTTTCAGGTCGGGGCGGTCGATGGCGTCGAACGTGCGCTCGGCGAGCGGTTGGGCGCTCGCGGAGATGGCGACCCAGCGGTCGTCGCCCGTCCGGTAGACGTTCCGCGGGGCCGACGAGGTCGAGCGGTTGCCCGACCGCGACTCGATTTCGCCGAGTTGGTCGTAGCGGAGCGGTTGCGGGCCGAGCAGGCCGAAGATGGGTTCGATGAGGCTCGTGTCGATGTACTGGCCGCCGCCGCCGTGGACGTCGCGGTGGTAGAGCGCGAACATCACCGCGAACGTCGAAAACAGCGCCGCGATGTTGTCGGCGAGGCCGGTCGGCGGGAGCAACGGAGGCGAGTCGGGGAAGCCGTTGAGGTAGGCGAAGCCGGACATCGCCTCCGCGAGCGTCCCGAAGCCGGGGCGCTCGGCGTACGGGCCGGTCTGACCGAAGCCGGACATCCGAAGCATCACGAGGTCGTCGTTGACCTCGGAGAGGCGCTCCCAGCCGACATTCCAGCGTTCGAGCGTGCCGGGCCGGAAGTTCTCGATGAGGAGGTCGGCCTCGCCCACGAGGTCCTCGAACACCGCCGCGCCCTCGTCGGTGGAGATGTTCAGGGTGATAGACTGCTTGTTCCGCGAGAGGTACTTGTGCCAGAGGCCGACGCCGTCTTTCTGTGGACCGAAGCGGCGGATGTGGTCGCCGAACGCCGGGTGTTCGATTTTGATGACCGTCGCCCCGAAGTCGGCCAGGAAGCGGCCGACGGTCGGGCCGGATATCATCGACCCGGCTTCGAGGACGACGAGGCCGTCGAGTGGTCCGTTCGTGTCGTTCGTCATGTCGTGTGTGTCTTCTCGTTCTGTGTCGCGTGTGGTGGTCGTGTGGTGGTGCGTGTGCGCGTCCGCGTGCCCGTCGGGACGTGTGCCCGGTTCCGCGTGGCCGGTCAGTCCGCGTTCGTGGCTCGGTTCGGTCGCCGCCGGCTCACACCGGGCGGTCGATGTGGGTTCCGTGCCCTTTCGTGCCGACGATTTCGCCGTCGTCGTAGGCGAGTTCGCCCTTCACGACGGTCTGGGTCGGCCAGCCGGTGACCTCTCGGCCCTCGTAGGGGGAGTAGCCGCTGACGCTGTGTAACAGTTCCGGCGTGACCGTCTTCGTCTCGTCGAGGTCGACGACGGCGAGGTCGGCGTCGCTTCCGACCCGGACTGTCCCCTTCTTGGGGTAGAGGTTGAACGCCTTCGCCGCGTTGGTGCTGGTGACCTCGACGGCGCGTTCGAGCGAGATGCGACCCTCGTTGACGCCCTCCGAGAGGATGAGCGGGAGCATCACCGGCGTCGAGGGGAACCCGAGCAGGCTGTCGCGGATGCCCTCGCCGAACTTGTTCTCCGCGAGGTTGGCGCAGTGGTCGGTCCCGATAGTCGAGATGGTGCCGTCGGCGAGGCGCTCCCAGAGCGTCTCTTGGTCGGCTTTCGACCGAACTGGGGGGTTGACTTTCATGCGCTCGTCGCACTCCTCGGTTGTGAGCGCGAGGTAGTGGATACACGTCTCGCCCCACGCCCGGTAGCCCGCGTCGTGGAGCGCGGCGAGTTCGTCTGCGGTCCCCCCGGCGGAGATGTGGACCGCGTAGAAGCGGTCGTCGTAGCCGTGGACCTTGGCGAGCGCGGCCCCGGCGACCATGCTCTGGGTCTCGGCGTAGCCGGGGAACTCCTCGACCATCACCTCGTAGCCCTCGTCGGCGTCGGCGTCGGTGTCGTCGGACTCCGAGGTGACGTAGACGTTGCCGCCGGCGAGCGCGTTCGTGATTTCGACGTTCTCGGAGTGGTAGCCGAGCGTCGTCGGCACGTCCTGTTCGGCGAGTTTCCGGACGAACGCATCGCCGAAGTCGTCGTGCATATCGCAGTCGACGCCGAACTTCTCGCGGGCGGCGTCCTTGTAGTTCATGTACCACTTGAACGTCGTGATGCCGAACTCGTCGATGATAGTCGGAATCTCCTCTATGTGCTCCATCGAGAGCAGGCCCAGCGAGAAGAAGTAATCGTGGTAGTAGTTCGGCTCCGCCTCGTCGAAGTAGCCCGGCATGATGTCCTCGTAGGCCCCGGCCCGGCGGAAGTAGTTCCCGATGGTGGTCACGCCGCCGACGAGGTCGGACTTGGACTCGGACTCGGCGTCCGCCTCCAGCCCGCGGTAGATGCCGTGGTGGGTGTGCGGGTCGATTGCGCCCGGGAGCACGTGCTTGCCCGTCGCGTCGATTTCCGTCTCGCCGGAGAGCGTGCCGGGGGCGGCGACGGCGGAGATGGTCTCGCCGTCGGCCGCGACGTCGGCTTCGAAGGTGCCGTGTTCGGGCGTGACGACGGTGCCGTTCGAGATGACGAGGTCGTGAGTCATAGCGTCTCGACCCACTCCTTGACCGCCTCGGTCTCCAGCACCTCGGCGTACTTCATCCACAGGTCGAGGAGGCCGATTTTGTGGGACGCCTCGATGCGGTCGAAGATGCACTCCTGCGGCAGGACGACGCTGAAGCCGTTCTGCTTGGCGTCGACCGCGGTGGCTCGGACGCACCCGCTCGTGGAGTTGCCGACGATGACGACCGAGTCGTGGCCCCCGCGGACGAGCCGCGAGAGCAGGTCGGTCCCGTAGAACGCCGACGCGTAGGACTTGTCGACGACGGTGTCGCCCGCCTCGGGCGCGACCGGGTCGACGATGTCGAGGTCGGGGTGGTCGGGGTCGTCGTAGCTCGACGGGACGACCCGCGTGTACGTCACCGGAAGCCCCTGTTCTCGCGCGAAGTCGAGGAACGGGTCGATGTGTTCGATGGCGTCCCACGCGACGTCGCCCATCGCGGTGCGGTACTCCTCGATGGCGTCGAGGATGGGAACGTTCTCGCCGACGATGAGCCGCTGCATGTCGATGACGAGAACCATCGGGTTCTCGCCCATGCCGCGGGACTCCCACGACGAGGCGCCCTCCCTGTCGTAACCAGCCTTCGTGATGACCTGTTTATCCTGTTCGGATAGCAGGTCCTCCCAGATACGGTCTGTCATGACTCGCTTCGCCTGAGATGCGGTGGCATCCAGCATAAAAGTACGGCACGGTCCGCCGGCGTCATGTTACGGGGCGAACACCTCCAGCGTTCGGGCGACCCACTCGCGGTCGACGCCGGCGGGCGCGCGGACGACCGGGAGGTCGACGCCCATCTCCCGGAGTTCGCCGAGCCGTCCCCGCACGTCGTCGGGCGCGCCGACCAGGGCCACGAGGTCGAGGAAGTCGGCCGAGAGTTCGCGCGCTCCGGCCTCGGTCGTCGGCGCGGCCCGGACCGCCTCGACCTCGCCGGCGAAGCCGGCCTGCTCGGCCGCGCGGTCGTAGTAGCCCGGCACGTCCCGCAGGTAGTAGGCGACGTGTTCGGCCGCCGCCCGCCGCGCCTCGTCGGGGTCGTCGTGGACGGCCGTGAGGACGTACATCGCCACGTCCACGTCGCTTCGGTCGCGCCCGCTTCGGGCGGTGCCGGTGTCGAGCCACCCCAGCGCCTCCTCGAACTGCGGGCGCGGATACAGGTTCGGAAGCCAGCCGTCGGCGACCTGCCCGGTCAGCCGGACGTTCGCGGGGCCGAGCGCGCCGTTGTAGATTGGTATCTCCTCGCGGACGGGTTCGAAGGCGTCCCAGAAGCTCGTGCGCTCGGGCGAGAAGAACTCCCCGTCGAACGAGTCGGCGTCGCCCCGGAGGTAGCGCCGCACGAGGTCGACGTACTCGTGGAGCCGCGACAGCGGGCGGTCGAAGGGGACGCCGTGGAACGCCTCGACGACGCCGGGGTGGGCGACGCCGAGGCCGAGAATCGCGCGCCCGTCGGAGTGGTCGTCGAGGGTCGCCGCGGCCGCCGCGAGCGCCGCCGGCGTCCGCGAGAACACGTTGACGATACCGGTCGCGAGGCCGATTTCGTCGGTGTGGACGGCCCAGCGTTCGAGCTTTCCGAAGGCGGTCTTGCCCTGTCCCTCGGCGGCCCACGCCGACTCGTAGCCGAGTTCCTCGGCGCGGACGACGAGCGAGGGGTCGTCGCGGAGCGCGAACAGGACACCGGTTCGCTCGCTCATTCCTCCGCCGGAACCGCGGGCGCATCGTCGGCCGGGACCGGGACGACGCCGTCGACGGCGAGGTCGTTCCAGATGTCGAGGCGCTCGATGAGCCCCCGGCGGACGACGTAGATATCGACGTAGCGAACGTCCGAGAACTCCGCGCCGTCGTTGTCGACGCCGTAGAGCGACCCGACGCTCACGACGGTGTCGCCCGCCTCCATCCAGCGGTCGAACTCCTTTGCCGCCCACTCGTACCGCGGTTCGAGGTGCGCGAGGAAGTCGTAGGCCGCGGTCGGTCCCTCGAAGGTCGCCCCCGGCAGGGAGATGACGGCGTCCTCGGCGAACAGGTCGCCGACGGTGTTCCTGCGGTCGTCTTCCATGCGGTCGAAGAACTCCTCGACGATATCTCGTGGCGAGTCCATGCGGTATGGGTGTTCTCGACACACATAGTTTTTCACTCCGTCGTTCCCGACAATCTGTCGTTCCTGAACGTTCGAGTCGGCGCGACGGCGGACGCGGCCGCAGGAGCGACGGGGGGATTGTTCTCACGTGCGCCCACGAAACCGACGGACACGGCGACGACGCGAGAGGGCCGCGGCGACGCCGACGCCGCCGGAGGCGGTAGTTTTACGATAGAGTCTACCTAGCAGAGTGCATGGACGAACTAGCCCGGCGGACGCCGAGCGACGGCGTCGCCGAAGTCGTCTCGGTCGACGACATCGAGTGGGACATCGACACGGACGTGCTCGTCGCGGGCGGCGGCGGCACCGGCCTCGTCGCCGCGCTCGCGGCCAGCGAGAACCCCGACGTTCGCGTGACGGTGCTGGAGAAAGCGCCCGAGTGCGGCGGCAACACGTCGCTTTCGACCGGGATGGTCCCCGCGGCGGGGACGCGCCTCCAGCGCGAGGCCGGCATCGAGGAGACGCCCGCGGACATGGCGCGCGACATCCTGGAGAAAAACGACTACGAGGCCGACGAGGAGCGCGTCCGGTACCTCTGCGAGGAGAGCGCGAACCTCATCCACTGGCTCGTCGACGACTGGGACGTCACGCTCCACATCGTGGACGACTTCAAGTACCCCAAACACTCCGAGTACCGGATGCACGCGCCGGAGGGTCGAAACGGCGAGAACCTCGTCGCCGAACTGGTCGAGCGCGTCGAGTCGACGCCGAACATCGAACTCCTGACGAACGCGCCCGTGAAGAGGCTCGTCGCCGACGACGGCGCGGTCCGGGGCGTCGTCGCCGGCCTCGGCCACGACGAGGCCATCGAGGCCGAGCGGGTCATCCTCGCCACCGACGGCTTCGCCGGCAACCGCGGGATGGTCACCGACTACTGCGAGGAAGACGTCGAGCGGGCGCTGTACTTCGGCGCTGACGGCAACACCGGCGACGGCGTCCGCTTCGGCGCGGAACTCGGCGGCGAACTCGCCTGCATGGACGCCTATCAGGGCCACGCGACGGTGGCGAGCCAGACGGGGATGCTCTCGACCTACGCGGTCACGATGAACGGGGGCATCCTCGTGAATCAGGACGGCGAGCGGTTCGGCGACGAGTCCGCGGGCTACAGCGAGTTCGCCATCTCGGTGCTCAAACAGCCCGGCGGGCAGGCGATTCAACTGTTCGACGAGCGCATCTTCGAACGACTCCGCGGGCAGTTCGAGGACTTCGACGAGGCCATCGAACAGGGGACCTACCACAGCGACGACTCGGTCGCCGACCTCGCCGAGCGACTCGGTGCCGACGGCGAGCGCGCCGCGGAGACGGTCACCGACTACAACGAGGCGGCCGCGGCGGGCGAGCCGGACGAAGTCGGTCGGGTCGACGGCGCGACCCCGCTGGAAGCGCCCTTCTACGGGACCAAGGTCACCGGCGCGCTCTTCCACACGCAGGGCGGCCTCGTCGTCGACGAACACGGGCGCGTCCTCCGGACCGACGGAAGCACCGTCGAGAACCTCTACGCCGGCGGCGGCACCGCCTGCGGCATCAGCGGCCACGGCGCGGGCGGCTACCTCTCCGGCAACGGGCTGACGACCGCCCTCGGTTACGGCCGCCTCGCCGGCATCCACGCCCGCGAGTCGCTCGACTGACGCCGCGGCGAGGTCACGGCCCCGGAGCAGGGCACCGAAACTACTCGTTTTCGACGCAGTTCGCCGACCAGAACCGATTCGTTGCAGGAATATCCGCAGAACGTGACAACACGAGTACGGGAGGATTTATTACAGTAGGCACTAACCTCGATACCGATTGCCATGGGTAAGACTCTCAAGTCTTCGACGAGCAACAGGCGGCGCTTCCTCAAAGCAACGGGCGCGAGCGTCGCGGCATTGACACTGGCCGGCTGTGCGAGCGACGACGCCGGGAACGGCGGCGGTGATTCGGGCGGTGACTCCGGCGGCGACTCGGGCGGGTCCGGCGGCGACACGGGCACCACGACGGGGACGCCCGAGCAGTCCGTCGACGAGGTCATCATCGGGTCGAACCACCCGCTTTCGGGGAGTCTCGCCGCGACGGGCGTCGGGATGAGCAACGCCATCAAACTCGCCGCGATGCGGAAAAACGAGGAGGGCGGCATCGAGTCGCTCGGCGGCGCTGAAGTGACCGTCATCGAGGGCGACAACCAGGGCGCACAGGAGCTCGGCGGACAGGTCAGCGAGGAGCTGCTGAGCGAGGGCGCGCACGTGCTCACCGGCTGTTACTCCTCGCCGGTGACGACGGCGGCGACGCAGGTCGCGGAGCGACAGGGCGTCCCCTTCGTCATCTCCATCGCGGCGGCGGACAACATCCTGCAGGGCCGCGACTTCAACTACGTCTACCGGCCCCAGCCCCCGGCGCGCCGGCTGGCGAGCGACTACGCGGACCTCGTGCCATCGGTCATCCGCGACGGCGGCGGCACCATCGACACGGCGGGACTGTTCTACATCAACAACAGCTACGGGCAGGCGATTCGCGACAGCCTCCGGGAGTTCCTCCCCGAGCAGAACGTCGAAATCGTCGAGGAGACGGCCATCGAGTTCGGCGCGTCGAACGCCAACACGCAGGTGTCGCGGCTCCGGAGCGCCGACCCCGACACCATCATCGCCACGACGTACGTCGCCGGCGGCGTCCTGCTCGCACAGGCGTTGCAGGACCAGGACTACCGGCCGCCGTACCTGACCGCGTCCGCGTCCGCGACGTTCACCGACGACGACGCCGTCAGCGACATCGGCGAGTTCGCAAACGGCGTGCTGGACAACAACTACGCGCTGAACCCGACGGTCGACAAGACCGCCGAGGTGCGCTCGCAGTTCCTCGACAACTACGACCAGGAGTTCTCCGCGTCGGTCGGGATGTCCTACACCGCGGCGGAGGTCGTCATCCAGGCGGTCGAGGAGGCCGGCAGCGTCGACCCCGACGACATCAACGAGGCGCTCAAGGGCCTCAGCTACGAGGACCACATCTCGGCGATGGGCGCTATCGAGTTCGACGACCAGGGTGAGAACGTCAACGCGCTCGGCCCGGTGAACCAGGTCCAGGACCTCTCGGTCAGAGTCGTCTACCCCGAGGAGTACGCGGAGGCCGAACCGCAGGTCTAACCGCTACCCGCGCGCGCCGTCACGTCAACGAACCGTCCCGAACGATAGCACCTTTTATGGGGGATGCCAACAATTCCCGAGCGTAGAAACCGCATGGGACACCTAGTCACATCGGTCGCGCCGCTGCCGCTGCAGGGCGGGGGCCTCGGCCGATTCATCGACCCGTTCGCACAGTTCCTGACAGACATCACCAATCTGGAGCCCGTCCTTCTGCAGCTGCTCGCGTTCGGCCTCCTGCTCGGGGGCGTCTACGCGCTGACGGCGCTCGGGCTGACGATGATATTCGGCGTGATGGACGTCATCAACTTCGCCCACGGCGTCTTCCTCGTCGTCGGGATGTACTCGGTGTGGTTAGTCTCCGAGACGGCGGGTATCAGCCCGTTCATCGGTATCCCCATCGCCGCCGCCGTGCTGTTCGTCCTCGGGGTGGTGGTCCATATTCTCACGGTCGAACCCATCATCGAGGCACCGCAGCAGAACCAGCTCATCGCCACGCTGGGCGTCCTCTTTATCGTCCAGTCGGCCATCGAAATCGTGTTCACGCCCGACCCCCAGCAGGTCGAACTCTCGCTCGGGTCGATACAGGTCGGCGGCGTGTTCATCCCGCTCGGGCAGTTCTACGCGCTCGTCATCGCGCTCGGGACGATGCTCGCCGTGCGGGCGTTCCTGAACCGGACCGACCTCGGCCGGAAGATTCGCGGCACGGCCGACAACCGCGACGGCGCGCGCTACGTCGGCATCAACGTCCGCCGCATCAACTACCTCACCTTCGGCATCGGCGCGGCGCTGGCCGGCGTGGCCGGCGGCTCCATCGCGCTGTTCCAGCGGTTCGACCCCTTCACCGGCGAGACGTACCTCATCAACGCCTTCGTCATCGTCATCCTCGGCGGCCTCGGCTCGTTCCCCGGCGCGTTCGTCGGCGGCCTCATCGTCGGGCTGATTCAGGTGTTCGGCGGCTACTACCTCCCCGGGACCACCGCGCAGGTGCTCATCTTCCTGCTTTTCATCGGGACGCTCCTCGTCAAGCCCGAGGGCCTGTTCGGAGGTGCTGAGGCGTGAGCGCAATCGAGACGGTCCGCGACCGCTACCGGACGTTCGACGACGGGCGGTACGCCCCGCTCGTGAAGGGCGTCGCGCTGTTCGGCCTGCTCGCGGCGCTCCCGACGCTCATCGAAATCGACGTCGCCGGGATGGAGCTCGCGGCGACGCTGAGCCTCCGAATGCTCATCCTCACGGTCATCTACGCCTACACGGCGCAGGCGTGGAACATCATGTCCGGCTACACCGGGCAGTTCTCGTTCGGGCACGCGGCGTTCTTCGGCGTCGGCGCGTACGCCACGCAGGCGCTCGTCGTCGACTTCGCGGTGAACCCGTGGGTCGGAATGCTCGTCGGCGGCGTGCTCGCGGCGGGGTACGGCCTCGTCATCGGCGCGCTGTCGTTCCGCTTCAACCTGCAGGGCCACTACTTCGCGCTGGCGACGCTGGCGTTCGCGGAGCTGCTCCGCTTCGTCGTCACCAACATGTCCGAACTCCACGGGGCCAACGGCTACTTCAAGCCGTTCCCGCGCGACTACGGCGCCGAGTACGGCCTCGCGGCCTTCCAGTTCCAGAGCGACCTGCCGTACTACTACCTCATCGTCGGCTTCCTGCTGGTCGTGACGCTCGTCTCGTGGCTCATCAAGAACTCGTGGGTCGGGCTGTACTTCTTCGCCATCCGCGAGGACGAGCGGGCCGCCGCCAGCGTCGGCGTGCCGAGCTTCCGGTACAAGCTCATCGGCGTCGCCGTCAGCGCCTTCTTCACCGCCCTCGGCGGTGCCTACTGGTCGATGTACTTCAACACCATCCGCCCCGACACCGTGTTCGCGCTGTTCAAGAACGTCGAACTGCTCCTCCCCGCGGTCGTCGGCGGCCCGGGGACGCTTCTGGGCCCCATCGTCGGCTCGTTCATCGTCACGCCGGTCAGCGAGGTGGCGCGGACGACGTTCTCCGACATCAACGGCCTCGACCGCATCATCTACGGCGCGTTCCTCGTGGCCATCGTCATCTACTCGCCGCGCGGCGTCGTGAGTTGGCCGAGTCAGGCGCGCGCCCTCTGGGAGCGCGTCCGCGACGACGAGGAGGTGAGCGAGTGATGTCGGCGGACGAGACGACCGCGCAGAGCGTCGACGACCCGGATGCAGACATCGAGCGCGAGGGCGAGCGGATTCTGTCGGTCGAGGGCGTCGGCAAGCGCTTCTCCGGCCTGCAGGCGCTCGACGACGTGGACATGACCGTCAACCGCGGCGAGATTATCGGCCTCATCGGGCCGAACGGCGCGGGCAAGACCACGCTGTTCAACTGCATCAGCGGGGCGTTCCCGCCGACGAGCGGGACCGTCAGACTCGACGGCGAGGTCATCTCCGGCCTCCCGGCGCACAAAGTCGCGCGGGCGGGGCTGGCGCGGACGTTCCAAATCACGCGCCCGCTGGAGGAGCTGACCGTCGTCGAGAACGCGATGGTCGGCGCGCACATACACACGCGCCGCCGGAGCGAGGCGCGCGAAATCGCCATGGAGAACCTCGAATTCGTCGGGCTCGCGGACAAGGCCGACGAGGAGGCGGGCGAACTCACCGTGGGCGCACAGAAGCGCCTCGAACTCGCCCGCGCCGTCTCGACGCGCCCGGAGATTCTGCTCCTCGACGAGATTATGGCGGGGCTCACCCCGTCGGAGTCGAAGCAGATGCTCGACCTGTTCCGCCAACTGCGCGAGCGCGGGACGAGCCTCCTCATCATCGAACACGACATGAAAGCCATCATGAACATCTCGGACTACGTGAAAGTGCTGGACCAGGGGAAGGGCATCGCCTTCGGCGCGCCGGAGACGGTGGTCGAAGACGACCGCGTCATCGAGGCCTACATCGGGGGGTTCGACGTCGATGCTTGAACTGCGCGGCGTCCGCGCCGGCTACGACGACATCGAGGTGCTCCACGGCGTCGACATGCGCGTCGACGAGGGCGAAATCGTCGCACTCATCGGCTCGAACGGCGCGGGCAAGACCACGACGATGCGAACCATCTGCGGCATCCTCTCGCCGAGCCGCGGCGAGATAACCTACCGCGACGAGGCGATTCACTCGAAGGCGTCCCACGAAATCGTCGAGCGCGGCATCGTGCAGGTCCCCGAGAACCGCGACCTGTTCACCAACATGACCGTCATCGACAACCTGCTTCTCGGCGCGCAGACCGAGGAGGCGAAGGCGAACCGCGAGGAGAACCTCGACGAGATGCTGGGGCTGTTCCCCCGACTCGCGGAACGCAAGAACCAACGCGCCGGCACGATGTCCGGCGGGGAACAGCAGATGCTGACCCTCGCCCGCGCGCTCATGGGCGAACCCGACCTGCTCATCCTCGACGAGCCCTCCATCGGCCTCGCGCCGCACCTCGTCCAAGAGGTGTTCGACGTCATCGAGGACATCCACGCGCAGGGCATGACGGTGCTCATGGTCGAACAGAACGTCCAGCAGACGCTCAAGCTGGCCGACCGGGGCTACGTCATGGAGAACGGCCGCATCAGCATGACCGCCGACGGCGACGACCTCCTCGAAGACGAGGGCGTCGTCGAGGCGTACCTCGGGGTGTGAGATGACGGACGAATCGCTCGCGTCGTTCGTCGCCGACCTCGACCGGACCGACCTCCCCGCGTCGGTCGTCGAGCGCGCGTCCCTCGTCGTCGCTGACACCATCGGCGCGGTGCTGGGCGGCGCGTCGGACCCCGCGGTCGCCGCGCTGGCGCGCCGGTGGGCCGACGAGAACGGCGGCGAATCGACCATCATGGGGACCGCGGGCGAGCGGACCACCGCGTACCGCGCCGCGTTCGTCAACGCGGCCGCCGGGAGCGTCCTCGAACTCGACGAGGGCCACCGCTTCGCGGCCGGTCACCCCGCGATTCACGTCCTGCCGGCGCTCCTCGCGGACGGCGAATCGGCCTACCGCAGCGGCGACGAGTTCCTGACGGCGTTCGTCGCCGGCTACGAGGCGGCGGTCCGCGCCGCCGAGACGGTCGTCCCGCTCGCCGACGGCCTCCACCCCCACGGCGTGTGGGGCGGCGTCGGCACCGCCGCAGCCGTCTCCCGACTCCGCGGCCTCGACGCCGAGACGACGCTCGACGCGATGCGAATCGCGGCGAACTACGCCCAGCACACCCGGTTCGAGGCGGCCACCGAGGGCGCGACCGTCAGAAACGGCTACGTCGGGATGAGCAACCTCTCGGGGCTGCTCGCGGTCGATCAAGCCGAATCCGGGTTCACCGGCCTCGACGACGGCGTGGTCCGACACCTCGAACCCGTCGCCGCGGACGGCCCCGACCGGAGCGCCCTCGACGACGGACTCGGCGAGCGCTGGGAAATCGAGCGCGGCTACTTCAAGGTCCACGCGGCCTGCCGCTACACCCACGCCGCCCTCGACGCCGTGGCGCCCCTCGTCGACGAGACGGGCGTCGTCGCGGCCGACGTCGAGTCGGTCACCGTCGAGACGTACCCCGCCGCGGCCGCGCTGTCGGAGCCCGCGCCCGAAAACGCCCTGCAGGCGAAGTTCTCGATTCCCTTCGCCGTCGCGTCGGCGCTGACGACCGGCGAGACCGGCAAGGAGGCGTTCACCGACGAGGCGCTGACGAAGACCGCGCTCGGGTTCGCCCGCCGCGTGGACGTGGTCGCCACCGAGGAGTTCGCGACCCGCGCCCCCGACGAGCGCGGCGCGCGCGTCACCGTCGAAACGGTCGATGGCGAACGGTACGCCCGCGAGGTGCGCGCCGCCCGCGGCGGCGAACGCGACCCGTTCACCGAATCGGAGCTCCGAGCGAAGTTCGACCGACTCGTCGCGCCCGTCATCGGCGACGGCGGCGTCGACGGCCTCTGGACCGCGGCGACCGAACCCGCCGCCCCCCGCGTGCTCTGCGCCCTCACTCGGGCCTGAGCCGCCCTGCGACCACGTATTCAGACCATGATTTCACAGGAACCAGTCCGAGACTGGGAACGACAGGTGCACGGCTTTCTGACCGACGAGCTACCCGACGACGTGCGCGCCGACGGCGAGCGAATCGTCGCGGACGTGCTCGCGGCGACCGTCGCGGGGGCGGCCGCCCCCGCGACGGTCGCCGCGAGCACGTCCGCGACGATTCGCTCGCCGTCGGCGCGCACGTCGTCGGGTAGCTCGTCGGTCAGAAAGCCGTGCACCTGTCGTTCCCAGTCTCGGACTGGTTCCTGTGAAATCATGGTCTGAATACGTGGTCGCAGGGCGGCTCAGGCCCGAGTGAGGGCGCAGAGCACGCGGGGGGCGGCGGGTTCGGTCGCCGCGGTCCAGAGGCCGTCGACGCCGCCGTCGCCGATGACGGGCGCGACGAGTCGGTCGAACTTCGCTCGGAGCTCCGATTCGGTGAACGGGTCGCGTTCGCCGCCGCGGGCGGCGCGCACCTCGCGGGCGTACCGTTCGCCATCGACCGTTTCGACGGTGACGCGCGCGCCGCGCTCGTCGGGGGCGCGGGTCGCGAACTCCTCGGTGGCGACCACGTCCACGCGGCGGGCGAACCCGAGCGCGGTCTTCGTCAGCGCCTCGTCGGTGAACGCCTCCTTGCCGGTCTCGCCGGTCGTCAGCGCCGACGCGACGGCGAAGGGAATCGAGAACTTCGCCTGCAGGGCGTTTTCGGGCGCGGGCTCCGACAGCGCGGCCGCGGCGGGGTACGTCTCGACGGTGACCGACTCGACGTCGGCCGCGACGACGCCCGTCTCGTCGACGAGGGGCGCCACGGCGTCGAGGGCGGCGTGGGTGTAGCGGCAGGCCGCGTGGACCTTGAAGTAGCCGCGCTCGATTTCCCAGCGCTCGCCGAGTCCGTCGTCGAGGGCGCTCCGGTCGGGGCCGTCCGCGGCGACGGGTTCGAGGTGTCGGACCACGCCGTCGTCGAGGCCGGTGAACCCGGATTCGGCTTGATCGACCGCGAGCAGCCCCGAGAGGTTGCTCATCCCGACGTAGCCGTTTCTGACGGTCGCGCCCTCGGTGGCCGCCTCGAACCGGGTGTGCTGGGCGTAGTTCGCCGCGATTCGCATCGCGTCGAGCGTCGTCTCGGCGTCGAGGCCGCGGAGTCGGGAGACGGCTGCGGCGGTGCCGACGCCGCCCCACACGCCGTGGGGGTGGAGGCCGTCGGCGAGCGGGACGACCGTCTCGGCGGCGCGGACCGCCGCCTCGTAGCCGGCGACGAACGCCGTCAGGAACTCGTCGCCGCTGCGGTAGGCCGATTCGCCGTCCGCGAGGAGCGCCGGCAGGACGTGAATCGCGGGGTGACCGGCCGCGAAGCGGTGGCCCTCGTCGAGTTCGAGGACGCTCCCGGCGGCCGCGTTGACGAACGCGGCGCGGTACGCGGTGGTCCGCTCGCCCGCGGTCCCCATGATGGTCGATTCGCCGCCGTTCTCGTCGGCCCACCGGCGCGCCAGCGCGGCGACCGCGGGGTCCGACGCGCCGCCCAGCACCGCGCCGATGGTGTCAGCGACGACGAGGGACGCGCGCTCGACGACCGACGCGGGGAGGTCGGTCCGGTCGAGGTCGGCGACGAACGACGCGAGCGATTCGTCCGTCATCTCACACCCCGAGGTACGCCTCGACGACGCCCTCGTCTTCGAGGAGGTCGTCGCCGTCGGCGGTCATGCTGATGCGGCCGTTCTCCATGACGTAGCCCCGGTCGGCCAGCTTGAGCGTCTGCTGGACGTTCTGTTCGACCATGAGCACCGTCATGCCCTGCGCGTGGATGTCCTCGATGACGTCGAACACCTCTTGGACGAGGTGCGGCGCGAGGCCGATGGAGGGCTCGTCGAGGATGAGCAGGTCGGGTTCGCCCATGAGCGCGCGGGCGAGGGTCAGCATCTGCTGTTCCCCGCCGGACATCGTGCCGGCGCGTTGGTTCTTGCGTTCCGCGAGTCGGGGGAACAGCCCCAGCATCTCGTCGAGGTTCTCCTCGCGGTTCGCCTTCGCCTCCTCGGTCTGCGCGCCGAGAAGCAGGTTGTCGATGACGGTCATGTTGGTGAACAGGTCGCGGTTCTCGGGGACCTGCACGATGCCGCGCTCGACGATTTCGTGGGACGCCTTCGAGTGAATCGCCTCGTCGCGGTAGGTTATCTCGCCGCGGCTCGGCGAGAGGATGCCGCAGATGGTTCGCATCGTCGTGGTCTTGCCCGCGCCGTTCGAGCCGATGAGTGCGACGATTTCGCCCTCGTCGACGCGCATGTCGACGCCGTGGAGCACCTCGATGTCGTCGTAGCCGGCGCGGACGCCGCGCAGTTCAAGCATCGACGTCGAACCCCCCGATGTAGGCCTCGATGACGCGGTCGTCTTCGACCACCGTCTCCGGCGCGCCGAAGGCGATGCCCTTCCCCTGGTCCAGCACTTTCACGTAGTCCGAGATGTTCATGATGGCTTTCATGTCGTGTTCGATGATGAGGAGGCTCGTCCCGCGCTCGCGCAGTTGGCGGAACAGGTCGAGCATCTGCTTCGACTCCGACGGGGTGAGCCCCGCCATAATCTCGTCGAGGAGCAGAATCTCCGGGCGCGTCGAGACGGCGCGGGCGAGTTCGAGGCGCTTCTGTGCGCCCACGGTGAGTTCGCCCGCCTCCTCGTCGGCCTTGTCCGCGAGCCCGACGAATTCGAGGTTCTCCATGGCGATTTCGCGCGCCTCGCTCCGGCGGCGCGTGTGTATGTGCGCGCCGACCATCGCGTTCTCGACGACGGTCAGCTCCTCCAGCGGGCGCGTGATTTGGAACGTCCGCGCCAGCCCCGCCCGCGCGACTTTGTGCGCCGGGAGGCCGGAGATGACCTCGCCGTCGAGTCTGACGGTCCCGCTCGTCGGCGGGAACGCCCCGCTGATGCAGTTGAACAGCGTGGTCTTGCCCGCGCCGTTCGGCCCGATGAGGCCGATAATCTCGCCGCGGTTGACGGTCATGTCCACGTCGTCGAGCGCCTGCAGGCCGGAGAAGCGCTTGCCGACGCCCTCGACCGACAGAATCCGCTCGCCCTCGCGCTCGATGTCTGCATCCGGGTCGTCGACGCTCTGCGCGGTCGTCTCGTCCGCCGACATCACTCGCTCACCTCCTCGTCGTCGCGGACGCGCTCCCAGAGGGCGCGCGCCTGACTCGGCCAACTCACGACGCCGCGCGGCGAGTAGATGACGATGGCCACGAGGAACGCGCCGTAGATGATGCGGTCGAGGCCGTTGATGTCGGAGAACGTCGTCCGCGCCACCTCGCTGACCGGCGTGACGATGAACGAGCCGACGATGGGGCCCAGAAGCGTCCCCGGGCCGCCGACGACCGCGGGGAGGAGCAGTTCGACGTTCTTGAACAGCGCGAACACGGTGTCGGGGCGGATGGTGTTGAAGTACATCGACCAGTAGGCACCGCCGAGGGCGGTGAAGAAGGCGCTGACGGCGACGCCGATGAGCTTGTACCGGAAGCTCGGCACGCCGACGCTGGCGGCGGCCCGCTCGTCCTCGCGGATGGCGAAGAAGTACAGCCCGACCCACGAGTTCTTGATGAGCCACGAGACGAGCGTCACGACCAGCAGGAAGCCGACGATGAGGTAGTAGTACGGCAGGTCGCTCTGGAACTGGAAGGCCGCGAGGCCGTACTCGGCGCCGTAGTCGCGCGGGAACGGCTTGAAGTAGCCGTTGGCCCCGTGGAGTTCGGACATGTTGGTGACGACGAAGCGGAGCAGCTCCGCGAACGCCAGCGTCGCCAGCGCGAAGTAGTGGCCCTGCAGGTTGAAGCGGAACGACAGCGCGCCGATGACGAGGCCGTACCCCGCCGCGAGCACGCCGCCGACGAGCATTCCGACCCACGGGTTCACCGCGAAGTCGACGACGAGCGCCTGCGTGGCGTACGCGCCGACGCCGAAGAACGCCGCGTGCCCGAACGAGAACTGCCCGGTGTAGCCGGACATGATGTTCCACGCCTGCGCCGTGTAGGCGTAGATGACCGTGAGGATGAGCATTCGGAGGCTCAGCGTCGCCGCGAGCTCCATCCCGGCGACGTCGATTTCGATGAGCGTCGGGAGCGCCGCGAGCAGGCCGAACAGCGCGACGCCCTTCACGAGCGGGGCGTACCGCCCGTCGTCGAACGTCCGGTAGCGGTCGCGGACCGTCTCGATTGCGCTCACGCCTCAGCACCTCCGAACAGGCCCTCGGGCTTGACGAGGAGCGTCCCGATGAAAAGCAGGAAGATGAGCACCTGCGCGGTGGTCCCGGGGAGGTAGTAGCCGCCGAACACCTGAATCAGCCCGACGATGAGGCCGCCGACGAACGCGCCGGGGAACGAGCCGAGGCCGCCGAGGATGACGATGACGAAGGCGTTGATGAGGTACGTCTCGCCGGTGAAGGGGTCGAACCGCTGGAACAGCGCGATGGAGCCGCCGGCCACGCCGGCCAGCGCCGCGCCGATGCCGAAGGTGAGGTAGTTGATGCGGCGGACGTTGATGCCGACGTAGCGCGCGCCGTCGCGGTTGTCGGCCGTGCCGCGAATCTTCCGGCCGAGGTCGGTCCGGTTCAGGAACGCCCGCACGGCGAGCATCGTCCCGAGCGCGATGACGAGCGCGTAGAACTGCCCGAGCGGGATGAACACGCCGCCGACCTGTATCGACCCGAGCGAGAGTTCGACCTGCTGGGGGTCGGGCGTGAACACGATTTCGATGGCCGACTGGACGATAAAGAGGACGCCCAGCGTGGCGATGAGCTGGTTCTGCTGCGGTGCCTCGATGATGGGTTCGACCGTGAGAATATGGACCACCACCCCGAGGACGAACAGCACGGCGGCGGCGATGGGGATACCGATGAACGGGCTGATACCCGCCGTCTCGGAGACTAACCACACCGAGTACATCCCGACGACGAGGAAGACGCCGTGGGCGAAGTTGATGACGTCCATCACGCCGAATATCATCGTCAGCCCGAGCGCCGTCAGCGCGTAGACGCCCCCGAGCAGGAGGCCGAACGCGAGCAGCTGCAGAAGGACGGGCTCCAGATTGGTGATGTCTGTCAGGAACTGTGCGAACGGGTCGATGAATCGGCCGAGGCCCCCGCCCTGCAGCGGCAGCGGCGCGACCGATGTGACTAGGTGTCCCATGCGGTTTCTACGCTCGGGAATTGTTGGCATCCCCCATAAAAGGTGCTATCGTTCGGGACGGTTCGTTGACGTGACGGCGCGCGCGGGTAGCGGTTAGACCTGCGGTTCGGCCTCCGCGTACTCCTCGGGGTAGACGACTCTGACCGAGAGGTCCTGGACCTGGTTCACCGGGCCGAGCGCGTTGACGTTCTCACCCTGGTCGTCGAACTCGATAGCGCCCATCGCCGAGATGTGGTCCTCGTAGCTGAGGCCCTTGAGCGCCTCGTTGATGTCGTCGGGGTCGACGCTGCCGGCCTCCTCGACCGCCTGGATGACGACCTCCGCCGCGGTGTAGGACATCCCGACCGACGCGGAGAACTCCTGGTCGTAGTTGTCGAGGAACTGCGAGCGCACCTCGGCGGTCTTGTCGACCGTCGGGTTCAGCGCGTAGTTGTTGTCCAGCACGCCGTTTGCGAACTCGCCGATGTCGCTGACGGCGTCGTCGTCGGTGAACGTCGCGGACGCGGACGCGGTCAGGTACGGCGGCCGGTAGTCCTGGTCCTGCAACGCCTGTGCGAGCAGGACGCCGCCGGCGACGTACGTCGTGGCGATGATGGTGTCGGGGTCGGCGCTCCGGAGCCGCGACACCTGCGTGTTGGCGTTCGACGCGCCGAACTCGATGGCCGTCTCCTCGACGATTTCGACGTTCTGCTCGGGGAGGAACTCCCGGAGGCTGTCGCGAATCGCCTGCCCGTAGCTGTTGTTGATGTAGAACAGTCCCGCCGTGTCGATGGTGCCGCCGCCGTCGCGGATGACCGATGGCACGAGGTCCGCGTAGTCGCTCGCCAGCCGGCGCGCCGGGGGCTGGGGCCGGTAGACGTAGTTGAAGTCGCGGCCCTGCAGGATGTTGTCCGCCGCCGCGATGGAGATGACGAAGGGGACGCCCTGTCGCTCCGCGACCTGCGTCGCCGCCGTCGTCACCGGCGAGGAGTAACAGCCGGTGAGCACGTGCGCGCCCTCGCTCAGCAGCTCCTCGCTGACCTGTCCGCCGAGCTCCTGTGCGCCCTGGTTGTCGCCCTCGATGACGGTCACTTCAGCGCCGCCGAGCGACTCGATGCCGCCCTCCTCGTTTTTCCGCATCGCGGCGAGTTTGATGGCGTTGCTCATCCCGACGCCCGTCGCGGCGAGACTCCCCGAAAGCGGGTGGTTCGACCCGATGATGACCTCGTCGACGGACTGCTCGGGCGTCCCCGTCGTGGTGCCCGTGTCGCCGCCGGACCCGCCCGAGTCGCCGCCGGAGTCACCGCCCGAATCACCGCCGCCGTTCCCGGCGTCGTCGCTCGCACAGCCGGCCAGTGTCAATGCCGCGACGCTCGCGCCCGTTGCTTTGAGGAAGCGCCGCCTGTTGCTCGTCGAAGACTTGAGAGTCTTACCCATGGCAATCGGTATCGAGGTTAGTGCCTACTGTAATAAATCCTCCCGTACTCGTGTTGTCACGTTCTGCGGATATTCCTGCAACGAATCGGTTCTGGTCGGCGAACTGCGTCGAAAACGAGTAGTTTCGGTGCCCTGCTCCGGGGCCGTGACCTCGCCGCGGCGTCAGTCGAGCGACTCGCGGGCGTGGATGCCGGCGAGGCGGCCGTAACCGAGGGCGGTCGTCAGCCCGTTGCCGGAGAGGTAGCCGCCCGCGCCGTGGCCGCTGATGCCGCAGGCGGTGCCGCCGCCGGCGTAGAGGTTCTCGACGGTGCTTCCGTCGGTCCGGAGGACGCGCCCGTGTTCGTCGACGACGAGGCCGCCCTGCGTGTGGAAGAGCGCGCCGGTGACCTTGGTCCCGTAGAAGGGCGCTTCCAGCGGGGTCGCGCCGTCGACCCGACCGACTTCGTCCGGCTCGCCCGCCGCGGCCGCCTCGTTGTAGTCGGTGACCGTCTCCGCGGCGCGCTCGCCGTCGGCACCGAGTCGCTCGGCGAGGTCGGCGACCGAGTCGTCGCTGTGGTAGGTCCCCTGTTCGATGGCCTCGTCGAAGTCCTCGAACTGCCCGCGGAGTCGTTCGAAGATGCGCTCGTCGAACAGTTGAATCGCCTGCCCGCCGGGCTGTTTGAGCACCGAGATGGCGAACTCGCTGTAGCCCGCGGACTCGTCGCCGAACCGCTCGCCGTCCTGATTCACGAGGATGCCCCCGTTCATCGTGACCGCGTAGGTCGAGAGCATCCCCGTCTGGCTCGCCACCGTCGCGTGGCCCTGATAGGCGTCCATGCAGGCGAGTTCGCCGCCGAGTTCCGCGCCGAAGCGGACGCCGTCGCCGGTGTTGCCGTCAGCGCCGAAGTACAGCGCCCGCTCGACGTCTTCCTCGCAGTAGTCGGTGACCATCCCGCGGTTGCCGGCGAAGCCGTCGGTGGCGAGGATGACCCGCTCGGCCTCGATGGCCTCGTCGTGGCCGAGGCCGGCGACGACGCCCCGGACCGCGCCGTCGTCGGCGACGAGCCTCTTCACGGGCGCGTTCGTCAGGAGTTCGATGTTCGGCGTCGACTCGACGCGCTCGACCAGTTCGGCGACGAGGTTCTCGCCGTTTCGACCCTCCGGCGCGTGCATCCGGTACTCGGAGTGTTTGGGGTACTTGAAGTCGTCCACGATGTGGAGCGTGACGTCCCAGTCGTCGACGAGCCAGTGGATGAGGTTCGCGCTCTCCTCGCAGAGGTACCGGACGCGCTCCTCGTCGGCCTCGTAGTCGTTTTTCTCCAGGATGTCGCGCGCCATGTCCGCGGGCGTCTCCTCGATGCCGGCCTCGCGCTGGAGGCGCGTCCCCGCCGCGGGGACCATCCCGGTCGAAAGCGACGTGTTGCCGCCGCACTCGGGCGCTTTCTCCAGCACCGTCACGCGAACGTCGGGGTTCTCGCTGGCCGCGAGCGCGGCGACGAGGCCGGTGCCGCCGCCGCCCGCGACGAGCACGTCCGTGTCGATGTCCCACTCGATGTCGTCGACCGAGACGACTTCGGCGACGCCGTCGCTCGGCGTCCGCCGGGCTAGTTCGTCCATGCACTCTGCTAGGTAGACTCTATCGTAAAACTACCGCCTCCGGCGGCGTCGGCGTCGCCGCGGCCCTCTCGCGTCGTCGCCGTGTCCGTCGGTTTCGTGGGCGCACGTGAGAACAATCCCCCCGTCGCTCCTGCGGCCGCGTCCGCCGTCGCGCCGACTCGAACGTTCAGGAACGACAGATTGTCGGGAACGACGGAGTGAAAAACTATGTGTGTCGAGAACACCCATACCGCATGGACTCGCCACGAGATATCGTCGAGGAGTTCTTCGACCGCATGGAAGACGACCGCAGGAACACCGTCGGCGACCTGTTCGCCGAGGACGCCGTCATCTCCCTGCCGGGGGCGACCTTCGAGGGACCGACCGCGGCCTACGACTTCCTCGCGCACCTCGAACCGCGGTACGAGTGGGCGGCAAAGGAGTTCGACCGCTGGATGGAGGCGGGCGACACCGTCGTGAGCGTCGGGTCGCTCTACGGCGTCGACAACGACGGCGCGGAGTTCTCGGACGTTCGCTACGTCGATATCTACGTCGTCCGCCGGGGGCTCATCGAGCGCCTCGACATCTGGAACGACCTCGCCGTCGACGGCGTCGTCCCGGTCCCGGCCGACGATGCGCCCGCGGTTCCGGCGGAGGAATGAGCGAGCGAACCGGTGTCCTGTTCGCGCTCCGCGACGACCCCTCGCTCGTCGTCCGCGCCGAGGAACTCGGCTACGAGTCGGCGTGGGCCGCCGAGGGACAGGGCAAGACCGCCTTCGGAAAGCTCGAACGCTGGGCCGTCCACACCGACGAAATCGGCCTCGCGACCGGTATCGTCAACGTGTTCTCGCGGACGCCGGCGGCGCTCGCGGCGGCCGCGGCGACCCTCGACGACCACTCCGACGGGCGCGCGATTCTCGGCCTCGGCGTCGCCCACCCCGGCGTCGTCGAGGCGTTCCACGGCGTCCCCTTCGACCGCCCGCTGTCGCGGCTCCACGAGTACGTCGACCTCGTGCGGCGCTACCTCCGGGGCGACGCCGACTCGTTCGACGGGGAGTTCTTCTCGCCCGAGCGCACGAGCTTCTGGGACGCCTTCGAACCCGTCCGCGAGGAGATACCAATCTACAACGGCGCGCTCGGCCCCGCGAACGTCCGGCTGACCGGGCAGGTCGCCGACGGCTGGCTTCCGAACCTGTATCCGCGCCCGCAGTTCGAGGAGGCGCTGGGGTGGCTCGACACCGGCACCGCCCGAAGCGGGCGCGACCGAAGCGACGTGGACGTGGCGATGTACGTCCTCACGGCCGTCCACGACGACCCCGACGAGGCGCGGCGGGCGGCGGCCGAACACGTCGCCTACTACCTGCGGGACGTGCCGGGCTACTACGACCGCGCGGCCGAGCAGGCCGGCTTCGCCGGCGAGGTCGAGGCGGTCCGGGCCGCGCCGACGACCGAGGCCGGAGCGCGCGAACTCTCGGCCGACTTCCTCGACCTCGTGGCCCTGGTCGGCGCGCCCGACGACGTGCGGGGACGGCTCGGCGAACTCCGGGAGATGGGCGTCGACCTCCCGGTCGTCCGCGCGCCCGCCGGCGTCGACCGCGAGTGGGTCGCCCGAACGCTGGAGGTGTTCGCCCCGTAACATGACGCCGGCGGACCGTGCCGTACTTTTATGCTGGATGCCACCGCATCTCAGGCGAAGCGAGTCATGACAGACCGTATCTGGGAGGACCTGCTATCCGAACAGGATAAACAGGTCATCACGAAGGCTGGTTACGACAGGGAGGGCGCCTCGTCGTGGGAGTCCCGCGGCATGGGCGAGAACCCGATGGTTCTCGTCATCGACATGCAGCGGCTCATCGTCGGCGAGAACGTTCCCATCCTCGACGCCATCGAGGAGTACCGCACCGCGATGGGCGACGTCGCGTGGGACGCCATCGAACACATCGACCCGTTCCTCGACTTCGCGCGAGAACAGGGGCTTCCGGTGACGTACACGCGGGTCGTCCCGTCGAGCTACGACGACCCCGACCACCCCGACCTCGACATCGTCGACCCGGTCGCGCCCGAGGCGGGCGACACCGTCGTCGACAAGTCCTACGCGTCGGCGTTCTACGGGACCGACCTGCTCTCGCGGCTCGTCCGCGGGGGCCACGACTCGGTCGTCATCGTCGGCAACTCCACGAGCGGGTGCGTCCGAGCCACCGCGGTCGACGCCAAGCAGAACGGCTTCAGCGTCGTCCTGCCGCAGGAGTGCATCTTCGACCGCATCGAGGCGTCCCACAAAATCGGCCTCCTCGACCTGTGGATGAAGTACGCCGAGGTGCTGGAGACCGAGGCGGTCAAGGAGTGGGTCGAGACGCTATGACTCACGACCTCGTCATCTCGAACGGCACCGTCGTCACGCCCGAACACGGCACCTTCGAAGCCGACGTCGCGGCCGACGGCGAGACCATCTCCGCCGTCGCCGCCCCCGGCACGCTCTCCGGCGAGACGGAAATCGACGCGACGGGCAAGCACGTGCTCCCGGGCGCAATCGACCCGCACACCCACCACGGCATCTACCGCGGGCTGGAGGCGGACGCCGAGTCCGAGTCCAAGTCCGACCTCGTCGGCGGCGTGACCACCATCGGGAACTACTTCCGCCGGGCCGGGGCCTACGAGGACATCATGCCGGGCTACTTCGACGAGGCGGAGCCGAACTACTACCACGATTACTTCTTCTCGCTGGGCCTGCTCTCGATGGAGCACATAGAGGAGATTCCGACTATCATCGACGAGTTCGGCATCACGACGTTCAAGTGGTACATGAACTACAAGGACGCCGCCCGCGAGAAGTTCGGCGTCGACTGCGATATGCACGACGACTTCGGCGATGCGTTCGTCCGGAAACTCGCCGAACAGGACGTGCCGACGACGCTCGGCTACCACTCCGAGAACGTCGAAATCACGAACGCGCTCGCCGGCGGCAACGTCTACGTCACCTCGGAGTCCGACGACACCGACGCCGACGCCGACGAGGGCTACGAGGTGATGGTCGAGGAGTTCCCCGGCTACGCCGAGACCCAGAGCATGGTCGCCGGGGCCGCGCTCGCCAAGGTCCACGGCTACGACGACCGCTTCTACGCGGTCCACATCTCCGCCGGGGGGACCGCAGACGAACTCGCCGCGCTCCACGACGCGGGCTACCGGGCGTGGGGCGAGACGTGTATCCACTACCTCGCGCTCACAACCGAGGAGTGCGACGAGCGCATGAAAGTCAACCCCCCAGTTCGGTCGAAAGCCGACCAAGAGACGCTCTGGGAGCGCCTCGCCGACGGCACCATCTCGACTATCGGGACCGACCACTGCGCCAACCTCGCGGAGAACAAGTTCGGCGAGGGCATCCGCGACAGCCTGCTCGGGTTCCCCTCGACGCCGGTGATGCTCCCGCTCATCCTCTCGGAGGGCGTCAACGAGGGTCGCATCTCGCTCGAACGCGCCGTCGAGGTCACCAGCACCAACGCGGCGAAGGCGTTCAACCTCTACCCCAAGAAGGGGACAGTCCGGGTCGGAAGCGACGCCGACCTCGCCGTCGTCGACCTCGACGAGACGAAGACGGTCACGCCGGAACTGTTACACAGCGTCAGCGGCTACTCCCCCTACGAGGGCCGAGAGGTCACCGGCTGGCCGACCCAGACCGTCGTGAAGGGCGAACTCGCCTACGACGACGGCGAAATCGTCGGCACGAAAGGGCACGGAACCCACATCGACCGCCCGGTGTGAGCCGGCGGCGACCGAACCGAGCCACGAACGCGGACTGACCGGCCACGCGGAACCGGGCACACGTCCCGACGGGCACGCGGACGCGCACACGCACCACCACACGACCACCACACGCGACACAGAACGAGAAGACACACACGACATGACGAACGACACGAACGGACCACTCGACGGCCTCGTCGTCCTCGAAGCCGGGTCGATGATATCCGGCCCGACCGTCGGCCGCTTCCTGGCCGACTTCGGGGCGACGGTCATCAAAATCGAACACCCGGCGTTCGGCGACCACATCCGCCGCTTCGGTCCACAGAAAGACGGCGTCGGCCTCTGGCACAAGTACCTCTCGCGGAACAAGCAGTCTATCACCCTGAACATCTCCACCGACGAGGGCGCGGCGGTGTTCGAGGACCTCGTGGGCGAGGCCGACCTCCTCATCGAGAACTTCCGGCCCGGCACGCTCGAACGCTGGAATGTCGGCTGGGAGCGCCTCTCCGAGGTCAACGACGACCTCGTGATGCTTCGGATGTCCGGCTTCGGTCAGACCGGCCCGTACGCCGAGCGCCCCGGCTTCGGGACGCTCGCGGAGGCGATGTCCGGCTTCGCCTACCTCAACGGCTTCCCCGACTCGCCTCCGTTGCTCCCGCCGACCGGCCTCGCCGACAACATCGCGGCGCTGTTTTCGACGTTCGCGGTGATGTTCGCGCTCTACCACCGCGACGTCCACGGCGGCGGCGGCCAGTACATCGACACGAGCCTCATCGAACCCATCTTCGGCCTGCTCGGCCCGCAACCGCTCCGCTACGACCAACTCGGCGAAATCGAGTCGCGGTCGGGCAACCGCTCGACCTCGTCGGCCCCGCGGAACGTCTACCGGACGGGCGACGACCGCTGGGTCGCCATCTCCGCGAGCGCCCAACCGCTCGCCGAGCGCACGTTCGACGCCATCGACCGCCCCGACCTGAAAGACGACCCGCGGTTCGAGACCAACGAGGACCGACTGGAACACGTCGACGAACTCGACGCCATCATCCAAGACTGGATGGACGACCACAGCCGCGAGGAGGTTCTCGACGCGTTCGAGGCGGCCGACGCGACGCTCGCGCCCGTCTACAACGTCGAGGACATCCTCAACGACGAGCACTACGCGGCGCGCGAGGCGTTCCTGACGGTCGACGACCCCGACCTCGGCGAGGCGGTCGTCCAGAACGCCTTCCCGAAGTTCTCGGAGACGCCGGGGCGGGTCGACCACCTCGGTCCGTCGCTCGGTGAACACAACGACGCGGTCTACCGCGACCGACTCGGCTACGACGAGTCGGTGCTTTCGGACCTCGAAGCGGAGGACGTGATATGAGCCTCCTCGACTCGCTTCCCGAGCGCGTCCACGTCGTCGAGATGCTCCCCCGCGACGGGTTCCAGCGCCTCGACGAGTTCGTCCCGACCGACGAGAAAGTCGAGATAATCGACGCCCTCTCGGACACCGGCGTCGACGAAATCGAACTCTCCTCTTTCACCCACCCGAAGGCCGTCCCGACCCTGCGGGACGCCGACGAGGTGGCGACGCGAATCACCCGCCGCGACGGCGTGACCTACCGGGCGCTCGTCCCCAACCTCCGGGGCATGGAGCGCGCCGTCGAGGCCGAGGTTGACAAGGTGAACGCGCTCGTCACGGTGAGCGAGACGTACACCGCGAAAAACCAGAACCGCACCCGCGAGGAGGTGCTCGCGGAGATGGACGACATCGTCGACCTCGCCCACGACCACGGCATCGAGGTCGAAGCCGGGATGGGCACGAGCTTCTACTGCCCCTACGAGGGCGCAATCGACCCGGCGGAGACGCTCGCGGTCGTCGACAGCGTCGTCGACTCCGGCGTCGACGAGGTGACGCTGGCGACGACGATGGGCCTCGCGAACCCGGTCGAAATCACGGAGCGCTTCACCGCCGCGTTCGAGGCGCACCCCGGCCTCGACATGGGCCTGCACCTCCACGACACGAACGGGATGAGCCTCGCCAACACGCTGGCCGCGATGGCGGTCGGCGTCGACCGCTTCGACGCCTCGGTCTGCGGCCTCGGCGGCGGCGTCGTCCTCCCGGGCGACATGTCCGGCGTCGGCAACACGCCGACCGAGGACCTCGTCCAGATGCTCGAACGCATGGGCGTCGGCCACGGCGTCGACTTCGGCCGCATCGAGGCGGCCGCTCACGACGTGTCCGACCGACTGGGCCTCGGCCTGACGAGCCACGTCCTCGCGGGCGGCACCGTCGAGGGCGTCCTCGACACCGTCGCCGCCGACGGGGAGGAGAACTGACATGTCCGGCAAGACCCTCGCGGAGAAGTTGCTCTCGGAGAAATCGGGAACCGACGCCCGCGCCGGCGACTACGTCGAAGCCGACGTGGACGTGGCGATGGCCCACGACATCACCGGCCCGCTCGCGTTCCAGACGTTCGACGAGGTGACGGGCGACGACGGCGAGCTGTTCGCGCCCGACCGGACCGTCTTCACCATCGACCACCACGCCCCCGCCGACGGGGTGCAGGCCGCGAACAACCACAACGCGGTCCGCGAGTTCGCGGCGAAACACGGCGCGCACCAGTTCGACGTGGGCGACGGCATCTGCCACGCCGTCCTCGTCGAGGAGGGCTTCGTCGGCCCCGGCGACCTCGTCATCGGCGCGGACTCCCACTCGACGACCTACGGCGGCATCGGCGCGTTCGGGACCGGCGTCGGCTCGACCGACCTCGGAACCGCGCTCGCGACGGGCGAACTCTGGTTCCGCGTCCCGAAGACGCTCCGCTTCGAGGTCGACGGCGAGCTTCAAGACGGCGTCTACGCGAAGGACCTCATCCTCCGCTTTATCGGCGACGTGGGCTTCGACGGCTGTACCTACATGGCAGCCGAGTACGCCGGGAGCGCCGTCGAGTCGCTCCCGATTCACGAGCGCCTCGTCCTCTCGAACATGGCCATCGAGATGGGCGGCAAGGCCGGCCTCGTCGCGCCCGACGAGCGGACCGAGTCGTACCTCGAACGCCAGACCGGGAACGAAATCGACCTCGGCGACGCGTTCGTCTCCGACGACGACGCCGACTACGAGGCGGTCCACACCTACGACGCGGCCGCCCTCGCCCCGCAGGTTTCGAAGCCGTCGAACCCCGAGAACGCGGTGGACGTGACCGAGGTCGCGGGCACCGAGGTCGACCAGCTGTTCGTCGGCACCTGCACGAACGGCCGGTACGAGGACATCAAAATCGTCGCGGACATCCTCGCGGGCGAGACCATCGCCCCGAACGTCCGGATGGTCGTCGTCCCCGCCTCGAAGTCCGTCTACCAGCACATGCTCGGGACGGGCGTCTTCCAGACGCTCACCGACGCCGGCGCGGTCATCCAGAGCGCCGGCTGCGGCCCCTGCGCGGGCTACCATCAGGGCGTCCTCGGCGACGGCGACGTCTGTCTCGCCACGGCGAACCGGAACTTCCCCGGCCGCGAGGGGTCGATGGAGTCGTCGGTCTACCTGTCGAGTCCGGCGACCGTCGGCGCGAGCGCGCTGTACGGCGAAATCACCGACCCCCGCGAGGTCGAGACGAACCGCTACGACGACACGGTGTTCGCGGAGGTGCTGCCATGACGGGAGCCGCCGGCGGTTCCGGCGACGGCCGCCCCGACCCCGCCGAACCCGGTCGCGCGTGGGTCTTCGGCGACAACATCGACACCGACCAGATAACGCCGTCGCGCTTTATCGTCTCGTCGGACCCCGACGAACTCGCCAGCCACGCCTTCGAGGACCTCAGACCCGAGTTCTCGGCGTCGGTCGAGACCGGCGACTTCGTCGTCGCCGGCGAGAACTTCGGGAGCGGGTCGTCGCGGGAGCACTCGCCGCTGTCGCTCGTCGGCGCGGGCGTCTCGGCGGTCGTCGCGCAGTCGTTCGCGCGCATCTTCTTCCGCAACGCCATCAACCTCGGCCTGCCGGTGCTCATCTGCTCCGGCGCGGACGCCATCGAGGACGGCGACGAGATTCACGTCGACCTCGACGCGGGCGTCGTGACGAACCACACGCGAGACGAGACGTACGAGGCGGAGGCGCTCCCCGAGTTCCTCCAGTCGCTCGTCGAACAGGGAGGACTGAAAGCCTACACGAAGGCGAAACTCGACGGCTGAGCGGGCACTCGACTCACGTCATCCGTTCCGCCGCACCGACCGCCGACCGCCGACGCCGACCGAACAGAGGCACCCCCGAACGCCATTCCCAGACGGCTGTTTTCCACGATTTTACGCTCCGAACGACCAGTTACCGCTTCCGCGCGTCCCAGTAGAGGAGTCCGGCGGCGACGACGAGACAGACCGCGAGCCCCGCGAACGCGGCGACGTAGCTCGCGTAGGTGGCGACGATGCCGACGTACGCCGGGCCGACCGCGTTCGCGCCGAGGAACAGCGCCCGCGCGGCCCCGAGGTCGGCCCCGCGGTCGGCGTCGGGCGCGTTGTCCATGATGATGGCGTCCGCGAGGGGGAACTCCGTCTTGTAGCCGGCCGCGAGCGCGACGACGGAGACGTAGATGAGCGGGCGCGCCGCCACGGCCGAGAGGACGGCGAGCGCGCCGGCGGCCACGAGCATCCCGACGACGGCGATTGACTCGCGGCGGAACCGGTCGCTCAGGCCGCCGGCGACGGGTTTGATGGTGATGCCGACGGCGAAGACGATGGCGAACGTCGCGCTCGCCAACTGCTGGTCGAAGCCCTTCGCCTCGATGAGGTAGGTCGGAAAGAAGTTGATGAAGCCGCCGACCATGAAGTAAAACAGCCCGAACGCGAGGAGCGTCCGGCGCTGTTCCGCGCTGGCGAAGAGGCGTCTGAGCGTCCCCGAGACGTGGAGTTCGGGCGACCCCACGGCGTAGCCGTCTCGCGACCAGAGCGCGTAGAGCACCGTGAGTCCCGCGAGGACGACGGCCACCGGGAGGAACGGCGTCCGCCACGTCGCGTAGGTCAGCGCGAGGATGGCGAGCCCCGAGGAGACGAGGCCGCCGAGGTCGGTGCCGGCGGCGTAGACTCCGAGCGCTCGGCCGCGGCGTTCGACGAACAGGTCCGACAGGAGCGCCCGCGAGGGGATGGCGAAAAGCCCCTTCCCGAGTCCCGTGACGACCGCGGCGGCGACGAAGCCCGCGAGACCGCCCGCGAGGCCGAACGTGGCAAAACCGAGGACGAGGATGCCCAGTCCGGGGACGATGAGCGTCGTCCGCGTCCAGCGGTCGGAGTACTCGCCGCCGGGGTACTGGGTGACGGCGTAGACGCCCTGAAACAGCGCCAGCGCGATGCCGGCGGTCGCCTCCGTTATCTGTAACTCCTCGATGATGGTCGGCAACAGCGGCGACAGGAGGAACCGCCCCGTCTGAAGGACCGCCCACGCCAGCGACACGGTGACTAACATCCGACCCGGGTAGCCCGCAAGCAAGCGCTCGTCGGATGTCGGCTGTTGGTTCACACCCTCCGTTCACCCACCTGCTACCAATGGGTTACGATTGCGGAACGTCGGTTCCGGTTGTCGGCGTCGCGGTCTCCCGAGGCGATGAAGTATTAGTAAATAATTAGAAGTTTATATTAGACAAACTCAGAAAAGCCATCGAGAGAATAACTCGTTGAAACGTCTCTATTACTGTACAATTTTTACAAATTCTACAATTTCTAAAAATTGTAGACTTTTAAACTCAATTCAGTTTATCTATGCCCCATTTCAGCGCCCCCCGTCCTCGATAGCCGCCGCACGAATTTTTACCATCTTCCCCCGCGACGGTGCGGGCATGGACGCGACGGCAATCGACCACGTGAACCTCCGCATCCCCGCCGACAGCCTCGACGCCGCGGTCGGGTTCTACCGCGACGCGCTCGGCTTCGACATCGAGAACCGCGAGTTGTTCGAATCGGGCGAAAAGCCCTTCTTCTCCGTCCGATTGACCCCGGTGAGCGTCATCCACCTCCGGCCGGCCGAGAACTTCGAACCGCCGACCGAGACCGCCTTCGACCACGTCGCCATCGAGTTCGCCCACGACATCGACGAACTCCGCGACCATCTCGACGCCGGCGGCGTCGAAATCGACCGCCAACTCGAACCGCTCGGGGCGACGGGCGTCGCGCCCGCGGTGTACGTCACCGACCCGTTCGGCTACACGCTGGAGCTGAAAGCCGCGCCCGACGACGGCTGAGCCTTACAGCACGTACTGCGCGACCGAGTCCATCACTTTTCGCTCCGCCCGGCGCAGGTGTTCCTCGGCGGTGCGCCGCGAGACGCCCATCTCGTCGGCGATGGTCGCGGTCTCGATACCGCGCGGGAGGTCGTAGTAGCCGCCGGCGCGGGCCAGTCGGAGCGCCTCGCGCTGGCGGCCGGTGAGTTCGGGCATCGCGTCGGCGGGTGCTAAAAGCGGGCCGCTCCCGCTGGCGAACGACACCGCGCGCTTGGACTCGACGCTCACGTCGAAGCCGCTGTCCACGAGGTCGCGGAAGCACGCCGTCAGGTCGTCGGCGGAGACGGCGAGCAGGCGACAGACCTTCGCGCCGTCGCGGTAGCGAAGCGGCGGCACGAGCAGTAGCCCGTGTTTCTGCACGTAGCCCTCGATGTGGTCTATCTCGTGGTCCCGGAGGCAGTCGGCGGTGACGACGACCAACTCGTCGCCGCGCTCGACCGACGCCGCCACGCCGACGGTGTCGCCGACGCGGTCGAGCACGTCGCTTCCGACCTCGCCGCTCACGTGGAGCATGTCGCAGTGCTCGTTGCACCACAGTTCGACGCTCGCGGCGTTGCCCGCCGTCGCCGCCGCGTAGGCGCTGTCGTCCCGGATTCGGAGGCTCGCCTCGTACATACTCGGACCGTGGGGCCAGCAGTACATATAAACACCACGCCGCACGGTGGGGGAATCGCTACCCGTCTCGCGCCCGATGTGTGAGGTATGCACGACCAGCAATCGTCGGCGCGCCGGGACCGCCTCGGCGACCCGAGCGACGAGTGGCGCGCGTATCAGGGCGCGCCCACCGGGACGGACATCGAGTGCAAGGGGTGGCGACAGGAGGCGGCGCTCCGGATGCTCAACAACAACCTCGACCCCGAGGTGGCCGAGCGCCCCGAGGACCTCGTCGTCTACGGCGGGACCGGTCGCGCCGCCCGCTCGTGGGACGCCTACGACGCCATCCTCGCCGAACTCCGCGACCTCGACGACGACGAGACGCTCCTCGTCCAGTCGGGCAAGCCGGTCGGGCGCTTTCCGACCCACGAACGCGCCCCGCGCGTCCTCATCGCCAACTCCAACCTCGTCGGCCGCTGGGACGACTGGGAGCACTTCCACGAACTGGAGGCCGAGGGGAAGATCATGTACGGCCAGATGACCGCCGGGTCGTGGGCGTACATCGGCACGCAGGGCATCATTCAGGGCACCTACGAGACGCTGGCCGAACTCGCCCGCCAGCACTACGACGCCGACCTGCGGGGCAAACTCGTCGTCACCGGCGGCCTCGGCGGGATGAGCGGCGCACAGCCCCTCGCGGTGACGATGAACCGCGGGGTCTGTATCGCCGCCGAGGTGCAGGCCGACCGCATCGAGCGCCGGGTCGAGACGGACTACCTGATGGAGTTCGCCGACTCGCTGGACGAGGCGCTCGAAAACGCGAAGGCGGCCATCGACGCGGGCGAACCCTACAGCGTGGGCGTCCAGATGAACGCCGCGGACATGCTCGAAGAACTGCTCGCGCGCGACGAGATTCCCGACGTGGTCACAGACCAGACCAGCGCCCACGACGAACTCGAAGGCTACTACCCGAGCGGCTACACCGCCGACGAGGCCGACCGACTCCGCGAGGACGACCCCGAGAAGTACGTCGAAGCGAGCCTCGACACGATGGAGCGCCACGTCCAGGCCATCCTCGACTTACAGGACGCGGGCGCAATCGCCTTCGAGTACGGCAACAACATCCGCGGGCAGGTCCAAGACCACCGCGGGATGACCACCGCCTTCGACTTCCCCGGCTTCGTCCCGGCGTACATCCGCCCGATGTTCTGCCGCGGGCGCGGGCCGTTCCGGTGGGCCGCGCTCTCCGGCGACTCCGCCGACATCCACCGCACCGACGAGGCGATTCGAGCGCTGTTCCCCGAAAACGAGTCGCTCATGCGCTGGATAGACCTCGCACAGGAGCAGGTGTCGTTCCAGGGGCTCCCCTCGCGCGTCTGCTGGCTCGGCTACGCCACCGACGACGAGGGACTCACGGAGCGCGCCCGGTTCGCGCTGAAGATCAACGACCTCGTCGCCTCGGGCGAGGTCTCCGCGCCGGTCGTCGTCACCCGCGACCACCTCGACGCCGGGTCGGTCGCCAGCCCGTACCGCGAGACCGAGGCGATGCGCGACGGCACCGACGCGGTCGCCGACTGGCCCATCCTGAACGCGCTTCTCAACACGGCCGCGGGCGCGGACATCGTGAGCGTCCACGACGGCGGCGGCGTCGGCATCGGCAACTCGCTGCACGCGAACAACCACGTCGTCCTCGACGGCTCCGACCTCGCGGCTGAGAAGGCCCGCGCCGTCTTCACGACCGACCCCGGCATGGGCGTCGTCCGCCACGCCGACGCCGGCTACGAGGACGCGCTGGACGAGGCGACCCGGTCGAACGTCCGAATCCCGATGCGGGACCACGACGCGGACGACGAACCCGCCGCCCGAGGTGACGAATGAGCCTCACCGACCCGCCCGCGTGGGAAGGGACCTCGTCGGACCCGAACGACGAGCAGTTCGGCCGCGTCGTCTCCCCGGCCGAAATCGAGGACGCGGGCGACTTCCGAGCCGTCCTCGTGGGCGAACCCTACGACGGGGCCGTCATCGGCCGGCGCGGTGCCCGCGAGGCCCCGGCCGCGATTCGGCGCGCCCTCGCCGGCGTCAAGACCCACCACTTCGACGAGGGGCCGGTCGCCGGCGTCGCCGACCTCGGCGACCTCCCGGTCGAGGCGTACAACGACGCGGACGACCCCGAGAACCACGTCGCCGACGTGCAGGCCGTCGTCGCCGACGAGGCCGCGGCCGTCTACGAGCGCGGCGCGCTCCCGGTCTTCCTCGGCGGTGACAACTCCCTGACGGTCGGGAACGTCACGCCGCTTCTCGCCGGCGACGACTCGGTCGGCGTCGTGAGCTTCGACGCCCACCTCGACTGCCGCGAACCCGCCGACGGCCCGACGAGCGGGACGCCCTACCGCCAACTGTTCGACGCCGGCCTCGACCGCCTCGCCGTGGTCGGCGCGCGCCACTTCGAGACCTCGACCGCCTACGCCGACTTCCTGCGCGACTCGGGCGGGACCATCCTCACCGCCGACGAGGTCGGCCGCGGCCCCGTCGAGACGGCCGACTTCGCCCTCGATGCGCTGGCCGCCTGCGACCGCGTCTTCGTCAGCCTCGACGTGGACGTGCTGGACCAGACGGCCGCGCCGGGCGCGAGCGCGCCGACCCCCGGCGGCGTCACCACCCGCGAACTGTTCTCCATGCTCCGCCGCGTCGCGGCCGACCCCCGCGTCGTCGGCTTCGAGGTCGTGGAGTGCGCGCCGCCGCTGGACGACGAGGACGGCCGAACCGTCGGCGCGGCCGCCCGCGCGGTCGCCCACTTCCTCGCGGGGGTGGTGTCCCGTGACTGACGCGGGTTCCGCGGCCGGCCTCACGGTCGTCCACGGCGCGGCCGAACTGGTCGTCGGCCCCGACGAGGGAACCGGCGTCGTCGTCCTCGAAGACGCCGCGTTCGCCGCGCTCGACGGCGAGGTCGTCGCCGTTGGACCCACGGCCGAAGTGCTCGCGGACTACCCCGTCGCGGACGCCGAGACGGCCATCGACGCGACCGGCAAGACGGTCTTGCCGGGCTTCGTCGACCCTCACACCCACGCGCTCTTTGCGGGCGACCGCTCCGACGAGTTCGTGGCGAAGCTCCGCGGCGCGACCTACGAGGAGATTCTCGCCGACGGCGGCGGCATCCTCCGCACCGTCGACGCGGTCCGCGAGGCCACAGACGACGAGTTGGTGGCGAACCTCACCGAGCACCTCGACGCGATGCTCGCCCACGGGACGACGACGGTCGAGGTGAAGACCGGCTACGGCCTCGACACCGAGACCGAACTACGGATGCTCTCGGCCGTCGACGCGGCCGGGTCGGACCACCCGGTGGACGTGATTCCGACGTTCATGGGCGCACACGCCGTCCCCCGCGGCGTGGACGCCGAGGAGTACGCCGAGTCGGTCGTCGCCGACCAACTCCCCGCGGTCGCCGAACAGGGCATCGCCGAGTTCTGCGACGTGTTCTGCGAGCGCGGCGTGTTCACCGCCGAGCAGTCCCGTCGGATTCTCGAAGCGGGCCGCGACCACGGCCTCGCGCCGAAGATTCACGCCGACGAGTTCGCCGCCATCGGCGGCACCGACGTCGCGGCCGCGGTCGGCGCGGCCAGCGCGGACCACCTGCTTCACACCGACGAGGCGGGCCGCGAGACGCTCGTCGACGCCGGCGTCACGCCGGTCATGCTTCCCGGCACGGCGTTCGGCCTCGGAGCCGACTACGCCGACGCCCGCGCCTTCCTCGACGCGGGCCACGAGGTCGCGCTCGCCACCGATTTCAACCCGAACTGCTTCTCCCGAAGCATGAGCTTCGTCGCTACTCTCGCCAGCGTCGGGATGCGAATGACGCCCCACGAGGCGATTCGGGGCGTCACGAGCGCCGCCGCGGGCGCGCTCGACCGCGACGACGGCACGGGCACGCTCCGCGCGGGAGCCCCTGCCGACGCCGTCGTGCTCGACGTGCCGACCGCGTCGCACCTCTCGTACCGGTTCGACACGAACCCCGTTTCGACCGTGCTGAAATCGGGGGTGGTCGCCCGTGAGTGACGCCGCGTCGCTCCCCGAGTCGGTCACGCTCGACGGCGCGTCGCTGGCGCCGGAAGACGTGGCGGCCGTCGCCCGCCACGACGCCCCGGTCGAGCTCGCCGCCGAGTCGCGCGAGCGGATGCGCGAGTCGCGCGAGCGCGTCGAGTCCGTCCTCGACTCCGGCGAACCGGTGTACGGCGTCAACACCGGCTTCGGACACCTCGTGGAGACCCACATCGACCGCGAGGACATCGAGCGCCTCCAGACCAACCTCGTCCGCAGTCACGCCGCCGGCGCGGGCCGCGAACTCGCCCGCGAGGAGGTCAGGTCGATGATGGTCAGCCGGGCCAACACGCTCGCCAAGGGCTTTTCGGGCATTCGGCCCTCGGTGGTCGACCTGCTCGTCTCGATGCTCAACGAGGGGGTTCAGCCGGTCGTCCGCTCCCGCGGGAGCCTCGGCGCGAGCGGCGACCTCGCGCCCCTCGCGCACATGGCGCTCGTCCTCATCGGCGAGGGCGAGGCCCGCGTCGACGGCGAGCGACTCCCGGGCGACGAAGCCCTGCGAGCGGTCGGCTTGGAACCGGTGACGCTCGCCTCCAAGGAGGGCCTCGCGCTCATCAACGGGACGCAACTGACGGTCGGCCTCGCCTCGCTGTTCGTCGTCGACGCCGAGCGAACCGTCGAGGCCGCCGACGCCGCCGGCGCGCTCGCGACCGAGGTCACGATGGGGACGACGGCGAACTGCGACCCCGCAATCCACGAGGTTCGCCCCCACCCCGGTCAGAAAGAGAGCGCGGCCGCGATTCGCCGCCTCACCGCCGGGTCGACCGTCCTCGAATCGCACAAGGACTGCGAGCGCGTGCAGGACGCCTACTCGATTCGCTGTCTCCCGCAGGTCCACGGCGCGGTCAGAGACGCCGTCTCGCACCTCCGCGAGGCCGTCGAGGTCGAACTCAACAGCGTCACCGACAACCCGCTCGTCTTCCCGGCCGGCGCGGTGGACGAGCGCGCGCCCGGCACCGACGCGGCCGCCGTCGTCTCCGCCGGCAACTTCCACGGCGAACCGCTGGCGCTCCGACTCGACTACGCCGCCGGCGCGCTGACAGAACTCGCGGCCATCTCCGAGCGCCGGACCGACCGGATGCTCAATCCCGACGTGCAGGAGTCGTACCTCCCGCCGTTCCTGACCGAACGCAGCGGCCTCCGCTCCGGGTACATGATTGCGCAGTACACCGCCGCGGCGCTCCTCAACGAGTGCCGGTCGCTCGGTCGCCCCTCCATCGACTCGACGCCCGTCAGCGGCGGGCAGGAAGACCACGTGAGCATGAGCGGCCAGAGCGCCCTCAACGCCCGCACGGTCGCCGAGAACGTCGCGACCATCGTCGGCGTCGAACTCCTCTGTGGGTCGCAGGCCGCGGAGTTCCTCGGCGACGGCCTCGAACTCGGCACCGGCACGGGAGCCGTCCGCGACGCGATTCGGTCCGTGGTTCCGCCGCTGGACGAGGACCGCCGCCTCGACGGCGAACTGGAGACCGCGGCCGACCTCGTCCGGTTCGGCGCGATTCGCGCGGCTATCGCGGACGCCGGGCTCTCCGACTGACCGCCGGGCGCGTCGCCGTCGACGCCGTTCGCGCCGCCGCCGACGAGGCCACGAGGTCGCCCCGACGAGATGTCCGCGGTCGCCGACTCAGAGATTGCCGTTGATGATGTCGGCGACGCGCTGTCGGTCGAATAGCTGTTCTTCTTCGGGAATATCGGGATACGGCCCCTCGCTGTACTGGGGCCACGCGCCGAACTGGTCCGGATAGAGCTGTTTGGCGGTCATCTCCAACTGGAACAGATTGAGTATCGGCCCCTGATAGCGGCCGGCCTGCGCGTAGACGCGGTCGTTCCGCACGGCCGAAATCTCGGCACCGACGGGGTCGTCGCGGAGGCCCGCGCGGATGTCGGGCATGCTCGTGTTCGGATGCATCCCGCCGAGCGTGAGAATCACGTCGGGGTCGGCTTCGAGGAGCGTCTCGAAGTCGACGGTCGAGCCGGACTCCACGTCGTCGCCGAACGCGCTGACCGGCTTCAGCGGGCGGGTGTGAGCGGTCAGGAACCCCGGCGTGCTCAGGTTGTACGCGTAGATGGACTCCAGGTCGCTCGGGCCGAGGAGCACGGCGGTCGGGCGGTCGGCCTCCGCGGGGAGGTCCGCCGAAATCGCCGCGAGCAGTTCCTCGCGGACCGCCGCGAGCGCCTCGTACTTCGCCTCCTCCTTGAGCACCTGCGCGACCTTGGCGAATATCTCCCAGAGGCCGTAGTACTCGTAGGCGTCGGCCCACTCGGTCGGCGGCGCTTGGTGGCGCGCGCTGAAACTGTTGCCGAACCACGGGCCGACGTTCTCCTCGATTTCGTCGAGGTCGGCCTGACTCCAACTGCCGAGCGCGGAGACGCTGGCGGGGTCGGCGAGGTGCACGTCGCTGTCGAGTTCGTAGAGCCGCTCTTTCGACGGCTCCCACGACGAGTACAGGCCGGTCCAGTCGAGTTCGACGCCGGGGAGTCGCGGCGTGAACTGGTTCCACAGCGCGTCGTAGTAGTCGGGGGCGTGCATCGAGTTGACGGCGTCGCCGTGGCCGAGCGCGAACGCCATCCCCGCGTGGTGGGTCAGCCGCGTGAAGATGCTCTCGGGGACGCCCTCGAACGTCACGTCGCCCATCGGTGCCATCGACACCGTGTACGAACTGCCGTCGGCCGTCGACTCCGCGGTCGACTCGCTCGTCGCCGTCGATTCGGCGGTCGCGGCGGTGTCCGCCGCGGCCGCGTCCGTCGCCGTCGCGTCCGACTCGGACGAACCGGTACAGCCGGCGAGCAGTCCGCCGGCGGCGACCGAACCGCCGTAGGTCAAGAACTTCCTGCGCGTTGGTCCGTCGCTGTCTGCCATCGTATTTTTAGGCCCGCCTAATACATATAGGCGTACCGATTTAGGCTCGCCAAAACTCCGAAACGGATTTATCCGTTTAGGGTTGCCTAAAACCATGGGCGAAGACTTCACCGACCGGGCGACACCCACGCGGCGCGCGTATCTCAAAAGTGGCGGCGCGCTGCTCGCCGGCGGCCTGCTGGCTGGCTGCGCCGGGGGGAACGACGCGAGCTCGCCGACGGACGCGACAGAGACGGCCGCGACGACGACCGCGACCGAAGCGGCTTCCGACGCGGAGACTGCGGCCGACGGCGACTCCGCCGGGTACGCGGTGTCGATGTCGCCGGCCGGCGACGTGACGTTCGAATCGGTCCCGGAGCGCGTGATGGTGTACAACCTCGTCTACGCCGACGCCGCGGTCGCCTTCGGCCACGGCGACGCGGTGAACTCCCTCGGCTTCGACAGCGACGCCGGCGGCCGGACGCTCGACGCCTACTACGAGCGCCTCGACGGCGTCTCGTTCGACCGGAGCGACCTCGCGCAACTCAACTCGGGGTCGGGGAGCGTCAACATCGACAAGGAGCTCGTCTACGAACTGGACTCCGACCTGCACCTCGTCGACCCGGCGCTCGTGGCCGGATTCGACGGCTGGGACCAGTCGGACGTCGAGGAGATTCGCGAGCGGGTCGGCCCGTGGTTCGGCAACGCTTACAGCCGCACGCACGCCCAGCCGCCCGAGCCGTACGCCGCCGACTACGAGTACTACACGCTCTGGGAAATCGTCGAGAAAGTCGGGCAGGTGTTTCAGGAGGAAGACCGCTTCGCGGCGCTCGAAGCGGTCCACGGCGACCTCCTCGGCACCATTCAGTCGGACCTCCCGCCCGAGTCGGAGCGGCCGACCGTCGGCGTCGTCATCTACATGGACGAGACGTTCTACCCGACGAAAATCGACGCAGCCGGCTTCGCGACCTCGCACATCCGTCCGCTCGGGATCACCGACGCCTTCGCGGCCGGCGACGTGACGTTCGAGACCTCCTACGACTTCGAGACGATGCTCGAAATCGACCCCGACGTACTGCTCCACAGCTACGGTATCGACTCGTACTACGACGTGGCGGCGATTCGACGGGACCTCGAAAACCACCCCGTCGGGAGCGAACTCAGCGCGGTCCGGAACGAGCGCGTCTTCCCATCGGGGACGCCGGTGCAGGGGCCGATTATGAACCTGTTCCAGTTGGAGATGACCGCCAAACAGCTCTATCCGGACCAGTTCGGCGCGTGGCCGGAGTACGCGGGCGGCGCGTATCCCGAGATTCCCGAGGCCGAACGGCTGTTCGACCGCGACCGCGTCGCCGACATCGTCACCGGCGACTGAGGCGACCGGCGTTTCGACGGCCCCTTACCAGAGTTGGACCGCGGGCGTCCCGCAGTCGTCGCAGACGATGGCCTCGTTGTCTTTGTAGCTCCCGGTCACGAGGTCGCCGTCGCAGTAGGTGCAGTCCTCTTCGTCGAACGTGCCGAGCAGGTGCGCGGGTTCCGACATACCCAACGATTCGGCTCCAGTCCCAAGAACATTTCTACGGTTCGATATATCCCCGACCGTGGCCCTCCCGAGAACTATCCAGTTCGAGCCGTTTTGCCGGCGACAGACGCGGCTCACGATGCGGGACCGAAAAACGGTGGGTTCCGGGGGAATGGTGGTGGTCCGGTGTGGTAGTGGCCCGGTGTGGTAGTGGTGATGGATTCACCGGGCGCAGGAAGCTCCCCGGAGGAGCGTGGGAACGTGTCGAGGGAAAGGCGAGTCGGACGTTAGTAGCCCAGTTGCTCGCGGATGAGGACGACGGTGGTTCGGCCCTCCTCGACTTCCTGCCGGAAGATGAGTTGCTTCGCAATCATGGACTCGACGCCGTAGGCCTCCTTCGCGCGCTCGTTTTCGAGCGGGTACGCGACGGATTCGAGGCGGTCGAGCGCGTCGTCGAGCGTCGGGACGATTTTGTTGATGCCGCTGACGATGACGACGTTGCTGGCGGCGAAGGGGTACGCGCCGATGCGACTGCCCGAGAGGTCCGCGGCGACGAGGTCGCCCGTCTGCGAGATGGCGTTGATGCCGCCGAGGAAGTAGTCGGCGGTCTGGGAGTCGCGGCGGGCGGCCTGTCGCTCCGCGTCGTCGTCGATGCTCCAAATCTGGTCCGGCAGACTCTCCCAGTCGTGGTCGCCCTCGCTGAGGTAGTCGTCGAACCCGATCTCTTCGAGGGTGGTCGAGTGGCCGTTCATCACGGAGACGCCGGCGGGGATGTGCGACCGCAGGGTTTCGAGCGCCTCGTCGGCCGTGTCGACGACGACGACGTCGAACCCGCTCGCTTCGAGGTTCTCGACGGTCACTTCGATGGCCTCGTCCTCGGGGAGTCGGTCGAGGTCGGCGTCGATGTCGGCGTCGTCTGCGTAGTCGGATTTCTGTTGAGACATGTGTGAGTGTGGTGGTGGAGTTCGGTGGGTGCTCCGACGAACGTGTGTAGCGCCTATTAGGTGTTAAACGCTCGCTGACGGCGGTGTCAGGTGGTTACGGGCGTGTTACCGGCCTCGTCGGAGACGGGTTTACGCGTCGCCGCGTTGGCGACTCCGCCACTCCAGTCCGAGCGCGTCACGGAGCGCCGCCACGTCGAGGTTGTCGGCGACGAGCGCGGCGGCGCGGTCGTAGGGGTCGCCCGACGCGCCGGCGTCCGCGTCGGCTCCGAGCGGGTCCGTCGCCGGCCGGTCGCGCCCGGCCGACTCGTACACGGCGTCCACGAACGCGTTCCGCGGCGAGTCGTTGGCGAACAGGTCGTGGATGTACGTCCCCGCGACCCGCCCGAGCGCCGCGCCGTCGCCCGAAACGGGGCTCGCGTCGCCGACGATGCGGCTGTCGCCCATGTGTATCTCGTAGCCGTCCACGGTCCCCGTCGCGCCGGCCAGCGGTCCCGCGCCGTCGAACTCGACGGCGACGGGTTCGACTCGCTTGTCGTGGGAGAACCGCGTGACCACCGGCAGGAGGCCGAGCCCGTCGACCGTCTCGTCGTCTCCCGAACCCTCGATATCGGCGTTCTCGATGGTCTCGCCGAGCAGTTGGTAGCCGCCGCAGATGCCGACGACCGGGCCGTCGAACGCGGCGAGTTCGTCGCCGAAGCCGGCGTCGCGGAGCGCGAGCAGGTCGTCGACCGTGTTCTTGCTTCCGGGGAGGACCACTCCGTCGATTCCGTCGAGCGTCGCGTCGAGCGGGAGGTAGGCGACCCGGACGCCCGGCGTCTCGGAAAGCGGGCCGAAGTCCGTCGCGTTCGAGATGCGCGGGAGTCGCGGCACGCCGATTGTGACCGCGTTCTCGGCCGCGACGCCGTCGTCGTCGCCGACGGTGGCGCGCTCGCCTTCCGCGGGGAGCGCGAGGCTGTCCTCCTCCGGGAGGCCGGGGTCGTCGTAGGGGAGGACGCCGAGGACGGGCACGCCGGTCCGCTCCTCGATTTCGTCGAGCCCCGGTTCGAGGAGGCTCGGGTCGCCGCGGAACTTCGTGATGACCGCGCCGACGACGCGGTCGCGCACGTCCTCGGGGAGGAGTTCGAGCGTCCCCAGCAGGCTGGCGAAGACGCCGCCGCGCTCGATGTCGGCCGCGAGGAGGATGTCGGCGTCGGCGAAGCGGGCGGTCTCGACGTTCGCCAAATCGCGGTCGTGGAGGTTTATCTCGGCGATGGAGCCGGCCCCCTCGGCGACGACCACGTCCGCCTCGCTCGCCAGCCGACGGTGTGATTCGACCGCCGCCTTGCGGGCGTCCTCCCAGTGGGTCGCGTAGTAGTCGCCGGCGGCGTTGAGCCCGACCGCCCGGCCGTGGACGACCAGTTGCGAGGTGCCGTCGCCGTGGGGCTTGAGCAGGACCGGGTTGTGGTCGGTCGTCGGCGCGACCCGCGCGGCGCGAGCCTGTACGTACTGCGAGACGCCGATTTCGCCGAAATCGTCGCCGGCGGCGGTCGCCACCGCGCGGGCGTTGTTGCTCATGTTCTGGGCCTTGAACGGCGCGACTGAGAGGCCGCGGTCGGCGAACAGGCGACAGAGCCCGGCCGCGACGGTGCTCTTGCCAACGTGGCTCGCGGTCCCCGCGACGAGGAGGGTCGGCGTCGTCATCTGCCGGGAGTCAGGGCCGCGCGGTTCAAAGGTGTTCGTTTCGGCGTCGGGCGGGCGCGGCCCCGTCGCGTCCGGCGGCGCGTTCGACTCCCTCCACGACCTCCCCGTCATACTGTGGTGGTCACGTCGGCTCTGTGAAATGTTGCCGGAAGTGGTGCGTTTAGTTCGCTCGCCCGCCCGGTCTATCATGAATGAAGAAACAGTTACTCGTGACGGACTTCCTCGACCGGGCCCGGACGTACTACGGCGATTACGAGGCCGTCGTCGGCGTCGACGGCGAGCGCTTCACCTACGCGGAGTTCGGCGAGCGGGTGGACAGGTTTTCGGCGGCGCTACAATCCCGCGGCGTCGAGAAGGGCGACCGGGTCGCGGTGCTCGACCCCAACACGCACTGCCACCTCGAAGCGGCCTTCGGCGCGATGCAGTGCGGCGCGCTTCACGTCCCGCTGAACTACCGGCTCACGACGGAGGACTACGAGTACCTGCTTTCGGACTCCGGCGCGAGCGTGGTCTACGCAGACTACCAGTACGCGGGGAAAATCGAGGCCGTCCGCGACGACGTGCCCGCCGAGGTGTTCGTGACGAACGACCCCGCCGCCGTCGACGGCGACTGGCTCGACTTCGAGGCGTTCCTCGACGAGGCCGACGCCGACGACTACGAGCGCCCCGAGATGTCCGAGGACGAACTCATCACCATCAACTACACCTCGGGGACGACCGGCGACCCGAAGGGCGTCTGCCGGACCCACCGCACCGAGTCGCTCCACGCCCAACTGGTGACGATTCACCACCACATCGCCGACGACGACGTGTATCTGTGGACGCTCCCGATGTTCCACGTCAACGGCTGGGGCCACATCTACGCCGTCACCGGCCGCGGGGCGAAACACGTCTGCACCCGCGGGGTCGACGCCGAGCGGGTGTTCGACGCCATCGCCAACGAGGACGTGTCGTTCTTCTGCTGCGCGCCCACCGTGCTGTCCATCCTGCGCGAGTACGCCGAGGAGCACGACCCGGCGTACGCCGGCGACAACCCGGTCCGCGTGACCGCCGCCGGCAGCGCCGCCCCGAGCGCGACGATTCGCCACACCGAATCGGAGTTCGGCTGGGAGTTCACGCAGCTGTACGGTGCGACCGAAACCGGCCCGCTCATCGCCACCTCGGACGCGAACCGGCTCATCCCCGACGAGGGCGGCCTTCGCTTCTCGCTCAAACAGCGGCAGGGCGTCGCGCCGCTCGGGACCGACCTGCGCGTCGTCGACGACGATAGCGAACAGGTCCCGCGCGACGACGCCAGCATCGGCGAGGTGGTCGTCCGCGGCAACCAGGTGATGGAGCAGTACTGGAACAAACCCGACGAGACCCACGACGCGTTCAACGACCGCCTCGAAGGCTGGTACCACACCGGCGACCTCGCGGTCGTCAACGAGGACGGGATGATAGCGATTCAGGACCGCAAGAAGGACATCATCATCTCCGGCGGCGAGAACATCTCCTCGGTCGAACTGGAGGACGCGCTGTTCGACCACGACGCCCTCGGCGACGTGGCGGTCATCCCCGCGCCGTCCGACAAGTGGGGCGAGACGCCCAAGGCGTTCGTCGTCCCCGCGAACGGCGACGTGGAGAACCCCGGCGTCACCGCCGAGGAACTGACCGAGTACACCCGCGACCGCCTCGCCGGCTACAAGGCCATCCGCGAGTTCGAGTTCGTCGAGGAGATTCCCAAGACCGCGACCGGCAAGATTCAGAAGTACGAACTCCGCAAGCGCGAGTGGGACGACGAAGAGCGGATGGTCGGACAGGGGTAGGCCGCGACGGCGCGTCGACCACTCGCTCGCCCGGCCGTCTTCGACTCCCGTCCCTCGAAACTCCGACCGTTCGCCCGCAAGATATTATTGGCTCTCTGAATATCTCCCATTTAACATGTCTCCCCCGAGTTCAGGGGGCACCGCCGCCGGCGCGATTCTCTACGTCGCGGCCGACGGCGTTGTCTCCGATTCGGTCGTCTCGGCGCTCCGGGACGCCTTCGAGCGTCCGGTCGAGCGCGACGAGACAGGAGACGGATCGGTCGGCGTCGACGACTATCTGGTCCGCGAC
>NZ_CSTE01000006.1 GCF_001368915.1 Haloferax massiliensis | reverse complement strand
GTGGCGATGGCCGCCCTCGCCGGCGCGACCGTCTCGGACATGCAGTACGTGCAGTTTCACCCGACCGCGTACGACCCCCGGACTGACCCACGGGCCGACGACGACGCGCGACCGTTCCTCGTCAGCGAAGCCGTTCGCGGCGAGGGCGCGGTCCTGCGCGACGCCGACGGCCGCCGCTTCATGCCTGACGTGCACGAAGACGCCGAACTCGCCCCCCGAGACGTGGTCGCCCGCGCCGTCTCCCGCGCCCGCGACCGGACCGGCCGCGTCGTCCTCGACGTGTCCGACCTCGACTTCCGCGGGGAGTTCCCCGACCTCGCGGCGCTCTGTGACGACCGCGGCGTCGACCTCGACGCCGGCATCCCCGTCGCGCCGAGCGAGCACTTCCTCTGCGGCGGCGTCGCCGTCGACGACCGCGGCAGGACCTCGCTGTCCCGCCTGTTCGCCGCCGGCGAGTGCGCCCGCACCGGCGTCCACGGCGCGAACCGGCTCGCCTCGACCAGCCTGCTCGAAGGGCTCGTCTGGGGCGTCCGCGCCGGCGAGACCGCGGCCGAGCGGGGCCGCGGCGAGGGCGAGACCGTCGAGTACGCGCCGCCGCGCGACTCCGACCCGGCGCTCCCCGACGCCTTCGCAGAGACGAAGTTCGACCGCCTCGGGCGGACGATGGACGAGTTCGTCGGCATCGAACGCACCCCCGACGGCCTCGAAACCGCGCGGGCGCGGCTCCGCCGCCTGAAGGGCGAGGTCGACGCCTACGCCCGCACCCGCGTCTCGCGGTCCGTCTACGAACTCCGGAACGCCTGCGTCTCGTCGCTCCTCGTCGCCCGCGCGGCCGCCGACGCGCCGTCGGCCGGCTGTCACTCCCTCGTCGACCCGGACGGACGCGAGGGAGGCGAAGGAGGCGAGGAAAGCGACGACGCCGGACAGGGAGTGACCCCGAGTGCTGACGACTGAGACCGTCGAGCGCTGGCTGGCCGAGGACGTGGGCCACCGCGACGTGACGAACGACGTGCCCGGCGACACCACCGGGCGACTCGTTGCCAAGGAGCCGGCGGTCGCCGCAGGCCTCGACGCCGCCGTCGCCGTCTTCGACTACCTCGGCGTCGAGGCCGAGAACGCGGTCGACGTCGGCGACGCGGTCGAAGCGGGCGACGAAGTCCTCCGCGTCGAGGGCGACGCCCGGAACGTCCTCCGCGGCGAGCGCGTCGCCGCCAACGTCGTCGGCCACGCCTCCGGGGTCGCCACGACGACCCGCGAGGCCGTCGCCGCCGCCCGCGAGGTCTCCGACTCGGTTCGGGTCGCCGCGACTCGCAAGACCACGCCCGGCCTCCGCGGCGTCGAGAAGCGGGCCGTCGTCGCCGGCGGCGGCGACACCCACCGCCTCACGCTCTCGGGGATGGTGATGGTCAAGGACAACCACGTCGCCGAACTCGGTCTGGAGGAGGCGGTCCGCCGCTTCGCCGAGCGCAAGTCGTTCGCGACGAAGCTCGAAGTCGAAGTCGAGACGCCCGAGATGGGCGAGCGCGCCGCGGCCGCCGGGGCCGACATCGTCCTGTTCGACAACCTCGCGCCCGAGGCGGTCCGCGAGGGCGTCTCCCGACTCCCCGAGGGCGTCATCTCGGAGGCCAGCGGGGGTATCACCCCGGAGGCGCTCCCCGCCTACGCCGACACCGGCGTCGACGTGGTGTCGATGGGCTGGCTCACCCACAGCGCGCCGAGTTCGGACTTCTCCTTCCGGACCGGGTGAGCGGCGGGCGTTCTTTCCGACTCGGATGCCGTCGCAGGCGGTCGAATCCACACGTTCTTTGGCCCGTGTCGAGACGGTGGAACGATGACTTCGTGGCCCGCCGCCCGCCTGCGCTCCCCGGTCGCGAAGTACTACGCCTACAAGACGACCGAGTTCGTCTCCTTTACGACGGCCATCTGGATTCTGTTCGTCCGCTCGCGCGACCTCTCGTTCGCCGAGGTGGGCGCGCTCAACAGCGTCTGGTGGCTCGCGCTCGTCGCGGCCGAGATACCGACCGGCTACCTCGGCGACCGGCTGGGTCGCCGGAGCGCGATGGCCCTCGGGACGGCCGTCATCGCCGTCTCGACGGCGGCGATGGGCCTGTCGGAGACGTTTCTCCAACTCGCGGTCGTCTACGGGACGTGGGCCGTCGGCCAGACGTTCCGGTCCGGAAGCGACGACGCGTGGCTCTACGACCTCCTGGCCGAGACCGACGAGACCCACGAGTTCGCCGCCGTCCGCGGGCGCGCCACCGGCGTCGGCCTCGCAATCGGCGCGGTGACGACCCTCGCCGGGGGCCTCCTCGCCGACGCGACGAACTACGCGGTCCCCTTCTTCGCCACCGCCGCGGTGACGGCGCTGGGCGTCCCGATTCTCTTGTCGGTCCCCGAGACCGGAGCCAACGGCGGCGACTTCACGCCGCGGGCGGCGCTCCGGGTCATCCGCGAGAAGCTCTCGCGCCCGCCGCTCCGCGGCTTCGTCGCCTACTTCGCGCTCCTGTTCGGCGTCGCCAACATGGTGTACATCTTCGACCAGCCGATTCTCCGCGACGTGGCGCTCGACCTCGGCGTCCCCGCGTCGGCGACGAACACCGCCGTCAGCGCCGCCTACGCGCTGTTCTCGCTGGTCGCGGCCGCCGCGACGTTCCGCGCCGGCTGGGTCGAATCCCGCGTCGGCGTCCGCCGGTGGTTCCTCGCCTCGCCGCTCGTGCTCGCGGTCGCCTACGCGTCGGTCCCCCTTTTCGGGCCGCTGGCCTTTCCCGCGTTCGCGGTCGCCCGCGGCGTCACGAACGTCTCGTCCGTCCTCGGGAACCAGTACGTCAACGACCGGGTGGACTCGGTCGGGCGCGCGACCGTCCTCTCGGCCGCCGGGATGCTCTACTCGCTCGCGGTCGTCCCGTTCGAACTGGCCGGCGGGGCCGTCGCCGACGCCCTCTCGCCGGCCGGCGCGCTCGCGCTCTTCGGCGGGGTGCTCGTCGTCGGCGCGGGCCTCCTGTGGACGGTCGAGCGACCCGTGTGACGCAGTAGTATTACGGTCGCTCGCCGGCGATGGGAGGGCATGCGCGTACCGTCGCCCTCCAGGACAGCCCGCGCCGCCGCGAGCGGTCGCTCCGGCGCGGTCGAGTCCGCCGTCGTCGCCGCCCTCCTGCTCGGCGTCGCGCTCCTGCAGTTCGCCGTCCGCGAGTCGCTGGCGGGCGTCGCGCCCGACCTCCTCCGGTCGCGGGGGTTCGTCGTCGCCGGGGTCGTCACCGGCGGGACGCTCGTCTGCGCCCTCGCGCTCTACGCGGGCGCGTACGCGAGAGTCCGCGATATCGCACTCGGCGTCAGGCTCCCGGCGGTCGCCGACCGCGGAATCGGCGTCGTCGCCGTCGCCGCCGCGGCCCCGGCGCTTTTGGTGGCCGCGACCAAGGTCGTCGGCCTCCGCTCGGGCGTCACGTACGGGTCGCTGACGAAGACCGGCTACGGCGCGGACGCGACCCTCGCGGCCGTCGCGCCGGTCTCCGCGCTCGCCGCGCTCGTCGGCGTTCCCGTCCTCGTCGTCGTCTCGCAGGTGCTCGTCCAGCGGAGTTTCGCGCGCGCCCTCGACGGCCGGCGCGCGCTCGCGGTGACGACCGCGACCGCCTCGCTCGCGTTCCTGAGCGCGAACCGCGGAGTCGTGGTGTTCCCGGCGCTCGAACACCTCGTTCGCGCCGCGGTGTTCCTCGCGTGCCTCGGCGTCGCCTTCGCGGCGGCGACGCGAGCGACGACCGGGGGGCGACGGGCGCTCGGGTACGCGCCGCTCGCCGTCGTCTCGACGGTCGCCGTCGGCGAGGAACTCCTCGCGGTCGACTCGCTCGCCGGGGGCGTCTTCGTCCTCTCGCACGTCGCCGTCTTCGCGCTCGCGGCCGTCGCCTACGACCGAACCGTCTCGCTCGTCGTCCCGGCGCTCGCGTACCTCTCGCTGCTCGTGAGCGGCGACGCGGTGGTCTTCCTCTTCGAGGCCGGCCTCTGAGCCGGGTCCGGGGGCGACGCGGCGCGGGGCGAAGGGAAAACCCCTTACTTTCGGTCGTCGCACTCGCGGGCAATGGCCTTCTTCGACGACCTCCGCGACCGCATCGAGGCGACAGACAGCGTCGTCTCCGTCGGCCTCGACGCCGACATCGACCGCATCCCCGACCACCTGCTCGACGAGGACCTCCCGCGGTGGGCGTTCAACCGCCGCATCATCGACGCGACCCACGAGCACGCCGCGGCGTACAAGCCGAACGCGGCGTTCTACGAGGACGAAGACGGCTGGCGCTCCCTGCGCGAGACCATCGCCTACGCCCACGGCAAGGGTGTGCCGGTCCTCTTGGACGCTAAGCGCGCCGACATCGGCAACACGACCCGCAAGTACGCCGACCTGCTCGACGACGCCGACGCCATCACGGTCAACCCCTACATGGGCCGCGACTCCATCCAGCCGTTCCTCGCCCGCGAGGACAAGGGCGTGTTCGTCCTCTGCCGCACCTCGAACCCCGGCGGCTCGGACCTCCAGTCGCTCGAACTCGACTCGGGCGAACCCCTCTACGAGCGCGTCGCGGCGCTCTGCGACCTCTGGAACGAACACGGGAACGTCGGCCTCGTCGTCGGCGCGACCGGTCCCGAGGAACTGGAACACCTCCGCGAGCAGGTGCCCGACCTGCCGTTTCTCGTCCCCGGGGTGGGAGCGCAGGGCGGCGACGCCGAGGCCGCCGTCGAGTTCGGCCTCGCGGACGGCGTCGGCCTCGTGAACTCCTCGCGCGGTATCATCTTCGCCGGCGAGGACCGCGGCGAGGAGTTCGACAAGGCCGCCGGACAGGCCGCAAAGCGCCTCAAAAAGCGGCTGAATCAGTACCGCTGAGGCGACGCAGACAGTCGACTTTCCCGGCCGCTCCGTCCGGCGGTCGCGGCCCGGCGAGACGTTTACCACCGTGGGCCCCTAACTGCGCCCGTGGACCGAGACCGACTCGTCATGGGGCTCGCGGCGGTGTTCGCGGGCATCACCATGCTCCTCGTCGTGTTGGCGTTCGCCTACCGACAGCTCCTGTTGCTGTTCGTCGCCCTCCCCTTCGGCGCGACGACGTACTTCATGTACGCCCACGTCAGCGGACGCCTCGAAGAGCGGTTCCGCCGGACGCCCGCCCGCGCCGACGCCGGGCTCGGCCTCCGCGCGACCGCGGACTCGCTCGGCCTCGATTTCGTCTCGCTCGGGACACAGCCGGTCGCCGTCCTCGCGAACCCCGACCGGACCGAGAAACCCGGCGTCGACTCGTTCCGCGACGCGCTCGCAGCGAGCGACGATGTGTTTGACGCCCTCGCAGGGGTCGAGAGGAGCCAAACGTCGCGGTAACGCTTTAGAAAGCCGCCGCGACCGGTTCAGATATTCGCGTTCCGCTGAAGTATAAACTAAGTGGAACGTTTTTATCCACGTAGCGTGTATAACTGGTATATGAACCGCCCGCTGAAGGTCCTACACGTCGACGACGACCCCGAGATGCTCGCCCTCTCGGCCGCCGCGTTCCGCCAACTCGACGCCGTCTCCTTTCTCACCGCCGAGTCGGCGACCGAGGCGCTCGACGTCATCTCCGCCGAGTCGGTCGACTGCGTCGTGAGCGACTCGCTCGTCCTCCCAAACGGGGTACCGCTCGTCAAGGCCGTCCGACAGGAGCACGCGGACATCCCCATCCTCCTGTTCACGGCCAAAGAATGGCCCGAGGTCGCCGACATCGCCTCGACTGCCGGCGTCACCGAGTACGTCCAGAAAGCCGGTCCCGGCGACCTCGCGACGGTCCTCCAGCGGGTCCGGAGCCTCGTCGACGACGACAGCGTCGACTCCGCGCTCGCCGTCGGGGCCTCCGCGGTCACGCAGGCCCTCGAAGAACACGCCGACGCGACCGCCGAGGCGTCGTTCGGCGTCGACGACAACTGGGTGCTCGTCGGGCAGTGGCTCGGCGACGAGGAGCTCGGCATCGTCATCGTGGAGGCCGTCGAGTCCTACGGCGGACTCTCGGCCATCGAGACGCCGCTGTACGAGTACATCGACACCGACGCGCTCGAAGAACTCCTCCGGCCCGTCGTCGAGGACGAAGAGCGCCCCGGCATCGAGGTCCGGTTCCCGTACGAAGACGTTCAGGTCGCCGTGACGAGCACCGGCGACATCTTCGCTCGCCCGTCGACCGAGCGGACGCTGTCCTGAGCGTCGGTTCCGTTCTTCACTTTTCGCCCCGTCGCCGCCGGAGCGCCGTTGAGCGGAATCGCCCGACTCAGTCGGATCGGACGAGGTCGTCGAAGCTCTCGACGCGGTACTCCCCGAGCACGCAGCGCCCGCGGTGTTCCGGGCCGTGGCGTTCGACGTGGATGCCGTCCAAGCCGGCGTTCCACGCGGCCCCGATGTCGCTTTCGCCGTCGCCGGCGAGGACGCCCGCGGTGCCGCCGTCGGTCAGGAGGCGGTCGTCCAGCCCCAGTTCGCCGATAGCCTGCCGGACCGGCGCGGCGTCGGGTTTCCACCCCGTCTCCTCTGTACAGCAGACGACGGTATCGAACCAGTCGCGCACGTCGAGGCGGTCCAACACGGGGTCGGTCAGGAACTGCTGGCAGTGGGTGACGATGCCGACCGGGCGGCCGGCGGCGTGAATCTCTTGGATGAGGCGCTCGGCGTCGTCGTGGAGGTACGTCACTTCAGCGCGCTTTGCGGGGTCTTCCTCGCGGTGGAACGCGGGCCAGAACTCGGCGGGGTCGATGCCCCACTCGCGGAGCATCGGGTCGCGCGCGCCGCCGAGTCCGTGCCAGATGGTCTCGGCTTCGCGGTCCGTGAACTGACGGCCCAGTCGGTCGCCGACGCGGTCGAACACGTCGCGCGTGTACGACCACTCGGCGTCGACGAGGGTCCCATCGAGGTCGAACAGCCAGAAATCGTAGTCATCGGCGACCATTCGGACAACAAGGTACGTCAGGCATGGATAAATGTCTTCCCCCGCGTCACGAACCGCTCGATTCGACGCGAATCGCGCTCCCGAAGTACTTGTGAAGCACCTCGCGGACCGAGTCGGCGTTGAACGCGTCGAGGTCCGCGGCGACGGCTTCGCGGAAGGCGTCCAGCGACGCCTCGTCGGCCCGGAGCTCCGCGAACGAACACGAGACGACGGGCACGTCGAGCCACGACGCCGCGAGGTCGCGGGCGTGGCGCTCGTCGTTCACCTCGCCCCGCCACAGCGCGTCGCGGAACAGCAGCCAGCCCTCCTCGCCCGGCGGCGGCGGCCTGACGCGGACCGTCGTCTCGAACTCCCGCGGGTCGGTCTCGACGCCGGCGGCCGAGTCGAGGCGGAAGCGGACCCGGAAGACGTAGGTGAGCGCCGCGGTCTCCCCGCCGCTCACAGCTCGTCGTCGAACAGGTCGGCGAGTCGGAGGTCCTTGTCCGTGATGCCGCCCTCCTCGTGGCTCGTGAGGCGGACTTCGACCTCCTGGTACCGAATCGTTATCTCGGGGTGGTGGAACTCCTCTTCGGCGACTTCGCCCACGCTGGCGGCGAACGCAACGCCGTCGAGGTAGTCGTCGAACTCGTAGACGCGGACGATTTCGTCGCCGTCGCGTTCCCAATCCGACCCGAGTTGTGCGTCGACTTCGTCGTCCGAGAGCAGGTCTGCCATGCCGAACCCGTCGAGTGGCAACCCGATAAGGATTCTGCCGGATTGTCAAGTTGTGTCCGCGCGGACGACGAACCGCGGCCCCGTCAGGAGTCGTCGCCCGCCGCGCTCGCGGCCGCGGACGACGCGCCCTGTGACCGACACCTCGTCGCACACCCGGCGTCTCGGGGTCGCGCCGACGAGGCGGCGACGCGCTCGCGCCCGGAGGCGATTCACGAGATACCGGCCGACGGCCGAAAACGCGCTGGCCGCGGCTCGTCGGCGGTCGGCGTCGAGACGGGAGCGGCGCGCGAGGCTCGTCGCTGACAGTCGGCGTACCATCGACGCGGAATAGTCCCGCGTTCGGATAAGAACGTTCGCCCGCCGTCCGCTTCGGCCGCCCGTCAGTCGTCGGAGAGCTGTTCGAGGACGCGCCGGGGAACCTCGCCTTCGAGCGCCTCGCGGTCGAGGTCCTCCGGCGGCTCGCCCGAGAACTCGATGGACGGCCCGGACGGCTCGGACGGCCCGGCCGAGTCCGACGCCCCGAGGTCGCCGAAGCCGGGGTCGAACAGCTGCATGGCGGTCTGGATGGTCGTCCAGTCGTCGTCGCCGGCGGCGTCGCGGAGGCTCTTGGTCGGCGCGGCGAGGATTTGGCCGACGAGCGCGTCCGCGAGCGACTCGACCGTCTCGCGCTGCTCGTCGGTGAGCTCGCCCTGCGATTCGAGTTTCGACAGCGCCGTCGACACCTCGCGGCGCTTGACGTGCTCCGCGGCCTCGTACATCGAGCTGATGGCCTCGTCGGCGCGCTTGCGCTTGTAGGCGGCGAGCAGGCGGTCGAACTCCTCGTCTATCATCGCCTCGACCTCGCGGGCGGCGCGTTCGCGGCGCTCCGCGGTCCGGTCGGTCACCGTCTCCAAATCGTCGATGTCGCGGACGCGGACGCCGTCGATATCGCCGGCGGCGGGGTCGACGTCCCGCGGCTGGGCGATGTCGATGAGCATCGTCTCGCCGGCGTCGTCCAACTGCTCCGGCGTGACGACGTAGTCGGGGCTGCTCGTGGCCGTGATGACGAGGTCGGCGTCGCGGAGGCGACCGCGGAGGTCGCCCAGTCCGGCGGCGGTCGAGACGCCCGGAACCTCGCGGGCGAGGTGGCGGGCGTTGGCGACCGTCCGGTTCGCCACGACGAGGTCGCCCACGTCGACCGACGCGAGCGCCTTGGTCGCGAGCGTGCCCATCTCGCCGGCTCCCACGACGAGGGCGTCCACCTCGCCGACGGGGGCGTCGAGTTCGGCCCGCGCGAGCCTGACGGCGGCGCTCCCGAGGGAGACCGCACCCTCGTTGATTGCCGTCTCGTCGCGGGCGCGCTCGCCGACGTGGACGGCCTTCATGAGCGCGTCTTCGAGCATCGGACCGATGGCGTCCCGCTCGCGGGCGGCCTCGATGCCGGCTTTGACCTGTCCGAGAATCTGGTCTTCGCCGAGGACGAGTGATTCGAGCCCCGACGCCACCCGCATGAGGTGGCGCAGGGTCTCTTCGTGGTCCATGTAGCGAACGCTCCCGTCTCGGACGTCGGGAGCGAAGTCGTCGAGCGCGCGGCGGCCGTCGGCCGCGTCGTCGGTGACGACGTACGCCTCGGCGCGGTTACACGTCTGCAGGGAAAACGCCTCGGTGACGCCGTCGCAGGCGAGGAGCCGTTCGACGACCGTCCGAACGTCGTCGCTCGACGCGGCCTCTATCTCGCGAACGCTGGCCCGGTCGTGGGCGACGCTCACACCGGAGATGACGCCCGAATCTCTCATGAATCACCTCGCTGTGTGTCTCGTATCACGCGCGCTGCCTCTCGTCGGGGGTTTGCATCGCCGGTACGTAAAGCCTTCCAAACTGACGGGTTTCGCACGACCGCGCGAATCGCATCACGGCGCTCTGTTGGCGACCGGTCGGACGCCTTGAGCTCCGCGCGAAGCTCCGCGGTCAGCGCGGCCATCTCGCCCGCCCCCGCCAACTCGGATTCGATGCGCTCCCGGAGGTGCTTCGAGAGGGCCGGACTCGCCCCGCCGGTCGTGATTGCGACCGACACGTCGCCGTCCTCGACGGTGGCCGGGCCGCCGCGACGACCGCGTCGTTCACCGCGTCGTCGTCGGTCGCGGCGACGACGAGCGCCGGCCCGAACCGCTCGACCCAACTGGGAACCTCCTCGGGTTTGGGGGCCGCTCGAACGAGTTCCGCGTCGCCGAAGTCGCGGTCTCCGAACTCGGGACTGACGACGACGGTCCGCGCCTCGCGGGCGAACCGGCGGGCCTTCCGCGCGCCGACGGGCCCCCCGCCGAAGACGACGACGGTCTCGTCGGAGAGGTCGTGAACCAGCGGAATCATCTCACGCAGTGTTCGCCTCGGCTCGTTCGTCCAGTCTGATTCCCGTCTTCTTGAGGATGCGCGTCGAAAACAGGGTGTCCCAGTCGTCGTCGCCCACGTCCCAGTAGTCGCTCATGACCTCGCGAACCTGTTCGATGCGGGCCTCGCTCTCCTCCTCGGAGCGACCGTGTGTCATCGCGAAGAAGTTGTACGGCCAGACGCCCGCGTGTCGCGGCCGGCGGTAGCAGTGGGTGACGAAGTCCAGCGCGGCGATTTCGGGGCCGACCTCCGCCACGAGGTCGTCGGGGACGTTCCAGACGGTCATCCCGTTTTCCGAGTAGCCGAGCGCGTAGTGGTTCGGGATGACGCCGACGCGGCGGACCTTCCCCTCCAGATTGAACCGCTTGATGGTCTCGACGACCCACGACGGCTCCTGTCCGATTGCCGCCGCCACGTCGGCGTAGGGCGTCTCGGTAATCGGCAGGCCGCCCTGAATCTCCATGACGAGGTCGCGCTCGTCGGGCGTCAGGGTGCGCGCGTCCGTCGGCTCCACGTCGGGGCCGAGATGCGAGAGGTCGAGGTCGCCGTCGGAGACGGGACCGTCGAGGAGGAACTTCGCGCCGACGTGGAACTCGCGGCGCTTGGGCATGTTGTACGTCGCTTGGCCAGTCTCGTTTTCGATGTCGCCGAGCACCTCGTCCACCCGCGACTCGTCGGCGACCGAGACGACGAACCACATGTTCAGGTGGGGGTGCTCGCGCTCGTAGTTGTGTGCGACCTCGCGGTGGGCGTTCACCTGCTCGGCCACCTCGTCGAACCGCTCGGGCGGCGCGTGCATGGCGACGAGCGTCGCCGTGCCGCCGATTTCCTCGGCGTTGACGAGCGCGCCGAACCGCGAGAGAACGCCCTCCTCGTCGAGCGTCCGAACCCGCTCGCAGAGGTCGGTCGCCGACACGTCCACCCCGCGCTCGCGGAGCGCGGCCGCCGCGGGCTCGAAGGGCCGCTCGACGACGGGGAAGCCGCCCTGGAAGGCGTTGACGATGGCGCGGTCGAGACGAGAGAGGTCCGCGTCCGCCTGTATCATGGGCGTCACTCGGGATGCGAGGCGGATAAACGCCTCGCTTGTTCTCACCGTGACGAACCGGAGCGAACGCCCGGCGAACAGCCGGTGAACAGTCGACGCGAGCGAGTCGAGCACCCGCGCCCGTGAAGTAAAAAAGACGTTCCAGCGACGACGGGCCGCGCCCCGTCTCAGGGGACCGGCGTGACGCGGTCGACGTCGTCGAGCGCTTCGAGTCCCTCGACGATGGCGTCTTGGTCGGCGATGGCCTCGTAGTAGAACACGAGGTCGAACGTGCCGTCGCGGACGAGCTGTTGGCACTCCCAGACGAACTCGTCGTCCTCGACGGAGAGCCCCTGGAACTGGTTCGACGAGAAGTCGGTGTCGTCGTTGCCGGCGTAAATCCACGCGTCGCCCTTCCCCGCGTGCTCGGCGATTACCTCGTTGATTTCGACGGTCAGCTCCTGCATCTCCAGGTCCTCGCGGCTGGTCAGGTCGGTGTGGACGATGGCCCCGACGAGTTCGATATCGCCGGGTTCGAGCAGCGCGAGGGTCCGCTGGTAGAGGTCCTCGTCGATGGTCTTGCTCATGTCCGAGTCTTCTCGGGGAGGTACAAACGGGTGGCGATTCGTCGTCCACCGTCGGAACCCGCCATTTTGGGGTGGTTCCCCGCACCACGACGCACCGTGTGACGCTATACCCCACAAGACACATTGCCTCGGGAGACGACCGAGGGTATATGTTCGGGTGGGTCCGACGCGGCTTTCGACGCGCCTACGAGCGGGTGCTCGACCGGGAGATAGACGACGGACCGACCCACGTCGCCATCATTCAGGACGGCAACCGCCGGTACGCCCGGAAGAACGGCGACGACGCCCCCGACGGCCACAAGGCGGGCGCGCAGACGACGGAGAACGTGCTGACGTGGTGCGAGGAACTCGGCATCGAGGAGCTGACGCTGTACACCTTCTCGACCGAGAACTTCGACCGCCCGGACCACGAGCGCGAACCCCTCTTCGACCTCATCGAGGACAAGCTCTACGAGTTCGCCGACGCCGACCGCGTCCACGAGAGCGAGGTCGCCGTCCGCGCCATCGGCGAGGTCGACATGCTCCCCGACCGCGTCCGCGACGCCGTCGACTACGCGGAGTCCCGGACCGCCGACTACGACGGGTTCACCCTCAACATCGCCCTCGCGTACGGCGGCCGGGCCGAACTCCTCGGGGCCGCCCGCGACGTCTGCCGGGCGGTCGAGCGCGGCGACCTCTCGCCCGACGAGGTGGACGTGTCGGCGGTCGACCGCCGCCTGTCCAGAAAGCCCGTCCGCGACGTGGACCTCATCATCCGCCCCGGCGGCGACGAGCGCACCTCGAACTTCCTGCCGTGGCACGCCAACGGCAACGAGGCCGCCGTCTACTTCTGTGCGCCCTACTGGCCGGAGTTCTCGAAGGTCGACTTCCTGCGCGGCATCCGCACCTACGAGTCCAGAGAGCAGTCGTGGCAGCGCACCCGGACCGAGCGCGCCGTCACGCTCGTCCGGGCCGTCGCCGAAGTCGAGTTAGAGGACGCCCGTACCGTCGCGGGTCGGCTCCGCGAGCAACTCCCCTCGTCGGGGGCCGACGAGGTGTCCGCGGAGTTGGCGAAGCGGACCGACGAGACGGCCGACTGAGTCGGTCGATTTGGGCTGTTTTTGCGGTTATCCGTCTCCCTGCGCAGCCCCGGCGTCGACGACGCGACCGCAGAACAGAATCGCGTCCGTCGGCCGGTCGCGGACGCAGAACAGGAACGGCCGGTCGAACCGGAGTTCGCCCCAGCTCGGCGGTAGCGAACTTTCGACGACGACGCCCGTCGCCGCCGCGGCCTCCGTTCCCTCCTCGTCCACGGAGACGAACGATTTGTGGAACACCTCGTCGATTGCGAGGCCTGACCCGTCACCCTCGACCATTCCGCCGAAGTCGGCGTCCGAGCCGAACGCGGCGGGCATCCCGAGGTTCGACAGCGCCTCGGAGAGTCGGACCTCCGTCTCGAACTCGAACCGCGGGAGCACGACGTCGCCGATTCGCTCCCGCATCGCCTCGAAGACGCCGAACAGCCGACTCGCGGTCAGACTTCGCTCGAACGACTCGAACTCGCCTTCGTCCGGGAGCAGAAGCACCATCGACACGTCTCGCCCGACGTACGGGAGTTCGACTGCCTGCGCGCTCGGGAGGTCGGCGTAGTTCGCCTTGAGTTCCTGCCGCATGAGCGGCACCGTCGACTCGGACCCGTCCAGCGCGGTGAACGTCCCGTCCTCGGTGTCCTCGGGGTCGAACGTGTGGGCCCACTGCGCCATGAAGTAGATGGCGTTGGTGAGCACGAGCGCCGTGTCGGGCGTGACAGCGCCCGCCGGAAGCAGGTCCTCGATTCGGCCCTCCGTCCGGTCGGCGACCCACCCGTTGATTCGCGCTCGCTCGCCGTCCGGGTCGCCGGCGAAGTCGGCCCGCCGGAGCCCGGCCCCGTAGTTCGATTCGAGGCGGTCGAGGAACCCCTCCGAGAACGCGAACCCCTCGCGGCCCCACAGCGCGTTCGCCACGGCCAGTCGGAAGGCGTCGGCTTCGCCGCCATCGACCGGGTCCCGAGCCGTCTCCCGCTCTTCGAGCGCCGCCTGAAGGTCCGCAAAGGCGGGGTGAACGTCCTCCCCGAGCGTGTAGCGCAGCGTCGCTTCCATCTGTTCGCGGGTCGTCCCGCGAGCGCCCGCGTAGGTCATCGCCAGCGCGACGGAGATGCTGTACGGCGAGAGGAACTGGTTGCCGCCCTGTTCGGACGCGACCTGTCGGTGCAGGTCGAGAGCGAACTCGGCGTTGCCGGCCGCGAGCGCGGCGAGTCGCTCGTTGTCCACGCTCGGTTCGCCGGTCGGCGGTTCGTCGTTCGGGGTCTCTGTCGGCGTGTCCGTGGTCGCGGTCGCGGTGGCCGTCGCCTCGGTTTCGGTCTCGGTCCCCGCGGACGACTGACCGTCGCCCGTACAGCCGGCCATCGTCGCGGCGGCGAGGGCCCCCGACAACGCCAGCATCTCGCGGCGGTTCATGTCGAACGGTTCAGTGGCCTAACAATATGTCTTCTGTATGCACAAACGGCGGTTTGAGCGACGGCGGCGGGTCACTCAGTCGGTCGAACGCTCCGCCGGTACGTCCGCCAGCAGAACCATCCCAGAAACGCGGCGCTCTGCCCGAGCACGACGGCGACGAACTCGGCTTCGTAACGCGGCCCTAACAGCAGTACCACCCCGGCGTAGGCGACGGTCGGAACCCACGAGCGCCACCCCTCGTGGCGCGATTCGAGGAACAGCCACGGCGGGACGACAGCGACGCCGATGAGCGCCCACGCCCAGTCCGGCGCGGCGGGCCGATTGAGCCAGAGAATGAGCAACAGCGAGAGCGCGAGGAGGACGTGGCCGTCTTCGAGCCACTCGCTGGGCGGCGGTGGCGGCGGGAGGAGGTCTGTCCTGTCGGTCGGGGTGGAGGGCATTGGATTCGTGTTGCTACTCAATCAACATATCTGTGTGGTCGAGGAGAGCGCGTCGGCACCGCCGCCACGTGATTCGCCCTACCGGCCGAACTTCTGTCGCACTCTTCGAGCGCGACAGCGGTTGGCCGATTCGCTGACGCTCATCGGCCAAACCACCGTGTCGGCAACCTCGCCACGGGATTTGGCCTACCGGCCAAACCTCCGCTGACGGTCCTGATAGTCCCGCAGCGCCCGCAGGTAGTCCCGCTTCCTGAAGTCCCGCCAGTTCACGTCGGTGAAGTAGAGTTCGGCGTAGACGGACTGCCAAATCATGAAGTCCGACAGGCGCTCCGCGCCCGTCTTGACCACGAAGTCGGGTTCGTCGGGGAACACGAGTCGCTGTTCGATGTCCGCGGCGTCGATGTCGTCGGGGTCGAGCGCGCCCTCCTCGACCTCCTCGGCCAGCGACCGGACGACCGAGGCGAACTCGCGTTTCCCGCCGAGGCCGATACTGACCTGTACGGGGGCGTCGGCGCGCTCGGTGTCGCCCGGCTCTCGGAGCTCAACCCGGTGCGGAACGTCGAGGTCGCGGAGCTCCCGGGCGAGCGTCGGGACGACCGCCTCGTCGAGGACGCTCACGGAGATGGTGACGCGGTCGCTTCCGAACTCGAACGCCCAGCCGACGAACGCTTCGAGCGTGTCGTACGCGCCCTGTTCCAGCAGGTCGCGCTCGGTGATGACGAGCGCGACGTGCTCGGGGGCGTCGGCGTCGTCGAGGCGGAACCGGAGGGCGAGATAGGAGTCGTACAGTCCCACGGGAGTCGTTCTCGCGGCGATTCTCCTAACGCTTCGGGTTCGGCGTCGCCTCCGCGGTCGCCGCCGCGGCACGGGTCCGTCGACGCCGGCCCGCGGACCCGGTGTGGTGCGGTCGTCGGTGATGTCGGGAGGGTTAAGTGCGCGTCGGGGATACCGCATGGTGTGACTTCCACGGTACGGCGAGCGGGCGGATTCGCGGTCGTCGGGACGTTGGCCCTCGCGGCCCCCAGTCTCGGCGCGGCCGCCTTCGCGCCCTTCGCCGCAGTCGCGCTCTTGGCGGCCTTCGTCGTCGACGACGGCCCCCTCTTCGAGCTGTTCGCGCGCCCCGGCGACCGGCAGGACGGCCGGCTCAACGGGCTCGCCGGGTTCGCGCTGGCCGCGACCGGCCTCGCCCTCTTGGCGACGGTCCCGCGCGTCACGATGCCGCTTTCGGTGTTCGCCGCCGCGGTGTTGATACTCGCCTACGGCAACCTCGGCGCGCGACTGGTGGGTTCGAGAACGTCCGACGAGTCGCTTCGCGCGGCGGGCTTCGTCGCGGCCGCGGTCCTCGCCGGCACGGCGGGACAGGTCGTTATCGCGTCGCTGACGGGCGACGCCGCGCTCCTCGCCCGGTTCGTCCTGCTCGCGGCCGTCGGCGGCCTCGTCGGCGCGGTGCTCCGGACGGCCCTCTACGAGCGCGACGACCCGCTCGTCATGCTCTCTATCGGCCTCGTCCTCTGGGGCGTCGAGGTGCTCGCGGGGCCGGTGTCGCCGACGCAGACCGGCGTCGCGCTCGCCCTCACGGTCGCGCTCGGCTACGCGGCCTACGCCCTCGGGACGGCCTCCGTCGCCGGCATGATAACCGGCGTGCTCCTCCTCCTCTTCGCGGTCGTCTTCGGCGGCTTCGGCTGGGCGCTCGTGCTCGTCTCCTTCTTCGGCGTCGGCGCGCTCGCCACCAAGTTCCGGTACGACAGCAAGGCCGAACGCGGCGTCGCCGAGGACAACGACGGCGCTCGCGGGACCGGCAACGTCCTCGGCAACTCGGGGGTGTCGCTCGTCGCCGTCGTCGGCTACGCCGCGGCGCAGACCCTCGGCTACCCCCTCGCCAGCGACCTGCTCGTTCTCGCGTTCGCCGGGTCGGCCGCCGCCGCGATGAGCGACACGCTCTCCAGCGAAATCGGCGGGCTGTTCGACCAACCGCGGCTCATCACCTCGCTCAAGCCCGTCCCGGCGGGGACCGACGGCGCGGTCACGTGGCAGGGCGAAGTCGCCGGCGCGCTCGGCGCGGCCCTCGTCGCCGGCGTGAGCGTGCTGGTGCTTCCCCTGCCGGCGCAGACGGCCGCCATCGCGGTCCTCGCCGGCGGACTCGTCGGGATGACGGTCGACAGCCTCCTCGGCGCGACGGTCGAGGGAGCCGGCCTCGGCAATCAGGCGGTCAACTTCCTCGCCACGCTCGCCGGCGCGCTGGGCGCGGTCGTCGTCTGGATTCCGCTGTGACGGGGGGCGACGCGGCCGCGACGGGTGTTCGCCCCGCCCGCGCCGCCGACGTGCCGGCCGTCGAATCGCTCCAGCGACTCGTCTCCCACCCGTCTCCCGACCTCTTGGACGCGTGGCCAGCCGTCGGCACGCTCCTCGTCACCGTCGACGCCGCCGACCGGCCGGTCGGCTACCTCCTCGGTGTCGGCGCGCACCTGACCGAGCTCGCCGTCTCGCCCGACCACCGGCGCGAAGGGCGCGCCACCGCGCTCGTGGACGCCTTCCGCGACGCGCGCCGTTCTGACGCCGACGCGGCCGACACGACTGACTCGGCTGACGCGCCGCTCACGTTGCTGGTCCATCCGGAGAACGACGGCGCGCGCGCCTGCTACGAAGCGCTCGGGTTCCGCTTGGACGCCCGCGTCCCCGACGCGTTCGACGGCGACGACGGACTTCGACTCGTTCTCGACTGACCGGGGCCGGTCGCCTCGGTCGGCGTCGCGGCGTGTTCGTTCTCAGTCGAGAAGCTGGTCCGCGGTTCTGACGCGGACGCTGACGGGCTTTTTGACGTACTCGCCGGCCGAGCGCGCCACGACGTGTTCGACGCCGCGCTGGGCCGCGATGTCGACGAGCTTCTGGCTCGCCTCGCCGTCGACGACGACGATTGCCGGGGCGGGGTCGGCGTACTCGACGGCGTCGTAGACTTTCTCGACCGCGACCTCGTCGGCGACGTCGAGGTCGGCGTCCAACAGGCGGGCCATGCCGCTCTCGTCGGCGATGACCTCCCGAACGTGGTCGGCGAGCGAGGGCCGTTCGTCCGCCGGTTCGACCGCCTCGGCGACGGCCTCGACCTCGGACTCGGTGAACACCTCCGCGTCGGGAGCGGCGTCGGCGTCGGTATCTGCGCGCGCGCTCGCGGCGTCCGCGGGCTTTTCGACCGCGACGGTGCCCCCGGTGGCTTCGGCGGGGGGCTCGGTGACCGCCTCGGCCGACCCGTTGGCCGGGCCGTCTGCGGATGGAGTCGTCGGCGACTCCGTGCGAGGGTCCGCCGGGGCCTCCCCCGTCCCGTTGACGGCGGCGACGGCGGCCCGGAAGTCCCCGTCGCCGTCGTCGGGGAGCGACGAGAGCGCGACCTTGTTCCGGAGGGCGCGGACGACCGACGCGCGGTCGAGGTCCTCGACCGACTGGCCGTCGGGCGCGAACGCGACGTAGTCCACGTCGCCGACCTGCGAGAGTTCGCGCAGGATGAGTTCGCCGCCGCGGTCGCCGTCGAGGAACGCCGTGACGGTCCGCTCTTGGGTGAGGCCGGCGACCGAGTCGGGGACGTTCGTCCCCTCGACGGCGACGGCGTTTTTGATGCCGTAGCGGAGGAGGGTGAGCACGTCGGCGCGCCCCTCGACGACGATGATGGCGTCGGAGTCGGCGACGCGGGGGCCGGCCGGGAGGCCGTGATACTCGGTGATGTCCTCGACGCGGACGCTCTCTTTGACCTCTTCGAGGATTTCTGTCGAGGACATCACGGTGTCGTCGAACGACTCCGTGAGGAGTTCCTTGGCGCGCTCGACGACCATCCGGCGCTTGGCCTCGCGCACGTCCTCGATGTTCGTGACCTCGATGACGGCCTGACAGGGACCGACGCGGGTCAGCGTCTCCAGCGAGGCCGCGAGGATGGCCGTCTCGACTTTGTCGAGGCTGCTGGCGATGGTCATCTGGCCGAACGAGTGGCCGTTCTCGGAGTCTATCTGTACGTCTATCCGACCGACCTTGGAGGACTGTTGGAGGTCGCGGAGGTCGAGTTCGTCGCCGAGGAGGCCCTCGGTCTGGCCGAAGACGGCCCCGACGACGTCGCTCCGTTCGACGACCCCGTCGGCGGAGATGGAAGCGTGAATGAGATATTTTGCAGTGTCGTCCATTGGTGAAGTCACCCCGCTGGGGGTGGTGATGTGGTGATTGTGATGGCGTCATGGGCCGTCCCCACGAACGTCATTATATAAGTTGCGCCCGAGGGAAATATCTATCGTGGCCGACGATTCGAACGTCGGCCGGCGCTCGTTGCCGTCCTCGAATCCACGTCGTCGCCGGCGAATCGCCGCTCTTCCGCCGCCGTCGACGACCGACCGATTCGTTACGTCTCCTCGTCAGTTCGGTGCGCCGCGACGAACTCGCCCGCGTCCCGGCAGAACGCCGCCGGGTCCTCGGGGAAGTCGTGTTCGGCGACGGCCCACTCGACGAACCCCTCGCGGGCGGCCGCGAGACAGCGTTCGACGTCGAGGTCGCCCTCGCCGAGGTGGACCGGCCGCCCGCCGCGTTTCGCGTCGGCGTCGACCACCACGTCTTTGAGGTGGACCACCGGGGTCCGGTCGGCGTAGCGGTCGAGGTACGCGACGGGGTCGTAGCCGGCCGTGAGAATCCACGCGAGGTCGAGTTCGAAGCCGATACCCGACTCCTCGGCGAGCCGGTCGAGCGCGGGTTCGCCCTCGACCGTGACGAGTTCGTGGTCGTGGTTGTGGTACAGCAGTCTGACGCCCCGCTCGTCGCACTTCGCGGTCAGGTCGTCCAGCCGGCGTGCGGTCTCGTCGACCGCGTCGGCGTCGGCGAACGCCTCCGGCGGCAGGAACGGCACCACGAGCGTCTCGACACCGAGCGCGCCGTAGCGTTCACAGACCGCGTCGAGGTCGGCTTCGAGCTCCTCGATGGGGACGTGGGCGGCGGGCGCGCCGACCCCGGTCTCGTCGAGAGCCGCGCGGACCGCCGCCGCGTCGTCGACGCCCGCGAACTCCACGCCGTCGAAGCCGGCGTCCGCGGCGCGGCGAACGAGCGCCGCGGTCGGCTCGTCGAGGTCTCGAAGCGAGTAGAGCTGGATGCCGAAGTTCATGTGCGTCCGCTCGTCCGCGCCGCTGGAAACTGTTTCGGCGCTCGGGTCGGCGTGACCGGCAGACTGGCCGACGGGACCGCCACCCGCGACGCGGCCGTGACGTGGGTGGTCCCGGTCGTTCGACAGCCATTGTTGAAGAAAATAGTTCTTCAATACGGGGCAACGTAGGTCGATAGAGTAAGATTTACGCCTCGTTATCGATTATCGTTCCTACGAATGACGCGAGTTCGCATCGACTACCGCTGGATTGCCGTCTTCGCAATCCTCGTGACGTTCGCCGTTCCGTGGTTCCTCTGGGGCGACAGCAGGGTGTTCGCCGGCCTGCCGCTGTGGCTCTGGTGGCACATCGGCTGGATGGGGCTGACCGCGGTCGTCTTCCACCTGTTCACCCGGACGGCGTGGGACCGCGGCATCGTCGGGGAGGGGGAGAGTCGCTGATGGTGTCGGCGCTCGGCGTCCAACTCGGCGTCGTCGGCGCGTACCTCGTGGTCGCGCTCGCGGTCGGCCTCCTCGCCTACCGCCTGACCAGCCGCGACGCGGAGGACTACTACCTCGCCGGTCGCTCCATCGGGACCGTCGTCCTCCTGTTTACGACCTTCGCGACGCTCCTCTCTGCCTTCACGTTCTTCGGCGGCCCCGACCTCGCCTACCGGGCCGGCCCCGAGTGGATTCTCGTGATGGGCGTCATGGACGGCGTGCTGTTCGCCATTCTCTGGTACGTCGTCGGCTACAAGCAGTGGCTCGTCGGCCGCGCCCACGGCTACGTCACGCTCGGCGAGATGCTCGGCGACCGCTTCGGCTCGACCCGCCTGCGCGCCGTCGTCGCCGGCATCAGCCTGTTCTGGCTGTTCCCGTACGTGATGCTCCAGCAGATGGGCGCGGGGGAGGCCATCGTCGGCCTGACCAACGGGATGGTTCCGTACTGGGCCGGCGCGGCCGGTATCACCGTGTTCATGATCGCCTACGTCGTCATCGCGGGGCTCCGCGGCGTCGCGTGGACCGACACGCTTCAGGGGCTGTTCATGCTCGGCGTCGTCTGGCTCGCGGTCGGCTGGGTCGCGGCCGCGGCCGGCGGCCCCACGGCGCTCTCGAACGCCCTCGCGACCAACGAACCCGAGTTCCTCGCGCTCGGCGGCGGCGTCTACTCGCCGCAGTTCATCATCTCGTCGGCCGTCACCATCGCCTTCGGCGTGGCGATGTTCCCGCAGATAAACCAGCGCTTCTTCGTCGCCAAGTCGAGCGCCGTCCTCAAGCGCTCGTTCGCCCTGTGGCCCGTCCTCGTCGTCCTGCTTTTCGTGCCCGCGTTCATCCTCGGCACGTGGGCGGCCGGCCTCGGCGTCGCCGTCCCCGAGGGCGCGAACGTCCTCCCCGTGCTCCTCAACGAGTACACGCCCGTGTGGTTCGCCGCGCTCGTCATCGCCGGCGCGATGGCCGCGATGATGTCGTCGTCGGACTCGATGCTCCTCTCCGGGTCGTCGTACTTCACCCGCGACCTCTACCGCCCCTTCGTCAACCCCGACGCGAGCGACGCCCGCGAGGCGTGGCTCGCCCGCATCGGCGTCGCCCTGTTCGCCACGCTCACGTTCGTCGCCAGCCTGTTCCGGCCCGGCACGCTCGTCTCCGTCGGCGACACCGCCTTCGGCGGGTTCGCCCAGATGGCCCTGCCGGTCATCGTCGCGCTCTACTGGTCGCGGACGACCCGGTCGGGGATGTTCGCCGGCATCCTCGGCTCGCAGGCGTTCTACCTCGCGCACGTGTTCGTCCCCGCGATAGAGGTCGGGTCGATGACGCTGTTCGGGCCGACCTACCTCACGTGGGACTACGCCCTCTGGGGGATGGCGCTGTCGGCGCTTCTGACCGTCGGCGTCTCCGCGATGACCGCCGCCGCGCCCGAGGAGAACCAGTCTCGCTTCACCGACGGTCTCCGGGCCGACTGACGCCGCGCCGACCCGACCGCGACTCCGCGCCGACCCGTCCGTTTTCGCCGCAACGAACCTTATCTTCCTGCGCGAGTAACCTCCCCCCATGCCCGAAGAAGTGCTGTTCGAGTCCGAGAACCGACAGACCCGCGCCGAAATCGCGTCGTACCTCCGCACCGTCGCCGACAAACTCGACGCGGGCGAGCCGATTACGCTGACCGCCGGCGACCAGACGGTCACGATGGAACCCCCCGCGTCGCCGACGTTCGAGGTGAAAGCGGAACGCGAGGGGCCCGCGGGCGGTCCCTACGAACTGAGCATCGAGTTCGAACTGGAGTGGGACGAAGGCGCAGAGGACGGTGCGGACGCGAGCGGCCTCGAAATCGAGTGAGGCGGTCGAAACTCACCTCCGGCGACCGCCGAATACGGTTACTCTTTTGACACCGCCGCGAGTCGTCGGTGACTCATGGAGATTCGACCGCTTCAGGCCGACGAGGTAGAGGCACTAGTGGACGACCTGTGGCTCCCGTTCGCCGACGAGATGGGCGACGTCGACGACTACGACGCGCTGGCCGAGGACGTCGACGTGCGGGCCGAGGCGCTCGACTACCGGACCGAGCAGTTGGAAGCCGATGATGTCCGGACGTTCGTCGCCGTCGCGGGCGGGGAGTCGGCGGCGGAGTCCGGTCCCGCCCCTGACTCCGCCGAGGCGTCGCTCCGCGGCTACGTCACGGTCGCCGCGTCCGAATCGCCGCCGGTGTTCGCCCGCGGGTCGGTCGCCAAGGTGAAAGACCTCTACGTCGCGCCCCCGGCGCGGGGCGAGGGCGTCGGCACGGAACTCCTCGAACGGGCCCACGAGTGGGGCCGCGACCGGGGGTGCGAGCGGGCCGCGCTGAGCGTCCACGCCGACAACGACGCCGCCCGGTCGTGTTACGAGTCGATGGGCTACGAGACGCGCTACCTGAAGCTCGACCGCCCGCTCTGAGCGCGGGAACGGAGGCGGCTTCGACCGCGAAAATGAGGGTTGAGCCGCCGTTTCGGGGGCGAGTTCGCCCCGCGAACCCGAACTCTCAAAGTCGCTGAATCCTATTGACGCGCATGAACGAGTCGGGTCACCAAGTGCTCATGGAGCAGGACGTGCTCCGCCGCCGCCTCGACGACGGCGACCTCCCCGACTGGGCGAGAAAGCACTACGAGACCTTCCGCGAGACGATGCTCGGCGACCGCGACGGCGCGCCGTTCCCCTGTTACTTCGGCATCGAGTCCGAGCGAAACGGCGACGCCCTCTACACGTTCGTCGATTCGATGACCGACAAGGACGCGCTGTTGGCGCTCCGCGACACGCTCCTCGAATATCTCGACGTGTACCCGGACTACTCCGAAGCGTGCTCGCTCGTCACGTTCTTCAAGCCGCCGGCGGAGGACCTCACCGAGGCCGACTACCACGAACATCTCTGGCACATCCTCCAGTTCCTCCACGTCAACGACCCCGAACCGTGGCCGGCGGACATCCCGACCGACCCCGACGACCCGACGTGGGAGTTCTCCTTCGGGGGCGAGCCGATGTTCCCGACCACTCGCGCGCCGTTCTACGACGAGCGCGTCAGCCGCTACTGCCCGTGGGGCCTCGAAATCACCTTCCAGCCGCGGGCGCTGTTCGACGGCATCACCGCCGACACCGAGGCCGGCCAGCAGGCCCGCGCGGTCATTCAGGGCCGCATCGAGGAGTACGACGGCGTCTGTCCGCACGCCGACCTCGGCGACTGGGGCGTCGAGGGCGACCGCGAGTGGCCGCAGTACATGTTCTCCTCCGACGAGACGCAAGCGCCCGACGAGTGCCCGATTCGCATCACTCGCGAGCATCCGAAAGTGCCGATGGCACCGGCGGACGACTGATGGCGGGGACCGATTCGAAGGTCGAGCGATGACCGCTTCCGACCTCCCGGCCGACGCCGTGCTCGTCTGTATCGACATGCAGGTCGGCTTCGACGACCCCGCGTGGGGCGACCGCAACAACCCCGAGATGGAGGTGTGCGTCGCCGACCTGCTCGCGGCGTGGCGCGCGGCCGACCGCCCGGTCGTCCACGTCCGCCACGACTCCACCGAACCCGACTCGCCGCTCCGGAGCGACCGCGAGGGCTTCGCGTGGAAGCCGGAGGCCGAACCAGCCGACGGCGAACCCGCGTTCACGAAGCGCGTCAACAGCGGCTTCATCGGGACCGACCTCGAAGCGTGGCTCCGCGAGCGCGACTACTCGACGCTCGTCGTCTGCGGTCTCACGACCGACCACTGCGTCTCGACGACCGCCCGGATGGCCGAGAACCTCGGCTTCGACGTGTACCTCCCGGCGGACGCGACGGCGACGTTCGACCGCGAGGGCTACGACGGCGAGCGCTTCTCGGCCGACGAGCTGCACCGCACCGCGCTGGCGCACCTCAACGGCGAGTTCGCCACCGTCGTCGAGTCGGGCGACCTGTCGGCGACGCGGTGAGTCGTCGAAGTGCCCGCCGTCGGTCGGCCGTGAAGCTGTAGTCAGTTTTTCATGTCCCCGTCGAGAGCGACTTCTATGGACCGTCGATTCCTCGCCGTCGTCGGGGTGTTCGACCTGCTCATCGCGGGCGGCCTCGCGTTTCTCGGCGCGCTCGCGCACCCGCTTTCGTTCGCCCAGTTCGCGCTGTTCGTGGCCGCCGGCGTGCTGTTGGTCGTCGCCGGAATCCGCGAATCGGTCGCTCTCGGGTCGACGACCCTCGGATGGCACGTCGTTGCGGGCGCGGGTTACGTCTGCTTCGGGATGGCCATACTCGTGAACGGCCTCTCGTCCGTCCTCGACGCCCGCGGCGACGTCTTATTCGGTGGGCTGTCCGCGCTCCTACTCGCCCCCGTGATGTTGTTCATGGGCATCGATTACCTCCGCGGCGGCGTCCACTTCGACCTCTCGACGTTCGAGTGAGCGTCGGCGTCGACGACCGCGGGGCGTCGAGGCCGGCGTAACCCAATTCGGTTTCTCGAACCGGCCGCCGTTCCGGCTCCCGATTACGCAAATACATTTCCCCGTCGGCGCGGAATCCCCATCCGAATGGGCGTTTCGTTCCCGTACGGCGACGAACTCGCGGTGGACTTCGAGTGGCACGAGTTCACCGGCGCGGTGGGTGATTCGGTTACGATCCTCCCCATCGTCGTCGCCGTCGCCCGCCTGACCGACCTCTCGCTGGCCGTGGTGCTCATCTGGTTCGGCGTGTTTCAGGTCGTCTGGGGGCTGTACTACGCGGCCCCGCTGTCGGTCGAACCGATGAAGGCGCTGGCCGCGCTCGTCCTCGCCGAGACGGTCACGACCGGCGAGGCGCTCCTTGCCGGGTTCGGCCTCGGCGTCGTCCTCCTCGCTATCGGTCGCACCCGCTCGCTCGGCCGCCTGAGTCGCTACATCGGCGCGCCGGTCGTCCGCGGCGTCCAGTTCGGCGTCGCGCTCGTCCTCCTGTCGACGGGGCTCGAACTCGGCGCGGGCGACCTCCCGCTCGCCGGCCTCGCGGTCGCCGTCGCCGCCGTCGCCCTCCTCACCAGACGCTCGAACGTGAGCGCCCTCGCCGTCCTCGCGGTCGGCGGCGCGGTCGCGTTCGCCGACGTGGGCCACCTGTCGCTCACCGTTCCGTCGGTCGGCGACGCCCGACTGCTCTCGCTCGGCGACCTCTCGTTTTCGGCCGCCGAGGCCGCAATCGCCCAGTTGGCGATGACCGTCGGCAACGCCGCGCTCGCCACGTCGGTCCTGCTCGCGGACTACTTCGACCGCGACGTCTCCGCCGACGAACTCGCCACCAGCATGGGCGCGATGAACCTCCTCGCGGTCCCCCTCGGCGGCTTTCCGATGTGCCACGGCAGCGGCGGCGTCGCCGGCAAGTACGCCTTCGGCGCGCGGACCGCCGGCGCGAACGTGATTCTCGGCGCCGGCTACGTCCTCGTCGCCCTGTTCGCCGTGGACGTGGTCGCCGCCTACCCGGTCGCCATGCTCGGCGTCGTCTTGGCGATTATCGGCCTGCAACTGGCGCGGACGAGTCTGACCAGCCTGACCCGCGCGGACGGCTACCCCCTCGTGGTCGCTATCGGCCTCGTCGGCGTCACGGTGAATCTGGGCGTCGCGTTTGTCGGCGGCGTGGTGGCGTGGCTGGCGTGGGAGCGGTGGGGTGCTTCGGGTTGGCTGAAGAGATGGTGAAGCAGATGGTGCTTCCGGGAACACTAACCGGGTGAGAACATCGTGTTCGACTGTTGCGTGCTGAGATAGGGTTGCGGCGGTCAGTAATAGCCTATATCCCGGATTTTCTTTGAGAGTACATATCTCGAATAGAAAGTCACCATTTCGATAGCAAAATATTTTTTAAGGTTAAACTCGTTCATCAAAACGAGTCTTCGAGAGAAGACAAATTCTTAGGGTCTCCCACAGGAGACTCATTCAATATGCTTCTAGCGTAGTTTATATTGCGGCTATAGCACTAATCCCGATGGTATCTCGTCTAGAAAATGGTTGATAGCTGATTCTGCATCAAACACTGTAATTGAATACTGTGTATTCAAGCGCTCATAATCAGCGTAGATCTCTGAGTTCCCATCCACACAAACAAGTATATCTTCTCCTGAGAAGTGGTGCCGGTCATTATTCTCTTCAAAGAATTTCACCGATCCACCCTTTATCTGAGCATACATACAGGCATGGTGAAACATATCAAGCGATGTAACGCGATCTTTTGGCACATCCCCACGAGCGATGTATACTGTTGGGTCTGGTAGATTGAGATCTGTTCGGATTCCGTCTGTCACGTGGGGAACTAGTCGCTCAAGATCTTTGCCATCATATACTGAATCTGCAACGACGTAACCCGGAGTCTCGTCCTTAATGTACTCTTCAATCTCATCTTTTCTAAGTGGATAGACCTCTTGTTTTAACAATCCTGTAACCAAATCGGCCATTGATAGTACCGGATATGTTTGGTCACCTTGGGGAACGATAAGGAAATTATCTGCCAATTCACCAAGTTCTTGATAGGCACGGCAGACCTGCCCCGAGAAGTAGTCCGTCATTACGTTGTAGTGCGTTCCATCTCCTCCATGATATCGTTCCAAGTACTTCCAAATCGAGACTATGTCATAGTATTGGAATAGAATATCCTTGACAAAATCATGAGAGGTCATTCTGCGAAACTCATCTTCCTCATCGCTGTACAGTTCAATCCATTTTGGTTTCAGATATGTCTCTGTTACATAGATAGTGTCTAGAACGTCAATGGACAAAAGTTCAAATACAATATCCTTCCTTGCTTCCTCAGTCTGCCAAGTGGGGATATGGCGTGAGATATCCTTACTCTTGAGAATTGGATGAGGAAGTTTGATGTCATACTTTTCAATTTTCTCTTTTATTATTTCGAAGTATTTCTCATTGAATTTTTGATGGTCTCCGACCGCAATTGCAACTGATACTACGTTTACTCCGTGTGGGTGTTGCTTATGAAATTCATTTTTCGTGGCGTCTGCTGCAATTATCCCGTCACTTGACATTGTTAGTTCTTCGAACACATCTGGTAAATATCTCACCCCCAATGCCGGTGATGAAACTTCATCAGACCTATACTGAATGACAATCTCCTGTGACGGAGAACGGGTGAACGATACACTACTTGAAGAGATTAATAAACGTCCCCACGGAGTATAGCGTATGCAGACGCACATCGTTCCCGTCGGCTTCGACTACGACCGACTCATCGCGCCGCTCATCCGCGATCAGTTGGACGTGGACCGCGTCATCCTCCTCGAAGGGGCCGTTGGGAGCGAGGCGAACGTCGAGTACTCGCGGAACCTCTCGGGCAAACTCGAAAAGGACTTCGAGAACCTCCTCGGCGCGGAGACCGAACGCGTCATCGTCGACGACGTGTACGACTACGACGCGGCGTTCGAGCAGGCGTACGACCTCATCAACGCGGAACTCGACGCCGACGACGAACTCCGCGGCGACGACGACGAACCCGGCGAGGTGTGGGTCAACGTGAGCGCGATGCCCCGCCCGGTCTCGTTCGCCTTCGCCACCGCCGCCCACTCCATCATGGTCGAGCGACAGGCCGACCGCGAGCGCATCCACACCTACTACACGGCCCCCGAGAAGTACCTCGAAACCGAACTCGCCGAGGAGTTGCGGACCGAGCGCGCGCTCCTTTCGGACCTCCTCGAATCCGGCGAAATCGACGCCGACCGCATCCGCGAGCGCCTCGACGCCACCTCCGACCTGCTGTCGGAGTTCGACGAGCGCGGGACGACCATCGGCGCGAAGCAGATAGACGGCCGCCACATCGTCGAACTCCCGGTGGCCTCCTTCTCCAACGTCAAGCCGTTCGAGGAGGTCATCCTGTTCAAACTCGGCGAGCACGGCGAGTTCGGGTCGGTCTCCGAACTCGCGGAGGCGCTCGCCCGCGAGATGAACGAGGAGTACACCGACTCCTTCCGGTCGAAGGTCATCTACAACGTCGACCGCCTCGGCCCCGGCGGCAAGGGCTACATCGAACAGGAGGAACGCGGGAAGTCCTACCGGACGCGCCTCTCCAGAATCGGCGAGTTGTGGGTCCGCGCCCACGCCGACAGCGACGAGTTCCGGACGAGCGAGGAGTGAGGTCGGCGGCGACGATAGTAGGCATCTGACGGCTATCTGATGGCGGTTTTGTGAGGTTCGAACCGGCGATACTCCAAGCTGGCTCGGGGCGTGACGGTTATATCAGAATATTCTGGTAACTATCGAAGAACGGTTATGAGCTCCGGAGTGCTATACACTAGCACCCATGCCGCTATACATGGACGTACACCGGAACGTAGAGGGGAGTGCGAAAGACGTCGCCGAGGCCCACCGTGCAGACCTGGAGACGCAGGGCAAGTACGGGGTGAACTACAAGCACTACTGGGTCGACGAGACGGACGGCGCAGTCTTCTGCCTCTTCGAGGCACCGAACAAGGAGGCCGGGGCGAAAGTCCACGAAGAGGCCCACGGCCTCGTCGCCGACGAGATATTCGAAGTCCAGCAAGGCGAGTAAGCGCGGCCGGCGCACCCCTCGGCGCGTCCGTTTGAAGCGACTGTTTTTCGGTTCTCAGAACTCCAGCCCCGACGGGTCAGCCGACGGCACGAGCGGGCTCGTCGGCAGTTCCGCCGGCGGCTCGGGGAGGTTGTACTCGCGGGGGGCCACGTCGTTCGGGCCGTCGGGGTAGAACACCGACGCGAGCAGTTGGATGTGGTCGCGGCCCGCGTCGAGTTCGAACTGGCCGCCGCCGTACAGCGACATCCCGCGTTCGTCGGCGTACTCGATGGTGTCGAACAGCGACTCGACCGTGCCGAATCGCGAGGGTTTGACGTTCAGCCACGACGGCTCGAACGGGAGGGATTTCACGGATTCGACGCCGGTAATCGGGGCGTCCCACGAGACGCGGGTCTCGCGGCCGTCGAACAGCGGGCGCGTCTCGTCGGTGAACGCCGGGTCCTCGACGACGGCGTCGGGGAAGCCCGACAGGACGCGCTCGTAGAGGTCGGGGTCTGGGGCTTGGTCCACGTCGGTCCCCTCGTACTGCCCTTTGAGGTCGAGGATGCGGACGCAGTCGTGCGCGGCGAGCGACGCCACAAGCTCGTCGTGCCAGTCGGTTGTCGGGTCGAGTTTGAACTCGCAGTCGGGGTCGCGGTCGAGGAGCGTCTCGACGCGGTCGGCCGACGGCGGGTCGCCGAGGCGGGTGCTCGCCACGAACCGAACCGGGTCGCGCTCGCGGTCGACGGCGGACGCGAGGTCGGTGTCGGCCTGCCGGAGCGCGAGGTCGAGGCCGGCGGATTCGAGCGCCCAGCGCCGGTAGTGTGCGGCCGTCTCGCGCTCGGGTTCCTTCGTCGGGAACAGGTCGACCCCGTCGAGCGCCGCGGAGAAGTCGGCGAACGTGTCGTAGCTTCCGGCGAGGTCGAAGGCGTCCGCGGGCGCGTTCGCGAGGGCGTTGTGGTCCTCGGCGTCGTAGGTCACGTCCTCGCCGCGGCCGACCGCGCCGTCGCCGACGAGCGAGAACACCGTGGTCTTGCGGAGAAAGCCGCTCGACGTGTCGCTCTCGAAGCGGTCGCGGGAGACGGACTCGACGGTCAGCGGCAGGTCGGCCACGCGGTCGAAGAGGCGCATAGCTCGTCGGTTAGGGTCGGCGGGACAAAAGGCTACGTCTGAGTCGGCCGACGACGCGTCGGTTCCCGGTCAGTCGATGCCGCCCCGTTCGAGCTTGGCGACCCGCGTCGCGAGCGCGAGGAACGTCGCCGCGACGGTCAGGAGGACCGCGCCCGCCGCGGCGTACTCGTGGGCTGGCGAAACGTGCTGGACGACGCCGTCGACGATTGGCTCGGCCGGGATGAGCGTGTGGTGCGGCGTGCCCGCGATGGGGACGAAGTAGTCCACGAGGTCGTTGAGAGCGTACCAGCCGACCGCGACGAGGACGGCGAGACTCGGGAACTCGGCGTACCGCTGGATGAGGAAGGCCTCGACGACCATGGCGAGGTGGCTCCAGAAGAGGAAGTTGTACATCGCCCAGTGGAGGTACGAGAAGTCGCCTTTGAACGCGAGGAGGACGTACGGCGTCCACAGCCCGAGTTTGAGACAGCCGAAGAACGCGAGGGCGTTGACGTACTCGTTCGAGCGCCCGAGTTTCCAGAGCGCGAGCGACAGCGCGATGAACAGCGTGGCGACGGGGCTGTCGGGGACGAGCGGCCACATCGCGGTCGGCTCGATGCTGAACTGGTAGCCGTAGTACCAGAAGCCGAAGGCGGTCCCGACGAGGTTGATGACGACCACGAGCCAGGCGATGTTGAGACCGAAGTTCTCCAGCCACTCCGGCAGGGGTGCGAGCCACCGCGGGAGGTCGGTCCCCGCCGGGAGGCCGTCGTCGTCGAGCAGTCGGGTCGCCGCGTCCATACCCACGCCGAAGCGGGGGTGGACAAAAGTGATGCCGGTCTCGGTGACTGCGGCCGGTGTCGGCGGGCGGGGATTACGCCCGCGGCGCTGTTGAAGTCCTCAGCCGCTGATAGCTTGTTGAGTCCGTGCTGAATACAGGGCGCGAGTCGGTCACGTCCACCGACGAGCAATCTCGTAAGCGATGGTCATGGGCAGGGTGATGCCCAAGACGACAAACAGAATCTCATCGACTGTCGGACCAGTTTGCACGAGGGTACTGTAGAACACGAGAGCGCCCGTAGCGAGGACACCAACAACGGTTGCGACGTATTCCGGACTTGTCCAGCTGGCCTGCGAATCGGAGGAGGGCATGCGCTATAGTGCCGACGCTGTGGTGGTATAGTTTGGGAGTTTTTAGGTGAATACGTGGTCTCCGGTTGCTTCATACACCCTCTGAGTATTGCACGCTCCATCTGTCAAAAGCTAAGTAGTTCAACAGAATCACGACACCCCGCCGCCGACCACGAAACACGACCTGTGCGGAATGCGAACGGTTGGCGGGCGGAAGCGACCGCTTAAGTGAGCCCAGTCGCAAGCGACCGATATGCCAGAGGAGACCGACCTGGAGGAGCTTCGGCGCGGGACCGAACTCGTCAAGCGCGGGTTCGCCCAGATGCAGAAGGGCGGCGTCATCATGGACGTCGTGGACGCAGAGCAAGCGAAAATCGCTGAGGAGGCCGGCGCGGTCGCCGTCATGGCGCTCGAAGCCGTCCCGGCCGACATCCGCAAGCGCGGCGGGGTCTCCCGGATGGCCGACCCCGAGACGGTCAAAGAGATCATCGACGCCGTCTCCATCCCGGTGATGGGGAAGGCCCGCATCGGCCACTACACCGAGGCGCAGATTCTCGAATCCATCGGCGTCGACATGATAGACGAGAGCGAGGTGCTCACCCCGGCGGACAACGACTACCACATCGACAAGCGCGAGTTCACCTCGCCGTTCGTCTGCGGCGCGCGCAACCTCCCCGAGGCGCTCCGCCGCATCAACGAGGGCGCGGCGATGATTCGCACCAAGGGCGAGGCCGGCACCGGCGACGTGAACCAGGCGGTCACGCACCAGCGCACCATCAAACACCAGATTCGGTCGCTGACCGGCCTCAACTTCGACGAGCGCGAGAAGTGGGCCCGCGAGCACGAGGCGCCCGCCGAACTCGTCCACGAGACCGCCGAGATGGGTCGCCTGCCGGTCGTCAACTTCGCGGCCGGCGGCATCGCCACGCCCGCGGACGCCGCGCTCATGATGTACCACGAGTGCGACGGCATCTTCGTGGGCTCCGGCATCTTCGGCGCGGAGGACCCGGAACAGATGGGCGAGGCCATCGTCGAGGCCGTCAACAACTGGGACGACCCCGACACGCTCGCCGACATCGCCGCCGGCATCGGCAAGGGCATGAAAGGCGAGGCGAACGTCGGCATGGCCGACGAGGACAAACTGCAGGGCCGCGGCGTCTGACGCGGCGGCAATCGACGCGCTCGACCGTCTCGGTTCTCGATTCGGTTTTTCCGCTCGGTACGTCGTCCGCTCTCAGGCGAGGAGTCCCGACTTCCCCTTTTCCTTTCCCGTCGCGTCGTCGGACGACTCCTCGCCGAGGAGGACGGTGACCGGGCCGTCGAAGTTGAGCATGACCGACTGCGTCAGGTCTCGGGAGATGAGCTTTCCGGCGGGCGAGCGGCGGCGACCGGCGATAAAGAGGTGGTCGCAGCCCTCCCAGCGGGCCGTCTCTAAGATGGTGTCCGCCTCGGGGCCGATGTCGGCGACGATGCGGTAGTCGAGGTCCAGTCCCTCGAACGCCTCGCGGGCGACGCGCTTGGCGCGGCGGGTGGCCGACTCGATGGCCTGGTCGATGCCGTACACCACGTCCGAGGAGCCGACGCTGGCGAGCGCCGAGCGGGTCCGCTCGAACTCCTCGTCCGGGAGGACGGTGAGGACGATGAGTTCAGCGCCGCTGCCGGCGGCGAGTTCGCCGGCCTCGCGGAGGATTCGGTGCGACCGCTTTTCGGGGGAGACGACGACGAGTGCTCGTTCCATGATTCGAATATATCGCGATAGTGAGAAAAGTCTTCTCGGAATCGTGTTACCAGCGACCGCGATAACGCGTTGCAGTCGCTCAGACGGGAGAAAAGACGAGAATCTGGTGTGCGAGTTGTTCTCTGTGTGTCGTTCAGCGCTCGAACACTTCGGCCCCGCGACCGACCCGCGTCTTGTAGGCGCGGGCGGCCACGTCGGCCTCGTCGAAGGCTTCGAGCATCGCGCCGGCGACGCGGGTGCGGTCGCCCGCTTGGCAGACGGCGAGGACCGACGGGCCCGCCCCGGAGACGGTGACGCCGGACGCGCCCGCGCCGAGGGCGGCCTCGCGGACCTCGTGGTAGCCGGTTATGAGCTCTGCTCGCGCGGGCGTGACGACGCGGTCGTCCATCCCCGCGCCGACGAGGTCGGCGTCGCGGCGGCACATCCCGACCGCGAGGGTCGCCGCCCGGCCGACCGTGTGGACCATGTCCTCGATGCTGGCGTCGCTCGGGACGACGCGGCGGGCGTCGCGGGTCGAGACGGCGATTTCGGGGAGGCAGGCGACGAGCGGGATGTCGGCGTCGACGGTCGTCACGCCCTCGTCGGTCGCCACGGTGAAGCCGCCGAGGAGCGCGGGCGCGACGTTGTCGGCGTGGGCCTCGCCGGAGACGACGGCCTCGCCCTCGGCGGCGATGGGCACGAGTTCCTCGTGGGAGTGCCCGCGGTCGTACAGTTCGTTCAGCGCGAGGGCGGCGGCGGCCGAACTCGCCGCCGACGACCCGAGCCCGGACGACGGGCGGACGCCCTTGTCGATGCGGATGTGCGCGGGGGCGTCGAGCGCCTCCGCGACCGCGCCGACGACGTTCCGGTCGGGGTCGGTCGGGATGTACTGGCTGCCGACGCCGGTGACTTCGATCGTCGTCCGGTCCGCCCGTTCGACGTGCACGATGTCTGCGGGGCGGTCGAGAGCCACGCCGAAGACATCGAACCCACTTCCGAGGTTTGCGCTCGTGGCGGGTGCGCGGACCGTAACCATGCCCCGCTGTTGCCTTATCGCAGATAAAAATGTGGCGAACGTCGCAACGACCCCGTCTCGGTCGCTCGGCGAAGCGCGCCGACGCGTCCCGCGGTCGGTGACGACGCCGGCGGACCCGGCCAATCAGAAAGGACTTTCCACCGGACCTCGAACGTCCGAGCATGATAGGCATCGTCGGCGGCGGCATCGCGGGGCTCGCCGCGGCGTACCGGCTCCAGAACCGGGGCCACGACGTTCGAGTCTTCGAGGCGGCCGACTCTCTCGGCGGCCTCGCCGCGACCTACGAGACGAACGGCGACGACATCGAGAAGTTCTACCACCACCTCTCGAAGTCCGAAGAGACCATCGTCGAACTCGCCGAGGAACTCGGCCTCGGAGACGACTTGGAGTGGCGCATCGGCAAGAACGCCTACTACGTCGACGGCGTCGTCCACCCGCTGGACACCGCGTGGCAGATCGCCGCGTACCCCCACATGAGCCTCTACGACAAGTTCCGCCTCGGCATGCTCACGCAGGGTATCGACGTTCGCGGGGGTATCCCGGACTTCGACGCCTACGAGGACCTCGCCGAGTACGAACACACGCCCATCGAGGAGTTCGTCGTCGAGCACACGACCCGCGGCGTCTACGACAACTTCGTCGACCCGCTTTTGGACGGGAAGTTCGGCGAGCGCAAACACGACGTGTCGGCGTCGTGGTTCCTCGGGCGCGTCCGCTTCCGCGGCGAGCGCGACCTGCTTCGCGGCGAGAAACTCGGCTACTTCGACGGCGGCTTCGCGCCCTTCATCGACGCGCTCGTCGAGGCGGTCGGCCGCGAGCACATCGAGACCGGCGCGCGCGTGACCGAACTCGACACCGACGGGGAGGCGGTCTCGACGCTGACCGTCGAGACCGACGACGGGACCGAGACCCACGAGGTCGAGTCGGTCGTCGTGGCGACGATGCCGAACGTGCTCGAAGACCTCACGGGCTTCCCCTGCGACATCGACTTCCAAGGCGCGGTCTGCGGGCTGGCGACCATGTCGGAGTCGCTGATGGACACCTACTGGCTCAACATCGCCCACGACGCGCCGTTCGGGTCGCTCATCGAGCACACGAACTTCGTGCCGAAAGAGCGCTACGGCGGCGACCACCTGCTGTACGTCGCCAGCTACGTGCAGGGGCCGCACGAAGAACTCTGGCAGATGAACGACGAGGAAGTCGAAGACGCGTGGTTCGACGAAATCGAGGACATGTTCCCCGACTTCGACCGCTCGGCGGTCGAGGAGTTCGAAATCGCCCGCAACCCGCGGGCTGGCCCGGTGTACGAGCGGGGCTACCTCGACCTCGTGGTGCCGTACGACCTCGGCGACGACGTGGCCGAGGGGGTCTACTACGCGGGGATGGCGTCGGAAGCGCAGTATCCCGAGCGGTCGCTGAACGGCGGCATCGTCGCCGGCTACGAGGTCGCAGACCGCATCGACCGCAGCCTGTAGTCCGGTCACAACCCGGTTTTCTCGGAGCCGTTCGGGGCGTTTCGTCCCGGAGTGTGCCGTCGTCTCTCGTGCCGCGATATCGCACACTTACCGGCAATCGGTTTCCCGACCGCAACTACTTTTTAAGTAGCTGACTGACTAGTCAGTTAGTGAGTGCAGACGAAACGACGGATCAGTCGGTCCCCGACGAGGTCCACGAAGAACTGATGGCCGCGACCTACCGGGCGCTGTGCGCCCACGGCTACGCGGACCTGACGATGCAACGAATCGCAGACGAGGCCGGAAAGAGCAAGTCCCTCCTCCACTACCACTACGGGACGAAACAGGAGCTGCTCGTCGCGTTCCTCGGCTACCTGTTCGACCGCTTCGAAGCGCGGGTCGCCGCGACCGAGGGCGACGCTCCCGAGGCTCGCCTCCGGGCCCTCCTCGACAAGATGGTCCCCGGAGCGGACGACGACCGCGACTACGACCGCTTCGGACTGGCGCTCAACGAACTGCGGACGCAGGCTCCGTACGTCGAGGCCTACCGCGAGCAGGTCGCCCGCAACGAGGAGGTTATCCGCCGCCGCCTCGCCGACATCATCCGCGAGGGCGTCGCGGAGGGCCACTTCCGCGAGGTCGACGCGGACCGGACCGCGTCGCTCCTGTTCGCCGCGCTCGACGGCGCGCGCCTCCAGCGCGTCGCGGTGACCGACCCCTCGGGCACCGAGACGGCGAGTCAGTCCGCCTTCGACGCGCCGACCGAGGTCCGCGCCGCGCTCGACGAGTTCGTCGTCGAGAACCTCGTGCGCGAGGAGGGCGACGAATGAGCGCGAAGGCCCGCGACGTCAACCTCGTCGACGGCGAGCTCGTCAAGCCGATGTTGGTGCTGTCGCTCCCGCTCGTCTTCTCGCAGATCATGCAGGTGGCGTACAACCTCGCCGACACCTTCTGGGTCGGCCGCGTCGGCTCCGAGGCCGTCTCGGCGCTGTCGTTTTCGTGGCCGCTCGTCTTCCTCATGATCTCGTTCGGCGGCGGCTTCACCGTCGCGGGGACGGTCCTCGTCGCCCAGAACAAGGGCGCGGGCAACCACGGCGAAGTCGACCACGCCGCCGGCCAGACCCTCGGGTTCGTCATCCTGCTTTCGGCCGGGTTCGCGGTCATCGGCTATCTGTTGACGCCGATACTGCTCCCGCTCATCGGGACGACGCCCGGCACGGAAGTCCACCAGTTGGCGGTCGAGTACACGCGCACCATCTTCCTCGGCGTCGCGTTCATGTTCGGCTTCTTCATCTTCCAGGCGCTGCTCCGCGGGTGGGGCGACACGAGGACGCCGATGTACCTGATGGGTCTCGGCGTCGTCATCAACGTCTTCCTCGACCCGTTTCTCATCCTCGGGTTCAACGCGAACCCGATATTCGGCCTCGTCGGCCTCGAAGGCCTCGGGCAGTCGCTTTTCGCCGCGACCGGCTTCACCGGCTTCGGCGTGCAGGGCGCGGCCATCGCCACGGTGTTCTCCCGCGGCGTCGGCGCGCTCGTCGGCTTCTGGCTCCTGCTTTCGGGTCGGGTCGGCATCAGCCTCTCGCCGCGCGACCTGATTCCGGAGCGCGAGACGGTCGAGCGCATCGTCCGCATCGGCGCGCCGTCGAGCATCGAGCAGTCGACCCGCGCGCTCGGCGTGACCGCCCTCACGGCGCTCGTCGCCTACGCCGCCGTCAACGCCGGCGGGGCCAGCACCGAGACCGCGGTCGCCGCGTTCGGTATCGGTAACCGCCTCAACTCGCTGGTCTTCCTGCCGGCCATCGGCCTCGCGCAGGGGACCTCGACGGTCGTCGGCCAGAACCTCGGCGCGGACCAGCCGGACCGCGCCGAGCGCGCCGTGTTCTGGGGTATCGGCATCATCGTCGCCGCGCTGGTGTTCGTCTCCGCCGCCGCGTACCTGTTCGCCGAACCCATCGTCTCGGTGTTCATCCCCGGCGAGGAGGCGGTCATCGCCATCGGCGTGGACTACCTGCGCATCATCGGCCCGACGTTCCTGTTCCTCGGGGCGTTCAACGTCGTCAACGGCGGCTTCCGCGGGAGCGGCTCGACCCGGACCGCGATGGTGTTCTCGCTCATCTCGCTGTGGGTGCTGCGCATCCCGGCGGCGTTCGTGCTCGTGGAGTTCTTCTCCATGGGCCCGACCGGCATCTGGTACGGTATCGCCTTCTCGAACGTCGGGGTGGCGCTCCTCGCGTTCGCGTGGTTCACCCGCGGCACGTGGAAAAACAGCGTCGTCGACGTCGGCCCCCGCGTGCCGACCGACGATTAAGACACGACTCCGCGCGGCCTCTTTTAGGCGGTCTTCTCGTCGGTGCCGTCGACCTCCTGCATCCCCGGCGCGGCCGACACGTCCACGTCCTCGGGTTCGTCGGCCCCGCCGACACCGACTTCGCCGGAGTCGTCTTCGACGTACACGTCGTCTGCGAAGCCGCCCTCCGCGTGGGGGTGGTCCGGGTCGTCGAGTTTGTCGAGCGTCGCGGGCGCGTCCGGGATGTCGATGGTGCGGAACTCGCCGAGCGGGTCGGCGATGTCGATGCCGTGGCGCTCGAAGAACTCCTCGTAGCGCTCGTAGTGGGCCTCGATTTCGTCGACCGGAATCTCCATCATCTCGGTCCAGCCGTGGTTGTAGAAGTCGAAGTTGGCCTGGACGTGGGTTATCTCGCGGGCCTCGGCCTCGGGGTAGCCCGCGTCGAGCGCCGCGAGGTAGGTGTCGAACGTGCACTCGAAGAACGCCGCCATGTGGTCCTCGCGCTCGTCTCTGCGGTCGGGGTCGGCCCGCTCGCCGAAGATGCGAACGTGGAGGTCCACCATCTTCTCGGTGGCGATGTCGCCGATGACCGGCATGGTGAGCGCCTTCTTCGTCGCGAAGTGGCGGATGTTCTGGCGAATCTTCATTTCGTCGTTCGCTTCGGGTCGAATACACGTAAAGACCACGTCTCCGGGGACGACGGCGCGTTCGCCCCGAGCGAGACGGACGCGACCCCGCCGCGACCCGCGAAGCTCCCGAACGAGATTTCACGACGTAATTTAATGCGGTTCGACCGCATGTGAGGGGTATGAGCGACTCCGCATCCGTCCGCGAGGACTCGGTCCTCGAATGCGACGACTGTATCTCGCCGGCCGAAGCGTTCGGCATCGTCGCCGACGAGACCCGACTCACCATCCTCGAAGCGCTCTGGGAATCTCCCGACCGACCCGTCCCCTTCTCGGAGCTCCGCCGACGGGTCGGCGTCGACGACAGCGCCCGCTTCAACTACCACCTCGGAAAGCTCCGCGGCCAGTTCGTCCGCAAGACCGACGAGGGCTACGACTTCCGGCACGCCGGCGAGAAGGTCGTTCGCGCCGTGCTCGCGGGGACGTTCAACGAGGACCCCGTCCTCCCGGCGTTTTCGGCCCCCGGCTCCTGCGTCGGCTGCGGCGGCTCGCTCGAAGCCGACTACGGCGACGAGAAACTCACCATCTCCTGTGCCGACTGCGCCCGGGTCCACGCCCGCGAGGAGTTCCCGCCCGGCGGCCTCGAAGGCCGTAGCTCCGAGGCGCTCCTGTCGGCGTTCGACCAGCGCGTGCGACACCTCCACTGCCTCGCCGCCGACGGCGTCTGCCCCGAGTGCGGCGGGACGACCGGAACCTCGCTGTCCCGCGAGGCAGACCCGTTCGACCTCGACGTGGTCGTGACTCACCGCTGCGCCCAGTGCGCCTACGAGGCCGTCTCCCCCGTCGGGCTGGTCCTCCTCGACGAGTCGACCGTCCTCGGCTTCCTCTCGTCGCGGGGGAACGACGTGTGCGGGACCCCCTTCTGGCGGTTCCCGTGGGTCGTCGGCGACGACGCGCTCACCGTCGTCTCCGAGGAGCCGTGGCGCATCCGCGTCCGCATCGAAGCGGACGACGAGGCGCTCGTCGTCGAACTCGACGGCGGCCTCTCGGTCGTCGACTCCGCCGTCGAACCTGTCGAGACGGTTGCATAAGTACGCTCCAGTAAGCCAGCGTACAGAAATGTAATTCAGATTACTATTATGGCGTCGGCGGTCGTCTCTCCAAACGAGGAGAACGACCATGTTCGACGACACTCACATCGGCCGCGGCGACGTGCGAGAGGCGCTCCCCCACCGGTACAGGACGCTTTCGGAGGCCGCCCTCGTCGCGGTCGCGGCGGTCGGCGGCGTCTTCACGGCGGGGATTACGGCGACGCTCGTCGCCCCGCTCGCTCCCGGCCTCGGCCTCGTCGCGCTGTTCGTCGGGTGGCCGGTCGGCTTCGTCGCCGGTCTCGTCGGCGTTCGCGGCGTCGTCCGGGTGGCTTCCGCCGGTCGCGGCGTCGTCCGCGCCCGTCTCGGCCACGTCCGCAGTCCCAGCCGCGACGCCGTCGCTCGCGGTGGCGACGACGCGGAGGCGACGCATTCGGAGTGCCCCGCGGCCACCGACGGCGGCTTCGACGGGCGCTTCGGCGAGACGCGATAACCATCCGTACTCGGCTTCTGTCTCTCGATTTCGCTGGGGTCCCCGAGGGGGAAATCAATCATGAAGGAGATAGCAATCCACATTAACCCCGAATACAAACGTCGGGTCATGAGCCAATCGTACGTGATCGTCGGCGACGGTATCGCCGGGGCCTCAGCGGCTGAGACACTCCGCGAAGAGGAACCCGACGCCGACATCACCATCATCACGGACGAGGGCGAACCGCTGTACAACCGCATTCTCATCAAGGAATTCGCCAAGGGCAAACTGCCCGAGGCTCCCATCTCCATCCACGACGAGTCGTGGTACGACGACCGCGACGTCGACCTCGAACTCGACACGCTCGTCACGAACATCGACCCCGAGGGCCACACCGTCACCGCCCACGACGGCACCGAGTACGACTACGACAAACTCCTCCTCGCCATCGGCGGCACGCCGACCCAACTCCCCGTCGAGAACTCCGACGCCGAGGGCATCCACCACTTCTGGACGTTCCAGGACGCCCGCGACATCAAAGAGCACATCGAGGGCGCGGACAACTCCGTCGTCATCGGCGCGGGCCTGCTCGGCATCGACCTCGCGGCCATCACGGCCGCACAGGAGGTCGAGGGCAAGTACCTCATGCGCGGCAAGGCGTGGTGGCGCTACGCGCTCTCCGAGGAGGGCGCAGAGATCATCCACGAGGCGCTCCGCGAGCGCGACGTCGAACCCGTCTTCGACTCCGGCGTCGACCACTTCGAGGTCGACGAGAACGACCGCGTCACGACCGCCGTCGACCCCAACGGCGACCGCTACGACGCCGACTTCGTCGGCATCGCGATCGGCCTGAACTTCAACACGGAGATTCTCGGTGGCACCGACATCGAGTACGACAACGGCATCTACACGGACGAGTTCATGCGGACGAACCACGACGACATCTTCGCGGCCGGTGACATCACCGAGTTCCACGACCTCATCCTCGGCGACCGCGCCCAGAACGGCGCGTGGGGCTCCGCCAAAGAGCAGGGCACCATCGCGGCCAAGAACATGGTCGACTACGGCTCCGAGGAGTTCCGCTGGGTCTCGTCGTACTCCATCACCCACTTCGACTTCCCGTTCCTCTCGTTCGGCCACCCGACGCTCGGCGACGACCACGTCGAGGCCAAGTACTCCGACACCGAGTGGCGGCGGCTCGCCATCAAGGACGGCAAAATCGTCGGCGGCGTCCTCATCGGCGACCTCTCGCCGCAGACGAAGTACAAGAAGCTCATGCGCGAACAGGTCGACGTGAGCGGCCAGAAGGAGGTCCTCGTCAAGCAGGACTTCCAGCTCGACGACCTCGAAGGCGCGGCGGCCGAACAGTAACCCGGGACACCGCGCCCGCTGTTTTCACCCGGCCAGCCGCGTCTGCGCTCGCCTCCGGTGCGCCCGTCGGCTCGCGTGCCGGCCGCGCGACGGTTCGCTCCACACCCGTTTTTGGCTCTTTCGTCCGGCGCACTCGCCGTCCGCCGGTCAGTCCGTTCCCCCGTCGTCCCACGCCTCACCGGCCAAACATTTATCTCCACCCGTGGAGTGTGTTATCACATGTCATCCAAAGACGGACAGCAACCGTCTTCTCCAGACGCCACCGCGCCGCCGACCGTCGCACCCGTCTCCGACGTCCCGCCCGGTGCGCGGGTCCACCACTTCGACGAGTTGAGCGAGCGGACCCAGCGCGCGCTCGCGGCCGCCAGTCCCGCCGGCCGGCTCGACATCGACCCGACCGCCTCGCGGCTCTCGCGGGGCGACATCGTGGTGTTCACCGACTACGTCCGCGTTCAGTAATCTCGCTGCGTCCGTCCCGTCGCCCGCGTTCTCCGGCCGACCCGGTCGCCCCCGAGCCGTGCGGCCGTCTCGTTGCGTCGCGTCTCGCGGACGGCCGGGACCGAAGTCGTTTTCCACGCGTCGCCGCCTATCGCCGGGTATGGCAACAGGTGGCGGCCAAGGAACGATGACGCTCGCGTTCGAACTCTCCGCGCTCAAGCAGCTCGGCGACCCGAACGCGGCGTTTTCTGACGCCCGGACGTGGACGAAGTACATCGGCGTGGTGAGCGAGAAACCCACGTACGTCGTGACGAACTTCACCCGGAAAGAGCGAATCCGGCAGGACTTCTTCTCCGGACCGCGCGGCGTCAAAGAGAGCCTCGAAAACGTGATGCGCCAGTTCGACACCGACCGGCACGTCTTCGTCGGCACGTCCGACGAGGACCGCGCGGTGGCCGAGGAGACCGGCTGGGAGTACCTCCCCGTCGAGGACGCCGCCGAGGCCGCCGAGTGGGTGCTCGCCGGCGACGACGACGCTCCCGCCGACCCCTTCGAAGACGAGGGGCGCGACGACTGGCCCTAGTCGGAACACAGCGGCGCGTTCGTCCGCGATTCCGTTCCCCTATCGAAAGCACTAATCAGCAACGGCACTTCTTATTCTCCGATGAGTCACCAGTTGCCTGACGTACAGGCCTCCCAGCCGGACGTGACCGTCGGGCTGAGCCAGGTCGGCGTCACGGGCGTCGAGAAGCTCGTCAAGATAGCTCGCGACGGGAAGCGACCCCTCGTCTTGATGGCGGAGTTCGAAGTGTTCGTCGACCTCCCCGGCGGCCGCAAGGGCATCGACATGAGCCGAAATATGCAGGTCATCGACGAGGTCCTCGAAGCCGCCGTCTCCGAGCCGGCCTACCGCGTCGAGGACATGTGCGGCGACGCCGCCGAGCGCCTCCTCGCCAAACACGAGTACACGACGACCGCCGAGGTCAGCATGACCGCAGAGCTCGTCGTCCGCGAGGACACCCCCGCCAGCGGCCTGTCCACCCAGAGCACCGCCCAAATCATCGCCAGCGCCACCGCGACCGACGAGGGCACCCGAGAGGAAATCGGCGCGGAAGTGGTCGGCATGACCGTCTGTCCCTGCTCGCAGGGCATGTCCGCCTCCCGCGCCCGCGACGTGCTGCAGGACCTCGCCGTCGACGACGACACCATCGAGGAGTTCCTCGACAAGGTGCCTCAGCCGGGCCACTCCCAGCGCGGCCACGCCACGCTCACCGTCGAGACGGAGGGCTCGCCCGAGGTCGACCTCATGGACCTCATCGACATCGCCCGCGACTCGATGTCGGCGCGCATCTACAACCTCGCGAAGCGCCCCGACGAGGACCACATGACCTACCACGCCCACGCCAACGCGAAGTTCGTCGAGGACTGCGTCCGCTCGATGGCCGAGCTGTCCATCGACGCGCTCGACCACCTCGGCGACGACGCGGTGGTCCACATGAAACAGTCGAACGACGAGTCGATTCACCAGCACAACGCGCACGCCGAGCGCGAGGTGACGCTGGGACAGCTCCGCGACGAGCTCGACGCCTGAACGCCCTCGACGCCCGAGACGCTCGTTTTTCGAATCCGACCCCGATTTCAGTTCTCGTTTCCGCCGCCCTGAGCCGCTACAGCGAGAGCGGTGCCGCTTCCTCCCAGCGCGGGTCGAACGTCGCCCGGAGGTCGGCGGCGAACTCGGGGTCTTTCAGGTCGATCATGGCGAACGCCTGTCCGGGGTCGAGGGGGTTCGGCACCTCGATACAGACCTCCACGTCGTCGATGAGGTTGAACACGCCCGTGACGTTCTCCGCGGTGCGCGCCCGGAAGTTCGGCGCGCTCGACAGTCGGTTCACGTAGCTCTGTCCGACGCTCTCGGGCAGGCTGTCGACGAGGCCAGGCGACATGAGCATCGACACTTCGACCCCGCGGTCGAGCGCGGCTTCCAGTTCGTCGACGACGAGGTTGCCGACGGCGTCGAGGTCGAACTGCGGCGAGGGCGTCCCGGCCACCATCACGAGCGAGTCGTCGGCCGCCGCGAGCCGCTCGACGAGCAGGTCGATGGTCTCGTCCGCGCCGACCGCGGCCGTCCAGAACTGGTCGTGGACCGGCTCCGCGGCGTCGAGCTCGTCGGTCAGTTCGTCGACGACGTTCTCGTACTGCTCGGCCTTCTCGGCCAGCTCTTGGCGCTTCGATTCGAGCAGGCGGTCCAGCGCCGTGTCGGGCTCGACGGCGACGTACTTCTTCGGCCGGCTGGCCGCCTGACTCCGGATGAGGTGGTACTGTTCGAGGCTGTTCAGCACGTCGTAGACGCGACCCATGGGAACGTCGCTGGCGCGTGACAACTCCTTGGCCGTCGTCGCGCCCGTCCGCAGAAGCGCGCGGTAGGCTCGGGCCTCGTACTCGGACAGCCCGAGGTCTCGCAGACTGGTCATGCACCGTCCGTCACGTTTCTCCTTGATAAACAAACCGGATGTTTACACCCGCGTTCCGTTGCCGCGGGTCGTTGTCAGGCGTCGGGCGTGACTGAAGACACCGCCTCCATCAACTCCTCGGGAGTGGTTGCCTCCACCGTCGTCTCGCCGGCGCTGACGCGCGCGGTCCCCGCCGGGAGGTCGTCGACGTCGGCATCGGGGACGACGAGCGCCTCGTGGTCCGCGACGCGGAGCGCCGCCCGGTGGAGGTCGGAGCCGACGCCGTCGTTGAGTTCGACGAGGAGCGGGTCGCGGAGGAGCCGCGCCGCCGCGGTCCCGTAGGCGGCGACCTGCACGCCGATGCGGTCCCACGCGCCCGCGAACGCGGCGATGGTCTCCTGTGCCACCTCGTGGTAGCGCCCCTCGCCGGTGAGCGCCGCGAGGTCGAGCAGCGCGTTCGCCATCTCCACGTTCCCGTCGAGCGGGCGCAGCGGCGACGACAGGAGCGCCTCGCCGCTCGCGGGGCCGTCGAGGAACGAGCCCTCGTCGAACAGCTCGTCGATGGCGGCGTCGGCGACCGCAGCGGCGAAGTCGAGAAACGGTTCGCCCGCCACCGACTCGTCGCCGAGCACCTGTCGGGCGCGGCAGGCCGCGGCGACGACGCGCGCCTGATCTTCCAGCAGGAGGTCCTCGCCCGCGTCGCCGCCGGACCGGAAGTGGGTCACGACGCCGTCGTCGACGAGGTCCTCGGCGATTCTGTCGAGCGCGCGGGAGCCGAACTCGCGGGCCCGCTCGTCGTCGGTGAGCCCCGCCAGCACCAACAGCGCGTCCGCGGCGAGAGCGTTGCCGCCGGCGTACACCGTGAGGTCGGTCCGCGGGCCGGGTGCGTTGTCGCGGCCCTCCTTCCCGAGGAGGTAGTAGTCCGTCCCCGCGGCGGGACCCATGCTCCCGGCGAACCCGGTTCCGGTCCACAGCGAGTCGACGAGGAAGTCGGCGGTCCCCGCGGCCGGGTCGAGGTAGGCGTCCTCGCCGGTGTAGCGGTAGCCGTTGGCGAACGCCCGCAGGAGCGCGGCGTTCGATTCGAGCGTCTTCTCGCGGTTCGGCTTCGACCACGCGGCGTCGTCGGCGTAGCGGAAGAAGCCGCCCTCGACGGGGTCGTACAGGCCGTCGCGAATCGCGTCGAGCGACCGGAGCGCCCGGCTTCGGTCGCGCTTCAGCGCGAACTCGACGGTCCGCGGGAGCGGGAACTTCGTGGCGTCGCCCCAGCCGCCGTGGGCCTCGTCGAAGGCGACTTCCAACTGGCCGGCGAGGTGCGATTCGATTTGCGGCGAGACCTCGCCCGCGGGCGGGAGGTCGCCCCTGAGCGCCCGCGGGAGGCGTCCGGCCTCTGCGCCCTTCTTGTCCCACACCTCGCGCACGCGGTCGACGACCTGCCGCATGCCGTCGGGGCCGATGAACGTCGCGCCCGTGATGGGGTGGCCGTCGGGCGCGAGGAAGACGGTCGAGGGGAAGCCGCCCATGTTGTACCGCTCGCGGATGCGCGGCTGGCGGTCCACGTTCACCCGAATCGGGACGAAGCCGTCGTTGAGGTTGGCCGCGATGCGCGGCTCGGCGTACGTCTCGGCGTCCATCTCGTGACAGTCCTCGCACCACGTCGCCGACAGCGAAAGCAGAATCGGCTTGTCCGCCGCTCGCGCCTCGGCGAACGCGTCGGGACCCCACTCTCGCCATTCGACGCGCGTCTCGTCGGTCATGTCCACCCATCCGCGGTGGACGCGGGTAAGCGCTTCGAGCCCTCGTGGCACGACCGGTCGCCGTCGGCGGGTCGCGGGGTCCCTCGATGGCCGCCGCGGTCGGATTCGCGGTCCCGGCGCGCCGCGGGCGGGACAAAAGGGCTATGGGCCGCGACCCGGTAGTGTCGCCCATGCGAACGCGCACGCTGATGGCGCTCTTGCTCCTCATCCCCCTCTCCGACGCGTTGCTGCTCGTGGTCGTCGCGCAGTACATCAACCTCGTGCCGACCGTCGCGCTCGTCGTCCTGACCGGGCTCGTCGGGATGCTCATCGTCCGCGCCGAGGGGCGACACACCCTCAGAAGCCTCCAGTCGAAGTTCGCCGGGGGCGACCTCCCGACGAACGAGGTCATGGACGGCGGCCTGCTCATCGCCGCGGGCGCGTTCCTCCTCACGCCGGGGCTCGTCACCGACACCATCGGCTTCCTGCTCGCCATCCCCGTGACTCGATACCCCATCCGCGAGGTGCTCAAGCGCTTCGTCGTCAAGCCGTACCTCGACAAGCGCGCCGACGGCTTCGTCACCGGCAACGTCTGGACGACCGGCTTCCCGCAGGGCGACTTCGGCCCCGGCGGCCCCGGCGGCCCCGGTGGCTCGCCCGGCCCGAGCGGCGGGAGCAGTTCCGGCGGAAGCGGTAGTAGCGGCAGTAGCGGCAAGGGCGGCGGTGACGGCGTCTACGACGCCGACCCCGACTCCTACCGGTTCGACCGCGACAGCAACGACGCCAACTAACGCGCCTTTCTCGCTTTCGCGTCGGTCGTTCGGTGGCTTCACCCGCGTAGCCGCGCGTTCGGCCCGCGTTTCGAGTCCCGCAATCGACCGACGACGCCGACATTCACTAACACGCACCAACGCGCCTCCGAAAAGAAAGTCTTAAAATCAACAGCGCACAACGAGTGAATGCGCTTACCTGGGCCAATAGCTCAGTCAGGTTGAGCGCTCGGCTGATAACCGGGAGGCCCGCGGTTCAAATCCGCGTTGGCCCATCCAAATTTAACTCGGCATCTTGCCGAATTAAATTGGGCTTCATGGCTCCCCAGCCACCCAGATTCTGCGGTTCCGCTAAATCGAGAACGGCTAGTTTCTCACCAGTTCATAATACGACCTAACGAGGGTCGCCGCCGTCTGCCGGTCTTAGTAGCCGGAGGTGGCCGGTAGTGTCCCAGACTCGTCGAGAGACGGAGCTGTGGCGGTACGTTCGATACCACTGCGGCAGTTGCAAAGCCTGGTGTCTCGTCGATCACTCGACGCGCGCGGCGAAGATGCGCGAGTGCAAAGACTGCGCGCGCATCCCCGCCATCGAGGACGAGATTCGGGACCATCGTCTCACCTCGCTCCTGTGGGCACACCAACTGGCCGCAGAAACCACCGCAAGGACCGGAACAGCGGAGGGCGGGTCCCAGTCCGCCCGGAGCGGCCGGAAGCAGGGGCTTGCCCCTGACCCGGAAGCCGGTCCGCATGAGGCCGACGGCCGTCGGCCGAAAACGAGTGGCGGTAAGGCCCAGTGCCATCGAGGACGAGATTCGGGACCATCGTCTCACCTCGCTCCTGTGGGCACACCAACTGGCCGCAGAAACCACCGCAAGGACCGGAACAGCGGAGGGCGGGTCCCAGTCCGCCCGGAGCGGCCGGAAGCAGGGGCTTGCCCCTGACCCGGAAGCCGGTCCGCATGAGGCCGACGGCCGTCGGCCGAAAACGAGTGGCGGTAAGGCCCAGTGCCGTTTGAGCGATTTCATCCGCACAGACGGGGGTAGCAGTGAGTAACGCGGGCACCCGCGGCCCCGGCGCTCACGACTCACCAGCCGCGCGTGCGGTCTCTCGGAGCGATAGATGAGCGTCGGGAAACGCTCATCGCCCGAAATCGCCGACGTATGGGGCTCTCGACTCCGTCCAGACCGATGTAAAGATACCTACCTCGTGGACTACCTGGGCGACCTCGGCCTGCTGGCCTACGGGTACGACCCGGCGGACCCGGACGATGACCTCGAACTTCGCGGGCGCGACCGCGACCGCGTACGGCTGGTAAAGCGCATCTCGACCTCGCCAGAGGGGATTTACCTGCCGACGCTCGTCTCCGAGTGCGTCAAGGGTCAGTACATCGGACAATGCGAGCGGTTCGACGGGAGCGACCCGGACTACCAGTTCGTCTACCGCTTCCTGAACGACCTCGACGGGCACGACCCCCAACTCATCGAAAAACGCCAGTCTGACGGCATGACGATGGTCACCCCGACAATTCGCCTACTTGACTTGATATCAGAAGGCATTACTCAAACAACCAGGGAACGCGACGACCTGCTGTACGACCGGCATTTCTGCGAAAACTACCTGAGAACCGCGAATGAGGTCGATGACTGGGGTCGGGACCTGCTGGAAGACTCTTTACATCGGTACCTGAAGCGCATCGAGAACTACCAACTGCTGTTCGACGTCCACTTCTGCGGGCGACGCGGCGGCGACACCACCCGCCGGATGACGAAGCAGTACAACACTCGCTTCAACTCCCAAGGACGGCTCCGCAAGACGTGGGCGCGGTACAACAGCGCGCTCGAACACGCCTACGAAAAGTACGACAACGCCGTCTTGATGACGCTGACGACGGACCCTGGCACGTACGACGACCCGACTCGACCCGACCCGCGCTCGCTGTACGACGGCATCTCGTCGATAAACCCGAACTTCAACCGGCTCCTCTCGTACTTCGATTCGGACCCGTCGACGAAAGACGACACCAGGAAGGACGGCGTTCCCAGTTGGTCACCGGCGCTCGACGGCAAAGTGACCGGGCGACCTCGCTACCGGCCGCCGTACCTGAAAGCTCTGGAGTTCACCGAGAAGGGCTACGCGCACCTGCACGTCCTGATGTTCGACGTTCCGACCCGCGAGAGTGACGGGATGCCGTTCCTGATAGACAAGGCGGAGCTGGAACGGAAGTGGAAGGACTACGGCCAGGGTCAAATCGTCGATCTCTATCCACTCGTGTTTCGGGACGACCTCGACGAAGTGGGGAACTTCGGAACGAAAACGCTCGTCGACGACGACGGCGACCAGTTCGAAGTTCCGGTCTCGAAAGGATTTGTGGACTGGTACCGCTACGGCGACCACGACCACAGCGACGAGTGGATAGCGAAGAACGCGAGGTCTCACGACCTCATCGAGTTCTACGACGACGAGAGCGGCGAGGACGGCGACGAACAGATGCAAAGCCGGACGGCTGGCGCGTACCTCGGAAAGTACCTCTCGGCCACCTTCGGCTCCCTGCTCGAAGCCTCCGAGTCGTTCGAGGACGCGAAAGAGTCGGATTCGTACGCGGACAAGGCGGCGACGTGGAAACTCGGCCTCTACTGGGCGACCGGCAGGCGGTTCTGGTCCATCTCACGAGACATCGAGAAAGCGATAGAGAGGCCCGAGCACCTGCAAGACCCGGACGTTCGGCACGCCGTTCGAGAGTTCTCTATCGACTCTCTCCAGCTCGCGTGCGATGGCGCGACAGTCGAAGAACTCGCGCTCGACGACGTAGTGACACCAGGCGTCGAATCGACGCTCCCGGAGAGTGCCGATTTCTATTGCCATATCGACTACCTGGGTTGCTACGCCTACTGGGACATGCCGACGGCCGACGCGACGGCTACGAATCTCGAACACGTCGAAGACTACGTTGCTTCGGGAGGACAGCCGGAATACCCCGATGTCGGCGGCGAGAAACCCCCACCGGTCGCTGACGTGTGGGGATGACGTAGAAACCTACCCTGCCTGGTGATTCCACTTTCACACGGCTGGTAGGTACGGCTAGTACCTACTATCAACATGTTCTAGCTGTAATGGCGTCTGAACCAATGTCGTTCGACGACTTCGAAGAAACGCAAGTCGAGGACGACTACGACGACGGAGTAGAGGAAATCAAGTTCGAAGTGGACGAGCCGGTCATCGGCGTTATCGTCGATATCGACCACGACGTGGGACCGAACGAAAACGACGTAATCCATCTCGCCCGCGGCGGCGACCTCGGTGACCGGGTGAAGTTCTGGTCGAACGGCCAGATTCGCCGGACCATCGACAAGAAGGGTCTCGGCAACGGGAGCTGGCTCGCGGTCAAGAAGACCGCCGAGACGCGGACGTACGAACTCGAAAACGACGACGGCTCGACCGAGGAGCGCGAGTACCACGTCTTCGACGTGAGGGGCGAATAATGGCGTCGCGCTACTCGCAGGGCCTTGGTGGTCTCGCGTCGGACTACGCGATGCTACGGACTATCCCGGCACTGCTGTCGGTCGTGTTCGTCGCTACGGGCCTGTACGCCTTCGGTGGCATCTCCGACATCACCATCACCTGGCTGTCGAACTACACGCTGACGAGCGAGCACGCGACGCTCGGCGGCATCCTCGTGTACGCGGTGGCGTTCATGTCGAGCGAGACAAAGTCGCTCGAACACTACGAGCCCTGGGAGATGGCGTTCATCGTGGCGTCGCCTGCTGTCATCCTCGGCTGGCAGTACGTGACCGAAATCAAGGACCTCCTGCTCGGACTGGGCGACCCGCTGGGCGCGCAAGTCGCGTTCCTGATTACGGTCGTCGGCTGGGCGGTCGCCGTGAGGTAACCCGACCATGACACTTCCTTTCGGCCTCACCAGACTGGAAGCGACTGCGACGTGGGTCGGCTCGCTACCCGACCCGGTGCTGGCGCGGGCACTCGAATATCTCCGGTACAACCGCAAGCAGTTGGAACCGAAGGCCCGGAAGGGCGAATCGCTCGAAATCAACTCCTTCGCTATCGTCCGAGCGGCGGCGGTCAAGACCGTGAAACACGTCGTGCGGACGTTCGAGAAAGGCGCGCTCCCGGACGACGGCGAGGCGCTTCACTCGGAGATTGACAGCGTGCTCGAAGACTTCGACCTGGACGGCTCGGATTCCATCTTCGACGAGGACCCGACCGAGTGGGCACCAGGTGACGGCGACCCGGCACCCGACCCGCTGGCCGACCTCGACCAGCGACGGAAGCAACACGCGGCCAACGGTGAATCAGAATGAAACTCGAATTGGAACTCTCGACGCGCGAACAGTACATAATCGCCCTCTCGCTGTCGGTCGGTATCGTCGCTGGCCTGTGGTTCGGTCTCCTGATGATACCGCCGCGGGCGCTCGACGTGCCGATGCGCTTCCTCGATGACGGCGCGGTGGCGGCGTCGTACTACCCGGTGACGAATATGCACGTGTTCGTTTCGGCGGCCCTGCCGCTGGCGACGGCGTACCTCGTGCGGAACCACGCGCGGGACGACGGGACGGACGACGCGGACGAACGCACGCCTGACCGCTCCGACGGTGACGGAGACGGGCGCGACTGCGCTCACGACCTCGACGGCAGTTCGACCCGCGAGTTCGGCCCGCATCCCCTCGACGGAGGTGAGTCCGCGTGACCGACGAACGACTGCTGACGGCGGCGAAGCTGTACGAACAGGTGCGCGGGCGCATCGACGGCGACCACAGACTGCTCGACCACGCGGGACTGCCCGTCTCGAAGGGCGACCACGCGAACCTGTCGTTCCTGAACTCGCTCGACCTCACCGACGACGACGAACTCGCCGACTCGTTCGCCGAGACCTCGTTGGGGAGGCTCGTCGATTCATCGCTTCGGACGCAAGCCGCGACCCGCGCGGTGCAGTCGTCGCACGCGACCGCGCTTTCGTACCTCGTCGGCGTGACCCAGCAGGACCTCGACGCCAGTTCGCTGACGCTCCCGCTTCGGCTCGTCGACGAGCTCGAAAACGGCGGTGGTCTCACGACCATCACCGGCGCGGGGAACCCGAACACGGGAAAGACGAATACGATGTTCCTGCTGAACGGCGACCTCGCGCGGGCGCACTTCGGCGATGACCTGCTGGTCATCTCGAACGTGGGGACGTGGGACGGCGCGGACATCGTGGTGCGGTCGATGTACGACCTGATGGACGTACTGCTGACCCACCGCGAGCGGCCGAAGACCGTCACTATCGACGAAGGCTCGACGCACTTCGACGCCCGGACGTTCAGCCGCGAAGTGGCCTCGCAATGGACGCCCGCGATTAAGCGGTTCTCGAAGCTCGGCGTCGAATCGGTCGGCGTGGTGAGCCACACCGGGAAGGACGTGCATCCCGAACAGAAACGGCTCTCGACGCTGTCGTTCTACAAAGAGGCGCAGGACGAAGTGACGTTCTACCGCGACTGGGACGCCGATTCAGACTCGCCCGATGGAGAGCTGTTCGGCGGCTCGCTCGTGAACCTCGAACCGACGTTGGAGAAATACGATCCGGACGACGCCGCGCCGTGGGCGTGGAACCTGCCGAGTGATCTGTTTCAGGAGCAGTTTGAGGACTGGAACGAGTTCCACGAAATACTACGGGATACTGAGCCGACTATGTGAAGCGATATGACCGGACTACGTTTTGTCCAAGAAATTGATTTGTAGCCCGTCTCAATAATATTGTCTGTGAGTTCACTTGTTCCCGTCGGATTGGCTTTAGACTTGGTTGGTGCTACGCTCTTGCTGGGTCCAGAAGTGGAGACTATTGGAAAGGCAGCTAGACGGTTCGACCCGATTCACCGGAGTCTAGTTTACGGCTTTGAATATATCCGCGAAGAGACATCAGAGGACGGTGAGTACGCTGGAAGTGTGACTGCTGGACAGATACGACTTCTGCCATTCATGCATTTCATGAATTCAAGAATCGACCAGACAATATCCAGAAAAGATAATATATCTTATGAAGGGAATCGATTTCTTGTCAATGGGGATCGAACATATCTTCCCGAAGAGCGGAAGGTTGAGGGACTTAATGAAACAACCTACACTAAAATGGTAAGTGTTTCTACAGCTCATCGGTTGATATTTGAAGCTCAGAGACGGAGAGTATACGTATATGGCGTGTCTCTGCTTGCTATCGGCTTCGGTCTTCAGATAGTTGCTCAATTTGTTAGTCAACCAACGTAGCTAATCATTTGAACAACCCACCCATCCACCCGCCCCCTTTACGGGTAAGGGTGGTGGGTGCTTGCTCACTCGCTGTTCTCTAACTCGGTGGCGTCGATCTCCCCGGCAAGGTAGGCGCGGCCCCGTTCGGAAAGCCGGTAAATCGCTCGCTCCTCGTCGTGGTACTCGACCAGCTCGTGACTCAGGAGTGTTCTGAGATGCTGGCGGATTGTGGTCCGTGCGTAGTCGGAATTCTCAGCAATTAGAGCAGGTGTAAGAACGAGTTCATCATTCCCCTCGTTTTGCAGTCGCTCCAGTATCGCCCTGTCTGTGGGCGTCATCCAGCCGGCGAGAGGAACGCGCATGGTCTACAACTACATTGATGTAGTAAGTCTATTTTCATTGGCACGTGGCGTGCATCAATCTGTGTTTAACTCATACAGTTCTGTGCGCAACAGTTAAGTCCAACACGTACAGTCCTGTTCGTACCGAGAGCTACACGTGACGCTGACTGTCGTTCAGTCGCGTCAGAAGCGGACCCGGTGCTGCGACACCGGCCCGCGGTGGCTCCCGTAATCAAGGTACGGAAGCATGTTTGCCTACACGACTCGGGCTATTGAAGCCCCACGACGGACGGCTGTTGATAGACTGACAGAAAGCGGCTTCACTTTCGCTCAAACGTACACTTTCACTCCGGGGCCATGGCTCAGTACTTTAACTAGCCCCCTCGAATGGATTACCCGGCTGACGGTCCCCTTCGAGGGTGCTCAACCTACCAAAGCCAGCACCCTCGACCCGGACCGCGGCCTCACAATGGAAGCCATGAATCAGTTATCGCACCGCGGTTGTAAGCGTAGCGAATGGACCGGAAGTGAACCCGATTCGGGGGTGATTCGATGAGCGTCGACTGGTGTCGGTTCCCCTTCGAGGGTGCTCAACCTACCAAAGCCAGCACCCTCGACCCGGACCGCGGCCTCACAATGGAAGCCATGAATCAGTTATCGCACCGCGGTTGTAAGCGTAGCGAATGGACCGGAAGTGAACCCGATTCGGGGGTGATTCGATGAGCGTCGACTGGTGTCGGTTCCTCGACCTCGTTCACGAACTCGACGGCTCCGACGACGCCCGAGCACATCTCGAATCCGTTCGGTTCACTCGTGATTACCTCACGGAGGTGATTCGATGAGCGGCGACCTCGACCCGATTACTCCCGAGTCGGCGCTGATGTACTACCTCGACGCTCGCCAGTACGACCTCTCGGACGACACGCTGCGGTCCCATCGCTACCGAATCGAGTCCTTCATCCGCTGGCTCCAGTCGCCGGACTACGGCGACGGCGAGGTGCTGAACATGAACGACGTGGACCTGCGGATGATTCACGCCTACCGCGTGTTCAAGCGCGAGGAGAATTTCGAGGGCGATGAACCCTGCAACGCGGTGACGATGCAGGGGCAGGTCTCGACGCTCCGCGTGTTCTTCCAGTACATCGCGGACATCAACGCGGTTCCAGAGGAGCTGGCCGACCGAGTCCGGCTCCCTCGTCTGCAACACGGGGAGGACGTGTCCGAAACCGTGCTCGACTCGGAGCGCGCGAACGCGATTCTCGACTACCTCCACAAATGGGAGTACGCGACCTCGGAACACGTGGCATTCCTCATCCTGTGGCGTACGTCCTGCCGGCTCGGTGGACTGCGCGCGCTCGACCTCTCGGACTTCGACCGCGAGGAGCGAGCGCTGTGCTTCCGGCACCGTCCGAAGACAGACACGGGACTGAAGAACGGGACGCGTGGCGAGCGCGACGTGTCGCTGAAGCCGCAGGTCGCGGCGGTCATCGAGGAGTACATCGACGGCCCGCATCGGCACCGGGTGACGGATGAGTTCGGTCGTTCGCCCCTGGTGACGACGACGAACGGGCGACCGTCACCGACGACGATTCGCATCTGGTGTTACAAGTGGACTCGACCGTGCGCGATTGGGGAGGCGTGCCCGGACGGGCGCGACCTCGACGAGTGCGAGGCGACGGATTACAACGAATCGAGTAAGTGTCCGTTCTCGGTTTCGTCGCACCCGGTCCGGTCCGGCTCCATCACGGCGTTTCGTGATGCGGGCGCACCTCGGGAGGTGGTCAGCGACCGGGGCGATGTGAGCGAGAAGATTCTGGAGAAGCACTACGACCGTGCTTCGTCTCGCCAGCGGATGCGTCGCCGTCAGGAGTTCATCCCGGACGACTTGTGACGATGCAAGGAAATGTCGATTTCGACAGTCTGAGGGTAACGAGAGGCCTGATTATGCATACCGCGTTGGCCCACTCCCATCGATAACGTTTCGTTGCCGATGCGAGTCAGGGGCTGAAACTCCCCGGCCACCCAACTTCTGCGGATACCACTGACCGAGAGAACGTTCGGTCCGTCGTTCGTGCCGTCGGGACGAATCAGCGACGAAGCCTCGACTCCACCGACCGCGCGGTGACTGCCTCGGTACAGCGAATCACTAATGTTTAACCCAAATACTCGCCTATTCAGCGCAATTTCGATCCTATTTGCACAGAATCGTCTGCATTTATCAGCATATAGCTGGTCGAACGGTCGAATACGGAGAAAGCTATATCACGCAATAGATTGTGGTACTGAATAACATGGAATACGAACTCACCTGTCTGTACGGGTGCGGCCACACCTCCACGGCCGACTCCCGCGAGAGCGTCGGCGTTCTCGTGATGGAACACATGGACGACGAACACGACACGCCCGTCGACCCGCTCGAAGCGGGCGAACTCGCGTTGAAGCGCTTCGACGGCGCGTCGCTCCGGCAGGCGCGGCAGTAGCGAACAATCCGATTTCTGTCACGTCTTCCAATCCGAGTTTCTCTCGGAGACAACCGTCCCACGACCCCGAGCGGCGGTTCAGTCCGCCGATTTCATGCTCCGAGGGCCGACGGCCTCGGACAAATTTACTCAGTTCTGTATCCCAGTAGTATTAAATCCGTACACGCCATATGTGTTTGTGATGCCAACCATCGACGTCTCCGAACACCTGTACCGCCAGATTGAGTCCGCCGCCGACGGCGACGACCTCGACGCGGCGATGTGGAAGATGGTCGGCCGGTACCAGCGCGGTAACACGCCCGGCGACTGACAGGCTTCGGACCGACCCCGCGACCCCCGACCGCGCGTGCGGTCGTCATCAACCTCGCTCGCCGCGACAGCCCTTCCCGCGGCGAGTCCGTTTTCCGTTTTCTGAGAGGTCATCCCAGAGCGTCGCCTCAACCGAGAAACCCGGTCACGCCGAGGCTTTCTGCGACCAGCCACGCGACGAACAGCGCGTAGGTTCCGAGGAGGAGGTACGACTCGCCGCGCGTCAGTGCCATCTCGGTTCGGAGGACGGCGAAGAAGACGACCGACGCGCCCGTGAGGAAACTCATCATCGGCACGACCTCCTCGAAGTTGATGACCGCGCCCCCGGCGACGAGGATGCCGACCGGGAGGGCGACGAGGAGCGCGAAGACGTTGCTCCCGAAGACGTTGGCGAGGCTCATCGGCGCGTTGCCCTGCCGGGCGGCCGCGACGCTGACGAAGGTGTCCGGCAGGCTCGTGCCGGCGGCGACGACCGTCAGGCCCCAGAGGAACGGCGACGTGCCGAAGGCGTCGCCGAGGCCGACCGCCGCGCGGACGAGCAGTTCGGCCCCGACGAGGATGACCGCGAGCGACCCGACGAGCGCGAGCCACTCGCGGCCCGGGTTCACGTCGTTGACGACGGCGGTGAGTCCCGCGCGGTGCTCCAGCGTGTCGTGGTACTGCATGAACAGATACAGGCCGTACAGCCCGAGCGGGATGAACGCGAGCGGGGGCGTGACGAGGCCGTCGAGGCCCGAGGTGTCGGCGGCGGGGCTGTAGATGACCGCGAGCGAGAAGGTGAGCACGAGGACGGCGATGGAAAGCAGGTAGAACTGCGCCTCCTTGTAGACGAGGTCGCGGTTCGAGGCGAGCCGCTGGCCCTCGCCGACGAGCGCCGACACGGCCGGGATGATGAGGATGTTGTAGACGGCGGACCCGACGACCGCGCCGACGCCGATATCGAACGACTGGTACCGGAGCGTGGCGATGACGATGCTCGATAGCTCGGGGAAGCTCGACCCCACGGCGGCGATGATGGCTCCCTGCACGATGGCGGGGAGGCCGTAGTACGCACCCAGCCGGTCTGAGGCCTGTACGAGCATGTCGCCGCCCCGCCACGCGAGGGCCGCGCCGGCGACCGCGAACGCGACGAGGACCGGAACAGATGGCACGCCCGCACTTCGGCGGCCGATAGCAAAAAACCGACCCGAACGGGGTCGCCGAACAGCGCCGCCGCGCAGTCGCCCGGTCGTCGGCGGTTCGCCCGCCGGCTCCGTCCCGCCCGCGCTCTCAGAACCCCTCGCGGAGGTACAGGTCCCGCTCTGAGAACACCGCGTCGAGGGCGTCGGCCGCGCGTCCGTCGGCGACTGCGAGGTGTTCGGTGCGGGCGAGCGCCTCGACGGACCGCGCGCCGACGAGGAGCTGTGAGAGCGCCCCGATTTCGACGGTCGCGTCGGGGGCGATGTCGTCGTCGACCGGTTCGACGCTCGCCTCGCCGTCGGCGACGGCGAGTCCGAACGGGCCGTCGTTCCAGTCGCAGCGGTCGTCTTCGACCGCGAGGACGAGGTCGCAGACGGCGTCGGCGGGCAACGAGACGGCTTCGAGGGCGGCCGACACGTCCACGATACGGACCATCGGCCCGGGCTTGATCTCCACCGTCGCCGCCCGCGGGTCGGTCAGGTCGTCGATGAGTCGGGTCGACGCGTGCTCCGACGAGAGGACGACCTCGTCGACCTGCGAGTCGTGGTCCCGCAGGAATCGGAGCAGTTGGGCGCGGGCGTCGGCGTCGACGGCGACGAGTTCCGCCACGGTCAGCGTCCGCGACTCCCAGTCGCCGGTCACGTCGTAGACGACGTAGCCGCGGAGGTCGCCGCCCCGCTCCCAGCCGTAGACGAACGGGTCGTCGTCCCAACCGCGGAAGAGCCGGTGTCGAATCCACCCCTCGCTTCGGTTCACCGCGAGGTCTGCGGTCGCCGCGGCCGCGTACACGCCCTCGACCCGCGCCCAGTCGTCGGCGTCGAGTCTGACGAACTCCCCGTCGGGGTCGGCGGCGACCGCCGCGAGCTCGTCGGGCGGGACGGTCGTCTTCGCGTAGTTGTTCGCCGTCGCCCAGCCGAACCGGCGGTAGAACGCGTACTTGAACGGCCAGAGGGCGGAGAGGTATCGCCCGGTGTCGCGGAACTCCGCGAGCAGGTCGTCGAGCATCGCGGCGATGTGGCCCCGTCGGCGCGCCTCCGGCGGGGACGCGACGGCGGAGACGCCGGGCAACGGATGCCACTCGCCGCGGACGCGGGCCGTGAAGTCGTAGAAGGCACAGACCGCGCGGAGCGACGCCGCGTCGAGGTCTCCGACGGGTGCGTCGCGCGGAGCGTCGTAGAACCCTCGCGGGCGGTAGCCCTCCGGGTCGGGCAGTCGCTCGTCCGGCCAGTCGGGACCGTTCTCGGGGCGGAAGGCGTAGTCGAGGAACTCGCGGTACGTCTCGCGGTGCTCCTCGGGGAGAGGGCGGAGATGCATACCCGCGGTGCGTCGGGCGGCAGTATATGTTTTCGGTACCGGGGGCGCGTCGTCGAGCGATTCGACGGGGCTCGACGGGGGTTGAGGGTCGCTCTCCGAACCGTGCGATTCACGTCGCCTCGGTCCCGAGTGCCGCGTATGAGCGAGACGAAACAGTCGTTTCTGTCGCGGGGGAACCTCCTCCTCGCGGCGGTCGTGACGCTCGGCATCGTCCTCCCGGGCGTGGCGCGCCGCCTCCTCGGGGAGGCCGGCTACAACGGCCTCGGGATGGTCGTGTTCACGCTCGGCTACGCGGGCATGGTCTTTATCGTCTGGTACGGGTGGATTCGACCGCTCGACATCACCGGCCCCTCCGGGTAGTCCGCCGCCGTCGGTCGGAACCGTACCGTGCCGAAGCGGTGTTGGCCGACCGTCGGGACCGTTCCGACCGCCCGGTCGCCCCAATATCGGGGGGTTCGACCCCCGGTTTCCAACGAGAATAACGGAACTTTGATAGTCGATTCGAACCGACCGAGAAAACAAGAATGCTTCCCCTTCAGCTCGTAGACACCTTCCTGCTCGACTACAACATCGGGCAGGCGCTGTTGCTCGTGTTCATCCTGTCGACGGTCGGCACGCTGCCGCTGAAGTCACGGCACGTCCTCGGCATCAACGCCACGCTGTTCGGGCTCATCTTCCTTCTGACCCCGGTGACGCTGGGCAAACCGCACTACATGTTCCTCGGCATCACGCTCCTCATCGTCGGTCCCATCGTCTACGTCTCGGGCCGCCGCTGAGGGGACGCCGCCGCGCGTTTCTCCTCCGGTCGCCGCCGTTTTTCGCCGTCAGTACGACGGACAGACCGACCGCAACTGACGTTCCGTGTTATCTCCGTTCCGCGCGCGCCGATTCCGAAGAACGCGACGTTTAAACGGCGAGAACCGCAACCCACGGGTATGTCTGAACCGAGCGTTCCCGGCGGCCGCGGGGCCGTCTTGGACCTCCCCTGCGGCGAGACGAAGCGCGTCCGGGAACTCGACTTGGGCAAACGGGAGTTCGACTGTCCCTGCGGCGACAGCCACGCCGTCGTGATGGACGTCCACCCGCCCGACCGCTTCCTCCCGGAGTTCCTCGTCGAAATCCTCCAGGAGACCATCGAGACCACGAGCGACGACATGCCCGAGTTCGGCACGGCCCACCTCATGGGCATCGTCTTGGAGGAGTTCCCAGAGGCCGTCGTCTCCGAGGACGTCTCGGAGGACGGCGAACTCGGCGCGGGCATCGTCTGGGTGACCGATTTCGATTCTCGAAGGCTCCACGAGATAATCGTCGAACTCGTCGTGGAACTGATGGAACACGCCGTCAGCCACGCCGACGACGACGACGTCGTCTCGGAGTTCGAGTCGAAGATGCTGCAGTTCGACGTGAGCGAGTTCGTCGACCAGTACCGCGCCCAGCGCGACCTCGACCCCGAACCGTACATGTAGCGCGCGCCGAGCGCCCGCTTTTCAGTCGATTCGAAGCCGCCCCACCGTCGGGTCTAAGGTTGCCTTCGCGCCGAGCGGGAGCGGCACCGCCGGGTCGGCGTGGCCGAACTCCACGTCGAACACCGCCGTCGCGTCGGGGTTGTACGCGTCGAGGACCGACAGCACCTCCGCGCGAAGCTGTGCGCCGTAGTCGGCCGGCGGCTCCCACTCTAACCCCGGTGAGAACGTCCGCGGCCGACCCACCACGACCCCGTCGAACCGCGCTAACAGCCCGCGTTCGCCCATCGCCCGCAGGGTGTAGCGGACCTCGCGGGGGAGCGGCACGTCCTCCGAGGTTTCGAGCGCGAGCACCGCCCCGTCGAGTTCCTCGGGGTCGGGGAGGTAGCGACCGGTCTGGAGATGCCACTTCAGGATGCTGAAGTTGCCGCCCCAGAGCCGACCCGTCACGCGGTCGTCGCCCCGCCACGTCCGGCCCGGATTGTCGTGCCACTCACGCGGGTCTTCGGTGTCGAAGTCGAACCAGTCGTCGGTCCACTCCGGGGCGGGTTCGACGACGCCGATGGACCGCTCGAAGAACGCCCGTCGAAGGTAGCGCTCGACGTACGGGTGTAGCTCGGGGTCGACGGTGAGCGTCGGGTGGAGCGTCGCGCCGTAGCTCACGACGCCGTGGTTCCAGAGGAACAGCCGGAGGTTGTCGTTGTCGCTGAAGCCGAAGAAACGCGTCGGCGACGCGGTCAGCCGCGCCGGGTCGAGGTGCGGGAGGATTCGAAGCTGGTCGTCGCCGCCGGTGACGGCGATGACGCCGCGTATCGACGGGTCCTCGAAGGCAGACATCACGTCCTCCGCGCGCGCCGCCGGGTTGTCCCGGAGCCACGCCCAGTCGCGGCGGGCCGACTCGAAGACGACCGGGTCGAGCGAGAACGCGTCGCGGAGTCGCGCGCACGCCCGGTCCAAGTGAGATTCGTCGATGGGGCGCGACGGCGCGACGACCGCGACCCGGCTCCCGGAGTCGAGCGGCGACGGCGTCGTGAATACCGCGGGCATGCGTAGCCGGTACTCGGATACCCGTCAAAAGCCTTCCCCGGCCACGACAGCGGCGTTCCGGGACTTTTTCGAAATTCGCAATCGAGTTTCGGACCTCGTAATTTTTCGCCGGACTTATTACGATGTGCGGATTGGATTCCGACGATGACTGACGAGGACACCTCGACCGGGTCTCAGGAAGCCACGGAGGACCGGACGATTTTGCTCATCGGAAGCGGCCCAATCCAGATCGGACAGGCGGCGGAATTCGACTACTCCGGCGCGCAGGCCTGCCGCGCGCTCCGAGAGGAAGGCGCGCGGGTTGTCCTCGTCAACTCGAACCCCGCGACCATCATGACCGACCCCGAGATGGCCGACAAGGTCTACATCGAGCCCATCACGACCGAGGCCATCTCCGAGATTATCGAACGCGAGCGCCCCGACGGCGTCATCGCCGGACTGGGCGGTCAGACCGGACTCAACGTCACGGCCGAACTCGCAGAGGAGGGCGTCTTAGAGGAGTTCGACGTGGAGATCATGGGCACGCCGCTCGACACCATCTACGCGACGGAGGACCGCGACCTGTTCCGCCAGCGCATGGAGAAGATCGGCCAGCCCGTCCCGAAGTCGACGACCATCTCGCTGGAGGAAGGCGAGGCGGTCGAGAACATCACCGAGGAGGCCCTCGAAGAGCGCGTCGAAGACTCCGTCGACGCCGTCGGCGGCCTGCCGGTCATCTCGCGGACGACCTACACGCTCGGCGGCTCCGGCTCCGGCGTCGTCCACGAGATGGACGAACTCGTCTCCCGCGTCCGCAAGGGCCTCCGCCTCTCGCGCAACAGCGAAGTCCTCATCACGGAGTCCATCTCCGGGTGGGTCGAACTCGAATACGAGGTGATGCGCGACGCCGACGACTCGTGTATCATCATCTGCAACATGGAGAACATCGACCCGATGGGGATTCACACCGGCGAGTCAACCGTCGTCACGCCCTCGCAGGTCATCCCCGACGAGGGCCACCAGGAGATGCGCGACGCCGCGCTCGGCGTCATCCGCGAACTCGGCATTCAGGGCGGCTGTAACATCCAGTTCGCGTGGCACGACGACGGCACGCCCGGCGGCGAGTACCGCGTCGTCGAGGTGAACCCGCGCGTCTCGCGGTCGTCCGCGCTCGCCTCGAAGGCGACCGGCTACCCCATCGCCCGCGTCACGGCGAAGGTCGCCCTCGGCAAGCGCCTCCACGAGATTACCAACGAAATCACCGGCGAGACCACCGCCGCCTTCGAGCCCGCAATCGACTACGTGGTCACGAAGGTCCCGCGGTGGCCCAAGGACAAGTTCACCGACGTGGACTTCGAGCTCTCGACGGCCATGAAGTCCACCGGCGAGGCGATGTCCATCGGGCGCACCTTCGAGGAGTCGCTTCTGAAGGCGCTGCGGTCGTCCGAGTACGACCCCGCCGCCGACTGGGACGAGGTGTCCGACGAGGAGCTCGAAGCCGACTACCTCGAAACGCCGACCCCCGACCGCCCGTACGCTATCTTCGAGGCGTTCGAGCGCGGCTACACCACCGAGGACGTGGTCGAACTGACCGACATCCACGAGTGGTACGTCGAGCGCTTCGGCCGCGTCGTCGAGGCGGTCGAGGCCGCCTCCGAGGGCGACTTCGCCGCCGCCGCCTCCGCCGGCCACACCAACGCCAGCATCGCCGCGGCGACCGGCACGAGCGTCGGCGAGGTCGAACAGAACGTCCCCGGCCGCACCTACAAGCAGGTCGACACCTGCGCCGGCGAGTTCGCCGCCCAGACGCCGTACTACTACTCCGCCCGCAAGCCGGAGTTCTTCCGCGGGCCCTTCGAGGGCGACTCGGCGGGCAACGAACTGCGCGTCGACCGCGACATGGAGAGCGTCGTCGTCGTCGGCGGCGGTCCCATCCGCATCGGGCAGGGCGTCGAGTTCGACTACTGTTCGGTCCACGCGGTGCAGGCGCTCCGCGACATGGGCATCGACGCGCACGTCGTCAACAACAACCCCGAGACGGTGTCGACCGACTACGACACCTCCGACGGCCTCTTTTTCGAGCCAATCACGGCAGAAGAGGTCGCCGACGTCATCGAGGCCATCGACGCCGACGGCGTCATGCTCCAGTTCGGCGGGCAGACCTCGGTCAACATCGGCCACCCGCTGGAGTCCGAACTCGACCGCCGCGGCGTCGACTGCGAGATTCTCGGCACGACCATCGACGCGATGGACCTCGCCGAGGACCGCGACCGCTTCAACCGCCTGATGGACGACCTCGGCATCCTCCAGCCCGAAGGCGGCTCCGCGACCAGCGAGGAGGAGGCGCTCGACCTCGCCAACGACCTCGGCTACCCCGTGCTCGTCCGCCCCTCGTACGTCCTCGGCGGCCGCGCGATGGAAATCGTCCATTCCGACGAGGACCTCAAGGAGTACATCGAGGAGGCCGTTCGCGTCTCCCCCGACAAGCCCATCCTCATCGACGAGTTCCTCGCCGACGGCGTCGAACTCGACGTGGACGCCGTCTCCGACGGCGAAGACGTCCTCATCGGCGGCGTGATGGAACACGTCGAGGCCGCGGGCGTCCACTCCGGCGACTCCGCGTGTATGATTCCGCCGCGCTCGCTCGACGACGAGACGATGGCCCGCGTCCGCGAGGTCACGGAGGACATCGCCAGCGCCCTCGACACGGTCGGCCTGATGAACGTCCAGCTCGCGGTCAAGCGGAACGAGGACGGCTCGAACGACGTGTACGTCCTCGAAGCCAACCCGCGGTCCTCGCGCACCGTCCCGTTCGTCTCGAAGGCGACGGGCGTCCCGATTGCAAAGCTCGCGGCGAAGGTCATGGCCGGCAACTCGATTGCCGACCTCGACGTGAGCGAGCAGATTCCCGAGCAGGTGTCGGTCAAGGAGGTCGTCCTCCCGTTCGACCGCCTGCCGGGTTCGGACCCGCGTCTCGGCCCGGAGATGAAGTCCACGGGCGAGGTCATGGGTACCGCCACCTCGTTCGGCAAGGCCTACGAGAAGGCCCAGTCGGCGGCGAACGACCCGGTTCCGGCCGACGGCACCGTCTACGTCGACCTCGCTGACCCCGAGTTCCCCGACGCCGACAGCGAGGCCGGACGGGAACTGCTCGACGCCTTCGGCGAGTACTACGAGGTGCTCACGCCCGAGGACGTCGACGACTTCCTCACGATGCTCCGCGAGGGCGACTTCGACTTCGTCGTCTCCCGCGACCGCGAGACGCTCATCGACTGCGTCGAAGAGGAGGTCAGCTACTTCTCGACGTACGCCTCCGCGAAGGCGGCCCTCGAAGCGCGCGACGCGGCCGACGAGGACATCGACGTGCTCCCGGTCGGCGAGCGCCCGCGCGTCGTCGCCAACTGGGGCCAGTAACCGAACGGTAGGCGCGCGACCCTCCCGACCCGATTCTTCGACTCGCCGCCGACTTGATTCTCTGTCTCCCGCCGGTGACCGCCGCCGACCCGGACTTTTGACGCGTTCCCGAAGGTTATTGAGCCGCGCCCCCATGCGCGGGTATGGCACGCAATCGCGGTCGCGTCCTCCTCGCCGGTGCGACGGGTCGGACGGGCCGACACGTCCTCGACGCGCTGGCCGAGACGCCCCTCGTCGTCAGGGCGCTGACCCGCGACGCAGACGCCGAGTCGGACCTCAGAGCGCGCGGCGCGGACGAGGTCGTCGTCGGCGACCTCCTCGACGCCGACGACGCCCGGCGAGCGGTCCTCGACGCCGACGCCGTCGTCTCCGCGGTCGGCGTCTCGGCGGGGCTCGAAACCATCCGCGGCGACCTCGTCGACGGCGCGGGCGTGGTGAACCTCGTGGACGCCGCGACCGCCTCCGGCGCACAGCGGTTCGTCCTCACGTCCTCTATCGGCGTCGGCGACTCGAAGGGCGGACTCCCGCTGTCGCTCCGCGCGATTCTCACCGCGTCGGGCGTCCTCTCGGCGAAGGAACGAAGCGAGAACCGCCTTCGGGACGCGCCGCTCGACCACACGATTGTCAGGCCCGGCGCGCTCACCGACGCCCCCGCGACCGCCGACGTGGTCGTCGGCGAGGGCGGCGACTCCGTCCGCGGGAGCGTCCCCCGCGCCGACGTTGCGAACGTCCTCGCGCACTCGCTTTTCACCCGCGAGACCGAAAACCGGACGTTCGAGGTCGTCTCCCGCCCCGGACTCCGCGGCCGGGCGGACAACGTGGTCGATATCGACTGGACGCCGCTCCCCCGGCCCGAGGCCGCGGGCGGCGAGGGAGACCAAGAACGAGAGCGAGAACTCGCGGAGTAGTCGGCGGCGCGCTCAGTCGAGTTTGCCGAGCGCCTCGAAGAAGTCGGAGGTCGGCCCGGCGAGTCGGACCGGCGAGTCGGACCGCTCGATGCGAATCTCCGTCGGCGGCGACACCGTCCGACGGGTCCGGCCGTCGCCGACGACGACCGCCGACGCCGCGTCGGTGACGGTGACGGTCACGGCGGCGTCCAGCGGGACGACGAGCGGCGGCATCCCCTCGTCGGCCGCCATCTCGGTGACGACGAGCCCCTCGACGCCGGGGTGGACGAGCGGCCCGCCCTCGCTGAGGTTGTAGGCGGAACTCCCCGCGGGCGTCGTGACGAGCACGCCGTCGGCGTGGCTCCCGGAGTACAGCGAGCCGTCCACGCGGACCTCCAGGTTCGCACCGCCACCGTGGCCCCGCCGCGGGCCGTGGACGACGACCTCGTTCATCGACGGGTCCATCTCCCAGTCGTCGCCCGTGGCGACGATGCGGGGGACCTCCCGGACCGACTGGTTCCCCTCGCGGAATGCGGCCACCTCGGCCAACACCTCGTCGATGGCGTCGTCGGGCGAGACGGCGTTCAGGAAGCCGACCTCGCCGAGGTTCACGCCGAGGATGGGGACGCCGTCGGCACCGCGGGCGGCGTAGAGGAACGTTCCGTCGCCGCCGATGCTCACCACGAGGTCGCAGTCGTCGAACGACTCGACGGGGACGCCCTCGACGCCCAACACCTCGGCGGTCGCCGCGTCGACGACCGCCTCGGCGTCGACCTCTGCGAGCGCCTCGCTCGCGTCCGCGGCGAGGTACGCCGCCCGGCTGTTGCCCTTCTGTGCGACGATGCCGACCTTCATGCCCCGCGGTTTGGCGTCCCCGGGCAAAAGCCCACCGTCACGTCGCCCGGTCTCGCGTCCGCTCGTCCCGCCCGGCGACGCCGCGTGATATCTTCGCACACGGGAAACGTTCATGACGACGCCGACACACCATGAGATGATGGCAGGCACGGACGCCGGCCGCGCTGTCGTTCGGTGGTGGCTCCCGTGAGTGACGACGACGACTGGTTCGAACGGGCACTCCGCGAGACCGACGACGGCGAGACCGACGCAGAGGACGCGGCCCCGGAGGAACGCGAGCAGCGCGACGACGGCGAGACCGACGCAGAGGCGGACGGCGACGCCGAGACCGAAAGCGGAGCTCCCGAAGCGACAGACGCGGCCGGAGGCGAGGGCGAACCGCTGTCGTTCGGCGACGACCCGTTGGGCGGGGGTGCGGGCGACGACGACCCGACAGACGACGACCCGTTTTCGACCGACTTCGCCACGGCGTTCAACAACGCGCCGACGCCCGACGCGGGTGGCGGGTTCGGCGGCGAGTCGCCCGGCGACGATTTCGGATTCGGTCCCGCCCCCGGCTCCGGACCCGAGGGGTCTGACCCCCCGACCTTCGACGACGAGGAGTTCGACTCCGACATCGACCGCATCGATATCGGCATCGAGGGGCTCGACGACATGATTCTCGGCGGCGTCCCCGAGCGGTCGCTCATGGTGGCCATCGGGAGCGCCGGAACCGGCAAGACGACGTTCGGCCTGCAGTTCCTCCGGAAGGCGCTCGAAGACGGCGGAAGCGGCGTCTACATCACGCTCGAAGAGAGCCGCGAGCGCATCCTCGATACGGCCGACGAGAAGGGCTGGGAGTTCTCGAAACACGAGGCCGACGGCCGGTTGGCCGTCGTGGACCTCGACCCCGTGGAGATGGCGAACAGCCTGTCGAGCATTCGCAACGACCTCCCGCGGCTGGTCGAGGAGTTCGGTGCCGACCGGCTCGTCCTCGACTCCGTCTCGCTTCTGGAGATGATGTACGACCACCCCTCGAAGCGCCGCAGCGAGGTGTTCAACTTCACGCGGTCGCTGAAGGACGCCGGCGTGACGACGATGCTCACCTCCGAGGCGGACCAGTCGACTCCCTACGTCTCCCGACACGGCATCGTCGAATACCTCTCGGACGCCGTGTTCGTCCTCCAGTACGTCCGCGGCGACGACTTCCGGGAGACCCGGCTCGCAATCGAGATTCAGAAGATACGCGACGCCAACCACTCCCGGGAGACCAAGCCCTACGAACTCACGAACGAGGGCATCAGCGTCTACCGGCAGGCGAACATCTTCTGAGTCCGCGTTCGGCGGCGTCGATACCTCAGTCGTCGGCGGGCGCGGGGTCGGCCGACTGTTCGGACTCGAAGCTCTCGAAGTGGACGACCTCGTCGACCGGGCGGCGGTACTTGCGTTCCGCCTGCAGTTCGTCGGCGTCCTCGGCGGGGATACCCATCGTCAGGAGCATCACGGGTTCGTAGCGCTCGCCGTCGATGTCGAACGCGTCGAGGACGGCGTCAGCGTCGAAGCCGCCGATGGGACAGGAGGCGACGCCCTCGTCCCACGCGGCGTACATCAGCGACATGGCGACCAGCGACGTCGAGCGGACGGTCCAGACGCGGCGCTCCTGCTCGGGGAGGTCGGCCATGCCGGCGATGTTGTCGAGGATGCCGTCGCGGACCTCCTCGCTCGGCAGGTAGCCCTTCTCCAGCATGTCGTCGGCGACGGTCTCGGCGTGCGCCTCGGGGTCCTTGTTGCCGAGCACGATGACCGACGCGGCGGCACCGGTGACGTGGTCTTGGTCGTAGGCCGCCTCGCGGAGCAGCTGCTGTGTCTCGTCTTCGCGCAGCACGACGAACTCCCACGGCTGGAGGTTGTAGCTCGACGGGGCCTGTACGGCGTTTTCGAATATCGTCCGGAGGGTCTCGTCGTCGAGCGACTCGTCGGCGTACTCGTGGATCGAGCGGCGGGTCGTCACGACCTCTGTGAACTCCATCGGTTCCCGGCAGGGACGGCGCACAAATAGGCGGTTGCAATCCGGTCGAGCCGGCCGATTCCGGTGTGCTCGCAGTCCTCGTATCGGCACACTACCGGGTGACGCCGATGTTACCGAGGGGGGCAGATGCGCGGTCCCGCGGCGACGGTCGCCCGTCGCGGCTCACCTGACGATGGTCACCGGCACGGGCGACCGCCGGAGGACCTCCTCGGCGACGCTTCCGAGCAGGATGCGCGAGACGCCGGTCCGGCCGTGGCTGCCCATCACGACGTGGTCGTAGTCGGCGTCGTCGCCGCCCAGCACCTCGACGATGACTTTCTGGGGGCTGCCGACCTCGATGCGGTCGGTCACTGCTCTGTCGGCGTCGACGAGTCCGACCTCGGCTTTCACCTCGGCGAACGTCTCTCTCGCCTTTCGTTTCTCCGCTTGGAACCACTCTTCTGAGCCGCTGAGCGCACGCTCTCTGTAGTCGGCGTCGGCGGGGTTGATGACGTTCAAGAGCGTGAGTTCGGCGTCGGGCCACTCCGAGGCGGCGAAGCGAACCGCGGCGACCGACTGCGGCGACCCGTCGGTCGGAACGAGCACGTGTTCGGCCATGTCGCGGACTACTCGGCCGACCGCTAAAAAGCCGCCCGGCGACCGCGCCGCGGCGCGGCCGTCAGTCGCCGTGTCGCGTCACGCAGGTCGAAAGCCCCTTCAGCTCGACGGGTTCGGAGTTGTCGGGCGAGTAGACGACCATCTGCCCTTTCTCCATGTACGGCACCTTGTCTTCGAGGTTCGGCGGGATGTTGACGCTCTTGATGGCGTCCTCGTCGCCGAGGTTGAGCACGACCTTCGTGTTCACCTGCTTGAACACCGGGTCGGCGATGTCCTGTGGGTCCTGCGTGATGAGGAACAGGCCGAGTCGCTCCTTGCGGCCCTGTTTGGCCGCCTCGGTGAACTTCTGGATGACCTTCCGCGCCTGCACCGAGTCGGCGTCGGTGAGGAAGTTGTGCGCCTCGTCCATCCCGAGGACGACCGGCGTCTCCTTGATGCGGTCGCTCGACGGGTCGTTCGAGAGCTTGTCGTCGATGAGCAGCGCCGACACCGCGAGGACGAACAGCTCCTTCGCCCGGCTCGACGAGAGGTGGTAGGTCGGCACGACCGTCAGTCCGCCGGGGCGGACGAGCTGGTGGTCGAGTTCGGTTATCGGCCGGGCGTCCTGGTCGAACACGCCGCTCGGGACGCCCCGGACCCGGCGTTTCACCGCGTCGAAGGTGGCCTCGTGGACCCGCCCCGACTCGTCGAGTTCCTCTTTCAGCGCCGGGTCGTCGAGGAACCGGAGGAACTGCTTGTACGTCCCCGAATCGCCGTAGTCCCCGAAAAAGCGGTTCAGGAGTTCGGTGAGCGCCTGGTACTGGTTGTCGTTGAGGCTGCTGCCGGCGACGAGCCACGGGAGGTCCCGCACCATCGAGAAGGGGATGGTGAACTCCAACTGCTCGGCGCGGTGGTTCGCGCCCGGATACGACGACCCGGCCATCTTCGGCACGAGCGCGACGGTGTTCTCGTGGCCGCCGTGGGCGACGCCCTCGCGCTCGTAGCGCCGGGCCGTCTCGGCGTCCATGTCCGGGTTGTCGTCGTGCATCTGGGCGTACTCGTCCTGCGGGTCGAACTGGACGACCGCGGTCTGCACCTCGCGGCCGTCGTCCATCTCGTAGCTCCGCTCCTCGGAGAGGTACTGCCGCAGGATGTTCTTCGAGGCGTGGGTCTTGCCGGACCCGGTGCCGCCGGCGACGAGCGTGTGGCGGAACACGAGCGGGTCGCCGTCGGTGTAGTCGTCGTTCAGCCGGTAGTCGATGGTCGGCGGACTGGCCGCCGTCCGGACCTTCTCGCCGCCGACCGAGAGGTGGCCGAGGAAGACGCCCTCCTCGGGAATCTTCAGGCCGGTCTTAATCTGGGTCGCGTCGGTGGCCTCGCCGACCGTCGCCTGCGGCTTCGGCACGCGGTCGACCATCCGGCGCTTGAGGTCGCCGCCGTCGGAAAACAGGACGGCGATGGGTTCGAGTTCGGCCATGAACTTGAAATCGCGCTCCTCGAACTCGTCGGCCGGGCGGCGCATCGCCCGGCGGGCGTGAATCTCCGTCGCGTCGTCGGCCTGGAACTCCTGGGCGTACTCCAGGCCGACGATGCGGCAGAACAGCAGTTCGTCGTCGGGGTAGGGGACGATGAGGTACTTCCCGAGGCGGACGCGCTCGCGGTTGCCCGCGGTCACGAACGCCCGGAGCGCCGTCCGGTCGGGGTCCTCCGAGACGCGCAGGCCCTGCGAGACCGCAATCGCGCCGACGCCCCGCTCGTCGCCGACGGGGTCGGCGTCGTAGTCGTCGAACTGCAGGTCGTCCGCGTCGTCGGTCGCGCCGCTCGAATCGGTCGGACCGGCGTCGTCGCGCTCGCCGCGGTCGGTTTCGACACCGCCGCCACCGACGCCGTCCCCGTCGGTCGCGCTCGCGGCGGCCGCGTTCTCGCCCTCCGAGGCGGGTTCGGAGCGCCCCTTTCCGGCGGCTTCCGCTCCTCGGTCCTCTTGACTCGGGTCGGACGAGTCGTCGGGGTCGTCGCCGGCGAAGTCGCTAAAATTCCCCAGGTCGGTCATGTTCCAACGCTTGCGGGCGGCGAGTAAAAAGCCACGCGTCGGCGACGGCTCTCGGTCCCGTGTCGAATGGTCCCGTATCCCGCGGTCTCGGGCCGTCGCGTGCGACTTTTCCGTGTCGCGCACCTAGTCCGGCTATGTTATTGGTCCGCGGTCACGGCGGCGGCACGGCACTCACCGGCACGATATTCGAGCGGGGGGAGCAAGCGCCGACCTACCGCGGCGCGCCGGACGAGGACGCCCCCTACGTCTGGGTCTGCGACGAGTTCTACGAGGTCGAAAGCGGCGGCTCGGAGACCGAAATCGACGGGCGGACGATTCGCGTCGCCTTCGACACGCCGCTTCCCCGCGGCTTCGACACCCGCGAACAGGCGCTGTCGGCGGCGAAAGAACACGTCAGGACGCAGTTCGCGCGGGTCGGCGTCTCCGCCGACGACGTGCGAGTCGAGGTCGTCAGGCCCGAAGAGGAGGGGACGCCGGAGGACGAACAGCCGGACGCGGCGGACCGCTCCGCCGACGAGGGCTCCCCCGAGGGCGACGCGTCGCTCTGAGGTCGGCTGAGCGTCTCGGGTTTCCGGCTGCGCGACGCCCTGTCGCTCACTCGTCGGCGTCGACCCAGCGGATGTTGTCGTAGCTTTTCATCGGGTCCGAATCGAGCTTTTCGGAGAGCTTGCGCCTGAGCGCCGCCTTCTCGCCGACGCTCACCCGCGCGAGTTCGTCGGCCTTCTCGACCGCCAGCGGCGGCCCGCGCGTGGCGGCCACGTCGCGGACGACGTGGTGCATCAGGTCCGTCCGGAGGTCGGGGTCCTTCGTGAACGCGTAGGGCGCTTCGACTCGGTAGCACACGTCGGTTCGGGGGTCGTACAGCACGAAGAACGTCACCGTGTACGCCTCGGGGTCGAGCTTCCGCTCGATGCCGAACGCCTCGCCCTCGGCGCTCAGTTGGCGGTCCGACCCGCCGCGCGAGGCGAACCAGCTCGTGAACGTGAGTTCGTCGGTGCGGCGCTCGTCGCCGTCGGAGCCCTCCCGGCGTTCGAGCAGGTTGACGAAGAAGGCGGCGTCGTCGACCCACGGCCGCCGGCCGGCGTCCCTCCCGTCGAGCTGTTTCCTGACCGTGCGGACGACGTGTTTCGCGCCGGGGTTCTTCACGAAGCCGGCGAGGGGGACGCCGCGCTCGACGAAGCGCTCGACGAGTCGGACGTAGTTCTCCACGACGGCCTTCGGCTTCGCGTCGCGCGCGAGGTCCTTCAGTTCGGCGTCGCGGTCGCGCCAGTTCAGGAGTTCCTTGGGGTACACCGGCCCGTCGAGGATGAGGAGGTCCGAAACGGCGTCGGCGTGTTCGAGCGCGTGGGCGCTCTCGGCGAGGTAGAGCGCGAGCGCGTGGACGACGCCCTCGGCGTAGCGGTTGACCCGCGGGACGCTCAGGACGCGCCGGCGGCCGTAGCCCTCGTCGGAGTGGAGCCACTCGTCGGTGTCGAAAAACGGGACCGGGTCGTGGGTGTGCGCCGCCATGACGATAGAGCGGTGGCGGTGGAGGTCGAGGTCCGACGGCTCGGCGGCCATCGCGGCGTGGGCCACGTCGAGGACGAGCCCGTTTTTGAACGTCGTCGGGTTGATTGTCCCCGAGTCGAGGCCGTGGACGGTCGGAAACGGCGATTCCGTGAGCGCCACGTCGTCGATGTCGGCGGCGTGGAGCCGTTTTTCGCCGAGCGGTTCGACGATTGGGAGCCCTCCATCGGGCGATTCGAGGGGGTCGAGAAACGACTCCCAGACCGTCCGCGCGAGGTCGTCGTAGTCGGCGTCGTCGACCGAGTCCGCGATGGAACTCGCCATGGACGCGATGTCGTCCACGTGGACGGGGTCGAGGGTCATATCTCGGCGTCGTCGCCGACGGGTATAGTGGTTGCCGTCGCCGGTGGGCGACCGTCCGTGGGGGAGGGTCGCCCTCGTACCGGCGCGAGACGGGTTATTCCCTCGACAGGTCCCGGCACGCTCATATCCGTTCGTTTCCAACGCTTCGCCGAGAATGTCTGTCAGCGCGGTCGGGTTCGACCTCGACTACACACTCGCGGTTCCGACGCGGGACCGCGAGACGATTCTCTCGGAGGCGGCGGCGGCGTCGGGCGCGCCCCCGCTGACCCGAGAGGCGTACCTCCGGGCACACCAAGAGAACCTCACGCGCGAGACGCGCGAACCCATCTTCGAGACGCTCCTCGACGAGCACGGCTCTCCCGTCGACCCGGAGCGCGTCACCACGGCGTACCGAGAGCGAATCACCGACGCGGTCGTCCCCGTCGAGGGCGTCGAGGCGATGCTCGCCGGCCTCCGGACGACCTACCGCGTCGGCCTCCTCACAAACGGCCCGGTCGTGGCTCAGGAGGCGAAAATCGACAAACTCGGGTGGCGCGACCACTTCGATACGGCCCTCGTGACGGGCGCGCTCCCCGCCGGAAAGCCGGACGGGCGGGCGTTCGACGCCCTGCTCGACGACCTCGGAACCGCGCCCGAAGAGACCGTCTACGTCGGCGACAGCGTCCACCACGACATCGCCGGCGCGCACGACGCCGGGCTGCGTCCGGTGCAGGTGCTCGGAGACGGCTGCGACGACCCCGACCCGCGGGCTATCGCGCACATCCACCACGACGACCTGCCGACTGCGCTGCCGGAACTCCTCGCGGACCTCTGAGTCGGTCGCGCGACGGCCGGCCAGTTATTCCTCGCGGTCCCCGGCGTCGAGCGCCGCGACCAGCGCGCGGAACGCCGGGAGCGTCCACTTCACCTGCGCGCCGTCCTCGACGAACACGAGCGTCCGCGGCGGGCGGACCGCCTTCGGGCGAACGCGAAGCCCCGCCTCGGAGGCGGCCTCGGCGGTCACGTCGGGATGGGCGATGAACTCGACGCGAGCGCGGTCCGGCTGGACGTACACTTCGGCGACGCGCTCGCCGTCGGCGGCGACCGCGTAGGCGAGCGCGCCGTCGTCGGTCGGTTCCACGTCGGCGTCGGCGTCGACGACCGAGAGAACCGAGAAGGCGTCCTCGTGGCCCGTGACCTCCGAGGCGAGCAGTTGGGCGATGCGTGTCCCGTCGGAGAGCGAATCGACGACCATGCCGGGCGTTCGCGCCCGGACGGTTTCGGGGTGTCGCTTTGCTGGCGGGCGGAGGGGCGAAGCGAAAAGACGGGCGGGCGCTACTCGGCCAGCGACCGCTTTGCTTTCTCGGCCGCGTCGTCGACGTTCACGTCGTTCGCGCGGGCGAAGAGGACCGCGGCGGCCTCGGCGGTGACGCCGAGCCGCGACTGCCGCTCGTTGATGCCGGCGACGGCGGCCTGTTTTTCGATACCGGCGGCGACGCAGGCGTCGAGAATCTGCTCGAACGCCGACTGCTCGCGGAGGACGGAGGCGTCGGGTTCGAACTCCTCGGGAATCTGTACGTCGGCGGGGTCGAACGTCGCGACGACCTCGCCGTCGTCGCGCTCGACGAGGCCGCGACCCGCGGCGAGGTCGATGAGGCGCTTGGCCTGGTCCGGGGAGAACCAGTCGCGGTCGAGCGACAGGGCGACGACGAACTCGCCCTCGCCGAGGCGGGTCGAGCCGTGTTGCCGGAAGGGGACGGCGACGGTGACGTCGAGACTCATCGGTTCGACGGCGGGCGCGGGCGAACTAAACGGTTTGCGTTGCCATCGCCCCCGAGAGACGTGGTGGCACCCGTCTCCGCCGAGCACCGATTCGAGCGATTCAAGTAGTCACCGAGGTTTTTACCCCGTATGAAGGACCAAGGACGCTCCAAGCGAAAGCGGACCGGTGGTCGGCGCAAGCCGTCCCGAAACAAGAAGCGCTACCAGCTGGGCCGCGAACCCGCCGCCACGACGGTCGGCGAGCCCCGGTTCCAGGTCATCGACTCCCGCGGCAACAACGAGAAGCTCCGCGCCCTCTCGACGAACGTCGCGCAGGTCGCAGACGGTGCCGACGTGACGCAGGCGGACATCGAAGGCGTCGTCGACAACCCGTCGAACGTCAACTACGCCCGCCGGAACATCATCACGAAGGGCTCCATCATCGACACGAGCGCCGGCCGCGCCCGCGTCACCTCCCGTCCCGGTCAGGACGGACAGGTCAACGCCGTCGCCGTCGACGAAGAGTAAGCTTCTCTCCCCCGCGTCGCCGTTTCGGCGCGGCTCGACCGTTTGCCCCCCTGAGCCTCGCGGCCGTCGCTCACGGACAGGGGGTTCGAAGTAGAAAGCGAGACTGGACGGTACTGAATCGAATCGCGCGACGACCCGACGCGGCCGGTCGGCCGGTCAGGGCGTCGGCGCGGCCTTCTGGAGCGCCGTCTCGGCGATGTTGCCGCCGTAGTCGGCGCTCCGCGAGACGGAGTCGACGATGAGGCCGAGCAGTTGCGCGCGCGCCGGGTCGAGGTCCCGGAGGAGTTCGTCGATGCCGCGGGCGCTCGCGTCGATGGCTTGGACGGCCTGACGAGACTCGTTGGCGAGGCGGCTCGCCTCGTCGCTCTCCTCGGCGAACAGCGCGTCCATCCCGCCGTTGACGACCCCTTCGGTCTCCTCGAACAGCTCCCGAATCGCCTCGACGATTTCGTCGCTGACGGGCTCTTCGAAGTTCAACGAGAGGTGGGCGATTTTCGTCGCGTGGTCGCCGATGCGCTCCAGCTGCCGGGCCGCGGACTGGTAGTCGAAGCAGATTTCGCGGGGGAGACCCAGCTCCTCGGCGGCCTTCGGGGTCCGGAGCGTCGCCCGGAAGATGCGGGAGACGACCATCCAGAGGCGGTCGACGTCGTCGTCGCGCTGGATGACGTCGCGGGCCATGTCGTCGTCCTTCTCGGCGATGGCCGCGATGGCGTCTTCGAGCATCGAGAGGGCGATGAGCCGCATCCGGGTGACCGCGTTGTGGATGGAGAGTTCCGAGGAGTCGAGCAGGTCGCGGATGACGACCCGGTCGCGCGTCTCTTCGAGCACTTCGAGACCGACGAGGCTCTGGGTCGCCTCGCGGATGGTCCGGCGCTGGTCGGTCGTGATGCGCGAGCTCTCCAGCGCGATGATGTCGAACCCGCTCACGTACATCGTCATGACGGCGCGCGTGAGCTTGTCGCCTTCGAGGCTCGTGATGTCGAGGGTCCCCTCGGTGCGCTCTTCCTCCGAACGGGGCGTGAGGAACAGCGAGTCGCCCTCCGGGTAGAACTCGACTTCGCTCCCCGCCGAGACGCCGTTGTCCGTCGCCCAGTCTTTGGGAATCGAGACGGTGTAGGTGGAACCGCCCGTCACCTGCACCTTTCGGGTTTCGACCATGTCCGTGGGTGGTTCTCAATACACAATAAAACTGTCTATCTCTATATATTGGAGTGCTGATTTACGGCACCGACGAGACACGGCCCGGTCAGTGCCGGATTCGACGGGGGATTCCGCTCGCTCGGGAGCAGCGACGCGACGGCTCCGAAGCGACTCAGTGCCCGAGTTTCTGCCGTTTCAGGGGGAACTAGCTCCCGGACCGAGGTCGAATGAGACAACCCGGAGTTTTCGACGGAATCGACCGCCGATTGTCACTCGGTAACAAGCGTTGTGGACATACCGGAACGTACCACTATATAGTTGTCATAGCAGGGTATTTACGACAAAATCGGCTCGTCAAAATCGATGACGCGTAACTCGGACAGTGTTCTTTCGCGGCGTAAGTTCCTGATTGCCTCGGGTGCGGCCGGCCTCGCGGGACTCGCCGGGTGTACGGAGAACAACACCGGCGGCGACTCCGGTGGCGAGGGCGGTAGCTCCGGCGGCGACTCCGAGGGAACGGACTCGTCGGGCGACGGGAGCGGCGAACTCTCCGGAACCATCGATATCGCCGGCTCCTCGACGGTGTTCCCGCTCGCAACCGCGATGGGTGAGCGCTTCCAGACCGAGCACTCCGAGGTCAACATCAACCTCCAGTCCACCGGCTCCGGTGGCGGCTTCGCGAACTACTTCTGTACGGGGCAGACCGACTTCAACAACGCTTCGCGCCCGATTCAGCCCGACGAGGAAGAGCAGTGCGCGAGCAACGACGTGACGCCCGTCGAACTGAAGGTCGCCACCGACGCGCTGACGGTCATCGTCAACAACGACAACGACTTCATCGGCGAGGGCCTCACCGTCGAGCAACTCCAGACCATCTTCTCGGCCGAGTCGACCCCGACGACGTGGGCGGACGTCAACTCCGAGTGGCCCGACGAGGAAATCGAGATTTACGGTCCCACCGACGCCTCCGGCACCTACGACTACTTCATCGAGGCCGTCATCGGCGAGGAGGGTCCGGGTCACCGCCAGGACTACTCCGCGACCGAGCAGGACCGCACCATCGTCCAGGGCGTCCAGGGCTCCGAGTACGCGATCGGCTATCTCGGCTTCGCGTACTACAGCGAGAGCACCGACGCCGTGCAGGCGGTCCCCATCGAGAACGACGCCGGCGAGTTCGTCGAACCGTCGCTCGACACGGCGCTGTCCGGCGAGTACAACCCGCTTTCCCGCCCGCTTTTCACCTACCCCGCCCGCGAATCGCTCGCGGAGGACCACATCGCGGCGTTCGCCCGCTACTGGATGGAGAACTCCACTAGCCGCGAAATCGTCGCCGACGAGGTCGGCTACGTCCCGCTCGGCGAGGACGAGCAACAGGAGATGCTCGACACGCTCGACGCCGCCATCGAGGAAGCCAACTAGCCGCTTTCTCGACAGAATCAGCTAACGAAGCGCTTTTTCATACACCACGATTCAATCCAACCAATGAGCACAGATGACCTCGAAACCGACCTCACGCGGAACACGGAGAACGCGCCGCGTGAGCTGCTGACGCGGTCGTTCTTCTTCCTGTGCGCGGCGCTGTCCGTCGTGACGACCCTCAGTATCGTCGGGCTCCTCATCACGGAGGCGGCCAAGTTCTTCACGCTGACAGCCCCGCTGATGGGAGTGACGGGGGAGACGGCGTCCGTCGTCGACTTCCTCACCGGAACCACCTGGCAGATACACAGCCAAGAGTTCGGCGTGCTGTCGCTCGTGTCGGCGACGCTGATGGTCACCATCGGGTCGGCCGTCATCGCGCTCCCGCTCGGCGTCGCCACCGCCATCTACCTCAGCGAGTACGCGAGCGCGCAGGCCCGGTCGATTCTCAAACCCGCGCTGGAAATCCTCGCCGGCGTCCCGACGGTCGTCTACGGCTTCTTCGCGCTCATCTACATCACGCCGGCGCTGGAAGTCGTCTTCCCCGACATCGGGACGTTCAACATGCTCTCTGCGAGCATCGTCGTCGGCATCATGATCATCCCGATGGTCGCCTCAATCAGCGAGGACGCGATGTCCGCCGTCCCCGACGAACTCCGACAGGCGGGCTACGGTATGGGCGCGACGAAGTTCGACGTGTCGACCGGCATCGTCGTCCCCGCCGCGCTCTCAGGCATCTTCTCTTCTTTCATCCTCGCGCTCTCGCGCGCTATCGGCGAGACGATGGCCGTCACCGTCGCCGCGGGCGCGCAGGCGAAGTTCCTCAACCCGCTCAATCCCGCATCGTACCTCGAAGGCGCGCTGCCCATGACCGCCGCGATGGTCCAGCTTCTCACCGGAGACATCACCGGCGGCGGGCTGGCCTACCGCAGCCTGTTCGCCATCGGTCTCGTGCTCTTCGTCATCACGCTCATCATGAACGTTATCAGCGACTACGTCTCGCGACGCTACCGGGAGGCCTACTGAGATGGCGACCGACACCGAACCCGGCCGCGTCGAAGACTTCGGACAGGTCAGTCGAACCGCCGGAACCGTCTTCCGGTACCTGCTTTTGGGCGCGACGATGTTCGGCATCGTCACGCTCGCCGTCCTCCTCGTCTACGTCGCCAACGACGCGATTCGCCCGCTCACCGCGGACCTCGGTTGGCACCTCACGTTCTTCCTGACGCTCGTCGTCCCCACGGCGGTCGTCGGCGGCTACCTCGCACGCCGGAACGTCCCGGCGCTCAAACTCGGCGGCATGGTCGTCGGGATGCTCGCCGTCTCCCTGATGTTCAGCGGCGGCGTCGCCATCGTCTTCGTCGACATCATCCCGCCGCTGACCGGCCTCTCGTACGTCATCGGCCTCATCGTTCCGGCGGCGCTCGTCGTCGTCCTGACGAAGTACGAACAGCAGATACCGTTCACGCTCCGCGTCGCCGTGACCGGAGCCGTCTTCCTCCTCTCGCTCGTCGGCGTCCCGGGGTACTACCACAGCATTCCCGAAATCGTCCGCCAACTCCCCGTGGTCCCCGCCGACTGGGTGATTCTGACGCTCGTCCTCGGCGGCGTGACCGCGGTCGTCGTCAGCCAGTACGTCGCTCGAATCCGCGAGGACACCACGGCCGGCCTCGCCGCGGGCGCGTCTGCGTTCGTTTTGACCGGCCTCGCGGCCGTCGTCGGCCCGACGGTCGGCGTCAACGCGAACGCCGCCGCCGTCGTCACGTCGGTCGCGTTCGTCCCGACGGTCGCCTACGCCGGCGGCGCGGCGGTCACCCGCGAACGGGAGCGAATCGGGCTGGTGCTCGCCGGAGTCGTCATCGGCGGGTCGCTCGTCGGCGCGGCCGCGGTCGACGCGCTCGGCTTCGCCGGCCCGCAGTCGTGGGTCGACTGGCAGTTCCTCACGAGCGCCCACAGCGGGACCGCGGAGAACGCCGGTCTCTACCCGGCCATCGGCGGCTCCATCCTGCTGATGGCGACGGTCGCCGCCCTCTCGTTCCCGCTCGGCGTCGGCGCGGCGGTGTACCTCGAAGAGTACGCCCCCGACAACGCCTTCACCCGATTCGTCGACGTGAACATCTCGAACCTCGCCGGCGTCCCCTCGGTCGTCTACGGCCTGCTCGGGCTCGGCGTGTTCGTCACCTACCTCGGCCAGCCCACGGGGACGGTCATCATCGGCGGCGCGACGCTCGCGCTCCTCATCCTGCCCATCGTCATCATCTCCTCGCGCGAGGCGATTCGCGCGGTGCCCGGCGACATGCGGCAGGCGTCCTACGGCATGGGCGCGACGCGCTGGCAGACCGTGAAGAACGTCGTCCTCCCGGAGGCGTTCCCCGGCATCCTGACCGGGACCATCCTCGCGCTCGGCCGGGCCATCGGCGAGACCGCGCCGCTCATCATGATCGGCGCGCCGAACGTCCTTTTCACCCTACCGACGGAGCTCTCGTCGAAGGTGAGCGCGATGCCCCTGCAGGTGTACGCGTGGTCCAGCCTGTTCGCCAGCGAGGACTTCTACACGAAGGCCGTCCCGGCCGGCGTCGTCGTCCTCCTGGCGGTCCTCCTCGCCATGAACTCCGTCGCCATCGTCCTGCGAAACAAGTTCGAAAGTGGAAACTGAACGTCACCAATGAGCCAAAGAGACAAAGCACCCGAGGGAGAACAGCAAGCCATGAACGGAACAGAGGACCCGACGAACGACGAGATGCTCGTCGAAACCGACGTGAGCGACGGGCTCTCTGCGTCGGCGAACTCGGTGGCCGACAACGCCGAGACCGTCATCAGCTCGGAGGACATCAACGTCTGGTACGGCGACGACCACGCGCTCACCGACATCTCGATGGACATCCCCGAGAACAGCGTGACCGCGATGGTCGGTCCCTCCGGCTGCGGGAAGTCCACGTTCCTCCGCTGTATCAACCGCATGAACGACCTCATCGACGTCGCCCGCGTCGAGGGTCGACTCACGCTCCGCGGTAAGAACGTCTACGACGACGACGTCGACCCCGTCGCGCTCCGCCGCCGCGTCGGCATGGTGTTCCAGAAGCCGAACCCGTTCCCCAAGAGCATCTACGAGAACGTCGTCTACGGCCTGAAGATTCAGGGCATCGACGCCGACTACGACGAGGTCGTCGAGGAGTCGCTCAAGCGCGCCGCCCTCTGGGACGAGGTGAAAGACCGCCTCCACGAGTCCGGGCTCGACCTCTCCGGCGGCCAACAACAGCGCCTCTGTATCGCCCGCGCCATCGCGACCGACCCCGAAGTGCTGCTCATGGACGAGCCCGCGTCGGCGCTCGACCCGGTGGCGACCTCGCAGATCGAAGACCTCGTCGAGGAACTCGCCGAGGACTACACCGTCGTCATCGTCACCCACAACATGCAGCAGGCGGCGCGTATCTCCGACAAGACCGCCGTCTTCCTCACCGGCGGCGAACTCGTCGAGTTCGACGACACCCAGAAAATCTTCGAGAACCCCGAGAGCCAGCGCGTCGAAGACTACATCACCGGCAAGTTCGGATAACCCCGTTCCCGCTCGCGAACCCCCGGGTCGCTTCTGTGAGACGTTCGATTCACGCCGCGGAGCGACGCCCGCGTCCCGCCGTCGCGCATTCGACACGGTCGTTCGAGACGGACCGGCGACTCGACCACCGGAACCATCACAAGGAATTTCACGTCCCCTATCGGAACGTCACGTATGGCCAGAAACACGTACCAATCTCGCCTCAATCAGCTCGAAGAGGACGTGTTGTATCTCAGCGAACTCGTCTCGGAGCGAGTTCGGTACGCCCTCGACGCGCTCGAAGACAAAGACGAGCGGAAGGCCCAGGAGGTCATCGAGGGCGACCACGAAATCAACCGTATCTACCTCGACTTAGAACAGGACTGCATCGACCTGCTCGCGCTCCAACAGCCCGTCGCGGGCGACCTGCGATTCATCGCGGCGTCGTTCAAGATCATCACCGACCTCGAACGCATCGGCGACCTCGCGACCAACCTCGCGCAGTACGCCATCGACGCCGAAAACGACGTGTACGCGGAAGTCGACATCCGCCGCATCGGCGACGCCGCCCTCGACATGGTCGACCAGGCGATGGACGCCTACGAGACCGAAGACACGGACCTCTGTCAGTCCGTGGCGGAGCGCGACGACGACCTCGACGCGATGTGTGACAGCGCCTCGGAGAGCATCGTCCGCGACCTCATGAACGGCGACGACTTCGAGGGCGACGGCGACCTCGACCCCGAAAGCGCCCTCGTCGACGTGCGCCGACTCCTGCTTACGGTGCGCGACCTCGAACGCATCGGCGACCACGCCGTCAACGTCGCGGCGCGGACGCTCTACATGATAGACAACGACGACTCCCTGCTGTTCTGAGGCACGTCGGCGCTCGGGTGGCTCGGTCGGCCGCGGTTCGGTCAACGTGGCCCGGACCGAATCCCGGCGTTCTCCGCATTTTCCGAACGGGTCAGGCGGACGTCTGCATGAACAGATACCCGAACATCAGCCCCGCAGTTCCGACAGCCACAGCACTGTAGAGCAGGACGTACTTCAGCGAGTACGCTGACGCGTACCAGACTGCGGCGGCGGCCGCGACGAGCGAAATGCCGAGCGTGCCGTACACCACGGGCATCCCCTCAAGCGATAGTCGGTGCGCCAGTAGCGCTTCGGCGGTGTGGGGCGCGAGGGCACCAGCGCAGACGACGAGGAACCCGCTGGTGAGCCGTCGGTCGGTGTGGGCGGACACACTATCGAACCGGCTGTACCAGACAATATGTTTTCTGGTTGCCACTATTGGCGCGTGGGAAAACCGAAGCTCCGGCTGACGCGAGTGAGTCCAAAAAGAAAAACCAGAACCACCGACCGCCGACCGCCGTCAAACCGGCTTACTGGAAGCCGATGCGGCCGCCGTCGCGGGTGTCGGGCGACAGGCCCTCGCGGGAGCCACCCTTGAACTGGTCTTGGATGTCCTCGTAGTAGCGCATCAGTTCCTCGGTGATGGTCGGGCGGACCGACTCCATCGCCTTGCGGAAGTGGCGCATCTCGATTTCCTCGGCGTCGGCGTCCTCGCGGAGCGCCTCGATGGCCGCCTCGCGGCAGATGGATTCGAGGTCGGAGCCGACGTAGCCGTCGGTTATCTCCGCGATTTCGCGGAGGCTCACGTCGGGGGCGAGCGGGCTCTGCTGCGTGTGGATGTCGAGAATCTGCTCGCGGCCCTCCTCTTCGGGCTGGCCGATGAGCACGAGGCGGTCGAACCGGCCCGAGCGGATGAGCGCGGGGTCGATCATGTCCGGGCGGTTCGTCGCCGCGATGACCATGACGTTGCCCGCGTCTTCGAGGCCGTCCAACTCCGTCAGGAGCTGGTTGACGACGCGCTCGGAGACGTTGTTGCCCATGTCGTTGCCGCGGGCGGGGGCGAGCGCGTCCAGCTCGTCGAAGAAGATGATAGTCGGCGAGACCTGCCGCGCCTTGCGGAATGTCTGCCGAATCGCCTTCTCCGACTCGCCGACCCACTTCGACAGCAGCTGCGGGCCGCGCACCGAGATGAAGTTCGCGTTCGTCTCGTTGGCGACGGCCTTCGCTATCAGGGTCTTCCCCGTGCCGGGTGGCCCGTAGAGGAGCACGCCCTTCGGGGCCTCGATACCCATCCGCTGGAACTTCTCGGGCGTGGTCAGCGGCCACTCGACGCTCTCTTGGACCTTCTGTTTGGGCCCTTCGAGCCCGCCGACGTCGTTCCACGTGACCTTCGGAATCTCGACGAGCACCTCGCGCATCGCCGAGGGTTCGACCTCGCCGAGCGCGCCGCCGAAGTCGTCGTTCTTGACGACCATGCGGTCGATGAGGCTCGGCGGGATGTCCTCCCTGTCGAGGTCGATTTCGGGGAGGTAGCGCCGGAGCGCCTTCATCGCGGCCTCCTTGGTCAGCGCCTCGATGTCCGCGCCGACGAAGCCGTGGGTGTCGTCGGCGAGGTCGTCGAGGTCCACGTCGTCCGAAAGCGGCATCCCGCGGGTGTGAATCTGGAGAATCTCCTTGCGGCCCTCCTCGTCGGGCACGCCGATTTCGATTTCGCGGTCGAACCGGCCGGGACGGCGGAGCGCGGGGTCCACCGAGTCGACGCGGTTCGTCGCCGCGATGACGATGACCTGTCCGCGGGCTTCGAGCCCGTCCATCATCGTCAAGAGTTGGGCGACGACCCGGCGTTCGACCTCGCCGGTCACGTCCTCACGCTTGGGCGCGATGGAGTCGAGTTCGTCGATGAAGATGATGCTCGGCGACTCCTCTTTGGCGTCCTCGAATATCTCGCGGAGCTGTTGTTCGGACTCGCCGTAGTACTTCGAGATGATTTCCGGCCCTGCGATAGAGAAGAAACTCGCCGAGGTCTCGTTGGCGACCGCGCGGGCGAGAAGCGTCTTCCCGGTGCCCGGCGGCCCGTGGAGCAACACCCCCTGCGGGGGCTCGATGCCCAGTTTCTTGAATATCTGGGGGTGTTTCATCGGCAGTTCGACCATCTCGCGGACGCGCTGAATCTCGTTGGTCAGGCCGCCGATGTCCTCGTAGGTGATGCCGCCGCCCGCCTTCTCGAAGCCCGAGATGGGCTCCTCGCGGAGTTCGACGTCGGTGTCCTCGGTGACGAGGACGACGCCGTCGGGCTTCGTCTCGACGGCGATGAGCGGAATCGCCTGTCCGGGCGACCGCATAAACGGGTGATTCGTGCTCGACATCACCGGGACGATGTCGCGTTCGACCACGGGCCGCTTGAGAATCTGCCGTTTGACCATGCCGGCCGCGTCGGACCCGAACTGCACGCTCGCCTCCTCCGGCGGCGCAAGTACGAGTTTGTCGGCCTTCGTGGCCTCTGCCTTGCGGATGGTGACCCGCTCGCCGATGCCCACGTCGGCGTTCTGCCGCGTGAACCCGTCGATGCGGACCGTATCCGTGTTCCAGTCCTGCCGGTCTGCCCGCCACACCTTCGCGGCGGTCGTCTTCCCTCCCTCTATCTCGATGATGTCTCCCGGCGAGAGCTTGAGATGGAGCAAGGTGTCCGGATCAAGACGGGCGATGCCGCGTCCCGAGTCGTTCGGGTACGCTTTCGCCACTTCGAGTTGGACTTCGTTCATGATTACCTCGCGGGGATGCTGATACCTGTGAGAGGCCATCGGATAAGTCCTTCCCCGGTCGGCCCGAGGCACCGTCCTCTCGTGGTTACAGCCTAGCACATCGTAGGGCGGGCCGCTACTAATCCCTACCGACCGGACAGGGGGCGGCGCGTCGATGCCCGGCGTTTTTACGCTCGAACACGACAGTTCACGCATGCGACTCCTCGCGTTCGACGGTCGGATGGGTGCCAGCGGCGACATGCTCCTCGGCGCGCTCGTCGCCGTCGGTGCCGACCCGTCCGTCCTCTCGCCCGTCGAAGACGCCCTCGACGTGACCTACCGCGTCCACGAGGTCGACAAAAACGGCATCCTCGCGACCAAGGTGGACGTGCTCCTCGCGGAGGCCGACGGGGGCGAACCCCGCGGCGAGGGCCACGGCGACGACCACCGACGCCAGCCCGAACCCGAGAGCGGCGACGGCGACGACGGGGGAGACTCCGACGACGCTGACGGTGACGACGAAGACGAGCACAGCAACCAACACCAGTACCGTCACCACGACCACGCTCACGACGAGGAAGGACACGACCACGGCACCGACGACGGACACGGCCAGTCGCACGCCGACCACGGCCACTCACACGACCACGGCCACTCACACGACCACGGCCACTCACACGACCACGACCACTCGCATACTCACGACGACCATCACCACCACGGCCATTCGCATACTCACGCCGACCACGACGGCCACACTCACGCCGAGGGCCACGGCCCGCACCGGACCTACCCCGAGGTCGTCGACCTCGTCGAATCGATGGGCTTGCCCGCGAGCGTGGTCGGGGACGCGACGGCCATCTTCCGCGTGCTCGGCGAGGCCGAGGCCGAGGTCCACGGCACCGACCTCGACGAGACCCACTTCCACGAGGTCGGCGCGGACGACGCCATCGCCGACGTGGTCGGGGTCTGTCTCCTCCTCGACGACCTCGACGTGGACCGGGTCGTCACCGGCCCGGTCGCCGTCGGCGGCGGCCAGGCCGAGATGAGCCACGGAACCTACCCGGTCCCCGCGCCCGCCGTGGTCAACATCGCCGCGGCGGCCGACTGGTCGGTCCGCGGCGGTCCCGTCGAATCCGAACTGCTCACCCCCACGGGCGCGGCCATCCTCGCGCACCTCGCCGAGGGCGTCGAGACGCTCCCGTCGATGTCGGTCGAGTCGTCCGGCTACGGGGCCGGCGGTCGGGAGTTCCCCGACCACCCGAACGTCCTCCGCGCCGTCGTCGGCGACGGCGGTTCGCGGCTCGTCCGCGACGATATCTCCGTCCTCGAAACGAACCTCGACGACGCCACGCCCGAGGTCCTCGGCGGGCTACAGGAGACCCTGACGGACGCCGGCGCGCGCGACGTGACCATCGTCCCGACGACGATGAAGAAGTCCCGCCCCGGCCACCTCGTCAAGGTCGTCGTCAAGCCGGAAGACGCCGAGCGCGTCGCCTACCGCCTCGCGGTCGAAACGGGCACGCTCGGAATCCGCGAACACGGGGCGGGGCACCGCTGGACCGCCCGCCGCGAGTTCGAGACCGCGACGCTCGACATCGACGGCGACGACTACGAGGTGAGCGTGAAGGTCGGAAGCGACGCCGACGGCGTCGTCTACGACCGAAGCGCTGAGTACGACGACGCGCTGGCGGTGGCGAAAGAGACGGGGCTTCCGGTCCGAGAGGTCATGCGCCGCGCCGTCGACGCGGTGGCGTCGGGCGGCGGTGAGTGAGTGATTCGCTGAGTTCCCTCCCCGAGACGCTTCGCCGAAAAAACCGTTCGCTGCCGACCCGTCAGGTCACTTCTCGTTGAACTGCGGCCGGGAGTTGAACGGCGCGAACGTCCCCGCGGGGTTGTTGACGTGGACCCACGCGTGGAGACCCCAGTGTCCCGCCGCGAAGCCCCACATGCCGTCGTCGCTGTCGCCGTGGAACGGGTCCGGGAACGGTCCCCCGTAGTTCGGCGCCTCGTCGAACAGGTACTCTGCCGCGCCGAGGACGAGCGTTTCCTTGCCGTTGCCCTCGTTTCTCCCGTAGACGAGCGCGGCGGGCTTGGTGATATCGACCTCGTCGTCGTCGTTCTCGATGACGTAGTTCTCGTTCACGTAGTGGTAGCCCATGCCCGGCACGAACGGACTGCCGAGGACGTAGCCGTCCGCGATTGCCTTCCGAACGTCGGCGTACTTGGACGTGGCCGCCCGAACCGACGCGAGTTCGCGCTGGAGCGCCCCGCGGTGCGCGGCGAACGCGCCGACCGAGAGCGCGCCGACGCCGAGTGCCTTCAGATACGTCCGTCGCCCGAGTTCGGGGGTGCGTGATGTGCTCATGCGACACGGAATACGCGCCGGGAGAACGTAGGTATGAATCGGGCGCGGTGCGTCTCATAAACCGAGAGTCGCGTTAATAGCGTTCTTCGTGGGCCGACCACTCGAAACGGAGGTTCCTCAACCGGCCGCGTAGAGCCCCGTTAGGCGGCCGTTAACGACGTCAGGGCCGCCGGTATGGACGCTCACTCCTCGCGGGAGCGGTGTTCGTCCAACGCCTCGTCGATGCTCAGTTCCCCGCCGGCGACGCGGCGCGCGAGGCCGTCGTCGATGGTGCGGTTGTCGGCCGACGCCTCCCGGGAGCGCGCCTTGATGCGCGTGAGTTCGCCCTCGGTCGGCTCTATCTCGCGGGACTCGATGCGCTCGCCGCCCCGGCGGGCGATGTTCACCGCGGCGAGCACGTCGCCCATGCCGCGCGCGCCGCTTCCGAGGTAGGGCGTCGTCCCGGTCTCGTCGACGAGCTCGACCGCGACGCCGTCGAGTTCGTTGATGAGCTTCGCGCCCTGTAAGCGCGCGCCGTCGCCGATGCGGACCACGGGGTCGACCGCGTCGTCGGTCTCCTCTCGGATGACGTCGACGGCGTCCGAAAGCGGGACGTGGAACGCGGCGACGACCGTCTCGCCCGAGAGGACCGCGATACCCGGTCTGGTTCCGGGGTCGACGCCGACGACGGTCTGTCCGCCGTCGCCGCGGAGGCTGGCGAGCGCCTCGTCGACGGCGCGGCGCACGTCGTCGCCGGTCGCGGTCACGCGGGTCACGTTTCGGTCGGAGCCCGTGCCGTCGAGGTCGTCGTCGGGGCCGGTGAGGAGCACCCGCGCCCGCTCGGGCAGGGGGTCGCCCGGCTCGACGGTCGTAAACGTGACACCTCGGCTCCGGAGTTCGGACACGGCCTCGTGGTAGAGGTCGAAATCGGCGGTGGCGACGACTATCACGGAGGTCCCTTGGCGACGGCGACGAATAAAGCGTCGTGCGCGAGTCGCCGTGGCGGTCGCGGACCGGCGTCGAGGCGGCGGTCGGTCGCGCGACTGCGAGTTCCCCCGAGACCGTCCGCGGCGACCGGGGTCTTTTTCGGCCGGTGGCTCTCACCACCAGACGTGACAGAGTCAGTCTCCACCGGCTGTGACGCGCTCGACGACCTCCTCGACGGCGGGTTCGAACGCGGCACCGTCACGCAGGTGTACGGTCCCTCCGCGGCCGGCAAGACGAACGTCGCGCTCTCGGCGGCGGTCCGGGTCGCCGCCGCGGGCGGCACCGTCGTCTACATCGACACCGAGGGCCTGTCGGTCGACCGCTTCCAACAGCTCGCGGAGGCGGTCGCCCCCGAGGACGTGGAGTCTGTGACCTCGCGGCTGATGATAAGCGAGGCGTACGACTTCGAGGACCAAGAACAGGCCGTCCGCGACGCCGAGGAGTTCGCCGCCAGCGCCGACCTCATCGTCCTCGATTCGGCGACCGGCTTCTACCGGCTCGAACGGACCGCCGAGGGCGACGGCGGCGAGGCGCTCCGCCGGGTGGCACGGCAGGTCACGCACCTGCTGTCGCTGGCGCGCAAACACGACCTCGCGGTCGTCCTGACGAATCAGGTGTACGCCGACCCCGACACCGACCGGACGCGCGCGCTCGGCGGCCACACCCTCGAACACTGGACCGGCACCGTCGTCCGCCTCGACCGGTTCCGCGGCGGCAACCGCCGGGCGACGCTCGAAAAGCACCGCGCGAAACCCGCCGGTGAGACGGCGACGTTCAAGATAACGGACCGCGGGCTCTCCGCGGCTGACGTGTAGAAAAAGGTCGACGCGGCCGGGCGGACGACCCGGCCGAATCCCGCTCCTGTGTTCGGTTTGCGTTACAGCTCGGGCGTTCGGTGCGCCCCGGCGACTCGGCGGCGTTACAGCTCGTTGAGCTTGCGGAGCAGCTGGCCGCGGTAGCGCTCGTCGGCCTCGAAGCCCTTGACTTCGAGCACGTTGCGTTCGAGCTTGTCGAGCGCGACGTGGAACGCGTGTTCCGCGCCGTAGCCCTCGCCGCTGCCGGCCAGTTGGCCGTGGCTCGTGCGGAGCCGAATCTGGCACTGGATGAGCGGCGTGCCGCGGAGCTTCTCCTTGTGCTCGTGGAAGCGGACGTGGGCGTGGAGCACGCTCATCCGCTGGTACTTGTCGGCGACCTCGGTGATAGCCGAGTTGATGTCGGCGCGGCTCAGCGTTTCGAGGAGGCCGATGTTCGTGACCTGCACGTCCATCTGCTCTTCTTCGGTGTAGGTGAGCGCGCGGAGCACGTCGGTTTTGGTCACCACGCCGAGGACTTCGCCGTCGTCGTCGGCCGGCGTGACGACGAGGCCGGCGATGTCGTTTTCCAGCATGCGCGCGACCGCCTCGCGGACGCTCTCTTCGGGCGTCGCCGTGCGCGCCGGGCTGGTCATGAGGTCGTAGACCGGGAGGTCGAGCATGCGGTCGGTGTCGCCGCGGCGGTCCTGTTTGCCCTGCCGACCCTCGTCGCGCACCATGAACTCGACGAGGTCGTAGGTGGTCAGGATACCTTCGAGGCGGCCCTCGTCGTTGACGACCGGGAGCCGCGAGACGCCGTGTTCGCGGAGGCGGTTGATGGCCTGCCCGAGGTGGTCGCGCTCGCCGACGGTGATCACGTCGTCGGTGTAAATCTGCTCGACGGTCAGCGCGTCGAGGTTGTCGAGGACGGCTTCGAGGATGGCGTCCTGCGTGATGATGCCGTACTGTTTTTCGCCCTCGTAGACCGGCGCGACCTTCGTGTCGCCCTCGACGAGCATCCGCGCGACCTCGCGCACGTTCTCGTGACGGTCTATCTTGGGGACGGCCTTCGTCAGCGCGGCCGCTTTGGTGCTGTCTTCGACGTGCGAGTTGATGAGCTGTTTCTCACCGATGACGCCCGCGTACTCGCCGTCGTCCTGAACGATGATGCCCTTAGGGTTTTCCCGCTCGAAGATGGAGCGGACTTTGCCTAATCGCTCGTCAACGTCGACCTCGATGAAATCAGGAGTGGCGATATCAGCAATATCCATAATACATCCTTACATACAACGCCTCGTCTCTTGAAGGTTCGTCCCGTTTCCACCCGCTAGGAAGGACCGAAATCGCAAGGCCACGAGGGGCTGAAGGGGCGAATTCCGCCGGCAGACGGCCTATGACCATTGTTAACACTCACATTTCGCTGAATGTCGCCGTTTCTCGCCGACGCGTCGGCCGGGGACACCGTCCGCGAGGGACAGTACTCTCAGTTGGTTGTCAGCCGTTGCCGGGTCGTTCCGGGGGCGTGTCGGTCTAACTTCCCCGCCGACATCGAACCAGTTAGATTCCTGAATCCGGCGGTAGTTCGGGCCTAACCGGCCGAATCTGGTCATCTAGTCGCTCCATACTTACAGCAGTTCCTACCGTTCAGTATTTCCAGAGAATGGCGTCTCCTGACAAGAACTCCCAGACTGACCGCCGCGATGGCGAAGAATCGTTCCGAGCAGACGGTGGCTCCGCCCAACTGGTCCCCACGACCGGTCCGGAGGCGATGGCCGCCCGCGCGAGTGAACTCCCGGTCCCCGCGTCGGACCGCATCGAGTACGGCCCCGCCGACCCCGTCGAAGGCGAGGCGGAAGACGAGGACCGCCCGGAAACGCTCCGGGAGGCCGTCCTCCGCGAGGTGAAGGCGTTCTTCGCCGAAATCGACGACGAGACGGCGTTCGCGCCCGCGCCCTCCGAGGCGTTCATCGAAGACAGGTTCTTCGACTTCGCGTTCCTCGAAGGCGTCGAGGCCGTCGAACACTACTGGGTGAACAAACCCTTCGCGTTCGTCTCCATCCTGTACGACCACGAGCGGCGCGAACACCGGTACCACGTGAGCGAGCCGCGCCTCGACGACTTCGAGGACTTCGTGCGCGAGGACCTGACGAAGATTCTGCGCAACAGCCTCTTGTACCGCGACCTCGACGCCGACGGCGACCGCGAGGACGTCTTCGACGACGAGGCCCGCGGGATAATCACCGAACACGCCGCGACGGTCGAAGACGGGTCGCTCTGGAAGCTGTTTTACTTCCTGCTCCGCGACTTCATCCACTTCGGCCGCATCGACCCCGTGATGCGCGACCCCGGCATCGAGGACATCTCCTGTGACGGCGACGACGTGCCCGTCTACGTCTTCCACAGCGTCTACCGGGACGTGCCGACGAACGTCGTCTTCGACGACGGCGACCTCTCGTCGTTCACCATCCGCCTCGCGCAGCGCGCGGGCAAGCAGGTGACCGTCTCCGACCCGCTCGTCGACGCGAGCCTCCCGGACGGCTCCCGCGTCCAGTTGACCCTCGGCTCCGACATCGCCACCCGCGGGTCGAACTTCACCATCCGGAAGTTCTCGGACGTGCCGTTGTCGCCGGTCGACCTCGTGCGCTGGAACACCTTCAGCGTCGAGCAGATGGCGTACTTCTGGCTCGCCATCGAGAACAACCGCTCGCTCATCTTCGCGGGCGGCACGGGCTCCGGGAAGACCACCTCGATGAACGCGGTGTCGTTCTTCGTCCCCGGCCACGCGAAGGTCGTCTCCATCGAGGACACCCGCGAAATCACCCTCCCGCACGACAACTGGATTCAGTCGGTCACCCGCGACACGTTCACGGCCGACGGCCGCGGCGAGGTGTCGATGTACGCGCTCCTGCAGGCCGCGCTCCGCCAGCGCCCCGAGTACCTGCTGGTCGGCGAGATTCGCACGGAAGAGCGCGTCGCCCTGACGTTCTTCCACTCCATCGCCACGGGTCACACCGCGTACACGACGTTCCACGCCGACTCCTCGGAGGGCGTGGTCCACCGCATGCGCAACGAGCCCCTCGGCGTGCCCGCCCAGATGCTCTCGGACCTCGACATCATCTCGGTCCAAAAGCAGATTCACCTCGACGGCGACCGGACCCGCCGGAACATCGCCGTCACCGAAATCGCCGGCGTCGACGACGACGGCGAGGTCGAACTCCGCGACGTGTTCAAGCGCAACCCCGAGAACGACGCCCACGAGCGCGTCGGCGACTCGGTCGTCCTCGACGAAATCGCCGCCGAGCGCGGCTGGACGAAGGCCGACCTCAAGTACGAACTCGACGTTCGCGCCGACGTGCTCCGGTACATCGCCGCCTCGGGCGTCGACGACTACCTGACCGTCTCGGCGATGATTCGCCGCTTCGAGCGCGACCGCGAGGGGCTCCTCGCGCACGTCTACGCCGAGACCTCGCTGGTCTCCGTCGACGAGGACGGCGCGGACGGCGAACGTGACGAGCACGACGCCGCGGCCGACGACCTCGACGACGACGAAATCGAGGTCTCGCCCGAGACCGAACGGCTCCTCGCGGACCTGTTCGACATCGAGTTAGACGACGCGGAAGACGGCGACGAGACGCCCGACGCCGCCGAGGCGGAGGCCGCCCCTGAACCCGCACCCGCCGCCGAACGCGACGCCGACGACCCCGACGAACCCGGCGAGCCCGACAGTGTCGGGACCGACTGGGAAGTCGGCGACGACGCCGATGCCGGTGTAGACGACGCGGAAACCGATTCCGCTGTCGTCGCAGACGCCGCCGAGTTCGACGATATCGCGGAGGCCGGCCCCGCGCCGGCCGATGACGCCTCGGACGCTTCGGACGCCTCGGACGCCGCAGACGCCTCGGATGGTTCGGACGACAGCGAAGCCGACGAACCCGCGACCGACGACGACGAACGGGAGGCCGACGATGCCCGCTGACTCGTCGGCGTCGGTTCCCCTGCCCGACTACGAGGTCGAGCAGTACTTCCCGCGCGAACACTTCGACGAGTCGCCCGAGGAGGTCGAGCGACTCCGCCAGCGCTACGGCTACGTCCGCACGTACTTCAAGCGCCACCCGGCGGGCCACCGCGACCTCCAGCGCTGGCTGAACCAGACCCGCGTGGGAACGACCTACGACCTGTATCTCACCCAGTCGGTGAAGCTGGCGGTCGTCACCGCGGCGTTCGGCTCGCTCGTCGGGCTCGCGCTCACGTTCGTCCTCGCCCGCACGGGCGTGCTGGCGAACGCGTCGAGCCCCGTGATCCTCGGCATCGCGGCGCGGTACGTCGCCCCGCTCACCCCCTACAAGGTTCCCATCCTCGGCGTGGCCCTCGTCGGCCTCGTCGGCGGGTTAGCGGCCGCCGGGACCTACTACGCCCGGTACTACCTCCCCAAGAGCCGCGCCGAGATGCGCGGCCGGAGCATCGACATCCTGCTCCCGCACGCCATCGTCTACATGTACGCGCTCAGCCACGGCGGGATGAGCTTCCTCGAAGTCATCCGCTCGGTCGCCGACGCGCCCGACTACGGCGAGGTGTCCCGCGAGTTCGAGATGATCGCCCGCGACATGGACCTGTTCGGTAACGACCTGTTCACGGCGCTCCGCAACTCCCGGAACCTGACGCCCTCGATCAACTTCGAGCAGTTCCTCGACGACTTGCTGTCGGTCCTCGACTCCGGCGGCGACGTGACCGCCTTCCTCGACCGCGAGTCCGCGACCTACCTCGAAGAGGCCCGCGACGAACAGGAGGACTTCATCGAGACGCTGTCGATGCTCTCGGAGGTGTTCGTCGCCGCGTTCGTCGCCGCGCCGCTCTTGCTCATCGTCACCCTGATGGTCATCAGCTTCCTCGGCGGCGACACGCTCGTCCAGCTGTACGCGCTGAACTACCTCATCTTCCCGCTCGGGATGGGGCTGTTCTTACTCCTCGTGGACGTGCTCTCCTCGCCGTACACCCAGGACACGGTCCGGACGAAACACGACGTGACCGTCCTCGAAGAGATTCGGACGGTCGCGGTCGACTTCCTCGGCGCGATGCGCCGCGAGGTCCAGCGCGCCCGCGAGGCCCGCTGGGGAAGCGACGGAATCGCCTCCGACGGCGGCTTCGTCGACGAGCGACTCGACGACTACCGCCTCGAAAACGCGGTGTACGAGCTTCGGACGCTCATCGGCGACCCGCTCGACATCATGCGCCGCCAGCCGTACCTCTCGGCGGCCTTCACGGTGCCCGTCGCGCTCCTGTCGGTCGTCGCCGTCTACGCGCTCGGCCTCGCGACGCCGAGCCTCGACGCCATGCTCGCCGACCCGTACAACACGACGGTCTGGTTCGTGGTCCTCCCGTTCGCCATCGTGGCGGTCCCGCTGACGGTGTTCCACGAGCTTCGGACCCGCCGCGAGCGCACCCTCGAACGGCGCTTCCCCGACACGCTGAACCTGCTGTCGAGCGCCAACCAGATGGGCATCTCGCTGGTCGAGTCGCTCGCGCTCGTCTCCCGCTGGTCGAACGGCGCGCTCGCGGACGAACTCCGCGCGCTCCGCAACGACATCCGCTGGAACCACGACGCCCACGCGGCGCTCATGGCGTTCGCCACCCGGCTCAACGTCCCGCAACTCTCGCGGGTCATCCGGCTCATCGCCAGCGGCGGCCGCACCAGCGGCGACCTCTCGCGCGTCCTCAGCGTCGCCGCCGAAGACACCCGCAACCGCTACAAACTGGAGAAGTCCCGCCGTCGCGCGATGGGCTCGTACATCGCCATCGTCGTCATCGGGTACTTCGTCTACCTGTTCGTCATCCTGATGCTCGGCGCGAGCTACCTCGCCCCGCTCGCCGAGATGACCGCGCCCACGACGGCGTCGAACGGGCAGGCGCTCCCCATCGGTATCGGCTCCGTCCCGCTGGCGAACTTCCACGTGGTGTTCTTCCACTCCGCGCTGATTCAGGCGGTCGGAAGCGGGCTCCTCGCCGGCAAACTCGCCGACAACAGCGCCCTCAGCGGGCTGAAGTACGCCCTCGGACTGTCCGCGCTGGCGCTCGTCGCCTTCGCACTGGTGTAAGGCCATGACTCACAACACTCCCAACAACACCCAATACACACACTCGCCCCTCAGGCACGTACTGCGCGGGCTCGTCGCGGGCGCGGCCCGCCGCGGCTCGCACCTCCGCGGTGACCGCCGCGGGGCCTCGGCCATCCTCGGCACGATGCTCGCGTTCGCGCTCGTCGTCTCGCTCGTCGCGATGGTGCAGGTCTCGGCGGTCCCCGCGTGGAACCAACAGACCGAGTTCGAACACCTCACGGCCGCCGAGACCGACTTCGCCGCGTTCGACGAGAGCGTCGCGAAGGCCGTCGACGGCCGGCAGACCCGCGCGACCCTCGACGCCGGCGTCGACTACCCGACCCGCGCGCTGTTCGTCTCGCCCGCCGCAGGCTCCGGAAGCCTCCGGACGACCGACCCCGCGACGGCCCGCATCTCCGGCGCGGTCGCGACCGGCGAGACCGGCACCTACTGGGACGGCTCCGAACACGCGTTCGACACCCAGCAGTTCGTCTACCGCCCCGACTACCGCTACCTCCAGAGCGAGCCCTCGCTCGTCCACGAGGGGACCGCACAGTACACCGCCTACGGCGGCGGCGAGGTCGGCGCGACCCAGTCGCTCGTCGACGGCACCAAGGTCTCGCTCGTCTTCCTCGAAGGCGACATCGACACCGCGACGAGCGAGGCGACCACCTTCGGCGTCGTCCCCCTGAGCGCCGGCACCGACTACATCACGGTCACCGACGCGGGCGCGCCCATCACCATCTCGGTCCCCACTCGGCTCTCCGAGGACACGTGGCGCGACCTGCTTGCCGACGAGCCGAACGTCCGCTCTATCGCCTACGCGACCGGAGCCGACTACAACACCCTGACGGTCGAACTCGCGCCCGGCAAGACCTACGACCTGCGGCTCTCGCGGGTCGGCATCGACACCCCCGGCGCGCTCCAAGCGCCCGCCTACATCGTCGATGTCGAGGGCGACAACGCCGTCGTCCCGCCCGGTGCGAGCCACCGCGCCGTCGTCGAGGTCCGCGACGCGCAGAACAACCCCGTCCCCAACGCGGTCGTCAAGGCCAGCCCCGGCCTGACCGCCGAAAGCGGGCGGGTCGTCGCGCGCGACACCGGTACCGTCTCGACCGTCACCGATTCGGACGGCCGCGCGACGTTCGTCTACACCGCGCCCGGAAGCGTCGACGGCGTCGTCAACGACGAGTTCGACGTGGTCGCCGAGGACGCCGCGGGCGCGACCGTCGACCGCGTGACCTTCGACGTACAGCTCCGCGAAGGCGGCGTCACCGACCCGCTCCGCGGGCTCGTGGCCGCCGTCGACGACCCCGGCTTCGTCTACGCGGACGTCGACGGCAACGGCGAGTTCGACGGCGCGGACTACCGCGTCAACGACACCGGCACGGGCGGCGACGTGAAATACGACGCCGGTACCGACCGGCTCGTCGTCCCGCCGAGCACCGGGACCATCGTCTCCGACCGCGACATCACCCTCGCGGGCGACGGGGTCTCGCTCCACGTCGACGTCGTCGCGACCGGCTCGCACAGCCAAGTCGACGTCGACGCCGGAAGCGGCTCGCTGGCCGCGGTCGGCGTGAGCGTCACCTCGGTCTCGGGGCAGGACATCACCGTGACCGCGGGCGACGAAATCGACCTCTCGGGCGCGTCGGTCACGCAGGGAAGCAAAGCCGGCCTCTCCATCGAGGCCGGCGGCGACGTCGACCTCGACAACGCCGGGGTGACGGTCGCACAGGACAGCAACAGCCTCCGTATCGTCTCGACGAACGGCTTCGTCAGCGCCCGGAGCGCCGACATCAGCGGGAAAGGCGACATCCGCATCGACGGCACGGACGGCGTCGACCTCGCCGGAGCCGGCCTCTCGGGGGTCAAGGACAACGGCGCGCTCGAAGTCGCCTCCGCGCGCGGCGGGGTCAACCTCAACGGCGTGGTCATGCTCGGCGACGGCGACATCGTCGTCGACGCCGAGGGCAACGTCTTCGTCGTCGGCGCGAACATCGCCTCGACCAAGACGGACGTGGAGATAACCTCCGACGGCGGGATGGTCAGCGGCCGCGAGGCCGCCATCTCCGCCGAGGACGACGTGGTCATCACCGCGGCGGTCCGCATCTACCTGCCCGACTCCTCTATCGAAGACGAGGACACGCCCGAACTGAACGCCCCCGAGAAGGAGGTCTGAGCCGTGTCCCGTCTCTCCCTCGACTCCCGCGGCGTCTCGGAAATCCTCGGGCTGGTCTTCGCGTTCGGGCTGGTCGTGTCGGTCATCGCGGTGGTCCAACTCGCGGGCACGCCCGTCTGGACCGCCGGCGACGAGGCCGACCACAGCGCCAGCGTCTCGACCGACCTCGCGTCGCTCGACTCGCAGTTCTTCCGGGCCTCCGGCGTCGAGTCCGGCGGCCGCGTCGCGGTCGACTCCGACGTGTCGTACCCCGAGCGCTACCTCGTGGTGTCGCCGCCCGACAGCGTCGGGACGTTCCGGGTCGACGGCGCGGACGCCGTGACCGTCACGGGCGTCTCCGCGGTCGGTCCCGAGGCGGTGTTCTGGGACGGCTCGACCCGCACCTACGAGACCGGTGCCATCGTCTACGAGGCCGACTACGCCGAGCGCGACGAGGCCCGGATGGTGCTCGAAAGCGGCGTCTCGTACCTCGAAACCGACGGCAACCCCGTCGTCCACCGCCAGTCGCTCGTCCGCGGCACGACCGTTACGCTCGTGTTCTTCGAGGGCGACCTCGACGGCCACACGACCGCCGGCGACACCGTGGCGCTCGCGCCCGTCTCCGTCCGCAGCGAGTCGCTGCCGGTGTACAGCGCCACCGACCCGGTTCGAATCTCGGTTCCGACCTACCTCTCGGAGGACGCGTGGGTCGACCTCATGGCCGAGGAACCCCACGCGCGGGTCGTCTCACACGTCGCCAGCGGCGACCACGCGGTCGTCACTATCGAACTCGACGCGGGCGTCCGCTACGACTTCCGCGTCGCCCGCCTCGGCGTCGGCGAGGCCGTCGAACCCGACCCCGCCGCCTACGCCGTAGCGGTCGAAGGCGAGGACGCCGCGGTCCCCTCGGGCGGCCGCGAGACGCTCACTGTCCGCGCGTTCGACCGCTACGGCGCGCCAGCCGCGGGCGCGACGCTGACCGCCACCTCGCCGACGCCGCTCGGCGGCACCGTCGCCCCCATCGACGGGGCGACCGCCGTCACCGACGAGTCGGGCCGCGCGAGTTTTACCTACACCGCGCCCGCCGGCGTGACCGAAATCGAACACGACACCGTCACCGTCGCCCTCGACGGGGCGTCCGGCCCCGGCGCGACGGTCTCCATCCCGCTGGAAGTCCGCGGGATGGGCGAGACCTACGAGGTCAGAAACACCACGCCGTCGACGCCGGAGCCCGAAGACGACTTCAGCATCGACGACGGCGAGGTCGTCCCGTCGAACGCCTTCACGGGCGAGTTCGAACTGCTCGGCAGCGCCATCCGGGACGGTTGGGGCGACGTGCCGGTCTCCGTCACCTTCGTCGCCGACCGCGAGTCGCACCACCCGCGCGACTGGAACAACGTGAACGACCGCCGGTCCCACTCGTTCACCCTGTCTGGCGACGACGGCGACGGACTCTCAATCGTCGCCACCGCCCGGGGCTACGTCAGGGCCGACTCGACGGTCGACCACCGGCAGGTCGCGGTCCTCCGCGACGGCGACCCAGTCCCGGAGATACGAGGCTACAACGGACAGGACGACGTCGCCGAGTTCGTCGCGCCGTACATCAGCGCCGACGGACGAACTATGTCCCTCGCCGACAACCAGGCCATCTTCCTGTTCGAACTCGGGACGACCGACCCGCGGAGCAACGCCTTCGACATGCAGGACGTGGTCATCCTCGTGACCCTCTGGGAAGACGAGGAGGGGGACGACTGAGCGGGCCGACTCCCTCCCGCCGCGCTCGTCAGGAGCGCCGACCCATTCCATTCTTCGGTCTTTTTCCCCGTCGCGTCCGCGCGACCGCCGTATCGTTAACACTCGCGCCGCCGTAGAGCCGCGCATGTCGTTCGACTCCGACCGCGTCTCGACGGTCACGTTCGACTCGTACAGCACCCTCGTCGACGTCGACGCCGCCGAGAAGGCGCTCGCCGCGCGCGTCGACGACCCCGAACCCGTCTCGAAGCTGTGGCGGTCGCGGTCGCTCGAATACACGTTCGTCGGCAACCACGTCGACGAGTACGAACCCTTCTACGAGGTCAACCGCGCGGCGCTCCAGTACGCGCTGGACGCCCACGGCGTGTCGGTCTCGGCGAGCGAGCGCGACGAGATTCTCTCGGTGTACCACGAACTCGACGTGTTCGACGACGTGCGCGACGCGGTCGGCCGCCTCGGCGACGCCGGCTACGACTGCTACGTCGTCTCCAACGGGAACCCCGAGATGCTCGACTCGATGGTCGACCACGCGGACATCCGCGACCTCCTCGACGGCGTCGTCAGCGCCGACGAGGTCGGGGTGTTCAAACCCGACGCGGAAATCTACCGCCACGCGGCCGCCCGAACCGGGACGCCCATCGACGAAATCGCCCACGCGACCGCCGGCTGGTTCGACGTGATGGGGGCGCAACACGCCGGAATGCAGGGCGTCTGGGTCGACCGCAAGGACTCCCCGTGGGAACCGTTCGGCCCGGAACCCGACCTCACCGTCCCGGACCTCACGGCGCTCGTCGACGCGCTCGTCGGCGACGAAAGCGGGACGGCGGACTGACGCGCTCCGGCGTGCTACCCCGCACGATATATGCTATCTGTTCACAATGCTGATGTTACTTGCCGTCCATCTAGTCGGATGGAACGGCGGCGCGTGAAAGGCGGTATCCTGGCCGCTATCGGGTTCGTTCTGTCCCCGCTCTCGTGGTGGAACGACCTCGTGGTCAACCTCCCGCTGGCCTACGCGTTCGGGGTCGCGGTGAGCCTCATCTCCAGAAGCTGGTTTCTCCCGGGCGTCGTCGCGGGCTACTGGCTGACGAACGTGGCCGGGTTCGTCCTGCTCCACAAGGGCGCGGTCGACGCTGTGTCGGCCGAACCTCGTCCGTACACCGCGCGACGGTTCGCCAAGGACTTCGCCATCTCGGTCGGCTACACCGCACTCGTGGTGCTTTTGGTCTGGTTCGGCTTCCTCACCGTTCCCGACGGCCTGCTCGCGGCGCTCGGTCGCTGACTTCGGTTGGCCGGTCGCGCCGGCGCTCGCCGTCAAAAAATAGCTCCGGGCCGACCCGGTGGTGGGTCCGAGTCGGACGGTTGTCGGCGGTTCAGTTCTCCGTTTCGTTGTCGATGGGCGTCTCGGTCGGCGGCGGCGTCTCGCTCATCGGTTCGTCGGTAGTGGTTGGTTCGTCAGTGGTCGGTTCGTCGGTGGTCGGTTCGTCGGTGGTTGGTTCCTCAGTGGTTGGTTCGTCGGTAGTGGTTGGTTCCTCAGTGGTTGGTTCGTCGGTAGTGGTTGGTTCCTCAGTCGTCGGTTCGTCGGTGGTCGGTTCCTCAGTCGGCGTCTCCGTGGTCGGCTCCTCACCGACAGTCACGACCGCGTCGTCGGTGACGGGCGTCCCGTTCATCGTGTACGGGCCGTCCTCGGTTCCGTTGGACGTGAGGAAGTCGAGCGTCTGGTTGTCGTTGGTGTCGAGGTGCGCCTGCGCCGTGAGGTTGGCGCTCTCGTTCAGCGGTTCGAGAAGCGGCACGGTGACGTTCTCCTGCTCCCCGGGTTCGAGGTAGTCGGTCGCGCCGACGACGGAACCGTTCTCGTCGAGGATGGCGATGTAGCCGCCCTCGGAGAGGTTCGCGCTCGCGACGGTCACGTTACTCCCGTCGGACTCCTGGTCGTCGAACTGGAGCGACGCGGTCGGCTCCTCTGTCGGCTCCTCGCTAATCGTCACCTCGGCGTCGTCGGTGACGGGCGTCCCGTTCATCGTGTACGGACCGTCCTCAGTCCCGTTGGAGGTGAGGAAGTCGAGCGTCTGGTTGTCGTTGGTGTCGAGGTGCGCCTGCGCGGTCAGGGTGGCGCTCTCGTTCAGCGGTTCGAGAAGCGGCACGGTGACGTTCTCCTGCTCCCCGGGTTCGAGGTAGTCGGTCGCGCCGACGACGGAGCCGTTCTCGTCGAGGATGGCGATGTACCCCCCGTCAGAGAGGTTCGCGCTCGCGACGGTCACGTTACTCCCGTCGGACTCCTGGTCGTCGAACTGGAGCGTCGCGGTCGGCTCCTCGGGTTCGGGCTGTTCGCCCACGGTGAGCGTCGTCAGCTCGCCGAAGTCCCGCGTCTCGACGCCGTGGATGTACGTCCCGTCTTCGAGACCCGTCGTGTTGACGTCGAACTCGATGGTCTCGGTCTCGTTGGGGTTCAGCGCCCAGCCGGTCCGCTCGACCACGTCGCCTTCGAGTCGGAACTCGACGCACTGGATCATCGGCACGTCGTTCGGGTTGGTGATGTTCGCCGACACCGTCACCGGCTCGCCGGCTTCGACGCCGGACGGCGCGGAGAGGTTGCTCACCTCGAACGACTCGTAGGTCCCGTTGCTCGGATACGTGCAGTACTCCGTCTGCATCTGTGTCTGCGTCTGTTCTTGTACCTGTGCCTGCCGTGTGTCGACCGCCGGCGCGTCCGGCTGGGCGACCGACTGCACGCCGTCGGACGCCGCCAGACCGGTCCCCGCCGCCGCCGCGACGAGGGCGACGACGACGAGGACGCCGGCGATACGTGTTCGTGTGCTCATGTGTCTGCGGTGACAGTCTACCGACGCCGCCGGCAAAAGGTGACGAGATAGTTTCAATAGTTTCGCGTTCCGGCTGTCAACTTACCTGATGGTGTAGGCGGTTAGTCTGTCTCTGATTCCGATACTGGGGGCTTATTGACCAGTTTTTCCGCAACAGTTCGCGAAACACGATGTTTCATTCGAGACGCTACGCGTTAACTGTCAGAAAAGCGATTACGTCACCGAAGCTAACAGGGTAGCCTCTCGTTTATTCGACATTCTTGACAGATTGAGTGACGGATGCGACTGAGCGTTTCGAAACCGGAACGGTATCGAACTGGTGGCTGTCTCGCGGGGCCTCTCCGGACGGCTCGGCCGACTTCCCACCCGCGTACCGATTCTCCTTTGATGTGGATGAGTACAAACTACAATCGAGAGTATCGTTACATTCGGGTTCGAATCTGAACAATTACGACCACAATATCCAAAACTTCTTGTACTCGTGTCGTATTTGGACGTGTATGAGCGAATCCAACGAGAATTCGCGGATCGCACCGTACACGGAGTACTCGCGCACCCGTTCCCGGTGCCCTCGATGCGGGACCTCCGTCCCGAAGGAGGCGGTCGGCGACGCGCTGTGTGCGAGTTGCAAGGCGGACGTCTCTATCTGATGAGTACGGCCGCACCCCACAGTTCCGACGAGTTGGCGGACGCGCCGGTGTTCGACCTCGAATGCATCTACGACGACCCCGAGAACCCGAGCGAACTGACCGTGTTCTCCCCGAAATCGGAGGAACTGACCACCTCGTGGATTACGGTCGACCGAGGGAGCGCCGTCTCGCTGGACGATATCGCGTAGGCGCTCGGCTTGCGACGTTTTTGTTTTTTGATTAACTGACGGCGACCAGCCTCGGCTCCGTAGACGCCTGTCACTTATCGTTTCGAGAACTCAGAAAGTGGGTTGGGGCGGATTCGAACCGCCGGCCTGCTCCGTGTGAAGGAGCCGTCATAACCTGGCTAGACCACCAACCCGGCTACGACTTCGATTTCCCGCGCCGCCAATTAAGACTTACGTTGTGCCCCGATTCGGGGCACAAACGCACCTACTCGGGTCGCCGCACGCGACGGCGAACCCGCCCGGCGGCTCGGCGACTCCGCGTCCGCGGCGCGGGCTCCGACTCGTCTTCGACCTCGCGCCCGAGCGCCGCCATGAGGCGGCGACGGAGCGGTGCCGTCTCCTCGTCGACCCCGGCGTACAGGTGCTCGAACCCCCGCCGGAAGTAGTACCGCGCGTCGGTGAAATGTCGGTTCATACCTCCGGATAGTCCCGCGGACGAGAAAACGGTTATGTCACGCGGTACCGAATCTCATATGTCTGAGAAAGAGCGATACACTTTAGTGATTCTTAGGCATACCTAAAACTGGGAACGCAGGCCACGCTTCGTGGTCGGTCCCAGCGTCTGGCCCCTTCCGGGACGGCGATACCGTGGGCACGATTCGTCCGTCCTGGTCCCATTATCCTCGTGAGCGACCGCGCCGGCCCGCCGACGCCGGCGGGTGAAGCGGGGGCTCGACTCAGTACGTCGGCGACTCCTCGGGCACGCCGTCGCGCTTGTTGACCAGTCGCGCGAAGACGAACAGCGCGTCGGAGAGGCGGTTGAGGTACGCGACGACCTCCTCGTTGACGGGTTCTTCCGGCGCGAGCGAGACGACGCGGCGCTCGGCCCGCCGGGACACCGCGCGGGCGTGGTGGAGTTTGGCCCCCGTCTCGCTCCCGCCGGGGAGGATAAACGACGTGAGCGGGTCGAGTTCCTCGTCGGCCTCGTCTATCCACGCTTCGAGTTCGTCCACGTGGTCGGCGGCTATCTGCGGGTCGCCCTCGTCGGGGTCGGGGTTGGCGAGGTCGGCCTGCACGATGTGGAGGTGGTTCTGGACCGTTTCGAGAACCTCGTCCACGTCGCCGTGGCCGGTCGGGCGCACGGTCCCGACCAGCGCGTTCACCTCGTCGACCGTTCCGTACGCCTCGATGCGGTGGCTCGTCTTCGACACGCGGGTCATGTCCCGCAGGTCGGTCATCCCCTCGTCGCCGCGACCGGTGTATATCTTCATGCCAGCGTCTGGTCGACGTACCGGAGGATGTTCTCGCTCTCGGACATCGTCACGCCGCGGTCGCCGTCTACGAGGACCGGAACGCCGCGCTGGCCGCTCACGCGCTTGACCTCGTTTCGGTCCGAGTGCAGCGCGTCGACCCACTGCGTCTCGTAGTCGACCCCCGCCTCGGAGAGCGCGTCGTGGACCTTCTCGCAGTACGGACAGCCGTCGAGCGCGTAGAGTTCGATTCCCATGTCGGGCCGTTGGGCGCGCCGGCCCAAAGAGATTTGCACGCCGGTGGGTCCGAGCGCCGCGCACTCCTGTTCAGCGGCATCGTCGTCGGTGCCCCGTGAGCCGTTGCGGCTCGCCACTCGTTTTAGACCCGTCTAATTTAAACCTTAGAGCAACACATCTATATAATGCGTTGTCTCTATCTAGCATAGTAATGAACGCGAATCCAGATTCGGCCGGTGCCAAACTCTCTCGGCGGTCGGTCGTCGCGGCCGGTTCCGGTCTGTTGACGGCCGGGCTCGCCGGTTGTCTCGGCGGTGGCGGCGGAGCGGGAGGCGGAACCGACGGCTCGAACACCGGCTCGAACGACGCCTCCGGCGGGTCCGAGTCGGAAGGCGGCCCCGTCGTGGTCGCCTCGTTCTTCAGTTTCTACGACTTCGCGCGGGAGGTCGCGGCCGACACCCCGGTGACCCTGAAGAACCTCATCCCGACCGGGCTTCACGGTCACGGCTGGGAACCCGATGCGAGCGTCACGCGGGACATCATCGAGGCCGACGCGTTCGTCCACGTCGGAGAGGACTTCCAGCCGTGGGCCGACCGCGCCATCCAGACGCTGAAGGACGACGGCGTGGACACCCAACTCATCAACGTCCGCGAGGGCGTCGAACTCGTGGAACTCGCCGCGAGCCTCGACCGCGACGAGGAGGGCGTCGGCGAGGGCCGCGGGAAGGACCCCCACTTCTGGCTCGACCCGCGGCGCGCCAAGACCGCCGTGGACAACATCACGGAGGGGCTGGTCGAACTCGCCCCCGGGCACGAAGAGACGTTCCGCGACAACGCCGACGCGTACAAAACCGACGTGCTCGACCGCATCGACCGGGACTATCAGGACATCTTCGACCGGGCGTCGCGCAAGGTCGTCCAGTTGGCGGCCCACAACGCCTTCCAGTACATCGGCGTCCGCTACGGCGTCGAGATGCGCCCGCTCGTCGTCAACCTCGCCGCCAGCGGCGACGTGAAGCCCTCGGACATCACCGAGGCCAAGCGCGTCATCGAGGACAACGACATCAGGTACATCGGCGCGGGCGTCTTCGAGACGCGCCGCCCCGCGAAACAGCTCATCGCCGAGACGCCCGTCGAGGCGTACTTCCCCGTCACCCCGTACGCGGGCGTCCGCGAGGACTGGGTGGAAAACGACTGGGGCTACGAGGAAATCGCCGACAACATCAACATGCCGACGTTCGAGGTCGTCCTCGGCAACAAGTCGCCCGAGGAAGTCGGCTACGACGGCTGGGCCGACGAATGGAGGAACTTCGAATGAGCGTCTTCCGTAATGGCCAGTCCGCCGAGTCAGCTGAGTCCGCCGACACCGGCGTCGCCGACGCCGCCGCCGATGACGGCCGCGGCTCGTCCGACCCCCTCGTCGAACTCGCGGACGTCGAGTTCGGCTACACCGCGACGCCCGTCGTGGAGGACATCTCGCTCCGCATCGACCCCGGCGAGTACGTCGCCATCGTCGGGCCGAACGGCTCCGGCAAGTCGACGCTGATGAAGCTCATCCTCGGCCTGCTCCGTCCCGACGAGGGGTCTGCACGGCTGTTCGGCGAGCCCTCCCACGCCTTCGACGACGGGGCGCGCATCGGATACGTCGCCCAGCACGCCAGCGCCTCCAAGGAGATGCCCATCACCGTCCGCGAGGTCGTGAAGATGGGTCGGTTCCCCCACGTCGGCTTCGGCCGACTCTCCGCCGAGGACCACCGCATCGTCGACGAGGCGCTCGCCACGGTCGGGATGTCCGAGTTCGCCGACCGCCGGGTGACGAAGCTCTCGGGCGGCCAGCGCCAGCGCGCCTTCATCGCCCGCGCGCTCGCCGGCGAGGCCGACCTGCTCGTCTTGGACGAGCCGACCGTCGGCGTCGACGCCGAGTCGGTCGACGCCTTCTACGACCTGCTCGAAGCGCTCAACGACGAGGGCATCACGGTTCTCCTCATCGAACACGACCTCGGCGCGGTCACCGACCACGCCCGGCGCGTCGTCTGTCTCAACCGCGAGGTCTACTTCGACGGCCCGACCGACGAGTTCGTCGAGAGCGACGCGCTCGCGCGGGCGTTCGGCACGGCGGCCTCCTTCGCGGGCGGTTCGGGCGGTGGTCGCGCGTGATTCCCCTCGAACTGTTGGTCGCGCTCCAAGCGGGGCCGTTAGACGCCGTCCTCGCGCCGTTCTACTGGGTCCTCGCGCTGTGGTCCGACCTGCTTTTCGCCGTCGGCGACGCGACCGGCCTCGGCTTCCTCGACTACCGGTTCATGCACCGCGCCATCCTCGTCGGCCTCTGCATCGGCGTGATGGCCCCGCTCATCGGGACGTTCCTCGTCCACCGCCAGCTCGCGCTCATCGGCGACGCGCTCGCCCACACCGCCTTCGCCGGGGTCGCCGTCGGCCTCTTTCTCAACGGCGTGTTCAGCCTCGGCGTCTCGCCGTATCTGACCGCCGTCGTCGTCGCCGTCATCGCGGCGCTCCTCATCGAACTCATCTCCGAGGCGACCGACGCCTACAACGACGTGTCGATGGCAATCGTGCTGTCGACCGGCTTCGCGCTGGGGACCGTCCTCATCAGCCTCAACGCGGGCGGCCTCGCGGTCGGCATCAACCAGTACCTCTTCGGCAACCTCTCGACCGTCTCCGCGGAGAACGCGGCCATCCTGCTCGTGCTGTTCGCCGTCATCGTCGGCACCGTCGCGCTCACGCGCAATCAACTGCTCTACGTGACGTTCGACGAGACGGCCGCCGCCGTCTCGGGCATCTCGGTCACGTGGTACAACCGCGTGATGGTCATGCTGACCGCGCTGGTCGTCGTCGGCGCGATGCAAATCATGGGCGTCATCCTCGTCGCCGCCATGCTCGTCGTCCCCGTCGCGGGCGCGGCGCAGGTCTCCCGAAGCTTCTCGGAGTCGCTTTTGGTCTCCGTCGTGCTCGCCGAACTCGCCGTCCTCCTCGGCATCGGCGCGTCCTACTACGGCGAGGCGACCGCGGGCGGCGTCATCGTCCTCGTCGCGGTCGGCATCTACGTCGTCGCCGTCGCTATCGGGAAGGTACAGGCGCGCGCCGGCGAGGACGCGACCCCCGAACTGGGGAGTATCGAGTCCTCCGAACTGTAGTCTCTCGCGTTTTCTGACCCGCCTGTTGCTCGGCGATTTCGGTGCGATTCGGTCTCGATTGTCCCCGCCACCGCTCGCGGTGTCTCATACAACCTGCCACCTCAAGCGGCGGTCAGTCCGACTGACTCCCGTGGACGGTCCCGCTCGGGTCCCACAGCAGGTCGACCGCTCCCCCGACGCCGAGGAGAACCAACAGCACCGGGAGGTCCGTCGGTGCGCCGACGCCGTAGGCGGCGACGCCGACGACGCCGAGTGGAACCGCAACGAGACGCTCGACGTTCGGAACCCGGTGGAACAACAGCACCGTCAGCGCGTACCCCGTCAGCGATGCGAGGAGCAACACCTGCACGGCGGCGTGGCCGCGGACGGCGGCCCGGACGGTCAAGCCGCCCAGCACGACGGTAAGCAGGAGGAACAACAGTACGCGGGGGCGCTCGACGATGCGGGAGGGCACGGTCGATGACTGAATCCGAAGATGCATAACCTTTGACAGACGGTCCGGGAGCCCGGCCACAGTTGTGACGCCCCCCAGTTGACGCGGCAAACCGGAGAGACGGCACAGACCCGGCCGTTCACGCGAACTGGCAGTGATTCGGCGACGAATCCGGATTTCATATCGCGGTATTTGATTTATTGCACCGGCCACAGCGTCCGCGAACCAATATCTTCAACAACGACTACCACGGATTCGACCCCATGAGCGACCTCGAAATCGAACGCGAGTGCCCGGCCTGCGGCAACGACACGTTCTACCTCGCCGCCAGCATGGAGATTCACCTCGGCACGAAGACGAAGTGGCACTGCACGGAGTGCGACTACGGCTACATCCACATCACGGACGACATCGAGACGTACGCGAAAGCGGAAGCGTAACCGCGAAAAGAGGGTTTTCTCGTTATTCGTCGTCGCCGAGCGCCCGCCACGAGAGCCGCGGGTTCCGCGCGGCGGACACCTGGTCGATGCGGCGGGCGCTGGTCTTCGAGGGCGCGGTTTCGAGCGCCTCGTCGGAGTCGGCGTACGCCGCGTTGAAGGCGTGCGCGAGGTCGTCGAGCGACGCCTTGTCCTCGACCTCCGTCGGTTCCGTGAGCATCGCCTGCGAGACGAGTTCGGGCCACTTCGTCGTCGGTGGGTGGACGCCGTAGTCGAGCATGCGCTTCGCCACGTCGGCGGCGTCGCGGTCGCCCGAGGTCGCCGCGAACTCGTGGTGGAACGGCCCGTACGGGACTTCGAGGTCTATCTGCGAGGCGAGGTAGTTGGCGTTGAGGACGGCCTTCGCGCTGGCGTCCGCGAGGCCCGCGTCGCCGAGGCGGGCGATGTAGGCGTACGCCTTCACGAGCACGAGCCAGTTGCCGGCGAAGCCGTGGACCTTGCCGATGGACGACTCGGGTTCGTACTGCTCGTAGCCGGCGGCCGTCTCGCGGACCATCGGACTCGGGAGGAACTCCGCGAGCTCTTCGACCACGCCGACCGGGCCGGCACCGGGACCGCCGCCGCCGTGGGGCGTGGCGAACGTCTTGTGGACGTTGTAGTGCATGATGTCGAAGCCCATGTCGCCGGGGCGGGCGCGGCCGAGCAGCGCGTTGAGGTTCGCGCCGTCGTAGTACAGCAGGCCGCCAGCGTCGTGGACCAACTCGGCGATATCGACGATGTCGCGCTCGAACAGCCCCAGCGTGTTGGGGTTCGTGAGCATGAGCGCGGCGGTCTCCTCGGAGACGGCGGCGTCGAGCGCCTCCATGTCCACGCGGCCGTCGTCATCAGAGGGGAGTTCGACCACGTCGTAGCCGGCCATCGCGGCCGACGCGAAGTTCGTCCCGTGGGCCGACGAGGGGATGATAATCTCCGAGCGGTCGTCGCCGCGCGACTCGTGGTACGCCTTGGCGACGAGGATGCCCGTGAACTCGCCCGCGGCACCCGCCGGGGGCTGGAGCGTCACGGCGTCCATGCCGCCGATGTCCGCGAGGTACTCCTGCAGGCCGTGCAGGAGGCCGAGCGTCCCCTGAATCGTCCGGTCGGAGCGGTCGGGGTGGACCCCGGCGTTGGGGTCCGCCGCCACGTCCTCCGTGAACGAGGGGTTGTACTTCATCGTACACGACCCAAGCGGGTACGGCCCGAGTTCGACGCTGTAGTTCATCTGCGACAGGCGCGTGTAGTGGCGCGCCAGTTGCGGCTCCGACAGCGCCGGGAGCGTCAGTTCGTCGCGGGTCAGGTCGTCGGGGAGGACGCCCTCCGAATCGACCTCGACGGTCGTGCTGTCCTTCTCGGACAGGAGCGGTTCGTACTCGTCGTCGCGGCTGAATCGGGCTTGGTCGAAGTTCATCAGATGACCTCCTCGAAGGCCGCGACCAGTCCGTCCGCGGCGTCGGCGTTCGCGTCGGTGATACAGACCTGCAGGTGGTGGTCGTCGAGGGCGTGGACCGCGAAGCCGCGACCCGCGAGGTCGTTCGTGATGGCGGGCGCGGGCTGGTCCGTCCGGACGACGAACTCGCGGAAGTGGTGGCGGTCGTACAGCGGCGCTTTGACGCCCGAAAGCTCGTCAAGTCGGTCAGCGAGGTCGCGAGCGTCGGTGACCGCTCGCTCCGCGAGGTCGACGAGGCGGTCGGGGCCGAGCCACGCCATGTGCATGGCCGTTCGGAGCGCGACCCACGCCTGATTCGTACAGATGTTCGAGGTCGCGCGCTCCTTGCGGATGTGCTGTTCGCGGGTCTGGAGCGTCAGCGTGAACGCCCGCATGTCCGCGCTGTCCTCGGAGACGCCGACGAGCCGGCCGGGGACCTGCCGGAGGTACTCCTCGCGGGTGGCGAAGATGCCGAGACCCATGCCGTAGGCCGTTCCGAGGCCGAGCGCGCCGGCCTCGCCGACGACCACGTCGGCGCCGACGCTCGCTGGCTCTTCGAGGAGCGCGAGCGCAACGAGGTCGCTTCCGAGACAGAACAGCGCGTCGTTGTCGTGGGCGAGGTCGCCGATGTCCGCGAGTCGCTCCTCGATGACGCCGCGGACCGTCGGGGTCTCGGCGTACACCATCGCGGTCTCGTCGTCGACGAGGTCAGCGAGGGCGTCGACGTCGACCGCGCCGTCGGCCATCGGGTACTCGCCGATTTCCATCTCCGCGCCGTCGAGGTAGTTTTCGAGGACGCCGAGGCGGCCCTCGTGGAGGTGTTCGGGGACGAGCACGCGGTGGCCGCTCGCGCCGCGCCGGAGGCGGTTCGCGAGGAGCGCGGCCTCGGCGAGCGCCGTCGCGGCGTCGTACATCGAGCAGTTGGCGACCGGGAGCCCGGTCAGCTCGACCAGCATCGACTGGTACTCGAACAGCACCTGCAGGAAGCCCTGCGCGATTTCGGGCTGGTACTGCGTGTACGAGGTGAGGAACTCCGAGCGCCGCGAGAGGTCGTCGACCAGCGCCGGCACGTAGTGGGCGTGGTGGCCGCGGCCGAGGAACTCCGTCAGCTCCTCGTTGCGCGAGAACAGGTCGGCCATGGCGTTCCTGAGTTCGCGCTCGTCGGCACCGGAGACGCCGAACTCGCCGTCGAAGCGGACTTCCTCGGGGATGTCGAAGAGGTCTTCCGCGCTGTCGACGCCGACGGCGTCCAGCATCGCTTCCTCGTCGGCGTCGGTGTGTGGGGCGTACGGGCTTCCGGCCCGCCGTCCGTTTCCAGCTGTCATCTCACTCCGTCTGCTCGCGGTACTCCTCGGGGGAGAGGAGGTCGTCGAACTCGCTTTCGTCGGCCGGTTCGACTTCGAGCATCCAGCCGTCGCCGTAAGGGTCGTCGTTGAGGAGTTCCGGGGCGTCGAACAGCTCCTCGTTGACGGCCGTGACCGTGCCCGAGACGGGGGCGTAGAGGTCCGAGACGGCCTTGATGCTCTCGACCACGCCGAACTCCTCGCCGGCGACGAGCACGTCGCCCTCGGCGGGGAGCTCCACGAAGACGACGTCGCCCAGTTCGTCCTGCGCGAAGTCGGAGATGCCGATTTTGACGGCGTCGCCCTCGGTGGTGGTCCATTCGTGCGATTCCAGATACTTCCGGTCGTCGGGAATTTCGAACATTGTCAGTTGATGAAGGGGGGAGTCACGATTACTGCGCGCTTCTCGCGGCCGCGGACGAGCACCGAAATCTCGGTCTCGTCGTCGGCGTACTCGACGGGAACGTAACCGAGGCCGATGGGTTCCGACAGGGTCGGGCTCATCGTCCCGCTCGTCACGACGCCGATGACCTCGCCGTCCGCGTCGGCGATGTCGTAGCCGTGTCGGGGGACGCCGCGGTCGAGGAGCGTGAAGCCGACGAACGTCTCCTCGACGCCGGCCTCGCGCTGTCGTTCGAGGGCGTCGCGGCCCACGAACTCGGTGTCGAGGTCGACGACGAAGCCGATGCCGGCCTCGTAGGGGGTCCGGGGTTCCGTCTCGGGGTCGAAGTCCTGTCCCGAGAGCAGGTAGCCCATCTCCATGCGGAGCGTGTCGCGGGAGCCGAGCCCGCAGGGAGTCGCGTCGAGCGCCGACCAGACGGTCTCGGCGTCGGCCCACGGGCAGAGGACCTCGAAGCCGTCCTCGCCGGTGTAGCCCGTCCGGGCCACCCAGCACTCGACGCCCGCCACGTCGACGAACGCCGCTTGGAACTTCGAGAGGTCGCCGAGGGCCGCGCCGGGCGCGGCGTCGGTGACCGAATCGAGGGCGTCGGGGCCCTGCACCGCGAACATCGCCCACTCCTCGGTCACGTCCTCGACGGCGGCGTCGAGGCCCCACTCGTCGCGGAACGCGGTCCAGCGGTCGTACATCTCCTCGTCGTGGCCGGCGTTCGGGATGAAGAGATAGACCCGCTCGTCGCGGTCGGGGAGGCGGTAGACGACGGTGTCGTCGACGATGACGCCCTCGTCGTTCACGATGGCCGAGTACTGCGAGTCACCCGGTTCGAGGGCCGTCACGTCGTTCGTCGTCAGGCGTTGCATCAGCGCGGTCGCGTCCGGGCCGGACACCTCTATCTCGCTCATGTGCGAAACGTCGAAGATGCCGACCGACTCGCGGACGGCCGCGTGTTCGGCCTTGATGGAGTCGTACTCCACAGGCATGTCCCATCCGCCGAACTCGGTGAACGTCGCCCCGGCGTCCGCGTGGACGTCGTACAACGGCGGCTTGCGAAGGCCCATACAGGCCCCTGCGAACTGAGATAAGTAATGCTTTGGTATCTGTTCGCTCGGTATATCCACTATCGTGCATTAATCAGGGGAGGGATGCGGGGGAAAACACCACGAACCCGCAACCAGATGGCGAAATATGCCGTTCGGACGCGGTTGGGAGAAAGACGGCACGCACCGCGATAAACGAATTACTGCGATATATAATTCCGATGTGGGTCGACGACACGCCGCGAAGTCGCTATCCGTGGCGAATCGGCCGGAAAAAACGGTCGCTGGCGAGTGTCCGACTCGAACGCGGCCCGCTCAGTCGTCAGCGGCGGCGGGCGCGGGCGGCGTCTCCGGTTCGGGGCGCGCTTCGACCCGTTCGGACGTCGGCGTCCACGTCAGTTCTTCCTCGTAGTGGAACGCGCGGTGGTCCTGCGTCGGGTCGACGACCGTCAGCGAGAGCCAGTCGTTGTCGAGCAGTTCGGTCAGTTCCTCGTGGTCGGCCAAGATGTCGGTGACGCGGTCGACCGGCGCGTGGATAATCGTCGAGAGGCGGAGCGGCTGGTGGTACGGGTCGTCGTCGGCGGCCATCAGCGACTGGAGGGGGAGGCCGGTCATGAGGTCGCCGCCGTTGCCCTGATAGACGCCGACGTTGCCGACGGGGTTCTGGGTCACCTTCGACCCGCTCCCGTAGGCGGCGTTGTCGACCGTCGAGAAGTAGTACTGCATGTTAATCCACTGGGTGACGACCATCGGCCCCGTGAGAATCGCTTCGAGCGCGTCGCCGTCGGGGTCCGTCGAGTGGTCGTAGGAGTGGAGGAACGCGCGCCCGTCGAGGTTGAGGTCGCTCGTCAGTTCGCGCGGGCCGATGACGAAGCCGGCGTTGCCGGCCAGCCCCCACTCGGGGCGCGTCTCGGCCCAGTCGGCGGCGCGGCGCTCCGCCTCGCTGACGGCCGCGGAGCCGTTTGCGCCCGTCCGCTCGGCGGCCGCGTTCTCGCGGGCGACTGCGAGGTCCGCGCGCAACTGGTCGAGGTCGTCCGCGTGGCTCTCCGGCACGTCGCCGTCGTACAGCTCGATTTCGTCGGTCGTCGTGTTGTGCTGACCGGCGACGAACACCGTGTCCTCGGGGATGTCGAACCCGCGGTCGCGGAGTTCGTCCGCGACCGTCTCGTCGTTGCAGATGGCCGCGAGGACGCGGGCGTTCGGGCCGCCGGGGTTGCCGGCGCAGGCCCCGCAGTCCAGGCTCGAATCGTAGGGGTTGTTGGCCGTCTCGCTGGCGTGGCCGGTGAACACGACGAGGCGGCCGAACTCCTCCCACCCCATCAGGTCGAAGGCGTTCGCGGCGTACTCGACTTTCTCCTCGTCGGTCAGCCCCACCGGGAGGTCGCCGACGTAGGAGTGCTGGTGGTGGACGACCGGGTCGCAGAACTCGTGGTTGTCGGGGACCGCGTCGTCGGCGGTTCCGAGCAGGTCGGCGACGCGGCCGGGAACGAGCGTGCGGGCCGCGAGGGCCACCCCGTAGCCGCTCCCCGCGCTCTCGACGAAGCCGAAGGCGGTTGCGGGGTTGGTCTTCAGCGCCTCGATGGCTTCGCCCGCGGTCTCGCGGAGGCGCGACCAGCGGTCGCGGGTCGCCTCGGTGTCCCTGTCGGTCGGGACCTCGGTGACGCGGTGTTCCGGGTCGACAATCGGGGGACAGGCGTCGACCGCAACCTCGGCGTCGTAGCCCTGATACTCCATCGGGACGCCGAAGAAGCCGGCGTAGCCGTGGGTCTCGTAGTCGCCGGTGTCTTCGATGTGCCGGCGGATGACCTCCGAGCGCGTGTCGATACAGAACACCAGTTGCGCGTCCGGGCGACCGCCGAAGTCGCTGTGTTCGAGGGCCTCGCTCTCGGCGGCGACGCGGTCGACCACCTCGCCGCGGTAGCTCGCCTCCCACGCGCTCAGGAACGCGTCGGCGAGGTCGTCGGCCGCCTCGGCCTCGTCGCTTTTCGACCCGGTCGACGGCGCGATGTCGACGCCGAACGCGTCGAGGAGCGCGAGGCGGGCCGCGAGGTAGCCGTCGAGCGAAATCGGGTACGCGGACTGCCACTCGCCGCCGTCGGCGGCGCGTTGCTTGATGAACCCGGTCCAACCGGGGAGCGCGGCGAGCTGCTCCTCGAATATCGGCACCCACTGGCTCTCGGGATACGGCGCTAACGCGGACTCGATGGCCTCGACCGGCGACTCGGGCAGGTCGGCAACGACCCCGTCGTCGGGAATCCGGCCGTCGTGGGGGGCCATCGACCGGAAGGCGCTGTAGAAGCCGTCTTCGCGGTCCGGCATCGGCCAGTGGGCCTGCCCCTCGTCGAGGAACGCCGACAGCCACTTCGTCAGCACGCGGTCGACCCGCGCGGCGTCCGTGTCTGCGGCGGTCTCGGCGTCCGCATGGCCCGACTCGTCGCCGGCGTCCATGCGCTCCAGTAGGGCTTGGGGGTCGCCCTCGTAGCCGCGCTCGGTCAGTTCCGCGTCGAGCACCGCGGGGTCGATTTGGCCCCCTTCGAGTGCCACTTCGAACGTCTCCGGGGTCGGGTAGCCGCGGCCGCCGACGAGGTCCGCGGCCTGCGTGACCGCCTCGCTGAACGGCATGTCCTCGAAGCCCGAAAGCGGGTTGGCCGTCACGAACGAGTGGACCGGCCAGACCGAGCCGACGGTGGTCGCGGCTTTGTCGATGCTGTCTTCGATGCTGTGTTCAGTACTCATTGTATTCCTCCGTGGCGGTCAGCATGGTGCTGGACGCGGGTTGGCTCGCGTTCAACAGCGCGACGTAGAGGCGGCGACTCCGCTCGTGGACGCCGAGTTCTATCGCGACGTAGACGACGAGGAAGACGCCGGCGACGAGCGCGTGGAGCGCGCTCAGTTCGGCGGGTGCCTCGACGACCGGCAGTCCGGACAGCACGCTCGAAATCCCCTCGTAGACGAGGGCGTACACGGCGATGGCCGACAGGGAGACGAGCGGGACCGCGCCGTAGCGGGCCGTCGACGGGAGCGCGGCGCGCGCGACGACGTTGCGGGCCGCGTGCAGCGTGGTGAGCACGACGAACGCCACGAGCAGGAGTCCGCTGTCGAGGTGCGTTCCCTTCCCGGTGAGCGCCGCGAACAGCGCGCCGCCGGCCAGTCCGGTCGCCACGATGACGGCCGTGCCCGCGACCCCGGTGTCCGGGTTCCCGTGGTCGGTCGGGGCGGTCCGTTCGACCGCGCCGCCCGAACTGAGGAAGTGGTACGCCTTGTAGAAGCCGTGCAGGATGAGGTGGGTGATGGCGGCCCCGAAGAAGCCGAGGCCGGCCTGCATGATCATAAAGCCCATCTGCCCGATGGTCGAGCAGCCGAGTTCGCTCTTGACGTCCGACTGGACGTTCTTGAGCAGTTTTCCGACGAGGGCGCTCGTCGCGCCGACGGCCACGATACCGAGCATGAGCGTGGCGTCGAGGGTCACGACCGGGGCGAACCGGAGCAGGAGGATGCCGCCGGCGTTGACGAATCCGGCGTGCATCAGCGCCGAGGCGGGCGTCGGCGCGGTCATCGACGACAGGAGCCAGCCGTGGAACGGGACGAGCGCGGACTGAATCATCGCCGCGAGAACGAGCGCGACGACGGCGACGAGCCACGCCGGGCCGCCGAGTCCGTCGGCGTTCGCGGCGATTCCCGAGACCGTCGTCGCGCCGGTCGCCCACCACAGCGCCGCGAGCGCGACGCCGAGGAACGCGCTACTGGCGAGGAAGTACCTGCGGGCGACGCTCGCGGCGGCCTGCGCCTGCGGCCAGCCGTCGATGACGCCGATGAGATTCGCCATCACGAGCCCCATCGCGAGCCAGAACAGCCAGAACAGCGCGAGGTGGTCGGCCGCGACGAGACCCATCACGGCCACCGTGAAGCCGAACACGGTCGCGAAGAACTTCGTCTCGTGGGCGGAACCGGCCATGTAGCGGCGCGAGTAGCTGTGGACGATGCCGCTGAAGAACGTCACGACCACCCACAGAAGCACGGTCAGGCCGTCGACGGCGACGACGCCGGGAACTTCCCACGCACCCCCGAGTCGGACTCGGGCGAAGAGCACGGCGACGCTCGCGGCGAACAGCGCCCACACGAGCCGCGTTAGTGCGACGGGCGCGAGCGGCGAGTCCGCCGCCGCGTCCGGGAGTGCTCCGACCGTCGGGTTCGAGCTGTGTCCTGACATCGTTCGGTTCGTCGTTGACCAGTCCGGTCATCGAGACCGCATCGCGGTCCGATACTGGTCGCCCTTACGCCCATCCGAGAACAGATTGTCTATTAAATCTATCTACATTCACAAACCGTTCGCAAATTAGCCATTATAGAACATTATAGTTTCGCGGCGTCGACTCTCGACTCTCAGAGTCGATTCCGCGTAGAACAGTTCGCTCGAGGCCTGATACCCGGTGAAGCGGCGCGAGCGAACGAATCGAGTGCGCCGGCCCGACGGCTGTCGCCCCGCCGCGGCGCCCGGCGACTGCGGTCGCTCGCCTGTCTCGGTGACCGATTCGTGAACGGCCCGTTCGTCGGTGGATGCCGCGCGCGCCCGGTCAGGAGTCGTTCTCGGCGTGCCGCTCGGAGTCGAACTCGCCGAACGGCGTCGTCTCGTGCGTGCGGACGAGGACTTCGTCGGCGACGGTGACGCCCATGTCGAGAAGCTCCTGCGCGATGGACGTGATGTCGTCGTCCGTCTCGCAGACGGCGGTCACGAGGAGGTTCTGCTCGCCGGTGACCAGTTCCTGGACCGCCACGACGCCGTCCATCTCCAGAATCTCGGGGACGAGTTCGCCCCGCTTGGGAATCGAGGCGGTGCAGTACAGCAACATCCGGAGCGGATAGCCCGACTTCTGATAGTCGACGCTCGCGCTGTAGCCTTTGACCACGCCTTCGGATTCGAGCCGCTGGATGCGCTTGCGGACGGTGCTGTCCGAGGTCCCCGTTCGCTTTGCGATGTCCCCAGACGACATGTTCCGGGCGTCCTCCTGGAGTGCGTATAGAATCGCCCTGTCCACGTCGTCGATGTCCTCGCGGGCCATACCACTACCTCCGCGAGGAGCACACTTTAGCCTTTGATATCGCGCGGACGCCCTCTCGCGTCTCGACCTCGGCGGTAGATTTATTACCCAAACGGTAGGAATAGTTACTATGATTGTTGTAAAGGACAACGCCGATACGTCTCACGCTCACGAGCAGTCCGTTCGCCGCACGGCCACCTTCGCCGACATGGCCGCCGCGATGCGTCAGTTCTGAGCCGTCGGCTTCCGCTTCGATTCCCCGCTCGACTCTCGCTCGGTTCGCCCGACGGCGTCGCAACGTGACGGCGTTCCTGAGTTTTCGCGTTTCCTGATAACCCGTTTCCGCGACCCGTCTGAGCCGGCGCGAGACGCGCTTCGCCCCGGGAAAACGGATTTACCTTTGGGTGTCATATTTTACCAAACTGGGCGACACCGCCCTGATACCCATGGCAGACAAACCACACCAGAACCTGGCCATCATCGGACACGTCGACCACGGGAAGTCCACCCTCGTCGGCCGGCTTCTGTTCGAGACAGGTAGCGTCCCGGAACACATCATCGAACAGCACCGCGAGGAGGCGGCGTCCAAGGGGAAGTCGGGCTTCGAGTTCGCCTACGTCATGGACAACCTCGCCGAGGAGCGCGAGCGTGGCGTCACCATCGACATCGCCCACCAGCGCTTCGACACGGACAAGTACTACTTCACCATCGTCGACACGCCCGGTCACCGCGACTTCGTCAAGAACATGATTACGGGCGCGTCGCAGGCCGACCACGCGATTCTCGTCGTCGCCGCCGACGACGGCGTCGCGCCGCAGACCCGCGAGCACGTCTTCCTCGCCCGAACCCTCGGCATCGAGGAGCTCATCATCGCGGTCAACAAGATGGACGTCGTCGACTACAGCGAGGACTCCTACAAGCAGGTCAAAGAGGAGGTCCAACAGCTCCTGAACCAGGTGCGGTTCAACTCCGACGACGCCGGCTTCATTCCCATCTCGGCGTTCGAGGGCGACAACATCGCCGAGCCCTCGGAGAACATGCCGTGGTTCGACGGGCCGACCGTCCTAGAGGCCCTGAACAACCTCCCCGAGCCGTCGCCGCCGACCGACGCCCCGCTTCGCGTCCCGATTCAGGACGTGTACACCATCTCCGGCATCGGGACGGTCCCGGTCGGCCGCGTCGAGACGGGCATCCTCAAGACCGGCGACAACGTCCGGTTCATGCCCTCCGACGCCGGCGGCGAGGTGAAGACCATCGAGATGCACCACGAGGAGGTCCCGGAGGCCGGCCCCGGCGACAACGTCGGCTTCAACGTCCGCGGCGTCGGCAAAGACGACATCCGCCGCGGCGACGTCTGCGGCCCGGCCGACGACCCGCCGTCGGTCGCCAAGACGTTCAAGGCGCAGATCGTCGTGATGCAACACCCCTCGGTCATCACCGCCGGCTACACGCCGGTCATCCACGCGCACACGGCGCAGGTGGCCTGCACGTTCGAGTCCATAGACCAGAAGCTCGACCCCGCGTCGGGCGAGGTCGCAGAGGAGAACCCGGACTTCATCAAGGCCGGCGACGCCGCCGTCGTCACGCTCCGGCCGCAGAAGCCGCTCAGCATCGAACCGTCGTCAGAAATCGCCGAACTCGGGAGCTTCGCCATCCGCGACATGGGACAGACCATCGCGGCCGGCAAAGTGCTCGAAGTCAACGAGTAGCGCCCGGTCCCGACCTCGGTTTTTTCGCGTCGCCGCCGCGACAGCGACCGCGCCGTCCACGCGGACGGTCGGCGACCGATTGGTCACAAACGGCGCGCGAGCGTTCGTCGCGTCCGGCGTCACTCGTCGGCGCCGGGGTAGAGCGCCGACACCTGCCAGACGTTCGCGCGGACGCCCGCCCTGACGATATCCATCCGCACGCGGTCGCCGGCGTGGTGGTTCGCGAGGTAGTCGCGGAAGCTGCTGTTCTCGTAGGACGTGACGTGGTACGTCGAGCCGTTGTCGCCGCGGAGCGTCGCCGCACCGTGGTCGTTGACCTCGTTTACGATTGTGAACGTATTTGGATTATTTCTGGACGCTGTCTCGGACATGTTCAACTATATGTTAATTAGAACCATAAAACCTGCCATCGCGTTTAGTAAATCATTATAAACTATATCCTGATTGTATCTCGGACGACACTGTCCGCTCGCCGTCTGTCGGTTCTCCGAGAGTGGCCCGCGTCCGGTGGTCGACTCGACGTGCCGTGCGCCGGTGTTGGGTTGCGACCGACGTGGGACGTGACGCGACGCGGCCACGCTGTCGAGCGCGGGTGGATCGTCGAAACGAACTGCATCGCGTAAGTACGGCCTCTCGAATCGGGGACGGGGCGCAGTCACCCTTGGCGGAGCAACCAATTAACCGAATGGCTTGATATATCCGGTCTCATTAGTCACCCGCGCCGCCGCGGACCCCTCGGCGCACGTCGACGTAGTAGTCGCGGAGCACGTCCCGGCCGATTCGAAGCGGCGTCTCCGAACCGACGTCCTCGTCGAGCACCGCGGTCACGGTCCGCCGCTCGCCCGCGAGTTCGACCACGATGTCCACCCGCGGCGGCGCGCCGTCTTCCACCGCGGCCGGTGGTTCGGTCCCGAGGTCGGACGCCAAGTCGGGCGCGATTCGCGTCGTCGACGCGGCGGTGTCGATGCGGGCGAGCACCTCTTTCGACCCGCTGATTCCGGTGACGGTCACGCGTTCCGCGTGGCCGACGACGGGAACCCGCTCGTCGCGGACCCGCGAGGGGGCGTCCGCCGGCGGCGTTCCGGTGGCGCGGAACAGGCCGCGGAACCCCGCGGTCGGGTTGACTTCGAGGACGAGCCAGCCGCCGTCGCTCTCGATGAGGTCGACGCCCGCGTAGTCGAGGCCGAGCGTCCGCGTCGCCCGGAGCGCCGCCCCCGCGGCCCGCTGCGGGAGGTCCCCGGTCGCGTCCTCCACGTCGCCGCCGAGGGCGACGTTCGTCCGCCAGTCCCCCGCCGGGGCGTAGCGGTACATCGCGCCGACGACCTCGTCGTCGACGACGTAGATTCGGAGGTCGCGGTGGCGCTCGCTCGCACCGACGTACTCCTGAATGAACGCCCGGCGGCCGTCGACGGTCGCCGAGACGGCCCGGTCGTGGTCGACTAACCACGTCCCACCGCCGTTGGTCCCGATTGCGGTCTTGTAGACGACCGGCGTCCCGAACCCGTCGCGCGCGGCGTTCAGTTTGGCGTCCGCGGTGGCCATGTACGTGTGCGGCACCGGGACGCCCGCGGCGGCCAGCCTGCTCGCCGTCGCGTGTTTGTGGACGGCGAAGAGAACGCTCCGCGGGTCGTTGAGCACGGGCCGAACGGCGGCGTAGCAACTGGCGATAGAGAGGTCTTCGAGCGGGCTCGTCGATTTCGACAGCAGGAGCCGGTTGACAACCACGTCGACGTCGGGGTCCAGCGCGACGCCCGACCGCGACACGTCGATGCCGACCGCCTCCTCGTGGAGCCAGACGGCCTCGTGGCCGAGCGCCGCGACCGCGTTGCTGATGGCTTTCGTCTCCCTGCTGTCGTGGAACCCCAGAATCCCCACGGTGACCGTTTGTGTATCCCCACCCATGGGTGAGACTACGCGTTCCGGTCGCATCAGCGCATCGCGAGGTCCCGCAGAATCGGAATGTGACGCCGCGCGACGCGTTGTCGCGCGCGACGGTCACCCGCTCATGAAGTCGGCTGTCGGTTCGCTCGCGAGGCGGCCTCGCGGGCGGTCGAGGTCCCCGTTACTCCTTTTCGGTGACGGTCACGGTGTAGCTGCCGCTGCCGGAGTAGCTGTCGACCAACACCGAGAGGTCGGCCGACGTGTCGGGGTCGTCGACGACTATCTGCTCTTCGCTGTTCGTGGTCCACGAGCGGTAGTCGTACGACCCGGTCGTGGGGCACGTCCCCGAGCCCTCGTTGACGTAGAGGTCGAAGTCGGCGCTCGTCGGGCCGCTGAGGTCGACGACGACCTGCGACGGCGAGCCGTACTCCCACGCGTAGCTCCAGCAGTCGGAGTCGGCCGACGACGACAGCGAGTCGTCGATGGTCGAGGTAATCGAGTCGCCACCGCCGCCACCGCCGCCACCGCCGCTTCCCGGCTCGGTCGTGACGGCGTTCGCGGCGTCCACGCGACCCGCGCCCTGTTCGTTCTCCGAGAGGCCGATATCGACCGCGGTGTTCTTGAGTTGGCTCCGCAGGTCGGCCGGCGAGAGGTCGTAGACGGCGAGCGTGAGCCCGGCGACCCCCGAGACGACCGGCGTCGCCATCGACGTGCCGGATATCTCCTTGTACTCGGTGTCGGTCGTCCAACACGACAGCACGTTCGTCCCCGGCGCGGCGAGGTCGATGTCGGTGCCGTAGTTGGAGTACGTCGCCAGCGTCTCGTCGGGGTCCAGCGCGGAAACCGCGACGCACTCGCTGTAGGCGGCGGGGTACGAGACGCTCCCGCTCCCGTCGTTGCCGGCGGCGGCGACGACGAGGCTCCCCTGTTGGGTCGCGTACGACACGGCGTTTTTCATCGTGGACGTGTAGCCGCCCCCGCCGAGCGAGAGGTTGATGACGTCCGCGCCTTGGTCCGCCGCCCACTCGATGGCGTCGGCGATGTCGCTCGTCGAGCCGCTGCCGGACTCGGAGAGCGCGCGCCCCGAGAGGAGCGACGAGTCGCTGATGCCGCCGATGCCCTCGTTGTTGTCGGTGGAGCCGGCGGCGATGCCGGCGACGTGGGTGCCGTGATACTCGTCGGCGAGCACGTCCGGATACGGGTCGCCGTCGGCGTCGACGAAGTCCTGGCCCTTGTCGGAGCCGAACTGCGCCGAGAGGTCGGGGTGGTCGTATTTGACCCCTTGGTCGACCACGGCGACGGTCACGTCGGGGCTGCCGAGCGTGGTGTCCCACGCGGCGTCGGCGTTCACCTGCTGTGGCGCGTACTGACTGCCGTACTGCGGGTCGTTCGTCGTGTAGAGCGCCTGATGGGTGACGTTCTTCTCCGCGTACTTCACCTCGTCGCGCTTCGTGACCGCCGAGATGAAGTTCTCGCGGGCGCGGTCGGCGGCGACCGACGGGAACTTGACCGCCACGTAGCCGAGTTTCTTGTTCTCGTGGACGACCGTCGCGTTGCCGGGGACGTGCTTTTCCACGGCCTTGCGCGGACTGTCGGCCGTCTTCGAAACGCCGACGAGAATCTCTTCTTTCTTCGGGCCGGGAGACCGACCGGGCGTCGCGGTGGTCACGCCTGCCGCGCCGGTCAACCCGGCGGCCGCGGCGAGCTTCAGGAAGGTTCGTCTGTCGAAGTTCGGTGTGCCTGTCATAGGCACACATGTCTCGGGAGGCCGTGGCAATATTTGTTAGCTTGACTGAAATTTCAATTTCAGCCTGTTCTTCAAATGGGATTCGGAACCGGCTCGTAAACCAAAATAAATCCTCGACAGATTCCCGAATCGTCGTTCCTGCTTCGGTCGCCCCTCCCTCGAAATTTATAAACCCGAAACCGGGTGAGGTGGTGTATGGACCTCCTGCGGCGGTTGGTCGGCCCCGACGGGCTTCCCTCGGGCCGAGTGGCGCTCTTCGTGGACGGGCCGAACGTCCTCCGCGACGAGTTCGACGTGGACTTAGACGACATCCGGGCGGCGGGGCGCTCGCTCGGCGACCAGTTGAGCGCGGCGCGGCTCTACCTCGACGAGCACGCCACGCCGGGGCTGATTCAGGCCGCGGAGGCGCGCGGGTTCGAGGTCGTCGTCACGAGCGGCGACGTGGACGTGAAGCTCGCGGTCGACCTCACGCGCTACGCCGTCGAGGACCGCGCCGACGTCGTCGCGGTCGCCTCGCGGGACACCGACTTCAAGCCCGCCTTGGAGACGGCCAACGCCTACGGCCTGCGGACGGTCGCCATCGCTCCGGGGAGCTACGGCCGCTCGGACGCGCTCCAGAACGCGGCGACCCACGCGATGACGCTCGACGACCCCGCCGACGGCGGCGACTGAGTCGGCGACGAGCCGGCGGCGCGGACCGCCTTGCCCGACGCCGACCGCCGGCGAGAGCGTCGCCGCACCGACACCGCACCGACCGCACCGACCGCGAACGGTTCGCTTTTTCCTCCCCCGACCAACCACACGTCCATGCAGGAGTTCGACACGCCGGTCGTGGACGACCACCTCCACCTCGACCCGGACCACGGGCGCGGGCTGGAGGCGGTGAAGGATTTCGCCCGGAGCGGCGGCACGCACCTCCTCGTCGTCAACAAGCCCTCGTGGCTCCTCGGACACGAGGTCGAGACGGGCGCGGACTTCCGCCCGGTCTTCGAGACGACGGTCGAGGTCGTCCGCGAGGCCACCGAGCTACTTCCCGGACGCGCGTGGCCGGTCCTCGGCGTCCACCCCGGTCTCGTCTCGAAGCTCGTCGACGACCGCGGGTTCGACCCCGAGGCCGCCCGCGACCTGATGTGCGCCGGCCTCGACACCGCCGCCGAGTTCGTCCGCGAGGGCGACGCGCTCGCGCTCAAGTCCGGCCGCCCGCACTACGAGGTCACCGACGCGGTCTGGGAGGCCTCGAACGCCGTCCTCAGACGCGGTCTCGACCTCGCCGCGGACTGCGACTGCGCGCTCCAACTCCACACGGAGTCGACGACCGACCTCTCGGACGTGGCGGAGTGGGCCGACGAGCGCGGCGTCCCCGGCGAGCGCGTGGTCAAACACTACGCGCAGGGCCACCTGACCGGCGGCACGCCGAGCGTCATGAGCGACAAGGACCGCCTCGAAGACGCCGCCGAGCGGGGCGACCCGTTCCTCATGGAGACCGACTTCATCGACGACCCCGACCGCCCCGGCGCGGTGATGGGACCGAAGACCGTCCCCCGGCGCGTCGACTGGCTCCTCGATGAGGGCCGCGACGACGCGGTCCGAAACGCGCACGTCGAGACGCCCGCGCTGGTCTACGGCGTCGACACCGAAGCGACGCTCGACCGATAGCCGGGGCGAGAGAACGCTAGGCGGGCGAGGCGGACCGACTGACCCGGGAGGCGGGACGACCGCCGAGACCGACGCACGGGCCGAATCGCGCCGTCTCCTCCCACGTCGTCGTCTCACACGGTCACAGGCAGGATAAGAAAGGCATTTGAGTCCGGCACGGGAGGTTGTAGGTATGACCGAGGCCGAGGAACGATACTACTCGCCGGAACGCTGGCAGAACTGGTTGACGCGCGTCGAAGAAGAGGACCTGGACCTCGAAAGCGAGGAGACCGGCCGTCTCCTGATGAACATCCAGAACGACGCGGCCATCGCCATCGCCAAGATTCTGACCGCCTACGACGACGACACGCTGGGCGAAGAGGAGGCGCTCGACGAGCTGTCGACCGTCCACGACATCGTCATGGCCGAACCCGAGTTCGAGTCCGAAAACGAGGAGGCCGAAATCCTCGTCGGGAGCGTCCAGACGAGCCTCTCGTGTGCCTTCTTCGCCGCCGAGGAGTTCATCGTCGCCGGCCCCGCCGAACTCGAAGACGGCATGGACGCCTACATCCGCGCCGCCGCGGACGCCGAGGCCGCCGACGACCTCGACAGCGCGCTCGGCTACATCGTCCGGGTCGGCACCCGCGTCATCGACGGCGAGGAACTCGATATCGAGGTCCTCGACGAACTCGAATTCGGACTCGTCACCGAGTGGGTCAACGGCCTCGACAGCCTCCAGAGCGGCCTCTCGGAGCCCGAGGTCGTCGAAGAAGAAGACTGAACTCGGCCTCTCGCTTCTGTAGGAGTCTTTTTCCCGTTCGGATATCTTCACGTTATATGGACTTTCGGGGGGACGAGAGAGCAGTCACTGTCCAAATCGGCGCAGTCCTGCTGTTCGGTATCATCATCATCTCGATGTCGATGTACCAAGCGACCGTCGTCCCCAACCAGAACGAACAGGTCGAGTTTCTCCACAACCAAGAGGTTCACGACCAGTTCGAATCGCTTCGCGGTGCCATCATCGAAAGCTCGTCGGAGACGACCGCCCGTCCGTCGACGGTGTCGCTGGGGACTCGGTATCCGAGCCGGACGCTGTTCGTCAATCCCGGCCCCGTCTCGGGGACGTTGCAGACGCGGGAACTCGGAAGTCTCACCCTCACGAACGTCGAGACGGGGGAAGCCGAGACGAGCGACTACGTGAACGGCGGTCTCACGTACGAGACAAAGTCGCTCGAATACCGGCCGAACTACAACGTTCTGCAGTCGCCCCCGACGACGGTGTACGAAAACACCGTCGCGTACAACCGGTTCGAGACCGGCTACTCCGGGACGCTCAACGACAAGCAATCACTCATCAGCGGCCGGACGATTTCGCTCGTCGTCCTCCAAGGGAACTACTCGGAAAACGGCGTCGGCTCCGCGACTGTCGACGCGCAGGCGGTCAGCCCGGCGACGCGGACCGTCTCGGTACGCGGGAACGCATCGGGGAACGTGACCATCAGCGTGCCGACGGAACTATCCGTGGACGAGTGGCGTGACCTTCTCGCAGAGGGGAACGACGACTACGTCCACAGCGTGGACCGTTCCGGCGACAGCGTCGTAATCGAGATGCAAGGGGAGGAAGGTGGCGAGCCCGTGACGTACGACCTCCGCGTCGGAGCGGTCGGCGTCGGTTCGGGCGTCGACGACCCGCCGGCGCATTACCTGACGGTCGTCGACGGAGCCTCGCCTCGAAGCATCGGGTCGGGAGACACCGAGACACTCACTTTCGAAGTCCGGGACCAATACAACAACCCCGTCTCCGGAGTCTCAGTGAACTTCTCTGCGAGCGGGAGTTCGGCCTCAATCGACCCGGAGAGGCCGACGACCGACTCGGAGGGGCGAATTCGAGTGACAGTGACGGGCGACTCGGCGGGGACCGCCGAGGTGCTCGGCAGTTTCGACGACGCGACGTTCAATCCGAGTACGCGGCAGGACGCGGGCGTCGAAATCACCGTTTCGAGCGGGGAGGCCACCGAGAGTGGCGTCGCCGGACTCCTCTATGAGAACGACGCAGTCGCCCGCGACGGCGACGACGACGACTTCTTCTCGACGCCCGGTGGCGTCGAGTTCTCGCTTCGGAACGTCGGCTCCGACTCCGTCGAACTCCTGAACGTCGTGATCAACCCGCACGACGACAGCATCGATGGACTCTCAGACCGGGTCGACGGCGGGAACGACGACCCCGGCGAGACAGAGCTGTACGTCGAGTCGCCGAGCGGCGACGCCCTCGTCGACTACCAGATTACCCGGAACGAGTACGTCGACGTGCCCGAAGACGGGCTCGCAATCGATATCGACGAGAGCGGTGACATCGGCGGATCGAACCCCGTCGTCGGCAGCGGCGAGTCCGCGCGGTTCTACGTGTACGAGTTCTACGACGGCGACACGAACGTCGACATGACCGGCGAGTGGCTCTCTGTTCGCGTGACCTACCGCCTCCCGTCGGGCCTCGTCGACGCCAAGACGTTCTCGTTCGAAGCTAACGCCCAGCCGGAAGGCGGTGTGAACGCTCCGCCGACTCCCCGGACGACGGGTCCGTACAGCGTCCCCGAAGGCGAGTCGATACAGCTCGATGGCTCGGGGAGTTCGGACAGCGACGGGTCGATTACCAGCTACAGTTGGTCCATCACTGACGACCCGACGGGACAGGCGAGTCTGTCGAATCCCAGTTCCGCACAACCGACGTTCAACGCGCCCGACAGCGTTTCGGGGGACACCGACGTGACCGTCGAGTTGACGGTCACCGACGACGACGGGGAGACGAGCACGAGAACGACGACTGTGACTGTCACGGATAGCACGCCGTCCCCGCAGCCGTCCATCTCGATGCGGGTCGACGACCTTACCGACATCCGCACGAACAACCCTGACTTCGTCGTCTCCTACGATATCGGAGAGACGAACGCCTCGTTCGAGCGGGTCGAAGTCGAGATGGATTCGACGCAGGGTTCCGCGTTCGATTCCGAACAGCAGACGGCGGCACGAGGGAGCGTTCGGCTGCAGCCCGGATACGGAGCGGAACAGACGTTCGAAGTCACGGTTGACGTGATTTACGATGGACCGAACGGCGAGTACGTCGAGAGCTCCCAGACCGTGACCGACGTGGCCGACGCGCGGAACCGGAACGAAAACGCCGACCTGTCGCTCGGAAGTAGCGCATCCATCAACTCTCTCAACATCGAAGATCAGACAAACACTGGACAAAACGAAGTCAGGTACCGCGCAGACTACGCTGTCTCGACCGGTGACTTTAGTCGGGTCGAACTGGTGGCGCTCAACCTCAACGGCAACGGGGCGACGGACACGACCCAACGGACCGACCGGAACCGTAATAACGTGGAGATTATCAGGTCCGACGGCGCGCAGACTGACTACCGAGTCGGAATACTGGTGTACGACAACACGGGTGCCGTCGTCGACATCCAGACGGTCGACGACGTCGCGGACGGCACTGACCCCTAGTTCGACAACCGACGTAACTCCCCATCGACAAAACCTTATCCCTCGGTTCTGTAGCATCGACCATGACTTCCGTCGGCATCGACGCCATGGAGATTTGGACGGGCAAACTCGTGTTAGACCTCCCCAACACCTTCGCGCCGGTGAAGGGCGAAGACCCGGAGAAGTACACGAAGGGTCTGGGTCTCCACACGTCGTCGTTCCCGGACGTGTACGAGGACATCGTCACGATGGGGGCGAACGCCGCCAAGAAACTGATGGACCGAAAGGGCCTGACGCCCGCGGACATCGGCCGCATCGACGTGGCGACCGAGTCGGCGTTCGACAACTCCAAGCCGGTGTCGACGTACATCGCCGGCTGTCTCGAACAGGTGTACGACGGCGACTTCCGCCACGCCAACAAGGGCGAGCGCAAGTTCGCCTGCATCGCGGGCACCCAGAGCCTCGACGACGCCTACAACTGGATTAAGGCGGGTCGGAATCGCGGGCGCGCGGCGCTCGTCATCGCCACCGACACCGCCCTCTACGAGCGCGGCGACCCCGGCGAGGCGACGCAGGGCGCGGGCGCGGTCGCGATGCTCATCGACGAGGACCCGGACCTCGTCGAACTCTCGACCGAGCAGGGCTACGGCAGCATGGACGAGACGGACTTCCTCAAGCCGAACCAGCAGTTCCCCTCGGTGGACGGCAAGCGCTCCATGCAGGTGTATCTCGCTCGGATGCGCGAGGCGCTCGAAGACTACGAGAGCGTCGCGGGTCGGACCCACCCCGACCTGTTCGAGTACATCCCGTTCCACACGCCGTTCCCCGGCATGGTCCGGAAGGCGGCGCTTCTGGGCTTCCGTCACATGACTCGCGACACGGACATCGAAGACGACCTCGAAGCCGAAATCGGCCGCCAGCCCCGCGAGGAGGACTTCGAGACGTGGGACGACTACGAGGAGGCCATCCGCGGCTACATGGACGAGTTGAAGACGACCGAGCAGTACCGCGACTGGTACGGCCGCGTCATCGAGCCGACGCTCGACATCTCCAGCCGCGTCGGCAACTGGTACACCGGCTCGGTCCACATCGCCCGGCTGTCGGCGCTCATCGCCGCCGCCGACGAGGGGAAAGACATGACCGGAAAGCAGCTTCTCGTCGGGTCGTACGGCTCCGGCGCGCAGGCCGAGATTCACGCCGAGACGGTCCAAGAGACGTGGCTCGACGAGATCGAGGCCGTGGACGTCGACGACCAGCTCGCGGCCCGCACCGAGATTTCCTTCGACGACTACGAGCTCATCCACGACGTGCACAACCACGAAAAGGAGATCGAGGTCGAGGAGTTCACCCAACCCGAAGCCGAGTTCGTCTTCACGGGCTGGGGCCGGATGAACGAGCGCCGCTACGAATACGTGGAGTAGCGGGGACCGTCCGCACGAGCGGAGCGAGTGCGGAGACGAAGCGCCGGTGAGGCGCTTCGGAAGTACGAATACGTGGAGTAGCGGGGACCGTCCACGCGAGCGTCAGAACGGGCGGGGCTGGTCGTTTCGAATCGACCACGCTTCCGCCGGGTTCGACCCTCTGTCATCGTAGAACTTCCGTCCGACGTAGCTCTCGCTCACGCCGCCGAGTATCGTGTTGTACAGGTCGCTCGCCGACTTGTGGGTCTCTGCGCCGAGCGGGTCGAGAATCGTCTCGACTGTCTCCGCGTCGTCGACGTTCGGCGCACTGATTTCGACGTCACCGGCCTGTTCGACCACGCGAGACGTGCTCACCGGATAGGTGAACTCGGTTTCGAGGAACGACTGGAGGTCACTACGTTCCATATGTGCCCATGTGCATCGAGCCCCTTCGTATTTTTCACCATTATTCAGAACGATCGGTCAGGGAAGCTTCCGCAGGTCTTCGAGCATCTCGTCTAAGTCGCGGTCGGTCACGGCGAGCGCGAAGCCGTCGATGGTGGCGAGCGCGGGCGCGTGCTCCCAGAGGTCGTCCTCCGAGAGCCCGTGGAGGACGACCGCGTTCGGCGTCGGCGTGACGACGCGCATGGCGACCAGCGGCGACTCGCCGCGGGTGACGCCGGTGAACACGAGCGCCCGACTCGTCGACTGGCCGTAGAGGCGGTAGAACTCCTCCGATGAGAGCCGCGTGATGGCCTGAATGCTGTTGATGACGGTGTGGCCGCTGATGCGGTCTTGGTCGCCGTCGACGATGGGCGTCGCGCCGATGGCGTCGTAGAAGCTGTCCAGCGGAATCGACGTGGGGTACTCCCGGAGGTCCTGGACGATGTCGCTCTCGAAGCCGGCCGAGAGCACGCGGGCGTACTGCCGGATGCGGCTGCCGCCGCGGGCCTCGTCGATGTCGAGGAGCGCCTCGACCATCCGGCGGATGACGCCGATTCCGGGGCTCTCGCGGCGGCCGCTCTCGTAGTCGGAGACGACCGACGACGACACGTCCAACTGCTCGGCGAGCGCCGTCTGGGAGATGTCGAAGTCGGTCCGCCACTTCCGGAGCGTCGCGCCGGGGTCGTCCGAGAGGGTGATCTCGCCCGCGATGCGGCGGGCGAGGTCGTCGCGCGGTGCCGCGGTCACCGCGAGCACCTCGGTCCGGCCGACGAGTGAATCATGGGACAATCTGCGCGAGTGTCCCGCAAAAGCGTGTCGAAAGTGGTAGTCGTCGCCTGACGAACTCCGTGGGAACACTTCAAGGCCGTCGCCCGACCACTACGCGGTATGCCATCGACCCTCGTCCACGTCGCGGTCGGCGGACTCGTCGGTGCCGCCCTCCTCGGTCGCTGGTTCGACGCCCGGGCTATCGGCGTCGCGCTCGCCGCGGCCGCGGTCCCCGACCTCGACTCGTTCACCAGCACGCTCCTGCCGGGGAGCCACCGCGCGCTCCTCCACACGCTGTTGCTCCCGTTCGCGCTCGCCGCGGTCGTCGTCTACGACACGCGGATTCGGGACCCAGAGCGCTCCGCGATTCGCGGCCGATGGGGTACCCGAGGGGTCGCGGTCGCGTGGGTGGGCATCGCCGCGCTCCTCTGTGGGGGCATCTTTCCCGACCTGTTCACCAACGGCGTCAACGCCTTCTACCCGCTCCACGACGCCTTCTATTCCATCAACGGGCGCGCCGAGTGGTCGAGCACGCGCGGGTTCGTCCAGACGTTCGTCGAGCTACGGCCCGCGTCGCCGCCGCCGACGACGGAAACCCTTCACTACAGCACCGTGGTCGACCCGTCGCCGGGCGCGGAACCCGAGAACGTCGAGCGAATCGCCCCGCTCGCCTCGTCCGGACTGGAGCTGCTGCTCGTCGTTCTCGGGGCGGGCGTGGTCGGCGGGCGACTCCTCTCGGAGCGGCTTCGCGGCTCGTCGGAGTGAGTCAGCGCGGACTGACCCGAGAACGCGGCCGCGACTCCGAGCGTTCATAACCGACGGCGACGCATCCGCGTGCATGACAGAGACACCGGACGGCGTCGAGGTGCGACCCTACGAACCGGGCGACGCGGCCGCGTTCTGGGAACTGAAACGCGGGTTCGAACTCGGCCTCGGCGCGGGGACCGGCGGCGACGACAAGCTGTCGACGTACGAGGCGAAACTCACCGACGACTACCGCGAGCGATACCTCTCGTGGGTCGAGCGCTGTGCGACCGACGACCCCGGGTGCGTCGTCGTCGCCGAGGCGGTGTCGGGCGACGGGGACAGTGATGGCGGCATCGATAGTGACGACGGTGTGGACAACGGCGACGACGACGCTAATCTGGTCGGCTACGCCTTCGCGCTCCCCGAGGAGATGACGTTCATCTGGGATGCGGCCGTGCTCAACGAACTGTTTCTCGACGCCGACTACCGCGGCACGGGCGTCGCCGACGAACTCATGGGCGCGGTGTTGGACCACGTGCGCTCGCAGGACCTCCCCCTGGACCGAATCGTCCTCGACGTGGACGAGGCGAACGGCCGGGCGCGGGCGTTCTACGAGCGCTACGGCTTCGACCACTGGGGCGAACTCGTCGCGCGCGACCTCTGAGGTCGGGAAAACGAGCAACCGGGGGACCGAGCGAGCGGACGTCGGCGACTACCGGAGCGCCGTGGCCGCGACGCCGCCGACGGTCCCGAGAACGGCGGGGTAGGCGACGCCCGCGAGGAGCGCGGACGTGACCGGGTCGGGACTGATAGCCGCGTCGCCGACGCTGACGGTGAACAGTGCGATACCCGCGAGCGCGAAGACGAGGTAGCCGACGGTGGTTCCCGCGCCGGCCAGCGCGCCTTCCTGCGGCGAGGACGCGCCGCTGACGACGGCCGCGAGCGCGCCCGCGGCGAGGAGCGCGACCACGGGCACGACGTAGAGCACCGGCGAGAACGCCTCGACGTTCTCGATGAGGTTCGCGCTGGAGGTCGTTCCGAACAGGCCGGGGAACCGCGTCGTCACGCCGTGGGCGCTCATGAACACCCAGCCGACGACCTTCCACGTCGAGATGTCGGAGCCGAGGGCTTCGAGCACCTGACTGGCCGTCGAGTTCTCGATGGTCGAGGAGGACAGCAGGTACGTCACGAGGTAGCCGAACAGGGCCGCTCCGAGACCGGCGACGCCGCCGCTCCCGACCGACCGAAGCGTCGACGGGTCTGCGCCGGACGTCGAGTGAGGTGTCGATGACATTGTGTCGAGACACATTATCGTTCTCCCGTAAATGTCTCGTGGCCGGCGTGAGACGGCGTCTCGCGGTGCGTACTGACGGTTCACACTGGTTGCGACGTGTCCGGAGACCACCGGACGGCCGGCGAACGCAAGAGGGCCACGTTCAAGTCGCGGGAGGCGATAGCGATGGGCATGCTACTACGGGGTGCGCGGGTGATTCGAAGCGACCGCGTCACCGACGAGGCGGACGTGCGAACCGACGCCGAGACGGGGCGAATCGAGGCCGTCGGCGACCTCGACCCCCGCGGCGACGAACGGGTCGTCGACCTCTCCGGCAAGACGGTCACGCCCGGACTGGTGGACGCGCACGTTCACTTCTCCTTGTCGGGCGAGCGGAGCGTCGAGGACGTAGTCGATATGTCAGACGCCGAACTCACGCTGGTCGAGGCGCGAAACGCCCGGAAGACGCTCGAAGCGGGCGTCACGGGCGCTCGCGTGATGGGTGCGCGCGACATCGACGTGGCGCTGAAGCGCGCCATCGACGCCGGGGACGTCCCCGGCCCGCGGACGGTCGCCAACTGCCGGTCGATAACTATCACCGGCGGTCACGGCCACCACATGGGCCGCGAGATAGACGGGCCGACCGAGGCGCGAACGGCGGTCAGAGAGCAGGTGAAACTGGGCGCAGACTTCATCAAGTTCATGGCGACCGGCGGGGTGACGACGCCCGGCAGCGACCCCGGCGCGGTGGCGTTCACCGAGGAGGAGCTCCACGCGCTCGTCGACGAGGCGCACCGCCGGGGCGTTCACACCGCGACCCACGCCCACGGCGGCGAGGGCGTGAAAGCCGCCATCCGGGCCGGCGTCGACACGGTCGAACACGGGACGTTCCTCGACGACGAGGCCATCGACCTGTTCTTGGAGCGCGACGCGACGCTCGTGCCGACGCTCTCCGCGCCGTACCACATCGTCCGCAACACCGAGGCGGCGACGAAGGAGGACGTGACGAAGACCGAGTTCGTCTACGACCGCCACATCGAGTCGTTCAAGCTGGCCGCCGAGGCGGGCGTCCGAATCGCCGGCGGCACCGACGCGGGCACCCCGTTCAACGTCCACGGCGGCAACGCCTCGGAAGTGCAGTTCATGGCGCAGCACGCCATGGAACCGTTGGACGCTGTCCGGGCGATGACCGAGACGGCCGCCGACGCGGTGGGACTGGACGACTGCGGCGTCGTCGAACCCGGCGCGTACGCCGACCTGCTCGTGTTCGACGACGACCCGCTGTCGGACCTGACGCTGCTGAACGACCCGACGGCGGTCCTGAAAGGCGGTCATGTCGTCGCCGGCGCGGTCCCCGGTGCGGTTCCCGACGGCGAATAAGCGGCGGCTCAGCGAACGTCGTCGGGGTCGACGTCCCAGCGGAACTCGGCGTCGTAGTCCCCGCCGGTCGTCGCCAGCCAGTCCTCGCGGGAGACGCTGTAGCGGAGTTCGTCGGTCGGCTCGCCGTCGACGACGATGCTGTTGCGGTCGCGTCCGTCGAGGTCGCCGCCGAGCGCCGCCATGTACTTCTCTATCGCTCGCTTGGACTGCTCGTTCTCGGCGACGTGCGACACCGAGACGACTTCGAGGTCGAACGCGTCGAACGCGAGCGCCGCCAGCGCCGCGGCTCGCTCGCCCGAGTAACCGCGGCCCCAGTAGCGCGGGCGGAGCCACAGGCCGAGTTCTCCGACGCGGCGGTCCCACTCGGTGTGGAGCCCGCCGAACCCCGCAATCTCGCCCGCGCCGCCCTCGCCCGCGCGGGGGATAATCGCGTAGTCGGCGCTCGCCGCGTCGGTCCAACTCGACTCCCCGCGGTCGAGGAACTCCTTCGTAACTTTCGGCGTCTCGTGGCGCGACCACGGCATGTACCGCGTCACGTCGTCCATCTCGGGGGCCGAGCAGAGTTCGTAGGCCTCGTGGACGCCGACGTACTTCGGGCGACGAGCGACCAGTCGGAGCCGCGGCGTCTCGACGACCGGAGGGTAGAGGTCGCTCACTCGCGACCCTCCCAGCGGAACTCGGCGTCGTAGTCGCCGCCGGCGGCGGCTTCCCACTGCTCGCGGGTCACGGACCAGCCGCGAACGTCGCGCGGCGTGCCGTCGGCATCGACGGTCTCGTTGGGGAACAGGCCGTCTTCCTGCCCGCCGAACCGGTCGGTGTACTTCTCGATAGCTCGACACGACGCCTCGTTTTCGGGCATGGCGTAGGCGAGCGCGACGTCGAGGTCGAGCACGTCGAAGACGGCGGCGAAGAAGGCGGCCGCCCGCTCGCCGGAGTAGCCGCGACCCCAGAACTCCTTGCGGAGCCACATGCCGAAGACGGCCCGGCGCTTGTCCCACTCGGGGTTGAAGCCGGCGGTGCCCGCGAACTCGCCCGCACCGTCCTCGCCGTCGCGCGGGAAGACGGCGTAGATGGCGTTTTCGGCCGATTCGTGGCCGTCTTCGGCCTGTTCGAGGAACTCCAGCGTCTCCTTGGGCGTCTCGTGGGGGTTCCACGTGACGAACTCGGTCTCCTCTTCGATGGTGTCCGACCGCGAGGCCGCGAAGCGGTCGTAGGCGTCCAACGGGTCGACGACCGCCCGCGACAGGGCCCGGAGCCTGAGCCGCGGGGTCACGATTTCGTCGGGGAACATGGGACGGAGTCCACTCGGAGGGCGCTAATAAGTTTTCTGACTATTGACATATGTCAACGTGATGCACGACCTGACTGGCCGCGGCTCTCGGATCGGTCGGATTCGAACACGTTCCGGGCGCACACACCTTCTCCCGCGCGAGAACCCGGAGATGCGTATTTGTGTCGGGAGCGCGTCTAGCGGGGACGGAACGGAGTGCAACGAGATGGACTGGGAGCGAACGGTGGGCGGCTACGCGCTCGTCATGGGAGCCGTGACGCTCGTCATCTGGGCGTTGACCGTCGACGGCGGCCCGGTGATGGAGCCGCGGACCGACCCGTTTTCGCTGTTCGCGTCGCTCGTGTTGGGCGGGCTGACCGGCGTGTCGCTTCTGGTGGCGGGTGCGGGACTCGTCCGACGGCAGTTGTGGGCGCGCCCGCTCAGTCTCGTGGCCTTCGGCCTGCTTTTCGCCGGCGTCATCGACAGCGCCGGCTACTACGCCGCAGTCGGACGAGTCGGCGTCGTCGTGGCGCTGTTCGTTGTCTGTCTCGCCACGCTCGCGGCGCTCGGGTGGTCCCTCGTCGACGCCCGGAACCGGGCGCGGCGGGCGGCGTGGTGAGTCGGCGTCTGCGTCGGTGAGTCGCCCCGGTAGTTCGGGCGCTTCCGGCGGAGCGTCCGGCCGGCGCGCGGCGCTCCGCAACCACTAAACGCGCCTCGGTCCTCCTTCCGGTAATGGTAGACTGGACGGAGAAGTACCGCCCATCGACGCTCTCCGAGGTCCGCGGCAACAACAAGGCCCGCGACGCCCTCGCGGAGTGGGCCGAGACGTGGGACGACCATCGAGAGGCGGTCGTCGTCCACGGGAGCCCGGGCATCGGAAAGACCTCCGCGGCCCACGCGCTCGCCGCCGACATGGGCTGGGAGACGGTCGAGTTGAACGCGTCGGACCAGCGGACCGGCGACGTCATCGAACGCTTCGCCGGCCGCGCCGCGAAGAACGCGACGCTCGCCGGCTCGTCGACGGGCACGTCCACCCGACAGTTGGTCATCCTCGACGAGGCCGACAACATCCACGGCAACTACGACCGCGGCGGGGCCAGCGCCGTCACCCGCCTCGTCAAGTCGTCGAGCCAGCCCATCGTCCTCATCGCCAACGAGTTCTACGACATGAGCCGCGGGCTTCGGAACGCCTGTCGGGAAATCGAGTTCCGCGACGTGTCCGCCCGCTCTATCGTCCCCGTCCTCCGCGACATCTGCCGCAAGGAGGAGTTAGCGTTCGAATCCGACGCGCTCGACCGCATCGCCGAGATGAACAGCGGCGACCTTCGCTCGGCCGTCAACGACCTCCAAGCCATCGCCGAGGGCCGCGAGAAAATCACCGAGGAGGACGTGGTCATGGGCGACCGCGACCGATCGGTCGGCCTGTTCGAGTTCCTCGACGCCGTCCTCAAAGAGGAGTCCGCTCAGGACGCGCTCTACACCGCCTACGACGTGGACGAGACGCCCGACGACCTCACGAAGTGGGTCGAGGACAAGGTGTCGCTCGTCTACGAACCCGACGAACTCGCCCGCGCCTACGACTTCCTCGCCAACGCCGACCGCTGGCTCGGCCGCGTGCGCGCCACGCAGAACTACTCCTACTGGCGCTACGCGACCGACAACCTCGCCGCCGGCGTCGCGGCCTCCCGCGACCGGACCCGCGGCGGGTGGACCCGCTACGGCGGCGCGCCCTACCGCTCGACCCGCGACAAGACCCGCGACACCGTCGTCCGGAAAATCGCGCAGAACGGCGGCTTCAGCATGGCGACCGCCCGCCGCGAGGTCCTCCCGTACCTCTCGGCTATCACCCACCACTGCAAGCCCCGCGAACTGACCGTCGCCATGGCCGCCTACTACGAGTTCGACGAGTCCCACGTCTCCTTTGTCACCGGGAGCGGCGAGACGACGAACAAGGTCCAGTCCATCGTCGAGGACGCCGGCGAACTCCGCGAGGAACTGGTCGAGGAACACGCCGGCGGCGCGTTCGCCGGGATGGAAGACGTGTCCGTCGAGGGCGACGCGGCGGCCGCCGACGGCGACGAGGGCTCCGACGACGTGCTCGACCGCGACGCCGACGCCGACGACGCGGCCGAGAGCGACGAGGACGACGCCTCGACCGACGACGGGCAGTCCGGGCTCGACGACTTCTTCTGAGCGGGACCGTCCGCCGCGTTCCAGCCGCGTTCCAGCCGCGTTCCAGCCGCGTTCCCGCCGCGTTTCTGTCGCGCCGCCGCCCGAGAGTAACGCCACGCGGGGCTTTTTGGGGCCGCCCGACGAACCGCGCGTATGAGAGCCGCAGTCCTCCGCGAACACGGTGAACCGCTCGACGTGACCGAAGTCCCCGACCCGACGTGCGACCCCGACGGCGTCGTCGTCGAAGTCGAGGCCTGCGGCATCTGCCGGAGCGACTGGCACTCGTGGATGGGTCACGGCGAGTGGGCCGACGACGCGGTCCCCGCCGGCCAGATTCTCGGCCACGAGCCCGCCGGCCGCGTCGTCGAGGTCGGCGACCGCGTCGAGACGATTCGGGAGGGCGACCGCGTCGCCCTGCCGTTCAACCTCGCCTGCGGCTCGTGCGGCTACTGCCAGACCGGCCACGGCAACGTCTGCACGGGCGACCACCCGCACGCCCTCGGCTTCGAACCGTCCGCGCAGGGCGCGTTCGCGGAGTTAGTCCATCTCCCGTCCGCCGATTACAACGCGATTCAGCTCCCCGAGGATGTTTCCCCGACCGACGTGGCCGCGCTCGGCTGTCGGTTCATGACGGCCTACAACGCCCTCGACGCCCGCGCCGGCCTCCGCGCGGGCCAGTGGGTCGCCGTCCACGGCTGCGGCGGTGTCGGCCTGTCGGCGATTCAGGTGGCGAACGTCCTCGGCGCGCGGGTCGTCGCCGTCGACCTCGGCGCTGACGCCGTCGTCGACGGCTCCGCGGAGGACCCGGTGGACGCCATCCGGGGGCTGACCGACGGCGGGGCGCACGTCTCGCTCGACGCGCTTGGCGTCGCCGAGACCTGCCGGAACTCGGTTCGGTCGGTCCGGCCTCGGGGCGCACACGTCCAGGTCGGCCTGACGACCGAGGCCGAACAGGGGAACGTGTCGCTTCCGACCGACTGGATGACGAGACACGAGGTGTCGTTCCTCGGCGCGCGCGGGATGCCGCCGACGAACGCGGACGACCTGCTCTCGCTGCTCGCGTCGGACGCGGTCGACCCCGGCTCGCTCGTGACGAAGACCGTCTCGCTCGACGAGGTACCCGAGCGACTAGCCGCGATGACCGACTACGACACCGTCGGCGTCGAAGTGATGGTTCCGTAAAAGCGGAGTCGGCGGTTCGGACGCTCGTTGGCTCGTTGCCGGCTCAGGGCGTCGGCGTCGGCGTTCGACGCTCCTCGGACGGCTCGTCGTCCGCGAGGCCGCGCCAGACGACCTCGCCGCAGTCGGGACAGTCGAGTCGGACCGTCCGGCCGTCGCGCGTCCGCTCGGACCACGCGTCGATGCCGGCGGCGCGGCCGCAGGTCTGACAGAAGAGGACGGCCTTGGTGCGTTCGCTATCGGGCGGTTCGTGACTGAATTCGCGGGGAGCGTAGTTCATGCCGCAGGAAGCGGCGTTTCGGGGGATAAGCTTGTTGGAAGATTCCGGGTGTGTGCCCGGCTACCCCGTCTCAGAGGAGCTTCGAGAGGAACTGCTTGCCGCGGTCGGTCTTCGGGTTCTCGAAGAACACCTCGGGCGGCGAGTCCTCGACGACGCGGCCGTCGGCCATGAGGACGATTCGGTCGCCGACCTCGCGGGCGAACCCCATCTCGTGGGTGACGACGAGCATCGTCATGCCCTCGTCGGCGAGGTCGTGCATCACGTCGAGCACCTCCCCGACGAGTTCGGGGTCGAGCGCGCTCGTGACCTCGTCGAACAGCATCACGTGGGGGTCCATGGCGAGCGCGCGGGCGATGGCGACGCGCTGTTGCTGGCCGCCAGACAGTTGGTTCGGATAGGAGTTCGACTGCGCGCCGAGGCCGACCCGGTCGAGCAGTTCGTCGGCGCGCCGCGTGGCGTCTCCCTCTTTGAGGCCCTTGACCTTCGTCGGCGCGAGCGTCACGTTCTCCCGCGCCGTCTTGTGCGGAAAGAGGTTAAAGCTCTGGAACACCATGCCGATGCGCTGTCGCAGGCGATTGATGTCCGCGTCCTCCGCAGAGATGGACTGGCCTTCGAGTCGAATCTCGCCGTCTTGAATCTCTTCGAGGCGGTTCGCACAGCGGAGGAGCGTCGATTTCCCGGACCCCGAGGGGCCGATGACGACGCACACTTCGCCCTCTTCGACGTCGAGGTCGACGTCCTTCAGGACGTGCGTCTCGCCGAAGTACTTGTCCACCTCGTCGAATTCGAGGAGGCTCATCGGCGGTCACCTCCCCAGTCGGAGCGGGCTTCGAGGTAACTGACGATTTTACCGAGCGGAATCGTAATCATGAGGTAGGCGATGGCGACGAGGAGGATGGGCGTCCACGGGTCGAACGTGGTCGAGTTGACGTTGCGGAACGCGCTGATGAGCTCCGGGATGGCGATGACCGTCAGGAGCGAGGTGTCCTTCACGAGGATGACCTGGTCGTTGCCGATTGCGGCGAGCGCGTTGCGCCACGCCTGCGGGAGGACGACCTCGCGCATGCCCTGCACGTAAGACATCCCGAGCGAGCGGGCGGCCTCCATCTGGCCCTCCGGGACGGCGTCGATACCGCCGCGGACGGCCTCGCCGACGTAGGCGGCGTGGTTGAGCGTCAGTCCGATAATCGCGGTCGGAATCGCCCAGTTGGAGATGGGGAACTGCCCCGGCGGCCAGAACGCCGGAATCCCGACGTAGATGACGAGCAACTGGAACAGAAGCGGCGTCCCGCGGAAGAACTCGACGTAGGCGGTCGCGACGGTGTTCGTGAACCTCGTGTTCGACACCCGACCGAGTCCGACGAAGACGCCCGCGGTGACGGAAAACAGACTCCCGACGAGGACGATACCGAGCACTCGCAGGAACGCGTTGACGAACTGCGGGTGGATAATCTCGACGAGGAGTTCGAAATCGACCTGGGTGAAGATAATCGCCGCGATGAACCCGCCGACTCCGAGCGTGAATAGTCCCGCGATGGCCGCGCCCAGTCGCCTGAGCGTTTTGTCGTTCAAGAACTGCTCTTGGTACTCACCGTCACCGGTTCGTCCCTCGGAGTAGGATTCAGCCATTGGTAGTGTTTCTCACAGTGGTGGGATAAAAAACGCGTCCTGGTTCGGCTTATCCGGAGAAGTACTCCGAGTAAATCTCGTCGTACGTGCCGTTGTCGCGGATGGTCTGGAGCGCGCCGTTGACCTCCTCGCGCAGGTCGTCGTCGTCCTGCCGGAAGCCGATGCCGTACTCCTCGACGGTGAGGGTGAGGTACGGCGGGGCGTTCTCCTTGCCCTGTTCCTCGGCGGCACCGGGACCTTCGAGGAACCGGACGTTGTCGCTCTGGTCGACGAAGGCGGCGTTGACGGTGTTGTCGTTGACGACCGCGCTGACCTGGTTGTTCCGGAGCGCGTCGAACGCGCCGGTCACCTGGTCGTAGCTCTGAATCGTCAGGTCGCCGTCGAACTCCTCTTTGAGGCTGGTCGCGGCGCTCTCGCCGGTCGTCCCCTTCTGGACGCCCACCGTGACACCCTGGAGGTCCTCCTTCGAGGAGATATCACTGCTGTTGAGGACGATGACCGTCTGGTAGGCGGTGAAGTACGGGTCCGAGAAGTCGATCTGCTCCGCGCGGTCCTCGGTGATGGTCATCGCGGACATGATGACGCGGAAGTTCCCGTTGTTGAGCGAGGGGATGATGCTGTCGAAGCTCGTCTTCTGGAACTCGTGTTCGTAGCCGAGTTCGCCGAAGACCGCCTCGGCGATGTCGACGTCGAAGCCGACGAGTTCGCCCTCGGTCGTCTCGTACTCGAACGGCCGGTACGGGATGTCCGAGCCGATGGTAATCGTCTCGCTACTACTGCCGCCGCCGCCGAGACAGCCGGCCAGCGTGAACGCGGCCGCGGCCCCGGCGGAGCCCTTCAGAAAGGTGCGACGTTCCATAACAGCCATCAGGTAGCACAGCCCCGTATAACACTTCTTCGGTCCGTTCGTCAATTCGTTCCGATATTGACGAAAAATATCCGGGAATTGTGTGGATGGGTGGGATATATCTCTAACCGTGAAACGGATTCGCCATATCGTCGTTTTATCGGAGTAGTATGCAACTCGAATCGCGAAAGTTGTTGATATTGCCGATAGTTATCTCATTTCTTGTATTTTAGTTGTTAAACGGAGTTCCTCCCCAACCCGAGGTCACGCTCCGCCGTCAGTCGGCGTCGTTCGTCGCGCCGGCCTGCGGTATCGGGAGGCCGCCGCGGACGAGGACCGCCGCGCCGACGACGAGGACGAGCGCGAGGACCGTCCCGCCGAGGTGGGCGAGTTCGAGCGCCGGCCCGTACACCTGCCGGCCGGCGATGAGAAGCGCGACGACGACGACGCTCGCGGGCGCGGTGACGAATCTGAGCCGGTCGTAGGCGTCCGCCCGCGGGCCGTGAGCGGCGTTCGCCCAGAGGGTGACCGCGACGAGCGCGGCGTAGGTCGTGAGGCCGACGACGTAGTAGACGGCCTGCGTCGTCGGGCCGAAGGAGACGAACGCGTGGGGCGCGAGGACGAGCATGACGGGCGCGCCGACGAGCGCCAGTCCCACCGCGTCGGCGATGCGGGGGATGCCGCGGTCGGCGAGTCCCCACGCGGCGGCGGCGACGACGGCGGTGAAGATGGAGGTCGCGACCACGTAGTGGGCGGTGAGGATGACCCACTCGTACTCGGTGACGGTGAGCGCCCCGAGGACGATTTGGAACGGGAGGATGACCGTGGCGACGACGAGCGCGTAGCGGACGCCTTTCGCGACGCCCTCGCGCCACGCCTGCACGGTCGTTCCGAGGATGAGGAAGCCGGTGAGCATGGCGACGAGGCGGTGGAACCATTCGAGGAAACTGCCCCAGTTGGCCGGGAACAGGCCGAGGAAGCCGTCGCAGAACGGCCAGCGGCCGGCACAGGTGAGGCCCGCGCCCGCGGCGGCGGTGTACACGCCGAGGACCATCAGGACGCCGGTCATCGCGGCGGCCCCCGCGAGGAGGCGGCGAAGCCGAGGTGTCATACGCGTGGGTCGGGACCGCGCGAACTTATATCTCGTCGGTATGGTCCTCGAAGAACCCACCGTGCTACCTCCTCGCACGACAGGCCCGGCCGCTCGGCTCGTGTCGGACCAGTTCGCCTCGGTCGCGTTGGACCGGTCCGCCCGGGTCGTCCGAGCCGTCCCATTCAAGTCGATTCGGCTGGACGCGCGAACATGGACGAGCGACTCGACTCCCGAGCGGACCGACTCGATGGCTACCTCGACGACAACGGCCTCGAAGCGGTCTGGTTCGCCCGACCGAACTCCTTCGCGTGGCTCCTCGGCGGCGACAGCGTCGTCGACCGCGACTCGCCGTTGGGCGTCGCCGCCGCCGGCTACGACGGCGACGAGTTCCACGTCGTGACGGACAACATCGAAGCGAACCGCCTGCTCCACGAGGAACTGCCCCACGAGGACGTTCGCGTCCACCGATTCCAGTGGTACGAGGGCTCGCTGGCGTCCGGCGTCGAGGCGGTCTCGCCGACACCCGCCGCCGCCGACTTCGACGTGCCCGGCTTCGAGGACGTGGACGCCGCGGCCGTCCGCCAGCCGCTTTCGGACGCCGACATCGAGGCCTACCGCGAACTCGGCCGCGACGCGGCGAGCGCGGTCGAGCGGGTCTGCCGCGAACTCGCGCCGGGCGACACCGAACACGAGGTCGCCTCCGGTCTGAAGGTCACGCTCAGCGCGATGGGCATCGAAGCGCCGGTGGTGCTCGTCGGCGGCGCGCGGCGCGTCCAGAAGTACCGCCACTACACGCCCAAACAGGAGGAACTCGGCGACTACGCCCTCGTCTCAGTGACGGCCCAGCGCGGCGGTCTCTACGCGAGTTGCACGCGGACCGTCGCGTTCGACGCGCCGGAGTGGCTCGAAACCCGCCACGAGGGAGCGATGCGGGTCGAGACCGAGGCGCTGGCGGCGACCCGGAAGGCCGCCGCGGAGGGCGGCACCGCCGGCGACGTGTTCGACGCCATCCGCGACGCCTACGACGCGGTCGGCGAGTCCGAGGAGTGGCTGAACCACCATCAGGGCGGCGCGGCCGGGTTCGCGGGCCGCGAGTGGTTCGCCACGCCCGACGCCGACGACGAGGTCCGCGCGCCGATGGGCTACGCCTACAACCCGACCATTCAGGGCGCAAAAAGCGAGGGAACCGCCCTCGTCACCGACGAGGGCGTCGAGCCGCTGACCGCGACCGGCCGCTGGCCGACCCGGACCGTGACCGACGCCGACGAGACGGTCGAACTCGAACGGCCGGAAATTCTTCACATCGAAACGGAGTAATTTTTCGAACGGGGCGGCGTTGATTCGCCGCCGCGACCTCGCCGCCGTCCGGTGAGGATTCGACTATTGTCGAAGTCAAAATTCGACGTTGTTGAATAGCTTTTTGCCCCCTGCGTGAGGACGTGTGGGTCATGGGACTGGACGACGACTCACGGGAATATCACAGACAAGACCCGCCCGGAAAAATCGAGATTGCGACGACGAAGCCGACGAACACTCAACGCGACCTGAGTCTGGCGTACTCGCCGGGCGTGGCCGCGCCGTGTCTCGACATCGCCGACGACGAAGACGCCGCCTACGAGTACACGGCGAAGGGCAACCTCGTCGGCGTCGTCTCGAACGGCTCCGCCGTCCTCGGGCTGGGGAACATCGGAGCGCAGGCGTCGAAGCCGGTGATGGAGGGCAAGGGCGTGCTGTTCAAGCGCTTCGCCGACATCGACGTGTTCGACGTCGAACTCGACATCGCGGACGTGGACGACTTCGTGGCGGCGACGAAGGCGATGGAGCCGACGTTCGGCGGCATCAACTTGGAGGACATCAAGGCCCCGGAGTGCTTCGAAATCGAACGACAGCTCCGCGAACAGATGGACATCCCCGTGTTCCACGACGACCAGCACGGCACGGCCATCATCTCCGGCGCGGCGCTTCTGAACGCCGCCGACATCGTGGACAAGGACCTCGACGACCTCGACATCGTCTTCTCCGGTGCGGGCGCGTCCGCGCTCGCGACGGCGCGGTTCTACGTCTCGCTCGGCGCGAAAAAGGAGAACATCACGATGTGCGACTCCTCGGGCATCATCACCGAGTCGCGCGTCGAAGAAGGCGACGTCAACAAGTACAAAGCCGAGTTCGCGCAGCCGGTCGACGAGGGGTCGCTGTCGGACGCGATGGAGGGCGCGGACGTGCTCGCGGGGCTCTCGGTCGGCGGCATCGTCAGCCAAGAGATGGTGCGGTCGATGGCCGACAATCCCGTCATCTTCGCCATGGCGAACCCGGACCCGGAGATCACCTACGAGGACGCGAAGGAGGCCCGCGAGGACACCGTCATCATGGCCACGGGACGCTCTGACTACCCGAATCAGGTGAACAACGTCCTCGGGTTCCCGTTCATCTTCCGCGGCGCGCTCGACGTGCGCGCGACCGAAATCAACGAGGCGATGAAGCGCGCGGCCGCCGAGGCGCTCGCCGAACTCGCCCGGCAGGACGTGCCCGACGCGGTCGTCAAGGCCTACGGCGACCACCCGCTGCAGTTCGGTGCCGACTACGTCATCCCCAAACCGTTGGACCCCCGCGTGCTGTTCGAGGTCGCCCCCGCGGTCGCACAGGCGGCGATGACCTCCGGCGCGGCCCGCGAGCGCCTCGACATGAACGCCTACCGCGAGCGCCTCGAAGCCCGCCTCGGGAAGTCCCGCGAGATGATGCGCGTCGTCCTCAACAAGGCGAAGTCGAACCCCAAGCGGGTCGCCCTCGCCGAGGGCGAAGACGAGAAGATGATTCGCGCCGCCTACCAGATGCAGGAGGAGGGCATCGCCGAACCCATCCTCGTCGGGAAGACGACGACGATACTGCGGAAGGCCGAGGAGCTGGGTCTCGACTTCGACCCGACCATCGCTAACCCCCGCGACGGCGAGTGGGACCACTACGTCGACCGCCTCTACGAGCTTCGACAGCGCAAGGGCGTCACGAAGTCCGAGGCTGAGGAACTCGTCCGCCGCGACTCGAACTACTTCGCCAGCGTCATGGTCGAAGTCGGCGACGCGGACGCGATGCTGACGGGGCTGACTCACCACTACCCCTCGGCGCTCCGCCCGCCGCTGCAGATTATCGGAACGGCCGACGAGGCCAACTACGCCGCCGGCGTCTACATGATGACGTTCAAGAACCGCGTCGTCTTCTGCGCCGACACGACGGTCAACCTCGACCCCGACGAGGAGATTCTCGCGGAGATTACGAAGCACACCGCGGACCTCGCACGCCAGTTCAACGTCGAACCCCGCGCGGCGCTGCTCTCGTACTCCAACTTCGGGAGCGTCACGAACGAGGGGACGCGCAAGCCCCGCGGCGCGGCGGCGCTCCTGCAGGACGACCCCGACGTGGACTTCCCGGTCGACGGCGAGATGCAGGCCGACACCGCCCTCGTCGAGGACATCCTCGAAGGAACCTACGACTTCGCGGAGCTCGACGGCCCCGCGAACGTCCTCGTGTTCCCGAACCTCGAAGCGGGTAACATCGGCTACAAGCTCCTCCAGCGCCTCGGCGGCGCGGAGGCGATCGGCCCGATGCTCGTCGGCATGGACAAACCCGTCCACGTCCTCCAGCGCGGCGACGAGGTCAAAGACATCGTCAACCTGGCGGCGACGGCGGTTGTGGACGCGCAGGAAGAGTAACGCGCAATCTGTCTTCGGTTTTTCTTCGAATCGCTACCCGAACTCGACCCACGCGACGGCGACGCCCAGTCCGACCGCCGGCGGGGCCGCGTAGAGCGCGAAGGTCGTCGAGTCCGGCGGCGAGAAGCACGCGGCGAAGGCGACGAGACAGAGGAGCGACAGCCCTCTGGTCGTCCCGGCGAGTCGGCGGGAGAGCGCGCCGGCGCGGCGCAGTCCGAGCAGGAGCGGGGCGACGGCCGCGCCGCCGCCGACCGCGACCGGGAAGAACAGTTCGAGTTCGAGCGCCGACTGGCGTGAGTCGGCCGCGACGCGGCCCCATTCGACCAGCAGGTCGGTGAGGCCCGGCGCGAACTGCCGCGCGGCGACGGTCCCGACGAGAAAGCCCGCGGCGGCGACCGCCAACCACCCCGAGGCGGCGCGGAGGTCGACCGCGGGGTCGCAGCCGGCGAGGGCGACGAGCGAGACGCCGGCGGTGAGAGTGCCGGTGAGCACGCCCAGTTCGAGACGGACGAGGAAGGTCGGGTCGCCGACTCCGGCGACAGCTGTCGAAACACCGGCGGTCGGAGAGACGCCGGCAGTCGGCGGGAGTCCGCCGGTCGGTGAGAGGAGTCCTGGGTCGCGGATAGCGGCGAAGACGGAGACGGCCGTCAGAAGACCGATGGCGACGAGTCGTGTCGCGTGGCGTCTCGCGGTCGCGGCGAGCGGCGAGAGTCCGCGTCGCCGCGGGTCGAACGTGTCGACGGTCTCCGCGGAGTCCATACGTCCGGCGTCGTCGCTCCGCGTTGTCAACTTTGTGACGGTGAGGAGACCGGCCGGCGGCGGGACGGCCGCCCGGGGGACGCGCCCCGGGAAGGCGACAGCCCGGTGAGACCGCTCGCGCTCGGCGGCCCACTCGATGGGCGGGGCGAACGGGACGGGTCTCAGCGACGCTCTGCGCTCAGTCGCTCGCGCGCCCCTCGAACCGCGAGGGCGGGAGGTAGCTCACGTCCCTCCCGGAGTCGGCCTCGAACTCCGGGGGGTCGGGGAGCACACAGCGGTCGGCGCGCCGGTTGACGTGTTCGTACTCGCCCGGCGCGTTCGCCAGCGGGTGCGCGGGGTTCTCGCGGCTGTCGATTCGCGCGGCGCGTAGCTCGCCGAACCCGGCGATGCGGGCCTGAATCCCCCGCCAGTGGTGTTCGCTTCCGGCGGGAACGACGATTCGCTTCGGCGACTTCCAGTCGGGGTGGTCACCGGCGAGGACGGCGTTGTTGACGTTCGCGGCGAGGTCGTCGTGGTCGACGAGGACGCCGACGCGAGCGCCCGGCGGCGCGCGGTGGGCGAGCACGTCAAGTCCGAGGTGCAGTGCGCGATACTCCGAGACGTTGTTGTCCGGCGGCACGTCCGGGAGTGCGATACGGGCGACTCGCTCGCCGTCGCGGGTCTCTATCACCGCACCGAGTCCCCCGCCGTTCGGGCGGTACGACCCGTCCGTCGCGACGTAGAAGTGTCGTTGATGCGTTCGCGGCGGGTGTGCGATGTGGGGCGTCGGCGACTCGTCGAACAAGTCCCGAAGTGTGGGACGGCCGGTCACGGCCATACGAATGATTCCGCGATGGGCAGTAATAAACGTACCCCGTGTTTGGGGGGATGACGCATCCGTGTGTTCAGCGGCGATGCCCCGGGAGCATAACTGCGCACAATATATTGTCAGAACGCTATGCGGGGCCGAATCTCAGGCAATGGATATAAGAACGACCGACTCAATCTACCTTCGATGGCTGATACCAATTCTCACATTAGTCGACGGTCGTACATTAAGTTGGCTGGCGGCGCGGCGGCGTCGGCGGCGCTCGCGGGCTGTTCCGGTGGCGGCGGGGAGGAGACCGAGACCACCGAGACGACGACCGGCGGGGAGGAGACCGAAACCGACGAGACCACGACGACGACCGAGGCCAGCGGCTCGTTCGACGTGACCATCACGCAGGGGCAGATGCCCTCCGGTCTCGACCCGCAGGACCACCGCGAGACGACGACGGACATCGTCGTCCTCCACGCGTACGAGGGCGTCTTGACCCGCGACGCGGCGGGGTCGATTCAGACCTCGCTCGCGACGAACTACGAGCGCATCGACGGGGAGAACGCGGTCCGCTTCGACCTCCGCGAGGACGTCACGTTCCACAACGGCGACGAACTCACTCCCGCGGACGTCGCCTACAGCATCAACCGCGTCGTCGACGAGGAGGTCGGCTTCGCCAGCCCGCAGAGCGACCAACTCGCCGGCGTCGCCGGCGCGGAGGTCATCGAGGGCGAGAACGCGGTCAGGGTCAACAACGCCTCCCTCAACCCCATCGTGTTCTCCGAGTTCGCGACCTACCTCGACGTGATGCAGCAGTCGTGGGTCGAGGAGAACGACAAGGCGTACATCAGCCAGCACATGAACGGCACGGGACCGTTCCAGCTTGACTCGTACACCGAAGACGAGGAGGTCGTCCTCACGGCGTACGAGGACTACTGGCGGGAGCCCGCGGCGGTCGACACGCTCACCTTCCGCGCCGCGTCGGAGGCCAGCACGCGCGTCAACCAACTCCTGCAGGGCGAGACCGACCTCATCGTCAACGTCCCGCCGCAGGAGGTCCAGCGCGTCACCAACTCCGACAACGCCCGCGTCGCCGCGGCCCCGTCGACCCGCATCATCTACAACGGGATGCGCTACGACGTCGAACCGTTCGACTCGATGGAGTTCCGGCAGGCGATGAACTACGCCATCGACCTCGAAAGCATCGTCCAGAACGTCCTCGGGGGCTTCGGCGCGCAGACGGGCCAGCCCACTCTCCCCGAGTTCGTCGGCCACAACCCCGACATCGACCCGTACCCGCACGACCCGGACCAAGCCGAGCAGTTGGTCGAGGAGTCCGGCTACGCCGGCGCGGAAATCGAGCTTCACACGCCGGTCGGGCGCTACCTGAAGGACCTCGAAGTCGCGCAGGCGGTCGCGGGCTACATCGACGAGCTCCCGAACGTCACGGCGACGGTTCGCCAGCGCGACTTCGGGTCGCTCGTCGACGAACTGCTCGCGGGCAGTATCGAGGCCCGCCCGCCGTGGTTCCTCATCGGCTGGGGCGAGGCGACGTTCGACGGCGGCCTCGTCATGGAGGCGCTTCTCGCCTCCGAGGGGACGCTCACGACGTGGCAAAACGAGGAGTTCGACGCGCTGCTCGAACAGGCCGGCAACCAGTCCGGCGAGGAGCGCGAGGCGACCCTCCAGGAGGCGAACGCGATGGCCCACGAGCAGTGCCCGTGGATATTCCTGAACCAGCAGTACAGCGTCTACGGCGTCAGCAACGCCATCGCGTGGGAGGCCCGCTCCGACGAGCGCATCGACGCGTACGCGATGAGCCAGCAGTAGTCGATGTCGCTGTCGAGGTTCCTCATCAAGCGCTCGCTCCAGGGGCTGTTCGTCATCTGGGGGGTCATCACGGTCGTCTTCGGCCTCCGGTTCATCTCGCCGGGGGACCCGGCGAACGTGCTGTTGCCCCCCGACGTCGACCCCGAGGTCAGAGCGCAGGTCATCGCCGAACTCGGGCTGAACGAGCCCCTGTACGTCCAGTACTGGGAGTTCGTCTCCGGTATCCCGTTCGGCGACCTCGGCCTGTCGCTCGTGACCCGGACGCCGGTGTCGGCGCGCGTCGTGGCGAAGCTCCCGGCGACGCTCGAACTCGCCGTCGCGGCGACCGTCGTCGCCGTCGTCATCGCCATCCCGCTCGGCGTCCTGTCGGCCACGCGGCGGCACGAGCCCGCGGACTACGGCGCGACGGTGTTCTCGCTGGTCGGCATCAGCACGCCCAACTTCTGGCTGGGGGTGATGCTCATCCTCGTGCTCGCGGTCCAGTTGAACCTGTTCCCGACGAGCCAGCGTCCCATCGGCCTCGACGGCATCGCGCTGCTTCTCGTCGGCGGCGACCCGGGCGCGGCGATACGCGGCTTCGGGACGTGGCTGTGGCACATCACGCTCCCCGCCGTCACGCTCGGGACGTACTTCACCGCACTCATCACGCGGCTCACCCGCAGCGGGATGCTCGACCAACTCGGACAGACCTACGTCCGCGCGTCGCGGGCGAAGGGGCTCCCCGAGACGTTGGTCCGCTACAAGCACGCGCTTCGGAACACGCTCATCCCGGTCATCACCGTCATCGGTCTCCAACTCGGAACCCTCATCGGCGGGGCCGTCATCACGGAGGCCGTCTTCGCGTGGCCGGGGCTCGGGACGCTCATCATCAACAGCATCAACGCCCGCGATTGGCCGGTCTTACAGGGCTCGCTCATCGTCGTCGCGGTCGGGTTCGTCCTCGTGAACATCCTCGTTGACGCCCTGTACGCCTACGTCAACCCGCAGGTGGCCTACGATTAACGCTCTATGATATCGGAACGCACACGCAGAAACCTTCGCCGAGAGCTCAGACGGAGTCTCCTCGCGAAGCTCGGCATCGTCGTCGTCGTCCTCGTGGTGGCGATGGCCATCTTTGCCCCGTTTATCTCGCCGTATAGCCCGTCCCAACAGAACCTCGACAACGCCCGGCAACCGCCGCTCGGCTTCAGCACGACGGAGACCCGGGAGGTGACACAGATGGAAGACGGGAGCGTCGTCATCGAGGACGGACAGGTCGTCACCGAGACGCAGACCGTCTACACGAACGCGACGGTCGCACACCCGCTCGGCACCGACGGCAACGGGCGGGACATCCTCTCCCGCGTCATCTACGGCGCGAGAACGTCCATCCTCGTCGGCCTGTTCGGCACGTCGCTCGCGGCGCTCATCGGCGTCCTCGTCGGGCTGTCGGCGGGGTTCTACCGCGGGCGCGTGGACGACGTCCTGATGCGGAGCGCGGACATCATGCTCGCGTTCCCGTCGCTCGTCCTCGCAATCGCCCTCGTGGGCGTCTGGGGACAGGCCCAAGCGCCGATTCCCGACCCGTTCGTCGCCACCGGACTCGCCCCGGCGTTCCGCTCGGCTGTCGGGTTACCGACGGGCATGCCGGGGACGGTCGTCCTCCCGGGGACGGTCATCGTCGTCGTCGCGCTCGTCAACTGGGTGTGGTTCGCCCGCGTCGCCCGCGGCGAGGCGCTCTCCATCCGCGAGGAGGAGTACGTGAAGGCCGCGAAGGCACTCGGCGCGAGCGACGGGCGGACGATGCTCAGACACGTCCTCCCCAACGCCATCACGCCCATCCTCGTGTTGGCGACGATTCAGGTGGCCGCCATCATCCTGCTGGAGTCGGCGCTGTCGTTCCTCGGCTTCTCCGGGGCCGACGTGTCGTGGGGCTTCGACATCGCCCTCGGCCGGCAGTACCAGTCCACCGCGTGGTGGATTTCGACGATGCCCGGCCTCGCTATCGTGGTGACGGTCATCGGGCTGAACCTCGTCGGCGACTGGCTCAGAGACGCGCTCGACCCCGGCATCGAAGGGGAGGGGGGCGTCTGAGATGGCCGACACGATTCTCAGCGTCCGCGACCTCTCGACCCGCTTTTTCACCGAGGAGGGGCAGGTCAACGCGGTCGAAAGCGTCTCGTTCGACGTCGAAGACGGCGAGATATTCGGCATCGTCGGCGAGTCGGGGTCCGGCAAGTCCGTGACCGCGCTGTCGGTCATCGACCTCATCGAGTCGCCCGGTCGCGTGACCCAAGGCGAGATATGGTACCGCAACGCCGACCTCGCCGAGGAGTTCCGCGGGTCGAAGCCAGACGCCGTGGACGGCGACCTCGTCGACATCCGGCGGCTCCCGGAGGGCGTCCGCCGGTCGCTCCGCGGCCCGTCGTTCAGCATGGTGTTTCAGGACCCGATGAGCAGTTTCAACCCCTCGATAACCGTCGGCGAGCAGATCGCCGAAGCGGTGGAGGTCCAGCGCCGCGCCCGGTCGAACCCGCGGAGCACGCGCTCGCGCACCCAGGGCTACGGGCTCGCGTCGCTCATCAGGGACTCGCTTCTCCCCTCGAAGAGCTACGTCGACGACGAGAGCATGGACCGCGCGGTCGAACTGCTCGACCAGGTCGGTATCCCCGACCCCGAGGACCGCGCCGAGGAGTACCCCCACCAGTTCTCCGGGGGAATGCTCCAGCGCGCGATGATCGCGCAGGCGCTCGCCGGCGAGCCGGACGTGCTCATCGCCGACGAGCCGACCACCGCGCTCGACGTGACCATTCAGGCGCAGATTCTCAACCTGCTGCGCGACCTGCAGGAACAGGAGGGGATGAGCATCCTGATGATAACCCACGACCTCGGCGTCATCGCCCGGATGTGCGACCGCGTCGGCGTCATGTACGCCGGCGAGGTCGTCGAGCGCGGCCCGCTCGCCGACATCTTCGAGAACCCCGTCCACCCGTACACGCAGGGGATGTTGGGGTCGATTCCCGACGTTGACGACCCCTCGGGCCGCCTCGAACCCATCTCGGGTAACGTCCCCAGTCTGCTCGACTCGGAGATGCCCGACGCGTGTTACTTCGCCGACCGGTGCCCCAAAGCCATGACCGACTGTCTGACCCGCATCCCCGAGTACGAACTGGACGGCCGACACAGCGTCCGGTGCGTCCTCGCCGAACAGGAGTTCGACCCCTCGGACGCCGTCGATTCGGTCGACGGGGCCGAGGCGGCCGACCCGGAGGTGAGCGCCGATGACTGAACCGCTTCTGTCGGTTCGGGAGCTCCAGAAGTACTACTTCGAACAGGACTCGCTCGTCGACAGCCTCCTCGGGCGCGACCCGACGAGCGTCAAGGCGGTCGACGGCATCTCGTTCGACATCGTCCGCGGCGAGACGCTCGGACTCGTCGGCGAGTCCGGCTGCGGAAAGTCCACGACCGGGGAAACCCTGCTCCGGCTCCGCGAGGCGACCGGCGGCGCGGTCACGTTCGACGGGAAGAACGTCTTCGAGATGGACGACGACGAACTCAAGGCGTTCCGCAGGGACGCCCAAATCGTCTTCCAAGACCCGTTTTCGAGCCTCGACCCCCGGATGACCGTCGGCGACATCGTCGCCGAGCCGCTGCGGATTCACGGGATTCCCGACACCGCCGACGGCGAGTCCAAACGCGAGTGGCGGCGCGACAGGGTCACCGACCTGCTAGAGCGGGTCGGCCTCTCCGCGAACCACTTCGACCGCTACCCCCACGAGTTCTCCGGCGGCCAGCGTCAGCGCGTCGGTATCGCCCGCGCGCTCGCGCTCGAACCGGAGTTCATCGTCCTCGACGAGCCGGTGTCGGCGCTCGACGTCTCGGTGCAGGCGCAGGTGTTGAACCTGCTCGACGATTTGCAGGAGGAGTTCGGGCTGACGTATCTGTTTATCGCCCACGACCTCTCCGTCGTCCGGCACATCTGCGACCGCGTCGCCGTGATGTACCTCGGCAACATCGTCGAACTCGGCCCGACGGACGAGCTGTTCGAGTCGCCGAAACACCCCTACACCGAGGCGCTGTTGGAGAGCGTGCCCCGGCCCTCGACGGCCGAACACGGCCGTCGGGTCGAGGCGCTGTCGGGCGACGTGCCGTCGCCGCGAAACCCGCCGTCCGGCTGTCGCTTCCGGACGCGGTGCCCGCGGGTCATCCCCCCGGACGACCTCGACATCGAACAGGAGACCTACCGCGCCGTGATGGACCTCCGCGACGCGCTGGCGGTCGGCGACGTGAACCCCGACCACGTCTGGGACGCCGCCGACCCCGACCGGGAGGACGCGGAGGCGTTCATCGAGGAGGCGCGCGCGCGACACGTCGACGCCGAACTCCGCGGCGAGGTCGCGGGCGTCGTCGACACGGCGCTGGGCCACCTCGCCGAGGGCGACGCCGACCGCGCCGGCGAGACGCTACGGGAACGCTTCGAGAGCCCCTGTGAGACGCGACGCCCCGCGGTCGGCGACGCGCCGCACCCCGCGGCGTGTCACCTCTACGAGGGCTCCGACGAGGTGACGGTCATCGAGACGAACGCCGGCGCGGCCGTCGAGGCGGACGACTGAGTCGCGGTCGCAGGCTGGCGGCCGGCGGGTGTTGCTCGGCCGTTCCCCCCTCGCGGCACCGGCGAAACCGCCCCGTAACGAAACGTTCAGGCACCTCCCCGGTGCACCAACGCTGTGACACGGTACCGAAACATCGGACTGTTCGTCGTCCTCGCAGCCGTCTGGGGCTCCGCGTTCATGGCGATAAAGGCCGGACTCGACTTTTTCCCGCCGGTGCTGTTCGCCGCCCTCCGGTACGACGTGGCCGGCGTCGTGATGCTCGCCTACGCGCTGTACGCCACCGACTCGCCGGTCCCACGCGGCAGAGCCGAGTGGACGGAAATCGCCATCGGCGCGGTGTTTCTCATCGCCGCGTACCACGCGCTTCTGTTCATCGGCGAGACCGACCCGACCGTGACGAGCGCCGCCGCCGCCGTCATCGTGAGCCTCAGCCCGGTTCTCACCACCGGGTTCGCCCGACTCTTGCTCCCGAGCGAGCGACTCACCGCGCTCGGCGTCGTCGGCCTCCTCCTCGGCCTCGTCGGCGTCGCGGTCCTCTCGGAACTCGACCCGAGCAACCTCCTCGCCGGCGCTACGGTCGCGAAACTGCTCATCTTCGGCGCGGCCGCCGCCTTCGCCCTCGGCTCCGTCCTGACCCGTCGGGTCGACTCGGAGATGCCCATCGAGACGATGGAGGCGTGGTCGATGCTCCTCGGGGCGGGCCTGATGCACGTCGCGTCCGTCGGGCTCGGCGAGAGCATCGGCTCGGTCGACCTCACCGTCCAGTCGGTCGCCGCGCTCGCGTACCTCTCGCTCGCGGCGAGCGCGCTCGGCTTCCTCATCTACTTCGACCTGCTCGCGCGGCTCGGTCCCATCGAAATTAACCTCGTCTCGTACGTTGCACCCGTCTTCGCGGCGCTCGCCGGCTGGGCGTTCCTGAGCGAGGTCCCCACCTCGTCCACGGTCGGCGGGTTCGCGCTCATCTTCCTCGGGTTCGTCCTCCTGAAGCGCGGGGCGATTCGGCGCGAACTCCGCTATCGGTTCGGCGACGGCGCGGGCGCGGCCGACTGAAACACGCGGCTACGCGTCCGTCGTATCCGCCGCGTCCGCCCGCTCGACTGTCTCTACTTCTCCGACCATCGACCAGCCGTCCTCCCCGGGGCGCTGTCGACCGACGACGACGGCGTCGTTGTTCTCCGTCGTCGCGAACCGATAGACCGCGTCGTCGTCGACGCACCGCCCCTCGGCCTGAAACTCCGTCTGGAAGAACTCCGCGCTCTCCAACGTGAACGTGCCGTCTATCTCCTCGCCGACGACGAGACGCATGGCGTTCGGGTGGATGTTGTACATGCGCTTTGCGACGCGGTTGAGTTCGGGCATCACCCCGACAGTCGCGCTCGCGGGGTAAATCCCTGCGGGAGCGACGGCGGCCGAACCTCAGACCGACTGACGAACCGCGCGGGCCGGCGCACCGAGCGCCGAGTCTGGTCAATCGAAATTCGGGAAAATCAGGATTTCCGGACTGTTCAGGAACAGCTGAATGTTCTCTGAATAAAAGAGTTAGAACCGAGTATAAAGTATTAGGCCGTCGCTCGTCAGCCTATGAAATTTCACGTTTATCCGACGGTCGCGAGTAAACGAGTATGAAACGAATCGAATTCTCGCACCTAATTATGACCCCTCCGCACCATGTTGTGTTCGTAGGTGCCCCCCAACCAATGTCGAACTCCCCATCCACGGTCCCCCGTGAACGCCTCTCCCAACTCCGCGAGGTCGTAACGGAAGAACGGTCGCTTCGCCTCGGCTTCGAACTCGTCGCCGCACCGCTCCGGTTCGTCGGCTTCTGGGCCGCCGTTGCCCTCCCGTTCCTGTATCTGCCCTTGCTGTTCGGCGGCCTCGAAGCGAGCGAGTTCACCGTCTTCGGAGTGCTTCTCGCACTCAACGCGCTCGCGCTCGTCATCGGGCACAACTACGCCCGGTCGTAGGCGAGACGGTCGCCGACACGCATCCGACGGTTCGCGCACCGACGCGACCTGCGTTCTCCCTCCGCGTCCCTCCGTCCCTCCGTCCCTCCACATCCTCCCACCTCCGCGTCCCCTCCACATCCTCCCACCTCCGACACTCTCGGTCTCTCCTCCGCGAGCGCCTCCGGCGCGGCTCCCTCCGCGATTCTCGCGTCTCTCGGGCGCTCGATGCGTCGACCCGCCACCGCCGCACGTTCCTCATTTTCGACCGTCGGGAATCGAGTGGCTTTACCCCGGTCCGGTCTTCGGATTCGGTATGTCGCTCGCGATGGTTCCATTAGGACGGACCGGGACGACGGTCTCCGAACTCGCGTTCGGAACGTGGCGGTTCGGTCGGCGGAACGACGACGGCGAGGTCGAGGTCGGCCGCGACCGCGCCCACGAACTGCTCGACGCGTACGCCGCCGCCGGCGGGAACTTCATCGACACCGCGGACATGTACGGCGACGGTGCCAGCGAGACGTACATCGGCGACTGGCTCGGTGAACGCGACCGAGAGGATTTCGTCGTCGCGTCGAAAATCTTCTGGCCCACGCGAGAGGACGCCAACGGCCGCGGCCTCAACCGGAAACACCTCCGCCGCCAGATGGACCGCATCCTCGACCGACTCGGCACCGACTACGTCGACCTGCTGTACATCCATCGGTGGGACGACGAGACCCCGGTCGAGGAGTTCATGCGGACGCTCGACGGCTTCGTCCGCGACGGCAAGGTGAACTACCTCGGCACCTCGACGCTCGAACCGAACGCGTGGAAAGTCGTCAAGGCGAACGAACTCGCCGACAAGCGCGGCTACGAGCCGTTTAAAGTCGCCCAGCCGCGGTACAACGCCGCCAACCGCGAGATAGAGGGGAACTACCTCGACATGTGCGCCGACTACGACATCGGCGTCGTCCCGTGGTCGCCCTTGGCCGGCGGGTTTCTCACGGGCAAGTACGCCCGCGACGAGCGCCCGCCCGCGGACTCCCGCGCGGCGAACGACCAGCGGTTCGCCGACTCCTACCTCACGCCGTCGAACTTCGACGCGCTCGAACAGGTCGAGGAGGTCGCCGAGGCGGTCGGCGCGTCGCCCGCGCAGGTCAGCCTCGCGTGGCTCATGCATCACCCGCAGGTCACCGCGCCGATTGTCGGAGCGCGGACGGTCGACCAACTCGGCGAGAACGTCGCGGCCGCGGACATCGACCTCACGCCCGACCAGTTCGAACGCATCTCGGTCGCCAAGCGCCGCGTTTCCGGATAGCGGGTTCGTCGCCGCGCCCTCGAACCGTCAGGTGTAGGTGTCGCCGGCGGGTATCGGCGCGTATGACCGACCACGCGTTCGACGCCGACGCCTACGTCTCCGAACTCCGGGCGAAGCGCGAGGAGAAAGACGACTTCTTCGGGTCGCACCCGCAGTCGCCGATTCCGCCGGAAGAGCGGGACGAGTTCGACGGCCTCGACTACTTCGACCCCGACCCGGACTACCGCGTGACCGCGTCGGTCGAGACGCACGCCGACCCCGAGCCGGTGACGATGGACACCTCGACCGACGGCGAGGTCCGGTATCTCCGCGTCGCCACGTTCCACTTCGAACTCCGCGACACTGACCTCTCCCTCGGGGCGTACCGCCAGGAACACGACGACTCGCCGACGCTGTTCGTCCCCTTCCGCGACAAGACGACGGGCCAGCAGACCTACAACGGCGGTCGGTACATGGAACTCACGCCCGACGCGCCACTCGACGAGTTAGACGAGGTCGTCGTCGACTTCAACCTCGCGTACAACCCGTTTTGCGCGTTCACCGAGGCCTTCGAGTGTCCGCTTCCACCCGAGGAGAACTGGCTCGACGTGGTCGTCCCCGCCGGCGAACAGGACTACGAGTAACCGCGACGCGAAAGCGCAAGTTCCATATCGGACGCTTCCGGAGAGACCGACATGGGACTGCTCAGTTCGAAGAAAGCCGTCATCGGGATGGCGCTGATGATCGTCGGGACGATCGCGATGCTGCCGGGAACGCTACCGAACTCCGCACAGGTGATGTCCTACGCGGTCATCGTCGGTGCCGGCGCGCTCACCCTCGGAACGTGGCTAGTCGGCACGTCCGAAGACGGCCGCCCGGTCTGAGACCGGCGTATCCCTCGTTGTAACGGCGAAGAACCGGCTGTTCTCGCGACGGCGCAGTTCGTCTGTCTGAGCGCGCGCCAGCGACGCGGCCGGACACGCTTCGCGGGAGTCGAGTCAGCCGCGGCTCGGTGGGTGGGTCGGAAGAAAACGATGCCGCAAAGGCGGTGTTGCGTTCAGGCGTCGGGACCGGACCAGCTCTGAAGCGTGGCGGAGTTACTGCCACTCTCGGAGGTCCAGATGACTCGAACAGTCGCGGTTGAGAGGTCGTCGGCGTTCTGCTCGACAACCGTCACTTGGCTCCCGGCAGTAATCTCCGAATCCGAGGATATCGACTTCCAAGTGCCGGTCGTACCGCTCGCCCCGGCGAGTTCAGTTCCCGTGGAGTCGTTAAGGGCAACCGAAGAGGTGATGTTGACCTGCGCGGCGTCGATGGAAGAACCGCTCTCGTGGGTGACCGTGAGGGCGGTGCCGTTGTAGTCGAACCCGAAGCTCGCCTGCGGAGCAGTGTCGCCGACCTGGTCGCCGAGACCGAGGACGAACGTCCCGATAACGGCCGCGAGAATCACCGTGATTGCGACCATGAGGATAACGCCGATGACCGGCGACACCGCGTCGTCCTCAGCGAGGAGTTGTTTGAAATTCATCTATCCGTTGTAGGTCCACTGCTGGAGCGTGGAGGACGTGCTGCCACTCTGCGAGTTCCAGACGACGCGAACGGTGTCGCCGTCAGCGAATCCATCAGAGTTGTTTACGACGGCGGACCCACCTGCGGAGATCGGATCGGAGCCACCGTAAGCGGTCCAGTTATTACCGGAGTTGCTGAAGTTACCGGTTACGGTGACCTGGTTCGCGGCAATCTGCTCCCCGCTCTCGTGGGTAATCGTCAGGTTGTCGGTGCCGTCGTAATCGAAGCTAAAGCTCGCCTGCGGGGCCGTCTCGCTGACTTGGTCACCGAGTCCGAGAACGAACGTGCCGATGACGGCTGCGAGAATCACTGTAATCGCCACCATCAGGATAACCCCGATGACGGGACTGACTGCACGGTCTTCCGTGAAGAGATGTTTGAGTTGCATGCGTTATGTCCGACACCCGGGACGGTATCGCTCGCCGAGGACGCTAGTGGCGCGGTCGTCGCTGCCAGCATCCCTGCCCGGCACCCGTCGCGGTGTGTCCACCCGACCGGTATCTCCGGGATAACTTAAATCTACGTGCCAGATTAATGGGCAATTTCGAGCCGGAATTAGGACATTAATATACTGTTTATACTGTGTTTAAGTCCCTAACTACCCCCCTTCGAGAGACGCTTTCTGAGGACATTTGACATGTCCTCGGGGGCGTTTCATTCGATTCCGACGGTCGCATACGACGTCGTCGAACACGTCCGCGAGACTGGACCGCACAGGCTCGGAGTGGAGAAGTCGCAAAGAACAGAGCGGAAGAGAGACGAGACAGCGACCGCGGATGTTACTGGCCCGCGTTCAGCACTCGGACCAGCCGCAGTTCTGGCAGGTCTTACAGCCCTCGGAGTAGTAGAGGTCCATCTCGCCGCACTCGGGACACTCGGGGCTCTCGCCCGCCGCGAGCAGGTCCGCGACGGCGTCGGAATCGGAGCCGTCGTCGACGGCGACCCCGCCGTCGGTGTCCGCGTCCTCGGCCGCGGCGGCCTCGGCTTCGACCTCGGTCAGGTTCTGCTGTTGCGGGTAGCCCTTGTCGATGTCGCCGTCGAGATACCGGCGCATGGCGGTCCCGATGGCGTCCGGGATGGAGTTAATCTGCTCTCCTTTGTCCCAGGCGACCTTCGGGCTCCGGATGCCCTTCAGCTCGTTGGCAATCTCCTCGGGGTCGACGCCCGAGCGGAGCGAGGTGGAGACGGTCTTGGCGAGCGCCTCGGTGAAGGAGGCGGTGAAGCCGCCGGAGTTGCCGATGTTGGCGAACAGCTCGAACGGCTCGCCGTGTTCGTCCTCGTTGATGTTGACGTAGAGCTTCCCGTAGCCGGTGTCGATGCGCTGGGTGACGCCGTACAGCACGTCCGGACGGGGGCGCTTCTTGCCGACGTCGCTCGGGGAGTCGGCGAAGGCGAGTTCGAGTTCGCTGCCGATGAGGTCCGAGACCTCCTCGGATTCGAGGAACGCCTCCACGTCGCCGAACACGTCGCGAATCTGCGAGACGATGGCCTCGGCGGCCTCCTCGTCGTCGGAGAACTCGGTGTTCTTCGCGCGCGTGGTGAGCACCTGCTTCGAGCGGGTCCCGTCGCGGTAGACGGTGACGCCCTTGCCGCCGTGGTCGTAGATGTAGCGGTAGACCTCGTCCATGTCCTCCTTCGAGGCGCTGTTCGGGAAGTTACAGGTCTTCGAGATGGCGGAGTCGACGCCGCTCTGGAGGGCGCACTGGACGCCCGCGTGCTCGATGCCCGCGAGGTCGGAGGTCACGACGAACAGCTCGGAGATGGCGTCCGGAACCGTCGACAGCGAGGCGACGCCGTCGAACTCGTTTGCGGCCATCTGGTCTTGGGCCTCGCGCTTGACGGCCTCGACGTCGATGTCGTTGGCCTCCAGCACGCGGAGGAAGTAGTCGTCGAACTCGACGAGCATCTCGTCGCCCTGCACGTCGTCGGAGACGTTCTTGTAGTAGGCGACGTTGTAGATGGGTTCGCAGCCGCCGGTGGTGTTCGACACCATCGACGTGGTGCCCGTCGGGGCGATGGTCGTCGTGTTGTGGTTGCGGATGGGGTAGCCGTCCTCCCAGTCGTCGGCGGACTCGCCGGTGTGGTGTTCGAACCACTCGCGGTACTCCGTCGGGTTCGCGTACTTCGAGTCTTCCCACGCCTCGAACGGGCCGCGCTCTGCGGCGAGTTCGTGGGAGGCCCGCTTGGACCCGTGGTTGATGTGGGTCATGAGCTGCTGGGCGATTTCGTTGCCCTCGTCGGAGCCGTAGCGGACGCCGAGCTGGATGTACAGCTGGGCGAGACCCATGATGCCGAGACCGATCTTGCGGAGTTCGCGGACTTTCTCCTCGATCTTCTCGACCGGGAAGTCCGACATCGTGACGACGTTTTCGAGGAAGCGCGTGCCGCTTTCGATGCGGTGGTTGAACTCCTCCCAGTCGACGGCGTCTTCGAGGAACGCCTCCGTCGCGGCCTCAAGCGAGTCGTACTCGTCGCCGTGGGCGTCGTACCAGACGCGCCAGTCGGGGGAGTCCTCCGCGACGAGCGTCGAGAGGTTGATGTGCCCGAGGTTACACGCCTCGTACTCCTCCAGCGGCTGTTCGCCGCAGGGGTTGGTCGCGAGGATGCGGTGGTCGGGGTGTTTCTCGACGTCGAAGGAGTGCTGTTTGTTCGCGCGTTCGAGGTAGACGACGCCGGGTTCGCCGTTCTCCCACGCGCCCTCGATAATCTGGTCCCAGAGCTCCTTCGCGGGGACCGAAAGGACCTCGCCGACCTCGACGTACTCGCCGAGACCGAACATGTCGTAGATCTCCTTCGTCTGGGGCGTGGCGACGTGCGGCTCTTCGGTGCGGGGGTTCGTGAAGACGAACTCCTCGTCGTTGTACAGCGCCTCCATGAAGCCGTCGGTGATGCCGACGGAGATGTTGAAGTTCGAGAGGTGGCCTTCGACGGCGTTACGGAGGTGCTTGGGGACGCGGCCGTCCTCGTCGATGAGTTCGCGCGCCTCGTCGAGCGCATCGACGAACTTGGTGTGGGTGAAGTCGTCGGGGTCGTTCAGGCGGAGCGTGTGCGCGAGCGAGACGTCCTTGTTCTTCGCGTGGAGGAACTGGATGACGTCGGGGTGGCTGACGCGCATGACGCCCATCTGCGCGCCGCGGCGCGCGCCGCCCTGCGCGATGGTCTCGCACATCTGGTCGAACGTCCGCATGAACGTGATGGGGCCGGAGGCGATGCCGCCGGTCGAACCGACCGCGTCGCCGTAGGGGCGGAGCTTCCAGAAGGCGTAGCCCATGCCGCCGCCGGACTGGAACACCTCGGCGGCCTCCTTGGCCGTCTGGTGGATGTCGGTGATGTCGTCGCCCGGGGAGTCGACGAAGCAGGCCGACAGCTGCTGGAGTTCGTCGCCGGCGTTCATGAGCGTCGGCGAGTTCGGCATAAAGGAGAGCTGTTCCATCATGTCCTGGAACGTCTCGCGCTTCTCGACGACGACCTCGCGGACCTCCTCGGGGAGTTCGGGGACGAGGGTGTCGTAGGCGAACTTGTTGACGTTGTACACCGAGAGCGTCGCCTCGGCCTCGTCGTCGTCGGCGGTGACGCCCTTACCGAAGACCTCCGCGGCGAGTTCGTCGCGGCGCGGGTGGTCCGGCTTGATGAGGTCGGGGGTGACCGTGAGTTCGATGTCGCGCTTTTCGGCCTCGAAGACGGCCTCGGCGAGCGCGATGTTCTTCGCGACGCGGGGGAACAGGTCCTCCTGCGTCTCGACGAGGTCGCCGTCGGCGTCCTTGCGGAGATAGCGGGCGGGGAGAATGTTGTTGTAGGCGTTGCCCGTCATCCGCGCTTCGAGGGTCTCGCCTTCGGTCCGCTTGACCGGAAGCACGAGTTCGTCCGTCGAGAGGTTCGCGTCGCTCATCTTACTGTCCCTCCCGCCCGAGCCGCGTTCGGGCGAGGTCGCGTCGATAGTGTCCGGAAATTCCGCTCATTGGTGACGATATTGGTGTGTGTTGCGTGGTTGGTTAAGGGCTTCGAACTCGGAGGTTCGACCGCCGAACGTATCATAATTAGTGCAGTTACGCCGACGGCCGACGACCGGGTCCGAAGTGCACGGATTCATAGGACGGACGGAAGCCACATAACCGTAGTTAGAGCGGAGCGGAAGTGAAATCGTGACGCCCAAAATCGACAGACGGAAGCGGTATATCCAGTAGAACGTGAGGGGGGAGACGAAGCCGCTGAACCAGTCGCATGGTGACGTGTCTCGCATCAATGGGGAGATTATAAAGGATGGCCTGATAGTCACCGCTCATACAACTATCAGAATTCATATGTTCAAATTCGCCAGTCGCTCAGGGGTGCCGAAATCGGTCGTTTCGGCGGGAAAATCACGCCGGAACCGCGCGACGAGACCGCCCACAAGCTTATCCACTTCACGGGAGTCATATCGTGGTATGGTACTGACTTCCCTCGCACTCACCCCGTTACAGCTCGGCGGCCTGCTCTCCGGCCCGCTCGGTCAGATGCTCGTGGTGCTCGCGGCCGTCGCCGTCGTCATCCTCGTCGGCCGACTGTTCCTCAAAATCGCGTGGCGACTGGTCACTATCGCCGCCATCGTCGTGGGCGCGCTGCTGCTGCTTTCGTTCTTCGGCATCAACGTCCTCTGAGGCGGCGGCACAGCCGCCGGACCGAGAACAGCAGACCGCAGTCGCATCCGCTCGGTCGCGTCTCGACGTCTCTGCGCCTGACCGGTCTCAGGCCTCAGGCCACGTCGAAGCCGGCGACCTCTGTGAGGAAGTTTCTGACGACGCCGTGTCCAGACCCCGTGAGCACGCTCTCCGGATGGAACTGGACGCACTCGATTGGGTACTCGCGGTGGCGAACGCCCATCACGAGCGCCTCGCCGTCGTGGTCGGTCGTCGCCGAGACGTCGAAGCAGTCGGGGACGTCCGTGGCGACGAGCGAGTGGTAGCGCCCGGCCGGGAAGCCGTCTTCGAGGCCGGCGAAGACGCCCTCGCCGTCGTGGTCGACGGGGAACGCCTTGCCGTGAATCGGCTCCGGCGCGTGGCCGATAGTGCCGCCGTAGGCGTACGCGGCGGCTTCGAGGCCGAGACAGACGCCGAGCGTCGGAATCTCCGTCGAAAGTTCCGTGAGCACATCGTTCGTCACGCCCACGTCGCGGTCGTTCTTCGGGTGGCCCGGCCCCGGCGAGACGACGATGGCGTCGGGGTCGAGGTCGCGTATCTCGTCGAGCGACGCGGTGTTCTTGCGCACCTCGATGTCGAGCGGTTCGCCCTCGACGGTCTGCTCGGAGAAGTACTCCACGAGGTTGTACGTGAACGAATCGAAGTTGTCGACGACGACGAGCCGAATCGCCGTCATTGCGGCGCCTCCTCGGTCTCGTACTCGATGCGGCGGACGGCGTCGAGCACCCCGCCCATCTTCTGTTCCGTCTCCTCGTACTCCGAGGTCGGGTCGGAGTCGGCGACGATGCCGGCTCCCGCGCGGACGGTGATGGCGTCTTCCGCGCCGCCGGAGTCGATCGTCGCGGTCCGGATGACGATTGCCATGTCGGCGTCGCCGGTCCACGAGTAGTAGCCGACGCCGCCGCCGTAGACGCCTCGCGGCTCGTCTTCGAGGTCGTCGATAATCTCCATCGCGCGGACCTTCGGCGCGCCGGTGAGCGTCCCCGCGGGGAACGTCGCCCGCGTGGCGTCGAAGGCGTCCGAGTCGGGGTCGAGCGTCCCCGAGACGGTCGATTCGATGTGCTGGACGTGGCTGTACTTGATGATGCTCATGAAGTCCTCGACGCGGACGCTGCCGGGCGTCGAGACCCGGCGCACGTCGTTGCGGCCGAGGTCGACGAGCATCGTGTGCTCGGCGCGCTCCTTTCCGTCCGCGAGGAGTTCGCCGGCGAGGCGGCGGTCCTCGACCGGCCCGGAGCCGCGCTGGCACGTCCCCGCGATGGGGTTGACGACGACGCGGTCGCCGCGCACGGAGACGAGCGTCTCGGGGCTCGCGCCGACGACGCGCCGGTCGCCGTGCCGGAGCAGGTACATGTACGGCGAGGGGTTCACCTCGCGCAGCGAGGCGTACAGGCCGACGGGGTCGACCTGTCCGCGGAGCTTCCGCGTGCGCGAGATGACGCCCTGATAGATGTCGCCGTCGCGGACGTGTTCTTTCGTCTTTCTGACCGCGGCCTCGTAGTCCTCGCGGGAGCCGGCGTCCTCGCCGGTTCGCTCGAAGCCGCCGGGCGAGGGGTCGGCCGCCGCGCGGAGCTTTTCGGCGACGCGCTCGGCCTCGGCGACGACGCCGTCGTACACCTCGCCGGGGTCGTCGTCGGGCGAGACGACGGGGGTACAGACGAGGCGGACGGCGTCCTCGCGGTGGTCGAACGAGAGCGTCCGGGTCGTGAGGACGAACTCGGCGTCCGGACCGTCGGTGTCGGGGCGCTCGCGGCCGACCTCGTCGAGCCAGAGGTCGTAGACGGCCTCGTAGGCGAGAAAGCCGACCAGCCCGCCGGTGAGCGTCTGACGGTCCGTCTCGGGGAAGTTGACGCGCGGGAGGTCCGGGAGCGCGCCGCGCAGGGAGTCGAGCACGTCGCCGTCGCCCGCGCCGACGAACTCGGCGGCGGGACCGCCGAGGTCGGTCACGTCGACGCCGTCGGGGCCGACCGTCACGACCGCTTCCGGGTCGTAGCCGACGAACGAGAAGCGCGCGTGGGAGTCGGCGGCCGTCGCGGGCGCGGAGAACGCGCCTTGCGGGTTACTGGAGGAGACCTTCTCGGCGCTCTCCAGGAGGAAGCCGTAGTCGCTTCGGTCGGCGAGCGTCGTGTACGCGGCCAGCGGGTCCACGGACACGTCGAGGTCGGTCACGAGGTGCGTCACGACCGGTTCGTCCGCGTCGCCGACGAGGTCGACGAACTCCTCGCGGCCGGTGTCGGGGGTCGTCACGCGACGACCTCCTCGTGGTCGTCGGACGCTCCGCGGGCCGCTTTGGCCGCGGCGACGAAGGCGCGGACCGCGTCGTGGTCCTTGACGCCGCCGGCGGATTCGACGCCGCTGGCGACGTCGACGCCGTAGGGTTCGACCGTCCGAACCGCCTCGGCGACGTTGTCGGGCGTCAGACCCCCCGCGAGAATCACGGGTACGTCGACCGCCTCGACGAGTTCGCGCGAGGCGTCCCAGTCGTGGGTCTCGCCGGTGCCGCCCGCGCCGGACGCGGAGGGCGTGTCGACGAGGATAGCGTCCACAACGGGCGCGAGGCCGCGTGCGCGGTCGAGGTCGGTGGCGTCGACGACGGGGACGACCCCGACGCCCGTCGCGCGGAGCGAGTCGAGGTCGTCGGCCGCGAAGTCGCCGTGGAGTTGGAGCACGTCGGGGCCGACCTCGCGGGCGAGGTCGCGGGCGTGGTCGATGGAGTCGGGCATGGTCACGAGGACGGTCGTGAGGAACGGGGGCGCGGCGGCGAACAGCTCGCGGGCGCGCTCGCGGGGAATCTCGCGGGGCGTGTCCACGGGCACGTCGCAGATGGCACCGACGGCGTCGGCACCGGCCGCGTCGACGGCGTCGAGGTCGGCCTCGTCGGTGACGCCGCACACTTTGACGCGGGTCATCTCACGCCTCCCGGAGCGCGTCGAGTTTGGCTTTCGCGGCGCCGGACTCGATGGCGTCGCGGGCGACTTCGACGCCCTCCTCCAGCGAGTCCGCGAGGTCGGCGACGTAGACGGCCGCGCCGGCGTTGGCGAGGATGAGGTCGCGCTTCGGTCCGGTCACGTCGCCGGTGAGGATGCCTTCGAGGTCGGCGGCGTTCTCCTGCGGGGTGCCGCCGGCGACGTCCTCGATGGGGGCCCGTTCGAGGCCGAGGTCGGCGGGCGTGAGGGTGTACTCGGTGATTTCGTCGCCGTCGATTTCGGCGACCGTGGTCGCGTCGTGGAGCGCGATTTCGTCCATGCCGGAGCCGTGGACGACGAGCGCGCGCTCGACGGGCATGTGCGACAGCGACTCGGCGATGACGGGGACGAGGTCGGCGTCGTAGACGCCGAGAACCTGCGCGTCGGCCCCGGCGGGGTTCGTCAGCGGCCCGAGGACGTTGAAGACGGTCCGCATGCCGAGTTCCTTCCGCGGGCCGATGACGGCCTTCATCGCGGGGTGGAACACGGGCGCGAGCATGAAGCCGACGCCGTTGTCATCGATGCACGCCTCGACGGACTCGGGGTCGGCCTCGACGTTCACGCCGGCGACCTCCAGCACGTCGGCGCTCCCAGAAGACGAAGAGACGGAGTAGTTGCCGTGCTTGGCCACCGCCGCGCCCGCGCCGGCCGCGACGAGCGCGCTCGTGGTCGAGACGTTGATGGTGTTGTAGTCGTCGCCGCCGGTGCCGCAGGTGTCGACGAGCGGCCCGCGGTCGGGCTCGATGGTCAGGGCGGCGTCGCGCATCCCCTGCGCGAACCCCGCGATTTCGGCCTCGGTCTCGCCCTTCGCCCGGAGCGCGGCGAGGAGCGCGCCGATTTGCGCCTCGGTCGCGCCCTCGAAGACCGCCCGCGCGGCGTCGCGCGCCTCCTCGACAGTCAGGTCCGCACCGCCGGTCACACGTTCGATATAATCCTGCATTGGTAATCACCGATGTACTTCTTCGGGTTACGATGTACAAATTCGTACATCGGCTTAAGCGTGTCGGGCTGGCGAAAATCGCCGGCACCGAACGGTCGCCGCTCGGGGCGAATCGACCGCGACGGACGGCGGGACCGCGCTGTGACCCGAATCGCCGCACGTAGTCCGATTCGAAAGCTTAAATTGTAACCCCGGACAACGGAGAGATACGTCCGAACGGACGCGGGAAGCACCGTAACCGGGTTGGTGGTCTAGTCTGGTTATGACACCTCCTTGACATGGAGGAGGCCGGCAGTTCAAATCTGCCCCAACCCACTCCTCTTCCCGCGTTTCGGCGTTCGGCGATGTTCGCAACACACCGGGTTGGTGGTCTAGTCTGGTTATGACACCTCCTTGACATGGAGGAGGCCGGCAGTTCAAATCTGCCCCAACCCACTTCTCTCCGACGCCACGACCGCGAGAGACCTCTGTGTCTCTCGCGTCGACGTCGTGTACGTGGTTCCGGGCAGATTTGAACCAGCGAGCGACGTGCGACACGCAGTGTCGCAGTAAAACGAACGGCGGAGCCGTGAGTCGCGGAGCGTTGCGAGTGAGGTTCACGCGAGCGGAGCGAGCGTGTCACCCGACACAACACCACGTCCCACCCAACTACTATCCTCACGGCCCGCGAATTCCGCCCATGACCCTCCTGCAGATTCCCGGCGGTCCCGAACTCGTCATCCTCGGCCTGTTGCTCCTCATCCCGCTCGCGGTCGTCTATCTGGGCTACAAGCTCATCCAGTCGCTCCGGGCGTTCGAGGAGGGCAGAAACGAGCGGACACAGCGGTAGTCACGACGGCACGTCGGGTCGGGCGTCGTCGCTTCGACTCTCGGCGGTTCCCGCCGGCGACGCAGACGGCTGTCGCCGGTGGTGCAGACGCGCCAGTTGGAGCGTCACCGCGTAGCCGACGACGGCGAGGACGGCCGCGAGAATCGTGTTGCCGACGAGCTGTCGGAACAGGATGTCGACGCCGGAACTGAGCGACACGTCGGCGACGGACGTTCCCGGAACCGGGCCGAGCAGGTGCGAGCCGAGCCAGAAGCTCGCGCCGTAGACCGCCCACTTGACGGGCGGGTTGAACACGACGAGCGTGGCGACGAGCGCGAGTCGGCTCGCCCGCTCGACGAAGTAGCCGATGAGGGCGAACAGCGCGAGGGCGGTCCCCGCGGTGGGCATGGCCACGAAGAAGACGCCGAACGCGAAGCTGGCGGCCACCTCGTGAGGTGTGTGGTCCGCCGCGAACGCTCGTTCGAGGCCGGACCGGACGCGGGGACGAATCGACGCGAGACGGTCGTACACTCGTCGCGACTAGACGCGAGACGGCGTAATCAACGCTTCGCCGGTGACTGTTCGATGCTACCAGTCACCGCGGGACAGCGGCCAGCGACGGTCAGCGGAACCGCCGGTCCGACTCCCACTTGTCCTTGAGTTCTATCATCTGGCCGACGCCGCGGGCCACGTCAGAGAGGTGGAAGGCGATGTCCGTGGCGGTCACGATGCCGACCATCTCCGAGCCGTCGACGACGACGAGCTTTTTCACCTTCGTTTCGCGCATTTTCTCGGCGGCCACGCGCGTCGTGGAGTCCGGTCGAATCCACTTGATGGGACTCGACATGACCGCGCGGGCCGGGACCGCCGAAAGCGGCTTCCCGCTCGCCACGCCGGCGCGGAGCGCGTCCGACTCGGTGACGATGCCCGCGGGACCGCCGTCGGCCATCACGACGACGCTCCCCGCGCCCTCGCGGAGCATGGTTCGCGCGCAGTCGGCGACGCTCGACCCCAGTTCGACGGTCGCAACCTCCTCGGTCATGATGTCGTCGACGCGCATCTCAGTCGTCCGCGGGCGAGGGTTCTCGGTCGGGGCGCGACTCGGATGCGGCGGGGGTCTGGTCCGGGTCGGGACCGCCCGTCGCGTCCTCGCCGAGCACGTCGTCGACGGTCGCGGCCACGTCGTCGCCGTCGTCGACCTCGAACGCGTCCAAGAGGTCGTCGAGGTGGCTCACGTGCGACGAGAGCTCGCGCACGTCACCGTTGACGTCGACGAGCGCGGCGCTCTGTTCTTCCGCGGTCGCGGAGACGTTCTCGGCCTCGGCGGCGGTCTCCTCGGAGATGCCCGCGATTTCGTCGGTCATCGAGAGCACCTCTTGGGAGGAGTCGGCCTGACTGCCCGTGGCGTCCGAAATCTCGTGGACGCTCGCGGTCGTCTCCTCGACGCGCTCGACGATGCCGTCGAAGGAGGACAGCGCCTCGTCGACCGAGGTGGCGCTCTCTTCGACCTGCGCCTGCATGCGTTCGATGCGGGAGACGACGGCGTCGCGCTGGGTCTCGATTTCGGCGACGAGCGACTCGATGTCGCCCGCCGAGGACTTCGTCTCCTGTGCGAGCTGTTTGACCTCGTTGGAGACGACGGCGAACCCCTCGCCGGCCTCGCCCGCGCGGGCGGCCTCGATGTTCGCGTTGAGCGCGAGGATGTCGGTCTGTTCGGCGATGTCGGTGATGACCTCGACGATTTCCTCGATTCGGGCGAGGCGGTCGTCGAGTTCGCGGACCTCGCCCACGGTCGCCTCCGTCTCGGCGCGCACGGCGTCGATGTCGTCGAGGGCGTCGGTGGCGGCGGTCTGACCGTCGAGCGAGCGCGCCTCGGCCTCCTCGGTGAGCCGGACGAGTTCGTCGGCCGACGAGGCAATCTGCTGGATGGACGCAGAAAGGTCGTTTATCTCGTCGGCGGCGGCGACGAGGCTGTCGGTCTGCTCGCTCGCGCCCTCGGAAATCTGCTGGACCGACGCCGACACCTCCTCGCTCGCGGCGGACACGTCGTCGGCGCGGTCGGCCACGCGGTCGGCGAGCGTCGCCACGTCCTCGCCGAACGTCTTGACCGTGCCGACGGTCTGTTCGATGTCGTCCATCATCTCGTTGTACGCGGCGGCGACGGTCGCCATGTCGCGGCTCTCGGAGTCGGTCGGGAGGCGCACGCGGAGGTCGCCGTCGGCCGCGCGGGTCATCGCCTCGCTGTAGGTCCGGGCGTCGGTCCGCTGGTCGCGGAGGTCGTCCCGGAGGTTGCCGATGCCGCGGACGACCTGTCCGAACTCGTCTTTCCGGTCGGTTTCGAGGTCGACGCCGAGGTCGCCGTCGCGGAGCGCGGCGACGGTCGACGCGAGGTCGACGAGCGGGCGCGCGGTGTTCCCGCGGACGATGAGCGCGAAGACGACGAAGCCGAGTATCGAGAGCGCCAGCAGCGTCGCAATCTGGAGGCCGACGCTGCGGGAGAGGGCAAAGACGCTGCTCGCGGGGGCGTGCAGGAGGAGCACGCCGCCGGAGACGGGAACGTGCGCGACGACGTGCGGCGAGGAGACGAAGCCCTCGACCGGGGCGAGGCGGGTGACGCCCGTCTCGCCGGCGAAGGCGTCGTCGAGTTCGGACGCCTCGGCCGCGGGATAGGCGACGTTCGACCGGCCGCCGCCGCCGTCGTAGAGGACGTTCCCGTCGGTCGTCACGAGCTGGGTGAAGCCGCCGTCGATGCGGTTGCCGTCGAGCGCGGCCCCGAGCGAGGACGCCTCGGCGACGAGGACGATTGCGCGCGGCTCGATGGACGGGAGCGGCGCGACGAAGCCCATGTAGGCGACGCCGTCTTCGACGTAGACCGTGGTTCGCTCGACGCCGTCGTCCGAGAGGTCGGCGCTCGCGGGGAGCGGGAGCGATCCGCCTTCGAACAGCGTCGTCCCGACCGCGCCCTCCTCGGACGACCCGATGACGGTCGTCGTCTCGGTGTCGACGAAGTGGAGCGCGGCCACGTCCGCGGGCATCTCCGCTTTCGCGGCCGTCAGGGTCGCCGAGGACCGCCCGTCGAGCGTGCTCCCGGCGGCGGGGTCGTCGGCGACGATGGTCGCGAGGCGTTCGCGCTCGTCGAACCACGTGTCCACCTGCAGGGCCTCGCGTTCGGCCTCGGTGAGCAGGTCGGCGCGGGCGTTCTCGTCTATCGTGGATGCCGTCTGTTGATACTGGACGGCTCCGACGCCGGCGACGAGGACTGAAACGAGCAGCATCGCGGCGACGAGCCGCCGCGTGTAGCTCTCCGTAATCGCATCAGGAAGCCGTGATTCGGCCTCCAAAACGAGATTTTCGGCCATTACCGTACCGAACCGAATGCGAGGCATAAATCCGCGCGTCCGAATATCAAACGAGATAATATAGCGTCGCGGCGACGGCCGAACAGGCTCCGGCGGCCGCGGACCACGAGCCGGTCCGACCCGAGCGTCAACCATACGTCTGTCGGAAGCTAGCAAGCCACATGGAAACCGAGTTCCGCCTGCTCGTGGCGGGCTTTTGCATCGTCGCGCCGTCGCTCCTGTTCGTCGGGTTCGTCAGGTTGCTCGACGCCATGCGCGAGGACGCCCTCGTCGAGCGCGTCCTCGACAGAGTCGACGAGGGCGGCGGGACGACCGGGACGTCGCTCGACCCGACGACGTTCCTGCGGTCCGCGCGGGAGAAGTCGCGGCGGCGGACGACTGTCTGCCGAGAGTGCGGCGTACCGAACGCGGCCGACGGCGGGCGCTGTGGACTGTGCGGGGCGGCGTTGCGATGAGGAAAAAGAACCGAGAAGAATCGACGCGGGAGAACCCCGCGCTCGAAGCGGGCTTAGAGGAAGTCTTCGATGTGGTCGGCGACCTCGTTAGGGGTGTCGCCGACGGGGACGCCCGCGTCGTTGAGGGCGGAAATCTTGGACTCGGCGGTGCCCGTTCCCGACCCGGAGACGATAGCGCCGGCGTGACCCATGCGCTTGCCCGGCGGGGCCGTGCGGCCGGCGATGAAGCCGGCGACGGGCGTGTCCATGTTCTCCGCGATGAACTTCGCGGCCTGCTCTTCGTCCTCGCCGCCGATTTCGCCGCACATGACGACGGCGTGCGTGTCGGGGTCGTTCTCGAACGCTTCGAGGGCGTCGACGAACGACGTGCCGATGATGGGGTCGCCGCCGATGCCGATGGCGGTGGTCTGGCCGATGCCGCGCTCGGTCAGGTTCGAGACGACCTGATAGGTGAGCGTGCCGGAGCGGGAGACGAGGCCGACGTTCCCCTCCTCGAAGATGTTGCCGGGGAGGATGCCGAGCTTGGCCTCGCCGGGCGTGATGATGCCCGGACAGTTGGGGCCGATGAGGCGCGTGTCGGTCTCAGACAGGCGCTTGTTCACCTTGGCCATGTCCTGCGTCGGGACGCCCTCGGTGATGGCGACGACGAGGTCGAGGTCCGTGTCGAGCGCCTCGAAGATGGCGTCGCCGGCGAACGCCGGCGGGACGAACACGACGGAGGCGTTGGCGTCTTCCTCGTCGACCGCCTCTTCGACGGTGTCGTAGACGGGGATGCCGTCGACGTCCTGACCGCCCTTTCCGGGGGAGGTCCCGGCGACGACGTTCGTGCCGTACTCCACCATCTGGCGGGTGTGGAACTTGCCTTCGCCGCCCGTGATACCCTGTACAACTACTCGCGTGTCGTCGTCGACGAAAATGCTCATTGGGACACCTCCTGTGCGTTCCCGACGGCACGCTGGACGGCGTCCTCCAGCGTCCCCTCGACCTGTACGAGGTCCGTGTTCAGAATCTCCATTCCCTCCTCGGCGTTCGTGCCCGCGAGGCGGACGACGACCGGCTTGGGAATCTCGTCGAAGCTCTCCAGCGCCTCGTTGATACCCTTGGCGACCTCGTCGCCGCGGGTGATGCCGCCGAAGATGTTGAACACGACGGAGTCGACGTTCTCGTCGGAGAAGACCATGTCCAGCGCGTTCGCCACGCGCTCGGCCTTCGCGCCGCCGCCGATGTCGAGGAAGTTGGCGGGTTCGCCGCCGAAGTAGTCCACGAGGTCGAGCGTCGTCATGACGAGACCGGCACCGTTGCCGATGATGCCGACGTTACCCGAGAGACGGACGTAGTCGAAGCCGTACTCGCCGGCCTTGGCTTCGAGTTCGTCCTCGTAGGAGTCCTCTTCCATCGCCGCGAGGTCGTCGTGACGGAACAGGGCGTCGTCGTCGATGTTCATGACGGCGTCCGCGGCGACGATGTCGCGGTCCGAGGTGATCATGACGGGGTTGATTTCGATGTCCGACGCGTCGTTCGACTCGTAGAGGTCGTACAGCGTCGTGAGGAACGAGGCGACGTCGAAGGCGACGTCGCGGGGGATACCCGCCTCGAAGACGACCTTGCGGGCCTGATAGGGGTGCAGGCCGAACGCGGGGTCGATGTGCTCGCGGGCGATTGCCTCGGGGGTCTCTTCCGCGACTTCCTCGATGTTGACGCCGCCCTCCGTCGAGACCATCGCGACGGGCTTGCCCTCGCTGCGGTCCATCGTGATGCCGACGTACAGTTCGTTCTCGAAGTCGACGCCCGCCTCGACGAGCACCCGCTCGACGGTGTAGCCCTTGAGGTCCATCCCGAGGATGTCCTCTGCGGCCTGCCGAGCCTCGTCTTCGTTCATAGCGATTTTGATGCCACCGGCCTTGCCACGCCCACCGACGTGTACCTGCGCCTTGATGGCGGCGGGGTATCCGATCTCCTCGACCGCCTCCATGACTTCCTCTACCGACGACGCGAGACGGGACTCTGGCACCGGAATCCCAGCCTCTGCGAAGATATCCTTCGCCTGGTATTCGTGAAGCTTCATTACCATGCGTGGGAGGGAAAGGCACGCGCTTAAATCCCATTCATCTACGTTCAGGGTTGACCGTATCAGATTCTCTTGATAAAGAACTCTCTTTTCAGATATGCTTTCTATGAGGTCTGTGCGGTACGCCTACGGGCAGATGACTCCCGAAGCTCTGGATAGGAAAACACTTTTGCGTACATGCAATCTAAATCGCATACAGAGATGAACCCAGATACGCTGGATCTAATCAGCAAGAACATCGAGAAGAACCACGATAAGTACGTGGCGATGGGTTCTCCCGGCGAGGTCGCCGAGGACCGAGTCTAAGCTAAAATCCGTTTTCCCGGCCGTGATTGATTACGCTTCGTAACTGTTCGAGCGTCGGCTTCATCGGCAGGCGGTTCTCGCAGTCCAAGAGGAAATTTCGGAAGTAGCGATGCCAGCTAACGTATAGTTCGTCTTTCAGCCACAGGGAATTGTATTTCACATCCGAGTGGAGGCCGCGGATTATTTTCGAATGGAGTACGGCACGCTCGATGTGGTCGCCCGGCCACTCTTCGTCGGGGAACTCGACGTCGTTCTGCTTCAGTAAACCGTACAAGGAGGCCATGCCTGTTCGGTGGTTCGCATCCGGAAACGTGTGAATCCCAGCGAACGCACGCATCCAATGCGCGCACTGCTGTGAGAGTGATTCTGTCCGTGGGAACTCGCGGAGCAAGCGGTTTAGTTTCCAATCGGTAGCTCCGAGAATCTTTTGTTGGGTATATGTTGGCGACTCGTCGAGGATTCGATAGTCGTTCTCCGGATCTTCGAAGAATTGGAGGTTAATCTGCTTGATGTCTGTCGGGTCCAACTTAGAGAAGTCGGTGAGACGCCAGTCAGAGACACAGAGTTCCTCACCGATGACGAGATCCTCCCCAGAGAACCAGGGAGAGCAACCCTCCTCGGAGAAAATGGCCTCACCAGATGCGGTCGCTTCGAACGTATCTTCAGCGACTTCCACGACTGCCCCTACGCGGGCGAGCAAGCGGCATTGAAGCCGAATTACGTTCTCTCGAAACCGGTCCTCCGCGAGGTCCTCGGGCGTGGAAACCCCATGCTCTACTAGCCGGTTCAAGAGTTGTTTCTCGGAGAGATACATTGGACCGTCTCGTTTCTGCCACGGCGCGAGGTTTCGGTCCATAGTGTAGGGAAAATACGTAATAGGATAAGAACTCCTGTGTAACTATGCGCGCTGTCAGATTCCACGACCACGGCGGACGCGACGTGCTTCAGGTAGACGACATCGACACGCCCGAACCGGCGGCGGGCGAGGTCCTCGTCGAAGTCGCGGCCGCGGGCGTCAATCCGGTGGATACGTACTTCCGAGAAGGCTCGTACCAACCCTTCGCGATGCCGATGATTCCCGGCGTTGACGTGGCCGGAACGGTCGCGGCGGTCGGGGCCAACGTGACGGGATTCGCGGAGGGCGACCGCGTCGTCGGCACCGGCATCGGCAAGGACCACTACGGCGGCTACGCCGAGTTCGCGGCCGTCCCGACCGACCGGCTGGCCGTCCTCTCGGACGACGTGGACCTCGTTGCGGCCGGCGGCGCGGGCGTCGCCGGCGTCACCGCGTGGCGCGCCCTCGTCGACCACGGTCGGATGCAACTGGGCGACACGGTCCTGATTCACGGCGGCTCTGGCGGCGTCGGCCACGCCGCGGTCCAACTCGCCGCCGCGTCCGGTGCCCGCGTCATCGTCACCGCCGCGCCCGACTACCACGACCGGGTATCCGAACTCGGCGCGGACGTGGTCCTCGACTACGCCCGCGACGACCTCGCCGAGGCCGTCGTGGACGCCGCGACGGGCGACGGCGTGGACCTGACGCTCGACCACCGGATGGACGACTACCTCCAGTTCGACGCCGACGTGGCCGCCGTCGGCGGTCGCATCGTCGGCATCGGCGAGAACGACCCCGAAGTCGGCTTCGACCTGTCGTCGTCGGCCCGCGGCAAGGACCTCTCGCTGACGATGATGAGCATGTTCAACACGCCCGACCTCTCTGCGCCCCTGCGCGAACTCGCCGGCCAGATGGGCGCGGGCGAGTTCGAAATCGACGTGGCGCGGACCTACGACCTCGACGAGGCCGCCGAGGCCCACCGCGCCGTCATGGAAGACAGCTTCCTCGGCAAGTTGGTCATCACGCCCTGACGGGACCGCCTCGTCGTGCCCGCCGCAATCCGAGCCGGTGGTCACCGACGCGGGAGGGTGACGGCGCGGCCGGTCGCCGACGGGCGCACAGCCGCGACCGAATTATGTTCCGTGCGCACGTATTGCACGGACATGGACGTGGTATTCGATTTCGACGGAACCGTGGCTCTCGTGACCGGTGCGAGCGGCGCGCTCGGCGGCGCAGTCGCCCGCGCGTTCTACGAGGCGGGCGCGTCGGTCGCGGCCGCGGACGTGGTCGAACCCGACGACGAGGACGGCTTCTTCGAGTCCGAGGAGGTTCGGTTCTACGAGGGCGACTTCACCGACGAGGGCGACGTGGCGCGTATCGTCGACGCGGTCGTCTCCGACTTCGGCCGCCTCGACCACCTCGCCAACATCGCCGGGACGTGGCGCGGCGGGACGCCCGTCGACGAGACGGACGCGGACACCTTCGACTTCCTGTTCGACGTGAACCTCAAGACGATGTTCCTCGCGTCGAAACACGCGGTACCGCACCTCCGCGAGACCGAGGGCTCCGTCGTGAGCGTCTCGGCCCGCTCGTCGCTGGAGGGCGGCGAGGGCGACGGCGTCTACCGGGCGTCGAAGGCCGGCGTCCGCCTGCTCACCGAGACCATCGCCGAGGAGAACCGCGGCGTCGTGCGCGCGAACGCGGTCATGCCGAGCGTCATCGACACGCCGATGAACCGCGAGATGATGTCGGACGCCGACTTCGAGAAGTGGGTGAAACCCGAGGAAATCGCCCGGACCGTCCTCGCGCTCTGTTCGGACGCGACCCCCGTGACGAGCGGCGCGGCAGTGCCGGTGTACGGCGAGGCCTGAGCCGCCCGTCTCGTGGCAACATCCGCCACGAGATGGTATGACATTCGTTTCGGTGCGCACGAATTTTTACGCGGTACGCAAGGGATTCACGAACACGACACTCGTTAGAAAAATGAGGAGATACGGGGCCTGAATTCGGACGAACGTTCCACGAGGTATAGTTGCTTGGAGAATTATGTTGATTTTCGCTCCGATATGCGACGGCATACCGCGTCATTTATCACACCCACATCGGCAACAGGGTGATAGACATGACCGAACGTGAAACGTGGGCAACCAGGGCAGGGTTCATCCTCGCGGCCGTCGGCAGCGCGGTCGGCCTCGGGAACATCTGGCAGTTCCCGTTCAAGACCGCCGAATTCGGCGGTGCCTCCTTCCTGATCGTCTACCTCGTCGCGGCGCTCGGCATCGGCCTCCCGGCCATCCTCGCCGAGTTCGTCATCGGACGCAAAGCCAACCTCAACACCATCAGCGCCTTCGAGAAACTCGGGTACAAGGAGTGGCGCGTCGTCGGCGCTATCGGCCTGTTCACCGGCTTCTGGATTCTGTCGTACTACAGCGTCGTCGGCGGCTGGGTCCTCCGGTACATCGGCGGCAGCCTGACCGGCGCGTACTTCGCCGCCCCCGCGGAGTACTTCGGTCAGGTGTCCGCCGGGATGGACGCGCTCGCGCTCCACGCCGTGTTCATGGCGCTCGTCGTCGGCATCGTCGCCGCCGGCATCGAAGACGGCATCGAGAAGGCGACGAAGCTGATGGTGCCGAGCATCGTCGTCATCCTCGGCGCGCTCGCCGTCTTCGCCTTCACGCTCCCCGGCGCGTCGGCGGGCTACGCGTACTTCCTCTCGCCCGACTTCAACGCGCTCTCGGAGAACCTCGCCGAAATCGTCCCCTTCGCGGTCGGGCAGGCGTTCTTCTCGCTGTCGCTCGGCATGGGCGCGATGATCACCTACGCCTCCTACATCGACGGCGACCAGAGCCTGTTCGGCGACGGCATCACCATCGTCTTCCTGAACAGCTTCGTCGGCATCCTCGCCGGGCTCGTCGTCCTCCCGCTGCTGTTCGCGCAGGGCATCGACCCCAACACGAGCGGCGCGGGCGCGGTGTTCATCAGCGTCGCCGGCGCGTTCGGCGACATCCCCGGCGGTCAGATAATCGGCCTCGTCTTCTTCGCGGTCGTGCTCATCGCGGCGCTCTCGTCGGCGATTAGCCTGCTCGAAGTCGTCGTCTCGTGGGCCATCGACAACTACGACGTGTCCCGCCCGCAGATGGCCGTCGGCCTCGGCGGCGCCATCTTCCTGCTCGGCGTCCCCTCGGCCATCGACACCGCGTGGCTCGGCTGGTTCGACACGCTGGCCTACCAGCTTCTCCTCCCGCTTTCGGTGCTCGGCATCCTCGTCTTCGCGGCGTGGGTCTACGGCGCGCCCGCCATCGACGAGCTGATGAAAGGGAGCGGGCTCGGCGAGGGCGTCGGTCTGACGTGGCTCTGGCTCGCCCGCACCCTCGTCATCGTCGCCGTCGTGGCGACGCTCGCCCTCGGCCTCCAGACGCTGTTCCTCGCCGAGAGCCCGGCCATCGTCCCGCCGCTCTGAGGCGGCGACCGGTCCCGGGTTCCGGCCGGCTAGGAATCGTCGGTAGCGACGCGTTCTTCCCGACTATCTGACGGCGAATTTCACGCGTAGACCACTCAAAGCCGTTAAATTTCTCCGATGACGTATCGTCGGTTCGAAAGCCCTTTTACCGGTGGACTGGCAATGGGTGGCAATGACACGAGAAACATGGGCAACACGGCTCGGGTTCATCCTCGCGGCCGTCGGCAGCGCGGTCGGTCTCGGGAACATCTGGCGGTTCCCGTGGCAGACCGCCGAAAACGGCGGCAGCGCGTTCCTCGTCGTGTACCTCGGCATCGTTCTCCTGGTCGGCGTCCCCGGACTGCTCGGCGAGTTCGTCATCGGCCGCCGCGCGAAGAAGTCGCCGGTCGGCGCGCTCCGGGACCTCTCGGGGTCGAGAACGTGGGGCGTCGTCGGCGCGTTCTCCGTCGTCACCGGCATCTCGTTGCTCTCGTTCTACAGCGTCGTCGGCGGGTGGATTTTCCGCTATCTCCTCGAAAGCGGGGCCGCGGTCGCCGGCGGGAACCCCGCGTACTTCACGAACCCGGGGCAGTACTTCGGCGGCGTCTCCGCCGGCGTCGACGCGGCGCTCTACCACCTCCTGTTTCTCGGCCTGACCGCGCTCATCGTCTTCGCGGGCGTCCGCAAGGGCATCGAACTCGGCACGAAAGTCATGATGCCCGCCGTGCTCGTCCTCCTCGTCGGCCTCGCCGCGTGGGCCGCGACCCAGCCCAACGCGGCCGCCGGCTACGCCTTTTTCCTCCGGTTCGACCCCTCGGTCATCTCCGAGAACTTCTTCGCTATCCTCGGCCCCGCCGCCGGGCAGGCGCTGTTTACCCTCTCGCTCGGCGCGGGCACCATGATAACCTACTCCTCGTACCTCGACGAGGACCGCTCGCTCCCCTTCGACGGGAGCGCCATCGCCGTCCTCAACACGGCGGTCGGGGTCATCACTGGTCTCGTCGTCTTCCCGCTTCTGTTCTCGCAGGGCATCAACCCGACCGAGACCGGCACGGGGCCGGGCGCGCTGTTCGTCGGCCTCGCCGGGGCGTTCTCACAGCTCCCCGCGGGGACGCTCATCGCCACCGCGTTCTTCGCCGTCGTGACGCTCGCGGCGCTGTCGAGTTCCATCAGCATGCTCGAAATCCCCGTCGCGTTCCTCGTCGACGAGTACGGCGTCTCCCGCCACCGCGCCGTCGCCGGGATGACCGGGGTCGTCGCCGTCACCGGAACCGTCTGCGCGTTCAACCCGGGCATCTTCGGCTTCGTCGCCGGACCGCTCGTGAACGTTCTCCTGACCGCCGGCCTCGCCGCGTTCCTCCTGTTCGTCGGCTGGGTCATGGGACGCGAAGCGCTCGAAGAGTTCGCCGCGGGCGCGGGCGACTTCGGGAAGTCCCTCGGCACGCCGTGGCTCTTCGCCGTCGGCGTCGTCCTCCCGCTGTTCCTCGTGTTCACGCTCCTCACGCACTTCGGTGTGGACACGACCATCGGCTTCTGGCCGACCGTCGGCGTCGCCGTCGTCGCGTCCGCCGCCGCCTTCTTCGGCCTTCGACAGCCCGACTCGGTCGTCTGAGCGGCGACCACCCCGCCGCGTTCGGGGCGACGACACGCCTCCGAAACCTCCGTTTTCCGGCGACGCGCTCCGAGGAGCGGCCCGCGTTCGCGCCACCAACTATGATGATTGTTCCATCTGTTTTTCGACAGCTGTCGAATCATGGGTTGTCGGATTGCGGAACTCCTTTGACCGAGGACTGCGGACCGTTGCTCCAATGAGCGAAGGTGGTCTGGCATGACGATGGAAGACCGGATCGACGAACTCCGCGAGAAGCGCGAGGAAGCCCTGAAGGGCGGCGGCGAGGACCGAATCGCCTCCCAGCACGACAAGGGCAAGATGACCGCCCGCGAGCGCATCGACTACTTCCTCGACGACGGCACCTTCCGCGAGTTCGACCAGTTCCGGACCCACCGCAACCACAAGTTCGGCATGGAGGAGACGAAGCTCCCGGGCGACGGCGTCATCACCGGCTACGGCGAGGTCGACGGCCGAACCGTCTTCGTCTTCGCCCACGACTTCACCGTCTTCGGCGGCTCGCTCGGCGAGGTGTTCGCCGAGAAGGTCTGTAAGGTGATGGACAAGGCGATGGAGGTCGGCGCGCCCGTCGTCGGCCTCAACGACTCCGCCGGCGCGCGGATTCAGGAGGGCGTCCAGTCGCTCGGCGGCTTCGGAGAGATCTTCCGCCGCAACACCGAGGCCTCGGGCGTCATCCCGCAGATTTCGGCCATCATGGGCCCCTGCGCGGGCGGCGCGGTGTACTCCCCCGCGCTGACGGACTTCACGTTCATGGTCCGCGACACGAGCCACATGTTCATCACCGGCCCGGACGTCATCAAGACGGTCACGGGCGAGGAGGTCACCTTCGACGAACTCGGCGGCGCGACGACCCACACCTCGACCAGCGGGGTCGCCCACTTCGCCACCGACACCGAAGAGCAGGCGCTCGACGACATCCGCCACCTGCTTTCGTACCTCCCGCAGAACAACGTCGAGGACCCGCCCCGGGTCGAACCGTGGGACGACCCCGAGCGCGTCGACGACGACCTCGCCGAGGTCGTTCCCGACCAGCCCCGCAAGCCCTACGACATCCACGACGTGCTCGACGGCGTCCTCGACGAGGGCTCGTTCTTCGGCGTCCAAGAGGACTTCGCGAAGAACATCGTCGTCGGCTTCGGCCGCCTCGACGGCCGCTCGGTCGGCATCGTCGCCAACCAGCCCCGCGTGAACGCCGGCACCCTCAACATCGAGGCCTCCGAGAAGGGCGCGCGCTTCATCCGCTTTTGCGACTCCTTCAACATCCCCATCCTCTCGTTCGTGGACGTGCCCGGCTTCCTCCCCGGTACGGACCAAGAGCACAACGGCATCATCCGCCACGGCGCGAAGCTCCTCTATGCCTACTCCGAGGCGACGGTCCCCCTCATGACCGTCATCACGCGCAAGGCCTACGGCGGCGCGTACGACGTCATGGCCTCAAAGCATCTCGGCGCGGACGTGAACTACGCGTGGCCGACCGCCGAAATCGCCGTGATGGGCCCGCAGGGCGCGGTCAACATCCTCTACCGCGACGAACTCGACGCCGCGGACGACCCCGACGCCCGCCGCGACGAACTCATCGAGGAGTACCGCGAGGAGTTCGCCAACCCCTACACCGCCGCGGACCGCGGCTTCATCGACGACGTCATCGAACCCGGTGAGACCCGCGAGCGACTCATCTCGGACCTCCAGATGCTGAACTCCAAGCGCAAGTCCCAGCCCGACAAGAAACACGGCAACATCCCGCTATGAGCGGCGAACTGCTGTCTGGGCTGTTGATTCCGGACGACGCCGACGCCGAGGAGGCCGCGGCCATCGCCGCCGCCGTCGGCGCGCACCTCCACGACCAGTCGGTCGCCGCGGCCGCCGCGGCCGCAGACGACGGCGAGGAGACGTGGAACGAAAAGCGCTGGCGCTACGCCGGCCGCCTCGAATCGGTCACGGGCTGTGGCCGCCGCGTCCCCGCCGGCGCGCCGACCGACGCGTGGGCCGCCTCGGGCCGCGTCGACCGGTTCTAAATCGGAGGTCTGCGGTTTCACGACAGAACGCTTACATTCTCGCCCGGCGTCAGTCGGTCCAATATGGTCCAATCCGCGCTCGTCTGGCTGTTTCTCAACGCCGTCCTCGCCGGGTTCGCCGCCGTCGCGGTCGCAGTACACTACGCCGACGAGCGCGAACCCGACTTCGTCTCCGCGGCGCTCGCCGCCGTCTTCGTCGGGTCCTGCGTCGAACTCGGGATGGCAAACGGCTACCTCCCCGACGGCGTCCTCCCGACCGCCGTCGTCGGAGTCTGCATCGTCGTCGGCCTCGTCTCGCTCGCGCTCGGTGTGAAACGGGACCAATCGGCGTTTCAAGCGTTTCGCGGGGGCGCTCGGTCTCGGTAGTTGGCAGTCAGTAGCCGGCAGTCGGTGGCCCGTCGTTCACCCCGCGACTCCCGGGTCGTCGACGACGACGCCGTCCACGCCGTACTCCCGGAGTCGCCGCGCGACTTCGCGGTCGGGGACCGTCCACGCGTTGACCTCGAAGCCGCGGTCGTGCGCCTCCTCGACCCGCGCCGACGAGAGCAGGTCGTAGTGCGGGTGGACGGCCGCGCAGTTGAGAGCGGTGGCGACCGAGAGCGCGCTTTCCCAGTCGGCGGCGAAGAGGAACGCGACCGGGAGCGCGCTCGCCTCGCGCACCTCGCGGAGCGCCTCGGCGTCGAACGACGAGACGAGTATCTCGTTTCCCGCGTCGGCGACGACGGCCGCGAGGTCGGCGGCGAGGCCGCTTTCTTTCAGTTCGACGTTGACCGCGACGCGGTCCGGGAGGACGTCGAACACCGCGGCGAGCGTCGGAACCGACTCGTCGGAATCGCCGACGGTGAGTGCCTGCAACTCCGCGAGACTCGTGTCGGCGACGCGACCGCGCGCGTCGGTCAGGCGGTCAAGCGTCTCGTCGTGGAAGACGACGAGTTCGCCGGAGCCGCAGCGTCGGACGTCGAGTTCGACCCAGTCGAGTCGCGTTGCGGCCGCCTCGAAGGCGGCGAGCGTGTTTTCGGGGGCGAGGGCGGGACAGCCGCGGTGACCGATGACGCGCATGTCGGTGCATCTCGGGAGGGCGGACTAAACGCTTCCTCCGGTCGGCTCACGAGCGATGGAGGGCGATGGAGAGCGATGGGGATGGCTCGGGAGCGGTACGTACGGGAATCGTTTACTGGGGACGGCGCGACGACGCGCGCGGACCGGCGCGGCCGCTCCGCGCGGGCCGGAGAAGATGTGTTCGCAGAGAGAATCGACTGACTCGAACTTACGCGCCCTGTCCGCCCTTCTTGCGCGTGATGTAGCCGGCGATGCGGTTGCGGACGCCCTTCGACTCGACCGTGGTCAGTTCCTCGACGCTGTCCTTGTTCGTCTCGAAGTCCGTGTTGAACGCCTGCGGGTATCGCTCCAGCAGGATGTTACCAAGCTGCTTGACGTACTTGGGCTTGATTGCCATGTCGGAAGATTCCCCGGACGAACACTAAAACGATTCGTTCCGTCTCGCGGCCGCCCGCTCGCGCCAGCCCGTCAACTCGTCGATTCGCGCGAACGCTTCTCGCTCTCTGTCGCCGCCGCATTTCTCGACCGTCTCGGCGAAGTAGTCGAGCCGGTCAAGCAGGTCGCCGGTGTCGAACGCCGGCACGTCGAGGCGCGAGGCCGCGACCGTCGCGTCGACGACCGCGCCGAAGCCGCGGTTGATGGTGAACGGCCGGGTCCGCTCGACCGCGGCATCGACGGGTCGGAGCTCCCACGTCTCCCACTCGGTCCCGCCGTCCGCGCCGGAATCGACCGGCGTCGCCTCGACTTCGGCCCACGCGTCGGCCGAGTCGAGGACCGGCGACTCCCGCTCGTAAATGGTCATCGCGGCCTCGACGAACGCCCGCGGGTCGGAAACGAACTGGACGACGCCGCCCCCCCGTCGATGGAAGTTCCGGCGCGTTCGGGTGTTGCCCCACGTCGTCGCGGTCGCGGGCGGGTTCGCGGGCCTGCCGGCGGAGGCGTCGCCGTCGCCGCGGTCGGTCTCGGGCGCGTGGACGCCGAGCGCCGCGAAATTCCACCGGTCGTTCGGCCCGAGCGTGGCGACGACCGTCTCGGTGACGCCGCGGAGTTCCACGGGCCAGTCGGCCGCGGGTTCGGTTCCCGAGTCGCCCTCGTCGCTCACAGCGGGACCCCCCGCTCCAGCGCGACGAACGTCGCCGCGCAGGCGATGTCGGCGGTCGTCCCGGGGTTGATACCCTCGGCGACGAACGCCTCGGCCAGTTCCTCGGCCTCGTCGAGGACCGAAACGTCGGCCGCGCGGGCCATCACGTCGCGGGCGACGGCCTCGCCGTGGTTCGTCGCCACGAGCGTATCCGGTTCCTCGGTGAGCAGGTCCAGAAACGCGCGGGCGACGCGGTCGGTGACGGGGCCGTCGTCGGCGAGGATGGCCTCGGCCGCGCGGAAGGTCCGGGCGAAGCCGCCGGTCCACTCGCGGGCGTTGGCGTCGCGGTCGGCGCTCAGGTCCATCACGTCGTACAGCGTGAACCCGCCGTCCCTGAGCGCGTCGGCCGCGTCGCCGCCCCGCCGAACGTCGAGGTCGGGGGCGTCCTCGGGCACGTCGCCGACGGCCACGTCCACGTGTTCGAACGCGCGGTAGAACCCGACCGCGTCGGCGACGGTGGTCGACTCGACCACGGCGGTCGCGCCCGCAGGGGAGAGTTCGCGGTCGGCGGCGGCCGCGGCCCGGACGAGCGGGACGAGAAGCAGGAGACAGCCGAACTGGGTGTTGCCGCCGCCCTGTCGGCTCATGCCGGCGACCGCCTCCTCGAACGCCTCGCCGACCGGTGCGCCCGATTCGGCCAGTTCGAGGCCGGCCGCGGAGCCGACCGCCCCGGTCAGGAAGTGTTCGAAATGTAGGTCCGAGAGGTCGCGTCGGCGGTCGACGTTGCCCGGTTTGGGCGTGCCGGCGACTTCGAGCAGGAGCGCGAGTTCGGCGTGTCGCGCGGGGCCGAATCCGCGGTCTGAGACTGGTGCGACCATCAGGCCGACACCCCGCTGTCGTCGCCCGACTCGGCGGCGTTCTCGCGTTCGGCGAACCAGTCGTCCACGGCGGTTCGGACCCGGCGGAGGACCGTCGGGTTGTCGCTCGGCCGCCCGACGCTCACCGCGTCGGCCCCGTAGTCGAGGTACTCGGTCGCCGTCGCGCGGTCGCGGACGCCGTTGTTGGCGACGAGAAAGAGGTCGGGCGCGGCGGCGGCCACGTCGGCAATCACGGCCTCGGAGTCCATCGCGTCGACGTGGAGCCAGTCGGCCCCCGCGTCGGCGAGCGCGGCCGCGAGGCTCGGGAGGTCGACGCCGTCGATTTCGGCGCGGACTTTCGCGCCGACCGGCGCGTTCGACTCGGCGGCCGCGGCGACGTAGTCGGCCAGTCGGTCGCCGTCGCGCAGGAGCGTCTCGCCGCAACCGACGGCGCGGAGTTCGTCCTGTCGGCAGTGGGCGTTTATCTCCACGCCCGCGCCGCGGTCGGCGCAGACGGCCGCGACCGCCCGAACCGGGACGGGCGAGGTCGCTCTGACGTTGACGGCGACGAAGCGGTCTTCGCCGTCGAACCCGGCGAGCGAATCGAGCTGGTCGGCGACGAAGGCGACCGGGTCGTCGGCGAGGAACTCCGAGCGCCCGCGGGCGACGAGGTCGCGGGCCGCCGCCTGCGAGGGCTCATCGAGGGCGACGCCGCCGAGGAACGCCGCGCCGACGTGCGGTGCCGCGGCGTCCGCCCACGCGGCGTCGGACTCGCCGCTGAGGCTCGCGACGGCGACCCGCGGGTCGAACATCACGACACCTCCGCGAGCGCCTCGGAAACGGCCCGGGCGACGCGCTCGGCGTCTTCCGGGCCGTCGATTCGGGTGTCGGTTCGAACGACCGGGCGGTCGAGGTCGGTGCCGTCGTCCGCGTCGAGGACGAACGCGTCGGCGAAGGGGTAGGCCTCGGCGACGCCAGCGGTCGAGGGGTCGTAGCCGACGCCTTCCATGAGGTCGGCGGCGGGGCCGGAGAACACGGTGTCTTCGACGAACGGCGAGACGGCGACGACCGGCGTGTCGGCGAGGGCGTCCGCGAAGCCGTCGATGGCGAGCATCGGGCCGATGCTCGTGACGGGGTTCGAGGGGCCGACGACGACGGGCTCTTCGAGGGCGTCGGCGACTTCGCCGGTGATGGCGGCGTCGTCAGCACCGCGGAACTCCACGTCGCGGACGGCGGGGTCGGCGCGGCGGTGGACCCAGTACTCCTGGAAGTGCATCGTCCCCTCGTCGGTGTGAATCAGCGTCGCCACGGGGTCGTCGCTCATCGGGCGGAGCGACACGTCGAGGTCGAAGGCGTCGGCGAGCGTCCGGGTGACCTCGGTGAGCGTGTTCCCCTCGTCGAGAAGCGAGGTGCGGGTGATGTGGACCGCGCGGTCGCGGTCGCCGATTTCCATGAACTCCGCGACGCCCGAAAAGCGCCGCCAGCGGACGATGTCGCGGCCGGCGGTCTGGGCCGACTCGGGGAGGTAGCGCGGGCCGGATTCGAGGCCGGCCGCGTCGGCGAGGCGGTGGAGCTCGTCGTCGGTCGCGGTGGTGTCGTCGGCGACGCCCCACCAGCGGTCGGTGTCGAGGACGCCGCCGCCGGCGAAGAGGACGGTGTCCACGTCGGGACAGACGAGGTGGCCGCCGAGTTCCACGTCGTCGCCGGTGTTGGCGACGACGGTCGTCTCGGCGGGGTCGAACACCCCGGCGGCCCCGTCGAGGAGTTTGGGGGTGCCCGTACCCCCGGCGAGGAAGGTGACCATGGTGCGCCGTACGGCGAGTGTCCGTTTGAAAGTTCCTTCACCGGAGACGCCGGCCGGTCGCAGTCAGGGTGTTGTGGGCGCGTTAGGGGCGGGGCAGGGGGCCCGTGGGGCGCTCGTCAGCGACCGCCGCGATAGGCCACCGACACGTCGAACTCCGACGGCATCACCTGTCCGGCGACCGCCTTCCTGACGAAGTAGCCCGAAAAGCCGGTCGTCACGGCCGCCCCGAGGCCGGACATGACGAACATCGCACGACCGGCTGTCACGCCGGTCAGGGCGCTCATCGCGGCCCAGTAGCCCGCGAAGACCACGGAGAGACACGCGAAGCCGAGGAGGGCGTAGCCGACGGCGTTTCCGAAGGCCGACCGGAGAGTCATATCGGCGTCTCGTCGCCCCCGCGTGAAACGGTTTGTGGGCGCAGCGGCTTCCGAGTCGTCCCCGCCTTTCGACCCTCCGCCGACCCGAATGCTCGGCTATTTGATGCCTCTCGCACAACACCCGCTATGACCGCCGTCAAGGACAGCGTCCACGACTACATCTCGCTCGACCCCGTGGCCGCCGAACTGGTCGATACGCCCGCCTTCCAGCGGCTTCGACACATCAAACAGCTCTCGACGGTCCGGCTCGTCTACCCCTCGGCGAGCCACACGCGGTTCGAACACAGCCTCGGCGTCTACCACCTCGCCTCCCGCGCCCTCTCGCACCTCGGCGTCGACGGCGACCGCGCCGCCCACGTCCGCGCCGCCGCGCTCCTCCACGACATCGGTCACGGCCCCTACGGCCACCAGACCGAGGACCTCATCCGCCGGCGGACCGGCCGCGACCACGACGAGATTCACCACCTGCTCGACGGGACCGCGGTCGGCGACGTCCTGACCGGCCACGGTCTCGACCCCGACCGCGTCGCCGACATGGTCGACGGCGCGGGCGGCCTCGGTCAGTTGGTCTCCGGGGAGTTGGACGTGGACCGGATGGACTACCTCGTGCGCGACGCCCACCACACCGGCGTCCCCTACGGCACTATCGACCACGGCCGCCTCGTCCGCGAACTCCGGTACCGGGACGGCGAACTCGTGTTGGCCGAGGGGAACGTCCAGACCGCCGAATCGCTCCTTCTCGCGCGGGCGCTCATGAACGCGACCGTCTATCGCCATCACGTCTCCCGCATCGCGGGCGCGATGCTCGAACGCGCCTCCGAGCGCCTCGTCGACGACGGCGTGCCAATCGAGGAGTTCGTCCGCATGGCCGACCACGACCTGCTCGTCGCCCTCGGCGAGCGCGTGCCCGACCTCGGCCGCCGAATCGAGCGCCGCGACCTCTACAAACGGGCCGTCTGGGCCCCCATCGACGCCGTGCCGGCCGACGTGGTCGAACTCGACTTCGAGGCGACGCGGGCGGCCGAACGCGACATCGCCGACGCCGCCGACGTGTCGCCCGACTCGGTCATCGTGGACGCGCCGTCGCGGCCGCGAATCAAGGAGTCCCGGTCGCGCGTCGTCGTCAACGGCGTCGTCCGACGGCTCGAAGACGCCTCCGAACTCGTGGGCGCGCTCCGGTCGACTGAGCGGACGCAGTGGCGACTCGGCGTCTACGCGCCCGAAGCCGTCCGCGACGAGGTGGCCGCGGCCGCCGTGGACGTGCTCGGGCTCCCGGTTCGCGTGACGACCCCCGTCTGAAGCGCGCGGAGAGTCGGCGAGACGCGGCCGTCCGACCCTTTTTCACCGATGGCGGTCGACTCACCCACGATGACGACCATCAAGGACAGCGTCCACGACCACATCGAGGTCGAGGGCGCGGCCGAAGCCCTCCTCGATACGCCGGAGATGCAGCGGCTCCGGCACATCAAACAGTTGGGGACGGTCCAACTGGTCTACCCCTCCGCGAACCACACGCGGTTCGAACACAGCCTCGGCGTCTACCACCTCGCCTCCCGCGCCCTCTCGCATCTCGGCATCGAGGGCGACGCCGCCGCCCACGTCGAGGCCGCGGCGCTCCTCCACGACGTGGGCCACGGTCCCTACAGCCACAACATCGAGGACGTGACCCACCGCCACACCGGCAAGTACCACGACGACGTGGAGGAACTCGTCGCCCGCGGAACCGTCGGTGAGACGCTTGCGGACGAGGGGTTAGACCCCGAGCGCGTGGCCGCCCTGGTCGAGGGCGACGGCGAGTTCGGCCAGTTGGTCTCCGGGGAGTTGGACGTGGACCGGATGGACTACCTCGTGCGCGACGCCCACCACACCGGCGTCCCCTACGGCACCATCGACCACGAGCGCCTGATTCGAGAGCTGACGTTCGTCGACGGCGAGTTGGTCCTCGCGGAGGGGAACGTCCAGACCGCCGAATCCCTGCTTCTCGCCCGGGCGCTCATGAACCCGACCGTCTACCAGCACCACGTCGCGCGCATCTCGAAGGCGATGCTTCGGCGCGCGTCGGAGCGACTGCTCGGCGAGCCCGACATCGACGCCGAGGAGCTTCGCCGGATGGACGACCCCGACCTGCTCGTCGCGCTCAGACTCACCGACTCGACGAAGGGGTTCGCCGAGCGACTGGCCACCCGCGACCTCTACAAGCGGGCCGTCTGGGCGGAGTTGCCGAACGTCCCCGACTCGATTATCGACGCCGAACACGACGCGCTCGCGGCGTTCGAGCGGGACATCGCCGACGCGGCCGACGTCTCGTCCGAGTCCGTCATCCTCGACGTGCCCTCGCGCCCGTCGATGACCGAGTCGTCGTCGCGGGTGATGGTCAACGGCGAGATTCGGCAGTTGGAGCGGGAGTCGCCGCTCGTGCAGGCGCTCCGGACCGCACAGGAACAGCAGTGGCGACTCGGCGTCTACGCCCCGCGCGAGGAGACGGAGCGGGTCGGCCGCGCGGCCGCGGACGTGCTCGGTCTCGACGTGGACGGCGCGCTCGTCGCCGAGGTCAGAAGCGGCCTCAACGCGACGCTCGACGAGTTCGAGTAGCCGCCGTCCCGAGACGGGAGGTTCAAGCACCGCCGAGACGCAGTCGAGAGCGATGCAATTAGAGGGTACGATACTCCGCGGCCGCGACTTCGACCCGGTCGAGGGGCGGGTCGTCGTCGAGGACGGCACGATAACCGCAGTCGAGGAGACGGCGACCGATTCGACGGATATCATCCTCCCGGCGTTCGTCAACGCCCACACCCACCTCGGCGACTCCATCGCCAAGGAGGCCGGCGAGGGGCTGTCGCTCGACGACCTCGTCGCACCGCCGGACGGGCTGAAACACCGACTGCTCCGCGCGGCCAGCACCGAGGAGAAGGCCGCCGCGATGCACCGGTCGCTCCGGATGATGGAGGCCGGCGGCACGGCGGCCTGTCTTGAGTTCCGCGAGGGCGGCGTCGAGGGCGTCGACGTCATCCGGCGGGCGCTCGACGGCCGCGACATCGAGGCGGTCGTCCTCGGCCGCGAGACGGCCGACGCGATGGAAATCGCCGACGGCTTCGGCGCGTCGGGCGCGCGGGACGGCGAGTTCGGGGCGCTCCGGAACGCCACTGAGGCCGCCGGAAAACTGTTCGGTATCCACGCCGGCGAGCGCGACGCCCACGACATCAACGCCGCGTTGGACCTCGAACCGGACTTCCTCGTCCACATGGTCCACCCCGAGGCGCTCCACCTCGAACGCGTCGAGGACAGCGAGATACCCATCGTCATCTGCCCGCGGTCGAACCTCGTCACCGACGCGGGCGTCGCGCCGATTCGCGAACTGGTCGACCGCACGACCGTCGCGCTCGGCACGGACAACGTGATGCTCAACAGCCCCTCGATGTTCCGCGAGATGGAGTTCACCTCCAAGCTGGCGGACGTGTCGGCCGCCGAAGTCCTCCGCATGGCGACCGTCAACGGGGCCGACATCGCCGGGCTGAACTACGGCCTCGTCGAGGAGGGCCGCGACGCCAAGCTTCTGGTCCTCGACGGCGACACGGACAACCTCGCGGGCGTCGAAGACGTGGTCCGCGCCGTCGTCCGCCGCGCCGGGCAGGCGGACGTGAAAGACGTGTACCTCTGAGTTCGGACGACCCCCCGCTTCCGGAATCCGCTCCCGGCGGGCCGCAGAGCGCGTACGGGGCAGACCTATTCTCGCAGTACTCCTCCCGTAGCAAAGGGTTATTACCGACCCCGAGAAAATGTTATCAAGTGTCATGGTGTTGTACGACCGAATCATCGTTCCCATCGACGGCTCAGCCGGCTCCGAGCGCGTCGCGGTCCACGCGGCGGCCTTAGCGGCCGTCCACGATGCGGAACTCCACGGGGTGTACGTGGTGAACGCGGGGAGCTTCGCGGGGCTCCCGATGGAATCGTCGTGGGAGGGGCTCGACGACATGTTGCGCGCCGACGCCGAGTCGGCGCTCGACCAAGTCGAGCGCGCGGCCGAGTCGCAGGGCGTCCCCGTCGAGACGCACGTCCTCGAAGGGACGCCGAGCCGCGAAATCGTCGAGTTCGCCGAGCGCGGCGGGTGCGACCTCATCGTGATGGGAACCCACGGTCGCGGCGGCATCGACCGCCTTCTCCTCGGGTCGGTCGCCGAAAAAGTCGTCCGCGCGTCGAAAGTGCCCGTCCTGACCGTTCGCATCGAGGGCGGCGACGACGACGCGGACGAGCACGCCGTCGAGGTGCCGGGCGAGGCCGCGCCCGAGTCGCCCGCGGAGGCAGACGCGGCCGCCGACTCGACGGCGACTGCCGACGGCGGAGAGTAGCGGAATAGCGAACTAGCCGACCGGCGGCGCGGGTCCGGTCGCGGTCTCAGCGCCCGACGTCGGCCGGGCGCAGGTGCTCGCAGTCGCCGGCGTGAACTCGTTTTTCGCCCTCGTCGGTTCGGACGACGAGCGTGCCGGGGTGTTCGATATCGACTGCTTCTCCTTCGATGACGCCGCTCGCGGTGTGGACGCGGACCCGCCTGCCGAGCGTGTCCGCCCGCTCGCGCCACGCCGGAAGAACGGCGTCGAGGTCGCCGCGCAGTTCGTCGAAGCGTTCGAGCACCCGCTGGACGAACACGCGGCGCTCGACGGGACCCGCTTCCGCGGCGACACTCGTCGCGCCCTCGGGGAGGTCCGCGGGGTCGAGGTTGACGTTGATTCCGGGACCGATGACGAGCCACGAGACGCGGTCGGCCTCGCCTTCCATCTCGGTGAGGACGCCGCAGAGCTTCCGGTAGCCGCGGCTGTTTGGCGGGTCGGCGTCGTTCGAACTGTCACCGGCGTGAGCCGGTGCGCCCCCGCTCGCTTCGCTCGCGGAAATACCGTCTGCGTTCGCAGACGAACTGCCACTCGCTTCGCTCGTGGCAACTACATCTGACTCTGACGAGTCAGATGAGTTATCGTTCGCTTCGCTCACGATAACGTCGTTCGGCCACTTGATGCTCGCGTCAACCCCGGCCTCGCGCGCCGCGTCACAGACGGCGACGGCCATCGCCAGCGTGTACAGCGGGGCGTACGCCGGCGGTTCGTCGGGACGGACGAGGAGACTCATCCAGACGCCGCCGTCCGGTGCGGACCACTCCCGGCTTTTCCTGCCTCGGCTCGCGGTCTGCTCGCGGGCGACGACGACCACGTCGCTCGCGCCCTCGGCGGCGAGTTCGCGGGCGCGGTCGTTCGAGGAGTCGAGCGTCTCGTGGAACTCCACGTCGTAGTCGACGCCGAGGCCGTACTCGATTGCCGGGCCGCCGTACTCCGGGACGTCGGTGACGACGTAACCGTCGTCGGCGCTCTCGACGCCGAACCCCTCGTTGCGGAGTGCTTCGACGTGTTTCCAGACCGCGGCGCGGGAGACGCCAAGTCGGTCGGCGAGGTCGGGCCCGGAGACGGGGCCCGCGGCGAGTGCGTCGAGGAGGGCGCGTCGCGTGTCGCTCATGGTGGTCGGTACCGCCGCGCGGGAAAAGAGGTTCGCGGTTCGAGCGTCGGTCCCGAGGCCCCGAGACTATTCGAGGACGAGCAGCACGTCGCCCATGTCGACGCTGTCGCCCTCGGAGACGAGAACCTGCGAGACGGTGCCGCCGCGCTCGGCGACCACGTCGTTTTCCATCTTCATGGCTTCGAGGATGCAGACGGTGTCGCCGGGTTCGACCTCGTCGCCCTCCTCGACTTCGACCGAGAGGATGGTCCCCTGCATCTCGGCGGTGACGGACTCGCCGTCGCCCTCGATAATCTGCTGGGCGTCGTCGCCGCCGTCGCCGCCGTCGTCGCGGCGCTTGCGCGGGCCGGACGAGTTGGAACCGCTCGCCGAGGCGTCGCCGACCGGGATGGCGGGCGCGCCGCGCTCTTCGAGGCTGACCTCGAAGCGCTTGCCGTTGACCTCGACGGTGAAGGTCCGTTCCGTGACCTCGTCGTCGTCGTCATCGTCGGCGACGGCCTCGGGCGACCAGCGCTCGACGGCGGCCTGGATGCGGTCGGGGTCGAGCACCTCGTCGAGGTACTTCGTCGTGTGGCTCCCCTCGCGGAACGCCTCGTCGGTGAGCATGAGGCGGTGGAACGGGATGACCGTGCGAAGCCCCTCGATGTCGAACTCGGCGAGCGCGCGCTCGGCGCGGGCGAGGACCTCCTCGCGGTCCGAGGCGGTGACGATGAGCTTGGCTATCATCGAGTCGTAGTCGCCGCCGATTTCGTCGCCCTGACGCACGGCGTCGTCCATGCGGACGCCGATGCCGCCCGGCGGGTCGTAGGTCGCGAGCGTGCCGGTCGCGGGCGCGAACTCCTTTTCCGGGGCCTCCGCGTTGATGCGGAACTCCATCGAGTGGCCCTCGATGTCCACGTCGTCCTGCGAGAAGTCGAGTTCCTCGCCGGCGGCGACGCGCAGCTGCCACTTCACCACGTCGAGCCCCGTCACTTCCTCGGTGACGGTGTGTTCGACCTGAATGCGCGTGTTGACCTCCATGAAGTAGAACTCGCCGTCCTCGACGAGGAACTCCACGGTGCCGGCGTTGGTGTAGTCGGCGGCGCGGACGCCGCGACGGGCGGCCTCGCCGATGCGCTCGCGGAGGTCGTCGGACAGCGCCGGCGACGGGGCCTCCTCGATGACCTTCTGGTGGCGGCGCTGGAGCGAGCAGTCGCGCTCGCCGAGGTGGCGGACGTTGCCGTGCTCGTCGGCGAGAATCTGAACCTCGATGTGCCGCGGCGCTTCGAGGTACTTCTCGACGTAGACGGAGGCGTTGTCGAAGTACGCCTCGCCCTCGCGTTTGGCCGTCTCGAACTGCTCGTCGACCTCGTCCTCGGTGTGGACGACCTTCAGGCCGCGGCCGCCGCCGCCGCCCTCGGCCTTGATTGCGACCGGGTAGCCGAACTCGTCGGCGACGGCCTTCACGTCCTCCGCGGAGTCGGCGGGTTCGGTCGTGCCGGGGACGACCGGCACGTCGGCGTCCTGCATGAGCGAGCGGGCCTTCGTCTTCTCGCCGAGGCGCTCCATGGCGTCGGCCGACGGGCCGACCCACTTGAACTCGGACTCCTCGACCTTCCGGGCGAACGCGGCGTTCTCCGCGAGGAAGCCGTAGCCGGGGTGGATGGCGTCGGCGTCGGCCTTCCGCGCGGCCTCGATGACCGACTCGTGGTCGAGGTAGGAATCGGCCGCGCGGGCGGGACCGATGTTGTACGCCTCGTCGGCGTACCGCACGTGTCCGCCGTGTTTGTCCGCCTCGCTGTAGACGGCGACGGTCCGGACTCCTAACTCCTCGCAGGCGCGCATGACGCGCACCGCGATCTCGCCTCGGTTGGCGACGAGAACCTTGCTGAACATTTGCGGTAGTCTTTCAGGGAACCGCACGTTATTCTATCGATTTTCCCAACGCACGTCGGTGGTCGATTCGACAGACGACGATTTACGTGTTCGACCGTGATAGAACGCCCGAGCTTACACTTCTCTGGCACTATACGCCGCGAATACTGGTTCAAATCCAAACGGCCTTATGCGTGTGCCACACTACGACACGGGTAATGGCAGTACGAGTCGGCATCCTCGGTGCAACCGGCGCAGTCGGACAGCGATTCATCCAACTCCTCGACGACCACCCGACGTTCGAACTCGCGGCGCTGACCGCGAGCGAACAGAGCGCGGGCAAGCGGTACGACGAGGCCGCGAAGTGGCGCGTCAACACGCCCATCCCTGACGACGTGGCCGCGATGGAAGTCGGCAGCACCGACCCCGCGGACGTGCCCGACGACATCGACCTCCTGTTTTCGTCGCTCCCGTCGTCGGTCGCCGCCGAGGTCGAACCCGCGTTCCTCGAAGCGGGCTACGTCGTCTCCTCGAACTCCTCGAACGACCGTATGGCTCCCGACGTGCCGCTCACGATTCCGGAAATCAATCCGGAGCACCTCGACCTCATCGAGGTCCAGCGCGACCAGCGCGGCTGGGACGGCGCGCTCGTGAAGAACCCGAACTGCTCGACCATCACGATGGTCCCGACGCTCGCCGCGCTCGACCAGTTCGGCCTCGAACGCGTCGACGTCACGACCCTGCAGGCGGTTTCGGGCGCGGGCTACGACGGCGTCACCTCGATGGAGATTATCGACAACGCCATCCCGCACATCGGCGGCGAAGACGAGAAGATGGAGACGGAGTCCCGCAAGCTTCTGGGCTCGTTCGACGGCGCGGAGGTCGCGCTCCACGGCGCGGAGGTCAACGCCTCGTGTAACCGCATCCCGACGCTCGACGGCCACCTCGAAAGCGTCTTCGCCGACCTCGCCGACGACGCCTCCCCCGAGGACGTCGCCGCCGCGATGCGCGAGTACCCCGGCGTCGACCTCCCGAGCGCGCCCGAACAGCTCATCCACGTCTTCGAGGACGAGTTCCGCCCGCAGCCCCGTCTCGACCGCGACCGCGGCGACGGGATGCAGATCTCGGCCGGCGGCATCCAGGCCACCGAACACGGTGTGAAGTACAACTGCCTCGCGCACAACACGATTCGCGGCGCGGCCGGTGCCTCCGTTCTCAACGGCGAACTGCTCGCTCAAGAGGGCTGGATTTAGGCTTTCCTCGCCCGTCGGCGTCGCTTCCGGGCGGCTCTTGGCGTCGTCGGCGTTCCCTTCGGCTCGACCGAATCAGACAACGTTTTCACGCGACACCGACAGAGCGTGTCGCATGTCTCGACGCGGCCTCGAAACGGGGCTCTCCGCCGGGCTGCTCGTCGCCGCGCTCGGCGGCATCGCGTGGGCCACCGGGGAGCCGTTCGTCTTCCCGAGCCTCGGCCCCACGGCGTTCGTCCTCGCGTTCCGGCGGCGCAGCGGACGCGCTCGTTCGACCCGCATCGTCGTCGGCCACGCCGTCGGTGCCGTCGTCGGCTTCGCCGCCTACGCGCTCGTCGCCTCCGGCGCGACGCTCGACCCGTCGCTCTCGGCCGCGTCGACTGACACGCTTCGGCTCGTCGCGAGCGCGGCGCTCTCGGTCGCCGCGACGAGTTGGGGGATGGTGGAACTCGACGCGGTCCACCCGCCGGCCTGCGCGACGACGCTCATCGTCTCGCTCGGCCTGCTCTCGACGCCGCGGTCGGTCGCGACTATCGTCGCGAGCGTGGTCGTTCTCGTGGGAGTTCATCGGGCGGCGGACGCGATGCTCTCAGGGGGATACGGAGACGCCCGCACCGACGCGGGCGCGCGGCGTTGAGAGTCGCTCTCGGACGCCGCCCGGTGCCGAGTCGACGTGGATACCGCTCGAACCGAGAGACGCGGGAGAATGGGTGGTGTGGAGGCGAACGAATCCGTTCGTCACCCCGATGTGCCTCTGACAGCAGCAAATAGTAACTCGTCACCGAGTTACTTATGTATTCTGTGACTCACGTTCGCATCGGGCGCGCTAGCGCCTACCGCGCCCATCCGTGGCAGTTCCCGTCCTCGGAAGGGGTCTCCTCCGACTGAAATTCCGCGACAAGAGACTCCTCCGACGACAGGTATATGAGTCATGGTCTCAATTGACACGCTGTATCGCTATGAAGCCGTGCCACAGTTGTCAGGCGGTTATCGACGAGTACATCCTGGACAAAAAGCTCGAAGTGCTGCGCGACCTCACGGTTGACGACTTCAACCTGTGTGCGGACTGCACGACAGTCGTCGCCGATGCGTGCGTGGAATGCGGCGGCGGCGTCTATGTCCCGCGGGGCGAATCGACGGTCCCCGACTACTGTCCGGCGTGCCGCGCGGACCTCATCCGCCGGACGGGCACCGACCCCGGCTGGACCTGCGATGCCGTCTCGACCTGAATAGCGGTTCTCGGCTGTTTTTTGCGTCGTTGCATGGGTTGTGGAGAGGAATCTCACCGCGCCGGTCTCGGCGTCGCCACGAGGCTTTTGTCCGCCGCCGCGAAAGCTGTTGCATGGCTGAACGGACGATGGTCGAATTCGTCGAAGAGTGGCAACGCGGCGCGTTCCTCCTGTTCGGGTCGGCGCTCGCCGGCGGCGTCTCTGCGGTGTTCGTTGGATCGTTGCGACCGGGGACGCCGCTGGGACTGATTACGTTCTTCGTCGGGTCGGTGTTGGCGTTTCTGGCGTTCTCGTATCTGTTTTACGGGGAGTGAACGCCGTGGGTCATCGATGTCCGGTGGCTTCCTCTTCGAGTCCCCACCCTCTCGCCGTCTGCGAGGCGGTCGGCGAATAGCTGGCCGGTCAGTCCGGCGGTGGCGGTGTTCGATGAACGCGGCTGTCGTTCTCAACTCTCGTAAATTCACACATAGTACTATACCGAACAGGGTCTGAATCGTCCTATGAACGCCGACATACCCGCGATTATATACCAACAGTTGACAGCCCCGTTCCGACCACTCGGTCGGAACGCGACGTTAAACGGCGTCCGTGTCGAGTCGAGGACGATCTGGACCGACGAGGTGCTCCCGGACGCTGTTACGAAGTTCGTCGTCAACGACGAACCCGCGTATGAATACCAGTACGTCAGGGGCCTCTCGGACGTTTGTTCCGCTGGTTCCGAAGTCACGCTTATCGGTGGTGGCGAGGGCGTCTCGACGGTGAGCGCGGCGGAGATGGTCGGGCCGGACGGTTTCGTGACCACGTACGAAGGCGGCGAAGACCAGGTCCGAGCGGGGCGCAGAACGCTCCAACTGAACGACGTGCAGAACGCGCGGATTCGACACGCAGTCGTCGGCGACGACGTCTCTTTACGCTCGAACAAAGGAAACGCGGACGTCGTTCCGGTCTCCGACGTTGCGGAGTCGGACGTCCTCGGTATCGACGCGGACGGGGCGGAGTTCTCCATCCTTCGTTCCCTCGCTGGCACCGGTCAACCGCCGGAGAGACTCGTCGTCGAGCATCACGCGGTGCGCAACGACGGAGAGGTCGTCGTTGAGTTCGATCGGGACGAGGTCGTGTCCCTGCTCGAAACCGCGGGCTACGAGGTGACGAAAGAGTACTGCGACGCTCGGGGCGCAAACTACGGAAAAGACGCGGAGATTATCCTCGTTTGTGAGCATAATACGGTTTGAAGCGACACCCGCCAGTCGGCTCTCGGTCGCAGTTCCACCCGCGGGCGAGCGCGACTGCCCCGGTCTCGAAACTCGTCTGGGCGTTCCGACAGGCGGCGACGAACGCCTGTAGTCCGAATTCGGTGTCTCTCCGTCGTCTCCGACGGGAGATACGAGGTCGTACGTCCTTCGACCGCGGAGGCGACGGTGTCGCCATCGTCCGAGGTGACGTCTCTCTCTGAGTCGTGACCGCAAGTCGGACGCTCGCGGGCCACACCTCCCCCTCAGAGTTGCTTTTTTAAGCAGAGGGTTGTTTCCAGACAATATTTAAGTGCAAAATGTACAGAGAGGGCTTGTACTCCCAGTAATTTTAATCCACGAAAGTAAGAAGTGGGACCGCTGAGAGTCGAACTCAGGTCCTACCGACCCCATCGGCAGAGGATACCACTACCCCACGGTCCCGGGGTGCATTCGAACCGATGCGTGTCTCGCGGTTAAGCCCTTCGTTTCGTCGCGGCGGCGCGAGGGTCTGTCGTGCCACGGTTTGGCATCGGCGTCGTGCGGTTCGGACGGCTCCGAGTCGGTGGCACCGGCCTGCGGGTACGCTTTTGTCGCTCCGCGGACAACGTCGACGTATGGCCCTGCCCCTCCAGAGCCTCCCGCTCGCCCTCCTCCCGTTCGTCGTGTTGCTCCTCGTCCTCATCGCGCTGAGCGTCGCGGCCGCCCGATGGTGGTCGATTCGTCGCGGCGGCGGGTCCGAACCGGCCGCGGACCGAGACGAGGAGTCGCACGGCTACCCGCTGGCGTCGTGGCGCTACGTCTACGACCTCGACAAATCGGACGCGAAGCGAGAGGTCGCCTCGGTCAACGAGCAGGCGGAAACGCTCGCGGACGCGGACAGAAAGCGCCGGAGAAAATAGACTCCCGCTTCAGACCAACACGGCTTCCAGCGAGACGACCGTCCCCGAGTCGGCGTCGGCGTCGCCGACCAGTTCGCCCAGACAGACCGCGGAGCCGTCGTCGGTGAAGCAGGCGACGAGGTCGCCGCGGGCGGCGTCGACGTCGAAGACGCCGGGCGCGTAGACGGGCGCGCCGTTGGCGACTTCGCGGGCCGCGCTGTTGGCGATGGTCACCGACGGGAGATGCGACAGCGCCCGCTCGGCGGGCGCGACCACGTCGCGGAGCCACGATTCGTCGCCCTCCGCGGCGAACGCGAGAGCGTCTTTGAGGTCGTGGAGCGTCACGAGGTCGGCGTCGTCGAAGGGGTCGGTCGCGGTCCGGCGGAGGTGGCCCATGTGGCCGCCGGTGCCGAGCGCGAGGCCGAGGTCGTGACACAGCTTTCGGATGTACGTCCCCGACTCACAGCGAATGCGTAGGAGCGCCTGTCTGTCTTTCACTTCGAGGAGGTCGAGGTCGTAGATTTCGCGGACGCGGAGGCGACGCGAGACGGCGGATTTCCGCGGGGGCTTCTGGTAGAGCTTCGACTCGAACTCGGCGACGGTCGAGTCGATGTCGGCCGGCGCGGGTCCGTGGAGTTCGAGCACGGAGACGTACTCCTTCGAGCCTTCGAGGAACACCTGCGCCATACGGGTCGCGTTGCCGAGGAGCGTGGGGAGACAGCCGGTCACCTTCGGGTCGAGCGTCCCCGAGTGGGCGGCGCGGTCGACGTCGGCCATGTCGCGGACCCAGCCGGTGACCTGGTGGGCCGACGGCCCCGGCGGCTTGTCGAGGTTGACGACGCCGAACGAGAGCAGGTCGTCGACGCTCCGGCGTTCGGGCGGGTCTCGGAGCATGGTCAGAAGTCGTAGCGGACGCCTTCGACCGGGTACTTGCCCTCGTCGGCCTCGTGGTCGTAGGAGTCGACCGCGGCGACGCAGACGGCCGTGACCTCGTCGGGGCCCCAGCGGGCGGTGTTGAGCGCGATATCGTAGATAGAGAGGTCCGTGATGTCGATGTCGTAGTACGCGTCGTACCGCTTGGCCTCGCTCGCCTCGCGGGTCGTGGTCTCCTCGCGGGCGACGTCCACGGGCTTGCCCTCGCGGTCGGCGATGCGCTCGGCGCGGACGTCCACGGGGGCGTCGAGCCAGAAGCGGAGGTCGGCGGCGTCGCCGGCGAGCCAGCCGGCGAGTCGGGATTCGAGGAGCACGTCGTCGCGGTCGAGAGCGATGTCGCGGAGGCGGCGGTCGAGGTCGCGGTCGATCTGGTCGTCTTCCTCGGCGAGTTTGTTGAACTCGACGGCGGTCATGTCGCGCTCGGCGGCGAGCTCGCGGAAGATGTCCCCGCCGCTTATGTGTTCGAGGTCGAACGCCTCGGCGAGCGCGGCGGCGGTCGTACTCTTTCCGCTGCCCGGTGGTCCGGAGACGGTCAGTAACATATCCATGCTGGGTGCGGTCGGCTAAAAGGTGTTATCGTTGCCGACGGCCCCTGCGGAGGCTTCTCACGGGTATCGTGGCGGACGCCTCGCGGCGGCTTTGAGGGAGAGCCTCGCGGCCGGCGAGCGTCGGAAACGGAGAGAAAGCGAGTTACTTCGCGTCGATTTGATTCGAGCCGAACCGACCGGGTCGACTGTCGCCCGAACCGGCTTACGACGCCGACGGCGACATGTCGATGTTGAGCGACTTGCGGATGATCTGGGTGAAGCCCATCGAGCAGAGGAAGTACCAGACAATCCACGCCTGCATGGGGCCGAGAACGCCCTGCGTCCACTCCGCGGTGCCGACGAGCGGGAGCACGATGGTCCCGGCGTCGATGTGTGGCTGGGCGTTGCCGCCGACGCCGATGGCCCAGTACATCCAGAGGAACACCGGGATGGTGAGGAACATAATCCAGACCATCGGGCGGAACTGCTCTTTGAACATGCCCATCTGGTCGCCCATCGCCTCCATCTGCTCTTCTTGAATCTTTTCGAGCTCCGCGTCGTCGCCGCGCTCCTTGGCGTCCTTCTGCCGCTGTTGGATGTCCTTCATCCGCTCTTGATACATGCCCATCTTCTCCATGTCCATGAGGTTCGCCTGCAGGAGCGTGGAGTAGAGGCCGGTGGCGAGCGCGAGAACCATCACGACGGCGTAGAACGGGAGCATCCCCGCGACCGGGCCGAGGACGACGTCCATCACGCCGCCGATGACGTTTCGGACCTCGGAGACGGAGTAGCCGAGGAACAGGCCGACCGTGACGACGGCCGCGCCCTTGTCGTACTTCGACCACGAGGAGTCGCCGGTGTCGACGTCGGTCGACGAGGACGACGACGACCCGCCGGAGCCGGACGTGTCGTCTTCGAGGCCGGCGCGGGTCTCCCCCACGTCGGCGAGCCGGAACCCTTCGTCGCCGTCGACGAGGATACCCTTCTCGATGAGGCGACCCCACTGGCCGCTCGTGAGCTCGTCGCGAACGTCGGCCCACTCGACTTCTCCGTCGTCCGCCCGGTCGAGGACGGTCTCGACGGCGGCGCGCATGTCGGCGTCGGAGCCGACGAGGTCGCGCACCCGAGATTCGATTCGTGCCATTACCGGCTCTTTAGCAACCGGCTGTTATCAAGGTTTTACTCTGCGGACGACAGCGAGCGCGCCGTCGGCGGTGCGGACGGTCGCGTCTCGGTCGGTGAAAAACGCCGCGTCGGACTGCGTCGACGAGGCGGTTCGCGCGTCGAACCCGTGCTCAGGCGTCGTCGACGACGGACCGGATGTCCTCGAAGACCTCGTCGGGGGTCTGTTCGCCGTCGATTTCGACGAGGACGCCCTCGTCGCGGTAGTGCTCGATGACGGGTTCGGTGTTCTCCTCGAACACCGACAGGCGCTCGCGGACGGTCTCTTCGGTGTCGTCGTCGCGCTGGACGAGTTCGCCGCCGCAGTCGTCGCAGACGCCCTCCTCTTCTGGCTGGTTGAACTTCACGTGGAAGTTCGTGCCGCAGTCGTCGCAGACGCGGCGGCCGGTGAGGCGCTCGACGAGCTCTGACTCGGCGACGTTCAGGTAGACGACCGCGTCGAGGTCGGTGATCTCGGTGAGGTACTCCGCCTGCGAGAGGTTCCGCGGGTAGCCGTCGAGGACGTAGCCGTCGGCGTCTTCCAGCGCGGCCTCGACGATTTCGTTGACGACCGCGTCGGGGACGAGTTCGCCCTTCTCCATGAACGAGCGGGGCGTCCCGTACTCGGTCTCCATGTCCTTGTTCGCGCGCAGCGCGTCGCCGGTGGTGACGTGTTCGACGCCGTAGGTCTCGGCGAGTCGCTTCGACTGTGTGCCCTTACCTGCGCCCGGCGCTCCGAGCAGGAGGATGCGCTTTCCCATATCTGACCCCATCCGGCGAGAGCATATAGTGTTGAAGATACGTACTGAGTTCTGCGACGGCGACGGTCAGAGGAACGAGAAAATGTTGCTCCTTGTTTGCCGGCTTACAGCTCAATCGACCGGGCCACCGCCGATTTAGCGGATATTGTTGCTGTTTTCACAGACGGAAGCGACACGTTCAACGGCCCGGCTCTCGTGGCACCGACAAATGCGCGATTCGTCTCCCATGCGCGACGCGCTCGGCGCGGCCACCGTCGAGCGCGCGTACGAACTGTGGTGTACGCTCGAACGCGGCTGGCGCGCGACCGCCCTCGGACTCGTCGTCGTGACCGTCCTCGCGGCGCTCGGGCCGTGAGCACCGGGGGGAACTCGGACGCCGAGAACGCCGGCATCAGTCGGCTCGCGCGACTCGCTCCCGGCGTCGGCCTCCTCGTCGTCCTCGCGGGGGCGGCGACGCTCGTCGCCGGCTTCGTCCCCGGTGTCAACGCGCTCCTGCTCGGCGTCTTCTTCGGGGCCGTCGTCGCCAACACGGTCGGCGTCCCCGACTGGGCGCGCCCCGGCGTCGACACGCAGAAACTCCTCCTCGAAACGGGCATCGTCCTGCTCGGCGCTCGCATCGCCGTCGACGAACTCGTCGCCTCCGGGCCGGTGTTGGTCGCGCTCGTCGTCGTCACGGTCACCGCGGGCGTCCTCCTCGTCGAGGCCGTCGCCAGCCGCGTGTTCGGCCTCGCCGACAAGACCGGGTCGCTCCTCGCGGCGGGCGCGAGCGTCTGCGGCGTCTCCGCGGCCACCGCCATCGCCGGCACCATCGACGCCGACGGCGAGTCGCTCGCCCACGTCGTCGCCGCGGTCCTCCTGTTCGACGCGCTCACGCTCGCCGTGTTCCCCATCGCCGGCGACCTGCTCCCGCTGTCCGGCCGCCAGTTCGGCATCTGGGCCGGCCTGAGCATGTTCAGCACCGGCCCCGTCACCGCGGCCGGCTTCGCCCACTCCGAGGTCGCCGGTCGCTGGGCGACCGTGACCAAACTCGCGCGCAACTCCATGCTCGGCTTCGTCGCCGTCGCCTACGCGGTCCGCTACGCCGGTCGCGCCGAGGAGGCCGCCACCGGCCTGCGAGCCGTCTTCGACGGCGTCCCGCGGTTCCTCGTCGGCTTCGTCGCCGTCGCCGCCGTCGCCAACCTCGGCCTGCTCTCGGAGGCGACGCTCGCCACCGTCGGCACCGCCAGCGACGCCCTGTTCGCGCTCGCGTTCGTCGGTCTCGGTCTCGACGTCCGCCTCGACGCGATGCGGCGGACGGGCGCGGCCCCGCTGGGCGTCCTCGGACTGCAACTGCTCACCGTCAGCGCGCTCGCGCTCGCCGCCGTCATCGCGCTGTTCTGACGCGGGTCGCTTTTGTACCGCGCGGCTGTACCGTTCCACATGACCCGATTCGAGGCCGACACGCCCCGCGAGCGCCGGAAGCTGTTCGCCGACGCCGTGTCGGCGCACCGCGACCGCGGCAGCGCCTTTCTCACCATCGAGGCCGAGCGCCTCGACGACCTCGACGGCGAGGGTCCCGGCCCGTGGATTCAGTTCGCCGACCAGACGTTCAACATGGACGTGACAGAGGCGGAACTCGACCGCCTCAAGACGCTCCTCTCGGAGTTCCCCGAGTTCCGTATCGACAAACTGGAGAGCCCCGAGGAGGCCGAGGGGACGAACGTCCGCATCACCGCCCGCTCGGACGCCAACCGTCTCGCCGGCTTCGCCGACCGCGTCTTTCAGGCGGTCTACGGCCGCGACGAGGCGTATCGAGCGTGGGTCACCGCGGTCTGAGGTGGGGCCGCCGCCCCGGAATCGGCCCGGCCGACACCGTACCCCGGTTTGCGAACTTCTAAACCGATTGCCGCACAACCCCGGCGTATGAATTCCCGACGGTCACGTTGTGAATCGGGTGTAGTCGTCCCGGCACAATCCCGTTCCGCCGGGCGGAACCGCTTTCCTCACACCGCGCTCGCGGGCTCGACACATGACTGAACACGTCGAACCGCTGTTCTCGCGTCCCCTGCTTCCGATTGCGAACGCGGACGACGCCGAACTCACCTGCGCCGCCGCGTTCCCGCGCATCGCCGCGGCCGGCGGTCGGGCCTCGGTCGTCCACGTTATCGAGAAGGCGGGCGGCGCGCCGGACAAGGCCGGCGTCGAACAGCGCGAGGAGGTCGCAGACGAGCTATTCGACGTCGCCCGCCGCGCCGCGGACGACGCCGGCATCGACATCCACACCGACCTCCGGTTCGCCACGGACGTCGGCGACGCCATCCTCGACGCCGCCGAGGACGCCGACGCGACGGCCATCGTTTTCACCCCGCGCGGCGGTCGCTCGTGGTGGGACCTGTTTTCGGGCGCGGTCCGCGACCAACTGGTCCGGCACAGCGACCGGCCCGTGGTCGTCCTGCCGGCAGCGGACGCTGCGGACGTCGACACCGACGACGCGGACGACGCCGGTGGTGAAACATGACCGACGAGGAACTCGCAAAGGACCTCGGGCCGCTCGCGGCGTTGACCATCGGTATCGGAACGATGATCGGCGCGGGCATCTTCGTGCTTCCCGGCGCTGCGGTCAAAGCGGCCGGACCGCTCTCGGCCGGCGCGTTCGTCCTCGGCGGCGTCATCGCGCTCTTGACCGCCGCGTCCGCCAGCGAACTCGGCACCGCGATGCCGAAGTCCGGCGGCGCGTACTACTACATCAACCACGCGCTCGGGCCGCTGTTCGGGAGCGTCGCCGGGTGGGGCAACTGGATGGGGCTCGCGTTCGCCTCCGCGTTCTACATGACCGGCTTCGGTCAGTACGTGGTGACGTTCCTCCCCGTTCCGAGCCTCGTACTCGGCGGTGTCACGGTCTCCGCCGTGAAGCTCGTCGCCCTCGCGGGCGGCCTCCTCTTCGTGTTCATTAACTACGTCGGCGCGAAGGAGACGGGGAAGCTACAGAACGCCATCGTGCTCATCCTGCTGGCCATCCTCGCCGTGTTCACGCTCTTCGGACTCCTGAACGCGGACCTCGCCAAACTCCGCCCGTTCGTCCCGCCGGACAGGGGCTTGTCGCCGCTCCTGCCGGTGACCGGCCTCATCTTCGTCTCGTACCTCGGGTTCGTCCAGATAACCTCCGTCGCGGAGGAAATCAAGAACCCCGGAAAGAACCTCCCGCGGGCCGTCCTCGGCAGCGTCGTCATCGTGACGCTGGTGTACGCGCTCGTTCTCCTGACCGTGCTGGCCGCGGTGGACAACAGCCTCGTCGCCGGGAACGAGACCGCCGTCGTCGACGTCGCCCGACTCCTCATCGGTCCGGTCGGCGCGGGCGCGATGCTGTTCGGCGGCCTCCTCGCCACGGCCTCGTCCGCGAACGCCTCGATTCTCGCCTCCTCGCGCATCAACTTCGCCATGGGGCGCGACCGAATCGTCTCCGAGGAACTCAACGAGATTCACCCCCGGTTCGGCACGCCGTACCGATCTATCGCCATCACCGGCGGGTTCATCCTCCTGTTCATCCTGCTGGCCAACGTCAACACCCTCGCGAACGCCGGGAGCGTCCTCCACCTCATCATCTACGGGCTGCTCAACGTCGCGCTCGTCGTGATGCGCGTGGCCGACCCCGAGGACTACCAGCCGGACTACCGGGTTCCGCTGTACCCAATCACCCCCATCCTCGGGGCGATCACGTCGTTCGCCCTCATCGCCTTCTTCGCCGACACCATCATCCTCCTCGCCGCCGGCTTCGTCGTGTTCGCCATGCTGTGGTACGCGGCCTACGCCCGCACCAGGGCGACGAAGCAGGGCATCCTCGGGAAGTACCTGCTTCAGCAGTCGGAACAGCTCCCCGACGCCGCGGTCTCGGCCGCCACGTCGGTCCAGCCCGACGGCGGCTACCGCGTCATGGTCCCGCTCGCGAACCCCGAAAGCGAGCGCGACCTCGTGTCGCTCGCCGGGTCGGTCGCCAAGGCCAACGACGGGACGCTCGTCGGCGTCCACATCGTGAAGGTACCGGACCAGACCGCCCTCGAATCGGCCCGCGAGGAGTACGACTTCGCCGAGGCCGACCGCCTGCTCGAACAGGCCCGCGCCGACGCCGACGAACTCGACGTGGACATCGAGACTCACACCGTCCTCTCCCACCGGTCGTTCGAGGAGGTGTTCGACGCGGCTGAGACCTACAACGCCGACCTCGTCGTCATGGGCTGGGGTCCCGACAGCCACGGGTCCCCCGGCCGCGCCGAGAGCGCGTTCGAGGAGATGACCCACTCGCTCCCCTACGACGTGCTGGTGCTGAAGGACCGCGGCTTCGACCCCTCGCACGTGCTCGTACCGACCGCCGGCGGCCCGGACTCCGACCTCTCGGCGTCCATCGCCTCGGTCCTCCGGGAGTTCTGTGACGCGGAGGTCGAACTCCTCCACGTCGCCGACGACGCGGCGGAGGGCGAGCGCTTCCTGCAGGAGTGGGCCGACGAACGCGGCCTCGGCGACGCCACGCTCACCGTCGAGACCGGAGACGTCGAGGCGGCCATCGAGTCCCACGCGACCGACGCCTCGCTCCTCGTCATCGGCGCGACGGAACGCGGCCTCCTCTCGCGGCTGGTCCGCGGCACCGTCGTCATGGACGTCGTCGAAGACGTGGAGTGTTCGGTTCTCATGGCCGAACAGAGCCGCACGCGGAGCATCAGAAAGCGCCTGTTCGGGTAGGTTCGACTCCCGCCGCGACACCGACGCATTTCTCGCAGACGACGGCCGCTCGCCGCCGCGGCACATTTGTCCCTCGCCGCCGTAGCGGTGAGTATGGCGAAGCAATCGGGGCTGTCGCGCGACGACGTGGAACTCCCCGTCGAGGCGGCGAGCCGTCGTATCGAGGTGGGCGAGGTCACGCTCCACGCGGTCGAAGCCGGACCGGAAGACGGCGACCTCGCCGTGCTCCTCCACGGCTTCCCGGAGTGTTGGTACGCGTGGGCGGACTACCTCCGCCCGCTGACCGAGGCGGGCTATCGGGTCGTCGCGCTCGACCAGCGCGGCTACAACCTGAGCGACCGCCCCTCGGGCGTCGAGTGGTACAGCATCGACGAACTCGCCGGCGACGTCGTCGGCGTCGCGGACGCGCTCGGCCACGAGAAGGCGCACGTCGTCGGTCACGACTGGGGCGGCGCGGTGGCGTGGTGGACCGCGCTCCACCACCCGGAGCGGGTGCGCTCGCTCACCGCGATGAACCTCCCGCATCCCGCGGTGTTCGCCCGCCACCTCCGCCGCGACCCGGCCCAACAGCTCCGGAGCTGGTACGTCCTGTTCTTCCAACTCCCGAAGCTCCCCGAACTCGTCGCGCCCGTGGGCGATTGGGCCGTCCTGGAGCGGGCGATGACCGGCTCCGCGCTTCCCGGCACGTTCTCGGCGACCGACCTCGACTACTACCGCGCCGCGTGGTCGGTGCCGGGTGCCTACGGGTCGATGGTGGACTGGTATCGCGCGGTCGTCCGCGAGCGCCCGCGTCCCCGCGCCGAGACGGTCGAACCGCCGACGCTCGTCGTCTGGGGGAGCAAAGACAGGTTCCTCCGACCGAAGATGGCGCGCGAGAGCCTCGCGTTCTGCGAGGACGGCCACCTCAGGACGTTCGACGAGGCGACCCACTGGGTCCACCACGAGGAGCCGGTCGCCGTCGCCCGCGCGCTCGTCGAACACCTCGACGACGCGTGGCGGACGCCGAACAACACCCCCGACGAAGCGGGGCACCGGCCGGTCTGAGCGGCGGGGGCGATTTCCCCGATGCGGCAGTATTTGCTGACGCCTCGTTGGAGATATATAGGTCCATCGAGGGAACTTAGCGAGGTTCTTGTAGGTCCGGCGTTCACGTTGAATCGACGCGGGAGCAGTCCGGTGGTGGGACTTTCCATGCCCCTTCGAACCGTCTCCGCGTCTCTTCATGAGCAGGGACGGGGGACCGTCCCGCCTTTCGACCGGCGAGCGGCCGCGTCGGCGAGTCAGTCGAGCGCGACCCGCGCCGAGACCGAGACCGAATCCGGGATTCTCCGGTCCCGGGCCCGGCTCCGACCCCGCCGGCGGCGGATGAGTACGTTCTTACTGGCGGCCCCCCGAGGTCGCGTATGACCGACCTCGGAAAGGTCGACCGCGAGTTCTTCGACGAGTACATCTACCCGCGGCTGGGCGCGGCCCGCGACGACGTGGCGCTCGGCCCGACCCACGGCGTCGACTTCGGCCTCCTCGACGTCGACGGCACCGCCGTCGCCATCGCGACCGACCCCGTCTCCGTGCTCCCCGCGCTCGGCTTCGAGCGCGCGGGCCGCTTCGCCATCGACATCGTCCTCTCGGACATCGCCGTCTCGGGGCTGGACCCCTCGCACCTCGCCGTCTCCTTTACGCTGCCGCCCGAGATGACCGACGAGCAGTTCGCGGAGCTCTGGGGCGCGATGCACGACGAGGCCGACGACCTCGGCGTCAGCATTGTCACCGGCCACACCGCCCGCTACGCCGGCTGTTCGTACCCGTGGGTCGGCGGCGCGACCGCCCTCGCCGTCGGCGACCACGACGACGTGGTCCGCCCGGACGGCGCGCGACCCGGCGACGACGTGCTCGTGACGAAGGGACCGGGCGTCGAGGCGACCGGCCTCCTGACGACGCTGTTCCCCGACGCCTTCGCCGACCTCGACGCCGACGTGCTCGCGGCCGCGCAGGACCGACTCGACGAGACCGACGCCGTCCGCGACGCGATGACCGTCTCGGCCGCCGGCGGCCGCGGCGTCCACGCCATGCACGACGCCACCGAGTGCGGCGTCCACGGCGCGCTCAACGAAATCGCCGAGAGCGCGGGCGTCCAACTCGAAATCGACGAGTCGAGCGTCCCGCTCCGTCCCGGCGTCCGCGAGACCTGCGAGTTCCTCGGCATCGACCCGTGGCGCTCGACTACCGCCGGCTCGCTCATCATCGCCACGGACCCCTCTGTCACGGACGACGTGGTCGCCGCGCTCGACGCCCGCGGCACCCCCGTCGGCGTCGCCGGCACCGTCGTCGCGGGCGAGGGCGTCGTCGTCGACGGCGAGCGCATCGAACACCCCGACGTGGACCCCTCGTGGGCCGCCTACGAGCGACTCGCCCGCGAGGCCGAGTCGTCGGCGACCGACGCCGAATAAGCGGACCCGCCACTCGGGTTCCAGCGCGGGCCGCGCACCTACTTGTCGCGCGGGCGCTTCGAGGCGCGTATGGCCGAACCCGACGACCCCGGCGACTCCGACGAATCCGACGTGCTCACCGTCGACACCGCCCGCGAGATGGACGCGACGGACCCGCTTTCGGACCTCCGCGACCGCTTTTTCGTCCCCGAGGGCGAACTGTATCTGGACGGCAACTCGCTCGGCCCGCTCTCTGTCGACGCCGAAGCCGCGCTCGACCGCGTCGTCGACGAGTGGCGCGACCTCGCCATCCGCGGGTGGACCGACGCCGACCCCGAGTGGTTCAGCTACGGCGAGCGACTGGGCGACCGACTCGCGCCGCTCGTCGGCGCGAAGCCCGAGGAGGTCGTCGTCGCCAACTCCACCACCGTCAACATCCACGCGCTCGTCGGAACGTTCTACGACCCCGCCCGCGGCGAGCAAATCGTCGTCGACGACCTCGACTTCCCGACGGACCACTACGCGATTCGCGCGCAACTCCGGGCGGCCGGCCGCGACCCCGACGAGGCGCTTCGCGTGGTCGAGAGCCGCGACGGGCGGACCATCGAGACCGAGGACGTGCTCGCCGCCATCGACGACGACGTGGGGATGGTGTTTCTCCCGTCGGTCCTCTATCGGAGCGGCCAACTGTTCGACATCGAGACCATCACCGAGGCGGCTCACGAGGCCGGCGCGCTGGCCGGCTTCGACCTCGCGCACTCGGTCGGCGCGGTCCCGCACCGCCTCTCCGAGGTGGGCGCGGACTTCGCCGTCTGGTGTCACTACAAGTATCTCAACGCCGGCCCCGGCTCCGTCGCCGGCCTCTACGTCAACGAGCGCCACTTCGGCGTCACGCCCGCGCTCGCCGGCTGGTGGGGCAACGACAAGGGGACGCAGTTCGACATGGCGATGACCTACGAACCGGCGCAGTCCGCCGGCGCGTTCCAGTCCGGGACGGTCCCGGTGCTGTCGGCGGCCCCTCTCGACGGCGCGCTCGATATCGTCGAGGACGCCGGCGGCGTGGGGGCGCTCCGCGAGAAGTCGCTGGCGCTCACGGACTTCCTCATCGACCTCGTGGACGACAGACTGCCGGAGTGCGAGGTCGGCACCCCGCGAGATCCCGCGGCCCGCGGCGGCCACGTCGCGGTCGAACACCCCGAGGCCGACCGCGTCAGCCTCGCGCTCAAGGAGCGGGGCGTCGTCGTGGACTTCCGCCAGCCGAACGTCGTCCGCATGGCCCCCGCGCCGGCCTACGTCGGCTTCGAGGACGTGTACCGGGCGGTCGAGCACTTCCGAGAGATTCTGGACGGGGACGAATACGAGGCGTTCGAGAAGCAGAGCGGCGGCGTCACGTGAGGGTCGCGGCGGCGGGGAGTCGGTCGCTTACCAGTCGATGACTTCCTTGTCGCGCCAGAACTTCCCCGCGGGCGCGCCGGGCTTGAACGTGGCGAGCCACGTCGGCGTCTCCGCGCCCTTCTCGACCGGCCGGTTCGCCTCCTCGCCGCCCATGTCGGTGCGGACCCAGCCGGGACACACCGAGTTGGCGATGAGACCGTCGTCGCCGTACTGGCCGTCGAGGTAGACCGTGAGGCCGTTGAGGCCGGTCTTCGAGATTCGATACGCCGGCGACCCTCCGGACTGTTCTTCGCCGAGTGCGCCCATCCCCGAGGAGACGTTGACGACGCGGCCGCCGTCGGACTGGAGCAGGAGGGGAACGGCGTGCTTGCACATGAGCATCGGCCCGCGGAGGTTGACGCCGAGGGTGCGGTCGATTCGCTCGGTCGGTTCGGCGACTATGTCCTCGCCGTCCTCGGCGATACCGGCGTTGTTGACGAGGATGTCGAGTCGGCTCTGGTCGGCGAAGACGCCGTCGACGACCTCCTCGATGTCGCCTTCTTGGGTCACGTCGAGGAGGACGCGCTCGGTTCCCTCGGGCGTCTCGTTCGTGACGCTTCGGGACCCCGCGTACACCGTCGCGCCGCGGTCGCGGAGGTTCTCGGCTATCTGGCGGCCGATGCCTCGGTTCGCGCCGGTGACGAGCGCGACCTGTCCGTCGAGGTCGTCGTAGCGGTCGGGTTCCATGGATGCGTCTGCGGACTCGGAAAGGATATTCTCACCGAAGCGCGCCGGCGGGCGCGGCGTACCGGCGAGGGTCCGGGAGGCCGACGAGTCACTCGACCGCGACGGCGAGTTCGCGGAGCTCGTCGCCGGTCCACTCGTGGGCGGTCAGCCGGCCGTCGGGCGAGCAGATGAGATAGACGTAGCCCGGCCACGAGGCCTGTTCGCGGTCGGTCGCGCTCGGCACGGGGTCGGACTCGGGATGCGAGTGGTAGAAGCCGACCGCGTCGTCGCCGGCCGCCTCGACGGTTTCGAGAATCGAAACCGTCTCCTCGGGGTCGAGTTCGTAGGCGACCCGCGGCTCGTCGGCGACGTTCGAAACGGGGTGGGCGGCGGTGACGGTGCGCGCGTCGCCGTCGCCGGCGAGGACGCCGCAGACCTCCGCGGGTGGGTCGCGGGCGGCACCCTCGCGGGCGTGCGAGAGAATCACAGCTCGCGCGTCGTCTGCGAGGGTGAGCCTACTCGAAGTCACGGCGCATGGCGATTTCGAACCACGGGCAGAGGCGCAGTTGGCGGTACCACTCGGGGTTGTCGTGGAGGTGCTCGTAGTCCGCCCAGAGCATGCCCGCAATCTCGTCTTCGTCGGGGTCGAGCGAGGTGTCTTCGAGCGTGACCTTCAGGACGGCACAGACCTCCCATTCGAGGCCGGCGTTCTCGTAGTAGCGCTTGTACTCGAACTTGTCCGTGACGCGGAGGTCGGAGTACTGGTCGGGGCTAATGCCGAGTTCCTCTTCGAGGCGCTCTTCGGTGGCCTCCTCTTGGGTCTGGCCCTCGACGGGGTGGGAGGCGACGGTGCCGTCCCACGAGGTGTCCCACAGGCGCTTGTTGGGCGCGCGCTGGGCGAGGAGTATCTGGCCCTCCTCGTTGAACACGAGGCAGGTAAAGGCGCGGTGGCGGATGCCGTCGCCCGTGTGGGCGTCGAGTCGGTTGACCGTCCCCTCCGCGTTGTCGTCGGAGTCGACGGCGATGACGTCCTGCGCTGCGTTCTCGTGGAGTTCAGTAGCCTCGTCGGCCGCTGCGTTGCTCATGTGCCTTCCGTCGGAGTCGGGGGTCAACTAAGCTTCGATGCGAATCGCGGACCACGCGGCGGCGCGGCGGCGCGGCGTCAGCCGAGGCGCTCGTCGAGAATCAGGCGGGTCTTGGTACTCTTGACGTCGTCGTGCTCGCGGGCGCGGGTGATGAGCTCGTTGACGGCGCGGGTGTCGGCGGCCTCGACGACGAGGACGATGTCCTCCTCGCCGGAGACCTGCCAGACGAAGTCCACGTCCTTCCAGTCGGCCATCAGCTCGGAGACGTCGTTGGTGTCGACGTCGACCGCGACGGTCACCTCTATCATCGCCTTCAGGTTCCCCGTGCGGGTCGAGATGGTAAAGCGCTCGATGACGCCCTCCTCGACCAACCGCTCGACGCGGTTCCTGACTGTCCCCTCGGAGGTCCCGACCTCGGCCGCAATCTCCGTGTTGGGGGTCCGAGCGTCCCGTCGAAGGATATCGAGGATGCGCCGGTCAAGCTCGTCCATACCCCACGTGTCCACCCCAGCGACTTACCGATTACGAATTTCGTAACTCACCTTCGAAAGCAACACTTATGCACCCGTGTTCCGTTCGTTTCTCGTAATGTCGGACGCCTATCTGGCGCTGGAAGACGGACGCGTGGTCGAAGCGCGTGGCCGTGTTCCGGGGCGCACACGCGGTGAACTGGTGTTCACAACCGCATATACGGGATACGAAGAGAGTCTGACCGACCCTTCGTACGAAGAGCAAGTCCTCACCTTCTCGTACCCCCTCATCGGGAACTACGGCGTCCGAGCCGAGCGATTCGAGTCCGACCGGGTCCACCCTCGGGCGGCCGTCGCACGCGAGTTCACGGAGGAGGTCGTCGAGTGGCTCGCAGACGAGGGCGTTCCGGCGGTCGACCACCTCGACACGCGCGACCTCGTCACGTCCATCCGCGAGGAGGGCGCGATGAAGGTCGGAATCGCCGTCGGCGAGGACGTGACCCCGGAGGACGCGAAGGAGGAACTCGCGCAGTGTAAGGGCATGAGCGAGCACGTCGACATCGGCGCGCAGGTCACCACGACCGAACTGACGACGTTCGAGGGCGACGGCGACACCACCGTCGCGCTCGTCGACTGCGGCGCGAAGGGCTCCATCGTGGACTCCCTCGTCGACCGCGGCGCGACGGTCCACGTGCTCCCCTACGACGCGGCCGCCGAGGACGTGTCCGCGCTCGACCCCGACGTGCTTTTCATCTCGAACGGTCCCGGCGACCCCGAGAACTACACCGCGACGCGCGACCTCGTCGAGGAGTTCGCCGGCGAGGTCCCGCTGGCGGGCATCTGCCTCGGCCAGCAGATCGTCGCCAGCGCGCTCGGCGGTACCACCGAGAAGATGGCCTTCGGCCACCGCGGCGTCAACCAGCCGGTCCGCGACCTCCGGAGCGGAAAAGTCGTCATGACGACCCAGAACCACGGCTACACCGTCGCCGACCCCGGCGACCAACTCGACGTGACGCAGGTCAACGTCAACGACGACACCGCGGAAGGCCTCGCCAGCGAGGAACTGAGCGTCATCACGCGCCAGTACCACCCCGAAGCCCACCCCGGTCCCCACGACTCGCTCGGCTTCTTCGACGACGTGCTCGCCATGGCGGGTACGGAGGGAAACGAGCGTAAGCCCCGAGTCGCCGCCTCGGACTGACCACCACCACCACGACCCCGACCACCGAACGCCCGACGCCGCGGTCGATTGCACCCCGACCGTGGCGGTCGAACACCGTTTTTCGCACTCTCAGGCCGCGAACGACGCGACGCGTATTTCGGACCCAATCTGGTAGAAACTGACAAACGGGTTCCCGGCGTACGCTCTGTGATGGACGACGTATCGCTCATCGAACGCGGCTTCGAGGAGTTCCCGGCGACGATTGCGCTCCTCGACAGGCGCGGTGACATCGTCTACACGAACCGGGCGTGGCGGGCGTTCGCCGACGCGAACGACTACGCCGGCGACCCCGATTCGACGGGCGTCAACTACCTCGACGTGTGCGACGCGGCCCGCGAGACCGACGAAATCGCGGGCGTCGTCGCCGACGGCATCCGCGCGGTGCTCCGCGGCGACCGCGATCTCTTTACCGCCGAGTACCCGTGTCACTCGCCAACGGTGTATCGGTGGTTCGCGCTCCGCGTCGTCCCGATAGACACGCCGAGACACGGGAGCTTCGCGCTCGTCACCCATTTCGACATCACCGACAGGCGGCTCGCCGAGCTGCAGGTCAACGAGAAAAACGAGCACCTCGCGGCGCTCGTCAGCGTGCTCGCCTCGGAGCTCAAAGCCCAGCTCGCGTCGGCCACCGCGTCCGCCGAGCGACTCGCCGCCGTCGACGGCGACGACGCGGTGCAGCTCTCCGAGAGCCTCTCGCGCATCGACTCGCTCGTCGACTGGGGCATCGCCGTCGCCGGGCAACCGAGCACGCTCGACCTCGCGCCGGTGGATTTCCGCTCGCACGTCGCGCAAGCGCGGGCCGTCGCGTCGCCCGACGGCGCGGACGACGCCTCGCTCCGGGTCGTCGGCGACGGGTCGCTCTTGGCCGACACCCACCTGTTCGGGCTGTTTCTGGTCGCGGTGCTCACGAACTGCTACGAGCGGAACGCGTCGCTCGGTCTGCCGTCCAGCGTCGTCGTGGGGACGACCGCCGACGGGTTCTACGTCGACGACGACGGCCCCCTCCCGTCCCCGGAGGAGCGCGCGGCGGTCGGTGCGGGCTCGAACCAGTTGCTCGGCGTCGATTACGATGTCACACATCTCTCGACGGCGCGGCGAATCGCCGACCTGCACGGCTGGCAGTTCGACGTGGTGGACTCGGAACTCGGCGGGGCACGCTTCGAAGTCCGCGGCGTCGACTGGCGGTAATCGGCGCTCGGCGGGCGCGGCACCCCCGCGGCGTCAGGAGACGTCGGCTTCCATGACGAACGTCGGCTCCTCGGCGAGGTCGCTCCGGGCGAGCGACGCGTCGGAAATCCAATCGATTCGCTCGGGGAGGAGAACCCGCGTCCGGTCCGCACCGACCGCGGCGGCGTCGCGTCGAACCGCGTCCAAAAGCGACTCGCAGGCCGGCGCGTCGTCCCACGCGGCGACCGCGTACTCGGCCCACGTCACCTCGCCCTCGCCGTCGCGTTCGCGCGAGTAGGTCCGGTTCCGATAGGTGAAGCCGGTCGTGCGGTCGTCGCCGACGACGAACAGGCGGTCGTCGGCCGCGGCGTCGTGGAGGCGGTCGCGGGTCAGCTCGGAGAGCGCCCACGACTCGCGGGGGTCGAGCGCGAGCCCCGTGAGCTCGGTCCGCGCCTCGCACCCGGTCCAGTAGGCCCACGCGGCGTCGGCGTCGTGGCCGACGGCCGCTTCCGGGTCGGCGGTCGGGTCGGGGTCGGGCGTCGCCCAGCGGAACTCGATGCCGGGGTCGAAGCCGACCGTGCGGGCGTTGGCGAGGCTCGGGACGTTCCACGAGTGAATCATGTTTCGGACGCGGCGCGCTCCCCGGTCGCGCGCCCAGTCGAGCAGCGCGTGCGACAGCCGGGTCGCCAGCCCCTGTTCGCGGTAGTCGGGGGCGACGCGCATGCCCTGCGCCCAGCCCTCGTACTCCGAGAGCATGACGACCTGCGCGATTGCGGCCACGTCGTCGGACGGCGTCTCCTCGCCCATGTCGACGACGAGCGTCGCCCGCTCCGACTCGCCGGGCGCGATCCAGTCGTGGTAGATGTCGGGGATGTAGTCCGACCCGCCGCGGTCGGCCCACGTGTCGCGGGTGAACGCGGCGACCGCGTCGTAGTCCTCGGGTCGGGCGGGTCGAATCTCCATCAGGTCACTCCCACGGGACCGAGCGCTGGGTCAGTTCGCCTTCGAGGTTGCGGCCCATCGCGCCCGTCGGGTCAGAGACGTTGGCGAGCGCCCACATCAGCTTCACCTTCGCCGTGCCGGGGAGCGTGTCGCCCGCCTCGACGACGCCCGCGTCGAGCAGGTCGCGGCCGGTGTCGTAGACGCGGTCGCAGACGCGGCCTTCGAGACACTGCGAGGTCATTGCGACGACCGTGCCGTCCTCGATGAGTTCCTCTAACCGCGGGATGAGGTCGGTGTGGACGTGGCCGAGGCCCGTCCCCTCGATGACGACGCCGGCCTTCCTGTCGAGGTAGTCGAGCGCCGCGGGGTCCATCCCCGGCGTGAACTTCACGAGTTCCACCTCGGATTCGAGGTCGGCGCGGAGCGCGAGGTCGGCCTCGCCGCGGGGGGCGTAGTCGCGGCGGAACGTGACCTCCTCGGCCTCGTAGTCGACTTCGCCGAGCGGCTTCGCACCGACGGTCTCGAAGGCGTCGCGGCGGGAGGTGTGGTTCTTGCGGACGCGCGTCCCCTCGTGGAGCGCGCAGACGTCGTCGGACTCCGAGGCGTGCATGCAGATCATGACCTCGGCGGCGTCGGCCTTCGCGGCCTCGACGGCGCAGACGGCGTTCATCACGTTGTCGGAGGAGGGGCGGTCCGCCGAGCGCTGACTCCCCGTGAAGACGATGGGCACGGGCGTGTCGAGCATGAACGACATCGCCGACGCGGAGAACTGCATCGTGTCGGTGCCGTGCATGACGACGACGCCGTCGGCTCCGGCCTCGATTTCCTCGGCGATGGCCTCCGCGAGGTCGACCCACACGTCAGTCGTCATGTTCTCCGAGAGGATGTTGGCGACGACGCGGCCGCGGTAGTTCGCCCGCCCCGCGAGGTCGGGGACGGCCCGGAGCACGTCCTCGGCGTCGAACTGCGCGGTCACCGCGCCCGTGCGGTAGTCGACCGTCGAGGCGATGGTCCCGCCGGTCGAGATGAGCGAGACGGTCGGCAGGTCGTCGTCGAACTCGATTTCGGAGGTGCCGTCGCCCTCGGACTGCGCGTCTTCGATGTCGTACACGTCGGTTTCGAGCACGTCCACGTCGGCTCCCTCGCGGGCGATACCGACGTTGTACCCGCCGTCGAGCTTGACGACGAGGTGGTCCTCGGTGGAAGACGGCATGAGCACGCCTTCGTTCGTGACGTCCGCGCGGGTGACGCGGACGCGGTCCCCTGCGTTCATATCGCGGGATACCGCGGGGGCAGACTTCAAACCCACCATTCCACCTTTTTCCTCCTCGGGGTCGCGTAGCGACCCGCTCGGAGCAAAAATCTGGACCAAAAATGCCGAACGGCTCGCTTCGCTCGCCGCTCGGTACGACAACTGGGGTGGAGCCGCCCCGCCCGAGTGCAACGAGCGAGATGTCCGTGTCGCCGACATAACGGGCACAAGACATTTTATCCGACCGACCGTCGGCCAGCGTATGCTCCCCACGATACTCCTCCAGTCGCGCGGCGCAGGCGCGTTCGTAATCGGCCTGCTGTTTTTCCTCCTGTACCTCGGGATGGTGGTGTGGACGTACCGAGACGCGAAGCGAAACAGCAGTCATCCGGCGTTCCTCTGGGCCGTCGTCGTCTTCCTCGCGCCGCTTCTGGGTCTCGTCCTGTACCTCATCTTGGGTCGGGGGTCGTAACGACCGCGTCGCGCCTCCTTTTCGACGGGGACCTGACGCACCGGCACAAGAGCCATCAGGCTCGCCCGCGACCCTGTACACATGCAACGGTCGGACCAAAAGGAGTCTGAGCAGTCCGTCGACGACGTGCTCTCCGGGATGAGCCGCGAGCGCGACGGCGCGACGCCGACCAGTTCGTCGGGGTCGTCCGGCGGCGGTCGCCTCAGCGGGCTGTTCTCCCCGCGCGCGTTCCTCGCGGCGCTCCTGCTCTCCATCGGGGGACTGCTCGTCGGCGGCGCGATTCCCCTCGTCGGCTTCCTCGGCCGGTTCGCCGGCATCGCCGCCGCCGGCTTCCTCCTCGGCCTCGTCGGGTCGAAGCGACACTACACGGAGGTCGTCCTCGCCGGCGCAATCGCCGCCGGCCTCGCGTTCGTCCTCTCGACGCTGTTCGCCGTGTTCGCGCCCTTCGCGGTGCAGTTGCTCGCGGACTACGGCGTCGCCATCGCGGGCGTCGGCGCGGCGAGCGGCGGGCTCGCGGCGCTCGTCGGGCACTACTTCGGCCGCGACCTCAGAAACGGCCTGACACAGGAGCTGTAGCCGTCAGTCGATTCGCCAGCGGTCGCCGTTGTGGGCGACGAGGCCGCCCTCGGCGAGGTGGTGGAGCGCGCTGTCGACGACCGCGGGGTCCGCGTTGAGGTCCTTCGCGATGCCGCGGACGGTGTTCGACCCGTTGGCGAGCGCGGCCAGAATCTCCGCGTAAAAGCGGCTGTCGGCGTCGACGCCGAGGCGGTCGTTGAGGCGGTCGAGCACGTCGGTGATGCGGCCCTGCACCCACCGCTGGGCCAAGGAGAGTTCGTTGTCGAGTTCCTCCAGTTTGCCGAGTTCGCGCGCTAACTCCGAGACGTCGTCGGTGCCGGCGCTCTCGACTTCGAGCGTCACGTGCGGACAGCGCCCGGCCATGTCGAGGCTCGGACTCGGCGGGTAGGCGCTCTTCGCGCCGAACCCGTACGGCGAGACGTTCACCTCCAGTCGGAGGTTCCGGGAGATGTGGAAGTACTTGCGCCGTTGGTCGTCGGTGCGCGACTCGATGAGCCCCGCGTCCTCCAGCTTTCGGAGGTGGTCGATGACGGCCTTGGGGCTGACGCCGAGGTACTCGCTGATCTCGGTGACGTAGCACGGTTTGTGCGAGAGCAACCGCAGGATGCGCCGGCGGTTTTCGTTCCCGAGTAGGTCGAGCAGTACCGCGGAGTCCATTACGAGGTCATAGACTGCCGGTGGGGAAAAGCCTGACTCATGTGAGTCACAGCGCCGTCGTGCGATTAGCGATTGTGACTCACGGGGCGCTGTCGGGGCGGGACCGGGGCGTTCAGGGGGTCGGCTCCGGCGTCTCTGAGAGGTGGTCGAACGCCCGGGAGGCAAGGAACACCGCGAGGAACGAGAGGGCGACGGTGATGCCCGCGAGGAGCGCCCCCGCCTCGTACTTCAGCGGTGGGTAGTAGCCGAGGCCGTAGTCGAACACGTCGTTGACGAGCGCGAGGACGAGGGCGAATCCGAGCGCGCCCTTCGTGGTCGCGCCGTAGCGCGGGACGAGGAGCGCGAGCGCGAGAAAGCCCGCGTGGGTGAGCATGATGCCCCAGTAGTCCCACAGCGCGGCTCCGGAGAAGCCGACGTAGAGGTCGGGACGGAGGTTGAGCGCGACGACCGTCCAGACGCCGTACTTGACGAGCCAGACGAACGCGAGGGTGTGGAGGTACGCGAGCGGTCGGTTGACGGGCGCGTCGGCGACGCGGCGACCGAGGTTCGGAAGCAGCGTCGCGGCCGACAGCGTCATCAGCGCGAGGGCGGTCGGCGAGTCGCCGAAAAGCGGGTAGAGAAACGTCGGCAGGTCCGAGAGCGCGGGGTCGGAGTGGACGTAGAAGCTCACGCCGACGAGGAACGCGGCGGCGTTGAGGACGAGAAAGACGACGAGGCTCGGGCCGTTTCCGAGGTAGTACTCCGCCCAGTCGTCGACCGCCGCGTCGAGGTCGAAATCGCGCAGACCCATCGCCGAGTCCGACGGCGCGCCGAAAGAAAAGGCCGTCGGGGCGGGCGCGTCGAAACCCCGCCGTCGGGGCTCGAACGCCGACCTCTCATCTCCGTACGCGATACGTTGTCATCCCATGTCGGGAGCAAAGGACAGTTACCCCGGCGCGCCGAACGGCGACGTATGGACGCAGCACTCATCATCCTCGACGGGTGGGGACTCGGCGACCACGACCGCCGCGACGCCATCAAGGCGGCGGACACGCCGAACTTCGACCGCTACCGCGACGCGGGAGCCTTCGGGACGCTCATCGTCGACGGGCGGCGCGTCGGCCTCCCGGACGGCCAGATGGGCAACAGCGAGGTCGGCCACCTCAACATCGGGGCCGGCCGCGTCGTCAAGCAGGCGTACACCCGCATCGGCGACAGCATCGACGACGGCTCGTTCTTCGAGAACGAGGCCATCGCGGCCGCCTACGACCACGCCGACGAACACGACGGGCGCGTCCACCTCATGGGCCTCGTCTCCGACGGCGGCGTCCACTCCGACCAACAACACCTCCACGCGCTCATCGAACTCGCCGCCGAGCGCGGCGTCGAGGCCGTCACCCACGCGTTCACGGACGGCCGCGACACCAGCCCCACCGGCGGCGAGGCGTACCTCTCTGACCTCGAAGCCGTCGCCGACGAGCAGGGCACCGGCGGCGTCGCCACCGTCTCCGGGCGCTACTACGCCATGGACCGCGACCAGAACTGGGAGCGCACCAAGCGCGCCTACGACGCCATCGTGGAGCGCGAGGCCGAGTGGACCGCCGACACCGCCGTCGACGCCGTCACCGAGTCGTACGACCGCGGCGACACCGACGAGTTCGTCGAGCCGACCGTCGTCGACGACGCGCCCGCGCTCGAAGACGGCGACTCGGTCGTCTTCTTCAACTTCCGCGCCGACCGCGCGCGACAGCTCGTGCGGATGCTCTGCGACATCGAACCCGTCTGGGAGTTCGAGACGACGCCGCCGGAGATTCTCATGACGACGATGACGCAGTACGACAAGACGTTCGACGTCTCTGTCGCCTACCCGCCGGAACAGCCCGAGGACACGCTCGGCGAGGTGCTCGCCGAGGAACACATGACGCAGCTTCGCATGGCCGAATCGGAGAAGTACCCCCACGTCACCTACTTCCTCAACGGCGGCCGCGAGGTCGAGTTCGACGGCGAGATTCGGGAAATCGTCGAGAGCCCCGACGTGCCGACCTACGACCTCCAGCCCGAGATGTCCGCGAGAGAGCTCACCGACACGGCCATCGGTATCATCGAGTCCGACGACCCGAACGTGATGGTGCTCAACTACGCCAACCCCGACATGGTCGGCCACACCGGCGACTACGAGGCCGCCATCGAAGCGGTCGAGGCCGTCGACGAACAGCTCGGGCGGCTCGTCGAGAGCGTCCGCGCCCACGGCGGCCACGTATGTATCACGGCCGACCACGGCAACGCCGACGACATGGGCACCGAAGACGACCCTCACACGGCCCACACGTTCAACCCCGTCCCGTTCGTCTACCTCGCGGCCGACCGCGACGACGAGGCGACCGCGGAAAACGACGCCGAGGGCGAGCACGCCGACCCCGACCACCCGCTTTCGGGCGGCCGGACCGTCCGCGAGGGCGGCTCGCTGTGCGACATCGCGCCGACTATCCTCGAACTCGTCGGCGTCGACCAGCCGACCGCGATGACCGGCGAGTCGCTGTTAGAATAGGTCGCCGTCGCTCGCGGACTCTCCGTTCTCTCTTTCCGAGTCACCCTACGCGCCCGAGCCGCTTCGATAGCGACGGTACGCGGTCGGCACGAGCATCGACACGCCCGCGACGGCGGCGAGGACGACGAACTCCGGGCGGACGGCCGCGGCCAGCGACTCGGTCGTGAGCGTCTCGACCGACGCGCCGGCGACGACGCCCGCGACGGCCCACGGGAGTTCGCCGACGGCGGTTCCGAGCGCGAACGCGCCGAGTCGGACGTTGGCGACGCCCGCCGCCACCGACACCACGTCGGAGGGAATCGGAAGCAGACGGCTCGCGGCCACGCCCCGCACCGAGCCCGTCTGTTCGACCGTTCGCTCGCCGACGTCGGCGAGTCCGGTCGCCCCGCGGTAGCGCCGCGCGAAGAGGAACGGCGGGACGCTCGTGAGGACGATGAGCGCCAGCGCGAACGGCACGCCGACCGGGCCGAGGCCGTAGCCGACGACGAGCGCGAGGAGCGTCGTCGGCCACGCGAGAAGGGGTCTCACGAGCGCGAGCGCGCTCGCGACGACGACGAGTCGCACGGGGTCGGCGGCGACCCACGCCGCGCGAGCGATGACGGCGTCTGGCGACGCGAACAGCAGGCCGGCGACGACGGCCGCGAGCGCGAGGCCGGCGGCGAGACGCGGACGGGGCACGGAAGCTCTGGAGTCGGTCGTCGCGCCGCGACCAAACGCTTTGTGCTTCGGAGGGCTTTAGCCCGACCCCGTTCGATTGGCTCCCGAACCGTGACCGAGCCCACACGCGACGAGCGCGTCGAACTCGCGCTCGACCTCCTCGCGCACCTCGAAGCCGACGAACTCTCCCTCGCCGAGGTCGTCGACCGCATCGAGACGGTCACCACGGACCCGACGCTCACGCGCGACATCCTCGACGCGGCGGAGCTTCGGGGCATCATCGAGCGCGACGGCGGCCGCATCCGTCACAACCGCGGCGGCACGTTCGTCCGGTTCGAGAGTCAGGTCGTCCAGCGCGAGGGCGACTTCGACTGCCGCCGCTGTGGCGCGTCCATCTCGACGGGCCACTTCGTGCGGTTCGAGTCGGGCGAACTCGGGCCGTTCGGCTCGTCGTGCGTCAGAAAAGTGCTCGGTCGGGAGTGACTCGCGGGGGGCCGCGACCGGCCGGTGGCCGGGGGTCGCGTTACCGCCCGCGGCGGAGTTCTTCGATGAGCTGTTCGACCAGCTCCTGCTGGTAGCGAATCTGCTCGCTTTGGGCCTCGACGACCTCGCGGAGCGACTCGATTTCGGCGGCGAGTTCGGCGTAATCGGCGTCCGAACCGGCGCCTCCGGCCGCCTCGGACTCGGCGGCCGACTCGAATCCCGACCCCTCGAACCCGAGGTCGCCGGCGTCGGCGACGTTGTCGGCCGACTGCTCAGTGGCCGGCGATTCGGTGGCCGACTGGGTCGTCGCGGCCTCGGCCGCCTTCGCTTCCGCCACCGCGCCGGTCGCGGACGTGGCTTCGACCGACTGGTTCCGGGCGGCCCGCTGGGCCGGTTCGGCTGGCGCGTCGCCCTCGGAGCGGGTGGCGTTCGCCGGCTCGTCGGACAGCTCGCCGGGGTTCGCGCTCAGCGGGTCGGGGCCCGCGCCGAAGTCGGTGTTGTCGCGCTCCGTGTCGGAGGATTCGGCGTTCGCCTGCGCTTTTTCCATCTGGACGCGGAACTCTTCGAGGCTGCCGACGCCGTGGTAGTCACACAGCGCCCGCGCGAGTTTCTCGCGGACGAGCCGCGCCTGCTCGTTGGGAATCTTGAACCGCTCTTGGCGACCGTCGACGGTGAGCACGACCGTCGTGGCGACGCTCCCCGACTCGAATTCGAGGTCGGTCACGTCGGCGAAGCGGTACGACTCGTAGTCCTCGTCCCAGACCGCGCTCCCGATGTGCCGGACGACGCGGGCGTCGGTGATGACGAACGTGAGTTCGCTGAACCGGAACGCCTGAACGAGGCGCTCGCCGTCCTCGTCGGTCACGCCGGCGGCCGCGAGGACGCCCTCGACGATTGGCTGGAGCGCGTCGTCGAGGCGCTTCGTCGACAGCGAGAACGTCTCGCTCCCGTCGAGGCCGTAGTCCAGCGATATCTTCGCTTTTCGTCGCCCCTCCTTGACGGACAGTCGCTCGGCGGCGTGCGAGAATTCGTCGACGGACTCGTCCGAAAGGAGGCCTTCGGCCCGATAGACGAGCGTCCGCGTCGGAGTTACAAACAGTTCGTCCTCGCCCCCGAGGTGGACGCGGGTCACCACGTCTTCCTCTCCGAGGACGGACTGGACGATCTCCGGTTGGCTCATGCGTGTGTGCATCCGGTGTTGGGACATAAATCCGCGGGTGATGACTCGAATCGAGTGGCGTGGTGACTCGCCCCGCGGTCGTCGAAGATGAGAAGCTTAAATACAACCAGCACACAACGGGAAGTTGAGCCCGGGTGGCTTAGCTGGACATAGCGCCGCACTCATAGGGTTTCACAATCGGTGCGGAACGCCTTGGAAGCCTCCGCCCCCCGCGAGGTCATGCCGGCCTCGCACCTGGGACATGCGGAGATCGTGGGTTCGGAGCCCACCCCGGGCATTCTTCGATTCTGGTACGCGGTCGACTGATACGAGAGTCGTAACGTCGTCTCCCGACGTTTCACTCGTTTTAACCCCATACGGGTTCGTCTGAAACGTGCGGTGCAAAGTGCACCTCTCCACACGAGTCACAGCTTCAATCCCACAAGGGCTCGTCTGAAACCGCCGCCTCGTGTTCGATGCGCGCGAGTCGGGACTCCGGGCTTCAATCCCACAAGGGTTCGTCTGAAACCCCTGCATACAATGAGCATGATATCGGGGAAAAGTTCGCTTCAATCCCACAAGGGTTCGTCTGAAACGCCAGCGACATCGTCGGTCGACGCGTCGGGACCGATGCTTCAATCCCACAAGGGTTCGTCTGAAACCCGGCAGACGACGTCGGAGCGGACCGACCGCGAGCAGCTTCAATCCCACAAGGGTTCGTCTGAAACTCGACGCAATCGACGCCCGTCTCGACGAGCTGGAGGGGGCTTCAATCCCACAAGGGTTCGTCTGAAACCTGATGGCTTGGAGGTCGTCGACTGCGAGCCGGTCGAGCTTCAATCCCACAAGGGTTCGTCTGAAACGCTCCGACAACGAGCGCGACGAACTCGCGAGGACTGCTTCAATCCCACAAGGGTTCGTCTGAAACTCTAAAATCACAACGTTACGAAATAAATCTTGTAGTGAGCTTCAATCCCACAAGGGTTCGTCTGAAACGCGTGTCGCGCTTACACGTCGTCGACGGCGTCGTAGTCGCTTCAATCCCACAAGGGTTCGTCTGAAACAAACGGTGTAGAAATTATCGGTGTCCTGGGCAAGGCTTCAATCCCACAAGGGTTCGTCTGAAACATGTCGGCGTCCTCGAAGTCGAGGGATGCAACGAGGCTTCAATCCCACAAGGGTTCGTCTGAAACTCATCGAGCCGGGCGACGACGTCCGACTCGACGACGGGCTTCAATCCCACAAGGGTTCGTCTGAAACCGGGAGTGCTTCAATAATCGTTCGTCCTAATGCCGCGCTTCAATCCCACAAGGGTTCGTCTGAAACGGCGAGCCCGACGGCGATGTCTACCATGTGAACGCAGCTTCAATCCCACAAGGGTTCGTCTGAAACGTGCTGGAGTTCTTCGGCCCGTCCCTCGTCGATGGGCTTCAATCCCACAAGGGTTCGTCTGAAACTGCAAATCAAGTCACTTGCAGAAATCGCAGACTTTGGTGCTTCAATCCCACAAGGGTTCGTCTGAAACCATTCTCTCCGAGTTCTGGCGAGAAACCGACTGGGGGGCTTCAATCCCACAAGGGTTCGTCTGAAACGGTCGTGGTCGTCAGGGGTCGCCGGCGGCGACAGCGCGCTTCAATCCCACAAGGGTTCGTCTGAAACCAGCGCTGAAGCTACGCAGTCAAGCAAGCCCCGGGAGGCTTCAATCCCACAAGGGTTCGTCTGAAACCGATTAGACCCCTGAGGGTAGTTCCGCCGAGTAAGCTTCAATCCCACAAGGGTTCGTCTGAAACCGCCGAAATGTCGAACAGATGGCTTCCAGACGCCCAAGAGCTTCAATCCCACAAGGGTTCGTCTGAAACGAGCCGAGAAACAGCCCAGATGATAGTTTTAAAGTTTGCTTCAATCCCACAAGGGTTCGTCTGAAACGGTTGTTCGGGGCGTTGATAAACGCGAGATGTGGTTGCTTCAATCCCACAAGGGTTCGTCTGAAACGGTGACGATGTTCGCTTTCGTCACGCTCCCGTCGCTTCAATCCCACAAGGGTTCGTCTGAAACTCCTCAACTCCAGCCGAGTCTGTACCAACTGCCTGCTTCAATCCCACAAGGGTTCGTCTGAAACACGTGACGACTACGCCAATGGGCAAGAGGTGACTGACGCTTCAATCCCACAAGGGTTCGTCTGAAACCAATGTTCCGCGCTATCATGGTTGCGTGGGGGGTAGCTTCAATCCCACAAGGGTTCGTCTGAAACGCCTACAGAACCATGTGACCTTGATACGACGTGGGGTGCTTCAATCCCACAAGGGTTCGTCTGAAACGCCACGTCTCGCACGTCCCATCGTCCTCCGAGACGCTTCAATCCCACAAGGGTTCGTCTGAAACCCCCATCGTACCGTATTGGGATTTAGTTGACATTGCTTCAATCCCACAAGGGTTCGTCTGAAACAACAGTCTTCGAGTAACCGCTCCGCTCGCGACCGAGCTTCAATCCCACAAGGGTTCGTCTGAAACCATTCCGAACTCAGTCATGCAGTCGACGACCGTCTCGTGCTTCAATCCCACAAGGGTTCGTCTGAAACGTTTCTCCCACGCGCAGTCACGGGTCGCCTGTAGCCGCTTCAATCCCACAAGGGTTCGTCTGAAACGCGGGTGTGAGGTCCGCATCGTGCCGACCGACGAGGCTTCAATCCCACAAGGGTTCGTCTGAAACCGCCCGCGGCCGTCACATCGCGGAACGGGCACTCGGAGCTTCAATCCCACAAGGGTTCGTCTGAAACGTCGACGCGTTCGACTCTGTCCACGGCACCGACCAGCTTCAATCCCACAAGGGTTCGTCTGAAACCACAATCACAGCCGCGGTGGGGTTCGTTGACCGTGCTTCAATCCCACAAGGGTTCGTCTGAAACGCTGTAGGACGTCCCGCAGGATGTGCAGCGGTGGGTGCTTCAATCCCACAAGGGTTCGTCTGAAACCATGGTTTTAACGTGGACAACGCGATTGAACTGGAGGCTTCAATCCCACAAGGGTTCGTCTGAAACGAAGACGACGTGCGGGCCATGGTTGGTGCGTGGATGGCTTCAATCCCACAAGGGTTCGTCTGAAACACGCGACTGAGCGACTCGTCGAGGGCGACCTCAAAATGCTTCAATCCCACAAGGGTTCGTCTGAAACGTTCTATCGACGAGGCCGACCGGTATCTCAAGAACCCGCTTCAATCCCACAAGGGTTCGTCTGAAACGCAAGGCGTTCCAATCGGACACCGAGTTCATCCACACCGCTTCAATCCCACAAGGGTTCGTCTGAAACTCCGCGCCCCGGAGCACGAACTCCAGCGTCCAGTCGCTTCAATCCCACAAGGGTTCGTCTGAAACGCCGCTTTTGCCGACGTGTTCTTCCTTGTAGCTCTGCTTCAATCCCACAAGGGTTCGTCTGAAACGCTCGGATTCGCACCAGTCGCGATGGCCGCCGACTGGCTTCAATCCCACAAGGGTTCGTCTGAAACGTCGTCCGCCGCGGGCGTGCCGGTGGCGTCGTCCGCGCTTCAATCCCACAAGGGTTCGTCTGAAACACGACGCGCCCCAAGAGCGACCGGTGGCGATGTCGGCTTCAATCCCACAAGGGTTCGTCTGAAACCCGTCCGAATTCACGGGGGTAGGCGGCTGTACATGGCGAACTCACATCAACGTTTCCGTCGACCCCCAATTCCCCCGAACCCCCCGGGGGGTCGACGGAACGACGGTTCAGCACCGGCGGTTGAGAGCCACTTCCGCGGATATGCGTCATGCGTCCGTCTCGTCAGTGAGCCTCGGCCGAACGCTGAAAAAACCGAAGGCGGAGTCGACGGCGCTAGTCCAGCGGGTCGTCGAGTTCGCCCATGACCGCTTCGAGGGCGTCGGTGGCGGTGAGGAGGCCGACGACCTCGCCGTCTCGCAGGACGAGTGCGAGTTCCTGGTCTTCGGCTTGGAACTGGTCGAACGCGTCGCTGACGTTGGTGTCGGCGGCGAGCGTCATCGTCGGCGCGGCGATTTCCTCGAACGAGCGCTCGCCGGCGCGGAGCGCCTCGAAGTTGTCGATGATGGAGGGCGCGTAGACGACGCCGCGGAAGTCGGTGAGCGAGTCGCCGACCAGCGGGAAGCGGGTGTGGGGGGTGTTTCGAATCCGGTCGAAGTTCTCGCCGGGCGTCGCCGTCGTCGAGAGCGAGACGATGTCGTTGCTGGGAATCATAATCTCGCTGATGGAGAGCTCGTCCACGTCGAGCGCGTTGAGCACCTCGTCGCGGCGCTCCTCGGGGAGTTCGCCCTCTTCGAGCAGGGAGTGCAGGCGCTCGCGGAGTTGACCGCGGGACTCGATGACGTCGGTCTCGGTTTCGAGCCACGCGCCCGACATCTCGATGCCGAAGAGCTTGAGCGTCCACTTGGCGACCCAGTCGCCGAACTTGATGATGGGCGAGATGGCGACGTAGAACCAGTGGAGCGGCGTCGCGCCGTAGCGACAGACCATCCGGGAGCGCTCGACGCCGAGGTACGTCGGCGTCTGCTCACCGTGGGTGAGGTGCAGGAGGTTGATAATCAGGTAGGCGATGAGCGCGCCGGCTCCGATGGTCGCGAGCGTCGTCCCGGCGAAAAGCGGTTCGAGTAGCGGTTCGAACAGCGCCGCCAGCGCGGGCTCGGCGACGATACCGACGGCGATGCTCGACGCCGTGATCCCGACCTGACAGGTCGTGAGATACAGTTCGAGTTCTTGGGTCATCTCCCACGCGCGTTCGAGTCGGGAGTCGCCGTCGACGAACTCGGATTCGGTGAACTGCCGCGCACGGGTCAGCGCGAACTCGATAGCGACGAAGAAACCGTTCGTGAGGATGAGTAACGCCCCCGCGACGAGGCGTATACCGATCTCTGTTGGGTTCATCTGTGTCGGTGTCCCGTTCGTTCGGGTTCGACCCGTTAGAAAGCATCGTCCGTCCGGAAATACATAAGTTACTTTATCGGGAGTTGCGTTTTATCTGGATTTAATTGCGGTTCTGATGAAGACGAGCGAGAAAGTTAATGCCGCAGCGGACACAGGAGCAACTGAATGACGAGTCGAGAACTCGACGCGCTGGACAGGCAGATACTGTACACCCTGCAGGCGGAGGCGCGCCGCACGTCGTCGACCGACATCGCCGACGAACTCGACGCCTCGGCGAGCACCGTCCGGAACCGCATCCAGCGGCTCGAAGCCGACGGGGTGCTCCGCGGCTATCACGCCGACGTGGACTACGAGCGGGCGGGCTACCAGCTGTACACGCTCATCGTCTGTACGGCACCGATTCCGGAGCGCGAGGAACTGGCCGAGGCCGCCGCCGCGGTCCCCGGCGTCGTCGAGGTACAGGAGGTGATGACCGGCGAGCGGAACGTCATGGTCCGGGCCATCGGCGTCGACGGCGACGACCTCAGCCGAATCGGCGAGGAGTTGGACGAACTGGGGCTTCGCGTCTCCGACGAGGACCTGATTCGGAACACCCACCGCCGGCCGTACGCGAAGTTCGGCGACGGGGGCGGCGAGTAAACCGGCCGGGGGGCCGACGCGCGAAACGCCGCCACTCGGGTTCGATACCGGTCCCCAATCGTTCGGTAGACGAAACGAGCCCACGGGCCGTGACACGCCGTCTCAGTGGCGAATGCGCTCTCATCGATACCCGATAACGCGGTTCCCGAACCACCGGTACAGCTTTGACAGGTGATAACGAACTGGTAATCGCCGTTGTCAGAGACCCTCCCGTTCGCGTCGGTCTCTCGCCGACCGGACGCCCCCCACCCCCACCACCATCACCACCAGAGCGGTTCAACGCGCTCCGACAACGGGTAGTCGCAGCTGAAACAGCATCGCGCGGCCGAGTCTCCCGCACTCGCCGCGTGGTACGCTACGTGGTTTCGCCGGACGGCCGCCCCCGGTCGTTCGCTTCCGACGGCGTCCACGACTCAGTTTTCCGTGCTCCGCTGTACTCGTGAGCCGTGAGCGACGCGCCCACGGCGGCCGACGAGGGTTGTGCAGGCCGCGACCGGCTCAGTCGAGTCGCTCGACCTGAATCAGCGCGACAGGGTCGTCCCAGCCGTAGACGGTCGGGTCGAGGTCGCCGTCGCCGACGATGCCGGCGTGGGGCGTGACGACCCCGTCCTCGGCGAGGTCCGGGTCGCTCGTTCCGGTTCCCTCGGTCCCGGAGTCGATGCCGTAGAGGGCCTGCGCAGGGGGGACCATGTCGCCGTACGCCTCGGTGTTGACTTCGGTTCCGGCGTCGTAGCTGGCCGCGAAGTACGACCGCGACTCGTTGACTCGCTCCGGGAGCGGCACGGTGTCGAGGCCGGCGAAGCCGTCGTTCGTGCCGATGAGCATGCTGACGAACGAGAGGTACGCGCCGCTGGCGTCGGTCTCCAGTTCGAGCGTCGCGGTCGCGGGGAACATCTCGCTCGCCGGGAGTTCCTCGGGGACGAGCGGCGCGTCACCGACCGCGATGCCACGAACGTCGTCGGCTTCCTCGGCCAACTCGCCGAGCGGGCCGAGATTGCCGTTCTCGGCGACTTCCCTGATGGCGTCGCTCGCCGGGTCGCCGACGGCGAACAGCTCCACGCTTGCGCGGTGGGCGACCACCGCCGGCGGGGTGAACGGCTGTCCGGTCGTGAGGTTCGCCACCGTCACGCGGTAGGTCCGCGCGGACTGGGCGTTTCCGTTCCCGTTTCCGGCCGATTGGCCCGGGAGGCTCGCGCTACCCAGACAGCCGGCGAGGGCGGCCAGCACGCCCGCGCCGGTCAGTCCGAGTACGGTTCGTCGCGTCGTCGGAGTCGTCGTGTCTCTCATTGGTCTCACGTGTGGTCGGTGCCACGAGAACGAAGACGCGAGACCGGCTAAAGGCGGTTTTTCGAGATTCGGGGAGACTCCGTGACGAATCGGGGTCGAGTCAGTACCAAATTCGGGCGGGGTGCGAGCGGGACGGGTCTGGCGCGTGCGATACCGCCGGGGTGCTCACCGGACCGTCACGTAGGTCAGGAACGCCAGCGCGACGAGTTGGAGGCCGCGGAGGACCAACACGGCCTGCTGGACGTGGGGGTCCCCGGAGTAGAGGCTCTGCATCGTGAAAAAGAAGTAGAGCGCGACGGCGTTCTCGACGAGCATGACGACGGCGAACGCGAGCAGGCCGAGGACGAGCGAGGTGCGGAACGTCCGGTAGTTGCGAATCCACACGGCGGTCAGCGCCGCGAGGAGGAGGATGTTCACGCCCGAGAGGGCGCTCGCCGCCACGATTTGGGTGTCCATTGCCATGATCAATCGAGCTGTGTCGCGATCTCTTCGAAGGTGTCGCGGTACCGTTCGAACTGGTCGGTGAGGAAGTACAGTCGCCCGTACTTGTCGCCGCCGGCCTCGACGACGCCGTGGGATTCGAGAGCGTCGAGGTGGTGTCTGACGGTCTTGTAGCCCACGTCGAGTTCGTCGGCGAGGCGGTTCGCGTTCTGCGGGCGCTCCGAGAGGACGCGGATGATGCGGACGCGGTTCTCGCCGCCGCGGGTCGCCGTGAGCAGATACCAGAGCGCCTTTTCCATCGACTGTTCGTTTGGTTGATTGGTCGAGCGCGGTATTATTCTCGCGGGTGCCGTTCGACGCGACGAGTTCGACTCGGCGACGACCGCACATGAGCGTTGTTCCAGTTCCGTACCAAATCCGGGTCGAGTTCGGACGTGCCGAGTCCACCTCGCCACTGGGCCGAACGAGGCGAGCCGACTGAGGACCCCGCCGACGGCAGTAAGGGATATGTCGGTCGCGTCCTACGAAAACTCGTATGGACGACGACGCCGGACGGAACGCGTGCGCCATCGAATCCCCGAAGGGTAGACCCTGCCCCTTCTGCGGCACATCGATGGACCACCGCCACTGCAAGTACGTCTGCCCGGAACACGGGGTCGTCTACGACTGCAGCGACACGTTCTGGTAACGAAACCTGACAGAAGACGCCCGAAACGGGGCCGCCGCGAAGTCGGCGGGTTCGCGGGTTGATTTCACGACGGCACGAAGCGTTATGTCGGCGGCGACCGAACTAATGACTGTCCTCCCCGGTCAGCTCAGTTGGTCCCGAGACGGGCGCGGCCACGAACACGAAACGATGCTCAACGAATCACAGGTCGAGGCGGGAAAAGACATCCAACAGCGGACGGGAAAGACGTTCTACTTCGCGACGCGCCTCCTTCCGGAACGCGTCAGACACGCCACGTACGTCCTGTACGCGTTCTTTCGCGTCGCCGACGAGGTCGTCGACGCCGAGCAGACCGCGCCGCCGGCAACACAGCGCGAGCGCCTCGAACGCCTCCGCGCCGAGGCGCTCGGCGAGACGGAGACCGACGACCCCGTCCTGTCGGCGTTCGCCGAGCTCAGAGAGCGCTACGGCATCGACCCCGACGACGTGAACGTCTTCATCGACGCGATGGAGTCGGACATCGAGAAGGACCGCTACGAGACCTACGAGGAGTTAGAGACGTACATGGACGGGTCGGCGTCGGCGGTCGGCCGGATGATGACCGCAGTCATGCGGCCCGACGACCCCGAGGCGGCGCTCCCGCACGCGACGGCGCTCGGGCAGGCGTTCCAGATGTCGAACTTTCTCCGCGACGTGGGCGAAGACGTGGTCGAACGCGACCGAGTCTACCTGCCGCGGACGACGCTGGACCGCCACGGCGTCGATACCGAACAGATTCTCGCGCTGGAGTTCGACGAGCGCGTCGCCGACGTGATGCGCGACGAACTCCGCCGAACGGAGTCGCTGTACCGCGACGGCGTCGCCGGCATCGAGTACCTCCCGGCGGACTGCCAGTTCCCGGTGTTGCTCTCGGCGGTGCTGTACGCCGACCACCACCGGTCGATTCGAAAGCTCGGCTACGACACGCTCACGACGACGCCCGAACTGAGCTTCGGGCGAAAGCTCGCGCTCCTCGCGAAGACCGCGGCGTACTGGGCCGTCTGGCGCGACCCCGTGGCCGTGTTCAAGGCCGTCAGCGTCGTCCCCTACCCCGACGACGACGAACTCGACGCGGAGTTCGGCCCCGGTTCGACGCCGGCCACCCGCGCTCGGCGGAGCGGGCGCGTCTCTGGGTGGCTCCGGTCGCTGAGCCGCTGGGGCTCCGACTGAGCCACGCGCGATTTTTCCGCGACTGAAACGATTTACTGGATGGCCGACAGAGCCCACGGCATGCATCGCGTCACCCTCGACACCCGGTTAGACGACTGTCCGCTGGGACGGGTGACCGCCGCGCACGACGTGACGCTGACCACGCCGTACTGGAATCTCTCGCCCGAGACGGGACGGTGCGACCTCTGGGTCGAAGCCTCGTCGCCGGGGCGGGCCCAGTTGGAGTCCGGCATGCGCGCGCTCAGAGACGCCGACGGCGTCGCCCGCTTCGAACTGAAGCGGAAGCGCGGGTCGAACGCGACGGCTCACGTCGTACTCGAAGAGACGGTCGCCATCGAGACGGTCATGGCCAACGGCGGCGCGGTCATCGCTCCGTTCCGCGACAGAGACGGCTGGGAGCGGTGGCATCTCGGCTTCGCCGAACCCCGCGCCGCGGCCGCGACCCTCGACTCGCTCGACCGCCGCTACGAACTCGCCGTCGTCGAGCAGGCCCCGCTCGGCGGGTCGGCCGCGGCCGACGTCTTCCGGAACTTCGACGAGGCCGCGACGCTCCTCGACGGCTGTGCCCGGCTCACCGAGGCCGAGTCGCGGGTGCTCCGCACGGCGGTCGAACACGGCTACTACGAGACGCCGCGAGGGGAGTCGCTCGCGTCTCTCGGCGAACGGTGCGGCGTCTCCGACGTGGCCATCTCGAAGACGCTCCGGCGCGCGGAGCGAAAGCTCCTCGGGGCCGCCGTCTCCGCGCTCGCCGACCTCGACACCGACCGGCTGAACGTCGGGGGCGGCGACGGACGTTAGCATACTAACCGTCGGCTACTCCGGGGTCGCGGGCGTTCGTTTCGGTAATGAGCGCACACGCCGACGCGCCGCGTTCGACCGTGGACCGGACGTCGCCGGCCCCCGACGTACCGCCGCGAACGACCGCAATCGACGCCGCCACGCCTCCGTCTCGCGGGTTGACGCGCCACCATGGTCGGTGAGTCGCCTCTCGCCGGTCGGTACCGAGACGCCGCCCTGTTCGTGTTCTTGGCGGCGATATGGGGCGGGACCTACCCCGCGGTGACGGTCGGGCTGGAGTCGTTCCCGCCGATTCTGTACGCCGCGCTCCGGCTCGACCTCGGCGCGGCTCTCCTGTTGCTGTACGCGGGGTGGCGCACCGACTACTGGCGGCCCCGCACGCGACGCGACTGGGCGGTCGTCGCGGCGGCCGGTCTCCTGACGCTCGGCGGGTACGGCGTCCTCCAGAACATCGGCCAGCAGACCGTCCCGAGCGCGGTCGCGTCGGTGCTCGCGGGGCTGATTCCGATACTGACTATCGGGTTCGCGAAACTGTGGCTCCCCGACGAGCGGTTCGGCCCGGTCGAACTGCTCGGCGTCGCCGTCGGCTTCCTCGGACTCGTCGTCATCACCGACCCGGACCCGTCGAACCTCCTCGGGGGGAACGCCGTCGGACAGGCGATACTGGTGCTGGCCGCGGCGTCCTTCGCGCTCGGCGGCGTGCTCACCCAGCGAATCGAGAGCGAGATGCCGTTCGCCGCGCAGACCGCGTGGGCGATGGTCGTCGGCGCCGCCTTGAGCCACCTCGCCAGCGCCGCGAGTCCGACGGAGTCGCTGGCGCAGGTTGACGTGTCGCTCGCGGGCGTCGCCGGCCTCGTCTACCTCGGCGTGTTCGTGAGCGCGGTCGGCTACCTGCTGTACTTCTCGCTTCTCCCCAGACTCGGCTCCGTCGAACTCAACCTCATCACCTACGTCATCGCCGGATTCGGAACCGTCTACAGCTGGTTCCTGTTCACCGAACCCGTGACCGCGACCACGCTTCTCGGGTTCGGCCTCGTCCTCCTCGGCTTCGCCTTGCTCAAGTGGGAGCGAATCGGGGCCGCCTACCGAGGGCGTCGGCGCGGCGTCGAATCGGACTGAAAACAGCCGCTTGAGAACACCGACGCTCAGGATCAGGACCGCCACGGCAACCGCCGCGGAAGCCGCAGGAGCCGCGAGTCGAACCGGTCCGTCTTGAGCAGTCCGACGCCGAACAGCGCCGCGACCGCGACGGGAACCCAGTTGCCGAACCACGCGTTGATGCCGCCCCAGAGGATGACGAAGCTCACGAGGTCGTCGAGCATGAACTCCGTGCGGTCGAGGCGGGCGAGAAGCGCCTCGCGGTCGAACGACCAGTCGAGCGCGACGACGGCGACGGTCGCGCTGACGACCCAGCCGGCGTAGTTCGAAAGCGGGACGCCGTAGAACAGGTGCGCGTCGTCGGCGAGGCGGTAGTACTCCCAGAAGCCGAGCGCGACCGCGCCGGGGTCGAGCACCACGTCCATGGCGAGGACGGCTGCGATGACGACGCCGAGGCGGACGGCCCCGTTGCGGGCGCGGTCGCCCAGCAGGAGCAGACACAGCAGGTAGGCGTTCATCACGAGCGGAATGAAAAACACCGGCAGGCCGACCGGGACCCCGGCGACCGTCGGCCCGAGGTCGACGCCGTAGTGGAACCAGCCGTAGGGCCAGCCCGTGGTGACGCCGGTGTACTCGATGGCGTAGGCGTAGGCGGTGAGCGCGCCGACGCCGAGTGCGGCCCGCCGCGTCACGAGCGGGAGGACGCCCACGACGAGCGGCGAGCGCATCACGAGCGTCCCGAGGAGGATGAGAAACGCGTTGAACGCCAGCGGGTCGGGGAGCCAGCCCATCGCGCTGGCGACGAGGAGCACCGCGCCGTTCAGCGGGAAGAACACCGAGATGGTAAAGCGGTTGTCGCGCACCAGCCGGTCGAGCGCGTCCTCGGCCTCGTCCCGGGTGGACGGCAGGCGCGCTCGCAGGTCGCTCTCGCTCACGGACGCACCTCCGGGGACTCGCCTTCACCCATAGACGAGCCTCCAGAGCGCCCCGAGGGTGATGAGCATACCGACGACGGTGTTGATGACGGGGTACCACCAGTACGCCCGGTCCACGTCGACGCCGGCGGCGACGATGCCGAAGACGACGACCGGATAGGCCGCCAAGAGCGCGCCGAGGCGGGGGTCGACCGCGGCGAAGGCGACGGCGGCGAGCGCCCACGTCGCGGCGCAGTACCAGTAGGTCCGGCGCTCGCCCAGGGCCGTCGCAGTCGTCCGAATCCCGGCCTCGCGGTCGGGTTCGATGTCGGGAATCGCGGAGAACGTGTGCATCCCCATCGTCCAGAGCCACGCGCCCGCGACGGCGAGCATCGGGGGGTTCGACCCCGAGACGGCCGCGTAGGCGGCGACGCCCGGCAGGACGTACAGCCCGTTCGACACCGAGTCGAGAAGCGGCGTCGTCTTGAACCGAAGCGGCGGCGCGCTGTACTCGACGGCGAGGAAGAAGTGCGCGGCGAGCCACGGCCACGCCACCCGCGGAACGAGCGCGAACAGGCCGAGTCCGAGCAGGCCGCTGGCGGCGACGACGGCGGTGTTCACGGGGTCGCCGCGCCAGCGGGCCTCGCGGTCGTCCTTCTTGGGATTCGCCTCGTCCACGTCGGCGTCGAACACGTCGTTGACGCCGTAGAGAAAGACGTTCGCGGGGACGAGGAAGTACGCGAACAGGGCGAGCGGTTCGAGGCCGAACAGGTCGCTCGGGGCGCTCGCGGCGGCCGCGACGCCGACGACGACGGGGCCGGCGAGATAGAGCCAGAATCGGGGGCGCGAGAGGACCGCGAGGTAGACGAGGCGGTCCCGCAGACCGGTGTCTGTTCGTCCGTCGCCCTCTCGTTCGCCGTCGTCAGCGTCTCCGGTCTCGGTCTGTGCGGCCATGTCGGCGCTCACCTCGCGTCGTCGGCCATCTCCTCGACGGTGAGCTGGCCGCTGATGAGACACATCGGGACGCCGATGCCCGGCGTGGTGAACGAGCCGGTGAAGTAGAGGCCGTCGACCGCCTCGGAGCCGTGCGGCGGGCGGAGCAGCGCCGTCTGGAACAGCGTGTGCGCGAGACCGAGGGCGGTGCCCTGCGTGCTGTTGTAGCGCTCCTTGAAGTCGTTCACGCAGAACGACTCCTCGACGACGATTCTGTCGCGCAGGTCGACGCCGGTGTTGTCGGCGATGTCGTCGAGGACGAGATCGCGGTACGACTCGCGCTGTTCGGGCGTGTCCTCCAGTCCGGCCGCGATTGGGACGAGCGCGAACAGGTTGCTGTGGCCCTCGGGTGCGACCGAGTCGTCGGTCTTCGACGGCACACAGAGGTAGTACGCGGGGTCGTCGGGCCACGACGGGTCGTCGAATATCGTCTCGAAGTGGTCGTCCCAGTCGGTGGGGAGGACGAGCGTGTGGTGGGCGAGTTCGTCCACGTCGCCCTCGACGCCGAGGTAGAGCAGGAACGCCGAGGGGGCGTACGTTCGGGAGTCCCAGTAGTCGGCGTCGTACTGGCGCTTTCTCTCCGGGAGGAGTTCCTGTTCGGTGTGGGCGTAGTCGGCGTCGGAGACGACCTGGTCGCAGAGGAACTCGCGGCCGTCCTCGGTGCGGACGGCGAAGCCGCCGCGGCGACCGGCGATTTCGGCGACGGGCGAGTCGGTGTGGAACTCGACGCCCAACTCCTCTGCGAGGTCGACGATGGCGTCGACGACGCCCGCGAGGCCGCCGTCGGGGTAGTAGACGCCCATGTTGAAGTCGACGTGGCTCATGAGGTTGTAGAGCGCGGGCGTGTTGTTCGGCGCGCCGCCGAGGAACACCAGCGTGTACTGCATTATCTGCTGGAGCTTCGGGTGGTCGAAGTAGTTCTCGACGTGGTCCTGCATCGAGCCGACGAGCGACAGCCCCCACGAGTACCGGAACACGTCGAGGTCGATGTAGTCGGTGAGGTCCGGGCGGTCGGTGTAGACGAAGTGTTCCATCCCGATGCGGTAGTTCCGCTCGGCCTTCCGGAGGTAGTCGTCGAGCCTGTCGCCAGCGCCGGGTTCGTACGACTCGAAGGTGGCCTTGTTGGCCGCCACGTCGGGGAGCATGTCCACGCGGTCGCCGTCCTTGAAGAAGATGCGGTAGTGCGGGTCGAGCCGCGTCAGTCCGTAGTAGTCCTCGGGCCGCTTGCCGAAGTAGGCGAAGAATCGCTCGAACACGTCGGGCATGAGGTACCACGACGGCCCCATGTCGAACCGGAAGCCGTCGCGTTCGAGCGTGCTGGCTCGGCCGCCGAGCTGTTCGTTCTTCTCCAACAGCGTCACGTCGGCGCCGGCGTCGGCGAGGTAGCACGCTGTGGAGAGACCGCCGAAGCCGCCGCCGACGACGACGACGGACTCCCCGGCGAGGGAGTCGAGAGCCGAGACAGAATTCATGTCCGTTCGTACGGACGTAGAGGGGATAAATCGACTGACCGAACCGACCGCCGACGGGGGGTAGCTTTAGGCTCGGTCCCTCCTTACGGCCCCGCATGAACGACACCACCGCGGTGGTCACGGGTGCGAGTTCCGGCATCGGCGCGGCGGTCGCGCGCGCCCTCGGTCGCGCCGGCTGTCGTCGACGACATCGAGGGCGGCGGCGGCACCGCCAGCGCCGTCCGCGCCGACGTGCGCGACGAACTCGACATGGAGCGCCTGATGGAGACGGCGGCCCGCTCCGGCGGGGAAATCGACGTGCTCGTCGCCAACGCCGCCGTCGCCCACGGGACGCCCGGCGAGATGCCCGCGCCCGAGGAGTCCTACGCGGCGTTCGACGACACCCTCCGAACGAACGTCCGCGGCGTCTTCGCGGCGGTCAAAGAGGCGCTCCCGCACATGGCCGACGACGGGCGAATCCTCGTCCCCTCCGGCTCCGTCGCCCGCGAGGCGAAGCCCGGAATGGGCGCGTACGCCGTCTCCAAGGCGGCCGCCGAGGCGCTCGTTCGGCAGTTCGCCGCCGACTGCGACCGGACCGTGACGGTCGTCGACCCCGGCCTCGTCGCCACCGACCTCACCGGCGGACAGGGCCGCGACCCCGACGACGTGGCCGACCTGTTCGTCTGGGCGGCGACCGACGCCGACCCCGCCGAGTTCGACGGCGATATCGCGGACCTCAAGGCGTGGAAGCGGGCGACGCGCTGAGGTCTCTCGCCGTTTCGACCCCCGCGCTCCGCCGGAACCGCGCCCCTTATTAATCCGAACCATTTCGTTCATAATATGAACCGTTCGACGGCCATCGGCGCGGGGAGCGTCGTGGCGCTCGTCGCGCTCTCCGGGTACGCCGCGAGCGCCGAGGCGTGGGACCTGCTTATCGTCTCGTGGGCCGCTTTCGGCGCGATGGCGTTCGCCGCGCCGCTCGGCGCGCGGAGTCGGGCCGAACACGCCGAGGGACTCGTGTGGGGCTACGGCCTCGCCAGCGGCGCGATGGTGACGAGCGCCGCGGTGTTTCTGGTCCCGCAGGCGCTCGGTCACCACCCCCAGTTCGGCGGCTTCGGCATCGCGTTCGGTATCCTCACTGGCTTCGCCGCCCATACCGTCGGCCATCGATTCGCCCACATGGACTTGCCTATCGACCGCACCGTGGCGGAGCTCTCGGCACACGCGGTCTCCGCGGGCGCGATTATCGGCATCGTCTACGGCAACATCGACGTGGGCGTCGGTCTCGGCCTCGCCATCGTCTCGCACAAGGGCCCGGCCGGTTACGCCGCCGCCCGCCGGCTCTCGGGACAGGACCGGTCGGTCGCGCCGTTGCTCCTCCCCGCGGCGGGCCTCGGCATCGCCGCCATCGTCTCCAGCGCCGTGTCGCTCCCGGCGACCGACGCCTTCCGCGGCCTCGTCTTCGGCTTCGCCTCCGGCGTGTTCCTCCACGTCGCCATGGACTTCCTCCCGCGCTGTGAAATCGGGAGCGAGATTCACGAACTCCTGTCTGTCGAAGACGGCCACGCTCACGAGATTCTCGACCGCCTCAGGTTCCACGCCGCGCTGAGCACCGCCGTCGGCGGCCTCGCCGTCTTCGCCGCGTGGCTGGCGCTCAGTTGATCGGGTCCCGACGAATCGACTACTCGTCGGCCGGGCCGAGGTAGCCCCACGCGAGCAGTCGGTCGCCGTCGCCGCTTATCCACCGCTCCCCGATGTCGTCTCGGTAGTACAGGTTCGGGATGACGATGTCGTCGACGCGGTCGTACGCCTGTCTTCTCGCCTCCTGCATCGTCTCGCCCTTGCCGGTGACGACGAGCGGGATACCGCTCTCACCGGCGGCGCGCCACTGCCCGTCGACGAGCTTCGCGTCCTCGATGTGGACGCCCTCGCGGCTGTCGGTCTCGAAGACGACCGCCGCGTTCCGCGAGTTCTCGTCGTAGGTCTTCTCGTCGGTGAAGGGGAACGGCGGCAGGACGATGCGGACCGCGATTTGGAAGCCGTTGTGGACCGAGAGGTCGGGGTCGTTGCCGTGGGCGAGGTCGTAGAAGAACTGCGCGGTCGACGACTCGAACGACTCCTCTTGGAGCGTAATCGTCGGGTAGCCGAACCGCGGGGTGAACTCCAGCGGTGAGATGCCGTGTTCGTTGACGATGCAGTTGATGTCGATGCTCCCGACGTAGCCCTCCGCGGCGAGCCACGGTTCGAGCCGGCCCAGCGTCTCCTCGAACAGCCGATTCCGCCCGGCCCAGAACATCGACGTGCCCATCTCGCCGGTCGAGGGGCCGATGTTGCCCGGAAACAGCTTCTTGTGCTCGAAGTTGAAGTTCACCGGGTCGACGAACGTCTCCCCGTTGAAGAAGCCGCAGACCGCGATTTCGACGCCCTCGACCTTCCGCTGGAGCTGAAAGCCCTTCATCCGGTGGCCCCACGCCTCCTTATACGCGCGGAGCACCTCGACCACGTCGCTGCCGTCGTCCTCGTTGCCGACGTAGAGCAGGCGCTTCACGTTCTGGACCTCTCCGAGCGGCTTGATGACGTAGGGCGCGCGGTTCCGCCGGACGTACTCGATTCCCTCGTCGAAGTCGCGGAAGACGCGCTGTTCGACCGTGTTGACGCCGTGTTCTTCGAGCACCTCCATCGCGTAGCCGCGATCCTCTTCGAGACGGTCGGTGTTCGGCGTCCCGCCGACGACGGCGTGTCCCTCCTCGCGGAGTTCCTGCGCCAGCGCGCCGGTCCCGATGTCGGAGCCGACCCAGATGTCGTCGAAGACGACGACGTCGGCCCAGTCGACCTCCGCGCGCCAGTCGTCGGTCTTCGGGACGAAGCCGTCGCCGATTTCCCTGTCGCGCTCGGCCTCGATGTAGTACCGCACGTCGTGGCCCTCCCTGTGGACCTGCCACGCGAGGTCGGTGATGAGCGCGGCGTCCGCCGACACGAAGAGGAAGTTCATAGCCGACGACTCGGGCGGCGGCCTGAAAACTGTGTGGTGGTGAGCTACCCCTCGGCGCGGCTCAGTCGCTCGTCAGCCGGCGAAGCTGGACGGAGACGCCGAGCGCCGCCCCGAGGAGCAACACGAGGTTGAACGCCGCTTGGAACGGCGCGCGGTACTCGGGGTTCACCCACGTCGTGATGGTCTGACTCGCGTTGAGGTAGAACTGTAGCGCCGCGATGAGCGCGAGCAACAGCAGTCCCGCGAGGACCGCGTAGTCGAGGTAGCGGCGCATCCGCTCCGCGAACTCGCGGTTCTCGCTTTCCTCGTCGTCGGCCGGGTCCGTGGGCTCTCGAAGCCTGTCCACGCCGGTCGCGTCGTCGTCGGCCGTCGGTGGCTCGTCGGTCGTCGACCGCTCCGTCTCCGTCCGCGTCTCGTCGCTCATTGCGACCACCTCCGGGCGACGAAGACGGCCGCGAGCAGTCCCACGACCGCCAGTATCGGGCCGAAGCCGGGTGCCGACGAGGAGGTCTCGACGGGTTCGTTGTCGGTCTCTCGCGGCGCGTCGCCGCCGTCGCCGTTCTCGAAGTCTTCGACGCGGAGTTCCACGTCCTCTCTGGTCTGGTTCACGCTAATCGTCCTCGTTGGGTTCAGGTTCGCCGCGCCGCGAGCGGTGTCGATGACGACTCCGTCGCGGAGCAACACGGCGTCGATGTAGTAGTTGTAGTCGTTCGGCACGCTCGCCGACGCGTCCACCGTCTCGGTCCGACCGGCCTCGATGGTCCCCGCGTCGACCGTCGTCCGGGAGGCGACGATGTTGGACTCGGCCTGCCGGAGGACGAACAGCACCGAGAGCTCCTCGGCCGGGTCGTCGCCGGCGTTCGTCAGCGTCGCCGTCAGGTCGAGCGTCGTCCGGTCCTCGCCGGTCTCCGCGATGGCGAACGACACCGGCGGGAGCGCCTCGCTGTCGGTGAACGAGGTGGTCGACCGGAGGTACGGCGGCTTGATGGCCGAGACGCCGCGGACGCTCTTTCGCGCCTCGTCGACCCGCTCGTCGTCGCTGTAGAGGACGACCTCGACGTCGTAGCCGCCCTCGCGGGGCACCGTGAGGTTGGTCGTCGTCGCCGTCTCACCGTCCTTCGAGAGCGTCCCGACGTCGAGTTCCTGCGTCGTCGTCAGCAGTCCCGACTCGGCGTCGACGGCGCGGACGAGCACGCTCACGTTCTCCGTCGGGTTGCCTCGGTGGTCGATTCGCGTCTCGATTTCGAGCGTGACCGTCTCCCCCGTCGCCTCCCCGGCCGCGATGGAGACGCCGGCGACGTCCACCGGGCCGGGACGGACGGGCCCGTCGTCGGTCGGGTCCGCGACGACCCCCGGAACGACGGCGGCGGCGACGAGCGCCACGACGACGACGCCGACCGCCCCGGCGGTGAGGAGGGCGTTTCTTTCCATACCCGAGTGACATTTACGATCCGGTATATGTTTTGTCCCCGATGGGTTCGGAGAGCGGCTGACGTGCCGGCGACGACACGGTTTCAGGAATCCGCCCGCCGGCGGGAGTGTCTCGGCGGGGGGGAACACACGCTTTGGCTCCGGAGCGCGTATCTGTACTGCTATGTCGAAGGCGATGCAGCAGGCGACGTGTTCGTGCGGGTTCAGCGTGACCTCGGAGAACAGAAACGAGGTGGTGAAAGTGATTCAGGGACACGCCCACGACGAACACGGGAAAGCGATGACGAGAGACGACGTGCTGGCGATGATGCGGCCGGCCTGACGAGCGCGGTCGGGCGTGGATTTTTATAGGACGGCGTAGCGATATGGGGCATGGCAACATACGTTATCGGGACGAACTCGGTCCACACGAGCGCCGAAGTCTGCGACTATCTCTCGCGGCGAATCGACGCCGGCGACGTGCTCCACGTCGTCAACTCCCACCGCGGCGGCGACGAGACCGACAGCGAGGACGTCCGCGACGGCGAGGACGCCCTGAACGTCGTGACGTCTCGGCTCGGCGACCTCGTGGACGTGGAGACCCACCAGTACATCCGCGGCAACGACGCCGCCGACGACATCCTCCAGTGCGCCGACGAACAGGACGCCGACGAAATCGTCATCGGCATCCGAAAGCGCAATCCGACCTCGAAAATCGTCTTCGGGAGCACGGCACAGGACGTGCTTTTGAACTCGAACATCCCGATGGCGGTCGTCCCGCTGGAAAAAGTCTGATCGTCGCGTCCGAAGTCGCCCGCGGCCGCGCTAGTCTCCGGCTCGGTACTCGACGAGTTCCATCTCGAACGCCGGAGTTTCGTCGCCCTCCTCCTCGTAGAACGCCACGTAGCCCGGCAGCGGGCTCTCCGGCGTGACGCAGCTCTCCCAGAAGACGCTGCCGTTCGTCCGGACGACGAAGTTCGCACATTCGAGGCCGGCGTAGGTCGATAGCGCTTCGACCTCGAAGCTCACGGTCCCGTTCGCGCCCGAGGACTCCCAGCTGTCGCCGACGCTGAGAGTCTCGCCGTCGACGCCGCTGTAGTACGGCGAGTCGAACCCGAGGGTGGCGACCGACCCCGACGGGCTTCCGGCGAGTTCGCCGTACACCTCGTCCGGCGGCGCGGTCACGGTCTGCTCGCTCGTCCCGTTTGGCGTGACCAGTCTCGTCCGAACCGTCACCTCGTCGTCGGTCGCGGAGACGACCTCCCACTCGTAGGTGGCGGTGCCGTCGATGTTCGAGCTCTCGATGTCGTAGCGGTAGTACTGCCCGGTCCGGTACTGCTGGTCCCACGTCCCGTTAAACGTGACCGAGGAGCGTTCTGCGGCGGCGTCACCGCTCTGGTCGGTCGACTCGGCGGCGGCCGTCGTCGCGTCCGTCGCCGGTTCGGTCGCGGTCGTGGCGTCGCCGCCGACGCCGCCCCCGCACCCGGCGAGGAGAATCATGACTGCGGCGAGGAGCACTCGCGCTGCTTTGGGTTGCATACAGGACACGAGAGACCACCCGGGGTCATAATAGACACGTCAGACGGCGCACCGCGGCGGAACGGGCGGGGGCGACCCGGTCAGTTGTCGTCGTCGGCTTCGAGCACCTTCTCGGCGAGCGTCGGCACGAACGTTCCGATGTCCGTGACCATGCCGATGGCCTGCGAGGAGCCGCGGTCGAGCAGTTGCGTGACGGTCGCGGGGTTGATGTCCACGCAGACGGTCTTGGCCGTCGAGGGCAGGCAGTTGCCGACGGCGACCGAGTGCAGGAGCGTCGAGAGCATGAGCACCATGTCGGCGCGGTGGGCCTGCTCGCGGATGGCGTTCTGCGCCTCGATGGTGTCGGTGATGGTGTCCGGCAGCGGGCCGTCGTCCCGAATCGACCCCGCGAGGACGTACGGCACGTCGTGTTTCACGCACTCGTACATCACGCCCGATTCGATGAGTCCCTCCTCGACCGCCTCGGCGATGCCGCCGGCGCGGATGACCTCGCTTATCGTGTAGATGTGGTGTTTGTGGCCCTTCCGGGGGTGTTCCATCGTCTCCATGTCCATCCCGAGGGAGGTGCCGTACAGCCCGCGCTCGATGTCGTGGGTGGCGAAGCCGTTGCCGGCCGAAATCATGTCCACGTAGCCCTCGCGGACGAGGTCGGCGAGGGCGTCGCCGCCGCCCGAATGGATGAGCGCCGGCCCGGCGACGACGAGGACGTTCCCGCCGTCTGCCTTGGTCTCGCGGAGCGCGTCGGCGACCTCGCCGATGAGCGACTCCGAGGGGCGCTCCGAGGAGACGCCGCCCTGCATGAACCCGAAGGGGCCGGAGGAATCGCGGGGGCGCTCCGGCGGCTTGACGCGAATCCCCGCCTCGTCGGTGACGACGAGGTCGCCCTCCTCGATGCCGTTGAGGACCTTCGTGTAGGCGCGCGGGCCGTCGTCGGTCTCCTCGACGACTATCGCGCAGTCCATCTCGATATTCTCGACCGGGAGCCACTCGCCGCGATACCGAACGTCGGTCGGGTGGTTCGTCGTCGAGTAAAATCCCACGGGGACGACCCGGTCGGCCGGCGAGGCCTCGACGCGGGCGTCGACGGGGTCCGTGAGGTTCGCGCCGATCTGGTGGAGCTCGTGCAGTATCTCCTGGAGCGTCTCGCGGTCGCCCGCGGTCACCGACATCCGGCAGTAGGACGGCTCGTCTTTCTGCCGCCCGACGTCGAACTGCTCGACGTCGAAGTCGCCGCCGAGGTCCATCACGATACCCATGGCCTGTTGCATCATCCCCGAGTCGATGATGTGGCCGTCGAGTTCGACCGTGCGCGTGAACGTCATCGACGGAGAGACGAGAACGGTGGCAAAGTGGGTTACGGACGCACGGACCAGACGACGCGGAGAAAAAGACGGATTCGGACGTTCGGGACGGGCTCAGAGGAAGAAGCTCTTGAACGTGTTGGCGACGGTCCAGACGACCTGGTCGACGGGGTGTCCGCGCTCGCCGTTGACGCGGATGCGGTCGTCGGAGAGGGCGCTTCGCACCTCGGACATCGGCTCCGGCGACTCGGCGATGGTTTCGAGCGTCCCTCGGTCCGTCGTGATTCGGGTCGACGCCTCGCTGTCGGGGCCGGTCGACAGGTCTTCGATTCGCATGTCGTCTCGCACCGACGCCGAGAACACCCGGGTCTCGCCCCCGTCTTCGACGTAGACGTTCACCGTCCGCCCCGCGACGAGACTCCGGGCGAACGAGACGTCTAACTCTTCGATGTTGTCGTTGTACAGCGCGACCCCCTCTTCGAGAAGCCGCTGTGTGTCAGCGTCGCTCGGCGTCTCCGACTCCTGTGCGAACGCCGGCGCGGACGCGCCCCCCGCGACGAGCGCGACGACGAGTAACAACGAGACGAGACGGGTGGATGTGGACATTTCTATGCAGTATAGGCCGGGTGAGGACATAATGGTTCGCGCGAGGATTCAACGGATTGACGACTTCCGTCAGCGAACCGTTCGGAGGAACGACAGGAGGTGGCCGAACGTCTGTTCGAACGCCCGGTCGTAGTGGTCGAAGTGGCCCGCGGGGAGTTCGACCAGCGTCGCGTCCGAAAGCTCGTCCGCGAGGTCGGCGACCGCGTCGGCGGGTGCGAGGTCGTCGCGCGTCCCGGCGACGAGGAGGGCCGGACAGGTGAGCGCCCCGGGGTCCGGAAGCGCCCGGTACCGGAGCAACGAGAGGAACAGCCGCGCAGGCGTCTCGTCGCGCCACGCGCTCCCCGGCGGCACGAGGTCGCGGTAGGCGGCGCGCACGCCGGGGTCTTCGAAGACGGCCATCGACGACCCGTCGCCGACGACGGGGACGCGATGCGGGCCGACGAACCGCGACTGGAGTCTGTCCCGGACGCCGGCCGCGAGTGCGGCGAGCGTGCCCTTGACGCCGCGACCGCGCGTGACCGCCTTCCCGTCGAGCATCGGGTTCTGGGCGACGACGGCGGCCACACGGCCGTCTTCGGCCGCCGCGCGGAGAGCGTAGCCGCCGGAGAGCCCCGCGCCCCAGAGCACGAGCGAGCGCGAGTCCACCTCGTCGCGCTCGCGGAGGCCGGAGAGCGCCGCGTGCCAGTCGGCCACCTGCGCGTCGGGCGCGACGAGGTTCCGGGGCTCGCCGTCGGAGTCGCCGGTGTTCCGATAGTCGAAGAGGAACGCCGCGTAGCCCGCCTCGGCCAGCCGCTCCGCGTAGGTGCGGAGGCCGAAGCGACGCTCCGCGGCGAGTTCGCCGGCCATGACGACCACCGGCGGCGACTCGACGCCGTCAGGGCGATAGAGCCAGCCCGCGCAGTTCGTCCCCCCGCTGTCGAACGTCAGCGAAACCCGGGAGTACTCGAAGTGCGAGGGTCGACGCGGGCCGCGCGCGGCCGGCGGCTCACCGCGGTGTCGCCACGCGCTCACGCGTCGCCCCCCTCGTAGAGGCTGTCGAGGACGCGCTCGGACAGCTCCTCGTCGTCCAGCGCGTAGTCGTTGTACGCGCGAATCCAGTCGGCTTCGAGCGTCCACGTCGCCTGCACGTCGCCCTCGCTTCGAAGGACCGTCGCCTCGACGGTCCTCGGTTCGAACTCGTCGTCTTGGGCGAGGTCGAGGAAGGCCGTGACCGCCCGGCCGACTTCGCCGTGGTCGGGTTCGACGTCGGGGAACGCCGTGAGATAGGTCAGCGAGACGGAGTCGTCGAGCGAGACGGACTCGACGCTGATGCCGTTGCCGCGGAGCGCCTCCTCGACGGCGGCCGCCGGTTCGAGGTCGTTCATACCACGGGCTACGACTGCCGGCGGCTAAACGTTTGCCGCGAGACAGGACGCTCGCCCGTCTCGGTTCGACACGTGTTACCGCGTGTCGTCAGTCCGCGCTCGCGTCGGTCCGGCGGAGCGCGTCGCGGAGCGAAAACAGCGGCTCGATGTCGCCGGCGGCGTAGTCGACGAGGAGCCGAGTGAGTTCGGCGTGCGTCCGCGTGTGGTCGAGCCCCGCGACGACGCCCTCGACGTAGGCCTCCCCCAGCGCCTCGCCGACGTGCGCCCCCTTGACGTGGCCGTCCTCGACGCCGAGGCGTTTGAGGTAGCCCGCCGGGAGGTCGTAGTCGTCGTACCAGACGGTCGGCTGGTCGACGCCGGCTTCCTCGCACGCCTTCCACAGCGCCGGGATGTCGCGGTTCGCCCGGACCGCACCCGGGTACGCCTCGGCGGCGAGCGTCCCGAGGTCGAGGTGGTCGGCGAACAGCGCGTCGATTCGCCGCGGCGCGTCCGCCCAGACGCCGGCGTCGGCGACGCGGTCGGCCCACGCGCGGAGGTGGTGTTCGTCGAAGTACTCGCCGTTGTAGGTGACGACGCCCCCGCCGCGGGCCTCGCACCACTCGACGACTCGCCGGAGGAGGTCGGCGGTGTGGGCGAGCGACCAGTCGCCGTCGCGGAGGAGCACCTCGACTTCGACCTCGGGGTCGGCGTCAGTGACGCCGTCGCCGACGCGGTGGCCCAGCCCGACCGCGACCAACTCGAAGTCGTCGGTGTCTCGGAAGTCGCTCGGCGGGCCGTTCGGGCTGGCCGTCTCGATATCGACCGCGAGTCGCCCCTCGTGCATACCCCGACTGTCCCCCGCCGGGAGTCAAAAGTGACCGGATTGCCGACGGCGCGGGCGGCGTCCGTCGAGGCGGGCGCGCCGCTATCCAGTCGAGCGCGGTAAAAATGAAGTGTTGTAGAAGTGACGTTCGCCGCGGCGCGCGGCGGCCGTCGAGCGCGTCGGCCCTCGCTATTCGGAGCCGAACATGTTGCGCATCATCGGGTGCATCTCCATGAGCTGTTCCTCCGCGATCTCCTCGTACAGCTTGTACGTGATGGAGACCGTGAGGAGCAGCCCCGTCCCGGAGACTGCACCGATGGTGCCGAGCATGTTCGCCATGACGGCGAGCAGGCCGACGAGCGCGCCACCGATGACGGTCACCTGCGGGATGTACCGCTCCATGACCTTCTCGATGACCTGCGGGTTGCGTCGGAACCCGGGAATCTGCATCCCGGAGTTCTGAATCTGTCGCGCGGTCGATTCCGGACCCATGCCCGTCGTCTCGACCCAGAAGATCGCGAACACCGCGCCACCGACGATCATGAAGACCAGGTCGATGAGCACGCGGATGGCGATGTCGAGCGGGTCGGCCGACGTGAGGCCGAGGAACCACATCCAGTCGGAGCGCGACTGGATGGGCGCGAGGTAGTAGAACAGGCCACCGGTGACCTGTCCGCCCGTGTACTGGCCGAGCCACGTGGGCATGCCGACCCACGAGTTGTTGAGGATGCGCCCGAGGAACTGGATGTTCGCCTGCAGGGCGCGAACGAGGATCATCGGCAGGACGCTCGCGTAGATGAGCTTCACTGGGAAGCGACCGCGAGCGCCCTTCACGCGGGCGTGCGAGAGGGGAATCTCGACGCGGACGCTCTCGGCGTAGACGACGATGCCGAAGATGAGAAGCGTCGTGATGAGCGCGAGCAGCTGTCCCTGACCGAGGAAGATCGTCGACAGCAGGTCTCTCGGCGAGGCCGGCAGTTCGATGGCACCGGTGACGATACCGATCCACGTCGGGAACAGCCCCGACGTGCCGCCGAGACCCTGCCAGCTGAACAGCCCACCGACGAGCTGCTGGCTGACGCCGGCGATAATGAACAGGCCGACGCCGGAGCCGACGCCCCACTTACTGACGATTTCGTCCATGAACAGGATGAGGACGCCGCCGACGGCGATCTGCGCGAAGATGAGACTCCGAACGCCGAACGTCCCGATGCCGAGCGACGTCGCTACGGCCTGGTCGGCCGGCAGGAAGTTGCCGGCGAACACCATCGGCAGCCCCGTCAGGCAGATCATGACTCCGACGAGGAGCTTCTGGAGGCCCTGATAGAGGACCTGATCGCGCGGGTTGTTGTCCGTGTCGAGCCCGAGCAGGTCAGCACCGCCGAGCAGTTGCAGGACGATGCTCGCCGTGACGATGGGGCCGATGCCCAGTTGGAGCACCGAGCCCTGCTGGCCGGCCAGGATGGACCGGAACTGACCGAACAGGTCGTTCGCGGTCGCGGCGTCGAGGCCGAACAGCGTCACGTTCGTCAGGAAGAAGTACAAGACGAGGATGCCGCCGGTCCACCCGAGCTTCCGGCGGAACGGGACGTGTCCCTCCGGTCGGGCGACTGCGGGCATCCGCGAAAGCACTGGTTCGGCGGCGTCCTTCCATCCCATGATTTATTCCTCGTCGTCTTCGTCGGCGTCGGCCGATTCCTCGGCCTCGGCCGCTTCTTCAGCGCGTTCGGAGAGTTCGGCGTCGCCGCCTGCCTCTTCGATGAGTTCGACGGCACCGGCCGTGAAGGCGTCGGCGACGACGTGCAGTTCGTTGCGGACCTGCCCGCCGCCGAGCACCTTCACGACGTCCGCTTCCCAGCCGTCCTCGGCCACGTCGCGGGCGTCGATGGTGTAGGTGTCGCCGTCCTTCTCGGCGACTCCGTCGGCCGCGAGGAGCGCCGCGTCCTCGTCGAGCTTCTGGATCTTGACTTCGGCGACGTCGTCCTGCAGGACGTCCGGTCGCTTGAAGCCGTGCTTGCCGAGCGGCTCGTAGTTGTGGAACTCGTGTTTGTCGCGTCCGGCGCGGCCGCGACCGCCGCGGTGACCGGCGCCACGCCGGTTCTTGTGGGTACCGCCGCTGTGCGTGCGCGAGCCGCGCTGTCGTCGCTTCTTGGACGTCATCGCATGTCCTCCAGGAGCTCGTCGATCTGTTCGGTGCTGTGCTTTCCGAGCTGACCGCCTTCCTTGGTGACGTGCTTCTGTCCGCGGTGGCCGCCGCGCGGCGGGTGCAGACGGAGCACGGGGGAGACGCCCTGCGCTCGCAGCGTCGTCTCCTCGTCGACGATGGCCTGCGCGAGCGCGGCCACGTCGTCGTAGTCGGTGTTCTCGGAGACCCACTCGTCGGTGATGTCGGCGTCGCCCTCCTCGGGCTCGGCGCGCGTGCTGATGAGGGTCTCGACGACGTCGACGCTCGGCTCACCGTGCGCGACGAAGTCGTTGACCTTCGAGATCATCCCGCGGTAGGCGTCGGTCTCCGGCACGAACGTCGCGTGGTTCACGCGGTGGATGTTGAGCATCGAGAGCGTGTCGCGGACGTCCTGTGCGATGTTGACCTCACCGCGAAGCTGAACGATAGCCTGCATTATTCGCGCACCTCCTGACGGACTTCGCGAGCGCGCCGCGGCGTGCGGGACTGCGACGCGTTCTTGAGCGCGTTGTAGGTCGCCTTCGCGAGGTTGACCGTGGTTCGGGTGTTCCCGTCGCTCTTGGTCCAGGCGTCCTGGATACCGGCGAGTTCGAGGATGTTGCGAACGGTCTCTGCGGCCGCGAGGCCGAGGCCCTGCGGAGCGGGGATGATGCGGACCGTCACGGAGCCGGCCTTCCCCTCCGCCTTGCGCGAGAGGGAGTTGAGGCCGCCTGCGCGGTCTTCCCACGACCCCGAGCCGCGGTCCACCTTGATGATGTTCAGTTTCGCCACCTCGATGGCTTTCTGGATGGCACCGCCGACCTGGTCGTCGCGGGCCTCAGCGTAGCCGAGGTAGCCGTCACGGTTCCCGACTGCGACGACACACCGGAACTTCACCCGGCGGCCGGAGTCGGTCATGCGCTGGACCATGTTGATGTCGAGCACCTCGTCGTCCAGTCCGGGAAGGAGCTGGTCGACGAGCTGGGGTTCCTTGAGCGGAAGTCCCGTCTCGAGCGCCTGGTCCATCGACGTGACGTCGCCGTTCTGCACCATGCGGCCGAGCCGCGTTCGCGGCTCCCAGCCGTTGTTATTTCTGCTCATTCGTCCTCCTGAAGGTTCCCGAGCACTTCGTCGAAGTGGTCGGGGAGGTTCGTGGCATCGAAGTCTCCACTGTAGAGCGGCTCGTCGAGCTGCTCCGCGTACTCGGCGATGTGGACACCGCGGTTGCGGTCCCAATCAGCGAGTACTGTGTCGTTGTGGGGGATTTCGAGGCCAGCGTCGATAGCACCCTCCTGCACCGCGAAGACCTTGTTACCGGGCGTGGCCGTGTTGAGGCCGATGTCGAGGACCGCTTCCTCGACGCCGGCGGCCAGCGCCCGCTTACCTGCCAGATACCCCGTGAGGTACGCGCTCGGGAGGTTGCCCGTGGGGGCTTCCCAGCCGTACTCGTCGAGGTCGGCAGAGGTCGCTGCAGCGTGGGTCTCGTCGCCCTGCGGGCCCGGAGTGACCAGCTGCGCCCTGACGTGCTTGTTGCTCACGCGAGCAACGAGGCGGGGCTTGCCCGATTTCAGCAGGCGCAACCTTTGATGGTAATCGGTCCGGACTTCGCGGCGACGCCGCATCGGAACCTTGTATCGTGGTCCGGTCGCCATTATTGAATCTCCACCTGGTAGTTGTTCTGAATGTACGCTTCGAGCCGGTCCACGCTATCGAATTCGCCACCGGACGCCTTGTTGTAGAGCGAGCGGTACTGGGAACGGTCGAGCGTTCCGTCCTCGCGAAGCTCCTTCAGGCGACGGCGCTGGGCGCGGATTCGGCTGACCCATGCGTCTTTCTTGTTCTGTCGAGCGCCGGAACGGCCCTTGCGGGAGCCGGCACCCTTGCGGTGACCGTAGGAACGCTTGGCGGCGCGCTCGCGTGCGCGACCCTTCGAGTTGCCCTTGGCGTCCTTGGCGCGAATCGTTCCCTCGTCGACGAGTTCACGGATGTCTTCGCGCGTGATGGCCTCCGCGATTTCGGCCTGTTCCTCGGGGTCGAACCAAACTCGACCCTTGCCGACGTCGAGGACGTCGGCCGCCATTCGCTTCTGCGCTTTGAGGTCCGTCATCAGTTGTCCACCTCGACTTCGACGTAGGTGGGGTTGAGGACGCGAATCTCGCGGTCCTCACACGCTTCCTCGATGCGCTCGCGCTTGCGCGCGCCGACCGAGGAGGCGATGCGAACTGCCTGCGTATCGCCGTCGATGCCTTCGAGGTCGTCCGTGTTGAACACGCGGACCTCCTCGAAGCCCGACGGGTGAAGGCCGCGGGCGGCCTTCGGCGTGCGGTAGCCCGCCTCGACCTTGGGGCCCTTGCCCTTGATGCCGATACGCTGCTTGGAGAGACCACCACGGGGGCGACGCCACGACGTGGGCGTGCGCTTCTTCTTGTGGTAGTCCTGCCGGTTGAACTGCGGCTTGCCCTCGCGGCGCTTCTGCGCCAGGGCCTCCGCGGTTTCGTCGTCGAGCTGGGGCTTCTTGTCCGCGTGACCGCGGGGCTGAAGCTCCGTCTCGACCTCTTCGGCTTCCTCTTCCTCAGGCTCGGCTTCGGACTCGTCTTCGACTTCGGCCTCGGCCTCGTCGGAGACCTCGAGGCCACCGACGTCGGCTTTGATACGCGCGGCGAGCGCGTTCCCGATGCCGTCGGCCCCGGCCAGTTCGGACTGGCTCGCGGCCTGTACGTCGTCGACGCTCTCGAAGCCGGCTTCGCGGAGCGCGTCGGCCTTCGACGGGCCGACGCCGCTGATGTCTTCGAGTTCGGTGATTTCTTCCGACATTAGGCATCACCAGTCTGCGGTTTCTGGGTGATGTACACGCCGTCGGTGAACACGCGAGTGTCCTTGTCCTTGACGCGGGTGAGTTGTTCGATGTCGGCGGCGGTCTGCCCGACGTCCTCCTTGTTGGAGCCCGTCAGGGTGAGTTCTTCGCCGTCGACCTGTACGTCCGTGTCGCCGCGAATCTGCGCTCGTCGCGGGGACTTCTCGCCGAGGAAGTTCTTGATGACCACGTCGCTCCCTTCGACGCTAACCTGCATCGGGAAGTGAGCGTAGTGGACTTCCATCTTGTACTCCCACCCCTCGGTCGCGCCGTGAAGCATGTTGTTCACGTGGCTCTCGAAGGTACCGATGGTCGCGTTGGTCTTCGCGTTCTCGACGTCGCTCTCGATGACGATAGCGTCGTCTTCGGCGGAGACCGAGACGTTCGGGTACCAGAGGCGCTTGGTGACGCTTCCGTTGGGGCCCTCGATGGTGAGCTCGAGGTTCTTGACCTCGGCGGATACCTCGTCCGGGATTTCGATTTCTATTCGGCTCATTGTTCTAGTAGACGTAGGCGATGATCTGGCCACCGATGCCCTTCTCGCGGGCCTCGTAGTGGCTCATGACGCCGTGGCTCGTCGTGACGATGAGCGCGCCGTAGTCACGGGCGGGGAGGAATCGCTTCTCCCATTTCTCGAAGTCGTCGGCCCCGGCGGAATACCGGGGCTTGACGACGCCACAATCGTTGATTGCGCCTTTCAGTTCGACCTCGAACAGACCGGCCTTGCCGTCGTCGACGAACTCGAAGCCGTCGATGTACCCGCGGTCGTAGAAGACCTCGAGGACGGAGCCGATGATGTTGGAGGCGGGCTGGATCTCGTGGGACAGGTGTCCGACGCTCTCGGCGTTGTCCACACCGGAGAGCGCGCTACTGAGTGGGTCGTTGTCAGCCATTGCTTATCGGTACTTCTTGAATCCCATCTCGCGGGCGATCTCTCGGAAGCACTGGCGGCACAGGTTGATGTCGTACTTGCTGACAAGTCCCTGTTTTCGACCGCAGCGCCGGCACTCGTTCTCCTGGCCGGTGCGGCGGGACGCGTGCTCGCCCGTCTGTTCTGTTTCGCTATCGCTCATTCTTCAACCTCCACGTCGAACGTGGACTCGATGAACGCGACGGCGTCCTCGACGGTCATCCGGTGGGACGACGGAATCTGCCGGGAACGCTTGTCGCGCTTTTTCACTCGGTAGCCGGGGCGGACGAGGTTGACCGTCACGTCCAGCCCGTAGATACCGATCTGCGGGTCGTACTCCTGGCTCGGGAACTCCGTGTGCTCTTCGACGCCGAAGCCGAAGTTGCCAGTCTCGTCGAACGACGAGACCGAGAGGTCCGCGATGGGGAGCGCGGTTTCGAGGAATTCGACGGCGGTGTCACCACGGAGGGTGACCTTCGCGCCGACGGGTTCGCCGCGACGAACGCCGAAGTCCTGCGAGGCGCGGCCGGAGATCGTGCGAACGCTCTCCTGACCGGTGATCTCTTCGAGGATGTCCTCGGCCTTGGCGAGTTCGCGACCACCTTCGCCGACGCCCATGTGGACGACGACCTTCTCGATGCGCGGGTCGCGCATCGCGTGGAAGTCAGCCTCGCTCATTCGTCATCACCGCCGTCAGTAGCCTGACGTGCTTCGGACTCGTCGTCCGAACCCGTGAAGTTCTCGTCGATGACGACGACGTACTGTTCGACCGTCTCGAACTCGCCGTCTTCGGTCTCGACGACAACGGAGTTGTTCCCGCTGCCGGGCGTGACGATTATCTCTGTAACCTCGCCGATTTCGCCGGCGTGCTGCCCGTTGACAGCCGTGACGAGCGCGCCTTCCTCGTAGGGGAAGTGCGCGACGACGTCCTTCGTCTCGTTGTCGACGACGATGGAGTCCTTGCCGCTGTACTCCGAGGCGTCCTCGACGACGAGGGTCGCCCCGTCGTGGAGCGTCAGCTGGAAGTCGCCACCGGTGACCTGCGTCTTGCCCACGATCTTGCCGAGCCGGCTGGATGCCGAATCGGCGTCGATGGGCGTCAGCGCCAGGCGGCCTCCCTCGTCGGGGAAGACGCGGTAGTACTCCTCTCGCTGGACGAACGCCAGGATGTCGAACATCCCGATGGGACGGCGGACGTCGGAGGCCACGTCGCCGTTGACCAGAATGCTCTGGTGGTTGAGGGCGTACTGGGCCTCCTTCTTCGAGTCAACGTAGCCGAGCACGTCGCGCAGGACGATGATGAGGGGAACCCCCGCCTCGCCGTGCGGACCCGCTCCGGCCTTGACCGTGAACGTGCCTGTCTTGCGCTCGACCGGCCAGGACTTCGGTACGGACAGTCGCTTCTGGTGTCGAGTCATTCGTTATCCTCCTTGAGTCGGGCCTCGCGCACGTCGTCTTCGAGGTCCAGTTCCGTCACGCGGACGTTACTGGCCTGAAGGGGGCGTGGGGCCTCCTCGCCGTCGGCTTTCTCAACGGTGACGCCGTCGACGTAGATGACGGCGTCCCTGAGGTCGACCTCGGTGACTTCGCTTTCTTCGCCGGCGAAGTCGCCGCGGAGCACCTCGACCGTGTCGCCCGCGTTGACGCGGACGTTACGGCTGCCGTACTCCTCGCGGAGTTCGGCCGACAGCGGTGCGCGGACCTGCTTTTGCCGCTCGTGGAGCGGCGCGTCGCGAATCTGGGTTCGCTGTTTGCGCGGTTGTCGAGTCATACTATACAATCATCGTAGCCGTCGATGCGATACTCCCGAAGCGCTCGGCGACTTCGCGTGCGACGGGACCCTTGATTTCGGTCCCGCGAGGCTCTTCCATCTCGTCGATGATGACGGCGGCGTTGTCCTCGAACTTCACACGCGTGCCATCGGGCCGGCGGATAGATTTCCGCTGGCGGACGATGACCGCTTCGAGCACCTGTCGGCGCATCTCGGGGGTACCCTTGGTGACCGAGACGGTCACCTTGTCCCCGATACCTGCCTTGGGGTGGCGGTTCTTCGTGCCGGAGTAACCCGCGACGCTGATAATCTTCAGTTCACGAGCGCCGGTGTTGTCGGCGCACGTGACCAGCGAGCCACGGGCGACACCCTTGGTGATGTCCGCTTTGAGCGCTTCCATCACTCGTCACCTCCGATAATCTCGACGACGACGTGGGATTTCGTCTTCGAGAGAGGTCGGGTCTCCGCAATCGTTACTTCGTCACCGACAGCGACGTCGTCGAGCACGCCCGGCACGTGTGCCGGGATGCGGGAACGTCGCTTCATGTAGCGGTCGTACTTCGGAACGAATACGTCGTACTCCCGCTCGACGATGACGGTCTTTGCCATGTCCGTCGAGACGACTGTCCCCTCCAGGGTCTGACCCCGGACGGAGAGCGAGCCGTAGAACGGACATTTTTCGTAGTCGTAAGCCTCGGAATCGTCAGGTTCCGGAGGCATTGGAACGTCAAGTCCTATCGCCATTTCGAGTCACCTGTAGTTTCGGTGCGCAGGGCGGGTCGTGAGAGCAGTTGTGCGCCATCCACCGTAACGTAGGCCACGCCCTCGCAATTCCCGGAACGGGAAGCCGCCGATGATGAGTCGGCGAGCCGATCAGACTGACTGGCATCAAATCCGCCAGTAGTATCCGACCGAAGTTTGGACGCGGTCCCCGACGCCTTCGAGGCGTCGGCGGCTTCATCTGTACGCGGAATTTCGAATTCGAAGGTCGCCCCTCGCTTTGGCACCTGCCGCACCCGAGAGCCGTCGTCGACCATGAACGTGTGCATCGTCTCGACGACGATGCGACCGGCTATCCCGACGAGGTCGGGGTTCGCCGCGTCGACGACCTCCACGTGGAGGCCGTTGAGTTCGTGTCGCACGAGGGTCTCGGGTGTCAGTGGCATTATTCTTCGTCGAGGTCGCCTTCTTCGCCCTGAATCGTCTTGATTCGGGCGATGGTCTTCTTCAGTTCAGAGACGCGGCCGGGGTTCTCCGGCGCGCCACCCGCGGCCTGCACGGCCTTCGCGTTGAGCAGCTCCGTCTCGAGCTCTTCGAGCTCTGCGGTGCGCTCTGCGGGCGTCATGTCGCGAATCTCTTCGGTGTAGAGGATCGCCATTTATTCTTCCTCCGTTTCGTCGTCGTCTTCGTCTTCCATCTCCGCGACGAGGTCGGCCGCCTCTTCGGCGACGTCTTCGTCGAGTTCCTCGTCGTCGTCGACGACTTCCTCGACTGCTTCGTCGTCCTCGTCGTCGGCTTCGTCGTCGACGACTTCCTCTTCGACCGCTTCGACGGCCGCTTCCTCAACGACGTCTTCGTCGACGGCGTCCGTCTCGGCGTCGGCGTCGGCCTCCTCGGAGACGTCCGGAACCTCTTCCGGCTCCTCTTCGAGGAGGTCCTCGACGCTCTCGGTCTCTTCGATCTGTTCGACCGCGTCGGGGTTGGCGTCTTCCTCGACTTCGAAGTCGTCGGGGAGGCGCGCACCCGGCGGGATGATCTTGACCGTCACGCCGATGGTTCCGAGCTTCATGACTGCGACGCCCTGGCCCTCGTCGACGATCTCCTGTGCGGGCTCGCCGTTGTGCTTGATGTAGCCGCGGTTGAACTTCTCCACGCGGGAGCGAGCGCCCGTGACCTTGCCGGAGAGGACGATTTCGGCGCCGAGTGCGCCGGCGTCCATGATGCGGTCGATGGTCGTGTGGCCCGCCTTACGGAAGTACCAGCCGCGTTCGAGCGCGTTGGCGAGGCGGTCGGCGACGATCCGGGCGTTGAGGTCCGGTTCGTCGACTTCCTGCACGTCGATCTGGGGGTCATCGAGGTTGAATCGCTCTTCGAGTTCGCGGGTGACCTTACGGATGTTCTTCCCGCCTTTCCCGATGACCATCCCGGGCTTTTCGGCCTTGAGCACGATCTGGGTGCCCATCGGCGTCTTGGCGACGTCCATGCCGCCGTAGCCCGCTCGACCGAGTTCTTCCGCGAAGAACTCGTCGATCTGGGACCGCTGCAGTCCGTTCTCGATGAATTGGTGTTCGTCAGCCATTATTCCTCGACCTCTTCGATGATGAGTTCGACGTCACAGATTGGGGTGTTCCACGGGTCCGCCCGACCGAAGGCACGGGGCTTGCGACCCTGACGCTCGCCGACCTTGTGGGCGGCGACGTGCTTGATCTCCATGGCCGGTCCGTCGAAGCCCTGTTCGGTCGCGTTGTTGCGAACGTTTTCGAGGAGTTCGAGGAACGCCTTGGACGCCTTCTCGGGGTACCGACCCGCGTCCCAGCCGTCGATGTCGCTTCGGTGACCGACGCCGGAGTTGTGCTGCTTGAACGGAACCGACCGCTCGCCGTCGATGACGGCTTCGAGGTACTCCTCTGCGTCGGCGACGGGCATCCCCTTGATGGCGCGGGAGATGGCCTTGCTGTGCTTGATGCTGATGGGCCGGTCCCGGAGCATACCCTTGGCCGTGGTGTCCGGGTCGGCCTCGACGCTGTAGTTGATTCCCATGGTTTACTTGAGGGGCACGAACTTCGAAGACCGGGTCGCGCCGATACCGGCCTGACCGTGCTCGACCGAGCTACGGGTCAGCTGGAACTCGCCCAGGTAGTGTCCGATCATCTCGGGCTGAATCTGGGTGCGCTCGAACTCCTGACCGGTGTAGACGGCGAAGGTGAGACCGACGAATTCGGGGAGAATCGGCATGTCGCGCAGGTGCGTTCGAATGGGCGCGTTTGCCGTCTCCTCTTCCGTCTTGTCCTGAGCCTTCGCGAGCAGCTTCTCGTGCTCGGCCGACAGGCCTCGGGTGATGGTTCGCCGCTGACGAGCGGGGAGCAGTTCCGCGACCTCGTCGAGCTCCATCTCCTGCAGCTCGTCGAGCGTGTAGCCGCGGTAGGTGAACTCACCTTCGCGGCCGGTGCGGTATTGCGTACTCATGGTTACTTACCTCCCTTGCCACCGCGACCGGTGCGTTTGGAGGCGATGTCACCGACCTTCCGGCCCGGCGGAGCGTTCCGCGAGACGGACTTCGGCTGACCGGGGTGCTGCCGGCCGCCGCCACCGAACGGGTGGTCGACGGCGTTCATAGCAACACCACGCACGCGCGGCCACTTGATACCGCGCGCTTTCATCTTGTGGTACTTCTTGCCTGCCTTGACGAACGGCTTCTCCGTGCGGCCGCCACCGGCGACGACGCCGATGGTGGCTCGGCAGTTGGGGTTGAGGCGCTTGACCTCGCCCGACGGGAGCTTCACGATAGCGACCTTGCGGTCGTGCGAGAGCAGCTGCGCGCTCACGCCGGAGGCGCGGGCGAACTTCCCGCCGTCGCCGGGCTGGTGTTCGACGTTACAGACGGGGACACCCTCGGGAATCTCGGCGAGCGGCAGCGTGTTGCCGGGCTTGATTTCGGCGGAAACGCCGATCTGAAGCTCTTCGCCGACAGAGATGCCCTCGGGCGCGAGAATCATGCGCTGTTCGTCCTCGAACTCCACGAGGGCGATGGGCGCGCTGCGTGCGGGGTCGTGCTCGATGCCGACGACCGTGCCCGTGATGGTGTCTTTGTCCTCGGACTTCTTGTGCGACAGTTCGGCCTTGTAGCGGTGCGACGGCGCCCGGAAGGTGGACGTACCGCGACCGCGACGCTGGCCCTGAATTCGGCGTCCCATGGTTAGAACACCCCGATACGCGACGCGACTTCCTGCGCGTCGTCGTCTTCAGAGAGACGAACTGTTGCTTTCTTCTTACCTTTCATCGTGACCTGCGTGTTGACCTTCTCGACGGTCACGTCGTAGCGCGACTGGACTTCGTCCTTCACGTCGGACTTCGTCGAGTCGATGTGGACGATGAACTGGAGCTTGTTGTCGAAGTCCATCTGGTTCATCGCCTTCTCCGTGACCAGCGGGTGTTCGATGATGCTCATCGGTCTGCGACCTCCTCAAGTGCGCTTTCGGTGAAGAGGGTGAGGCGACCGGCGTGGGTGCCGGGCGCGAGGTCCTCGGCGGAGACGTTCGCCGCGGTGGCGACGTCGACGCCGGCGAGGTTGCGAGCCGCCTTCGAGGGCTCGTCGGCCGTCACGAAGAGGATGGACTTCGGACGGGTGTACTTGCGACCGCGGAGCTTGCCCTGGCCGCTTTTGACCTTCTTGTTCTCCTCGGAGCGCTCGATGTCGTCGTAGACGCCGAGCGACTGCAGGAGGTCGACGACCTCCTGCGTCTTGACGAGGTCCTCGAAGTCGTCGGAGACGACGAGAGGGAGCTCGACGTCGTCGTCGAAGCGGTGACCGCGCTCGGCGACGAGCTCGGAGTCCGTCGTGGCGGCGAGCGCCGAGCGGACGGCGAGCTTACGCTCCTTCGTGTTGATCTCCTTCCCCTGGTCCTTCTCGGCCTTCGGCGGGTGAGCGCGACGGCCGGAGACGGCGTGCGGGACGCGTCGGGCGACGCCGTTCTGGCGTGGGTCGTGGGACATCCCACGGCCGCTGCCCATGGACTCTGCCGGGGTTCGAAGTCCGGCGTAGGGGTCGGCACCGTACGGCTGTTTTCGGTTTGCCTGCGCGGCGATGACGGCACGCTTGATGAGGTCCGGACGGTAAGCCGTCTCGAAGACCTCGGGCAGGTCGATGCTGCCCGCGTCGTCGCCGTTCAGGTCTCGGATAGTTGCCTGCATGGTTTAACCCTGGTTCGATGCGGTAGAGACGTAGCGCACCTCGGGGTCGAGGCGCGGCTGGTCGTTCGGCCGGATGGCCGGGCGGAACCGCAGGAGGCGCTTGTTGGGGCCCGGGAGCGAGCCCTTGATGAGCGCGTAGGAGCCGTCGACCTCGCCGTAGTTGACGAAGCCACCTTCGACGGAGGCGTCGTCGCCCTCACCGAGGTCGATGAGGCGCTTGTTGAGCTCGGTGCGCTGGTGGTAACCAGTCTGACCGAGCTGCGGAACCGTAGAGCGGACACGGGACGGGTTCCAGGGGCCGAGGTTGCCAATACGGCGTCTCCAGCCCTGGCGGGCGTGCTTGCCCTTACGCTTCTGGACGCCCCATCGCTTGACGGGACCCTGCGTACCCTTACCCTTCGTGACACCCGCGGCGTCGAGGTACTCGCCGGCGCGGAACACGTCGGACATCTCGTGTTCGCCGCCCTCGGAAACGAGGTCGAGGGCGAAGTCGGCGCGCTCCACCATGGAGCCGCCGCCGACGCGAGTCTCCATCACGTCGGGCTTCTTCTTGGGCACGTTCGCGAGCTCGGAGGGCACCGTGTGCGTGATGACGCGGAGGTCATCGACTTCGCCGGCCTCGACGGCCTCGCGAAGCGCGTCGGCGTCCGAGTCGAACGTGTCTTCTGCCGGCAGGTCGAGGACGCGGTCGAGTTCGTCGTGGAACTCGCCCGCCCAGACCTCGGTCTGCGGCTTCATACCGTACGGCGTCTGCTCGTAGGCGCGAAGGGCGACGGCGCGCATCGGCGGCGTCTCGACGACGGTCACCGGGACGGACTCCTCCATTCCTTCGCGGGGGGAGTCTGCCTCGTCGTTGACCATCATCACGTGGGTCATACCGGCCTTGTAACCGGCGAAGCCCTGCAGCGCTGGGGAGCCGTCGTCGGACGGCCACGACTTGATGCGTGGAACCTCCTTGACTGCTCGCTTGCGCGGGCTGAAGCCCATCGAGCCTTTTCGTGGTCTGCTTGGTTGTGGCATGGATTCACTCCGTGAGTGTCAGGGAGGCGAGGGAGGCGAACATCGCTTCCTCCGTTCGCACGACCTCGCTGCCCTGTCGCGGAATCGTATTGAGCCAGAGGTCGAACCCCGGACCAACGGAAGGTTCGACGTCTGCAACATCCTCGGGAGGCATCCCGAGCATGTCCGGAAGCCCACGGCCCGGCGACCCGAAGACGACGGTCATGCCGCCGGCATCGGTGATGCGGGCCGTCAGGTCGCCCAATCTGGGGACCGACAGCGGTTCGCCATAGCGAGACGTGGCGATTCGCACGCCCGCATCTGGCCTGCCGAGTGCTTCCGTGAGGTCCATGCGGGATACGTCGAAGCCCGGGAGGGGCTCGTCGACGATCCGCGCACGGACCGGTTCTCGCGAAGAGATCCTGACAGCGACGCGCTCTCCCTCTGTGAGGTCCATCCCGGGAGGGACGAACAGGGAGATCGGGTGTTGCATTCCGCAATTGACCCGAACGCGGTCGTCAGGTCCGACCTCGGTCACGATTCCTTCTCGCAACGCGGGCGACTCGTCGGAGTCGTCCGCGGTCGTAGACGCGACGAGAACGGGGGGCAGGATACCAGCGTAGCGGAGTTCGTCGCGCTTGCCCCAGACCTCCTTGCGGAGGTAGGGGGGCGTCGCGGCGTACCGAAGTACGGTTTCGACGAACTCGCCGCCCCACTTGTTCTCGCCGTCTTCGTCGGGGAAGACGACGAGTTCGTTCGCCCGGAAGACCGCCGCCGCGCGGGCGACGTAGCCGAGTTTGCGAGTTGCCTCGCGTTGATCTTCGGCTTCCCGGACGAGTGAGGACGGCACGAGTACGCTGAGTTTCATGCCGGGTTCATCCTCGTCTCGTCTAGACTGTGGCGTTTGTACCGGGGGCCTACCTAAAAGAGTAGCGAATCCATTCTGGGGTGATAGAGCGTCCCACGACCCAGTTTGCGGGGGATTGGCGAACGTCGCGTGGTACATAATTACACGGTCGCCGACAGGTCGCCGAAGGCGAATCTCACGTGGTAGCAGGTGGCGCGCCGTCGCCCGATTTCTCCCCCGTTTCGCAAGTCTTATTTATCAACCCGACACTATCGAGTAACGCAGCAGCACGCCACGATACACGCGGAATGCGCTGGTAGTGTAGTGGTATCACGTGACCTTGCCATGGTCACAACCTGGGTTCAAATCCCAGCCAGCGCACATCCACCACATGCGTCGGTAGTGTAGTGGTATCACGTGACCTTGCCATGGTCACAACCTGGGTTCAAATCCCAGCCGACGCACTTCTACAACGAACCTACCTTCCGAGCGACCGCTGTGCGTGTCGCTCGGACTGTGAGTTGTGAATGCGGGACGCTGGGATTTGAACTAGCGAGCGAACGCGAGTGAGCGAGTGGAGTTCAAATCCCGTCTCACCGACTCGACCGCCGTCTCGCCGGTGCTCCTGAGTTCACCTCACGGCGTTCGGTGAACTCCCAGCCGACGCAGTTCTCCGAACGCAACTCACTCAGCGACGCGTCTCCGAGGACTCACGATTCGTCCCGCGCCCGCCACCACCAGACCATCGCTCCCACGCCGACGACGAGGACGACGACGGCGAGCGCGTCGAGAGCGTAGTTAAGGGGCGTGCCCGTCGGCACGGTCCCGGACTGGGTCACCTGCAAGAGGGCGTACGAGAGCCACGTGAGACACATCCCGACGAGGAGAACCGTCCGCGTGCCGGAGAGCTTCCCGCGCCGATACTGCACGGCCGTGCCCGCGAGGAGCAACAGGTACGCGACGAGCAGGGGAACGCCCCCGAGGTCGGCGAGCACGCTCATGATTCGGTCGGGAACCTCACGAGGGCGATGAGGTCGGCGGCGACGACACCGGTCACACGCGCAGTTCGGGAGGGCAGACGAACCATACGCCACGTCCGCAGGGAGTACACTAAGTAGTTGACACTAATGCCCGAGCGGACCGTCCCGGCCTCGCACGCGTGGGCGGAGAATCAATATCCGAGCGTGTCGACCGTCTCGATTCGCTCGATATCGTCGAGTTCGCACAGGTCGGAGACGGCCGACTCGGCGAGCGAGACTACGACGCCGCCGAACCGGAGTTCGCGTTCGAGACTGCCGCCGAGCGACTCGACGCGGGTTTCGAGCGTCTCGCGGGCGTCGTCGTCCACGGGTTCGACGCGGAGTGCCGCGACTTCGTCGTCGAGGGGGTCGTCGCGCATACGACGGACGGGGTGAGAGAGATACATATCCGGGGGTTGTCGGGCGGCGGGAAAACGGTCGCGGTCGGTCTGTGTCGGACCGCGCTCGGCCGAGGCGGTCAGTCCTCGGTGAAGTAGAACAGCGCCTCGCGGCCCGCGCCGCAGTCCGGGCACGACGACGGGAACGCCGTCAGCGCGCCGAGTTCGCCGCAGTCGTCGCAGCGCCAGACGAGTTGCGCCTCGCCGAAGTTCTTCCCGGGCAGTCGCCGGTGTTCGACGACGGTCGGCGGTCGAACCGCCCGAGAGGCCGTCTCGGCGGTCGTCTCGGCGGCTTCCCACCGCGCTCGTTCGTCGTCGAGCGGTCGCGCCGGCTCCGTCGGTCGGGCAGGGGTCTTTATTGCCATAGTGTCGCATACGCACGCCAGCCCCATAACGCCCGTCGTCACTCCTCGTGACTGTCAGGCCACGAGGACCATCGAAGCTCCAGTCTGACGGGGCCCTCCGGCAGGAACCGGTTGGTTTCGGTGTCGGTGACGACCCGTTCGGGGCGGGGGAGCGTGACGGATTCGTCGCCGACGCGGAGCGTCAGGTCCTCGTCGGGAGCGGCCGCTAGGAGGCGGTCGAGTCGCTCGATGGCCGCGGTCACCTCGTCGCGCGTCACAGCGTCGGTCTGCGAGTCGAGGGGGACGCCGCCGAACAGCGGGCGGACGTTCACGTCGCGCGAGCGGTTCGAGAGCACCGCGTTGACGGCCGCGCCGAGGAGGATGACGAGCCCGCTGAAGTAGAGCCACGTCAGGAGGACGAGAATCCCGGCGACGACGCTCGATTCGGGTTCGCGGCTGCTGAACTCGACGTAGAGTCGGAACAGCGACTCGAAGGTCGTCAGCCCGACGGCGGCGACGAGCGTGCCGGGGACGACCTCCAGATAGGTCACGTCCTCGTCGGGGAAGATGTAGTACATCGGGTAGAACGTCAGAAAGAGGACGGCGACGAGGAGGCCGCGGTAGACCACCCAGCCGAGCGTCCCGTCGAGCGCGGGGAGGGCCGACTCGATGAGCGCGCCGGCGATGACGGCGAGGGCGACCGTGACGAGCACGATGATACCGTCGGAGAGCTGGTCGGCGAACGTGTTCGCGGCCTCGGACTCGTAGATGTCCGAGAAGGCGGTGTCGAGGCCGCGGAAGATTCGGAGCGTCCCCCACACCAACACGAGCACGCCGATAACCGAGAAACTGGCGAGCTGACTCGACGCTTCGAGTTCGGCGATGATGACGTCCCCCGCGCCGGGGGTCAGGACCGTCTGGATGACGCCGATGACGCTCTGGCGTAGGTCGCTGTCGCCGGTGGCGGAGACGGCCGCGAGGACGAGCAGAAACAGCGGGAGCAACGAGACGAACGCCCCGTAAGCGATGCTTCCGGCCATGAACGTGAGTCGCTCGGTGCGGACCTCGTAGAGGATGGCCCGACCGAGCGTGAGCGCTCGCGCGACGCGTTGATTCATGGGCGCTGATACGTCGGCCGACGAGAAAAGCGCGATGCGCGGTCGGGCGGCGGTGACGACTACCGACGGGCGGCGAAGACGGCGACCGCGAGGCCGAGGACCGCACCCGTGACGGTCCACTCCGCCGCGTAGCCGACCGCCTCGCCGACGGCCGACCCGAGGGTGACCCCGCCGACGACGTTCGCCCCCAACACGAGCGCCAGCCGAGTTAGTTCACTCTGAAACATACATGAAACTGTGGCTGTTCGCGGAGATAGCCTCGTCGGTTCGGACGCCTCGAACGGTGCGACGAATTCGCACACCTCGATTTTACTACCACGTGGTCCGTGGTGTCGGCTATGACAGTCATCGCCATGCTGAGCGTCGCGCCGGTCGTCGAAGGGAGCATGTCGGGCGAGGTCGCCAAGGCGGTCGCGGCCCTCGACGACTTCGCCGTGTCCTACGAGACGAACCCGATGGGGACGGTCATCGAGGCCGACGACATCGACGAACTGCTCGCGGCGGTCGGCGCGGCCCACAAGGCGGTCGACGGCGACCGCGTGAGCACGTTCCTGAAGATAGACGACAAGCGAACGAAAGACCAGACGGCCGCCGACAAGGTCGACGCCGTCGAAGCCCACCTCGGGCGGGAAGCGAGGAGCGACCGCGAGTAGCTTCGCGGGCCGCGGCGACCCGCCGCGCGGGTCCGCCGTGCGAGGCGCGAGACACGTCCACGCGGCCCGGAGGGTGTGCGACTGACAAACCCTTTAGCCGAAGGCGCGCAATCGCCTCGCATGGACAGCATCAATCGGATGGCCATCGAACTGGTCGACGAGGCGCTCGACTTCGCCGGGGAACTCGGCATCGAGGGCTACGAACTCGACTCGGGTGCGACGGTCATCGACTTCGGCGTCGACGCCGACGGCGGTGTCGAAGCGGGGATGCTCCTCGCGGAGATTCAGACCGCGGGTCTCGCCACGGTACAGACGCGGATGGGGGATGTCGCCGGTACGCCCCGCCCGCACGTCGAACTCTCCACCGACCGCCCGGCGCTGGCCCTCCTCTGCTCGCAGAAGGCCGGCTGGGAGCTCACCTTCGACGACTTCGACGGCCTCGGCTCCGGCCCGGCCCGCGCGCTGGTCGGCGAGGAAGAGGAGTTCCACCACCTCGGCTACTACGACGAGTTCGACCTGACGGTCCTCGCCGTCGAGAGCATCGACCTCCCGAGCGACGAGGTCGCGGAACACGTCGCGGAGACGACCGGCCTCGAACCGAGCGCCGTCTTCCTGCCGACCTACGCGACCGGCTCGCTCGTCGGCAGCGTCACGGGCGCGGCGCGCGCCGCCGAACTCGCCGTGTTCAACCTCTTCGAGGCGGGCTACGACCCGACGAACGTCCTCTCTATCAACGGTTCCGCCCCGCTCGCCCCCGTCAGCTACGACGAGAGCGTCGCCATGGGTCGGACGAACGACGCCGTCGCCTACGGCGGCCGCGTCCACGTCACCGTGAGCGAGGACTACGACGACTTCGACCGCGCGATTTCCACGGCCGGGGCGGACTACGGCGTCCCGTTCGAACAGCTGTTCGAGGACGCCGACTGGGACTTCGGCGCGGTCGACCCCGACGTGTTCGGCCCCGCGCAGGTCACGGTCGACGTGGTCGACGGCCCGACGTACACCCTCGGCGAGACCGACGAGGACGTGCTCGCCGACTCGTTCGGACTGTGAGGCGCAAGCCCGTCCCGCCCGCACCGGGCTCCCTCGACCGACTGTGGGACGCCCACCGCGCCGTCCCGCTGATTCCCGGCTCCGAAGACGACTGCTGCGGCCGGGTTGCGAACCGACTCGACGTGACGCCCGACGAGGGCCGCGACTGGCTCGTGTTCTGCCAGTCGCTCGGCCTCGCCCGCGAGGTGAGCCGCGGCTTCGAGCGCGTCCGCGACGACCCCGACGCGGACGACCTGCGGAGCGCGTTCGAGGGGAACGTCTTCGGCGCGCGCGAGGCGCTCGACGCCCTCGGCGACGAACCGAAGTCGGCGGACGCGGTGTTCGACGCGTTCGAGCCGACCGTGCCGAACTGGGAGCGTCACCGCGACCCCGACGGATGGGAATCGCGCTGGCGCGGCAGGGTCGCGCGGCTGCTCGACTGGGCGGTGCTGTTCGGCGCGGCGGAGAGAAAACCGGACGGCTACGTCGCGGTCGGAGAGTCGGTCTGACCGCCGACGGGGACGACTCGCGCCGCCGCCCGTGCTATTCTAGTCGACCTTCGTCACGGTGCCGACGCCCTTGGACCGGCCCTCGCGGAAGACGAATCGCTGACCCTCCTCGACGAAGTACGAGCGGAATTTGAACTCGATGCGGGTCGTGCCGGTGTCTCCGGGGAGGAGTCGCCCGCCGTCGGGGTGGAAGACGGCCGCCTCGGAGACGGTTTCGAGGTGGACGACCGGCTCGTAGCCCTCCTGAATCCGCGTCGGGTGGTTGAGCACCATCACGTCGGCTTCGAACTCGCGGACGGCGGTGGGCTCTGCGTCGCCCGGCAGGAGCACCATCCCGCGTTCGATTTCGGACTCGCGGACGCCCTTGAGGGCGATGCCGACGATGCGGCCGGCGTTGGCCCGGTCGACCCGGTGGTAGTGCATCTCGATGGAGCGGACCTCGACCTCGCGGAACTCGCCGTCGGACATCGGCCCCAAGAGCAGTGTGTCGCCGGCCTCGACCGCCCCGGAGTTGACCGTGCCGGAGGCGACCGCGCCGACGCCCGTGACCGAGTAGGTCCGGTCGATGTACATCTTGAAGTCGCCCTCGGCGGCGCTGCGCTTCGGCAGCGACTCGAACAGCCGGTCGAGGTCGTCGAGGCCGTCCATCGTGACCGCGCTCGTCGGGAACAGCGGGACGACCGACTCGCTTATCTCCTCGACCGCGGCCTCGACGCCGTGGCGCTCGACGCTCAGGGGCGTCCGGCCCACGTCGCGGAGGAGCCGCTCGACCTCGCGTTCGACCTCGGCGGCGCGCTCCTCGGAGACGGCGTCGATTTTCGTGATGGCGACGACCGTCGGCAGCTCCATGGCGAGCAGGATGCCGAGGTGTTCGCGGGTCGTTCTCGTCGGGCCGTCGTCGGCGGCGACGACGAGCAGGCCGTAGTCGAGGCGCTGGCCGACGAGGCCGCGAATCGTCGTCCGGAGCCACGGCTCGTGACCGACGGTGTCGACGAACGAGACCAACCGGTCGGCCTCCTGAACGATCTGCGCCCGGTCGGACTTCCGGTGGGGGTTTCGCATGTGAACGGGTCCGTCGTCGGAAAAGCCGTAGACTGCGTACGAGAGGTCGGCCGACAGGCCGCGTTCGACCTCGTGGGGCTGCACGTCGAGGAACGACCGCGTGCTTCCGTTGCCGTTGTCGGCCTGTCCCGTCACGAGCGACCCGACGAGCGTCGATTTGCCGTGGTCGACGTGACCCGCGGTGCCGACGACGATGTGGTCGTCGTCGACGTCGAGCATCGCGCCCTCGCGGATGGTCGCGACGCCGACGAGGCCGCGTTCGGCCCCGTCGCCGACGCCCCACGTCTCCACGTCTTCGATGTGCGCGCCGGCCTCCTCGGCCAGAAGCGACAGCACGTCCATCGTCTCGGAGAAGTCGTCCGGCGGGATGCCGGCGATGCCGCCGTCGTCGGTGACGCCGACCACGTAGGTCGCCACGCCGTCGCCGGAGAGCACTCGGTGTCTGAGTTGGGCAGCGAGCGACTCCATCCGGCCGTCGGACAGGTGAACGGCGCGGGTGAGGCGTTCTTTGAACTCGACGTTTCCGCCTTCTTCCTCACCGCGCTCAAGGGCCTCGTCCAAGAGAGCCCGATCCGCGCTCATGGACTCGGGTAGGAAACCGACCGTGAAAACGCTTTCCGCGGTAGCGATTGCCATGAGAACGTACCGCAATCGAGACGGCGTCGGGAGCGGACGCGACCGTCGAGGCCCGTGCGGGCCGAATGCGAAACGAAACCGAGACGCGCTCAGTCGCTCAGTCGCTCGTAGGCCCGGTTGACGCGCTTGAACGCCTCCTCGTCGCCGGTCTTCGAGTCCGGATGGGTCTCCTTGACGCGCTTCCGGTAGGCCGCTTTCACCTCGTCCTCGGAGGCGTCGTCGTCGAGGTCGAGCGTGTCGAGGGCCGTCTGCCGACTCATGCTGCGCCGCGACGGGCGGACGCTCGGTCCGTCGCCGCCGCGAGTTCGCTGTCGTCGGCGGAGCATGAGTCGGCAGAC
>NZ_CSTE01000005.1:205293-325896 GCF_001368915.1 Haloferax massiliensis | reverse complement strand
GCTCGGGACCGACCGCCGCGTCGGCCCGTCGCAGGCGGCGCTGTTGAACGCGACGGCCGCGATAACACAGGAGATAGAGGAGGGCCACAACCGCGGCGGCCACGTGGGCGCGAGCATCGTCGCGGGCGCGGTCGGCGTCGCCGAGGCCCACGACGTGGACGGCGAGACGTTCGTGGAAGCCTGCGTCCGCTCCTACGAGCTCTGCGCGCGCTTCGAGTACGCCATCTTCGCGATGAAGGCCCGGATGAACGAGGCGATTCCGTGGCTCGTCCGCGACCCGCACTCGACGTGGACGACGCTCGGACCGGCGCTGACCGCCGCCGTCTGCGCGGGACAGTCGCCCGACGGGGTGCGCGAGACGGTCCGGACCGCGCTGAACCTCGCGGTCGTCTCCATGCACGACCCCTTCGCGGAGGGCGCGCCGTCGCGGAACGTCACCGCCGGATTCTCCGCGCAGGCCGGCGTGAGCGCCGCGACGCTGACCGCCGCCGGCCTCCGCGGGTCGCCCGCGGCGATGGAGAGCGTCTACGACCCGTTCGAAACGCTCCTCGCGGACGGCGAGTTCACCGCGCTGTTCGACTCGCTCGGCGACGACTGGTGGATTTCCGAGGCCTACCAGAAGCCGTACCCGTCGTGTCGCTACACCCACGCCCCGCTCGACGCGCTTCGGGACGCCGGCGCGGCCGGCCTCGCGCCCGGCGACGTGGACCGAATCGACGTGTACACCTACCGCAACGGCGTCGATATGAGTCACGCGCGGCCCGAGACGCTCACCGCGGCGAAGTTCTCGACGCCGTACGTCCTCGCCCGCTGGGTCGCCGACGGGAGCGTCGAACTCGACGACTTCCTCGACGACGCGCTCGGTGACGAGGCCGTCCAAGCGCTCACGGAGCGCGTCCATCTCCACGCGGACGAGGCGTTCGAGCGGGCGTTCCCCGACGACTGGGGCGCGCGCGTCGAGGTGACCGCCCGCGACGGAAGCCGCTACGTCGGCGAGCGCGAGTACCCACGCGGCGACTACCGCGACCCGCTTTCGGCGACTGACCTCGACGCGCGCAACCGCGACCTGCTCGCGTTCGGCCTCGGCGACGACGCCGCGGACGCGGCGCTCGACGCGCTCTCGTCGGTCGGTTCGACGCCGGTTCGAGAAACCGTCGCGGCGCTGACGCGAGAGTAATCCGAACACTCGTTCGGCCCGTCCGAACGAGACGGCAACAATTATTACCTCACTCTCTCAGTGATAACTATGGACATGGACGGACGCGATGCCGCGGGGTCAATCGGCGCTACGAAAACCTCGTTCGGCATCGTCGAACACATCAGAGACCACGACGCGAGCGGGGTGTCGGAGATAGCGAACGACCTCGGTATCTCGAAGAGCACGGCCCACAACCACCTCAAGACGCTCGCGGGACTCGGCTACGTCGTCAGGCAGGGCGACGAGTACGCGCTGGGTCTGAAGTTCCTCGACCTCGGCGACCACGCCCGGACGCGACACGCGCTGTATCACGCGTCCATCGGCGAGATGGACGACCTCGTCGAGGCCGTCGGCGAGCGCGGACAGGTGATGGTCGAGGAGAACGGCCGGGGCGTCTACATCTATCAGGTGAAGTCCGAACAGGGCCTCCAGACCGACTCGCACATCGGCACGACCGTCGACCTCCACGCCACGTCGGTCGGCAAGTCCTATCTCGCCTTCTGCGACGAAAAGCGCCGAAAGGAGATTCTCGACGGCGAACTGACGCGCCTGACGACGAAGACGATAGGCGACCGCGACGCCCTCGAAGCCGAGTTGGCGACGATTCGCGAGCGCGGCTACGCCTTCAACGACGAAGAGCGCATCACCGGTATGCGGGCGGTCGGCGCGCCGATTCTCTCCGACGACGAGACCATCCTCGGCGCAATCAGCGTCTCCGGGCCGACGACCCGGATGAAAGGCGAGTGGTACCACACGGAGGTCCCCGAGATGGTGACGCAGGCCGCCCGCGTCATCGGCATCCGCGCGACCTACTCGTAGGTATCCATCGATACGGAACGAACGTTCGTCACAGGTGTATTTCGGGCGATAATTGTCGGCCCGCGGTCCGTCCCCCGAAGCCGTTCGAATCCGAGCCGAAAAACGCCGCACTGGAATTACAAAATTATGATTGTAACGAGAAAGCGGACCGAACCATGCGACCCGCGACGCCGGGGCGGTCGTCCCCGCGAGACGGTCGGTTCCGAAGGAGGTTTGCCGACGAACATGTCACAAATTCGTATACATTAAGTAACCTGATAAGTATGCCCATCCTAAAACGCAAACGGCGGCGCGAGTCGCGTTCGGGGGTCGGATATCGACGGGTCGGAACTTGCGTCGGCCGGTGTGGATTCGACATTTCGAACGGGAGTTTCCGCGCTATTAACGCGGTAGTTCGGACGAAATGCAGACGCCTGCTGCGACGTGAGAGACTGAGTATTCGGCGTGTGACGAGTCTGACCGCGGAACGGTTCGCTTCAGTTCGGAGCAGTACGTAGACTCCACACAACTACCAGAGGGAGAAATTGTTGGAGATATAGTTTCGAATCTGAAATAGTTAGGACGCGACATCGCCGCCGGCGGCGGCAGGGTCGGCGATGCCGCTAGGCGACAGCGCGGTCACGCCGGAGCGAACGCGTCGCTGCGGGCCGCGTCATGTCGCGTCGTGATTCACCGTGTCTCGCGGCGCACCGCATCGAGGTACCGAGGCGCATCGAAGCGTACCGCGGCGCGGGTCGGTTCCCGACGCCCAGCGTCAGTCGGCCATCGGGGCCTGTAACTCGCGTTCGGCCTCCTCGTCGACCTCGACGGGTCCCTCGGCGAAGACGACGCCGTGTGCGCCCTCGCGCTCCTTCGCGCTCGCCGCGACGCGGACGAACGAGGCCTTCTCGCGGGCGTCCGCGAGCGTGTGGCCGCCGCAGTAGCTCACGCCGGAGCGAATCCCGCCGAGGAACTCCTCGACGAGCGGTTCGACCGGTCCCTTGTAGGGCGTGAGCGCCTCGACGCCCTCGCCGGCGTCCACGTCGCTCTGTTTGTCCTCGCGGTCGTCGGCGGCCTCCGTCGAGGCCATCCCGCGGGAGCGCTTGTACGCCTCGCCGTCGACCTCGACCACGCGGCCCGGCGCCTCGTCGGTCCCGGCGAAGAAGCTCCCCATCATGACGGTGTCAGCGCCGGCCATGAGCGCCTTCGCGGCGTCGCCGGAGGTCCGAATCCCCCCGTCGGCCATGACGTGGATACCGAGGTCGTGCGCCCGCTCGGCGCACTCCGAGACGGCCGTGAGCTGCGGGTAGCCCGCGCCCGCGACCTCGCGGGTCGTACAGTGTGATCCCGGCCCGACGCCGACTTTCACGCAGTCCGCGCCGACCTCCCAGAGGTCTTCGACGGCCGCCGGCGTGACGACGTTGCCCGCGACGATTTCGGGGTCGAACTCGTCGCGAATCCGCTCGACCGCGTCGAGACACCGCTCCATGTGGCCGTGAGCGATGTCCATCACAATCGCGTCCGCGCCGGCGTCGAGAAGCGCCTCGGTCCGGTCGAGGTAGTCCTCGTTGATGCCGACCGCGCCCGAGACGGTCCCGCCCGCCGCGGCGACGCGGCGGACCTGTTCGGCCTGCTCGTCCACGTCGAGGAAGCGGTGGACGACGCCGAGGCCGCCGAGCCCGGAGAGCGCCGCTGCGAGGTCCGCTTCGGTGACGGTGTCCATGGCGGCGCTGACGAGCGGCGTGTCGAGGCGCAAGCCCGGCGTCACGTTGGTCGAGAGGTCCACGTCGCTCCGGCTGTCGACCGGGGAGCGCTGTGGAACCAGCAATACGTCTCCGTAAGAGAGTCCTGTGCGAATCTCCATCGTAACCCTCCACAGCCGAAGGGTGGGACGGTAATAACGCCCACGAACGCGGTTCGCCTCGCCGCGGAACGAAACTATTACCCGCCGGCGTTCGTCCGTTCACTAACACACGGCGCCGCGTCTCGTGCGAATCTCCAACCCATCGTAACCCCAACGTATTCGCCGTTCGCGGGCCGTGTGGTTCGAACCGTCCCGGAGCGACCGCGACGCGCGACGGTGGAGTTTCGGACCCGAATTCGAAACTGGGTTCGTAAACGTTTTCGAATATTAAGATTGACGGGAGGTTGCCGCGTCGACCGCACCACCGCAAGTCGGCGACGGTAGGTGGATCAGAGGCAACCCACAGCGCCGCGATTGGTCCCCGCCTCGGTATCGTTCGGACCGAAGGAATTTCTTCCGCGCAGCCCCTTAGGGAGGTATGCAGACTGTCATTCTCGCCGCCGGCCGCGGCACCCGGATGCGTCCGCTCACGGACCGCCGACCGAAGCCGATGCTCCCCGTGGCCGACCGGCCGCTCGTCGCGCACACCGCCGACGCGGCCGTCGAGGCGGGCGCGACGGACATCACCCTCGTCGTCGGCTACGAGGCCGGAGACGTGCGCGACTACTTCGGCGACGAGCGCGGCGGCGTCCCCGTCGAGTTCGCCGTCCAGTCGGAACAGCGCGGGACGGCCGACGCGGTCCGCGCCGCGGCCCCCCACCTCGACCCCGACGAGCCGTTCGTCGTCCTCAACGGCGACGCGCTGTACGACGTGCCGTCGCTGTCGACGCTGTACGAGGGCACGCCCGCGGTCGGGTCGTTCCGCGTCGCCGACCCGAGTTCCTACGGCGTCCTCGACACCGACGACGAGGGCTTCGTCACCGGCGTCGTCGAGAAGCCCGCGGACCCGCCGTCGGACCTCGTCAACGCCGGCGCGTACGTCTTCCCGGCCGAGGCTCACGGCTGGCTCGACGTGGACGAGAGCGACCGCGGCGAACTCGAACTGACCGACGTGCTCGCGGCGACCTGCGAGGCCTACGACGTGCGCGGCGTCGCCTTCGACCGCTGGCTCGACGTGGGGCGGCCGTGGGAACTCCTCGAAGCCAACGAGTGGAAACTCGGCGAGCTCGAACCGCGAATCGACGGCGACGTGTCCGAGCGGGCCGAACTCGACGGGCCGGTCGTCGTCGAGGCGGGCGCGACAGTCCGCTCCGGCGTGGTCATCGAGGGGCCGGTGCTCGTCCGCAGCGGGGCCACCGTCGGGCCGAACGCCTACGTCCGGGGGCACACGCTCGTCGGCGAGAACGCCAAGGTCGGCCACGCCGTCGAGGTGAAAAACAGCGTCCTGATGGAGGGCGCGACGGTCGGCCACCTCTCGTACGTCGGCGATAGCCTCCTCGGCCGCGACGTGAACTTCGGCGCGGGGACAAAAGTGGCGAACCTCCGACACGACGGCGAGCCCGTCCGGCAGATGCTCAAAGGCGAACTCGTCTCGTCGGGTCGTCGGAAGTACGGCGTCGTCCTCGGTGACGGGGTGAAGACCGGCATCAACGCCTCGCTGAACGCGGGCGTCAGAATTCCGACCGGCGGGACGGTCAAGCCCGGCGAATCCGTACTCTACGACCGCGTGGACGACGACGCAGGCGACGAGACGGGCGGTGAGACGGCCGACCACGCGGCGACCGGCGACGAGGCGACCCCCGGCGAGGACTGACACAGAAACGACCACAAACCCCGACACCAGTCACGCCGCCGACATTTAAGTTGCCAAACAGTTATCAGACACAACGGCGAATCGGCACGACAGTACATGGACGTGAGCGAGGGGGAGTCGGCGTCGAGGCGCGTGCTCTACGTCGACGACGACGAGGGGCTGTTGGCGCTGACAAAGCGGTTTCTCGAATCGTCGGGCGACGGAATCGAGGTCGTGACGACCGGCTCGCCGCGGCGGGCGCTGGCACTGCTCGCGTCGGAGTCGTTCGACGCGGTCGTCTCCGACTACCAGATGCCGGAGATGTCCGGGCTGGAACTGCTGTCGGTGCTCCGAGAGGAGCGCGGCTCCGACGTGCCCTTCGTCATCTTCACCGGGCGGAGCCGCGAGGAAGTCGCCATCGAGGCGCTGAACCTCGGCGCCGACAGCTATCTCCAGAAGGGCGGCGACCCGACGGCGCAGTACGGCGTCCTCCGGCAGACGCTCGTCCGCATCACGGACCACCGGCGCGCGGAACGGCGACTCCGAGAGCGCGAGGCGTACCTCCGCGTCACCCTCGACTCCATCGCCGAGGGCGTCGTCGCCACCGACGCCGACGGGACGGTCGTCCAACTGAACCGGACCGCCGAGGAGATAACCGGCTACGACGCCGACGACGCCGTCGGCGAACCGCTGTCGGACGTGCTCTCGCTCGCCGATGGCGAGACCGGCGAGCCCGTCGACCCGATGCGGCGCGTCGCCGCGGCGGGCGGGGCGGTCGAAGTCGCCGCGGGAACGAAGCTCGCGACGAGCGACGGCGACGAGCGCTACATCGAAGACAGCATGTCGCCCATCAGGACCGACGACGGGACGGTCGAGGGCGTCGTCGCCGTCTTCCGCGACGTGACCGAGGCGCACCGCGAGCGGGAGCGACGCGAGCGCCAACAGCGGGCGCTCATCGACCTCGCGACCGACGAGGCGGTCATCGGGGGCTCGTTCGAGGAGGCGCTGCCGCGAATCACCGAGACGATGGCGACGGTGCTGAACGTCGAGCGGGCGAGCGTCTGGCTGTTCGACGACGCCGAGACGCTCCGCTGTGTCGACCAGTACGACCGGGCGTCGGGCGGACACGACCGCGGAACGACGCTGACCGCCTCGAACTACCCGTCGTACTTCGGGGCGCTGGCGGCGAACCGGTCGCTCGGCGTCGACGACGTTCAGACCGACCCCGCGACCGCGGAGCTTCGGGACGGCTACCTCGAACAGAAGGGCATCGCGTCGATGCTCGACGCGACGGTCAGGTCGGGCGGCGAGGTCGTCGGCGTCGTCTGTCACGAACACGTCGGAGAGCCGCGACAGTGGCGGACCGACGAACGCAGGTTCGCCGCGGAGGTCGCCGACAACGTGGTCATCGCGCTCGTGCGGGCGACCGAGACCGAAGCGGGCGAGACGGAGAGAAACGAACGCGGAGTCGGAACGCGAGCGGGCGAGGAAAAACGGGGAGGCCGCGCGAAGCCGCGGGCGGAGCGAAACGAGGAGTAAGTCGACCGTGGCGTGGGCAACTCGTCCGGACCGTTCTCGCTCACGAGTCTACTTTTCGACCGTTCGGAGCCGCATCCGGTCGATTCTTGCCGGCCGATTCGAACATCGGACCCCCGTTCCGGACTGGGGGTTGAAAAACGGCAGTTCCGCGGCGAATCCGGCGAAATCAGCGCAGCACCGTGAAATCTAAAATGCCCGTAGCACCAAAGAACGTATATGTCGAACAGCAGCCGATTCGTCGTCGCGACGCACGTGCTGACTAACTTGGCGGTGCGGAGCGACGAGCGGCTGTCTTCCGACCGTCTCGCGTGGAGCGTCAACACGAACCCGGTGGTCATCCGTCAGCTCCTGTGTTCGCTCCGCGAGGCGGACCTCGTCGATTCCAAGCGCGGCCCGACCGGCGGCTTCACGCTGGCGCGCGAGCCGGACGCCATCACGCTTCGCGACATCTACGAGGCGGTGGAAGACGCCGAGCCGTTCTGTTTCCACACGAACGAACCGAACGACGAGTGCACTATCGGCGAACACATCCAGCCGGTGCTCGGCGAACTGCTCGAACCGGCGATTCAGGCGATGCTCGACGAACTCGACGCGGTCACCGTCGCGGACGTCCACGCGGAAATCGTCGCGACGGCGGGCGGCGACCCGCTCGAAGCGTAGCGCGGCGCTGAGCGCCGTTCAGACCGTCGACTGAACCGTCTCGGCTTCGGCCGACTCCTCCTCGCGTTCGGCGTCGAGCCACTCGGTCGCCCACTCCTGTATCTCGTCGAACACCGGACACAGCGAGACGCCCTTGTCGGTCAGCGAGTAGTACGTCGCGACCGGCGCGTCCTCCTCCATCCGGCGGTCGACGAAGCCGTGTTCCTGCAGGTCGTCGAGGACGCGAGAGAGCGTCCGCGAACTCGCGCCGGTCGAGCGCTTCAGCTCGTTGAACCGCTTTTCACCGTCTTGGAGGTCGTGGAGGACGATGAGACGCCACTGCGACCCGATCTGCTTCAGCGAGTCGATGATGGGACAGGGGGCGTCGTCGAGGTTCATATCCGTGGCCATACCCACACATCGGGTCCGGCCCTCTTTAGCGGTTCGGTTAGTACACCTGCTTTCGAAACGTTACCTGATTCGGCTTCGGACCGACAGGCTGACCGGCTGACCGGTTCGACCGGAGCGCCGGTCGGCTCAGGCGAGCAGACGCGAGAGGAGGAGGAACACGCGCTTGAGGTTCTTCGAGAGGCTCGTCTGGTTCTCCGAGAAGAGCGTCACTCCGTCGTCCGGCCCGTGAATCTGTAGACAGCGGCCCCGGTCCGAGAGGTCCTTCAGTTCGATGCCCCGGACCGAGTCGAGGGGGACGACGAGATAGCGGAACTCCTCGTCTTGGATGTCGGCGTTACAGTGGTCGCCGTAGACGTGGATACTCCGTTCCGTGACCGCGAGTTCGTAGCCGATGTAGCTCATCCCGGCGATTTCGGCCCCGGCGCGACCGCCCTTGACCTTGCCTTTCAGGTGCGAGGCGTCGAGGAGGATTCCGTCAACCATACCGCCCGGTTCCGGGCGGGCGGCCCTAAGTATTCGCGCCCAGTTCTCCGAATTGATTCTGCGAACGGGGCGCGAACCGGCGCGGTCGAGTCAGCGCCGGGGGTTCGGTCGAGCGGTCATCTGCCGACGGCCGTCAGCGCCGTCGCCGGAGCCGTCGGATTCGATAATCGAGTACGACGAGACGAGGTGGTTGACGATGTAGTCGACCGTCGAGGGGTCGTACGTCCAGAAGCCGGTGAAGCCGAACCCCGGTTCGGTCTCCTCGGCGACGAGCGCGCACTTGTAGTCGCCGACGCCGTTGCCGTCGTAGGCGACGAACCAGGAGTTCCGAATCTCGTCGGTGCGCGCGAGGTGGAGTTGGAACTGGTCCGCCTGCGGGACCTCGCCGTTCGGGTAGATGTACGCGTGGACCGAGAGGTCGTCGCGGCCGCCGAGACGGCGGTACGTGTCGAGTTGCGGGCGGAGGTTGCCGCCCGACTGGAAGCCAGAGTGAAGTTCGCCCGCGCCGACGCGCCACGCGCGGTCCTCGATTTCGCGGGTGGCGTTGAGCATCTGCTGACGGTCGTACGAGGTAAACAGCGTCTCGTCGAGATGGTCGAGAATCGGCGCGTACGAGTCGCGTTCGAAGCCCGGTTCGACGTTCTCGGGGGGCCTGAGGAGGTCGTCGACCGAGACGGCCGTGTGGAATTTGTCGCCGGTCCCCAGCACGGCGTAGTTCGAGGGGCCCTCGTCGGAACTCGCGGACTCCACCGAGACGTTTCGGTCCGAAAAATGCTCGGCGAGTCGCTCGGCGACGCCGGGGGCCGGATTGAACACCGTCAGAGTTCGCTCCGCGGCGGCGACGCCGGAGATGAGTTCGCTGAGAGACATTACCGGTCCAAGGAACGCTACAACAGGTTATGATTCTTTGCAATAATGTGGCATGAGAGACTCAATGAGAGAGTACGCGAAGCCGAGTGACTCCCGGCGGGTTACGAGGCCGTTACCGGGGCGCACAGATTCCTAACTATCCCCCGCGAGCGTGTACATTCAGTATGATTTCCGACGCGCCCCGATCTCGGTCGTCCGCGGAAGTCGGCGACGGACCCGGCACGGACGTTGACTCGTGGTTCACGACCGAAGTACCCAACATCGTCGACGGACTCGCGTCCTCGCAGTCCATCGGCCCGCTCACCGCCGCGGCCGCCCGCGAACTCATCGCGGTCGGCCGAGCGAAGGACGCGCTCGCGCTCGTCCTCGGCGAAGTCGACGGGTCGTGGCGGTGAGCGGACGACGGTCGAACAACCCGTATCGCGGCCGGCCGACTACTTCTCGCGCGAACTCGTGTCTCTGACGTACAGTTCCACGAGCGAGTCCAGCAGATGCGGGGCCAGTCGGAACCGAACGTCCACGCTGTTTTGCTCGCGGTCGTACGCGAGCTGTTGGACGTCGATGGCGGTCAGAAGCGTGCGCATCGCGTCGACGACGTAGTTGCTCGGTCCCGCCTCGACGCGGAGGCTGTCGCCGAGGTGAATCGAGAGGCCGTCGACGACCGTCTCGTAGCACGTCTTGCTCGGCGCGTCGACCCGCTGGGTCCGCTCGACCAGCCCGAGGCCCGAAAGCGTTTCGAGCCGACGGTAGATGGTCGATTCGGAGACCTCGCAGCTCTCGGCGAGTTCCTCCGCGGTCATCGGCGCGCGATTGCACGCCAACAGCACGCCCCGGGAGACGTCGTCTCCGAGCGCGTCGAGGAGGTCGTCGTCGGACGACTCCGGGGGGATGTCGGTCTCGTCCGTCGCGGCGGCGTCGCTCTCGTCAGTCAGCGGTCCGGGGGGCTCGTCCGAGGCCGAAAGAACGTCGTCCACGAGGTCGCGTCTGGTCATCGCGTGTTACCTGACGCGGGCGGGTAATATGTAATCGGTGCCTACAGTCGAGATAATCTCCGCTTATCTCCGGACGGTCTCGAACACCTGAGAATAACTGAGGGGCCGCCGAAATCGGACGTCGGCGGCGGATTAATGGGAGTGAAACGCGGGTGCGCGGCGGCACCCGCCGCACCGCTCGCCGACGCTCACTCGACGGTGACGCACTTGGCGAGGTTGCGCGGCTTGTCGATGGGTCGTTCGAGCAGGTCCGCCGCGTGGTACGCGACGAGCTGGAGCTGGACGTTGGCGAGGACGCCGGCGATGTCGGGGTGGGTGTCCGGGATTCTGAGCACGTGGTCGGCGAACTCGGTCACCTCGCCCGAGCGGTCGCTCGTGATGGCGATGACCGGCGCGCCGCGGGCCTGTACCTCTTTGACGTTGCTCAGCGTCGCCTCGTCTTCGTGGCCGGTGAAGATGGCGAACACCGGCGACAGCGGCGTGACGAGCGCCAGCGGGCCGTGTTTGAGCTCCGAGGCGGCGAAGCCCTCGGCGTGCTCGTAGGATATCTCCTTGAACTTCAGCGCGCCTTCGAGGGCGACGGGGTGGGCGACCCCGCGGCCGATGAAGAAGTACGCGTCGCTGCCCTCGTACTCGATGGCGATTTCGCGGGCCATCGAGGTGTCGAGCACCTCCTGTACGTCGCCCGGGAGCCGCGACAGCGCCTCCATCAGGTCGCGCGCTTCGGGCGACTTCGCGCCGGTCACGTCCTCGACGAGGCGCTCGGTGAGGAGCGTCAGCGCCGTCACCTGCGACGAGAACGTCTTGGTGGCCGCGACGCCGATTTCCGGGCCGGCGCGGATGAGCAGTTCGTCGTCGCACTCGCGGGTTATCGACGAGCCGACGACGTTCGTGACCGCGAGGGTCCGCGCGCCGGCGGCGCGGGCGCGGCGCACCGCGTCGAGGGTGTCTGCGGTCTCGCCCGACTGGCTGACCGCGACGACGAGCGTGTCCGGCGTCACCGGCGGCTTGATGACCGAGTACTCGCCGGCCATGAACGCGTAGGCGGGGATGCCCCGGGAGTTGAGCAACGACGCCGCGTACATCCCGGCGTGGTGCGAGGTGCCCATGGCGAGGAGGTGGACCTGCTTCACGTCGGCGAACGACTCCGGCGGGAACTCCTCTAATTCGACGCCGCCGGCGTGGGTGTTCAGCCGGCTCTGGGTGGTCCGCCGGAGCGCGCCGGGCTGTTCGTGAATCTCCTTGTACATGTAGTGCTCGTAGCCGCCCTTCGTCGCCGTCTCGGGGTCCCACTCGACGTGTTCGACGGGGCGGTCGACCGCGCGGCCGGCCGAGTCGGTGATGTCGTAGCCGTCCGAGCGAGTGACGACGAAGTCGCCGTCGTGGAGGTAGACGACGCGCGCCGTGTGCTGGATGAACGCGGGCACGTCGCTGGCGAGGTAGTACTCGCCGTCGCCGACGCCGAGGACCAGCGGCGACCCCGAGCGGGTGGCGAAGATGGCCTCCTCGTCGCCGATGATGGCCGCGATGGCGTAACTCCCCGAGAGACTGCCGACCGCGGCGCGGAACGCCTCCTCGGGGGTCGCGCCGTCGCGGAGGTTCTCCTCGATGAGGTGCGGGACGACCTCGGTGTCGGTCTCGCTACTGAAGACGTGCCCGCGGGCTTCGAGGTCGCTCCGGAGCGACTGGAAGTTCGAGATGATGCCGTTGTGGACGACGGCGATACGGCCCGACTCGTCGGTGTGGGGGTGGGCGTTGCCGTCGGTGACGCCGCCGTGGGTCGCCCAGCGGGTGTGGCCGATGCCGTAGTCGCCGGCGATGGGGTTCTGCTCGACGGCCGCGACGAGTTCGGAGACCTCGCCGACGCGCTTCGTCAGCGAGATGCCCGAGCCGTTTTTCACGGCGATGCCGGCCGAGTCGTAGCCGCGGTACTCCAACCGCTGGAGCCCGTCGACGAGCGAATCGACCGAGTTGTCCGCGCCGATGCAGGCGGTGATTCCGCACATCAGTGAGTCACCTCCACGCGCTCGCGGACGTCGCCGTGTAAGACCGTGCCGGCCCCGACGACAGCCTCAGCGCCGACGCGACTGCCCGCCGTGAGCGTCACGTTCGCGCCCACCTCGGCGCGGTCGCCGATGATGCTCCCGAGGCGGCGGTCGGTGTACAGCCGGCCTTCGAGGATGACGTCCGCCCGGCCGCCGGGTGAGACGACGCCGTCGCCGACGGTCGCGCCGGGGCCGACGACGGAGTCCCGGAGGACGACGCCCGCGCCGACCCGCGCGTCGGTCGAGAGGATGGAGCGCTCGATGACGCTGTTCGCGCCGACCGAGACGTTGTTCTGGAGGCACGAGCCGGCGCTGATGACCGCGCCCGGTCCCACGTCGCAGTCGTCGCCGACGACCACGTGGTCGCCGACGACCGCGCGCTCGTGGATTCGTGCCGAACCGGCGACGGCCGAGCCGTGCCTGCGCGCGAGGAGCGTCTCCGTCACGGAGAGGAGTCCCCACGGGTGCGAGGGGTCGAGCCAGCCGCCGTTGACGAGGACGGACGTGACGTTCCCGTCGAGGTAGTGAATCACGTCGGGAAGCCGCGTCTCGCCGTCGTGCGGCGGGGTGAGCCGGAGCGCCTCGAACACCGCGTCGTCGAAGACGTAGACGCCCGCGTTGACGAGGTAGCCCTCGCTGTCGACGGCGTGTTCGTCGATGTCGGCGATGCGGCCGTTGTCCTCGACGACGACGCCGTACTCCTCGGGCGTGTCCGACTCGGCGACCGCGACGGTCGCCACCGAGTCGGTCGTCGAGAAGCGTTCGAGCACTGTCGTGACGATGTCGGCGTCGATGACGTTGTCGCCGTTGCAGACGACGAACGGGCCGGAGACGAGTTCCTCGGCGAGGAGGAGCGCGTGCCCGCTTCCGAGTCGGGCGTCCTGGTGGACGAACTCGATGTTCGCGTCGGGGTACGTCGCAGAGAGGTGCGACTGGATGCGGTCGGCGCGGTGGCCGACGACGACGACCGCGCGCTCGATGCCCGACTCGAACAGCGCGTCGAGGACGTACTCGACGACCGGCCGGTTGGCGACCGGGAGCATCGGCTTCGGTTGGAAGGTGGTGAGCGGGCGAAGCCGTCGCCCCTCTCCGCCCGCGAGGACGACCGCCTCGGTGATGCGGTCGTTCATTCGCGCCCTCCCGCGAGCGACAGGCGTTCGGAACGTGACCGTGACGGTATGTAAGTCATGAAGGAAACAGGGAGGGCGACGGGGATTGTTATACAGCGCGTTCCCCGAACCGGTCTCGCGTTAGGGTCGCGTGTGAGACTGTTGCAAGCGGAGACCGCAGTCCGAAATCGGCGGAGTAGACGGTTCGGACGCGCCTAATCTGGGGGCGCTCCCCCGACAGTGTCGCGGCGCGGCGAGCCGCCGCGTCGGTCGCACGGACTGCGAACCACACCGCGGGGTGAGAACGGACCTCGGTGGAGGAGTCGAGGAGAGTTGACCTCGGTGGAGGAGTCGAGGAGAGCAGATGTCGGCGGGCGGAAAGAAGGGAGGGACCGAATGCCGCGGCTGTTCGAAAGCGGAGCGAAGTAAAATCCGGGTGCAGTCGTTGGAAATCGGTATCGTCGCGGACGCGTGAGAACCGACCGACTCAGAGGTCGAGGCGGTTCTTGTACGACTCCATCGCGGTGATGGCCATGAGCGTCGCGGTGCTCAACACGGCCCAGCCGGCGGCCGGGACCTGTTCGAGTCCGGGGACGCCGAGCAGTCCGGCGGAGACGGTCGCGGCCACGCCGGCGGCGATAGCGAGGTTCCGCTTCGGCGACGCGGCGAGCGACGCCGACTGCTCGTCGTCCTCGGTGCTGACGATGTCGCCGTCGAGGTACTGGTCGAGCTGTTTCGCGGTGTCGAGAAGCGTGATGTCACCGCGGTTCTTCTCGAAGTCGACGATGCCCGCCGAGTCCATCTTCGGCAGGTGACACTGGTACAGACCGATGTACACGCGCTTTCGTTGACTCGACGACAGCGCCTTGATCTCGATGCCGTTTTCCTTCGCGGCGATGAACTCGGCCATGTCGCCGAGCTTCGCCTCGCCGTCGTTCTCCTTGAGGTACCGGAGCGCGTCGCGCCGGCGTTGGTTCTTCAGAATCTCGAAGACGACGTCCTTCGAGAGCGCTTCGATTTCGGGTTGTTGTTGCTGTTCTGCGAGCGCGTGAGACCCACCAGTCGTCTCCGCGGGCTGTTCATTCGTCGTCTGGTCGACAACGCCGGTATCGGCTTGTAGTGAATCGGTAACCATTGTTCCTTCCTCCCCCACTGTGTGGTCGGGTGCTACCGTGTCACGTGGTCGGTCGAGAGGGAAGACCACGAGGCGTTTGCACAGACCACAACCTTTGGATGCGCCCCACCAAGCGCGCCCCAGATACAGAGGGTCAGTGAGCTAATAGGTTAAGCGAGGATATATACTTGTCTGACAATCCCACACTCTGATTTCTCCGACTGTTAGGGTTGCAAAATCTGCGAGTAAAGTGACTGTAACAATCTATACTAACTCAGACTTTCAATAGTTCCGACAGTAAGAGAATCCTACCAGAGAGCCGCGAGGGACGCCGTTTTCACTCTCATTTATCTCGGTTCTGAGAAATATATAAAACACAGTTGGTAGTTAGGTTCACGGATACGTCGATTCAGCAGTAGCATCCGTTGAGAATACGCGAGCGCTTCGGAGCGGGTGTTTGCGACGGCCGCGAGGAGACGAATTATTCCGCGGTTATTCCACGAGCGCTTCGAAGGCGTCGGCCGATGTCCCCGCCCGCCGCTCGGAGCGGTACTGCGCGAACACCAACACGAGGAGCGCCGCGGAGACGAACACCGCGACGGCGCTCCACGAGACGAGCGCGAACCCGGGGAGGCCCGCCCACAGGCCGAGAATGAGCGCCCAACTGAGCGCGCCGAGGAGCGCGTAATACCGGCTCCACGGCTCGTTCGTCTCGGATTGCATCCAGAAGAACCCCCGCTTTGCGACGTTCGAAACGAGCTCGACGGACCGCTCTTCGTCGTCGTAATCGACCAACCCGGCGCTCTCCAGTTTCGGGAGATGCGTCTGGTACAGCGAGATGTACACGCGCTGTCGCTCTTCGTCGGTCACGTCTTCGACCGCCGTTCCGTTCTCCCGTGCGGCGACCATCGCCGCGAGTTCCTTCAGCGAGATCGCCTCGCCCGCCCGATGGAGGAAGTAGAGAATCTGCCTCCGCCGGGAGTTACTGAGGATTCGGAATAGCTCGTCTTTTGATAGCGTTGTCATCGTCGTGTGCGGGGGTGGTCCCGCACGCGGTGTGAAGAGGGACCCTACCCGGTTGGGTCGTACTACACCACACCCGACCTTTGTTATCGTGACGTTTCCGGGAGGCACCGAGTCGGTCGCTACCGGATATTAAGCTCATCTTCACGCGATTGTTACCGGGGCGCAGACCGTCAGCGGGAGGGGGTTATCTCGGTCTCAGAGATGATTACATATCTCAACGGTTTCGAGAAAAACCCTCGGGCCGAAACGTGAGCAAACTCGCGACAACGGCGGTAAGGAACCCAATTGTCCAGTATAGAGGTGGCTAACAATACCCGATGACGGCGATACTTAGATTCGAGACTACATGTTCGAACTGACTGGCTTCCAGCGCGACCTGCTGTACGTGATCGCCGGCGCAGAGCGCCCGTCCGGGCAGGAGATTAAAGAGATGATCAGCAAAGACGTCGGGGAGGTGAACCACGGTCGCCTCTACCCGAACCTCGACGCCCTCGTCGAACAGGGGTACGTCAACAAGGGACAACACGACCGTCGGACGAACTTCTACGAGATGTCCGAGAAGGGACGTGAGTCCATCGTCGAGCGCCGAGACTGGGAAGACCGACGCGTCGGGTTCCTCGGATAACACGCCGTCGTCCCCGCAGAGAGACGAACCGTCCGTTCGAACGCCCGCGGGCGAGAGTGGGACGCTCGCCCCGGAAGAAACCGAAGACGAGAACTGCTCGTCGCTGGTGGCCGCATCGGTCCCCGCGGTCTCGTTCGGTCCCTCCTCCTTCCGCAGCTGCGTCGACCCAGCGACCGCGTCGGTGCTGGACCGGCGGCGACCGTGGTCGTCGGCGCCCCGTCGCTTGTCCCACCGGAGACCACCGACGACACGCCACGCGACGGGGTGACGCTCGACGCCGCCCTCGCCCGTCTCACCCGGCGAAATTTCGAGGTGTGAGCCGACGTGCGGGCCGCGGACGGCACGGATTCGACGCACATCCCGGAGAGATATATCAGAACTCATTACACTCGGTTATCGTGGAAAATGTCACATCCAATATGTGCATTCCAGCACCGAGAATCGGAGATTAATTCGAGAATAAGAATCGGATTAATTCGAGAATAAGTCGACGCTTTCGGGCGTTTTTGTACGTTGTCCGAACCGCGAGAACACGTCGGTGATGCGAACAGTAACAACGGCAATAATATCATCGATAGACATTCATGTATTCCAACTAATGTAATTATCGCAACATTTATGGGCATAATCCGCAACCCCTGAGACATGGTAAGAGAACGGTCCACCGGGCAGGACCCAGAAACGGCGACTGACGACGACGTCGGTAGACGCAAGTACCTCGCGCTGTGCGGGTCGGTATCGGCCGCCGGTGCGATCGCGGGGTTCTCTGGGGTCGGCTCGGCGACGGAACAGGTCGACGAGTCGGTCGACGCCGACGGACACACACTCGTCGTCGCCGGCACCGGCTCCGTCTCTTCGTTCGAAGTGACGGTCAGCGGGTCCATCTCACCACTCCAGCCGAACGGCGCGCTCAGCACGACCGGGACGGTCGGTCCCGCGGCCGAGGGGACCGTCAGCGACGGCTCGCGGCGCTACCAGTTCGCGGGCGACGTCACCAACTTCCAGTCGACGGACGCCGTGTCGGTGTACGTCGACGGTGTCCGCGTCCCCGACGACTCCTTCTGAGCGACCCGAGCGTCCGTTGTTTTCGAACCGACCGAAAGCGGCGGCACCGCGAGCGCGAGGGAGACGACAAACGGCGGTGAGTCAGGCGACGACGCGTGCCCCCTCGACGAGCGAGCGGACGTCCTCGAACAGGCGGTCGGCGTCGCCCTCGTCGCGGGCCTCCGCGGTGATGCGGACCAGCGGTTCGGTCCCGCTGGCGCGGACGAGGAACCAGCCGTCGTCGGTGTCGACGCGGATGCCGTCGATGGTGTCGACGTCGTCGTACGTCGCGTGGATGTCGCGGGCGATGCGGTCCATCGCCTGGTGTTTGTCGTCGAACGAGAGGCTCGCGCGGCGGGTGGCGTAGCCCGCCCCGCCGAGGTCGGCGACCTGTTCGGACAGCGGCGCGCCGCGGGCAACGAGGTCGGCGAGCGTGAGCGCCGCGTAGTGGCCGTCGGGCGCGAGCGTCTCGTCGGGCCAAATCCACGCGCCGGAGGGCTCGCCGCCGAAGACGTAGCCCGCCTCGGCGACCGCCTCGGCGACGTGGACGTCGCCGACCGGCGTGTAGGTGACGCGCCCGCCGGCGGCCTCGACCACGTCCTGCACGAGGAGGCTCGTGTCGACGGGGACGGCGACGGCGTCGCCCGGGGAGACGGCGTCCCGCGCGAACAGCGCGAGGAGCGCGTCGCCGGGGACGTACGCACCGGTCTCGTCTACCGCGACGAGTCGGTCGGCGTCGCCGTCGTGGGCGAGCCCCACGTCCGCGTCGAGCGCGGGGACGGTCCGGCGGAGCGCCGTGAGCGTCTCGGCGTTCGGCTCGCTCTTGCGGGCGGGGAACCGGCCGTCCCGCTGGCCGTCGATGGTGTTGACCGTCGCGCCGAGTTCGTAGAGCGCGTCGACCGAGACCCGGCCCGTGCCGTTGCCGAGGTCGAACGCGACGGAGACGCCGTCGAGGTCGTCGAACGACGAGACGAGGTGGCTCACGTGGCGGTCCGCCGCGTCGGGCCACTCGCGCTCTTCGCCGTGTTCGTCCCACGCGGCGAGCGACACCTCGTCGCGGTTGAGCCGGTGGACGATGTCGCGCGTCTGGGCCTTGTCGAAGGCGCGGCCGCTCGGCGTCCAGAGCTTCAGGCCGTTGTCCGAGGCGGGGTTGTGAGACGCGGTGATGCCGATGCCGGCGTCCGCGCCGGCCCAACCGACCGCGCGGGCGACCGTGGGTGTCGAGGCGACGCCGAGTCGGACCACGTTCGCCCCGCACTCGCGGACGCCGGCGCTCACGGCGTCCGCGAGCACGTCGCCGCTGAGTCGAGCGTCCTGTCCGACGACGACGGTACAGGCGTCGCAGCCGACCGCGCGGCCGATTCGAAGGGCGAGTTCGGCGGTCACGGTTCGGCCAACCGGACCTCTGATTCCACTCGTTCCGAACATACCGTGTGAGACGGTGACGGGACGTTTTGGTATGTTTCGCCTACTGTCACGAACGGGCGGTCAGGCGACACCTACTGCGGGCGCGGGGGGACCGCAGTGCCGGCGCATCGAACCGCGGGACTGCGCTGCCGCTCGCCGGGGTGAGTGAGCGGTAAGTGGTCGGCGGTTACGCGGCGCGTCGCCTCACTGAAGGGGCTGGATGTCGCCGATGGGGACCACTTCGATAGAACCGAGGGCGTCGAGCGTCACGCGGTAGCCCGCGTACGAAAACGAGAGGAGCGCGTCGTTAGAACAGTCGAACACCGCTTCGAGCGCGTCGGGGTCGATGGTCTGTGCGAGCGGTGGGAGTTGCGTCGGTCGGACGCCCTCGATTGCCGCAATACTCAGTACAATATTCGTGCTTAGGAGTTCGGAAGTATCGCGGTCGACGCGGTACGACCCGGTCGCATCGTCGTACGTCACGCGCGAATCCCTCCAGTCGTTCGTCTGTACCATCATGGGTGCTTAACAGGCGTCTGTGTGCGACGGTGCCCCTTAAATCCATGCTATTTGTGAACAGTTGTAATTCGTGAACGTCACGAAATCGAACGGATACGGGAGTGGTACATCCGCGAGAGCAATCTGGTGGCCACCATACACAACCAAAAATCGTGATAGTTTCGCGGAGGCGACGGTCAGCCCTGTCGAGCACGAAGCGTTCGGACGGTTTCCCGCGCCTCCTCGACCGTGATTTCGCGTTTGTAGAGGGCCGACCCCGGTTCCAGTAGTTCGCCGCCCGGAACGAGACCGCCGACGTCGACGGGGCCGAAGCCGATATCGCGGATGAGGCCGGCGACGCGCGCCTTGGCGTCCGAGTCGTCGCCGGCGAGGAACACCGCGAGACGCTCCGATTCGGGGAGGTCCGGGTGTCCGAGGTCGCGTAACGTCTCCCAGTGGATGGTGTTGAACGACTTGACCAGTTTCGCGTCCGGGAGTTGGGCCGCGACGAGCTCCGAGGAGGTGTCGTCGCCGAGGTCGATGACGTGGAAGTTCTCCGTGTAGGGGTTCATCGCGTCGACGACAATCTTCTCCGCGAACTGGTCCGCGTCGGGCAGCGAGTCGCGCTCTCGGAACGGAATCGCGAGGAAGACCACGTCGCCGAACCGAATCGCTCGCTTCGGTTCCACCGCGCGCAGTTGCGGGCCGAGCGTCTCCGAGAGGTCTGCCATCGACTCGACCCCGCTGTCGTTGGCTATCGCCACCTCGTGGCCCGCCTCCACGAGGAGTTGGGCCAACGTCCCACCGAGTCGGCCAGCGCCGAGTATTCCGATGTCCATGAACAAAGATGTATGTTATTCAAGTTGAATCTTTGCGTGGTCAAAGCGGGGCCGACGACCCCCTCGTCTCGGCGGGGTTCGACTCGTAATGTGCCGCAAAATCGCGTCGAAGCCCACCCCACTCCGGAGATTGGGAGATTCAGTTCACTCAACGAGGCGTCGTGGGTCGAGACGCCGCGGGCGACGAGCAGTCGGCGGGGCGGGTAGCCGACTCGTCCGAGCCGACCTCGGGGGCGATTACCCGGCAGGCCGCCGAACGAACACCCGAACGGACCGCCGAAGCGACGACCGACCCGACACCGAACCGATGCCCGAACCGAGCGTCAGGCCCCGCCGGCGTACGCCTCGAACTCCTTCCCGCGCAGGGCGAAGTAGGCCACGCCGACGGTTCCGACGAGCGACGCGACCGAGAACGCGAGCGTCGGGTCTCTCGCGTAGAGCCAGCCGCCGAGCGCCGCGCTCGGGATGACGATGGTGTTCCGCAGGAGGTAGTACGCGCCCGTCACCCGCCCGCCGGCGTCGCGCTCCGCCGGGCCGACGATGAGCGCCTTATGCGCGGGGAGACCGGCGAACCGGAGCCCGGAGAAGGCAAACAGGGCGACGACGACCCACTGGTCCGCCGGCGCGAAGATGAGAAGGACCGGGAAGACGGCGTACACCGCGAACCCGAGGCCGACGACCGGTTTGAGTCCGGTCCGCTCGGCGAGCTTCGAGACGGGGAGCTTCGTCAGGAGCGCGACGACCATCTCGACGCCGAGGAGGACGCCGAAGAAGGCGTCCGGCCGGAGCGAGACCCCGAACCCGGTGAAGCCGACGGCGAGGAACTCCGTGACGACGATGACGAAAAAGACGTACACCATCCCGTTGGCGAACCGGACGAGCGTATCCGCGACGAGGAGCGGGCGGAGGGTCTCCGGTAGCGACCGGAGGTCGTCGCGGAGCTGTGCAAGCCCCTCGAACGACTTGCCCAGCGAGTCCTCTCGCGCGTCGTAGAGGACGTGCTGGGCCACGGTGGCGACGATACCGAACGCCGCGGCGACGACGAGGACGTACCGGAAGCCCTCGACGAACGTCGCCGTCGCCGCCAACAGCGCGGCCGCGATGAGCGGCCCGAGGAGGAAGCCGACGCGGCGGAAAATCTCGGTGCTCGCGAAGCCCATCGCCAGCCGCTCCGGCGGGACGCTCTGCTTGACGATGGCGAACGTCGCGCCGAGGCCGAACGACTTCCACGCCTGCGTGAGAAAGAGGCCGACGAAAATCCAGAGCCACGGTTCGAGCGAGACGCCCGCGAGCGTCACCTCGGGGACCTGCGGGGCGACGAACCAGAACAGAAAGCCCGCCGAGGAGACGGTGCCGAACAGCGTGAGCGAGAGGCGCGACCCGAGTCGGTCGGAGAGCGCGCCGCCCGGATACGGGTACAAGGCTCCGATGAGGTTGCCGACGCTCCCGTAGAGGCCGACGACGGTCGCGCCGGCCCCGAGCACCCGGAGGTACTCCGGGACGTACCGCCCGGTCATCTGGAACGAGAGGCTGAACGCGAACATCGCAACCGAGAGGACGAGCACGTCGCGTTCGAGTCCGACGAACTGCCGGAAGGAATCGAAGCTATCGACGGCGTCGCGGCGGGTTCCCATCGTCAGACTGGTTCGCGGGAGCGCCCAAGAAAGTACGGTGCAGTCGGTCTACTCGCCCGACGGCGGCTCGACCCAGACGACGAGGCCGTCGTCGCTCCTGACGACGCCGCGGGTGAGTTCGTCGCCGAACGGCGCGTCGTCGACGGTCTCGGGGTCGATTTCCGTCACGCGGTCGACCTCGTCGACCAGCCAGCCGAACACGGTCGCCTCCTCGTCGGCGGCGTCGAAGACGACGACGCGGGAGGCGTCGGGGTTCGAGCCCACGCCGAGGAGCGAGGCCGTGTCGACGAGCATCGTCGTCGCGCCCCGGTAGTCCATCGCGCCGACGACGTGCGGCGGCGTGTCCGGCAGCGAGCGCGCGGACTTGCGGTCGATGATTTCGGTGACTGCGTCGAGGTCGACGCAGTACCGCTCCTCGCCGAGTTCGAATTCGAGCACCTGCGTCGGCTCCGCGGGCGCGCCGTCGGGCGCGTCGGTGAGCGACATCTACGCGCCCCGGGCGGAGAGCCCGTCTTCCGCCGCGTCGAGTTCGTCTTCGAGGTCGTCGACCTCGTCGTCGATGTGGTCGACGAGGAGCGCGACCTCCGAGATGTTCGCCGTCTGCTCTTCGGTGGCCGCGGCGACCTGGTCGATTTCGCCGGCGACCTCCTCCGCGCCCCGAGCGGTCTCGTCGACGAGGCTCGCCACCTCCTCGGTGCTCGCGGCCTGCTGGTCTGTCGCGCGGGCGACCTCCTCCGCGCCGGCGGCGGCCTCGCCGACCGCGGCGTCGATGTTCCGGAGCGCGGAGACGGCCGCGTCGACCTCCGAGATGCCGTCGTTGACCTCCTCGTTGGCCTCCTCGATGTTGCCGACGGTCGTCTCGGTCGTCTCCTGGATGTCGCCGACGACCGCCTCGATTTCGGAGACGCTGTCGCGGGACTGCTCGGCGAGGCTCTTGACCTCGTCGGCGACGACGGCGAAGCCGGCCCCCGCCTCCCCGGCGCGGGCGGCCTCGATGGAAGCGTTGAGCGCGAGCAGGTTCGTCTGGTCGGCGATGTCGTTTATCACCTCGACGACGCTGTCTATCTGGTCGACCTTCGCGCGGAGGTCGGTGATTTCGTCGTACACGTCGGTGGTCACGTCGTCGACGGTCTCCATCGCGTCCGCGGCGTTGTCGGCGGAGCTTCGACCCTCGGCGGCGAGGTCGCGCGCCTGGTCGCTCATCGCCTTCGTCTGGTCGGCGCTGGAGGCTATCTGCTCGACGCTGGCGCTCAGGTTCGACACCTCGCCGGCGACCTCCTGCATGTTGGTCGACTGGTCGCCCGCGAGGTCGCTTATCTCCTGTGCGCTGACGGCCACGCTCTCGGAGGCGCGGGAGAGTTCGGCGACGGCCGTGCCGATTTCGTCGGTCGCGTCGTCCACGTCGTCCACGTCGTCGAGAACTTCGTCGGTCGCCGCCGCTGCGGCACCGCCTGAATACGCGTCGTGCTGTCGGGAGACGTCCCCGTCTCCGGCCGCGGACTCCCGTTCATTTCGCTCGATTTCCATACGAAAACGTGTGGGAGTAAAGTGATAAGTATTCGCAGAAGGTATCAATGTGGATAATCCCACATTGCCGCTATTCGGTTCGAAACGCCCGAAATTTACGGATTTGATTCGGATATTGCAGGATAGATACCACACCGCGGCGACCGACGGACCCAGCGGCGGTCGGCCCGGTGGAAACCCTCCTATCCGGCCCCTGTCGCCGACCGCCGCGAGACGGCTGTAGCCGACGCGAGGGGGAGGGAGCGGGTCGAAACGCGGGAGTCAGGCCAGTCGGCGGCCGGCGGCGACGACGGCGAAGCCCGCGAGCGCGACGAGGACGATGGACCCGCCGGCGGCGAGCCCGTAGAGATACGCCACGGTGACTCCGACGATACCGGCGAGTTCGCCCGCGAGGACGCCGTAGAGGAGCGATTGCTTGAAACTCCGGCCGAGTCGGGAGGCGGTGACGACCGGGACGACGAGCAGCGCCGCGACGAGGATGACGCCCATGATTCGCATCGCGCTGACGACGACGAAGGCGGTGAGGACCGACAGGAGGGTGTTGACGGCGCGGACGTGGAGCCGCGACGCGCGGGCGGCCGTCTCGTCGAACGTGACGTACACGAGCGGCCGGTAGGCGACCGCGACCGAGCCGACGACGACGAGCCCCATCGAGACGAGGAGACCCACGTCGGCCCGCGAGACGGTCGCCAGCGAGCCGAACAGGTACTGGTTGATTCCCACCGAGATGCCGCCGCCGGTCAGCGAGATAAGCACGCTCCCGAGGGCGAAGCCGCCGGTCAGGACCATCGCCAGCGCGGCGTCGCTCCGGGCGTCGGTGTACTCGATGAGCGCCTGCACGACGAGCGCCGCGACGACCGCGACGACGAGCGCGCCGAGGAGCGGCGGGACCGCGAGGCCGAGCGTCGCGTCGAGGAAGAGCGCGAGCGCGACCCCGGCGAAGGCGGTGTGGGCGAGCGTGTCGCCGACCATCGAGAGGTCGCGGTAGACGAGGAACGACCCGACGAGCGGGCCGACGACGCCGATGCAGAGCACCGAGAGGTACGCCCGCTGCATGTAGGGGTAGCCGAGGAAGTCGAGGCCGGTGACGCCGGCGAGCCACGAGAACGCGCCGCCGACGACCGCCGTCAGGAACCAGTCGAAAACCCCCGTGAACGCGTCGACCACGAGGAGCGGCGCGAGGGAGTCGGCCGCGGAGAAACCGACCGCGAGGAGGTCGGTCGCCGCGAGCGCGACGGGTCCGGTCACGACGCGTCCTCCGGTTCGTCGCGGGCGCGCCCGTGAGACCCCGCGTGGCGGCCGTGCTGGTGGTCGTGGTCCAGCACGCGCTGATTCGCGCCGTAGGCCGCGGCGAGCGCGTCGCTGTCGGCGAAGTCGTCGGGAGAGCCGTGGAAGTACAGCCGCTTGTTGAGACAGGCGATTCGGGACGCGCGGGCCGTGACGACCCCGATGTCGTGTTCGACGAGGACGACCGTCATCCCCCCGTCGTTCAGGTCGCCGAGAAGGTCGTAGAACGCCTCGCGGGACTCGGCGTCGAGGGCGACCGTCGGTTCGTCGAGCGCGAGCAGGTCGGCTTCGGCCGCGAGCGCGCGAGCGACGAAGACCCGCTGGCGCTGGCCGCCGGAGAGCGCCCCGACCCGGCGGTCGGCGAGGTCCGCGATGCCGACTCGGTCGAGCGCCGCGGCGACCGCCTCGCGGTCGTCTGCGGAGAAGCGGCTGAACAGGTTCCGCGGGTAGCGACCCATCCGAACGACCTCGCGGACGGTGACGGGCATGTCGCGGGCGGTCTTCGTCACGTCCTGTGCGACGTAGGCGACGCGCTCGCCGTCGGCGAAGTCGTGGGCTGGCCGGTCGAACAGTCGCACCTCGCCGCGGGTCGGTCGCCGGAGACCGAGCATCAGCGTCAGGAGCGTGCTCTTTCCCGACCCGTTCGGGCCGACGAGTCCGAGGAACTCCCCTTCGGGCACGTCGAGCGAAATCCCGTCGACGACGGGCACGTCGCCGTACGAGAAGGCCACGTCGGACAGCGAGACGGCCGTCATTGCGCGCCGAGGGCGGTCCGGAGCGACGGGAGGTTCACCTCGCGCATGATGTCCACGTAGCCCCAGTCGCGCTCCTCCCACTCAGTCGTGACGCCCGGGAGCGGCGTGAGCGGGAGCACGTCCTCGGCGTCCGTCTCGGAGACGAGTTGCCGCGCGGCGCGGTCGGACTCCAGCGGGTCGGCGAGGACGTGTCGGATGTCGTGTTCCTCGATGGTCGCCTGCGCCCGCTCGATGTCCCGCGGCGACGGTTCCTCGTCGGGGGAGATACCGGTGAGCGCGACGATTTCGAGGTCGTAGCGGTCGGCCAGATAGCCGTAGGCGTCGTGGCCGGCGATGAGAACCACGTCGCGCTCGCGGTCCGCGAGGCCGTCCTCGAACGCCGCGTCGAGGTCCGAGAGCGTCTCGCGGTAGGACTCGGCGTTCGCGGCGTAAGCGTCGGCGTTCGCGGAATCGACCGACTGGAAGGCGTCGCGGAGCGTCTCGGTCGCGGTGACGACCCGCGTGGGGTCCAGCCAGAAGTGCGGGTCGAGTTCGCCGTGGTCGTGGGTCTCCGACTCCTCTGTGTGCTCGTCGTCGTGGTGCTCGGTCTCCTCGTGGTGCGTCTCGTCGGCGTGTTCGGTCTCTTCCGCGTGTTCCGTCTCGTCGGCGTGCGTCTCCTCGTCGTGATGCGCCGTCTCGTCGTGGGACTCGTCGTCGTGGACGTGGCCGTCAGCGCCGATTGCGTGGAGTTCCACGTCGGCAGAGGCATCGACTTCGGCGACGCCCGACCCGTCGGCTTCGAGCGAGGCGCGGATGTCGTCGGCCCACGGCTGAAAACCGGGCATCCCGTGGACGAACAGGTCGGATTCGAGCACCCGGCCCTGCACGTCCGGACCGGGCTCCCAGCCGTGACCGTGTTGACCGATGGGGACGAGCGTGTCGACTGACGCGGCCTCGCCGGCCACGCGTCGCGCCACGTCGCCGAAGACGAAGAACGAAGCCGTCGCCGCCGTCTCCGATTCGGCGGACGAGTCGGTCGAATCGGACGAGTCATCACCGCCGAGACAACCCGCGAGGCCGACGGCGGCGCTTCCGGCGACTGTCGCGAGGAACCTGCGTCGGGTTTTCGTTCGCATGTTATTAGAAACTCCCCAATAGATAATAAGGGCTGTTATTTCTCTCTCTTATTTTATTATCCAGTGCCAGCGGCGGATTCGCCGGCGAACGCCGCCGCTCTCGGTGGTGAACGGGTAGGCGGCGGTATTACCCCGAGGAGGGCAGCGGCTATCCCTACGGGTAGCGTGTACAGAGAGCGCCTGCTCGGCGTGTAATCGTCTGAAAAGTCGAGGTATCGTCTGCCGCTATAAACAGCAGTCGTGTCTCGGTATTACTGCCGGACGACGTTCGCCGCGCGGGGGCCCTTGGGCGAGGACTCGATGTCGAACTCGACTTCAGTGCCTTCCGTGAGGTCGTCGCCGCCGACGTCTTCCATGTGGAAGAACACGTCTTCGTCGTCGTCGAGGTCGCCGTCGTCAGTAGAGATGAAACCGTAGCCGCCAGTGTCGTTGAAGAAATCAACTTTGCCGTGTGCCATTACGAACAAACCGATGGGTGGGCGACGGATAACCCTTCCGAGGGTCAAGGTACCACGACCCTTCGGAAGACATCCGTGCATCCACTAACGGCCGTTTCGGCAGACAAGTGCCGGACCGAGCGAGGGCGGCACGGAGTCGGCGGGCATGATGAGTGAGTGTTCACTCGCTCGACTACTCGTGCCCGTTGTTCCGCGCGACGACGATTCGATTGGTGTACGAAAACGGCTTTGTCCGAACGGTCCGTCGACCCGACAACGCCGGGCAGTCGCCCGCGGGACACCATCATGGCCACCCTCGCACAACAGGTCGAACAGGCGACGAGTCTCGGAATCCTCCTCCTCGGAACCACGCTCGCGGTGCTCAGCCTGCTCGCGTGGCGGCGGGAGCGCGACGCGCGGATGGCCATCGTCTCGGCGTCCTACGCGATGTTCTCGTTGTACGGACTCGCCGTATTTCTCGAATACTACCTCCTCGACTGGGGCTTGGCGACCGCGGCGACCGTCGAACTCCTCGAACACGGGTCAGCGGCGCTCATTCTCGTCGGACTTGCCGGCTTCTTCGCCGCGCTCTCGCGGGACTGACGCATGGACGAGTTCGAACTCGACTCCCGGCGGGACATCTACGCCGCGGTTTCCGACCAGCCGGGAGTCCACTTCCGCGGGCTGTTGGACCGGCTCGATTTCGCGCAGGGAACGCTCCAGTATCACCTTCGAGAGCTCGCTGACGCCGGCCTCGTCGAGGTGTCCGACGACGGGAAGTTCACCCGCTACTACCCCGCCGACGAGTTCGACGACGAGGACCAACGCCGGATGAACGCCCTGCGCCGGCAGTACTCCCGGCGCATCATCGCGCACCTCCTCGCCGACGGCCCGCTCACCACGTCAGAACTGAGCGACCGCCTCGAACGGTCCGCCTCGACGATATCGTGGCACCTGTCGAAGCTGGACGACGCCGATCTCGTCAGCCGCCGGCGCGACGGCCAGCGCGTCTACTACGCGGTTCGAGACCCCGACCGCGTCCGCTACCTGTACGTGGTCCACCGGCGGAGCTTCACCGACGGCGTGGTCGACCGACTGCTCGGGCTGTGGGACGCCTACTGAGAGCGAGACGCGGTCCAGAACCGCCCTCGCCTCCTAGGACTCTCGTGCGGTCACTCGCGCCGCCTCGTGGCTGAGGGCTCTGAGCGCCAGCACGTACGCGAGGAAGCCGACCAGCGCGACCAGTCCGGGGACGACGAAGCCCGCGAGGTCGGTCCCGACCGCGGCGGCGTGGAGCGTCGCGAAGCCGAACCCGGCGTAGGCGAACGCGTGGACGACGCGGGGCGACCACGGGCGGGCGAACCGCCGCGGGTCGAGAAACCCGAGGACCGCGACGACGAGCACGACGAGCGCGCCGACGCCGACGGCCGACCCCGCGAGCAGGTACGGCAGGCCGTAGTCGGGGACCGGCGCGGCACCGTCGAGAACGGTCCACACGTCGGCGACGCCGACGACGCCGTGAGCGAGCACGAGCATCATCGCGAACACGGACACTTCGACGTGGATTCGCCTCGCGGCGTCCCGGAGCGGGCCGAACGCCTCCGCGTTGTACAGGATTCCGGTCAGGACGGCGAGGTACAACGCCGGGTAGGCGACGAGCGCCAGCGCCCGGTCGAGATACCAGACGAGCGCCATCAGGAGGCCCTCGTCGTCGCGACCGCGTCGGGACAGCCGTCACCGTCCCGAAAACCGTTCTGCGTCTCGGCGCGCGTCGGGCACGCGTCGGCGTCGTCGGCGAGGCCGTCGCCGTCGTAGTCCGCGGGAGCCTGTCGGTCTGCGACTGCGGCGACCTGTCGATCCGCGACTGCGGCGGCCGGGTCGTCCGCGACGGTCGGCGATTCGAGGTCGGCCCGGGCGTCGGCGACGGCCCAGACCGCCGCCATCGACGCGACGAGGACGAACACCGCCGCGAGCGCGACGAGTCGGTCCGTCCGCTTCCTACGCGACATGGTCTGAGAACCCCGTCGTCGCGTGGAACGCGCCGTCGTGAACGACGAACGCTTCGAGCCCCGACCAGTCCTCGGCGAGCGAGAGCGCGTCCGCGAGCGGCAGGGCCGCGAGCGTCGTCGCCAGCGCGTCGGCCTCGGTGCAGTCGCGCCGGGCGACGACCGTGACGAGGTCGTGCCGCGCCCCGACCCGCCCGCCCCGCGGGTCGTAGATGTGGTCGACGCCGTCGCGGCCTCGCCGGTGACCCGACGAGGTTGCGACGTTCCACGAGGTGTCGAGGACGCGGAGCGGGCGGTCGCCGCCGAACGGACTCTCGACGGCGACGGGACCGGTCGGGGCGCTGATGTCGCCGCCGCCGTCGACGAAGCCGGTCCGGGCGAAGCCGTCGAGTTCCGCGGCGGCTCGGTCCACGATGAACCCCTTGGCGAGCCCGTTGAGGTCGAGTCGACCGTCGACCTCGACGGTCGTGCCGTCGACGGAGACCCGCGCCGACTCCTCGGGGACGTCACCGCCGGGGCGCGCAGAGGACTCGCCGGCGATGTACTCCTTGACTCGGGCCTCGGTCGCGCCGGCACCGATATCGAAAGCGCCGTCGGTCCGCTCGCGGTAGTCGAGGCCGCGACGGACGACCGCCGCGACGGTCGCGTCGTCGACTCGGCCGGTCCGGTTGAGCCGTGAGACGGCGCTCCGGGAGTCGAAGGCGTCGAGCACTCGTTCGAGGTCGAAGGCGGTGTCGCGGGCGCGACGGGCCGCCGCGGGCGCGCCCCGGCCAACCGCGCGGACCAGAAACGCCGTATCGCAGCAGTCGAACGTCACCGTGGATTCGCCGAGCGCCGAGCGCGCCCGCGAGACGACGTCAGTCGTCATCGCCCTCGTGTTCGACTTCGTGTTCTTCGTCGTCGCGGTCCTCGTGTTCTTCGTCACCGCCGTATTCCTCGTGTTCCTCGCCGCCCTCTTCGTGTTCCTCGTCACCGTCGCCGTCGCCGTTCGACTGGACCGCGGGCGTGAAGTCGGGGTTCGGCGTCGGCGCGTCGCTCGACTGGGCCGCGGCGTGGTCGCCGGCGGCCGGCGTCTGCGTGTCGGTTCCGGGGAGGAGCGTGGGCGATACCAGCCCCGCCGCGACGACGGTCGTCAGGAGCGCGCCGACGAGCGCCAGCGCGACGAGGGTGTGTTTCGGAAGCGGGATTCGCATCGTGTCGAGGCGTCGCGAAGGGCGGATAAACGGATTCGCGTCCAACGCTCGAATACTCGGTCAATCGTCGAATGTTCGTCCAACCGTCGAATCGTCGGCTCGCGGGGGCAGAGAGTCGGTCAAGGCGGGCCGGAGCGAGGCGAGCGCCCTCGCCGTCAGTCTGCCGCCTCGCCGAGCGCTTTCGCGAGCGACTCGCCGAGCGCCCGGCGCTTGATGAGCGCGAAGCCGGCGAAGATGGAGACGAAGCCGAGCGCGGTCACGGAGTCGATGAGCTGGCCGAGGAACGCCCAACTGAGGAGCGTCGCGGAGACGGGTTCGAGGTAGCCGATGAGGTTTATCTGCGTCGGGCCGAAGCGGCCGAGCAGTTCGAAGTAGATGAGGAACGCGCCCGCGCCGCTGACGACGGCGAGATAGAGCAGGGAGCCGACGGCGACGCCGGACCACTCGACGGCGGCGAGCGACTCGCCGGTGGCGACGCCCGCGACCGACAGGAGCGCGGCCCCGAACAGCATCGCCCACGCCTGAAGCGTCCGCGCCGGGATGTCCGAGGAGAAGGGCCGCGTCAGGACGGCACCGAGGGCGAAGCACGCCGAGGCGACGAGGACGGTCGCGACGCCGACCACGTCGCTGGAGAGGAGCGCGCTCGGGTCCGGTCGGGCGACGAGACCGACGCCGATGAAGCCGAAGCCGAAGCCGAGGACCCCGAGCGGCGTGATGCGGTCGCCGAGGATGCCGGTCGCGAACAGCGCGGTCAGGACCGGCCCGAGGCTGATGACGATGGCCGCCACCGCGCCGGGGACGTGCTCCTGTCCGAGGTAGAGAAACGCGTGGTGCGCGCCGATGAGGAGGCCGCCGGAGACGCCGACGAGCGTCCAGTCGGTCCGGCCGTGCGGCCGCCAGTAGTCGGTCGAGACGGCGGCGTAGCCGAGGACGATGAGCCCCGCGAGAAAGAACCGAAGCCCCGCGAACTGCAGCGGCGGGAAGTACGCGAGACCGATTTCGATGGCGACGAACGAACTGCCCCAGAGGAGCCCCAGAAGCACGAACAGCCCGGCGGCGACCCGGCCGTTCACCGACACCACGCTCCGCTCGGCGGTCGCCGACGCGGCCGCGCCCGACTCGGCGGCTCCGCCGGCTCTGCCGGCTCGGTTTCGATACGCCCGCGTTCAGTTGGAGGAATATCCAGCACGTGAGCGTATCGTTACCACACAGTCGATAATAGTCGTTCTGTTCGGTTCGAATTTCGAACCGCCGCGGCCTACAGCGAGCCCCGGAGGACCTTCGCCGCGGTCAGAATCGGGTCCCAGACGGGGCTGAAGGGCGGCGCGTAGCCGAGGTCGAGGCGCTCCACCTCGGCGACGGTCAACTCGGCCGCGAGCGCGGTCGCCACGGTGTCGATTCTGACGGCGGCGCGGTCGGCCCCGACGATGGTCCCGCCGAGCAGTCGGCCGGTGTCGCGGTCGGCGACGAGCGTGACGGTCGTCTCGGCGGAGCCGGGGTAGTAGCCCGACCGCGAGCCGGCGGTGATGGTCTCCGAGACGGGGTCGAAGCCGGCGTCGCGGGCCTCGTCGGGGTCCGTCACGCCGGCACGACCGCATTCGAGGTCGAACGCCTTCACGACCGAGGTGTCGGCGACGGTCCCGATGGGTTCGGGGTCGCCGGCGACGGTCTGCCCGATGGCGCGCCCGGCGCGGTTCGCGGGCAGGCCGAGCGTGTTCCACGTCGGCTCGCCGGTGACGACGTGGTCGATTTCGGCGCAGTCGCCCGCGGCGTAGACGCGCTCCGCGCTCGTCCGCCCGTAGTCGTCGACCGCGATAGCGCCCGTCTCGCCGAGGTCGACCGCGTCGGCGACGAGGTCCGCGTTGGGGCGGAGGCCGATGCCGACCATCGCGGCGTCGACCGCGAGTTCGTCGCCCTCGCAGACGACGGCCTCGACCCGGTCCGCGTCGTCGCCGCGGAGTCGCTCGACCGACGCGCCGAGGTGGAGCGTGACGCCGTGGGCTTCGAGATGTTCTTCGACCCGCTCGCCCACGGCGTCACCGAACGACTTGAGGACGTGGCCGGACCGCTGGAACAGATGTACGTCGAGGCCGTGGGCGGTGAACGCCTCCGCCATCTCGACGCCGACGAACCCGCCGCCGACGATGGCGACCGACTCGGGCGGTTCCATCGCGCCGAAGCGGGCCGCCCGCGCCTCGTCGACGAACCCGCCGCCGCCGAGGTCGGCCACCGAGGCCTCGTCCGGGTCGGTGAGGAACGACCGAATCGCCGCCGCGTCGTCCAGTCCGTGGAGCGTGAACGCGCCGTCGAGGTCGATGCCGTCTATCGGGTCGCGGAGCGCCCGCGCGCCGGTGGCGACGAGGAGGTCGCCGTAGGGCTGGTCGAACGTCCCATCGGGACCCTCGACAGTGACGACTCGCTCGTCGGTGTCGACGGCGACGACCTCGTGTTCGCGCCGGAGGTCGATGCCGCGCTCGGCGGCCGCCTCGGGCGACAGCGAGAGCATGTCGGTGAGCTTCTCGACCTCGCCTTTGACGAAGTAGGGCGTGCCGCAGTGGGCGTAGGAGACCCACCGGCCCCTCTCGAAGACGACGACGTCGCGGTCGGTGTCGGCGCGGGCGAACTTGCTCGCGGCGGAGAGTCCGGCGGCGTCGCCGCCGCCGACGACGAATGGTTCGGCAGACATCGTGAGAGAGTGGTACGCCCGCCGACACGTAATTTCCCCGGCCGGGCGGGGCGGGCGCACGGACGCGCCGGCGACGGTCGTGAACGTGCCGGGACGGACAGAATCGACTCGTCAGCGGTCGACGCCGCCGCGCTCGGCCGCGAGCGTCCCGAGCACCCACGCGCTCGCACCCGGCGTCTCGCGCGCGGCGAACTCGGTGGTCGCGTACTGCGCGAGCGCGTTTCGCGCGGCCCGAGGGTCGCCGTCCTCGTAGTAGTCGTCGCGGAAGTAGCCGTCTCCGCGGCCGATCTGGTAGGCGATATCGACCAGCGCGCGACGCGTCAGGTGCGGGTTCGACCCGTCCGAGCGGGCGGCTTCGAGGGCTTCGAGCGCGCCGAGTTTCGCGTCCCTGACCGCGGCCGCGGACTCGACGGAGTCGTACCGGCCTCGCTTGACCGCCGTGACGGCCTCCTCGAACGCGCGGCGGTGCGTCTCGGCGGTGTGGACACCCACGAGGGCGGTGGCGAACCGCCCGCTTCGGAGGCCCTCACGGGCGTCCTGAAGCCCGCGTTCGACTTCGACGAACGTCTCCACCAGCAGGTCTTTGGCCGGCATGGATTCGAGTTTCTCGGTGTCGAACCCCTCGGCCGCGACGACGGATTCGAACCCCTCCTGGGGGTACTCGGCCCGGCGGTCCTCGGTGATTCCGGCGAGCGAGGACGCGGTCGACTCGAACGCGTCGGTGAACTCTATCGGGTCGGCAATCGACGCCAAGTAGCGGTCGCGGACGTGGCGCGCGCCGTCGAGCGACGCCCGTGCCGACTCCACTGCGTCGAGGAGTTCACCGACTCGCGGGGCGCTGTCGGCGTAGCGGCCGTACTCGCCGGCGTTGTCGAGATACCGGACCGCGGCCGCGACGAGGTTCTCGACGGCCTCGTACACGACGAGCGCCCGGTCGGGTTCGTCGCCGAGGTAGCGCGTGCCGAGCCGGAACGACTCGATGTCGGCGCGGACCTCCTCGGCCTCGTCACGCACGTCCGACTCGGTGAGGTCGCCGACGGCGGCGTCGTAGGTCCCCTTCGCCATCGCCGCGGCCCCGCGAACGTAGCGCAGTCCCCGAAGCGCCTCGAAGGGCGACTCGTCGGCATCCGAGGGGCCGAGGTCTCCGGCGGCGTCCGCGTACGCCTCGGCGTAGATTTCCCGGACCGCCTCGTTCGGCACCTCCTCGGGAGACATCGTCTCGGGGACGGAATCGAGGAGTTCGCGGGCGCGAGCGCGGCCCCGTTCGAGGAACGACTCGGAAATCGGGGCCGGGACGCGGGCCGGAAACGCCGGCGACCCGAGTTCCATGACCTCCCGGAGCGTCGCCGGGTCGAGCGTCGGACTATCGGAGTCGGACCCGCTCGAATCGAGCGCGGTACAGCCCGCGAGTCCGGCGACGCCGACCCCGGCGAGCGAGGCGAGCACGTCGCGTCGCGTTCGGGGCATCTCAGGCGTCCTCCGTCTCGGTTCGGAGCGACGGCGGGAGGCGACAATGGCTTCCGCCGCCGCGTCCCCAACTCGACTCGCCTTCCGAGGAGTAGGGCAGTCGCACCAGCGAGGCGACGACGTGGCGGTCGTCCACGGAGCACTCGACCGACGCGGCGCGCAGCGAGCGACAGAAGTCGAGATGGACGACGCTGTCCGGCGGGTGCGTGACGTACAGCAGTTTCACGCGGTGACAGGCGTCCGTCCGGTGCTGGGTGATGACGAGCGTCTGTTCGTCGAAGTCCGTCTGGTCGATGAACGCGCGGGCCTCGTCGACGCCGTCGGGTTCGGCCGCGAACTCGACGTCAGCGAGTTCCTCGTCGGTGCTGACGAGGAAGTCGCCGAAGTACGACGACTCCGCGTCCTCGTCGTCGCGGGCGGCGTTCCGGAAAATCGCGCTCTCGGCGTGGTTGCGGAGTTGGAGCTGGTCGTAGTCGGTGACGAGTTCGTCCGGGGAGGGACCGGACGGCACGTCCGAACTATAACTGGACCCCTCGCCGGAACAGCCGGCGAGCGCGGCGACGAGAGACGCGCCGCCGGCGTGGAGGACCTGTCTGCGAGTCGGCAGGGACATGTGTCGGTTTCCCAACCGAACGCCGGCGGTATGTGTTTTCCGATGCACCGGGTCGCCGCCGGCCGAACCGCGGGACATTTCCCCGACCGTCGCCTCGACTCGACCGACAGATGCGCGAGGACGAGTTGGCGACGCGGGTGGTCGAGCACTTCCGGGCGGCCTTCGACGACGTGGAGATTCACCTCGAAGAGCCGTACGACCACTACGGGAACCGCGGCGTCGCCGACGTGTACGTCAGGGTGCGGACGCCCGAACCGGTGGACTACCTCATCGAACTCAAGGCCGACGCCGCCGTCCGCCACGCCACCGGCGCGAACGAGATACTCCGCCAGTACCGCCGCATGGAGCGCTACTTCTACAAGGACGACGAACACGCCATCCGGACGAAACTCGGCCGCGAGGGGCCGGGCGTCCACGCGCTGTTACTGTTCGCGCCGACGAAACGCTGCGTCGAGCACGTCCGCGAACACGCCGCCCTGTACGAGTCGGTCGACCCCGACGCGACCGTCGAGGGCGTCGAGGCCGCCCGCAAAGTGGCCTTTCTGACCAACCTCGACCGCGCGCCCGAGGGCGAACTCGGCTTTCTGTCCCTCAACGGGCCGCTCGCGTTCGACTCGGCGGCCTTCCGCGAGGCCGTCCCGTCGGGGTCGCGCCTCGCCGACGCCCTCTGGGGCGACGACTAGCGGACACGCTCATACACCCCCCGTTCGTAGGGGCGGGCATGGGAACGATTCGAGAGTCGGTTCGAATCCCGTTGGGGGACCTCCGTCAGCAGGTCGCTGACAGCTTCGGCGTCGCGGCGTCGCTGGTCGAGATACACGGTATCCGGCTCGAAGACGGGGCAATCGAAGTCGAGGCGAGCTACCCCGACGGCGAGGACGTGCCGGTGGTCGAACTGTTCGTCACCGACCCGACCGGGCACACCGAGTCGTACGTCACCGAGTTGGACGGCGCGAAGAACCTCCTCATCGCCGGCGAGGACGTGCTCGTCGAGCTCGTGGACTACGACCCCGAGCGCGGCGAGGTGTTCGTCTCGGTGAAACACCGACAGGACGGCGAGATGGTGACCGTCCTCGGCTGCGGCGAGAAGTGGGTGGTTCCGGTCGAGCGCGACGGCGTCGAAGAGTCCATCCGCTGTCGGATTCAGAGCGCCGTCGGGCCGACGGACGAGGAGTCCTAAAATAATCTAGTTATATCCCAGTATTCATCCAATTTTATGCCGTGATGCTAACATACTTAGCAATACATCTTCTTCGACTCCAATTCTTCTAGCCAAGATAGCCTCTAAAACTAATTGAAGTTTTTTTGAGAGGGCATAGAACTCTTTGGGAGTGGCGGCTGAGGTTCCATGTGCAACGGAGTTCCGCTGGTTTCGAGCTTCTGACGCTAAGTCGGAGATATTAAAGAACACTTCAATTAGGTTTTGTTCAGACTCCATGAGAATAGTCAACTTAGATTTGATCGATGGAGTATTGGCAACATTCTCAAGCAACCCGTACATCTGATTTTGTAAGTTGTTATCATCAGGTAGTAATTGGAGAATTTCAGATTTTAGATCGTTGAACTCTTCTTCTGGGATGTGCGTCTCGCTCTGATATTCTGTGTCATAGTACGCCTCAAGGGCAATCACAATAATTAGGAACCGAAGCCGAGGAGGAAGATTAGAACGGTTAAGTAGCAGACTATAATTATCATGTACTTCAGGAGCGGTTTCGCGGTTATCTACCCAGCTTCGAAGTGCTGTCTCAAAGTCTACATCAGCTGGCCGGAATAGATACTCAGACTTTGATGGAGATCTAACTGTGCCGTGGTCGAGGATAGAGTAATAGATATTAATCGGCTGTTCATCTATATCAGTATATAACTTGGCTTTATCTGGATAGATCCGGGTTCCGACAGCAAAAGATAGAAACGCCAGAGCGTGGTTTCCATATTCAAAAAATGTTCGGAGAGGTAGTTTACTCCCCGAGCCTATCTGGAGAACACCTACTGTTTCCATCTCTACCGAATTAATTTTTGATGAGATGCGACTACTGTTCGAAAATTTGACTTGTAGTTCTTCGAATTCTGCAGTATATTCTTTCGATTCAGTAGAAGCGTATACTGCTTCAATATCGTCTATAATAGTTGATTCTTCTATAGATTTTTTATCAATTATTGGCCTAATAGTTGATTCTTCTATAGATTTTTTATCAATTATTGGCCTAATAGTTGAATCACCAGTCCAATCCGGGATCTCATCCACATGAAGGTTGAGTCTAACAAAAGATTCACTATCAGAGATGTGATCACCGACAAACATTCGGTTAGCAGAATAGGACTCAGATTCGCTACCGCCAAAGCTAGCAGAAGATATAGTGGCACGATGTATAGTAACAGGACCATCACGACCAAGGTCGCCATACAAAATAGGGTAACTCTTTGATAGACTCTGACGGGAAACGCTCTGAGATACCTCGTCCTCAACGGGCAATTTCCCGTTTAGGTCTAATGTGACACCCTCAACAGGAGAAAAGCTAACTTCCCCACTGATTTTCTTCGGGGAGCCAGGAACCCACCAATCACCAATACCTTGGAAAGACTCCATACAAACGGAGATGTACCGCTCAATTAAAATGTTACTCCGGACCACTTTTTATTCGAAATCTCCACAGATTGGTTAGTACAGCGTTAGATAGCGACTCAGACTATTACTAACTAAAAGGCACAGTCTAAACAGATGTAGTTATATTAACATATAGAACAGTATAATTCTAACACACATCTAATTTGAATGGCTCTCAAAAATCAAAGAGCCATGTCAATTCACTCCTCGTACTCGACGTAGGAGACGCAGTAGCCCTCGGGCAAAATCTCGCCCGCGACGATGGCGCACGCGCCCGCGCCGTCCCCGTTTTTGTCCTCGATGTAGTACCGGCAGGTCGAACACTGCCTGCCCTCGCTCGGCTCCTCTTGATACGAGACGGCCTCCTGCGACGAGAGGCTGTCGGGGTTGCGCTGGGTGCCGTCGAGCGACGTGGCGGTCGCGTACGCCTCGGGGACGCCCCCGGTCGAACCCGACGACTGCGTCGTGGTCGCGGTCGTCGTCTCGGTCGCGCCGCCACCGCCGCCCGAACAGCCCGCCAACCCCGCCATCGCGGCGGTCCCGGTGAGCCAGATGAACCGTCTCCGGGTGCGGGCGCACTCGCCGGCGTCAGCAGTGTCGACGGTATGGTCGGCATCACTATTGGCGTCTCGACCGCGCGTCGCTCGCTCGCTCGCGTCTCGGCGTGGCGTCCGCTCGTCGTCTTCCATGCCAATCTCTGACGCGCGGCGTCGGGAAAACCGAGCCAGCCGATTCTCATGTGGCAAGAACTGCGGACGCGTTGATGGTGTCACGCCACTAAGTGGCACGGATACGCGAATCGGGCGACGAGAGAGCGAAAATCGGGGAATGGAGAGCGACGAGCCCCGCGAGCCTCACTCGTCCGGGCGAATCCGGGCGAGTCGCATCGCGTTGCCCGTCACGCCCATGGTCATCCCGGCGTCGCCCGCGAGCACCGCGAGCGCGACCGAGACGTAACCGAAGGGGACGCCGACCGCGAGGACGGCCTTGATGGCGAGCGACGCCCAGATGTTCTGCCGGATGACGTTGTTCGCCCGGTGGGAGAGTTCGTAGAGGTACGGGAGCTTCGAGAGGTCGTCGGCCATGAGGGCGATGTCGGCCGTTTCGAGGGCGGTGTCGGTGCCGGCCGCGCCCATGGCGACGCCGACGGTGGCCGTGGCGAGCGCGGGGGCGTCGTTGATGCCGTCGCCGACCATGGCGACCGAGCCGTACTCGTCGAGCAGGCCCTCGACGGCCGCGACCTTGTCCTCCGGGAGGAGGCCCGCGCGGAAGTCGTCGACGCCGACCTGCTCGGCGATGGCGCGGGCGGTCCCCTCGTTGTCGCCGGTGAGCATGACGACCGAGAGGCCGGCCTCGCGGAGCTTCGCGACCGTCTCGCGGGCGTCGGGGCGAACCTCGTCGGCGACGGCGACGAGGCCTTCGAGGTCGTCTTCGGTCCCGACGACGACGACCGTCTTGCCCTCCGACTGGAGGCGCGGAATCGTGTCCTCGACGAGGTTGAGACAGCCGTGGCGGTCACAGAGCTGTCGGACGTCCTCGGAAAGCTCCTCGCCGGGGCCGGTGACGTGGACGTGTTCGAGGTCGAAGCCGAGCTCCTCGAAGAAGCCGGGCTTGCCGGCGAAGTGCGGGACCCCGTCGAGGTCGGCGCGGACGCCCTTGCCGGTGACGCTCTCGAAGTCGTCGACCTCGCGGCCGGCGACGCCCGTCCCCTCGGCGTGGGAGACGATGGCCTCGCCGATGGGGTGTTCGCTCCGGGATTCGAGGCCGCGGGCGCACCGGAGCACGTCCTCTTCGGAGTTGCCGTTGAGCGGGACCACGTCGGTGACGGTGAGTTCGCCCTTGGTCAGCGTGCCCGTCTTGTCCACGGCGACGGCCTCGACCGACCCCATCGCTTCGAGGTGCGTGCCGCCCTTGATGAGCACGCCGTTCTTCGCGGCCGACGTGATGCCCGAGACGACCGAGACGGGCGTCGAGATGACGAAGGCGCAGGGGCAGGCGAGCACGAGCATCGTGATGCCGTAGACGAACCACGTCACCCAGTCGAGGCCGAACGCGATGGGCGGTATCGCCGCGACCGCGACCGCGACGACGACCATGACGGGCGTGTAGTACGACGAGAAGCGCTCGACGAACTGCTCGCGTTCGGTCTTGTTGGACTGGGCGTCCTCGACCATCGAGACGATGCGCGAGAGGGTGTCGTCGCCCGCGGCGGACTCGACGCGGACTTCGAGGTAGCCCGCCTCGTTGACGGTGCCCGCGAACACCTCGTCGCCCTCGGCCTTGTCGACCGGGACGGACTCGCCGGTGATGGGGGCCTGATTGACCGCGCTGTCGCCCGCGACGACCGTGCCGTCGACGGGAATCTTCTCGCCGGGCTTGACGGCGACCACGTCGTCGAGTTCGAGTTCCTCGACGGGAACGACCGTCTCCACGCCGTCGCGGAGGACCGTCGCCTCGTCGGGAGAGAGGTCCATCAGCTCGCGGAGGGAGTCGCGCGTGCGGTCCATCGAGTAGCGTTCGAGGAGTTCGGAGACGCTGAAGAGGAACGCGAGCGTCGCCGCCTCGAAGTAGAGGCTCGTCGGCCCGGAGATGAGGCTCGCGGCCACGGCGCTGAGAATCGCCGTCGACATCAGGAAGTCGATGTCGAGACTGCGGTTCTTCGCCGAGTAGTAGCCGTTGCGGAGGATGGCCTGCCCGCCGACCGCGGCCCCGAGGAGGTAGAGCACCTCCGCGACCGTGAACGAGACGCCGAGGACGCTCGCGACGACGAGTTCCAGCCCGAGCAGGTACTCGGCGGCGATGCCCGCCGCGAGGAAGCCGCCGCTCACCCACGTTTTGACCGCGCGCGTACTGCGCCAGACGCTCTCGCGGTCCGCGTCGGAACCGCCGTGAGAGTGGCCGTGACCGTTGTCGCCGTCGTCGCCGTCGGTCCCGGTGACCTCGTACCCGGCGGATTCGACGGCCGAGACGACCGAATCGAGGTCCGCGTCGGCCGCGAGCGTGACGACCGCGGTTCCGGCCGTCGGGCGCGTCTCGTAGGAGAGCACGCCCGGCGCGTCCCGGAGCGCGTTCTCGACCTTCCCGGCGCAGGAGGCGCAGTCCATGTCCGGGACGGAAAGCGACACCTCGCGCGTCGAGGGGCCGCCTTCGACGGCGTAGCCCGCGCCCTCGATGTTTCTCCGGATGTCGTCCGGCGTGGTCCGGTCGGGGTCGTAGTCGACGACGAGCCTTCCGGTCGTCACCCGCGGGTCGATGTCGCCGACGCCGTCGAGTTTCCGGACGCTCGTTTCGACCTTGCTCGCACAGGAGGCGCAGTCCATATCGGGGACGCCGAACTCCGCGCGGGCCGAACCGGTGGACTCACCGGTGGGGTCGCCGGTCCCCGTCTCGCCGGTCGCTCCCGACGCAGACGCGGACTCGACCTCACAGGCGTCGCCGCACCCGCATTCGTCGCCCTCCTGCGGGTCCGTGGACGCGTCCGCCTCGTCACCGGTACCGGGGTCGGGGTCGCGTCCGTCGTGTTCGCTCATACTCGGCAGTAGCCGGTGACGGATTAATAATCCACCTGTTAGAAACGGGGGGTTTGATATTGTAAATTCACAAATTGACTCCGCTTAGTTGTTAATCAGAGGAACGGCGGGGACGCGGTCGGCAGCGAGATGAGCCACAGGCTGAGAATCGTGTAGAGAATCATCACCGCGACGAAGGGGAACTGACTCCGGACGGCCTGCAGTCTGCTGGGGAAGGTCCGGTAGGCCTGCGAGTGCGCCACCCACACCGCGAGCAGGTGGCCGAGGAGGACGAACCCGACGTTCAGACCGCCGAACCACGCGGGGAGCGTGAGCACGACCGGGTTCGCCGGCGACGACAGCGGCGACGACAGCGCGTGGACGAGCATCGGCGACAGCGAGACGAAGAAGCCGAAGTAGTGCGCGAGGTGGTAGCCGGCGGCGATGACGAGAAGCGGGGGTGCGAATTTGACCGCGAGGTCGAGCGGCGTCTCGAAGGTGTCGATGCGGCTGGCGGTCACCCGCGCCGCGAGGACGTAGAGGCCGAGGAAGACCCCGAAGCCGCCGAGGTAGAGCAGTCCGTAGACGAGAAGCGGCGGGAGGCCGACGCCCACCAGCGACCGGACGGCCGCCGCGCCCTGCTCGGTCGTGACGAAGCCGCTGAAGGTGAGTTCCCAGACGAGGACGACCGCGACGGCCACGTCGCCGAGGTCCGTCAGGTCGTCGTCGGTGACGAGTCGCATCCCCGGCAGGCGGAACGAGAGGCCGTCGCCGTCGAGGCGAACCGGCGCGACCCGGCCGTAGAAGTGCAGGAAGACAGAGACGGGGTCTACCTTGTCGAACCACGCGTCCGCGCCGACGACGACCGCGCCGACGAGGGTGACGACCGAGTAGACCACGAGCGCGGTCGCGAGGACCGACGGCCGGGTCGTGACGGCGGTCGCGGTCTCGACCCAGACGAGCGCGAGAATCCCCGCTACCGCCGGCCAGCGGCCGAATCGCTCGGGGTAGGCGACGAAGCCGTTCGGGACCGCCGAGACGACGGTCCGCCACGGGTTCAGCGCGCGCCACGTGTCGGCGACGAGGTACGAGAGCATCGTGTAGCCGGCTCGGAGTCCGGCGAAAACGACGATAACGGCGAAGCTGACGGTCGGAATCTGCGGCCCGGTGTAGCCGAGGTAGACCGCGAGCGCGAGGAGCGCGAGGCCGAGGACGCCGCCCACCGCCCGGAGCGCGCGCAGGAGTCCGTCGGAGACGCCCGCTTCGGGGCCGGTCCGCCACAGGTGGACGCGCTCGATGAACCGCCGGTCGGTGACGAAACTGGCGAGGAGCGCGGACGCCCCGACGGTCGCGCCGCCGGTGGCGAGATAGAGCCACCGCGGGACCGCGAGGTTGTCCTGCGACGCGCCCGCGAGACCGACCGCGGCGTTGCTCGCGGCCGCCGGGTCCGCGAGGAGCGACAGCAGACTCGCCACGAGGAGACCGAGGCCGAATCGCCTGAGGGAGATGGGTCGGAGTCGGGTCATGATGCGAAGACGATAAACAGCATGAGGAAGCCGAAGTACAGCAGCACGATGACGCCGAGCGCCCGGATGCGGAACGACTTGAGTTCCGCGTCCTCCTCGTAGTACGCCTCGCGGTACGCCTCGACCTCCTCGGCGTCGAGGGCGTCGGGGTGTCTCGCGCCCCGGTGGAGGACCAGCAGTCGCTCGGTCGGATACGCCTCGCCGCACGCTGTGCAGGTGTGGCGGTCGCGCGTCGCGTCTGTGTCCGTGGTCATCCGAGAGTCACTCGAAGTTCGGTGGGGTTGGCTTCTGAACGTTTCCATCGCGGGCGTCCGCACGGGATGAGGGTCGAGAACATCGAAGCGACGCCTCAACCATCGAACTCCATCGGTTCGAACGTCATGAACGCCGTCTCGTAGCCGTCGTGGCGCGCGACCTGCGGGGGCACGTCCACCGAGAGCGTCAGCGCGTCGCCGGGTTCGACGCCCTCGACGCCCGCGCCGTAGTGGTAGCTGAGGTCGGGGTCGAGCGTCCGGGCGAGTCGCGCGCCGTCGAGGACCGCGGTGCCGCCGCGGTCGAGCGTGGCTCTGAGACCCATCATCGGCAGGACGAACTCGTTGTGCGGCGTCCGCGCCGAGACGTAGAGGTACGCGCCGTCGACGCCGAACCGGGAGCCGTCGTCGACGACGAAGGCGTCGAACAGGGCGTCGGCGCTTGTCTGTCGCCCGAGGTGACGACCGGGCAGGTCGTCGACGGCGGGGGCTTTGCCGGTCGGGACGCCCATCATCTCCATCGCCGGAATCGCGCCGCGCGAGCCGGCCTCGTCGCCGAGGCGTCGCAGCTCCACGTCGTAGAGGTCGTCGGTCTCGAACGCGAACTCGAAGGTCGCCGTCTCGGCCGACTCGAACCGCCCGGCGAACGAGCCGGTTCGGGAGAGCGAGGTGCCGCCGATTCGGACGCGGGCCTCGTAGTCGCCTTCGCCGTCGAGGACGTAGTTCGCCCCGTAGTGCATCCCCATCTGCTGGGAGAGCATCGGGTAGGCGACCTCCTCGCTCACGAGGTCGCCGTCGCGGAGAATCTCGATGGAGACGCCGGCGTCCAGCGGGAGGACGGTCCCCGTCTCGGCGTCCCACAGCGACGCCATGAGGTGAATCGAGTCGTCGGCCTCGACGACGGTCTTCTGGAGCTCCGAACTGGCGGCGGTCCAGAATCGATGCGGGTACGAGTAGGTGAGCGCGACGCCGTACGGTCCGGCGGTCGTCTTGCCGTACATCATCATTCCCTCGGTGATGGCGGGCAGATAGACCGCCGCCGGCCGGTCTTCGACCAGCGGCGGGTCGCGCCACGCCGACTGTCGTTCGAACCCGCCGAGACACCCCGCGGTAGCCGCGAGAGTGCCGATTCCGAGCGTCTTGATGGCGTCTCGTCGTTTCATGGTATCTCGAACCTCGGCGGCCCGTGGGTGTGCCGCCGCGCGTCTCCCGCGAGACGGTGATTGGCTCCCCTAGCGGCCCGGTGCCAATGTCGGTTGCGCTTCCGAATCGGCTTTCGATGGGTGGTGTCACCGTTATCGACCGCGGTTCGCCGCATCACGTTTATATCTCCGGTCGCGCTCCGTTCGAACGATGAACGACTCGCCGCTCGACGGTCTCGACGCCCGCGCCATCGCGCTGGCGTACCTCGGTTTCGGGGTCGCAGGCATCCTCGGCGGCGAGTTACTCCTGTCGGTCGCGTTGGGCGCGCCGCGCGCATCCGAAGCTGAACTGGTGAAAGGACTGGCGTTCGTCGCCGTCTCCACGGCGTTCGTCTGGTTTCTCGTCTCCCGAAAGGACCGACGAATCGAGCGCCAACAGGCGTCGGTTCGGTCGTCGCTGGAACAGCTTCGAACGGTGGTTGCCGCGTCACCAGTCCCGATTATCGCGGTTACGCCCGACGGACGCGTGACGAGATGGAACGACGCCGCCTCGGAAGCGTTCGGCTGGGAACGCGACGACGTGCTCGGCGAACCGCTCCCCTACAGCGCGGGCGAGAACAGCGAGAGCAGCGAGGAGATTATCCGGCGGACCATCGCCGAAGACGGCCTCTCGGACGTTTCGGTCGAGCGACGGCGCTCGAACGGCGACCTCCGGGAATTTCGCCTCTCGACGGCGGTCATCCGCGACGCCGACGGCGAGGCCACCGAAATCGTCGGCGTCTTCGTCGACGTGACAGCACAGCGGCGTCGGGAGCGCCGACTCCGCGAGTTCGAACTGACCGTCGAGCAGGCGGGTCACGCGATTTACCTCACCACGCCCGACGGGGAGATTACGTACGTGAACCCGGCGTTCGAGGAGATAACCGGCTACGACGCCGCGGAGGCGGTCGGCGAGCCGGTGTCGCGGCTCAGTTCGGGCGAGATGCCGGAGGCGTACTACGAGCGACTGTGGCGGACGATTCAGGCCGGCGAGACGTGGCAAGAGCGAATCATCAACCGGCGGAAGAACGGCGAACTCTACACCGCGATACAGACCATCGCGCCCCTCACGCACGACGGCGACATCGACGGCTACGTCGCCATCCAGTCGGACATCACCGAATCGGAGCTAACCAGACAGCGGCTCGTCGTCCTCAACCGGATGTTCCGGCACAACCTCCGAAACCGGATGAACGTCATCGAGGGCTACGCGGAACTGATTCACCGAGACGCGACCGTGGCCGCCGACGAGGGACTCACCGACGCCGCGGAGGCCATCATCGAAGCGGCGGACGAACTCGTCGCGCTCTCCGAGAAGGCCCAGACGGTCTCGGACGCACTCGAATCCGAGGGGACGCCGCGGCGCGTCTCGACGCTCGTCGAGGACGCCGTGTCGAGGGCCGAAGCGACGTATCCGGAAGCGACGATGCGGACGGACATCGAGACGGGACTCAACGCGCGGGTCGATAGCCGCGTCGGCGCGGCGCTCGACGAGCTAATCGCGAACGCGCTCAAACACGGCGGCGAGACGGTCGACATCGACGTGTGCCGAACCGAAGACGACGACTCGAAACTCGTCGTGCGAGTCGCCGACGACGGACCGGGCATCCCCGACGAGGAGTGGCGAGTCATCAAGCGCGGCGAGGAGACGCCGCTCGAACACGGGACCGGGATGGGCCTGTGGCTGGTCCACTGGGTCGTCAAGAAATCAGGGGGAAGCATGGAGTTAGAAGCGTCTCCGTCAGGGGGAACCGCCGTGACGCTGAAGCTCCCGGTCGGAGCGGAGCGGCCGCGGACGTGGTTCCCGAACGGGGAGTGACCGCAGTCAGTATTGCTGAATGAGAACAATCCTAACGTCGATCTCCGGGTGACGACGCCGGCGAGCGGAGCGGCCGGGTCAGGCGTCGAGGAGTTCGACGAGGTTCCCCTCGGGGTCGCGGACGAACGCGATTCGCGTGCCGCTTTCGGTCGTCTGCGGTTCGCTGAGCGTCTCGGCGTCGGCCGGGAGGTCGGCGACCGCGGCGTCGACATCGTCCACCGAGAGTCCGAGGTGGGTCGCGCCGGGGCGGTTGAGCGTCGGTTCGTCGGTGTCGGCTCCGACCGGGTCGTACTCGACGAGTTCGACGCGCACGTCGCCGCCGTCGAGGTGGGCGAACCGCGCCGACGCGCCGTCGACGGAGACGGCGGTTGCGAACTCCTCGCCGCCGACTTCGAAGCGGGAGACGACCGGCAGGTCGAGCACGTCGCGGTAGAACGCGAGCGTGGAATCGAGGTCGGAAACGGTGAGGCCGACGTGGTGGGCGTTGGTGTTCACGGTTCGTCTGCGCGCGCAGAGCCTCAAAGGCGCTTCGCTCGGACCGCGGGGCGACGTGCGCGAGGCGCGCGTTCGGAACCGCGCCGCCGCCGGAGTGCCGCCGCCGGAGACCGTATCGCATATACCCGCTCGGCCGCCCACGTAGGATACGATGGAACCGAGAGGTGCGCGACGCGAGGTGGTGCGACCGTGAGCGAACCGTTCGTCGAATCGCTCCCCGGACGGGCCGTCCCCAAATCGTTCGTCGCCGAACTCGAAACGAAAGAGGCGATTCAGCAGGCCGTCGCCGTCCGCGGCTACAACATCGAACGCGACGGTGAGACGGTCCAGCACGCCTACCAACTGGTGGTGAACGTCCGCGGGAAGTACATCCTCGGACTCCACCTCTCGAACGGGACGTGGCGCGTCGTCTTCGACACGCGCGACCACCCGAAACTCGCACAGGAGGGCCCGAGGGCGGCCTACGAGGCCGTCCACGACGCACTCTACGAGCGCGCGCCCTCCGACGCGAAGATAGACTTCGAGTCGACGCCGCGGTTCTGGAACGCCCCGCAGTAGGCTCTTCACCGACGTTTTCGGTCGCCTCCCCGTTTTCTACTCCCGCGAGCGGCGCGCGCCGCGGCCGACGACCCACCCGACCCCACACCACCGTGTCCGCAGAAACACGGGGTGTGACGGTTCGAACCGCCGTGGCGTGCGGGCGGGAGAGTCAGATTCGGGCGTGCCGAACGCCAACGGGCCGGTTCGTCACCGGCTGCACCCCCGATGGTACGCAGATGGGATGGAACGGCTTAAATCCCGAATTCTGGCGTTAGGAGCGCCCTAACCCCTCGAATAGACCGGTAAGTCGCTGCGAAATTAAATATATCCGGAACATACGGAAGGCCAACAGGAGCCGGAACATGTGGCCGCTCGAAGTCCCGTGCAGGTGGGCACGAGGTGGGTGGGTCTGAGGCCGGTCCTGGGTAGAACAATGGATATCAAGAAATTCCTTAGCGAATCACGCGCAGTCTCGCCGGTCATCGGCGTCATCCTCATGGTCGCGATTACAGTCATCCTCGCGGCCGTCATCGGCACCTTCGTCCTCGGTCTCGGCGACCAAGTCGGCGACACCGCCCCGCAGGCGAGTTTCACGTTCGACTACGACGGTGCACAGGAAATCACGATCACGCACGAAAGCGGTGACTCCATCGCCAGCGACCAACTGAGCGTCGTCATCCCGTCGGACTTATCGACCCCAACCGTTTCGAAGAATGATGGCTCCGACGACAACATGAACGCCGGAGAGACCATCGTCGTTGACCTTATAACCGGTGAAACCCTCGACGACGGCGACGAAGTGCGCCTCGTCTGGACCTCCGAATCCGGCTCCAACTCCGCGACCCTGCAGACGTACACGCACTGAACGGTCCGCGGCGACACGGCCAACCGAACCTCGATTTTTCGAACGTCACTCCGTGAGCGACAGCACCAGCCGATTCTGGTACGAATCACGCATGAGACGTGAAACACCTTCTCAGTACTAGTTTATAGCTTCGGAGAACGTCAGACTATCTGTTAGGTTGGAAAGCAGGCGTCGAGGACCGATTCGAATTTTTCTCAACGGTCGCCTCTCGTCCGGCACACCTAGGAGAAACACGAATATGCAAATCAAGAGAATCTTCACGGAATCACGCGCAGTCTCGCCGGTCATCGGTGTCATCCTCATGGTCGCGATTACAGTCATCCTCGCGGCCGTCATCGGCACCTTCGTCCTCGGTCTCGGCGACCAAGTCGGCGACACCGCCCCGCAGGCGAGTTTCACGTTCGACTACGACGGGACGGAACTAACCATCACGCACGAAAGCGGCGCACAGATTGACGGCGATTTAGTCACCATCGCTGGTGATGTCAACGTCACCGATACTGGCGACGCAAACAAGTGGTCGACGCTCGGCTCTGACACCATCAGCGCGGGTGAGTCCGTTGTCGTCAAGGACTCTGGTGAAGACGGCTTTGCCAACGGCGACACCGTCCGCGTCGTCTGGACCTCCGAATCCGGCTCCAACTCCGCGACCCTGCAGCGATGGACCTACAACGCCTAAGCGGGCTGGCTGAATCGGCACCGAGCCCCACCAACCCCCGTTCGGACTAACGATTTCTTTCGGAACTACTCCGCAGAGGTACCCGTATCTCGCCCCCGCCAATATTGTATTTCTAGCACAAACTTATTCGTCCGCGGTGCGTACGCTCGGACAGAGCTCCAATGTCCGCACCCGAGCCGACAGCCGTCGTCGCCTCCCTCCGCGAGCACCGCGAGGTCGACGACGTCCTCGCGGTGGCGCTCGTCGGCCACGACACGCAGAACCCGCCGGGAGACACGCGGGAACTCGCGTCGTGGCTGGAATCGTTCTTTTCGGAACTCGGCATCGACACCGAGCGCGTCGCCTCGGACCCCGAGAAACCGAATCTCGTGGCGACGCTCCCGGGTGCGACAGACCGGACGCTCGTCCTGCTGGGGCACCTCGATACGGTCCCGTTCGAGGCCGGCGAGTGGGCGCGCGACCCGCTCGGCGAGCGCGTCGGCGACCGGCTTTACGGGCGCGGCGCGACCGACATGAAGGGGGCAGTCGCCGCGATGCTCGCGGTGGCGAAGGCGCACGTCGAAACCGACACGGTGCCGGCGACGAACCTCGTGTTCGCGTTCGTGAGCGACGAGGAAGTCGCCGGGAGCGCGGGGATGCCGACGCTTCTCGACCGGCGCGGCCTCGACGCGGACGCCTGCGTCATCGGCGAGACGACCTGCGAGGGCGACCGCCACTCGGTGACCGTCGCCGACCGCGGGAGCATCTGGCTGGAACTCGAAGCGACGGGGACCGCCGCCCACGGCTCCCGGCCGATGCTCGGCGAGAACGCGATTCACCGACTCTACCGCGCCGTGAGCGACATCGAATCGACGCTCGCCGATTCCCGGTTCGACTTCGACCCCGCGGTGCGGGCGCTCGTCGACGAGTCCGTCGAGTACTACGCGCCGCGGTTCGGCGCGGACGCGGCGCGAGAGCTGTTCGAGCGGCCGTCGGTCAATCTGGGCGTCCTCTCGGGCGGCGACCGGGTGAACGTCGTCCCCGCCGCGGCGCGGGCGAAACTCGACATTCGCGTGACGGCGGGCGTCGAGACGGCGGCGGTGCTCGACAGCGTTCGGGAGGTCGTCGCCGGTCACGACGGCGTCGAGATTTCGGACGCGGACTGGTCGGTCGGGACGTTCGAGGACCCCGACGGCCCGCTGGCGAACGCCGTGGTCTCGGTCGCCGAGAGCGTCACCGGCGGGCGCGTCTACCGCCGGAGCGCGACCGGCGGCGGCGACGCGAAACGGATGCGGAACGCCGGCGTTCCGACCGTCGAGTTCGGTTTCGGGACCGAGACGGCCCACGCGGTCGACGAGTTCACCACGGTCGGGGCGCTCGTCGGTAACGCCGAGGTGTACGCCCGCCTCCCCGACGAGCTGTTGCGGCAATTCGATAGCGGTACCAGAACGTTTGATTCGACGGGCGCATCACCAGCAGACACGACTCCTTCGCGGCGCGACCGACGAGAAGATCACTCGCAATGACACCCGATGATTCACACGACGACACCCAATAACGCACTATGACACCCGACGAACTCCGAACGACGATTCCGGCCCTCGACGACGTCACGTATCTCAACACCGGCGCGCACGGCCCGAGCCCGCGCCCCATCGTGGAGCGCGCGACCGACTTCCTCGAATACCACGAGTACGAGTCGCCGGGCGACGACGGTCCCTATCCGACCGCGTTCGACGCCTACGAGGCCGTCCGCGAGGACGTGGCCGCGTTCATCGGTGCCGAGACCGAAGAGGTGGCGCTGACCCAGAGCACCACCGACGGCATCAACCGCATCGCCACCGCGCTCGACTGGGAACCGGGCGACGTGGTCGTCCGGACCGACCTCGAACACCCGGCCGGAATCCTCCCGTGGCGGCGACTCGAACAGGAGGGCGTCGAGGTCCGCGTCGTCGAGAGCGACGCGGGGCGGCTCGATATGGACCAGTACGCCGAGGCCGTCGCCGACGCCAAACTCGTCTGTTTCAGCGCCCTGACGTGGAACTACGGGACGCGGCTCCCCGTGCGCGAGCTCGCCGATATCGCCCGCGACGCCGGCGCGCTGTCGGTGGTCGACGCGGTCCAGTCGTTCGGCCAGTACCCCGTCGATGTGGAGGACTGGGGCGCGGACGTGGTCGCCGGTGCGGGTCACAAATGGCTACTCGGGCCGTGGGGCGCGGGCTTCCTCTACGTCCGACGCGAGGCCGCAGAAGACATCGAACCGCACGCCGTCGGCTACCGCGGCGTCACGGAGCCGAACGCCGACGGACTCGACTTCGCGGCGGGAGCCAAGCGCTTCGAGGTCGGAACGACCAATCCCGCGCCGCACGTCGCGCTCCGGGAGGCCATCGACGTCGCCGGGCGCGTCGGCCTCGACCGGACCGAACGACACATTCGAAATCTCGCGAGCCAGTTCATCGAAGCCGTCCCGGAGGGTCGGCTGTTGAGCCCGCACGACCCCGAATCGGGACTCGTCTCGTTCGAAGTCGCCGACCCGGAGGGGGCGGTCGAGCGTCTCAAGTCGGCCGGCGTGGTCGTCCGGACGCTCCCCGAGCCGAAAGCGGTCCGGGCGTCGTTCCACAACTTCAACGACGAGTCGGACGTGGCGGCGCTTCGCGACGGACTCGACGGGGAATGGTAGCTCCGTAGCTCGCGAGGGTCGTCGAGAACGTCCGTAGCTCGCGGGAGGTCGTTGACTCCCCCGCAGAATCTGCCTCGTCAGTGAACGTTCATATCCGGCGAGGGGGAACCGCAGGGCATGCATCCCACGGCACGCAAGTTCGCCGACAGAGTACGCGATTCTCACGGGTTCGAAGTGACCATCGAGGAGTTTCCGGAGGGAACCAAGACGGCCGACGACGCGGCCGCGGCCGTCGGCTGCGACGTCGGCCAAATCGTCAAGAGCATCGTCATGCGCGTCGGCGACGAGACGGTTGTCGTCCTCACGAGCGGTGCCAACCGCGTCGATGAGGGCTCGCTCGGCTCCGAGTTCGGCGTCGAACAGGGGGCCGTTCGCAGCGCCAACCCCAGCGAAGTGAAGGACGCGACCGGCTGGAGCATCGGCGGCGTGCCGCCGACCTGCCACGCGACGGACTGCCCCGTCCTCGCGGACCCGACGTTCGAGTCGTTCGACCGGATTTGGGCCGCCGCGGGGACGCCCGAGGCGGTGTTCCGACTCACGCCGGACGACCTGCGGACGCTCTCCGAACCGCGGTTCGTCGACGTGTTCGAGTGAGGCGTGTTCGAGTGAGGCGAACACCCGGCACGCTCCGCCGCTGACCGGACGAGAACAACACCACTATGTCCGCTGTTCTTCACCGTCGGAACGGGGTCCGAACTACCGAAGAGAAACCGTAAGACCCCGCAAAACCACTTCGAGACGACCCCAGCGCCGCGGCTGTTCGTCAGGCGAGATAAACTCTCCTTTCGGAGAAAATGATTACTGAATGTGGCCTTCGCGCCGGAGCTGGTCCGCGTCCTCGCCGGTGTAGCGCCATTCGATGTTGGCTTTCTCGTCCTGCCAGTCCCACGGTTCGACGAGCACGACGTCGCCCTCGTTGATCCACGTGCGGTACTTCATGCGGCCGGGGATGCGGCCCATGCGGTTCTTTCCGTCTTCACAGCGGATTCGGACGTGATTGCCACCGTTGTGCTCTGTGACGACTGCGAACAGCTCGTTGTCGTTGGGCATTCGAAGGTTTCGACGCCCTTGATTTTCACTCACAGTCTTGCTCGGGGACGGAGACGGATAACTTATCGGATACTCGTGATACCAAATGTCATGGAATTGAAACAGGGTGACCGTAGCCTTGAACACCACGTTGTCCGCTGTTTTCGATAGATTGGCCGCCAGCAGAGGAGGATGGGTCGTAATAACAGTCCACACGGACTGTTCGAGGTCCGCTGGAGACCTCGTTCGTGGTCGGTCGCATTCGTAGTCGGCCATCATCGGGTCGTCACTGAGAGCGGGTGGGCGTGACGTGGGTCTCGATGATTCCCCTACAACACCACTGTGTCCGCAGTTATTCACCGTTTCAGCCCCCTAAAAAGACGCTTTTGTCGATTCGTGGGGGCTTCGTAGAGCCACGGAGAACAGCTTTCGTCGGGGTCGAGGACGAGCGAAGAAGTCGGTTCGACTCGACCGGACGAAACTAACCACGGTTGTGTGACGACCCGTGTCAACGAGTGGTCGAGAAGCGTTCGGTGAGTGTTGACACAGACACCATGTTGTCCGCTGTTCTCGACGGATGCGAACGTGAAGACGAGACGGTGTGAGGCGGGGAACACTCACACCACTTTGTCCGCTGTTCTCGGTGTGAAGCGGTACCCCCCGTCGTCGTGAGCCGGCTCTCTCCCGTCGGGTTCCAACCGGGCGAGTTATTTCACCCCCGTTCTAGGGCGAATGAAAGTAACCATCCTCAAACAGTCTCCATCTAACTAGTATAGTTGCCTGTATTACGGACTTAGTTTAAATTATAGTCTAATAAATCTTTCTCTATTTCAGAACAAATACTTTCGTCCACTTGTTCCATCGGTTACCCTCGTCTCCCAGAACAGCGGACAAAGTGGAGGGGGTGTGTTCCCGCCTAAGTATATAAACCGAGAGAACAGCGGACACTCCGGACACGGTGGTTTTATGAATGAAGTGGTTGAACCGTGGTAGTATGCCCCTATTCGAGCGGGACACCGAGATCTATCGGGACCGGGACGCCCTCCGCGAGGATTACCAACCCGAGGAACTCGTGGGGCGTGACGAGGAACTCCGCACCTTCCAGGCCGCGCTGCAGCCGGTTATCAACGGCGAACAGCCCAACAACATCTTCCTCTACGGCAAGACCGGCGTCGGCAAGACCGCCGCGTCGAGGTACCTACTCGGTCACCTCCGCGAAGACGCGAGTCACTACGACGACATCCACCTCACCGTCGTCTTCCTGAACTGCGACGGACTCACGAGTTCGTATCAGATTGCGACCCGTCTCGTCAACGAGTTCCGGTCGGAGTCGAACCAGATCAGCACGACGGGCTACCCGCTCGGCTCCGTCTACGAGATGCTCTGGCAGGAACTCGACGACTGCGGCGGGACGATAATCATCGTCCTCGACGAGATCGACCACGTCAACGACGACAGCATCCTCTACCAACTCCCGCGGGCGCGGGCCAACGGGAACCTCGACGCGGCGAAAGTCGGCCTCATCGGTATCTCGAACGACTTCTCGTTCCGCGACGACCTCTCGCCGAAGGTGAAAAGCTCCCTGTGCGAACAGGAGATTCACTTCCCCGCGTACAACGCGAAGAACCTCCGCGCCATCCTCGAACAGCGCGCCAAGGTTGCGTTCCGCGAGGGCGTCCTCTCCGACGAGGTGATTCCGCTCTGTGCCGCTTACGGCGCGAAAGACGCCGGGGACGCCCGCCAGTCCATCGACCTGTTGATGAAAGCCGGCGACTTGGCCCGCGACGACGACACCGACCGAATCGAGGAGGAACACGTCAAGCGCGGTCGGCGCGCCCTCGAACGCGGCCGCATCAAAGAGGGAATCAACGGCCTGACCGAACACGGCCACCTCGTCCTCTACTCGCTTTTGACGCTCGAACTTGAAGACGAGACGCCGATTCGCTCCCGCGACGTTCGCCCCCGCTACACTCGCTTTACCGAACTCGCCAACCGCGACCCCCTCGTCCCGCGACGGATGCGCGACCACCTCAGCGAACTCGCGATGCTCGGCATCGTCTCGGTCACCGAGCGAAACGAGGGACGACGCGGCGGGACGTACCGCGAGTACGCCCTCGATATGGACGTCGGGCTCATCGTCTCGGCCATGCGCGACACTATCGAACTCGTGGGCGTCCACGAGACGGTCGAACCCTTCCTCGACGGAGAGAAGACGAGCACGCTCGACGACTTCATCGAGCAGTAGCCCACTCCGACACGGATTACTGCGGACATCGTGGTGTACCCGGTCCACGACGCCTTTTCGTCACGTTTCGGGAGAACTGTCGCTTTCGTCGTTCCTCAAAATGCCCGTTCGGTGGGACGCACTCATCCCTTCGTTGTCAGTACCCGACCGCTCGGAACACCACGATGTCCGCAGTAAATCGGCGATTTTCGCCGCTTGTCTGAACAGCGGACATTGTGGTGTTCCAACCCGTCCACGGCGGACTATCGTCCCGGTAGCGGTCCTCTTCGTGGCTCGCTATCGGCACAACAGCGGACATACTGGTGTTCGGTGACGGGTCTTTCGACGTGAGGAATCGCCCCGTCATACCGTGTTTGCGACAACAGCGGACGCCACGGTGTTCGACCGATTGATCGCCCCGGCTCTGGAACTAATTGTCACCGGCTGTTTCGGCGATCGGGGGCCGAGCCCTCCGTCTCGAACACCACGTTGTCCGCTGTTCTTCGGGCGTTCGAGCGGTTTCCTCGGCCTCGATTTCGCTCTGCTCTCCGCGCGCGCCATCGTCAATCGGTCTCTCGCCGTCGGTGTCGGTCGCTGCGAATCACTCGTCGCGGGTTTCGAGGACGGCGTCGGCGATTTCCTCGGGGAACTCGGCGGCGACGCGGACGAGTGCGTCGTGGAACTCGCGGCCGGTCAGGTCGCGCACGTCGTGTTCTCGGCGGAGGAGCGACTCGACTTCGAACTCGGCGTCGTCCAGTCGGTCGAGCGTCTCGGTCCGGACGTAGATGCTCTTCGCGGTCGTCGCTTCGAACTCGAACGCCGGACCGCCCTCCGATTTTGTCGCTTGTTCCGCGTCGTCGTCGCGCTCCGCGCCGTCTGCTTCCGCGTTCGATTCGGTCGACTCACGAGATTCGTCGCCTTCGCTCCGCCCATCGCTGTCGACGCTTTCGCTGTCGGGTTCTCCCTCGCTGTCGGGGTCTCCACCCGCGTCGTCCGAGTCGGACTCGGTCTCCGGTTCGGACTCGGTTTCGGGCCCGGCTTCGACCGTCGGTTCGGAACGCTTTGACTCCGACTCGTCGGGAGCGGCTTCGTCCGGTGTTTCTTCGTCCTCGGGTTCTGACTCCGATTCCATCGCCTCGCCGAGGCCGGCGAATCGGTTCTCCTTAGGCATCGTCGGTTCCTCCGCGTTCGACGATTTCCGCAAGCTGGTCGAGTCGGTCGAGCATGTCGTTCGAGGGGTCGTACTCCCGGAGGGTCTTCCCGTCGCGCCAGGCGCGACTGAACGCGATTCGGTGTCTGATACCCGGTCCCTTGGAATCGGTGTCGTCGAACAGCTCCGAGCGGGCGAACGGCGGGATGAACTGTTCGAAGGGGGAGTCTTCGAGGTCGCGGATGATGCGTTTTTCCTCGTTGTTCCCGGTGAGGTCGTTCGGAACGATAGCGAGGATGTCGAGGTCGACTTCGCGCCGAATCGGGCCGATCTGCTGTTCGAACATCCGCTCGAAGCCGCTCACGCTCGGCTCGCTCATCAACAGCGGGACGACGACGTTCCCGGTTCCGATGAGCGCCGCATCGGACAGCGGGCCGAGGCTCGGCGGCGAGTCGATGACGATGTAGTCGTAGTCGTCGTCGAGAAGCGGGTCGACGATTCGGCGGCGGACCCAGAGCACGCCGAACGTCGAGTTCCGGACGCGGTCTTCGATGTCGTCGAGGTCGACGTGGGAGGGAAGCACGTCGAAGCTCTCGCGGTCGCGTATCACCTCGTGTACGTCGATTGGGTCGTCGTCGGTCAGCACGTCGCCGATGTTCGACTCCGACGATTCGTAGGCGTCTTTCAGTCCGACGCCCTCGGTCGCGTTCCCCTGCTGGTCGAGGTCGACGAGCAGCACGTCGTTGCCCCGCGCGGCGAGCGCGTCGGCGAGGTTGATCGCAATCGTCGTCTTTCCGACGCCGCCTTTCTGGAGCGAGACGCTCACGGCCCGCGACATCTATCGGGCCTCCGCCGCCGAGCAATTTCCACAATTTGTACACAGTATACGCTGTGTCTGCTGTCTGAGCGGTGCAAACTCTGCCTGAATTGCGAGCTGTGCGGACATTTGAGGGCTCGGACGGACCTTCCGCGTCATGCCACATAATTTTATCCACGACTTTTGAACCGTCGAAGATGTGTTTACATTTTGCACTCTCTGAAGTTTTCACACTTTCTAAAAATTGTAAAATTTGTAGACTATCCGCGGTCATTGATCGGCTCCTCGCCCGCGTTCCGGCCACCTCGGAGGGGTTCACCCGCGCGAAGCGCCCGATTCCCGAACAGCGCTCGCAGTTCGTACATTTCTCACACTGGGCGAATCTCTCGCAGCGCGAGCAGTCCACACTTTCTACAATTTTTGCAAATTCTACAAATTCTATGCTGTCCTCGACTTCTAAAACTCATGGACAGTCCGAAATCCGCTGACAGTGCAAACACCGCCGACAGTTTCGACTGTCCGGGGTGTTCGCGCCGTCTGAACCGCTCGGGCTGTTCGAACTCCCCTCGCGGTTTACGCCGTTCGCACACTCCGCGCCGCTTCGACGGTCTATACCGTCTCGACGGTTCACACCGTCCGCACGGCTCGCCCGGTTTCGACAGCTCGAACTCCGCTTCCGGACGCCGTCCGATTCCGACCGCCATCCGAAAAATATCGGTAATTCAGCGTTGCTGACCAGCAGATACTGCGGACATGGTGGTGTCGGGTCGGCAGTCCGCTCGGTTCAGTTGGCGAGTTTGTCGGCGAACTTCTCGCGGACCTTCTCGATTTTCGGGCTCGCGTGGAACTGGCAGTACGCGTCGTTGGGGTTCTTTTCGAAGTAGTCCTGGTGGTGCTTCTCGGCCTCGTAAAACGTCTCCAGCGGGACCAACTCCGTGACGACGTCGTCGTCGTACTCCTCGTCGAGCGCCTCGATGTAGGCCGACGCCTGCCGCTCCTGTTCGTCGTCGTGGAACAGGACGATAGAGCGGTACTGCGTCCCCACGTCCGGCCCCTGTCGGTTGAGTTGGGTCGGGTCGTGGACCGCGAAGAACACGTCGAGCAGTTCGTCGTAGCCGACGACTGCGGGGTCGTACTCGACCTGCACGACCTCGGCGTGGCCGGTGTTCCCCGAGCAGACCTGCTCGTAGGTCGGGTCCGCAGTCTCGCCGCCGGCGTAGCCCGACGTGACCTCGCTGATGCCGTCGAGTTCCTTGAACGCGGCTTCGACGCACCAGAAACAGCCGCCGCCGAACGTCGCAGTCTGTGTGCTTCCCATAGTCCCGGTTACGTCGCCGAGGAATTAAGCCCCGCGGCGGGGGCAGTGGGAACCGAGAGCTCCGTCCGCGACGAGGCTTCCGTCCGCCCCGACGACTGCGAACCCGAACTCATAGCGCTTCGAGAACGAGTTCCGACGAGCCCGTGGATTTCCCGACCAAACTGTACGCGAAGCCAACATTTATCCGCCCTGTCTGTCAGCAATTACCATGGAAGACGTATTCGTTGCGAGAGTGATGTCGACGGCCCTCCACACGGTCACCCCGGACACGCTCGTCGAAGACGCGGCGCAGTTGATTCTCGACAACAACATCAGTTCGGTCGTCGTCGTCGACGAGGAGAACCGACTGAAAGGCATCCTGACGACGACCGACTTCGTCGATATCGTCGCCAAGAGCCAGCCGAAGGCCCAGACAACCGTCGAGCGGTACATGACCACCGACGTGATTACCGCGGGCGCACAGGACTCCATCCTCGCCGTCGCGGAGTCGATGACCGAACACGGCTTTCACCACATGCCGGTCGTCGACGAGGAGGAAGGCGTCATCGGGATGATAGCCACGTCGGACCTCGCCGCGTACCTCTCGCAGACCGGAAAGCTAGCGCGGTCGTAACGCGGTCTCTTCTGCCCGACTCCGCGCTACTCCACCTGCTCGGAGAGGCTCTCGACGATGCTCGCCAGCCGCGGGTCCGTCGCGTGGCCGTGGTGGACCGCCAGCGGCGAGACGCTCACCTCGCCGTCGACCATCGCGCGGCGGTCGCTGCCGACGGGGTAGCGCTCGCGGTGTTCGTCGCCGAGCGGGAACGGGTTCTCGAAGCCGACGGCGTCCGGCCACGAGACGTCCTGCAGGCGGACGTAAACCTCGCCGTCGTCGAGGTCGTGCTCGCGGTCGCCGTCCGGGAGCGCGCCGGCGTCGGCGTGGTGGTCGACCTGCTGGTCGTAGTCCGCGAAGGGGCGGGTCACGCGCATCCGGGGGCTCGGAACGTCGGCGGGGGCGTTGACGTTCAGGAGGTCGACCTCGTCGAACACGTCGGTGCCGAAGACGCGCTCGGTCAGGGCGCGGGCGACCCGCGCGGGGCGGGAGAAGTCGTACTCCTCGGGCGGGTGGCAGAAGAAGTCCCGGGCGTGGTAGCTGGAGACGGCGATGGCGGGCGTCCCGAGGAACGCGGCCTCGACGCCCGCGCCGACGGTGCCCGACCGGCCGACGACGTAGTTGCCGGCGTTCGGGCCGTCGTTGATACCGGAGACGACGATATCGAAGTCGGCGTCGAGACCGCGGAGGCCGTAGGCGACGCAGTCCGCGGGGGTGCCTTCGAGGGCGTACCCCCACGGGTGGTCGCGGCGGACCGCGTGTTCGTTGCGGGCGCGGCCGACGCCGCTTTGGTTCTCGGCGGGCGCGACGACGGTCACGTCGCCGACGGCGGTGAGTTCCTCGCGCATGGCGGCGATGCCGGGCGCGTCGATGCCGTCGTCGTTGGTGAGGAGGATTCGAAGCGGAGACGAGGAGTCGGTCATCGAGTCGAGGGTTTCCGCCGGTCGCCGTAGCTATTCCGGATTCTGAGCCGACAGCGTCGCCGACCCCTGTCCCGCCGTCGAAAATGGGTCGTACTCCACGGCGTCGATGGTCGCCCGCCAGTACGGCAGGTCGCCCGTCGGGAGGGTCCACGCCACTTCGGCCGCCGCGGGGACGCGAATCCCGTTCACTTCGCGGTAGTCGCTGAAGCGTCCCGTCCACGGACGCCGCTCGTACTCGCCGCCGCCCGTCTCGCGCCACCGGTCCGCGGTGACGCGCGCTATCTCGTCGTTCTCGTCGAAGTGGAACACGACGCTCGCGGTCGACTCGCGGTGGGCGAGCGTCGCGCGTGCCGAGCGGTCGTCTCTCGGCTCCCACCTGACGCCGTGGCCGGGGAGAAACGCGGTCGGAAACCAGACCATCTCGGCGAGGTAGCGGGCGAGTTCGCCCTCGTCCAACTCGGGCGACGGCGGGGCGTCCGCGACGGTGAACGCGGAGAGTAGCCTCGCTTCGAGCGTCCCCGCGCCGCCGACGAAGGCGTCGACGACCCGAACCGACGGGAACGGCACGAACGGCACGAGGTCGATTCGGGCGTCCCAGACGAACCCCGGCGGGTCGACCGTGTAGTGTTGCGTCGCCGTCATCGACTTCCACGGCGAGTCCGCGTCGCCGAGTCTGAACTCGCCGGTCTGGCGGAGCCGAACCGACCGAACCCGAGGGGGTTCGTCGGGGAGCACGCGTTCGAGATACCGCTGAACCGGGTCGGGAAGGGAGGCGGTCGCTGGCGTGGCGGCCTCGGTTCCGGCGACGTCAGGAGTCGATTCGGCGCGCTCCCGTCGGAGCGCATCGAGCAGTCGGCCGGCCGTCTCGTCGGCCCGCGCTCGGACTGCGGCGAGGAGAACGCCGACGGCGAGCGCGCCGCCGACGGTCACGACCCCGAGTCGTCCGAGCCTTCGATTCCGTGCCATATCGGTCGTACGGGCGAGACGGATATGAGCCTCGTCGTCGCTCTCAGGGGTCGGCACCGACCGAACTCCTGTCAACGCGACGTTCAAAACTTCGAGACTCTCACGAACGAGAGAATATAATTCAAACGGAGACTTTATGTAATTAAGTTCGTACTAACGAACGAATGCGCATCGAACCGATGCGGCCGGCACGCCGGGCACCCGCCGACATCGCGGTTAACCTCCCGTTAATGCGCCTGTTTTCGGTAGATACGTCTCCGCTACTGTCAGTGCTCCGCTCGTCGCCGACCGTCACGTCCGCCACGACCGCCGCCACCGCCCCGAGCGATGCGAACCGTCGCCTCCGCCGGGCCGCCGTCGGCGCTCGCCGCCTATCGACCCCGAGAGACCGCCCCGACTCGACCGCCTATCGACCCGTCTCCCCAAGCGAGGTGGGCGTTGCGTGAGTTCCGTCGACGGGACCGACGACGTACCGTGGGACGACGTGGGCTTCGTTATCAGCTCTCACTACCGCGTCTCCGTGCTTGAGAGGCTCTCCGAGGGCCCCGCGACGCCGACGCAAATCGCCACCGACTCCGAGAGCGCGGTCGCCCACGTCTCGCGGGCGCTGCAGGAACTCAGAGACCGTTCGCTCGTGGAACTTCTCGTCCCGGAACAGCGCCGAAAAGGGCGGGTGTACGGCATCACCGACGACGCCGAGAACATCTGGACCGTCATTCAGACACAGCAGATGGCGTGAGCGCGGTCGTTCGGTGACCGCGTCCGCGTTCGCGTCCCGCCTACTTCGTGGCGATTCGCTCCGACCCCTTGTTCAGGAGCTGGTAGGTCCGCTTTGCGAGGTTCATCCCGACGCCGGTCGACTCGACGACGTAGTACGGGACGAGCTCGCCGCCGAACTTCGACTTGTAGTTGCAGAGCCGCTCCGTGTTCGCGCCGACGAGGTCGTACTTCGTGACCGACGCGAGCGCTTCGTCCTCGACGATATCTTCGATGATAGTCCAATGGAGCAGGCTGTTGATGCTGACCCCGTCGTACTGCCCGCGAGCGCCGCCGAGCCAGAAGTAGCCCACCTCGGCGGAGAAGGGGACTATCATGCCGCTGAGGTACTCGCCGTCGGGGTCGCGGGCGACGTACACTCGACACCGGTCGCCGAGATTCTCGACCATCGACTCGACGAACTCCCAGGGCATCCCGAACGGCTCGTCCTGCTCGTCGTACCGCGAGACCACGTCGTCGTAGACGACGCGGGCCCCGTCGAGTCCCTCGTCCGCGATGGTGACGTCGAGTTCGCGCGCCTGCCGAATCTCGCGGCGGAGGCTACTACTGAACTGGGCTTGAATCTCGTCGAGCGAGCGCCCGTCGAGGTCGAGCCGATAGGTGAAGGAGGGCTTGACCGCGAAACCGGTCCACTCGAACGGGCGGGGGTCGAGGTACGCCGGCGAACAGAGCAGGCGGACGAACGTCCGGTTCGAGCGGATGCCGAGTTCCTCGACCACGAGGTCGGCGAACTCGCGGTTCACCGACTCGTAGGCGCTCTGTTTCGGGCTGTTCGGCATCATCACCGGGCCGATGTAGGGAATCGCCATCGACGGCGGCGGGGAGACGACGACCCGTCCGAGGGGGTTCCGGCGGACGAACGTCGGGAACAGCGCGACCGGCTCTTGGCCCTTGAAGACGCCGAACAGGTGCATCTCGCCGTCGAAGTGCTCGTCGATGGCGGCGAGCACTGCGGGGGTGTGGAAGACTTCGGTGCCCGACGGGGGAAGCGCGGCTCCCCACTCGTCGAGGCTCAGGGTTTCGATACGGAGTTGTGACATGTGTCGTGGTCGTGCGGGTTGGTGGTCGTCGGTCGGTGCGGCGGTCGGGTCGTCATCGGTGGAACAGCCCCGAAACGAGTCGCGACGAGAGGCTCGTCCCGTTTCCCCGGGACAACATCTCGATGCCGGGACCGAGGCGGCTCTTGTACAGGTGTGCGATGGTTCTGACCGGGAGCGCCCCGTGTTCGATCTGGTAGAACGTGACGAGTTCGGGGTTGTACTTGCTCTTGTAACGGTTGAGTCGGTGGTTGTTCGCGCCGACGAGGTCGTAGCGGCGCATCCCGGCGTCCATGCCGTCGCGCATGATTCGCCAGTCCAGCAGGTCGTTGACGTCGATTCCGAAGTCCCGCTGGGGCCGGACGCCGCCGAGCCAGCGGTAGAGCGTGTCCCCGTACTGGAGGGCGAGAATCCCGCTCACGAACGTCCCGTCGTACCGGAAGACGTAGGGTCGGACCTGCCCCGCCGGCAGCGAGTCGTACAGGTCCGTGACGAACTGCGGCGGTACGTCGAACGACAGGTCCTGTTCCTCGTAGCGGTCTTTGACCAGCGTGAGGATCGAACAGATGTCGTCGCGGTCGCCCTCCTCGATGCCGGAGACGAGCTTTCGGCCGTCGCGGATGTTCCGGCGGGCGCTCCGGCTGAACGACATGAGGAGCTCGTCCTCGTCGCGGGTCAAATCGACGTTGTAGGTGTACTTCGGCGACACGTCGCAGCCGCCCCACAGGAACGTCCGCATGTCGGTGTAGTAGTCGCCGACGCGGACGTGCGTGTAGTTCGGGCCGATGTGTTCGTCTATCCACGCGGTACAGCCGTCGATGAACTGGTTGCGGCGGCGCTCGAACTTCCGGCTCTTGATGTTGCCGGCGTCGAGCATCACGGGTCCGAGATACGGGACGCCGATGTGCGGTGGCGGCGAGAACGCCGTCTTGACCAGCCCCTTTCGAATCTCGAAGACGGGGAACAGCCCGACCGGCTCTTCGGTCTTGAAGCCGACGAGCAGGTGGAGCGTCGAGTTCGAGTGCTTCGCTTGGAGCCGCAGCGCTTCGTACTGATGGAAGAAGCTGGCCTGACTCGACCGCTCGACGTACGTGTCCCACTCGTCGCGGTCGCCGTGGTCGAACTCGGCGATTTCGATGGTCATGGGCTGGAAGGCGTCAGGTGTTCGCACCGCGTCCGCGGCCCTCGACAACACGGGGCGGGACCGTCCCGCCCCCCTCGACCGTCCCGCCCGATCCGACCGTCTCGGCAGACCCGTTCAAACCGTCCGAACAGACCGTAATCAGCCGACTCACCGGCGGACGCGGCGGCCCCGTAAATCGACCCGCGGTCCGGTCGGGCCGCGTCGGCGTGTATCATTCGAAAAGACATTCTCGAACTACTGTGACGAGAGGACGGGGATTTGTTATGAAGCGACTAGCCGGCGTTCGCGCCGGCCTACACGCCGTCAGGGACTCTCTGCCGCCGCCCGTAGGCGCTCGATACCGTCGGCGTCGATGCCGTAGCCGTGTGTCGGTTCCCCGGAGATTCTGGTGGCCACGTACTCGGCGATGGCGTAGGCCATCCACGCCTGACACCACCGCATGAGCGTCATGCGCTTGGTGTAAAAGCGGTGTTTGCGGAAGTAGAACCGACCCTCGGACGGGACGTACATGTTCGCGAGCGCCCAGTCGATGGCGCGCTCGGCGCGGTCGTACTGCCCGGCGTAGGTGAACACGAGGATGCCCTGCGCCGTCGCGTGGATGTCCCGCGGGTAGGGGTTTTCCTCGTCGAAGTTGGGCGCGCCGTCCTCGTCGAACAGCTCGCGGGCGTAGAAGTCGAGGCCGCGTTCGAGGGTGTCGTCGTACCGACCGCTGCCGACGATTTGCTCGTAGCGCTGGAAGCACTCGACGATGAAGCCGTTGTGGTGGTTGTCCATCGAGAGGTGCGAGGCGCTCGCGGGTTCGCGGTAGTACCACCCGCCGCGGTCGGTCTGCTTCGACGCGACGAAGTCGTACACCTTCTCGGCGCGCGTCAACAACTCCTCGTCACCGAAGTGGTCGTACAGCTCGACGAACAGCCGCGCCCCGATGGCCAGCGCGTTGAGCGTGTAGCTGTCTTTCGGGTGCGAGAGGTAGTAGTCCATGACCGCGCCGTCGTCCTTCGGCCGGTAGTTGAGGTCGTCGAGCAGCACGTCCACGGCGGTCTTGGCGATGTCCGGGTAGTCCGGGTCGAACTCCCGCCCGGCGAGGAGCGCCTTGACGCCGTAGGACGTCGAGACGATGTTCGGCGAGTGGGGAATCCCCGACCGCGGGCCGTTGCGACCCGAGATGTGCTGGATGACGTGGCGGTGACTGCCGGCGAAGCCGCTGTAGCCTTTGGCTTGGTTCTCCACGAGCCACTCCGTCAGCGCCGCCGCGTCCTCGCGGTACGTCTCCGCCGGGCGGTCGCCGTCGAACCACTCGGCCAACTGCGCACGGGTCCGGTTCGCCATGGCGAACAGCGTGATGCCCTTGAAATTTCGGCGTTGCTCCACGAGGAACAGCGGGCGGACGTTGACGGGCGAGCGCTTGATGAACTCCTGGACCGCGAGGTTGAACCAGCGGTTGTCGATGGGGACCGAAAGCAGGAGCCTGCTGCTCATGCCGTCGCCGTAGTCCCAGCCCTTGTAGTCGCGTTCGCGGGCGTAGTCGAGCACGTCGTCGAGCACGTCGACGTACCGTTGGAGTCGCTCCGTGTCGGCGTCGCCGTCGCGGTGATACTGCTTCGGTGATGGATTCATGATACAGAATAGCCTCTCTGAGGGGTATTGGCTGTCCGAGAGGAAGCCCGCTGGCGGCTTTGTTATGGGGCCGATACCGACCGACGTCGCCGGATTCTACGGAGAGAGCGAGCGACCCGCGCCGCCGGGGGTCGCGCTGTCGGTGGTCGCGCTGTCGGTCGCCCTCTCGTCCGCGTCGTCGTCGGAATCACCGGAACCGCCGCGCTCGCGGTCGGCGAGGAACTCGCGGTAGTAGTCGGCGACGGGGCCGACCCACGCGCCGCGGTCGAGCGCCCGCTCGACGATGCGGCGGTAGAGCCGGCGGTAGCCGGGGAACTCGTCTTCGTTGAAGTACCGCGGGTGCCACAGCACGGTCATCACGGCGTCGTTCGCCTCGGCCTCGTCCAAGAGGCGCTCGCACTCGGCCCACGCCTCGTCGAACGCCGACCCAGGGTCGGGAAGCGACACCTCCATCAGCGTCAGCGGGAAGACGACGAAGTCGTCGTCGAAGGGTCTGAACGGCCGGTAGCCGTGCTGGAAGCCGTTTTCCGAACTCGACCCGGGGCTGGCGTCGTACTTCAGGCCGAGTTCGCGGTGGTAGCGCCACGTGTTCGGCCCGAGTTTGAGGTGATGCTGGCGGCCGCCGACGACCTCGTGGCCGAGCACCGCTTCGAGTTCGCGCTTCTCGGTCCGGAGGCGGTCGAAGTCGTCGCACGACCGGAACGAGCCGTGGATGCCGACCTCCCAGCCGCCCTCGTCGAGGTCGCGGACGGCGGTGGCGACCGAGGCCGAGTCGAGGTCGTACCGGCCGAGGTGTTCGACCCAGTTCTTCGGTTCGAGCCAGTCCGACAGCGACCCCGTTTCGAGGAGGCTCGGCTCGTTGAGGAAGTAGAACGACGAGCGGACGCCGAGGTCGCGTTCGAGCGCCATGACCTCCTCGAACTGCCAGTAGGGGTTCTCCCGGCGGAGGAGCGTCCGGAGGTGATAGCCCGGATTCGACTTCGCCGCGTAGTACAGCCCCTGATACGTCTTGTACGGGCGGTCCACGTCGTGGGTCAGACAGACCGCGAAGCCCGGCCCGGACTCGCTCGGTTCCGTGCGGGTCACGCGGGGGTCACCTCGCGCATCTGCGTCTCCCTTCTTCTCACGCATGCTCGTACTCCGAGAGCGCGGCGACGATTCGCTCGGCGGCGCTCCCGTCGCCGTACAGCGAGGGCTTCTCCGGGAGCGGGCTCTCGTCGGCCAGCGCCGCCCGAATCGCGGTCGCGTCCGCGCCGACGAGGGCGTTCCAGCCGGCGTCGACGGTCTCGGTCCACTCGGTCTCGTCGCGGAGCGTGAGACACCTGGTGTCGAGGTAGAACGCCTCCTTCTGGACGCCGCCGGAGTCGGTGGCGACGCGCTCCGCGCCGTCGAGCAGGCGGACGAAGTCGAGGTAGCCGACCGGTTCCACGAGGACGACGTTCTCGGCGTCGGCGAGCCGCGACCAGAGGCCGCTGGCTTCGAGCGCCCCCTCGGTCCGCGGGTGGACCGGGAAGACGACCGGGAGTTCCGACGACGCCAGCCCCTCCACGATGCCTTCGAGGCGGTCGCGGTCGTCGGTGTTGGCGGCGCGGTGGACCGTCGCGAGGACGTACTCGCCGTCTCGGAGGTCGAGTCCGTTGAGTATCGTCGACCGCTCGCGGGCGGCCTCGCGGACCCGGAGGACGGCGTCGTACTGCACGTCGCCGGTCACGGAAACGCCGTCGCGGATGCCCTCGCTCGCCAGCGTCTCGGCGGCAGACTCGGAGGGCGCGAACAGCAGGTCCGAGCAGTGGTCGGTGAGCACGCGGTTGACCTCCTCGGGCATCGCCCAGTTGTGGCTCCGCAGGCCGGCCTCGACGTGCGCCAGCGCGGGGTCGCGCTTCGCGGCCACGAGCGCCGCCGCGAGCGTGGAGTTGGTGTCGCCGTAGACGAGCACCACGTCGGGCGCTTCGTCGGCGACGACGGCGTCCAGCCGGGTCATCATCTCGGCGGTCTGGGCGGCGTGGCCGCCCGAGCCGACCCCGAGGTTGTAGTCGGGTTCCGGGATGTCGAGCTCGTCGAAGAACACGCCCGACATCGACTCGTCGTAGTGCTGGCCGGTGTGGACGAGCACCTCGTCGTGGTCGCGCCTGAGCGCGTCGGAGACGGGGAACGCCTTGATGAACTGCGGGCGCGCGCCGACGACCGAGAGCACTTTGAGACGGCTCATCGCCCCGGCCCTCCGCGCGGCGCGTCGGCCGCCACCTCGGGGTCGGCCTCGGTCTCGGATGCCCCGCCCCGCGGCCCGCCGCCGATTTCGTACACGCGGTGGCCGATGTCGCCGAGGGTGCCGCGGCCGTCGACGACGACGAGGTCGTCGAAGGCGGCCCAGTCGATGCCGTCGAACTCCTCGTGCGGCGTGACGACTACGGCCGCGTCGATAGCGCGGGTCGGCAGGTCGGCGAGCGCGACGGCGGTCGCGCCGAACGAGGCGACCACCTCGTCGGAGAGCATCGGGTCGACCGCGAGGACGGTCGCGCCGAGGTCGTTCAGTCGGTCGATGACGCCCGCGGCGGGGGTCGCGCGCGTCTCGGCGACGCCGGGGCGGTAGGTGACGCCGAGGACGGCGACGGTCGCGCCCCGAATCTCTCGGCCCGCTGCGGCCAGTTCGTCGCGGAGTTTGTCCGCGGTGAACGCCGGCATGCTGTCGTTGACCTCGCGGGCGGTCAGGAGCAGGGGCGTCTCGGCCTCGACTCGGCTCGTGATGAAGTACGGATACCACGGGATGCAGTGGCCGCCGACGCCCGGGCCGGGCGCGTGGATGTCGCAGTACGGCTGGGTGTTGGCCGCGTCGATTGCCTCGGTCACGTCGATGCCGAGGTCGTCGCGGAGCCGCGCGAGTTCGTTGGCGAGCGCGATGTTCACGTCGCGGTAGACGCCCTCGAACAGTTTCACGGCCTCCGCGGTCGTCGCGTCGCGCACGGGAATCACCTCGTTCGAGGTAATCTCGCCGTAGACGAGCGCCGCGACGCGGGTGCTCTCGGCGTCGACGCCGCCGACGATTTTCGGGTGCGACTCGGTGATGTCGCGGAGCGCCCGGCCCGACGAGGTCCGCTCGGGGCAGAACGCCACGCCGAACTCGCCGGCCGAGAGGCCGCTTCGGTCCGCGAGATACGGGACCACGAGGTCCTTGCTCGTCCCCGGCGGGACGGTACACTCGACGACGACGAGGTCGCCGGGCGCGAGTCCCCGCGCGATGCTGTCGAGGACGGCCTCGAACGCCGCGAGGTCGGGTTCGCGGTCGTCGGTCAGCGGCGTCGGGACGATGACGACGTGCACCGCGGCTCTCTCGGCCGCCGCGACGCCGTCGGTGGTCGCCCGAAGCGCGCCGCGGTCGGCCTGCTCGGCGACCAATTCGGGGAGTCCCGGTTCCTTCGCCACGTGGCACTCGCCGTCGTTGACGCCGCGGACCACGTCCTCGCTGATGTCGACGCCGGTGACGTTGCCCGTCGCGCGGGCGTAGACGGCCGCCAGCGGGAGACCCATCTTTCCGAGGCCGTACACCGCGACGGGGACCTCGCCGGCGCGCAGGGCTCGCGTCTGTTCGTCGAGTGAACGGTCGGTGCCGTACAGTCCGGGGTGCTCGCGGCTCATTGTCGCCCCTCCGTGGCTTCCGTGGTCTCCGCGGTTTCCGAGCTTTCCGCGGCCTCGACGCTCCGAGCCGTCACCTCGGCGTCGGCCTCGATGCGCCGGGCGAGTTCGATGGCGCGCAGGCCGTCGGCCGGCGAGACGAGGACCGGGCCGCCGTCGGTCGCGGCGTCCACGAACGCCTGTAACTCGCGTTTCAGCGGCTCGCCGGTGGAGATCATCGGCTGTTCCATGACCACCTCGTGGCGGTAGCGGACGCCGCCGTTGTCTCGGAGATAGTCCGGCCGCGACTGGCGGAAAATCTGGACCGACTGGTTCAGGTAGTCGACCCGGATGAGTCGGTCGCGCGCGGTGATATCGAGGGTCCGCGTCTTCTGCTGGGTGAGCCGACTCGCCGTGAGCGACGCGATGACGCCGTTCTCGAAGGTCACCTGCGCCGTCGCGTACTGCTCGTCTGGCGTGGCGGTCGCGGCCACGCGGTCGACGTCGGCGTCGACGAGCGAGAGCACCACGTCGATGTCGTGAATCATGAGGTCCATGACGACGCCGTCGCCCATCTCGCGGTTCAGCGGCGGGCCGAGTCGATTCGCGGTGATGGCGATTGGTTCGACGCCGTCGAGGAGGTCGGGGAGGGCGCGGACGGCCGGGTTGAACCGCTCGATGTGGCCCACTTGGAGCACGACGCCGCGGTCCTCGGCGAGCGCGGCCAGCTCCGCGCCCGCGTCGAGGTCGTCGACGAAGGGTTTCTCGACGAGCGCGTGGACGCCGGCGTCGATGCACTGCCGGGCGACCGATTCGTGATAGGGCGTCGGCACCGCGACCGTCACCACGTCCACGCGGTCGAGGAGTTCCTTGACTCCGTACGCGTCGGTGCCGAAGTCGGCGGCGACCTCGGCGGCGCGCTCCGCGTCCGCGTCGGCGACGCCGACCAGTTCGACGCCGCGAAGCTCCGCGTAGACCCGCGCGTGGTTGGTCCCCATCGAGCCCACGCCGACGACGCCCGCGCGAACCGGGCGCTCTTGTCCGCCGTCGGTGCGGCGTCCGGCGGGTTCTCGGCTCACCTCGCCACCTCCGCGTAGTTGGCGACCGCGGTCCCGACGCGCTCCACGTCGGCCTCGCTGAGCCCGGGGTGGACCGGTAGCGAGAGCACCCGCCTCGCGGCCTCCTCCGCGACGGGGGCCGACACCGCGAGGTGTTCGTACGCGGGTTGCTTGTGGACGGGCTTCGGGTAGTAGACGCCCGTGGCGATGCCCTTCGCGTCGAGGTACGACTTGAGAGCGTCGCGCTCGACGCCGTCGCAGGCGACGGTGTACTGGTGGAAGACGTGGGTCCGGTCCGGCGGCGTGTGGGGCGTCGTGACCGGCGAGTCTTCGAGGTACTCCGTGAGCGCGGCGGCGTTCGCCTGCCTCGCGCGAGTGAACTCGGGGAGGCGTTCGAGCTGGACCCGGCCGATGGCCGCGGCGATGCTCGTCATGCGGAAGTTGTGGCCGACCTCGGCGTGTTCGTAGCCGGAGACGCGGCCGTGGTCAACGAACCGGGCGGCGCGCTCTGCGACGTCCGCGTGGTTGGTGGTAATCATCCCGCCCTCGCTCGTGGTCATGTTCTTCGTCGGGTAGAACGAGAAGCACGCGGCGTCGCCGAGGGAGCCGACGCGCCGTCCCTCGACTTCCGCGCCGTGGGCCTGCGCGGCGTCCTCGACGAGCAGGAAGTCGTACTCCTCGGCGAGTTCCGCGAGGCGCGTCATGTCTGCCGGGAGACCGTAGAGGTGGACCGCGATGACCGCGTCCACCTGTTCGCCGGCCCGCAGTCGCGCTTCGAGCGCGTCGGGGTCGATGTTGTACGTCCGCGGGTCGATGTCGACGAAGCCCACCTCCGCGCCCGCGAAGGCGACGGCGTTGGCCGTCGCGATGAACGTGAAGGGCGTCGTCAGGACGCGGTCGCCGGGACCGATACCGAGCGCGTGAAGCGCGGCGTGAAGCGCCGTCGTCCCGTTGGAGGTGGCGACGCCGTGGTCGGCGCCGCAGTAGTCGGCGAACTCCCGCTCGAAGCCCCGAACCTCGGGGCCGTCGGCTATCATGCCGCTTTCGAGGACGTCTGCGATTCGGTCCCGTTCGGCCGCGCCGAGTTGTGGTGCGGCGATTGAGATGTGGTCTGAACTCATCGTCGGATCCTGTTTTCTCCCCGCAGTTGCTCCGGTAGGTCGCGGTGGACGGCGGGGACGCCCACGGCGAGGGTGCGCGGCGGCACGTCGTTCACGACGAGCGCGCCGGCGGCGACGAACGCGCCCTCGCCGACCGTCACGCCGGGGAGGAGCGTCGCGTTCGCGCCGATGGAGGCGTGGTTCTCGATTATCGGTCCGACGAGTTCCGCGTCGGTGCGGACCGGGTAGGGGTCGTTCGTCATCACCACGCCCGGCCCGACGAACACGTCGTCGCCGATGCGGGTGTTGGTGGGGATGTAGACGTTCGTCTGGATGCTCACGCGCGACCCGATGGTCGTGGTGCCGTCGACGACCGTCTCGGTCCCGAGGAGGACCCCGTCGCCGATGGTCGTGTGCTCGCGGACGAGGACGTTGTGGCCGGTGACGAAGTCGTCGCCGATGGTCACGTCGTCGTAGACGATGGTGCCGGCGCGGATTCGCGCCCGGTCGCCGATGACCGGGTCGTCGCCGTCGCCGTAGCCGATGGTGACGCCGTCGTCGACGTGGGACTCGACGCCCACCTCGGCGCTCATCGGCGTCCACCTCGCGTCGGTCGCGCTCCGTCGGCCGTCTGTGTCGACTCGGCGGACGACCGAATCGACTGGAAAATCTGGAATCTCATATCATGTCGGCGGGGAGTCTGCCTGCCTTAGCGAAATTCAGTCTCGGTGAGGGCTTTGTTATGGAGTGATTGCCGCCCGAAATCCGGCCGCAGTCACTTCGTAACGCCGCGGCGGATTCCGGTCACCGAGCGTTTGAGAAGCCCCACGCCGGGCGCGCCGTCGCCGAGCCAGAGCCAGACGGCGCTGCCGAGCAACGCGAGTTCGAACGCGACCAACACCCACGCCTCGGGCCGTGCGAGGAAGACGACGAAGCGGCGCAGATAGAACCACGTCTGGGCGAAGAAGCCGCCCATCGACGACTCGCTCCCGTGGGACAGCGGCCAGAGGAACGCCCGAATCACGTCGTAGTTCCCGAAGAAAAAGCCGTTGTACAGCAGGTCCGCGGGGATGTGCGAGAGGTAGCCGAGGGCGAAGGCGACGCCGACCGTCGCCGCCCGGTAGCGCCGCGCGACGGCCACGACGAGTATCGAAACCGGAACCGAGACGAGAATCGAGTGGGCCGCGGAGATGCCGCTCGGGAGAACGCCGAACGACCACGCCAGCGGCTTGTCGACGAGGTCGGGGAACTGCGTTCCGACGAGCACCGCCAGCGCGGCCCAGCCGTCGAGCTTCCGGCCGGTCGCCCGAGCCCACAGCGAGACGATGATGTAGCCGACGGCGGCGTGTTCCCACGGGAACATCAGCGGTCGCTCCGGGCGGTCGCGTCCGTGTCGTCAGTTTCTCGTCGCGGCGTGGTGGGGATACGTGTCTGAAACATCTGGGTTGTGGGGCGCGTCGCGGTCGGTCGTGGAGGTGCGAGAGTTCCGCCCGCGTCGGGTGCGGTGTAGGCGATAACGGCGCGCGAGCGCCCGGTCAGGGAACCCGAGTGTTCGTCCGGGTTTTGTTATGGCGACCGTAACGGCTCCAGAGGGATTTTCGCGGCCGGAAACGGGCGGCGATTCCCCCGAATGCGGCGGGTAGACGCCGTATAACTACTCCCGCGGGGCGCGTGGAACGTCCAGAGAGTATGCGATACCTGTTCTTCACCAACACGCCCGCGCACGTCCACCTCTACAAGTACGCCGTCAGAGAGCTTCAGGCGATGGGTCACGACGTGCTCGTCCTCGGCCGCGACTACGGCTGTACCACGGACCTCCTCGAATACTACGACCTCCCCCACGAGATTTACGGCTCCTGCGGGACGACGAAGTACTCGCTTTTCAAATCGCTCCCGTTCCACTACGTCAACATCTTCCGGGCCGTGCGGCGGTTCAAGCCGGACCTCATCTTCGGGATGGGCGGCTACGCGGCCCACGCCGGGGCCGTCTCGCGGACGCCCGTGGTCCTCCTCCTCGACTCCGAGCCGACCTCGCTGGACCACGTCGTCTCCCGACCGTTCGCCAAGGCGATTCTGACGCCCCACACCTTCGGGAAGGACCTCGCGGACAACCACTACCAGTTCCGCGGGTTCAAAGAGACGGCCTATCTCCACCCCGACGTGTACGAGCCCTCGGTGGACATCCGGGCCGAACTCGGCCTCGACCCCGACGAGAAGTTCGTCGTCGTCCGATTCAACGCGTTCGGCTCGCACCACGACGTTGGCCACGGCGGCTTCACCCCCGAGCGACGCCGCGAACTCATCGAGATGCTGGGCGAGCGCGCGACCGTCTTCGTCCTCGACGAGAGCGAAGAACGCCGCGACGGCGACCTCGACACCCGCCCGTTCGACTTCCACCCCGCGCTCGTCCACGACGTGCTCGCCGAGGCGAGCCTGCTCGTCGCCGACACCCAGACCATGGTCACCGAGGCGGCGCTCCTCGGGACGCCCGCCATCCGGTCGAACTCCTTCGTCGGCGACGACGACATGGGCAACTTCGTCGAACTCGAACGGCAGGGGCTCATCTCCAACCTCAAGTCGTTCGACGACGTGATGGCCCGCGCCGAGGAACTCCTCGCCGACGACGGCGCGAAGGCCCGCTGGGCCGACAAACGCGACGCGTTCCTCGCGGACAAAGTGAACCTCACCGACGTCATCGTCCAGGTGGCGCTGAACTACGGCTCCGTCGAGAGGGTCGACTCGCTGACGCGACACACCGTGCCGGCGTAGTCGATGCCGCTCGGCACTCCCCTCTCCCCCGAAGACGGTCAATCGACCCATAACTAACCGCCGAACCGCCCAATTTTCGCGTATCGACCGGCGCGCGCTCGCGCCCGCCTCGACGCGTCCCGCGACTCGGAAGCCGCGATTCCCCGGCCCGCGATTCCCGACCACGACCCGAAAACCAACCCATGAAGCCCAAGCAAACACTCCTCATCGTCGGCCCGAAAGGCACCGGCGGCATCGACCGATACATCACCGAACAGCGTCGCTACCTCGAAGACCGGATGGACGTGCGCGTCTACACGCGCTACACCGCGCCGAAAGGCGAGGGGCTCGAACTCGCCGCGCGGATGCTCCTCTCGTCGCTCGTCGCCGTCGCCCTGTTCCCCTTCCAGCGACGCCCGGACATCGTCCACGTCCACTCGTCGCACACCTACTCGTTCTACCGCGCGGCGTTCTTCGCCCTGTTTTCGAAGTACGTCTGGGGCGTCCCCGTCGTCTTCCACATCCACGGCTCGTCGTTCGACGACTTCCTCGCCACCGACTCGCGGGCCGTCCGCCGACTCCAGTCGCTCGTCTTCGACGCCGTCGACGACGTGGTCGTCCTCTCGGAGTACTGGCGCGGCCTCGTCTCCCGACTCGCCGGCGAGGAGAAAGTCCACGTCATGGCCAACGCCGTCGAACCCGCGGAGTACGACCCGACGTACCCGACCGACCCCGTCCATCTCGTCTTCGTCTCGAACCTCATCGACCGCAAGGGAATCCGCGAGTTCCTCGACGCCGTCGAGATACTCGAATCCACGCCCGGCCTCGACTTCGAGGTGAGCATCGGCGGCCGCGGCCCCCACGCGGACCGCGCCGAGGCGGTCGCCGCCGCCCACGACAACGTCTCGTACCTCGGCTTCCTCTCCGAGGAAGACAAGCGCGACCTCATCGGCCGCGGGACCGTGTTCGTCCTTCCGACGTACGCAGAGGGGCTCCCAATCGCCATGCTCGAAGGCATGGCCGGCGGCAACGCCATCGTGACCACTCCCGTCGGCAGCATCCCCGAGGTTATCACCGACGACCACGGGATTCTCGTCGCGCCCGGCGACGCCGAGGAGTTGTCGCGGGCGCTCGCGCGACTCGTCTCCAATCCCGAGGAGGCCGTCCGCATGGGTCGGACGAATCGGGCGGCCATCGAAGAGCGCTACTCGTGGCAGTCGAACGCCGAGGAGTTGGTGGCGATGTACGCCGAGGCGGCGTAGCGTCAGGGTCTCTTTTTCGCGTCGGTTTCGGCTGACGACGGACTGCCTAGCTCTCTCTAGTGGTTTCCATCAACGGGTACGTCTGAAACCTGGGGCATTCGACGGACTGGCTAACGACGTTCTGGCTTCAACCCCACAAGGGTTCGTCTGAAACTCGGTTCGCGCTTCGGAAGACGAGTTCCGCGCGCTTCAACCCAACAAGGGTTCGTCTGAAACCCGTTTTGTCTGCTTTGTGAGGAAACCAGACACATGCTTCAACCCAACAAGGGTTCGTCTGAAACTGGCGACCTACCGCCGTGATACAATGCAAGACGTGCTTCAACCCAACAAGGGTTCGTCTGAAACACGCATCCGAGTCGGGGTCTTTCTCGCCGAGTTGCTTCAACCCAACAAGGGTTCGTCTGAAACCCCGGCAGACGACGTCGGAGCGGACCGACCGCGAGCAGCTTCAACCCAACAAGGGTTCGTCTGAAACTCGAAAACTGAGTACATCCAGCGGGTGCTGGAAGAAGCTTCAACCCAACAAGGGTTCGTCTGAAACAGCCGAGGCGTTACCTTCCACGAGGACGCGATAGCTCGCTTCAACCCAACAAGGGTTCGTCTGAAACCGACTCTCAATTGGAGGCACGTCTTCAGATTCTCGACGCTTCAACCCAACAAGGGTTCGTCTGAAACGCGCGGCCAAGAGCGTCCGCGACCGACTCGACGCTTCAACCCAACAAGGGTTCGTCTGAAACAGGGCGGTGGCCCAATCGAAGTGAACATCCGACGAGCTTCAACCCAACAAGGGTTCGTCTGAAACAAGGTGAAAAGCAGGAGCACCACTGGATTTACCATGCTTCAACCCAACAAGGGTTCGTCTGAAACTCATCTGGTCTTCCTCGGTGAAGATTGCGTCCGACGAGCTTCAACCCAACAAGGGTTCGTCTGAAACGATGTGCAAAACTGAGGTATGCGTATCAGCACTGACGGCTTCAACCCAACAAGGGTTCGTCTGAAACTCGGGAACACGTGAATCCCATGCGTGCATTCAACACGCTTCAACCCAACAAGGGTTCGTCTGAAACGGTTAGTTTAGTTCGTGGTACGCTTCGACCCAATCTGCTTCAACCCAACAAGGGTTCGTCTGAAACCGGTGTGTCCCATTCCCGGCATCGCACCGCCAGACGCTTCAACCCAACAAGGGTTCGTCTGAAACACGATGCGGGACAGTGGCGCGAGTGGGAGTTCACGCTTCAACCCAACAAGGGTTCGTCTGAAACCCGGGGTCGGAGACCGTCTACGACGCGGCTGGGGCGCTTCAACCCAACAAGGGTTCGTCTGAAACAACCTTCGGATTTTGACAGTTCGCTCGCGCGGACGCTTCAACCCAACAAGGGTTCGTCTGAAACCGGAGAGTGCGGATTCGATTTCTTGCCGCGCATCGCGCTTCAACCCAACAAGGGTTCGTCTGAAACGCTCCGCCGTCGCGCCGAGGCTCGCGAAGTCCGCGCTTCAACCCAACAAGGGTTCGTCTGAAACCGTCGACGTCACCGAGGACTTCCTCGTCCGCATGCAGCTTCAACCCAACAAGGGTTCGTCTGAAACTAGGCAACAACCAAAAGGAAATCATTGAGTGGGATGCTTCAACCCAACAAGGGTTCGTCTGAAACTATGCTCCGTGAACGCAGTCACGCGGTAGTCATATCTGGCTTCAACCCAACAAGGGTTCGTCTGAAACTTTGCGCGCCCGCTAGGGCGCGCTATGGTGCCGAGTGCTTCAACCCAACAAGGGTTCGTCTGAAACCGCCGGTCAAAATCCTAATCACCCGCTACAACCTCTGCTTCAACCCAACAAGGGTTCGTCTGAAACTTCTCTATGGATTCGTATAGAGAATCTCGGATAGAGCTTCAACCCAACAAGGGTTCGTCTGAAACTCGAAGAACCGGCGGGTCAAGGTCAAGCAAAATTATGCTTCAACCCAACAAGGGTTCGTCTGAAACCGGCGGACTTTCAGGTATTTCGCCCTGATTATAGTCTGCTTCAACCCAACAAGGGTTCGTCTGAAACCCAGATTCGCGACCTGCAGGCCGGCGTCCTCATCGAGCTTCAACCCAACAAGGGTTCGTCTGAAACAGCCATCTGCGTTCTGTGGGTCGCAGAGGTCTTCGCTTCAACCCAACAAGGGTTCGTCTGAAACACGATGACGCGGTCGCCACAGTTCGCGCAGTCGATGCTTCAACCCAACAAGGGTTCGTCTGAAACCAGATGTTTCGGGCTGTGTACTGGGCTGATGAGGGGCTTCAACCCAACAAGGGTTCGTCTGAAACGAGTTGGTCTGTTGGAGAGTCGATATGATTCATATCGCTTCAACCCAACAAGGGTTCGTCTGAAACAGTCGAACCACTCGACGTGCGCGACCGAGTGAATCGGCTTCAACCCAACAAGGGTTCGTCTGAAACCATGCCCGATATCACGGACACAGACCTTCTGAAGGACGACTACGATAAAGAAGTTCCGTCGACCGTCAGTAACCCGAATTGACCGGGGGGTCGACGGAACTCAGAGGAAGCGCTTTTCCTCGGTCGGATCGTCGCCGTACACCGAGCGGTTGAGCAGCGCGTCCGAGGACAGTTCGTAGATAATCGTGGATTCTCCCGGCTTCAACAGGTCTTCGACCTCGTTCCGAAGTGTCGCTAGGTCACCTTCGGAGATCTCTCCTTCGAGGACGGAGTTTTGGACGTGCGTCAGATAGCGCCGCCCCAGTTTGAGCGCTTTGTGCGTCCGTTCGGCTTCGAGGTCGTACACCATCACGACGTACATCTCACCACCACCGTTCGAAGGGTTCGTACTCCTCTCCGGTCAGCAGATGCTTTTTCAGTTTGTACGCTTCGAGACGAAGCAGGTACTGGTAGCTCACCTTGCGGTTGAGCTTCGGATGGTCGACGGTCCGCTCAAGCGTCTCTTCGAACGCTTTCGTGTACGTTTTCCGACCGCCTTCGTTGAGAAGGCAGGACCCGAGCTCGGTATCGAAATCGCTCGGCGTAATCTGGTTTCTGTTGATGAGGCGAAACAGCACGCGATCAGCGAGAACGGGTTTGAACAGGTCGGCGAGATCGAGCGATAGCGAGTAGCGACGCTCTCCGGGTTCGTGGAGATAGCTGATCGCCGGGTCGAGTGCAGTCGCGCGAATCGCCGTGACGCAGTTGGCGTAGACGAGCGCGTTGCCGAACGAAATCAGGCTGTTAATCTCGTTCGGTGGCGGGTTGTATTCCCGGCGCTCCAACCGGAACTCGTCGGGGAGAATCCGATTGAAACTCCGGTAGTACGCCTTTCTGGCAGTCGCTTCCACGCCCATGAGCTCGTCAATCGGACGTGTCTGGTCGACGCGCGCTGACGCGGCGTCCAAATCGGCGATTTCGGTCTCTAACTCTCGGTCTCGGTTGTTGTAGTAGACGACGTTCGTCCGCATATTGTGAATGCTCGCTGAGACGATTGCCGCCGCGAGCCGTCGCCTGTGGGCTGTGTCCTCGTACGCCCGGACTTGCTCGACGACCGTTCGCCCGGAGGTCTGGCCGCGCTTCGGCATCACCGAGCCCGCGTAGTAATCTTCCCAGCCGAAGACGTGGAGCGCGACCGTGCGCTGGTTGAGAAACGACATCAGTCGGGTGTTGAAGTCGATTTGTCCGTGCAGGAAGAACGCCTCCGCGTTTTCTATCGGGACGTAGCTCTTGTCGCCGGCGTCGGTGACGAGTCTCAGCGTGTCGTCGCTTCGTTCGAGTCGACCGTCGGAGAAGACGTGATAGTTCCTGTCCATTGTTAGCACCAACAGAAGTCGTGATACGCACACGAATCGCAGAAGGGCTTTCGCTCGGCCGGCGGCGGAGAGGGTCGGTGTACGAGGTCGTGAATCGCGCGAATCGATGATTCGACTTTTTTCACCCGTTCTTCGGTGAGTTCCACCGACTCTCGGCGGCGCTCTCGCGGGTGGGCGAGAACGCCCTCTCGATGCACGTCGGCGACTCTGTCGAGGTACCACAGATAGTACGACAGTTGCATTTCGGCGGGTTCGGTGAGCGCCGACGAGGGTTTGACTTCGACGACTCGGCCGTCGTCGAGCAAGTCCAGCGAGATCATTCCGAGGCGGAGGCTCTCCCGTTTGTCCTCGTACGCAGTCTCGTCGACCCGAGTTCCTCTCACGACGGTCGCGTTCTCGCGGTCGATTTCGAGGTTCCGACTCTCGAACCAGAGTTCCCGCTTGCAGACGTAGTAGTACTGCATCATCACCCCGGTTACGCGAAACGGCTCGTCGACGGGCGCTCCCCGCGCGGTTGCGAGCAGTCGGTCGACCGGGCCGTTCGTCGTCATAATATTCGGTTGTCGACGCTGCTTTCGGTGACCAGCCCGGTCGTCGAATCGAAGTAGCTGTCGTGCCGGGCGTCTCTCGCGTCGACCCACCGCGTCTCGGTGTCTTCGTGAAGACGCGCCAGGCCACTGAGCGCCTGTGCTTCCCGTGAATCACTCCGATATATCGGGACAGACACGCTCGCTTCCTTCAGGCTGTCCACGAGTCGGCGCACCGTTTCGAACTCGTAGTTTTGCCACGCCGCTCTGACGGCTTCGACTCGCTTTCGCTCTTCAGTCGTCCGACAGACGACGACCTCCACGCTCCGCCGCTGTTCGATCAGCGACAACTCCGCGAGTTCGTCCGCTCTCGCATCGTTCACGTACTCGACGTACGCGTCTTTGCCGACGTTCTTCTCATCGTGGAGCCGCCGGTAGTACTCTTCGACGGCCGTTTTCGAAACAGTCGCTTCCGGAATCGTGCCTTCGGCCCCACCGATATCGTCGAGCGTTTCGGTCGCGACGGGAAGGAGCGCCGTTCCTCGATTGTACACCGCTTCCGACGGCGTCTTCGCCTGTTCGTCGGGCGCTTCGAGCCACCAGACGACGACGTGGCCGCGGTCCCGCTCGAACGAACGGTTGCAGCGTCCGGCGGCTTGGACGATGCTGTCTATCGGTGCGAGGTCCCTGTAGACGCGGTCGAAACTGATGTCGACGCCGGCTTCGACGAGCTGGGTCGAAACCACGACGAGCGAGCGACCTCGTTCGGTGAGCAGCTTCGCGGTCTCGATGAGTCGAAGCCGGTCGACCGGACGTAACCGTGTGGAGAGGTGGAGCACCGGCCGCCCCTCGGCGTCGGCGACTCGCTCTGCGACTGTCTCCACCTCGACGTCCGTACTATTCCGGTCGGCGCTTTCGAGCACGTCGGCGTAGACCGAACCGACCGATATCGCGTCGGAGAGAGCATCGGTGACGTGCGTTGTCAGCGCTTGGGCGCTGTCGATGGTGTTGCACACCGCGAGCACCGACCCGTCCGCACTCGCCTCGTCGGCCACGGTCCCGCTGCCTCCGGCAGTCCCGTCGACTATCGCACTTGCCGCCTCCGGATACGATTTGGGTTCTTCCCGCGATTCGATGTATCGAGTCGCTGAATCGTCCAGTACGTACTGGACGCGTTCTGTCGCCTCGAAGTACGTCTCGGGTGTGGAGACCAGCTCGGTCGCGTCGTCGAACAACTGCGGTTGCGTGGCGGTCATGGCGATAACCGTCGCACCGTACTGTTCGGTGAGCATCCTCACGAGCCGCGGAACCAACTTCCACCAGTCCAACGGGAGACTCTGCGGTTCGTCCAACACGACGACGCTGTCCCGAAGCGCCGGGAGCTTCATCGACTGCCTGTTGGCCGGCCCGGCGAGGCTTTCGAGCAGTTGGACGAACGTCGTCACCGTCATTCCGGCGCGCCAACTTTCGGCCAGCATCCCGGCGACGTCGTCGTTCGCGTCCGCTTCGTCGGCGTCCTCGTCGCGTTCATCGACGATTGTCGCCTCCGAGAGATGGTGGTGCGCGGTCAGCAACCGCCCGGTCGTATCGACTTGATATATCTCTTCGACCTCGGCGACGACTTGGTCGATGATGCTCGTAAACGGGAGCGCGTACACCACGCGCTTCCCACCGAGTCGGTCGCGAACGCTGAGAGCCGCTGACAGGCCGGTGAGCGTCTTTCCCATCCCTGTCGGAAGCGTGATCGTCGCGACCCCACCGTCGGCGTCGGCGAACGATTCTACGTTCGACAGGACGGACGCCCTCGCTTTCGCTCGGAGGAAATTCAATCGCTCGCTTCGGCTCCCGTGTCGGTCGGAGTCGGCGGTTCGCTCTATCGACCCGATGTACTCGTCGAGCCGCTCGAACGTCGGCTTCTCTGCGTCGTAGGTCGCCGCGGACGCGTCGGCACCGCTCGCGGCCGCTGCGGCGCTCGTCTTATCGGCGAGGACCAGCGAACCCCAGCACTCTAATACGAGCCCGTAACAGCGCTCCGAGAGGGTTTCCCGGTTGATCGCCGTTGCGCTCGACCCCGTCGACTCCCTGACTTCCGTCAGGAGTTCCGCGAACGACCCACGGAACGCCGACCACGACCCCTTCCCGTCGGTCGCGTTCTGAAACACCTCTCGGGCGAGTTCCGGCGCTTGCTCGTCGATATCTTGGATCTGCTTCGCAATCGCCGCCTGCTGCAGCTCGGCACTGTTTTGGTTCCCTCTCGAAACGTTCTCGCGGCGGTTCGCCCGGCTGAAGACGTACGCCGCAACGTCGGGGAGTCGACCGTGGTGTTTTGCGACCGCGACGAAGCCGGCGAGACAGGTCTCCGGCTCGAAATTCTGGGCGCTGAGCGCGTAGTACGCGGCGAACGAACCGAGCGGTGCGTGGTAGCGATACTGCTCGTATCTCGGTTCTTTCGACCGCAACAGATAGTCCTGAAAGTACGTCGTCGCCTTCCCGAAGTCGTGCACGTATGCGAGCGTCTCGACGACCGCTCGGAGCGGTTCGCCGGCCGGGGTCTTCGCATCGGCCGGAACGACGTATCCGACACGTTCGGCGACATCCCCGAGATGGTCGACCAGCGGAACGCCGTCGTGAACGTCGTTCGGCGGGTGAGAGTACCGACCAGTCATCAGACGAACACCACGGTCCGGCCGTCGACTTCGGCGGCGTCGACGCCATCGATTACCAGCGGCTCCGCGTCAGGGTTGTACGCGTACGTCGTGAACTCCGTCGTCGTTCGGCCACCGGAGTCCGCTCGCATAAACGCGGGTGATTCTTCCACCTGACACCGCGTCCCCTCTCGAAGCACGACGTCGTCCACCGCGTTCGGAACGGCGGAGTCTACTTCGACCCGGTCGGGTCCGGAGACGGATTCCACGGCGAACTCCCCGTGATAGTCGATTTCCGCGAGGTGTTCCGACAGACCGAGGCTCGGAACGTAGTGTGACTTCCCGGCTTCCAGCATCTCCCGAAGCTCTCTGTACCGAGCCGTTTCCGCGAGCCACACGTCGACCCGGTAGGCGGGTTCGACGAGCACCTCGTAGTTGTGTTGTTGACGGAGCGCCGTCGGATTCGGTAGCTTCACGCTGATTTTCCCGCGGCCGTTGAGCGACTGTAGGTTCCCGCTCGCGGTCGACAGCGTGTTCATCGGCATGTTGAGCGTTCGAACCTCCCGAGCCGGCTCGATTGCGACCGCCGACGAACCGGACGCGAACAGGTCGTAGTAGCCGTCGCGTTCGATTCCGAGCACGGCGGCGAGCAGTCCGGCCACCGTCGTCCGCGGGATGATTCGGTACGTCTGCTTGACGACGTTCCCCTCGACCCGCCGAAAGTGTCCCCACGGCCCGCTGACGGTGAACGACAGACAGCGGTCCGGGCGGCCGTCACCGCCGTCATCGGCCCACTCGTCCAACGATTCCTGTCCCATCTTATTCGGCGTCGCCGGCCGGAAGCGTCTCGGTGTGTTCCTCGTAGACGTCGACGGCCTCGACGGCGTCGTCTCCCACGGCCTCGCGAAGCGCGTCGTACAGGAGTTCGACACTGCCCACGTCTCCGTCGTACGAGACGTCGAGGACGTCGCTCGCGACGATTCGAATCCGGTTAATCCGGGCGCTCGCGGCCGCAAGTCGGTCGACGAACCCGTCGATTTCGAGGGTGAGGTCCCGAACCGTCCGGAGTTCCTCGTCCGGCTTTGAACGGTCGTCGTCGAGAACGAGGTCCCTGTCGAGACCGCCGAGGTGGAAACTCTCGTCGGCGTACTCGACGCGGCAGTAGAGCCGCGGTTCTTGGCCGACTTTGCTTCGGCTTATGGTCTGATTCTTGATGGCCCGCCAACAGAGCGTGTCGAGTCGTTCGACGTCGCCGACGGTGAGATTCGTGTCGTCGGCACCGTGTTCGTCGACGAGTCCGTGGAACCGGATGAGTCCGTACTGTATCCGGTGGTCGTCGAGGTCGAACCCTCCCTGCTGTTTGTTTTCCTGCGTGGCGATGACGCTCGTGAGGCTGTCGTACTCCTCGTTTTCGTTGACCGCGTGCATCGACTTCCCCGGCGAGAACTGCACGGGGCCGGTGAAGTGGTCGGGGAGGTGCTTTGCGTACACGTCGTCGGTGTCGACGGACATCGTCGCGCCGAAGTAACGCACGTCGACGCTGCTGTCGAGGAACGCGCCGAACACGTCGTCTCGGAACCGTTCGGACTCCTCGTCGTCGTCGAGATCGTACTCGTCCGGTTCGACGTCTTTGAGACGGTCTTCGAGAAGGTCGCCCCGCGTGTACTGGTTCCCCTCGCGCTGGACGTTCCTGATGTAGACGCCGTGGCCGTCGTCGTCCAACTGGTCGCGGAGGTAGCGCTTCAGTCGAACGTCGGTGACGATGGCCTGTTGAGTCTGCGGGTCGATTCGAGGTCGATTAGAACCGCTGAGGGGATTCCCGTTCGGGTTCGCGTCGACCGCGTCGTACAGGAATACGATTTCCGAGCGATTCGTGACGGCGTCGTTCGTGTCTGACATCTCAGTGTTCCTCGTCGGTGGTTCGTTCGTCGTTCGCGTCGCTGTTCTGTTGGTTCCAGTCCGGATGGTCGTTCATGCCGTAGGTCACGCCGAGGGCGTAGTAGAAGCGGAGGTCGTCGGTGTCGATCTCCCAGTCGTCGGGGTCGGGGTCGAGGACCGTCTCTCGGAGTCGTTCGACGATGTGTTCGGCTTTCGTCCCCGGGTAGCTCTTTCCTTTCTTCTTTTCTTGGCGCGTGTAGGTCAGGGTCTTGGCGACGGTCTCCTGCGTGACTTTCTTGATTCGCGCTCGCGTGATCGACTTGACCGGGTACTGGTCGACGAGCGTCGTGGACCGGTCCTCGGAGTACTCTTGGTAACTTCCGATGTCTCCGACGAGCGCACCGAGAAGGAACGCTCCCCGGCGCTCGCCGGTCACGGAGTCTTCCTCGTCGTCGTGCGCCGGCGAGAGCGCGGGCGTGTCGGTGATGAACGATTCGAGTTTCTGTTCGGCGGGGTGGCCCCCGTCGGCGATAAGGATCTCGTCTAGTGTTGGCATCGTCAATCTCTCGTAGGTCGGTTCGAGGGTGATCTGGTCTTTCGCGGGGTCGCTCGTCTTCAACAGTTCGAGCTCACCATCGGCGAGCGCACAGAGCTGTGCGAACTGGCTGGCGACCAGAAACGACGGGAACCCCTCGAAGTCGTCGTCTGACTCCCCGTCGATGATGCGGGTGACGTACTCTTCGAGCAGCACGTCGACGGCGATCGCGTCCCCGCTCAGCACGCTCACGAGCGCTTCGATTCGCGGGTCGTCCGCATCCGCTTCGGCGTCATCGCGCTCGGCGAACGTCTGATAGAAGTACCACCCCGTCGAAACCGCGTGGAGTTGCTCGTCGTTCGCCGACAGCAACCCCCACTTGTCGTTTTTCGGGAGCGGTGCCGTCCAGTCGGTGTCCGCGTTGAACGCGGACGCGTCTCGGACGATTTGGTTGTGGGTGAACGCGAGCTCTTTCGGGTAGTGCAAGCGACCGTTCAGCGTCTCGCCGAAGACGTCGTACCGAGACATCTGGTGCGGCATGACCGCAGAGACGTAGAATCGGAGTCGGGCGTCGTCCGTGTCGCCTTCACGCTCTCTCATGTACGCCCGTTCGACCGGAGTCATGTCGCCGTCTCCCTCGACTGCACTACACAGCATCTCGTAGAGGCGGTATACTCTCTCCGCCGTCTGCTGTCCGAAGAAATACGGCAGGTAGTACACCTTGGCACCGAACGTCCGATAGGTACACGCCTCGACGAACGCCTCGGCGTTCATCACCGTCACCGCGGCGTCCTCCGAGATCGGATGGGATCGCCACGCGTGTTCGATATCGAGTCCCGGAAACTTTTCGAGCTGCTTGCCGAGGAAGTAGTTCTGTGGGTCTTCGGCGGTTCCGACCGTCCGGGCGGTGTGCCCGGTCACGAGGTCGGTCGCGTCGCCCGACGAATCGTCCGCCTTGTTCTTCGTGACGAGCTTCGAGAGCTTGCGTTGGCGCATCGCCTCGTTGAACGCGGCGATGTCGCCGGGCCAACGATACGCGCCGTCTCGTTCGGTCTTCACCTGGACCGTCAACAGCGCGGTCGCGGATTCGCCGCCCAACGCTCGAACGACCGCTTCTTCGATGGCTTCGAGCGCGGCGTCGCGCTCCCCGAGTTCGGCGAGACGGTCGATAACCCACCCCTCCGGGTGGTCGCTCGCGGCGGCCGCAACGACATCGTCGGTCGCCCATTTGGTGAGCCGTTCTTTGGCGTATCGCGCGAGCTTTTCGGGGTCGCTGTTTCGCCCGGCTTGGTGGGTGACGCTGTGGTCGATACCACGCGCAGCCGGATATTTCGAGTGCCCCACCTGCTGAATCAGATCGCTCGTGTACCGCGTCACCAGCACGGGTCCCAGACTGTCGTCGGCCAACCGTGGCTCGTCGCCCGAGAGATCGACGCGAACGACGATCAGGCTATCGTCCGTGTCCACGAGGTCTCGTGCCGCGTCCGGAGTGAGGTACGGGGCGTACTCTCCCCCGCCCGTCGTGGCGAGCGTGTAGAGTTTCCCGTAGAGGTACTGTAAATCGCGGAGTGAGCCGACCGGCGAATCCGGGAGTTCGTCGGCTAACTCGGTTTCGGGATAGCGGTCCCGGAACTCGTTAGGCGAAAGCATCGCGCTCCTCTCCTCGCGGCTCTCCCGGCTGAGTTCGCTCCGCGACGTTCACGAAGCCGAGACCGAGCGAATTCCGCTCTCCGAGTCCGCAGTCGAGCGCGAGGTTCAGGTGTCTCCGATGATCGTCGTCCCGGACGGTGTATTCGAACTTCCACTTGCTCAGGACGTAGGTCATCTCCTGTCCCTCGGTCACGGTCAGCGGAATCGCGAACGTCTTCAATAGCTCGTAGCCGTCGAACAGGTCGCCCGAGACGTCGCTCGGGCCGGGGAGATGGTCGTGAGCGAATCGGTCGTGTTTCTGGTCGAGGTTCGCCTCCAACTGTTCCCGAAGCGGGGCCGTGGTGTGTTCCGGTCGCCAGAACGTCGCGGTATCGCCGCCGGGGTGGTCGATTCCGTACTCGTCGCACCGCCACGGCGGGATTCGAACGAGGAGTCCGGTTCCGGTTTCGAGCGTCCCTCTGGTCCCGGGTTCGCCCACGTCCGGTTCGAGAGACGTCACTTCGTCGACGTGAAACGGCATCTCACCGACGTTGAACTCTCGGTCGTCGAGCAGATTCGCCGCCACGTTCGCAAGCAGTTCCTCGTCGGGAGACGCGACCAGCAACTTCCGGTCGTCACCTTCCCGCATATCGCGGGGCGGAAACGGATTCGAGTAAGCGAACCCCGGTGGCTCACCGGAGTCGTGTCGCTCTCCGTAGGGCGTCCCATCGAGCGCGTTCCATATCCGCCCGCGAATCTTGTGATGGTAATCGTTCTGATACGCGGCGTCGGCGCGCGCCGATAAGTGAGCCATGACCCGCACCGTTATCCGACACCTCCTTCTGTACTCATTGCTGTCTCCACGATTGTTGGCTAATCGACATAAAGTTATTCCCGTCATTTGACGGGTCGGTGCTAACTGAAGTTCGTCTGAAATGTTCGGTGATCGCCTTATTGGATGGCTTTCTCCGCTTAATCCCACAAGGGTTCGTCTGAAACTTGAGAGTCGGTCATTCCCCTGCCTCCTCGAACCGGCTTCAATCCCACAAGGGTTCGTCTGAAACTGGCGTCTACTGCCGGTTCTCCGCGTCTAAAAACGCTTCAATCCCACAAGGGTTCGTCTGAAACCACGAAATTCCAGAGGACGTAGCGGCAGTCGTTGCTTCAATCCCACAAGGGTTCGTCTGAAACACGACGACCCACAGATGGCGTCTATTTCCACCGGGCTTCAATCCCACAAGGGTTCGTCTGAAACTCGACGGCGAAGTGACGTTTACCAATTGGGGGCAAGCTTCAATCCCACAAGGGTTCGTCTGAAACTACTTTCATCACCGTCAGATGCGAGTCGTTGAAGGCTTCAATCCCACAAGGGTTCGTCTGAAACACCAGAGACGAACCGGGCGAAGCGGTTGGCGTCAATTCGCTTCAATCCCACAAGGGTTCGTCTGAAACTCCTGAGACAGTCTACCCGCGAGTTCTAAACAACACGCTTCAATCCCACAAGGGTTCGTCTGAAACTATCGTACCTCTCCCGAGCGCACGGACAGGGCCGCTTCAATCCCACAAGGGTTCGTCTGAAACCATCATGAACCTCATCGACGACCGGAAGGAAAAGCAGGCTTCAATCCCACAAGGGTTCGTCTGAAACTTGCCGGCCGGTCGGTCTCCCAAGGTGGCCGGTGGGCTTCAATCCCACAAGGGTTCGTCTGAAACTTCAAGCAATATTGTCAGTGTGAACGTGGCGTTCGTCGCTTCAATCCCACAAGGGTTCGTCTGAAACTGGCCTTCGAGGTCGCGACCGTCCTCGAATTTTGCATGCTTCAATCCCACAAGGGTTCGTCTGAAACTGGGAGGTGCCATCTCCCAATGCACCACAGGGGAGTCGCTTCAATCCCACAAGGGTTCGTCTGAAACGGGCAAAACGGATAGCCATGACATCCTTCGGCCAGTCGCTTCAATCCCACAAGGGTTCGTCTGAAACTACTCCGCAAGGTCGCGCAGTAGGCCACACGAGGCGCTTCAATCCCACAAGGGTTCGTCTGAAACGCGCGAGGATGCCGTCGGTCCCGAGGTGCTTGATCGAGCTTCAATCCCACAAGGGTTCGTCTGAAACCTGCCGGACCACAGACTCGCAAAATATCTCTATGAGGCTTCAATCCCACAAGGGTTCGTCTGAAACGGCGGGTTCTTATGGTGCAAGACAGAGACAACACAAAGCTTCAATCCCACAAGGGTTCGTCTGAAACAAGAGATATTGAGTGACGAAGGGAACGAATCTAACAAGGCTTCAATCCCACAAGGGTTCGTCTGAAACGCGGCAGGTGGCGCGCTCGTCGATGCCGCGCTCTCTGCTTCAATCCCACAAGGGTTCGTCTGAAACCATCAAGGTCCTCCCGGACACCAACGAGGACCGCGAGCTTCAATCCCACAAGGGTTCGTCTGAAACCGAACTACCCGCTGCCGGTCGCGTGCATCACGTGCGCTTCAATCCCACAAGGGTTCGTCTGAAACCCACTCCTGAAAGGCCTCGGACACGTCGCCACGGCCGCTTCAATCCCACAAGGGTTCGTCTGAAACGCAGTTTGCTACTTGTACCCTCGCCTACACCGGAGTGCTTCAATCCCACAAGGGTTCGTCTGAAACTGTTGTCTCGGACGAGGTCGGGCATGTACTGCGACCGTGCGCTTCAATCCCACAAGGGTTCGTCTGAAACCATTTATCGGGGAGTGTATATTCATCGCCATGTTGTGGCTTCAATCCCACAAGGGTTCGTCTGAAACGACCCACACTTCCACGATATCACAATCCGAGGCGGGCTTCAATCCCACAAGGGTTCGTCTGAAACTGGGCAATGGACGACTCAAACCGATGCCGACACCACGGGGGCTTCAATCCCACAAGGGTTCGTCTGAAACATGACGTGAGAGTCGTCGCGTTCACCGACGACGTAGCTTCAATCCCACAAGGGTTCGTCTGAAACTCGGCATCGGCGATGGCCTCGGGGTCGTGGCGGAGGCTTCAATCCCACAAGGGTTCGTCTGAAACTCCCGTCGACGGCGAAGTCGGCGCCGTGGTAGGTGCTTCAATCCCACAAGGGTTCGTCTGAAACACTCGTGGACGTACCAACTCCGTGACCTGCAACCGCTTCAATCCCACAAGGGTTCGTCTGAAACGGTTGTTCGGGGCGTTGATAAACGCGAGATGTGGTTGCTTCAATCCCACAAGGGTTCGTCTGAAACGGTCCGCACGCAAATCGAGTTCGAGGCAGTCGCGGGCTTCAATCCCACAAGGGTTCGTCTGAAACTGGGGGCGAGAGTTGACACCGAGTTCAAGCGGCTTCAATCCCACAAGGGTTCGTCTGAAACCGGGCAGTCCCCGAGAAACGCCGCGTTTGTTGAGATGCTTCAATCCCACAAGGGTTCGTCTGAAACGGGCAACCGTTGTCCTTCCAACAATGGAAGCCCAAGCTTCAATCCCACAAGGGTTCGTCTGAAACGGTTGGGTGGAATTAACCATCACGACCGACTTTATCGCTTCAATCCCACAAGGGTTCGTCTGAAACTCGGTTGACGAGATTATCACGGCCGAACTGCCCGACGCTTCAATCCCACAAGGGTTCGTCTGAAACCCCCGAGATGCGTAGCGCCCAAGCGACTGGTCGGTGCTTCAATCCCACAAGGGTTCGTCTGAAACGATGTTCGTGCCTCGCACTGAGCGCGTTCACTCACTGCTTCAATCCCACAAGGGTTCGTCTGAAACTCGGTGGCCGCACTCAGGGCACTCGTACCAGACGCGGCTTCAATCCCACAAGGGTTCGTCTGAAACGACCCGAAGGAAGTCGAGCAGACAATCGACATCGAGCTTCAATCCCACAAGGGTTCGTCTGAAACATGTTCGTGCCTCGCACTGAGCGCGTTCACTCACTGCTTCAATCCCACAAGGGTTCGTCTGAAACTCGCCGAAAAGCACGGACTCCAACATCGACCGAACGCTTCAATCCCACAAGGGTTCGTCTGAAACAGCAACAGGGACTGCACGGCGGCTTCGCGGCGGCTGCTTCAATCCCACAAGGGTTCGTCTGAAACACCTGCTCGTGGTCCATCGAGTTCGCCGTCAGGTGGTTGCGGATGCTTCAATCCCACAAGGGTTCGTCTGAAACAGTCGTAGACCGCCTCGTCGAGATTGGTTGAGTCGCTTCAATCCCACAAGGGTTCGTCTGAAACGAGCGCCCGACGCGCTTCGGTCCAAGAAGCATGTCTGCTTCAATCCCACAAGGGTTCGTCTGAAACCAATCTTTGAGGTACTCCCGTCGAGATCTCACCGAGCTTCAATCCCACAAGGGTTCGTCTGAAACCGTCCCGAAACCACGGGCGTAATGCCGCTTACGAACCGAATTCAAAAGAACGTTTCCGTCGACCCTCAATTCCCCCGAACCCCCCGGGGGGTCGACGGAAACGAAGCTCCTCTCCTCGCGACCAGCGGTACGATTCGAGAAAACCCCACCGAGAGCCCCCGGGCTCAGTCGGCCGGTTGCGGTGCGTCTTCGGCTTCCGCCACACTCGCGGTTCCGCGTTCGCCTTCGCGGTCGATGTACTTGCGGACCCAGAGTTCGCCGGTGATGATGCCGGAGATGGCGCTCATGTGTTCGGCTTCGCCCGTGAGCTCCTCGCGCTGGAGGCGGCGAATCTCGTCGGCGTCGAAGTACGGGCGCTCGCATGCGGAGTCGAGCAGGTCGTCGACCCGCTCGCGGAGCGCGCGGTTCGTCCGGTACCAGTCGCCGATGGTGGAGCGGCCGCCGTAGGTGTGGACGTCGCCGACGAGGCGCTCGCGGATGCGATCGACGGAGGTGCCGACGACGAAGCCGGCGGCGTGTTGCCACATCGGGCGCGCCGGGGGGACTTTCGTCCGCTCGTAGGGGATGGCCGCGAGTCGGCTGTCGAGGCGGCGGACCAGTTCGACCTTCGGGTAGGCCGTCCCGGCGGGAATCTTCCCGTCGGTGAACGGAATCGAGCCGACGCGGTGCGAAAGCGGCATCCGCGTCACGGCCCGGAGGAACGCGGTGTCGCTGAAGGGGACGCGGGTGCCGGCTTGGCTCTCGGCGATGGGGTTGCTGGCGAAGTCGCACCGCGGGAAGTAGTTGCGGTAGTAGCAGTCCATCGCGGTGCTGTAGAGGTCCGGTTGGTCGCTCTTGCGCACCTCCTCGCGGTAGGTCGTCATCGGGTCGAAGTCGGTCCGCAGGAGCCTGCGGGCGTCGTCGACGTCGACGCGGTGTTTCGCGCGGTAGAGCGCGGCCTCGGGTGATTTGCTGCCTTCGACGGCGGCACGGCCGATGCCGTCGCCCATCATCCCGCCCTGTCCGCAGCCCTCGATGAGCACGTCGGGCATGTCCTCGATGTTGAACACGTTCGCGAGGTTGACGAACGTCGAGAGGCCGACCATCCCGCTGGTCAGTTGGACCGACTTGTCGAGGGAGTCGACGAGCGCGTCCGAATTGACCGGCACGCGCCTGTTTTCGAGGCCGAGCACCGCCGAGACCTTCGCGGCGAGTTCGAGGTTGCTCCCGTTGGCGGGGTTCGAGTCGTAGGTGTAGGTCGTGAGGTCGTGGTAGCGGCTGAGTTCGCCCGCCATCGAGCGGCTGTCGAGGCCGCCGGAGAGCCACAGGCCGATATCGCCGTCTATCGTGTCGGCCATGTCGGCGATGACCTCGCGGTAGGCCTCGGTGAGGTCGTCGAGGTAGGAGTCGTCCGGGCTCTGTTCGAACGTGTGGTGCCAGTACGACTCGATTTCGGGGCCGGTGTCGGCCCGGTAGTCGAGGACCGTCCCGGAGGGGAGGAACTTCACGCCCTGTACGAGCGTCTTGTCGCCCCAGACGTGCCCGATCATGAGGAGGTCGCTGATGGCGCGTTCGTCGACCTGCGGGTCGTCGAGGAGGGTCGTCAGCGCGCCGACCTCGGTCCCGAAGGCGAACGGTTCGCCCGCGACGTAGAAGCACTGTCGCGTCCCGAGTTTGTCGCTGGCGAGCACGACGCGCTCCGACTCGCCGTCGACGGCGACGACGAGGAACGAGCCGTCGAGCTCGGGGAGGAGGGCGTGCGGGTCCTCCAGGAGCCGGCGGAACAGCCCGTCTACGTCGAGGCCGAGTTCGTCGCGGTTCGTCACCGCGCCGTATATCGCTCCCACGCGCGGCCCGTCCTCCCAGACGGTACAGCCCGCGGGGTCTCTCGCGCCGTGGTGGAGCACCGAGACGCCGAACCGGCCGGTCGACCGCGTCGCCGACTCGTACCAGTCTTCGCGGTGGAGTTCGGCCGCGCAGGCGTCGAGCGTCGCCGCGTCGAGCGCGCCGCCGACGAAGCCGGTCATCGGCGGCCCTCCCTTCCGATTCGCTCGATGGTCCGTGGCGTGAGTGCTGTGAGTGACATCGTTGCCCGATATCCGCGCGCGTCGGGTTTTGTTATCGCGCACCTATACGGCGCGAGGCGACGTCGGACGCCCGAACATCGACCGGCATCGCGCTCGACACCGACCGGTATCGCGTGCTCGAACGCGTCCGCGCGCGCCTCGCTGTCGTGAATCCCCGGTTCCTCGGGTCTCGGCACCTCGACGGCTGGCGGGCGGAGACGATTCGAAATCGAGTGAGAACGCCCAGAACGCCCTCTGAGACGATTACACGCTCAATAACAAACTACGCTACTCGCCTCTTCTCACGCGATGATGCAACGTGATTCGCGGCTCACGAGAACGCTCCTCCTCGTCGGATTTCTCGCGATAGCCGTCGGTATCCTCGTCGCTCGCGAATCGCCGGCGCGCGCGTACGAGGTCTCAATCTACCAGTCGACCCCGGCGGTGTTCTGGGTCGGCGTGGCGGTGGCGGTCCTGTCCTCGCTGGCCGTGGTCGTCCGTGAACCCGACAGCCGATACGCGCTCGGCGGAGTGGCGCTGGGGGCGCTCGCGATAGCCGCGGTCTCCGCCCTCCCGCTCGTCAGGGAGTACTACTTCTACGGTTTCAACGACTCGCTGACGCACCTCGGGTGGGCGAGGTCTCTCGTCTCCGAGTCGCTGACCCCGCTGGACATCGTCTACCCGAGCGGCCACGTGTCGGCGGGGATGTTCAGCGCCGCCCTCGGCGTCGAACTCACCACCGCGATGATGCTCGTGGTGTTTTTCGTCTCGGTCGTCTACCTCGTGTTCGTCCCGCTTCTCGTCTCGCTCGTCGTCCCCGACCGGCGGGCGGTCCTCATCGCGGTGTTCTCGGCGCTGTTGTTCCTGCCGGTGAACCTCAACGGGTTCAAGCTCATGTTCTTCCCCTACTCGCTGGCGTCGTTCCTCGGACTGGTGCTTCTGTACCTCTTCTTCAAGCACCAGTTCTCCGGCACCGACGCCGTCGAGAGCCGGTGGCGCGGCCACGTCACGCCCGTCTCCGTCCTGTTCGCCATCGGGACGGTCGCGCTGGTGTCGTACCACCTGCAGGTCGCCGTCAACTACCTCGTGCTGTTCGCCGTCGCCGCGGCCATCCAACTCGTCCAGCGCTGGCGGACCCCGGACGCCGTCGCCGAACAGCGACCGGTGTACGGTCTGACGCTCGTCTTCGCCGCGGCGTTCGTCTACTGGCTGACCCAGTACACCGTCGGCTTTTCGACCGGCGGCCTGTTCGTCGAGGGCGTGCTCGGCATCCTCTCGGGGAGTTCCGCGGCCGGCGTGGCTATCTCTCAGCGCACCGGCTCCGTCACCGCCGTCGGCGGCGGTATCTTCGACGTGTTCGTGAAGCTGTTCCTCGTGAACGCGGTGTACGCCCTGATAACCCTCGGCGTCTTCCTCGGCGTCCTGTTCGGGCGGCTCCCACAGCTCTCCGCCCAGGGCCGGTCCATCCTGCGGACGCTGACGTTCAGCCTCGTCGTGTTGGTGCCGTACTTCTTCGCGCACCTCCTCGGCGTCATCTCGGAGACGAACTTCTTCTTCCGCCACGTCGGCTTCGCGATGATTCTCTCGACCGTCGTCGGGAGCGTCGGGCTGTTCTACGCCTTCGAGTGGCTCTCGGGGACGGAGTACTGGTCGAAGTACGGGGCGGCGGTCAAGGCCGGCGCGCCCGTCGCGACGGCGCTCGTCATCGGGCTCACGCTCATGGTGATGTTCCCGTCGCCGTACATCTACCTCCCGTCGAACCACGTCCCCGCCCAGCAGATGGGGGCGTACGACACCGCCTTCGGGATGTCGGACGAGGACATTCGGTACGTGGGCATTCGCGGGAACCCCGACCGCTTCGTCGACGCGCTGCCCGACAGTCCCACGCCGGCGCTCGGCTTCACGACGCCCGACGAGGCACTCACCGACTTGCCGAGTTACTACGACGGCCCGCGGTATCTGATGGTCTCGAAGACCGACCACGACCGCGAGGTAATCGCCTACCGCGAACTCCGGTACTCCGAGGCGAACATCACGGCCGTCCGGGACCAACCGAACGTGAACCGCGTCATGTCGAACGGCGCGGCCGACCTCTACTACGTGTCCGGGTAGCCGCCCCGAACCCGGGTTTCGTTTCGCGTCGGCTTCGAACTCGCCGGTGTCCCTCGCTCGCCGGCGTCAAAGAGCGCCTAATTCCCGCGCCCGCGGGAGCCGTGCTCCCCGCTGAACCAGTAGCGAGTCAATAATTAATCGCCTCCTGAGCCGATGTGTAGCCGAGTGTTACCGTTCGTGAATACGCCGAGTCGCCGCCGAGACGGCGGCCCGAGAGGTGCTTTCGATGAGAGATAAGATTCGCTCTGTCGTCCGGACGATTCGCCGCCGGTTCGTCCCCGGCGACGACGGCGGCGACCTCACGGAGCGGACGGTGAAAAGCGGGATGTGGGTGTCGGCGATGAACGTCCTCGACCGGGTGCTGAAGGTCGTGATGTTCATCGTCCTCGCGCGACTGCTCGGCCCCGAGGCCATCGGGCTGATGGGCATCGCGCTGCTCACCATCTCGGCGCTTCTGAGCCTGACGAACCTCGGCATCGACGCCGCGCTCATCCAGCGCGTCGACGACGACGTCGACGAGTACCTGAACACGACGTTCACGCTCGAACTCCTCCGCGGCCTGCTGATGAGTTCGGTTCTCTACCTCGCCGCCCCGTCGCTCGCCTCGCTGTTCGGCGAGCCGGCCGCGCGGGACCTCATCCGCGCCATCGCCTTGGTCCCGATTTTCCTCGCGCTGCGGAACCCCGCGATGGTCTACTTCAAGAAGGACCTCGCGTTCCACAAGGAGTTCGCCTACCGGGTCAGCGGGACGACCGCCTACGTCGTGGTCGCGCTCGGCTACGCCGCGGTCAGCCCGACGGTCTGGGCGCTCGTCTTCGGCTACCTCGCCGACGCCGGCGTCAGGTCGGTCGTGACTTACTTCCTGCACCCGTACCGTCCGCGCCCCGCGCTGAACCGCGCGTACGCCGCCGAACTCATCGGCTACGGGAAGTGGGTCACGGGGTCGTCCATCGTCGAGTTCCTCTACGGACAGGGCGACGACGCGGTCGTCGGCTGGCTCCTGACGGCGACCTCGCTCGGCTACTACCAGCTCGCCTACCGCATCTCCAACGCGCCGGCGACCGAAATCGCCGTCGTCGTCTCCAGCGTGATGTTCTCGACGTACTCGAAGCTTCAGGAGGACCAGCGCGCCCTCCGCGAGGCGTTCTTCAGCACCTTCCGGCTCACCGCCTTCGTCGCCCTGCCGATGTCGGTCGGTATCTACCTCGTCGCGCCCGCATTCGTCGGCGCGTTCCTCGGCGAGGACTGGCTCCCGATGGTGCTCGCCATGCAGATTCTCGTCGCCTACGGGCTCTTCCGGACGCTCTTCGCGACGTTCAATCCCGTCTGGCGCGCCGTCGGCCGCCCCGACGTCCAGACCAAACTCGGCTTCCTCAGGGTCGCCCTGCTCGCCATCGTCATCGTTCCCGCGACGAGCGCCTACGGCATCGAGGGGACGGCGCTCGCGGTCACGGGCATCCTCGCGTTCCCGATGGTCCCGCTCTACGCGCGCGAGATGAAACGGACGCTCGGCACGACCTATCGGCGGTTCCTCCGCGAACTCTCGTACCCCGTCGCGGCCAGCGGCGCGATGGCGCTGGCGGTCCTCGCGGCGCAGAACCGCGTCGGGTCGCCGCTCGTCGAGTTCGCACTGCTCGTCGCGGTCGGCGTCGTCGCCTACGTCCTCAGCGCGGCGTCGCTCATGACGCTTTTCGACTGGCGGGTCAAACACACCCTCCGGGAACTCGTCTCGGTGATGTCGAAGTGACGCGGTGACGCCGGCGCTCGGCCGCCCCCGACGGGTCCGACGAGGGGTCGATTCGACTGACTCTCATTGCTAGCTGAACCTCGACGGTGAATCAAACCTATCAGAACCTCGTCAGTAAATGTGGGTGCGGTGAAACGAACGCCCTCGCAAGATTCGGTGGGCGATTAATTACCAGTTCACAGTTGATTATCTGCGAGGTAGCGCCGATTCACGGCTCGAATACGGTTCGACCCCCGGATTGCGATTTTTCTCGAACACAACCGATTAAGCGGTTGTTTCGTGGGGTCGAACCGAGGTATGTTCAATTTTAGTTGAGACTATCGATTCCGAATTTATGGTGTGACTTTGGAATGCAACTGGTACTTATTTGGCCGCCATCCGAAGTAATCCCGTAAGTAATCGTCTCCAACCCGGTCATACCTCGCAATAATGATTATCACCTTAACGAGGGCTTTCCTCGGGTATGGCACGACTAACCGATGGAGACGACGACGAATCTGCGGCGGATTCAGACTCCATCCTCGAATCGCAACTCAACAGGCGGAACTACCTCAAACTCGGTGCGATGGCCGCATCGACTGCCCTCTCTGCCGGCGTCGCGTCGGCTGCGTCTGGACCAGAGGAGCGCTTCGGTATCCAATGGGACCGCGTCGTCAACGCGGTGGACGACCTTGGAATGGACCCCAACGGAAACGAACCGATAGACAACCAACTCGATTCCGCGTACGAAAGCGGGACGCTCATCGAATTCCCTCCGGGTGAGTATCTCGCCACCGAGACGCAGTACTGGAACGACGACGTGTCCCGCTTCGGGATGGTCGGCACCGGAAGCTCTCACAAGGACGTGCAGTTCGTCTTCCCGTCGGGCAACAACGGCGAGAAGTACCGGTTCCTCGAAATCACCAGCGGGGACCACCACGTCCTGAAGAACTTCTCCATCCAGCAGACCGACGACGCCACCACCACGGCGGACATCTGGATGATAAACGACGACGGCGGCCTCATCGAGGACGTCGAGTGGCTCGGCCGCACCCCCACCGACAACGACGCTCGCCGCCAGCTCCTCGCGTACGACTGTTCGTCCGTCGACGGCGTCAACGTCGCCCGTCGCGTCTACATGCGCGAGGGTGCCGAGCTTCCGGGCTACCCCGACGGCGTCGCGGGCATCCGCGTGCAGGGCGGCTCCGTCGGCGAGATTCGCCTCGTCGACTGCCACATCGAACAGCGCGGCTCGTCGTCGTTCCGCGCGACCCACACCCGCGGCGTCCTCCGCGTCGAGGGCGGGCTGTTCAAGAACAACGACAACACGAACATGCGCATCTCCGCGGGCGACCACCCCGAAAAGACCTCGTGGATCAAGGGCGCGACCGTCATCATGGACGCGGACAACCTCAACGAGCACGCCCACGACGGCGACAGCCTCGACAGTCCCGAGGGTCTCCGCATCGACTCCACCGGCAACGGGTACGCGGGCGTCCTCATCGAGGACTGCGACTTCATCTTCAAGTCCTGTCCCACCTCGCGCGGTATCGTCTCGTCGCCGACGTGGGGCGGCCACGGCGGCTTCACCCTGCGCAACTGCCGCATCCAGAACGACACGTCGGTCCAGACGATTCACGCCGACTCCGTCGACACCGACACCGCGGACAAGCCGTGGGGCGTGAACCTCGAAAACGTCTCCATCACGGGCAGCGCGCGGTCCCAGCCGTCCGGCGCGGCGGTCTGCATCGACAACGACCGCAACGGCTCGACCGTCCAGAACAGCTGTATCCACTTCCCGAACGGCGACGTGGACGGCGTCCTCGTCAACGACGCCACGAGCTGTGAGATTGTGGACTCGAACATCAACGTCTCCGGGCAGGCGACGGTGTTCAGCGGGGCCGACGTGGACACGAGCAACATCACGAGCGGCGACTCCTGTCCGCTTCCGAGCGCCGACAGCAGCACGGGCGGCGACTCGTCGACGACGGACTCGACGACAGACTCCACGACGGACTCGACGACCGACTCCACGACGGATTCGACGACAGACTCCACGACGGACTCGACGACCGACTCCGCGACGGACTCGACGACCGAAGACCTCCCGAACGAGATTCGCCTCGTCGGCACGGGCACGACGACGCAGTACGAGTTCACGGTGACGGACTCGCTGCAGGCGTCGGACGGAACCATCGAGGAGTGGGACGACATCGAAAGCGGCACCGCGACCGGCTGGATTACGACCGAGGGCGTCGAGGACGCGTACACGTTCTCCGGCGACGTCGACTCGTTCTCGTTCCTCGAAGGCGAGTCCGAGGTTTACGTCAACGGCGAGCAGGTGTCCGAGAGCGCGGTCACGGACGCGACGACCGATTCGAGCACGGACGGCTCGACGGACTCGACGACCGACTCTCCCGACCTCTCGCACGAACTGCGCCTCGTCGGCACGGGTACCCAGACGCAGTACGAGTTCACCGTCAGCGACGCGCTCGAAGCCTCGGGTGACACCATCGAGTCGTGGGACACCATCGACGGCACCTCCGCGGCGGGCTGGATCACGACCGAGGGCGTCGAGGACGTGTTCAACTTCGCGGGGAGCGTCACCTCCTTCGGCTTCGTCGAGGGCGAGGCCGAGATTTACGTCGACGGCGAGCAGGTGACCGAGAGCACGGTCACCGATGCCGCGACTGACTCCACGACCGATTCGACCGACGACTCCACCGACAGCCAGAACGAACTGCGCCTCGTCGGTACCGGCGTCGAGACGCAGTACGAAGTCGCCGTCAGCGGTACGCTCGAAGCCTCGGACGACACCATCGAGGAGTGGGACGACGTGTCCGAAAGCTCCGCGGCGGGCTGGGTGACCACCGAGGGCGTCGAGGACGTGTACGCCTTCACGGGTACGATCACGTCGCTGTCGTTCCTCCAGGGCGAGGCCGAGGTCTACGTCAACGGCACGCGGGTCGACCCCGCCGTGTTCTCCCTGCCGAACACCCTCGTCGTCGAGGGCGACGGCTCGGAGACGACGTACGACTTCATGGTCTCCGGCGACATCCTGAACGACCCGCTCGTCGGGCCGACCGAGAGCGCCGACAGCGTCACCAGCGGCAAGGCGAAGGGTTCGGTCACCGACGACGTCGACGCCTTCCGGTTCTCGGGCGACATCACGAAGATGAACCTGACCGGCGACGCGGCGCTGACGTTCGAGGACAACGACGGCTGAGGCGACGGCGGAAAAACGACACGACAGCACAGCACGCGGCGCGCCGCCCGCGCGGTGACGCCGCAGACGACAGAGGCACCCACGTTCGCATTTCGACGCGGTTTTTTCGTTTTCCACCCGACAGCCGAGCGACCGCCACACTTCGTGACGGAGCACTCAGCGACGAAGCGACGCCCGCGTGCCCCCGAGTTACGCCGCGTCGTCGCCGGCGTCCGCGCCGTCGGTCGGCTCCTCGGTCACGGTGACCCAGACGTACGCCGAGCGGTACGCCGTGTCGGTGCTCGGCTCCGACGGCGCGTCGCCCTCGTACAGGTAGTACGTGAGCCGGAGGTCCTCGCCGGTCAGCGTCGGGGCGAAGCCGTGGCGGGTCCGCCACGTCTCGCCGTCTGCGACGGTCTCCGTCCGCGAGCCGAGCGCCTGTCGTTCGACGACCGTCGTCTCGCCGTTCGCCCGCTCGACGCGCTGGAGTTCGGCCACGAGCGTGTAGCTCGTCGCCTCCCCCTCGACGTTTTCGACGGAGACGAACAGGGCGGTCTGTTCGCCGACCGTCAGCGCCTCGGGGTAGTCGGCGGCGACGAACTCGCCGCCGGCGTCCTGCGTGAGAAGCGACAGGCTCGAATACGACTCGCCCGTTCCCGGCGCGACGAGCGCGTAGCTCAGGCTCGCGACGGCCAAGAGGACGGCGGCGGCGAGCGCGACGTTCAGAAGCGAACCGACCCGCGAGGGCCGGTCGAACGACCGGACCACGTCGGCCCACCAGCGCCGAATCGGAACGTGGAACCGCTCCGCCTCGGGGAGTCGTCGCCGCCGGACTTCGCCGACGGCGAGGCCGACGACGACGACCGCCGACAGCGCGGCGATGACGGGCGCGGCGTCCAGACCGACGCCGGTCCAGAGGAGCGCCAGTCCGACGACCGGCAGCAGCGCGACGCTCATCCCGAAGGCGAGCGCGAAACGCTCTCCGAGGCCGAGGTCGGGTTGCCACTCGAACCGACCGAACGACGGGCCCTCGGCGGTCGCGCCCGCCGACCCTGCGGGGAACAGCGCGAGCAACAGCGCGTAGCCGGGCAGAAACAGCAGTACGGGGAGTCCGACGAGGGCTTGGGCGATCGGAACCACGTCGAGAACCGCGACGAGACTACTCGAAACGACGACGAACAGCGCGAGGGGCACGTCAAGCGAGAGTTCGCCGAGTGCCCGATTCAACCGCCCGTTGCTGTGTGATGTGGACCCCATTACTGGATAGATGACGCGTCTAGGGTGTTGTTATTGAGCGCCTCACACCCCCGTTTTCGCGGGTACGAGGTGACTAACTCCCGGTTATCTCGCGCTCTGTGATTCCGTCGGAGGCGCGTTCTTCTCTCTCGTCGTTCTCGTCGACACCGCCGCCGCCGCGAGCCGGCCGCGGGTCGGTCCGTGCGCCCCGCTCGAACGCCGCCGACGGCTCCGCCGCGACCCGTAACCGTTCGTTCTCGCGGCTGTCGAGGAGCATCGCGCCCCCGAGCGACCCGACCCCGATGAGGGCCGAAGCGAGGGACCCGGCGAACGACCGCCGATTCGCGCGGTTCCTCGACGCGACCCCACCGACCAACCGGAACGCGCCGGCGAGGAGGCCCACGACGCCGAGCGCGTAGAGGACGGCCACCGGATGGACGCCGCCGCCGAGGTACCGCACGCGGAGCCGCCAGAGGAAGTCCCTGAGCAGGAGGAACGACAGCCCGGGGACGAACGTCGAGTACCTGATGCCGCTTTCTTCGTCGCCGTAGCGCGCGCGCATCGGCACGGTCGCCACCCGCTTTTCGGCGACGTTCAGGTTCACGAGCAGGTCGTTCAGGAAGCCGTACTGGTCGTACAGCCGGTCGAAGTCGAGCTCCGCGAGCGCGTCCGCCGAGACGGCCGTGTAGCCGTTCTGCGGGTCGCGGATGTGCCAGTAGCCGCTGGCGATGCGCGTCAGGCCCGACAACAGGAGGTTGCCGAACAGCCGCCACGGCGGCATCCCCCGGCGGGTGTCCCGCGCGGCGAGTCGGTCGCCGACGGCGTAGTCGGCGTCTCCGCCGACGACGGGGTCGATGATGGCGGGCATGATGTCCGGGTCCATCTGGCCGTCGCCGTCCATCACGACGACGACGTCCATCCCGTCTTCGAGCGCGCGCTCGTAGCCGGTCTTGACGGCCGCGCCGCGCCCGCGGTTGACCGGGTGTCGAATCGGAACGACGCGCCTGTCGAGCGACGCGCCGCCGTCGGCCGCGGCGACGACGGGCGCGGCCACTCGCTTGTTCGCGCGCGCGGCGTGCCGTCGAATCACCTCCCACGTCCCGTCTGTCGAGCAGTCGTCGACGACGTACGCGCGGTCGACGAACGCGGGGAGCGTGTCGATGACGCCGCCGACGAACCGCGCCTCGTCGTACGCGGGCACGACGACGCCCACGGCGTTACCGCGATACATCGCCCCTCGCGTGCGACCCCTGTGTTGCCCGCCGAGCGCCGGCCGGTCCGCCGCCGTGAGACGGCGCTCCCGGCGGCGACGAATCGAGTCGGAGAGTGCGTAGGAACATTGATACTTCGACCCGCTGATTGGGCCGTTCGGGTCTTTGTTAGTCGTCAGCAACACGTACGAAAACACGAATTTCAGGCGTTTCTGACGGTTAGAACGGGTGTCTAACGTTCTCAGAAACGTGACTGACAGACTCCGAATCACGTTCGGAACGACTGTCCGGAAAATCAGCATATCGGCGCGCTCGGGTCGGCGTGCCGACCGCGTTTCTGTGCGACCGCGTTTCCGTCCCGAGGGAGTCGCCGCCTCAGACGGAATCTCGAATCGAGTCCCAGTAGCTCGACGCCGTGACCACGTCCAACCCGAGTTCGTCCACGTAGTCCATCGTCTCGGCGAACGCCGCCGGGCTGATGGAGCGCCCCTTCCCGGTCACGTCGTGGTACATGAGCACCGCGAGCTGGTTGTACTGCGCGGCGAAATCGAGCGCCTGCTTCGCCTTCTTCACGTCGTCGCCGTCGGTTCGGCCGACGATTTGCGGGTCGGACACCGGACCTGTCGGCCCCCCGACCGTCACGAACCCGAGGTAGTGGTAGTCGCTCGCGGCGTCGAGCGCCGACTCGTCGTACCGGCCGTACGGCCAGATGATGAAGTCGGCCCCGCGTTCGAACCCGTTTTCGACGAGCCACGCCTTCGACTCCCTGATGCTCGCGCGCTGGTCCGCCGGCGAGAGGTCGCGGAACGAGTCCGACCGCTGGGGGTGACTCACCATGTCCCAGCCGGAGTCGACCATCTCGTCCATCCCCGACCGCGGGATGCGGTGGCTCGACCCCACGGTCCACGGGATGACGCCGACGACGCCGGGGAAGCCGTGCGACTCCAGTATCGGATACGCCGTGTCGTACTGGCTCCGGGTGTTGTCGTCGAACGTAATCATCACCTTGCCCGCGTCGGCGCGCGGTTTGGCCCGGAGGGAGTCGACGTAGAACCGCGCCGTCGTGCCGCCGCCGGTGTACAGCTGGATGCTTATCTCGGTGACGTTGGACAGGTCCGGCGACCCGGTGACGCGCCGCGGCCCGAGGTCGAGGCGCTGCCAGCCGGCCGCCCAGACGTGGCGGCCGAGAAGCAGCGTGTTGTCGTAGTCGGGCGCGGCGAGGCGAACCGTGATGCCCTCGGTGTCGGGCGTTACGAGATTGACGGCCAGCGAGAGGTCCGCATCGGAGAGGTCGATGCCGCCGTCGAACGTCCGGTAAATCCACACCCGTTCGTCGGCGGGCGTCGCGTCGAGGCGGAGCGACTGCGACCCGCAGTAGACGACGTCTTCTTCGACGGCGTAGCGTCCCGCGAACGTCCCCCAGAGGCGCTCGTCTTCGAAGTCGTCGACGAGCCATCCCACGTCTCTGAACCGCTCTCGGCTGTTGAACGCGACCGCCAGCGGGTCGCCCGCCGCGTCGACGCTGGGGTCGTCGTAGCTGAATCGCGGGGTCGGAGTCGGCGCCGGCGTCGGCGGCTCGCTCGTCGCGGTCGGCTCGGTCGCGCCGGCCGGTTCCCCGCCCCTCGCGACGCACCCGCTGAGCACGGCGGCGCTCAGTCCAAGATATGAACGCCGTGACAGATTCATACGGATAACTGTCGTCACGAGTGGATAGTAATGCGACTCGTAATTTCAGTAGTCTCGGACTGAAACGTCGAGAACAGCGAATACGCCGATTTTGGCCGGCTTTTCGAACGTCTTCTCCCCCTCGTTTCGCCGCCGCCGGCGAGCCTCGATTCCGCGTCCCTCGCGCCGTCAGCCGCGGTTACACACCGTTTACCAATCACCTTTCCCGTCCAACTGACTGGAAACATGTGTAACCGACGTTGGTCCCTCTCTCTCCCGCTTTCATCTCGCCCTTCGCGGCGACTCAACTCCGATGCACGACGGACGCTGGACAGCCACCGAGAACATCCCGAGCGCGCGGAGGTCTCCCGCCGGTGAAGCGCAGAACCTACCTGAAGACGCTCGGCGCGGTCGGCGTCGGTGCCGCGCTCGCCGGGTGCAACACGCCGGACGAGGAATCGCCGACCGAGACGGCGACCGGGACGCCGCCAACCGAGTCGACGCCCACGCCCGAACCGGACCTCACCGTCCTCGACGCGGTCGAAGACCTCGGGATGGACCCGACGGGACAAGAGCCGGTCGACGACATCCTCGACGGGGCGTACGGCGACGACACGGCCATCGAGTTCCCGCCGGGCGACTACCTCATCACCCGCGAGCACGACTGGGACCGCGGCGTCTCGAACTTCCGGCTCGTCGGCCTCGGCGACTCGCACACGGACGTACAGTTCGTCTTCCCCCCGGCGGACCCCGGCGAGCGGTTCCGGATGCTCCGCATCACGAGCGGGACAGACCACGTCCTGCGGAACTTCTCTATCCAGCAGACCGACGACGACACCACGAGCGCCGACATCTGGCTCGCCAACGACGACGGCGCGCTCATCGAGGACGTCGAGTGGCTCGGCCGCACCCCCACCGACAGCCACGCGCGCGACCAACTGCTGTTGTTCGACTGCACCTCGGTCGAGGGGGTCAACGTCATCCGCCGCGTCTACATGCGCGAGGGCGCGGCGCTCCCCGGCTATCCGAACGGCGTCGCCGGGATTCGCATCACCGAGCGGTCCGTCGGCGAGGTCAGGATGATAGACTGCCACATCGAACAGCTCGGGTCGTCGTCGTTCCGCGCGACCCACACCCGCGGCGTCCTCCGCGTCGAGGGTGGCCTGTTCAAGAACAACGACAACACGAACATGCGCATCTCCGCGGGCGACCACCCCACGAAGACCTCGTGGATCAAGGGCGCGACCGTCATCGTCGACGCGGACAACCTCAACGAGCACGCGCGCGAGGGGGACCGACTCGACAGCCCCGAGGGCCTCCGCATCGACTCGACGGGCCACGGGTACACGGGCGTCCTCATCGAGGACTGCGACTTCATCTTCCGGTCGAGTCCCTCCTCGCCGGGCATCATCACCGTCCCGACCTACGGGAGCCACGGCGGCTTCACGATGCGTAACTGCCGCATCGTCAACGACACCGGCGTCCAGACCATCCACGCCGGGCCGGTCGACACCGACATCGCGCGCGAGCCGTGGGGGATGGTCCTCGAAAACGTCACCATCTCGGGGGCGTGCGAGAGTCAGCCCTACGGCTCTGCGGTCGTCGTCGACAAGAACCGAAACGGCTCCCGCATCGTCGATAGCTGCATCTACCTGCCGAACGGTCGAGTCGGCGGCGTGCTCGTCGACCGCGCGTCGGGCTGCTCCATCGAAAACACCAGCATCAACGTCAGCGGCCCGCCGACCCGGACCCGCGGCGTCGAACTCGCCCTCGACGACGTGACCTACACCGCGACCTGCGCGTTCCGCGACGTGAGCCCGCGCGTCGGCGAAGGGCCTCTCGGAACTCCCACTCGTCGGTAGTTCGCCGCGGCCGGGTGTCCCAGCTCTCGCCGAGGGTGCGTGCAAGACGTAGCGGACGCGTTCAGCAACTCCCCGTCTCACCGGTCAGAACAGTAGCAAACCTTACCCAGTAGTATGTTCTACCAGCGAACATGGCCACGTCGGTAAAGATGGACGACGACACGAAATCCCGTCTCGAACGGTTACAGGCCGAGATTCGGCTCAAGACCGGGACGCGAGTGACGCAGCAGGAAGTCTTGGCACGGCTCGTCGAGAACGCCGTCGAGTCCAAGGCTGACCTCATCGACTCGTTCCGCGAGAAGCGCGTCCCGCTTTCAGAATCCGAGCGCGAGCGGTTCCACGACGGGATGGTCTCGTCCGGCGTCACGACGACGGAAGAGGACATCGACGACGTGCTGTACGGATGAGCGTCTTCGTCGACACCGGCGTGTTCTTTGCGCACCACGATACGGATGCCGACCGGCACGACCAGGCGGTTAGCGCATTCGACGAACTGTTCGACGGGGAGTTCGGACAACCGTACACGAACGACTACGTCCTCGACGAGACGGTGACGCTCACGCGCGCTCGAACGGGTTCGTTCGAGGCAGCGGATACCGTCGCCGGTCGTATTCTCGGCGAGGAACCGTTTCCGAACGTGTTCGAGATGGTTCACGTCGAACCGGACGACGTCCGGGCGTCGCTGGAGACGCTCCGTCGATACGAGGACCACGACCTCAGCTTCACCGATGCGACCATCGTCTCTCTGTGTGAGTCGCGTGGCATCGACGCCGTGTTGAGTTTCGACACGGATTTCGATGGGCTCGTCGACCGCATCGAACCGGGGTACCGCTAGGTTTCAACAGCGCCACGGCGAGCGCCGACCGAAAAAAGAGCGGTCCGCTCAATGGCCCCTGAAGTTGAGTCCCGGCGTCAGCGTGATACCGGTCCCTCGGGTCCGCTGCAAACTGAAAAATGTATCCGCAATAACATTTATCGGGATGTGCGCCGCAGTTCGATCTATGGTTCGGCTCTGTTATCGGTACGGTCCCGGACGGCTCCCGTACGCCGGGCGAAACGACGTCGGAGGCGGGATAGCGATGGCTGCAACCGGGTTGTTGGCAATCACCCTCTGGTTCGGTGCTGCGGGGCTGCTGACTCTCGTCGGCGCGATGAACGGGACACTCGGGTTCGTCTTCGGTCTCGGACTGGTGGCCGTCCCGGTAGCGATACCGACCTCGTTTATCGTGGGCACGCTGCTCTGGCGACGGCTGCGAGCCAACGAAGACCGTCAGTGGTACGGCGCTGTTTTCGGCGGGTTGACTGCGTTTGGGAGCCTCGTTACCGGCGCGTTCGCCCCCGCTCTCCTCGTCGGCGTCTCGAACCTCGCCCGCGGTGAGATGGTCCTCCGAGAGGCAGCGGTCTTCATCGCCGTCATGCTGCCTGTGAGCGTGGTTTTCGCCGTCATCGTCGCCGGCTGGTTGGTCGTTCCACTCGGCGCGTTCGGCGGGTGGTATCACGAGCGTGCGAAGGCGTGCTCCTGACGAGCGCCGACCGAAAAAAGAGCGGTCCGCTCAGCGACCCCTGAAGTTGAGTCCCGGCGTCAGCGTGATGCCGGTCCTCGGCTCTTCCGATTCGTCGCCGCCGCGGTCGTGGTCGGCGGTCGATTCCTCCGCGCCTTCGTCGTCGCCGCGGTTGAACAGCGCGTGGTGCACGTAGCGGGCGAAGGGGACCGGGTCGTCGAGGCGCGCGAGGTCGAATCTCGGCTCGCGGTAGATGGACGACGCGACCTCCCAGACGGTCTTGAGGAACGACGGGCGCTCGACGAGCGGCGAGTCGTCGCGGCGGACGCTCATCACGTAACCGAGTTCGCCCCAGAGGTAGTGGGTGCCGACGCCGAGTTCGTACCCCGGTTCGATGCGGTGTTTCTGCCCGGTCGCCTGCAGCCAGTAGTAGTACGGGAAGTCGGCCCCGGCGCGGACGGTCGAGGGGAGCGACTGCCACATCCGGGGGTTGATTTCGATGAGTTTGAACTCGCCCGTCTCGGCGTCCTTGAGGTACTCGATGCACGCGAGGCCGTGCCACTCGATGTGGCCGAGGAGCTTCCGCGCGACGGATTCGAGTTCCGGGTCGTACACCGAGGTCCGGTAGACGCCGCCGCCGCCGGTGTAGGAGTTCCCGCGAATCTGGAGGTGCTGGAACGTCGCCAGCGGTTCGCCGTGGTCGTACAGCGCCGCGAACATGAACTTGTCCTCGGTCGGGACGTAGTCCTGTACGATGGGGTCGTGTTTCATCTCGGCGAATATCTCGTCTCTGTCCGGGCGGTCGCCGGGTCGGACGTGGTGGACGCTCTTGACGATGTCGTACTCGTGGGGGTCGTAGCCGTCGACGTACTCGCCGGCGACGACGTTGTACCGCGGCTTGATAATCGAGGGCTCGTCGAACGACTCGATTTCGCTGAACAGGCGGGTCCGCGGCATGGGAACGCCGGCCTCGACGGCGGCCTCGTAGAGGAGCTTTCGGTCGTGGACCCGGCGGAGCGTCTCGAAGTCGGGGACGACGAGGTCGACGTATCGCTCGAACTCGTCGCGGTACTTCGAGAAGACGTAGCCGTCTTCGGGCCGCGTCGGGATGACGGTCTTCACGTCCGGTCGGGCGGCGATGCCGACGAGGGCGTCCTTGTAGGCCACGAGGTCGTCTTTCGGGGCGGGGATGCGGACGAGTTCGTCGCAGAATCGGGACGAGGCCGCCGGCGTGTCGTCGTGTTCGGAGGCCATGACCGTGTGGATGCCCCGTTCGCCGAGCGACCGGACGCAGGTGTAGTTGCCCGACGGAACGAGTACCGAACCCCGGGCGTGCGCGCGCTTGGACATACCTGAACCGTCGCGCGATGACCGAATTAGTATGGGTCCGCTAACGGATTCGGGGCCGAAGACGGGGACGGGTTCGCCACGCCCGACTCGGTGGCCGGCGCGCCGGCGTCCGCCCGAGACGGGACCGGACCGCGCCGCCGCGCAAACGTCGCGCCGGTGACCGACCTGTGGGTTCGAACGCGACGGACCGGATTCGATTCCTGATAGTCGAGAAATTCGACGGTTTCGGGTCGGTTATCCACAGCATACCGGGGTGTTGGCGAGACTGCCGCGCCGCTCGATGACCTGCCGAGTCGGCGAGGCAGGCGCTCTCGACAGAAGAACAGTTCGGCGCGGTGCCGAGCGAGTCGACGCCTCAGGCGGCGGGCGGCCTCAGAGCACGTCGTCGTCGAGGCCGCCGGGGTCGCCCGCGGTGTCGAAGAGGTTGTTCTGGGCGCTCTGGACGAAGTCCGACTGGACGCCGCCCTCGTCGTCGACGGGGGCACCGTAGGCGTCCATTCCCATCGAGAGGAGCTCCTCGACGGCCTGTTCTTCGCTGATGAACTCTTCGTCGACGAGCTGTTCGAACTCGACGAGCAGTTCGTCCGGGAGATTGACTTCTACGACGGGCATAGAATCGCGTTCGTGCTCGACATACTTGAGCGACCGGGTGTGAGTAATCGCGTGTTGTGGCCGCAATCGGTCGCCGCGACTGACACTCCGGGTCGAACGGCAGTCGCAACCGCGTGAATTATCAGCGCCCGCTCGGACCCTCCACGCGACGAACGGCGTCGATTCCGCGACGCCGGTGACCGAGAACATCGACGTGACCCGCGACACAGACCCGGCGACCGACGACGACGCCCCCTCAGAGAGCGACGAGCTCGGCTGGCTTCCGGAGCGCGTCGAGCTGCCGAGCGACGAGTGGGTCATCTACCCGCCCGGCGAGCCGCGGCCGGCGAACTTCGCGCTCCGCTTCGAGAAGGCCGTCCCCGCGGTGCTCGTCGGCATCGACCCCGGCGACTCGCTGGGCGTGCACGTCCTCCCGCATCCGGGTGGCCTCTCCGTCTCCGCCCGGTTCGGCGGCCTCGTCGACGACTCGCTCCGCGAGTTCGAGCCGCCGGCGTCGGACGACGAGCGCGAGGCGGTCGCCGCGTGGGCCCAGACGTGGGTCGAGCGCGTGGACGACCGGGCCGAGCGGGCGCGCATCCGGACGGCCTGCGCGCCGGTTCCCAACGCCGGCGACCGCGTCTCGCGGGCGCTGTTCGACCACTTCGGGAGCGCGGACGCCGTCGCGGCCGCGGTGCTCGAACGCGACACCGCCGCGCTCAGGCGCGCGTCGGGCGTCGCCGAGCAGACGGCGACCGACTTGGTCGTCCACTACGGCACCGACGCGGAGTGGGAGCACTACCGCCGCCACCGCGACGCCGCCCCGTGACTCAAATCGCGATTTGACTCTCGCGTAGGGTTATTCCCGTCCGCGACGATTACCGAGTATGTCCCTGACACGACGCACCTTCCTCGGTTCGACCGCCCTCCTCTCGTTCGGCCTCCTCGCAGGCTGTGTCGGCGACGGTGGGTCGGACGACGGAACGACGACCGACGGCGAGACGACGACTGACGACGGAACGACGACCGACGGCGAGACGACGACTGACGACGGAACGACGACCGACGGCGAGACGACGACCGACGAGCCGACGGACACGACAGACGACCTCCCGGACGGAAACGGCACCGACGACGGGACCGGCGGCACCCGCCCGTCCGGCGGCCCCGGAATCTCGCTGGTCGGCGTCGACGACGCGCCCGACGTGCCCGTCGAACACGACGTCGAGATAACGGAGGACCTCGCGACCGACGAGCACCCGCCGCAGGTCCGCATCACGCTGACGAACACCGGCGACGAGACGGTCGAGGTCGGCGAGGGGAGAACCGTCTTCTTCCAGTACGTCTCGGACACGACGAACGACCTCATCTTCCTCCCCGCGGACGGCGAGTACCCCGCCGAGGCGGGCTGTTGGCGGCTCGAAGACCACATCGCCGTGACCGATGAGTACCGGGTTCTCTCGCTCGAACCCGGCGAGTCCCGGTCGGAACTGGTGGACCTCTACGGCGTCGCCCAGTCCGAGAAAGAAGAAGCGAGCTGTCTCCCGGTCGGCGAGTTCCGCTTCGAGGCGGACTTCGCCACCGGCGGGCTCTCGGGGTCTGACGACGAGCGGCAAGAAGCGACGTGGGGGTTCTCGCTCGCGCTGGAGTGAGGACCGCGGGTACCGAACACGCCCCAACGCCGTCGAATCGGGGGCTACTCGGCTCCCTTTGCGGCGGCCGAGTCCGAGACGACCGACCAGTCCGAGGGGTCGATGTCGCGGCCCTCGACGGCGCTGTGTTCGGGATACGCCGTCATGACGAGATACGTCGCTCTCCCGGAGAGGTAGTCGGTCAGCCGACCGAGGTTCTCGTCGGCGATGCCGCCGAGGCGGTCCACGAGCATGACCGGCACGCGCTCTCCCACGTCGAACGCCTCGTAGCCCGCCAGCGCCGTCGCCAGTCCGAGGAGTTCGACCTCGCCCTCGCTGAGCGCGTCGAGCGACGCCTCGCGCCCGTCGCGGGCGACGACCAGTTCGAACTCGCTCGTCAGCCGCGCGCTCTCGAACCCCGTCTCGAACAGCGGGACGATATCCCGAATCGAGGCGTCGAACGCGTCTTGTGTCTCTTTCTTTACCTCTTGTTTCCGCCGCCGGAGACGGGTTATCTCCTCGGTGAGCGACTGTCGCTGTGAACGCAGTGATTCGAGCGTTTCGGCTTTTGTCTCTACAGATTCGAGCTCTGATTTCGCGTCGTCGAGACGCGCTTTCGCGTACTTCAGATCGCTTTCGATATCGGTCACCTGTCCGACGTCTGATTCGATTCGTTCGCGGAGGTCGTCGATGCGCTCGGCGAGTTCGGCGTCGCGTTCGCGCGCGTCGTCGAGGCGGCGTTCGAGGTCCGACCGGCGCTCGCGTAGCTCCCGAACTTCGGTCCGAAGCTCCCGTTCGCGCCGCCGTCGCTTCTCGCGCGTCTCGACGCGCTCGGTGAGTTCCTCGACGCGCTCTCGGCTGGCTTCGGCCGCCGTGGTTCGGCGTTCGATACGCTCGGCGAGCTCGTCGAGCCGCTCGGTCACCGACGACGCGTCCGTCTCGGCACCGCAGACCCAACACGCGAGTTCGTCGTCGACGATGGCGTGTGTCACGTCGGTCAGCAGTTCGGTCCGGTCTTCGGCCACGACGCGGCGGTTCGCGTCGTAGACGCCACGCAGGAGTTCGATATCGCGTTCCTGTCGGTGGAGTTCCCGCTTCGCCGCGTCGAGTTCGCGCGCCAGTTCCTCGTCGTCTTCCACGTCGAGTCCGTCGAGTTCCTCGCGGCTCGATTCGAGTTGTTCTCGCACCCGCTCGGCGGTCGATTCGAGCCGGTCGATTCGGCTCTGGACGCGGGAGCGCTCCGCGCGGGCGTCGCTGAGCGCCTCGCGCGTCTCGTCCCCGCCGGCGGCGTCCGCGGACGCCGCGCGCTTCGCCTCCAACTCCTCGACCTCGGCTTCGAGTTCCGACACCCGCGAGACGAGCGTCGGCAGGCGGTCGGCGGCGTCTTCGGCCTCGGAGAGCGCCTCGTCGACCCGGTCGCGCTCGCGGCGCGCCTCGGCGATGTTCGCGTCGATGTCCTCGAAGTCGAGCGGTCGCGTCAGGAGGGGTTCGAGGTCGTCGCCCTCGCGGACGGCCCGCCGAATCTCGTTTTCCTCGCCGAGGAACGCGAACAGGTCGGCGCAGACGCGGTCGGCCTCGTCGGACAGATACGGCTCCCCGGTCGTCCGGACGCGCCCCCCGTCTCGGGTCAACTCGACCGCGCACTCCCGTTCGTCGGTCGAAAGCGAGACGCGCCCCTCGGTCGCGCCCTCGGTCAGCGGCGACGCCGTCCCGAGGGCGGTCGCTATCGCGGCGAGGAAGCTCGATTTCCCCTGCCAGTTGCTCGCGCGGACGGCGTTCAACCCCGGTTCGAGCGTCGCGCTCCCGCGCCGAATCCCGGCGACGTTCTCCACGTCGAGCCGCCAGCTCATGCCATTCCGACGGCCGCGACGAGTTCGAGCGCCGCCCCGGAGAACTCGCCGAGCGCGAGGCCGGCGCTGGAGAGCGCACCGATGGGGAGCACCGCCCGGAGCCGCCCGCCCGAGTCGGCCCCGCCGTCGGGCGCGACGCCGGTCTCGCGGACGGCCTCCTCGGCCATCTCGTCGGCACCGACGTGGTGCTCCTGACAGACGAACCCGCGGTCGAGCGCGTCTTCGAGCGGGACCCGCGTCGGGCACTCCGCGCAGGACACCTTCACCTGCACGTCGACGCCGGCGTCTCCGGCTCCGGCGAGTCGCCCTTTCTTCCCCAGGGACGCGAGCGCCGACTCGGCTTTCTGTCTGACCGTCTCGCGCGCGATGTCGACGCTGTTTCGCTCCCAGTCCGAGGACGCCTCGACGGTCGGCTTCTCGCCGTCGAGACAGTCGTTGAGGTGGCGTCGCATCGTGCTCCACGACGCCATCGCGCCCGTCAGCTCGTCGGCGTCGATGCCGTCGGTGGCGAGGTCGGCGGCCACGTCGCCGTAGTCGAGGTCGTCGTCGCCGACGAGGGCCTCGTACTCCGCGTCGAGGCGCACGTCGGTCACGTCGCGACCGTTCCGCTCGTAGACGCGCGCGAGCAGTCGCTTGTTGAACCACGTCGTGAGCGACTTGTACCCCTCGCTTTCGCCGCCGTCAGCCCCGGTCCACCGCGCCAGCAGATAGTCGTCGATGGAGTCGTACCTGCCGGTCGGCGCGGCGAGCCCGTACCGTTCGATTGCCACGTCGACCTTGCACATTGTCTCGTTGCACGAAACTGGTGGCGCGACGGTAATAAGACTACGCTTGGCGGACGGATGGCCCCGTTTCAGTCGTCGTCGCGGCCGCGTTCGTCTCGTCGTCGCGTCTCCGCTCCTCGCTCGGCTTCCCGTCGCTCGGCTTCCCGTTGCTCGGCTTCTCGGTACTCGTTTTCCTGCCGCTCCGCTTCTCGCCGTTCTGCTTCCCGTCGCTCGTTGCGCCGTTTGGTCCGGAACTGTCGGAAGCGCTCTTCCTGTTCGCGCTCGTCGAGGTACCGCCGGATGTATCGTTTCTCCACCTCCAACTCCGGGATGAGCCGCTGGGTGAGGTAGTTGACGCGGAGCCGAAGCCGTCGAATCTCCGCGAGGAGGCGCAGGAGGACCGCCCGCATCTCCGCCAGTCTGACGACGTCCTCCACGACCGACTCGTAGGACCCGACGAGTTCGTCGTCGAGCGCGCTCGTGCCGAGGACGCCGTACCCCCGCCCGTCGAGCGACCGCCGCGCCGACGTGCTCATGAAAAACGGGACGGTCAGCCCGACGAGCTTCGTCTCGGAGACGATGAGCTCCGTGTGGGAGTCCCGCGCCTCCGACAGCGCGCGAAGCGCGATTTCGCCCTCCCGCTCAGCGCCCTGCACGTGGAGCTCCGCGGCGTCCCGGAACGCCTCGTCGGTCTCGCGGCGGAGTTCGGTCCACCGGTCCAAGAGGTCGAGGAGGACGAAGATGAGGCCGTCGCGCCGCCGTTCGAGGATGTGTTTCCCCTTCCGCGCGAGAGCCAACTCGTCCGTCACCGAGAGGAGTTCGCGGTTCGTCGGGGCCGTCCGCCGGTGTCGCCGATTTGGCATTGTCTACGATATGGTCTCCCCGACGGTTGATATAGTTGTGTCACCGATACGTAGCCGGCCAATTTGACAAGGACTAAGCCCCTGTCACTACCGACTCGAACACGAGTATGTCCAGACACGCGGCCGCCGAGTCGACGCGCCCGGCGGTCACGGCGACGGCCGTGAGGAAACAGTACGGCGACACCGTCGCGGTTCGGGACGTGTCGCTCGACGTTCGCAAGGGGGAGGTGTTCGGTCTCATCGGTCCGAACGGGGCCGGGAAATCGACGCTCATCGGTCTGCTGACGGGGACGCGAGTCCCGACCGAGGGCTCGGTTCGGGTGTTCGGCGAGTCGCCGACCGCGGTCGACCGCTCGCGGATGAGCGTGCTCCCCCAGGAGTTCTCGCCCCACCGGCGGCTCACGGGCCGCGAACTCGTCTCCTACTACGCCGGGCTCTACCCGGACCCGCGACCGGTCGACGAGGTGCTCGACCGAGTCGGCCTCGACGCCGGGGACGCGGCGACCGCCTACACCGACCTCTCGGGGGGCCAACAGCGCCGCGTCTGCGTCGGCGCGGCGCTCGTCAACGACCCCGAACTCCTGTTTCTGGACGAGCCGACCACCGGCATCGACCCGGCGGGCCGCCGCGACGTGTGGGACCTCGTCGACTCGCTGGCCGACGGCGGGACCGCCGTCGTGCTCACCACGCACTACATGGCCGAAGCCGAGCACCTCGCCGACCGCGTCGGACTCCTCACGGACGGCGAACTCGTCCGCGTCGGCCCGCCCCGGGACCTCGTCGAGCGCTTCGGCGGCGAAACCCGACTCGCGGTCCGGACCGAGCGCCCCCGCGCGCTCGACCTCGACGCGACGCCCCTCGACGGCCGCCGGTACGGCGACTACGAGTACCGCTTTTTCGACGCCGGTCCCGACGACCTGACCGCGATGCTCGACCACCTCGACGCGGCCGACATCGCCTACGAGGAGGTGAGTCTCGTCCGCCCGACGCTGGAGGACGTGTACCTCAACCTCGCCAGCGAGCGCGGCCACGGCTGCATCGCCAGCGCCGGTCCGGCGGGCCTCGCCGGGAACGCTGAGGTGACCCGATGACGACGACCGAGACGGGCGGAGCGGACGAGACGGCCGCGGCGGCCGAGACGAGAGAGGCGGCCGACGGCAGTCAGGCTCGCGGGTTCGCCGAGGCGACCCGCCGGGTCCGCGCGGAGGCCGTCGCCGAGACGCGCGCGTTCCTCCGGCGGCGGACGGCCGTCTTCTTCACGTTCTTCTTTCCCGTCTTCATCGTCCTCATCTTCGGCGTCCTCGTCAAGACCGGCGCGACCGGCGGTCTGTTCTCCCGCCCGGACGCGTACTACCTGCCCGCGTACCTCGGCGTCGTCGTCGTGTTGACGCCCCTGTCGCGGGTCGGGAGCACCGTCGCGCGAAACCGGGCGTCCCGACGCTTCGAGAAGTTGGCGACGACGCCGCTGTCGCGTCTGGAGTGGCTCTCCGCGCACGCGGCCGTGAACGTCGCGCTCATCGGCCTCGCGGGCGTCCTGCTCGTCGGCGTCCTCGCCGCCGTCGGCGACCTCGGCGCGGCCCCCTCGCTCGGCGGCGACGCGCTGGTCGTCGCCTTTCTCGTCGTCGGCATCGCCCTGTTCTGCGGGCTCGGCTCGCTCATCGGCTCGCTCGCGGACTCCGAGGACGGCGTCATCGCCGCCAGCAACGCCGTCGGCATCCCGATGGTCCTCCTCGCGGACACGTTCGTCCCCGCGTCCAGACTCCCGGCGGCGCTCCGCCCGGTGGTCGACGCGCTCCCGCTCACCTACTTCGCACGCGGCGTGCGCGCCGCCGTCGCCGGCGGCGAGCTCCCGACCGCGCTCTCCGACCTCGCTATCCTCTGCGGCTTCGCCGTCGCGCTGTTCGCGCTCTCGGCGCGACTGCTCCCGTGGCGCGAGTGAGACCGCTCACTCGTCGCCGTTCCGGACGTGGTAGTCGTCGCGGCGGCGCTTGAACCACCGCGTCATCCACGAGATGACGCCGAGGTCGCGCTTCGCCATGATGACCGTGCTCGCGGCGTCGCGGCCGACCGTCTCCGGAATCGCGCCGAAGACGAGCTGCTGGAGCAGCCCCTCTCTCGTCGCCCCGATGACCGTCAGGTCGAACTCCTCGGTCGCGGCGACGATGGCCGTCGACACGTCCTCGCCCTCGCGGACCGAGGTCGTCACCCTGACCTCGTCGTCGCCGACCGCCGCGGCCGTCGAATCCACCCGGCGCTGGGCGTCCTCGCGGTCGCTCTCGTCGGCGCCGGGCGCGACGACGTTCATCACGTGAATCTCGGCGTCGTTGGTCCGCGCGATGGCGCGGCACACCTCGGCGGCGAGTTCGGCGAGCGGGCCGCCCGCGGTCGGCAGGAGAATCGAGTCCACCTCGCCGTCCGTCGGGCCGATACGCTCGACGAGCACGTCGCAGGGGGCCTTGGTCACGACCTCGTCGACGTTGCTCCCGAGGATGTAGTCGCGGCGGCGACCCCGGCCGCGCCAGCCCATCAACACCACGTCGCTGTCGTGTTCCTCGATGGTGTTGAGGATGGCCGTCCCGGCGTCGTGGCCCAGCCTGACCGTCCCGCTGACGGGCACGTCGGCGTCGGTCGCTAGCTCCATGACCGACGAGATGGTCTCGCGCTTCTCGTCGACGAACCGCCGCCCCTCCGAAATCGGCGTCTGCGACGGCACCTCGACGGCGCTCATCACGAGAATCTCTGCGTCGCGGTCGCGGGCCACGTCGATGGCGGTCCGCATCAACTGCGCCGCGTTGTCGGGGTTGGCAATCGGGACGAGCACCTGCGACTCGCGCCGCTCGGGGGCGCGTTCGGTCACGACGGTCGGGGTCTCTTCTTCGAGCTTCTCGGCCTCCTTGCCCTCGGAGTAGCCGTAGTACACGACGAGCCCGAGCGCCATCCAGACGGCCGTGGTCACGAGCGCGACGAAGCCCTCAGACCCCGCGCCGAGCCCCGGCGTCAGCCCGAGTTCGAGGAGCAAAAACGGCGTCAGGATGAACTGGAGGACGATGCCGATGAGCGGGGGCCACGGCATGTACGGAATCTCGTACGTCCGCGGGAGGTCGGGGTGGGTCGCCCGCATCTTGACGACGGTCCAGTTCACCTGAATGAACAGGAAGATGAACATGATATCGGCGGCGGCGGCGACGCTCTCGATGGGGAGCAACACGGCCATGAGGCCGATGAGGACCGCCGAGAGGCCGATGGCCCAGTGGGGCGTCCGCTTGTCGCCGTGGATGCGCCCGAAGAAGCCCGGGAGGACGCGGTCGCGGCCCATGGCGAACGACACCCGCGACGAGGAGTAGATGGTCGCGTTGAGCGCGCTCATCGTCGCCGCGAGCCCGGCGAACAGGAGTAGCGGGACGCCGTACGGGACGAACTGCCCGGCGGCCTCGATGATGCCGAGTTCGCCGAGGTTCCCGAGGACCTGCCACGTCGGCGCGGCGGTCGTGAGCCCCGCGCGACTCGCCAGTTCGGCGGTCACGTCGATGCCGCCGATGGCCGCGAAGGCGACGAGGACGTAGATGGGGACCACGATTGCCATCGAGTAGAACACCGCCTTCGGGACGTTGGTGCCGGGGTCGACGACCTCCTCGCCCGACTGGACGATAATCTCGTAGCCCTCGAAGGCGATGTACGTGAAGCCCATCGCGCCGATGACGCCGACGAGGCCGTTCGGCGCGAACGACGGACTGTCGAGGAACGTCGCGGTCCAGTTCGGCTCGCGCACCGTCGCGAGGATGCCGAACGCCACGAAGACGCCGAGGATGAGAATCTTGATGGTCGTGACGACGACGCCCGCCTTCCCCGTCTCCTCGGCCCCGCGGTAGTTGATGTACGCGAACGCGAGCACCATCACGACCGCGAGCAGTTTCTCGACGAGCAGGCGGTCGAGCAATCCGAACAGGACGAACCCGTCGGGCAGGCCGGCGAACACCACGAAGAACTCGGTGAGGAAGACGCCGAAGGTGACCGCGTAGAGCGCACAGGCGACGGCGTGGGCGAACCAGCTCATCCACCCGGCGTAGAAGCCGTTGGGGTCGGCCAGCGCCTCTTTCACCCAGAGGTAGCCGCCGCCCGCCTCGGGGAACGCCGCCCCGAGCTCGGCGTAGGAGACTGCGGTGAACATCGCCACCAGCCCGTTGAGTATGAACGCCACCGTGAGCGCCGGGCCGGCCAGCCCCGCCGCGAATCCGGTCAGCGCGAAGACGCCCGCGCCGATCATCGCGCCGACGCCGATGAACGTGATGTCGGCGAGGCTCATGTCGCGCGAGAGTTCCGTTTCCACCGACTCCTCTCCGGGTGCGTCGCCGCCCCCAGCGGTCGATTGCGTGTCGGCCATCAGGTGGACTCTCGAAGGGCGGACAGAAAAACCCCGATGGGTGACGGCTCGGATTCGAGCCGTCGTCGCCGGGTTCTCACCCGCAGAATACGGGTCTCTTTCGACCGGGTGCGGCTCGGCGCGCTAGCCGCCGAACATCGTCCGCATCATGGGATGCATCTCCATGAGCTGTTCTTCGGCGATCTCCTCGTACAGCTTGTACGTGATGGAGACCGTGAGGAGGAGCGAGGTCCCCGAGACGCCGCCGATGGTGCCGAGCATGTTCGCCATGACGGCGAGCAGGCCGACGAGGACGCCGCCGACGACCGTCACCTGCGGGATGTACCGCTCCATGACCCGCTCTATCACCTGGGGGTTGCGGCGGAAGCCGGGAATCTGCATCCCGGAGTTCTGAATCTGCCGCGCGGTCGCTTCCGGCCCCATGTCGGCGGTCTCGACCCAGAAGATGGAGAAGATGGCCCCGCCGACGAGCATCAGCGTCAGGTCGATGACGACGCGGACGAGAATCTGCCACGGCTCCTGCGACGCCGACCCGAGCCACCACATCCACTGGCTGGGCGCGTGAATCGGGTTCAGGTAGTAAAACAGGCCGCCGGTGACCTGTCCGCTCGTGTACTGGCCGAGCCACGCCGGCATGCCGGCCCACTGGCTGTTGAGGATGCGCCCGAGGAACTGGACGTTCGCCTGCAGCGCGCGGACGAAAATCATCGGCAGGACGCTCGCGTAGATGAGCTTCACGGGGAAGCGGCCGCGAGCGCCCTTCACGCGGGCGTGCGAGAGTGGAATCTCGACGCGGACGCTCTCGGCGTAGACTACGATGCCGAAGATGAGAAGCGTCGTGAGGAGCGGGACGATGCCGCCCACGCCGAACAGGAGCGCCTGTATCCCGCCCGCCGTCGCGAGCGACGGGACCGTCTCGGTCCCGGCGAGGACGTGGACCCACTCGGAGACGATGCCGGTCGTCGACGCGCCGATGGCGGGGTCGGCGAAGAGGCCGCCGACGAGACGCTGGCTGACGCCGGCGATGATGAACAGGCCGACGCCGGAGCCGACGCCCCACTTGCTGACGACCTCGTCCATGAACAGCACGAGCGCGCCGCCGGCGAATATCTGCGCGAAGATGAGCCACTTCACGCCGACCGCTCCGACGCCGAGGGCGCTCGCGACCGCCGGGTCGGCCGGGAGGTAGCCCCCGGCGAAGACGATGGGGAGGCCTTGGAGGGCGATCATCCCGAAGACGAGCAGTTTCTGGAGGCCCTGATAGAGGATTTGGTCGCCCGGGTCGTCCGTGTCGAGGCCGAGCAAGTCCCCGCCCTGTAGCAGTTGGAGGACGATGCTCGCGGTGACGATGGGACCGATACCCAACTGGAGGATGGTCCCCTGTCCCCCGCCGAGGATGGAGCGGAACTGCCCGAAGATGTCCTGACTCCCCGTCCCGACGCCGAAGAGCGTGACGTTCGTCAGGAAGAAGTACAGGACGAGAATGCCGGCGGTCCAGCCGAGCTTTCGGCGGAACGGGACGTGGCCCTCCGGGCGGGCCACGGCGGGCATCCGACTCAGAACCGGTGCTGCGGTGTCTTTCCAACTCATGGTCGAGTGCGAGTGGCTGTTGGCGATTGCATGGTCTGTCGCGCCGACCGGCGTCGTCACTACGCGAGCGGCGTCCGCACGGGACGCCGTCGCTGTGCTCGCGAATCGGCGGTTCAATCAGTCGTGGCCAGTCGTCGCGTATAACTGTATCGATGCGGTGACTATCCGTCCGCCGACGTCGGTGCCGACGGGGACGCCGCGGAACCGGCCGTCGGAACCGACTCGTCGAACGACTCCCGCGGTTCGGCGTCGACGACGCGGAGCGGACGCCGCCGCCCCGCCCGGTCGAACGCGGCCACGCAGTCGTCGTCCCACGGCGGGACCGCGACGAGGACGACCTCGCGGAGCGTGTCGCGCTTCGTCGCCGCCAGCGGCCCCCACGGGTGCGAGACGAACTGCCCCGGCGTCCGCCCCGGCGCAGTCGAGAGGTCGACGCCGAAGACGCCCCGGACCGCCGCGCCGGCGCTCGGGTGGACGAAGTGGCTGAACACCGGTCGGGTCGCGTCGAGCGACTCCGCCCCGTCTAACTCGCCCGCGGCGGTCGTTCCGAGCGACAGCGATTCGCGGCTCGGCTCGGCGCGCGCCGCCCGGTCCAACAGCGCGTCGAGCAGTCCGCGAGTGACGTAGACCGCGTGGCGCGTCGGGTCGCGTTCCGGGCCGACGCGCCGCCGAGTGCGACGCGGCCCGACGAGTCGGGTGGCGACGGCGACCCACCAGAGGCCGACGCCCAGCACCTCGGCGTCGCTCGCGGCCTGTAGCTCCCACGGGGGATGCGGTAGTCCGAGTCGAAGCGTCGTGACCTGCACGGCGAGTCCGAGGAGGACGAGGACGGCTCCGAGCGCGGTGACGAGGCGAGTGAGACGGGCGACGGAATCGCGGTTCATCGGTGTGCTGTGGTCGGGCAGTCGCGGTGTCGTTTTCGGTTTGGCAATCGCTTAGTGGTTGTCTGCTGTTTCAGAGCGTTACTCCTTGAAAAAGACTATAAGCGTCCACGCGAAACCCCCGATTGCCGTGTTCCACGGCCACGAAGCGGCCAACCGCTACCCATCGTCTTCGATCCGATAGCACCCCTCGGTGGTTTAGCCTGCCCGGTGTCGCCACCGTTGACCGCTTCGACACGCGACACCCCATCCGACGCAGTCCCCTTGTTTCGGCATCGCGTCGGCGGGTGCGCGCTCGACAACCATGACGAGTACACAGCCCCGATTGCCGGTCGAACGCTCGCTCGCGCGAACGACGCTCGGCGTCGACCTCGCGTCGGCGG
>NZ_CSTE01000005.1:0-204240 GCF_001368915.1 Haloferax massiliensis | reverse complement strand
GTCGTGTTCCGCGGCCCCTCGGCGGAGGTCGGCGACGACGCCGTCGTCAGCGTCCTCCTGTTGGGCGTCGCCTGTACCGGCCTGCTGCAGCTCGCGGCGCGTGGCGGCCTCTCCTACCCCACCAACTCCGCGGGCGTCCTCATCGGTCTGTGGCTCGTCGGCGTGTCGTTCGACCTCGGCGCGGGTCATATCCTGATGTGGGTCGGCGTCGCCGCGGGCGGCTGCGTCGTCGCGACGCACGCCGCGCTCGCGCGTGCCACCCCCTGACCCGCTTCGCGGCCGCTCGCCAGTCGGTGTTCGAAACGAAACTGACAAACACCCTATCGCGCAAGATTGACTCGGATGCCCCAAGACGTGAGCGACGAGTCTACCCTGCGCGCGCGGATTCGCAGGGCGATACGGACGGCGGAGGTCGAACCGCGGTACGAAGACATCGCGATGAACGTGCTAGCGGTCGCTATCGGCGTCGTCGCCGGGCTCGGAGCCGTCGTCTTCCGGGTCGGCATCTGGGTCGTTCAGGAACTGCTCTACGGCACCTCGCTCAACCCGGGGAACGTCTCGTTCGCGCTCGTGCCCGTGACCAACGCCTTCGACCTCCTGTCCCCGCTCGGGCCGCTCCGCTACGCGGCCATCCCCGCGCTGGGCGGCCTCCTCGTCGGCGTCGTCGTCCTGCTCACGACCGACGCGGTCAAGGGTCACGGCGTGCCGAGCGTCCTCGACGCGATGCTGAACCGCGGCGGTCGCATCAGCCCGAAAATCGCCCTCTACAAGACGCTCGCGTCGAGCGTCGCCATCGGGAGCGGGGCGTCGCTCGGCCGCGAGGGACCAATCATCCAGATCGGGAGCGCCGCCGGGTCGTTCTTCGGCCGGTTCGTCCGGTCGCGGCACACGCGGACGCTCGTCGCCGCGGGGGCGGCCGCCGGCATCGCGGGCACGTTCAACACGCCCATCGGGGGCATCATGTTCGCGCTCGAAATCCTCCTCGCGGAGTACTACCTCGGCCACGTCATCACGGTCGTCCTCGCCGCGCTGACGGCGACGGCGGTCGCCCGCCCGATTCTGGAGTTCTCGCCGACGCCCGGCATCCGCGAGTTCCTCGTGCCCGCGTCCTACCAGCTGGTGACGCCGGCGGTCGAACTCCCCATCTACCTGCTTTTGGGGGTCGTCGTCGGCCTCGTCGGCGCGGGCCTCGTGAAACTGCTCTACGGCGTCGAGCACTTCTTCGAGCGCCTCGACGCGCCGGGCTATCTCAAGCCCGCGCTCGGCGGACTGCTGCTCGGCGTGAGCGTCCTCGTCGGGACCGTCGTCCTCGGCGTCGCGCCGGGGGAGGCCGCCGGACTCCTCCTCGGGGTCGGCTACGGCGTCGTCCACCGGAGCATCGACGGCGGCTTCCTCTTCGGCGCGCTCGTCGCGCTGGCGGTGCTCAAGGCGGTCGGCTTCTCGCTGTCGGTCGGCAGCGGGAGTTCGGGCGGCGTGTTCTCGCCGTCGCTGTTCGTGGGTGCCACCGTCGGCGGCGCGTTCGGCCTCGCGGTCCACGCGCTCGTCCCCGGGACGGCCCCCTCGGGCGCGTACGCGCTGGTCGGGATGGGCGGCATCTTCGCCGCCACCGCGGGCGCGCCGCTCACCGCCATCATCATCATCTTCGAACTCACCGGCCAGTACACCATCATCCTCCCGCTTTTGATGGTCAGCGTCGTCGGGAGCGAAATCGCGAGCTACCTCCTCAACGGCAGTACCATCTACACCCAGAAGCTCCGAGACCTCGGCTACACGGTCCAAGAGCGCCGCATCGGGAGCATCGAGGACGTGCACGTCGCCGACGTGATGACGACCGCCGTCGACACCGTCCAAGTCGGAACGCCGCTTTCGGAGGCCGTCAACCGGCTCCGCGACACCGACCACGGCGGGCTTCCCATCGTCGAGGCGGACGAGTCGCTCGCGGGTATCGTCGTCCAGAGCGACGCACAGGAGTACCTGACCGAGAACATCGAGGCCCTCGACGGCGACGACGACCCAGCGGCGGACCCGCCGGTCGAGGACGTCGGCACGCGGACCGTCGTCACGACGACGCCGAACAGCAACCTCCTCCACGTCGTGGACGCGATGGAGGCCGCCGACGTGGGCCGCGTCCCGGTCGTCGACGGCGCGACGGTCGTCGGCATCGTCACCCGGAGCGACGTGCTCGACGCCTACGACGACATCCCCATCGAGTCGGCGGTCGAACCGATGCGCTGTCGCCGAGGCGACGAGGGGACGCAGTCGGAGTCGCGGGCGGCTCCCCCCACCGCGGCGGGCGACCGCTGAGCCGACCGCCGAGCCGGCGGAAAATCAGTTCGCGCCGACCTCGGGACCGATGAGGACCCAGTGGAGTCGGTCCTCTCCACCGGGGTGGCGCTCCCACCGGACGTGGTAGACGGCGGGTCCGTGCGGGCACGACGCGCAGCCCTCGGCGCACGGCGTCCGCTTGTGGATTTCGAGGTAGCCCGCGTGCGGCACGACTCGCGTGAGCACCTCGTCCGGACCGCGGAAGCGCTCTACCGCCGCTTTGCGACCGTCACGGTCGTCGCGCCCGCCCCGCCCGTTTCGGTCCTCGCCGCCGTGTTCCACTCGCTGTCCGCGTGCCCGACCGCTTTCGACGTACTCGACGAGCGCTTCGATCTCGCTTTCGTCGAGTTCGGGCGTCGTCGCGGGCGAGTCGCTGGGCTCTCGCCGCTCGGGTTCGTCGCGGTCCATGCCGAACTCTCGTCGCGGCGTCGGTTTATACGAACCGGTTTGAAAATCACTGAGGGGTTGTCACAGCCCCCGCGACGCGAGCTTCGAGGGGCAGTTCGCGTCGCTCAAGAAGAGGTCGTGGACTCCGAGTCCGACCGAGAGGTCCCGGAGGGGTCGATTCCGAGGAACTTCTGACAGAGCTGTCTGGCGGCGAACGAACAGAGGAAGTACCAGACGATCCACGCCGGCATGGGGCCGAAGACGGCGTCCTGCCAGCCCACCCGGCCGACGAGGGGGAGAATCACGTGCGCGGAACCGGCGGCGACGTGGCCGCCGCGGACCTTCCAGCGCATCCAGAGGAACGCCGGGATGGTGACGAGCATTATCCAGACCATCGGCTTGAACTGGGCTTTCATGACGCTCCACTGGTCGCCCATCGCCTCCATCTGCTCCGCCTCGATGCGTTCGAGCGCGTCGTCGTCGCCGCGCTCTTTCGCCGCCTCCCGGCGCGACTTCAGGTCGTCCATCCGGGCTTGGTGGCGTTCGAGGAGTTCCGTGTCCTTCAGCCGGTCCTGCATCACGGTCGAGTAGAGGCCGGTCGCCGCGGCGAGGACGATGACCACGGCGTAGAACGGTATCGAGTGCGCCAGCGCCCCGAGCACGACGTTGTCGATGCCGGCGACCGCGTTTCGGACGCCGGCGTTCCAGTAGCCGGCGAACAGGACGACGACGCCGAGCGCGCCGAACTTGTCCCACCGAGACCACGACGAGTCGGCGTCGTCGCTCCCGTCCTCGGCGCCGGGGTCGCGCGACTGCAGTTTCGAGGCGATTCGGTCCGGGTCGGACAGGACGAAGCCGCCGGCCGCGGCGTCGCTCAGGACGCCCTGTTCGATGAGACGACCCCACTGACCGCTCGACAGCGCGTCGTTCACGTCGCGCCAGCGGAGTTCTTCGGTTCCCTCCTTCGACCGTTCGACGACGACCGAGAGCGCCTCCCGCATCGCCGGATTGTCCAGTAACGTCTCTAGGGAGTCTGCGGGCATTCACTCGTCCCTATTCGAGCGGTCGTTATCAACGCTTCCCTCCGCCGGAACCCGCCGCGGTGACAGTCGCCGACTCGGCGTCGATTTAGCGGGCCGTGGTCGCGTCAATCAGTCTGTTCTCGGATTTGATACGCGATTTCGCCCCGAAACCGCCGGGCAACCGGGGACTTCTGTCGACCGCGCGGCCTCCCATGGTCGGTTGGATATATACGGAACGGGGTGGTAAGCGTCTCGTATGTCGAACGTTACCGCACCGACTTCCGAACTCACGGGTCCGACCAGACTCACGCTCAAACTCCGGCATCCAGACTGCTGGACGCTGGAGGTGACAGAGAGCGTCGACGCCGGTCTCACCGCTCACACCGTGTACAACACGCCCGAAGACACCGTGAAGGGGCATTTCACGGTCTACGCGGACCGGGTCGAAGATATCGACGACTTCGTCCGCGCGACCGAGCAGTCGCGGCTCACCGACTCCGTCTCCGAGTTGAGCCCCCGACACGAGTTCGACAACGACGCGTCGAACGTCGGCAACGCGACGCGGGAGATGATGGTCGAGTACGACCCCGAAAACAGCATGACCGACTCGCTTCTGTCACACGGCTTCGTCCACGACGCCCCCGTCCGCGTCGACGACGGGTGGGAGTACTGGCCGGTCATCGACACCGACGACAGGGCTGACCTCCGCGAACGCCTCGACTCGCTAGAGGAGACGAAGGAGGCCGAAATCATCGTCACCAAGGTCACGTCCGTCGCCGGCGCGAAAAACCACGTCTCGCACCAATTGGACAAGCTCTCGAACCGCCAGCGCGAGGTGTTCGAACTGGCCTGCCGGCGCGACTACTACACGTGGCCGCGGAGGACGACCACGCGGGAACTGGCCGACGAACTCGATATCTCGAAGACGACGCTCCTCGAACACCTTCGGAAGGCGGAGGCGAAACTCCTCAACCAGTACGCGGACTCCAATTCACAACTGTAGTCATCGCCGCTCGTTATTCGGTTCGATAATCGACGCCCCGATTTACTCCGGACATGGTGGTGTTCGTTCACCGGGCGGCGGCCGTGGCCGCGGCCGTTCGCCTCGCGCGCTAGTCGGCCCCCTGTGGAGCGCGCCAGTCGCAGTCCGAACAGCGTTCGATTCCGTGTCTCATCTGCGTCGCTGAATCGCACTTCGGACACTGTCGGGCCGATAGTCGTCCCGCGGTCGTGTTCGCCATGACGTGGTTCTCGACAGCGGGTGAGTTAGACTAGTATCTGCCCATGGGAGGGGAGGGGGGTCCTCGTCAGTGGGCGGTCCCCCACGCGAATCGTCGTTGGCGGTGCTCAGTCCGGTCGTTCCCGTCTCGTGCGTATATTCACATCATCGACGATGACGCGGTCTCACCGGCGATTCGGCCCGGAACTATCTCTCCTGCTGATAGTCTCCCCGACCGTTCGGCGGTCGACGAGACCGCTTGAAACGGGCCGTTTTTCAGTATCCGTCAGCAAATCTGGGCCATCGAACCAGTATCCATACGCATCTGCCGTTGACGACACCCGACCATAGTAGCACATCCGTATAACTACCTTCTATTCAAGGAACTGAGTAAGATTATCATGACAGACTCTGAGGCGAGAACGGCGAGAGAAGAGTGGGGAAGCCGGTTCGGCTTTCTCATGGCGATGCTCGGCGCGATGGTGGGCGCGGGCAACATCTGGCGGATGCCGTTTACGACGGGCGAAAACGGCGGCGGTGCCTTCCTCGTGGCGTACATCTTTCTGTTGTATCTCATCGCGGTCCCCGGTCTGATGGCGGAGACGATGATCGGACGCTACACGAACAACGGGGTCATCGGGGCGTTCAAGCAGGTCCTCGGGAGCAAGCGGGCGCAGGGTCTCGGCCTCGTGGTTCTCATCGTCAACGTGGCGCTGATGTCGTACTACGCGCCCATCATCGGCTGGGCGCTCTACTACGCCGGCCACTCGGTGCTCATGACGTTCACCCAGCCGGGGTTCCAGCCGCAGGCGTTCTGGGAGGGCTTCATCAACAACCCGGCGCTCGTCGTCGGGATGCACACGGTGACAATGGCCGGCTTGGCCGGCGTCCTCGTGTTCGGTATCCGCCGCGGCATCGAGCGCGTCGTGAAGTGGATGATTCCGCTGCTCGTCGTCGCGCTCGTGGCGGTCTCGATTCGCGGCATCACGCTCCCCGGCGGCATGGAGGGCGTCGCGTTCGTCTTCACGCCCGATTGGGGGTACCTCACCCGCGGCAGTACGTGGGTCGCGGCGCTCAGTCAGGCGCTGTTCTCGACGGGCCTCGGGTGGGGCATCGCGCTGACCTACGGGAGCTACCTCAGCCGGTACGACGACGTGCCGCTCGGCGGCGGCCTGTTCACCGCCATCGGGAACACGAGCATCGGCCTGCTCGCGGTGTTCGCCACGTTCCCCGTCGTCTTCGCGTTCGGACTCGAACCGAGCGCCGGGTCGAACCTGCTTTTCATCTCGATGGCGCAGGTGTTCCCCGAACTCCCCGGCGGGAGTCTGTGGGCCATCGTGTTCTTCGTCTCGTTCTTCTTCGCGACGTTCACCTCCGGACTCGGCATCACTGAGGTCGCCGTCACCACCGTCTCGGAGGAGACGCGGCTCTCTCGGACGGGTGCCGTGCTCGCGTCCTGCGGTGCCATTTGGCTGTTCGGTCTCCCGAGCGCCTACTCGTCGGCGTTCCTCGGGCGGATGGACTTCATGTTCGGGAGCTTCGGCCTCCCGCTCGCGACGCTTTCCATCATCGCGCTCGTCGCGTGGAAGTTCGGTCCCGAGCGCGCCCGCGTCCTCGACCTCAACCGTAACGCCGGCATCTACGTCGGCGCGTGGTGGAATCCGGTCGTGAAGTACGTCATCCCCGTCGTGATGGTGTTCATCCTCGGGTACGGCGTCTACTCCAGCATCGGTACGTCGAACCAGCGGTTGATGTTGCTCGGCGTCGCGTTCATGGCCGGACTCGTCGTCGTGAGCACGCTCGTGATGAGCGTCATCGGCGACGAGCCGCCGTCCGGTTCCGCGGCCGTTCCGGGAGGTGACGACTGAGATGGCCCTCTCGACGCTCACGTGGGTCTCGATGCTCGTCTCGCTCCTCCTGTTGCCCGGCGTCGCGGCCGCGGTCCTCGTCAGGTCGCTCCGAACCGAGGAGCGCAAACTCGCGCTCTTACGGGAACAGGACGACGTCGACAGCTACTCGCCGCGGGCGCTTTCCGACCTGCGTGAGTGGATTCGCGCGAACCCCGACGACCCCTACGCGCCGATTGCCCGCCGCCGCTACAACGAGTGCGTGCGGTCGCTCCGAGCGATTGACGAGCCGCACTACGACTGGTCCGACGAGCAAATCGAACGGCTCGAACTGGTGGACGAATGAACCGGGACGCCGCCGACGTCGACGCCGCCGAACTCGCTGACCAGAGTGGGTTCGAGTTCGAGGAACTGACCACGGACGCGTCGTTCACGACCATCGACACGCACACCGAGGGCGAGCCGACCCGCATCGTCGTCGACGGCATCGACCGCACCGCGCTCGCGGGCGACTCGGTCCGGGAGCGCCGCGACTCGTTCGCCGAGACCCACGACTGGGTGCGCGACCTGCTGATGCGGGAGCCCCGCGGCCACGACGACATGTTCGGGGCCGTCGTCGTCGAGTCTACCCGTCCCGACGCGGACGTGGGCGTTTTCTTCATGGACAGTCGGGGCTATCTCGACATGTGCGGCCACGGGACCATCGGCGTCGTCTCCGCGCTCCTCGAACTGGGTCGACTCGACCGGCGCGAGACCGTCCGCGTCGAGACGCCGGCCGGGCTCGTCGAGGCGACGCCCGAGTACGCGTCCGACGGCGGCGTCGAGCGCGTCACGATAGAGAACGTCCGGTCGTTCGTCTACGACGAGACGACCATCTCGGTCTCGTTTCTCGACTCGCCGCTCCGCGTCGACGTCGTCTACGCGGGCAACTTCTTCGCGCTGGTCGACAGCGACCAACTCGACCTGCCCGTCGAACCGCGGCACGCATCGACCTTCGTCGATTGGGGCCTCGAAGTCCGCGACGCCGTCAACGAGCGCCTCGACATCGTCCACCCGCTCACCGGCGAGGAGGGAGCGGTCTCGATTACCGAGATATACGGGACGCCCGACGACGTCGACCGGAGCATCGTCGTCTTCGGCGAGGGACAGGTCGACCGCTCGCCGTGCGGGACCGGGACGTGCGCGAAGATGGCGCTCCTCCACGACGCCGGCGCGCTCGACATCGGCGAGTCGTACCTCCACGAGAGCATCGTCGGTACGCGCTTCGAAGGCAGACTCGTCGCGGCCGACGAACGCGACGGCGTGACGTTGACGACGCCGCTCATCACCGGGTCGGCCCGCATCACGGGGAAACACACGTTCGTCAAGGACGCGAAGGACTCGCTTTCGGGGTTCAGTATCTCGGCGGAGTAGCGGGTTCGGACCGCTCTTTTTCCGGGTCAGTCCATCCCGCTCGATAGCTCCACGTCGTCGTTCTCCAACTCGCCGCCGGCCGGCGTCCCGCGGACGTCGCCCTCGCGCCAGGTTCCCCGGCGGAACCAGAGCCACGCGATGGCCGCGCCCACGATGTTCGAGACGAAAAAGGCGATCCAGATGCCCCGAACGTCGGTGCTCCCGAGGAACCAGAAGTCGGTCGGGAGGAGCCCCTGCGACGCGACGAAGGCGACCGGAAGCCGGATGCCGGCGAGCGTGACGACCGATATCACCGCGGCGATGAGGGTCTTACCAGCGCCCCGGAAGCCGCCGGTGAACGCCCGCATGATACCGATGAAGCCGAACGACAGCGAGACGTACCGCAGGAACTCCGCGCCCACTTCGAGCACCTCGGCGTCGGTGGTGAACACCGAGACGATTGGCTCCGGAACGAGGAAGATGGCGAGTCCGAGCAGGCCGAGGACGAAGAACAGCCCCTTGGCGGCGACGTAGTTCGCCTGCTCCGCGCGGTCGTACTTCCCCGCGCCGATGTTCTGTCCGGACATCGTCTCGACGCCGCGGGCGACGGCGATGGCCGGGAGGAAGATGACCGAGAACACGCGGGTCCCGATGCCGAACGCCGCGACGACGGAGGTCGAAAACAGCCCGACGACGATGAGAAGCGCGTTGATGGAGAGCGCGCGGCCCGTCCCCTCGATGCTGGCGGGAATGCCGATGCGGAGAATCTTCCGCAGGTACTCGAAGTCCGGGCGCATGTCCGTGAGATGAATCTGGATGCCCCTGCTCCCCGACACCATGATGGCGATGCCGACGACCATCGCGAGGACCCGCGAGATGACGGTTGCGATGGCCGCGCCCTGAATCCCGAGCTGGGGGAACTGAATCGGCCCGAGCGCCCACCCGTTGATGAAAAACGGGTCGAGGACGACGTTGAGGACGACGGTCCCGAACATCACGAGCATCGGCGTGATGGTGTCGCCCGCCCCGCGCATCAGCGAGATGAACACGAAGAAGCCGAACATGAACGGGAGGCCGAGCGCGATGACCTGCATGTAGGCCGTCGCGCCCGGCAACACGTCCGGCGAGGCCCCGAGGAAGTCGAGGAACGGCCGGACGGCGGGGTAGCCGAGCCCGCCGAGTATCGCCGACCCGAGGAACGCGAACGTGACGGTCTGCGAGGCCGCGTACTCGGCTTTGTCCGTCTCCTCGGCCCCGGTGTGCTGGGCGACGAGGACGCTCCCGGCGACGGACAGTCCCATCCCGAGCGAGATGAGCAGGAACACCATCGGGAAGGCGAACGAGATGGCCGCGAGCGCCTCCGTCGAATACTGGCCGAGCCAGAACGTGTCCGCGAGGTTGTACGCCGTCTGGAGGAGGTTCGTGACGACGATGGGAAGCGACAGGTAGAGAAGCGGCCTGACGATGCCGCCCTCGGTGAGGTTGAGTTCCTCTTGTCCCTTGAACAGGCTCATCCGTCCACCTCCTCACCCGGCGTCCAGCCGAGGTGGAGTTCCAGCGCGTCCTCGACGACTCGCCGGGTCTCCGCGGGGTGTTCGTCGAGTGCGACGGCGCGGGCGTGCGCGCCGTTGCTCATGGTCGTGATTAGCCGCGCAATCTCTTCGGGGTCGGCCTCGTCGAAGTGCCCGGCCGCCACGCCGTCGCGGACGATGTCGGCGACGACGCCGCGCATCACGCCGTCGAAGTCGAGGAAGCGCTCGCGGAACAGTTCGTGGTAGGGCGCTTGCGCCTTCAGCTCCATGATAGCCACGGGAAAGCCGTCCGAGTCGGGGTCCTTCGGACTGAAAACCGCGTCGAGAACCCCGTCGAGACGCGTTCGCGGGTCGGCCGCGCCGCACGGTAGCTTCGACTCGAACCGCTCGATGAGGTCGTCGAGAAACGCGTTCAGGAGCTCCTCTTTCGTGTCGAAGTGGTAGTGAATCGCGGCGCTCGTCATCGACGACTCGTCCGCGATTCGCTGTACCGTCAGGCCGGCGTACCCGTGTTCGCAGAGCGCGCGATTGGTCGCTTCGAGTATCTCGGCTCTGGTCTCTTCGTCCATCTTCTGCCCCGACTTACTGACTGGTCAGTTAAGAGACTTTGGACCGCGAACGGCTCTGTGGGGGCGTCCCACGCCGCCCGACCGCCGGAGTTTCTAAGTACCCGAATCGGGTACCCGAGTACACGTGTCTCTCTTGCCGTCACCGTACGTGGGCGCGCTCGCCTTCGCGGCCGTGGTATCCGCCGGCGTCGCGAGCTACGGGTGGCGATACCGAGACGAACCGAGCGGACGCTGGTTCATCGCCCTCACCGTGAGCGCCGGCTGTTGGTCGCTTTTCGAGATGCTCTTCCTCCTCGCCGACTCGCCGGGTACCCGGTTCCTGTGGTTCGTTTTGGAGTCGGTTCCCGCGGAGTCGTCGGTGTTTTTCACCCTGCTTTTCGCCCTCGAAATCGCGGGCTACGAGCGGTGGGTCTCGCGGCGGACCGCCGCGCTTCTCGCCGTGTGGCCCGCGTTGACCATCGCGGGAGTGGCGACGAACGCCCTCGGAGTCCACGCGCTTCTGTGGGAGTCGCTGTCGTTTTCGACCGTCGGCGGAATCACCGCGACCGAAATCGCTCCCGGGCCGCTGTTCTGGGTCGACGTGGTCTACAGCTACGTCGCCATCGGGGCCGCGCTCGTCGTCCTCGGTATCCACTATCTCCGGAGCCGACAGATATACAGAAAACAGGCGCTGGTCCTGTTCGTCGCAATCCTCACACCCGCCGTCGTCGGCGCCGTCTATCTCCTGCGACCGTTTATGCCCGCTAACCCCATCGCCGTCTCGTTCGCCGCCACGTCGTCGCTCCTCGCGGTCGGCCTCTCGCGGTACCGCATCCTCGACATCAGTCCCATCGCGCGCGACCTCGTCATCGAGCGGATGGCCGACCCCGTCGTCGTCGTCGACCGAAAGGGCAGACTGGCCGACAGCAACCCGTCGGCGAGGGCGCTTTTCGACGGCTCTCCCTCGTTGCTGGGGTCCTCCGTCGCCGACGTGTTCGGAGCCGAGACCGCGTCGGCGCTCGAATCCGGCGGGGAACTGCGGGTCGTCGACGACAACGGCGAGGCGCGGCACTTCGAGGTCGACCGGTCGGCCGTGACCGACGGCCGAGACGCGGTCCGCGGCCACCTGCACATCCTCCACGACATCACCGAGCGCCGCGTCCGCGAGCGGTGGTTTCGCGCGCTCACGGAGAACGCCTCCGACCTCATCTTCGTTCTCGACGCCCACGGCTCGGTCACCTATCTGAGCGACTCGGCCGCCCAGACGCTCGGGGCCGACGAGGACCCGAGCGAGGTGCAGTCGATGAAGCGGTTTCTCCACCCCGACGACGAGGACGCCGCCGTCGAGACGTTCCGAGAGTCGCTGGAGCGCCCCGACGAGGACGCCACCGCCGAACTCCGGTTCCGCAGTTCGACCCGCGGGTGGCGCGCCTTCAGCGTCCGGTGTCGGAACCTGCTCGACGACCCCGTCGTCGGCGGCGTCGTCGTCAACGCCCACGACGTGACCGACCGACGGAAGCACGAACAACAGCTCGAAACGTTCGCCAACGTCGTCTCCCACGACCTGCGCAACCCGCTGAACGTGGCGGAGGGCTACCTCGAACTGGTGAAGGAAACCGACCGACCCGACCCGGACCACGTCGAGCGAATCGAGGCGGCCCACGAGCGCATGGGCGAAATCATCGCCGACGTGCTCGCGCTCGCCCGCGGCGGGACGGTCGACGAGCGCGAGACGGTCTCGCTCGACGCCGCCGCGGCCGAGGCGTGGGCGAACGTCGAAACCGGCACCGCCACGCTCGATATCGAAGAGAGCGCGTCGTTCGACGCGGACCGAACCCGGCTCCTCCAGCTCTTGGAGAACCTGTTTCGGAACGCCGTCGAGCACGGCTCGACGGGCAGTCGGGATTCTCCCGACGACGCCGTCGAACACGTCGGCGACGGCGTGACGGTCACGGTCGGCGCGACCCCCGACGGCTTTTTCGTCGAGGACGACGGCCCCGGCGTGCCGCCGGCGGACCGCCCGAAGCTCTTCGAGTCCGGCTTCACCACGGCCGCCGACGGCACCGGCTTCGGCCTCGCCATCGTCCAGACCATCGCCGACGCTCACGGCTGGTCGATCGGCTACGAGGACGCCACGGACGCCGGCGCGCGGTTCGTGGTTCGCGGCGTCGAAGTCGCCGCGGACTCGGCGCAGGAGGCGGGCGTGGCGTCGTCGGACGACGCCTGACTGCGGTCCCGAGCGGGTCGCCGCCGGGGTACTACTGGGGCGTCCGGGCTACCAAAATCGGTTCTCGTCGAGTCGTCGCAGCGCCTCCTCGATGGTCGCCTCGTTGCGGGAGAACGTAAAGCGGACCCAGTCGGCGGAGCCCTCGGTGTAGAAACTGCTCCCCGGGACGACCGCGACGCCGGCCTCGCGGACGAGCCTGTGGGCGAACTCGGCGTCGTCTGCGTCGCCCGGATAGCGCGTCAGCATGTAGTACGCGCCGTCCGGTTTCACGGGGTCGAGGCCGACCTCTCGAAGCCCGTCGTACAGCAGTTCGCCGCGGCGCTCGTAGGACTTCGAGAGGTCGTCGTAGTAGTCCGCCGGGAGCGACAGGGCCTCCACGCCCGCCCGCTGGAACGGCGTCGGCGCGCAGATGCTCGTGTAGTCGTGGACCTTCCGCAACTCGGCCGAAAGCGGTTCGGGCGCGAGCGCGAACCCGACGCGCCAGCCCGTCACGGAGTACGTCTTCGACAGCCCCGTGCAGACGACGGTCCGCCCGGCGAGCCCGTCGATTTCGACCGGGCTGACGTAGTCGTCCGCGTAGACGATGTGCTCGTATATCTCGTCGGTGACGACGATGAGGTCCTCCGCCTCGGCGACTTCCGCGACGAGTTCGAGTTCGGCGGGCGAAAAGACGTTCCCCGTCGGGTTGTGCGGGTGATTGAGAATCAGCACGGACGCCTCTTCGGCGGCGTCCCGTAGCGCGTCGTCGTCGAGTTCGAGGCCGTCGGTGATGTCGAGCGGCATCGGCTCGCCGCCGGCGAACTGGACGGCCGGGATGTAGCTCTCGTAGGTCGGTTCGAAGTAGATGACGCCGTCGCCGGGGTCGCAGAGCGCGAGGAGCGTCGAGACGACGGCCTCGCTCGTTCCCGTGGTGACGGTGACCTCCGTTTCGGGGTCGTAGCGGACGCCCTTCCAGTCGGCGTAGCGCTCCGACACCGCCTCGCGGAGCTCCGGCAGCCCCCACGTGATGGTGTACTGGCTCGACGTGTCGACTGCGTCTTTCGCCGCGCGCTTCACGCTCGCCGGCGTCTCGTCCTCGTCGGGAATCCCCTGCGAGAGGTTGATCGCGTCGTGTTTGTGCGCCTCGCGGGTCATCTCCCGGATGACGGACTCGCGGGTTCCCGCGACGCGCTCGCTCCCGATGCGTCGAGAAAAGGGGGACGGTGTCGGCATACGTGGGCTGGGACAGGCTGACACAAGAAGCTTGGCGGACGCTCTCGACGCCCCGGACGACGCGCGCGACGAACGTTTTAATGCGATGAGGCCGACGTACCTCCTGTATGTCGAACCGTCGTGGGCCGGACTTCGAAACGAGGATGGCCGAAGACGAGGAGATAGAACCTCCCTCGCCGTTCGTCGAGCAGGCCACCGTCACCGACGACTCGGTCTACGACGAGTTCGAGGCCGACTGGCCCGACTGCTGGGACCGAGCGGCGGCGACGCTCGACTGGTTCGACCCGTACGAGTCGGTGCTTCCGGACGACGAACCCCCGTTCGAGTGGTTCGCCGGCGGGACGCTGAACGCCTGTTACAACTGCGTGGACCGCCACGTCGAAGCCGGGGCGAAAAACCGCGTCGCCATCAAGTGGGAGAGCCACCTCGGCGAGACGCGGACGTACACGTATCAGGACCTCTACCGCGAGGTGAACGAGTTCGCGGCCGCGCTCCGCGCGCAGGGCGTCGAGGAGGACGACGTAGTCACGCTCTACATGCCGATGATTCCGGAGCTCCCCGTCGCCATGCTCGCGTGCGCCCGCATCGGCGCGCCCCACAACGTCGTCTTCGCGGGGCTGTCGGCGGACGCGCTCGCGACGCGACTGGAGAGCGCGGACTCCCGATTCCTCGTCACCTGCGACGGCTACTACCGGCGAGGGAGCGCCATCTTCCTGAAGAGCAAGGCCGACGACGCCCGCCTGAAGGCCGCTCACGACCTCGAAGAGATGGTCGTCGTCGAGCACCTCGGCGAGACCGAACACCTCGGCGCGGGACAGCACACCTACGACGAACTGGTGGCGGCTCACGCCGGCGCGGAGGTCGACCCGGTCGAACGGGCGGCCGACGACGTGCTGTTTCTCATCCACACCTCGGGAACCACGGGCGAGCCGAAGCGCGTCGAACACGTCACCGGCGGCTACCTCGCTCACGTCACGTGGACGTCGCAGGCGGTGTTGGACCTCAAGCCCGAGGACACGTATCTCTGTACGGCGAACATCGGCTGGATTAGCGGCCACTCGTACGTGGTCTACGGCCCGCTGGCGCTCGGAACGACGGCGGTGATGTACGAGGGGACGCCGAACTACCCGGAGCGAGACCGCATCTGGGACCTCATCGAGGAGAACGCCGTCGACGTGTTCTACACCGCGCCGACGGCGATTCGTTCGTTCATGAAGTGGGACACGTCGCTCCCGGCGTCGCGCGACCTGTCGAGTCTCCGGCTACTCGGAACCGTCGGCGAACCGATCGACGCGCGCGCGTGGAAATGGTACTACGAACACATCGGCAACGGGAACTGCCCCGTCGTGGACACGTGGTGGCAGACCGAGACCGGCGGGATGATGATAACGACCCTGCCGGGCGTGAAAAAGATGAAACCCGGCTCCGCCGGCCCGCCGCTCCCCGGCGTCGGCGCTCGGGTCGTCGACGGCCGCGGCGAGGAGGTTCCCGTGAACGAGGCCGGCTATCTCGTTCTCACGCGCCCGTGGCCCGGCATGCCGCTCGCCCTGCGACGCGGCCACCGCTGGGGCGAGGAGGCTGCGAAGCTCGACGTGGACGGCTGGCACTACTTCACCGGCGACGGCGCGAAAGTGGACGACGACGGCTACGTCACCGTGCTCGGCCGCGTCGACGACGTCATCAACGTCTCGGGCCACCGCCTCGGGACGATGGAGATAGAGTCGGCCGTCGTCGGCGTCGAGGGCGTCGTCGAGGCCGCCGTCGTCAGCGTCGCCGACGCCGAGACGGGCGGTATCCACGCCTACGTCACGCTGGAGACGGGCGTCTCCGGGGACGACGACCTCCGCGAGCGCATCGCCGCACACGTCCGCGAGCGCATCGGTCCGATTGCCACGCCGGACGCCGTCGTGTTCACACCGGACCTCCCGAAGACGCGCTCCGGGAAGATTATGCGACGGTTCCTCGAAAACATCACCAACGGCGAGGAGTTCGGCGACACGTCCGCGCTCCAGAACCCGGAAATCGTCGGCGAACTCGAATCCATCGTCCGAGACAGCTGACGCCCGTTTCGGGGAGCTCTGTCTATGCGAAACGCAGTTAGTATCGTTCGAGAGCGGTGCTTACCGCTAATTGCTATTTCCGTGCTGTCGGTACTGTCCTTCTTTCGGAAGATTTAGTTCGCTTATCGAGAGTATTACGAAACAGATGCGGGACGGAAACTCCGAACCGACGCCGCTGTCGGCGGGCGGGTACGAGCGACTGCGACGGTCGACCGAGACGTACCGCGAGGACCTCGTGCTTCGTCTCGGCGCGGAAGTCGGCCTCACGCCGGCCGAGATGAGTCGGTTCGAGCCCGCACACGTGACCCAGCGGCGACGCGGAGGAACGGAGCTCTACTTCCTCGCCGTCCCGACCGACGGGCGGGCGGCGTACCTGCCGAACGAGGTCGAACACGACGTTCGGAAGTACGTCACGACGACCGGCATCGACGAGACGGAGCGGGTGCTTCCGGTCACGCCGCGGCGTCTCCAGATGCTCGTGGCGTCGGTCGGAACGCGGGCCGCCGAGGAGACCGGCCGCGAGGAACTGGCGGACGTTTCGACCCGCGACCTGCGTCGGCACTTCGCCCGAACGATGCTCGCCGACGGCGTCCCTCCGAGCGTCGTCATGCGAATCGGTGGATGGGACCGCATCGAGACCCTCGCGCCGCTCCTCGACGAACCGAGCGACGACGAGGTTCTCGATGCGCTCTCGCCGGCCCCCGTCGACGGCGGCGGGCGTGCCGGGGCAGGGAACCCCGACCGACTGCATCGGGTCGTCGAGACCGCGCGAAGCGTGGGGTCGGCACTCTCGGCAGTGAACACCCGAAACGAGGTCGAACAGGCGGTCTGTGACGGACTCGTCGAGTCTGACCAGTACCGTTTCGCTTGGACCGAGTCGGGCGAAACCGACGCGCGAGCGTCGCTCACCGCCGCCGGCATCGACGAGGGGTCGCTCGAAGCGGTCCGTCGGTCGCTCGCCGGTCGAGGCACGGATTTCACCCGGCGTGCGTGCGAGGCCGGGGCCGTCCAGACGGCGCGTCTCGGCTCGTCATCGACCTCGGAGAACGGCCCGTTTGCCGTCGTTCCGCTGGGACACGGCGAAACCGCCTACGGCGCGCTCTACGTCGCCCTCGACGGCGAGGAGGTCACCGACCCCGAGGCGGACGTACTGGCGACGCTGGGTCGTCACGTCGGACAGGCAATCGCCGCCGCCGAGCGCCGGAAGCTACTGCTGGCTGATACGGTCGTCCAATTGGAGTTCGAATCCTCGGACGAGCGGGATGTGCTCGTTCGACTCTCCGCGGACCTCGGCTGTTCGATTCGACTCCGCGGCGTCGTCCCCATCGAGGAGCGGGCGTTGCTGTGTTTCCTCACCGTCCGGGAGGCGGCGACGGACGCGGTGTTCGACGAGTTGCAGTCGTCGGCCGACGTCGAGCACATCCGCCTGATACGGGACCGAGGGACGGAGTCGCTCCTCGAAGTCGCGCTCTCCGCGGGGTCGACGATTACGGCGCTCACCTCCTACGACGGCACCGTCTCGCGGTTCGTCGCGGAGGACGGCGTCGCCCGTTTCGTCGGCGAGTTCTCGAACGAAACGCCGCTGCGAGACGTGCTGTCCGACCTAACCGACGCCTATCCCGCCACCGAACTCGTCGCGAAACAGGAGGTCGAACGGCCCGCGCGGAACACCGCCGACTTCCGGGCGTCGCTCGTGGCGCGACTCACCGACAAGCAACAGTCCGTCCTGCGAGCGGCCTATCTCGCCGGGTATTTCGAGTGGCCTCGCGGCAGTACCGCCGAAGACCTCGCCGATTCGATAGATATCTCGTCGCCGACGCTCCACCAACATCTTCGAACCGCACAGCAGAAACTCATGACCGCGTTCTTCGACGACGACACCGACGAGGAGGCTTCGACCCTAGACCCTTAGGCGTGCGACGCCTTGGCACACAATCGTTCATTATTGAATGATAGTTTACTAAAGAATATCTATAGTAATTCAGACCGACCATATCCGGCTCTGAAGCCTGTGAACGCTCCTAAATACTATCGTGTATAATAGTGCTGTTAATTTTCGATAATTAGTTACCCTACTTATGCCCCTTGTCGAGACTCGTTAGCACGTACTATGGCACAGGGTGACGCTGAACTGGAGGCACGGCTGGCAGAACAAGACGAGTTCGAACCCTCCGAGGAGTTCGTCGCGCAAGCGAACGTCTCGGACCCCGACATCTACGAGGAGTTCGAGGAGAACTGGCCGGACTGCTGGGAGCGGGCGGCCGAGATGCTCGACTGGGACGAAGCGTACGACGAGGTGTTGGACGACTCGAACCCGCCGTTCTACGAGTGGTTCACCGGCGGCGAACTGAACGCCTGTTACAACTGCGTAGACCGCCACGTCGAAAACGGCGACAAGAACCGCGTCGCCATCAAGTGGGAGGGTGAACACGGCGAGACGCGGACGTACACGTATCAGGACCTCTACCGCGAGGTCAACGAGTTCGCGGCCGCGCTCCGCGCGCAGGGCGTCGAGGAGGACGACGTGGTGACGCTCTACATGCCGATGATTCCTGAGCTCCCCGTCGCCATGCTCGCGTGCGCCCGCATCGGCGCGCCCCACAACGTCGTCTTCGCAGGCTTCTCGGCCGACGCGCTGGCGACGCGGATGAACGCCGCTGACTCCCGGTTCCTCGTCACCTGCGACGGTTACTACCGCCGCGGCGACCCGCTCGACCACCTCGACAAGGCGAACGAAGGCCTCGACGGCGTCGACCACGGCGTCGACGCGACGGTCGTCGTCGACCGCCTCGGCGACGACGGCTTCGGCCACGACCTGAAGGGCAACCAGCACGACTGGGACGACCTCCTCGACGAACAGAGCGGCGAGCGAGTCGCGCCGGTCGAACGCGACGCCGAGGACATGCTGTTCCTCATGTACACGTCGGGAACGACGGGCCAGCCGAAGGGAGTCAAACACACCACCGGCGGCTATCTCTCCTACGCGACGTGGACTTCGCACGCCGTCCTCGACATCGAGAGGGAAGACACCTACTGGTGTTCGGCCGACATCGGCTGGATTACGGGCCACTCCTACATCGTCTACGGGCCGCTCGCACTCGGTTCGACGACGGTGATGTACGAGGGGACGCCCGACTTCCCCAACCGCGACCGAATGTGGGAGCTCGTCGAGAAGTACGCGGTCGACGTCTTCTACACCGCGCCGACGGCGATTCGCGCGTTCATGAAGTGGGGCAGCAAGTTCCCCGAGTCGCGGGACCTGTCGAGCCTCCGCCTGCTCGGGACGGTCGGCGAGCCCATCAATCCGCGGGCGTGGAAGTGGTACTACGAACACATCGGCAACGAGGAGTGTCCGGTCGTGGACACGTGGTGGCAGACCGAGACCGGCGGGATGATGGTGACGACCTTACCGGGCGTCAAGAACATGAAGCCCGGCTCCGCCGGCCCGCCGCTGCCGGGTATCGACGCCCAAATCGTCGACACCGACGGCGACGAAGTCGAACCCGGCCGGGCGGGCTACCTCACGGTGAACAAGCCGTGGCCGGGGATGCTCCGGACGCTCTACGACAACGACGAGCGCTACGTCTCCGAATACTGGGCGGAGTACTCCGACACCGACAGCGACGACCCCGACGACTGGGTCTACTTCCCCGAGGACGGCGCGAAAGTGGACGACGACGGCTACGTCACCGTGCTCGGTCGCGTCGACGACGTTCTCAACGTCTCGGGCCACCGCCTCGGGACGATGGAGATAGAGTCGGCCATCGTCGGCGTCGAAGGCGTGGCTGAGGCCGCCGTCGTCGGCGGCGACCACGAGGTGAAAGGCGAGGCCGTCTACGCCTACGTCATCACCGAAGACGGGTACGAGGAGGGCCCAGACCTTCGCGCGCGTATCATCGAGGGCGTCGAGGACGCTATCGGCCCCATCGCCAGACCCGAACAGGTCGTGTTCACGCCCGAACTGCCGAAGACCCGCTCGGGCAAAATCATGCGCCGCCTGCTCGAAGACGTGGCGAACGGCGCGGAACTGGGCGACACCTCGACGCTCCGAAATCCCGAGGTCGTCGAGGAAATCGCGGCGAAGGTCCGCACTCAGGCCGACTGAACGGCCGCAATCGACCGAGCGAATCGAGAGCAACTGCGAGACGCCGAACCTATGTCAAGCGAAACCACCGAGTCAGATATTGACTCACACGCCACGAACGCCGACCGGAGCACAGCTTCCGACCACGACGAGATAGATTACCTGTCGCGGGAGGTGAACCTGTTGAAACCGAGCACCCCGTTCATGCGAGACCACCTGAAAGTAATCTGGGTCGGTTTCATCGCGTGGGCGCTCCTCACGTTCGGCCCGCCGGTGCTCACCTACTTCGCACCGGCGACGATGACCGCGCAGCTTCCGGTCGTCGGCTTCCCGGCGCACTACTTCCTCGTCGCCGTGTTGTCGCCGACGAGTTCGCTCGTCCTCGCGTTCGTCTACTCGCGCAAGCGCGACCAACTCGACAAGCGCTACGGCATCGACCACACGGCGTCGACGTCGCGCTCGAAGAGTGAGAGCGAGGCCGCCGTCGCCGACGGGGGGAGCGTCGAATGACGCCGAGCGTGTTCCTCCAGTCGGGCGACCTGCTCCCCGAGGCGCTCAACATCTCGTTCAAACTCGTGCCGGCCGTCATGGTCGTCGGGATGTTGGCCCTGTTTCTCGCCATCGGCTACGTGTTCAAAGTCGCCGACACCGAGGGGATGTGGGTCGCCGGCCGGTCCATCGGAAACATCGAGAACGGAATGGCAATCGGCGCGAACTGGATGTCGGCGGCTTCGTACCTCGGACTGGCGGGGCTCGTCGCTCTCGCGGGCTTCTACGGGCTCGCGTTCATCATCGGCTGGACCGCCGGCTACTTCGTCCTCCTCATCTTCCTGGCCGCGCAGATGCGTCGGTTCGGGAAGTACACGGCCCCCGACTTCGTCGGCGACCGGTTCAACTCCGACACGGCGCGGGCGATCGGCGCGCTGACGACCATCCTCATCGGGTTCGTCTACTCGGTCGGACAGGCCCGCGGGATGGGCCTCGTCGGACTGTACGTCTTCGGGACCGACTACGTCACGATGGTCGTCGTCATGATGGCGATTACGGTCGGCTACCTGACCATCTCCGGCATGATGGGCGCGACCAAGAACATGGCCGTCCAGTACGTCATCCTCATCGTCGCGTTCCTGACGGCCGTCTACGTCGTCGGGTTCACCGGCGGCTACTCGACCGTCCTCCCGCAGATCGAGTACGGCCGACTCATCGGCGAACTGTCCGCGGAGTTCTCCGAACCGTTCGCCAACGCGGGGTTCTACCTCTGGATTGCCACGGCGTTCTCGCTCATCTTCGGGACGTGCGGCCTCCCGCACGTGTTGGTGCGGTTCTACACGGTCGAAAACGAGAAGACGGCGCGGCAGTCGACCGTCTGGGGGCTGTTTTTCATCCTGCTCCTGTACTGGAGCGCCCCGGCGCTGGCGGCGTTCGGCGTCGACCTCTACGACGCCTCCCAGTACGGCCCGACGTTCGCGGCCAACGGCGGCATGAGCGGCGGCGAGGGCGACCTCATCGTGGTGCTCGCGGCACAGCTTTCGAACCTGCCGACGTGGTTCGTCGGCCTCGTGGCCGCCGGCGGCATCGCCGCCGCCATCGCGACGACGGCGGGGCTGTTCATCACCGCCTCGTCCGCCGTCTCCCACGACATCTACACGAACATCATCAACCCCGACGCGACCCAGCGCCAGCAGGTGTTCGTCGGTCGGGCGACCATTGTCGCGCTCGGTATCATCGTGACGGTGACCGCGTTCGACCCGCCGGCGCTCGTCGGCGAACTGGTCGCGCTCGCGTTCTCGCTCGCGGCCATCGTGCTGTTCCCGATGTTCTTCCTCGGTCTCTGGTGGGAGAACACCAACCGTCAGGGCGCGCTCGCGGGCATGAGCGTCGGCCTCACGCTCTGGGTCGCCGCGGTGGTCAACGACCTCATCTTCCACTTCAGCGACGCCTTCGCCGAGTTCGTGCCGGCCATCGGCGCGGCGCTCGTCGGCACGCCGCTGGTGTTCGTCGTCACCATCGCCGTCTCGATGGCGACTGACGAGCCGCCCGAGCGAATCAAGAAGATGGTCCGGCAGTGTCACAGCCCGGAACCGATGGGCCAGCAACAGTCCGCAGAAGACGTCGTCATGAGCGCCGACGGGGGCCAGTCCCCCGCGGACGATTAACCAATGTACGAACACATCCTCGTTCCGACTGACGGAAGCGACGCGGCGGAGTACGCCGTCGAACAGGCGGTCGACCTCGCCTCGAAGTACGGCGCGACGGTCCACGCGCTGTACGTCGTCGACGTCGACGCCACCAGCTACTCGCTGGGGACAGAGCAGGTCGACCGCATCCGACAGGGTCGCCTCGACGACATGCCCGAAGTGAAGGAGGCGGCCGACAAGGCGACGGGCTACGTCGCCGACGCCGCCGCCGAACACGGACTGGCCGTCCGCGAACACGTCGTCCCGGGCGAACCGGCGCGAGCCATCAGGAAGTTCGTCGAGGACAACGACATCGACCTCGTCGTGATGGGCTCGCACGGCCGGTCCGGTCTCTCCCGGGTCGTCCTCGGGAGCGTGACCGAACGCGTCCTGCGGCGGACCCGACTTCCGGTGCTCGTCGTCGACGTCCACGAAAAGAAAGCGGAAGCGGAAGCAGAAGCCGAAGCGGAACCGTAACCCATGCACGACACGACCCGCGCGAGGACGAACGCGCCGTCCGCGGCTCCCGACGGGGTGACCCGCCGATGAGCCTCGCGGAGACGATTCGCACCCACGTGCGCGAGCACCGCTCGGGCATGCTGACCGACCTGCTGTTCGCCCTGGCGTGGGTGACGGTCGTTTCGCTCCTGTTCGACGTCGTCGACGGGCCGCAGTGGGCGTTCTACCTCTGTCTGGGTGCGGGCGTCGTCGCGTACTTCGGCTTCTTCGCCTCGGTCGAAGCCGCGCGAGAACAGCGCTGACGCCGGGGTCATTCCCGGACGAGTCACTCCCGGACTATTTTCTCGTCCTGACTCGGGGCGGTTGCGGAGTCGCGCCCGCCGACGCGCTCACTCGCTCGTCGCCGGCGACGGCGGGTCATATGTCGTCAGCGCCGCGCCGACCCTCGCTCCCGCTTCGCCGAGGAGCGCCGACAGGCCGAATCCGAGCAGGCCGACGGTGGCGACCCCGCCGAGCATCATCAGCCACCCCCCGACGACGAACCACGTCGGGCCGGACAGCGCGGTGGCGGCTCCGAACACGGTGGCCAGTATCCAGAGGACGGGGAGGCCGCCGACGAGTCCCGTCCGGACACCGACGCCGGTCGCCGTTCCGTGCCGTCGCTTCGCCAGCGCACCGACGACGAGTCCGGCGAAGAACACGGCGCTCAGCGACATCGCCGACCGCCCGTCCAGATAGCTCCACGAGACGAACGCCGCCGCGACGAGTCCGCCGGCGAGGCTGTACCGCCGTCGCCACGGGAGTTCGGACGGCGCGCGAAATCTGGTCATACTCCCATTCGTGTCTCTCAACTAATAATTCTGTTCACGAATCGCCGAAAAATCGGGTCGCTTCGGGGCTACTCGTCGCGCTCTCGCCGCCGGTAGGCGATGCCCAGCCCGGCGGCGAGTAGCACGGCGACGACGGCGAGCGTCCATCCGGTGGCGTTGCCGCCGTCGTCGCCGCCGGTCTCATCGCCGTCGGTCTCACCGCTGACGGCCTCGCCGCCGGTAGCCTCGGCGGTCGAGTCGTCGACCGACGCCGCCGTCTCGGTCTCGCCTGCGTCCTCGACGGTGACGCTGCCGACGACCCGGTCGCCGACCGCGAGTTCGTACGTTCCGGCCTCGTCGAACGCGTAGCTGAGCGTGGCCGTCCCGTTCTCGAACGCGCCGAGTTCCACGGTCTGGCCGGCGACGCGCTCGCCGTCGACCAGTAAGTCGAGTTCGTGGGAGCCTCCCGCGCCGCCGAGGTTCGACACGTCGACCGAGAGTTCGACTTCCTCTCCGACCGACACGCTCGTCTCTGTGACCTCCGCGGCGGTCGTCTCGAAGACGGGGACGGTCGAGCCGATGGTGAACCGCGACAGGCCGGGCGAGGTCGCCTCGAAGACGTAGCGCGACTCGGACTCCTCGACGAGGCTCGCGTCGAGCCTGCGCCACTGCGTCTGTTCGTCGCGGTAGAGCGCGACCGACTCCGGGCCGACGCCCGTCGTCTCGAAGTAGTCCTTCCGAACGCTGAACGTGAACGTCACGTCGTCGATGTCGTCGTCCTGTATCGAGTGGTCGACGACGACGTAGCCCGCCGAGGTCGCGCCCGTCTCGCGCCGGAAGCGCTCGCTCGTGGCCTCGTCCTCGGACGCCTCGTACGTCGTGACGCTCAGCGTGAAGTCGTCCTCGCTTCTCACGTTCATCGAGAGCTGTGCGACCGAGATGTTCTCGGCGGCGGTCGACGCCGATTCGTCGGCGCTCGCGGCGTCCCCAGCGCCCCCGGCGGACTCGTTGGTCTCGCTCCCGCCGGCCTCGGCGTCGGTCGCGGGGGGTTCGAGCGGGATGACGACGGGGCGGGTCGTGTCGACGTTCGTCACCGACACGTCCGACCGCTTCGTCGTCCCTTCGCTCGCCGTGTCGACGACGACGTCCGCGTCGTCGTCCGTCTCTTCGGTCGTCTCCGCGGTTCCCCCCGACGAGGAGGAGGATGACGACGACGACGACGACGACGATTCTTCGTTCACGGTGACGGTCATCGTGTCCGAATCGACGTTGCCGGCGGCGTCAGTCACGTTCAGGGTGACGGTGTAGGTGCCGGTCGAGCCGTAGCTGTGGGTCTCGGTGGCGTTCGTCGAGTTCGCGCCGTCGCCGAAGTCCCACTCGTAGCTGTTGAGGACACCGTTGTCGGTCGACCCGCTGGCATCGAACTTGACCGCGTCGCCCTCCGTGACCGACACGTTGTCGCCGGCGTCGGCGGTGGGCGCGGTCGCGTCGGCGACCGTCACGACCAGCGTGTCGGCGTCGGCGTTACCGCCGGTGTCGGTCACGTTCAGCGTGACGTTGTAGGTACCGGGGTCGGCGAACGTGTGACTCGGGGTCGCTCCGGTCGCGTTCGCGGAGCCGTCGTCGAAGTCCCACTCGTAGCTGTCGATGACGCCGTTGTCGGTCGAGGCGGAGCCGTCGAAGTCGACGGCGGTGTCCTCGTCGACGGTCTGGTTCGCGCCCGCGTCTGCGGTGGGTGCGGTCGTGTCGTTGACGGTCACGACCAGCGTGTCGGTTCCCTCGTTCCCCGCCGCGTCGCTGGCGGTGAACGTCGCCGTGTAGGTGCCGGGGTCTGCGAAGGTGTGAGTGGCGTTTTTGCCGGTCACGTTCGCGGAGCCGTCGCCGAAGTCCCACGAGGTGCTCGTGACGCCGACGGCGTCGGTCGCCGTCGCGTTGAAGTCGAGCGCCACGTCCTCGTCAACGGTGGCGTTCGCCCCCGCGTCGACGGCGGGCGCGACCGTGTCGATAGTGACGCTGTCGGACTCGCTTGCGGCCCCATCCTGCCCGTCGGCGTTCTCCGCGGTGTCGACCGTGACGGTGTAGGTGCCGTCGCTTCCGGTCTCGTACGGCGACGCGAGCGTGTACGTGTACGGCTCGCTCCCCGATTCCGTGAAGTCGGCCTCGGTGAACGCCGTCGAACTCGGGCCGGCGACCGAGACGGAGATGTTCGTCAGAGCCTGCGACGAGTCGAACGACACGGAAAGGTTCTGTCCCGTGGGATTGGTCGCGTTGACCGCCGAGACGGTCGGTGCCGGCTCCGCGAGCGCGTGGAACTGACTGCCGCTGCCGTAGTAGAGATAGCCGTTCCACGCGAGCGGCGTCGCGTAGAGGCTGCTCGCTGGCGAGTTGTACGACCACAGTTCCGTCCCGTCGGTCGCGTTGAACGCGCGAACGGTCGAGTCACCGAAATCCGTGATGTAGAGCACGTCGCCCGCGACGACCGGCGCGCCGCGGAAGTCGCTCCCCGACGCGTTCCAGAGTCTGCTTCCGTCGGCGGCGTCGAGCGCGACGAGTTCGCCGCCGCGGCTCCCGGCGTAGACGACGCCGTCGGCGTACACCTGACTCGAATCCACGTCGCCCGTCATCGAGTAGTTCCAGCGCTTGGTGCCGTCGGTCGCGTTGATGGCGTACACGCTTCCGTTCCCGCTTGTTTCGCCCATCGTGCTGTCGCTCCCGACGAACACCGTGTCGTTCGCGACCGTCGGGTCCGACTGGCTCTCGTCGCGGAGCGTGTAGTTCCAGAGTTTCGCCCCGGTGGTGGCGTTCAGCGCGGTCAGGTTATCGTCGTCGGCCGAGACGTAGACGACGCCGTCGACGACCGCGGGGTTCGACTCCACCAGCACCGGCTGGTACATCGTGTAGTACCAGAGCTCTTCGCCGGTGTCGGCGTCGACCGCGGTCAGGTTCCCGTCGTTGCTCCCGAAGTAGACGACGCCGTCGACGACCGCGGGGGCCGACCGGACGTTCGTCTGCGTCTCGTAACTCCAGATTTCGGTGCCGTCGGTCGCGTTTATCGCGTGTAGCTTGTAGTCGTTGCTTCCGAGGTAGAGGACGCCGTTGGCGTAGGCGGGCGTGGTCCACGTCGAACCCCAAGTCCCTCCGGGCGTCGCGTTCCACTTCACCTCTCCCGTTTCGGGATCTAACGCGTAGAGTTCGCCGCCGTCGTGGAAGGCGGTGTAGAGCGTGTCGCCCACGATGGTCGGTTGCATCACCTGCGGGGCGGTGTCGGAGACGTTCCAGACTTCCACGGGTTCGGTGAGCGGCCCCTCCTGGTTCGGGTAGTTCCCGAGGTTGCCCGGCCCGCCGTGGAACTTCGCGTTGGCCGCCTCGACGGTCACGGTCTGTGCGGCGAGCCCCCCGGCGGCGACGTCGTAGGTCCCCGCCCCCCAGAGCGTCTCCGTGAACGTGAGCTGTCGGCTTTCGCTCGCGTTGAGTGTCCCGGTTTGGTACGCCACGACCTCGCCGTCGACGGTGAGGGTCGTGTTGTACGGTTGCTGTGACGCCCCGGTGTTTTCGACGGTGACGTTCACGGTGACGGCGCTTCCCTCGTAGAGCGTCGTCGGCGTCACCGAGAGGTTCGAATGCGTGATATCCGCGCCGTTCGTGACCGCCGCCGCACCGACGGGTACCCACGCGACGAGCGAAATCACCGTCACCAGCGTCAGCACGAGTGTGCTCACCTGCTGTCGCGTTATCCCGACCCCCCTCGTCATCAGCTGTTCGCCTCCCCGTCCGCCCTGCCGTGGCCCCTGAGTCCCTTAAATACCATATTACTGCCAAATACGGATTCACGTCCGATAATTGGTCGATACAGACTAACGGGGATATTGTATAACGATGCCGAATAAAATCGTGCTTTTGAATATAAATATTTTAAACTACGATTCCGAATCTAATTTTGTTATGTTGGACACTCACACGATTATATCTGAAAACATTTTACAAATTCTAGAATTTGTGACTTTAGCGGGTTGAGTAGGGGTATTTAGACAAATCTTCTCAGTCGTCTCTGAATTCAATATTGCTATTTTTATTCAATACCTGTTGGTGAGGAAGTTATCAAAACAAATATTTTGAATGGCGGTCTCACGTCAGTCTACCCACTCAACGCATTGTTCGTTGAGACGACGACAGCGATGAGAGCGACGACAGCGAACGACGCTGTGCTCACGGCTCACGGGTCGCCGCTGGTCCCTTCGTCCGGTAGGAGCGTCGAAACGAGGAGCACGAGCAACACGAAAAGCGCGAGGAGAAACAGCGTCTCCCGCTGTGCCTGCACTATCGAGGCGTCGAACACGTCGGTCAGTAGCTCCCGTTGCGCCGGTGTGAGACCGGCGAGAAACGCCCGTTGGGTCTCTTCGGTCGCCGTCTCGGCGGCGTTTTCCAGCGCCACGACGAGCGCCCCTCGCTCGCTCGCCGACACGCTCGCGTTAATGGCGGTCAGCACGCCGTCGACGACGCCGTCGTAAAAGCGCCCGAGCAGGTACGCGCCCACGATGGCGGTCCCGAACGAGTAGCCGAGCATCATCGTCGCGTTCAGCAGGCCGGACGCCGCCGCCGAGTCCCGTTGGTCGACAGCCGAGAGCGTCATATCGATGAGTTGTGCCATCACGAGCCCGAGACCGAGCCCCACGAGCCCCATCGGTACGGCGAGTTGCGTCACCGTCGCGTCGAGCGTCGTCTGCGACACGAGCGCGAGCACGCCGACCCCCATGAGCACGACGCCGCCCTGAATCAGCAGTTTCGGCGCGACGGCCCGCCGCCAGTCGGTCGTGAAGATGGACGCGACGAACGTCGCGAGGGAGAACGGAAGCATTGCGACGCCAGTTTCGAACGCGGTGTATCCGGCCCCGGACTGGAGGAAGACCGGGACGACGAAGATGAACCCCGCGAGGACCAGCGACCGCGCGGCGTTCGTGACGACGCCGGCGGTGAACTGCCCGTTCGATAGGAGCCGGACCGGGACGAGCGGCGACCCGCCCTCGCGCTCGACGCGGCGCTCGTACTGGACGAAGCCCGCGAAGGCGACGGCCCCGAAGCCGACGAGCCAGAGGGTCGGAGACGCGCCGAGCAGGTCCAGTCGCACGCCGCCGACGACGAACGGCCGGCGGGCCAATAGCCAGCCGTACCGCCCGGCCAAGAGGACACCGGCGACGAGGGCGGTCGTCCCCACCACCGAGAGGACCGTGCCGCCGACGTCCAGTTTCGTCGGCGTCTCGCTCAGAGACTCCTCGGGGAGATACCTGACGAACGCGAGCGCGACGAGGACGATTAGCACCTCGATGCCGAACCCCCATCGCCAACTCGCGAACGTCGTGACCGCGCCGCCGAGTAGCGGTCCGAACGCGGCACCCGCGGCGTTCACTCCGGCGAGGATACCGAGGGCTTTCGCCCGGTCTGCGCCCTCGTAGCTGACGAGGAGGACGGTGAACGTCAGCGGGAGCAACACGGCGGCGGCGGCCCCCTCGACGACCGACCAGCCGACGTAGAGCACGACGACGTTCCAACTCAGCGCCGCCAGCGTCGTCCCGACCCCGTACACGAGGAGCGTCGCGGTCATCAGCCGCCGAATCCCGTACATCGACGACAGCTTGCCGCCGGGGAGAATCAGCGCCGCCATGACCATCGCGTAGAACGAAATCGCGCCCTGAACGACCGTGACGGTCGTGTCGAGGTCGGCGACGATGGACGGAATCGCGACGTTCATCAGCGTCGAGTCGATGACCCCGATGAACATCGCGAGACTCACCGCCACGGCCGGCCCCCAGTACGCCAGCCCGCTCGCCGAGTCGGTCACTACCGTGCCCTCTCCGAGGGTGTGAGCGTTCGCGTCTGCGTCCATCCCTGTTGATATCACGTCCTGTTCGATAAACCCTGCTGACGGCGGGCGTGGCCCGTCTTCCGGTCGGTTCGGCTCAGCCGTGCGACGACCCGGTGTCGAGCGACTCGCCGCAGTACGGGCACCATTCGACCCGCTTTCCTCCGGGCCGTCCTCGGTCGGTCGTCCGTGTCTCTTCGGTCTCCTGCGCCCGTTCTCCCGCCCGCTCCGCGAAGAACCCCGCGGCCAAGATGCTCGACGGGAGCGCGAAGAAGGCGACGCCGCCGAGCATGGTCGCAGCGCCGAGCAGACGCCCGAGCGGCGTCACGGGAACCACGTCGCCGTAGCCGACCGTGGTGAGCGTCACGACGCCCCACCAGAGCGTCTCCGGAATCGACGAGAACGCGTCCGGTTGGACGCTTCCCTCGACGAAGTACATGAGCGTCGACGAGACGAGGACCAACATCCCGGCCCCGCTGAACGCGACCCCGAGGTCGTCGCGCTGTGCGTCGAGGACTCGCTTGAACCGCCGCCGGGAGCGTCTGAACCACGAGAGGTTCAGCACGCGAGCCAACCACAAGACGCGGAACAGCCCCGACTCGAACAGCCGTATCTCGAAGAGGAGTCCGGTCCAGAACGTCGCGATGACGAAACAGTCGACGACCGAGATGGGGTCGCGGACGAACGCGAACCGACTCCGTCCGGCGTCGGGAGCGGCCGAGCCGGCGGCCCAGAGCCGGACGACGTACAGGCACGTGAACAGCGCGATGGACGCGACGAGCAGGCCGTCGAAGTAGGCTCCGAACCGCTCGTACAGCGACTCGACCGTCGAGAGGACGACGGCGACGACGTTCGCCGACGCGAGGACGAACACGAGGCGCTCGAACCGTTCGCCCCAGCGGTTCTCGGAATCCGGGTCGACCACCGTCCACACCTGGTCTCTGGACGTCTGCGCCATGCCACAGTATCGCCGCCGAGTCATATGTCGTTTCCTCCCGTCTGCGGTTCGGACCGTCAGCGGTCGGCCGTGTCGGCTTCCGTCGCAATCGACTCGGTCGCAACCGACTCGCTCGACCCGCCCGACCGGACGACCGTCCGCGACGGAATCGCGGCCTCCCGCCTCGGTGTCGACGTGACGAGCCGTTGGAACCACGTCTCCTCGTTCGGCGCGGACTTCTCGACGAGTTCGTAGTCGACGGCGACCCCGCCGTCTTCCGTCGCCGACACGCGCACGTAGTTGAGTTGGTACCACGAGTAGAACACGGGCGGGAGGACGCCGAACGCGGACTCGACGCGGCGCAGTCGCTTCAGCCACGTCCCCGTGTTGACGACGACCCCGCCTTCGATTTCGGTGACTGCGGGTCGGTGGGTGTGGCCGTAGACGAACACCGCGACCGCCGGGTCGGACGCGAACAGCTCTCTGGCGGCCGTCAGATAGGTGTCCGCCGACGACTCCCGTTCTTCCGGCCGGTCGATGCCGAACCGCCGGAGCGTCTTTCGGACGTCGCGCGCGAAGACGAAAAGCGGTACCGCGACCAGTATCAACAACAGCGTGACGGCGAGATTCGCGGTCAAAAGCAGGTCGACCAGCGTCCCGACCGGGCCGAACAGCCCGAGAACCCGTTCGATGAGGTCCATCGGGAGCGACCAGAGACCGGCGGCGTCGAGCGCGAACGCGAGCACGTAGAGAAAGCCGACGTTGAAAAGGAGGAGAAACGGGGCGGAGACGTATCTGAGCCACGGGCTCATCTCCCGATAGAAGTAGTTCGACAGCATCCACGCCGGAATCTGCGTCATCGGCGTCACCGCCTGCACGTCTTTGAGCCAGTTGAACTTCCCGCGCTCGGAGAGCCGGCCGGCGCGGCTCGTGACCTGCCTGTTGACGAAGTAGCCCGGGGGGTTCGCGTGGGGGTTTCCGAAGTCCGGAATCCGGTTGTTCGGGTCCCGTTGCATCCCGTGTTCGACGTGGACGACGTAGTCGCCGACGCGCCGGGTTATCGAGACCTCCTGTCGGAGCGTGACGTTGAACTCGGCCAGTCGGTCGACGTACTCCGGGTAGGCCGCGAGCTCGTAGTCGTGGTTCCCGGGGATGAGCGTGATGGGGATTCGCTCGCCCGTCGCTTCGAACTGGTCGAACAGCTCCGGATAGCGCTCGACGAGCGCGTCGAACTTGTCGAGTCCGTCGACGTCGGTGAACTCCCACAGCCCGAAGGCGTCGCCGTTGATGATCAGTTCGGCGTCCTCGTCGGTCGCTTCGAGCGTCCGCAGGAACGACAGAAGCTCGTCGAGGAAATCGACCTTTCCCAGTTGCTCGTCGCCGCCGATGTGGAGGTCGCTGATGAAGTAGTACGCGTCGGTCACGGCCATGCCCCCGGGGAGCTGACGAGCGCCGTACCGGTGAGAGTGCGGTTACCGGATGTATGCGGGCGACTGGTGGATGCGAACGCGCCGGTCGAAGCTCTCGTCGCCGCGTCGTCGGAGACCTGCGCCTCGACGAAGCCGACCCTGACGACTACGTCTCGGTCCAACCCCTCGGTCAGTTGGTCGTCGAACCGCTGTGCGAGGTCGGGGGGCGCTTGCAGGTCGCGCGGAATCCCCACGAGCACGTCGACCCGCGGTTGATTCCCGAGGAGGTAGTCGACGGGCCTGTAGTCGACCGTGACGCTGACGAGTTCGACGCCCTCGATGTCCGCCTCGTCGAACTGTCGCTGGAGTTCGGTCTGCGTCTGCTGTTCGAACGACGCGGTCTGGAACGACGCGTACGTCACGCCGGCGAGGACGAGCGAGAGAACCGCGATAGCCACGCCGATGACGGCGATTCGAGAGGCGATGGACGCTCTGACTCCCTCCCGCTCGTCGGCGTCCAGCGGCTTGAACCCCGACAGATAGAACAGAATCAGCGCCGAGAGGTTGATGGCGAGGAGGTTGACGACGACGAGCACCGCGCCCGCGACGGCGACCACGGGAAGCCCGAACGCGATACCCAACCCCGACGTCGCCGCCGGCGGGACGAGCGCGACGGCGATGGCGACGCCGACGAGCGTCGACCCGGACCCGCGCATGATGCTTATCGCCCCCGCGATACCCGACCCCAACGCGAGGAACAGCGACAGGACGTTCGGACTGGTGCGCTCTGCGACCTGCGGTATCGCCTGTATGTCGACGCCCGGCGGAATGAGAATCGTCTGCTGGAGTATCACGCCGAGGACGGCGGCCGTCGCGATGGCCGCCGCGAGCCCCGTCACCTGAAGCACGACGCCGCGGGTCGCCATGCGCCTGTCGGCCAGAATCGCCCCGACGGACGCCGAAACCGCCGGCCCCATCAGCGGGGCGACGACCATCGCCCCGATGATCGTCGCCGCGGAGTCGAGAAGCAGGCCCGTCGCGGCGATGACCGTGCTGAGAATCAGGAAGCTGAAGAACGTCGAGTTCGCCGGCGCGAGGTCTTCGGCCCTCGCGTGGAGCTCCTCGCGGGAGATGCGGAGTCCGGGAAAGCGCTCTTTCAGAGCCGAGAGGCGCTGCGAGACGACCGTCTCCGTGGGGAGTACGATAGTGTAGCTGTCGCCTCGGACGCCCGCGTTCGTCAGTTCTTCCATCACCGTCTCGACGCCGCTGGGCGGGACCGGGAACTGCACCATCGCCTCGAAGTCGCCGCGGCCGACCTCCTCGAAGACGGCGTAGTCGATGGCCTGTCGGTCGAGCGACTCAAGCACGCTCTCTCGGCTCCCCCGGGGTATCAACACCTGAACGAGTCGCATACGGAGTACAACGTCCCGCGGGACCAAAAAATATGAGTGCTTTGATAGGATGGCTTACTCGATTGTCTCGCGTGCCCCGTCGGCGATTGCGAGCGTCTCCCCGATAGCGTCGATGAACGCCCGCTCGGCCGGGCTGATTCGCCGGCCCCCCAATCCCAGTAGTCCGCCCTCGACGCCGGCGTCTGCGACTCGTTCGGCACACCAGCGCACGAACTGTCCGTACTCGGCTCGCTCCGCCGCGGTCGCTCGCGCTCGGACGATTGTCGCCGCCTCCCGACAGTAGTCGTGCGCGCGGGCCTTCGCCACCGCGCGGTTGAAATCGTGTGTCTCCGCGTCGCGTCGCACTCGGCCGGCGTTCACCCGGACGAACCCGGCGAGGTGCGTGACGAGTTCCGTCTCCGGCTCGAACTCGTCGGCGTGTCGAAGGGTTCGACGAATGGTTTTGAGCTCTCGCCACAGGCCGCCGTTCGAGGCGACGACGACGCCGTACATCACCTCGACCGGCGTCTGCGCGAGCGTCCGCCACTCCTCGTGCGTGAACGACTCCCGATCGGTCATACCGAACGATTGGCGGGCGACGAATATAGAGGCGCAGGTCGCCGCGGGCCGAACGGGCGACCGCTCTCGACGTCGCCGGGCGAAACTCGTTCGAGGGGCCGTTACTGACTTTTCGGTATTCCACGAATTACTGGCTCTGAGACAGTCAGCGACTCGGTAAACGCAGTTTATTATGGTTTCCTGCTTACGTGTGGGTGAGTTGATGAGATGAGTTCACTGGTCGTACTCGCGTTCGATACGATGGACGGTGCGGAGAACATGCGGGAGAAGCTGTACCACCTCCAGCGGCGCGAACTGATTACGATAGAGGACGCCGCCATCGCCGTCCGAAAAGAAAACGGGCAGGTGAAAGTCAAACAGGCCCAGAGCCTCGTCGGCGTCGGCGCGCTGGGGGGTTCGTTCTGGGGCCTCCTCATCGGCGTCATCTTCTGGATGCCGTGGCTCGGGATGGCGGTCGGGGCCGTGACGGGCGCGCTCAGCGGCAAGTTCACCGACATCGGCATCGATGACGCGTTCATCAAAGAGGTCGCGAACACGGTCGAACCCGGTAACTCCGCGCTGTTTCTGTTGTCCCACGACGCACAGGTCGACCGAATCAAAGCCGAACTGTCGGACGTCGAGTTCGAGATCATCGAGACGAACCTCTCGCCCGAGGACGAAGACCGACTCCGTGAGGCGTTCGCCGCCGAGGAGATCGCGGGATAAGCGTCGCCCGGCCGGACCCAGCCAGCCGTCTGTCCGGGCGCGAGAGCGCGCTCGCCGAGTCGAGTAGTGGTGACGGTGTGTGACGGGTGGCCGTCTCCCCGAAGGGTGCGGGTCGCTCGCCGATGAGGCGCTCGGTCCATCGTTAGTGTATCCCGCGACCAATCGCACCCGATGCCCCGATTCTTCTGTGCGGCTCTCGCCTTCCGGCATAAATATCAAAAGACAGATACAGTGGGGCATTAAATCAGTATAATTGTCATCTACTATGATTGATCTCCTCTCCGACAACCCTGACTCGGGTGCGCTCAACAGCGGGTTCGAGACCCGAACCGACTACCCGCTCAGAGCTCCACTACTTCGTTGGTCCGGGCCGCCTCGTGGATCGCGGAGATGATACGCATGTCTTCGAGCCCGTGTCTCCCGTCTGCGTACACCGGGGTATCGCTGAGGATACGGTCTGAGAAGTAGTCGAACTCCTCTCTCATCTCGCGTTCGTCGTCGAACGTCTCGTGTTCGACGGTGACTTTGGTGTCGTTACGCGAGAGATGGAGCGAGCACTTCCCGTGGAAGGCCGGGTGCAGGTCTATCTGCCCCTCGGTTCCCGTAATCTTGAGCTGGGTGTCTTCGTGGGCGTTTTGGCTGTCGGTGGTGACCATCTTCACGTCGTCTTCGAGGACTAACAGCGCCCCCGACCGTTCGTCGGGGACGTCCTCGAAGGCGTCGTGGTGAGAACTCATCTGCGATTGCACCGCGACCGGGTCACGGTCGAGGAGGAATCTCGCCGTGTTGATGGAGTAGATTCCGAGGTCCATCACGGACGTTCCGTAGCCCGACAGCTCCGGGTCGAGCCGCCATTGGTCCTCGTCGGGAATCATCTTTAGCAGCGGTTGGGTGTTGTTCCCGTACACCGACACGGGTTCGCCGATGAACCCCGATTCGATGAGGTCACGGGCCCGACGGACTGCGGGGTCGGTGTGCATTCGATAGGCGACCATCAGGGGTACGTCGGCGTCGTCGCACGTTTCGACGACCTGTCTCGCCCGCTCGACGGTCGATTCCATCGGCTTTTCGCAGAGGATCGCTTTGCCGAGCGATGCCGCGGTTTCGACGTATTCGAGGTGGAATGCGTTCGGCGTTCCGACGTACACGGCGTCGTACGCCGATTCCGCCTTCCCCTCGTGGAACTCGTCGTAGCTGATGCCGTGGTCGACGCCGTTGGCATCAGCGAGTCGCTGCGCTTTCTCGGTCGTACTGCTCACAAGGGTCGTTACCTCCCCGAGTTCGGACGATTCGATGGCGGGGAGTGCAACGTCGACGGTCCACCACCCGAGGCCGATTAACGCGTATCGAACGCTTCCATCGGTGGTCGTCTGCCAGTCGCGCTCCTCGTATGAATCGATCCATTCTCTCATGAGTATCCAAACTGAGTAGCCTGTAGTAAACTCTTGGGGTAGTTGCGTGCTGCTCGCGTTTCGATAGCCTGGGGCGCGAACTCAGACGCTTCGAACGCTGCTCACATGCCTCACCACGCATGAACGCTCCGCTTTCGGGCGCTTTGATGCGAGCCGATGCACAATGGGCGTCCGATCGCCACGGCCGACGGGACACGGCGGTCGCTCGAAGCCGACGGCCATCGACAGAATTCTTTGTCTGAGAACAGCGAATCCCGGTGTGTACTGTCCCTCCTCCGAACCGTTCGTTAACGAGGCCGATAGCCGGCATCACTGACGCTACTCGCGTACTGATCGCCCTCACGTCGAACGTTCGTTCTGAATTAGAGAATACCATCTGGGTGACTATTGCACGGCGAACGTCACTTGTCAGGTGACGTTTACGAAGGGCGTACGAGGATTTACAAACTTATATTTGTAATTCTGTCCGGATTATTTTAACCTACCCTTCCAGTCAGATTCCGTAGTAAAGCCCCTCTGAGTTCGGTTTCGGCGACGAAATCGCTGGACTCGTCCCACCGCTGGACTCTGGATGGAAGTGCAGACAGTGGGCCTCGGGGCGGGTCTAGCACATATTCGTCATTTCAGAACGACCCCGAGGATTCGAATACCGGTTGCCGGCCGATATCTGGCCACACGAACTGCACCGAGAGCAGTTGGCGGGTGGACGCCTCACTCCTCCTCGCCGATAGTGGGTCTTCCCACGACGACTCGCCGAAGAACGACTGAAGCGCTATCAGGGCACCCACGTACTCAGCGGAGATGCCAGTTTCGTACATCCTCTTGTAGCAATGAACCGCCTCGGGGTCAAGCCCCGGGGCACTCGCGTTGATTCTTCTGTAGAGTTTGAGGAAGCCTGCCCTACTTTGAGGTATCGTCGAGGAGCTGCCGAGCGTACCGGTAGATCGGCGCACCAAGCCAATCGCGTCCTTCTGCCATGGTCTCGAAAGCGACTCTTGCTTCCTCTTCGCTGAGAGCAGCGCGTTTGACCAGCGCCCGGAGAACGATCGGAGATAACGCAACTTCTGCACTCACTAGTTTTCGAAGCTCAGGAAGGGCTCTGTAGTCGTCGGTGATCAAGAACGCTGCATCCACCTCACGGACTGCAGCTACGCAGCTGGCTTCACCATCGTCGATTCGACTCGTCACAAACTCACCACTAGCGACAGCAACAACGGTGAACTCGTCGGCCATATCGAGGGCGGTATTGGCGGCTTTGCCATGGTGGTCGTTGTACTCAGCAGTTCTGTGTAGTTCCTCAAGAACTGTCTCTGTAGTGGCGACGTCAAACTCGGTGACGAAGACGTCAAGCACTTCGCCGACTGAAAGAGAGATGAATGCGCTCGTGTCTACAACGAGCATTTAGAGGTCTGCGAGTTTGTCTGCGAGTTCTTCGCCACGATCAAGCACCTCTTTCGACGCACGGACAGCTTCGGCATCTTGCCGCCCGATAATCTCGACAAGTTTCTCGAACTCGATGTGGTTGTCCAGATACAGTTCGACGACGGCCTCACGAAAACTCTCATCAGACTCTTTCTCTTCGAGATACTGTCGGAGTGCTTCAATGAGAATCTCCGTTCTGTTTTTGTGAGTAACTTCGGCAGCGATGTCGGCGCGTGTTACCAACTCTTCGGGGAGCCGGAAATTGACCCGCTTCGTGCCCATGTACATACGTTGTATGCACAGAATCAAAACTGTGTCGGCTCCTCGTCGCTTGACTCCCCTCGCAAAGCCACCTCAGATATCGTCAGAAGTTCTGGAGTTCAGCTCTATAGGGAGCGAAACGAGTTGTCAGTTCTCAGCATAACCGTTGGTATTTGGACTACACACCCCACCGTTTCCGGAGAAACGGAGTCGGAATGCAGGTACTCGTCACCAGGTTTGATTCAAGCCCGATAGCCTTGTTGAGAAGGCACGCAACACATTCATCCTCCGAAACTTGGAGGCGTACCGTGTGTTGGAAGTTGAGACTACAACGGGTATAGCAGGGCTGTAATGCGTGTATTTTGCCGATTGGGTCAGCGGAAACTACCTCAATTCTCTCTCCAAGCGGCCATTCTTGTCACACTTCCAATCGTAAGGGCGAATTTTCGAGACATCCAACAGTGTAGCCACTCAGACCGCGCGCTAACCCAGAACTGAGTGTCTCTCTATCCGATTCCGGTCTCCTTCTTCAGCAGCGTCAGTGTGTTATCTGCCGTCACCATCGGCGAGTGCTCGTACTCACCGGTCAACGCGACCTGGACGAGCAAGTCGACGGCTCGCCAGATCGAGTACAGCAGGCACGCGAACGCGAAGTAGAAGAAACGAAGCCCGAAATTCTTCGACGTGGTAGCAGCCATGAACCGCTTTATCGATCTGTACCCGCTCTCGATTTCCCACCGATACCCGTACTCAGTGAGGTGCCCACTCCCACAATTCGTCATGAACACCGAGTACTGCCGGTGGTCGTCGTGCTCGGAGTCCTCTTTCCGTCGGTAGATCAGCGTCGTCTCGTGCCATTCGTTCCTCCCGAGGTGAAGCCCGCGGTCGGTCTCGTATCGATCCCGATCTCGTTGGAGCAATCGATTCGCCTGTGCCTTCTCGCTGGTCTGCGTCCGTTTCGGGACGACGTAAGACAGCCCGCGCTGGCTGATCATCTCCAGAACGTGCTGGCTATCAAATTCCCGGTCCATCAGCACGTTATCGACGTGAACGAGGTCCTCAGCTGAATCGAGCAAGTCCTCGACGATTTCTAGTCGAGTCTCCCCCTTTCGGACGGGGCGCGCGTCCAGCACGATAGGGACGGCATTGCCGACCAACTGGACCGTCGCCCACTGGTAGGCATACTCGTCGGTCTACTCCTTCGTGCCGATGATCTCGTCTTCGTGCCCAGTCCTATCACCAGTGAAGGGATCAGCTTCGGTAATGTCGATTGCAACAATCCCAGCTCGGAAGAACTGCTCTGTCTCCGAAACTTCGTTCAGAAGTCTTCCGATGGCCTGTCGGTACATCTCTCGGATCTCCGCAATTGAGAGGTCACGAACTTGCTCGCGATGGGCGTGCCCTACCGCTCACGAGTTGACTCGTAGGTGAAGCTACGAGCGCCCTCGTTGGCCGCGAGGCGCTCACGAAGTCCGAGATACGTCTGCAGGTCCCAGTAGGCGTTCTCGTGAATCTCACAGCTGTCGCCACGATTCAATGAGAAGGCCGGGAAGATGACGTGACTGACGTGGTCCGTAACCGTTGCCGCTTCGTCAAGGACGGCTTGCTCGTCCGGATCTGATTCGTCCTCTTCGTCACCGTGAGATGGGAGGTGCCGTTCTGGTTCGCGCGGGACTGCAACACCTGCGTTCTGGGCTTTGATCAGAATCGTCCGCGCAGCTGTCTCGACTGAACTGCGAAGCTCGGCAGTGAACCGGTTGTGCCAACTGCGCCACAGCGTAGACTGGTCCGGGACACTTTCCAAGCCCAACTGCTTGCAGAGCGCTGGACGACACCCGAGATACTCGATCAGCGCTGTTTCGTGCTTCCACCCGTGGATTTCTTTCAGGATGAAGACGCGAAAGAGCGTGTTCATCTCGTGGCAAGTCGACGCTGCGTAGCGATCTTGAGCGTTGAATCGGAAGTAGGCTAGCGGGAGTGAACAGACGAACTGCTCAATTGAGTCGTGATCTTTGTGTTCGAACCACGTCTTCGAGACGACTCGAACGTCCAATTCTAACCCGGCGAGCGAAGTTCGATCGTACAACGGTGTCGAGTCATAGACTGGCCACTCAACGTACGGCTGTTGGGCGATTCGTCGAAAGACAGTACGTTGTGACTTACAAGTCGAAGCCACTATGAGATGCTGGCCACGACACGCTCAAGAATCCGACTAACTGATCATCAAATGGATTGAGCAGGAAATCGATACAACACTCCCAGCCCAAGTACAACGGTACCAAGCGGAATGAGAACGAGGACAGGTGTTGGAATTGGGGCGATGGCCTGATCAACAAGTTTGTATAGAATATAACTCAAGCCGAGTCCCAGTACAATCGTGTGCAGAGCGAGTGGGTGCCGAATATTCCGTCCCCGAAGCCATCGCCACCCCGAAACGGCGACGCCGCCTCCTGCGAGAACCACAATCCCCATGAGAATCGTTCTAAGTCCTTGTGTTATTCCTCCTTGTAGTGGTTGTAATGCCACGATTGCAACGACGATTACTCCGCCACCGAGTAGGAGGAGCATCGCTGCGGGAATCTGAATATATCGCTCTGTCTCCGCTTCCCGTTCAACGAACCACACACTGCCCGTAATGAGGAACGCACCGCTGGCGAGAAGCGTACAAACAGTCGCCAACTGCTCAGGAGGACTATCTCCGATCCGTGGAGCAGCGGCGACGGTAAGCAACGCGCTGACGAAGCCGATTACGATCAACAGAATCTGTGTGGTAAATCGTCTCATGATGTGTGTTCTATGAGTTTACTAATTGGATTGAACGGTGTCAGGGCGCTTCCCGCCCCCCAACCATTTCGTCGGCGGATCGGATGGTGAACCAGACGGCCGTCATCTCGCTCATTTCGGGGTCGGACCTGGCCGTAGTTCCGTTTTCAAGAGTCGCCGTCACATAGTATGGATTCTCAGGGTCAAACGGTGGGTACATTATCGTAATAAACCGATTCATCAGGGTCAAGACGCGAAGTTTTTGTAAATAGTTCCTCCTCACTTTCAGAAACGGCTGTGACCTCTACCCTGTGTTGAGCCGTGTCTTCATTGTGTACCTCAACATCAACGCTATCCTGCCACGACGAGCAACCAGCCAAGAGTGTAGTTGAAGCGGTTACTGCGACCGCCCCGTAGCGAACGAAGTCACGCCGACACCAAGATGTCACACCGGAGAACAATCGCAAGGATGTAAATTCTTTCTGGGGAATGCAGATGCACATCGTGTTCTCAGCATTTCCAGAGTAGGTGAACACCCGATCGAACTCCCAAGATCATGGTCCTAACGAGAGAGGAGCCATATGCATTGAGAAGGTCGGTCTCAACTTCCACAACCTCGGAGGATGGAAGTGTTGCGTGGCTTATTTCCATGGTATTTGGGAATGAATTAGCTAATTAAGAGAGAGTATATTCAGCAGGGCAACTAGGCGGTATTGCAGTATTGGACTGAATTAGCTTATAGTCGGGGCTCCCAATCTCGGCGTCGTGGTGGATACCAACGAGGATTCGCTCTGGAACGCTCACCTGTGCCTGTTCGGCTATCAGACGACGGAGTGCCTCGCGGACGTCTTCGTCGAAGCCGCTCTCATAGATGTCTCTAACCGCTATGTGTCTCGCCAAGTTACGTGGAACTCACCATCACGCTAAGCCCTTTATTCATTGTGGGGAGAATAGACGCTACCAGTACAAAATCCTCCTCTACTTGAACGATAACGGAGGAGTTTGTGGATCATGTCGAGAACGTTGTCTGGTCGAATAGCTGGCACACCACGTTGATAGATCGGGCACTCCGAATTCGGTCGAACATCTTGACCGGGTCCGTCATCGATAGCACCATTCCATACCCATCAGGCTGGTGCCGCCCAATAGTCTGACCAGATACAGGTCCTCCCGAAGTCGCGGTTACTCCTATTTGTAGAGCAAGTGTTTCACTTGGCTCGGCGAGCTGTTGCCCGCTATTCTTCGAAGCTCTCAAAACGGCGGTACACACTCCACCAGCACATCGTCCTGTTTTGTTTCAAGGTGCAGAAGAATACGACTACCCGTTGTGACGAGCTTATCGAGATGCCTCGGATTCGGAGAGGTATCGAGGTTTAGGAGCTTCCGTCTCCCTCGACGTTGTGTAAAGCGTTTGGTCGGCCCGATATGGCCATCTCGCACGTGCTTCTCAACTATCTCGGTCTTAATTCCCCCGACTAATTGCGTCATCGGAATTACGCTTCCGGCTTCAACCACAGTCACGCTTTCCACGCAAAGATGTCACAACAAAAAACCAGGTGGTGCTCTAAGCCTATTCTACAGTCAGGTATGCCCTAGACCATGATTCAGCGAGATTCGTTGCGGGGTCGAAGTAACATCCGGTTCTCGCTTCGACCTGTCCCGTTCTCTCGGTTTTAACCCGTGAGTCAAGATACAGTTCCGATCCCGTTGGCTGAGCGACTAACATCTTCGCCTTGAAGTGATACGCAGGTACTCCAAGAGCTGTATCTTCGGTATATACCCAATTTTTCTTTACAGCGCCAGCTCCGATATTCGAACTGACCATCTCAGGGCGTTCTGCCATTGATGCTTCAACCAGTGCGTCAAATCGGTGGTACGATGCGATAGTGGGGGAGATCACGTTCCACCTACTTTTCAGAATAGACGTATCGCTTTCGTTGACCTCGTAGGGGCTTCATTCCGAGGTCCAGTTAGTAACCAACTGTGGAGTGACTTCGTGACCATCATCTGGCTCTCCACCCTTAGTCGGGGCTGGGGTTGAAGTACCATTCTGAGTTTGAGAATCACTCTTTTCCGCAGCTGCAGTACCGCTAATAGCAGATAGAGAGACAGCAGAAATGCCAATCTTTCGTATCATCTCTCGGCGGGGAAGGTCCTTTTTCATGTTGACCATATATCCATAGTTGTTGTCACATAATGAAGTTATTGTTGTGGGAAATCTAGTCGATGAATTTTAATTTCTGATCTGTTGATAATCTAGAAGTGTTTACATTGGTGGAGTGTCTCTCTCCTCGGGTTTCCACAGATTCTGCTGGGAACTCGCTCATCCGCACATCGCAAGACGTGAATAGGATCTCAACAGACCTAATTTTTATAATTAAATGGCTCTGTTGAAATCCTATTGATTCGACAACTTTCTCGCTGCAACAGGCGCTAGGTAGATATGCGAACTTATCGAAACAGTCTTCGGTAAATCCGTTCGAGTTCGCCTGTGGATAGAACTGAACTTTACCACGTCATCGGACTATTTCTTTTGGCGATGATGACGCTAACGAGTGATCTCTCGTCGCTCACGTTCCCAGCCAGCATATTTGGTTCTATAGCATTTATTGTCTCCTTTGCTGTGATGATTCTCGCACCGGCATATATTATCGCAGATATTGTGGTAGAACTGGTCGATAACTGAGTCCCCTATATCGAACGTTCAGAATGCCTTGTCGATGTTGTGAGTGAGACAGCAAACAACGAGTTCACGAAACTGCTTCCACCAGCGTCGTGAGCGGACGAATGTGCCATATTTCCGTTTCAGGCGAGAGTTCACCGTCTCGTTCTGACTACGTTGCCCGTAGAGGTCGGCGTCCAACCGAGCGTTCCACGCCTTGTGGAGCGGCGAAAATTCTCGGTGCTTGATCAGGGGACGAATGCCATCTTCACGGGCTAACGCGCGAATCTTCTGGTCGTCGTATCCCTTGTCGCCGAGGAGAATCGCTACTTTACCGGTATTCCGCTCGATGAGCGACGGCGCGATTTTCGAGTCGTGTTTTCTGGTCGTCGTCACGTGTAAGTCGATGATTGCGTTCACCCTCGTGTCCACGAGAAGTGTGACTTTCAACTGCTGAATCGTCAGCTTCGTTCGTTTCGTGTAATGTTTTGAGGCGTGACTCCGGTCGAACCCGGAGGCGTCGATCCCGACGACACCGTTGGTCGGGAGAAGCGTGACTGAGAGATTGAGAAGAACCCGCCAAACGGCCATATCGAGCCGTTCAAACGCTTTACACAACGTCGAAGGAGTGGGGAGCTCCTCAAGATCGAGAGCGCTCCGAACCCGAGGCATCTCGATAAGTTCGTCCAGAAGCGTCCGGTACGTCGTATTCTTCCGAACCTTGAGACAGAGCAAGACGATGTGTTGATGAAGTGTGTACCGCCGTTTCGAGAACTTTGAGGAGTATCGAGTGACCGCTCGCCTAGCCAAGTGCATCGCTTGCTCAACGAACCGGAGTAACCGCGACTTCGGGAGGGCCTCCATCCGTTCAGACTACTAGACGAACCTGTAACTCTCTGAGGATTTCAACAGAGCCAATTAAATTACTAACTGAATTTGATAACGGCTGACCTAAGAGACGTACTTCGAAATTAGAATTTTGATAATATAAACGATCACAACCAAGATAAGTAACCAAAATACCACTGAAACTACAAGGTCAAGTCCAGTCGGCGATTGTGGGAATGGTGCCATGAATTGTAGTTGAATTGAGATGTAATATAAGTTTGGGCACCGTCTAGTTAACCGATAAACAGGTCGAAGAGCTAGTTTCCTATGCTACTCTCAGACCTGCTCAAAGAGAGTTTAGACACTGCTACGCTTGATACAGAGCAGGTGTGTCTATTCTACGGCGTGAAGGATAGTTGGGCCATCTTCGTCAATGATTTCAACATCTCTGAACTCAATATCGGCGAAAGTTTCTTTGAGCTTGTTTGCTTCATAGAAGCGTCCATGAAATACCGTCCTCATCTTTGCTTCTGTCTCCTCGACCTTGTCGCAGATAATGAATAGATACTGTAGACGTACTTTCCGTACCAGCAGTCTACAACGGAGACCGCGACAACTTCGTTGCAAAACACGTGGATTTCTTCACAGAGGTCGGGAGTAAGCCGAAGAAGTATTCGGTGCTGGGCTTCCACTTGTAAGTGCCCTGATTGCGTCTAGAGGTCGCGATGCTATTGCCAAAATCTCGGATAAGATACTGGGTGAGGGGTACGTCGTTCAAAATCCCGACTCAAAAGCAGCCGATGAGTCTGGTGTTGAGACACTATACACACCTGATCAGATAGCAGGTGCCGCACTAGCAACTGAATCTTTCTATCGATTTTCGATATTCTACATCAAGTACTCCAAAAAGAATGGGGCCCGAAGACGTGAAAGCAGCGGCAAAATATCTTGACGACACAATTTTTCTCTACGGTGGAGGTACCAAGAGTCAGCAACAGACCGAGGAAATTCTTGACGCTGGTGCCGATGCCGTAGTCGTTGGCGATTGCTTCCACGAAAATCCTGACCAATATCTACAGACGGTCCCTGACGCTCCAGCGTCTCGATAGCTGAGTTGTTTGACTCCAATTTTGAATGTGGCGAGTCACTACCAAGGAGAAAAAGTCATCAACGTTGTTGAGTATCCGCTGACAAGACTATCTGATGGAACAGCGTGGCCGCCGACTAACCGACGCATTTGTCGCTGCTCTCGAACTCCGCAAACACCTCCGTGAGGGGACAGCGTTCTGCGATGCACTTACCGTTCTTAAGCTCCAGATCGAAACGCTCGAAGACGACTACCCAGAGTGGCATCCCGCCCCGTACTCATTCCACGGAATGCTCAAGCTCTTTGTTTATCTAGAAGTCACCGGAGACAGCTACCGATCTCTCACACGCCATCCAGAGCTTGCCGACGTATTCGGTCTCGGCCAAATTCCTAACGAGTCAGTCATCTCTCGAACGTGGCGCAATCGCTTCGATGACGATGTTCGTCGATATATCACCGCCAGCGCACACTGCTTAGTCAAGGAGATACACAATCAGGGCCTCTCAGTTCCCGAAGTCCGGCCACTAGAGGAAGTCAAGCAGTCATCAGAAGAAACTACTGACTCAGCTGAGGATGCTACCGAATTTTCTGACGAAGAAATCTACCGTACAACCCGTCTCGCTCGTGAGCACGGCTTCGGTCCGTTCGACTCTGAGAGAGCTCAGAACGCGACGTATGAAGACACGCGATTCTTTGAGCTTCAGACGTTTATTGGGATGGTCGGCTGTGGTACTCCACAGGGTGCAGCCCGGTTCAAGTTCCGACGAGGCAAAGAGTACGGTCCTCACGGAGACACCCACCTCCGAGCCGTCAAGCAATTCGACCCAGAGAGCCTACTCAAGGGATTTCAACAGGCGACAGAACGGTTGCTTTCGGTGATTCAATCGGAGTCTTCGTTTCGTCGTCCTGTCACCGTCGCAATTGATATCACGACCATTCGCTACTTTGGTAACATAGAGGGAATGCCGATGGTCAGCGGGACAAAAGACGGCGAGGGGAGAGCGTTCAAATTCGCCACGCTCTCGATTGTCGGGTGGAACATCCCGCTGATTCTCGCTGTCGAACCTGTCCGTGAGAGTTCGTCGTGGGACGAGAACCCGCCGAACCGAGTTCATCGTGTAGTCCGACGACTCGTTCGACGGGCACAGGAGCACGTACCGATTGAGATGGTGCTGTGTGATCGAGAGTTTGACTCGAAAGCTGTCTACCAGACGCTCTCGAACCTCGATGTGAACTATCTCATCCCGAAGCGGATTCACAGTGCCGAACGCGAGAACATAGAGACGATGGATGAAGATGAGCAAGAAGTCGCCGTTGAATCGGCCTCTGTCCACGTTGAGCAGGGCTCGCACTCGATGCAGTTTCTCTACGTGCCCTCGACGAAGAGCGATGGAACAGCGGTGTTCGCGACGAATCTTCGTGTGAGCGCGGACGAGGCTCAAGCCGTGTGTCGTCGGTACAGTTCTCGGTGGCAGATCGAGAACGAATACAAATCGATCAAGAACGATTTCTTGGCGAAGACCTCGTCTAAGGACTACCGCGTAAGATTATTCTACTTCGTGTTTGCGGTGCTGTTGCACAATATCTGGCGGCTTACCGATTTCCTGTTGAAGATTGGTGTCGGCGGTGAGATGGAGTATGCGCCGGTATTGACTGCTGGTGAGTGTGTCGAGTTGGTTTGCTCGGCACTACTCCCGCCTGACTAGCGCTCTACACCAGCTCGGACTGCCTGTTGTGAGTGGCGACACTCTGCGAGTGGTCAATTTTTGGGCTGTTTTCGAGCATTCGACGGCGTCTCACCGAGGTCGGTAGTTGATGCGATACCGATGTGGCCTGTCCGAACCACGAAAAGGCCTAGAAAAACGCAAAAATAATCCATCCTCCGAAGTTCTGCAACTTCTGACCGTGTGTTCTTGTGTATCGCTCTATGTGGTTTATCGAACCCGACCTCAACTGGAGTCAGACGCGTACTCCGATCTCTCGCCGGTGAGCGGTCGGGTACGGGAATAGCGATGGCGAGGATACCGACGATACCGACTTGGAAGAACTCCTCTCCGATTTCGTTCGGAAGTCGATGGTTGGTCGTCGAGACGGTGTTCGGACCCGTGCGATCGAGACCAGCGATCTGAATCGGCATCGTTCGAGCCGCTTCCGGGACTGGCTCGCACTCTCGCGACCCCTGAAACCTGCGTTACCGTCGTTCGGATATGCATCGCATTACTTATCGAGACGATTGCTTCACTATCAGCCGATATACGTGATTTCGATGGGTTCATCTGTCTCGTGGCTCGGTTTTCAGTCAAATGAGAACCTGTCGTCGTCGCCGACCGTTCTGGATACCACACCACCAGAGACCGCGTCGGGTGGTGTGAGTATGGCATCCGTACTGCTCGTTCTCTCGATTGCGCTCCTCGCGGCCCTGTTCATGTCGTTCACCGTCGGGGCGAACAGTAACTCTGCGCCCGTTGCGCCCGCCGTCGGAGCGAACGCGCTCTCGGTTCTTCGGGCCGCCCTGCTCGTCGGCATCGTCGCCGGACTGGGGGCGGTCCTTCAGGGAGGCAGCATCTCCGAGACCATCGGCAAAGACCTCGTGACCGGCGTGTCGATTACACCGCTCGCGGCGGCGGCGGCCCTGCTGACCGCCGCGACCCTCATCACGATCGGGAACACCTACGGGTATCCGATACCGTCCGCGTTCACCGTCACGGGGGCGATGATCGGGTCCGGAATCGCCCTCGGCGGCGGATTCGCTGTCGACGAGTACGCCGTCATCCTCGGGTTCTGGTTCGCCATTCCCATCGTGGAGGCCGTGCTCGCGTACGGCCTCGCGCGGGGGCTCCGAAGCGACGCCGTCCCCGAAACCGTCGGTATTCCCGTCCTCGGTGGCGCAGTCGGCTACGCGTTAGCCAACATCCAACTCACGGTCATCCCGACTGCGAGCGGCGCACAGGGGTCAGTCGCTCGATACCTCGCTACGACGTCCCAGCTTCTTCCGACGGTCGTCGGCGGCTCGTACACCCTCGGGATGGTCGCCGTGAGCGTACTCTGCGGGCTCGTTGCCCTCGTCGGGACGCTCGGGTTGCTCCGACGCGACGAGACTGCCGGAATTAATCAGTTTCTGGTCGTGCTGGGACTCATCGTCGTGTTCACGAGCGGCGGCACGCAGGTCGGGTTGGCGACCGGCCCACTGGAGGCGGTGTTCGAGACGGACCTCCGGCTCCCGTCTATCTACCTGCTTGCACTCGGCGGCGGCGGGATTCTGCTCGGGGCGTGGATTCGTGGGCCGCGACTCGTGCAAGCCGTCTCGAACGAGTACGCCGCGCTCGGCCCCCGGCGGTCGATAGCCGCCCTGATTCCCGCCTTTCTCATCGCCCAGCTCGCAATCGTGCTGGGAATCCCGATCTCGTTCAACAAAGTGATGATCGCGAGCATCGTCGGCAGCGGACTCGCGGCGAGTTCGTCCGGCGGGAGTGGCGTCTCGCTGCGGAAGGTCGGCATTACCCTCGGCTCGTGGGTCGGCTCGATGTTCGGCGCGGGCCTCATCAGCTACGGCCTGTATCACGTCCTGACCGCGGTTCAAACCGTCGGCTAGTCAGGGGGCTATCTGGTCGATAATCTCCTCCTCCGCGGCCCGGGTTTTCATTCCCTCCCACGTCTCGAAGTCGGTCGTCGCCGCGATGTATCCGTTGAGTCGGTCACGGGAGACGTCCTGGACGTCGCTGACGTCGTCGAGGGGCCACGGGCTCTGCTCGCAGAACGCGGCGAACGAGTCGAACTCGGTGTGGTCGCTCATGAACGACTGTGAGAAGAACGCGTCGGACTGCACTCGCGTGCCCGCTTGCAGTTCGCTGATTCTGTTCAGCGCGCTCTCGACCCGCTCTTCGAGACCGTTCAGGCCGGCAACTCGAAGGTCCATAGTGGAGGGTGACTCCTCGACACGGGTAAAAGCCACGACCACCGACGTCGGACGGCCGCTCACACGACGAGACGGTCACGCACCCGGCGGCCGCCGTGAGCCGCTGTCGCCCCGCAACGCACGCACCGCGGTGACGCCGGCAGTCACAGTCACCGCGGCATCTGCGTCTCGACGGTCGCGGACTCGCCGTCAGGCTCGAACACCTCGGCCAGCGTCTCGCGCATCGCCTGCCGACGGAACGACCGGCGGCGCTCCTCGGAGAGGTAGTTCGACATGACGACGTCGGCGCTTTTCGACCCCTGGTCCGCGGCGACGCCCTCCAACTGGGCGAGCATCTCGTCGACCGCCGCCTGATAGGCCGTGTACCAGAAGCGCCGACAGAGCTTCGCCGTCGGCACGTCGCCGTCGACGGTCACGTCAGCCTCGTCGGCGAGGCGCTTGAACCGCCGGTTGACCGTCTCGCGGGCGATGTGGCCCGACGCGGCCCGCGAGGAGGGAAACAGCGCGCCGCTCCAGTCGTCGTCCTCGGCGAGCGCGTCGATGCGGGCGGCGACGGCGTCGACGCCGTAGAGAAGCGCGACGGTTCCCGGCCCGTTCTTCCGCTCTTCGAACTCGATGTGGGGGTCGTCGCCGGAGAGGACGAGTTGCGACGCGCGGAGCGACGCGAGCTCGTTCGGGCGGAGCCCCCAGCCGGCGAGTCCGAGGACGAGCAGGCGGTCTTCGAGGTCGTCGGCGACGGCGTACACGTCGCTCACCTGATCGGCCGTCATCGTGCGGTTGTCGGGTTGGCCCTGCTCCCAGCGGAACTGCTTCGCGGCGTTCTCGACGGGGTTGTACCGCGCGCGTCGGAAGTCGACGAGGTACTCGTAGAACGACCGGACCGTCTGGAGGTATTTGAGCTTCGTCCCGTCGGTGGCGAGTTCGGCGTCGAACTCGTCGAGGACCGCGAGACAGCGGTCTATCTCGTCGGGCTCGGCGTCGCGGTCGTCGAGCCGAGAGAGCAGGTCAGCCGACCCGTGTCGGTCGCGGTAGATTCGGGCGAACCGCGCGAGGTGGGTTCGGCGGGTCGGCAGCGTCGAGTCGGCGAGGCCGCGCCGCGATTCGAGCATGTCGAGGTAGGACTCGAACGCCTCGACGGTGCGGTCGTCGTCGATGCCCCAGTCGTAGCCCTCGTCGGGCTCGTCGCCGCCGAGGCCGACGACCTCGACGAAGAACTCCCGCGGCGTGAGGTCGTGTTTCTCGCGGAGCGCGTAGGCGATACCCGACCACCCGCGCTCCGTCAGCCACGCGTACGTCGGCACGTCTCGCGTCGGGTCCATCCCGTCGCGGTCCATCGCGGGGGCTATCGTCTCCCAGTAGAACGCTTCGAGTTCGTCGAGCGACTTCCGCGACCAGTTCACCGCTGGTCACCCCGTGCGAACCGGCCGCCGCGCCACGTTCCGTACGCCATCGTTCTGCATGTTGGGCGTGTCGCGGACGAATTAACACTTTCTCTCGTCGCCGGTGATCGGTGTCGGGCCGCCGGGGGCGCGTCCACCGGCCGCTCCGACACCCTCTATATGATGGGTGCTAGATATATTTGTGAGACGCAATAACAAGACGGTACAATGTCAGATGGAAACGACGGCGGTTCGGTGCTCGGGGTCGACCCGCCCGGCGGCGGGGAGCGAGTCGGCGACGCGGACCCGGCGGTCGACGTCGGGGACGCGGCCGACGAGGTGACGGTCCTCGAAAGCGGGACCGAGTTAGAGCGGACAATCGGCCTCCGCGGCGGCCTCGCAATCGGTATCGGGACGATGGTCGGCGCGGGTATCTTCGTCTTTCCCGGTCTCGCCGCCGGGCAGGCGGGGCCCGCGGCCGCGCTCTCGTTCGCGCTCGGGGCGGTCATCGCCCTGTTGGTCGCGCTTCCGACCTCCGAGTTGGCGACGGCGATGCCGAAAAGCGGCGGCGCGTACTACTTCATCTCCCGCGGCATGGGGTCGGCGTTCGGCGCGGTCGTCGGTATCGGACTCTGGCTCGGGCTCGTCTTCGCGTCGGCGTTCTACCTCGTCGGGTTCGCGCAGTACGCCATCGCCGTGCTGGCGGAGTTGGGCGCGGCGTCGATGGTCTCTGACCTGCCGCTCGTGGCGGTGCTCGGCGTCGGCTTCGGGCTCGTCCTGACGGCGCTCAGCATGTTCGGGACCGAGAACGCGACGAAACTCCAGAACAGCATCGTGAGCCTGCTTCTCGGCATCCTCCTCGTGTTCCTCGTCTACGGGTCGCTCGACACGCTCGGGCTGTTCGGCCGCCAGACGGTCCCCGAGGAGTTCATGCCCCTCGGGACGCTCAGCGTCTTCACCACGGCCGCGCTCGTGTTCACCTCGTACCTCGGGTTCGCGCAGGTGGCGACGGTCGCGGGCGAGATAACGAAACCCGGGCGGAACCTCCCGCTGGCGATGGTCGGCTCCGTGGTCGTCGTCGGGGTGCTGTACGTCGTGACCATCCTCGTCTCGACCGGCGCGTTCGGGAGCACCCAACTCGCCTCCTTCGGCGAGACGGCCATCGTCGAGGTCGCCCGCTCGTACCTCGGCTTCCCCGGCGCGGTCGCCATCCTCGTCGCCGGGCTCTTGGCGACGGTGTCGAGCGCGAACGCCTCGATTCTCAGTTCGTCGCGCGCCCTCTACGCGCTCAGCCGCGACGCGCTGGTCCCGCCGCAGCTCGCGCGAATCAACCTTCGGTACGGGACGCCCCACGTCGCGCTCGCGCTCGTCGGCGGGCCGACCGTCGTTCTCGTCGCCGTCGGCCGGACGGAGGTGCTCGCCGAAGTCGCGTCGTTCCTCCACCTCGTCACTTACGGGCTCATCTGCGTGGCGCTCGTCGTGCTCCGCCGGTCGAACCCCGCGTGGTACGACCCGTCGTTCCGCGTCCCCGGCTACCCGGTCGTCCCGGTGCTCGGGGCGCTCGCGAGTTTCAGCCTCGTCGCGTTCATGCAACCGCTCTCGCAGGCGGTCGGTGTCGTCGTCGCGCTCGCCGCGCTGGCGTGGTACTTCGTCTACGCCCGCGACGTGCGCCTCAAGGGGGTGAGCTCCGATGCGTAATCCCGACGACGTTCGCGTGCTCGTCCCCGTCGCGGTGCTCGAAGGTCAGGTGATACCCGACCAACTGACCCGCCTGCTCTCGGAGACGACGGTCGTCCTCCTCGCGTACCACGAGATACCCGAGCAGACGGCTCCCGAACAGGCCAGAGAGCAGTTCGAACCGAAGGTCCGCGACGAACTCGACGAGCTCGTCTCGGCGTTCGAAGCCGCGGGCGCGACCGTCGAGACGCGCCTCGTGTTCACCCACGACGCCGACCAGACGACGGAGCGCATCGCCACCGAGGCGGACTGCGACGCGGTGTTGCTCTCGAACCCCGCCCCGACCATCGACCGCGTCATCGTCCCGATAAAAGAGGACATCAACCTCGAAACGATTACCAAGGTCGCCGCGGCCGTCGGGAGACGCGAGGACATAGACCTCACGCTGTTCCACGCCGCCGAGGACGACGACGCGGTCGCCGAGGGCGAACGCCTCCTCGACGAGGTCGCCCACGAACTGGCCCTTCTCGGCGTCTGCAGCAAGCACATCTCGCGCGTCGTCGTCGTCGCACAGAACCAGCTACAGGCGCTCATCGAGGCCGCGGACGACCACGACGTGGTCGTGATGGGCGAGGAGAAACCCACGCTCCGCGGCCGACTGTTCGGCGAAACCTCCGATCGCGTCGCCGAACAGACCGTCGCCCCGGTGCTCGTGGTCCGGCGACCGCTCGACTCCGAGGTTGACGACGCCGACGAGGACGCCGACTCGGGGTGAGGTCGGTCCGCTCTCGACCCTTCCGACACGCCCATACTATTGTGGATTTAGAACACTTTTCATGAGTGGTCACTCGATTTGAGCGCGGCCACGGATAATGGGTTCTGTAGAATTTTTACAATTTTTACAAATTTCACATGTAATCGGGAGAAAAGTCCGGTAGACGACGTTTGTGTGCGCGGTTGCGAACGTCTGTTCTACTCTCGAATGTTCGGTTTCGGTACCACTTCGTTCGAACGGGAATACTATTGTACAACTACTGAATTAACATGTCGTCTGATAACCGAGTTCGAGAGGTACTCAGTCCGTCCCGACTCGAAAGTCCGGGGAGTGTCGCCCGGCACGCGACGCTTCGGGTCCGCCCGAGTCGTGCGTGACTGGCGGTCGAACCGTGTGGCAACGCTAATTACACTAATAGTTGTGTAATGGCATTCGGCGCCGTCCGGTCGGTGGCCGTCGTTGCCAGCGGTGGGTCGGGCGTCTCGGCAGTAGGTGGTGAATGCGGTGAGTTCGGTAGAATATGGAGCATAACTTGGTGTTCGGCGACTGGAAATCGGATTCGTTCTTATTTAGTCAAGCCCTCCGGGGAGATTCGTCGTCACGTGTCGGTTCTCACACTGTCCGGTCTCGAAACTGTTCGGGCGTGCGACTGTCCGACGTTCGAACCCTCGTTCTCGGCCGACGAACGGCGTCGAAGGCGCGGAGGAGGCTTCGATACCCCGAGCCGAAATTCGCGGCCGGGCGGGTCGTTCGGTCGCTCGCTCGTGTCGAGCGCGGCCTCTCGACCCGACTGCCCCGACCGGGACCGGCGGTTCTCAGTTTGTGAACCGGATCGGAGGAAGACGGTGGGATGTCGCCGACTGCGGAATGTTGCCGACGCGGAGACGGTGCCGACGTGGATGCCTGTGGACGACGCGCCCCGATTAGCTGAACGTCGGGAAGTCGTCGTCGGACTCCTCCATGTTGACGTTCACCTCGATGACGTTGGCGGTGTTGACGACGCTCTCGATGAGCCGTTCGTGGTACTCCGGCTGTTTCATCCGGCGGACTGGCCCGGAGACGCTGATGGAGCCGAGGACGCGGCCGTGACGGTTCGTCACCGGCGCGCCGATGGCCTGCAGGCCCTTTATCTCCTCTTCGTCGTTGAGCGAGTAGCCCCGGTCTCGAATCGTCTCCAACTCCTCGAACAGCTCCTCGCGGGTCGTGATGGTCGCTTCGGTCTTGCGCGGGAGTCCGTACTGGTCGACGATCCACTCGACGCGCTCTTTGGGAAGGTGGGCGAGAATCGCCTTCCCCGTCGCCGAGAAGTGGAGGTAGTCGGCGCGCTGGAGCTTGTTCACCTGATAGTCGCTCCCGACAGCCTTCTCGCCGCTCACCTTGTAGAGGTTGACGCCCAGTCCGTGCTGTTCGGTCGCTAAGTGGGCGTATTCGCCCGTCTTCTCCGCGAGTTCCTCGATTTCGGGCTTGCCGATGCGGTAGAGGATGTTCTGGTACCGGACGTACTCGCCCACGAGGAGGAACTGTAGCGACAGCCGGTAGGTGTCTTCTTCCTTCACGACGAACTTCTCGGCCCGCAGCGTGCTGAGGTAGTTGTAGACGACGCTCTTCGAGAGGTCGAGGTGGTTCGCCAGCTCCGTCACTCGCGCGCCGTCTAACTCTTCGAGCGCACGAACGACGTCGAACGCGCGAGACACCGTTTTCAGGGTCCGCGGTGAGCCGGTCGTGTGTTCGTCTGCCATAGTCCAGTTCGAAGCTCCGTCGCCATAGCTGTTTGTATTTGACAAACGTCCACTTCCGAGACGGCCCGATAATCGCACTAATTGCCGCAAAATCCCGTGACCGGGGACACGAAAACGCCGAATTACGTCTAACGAAGTTCTGAAAACGGCGAATTCGACTTCGAGACGCTGCGTTCTCATTGTACGAACGATTCGCCGTTCCGAGGGTGTCGATACGAGTCGACCCGAGAGAAAACACGCGTTTCAGTGGCTCTACACGAGGATTCGAGAGCGGGTGTGGCGAGCGATTCGACCGCGCTCGACTGAGTCTCGCAGAGACGCGGGCGGCGGTCGTTCGACCTCACCGAGAAAACAGCAGAGCGGCGGACGAACACGAGAACGGCAGTCGTCAGTCGGGCGGTTTCGTCACTCGGTCGCGAGGTCGGCGAGCGCGCCGGCGAGCACGCGGGTCGCGTCGGCGCAGTCCTCCCAGTCGGTCCACTCGCGGGGGTTGTGGGAGATGCCGTCGCGGGAGGGGGCAAAGAGCAGCGCGGCGTCGGTGACGGCCGCGACGTGCATAGTGTCGTGGCCGGCCCCGGAGTGGAGGTCGAGGGTTTCGAGGTCGGCGTCGGTCCCGGCGTCGTGGAGCGCGGCGCGGCACCGCTCGCTCATCTCGACGGGCTTGCGGTCCCACGGGTGCGAGAGCGCGGTCTCGACCGGGCGCTCGGCCTCGATGCGGTCGAGGCTCGCCTCCGCCTCGTCGATGACGTACTCGATGGAGTCGTACGCCACGTCGCGGACGTCGACGGTCAGGTCGACCTTTCCGGCGATGACGTTGGGCGCGTTCGGCGAGACCTCCAGTTTGCCGACGGTTCCGACCGCGGTCTCCGAGACCTCGCCCCGCTCGTTCGTCGCGCGCTCCACGTCGAGGACGAACTCGCTGGCGGCGGCGAGCGCGTCCGAGCGGTCGTCCATGAGCGTCGACCCCGCGTGGTCGGCCTCGCCCGTGATTTCGACGGCACAGCGCGAGAGGCCGACGATGCTCGTGACGACGCCGGCCGGGACCGCCGCGTCTTCGAGGCGCTCGGACTGCTCGATGTGGAGCTCTATCCACGCGTCCCAGTCCGCGGCGTCGATGCGCCCGTCACCCCGGTAGCCGATGTCCGCGAGGGCGTCGCCGAGCGGAATCCCGTCGGCGTCCTCGATATCGAGCGCCTCCGCGACGCTCAGCTCGCCGACGGCGACCGCCGACCCGATGAGGCCGCCGCCGAACCGCTGGCCCTCCTCCTCGGTGAAGTTGACGACCTCGACGGGGCGGACGGGTTCGACGCCGGCGTCCTGCATCGCGCGGACGCTCTCCAGCCCCGCGTACACGCCGAGCGGTCCGTCGAAGATGCCGCCCTCGGGGACCGAATCGAGGTGGCTCCCGGTCGCGACCGGGGCCGCGTCGGGGTCCGCGCTCTCGGGCTCCCACCGGCCGACGATGTTGCCGACCTCGTCGATGGTGATGGAGAGGTCGGCGTCCCGGAGGCGCTCGCAGAAGAACTCTCTCGCCCGCCGGTCCGCCTCGCTGCCGGCAAGGACCGTCCGTCCCCGACCCTCGTCTGTCGGGACGGCCCCGAACTCCGCGTTCGACTCGATGTCACTGCGGAGTCGCTGCTGGTTGACTCGCATGGTTCCCGGATTCGTGACTAACCCTATTTTATTGTTTGGAATTCGGTCACATGCGTGACAGTACCTGGCGACCGAGAAATCCCCGAAATCAGTAGGTACAGCGCGTTAGATGTGGGTTCCGGGACTCTTGCCCACCGCCCGTGTCGTTCGAGGGCGCACGTTAGCGACGTTCGAGGACGCGCGCCGGCGACGGTTCGGTCGCCGCGAGCGACCTGCGGGCCGTCGGTATGGACCGTCGCCTGCGGCGAACGGGTTGACATCCGTGCAGTAATCCCGGACAGCGACGAGATATAATTGGTCATTCTACAGTTCCCTCGCGCTCGGCGCTCGGAACGGTATCTGATATTACATCTTCTCCGTCTCGATATGGGGATTGTACTCACACAACCACAATTTTTATCACACAGTAACGGATTGGAGCGACTGTATGCAAGAGAATGGCAAGGGGAGCGATTCCTCCGATAGCACCGGCGACGGTACGCGTCGCAGTCGTTTCGACCGCCGTACCTTCCTCGGGGCGGCGGCGACGACCGGCGCGGTGGCGCTCGCCGGCTGTACGGGCGGCGGTTCCGACGACGGCACGACCGAAGGTTCGGGCTCCACGGACGAAGGCGGCGACACGGAGAGCACCGACACGACCGCGGCAAGTGGTGGGAAGCAGGGCGGGACGCTCCAGTGGGGCGGCGCGGTGCCGGTGCAGGGTCTCGACCCGCACATCGACACCTCGGCGGCCTCCAAGCGCGTCTTGGAGAACATCTACGAGGAAGTCGTCGCGCTGCAGGACGACTACTCCATCCAGCCGCACCTCGCGGAGTCGATGGAGCAGTCCGACGACAACACGGTCCTGACGTTCAACCTCCGGGAGGGCGTCACCTTCCACAACGGCGAGGAGATGACCTCGGCCGACGTGCTCGCGAGCTACGAGCGCGTCCAGAACGGCGACTACCTCGCCACCGGTTTCTTCGACTACGTCGAGGAGCTTCGCGCCCCCGACGACTACACGTTCGAAGTCCAACTCACCGAGCCGTTCGCGCCGTTCCTCGCCAAGATGGCGACGGCGGAACTGTCGGTCATGCCCGCCGAGAACGCCGAGAAGGACATGGTCGAAGAACCCATCGGGACCGGCCCGTACAAGTTCGAGAGCCGGGAGATCGAGACCTCGTTCACGATGACGCGCAACGAGGACTACTGGGGCGCGTCCGACGAGGACGGCCCGTTCATCGACACCATCGTCAAGAGCGAGGTTCCGGACCCGAGCGTCCGCCTCCAGTCGTTCCTCGCCGGCGAGTACGACTTCATCAACGGCATCGCGCCGAAGGACGTCTCCCGCGTCGAGCAGGCCCCCGACGTTCGATTCGAGAAGCAGTTCCCGAAATCGCTCGTCTACCTCGGCCTGAACTGCGACGTGGCTCCCTTCGACAACCGGGACGCCCGCCTCGCGCTCGACTACACCATCGACAAGGAGAAGGTCGCCGAGGCGGCCCTCTACGGCACCGGTCAGACCACCGCGTCCCCGGCGACGCCCGGCAGCCCGTGGGTCAACCCGGACATCGAACCTCGCCCACGCGACCTCGACAAGGCACAGGAGCACCTCGACGCCGCCGGCATGTCCGACGGCTTCACGGCGACGTTCAAGATTCCGCAGTCCTACCCGACGCAGGTGCAGGCCGCGGAGGTCATCGCCGCCGACGCCGCCGAGGTCGGCATCAACCTCGAAATCCAGCAGATCACGTGGAGCACGTGGCTCTCTGACGTCTACTCCAACCGCGACTTCCAGGCGACGACGAGCTCCTACCTCGCGCTCTGGTACCCCGACGTGTCGTTCTACAAGTTCCTGCACCCCAACGGGGCGTTCTTCTTCACCAACTGGGTGAACGAGGACTACAACGCGCTCGTCGAGGAGGCGAGGACCATCTACGACGAACAGGAGCGCGCCGAACTCTACCACCAGGCGACGGAGATTCTCCACGAGGACCGCGCCGGCCACCTCTTCCTGTGGTGGCAGCCGAGCCTCTACGGAGCCGCCTCGCAGTACAAAGGCGACATCGGCGCGCCCGACGGATCGACGCTGCAGTTCGGCGACAACTGGCTCGACCGCTAACAGGGATTCCACACAATGTCGATGTACAACTACGTCGTTCGGCGCGTCGGGTTCATGGCGGTGACGCTGTTTTTCGTCACGCTCATCGCCTTCGCCGTCACCAACATCCTGCCCGGTGACGTGGCCCTGCTCATCTTGGGCCCCAACGCGACCGAACAATCGCTCGAAGCGCTCCAAACCCAACTGGGACTCAACCGCCCGCTGTACGTGCAGTACATCGACTGGGTCGTCGGGCTCCTCCAGGGGAACATGGGCGAATCGCTCCGATTCGGCGAGCCCGTGGCGCAACTCATCGCCGAGCGCCTGCCGCGGTCGATGATGCTCGCGGTCGCCGCGACGCTCGTCGCCGTCGTGCTGTCGGTTCCGCTCGGCGTCTACGCCGCCGTCAACCAGAACGAAGCGCCCGACGTGAGCGCCTCGATGTTCGCTTTCGTCGGCATCTCGATGCCCATCTTCCTGTGGGGGCTGGTGTTCATTTTGGTGTTCGCCGTCTGGCTGAACCTCTTTCCGACCGGGGGGTACGTCTCCCCGAGCGAGGACCTCGTCGGGTCGCTCACGCGACTCGCCCTCCCCGCGGGGGCGATGGGCTTCGCGCTCACCGCCTACATCATGCGGATGACCCGGTCGTCGATGCTGGAGGTGCTCAGCGAGGAGTACATCAATCTCGCGCGTGCGAAGGGGATGAGCCAACGGGTCATCGTCCTCAGGCACGCGCTCAAGAACGCAATCATCCCCGTCATCACGGTCATCGCGTTCCAGTTCAGCTACGCGTTCGGCGGGGTCGTCGTGCTCGAAGAGGTGTTCTTCTGGCCCGGCATCGGTCGGTTGACGCTGACCGCGATTCAGAGCCGCGACATCCCCCTGATTCAGGGGTGCATCCTCGTGGTCGCACTCATCTACATGTTCTCGAACTTCGCCGCAGACCTGCTGTACGCGTACTTCGACCCCCGTATCCGCTACGGAGGTGACGACTGATGGCGACCGAACAGGAGACCGACCGCGGTCGGTTCACCATCACGCAGTCACAGCGCGACCGTATCGCCCGGTTCGTCCGGAAGTTCCGCAGTAACACGAAGGCGATGCTCGGCTTTTCCATCGTGGTGATGCTCGTGCTCGTCGCCGTCTTCGCGCCGCTCATCGCGCCGTACCCCATCGAGCAGACGAACATCGAAGACCGCTCGCAGGCCCCGTCGGTCGAACACCCGTTCGGCACCGACGACCTCGGCCGCGACATCTTCAGCCGCGTCGTCATGGGGAGCCGCATCTCGCTGTACGTCGGCTTCGGCGCTATCTCCGGCGCGCTCGCCGTCGGGGCGGTCATCGGCGTCGTCGCCGGTTACGCCGGTGGCCTGACCGACGAGATACTGATGCGCGTCATGGACGCCGCGATGGCGTTCCCGCCGGTGTTGCTCGCGCTCACGCTCCTCGTCGTCCTCGGCCCGGACTTGAGCAACGTCATCATCGCGCTGGCGTTCGTCTACACGCCCTACATCGCCCGCGTCTCGCGGAGCGCGGCGCTGGCCGAACGCAACGAGGCGTACGTCGAGGCCGCCGTCGCCCGCGGCGAGAGCGACTCGCGCATCGTCTTCAGCGAGGTGTTCCCGAACTGCATGGCACCCATGCTGGTGCAGGGGTCGCTGAACGTCTCCTTTGCCATCCTCGCGGAGGCGAGCCTGTCGTTCCTCGGTCTCGGCGCGCAACCCCCGCGGCCGTCGTGGGGGCTGATGATTAACACCGGTCGCGGCTTCATGGAGACCGCGCCGTGGATGTTGCTGTTCCCCGCGCTGGCTATCGGCATCGCCGTCGTCGGGTTCAACATGCTCGGCGACGGACTGCGTGACGTGCTCGACCCCAAAGTGGAGGCGATAGAATGAGCGCTCCCAGCACCGCGACCGACGGCGAGGCCGACGACGGCCCGCTGCTCGACGTGCGCGGACTCAGAACCGAGTTCCGCACCGAGGGCGGCCCCGTCGTCGCCTCAAACGAGGTGTCGTTCTCACTCGACCGCGGCGAGACGATGGGTCTCGTCGGCGAGTCGGGCGCGGGCAAGTCCGTGACGGCGCGGTCGCTCATGCGCCTCATCGACTCGCCCGGCGAGATTACCGGCGGGCAGGTCGTCTTCGATGGGGAAGATCTCCTGCAGAAGACTGACGCCGAGATGCGCGACATCCGCGGCAACCGCATCGCCATGATTCCGCAGGACCCGATGTCGTCGCTCAACCCGGTGATGACCGTCGGCGAGCAAATCACGGAGACGATTCGCCGCCACCAGGACGTCTCCAAGTCAGAGGCACGCCGGCTCGCCGTCGAATCGATGGACGACGTCGGTATCCCCGACGCCGAAGAGCGCGTCGACGACTACCCCCACGAGTTCTCCGGGGGGATGCGCCAGCGCGTCCTCGTCGCCATCGGCTTCTCCTGCGAGCCGGACCTCATCATCGCCGACGAGCCGACCACCGCGCTCGACGTGACGACGCAGGCGAAGATTCTCGACCTGCTCAACGAGATGCAGGAGCGCGAGGGGACGGCCGTGCTGATGATCACCCACAACCTCGGCGTCGTCGCCCAGACGTGCGACCACGTCGGCGTGATGTACGCGGGGAACCTCGTGGAGACGGCCGAACTCGGCGACCTGTTCGACCGCCCGCGACACCCCTACACCCGCGCGCTCATCGACTCCATCCCGGAGGTCGACACCGACTACGACGAACTGCCGACGCTCGACGGCGCGATGCCCGACCTCGGGAACCTCCCGAGCGGTTGTAACTTCGCGCCGCGGTGTCCCCACGCCACCGAAGCGTGCCGGACCGGCGGCGACCCGTCGCTCGACGCCGTCGGCGACGACTCCTCTCGCGCGGCGTGTCTCCACGCCGACGACCTCGACCTCTCGGAGAGCACGGTCCCCGAAGCGGGGACCGGCCGCCGCGACATCGACCGCACCGGCGAGCCGCTGTTCGAGGTGCGGAACCTGAAGAAGTACTTCGACGCCGGCGAGGGCGTCTTCGGCAACGTCCACCTCTCGTGGGAGGGCGGCGGCCTGCCGACCGTCGAGCGGCGGCACGTCAAGGCCGTCGACGACGTGAGCTTCGACGTCTACCCCGGCGAGACCGTCGGGCTCGTCGGCGAGTCCGGCTGCGGGAAGTCCACGGTCGCTCGCACCGCGCTCCGCCTCCTCGAACCGACCGACGGCGAGGTGTACTTCGAGGGCCAGCCGCTCCACGAGCTCGGCTCCTCGGAGATTCGGAGTCTGCGCCGCGAGATGCAGATGATCTTCCAGGACCCCCAGAGCTCGCTCAACCCGCGGAAGACCGTCGGCCAAATCGTCGGTCGCGCGATGGAGAAACACGGCATCGCCACCGGCGAGGAAAAGCGCGAACGCGTGGGCGACCTGCTCGAACGCGTCGGCCTCTCGCGGGCCGCCGCGAGCAAGTACCCCCACGAGTTCTCCGGCGGCCAACAACAGCGCGTCGCCATCGCGCACGCGCTCGCGGTCGAACCGAAGCTCATCGTCTGCGACGAGCCCGTGTCGGCGCTCGACGTGAGCGTGCAGGCGCAGATTCTCAACCTCCTGAACGAGATTCAGGACGACGAGAACATCTCGTTCCTGTTCATCTCGCACAACATCGGCGTCATCCGGCACATCTGCGACCGCGTGGCCGTGATGTACCTCGGGAAGATAGCGGAGTTCGGGAGCATCGAACAGGTGTTCTCGCCGCCGTTCCACCCCTACACGGAGAGCCTCCTGTCCGCGGTCCCCCACGCGAACCCGGACCGCGAGACGGACCGCATCCTCCTCGAAGGGAGCGTTCCGAGCCCCATCAACCCGCCGTCGGGCTGTCCGTTCCAGACGCGCTGCCCGAAGAAAATCGGCGACGTCTGCGAGCGGGACCTCCCGGAACTCGAAGCGGTCGACGGCGGCGACCACTACATCTCCTGTCACCTATCGGATGAGGAGATGAGCCAGCGCGACTCGTTTATCACGCCGTCGAAGCGCGCGGAGACCAGTCCGGCCGACTCGGACTGACGCCGCCCGCGCGGCCTCTTTTCAGTATTTGACGCGAAGTCGGGTCAGTACTTGACGCCGAAGTCGAGAATCTCGTCGGGGTAGTCGCCGAACTGCGCGTCCGTCTCGCGGCGAATCTGGTCTTTCGCGCGCCGCGCCTCCGCGAGCAGGTCGCGCAGGTCGGCCACCGGTTCGGCGGAGAGGTCGACCCGGAGGTTGTGGTAGAACTCCGGCGTCGGCGCGTGGACGAGCAGCGCGGCGCTCAGCTCGCCGCGGTCGTCGCCGCCCGCCGCCTCGCCGGCTTCGAGCGCCGAGACGAGTCGCTCGGCCATGTCGCCGTCGGCGGATTCGTAGGCTTCGGCGGTCGCCTCGACGACCGCCTCGCCGGCGAGCATGTTGCCCGCGACGGTGTAGTCGTCGCCGACGCGGTGGCCGGCCCACGAGACGCACTCGTCGCCGGTGAAGGCGAACTCGCCGCCCGCGCCGACGCCGTGGACCTGCCGGTAGGCGGCGTGGTCGTCGGCGGCGAGGAGCGCCTCGAAGGCGTCGTCGATGCGCTCGCCGCCTTCGGCGCGGGCGACCGCGTCGCGGCCGTGTTCGGGCTTCGTGTACGACTGCGTGACCGCCGCGCCGCCGGCGCTCACGTAGGGACAGGTCGCGCCGACGGCGACGGTGCCGGTCGTCACCGCCGCGCCGTAGACGTTCGCCTCGGGGTCGCGCGCCGCTATCGAGAAGGTTCCTGGGACGTGTCGCATGGGTTCGATACTGGGTTTGGGTCGCGCTCGCGTGATAAATACTCCCCTCTCGGGGGGCGTGGCGTGAACGTGGCGCGGTGTCTCGACGCGCGTGTTTCGCGTCCGATTCCCACTCCAAATATCCCAATAGTAGTGCAAAAAATAGACATTATTGTCTGCCCATCTCTCTTATTTGACTGAGTATCTTCTTCGGATCTTTTCGAATCGGGCGTGAATGATTTCATTCTCCTCTCTGAGGAAGTACGAGACCACAATCTAACTCGGTCGGCGGTCTCCGTCGGTGTAGTATTCGTGGTAGCGAGCAATACCGCCGCGTCTCACGCGACGACAGCCGCCTCCAACGCTTATGTCGTCGCGGCGGTAAAATCGGGGTATGAGACTCGGCATCGGTCGAACCGGCGTGGCGATTCTCGTCGGACTGTTCGTCATCCTCGGCGCGGAGGACGCGTACGTCTGGGCCGTCTCCGGGACCGTTCCCGGCATCGAGTTCTTCTTGGCGCTCGTGTTCGTCCTCGTCATCGCTTTCGTGGCGATTCGGGAGGCGCGGGCGCACCCGCCGAGTCGGTAGTCGCTCCGGGCGGCGGGCGCTCGCGTTCGCCCGCTATCCCTCTCGTTTTCGACAGTCCAGCGGCGCATCGCAGCATGCGGAGCGATAGGCCGACGACCTGCGAACCAGTTTGCACTCGCGGTAGCGGTAGGCCACGTCCGCGCTGCAGTCCTCGCAGGTGAGGGTGTACTTCGGCTCCGCGAACCGGCGGACGCGAACCGGCGCGTCGACCGCCTCGGCGCGGCGCTTGAACGCCGGCCCGTGGTCGGTCGCGCCGAACGCCTGAAACTGCTCGACGTGGACGAGTTCGTGTCGGAGCGTCGCCGACCACTCCGCGCGGTCGAACGACTCGAACGCCCGCCACGACAGCGACATGGTACACGTCGGCGCGCCGCCGAGTCGGTCCGCGCGCGCCGACGTGCTCTCCCACTGCTTGGGTTCGCCGACCGCGGCGTCGTCGACGGTCGGGGTTTTCACCGCGGCCGCTCGGCGCTTCGCGCGGGTGGACACTTCCCACTCGACGCGGTGTAGGTCCACGCTGAAGTCGTAGTCGCTCGCCGCGCGGCGGCAGTACGCCCGCGACCAGCTCACCAGCTCGTCGCCGGTCTCGACCGCGTCGTACGCGCTTTGGCTCCCGTCTTCGTGTCCCACGATTTCGAGCCGCGATTCGGAGCGCGCCGGCATGTGTGTTTTGCTCGCCCGCGGCGCTCGCCGATGCGCCGGCCGGGCGCGGTCAGGCGACGAGCGTCGCTCGCTCGTCGGCCACGAGCGCCCACACCGCTTCGAACAACTGTTTCGCACTGTTTCGGGACGTTCCTTCGACGGTCACGCGAAGGACGCGCTCGGTTCGGCTCGCCCTGACGACGAACCACGCGTCGTCTCGTTCGACGAAGATGCCGTCGTCGGTTCGAACGTCGTCGAACCGCGCTTGGCTCTCGGTCGCGAGCCGCGTCATCTCGCGGGCGCAGTTGTCGACCGCGACCGAGTCGAAAAACAGCGGGTACGCCGCGACGTCGCCCGCCTGTTCGGAGAGCGGCGCTCCCTCGTCGACGAGGCGCGCGAGCCGAACCGCCGACAGCGCCGCGTCCGGGCAGGGCGACTCGTCCGGCCACTGATAGACGCCGCTCGGCTCGCCGCCGAAGACGACGTCCGCGCTCGACGCCGGTCCGGACCCCGGGATTCCGTCCATCTCGACTCGCACGATGCTCCCGCCCGCGTCGGAGACGACCTCCTCGATGCGTCGACTCGCCTCCAGCGGGACGGCGACGCGCGCGTCGCCGTCGGCATCGCGGACCGCTTCCCGCGCGAACAGCCCCAAGAGCGTGTCCCCGCCGACGACCTCGCCGGTCTCGTCGACGGCGACGAGGCGGTCGGCGTCGGCGTCGTGGGCGAGACCGATATCGGCGTCCGTGGTCGCGACGGTCCGCCGGAGCGTCCGGCAGACGTCGTCGCCGTCGGCCACTCGGCGTCGCGGGAACGAGTCGTCCGCGGCGTCAGTGAGGCGCTCGACGTCGCAGCCGAGGCGTTCGAGCGCCTCGGCCACGATGCCGTCGCCCCGCTCGCCGACGGCGACCACGGCGCGCGTGTCGGAAAACGACGGTCGAGAGTCGCAGAGATGGTCGAGATGACGCGTCGTGGCGTCGTCCCAGCGACGCTCCGCCCCGATTTCGTCCCACGAGGCGACTTCGGCGGACGAGCCGTTGACCCGGCGGACGACCCTGCTCTGTCGCTCCCACGAGAGGCGCGAGCCGTCGTCGTCGAACAGTTTCAGCGCGGTGTCGTCGTCGGGGTCGCTGACGGTCGTCACCGCCACGCCGGCGTCGCCGCCGAGTCGCCTCACGCCGTGGGAGACGGTCGGACTCGCAACCGGGCCGAGTCGATGGACGGTGCCACCGCACTCACAGACCCCGAGTGCGACGGCGTCCGCGAGGAGCCGAGCGCTGTCGCTCGGGTCGTGGCCCACGACGATTTCGTCGCCCGTCCCCGCGAGGGCGCGACCGGCCTTGAGGGCGAGTTTCGCGGTCACGTGGGTCCCGTACGAGCCGCGGATTCGTGATGGTGCGAACATACCTCACGCTCTCCCCGAGGGGTGTTTACTATCGGCCGGATAATCCCGGTCGACGGCGCTTAGCGTCTGACAAACCGGCCGTTTCGGCGGTCGGACTGTCGGTGTCGCTCGGCTCGACCGCGTACACCACGACCCCGTCGTTTCCGTAGACTCGCTCGTATCGGTGACTGTCGGCGAGCGACCTGCGGAGCCGTTCGGTCCCGTCTTCTTGGAGCCCCCGGACGGTGTACGTCCCGCGGGGGACGTAGAGGTAGTCGGGGGAGGCGTCGACGGACTCCATCGACTCGGTGACGCAGGTCGCGTTCCCGCAGGTGCTCGCCGTTTTGAACGCCGAAATCTGGTCGTAGTACCTGTCCGGGCTCTTCCATTCGACGCCCCACGGTCCCACGAGGATGCTCCGCTCGGCGTAGTGGGGGAACAGTTCGGCGGCGTCCGAGAGCACGACGAACGACGCGTCCTCGTCGGTGTTGTTGCTCGCCCACTCCATCGCCTCCCGGTCGTCGGCGTCGATGAACGGGGGGAGGCTCGGACTGCCGTGGTGTGCTGCACCGAGGCCGCTCGCGGCGTAGAACCCGCCGAGGCACGTCCCGACGACGAGGACCACGACCAGCGTCGAGGCCATCACCTGCCGGTTATCGAACGACCCCCGAACGCCGTCCGTCAGCCGCGGTACGACGACGCCGAACAGCACCGTCGATATCATCATCGCCCCGGCGACGAACTGGAAGCGCTCCTTCCCGATGGCGTACGCGCAGACGAAGAGCCACAGCGGAAGCGTGAACTTCCGCTGGGAGACGAGCACGCCCGCGGCGGCGAAACTCGCGAGGAAGAACACCGTGACGACGGTCGGTTCCAGCGGGTAGACGAACTGGTCGAGGAGTCGACTGACGCCGCCGGCGATGCCGCTGTGACTGCCCGCCGCCCCCGCAAACGCCCCCACGCCGTGGACGGAGACGACGTTGACCCACCACGGCGCGGCGAGGACGAGGCCGCCCAGCGCCACGAGAGCTCCGCTGACGAGACCGGGGAGCGTCCGGTCGAGCATCGCGTAGAGGACGAGCCAACTGACCCCGAAGAAGACGGTGTACGTCGGATGCGAGAGGACGGTCAGCCCGAAAAAGATGATACCGGACCCGACCCACAGCGGGCGGCGAGTGCCGCGGCGGAACAGCCTCGCCCCGACGTAGACCCCGCAGAGCGACAGGAAGAACGCGGACGCGCGGACGATGCCGCCGGCCGAGAGGTGCCACTGCAGGACCGGGGGGCTGACCGCGAGAACCGCCGTCGCGACCCCCGCCTGTCGCCGCGTCGGGAGGAGTTCGAGGGCGGTTCCGTAGTACGGCACGAGGTAGAGGACCGTCACGATAGCCGGGAGGACGAGACTGAGCGTCATCCCCGAGACGCCGAGGTCGGTCAGGAACGCGACCACGTAGAACTGGAGCGGCGGGTACGCGAACGGAATCCCGCCGTCGTAGTACGGAATCGAAGTCGGGAGCGCGTAGCCGCCGGCCCGAATCTGCGCCGCGATTTCGAGATACAGCCCGGACCCGTAGGCCGGGTAGTCGTGGGTCGTCACGTACGCCGCCGAGACGACGAGTCCGGCGACGATGGCGATGGCGAACCACGCGTGGCTCTCGCGGCCGAGGCCGGGAACGCCGTCGGTGAACGCGTTCTCTCGGTTCGGGGCCGCGGGGTCGAGACCGTTCGACGTGTCGTCGGTCGTTGAACTCATATCGTTGACTCTCAGTTCCGCTTTCGGAGGGAGACCGGGTTCGTAAGCGAGACGCGGTACGGTAACCACCGCAGTTCGGCGACGGCCCACGCGAGTCCGATTCCGAGCGCGAGGCCGGCGACCAGCAGTTCGGAGACCCCCATCCACCGCGGGAGGACGTAGTAGACGGCGTTCACCACGGGGTTCGGGAGAACCGACCGGGGCGTGCCGCCGGCCCCGGCGCTCGGACCTCCGGCCGTCCGATTCCGGAGGTCGAGTTCGTGCGCGGGCGGGCCGCCGGCGCTCTCGTCGCCGGTTCCGAGCCGTTCGGCCTCGTAGGGGAACGCGACGGGGACGCTCCAGACGACGTCGCCGGTCTCGTCCAGTTCGAACACGCGGTTCCCGTTCGAGTCCGTCACGAGCGTGTGCCCGTTCGGGAGCCTGTCCGCGTCCCGCGGCCACTGGAGCTGTTCGTCCTGCCAGTCCCACGAGCGGACCCACTCGCCGTCGTCGTCGCGGTATTCGACGAGACGGTTGTTCTCGGAGTCGGCGACGAGCACGGCGTCGTCGCCGTCCGGGTTCGCGATGTAATCGGGGTTGTGCTGCTCGTAGAGGACGTCGTGGGAGCCGTCTCCGAGCGTCCGGTTCTCGACGAGGCCGGTGTCGCGGTCGAGGTACACGACCCTGTCGTGGTTGCGGAGGCTGACCTGAACGAGCCCGTTTTCGAGCACCTCGACGTCGTTGAGGTGCGTCCAGTCGGACGGGTACGGCCCGCCGGTCGTCGCGGGGTCGAACGCCGCCTGTGCGTCCCACGACCACTCGACCAGTTCCGTCGTCGTGTTCACGACGAACACGCGGTCCGCGGCGATGTCGGCGACGACGTACGTCGAATCGCTCAGCCTGTCGGCGTCGTGCCACCGCGTCGAGTGCTTCCCGGCGGTCACTCTGCTGTAAATCCCTTCGACCTCGCCGGTAGTGAGGTTCACGCGCTCGATGCCGTTCCGCGTACACACGCTCTCGCCGCCGCACTCGTCGGCGGTGAGGTGGTCCGCATAGAGGTACTCGACCGTCGCGTTCGTCCCCTCGACGGGGTCGACGTCCCAGTAACGGGTGTGGGAGTCGTCGTAGTAGCGCCGCTCTCCGTCGGCCCCGAAGGCGACGAGTTCGGCGTTCGCTCGCGCCCCGTCGCTCTCTCGGCCGAGCCACGTGTTCGAATCGGTCGCGATGACCGTCGTCCCGTTCGCGGGCGCGACCCGTGCGCTCTCGCCGGTCGCGTCCGCCACCGCCGAGGTCGGCCGGCTCAGGTACGCGGCCCCGACGATGCCCGCGCAGACGAGGAGGGCGACTGCCGCGGCGACTCGCAGATGCGTCCGCTTGACCATTGCATACCCCTCGGTCGGTGGACGGTCTTACTATCGGGGTGCTAAACTGCGGGCGAGTCGGGCCCTGCCGCCGCGACCTGTTCCCGAACGGACCTTACGCACGGAATAATTAGGGTTCCGAGGCCGGGAACACGACGCAATGGCGTCTCGTCTCGGAGCGGTCGAGGGCCTCGTCGTCCTCGGCCTCGTCCTCCTTGTGGCGACGACAGCGGTGCCGACTGCGAGCGTCGTCGACTTCGACGCCCGCGGGGGCGGGTCGACGGTCGCGGCGGCGTCGGCACCGAACGGTCCGAAGTCCGTCGACGACGTTCGACTGGTCGCCGTCGGCGAACGGGGCGACAGGCTCTGGCCGTTCACCAGCCGCGACCGCTCGTTCGACTCGCTGACGCTCCCGGTGAACCTCGTCGTCGAGGGGAACCCCGCGCGGGTCCGCTCGCTTCTCCTCTACTCGCGCGACGCGACGTGGGACGAGACGAACGAATCGTGGCAACAGGCGTCCGCCGAACAGGCACCGACCGACGAGGTTGACGCCCCGTGGGGGGCCGCCACGGGCGCGGACCGGTTCACCTTCGTCGACACCGCAGACTCGGGCGGGCTGTGGATCGCGGAGTCGATGCAGCTCCACGACGGGACGTACTTCGGGAGCCGAATCCACCTCCGCCTGTACGGCGGCGGGGCACCGGACGACTCGTGGACGGCGATTCAGGCCCACCGTGACTACTGGGACTGGTTTCGGCTCCGACACACGGTGACCAGTCTGGCCGGCCCGCAGCACGTCGTCGAGCGCGACCTGCTGCGGCAGCCGACCGTCGTCGACGTTCGCCGCGAGCGGTTCGCCAACGGCGGCATCATCGACGCCGACGGCTGGGTGTCGGTCGTCGAACTCGGCCCGCCCCAACTCTCGACGCTCCCGAAGGAGGACCTGCGCCGTCCAGCGACCGTCGAATCGGCGACTGACCGGGGCGATGCCGCGGCGCGCGCCGACCCCGAACGCGACGCCGCCGCCTCCGCGCTCGGTCCCCCGACGACGACGGCGGCTGGCGTCGGAAACGCCCTTTCGATACTCGCCGTCGTCTTCGTCGGTGTCGGGGGTCTCGCCGCCCTGTTCACCCGACGCGACGGGATGGATATGGGCGTGGTCGTCGAGCGCCTCCGCTGGTCCCGCCTCGCCGACTACCGATTCCAGCGCGGCGTCGCGCTCTTCGTCGCGCTCGCCGCCCTCCCGCTTTTGGTCCGGTCGGCCGCGCTCGGTTTCGAGAGCGTCGTCCCCAACCACCCGAAAGTCGTCGCCGGACTGCTCTACCCGGTGTTTGCCGCGGCTCCGGTCGTCCTCGCAGTTCGGCTCCCACGGGGTTACCGGCCGGAACTGTGGTTCGGCGTCGCGTTCGTCGGCTACGGGGTCGGGCTGGTCGCCGACTTCGCGTCGATACAGGTCGCGGTCGTCCCGGTCGAAATCGTCCTCCATCGGTTCGCCGTGCTCGTCGCGCTCGGGGCGCTCGCCGTCGTCGGACAGCGTCGCTTCGAGTCGTCTTCCCCCCGTCGAACCGCGCTTTCGGCGGCCGTCTGCCTGTGGGTTCTCCTGCTCGCGTGGCCGCTCTTTCTGGGAGTCTGACTACTTAGTCCCCGGATAATAACGGCGACACACGCCAAGACAGTTACCTGCCCTCCCCTACATGTCATCAACACGGCTAACCAGACGGTCGGTTTTGGCGCTCGCAGGCGCGGGCCTGACCGGCGGGTGTGTCCGACAGCTGGAATCGACGGTCGCGCGCGACGAACGGACGCCGCTTTCGCTCTCTGTCAAAACGGTCCCCGCGGACACCGACGCGATGGCGACGAGGCTCGCCCGCTATCTCGCCACGCGCCTCCAGACGGTCGGCATCGCGGCGACCGTGGTTCCGATGAGCCGGGAGGAGCTCCTCCGCGACGTGCTCTCGAACCACGACTTCGATATCTACGTCTCCCGCCTGCTGCTCCGGCGCGACCCGGACTTCCTCCGCCCCCTGCTCCACTCTCGCTACGGCCCGGGCCGCGGGTGGCAAAACCCGTTCGGATACGGCGACCTGTCGTTGGACTCGCTTCTGGAGCGACAGCGGACGGAGACCGGCTCCGTTCGCGCCGCGACGCTCGCGGAGATTCAGCGGCGCGTCGCGGAGGCCCAACCGTTCACGCCCGTCGCGGCCCCGCGGCCGGCGCAGGCGACCCGGCCGGAGCGAGCCAACTGGCCCGACGGCGTCGGAATCCACAGCCTCACGGGGTATCTCGGTGCGAGGACAGTCCCCACGGCGGCGACCGCCTCGCCGACCGAGTCGACGGCCGCGCCGTCCGCGACCCCGACACCGACCGAGCGGCCGACGTCCGCGACGACGACCGACGGGCCGACCCCCGCTAACGAGCTCCGCATGACGCTTGACGACTCGCGCCCGACGGAGAACCTCAACCCGCTTTCGACGCCGTTTCGCTCGGACGGGACGCTCCTCGACCTCGTCTACGACTCGTTGGGCCGTCCGATTTACGACCGGATGCGACCGTGGATGGCGGCGTCGTGGGAGTGGTCCGACGGGGACGCGACGACGCTTTCGCTCCGGCTCCGCGACGACCTCGTGTGGCACGACGGCGAGCCGATAACGGCGTCGGACGTGGCGTTCACCTTCCGGTTCATCTCCGACACGGCGCTCGGGTCGCTCGACCAGTCGGTGCCGTCGCCGCGGTACCGGGGCCGCGCCTCGCTCGTCGACTCGGTCGACGCCGCGTCCGACCGCGAGGCGACGATTCGGTTCGGCGACGTGAGCCGGTCGGTCGCGGCGCGCGCGCTGACGATTCCGGTGCTCCCCGAGCACGTCTGGGAGCCGTTCGCCCGCCCGACGAGCGCGTCGTGGCTCGACGGGGGCAACGTCACTGAGGCGCTCGTCCGGAACAACCTCTCTCCGGTCGGGAGCGGCCCGCTTCGCGTGACGGGAACGACGGCCAGAGAGTCGATTTCGATGGAGCCGTTCGCGGACCACTTCCTCGCCACCGACGACGCGCTCGACGGCTGGCTGTCCCGGTTCGACGGCGGCCTCTCGTTCGACTCGCTGCGGTTCGACGTCGTTCCGTCCGACGGTGCCGCCGTCGAGCTTCTCGCGGCCGACGCGGCGGACGCGACGGCGAACTCGCTGTCGGCCGACGCGAGGGAAGCCGCGGAGGAGGAACCCGGCATCTCCGTCCGCTCCAGCCGACCCGAGTGGTGTTACCACATCGGCTACAACCACCGGCGGCCGCCGTTTATGAACCCCCGGTTCCGCCGGGCGGTCGCCCGACTCGTCGACCGCGAGTTCCTCGTGGAGTCGCTGTTCGGCAGCGAGGCCCGGCCCGCGTCCTCGCCGCTCGAAACCACCCAGTACGTCCCGGACGACGACGCGTGGCGCGAGACCGTCTCCGAACTCGATTTCGTCGGCGACGCGGGGACCGGCACGCTCGACGCGGAGCGAGCGCGGTCGGTGTTCGAAGACGCCGGGTACGCCTACTCGACCGACGGCACCCTCCTCATTCAAGAATGAATCCCACACAGTCTCTGGTTAACGTCTCGCCGCTCGTCGCGGTTCTCCTCCGCGTCGTCGGCGGTGCCGCCATCGCGTTGGCGGTCGCGACGCTCACTATCGTCGGCCCGTCGCGCCTCGCGGGGGCGTACGGCTCGGGGAGGGGTCGATTCCGCGAGGCGGCCCCGTACCTCGGCCTGCTGACGGTCGTCCTCCTCGTGAACAAGGTCGCCCGCGGCGTGGGTCCGGAGCTCTCGTGGGCGCTGGGCTGGAACGCCACCGGCGTCATCTACGCCGTCGAGGGGAACTTCGTCGGGTCCGTTCAGTCGCTCGCCACGCCGGCGCTCACCGCCGTCCTCTCGACGGTGTATCTCTCGGGATACGTCTTCTTGCTCGTGTTCCCGTTCATCGCGTACTTCGTGGCGGCCGACGACCGCCCGCTGAAACTCACCGCTGTCACGTACGCGGCGAACTACGCCATCGGTCTGACCTGCTATATCCTGTTTATCTCCTACGGCCCGCGTAACCTCCTGCCGGGGCAGGTCGAGTCGCTCCTCTACAGCAGCTATCCGCAGACGCAGATTCTCACCGGCGAGGTGAACGTAAACACGAACGTGTTCCCGTCGCTTCACACGTCGCTTTCGGTGTCGGCGGCGGCGATTGCGATTCGGACGCGAGAGACGTACCCCGCGTGGGCCGTCGTCGCGTCGCTCCTCGCGTCCGCAATCGCGTTCTCGACGATGTACCTCGGGATTCACTGGGGGACCGACGTGGTCGCCGGGGTCGCCCTCGGCCACGGAAGCGTCGCGCTCGGCGACCGGTTCGTCGAACGCCGGTCGGCGGATTCGTGACGGCGGTTTACCGCCCGGATAATAAGGGTCGGCCGGTTCCATCGGCCGGTCGTGAGCACCATCATTACACTTCGCGTTCCAGCGTCCGCGTTCGCGCTCGACGATGTTCTCTCGCGCAACCCCATCGTCGAGGCGCAACCGGTTCGCTCTGTGCAACTCGATGGGGCCACGCTCTCCCCGTTGCTGTGGCTTCGAAGCGACGACTCGACTCCGGTCGAACCGTCGCTCCGTGACGACCCGAGCGTCCGCGAAATCTCTCCCGTCGCGCCCTCGACTGACGGCGGTATCTACCGTCTCGGTCTCGACCCGCTCACCGACGAGTTCATGCGACTGTTCGCCGACGACAGCCTCACCGTCCTCGGCGCGTACGGCCGCGACGGCGAGTGGGTCGTCCGCGTCCTCGCCTCCGACCGCAACGCGCTCAGTTCGCTCGTCGACCAGTGGCGACGCGCCGGCCAGCGGTTCGACGTCGAACGAATCGTCTCGCCCGAGAACCTTGCGAACCCGATGCGGTTCGGACTCACCGACTCGCAGTACCACACGCTCGTCACCGCCTTCCGGCACGGCTACTACGGCGTCCCCCGCGATTCGACCATCACGGAGCTATCAAACATATTTGGTATCTCCCACCAGGCGATCTCCCAGCGGCTTCGACGCGGACACGAACAGCTGATTCGGCGGGCGCTCATCCAGCGACCCTCGCTGAGTCTCCAGTATTAGCTCCTTGCACTTGCAACCAACAACACGACGAACGTCACGACCGTACCGACTATCAGAATGACTGCTCGGGACGGGTGACGAATCCGAACGCCGCGGTTCCCTCGCTGAGGGCTTTCAGCCCGTCGAATAGGCTCCGCGCGCTCTGGTCGGGTCGGAAGTCGTCGCGGACGCCTCCCGCTTGCGTACCGCGCCCCGTCGGCTCCGACGCCGTTCGGACTCGCTGCGCCCCGAGTGCTCGTTCTCGTTTCCCCGCCTCACCGTCGGTCGGTCGTCGGTTCTCCGGTGAACAGGGGGGACGAACTCACCGCCTCCCCGACAATGATAGCACGAACCACTCCAAAACACGTTGGTAAAACGTACAATATGATGAGGGAAAGATAATCCTCCCATGGCGGACTGTAGTAACGACGACACCCACTTGACAGGTACCGGCGAGGACGCGATCGGTGCGGACGGTGGGTCGACCAACTATCGACGAGTGGTCGCCTCGCGCGTCGCATCCTGGTGGGCCGTGTTCATCGGCCTCACCGTCGCCCTCTCGAATCAACTCGGTTTCAGCAGCGCCGGGGAACCGGCCGGAGCGGCGACGCACTCCGGAATCCGTCGGTCGCCCGAAGACGTTGCTTCCCCGGCGCGGCGCGAGATTGACACGCCCGGCCACGCCGCGCACGCGCCCGACCTCGACGCTGGTCACCCGCTTCTCGGCGTCGACCCCGAACTGCTCAACTCCGAGCGTCGAATCCTGCAACTGCTCATCGTCGAGGGCGGACGGCTTCCGCAGTCGCAGGTGGTCGAGCGAACGCGCTGGTCCGATTCGACTATCAGCCGAACGCTGTGTCGGATGGAGACGCAGGGGCGAATCAGGCGCTTCCAACTCGGTTCCGGGAAGTGCGTCGTCCTCCCGCAGGACGACGAGTAACCGCTCGCGTCCGTCTGTCGGTCGCCTCGCCGGACTGCCGCTCGTCTCGTTTCTTGACTCCCGGTTCGTAACGGCCACAAAGTAGACATACTCCTTCGAGAGTGTATGGGCAACCACAGCGTCACTCGGTGACTCGACGGCGCTTCGGCCGCCCGCGCGGGCGGCGGGACGCCTCGGTCTTCGAGTTCGACGATTTCGCAACGATGACAACCCAGACGACCGCACCCCAAGATTCGAAAGAGTCCGTGCTGGGGAGGATGACAGACGCGGTGTTCGCACTCGACAACGACTGGCGGTTCACCTATCTGAACGTCCGCGCGGAGGACGTTCTCGGCGCCGACGCGTCGGAACTCGTCGGCGAACGGGTGTGGGACGCCTTTCCCGAGGCCCGCGACTCGACGTTCTACCGGGAGTACCACCGCGCCGTCTCGGAGCAGGAACCGGTCTCGTTCGAGGAGTACTACGAGCCGCTAGAGACGTGGTTCTCGGTGCGGGCGTTCCCGTCTGAGACGGGTCTCACCGTCTACTTCCGGGACGTGACAGAAGAGCGCGACCGCCGCGTCGAACTCGAACGCGAGCGCGAACGGCTCGGCGTCCGGGAACGCTTCGACGCGGTGTTCACAGCGGTGCCGGCCCTCGGTTCGAAGGCGTCGAACGTCGGCGACTTCGAGGCTCGACTCGTCGACCGAGTCCAGCGGGTCGACGGGATTCACTCGGCTCGGTTCGACAGGTTCGCCGCCGGCGACGGGACCGAACGCGCGACCCGGTGCGCCGGGACGCTGGCGTTCGACTCCGGGACGCCCGCCGCGTTCGACGAGGCCGCCGAACAGCGGACGGTGACGCGCGTCCCCATCGCCGAGACGGGCGTCGAGCGGTACGACGCGCTGAGCGCGACGCTCGTGTTCGTTCCCGTCGCCCTCGCCGATCGGTTCCACGGCGTGCTCACGCTCGCCGTCGACGAGTCCGTTCACGAGCACGCCGCCGCGACCCTCTTCGAACGCCTCGGAGCGGCGGTCGGCAGCGTCGTCGAGAACGTCGCCCGACGAGAGCGGTGTCGCTCTATCGCGGACGCGTTCGACCGGGCGGACGTGGGTATGTACCTCGTCGACGAGACCGACGACCTCGCGTGGGCGAACCAGACGTTCGCCGAGTACGTCGGCATCGACCGGGCGGACGCGGTCGGGCGCGACCACGAGCGGTTCGTCGACGAGCAGCTCGACGCGGTCCTCGAAGACACGGACCGGTTGGCGGACGCGCTGTTGGCCTCCGACCGGGGGGCTACGGACGGTTCGGAGGCGCGCTTGGCGCGCGTCAGCGAGAGCTACGACCGCGACGAGCGCGTCCTCGAACACACCGCCCACTCGGTCGAAGTGGGTCGGTTCGACGGCGGGACCGCCCACGCCTTCGAGGACGTCTCGGACCGGGTCGACGCCGAGGAGTCGCTCGCCGAAATCGAGTAGGTTCGAGACTCGCTTCTCGACGACTTCCCCGGGATGATATACCGGCGGCGGGACGCCGACACGTGGACCTTCGACCACGTCTCGGGACGGGTCGCGTCGCTCACCGGCTACGACGCGGACGAACTCAAGTCGAACGTGGCGTGGGAGACGACGGTCGTCCACCCGAACGACAGGCAGGAGGTTCGGGAGTCCAGCCGGTCGCAGCTCGCGGACGGCGAGTCGTTCGAACTGACCTATCGACTCGTCCACCGCGACGGCGGGATTCGCTGGGTCTGGGAGTACGGCCGGCGGCTCGAAACGGCCGACGGCGAGCGAATCGCGGGGTTCATCAGCGACATCACGGAGCGCCGCGAGGTCAAAGACCAACTCCAGTGGATAGAAGACCGCTTTCACTCGCTCGTCGAACACGTCTCGGAGTACGCCATCTTCTCTATCGACCGCGACGGCTGCATCGAAAACTGGAACGACGGCGCGAGGTGCATCACCGGTTACGATGCGGACGAGGCCGTCGGCATGCGTCTCTCCGCGTTCGTCCCGGACGACGGCGACGAGCGGTATCGCCCGGACTCGGGCATGGCCGAAGCGATGCTGGACGGCGAGTCCTCGGAGGAGGGCTGGATGCGCTCCAAAGACGGAAGCGAGTTCTGGGCCCGCGTCGCTCTGCGGTCGCTCACCGACGCCGACGGCGACGTACACGGGTTCGTCGCGGTCGTCCGCGACATGACGGAGCAGCGACGCCGGCGGCGCGAACTCGAACATCAGCGCGACGAACTCGTCACCCTGAACCGAATCAACGGGGTCATCCGTGACATCGACCGCGAGCTCGTCCGCGCGAACACGCGACAGGAGATCTGTACCGCCATCTGCGAGCGACTCACCAGCGACGACCGGTACGAACTGGCTTGGATCGGCGAGAGCGACCCCGCGCGAAACGCCGTCACGCCGATCGAATGGGCGGGCGAGCACGGCTCCTACGTGGAAGACCTCGACGTGACGCTCGACGGCGAGTTGGGCGACGGCCCGGTCGGGCGGTCGGTTCGCAACCAGTCGGTCGCGGTCACCCAGCGGATCGATTCCGACCCCCAGTTCGAACCGTGGCGAGAGGCCGCGCTCGACCGCGGGTTCTACTCGTCGGCGTCCGTCCCCATCGAGTACGACGGGATTCCCTACGGCGTCTTGTGCCTCTACAGCGGCGAATCGGAAGCGTTCGACGAGCGCGAACGGACGGTCCTCGCCGAACTCGCCGAGATGATCGGCTACGCGTTCAACGCCGTCGACCGAAAGCAGGCGCTCGTCGAGGACTCGATGACCGAACTTGAGGTGACGCTCTCCGATACGCTTCCCCGCCTCACCGAACTCACCGAGGGAACGGACGAGCGAATCTTCGTCACGAGCACGGCCGAGACCGCCTCCGGAACGTTCCTGCAGTACGTTCGTACCGAATCGGTCGACCCCCACGAGGTCGGGGCGGTTCTCGACGACGTCGACCGGGTCCAGTCGTACGACGTGCTCTGGAACCGGGAGACGAGCGGGTCGCTTTCGGTCTATCTCGACGAAGCGCCCCTCACACAGGTCGTGAGCGCCTACGGCGGACGGGTCGAATCGCTCGTCGCCGAAGACGGGGAGGCCACCGCCACGATTCGGTTCCCCAAGCGGGCGAACGTCCGCGCCGTCACCGAGCAACTCGGCGACGCCTTCCCCGACCTCGAAGTGGTTGCCAAACGGACGGTCTCGACCGAAGACGAGTCCCAACGCCTCGCCTCGATGGTCGACGAGGAACTGACGGACCGACAGACGGAGGTGCTTCGAACCGCGTTCCACGCCGGCTACTACGAGTGGCCCCGCGACACCGACGGGACGAACCTCTCCGAGCAGTTGGACCTCTCGCCGGCGACGGTCTCACAGCATCTCCGGGCGGCGCACAGAAAGGTCGTCAGAACCGTCGTGGAGCGCGGCGGGCAGTGACTCCCCGGCGGTCGGTCTCAGAGCGCGAGCGTAATCGTCCCGAACAGCATGAACAGGAACACGAGTTGGCGCGCTCGAACGTACGACGGCCCGACGCGGTTGACGTGCCCGAGTCCCGACGTGACGACCGCAGCGCCAACGAACACCGCGCTCACCACGGCGAATTCTCCCGTGAGCATCACTGGCCCTCCTCGGGCGAAGCGGTCGGCGTCTCTGTCCACCTTGTCACGTTTCCACGAGGCATGACTGTGGATTGCGCGCGTCGACATATCCTTATTCAGGGTGTAACTGAAACGGGACCGTCGCGCTATCTCGTGGTTCGTCCCTGACACGATTCCGTCTTTTCGGCGGTCGATTCAGCGCCGGCCGGCGTTACAGTGGCCGTAAGCGGAGCGAAATAGTGCCGCGAGTCGAACCGTTCGATATCTCCACATATCGGTCGCGTCACTCCCCAGCGAGGGCGCGATAGACGAAAAAGAGAACGACGACCACGGCGGGGACGAGCGCGTACGCAGTCCCCAGCGGACTCACGCTCGACGCGGTGACGGCGACGCCGGCGACGCCGAGTAACACGACGGCGATGTTCACTACCTGCGTCCGAGAGACCGTCACTCGGTCGCGCGTTGACTCAGACGCGGCCGACCCGACCACCGACTCTCCCGCGTCACCGACCGTCGAATCCGGGCCTCCCCTCGCGGACCTGTGAACCGTGTGGGCACCGTCGTTGCTCGGCGAGAACACGCGTCCGGTCTCGCGGTCGAAGACCACGCGACCGTCGTCGTCGAGTTGTGGGAGGTCGAAGTCGTAGAGTACGCTGTGTATCTCCTCGTCGGTCGGAACCATTCCGTCCGTCTCGTCTTGGAACCACGCCGAGAGCGCGACGGTTAGTTCGCCGACGGTGTACGGCGTCTCAGAACGTTCGTTCACGAGCGAGACCACGGTGTTCCGTCGCCGGGTTTCGGAGACGCCTCCGAGTCCGGGTCTATCGTCGAGCTTCGGGCCGGTATTTTCACCGGCATCGTCGGGCCCGGTCGGTGCCCACGATGGTGCCATTGACGTCAGGTGCTACGTAATCTATAAAAATAAAACCACGGTGTTTTCGCCTACGGAATCGGCAAAATCGACGTTTCAGTGGCCCTGTCGGCTTATCTAAACCATAATAATGGGCTACTGGTGTCTGGCACTCGACAGCGGTAGCAGGACCGCAGGACACGCTATGAGACACACACATCCGATTGACTATCGACGCGACTGTTCGGCGCTTCGCGGCGCGCTGAGTCCGACGGACGAGGGGCCGAGCCGATGACCGGAGACATCAACATCGCCGACCCGGTTCTCGGAGACGAAGAACTCGAACGCATCGAGTCCGTCGTCGAGTCGGGAATGATCGCCGACGGCCCCGAGGTACGCACGTTCGAATCCGAATTCGCGGACTACTGCGACGCCGACTACGGCGTGGCCACGTCGAACGGGACCACCGCGCTGCACACCGCGCTCGAAGCGGTCGGCGTCGGTCCCGGCGACCGCGTGCTGACGACGCCGTTTTCGTTCGTCGCGACGGCGAACGCGATTCGCTTCGCCGGTGCCGAGCCGGTGTTCGCCGACATCGACCCCGAGACGTTCAACCTCGACCCGGCGAACGTCGAAGCGACGCTCGAATCGCTCGAAGAGGACGTGAAGGCCATGGTCGTCGTCCACCTCTACGGCCTCCCCGCGCCGATGGCGGAACTCCGGGACATCGCCGACGAGCACGGCGTGGCCATCGTCGAAGACGCGGCGCAGGCGCACGGTGCCGAGTACTTCGACACGCCGGTCGGGTCGCTCGGCGACGCCGCGAGCTTCTCGTTTTACCCGACGAAGAACATGACGACGGGCGAGGGCGGGATGGTCGTCACCGACGACGAAACCGTCGCCCAGAACGCCGAGAGCTTCGTCAACCACGGTCGGGAGGCCGACGGCTACCGTCACGTCTCGCTCGGTCACAACTTCCGGATGACGAGCATCGCCGCCGCGATGGGTCGGGTCCAGCTCGAACGCCTCCCCGGATTCGTCGCGGACCGACGCTCGAACGCGGCGCGACTCGACGAACTGCTGGCCGACACGGACGCGGTGACGCCGACGGTCCCCGAGGGGTACGACCACTCGTACCACCAGTACACGATTCGGGTCGGCAACCGCGACTCGGTCATCGACCAACTGGACGAACGCGGCATCGGAAGCGGGGTGTACTACCCGCGTTGCATTCACGACCAGCCTGCCTACGAGTTCTTCCGCGTGAGCGTCCCCGCCGCCGAGCAGGTCGCCGAGCAGGCTCTCTCCATCCCGGTCCACCCCAGCCTCACCGACGCGGAGGTCGAACGCGTCGGGACCGTCCTTCGGGACGAGGTCACCATCGACCCGCCGTCCGGAACTCGGCCGTCCGCCATGGGGGTCTCCGATGACTGACGAGCCCGTGAGCGCCGGCGTCATCGGCGTCGGGAGCATGGGACAGAACCACGTCCGGGTGTACGACGAACTGGGCGACACGGAACTCGTCGGCGTCTACGACGTCGACGACGACCGGGCCGCGTCCGTCGCGGACGACTACGGGACGACCGCCCGGACGATGGACGGCCTCCTCGACGAGGCCGACGTCGTCTCCGTCGTCGTGCCGACGCAGTTCCACTACGAGAACGCGAAGCGCGCCCTCGAATCGGACGTTCACGTCCTCGTCGAGAAACCGTTCGTCGAGGACCCGGAGAACGGACAGGAACTCATCGACATCGCCGACGAGCGCGACCTCGCCTTGCAGGTCGGTCACATCGAGCGGTTCAACCCGGCGGTTCGCACCCTCCGCGACCTCGTCGACGACCTCGATATCCACGCGGTTTCGACCGAGCGACTCGGGCCGCCCATCGACCGCGCCATCGACGACACGGTCGTGATGGACCTGATGATTCACGACCTCGACATCGTCCTCGACATCGTCGACGGCGCGGTCGACTCGTACGACGCCGCGGGGACGCCGGACTGTCGCTACGCGAACGCGAACCTCACGTTCGACTCCGGCGTGGCCGCGTCGCTCACGACGAGTCGCGTCACACAGGAGAAAGTCCGCGGCCTCACCATCTCGGCGGCCGACTGCCGCGTGAAAGTCGACTACATCGACCAGAGCATCGAGATACACCGCTCGTCGGTCCCCTCGTACATCGACGACGAGTCGCTGGTCCGCCACCGCCACGAGAACTTCGTGGAGACGCTCGCGGTCGAGCAGGTCGAACCGCTGAAAAGCGAACTCCGCTCGTTCGCGAACGCCGCTCGAACCGGTTCGGACCCCGTGGTCGACGGCGAGCAGGGTCTCCGGGTGTTGAAGCTGACGAAGGCGCTCGACGAAGCGGCACAGGCGGAAGGCGGCAAAGATGGCCCATTAACCCCCAACGCGGACTGAGTCGCGGTCAAATCGAGCTTAGCACCTCTCTTGAACGGTGCAACAATCACGTTTTCGCCGAATTTCGATCCGGCCGCGAGACCCGTATGTCAATCGAAGAACAAGGCCGCTGTCATGCGATTAGCGGTCCATGAAACGGTCTGCAACGGTCACTAAACTGCTGCAATACGCGTTGATCACGGTCCGGTTTTCACAACAGTTCGGAGAATCCGGAACGGTGTCCCCTCTTTATTGGGGGTCACAATAACGGTTGGAGCGAGCATGACCACTCAAGTAAACGGCACCGAAAACGCGCTCATCGACCAGCACACGGACGCGGGCGAGCAGAAAACGGAACTTGGGAAAGACGAGATATATCACCTGCTCCAGAACGAACGCCGTCGGAAGGTCCTCGAATACCTGCGTGACTGCGAGGGACCGGTCCAGATGCGAGACATCGCGGAGCAGGTCGCCGCGTGGGAGCACGACACGACCGTGCAGGCGTTGATGTCCGACCAGCGTCAGCGCGTCTACATCGCCCTCTATCAGGCACATCTCCCCAAGCTCGACGAAGAGGGCGTCATCGACTACAACCAGAGCAGAGGTATCGTCGAGAAAAAGCCCCTCGCAAACGAACTCATCGCCCACCTCGAACTCCCCGAGGACGGCGACGACGACGAGACGGACGCCGAATCCGAGCGACCGTGGGGCGCGTACTACCTCAGCGTCTCGGGCCTGAGCACGGTCTTCGTCGGTGCGTCCGGGCTCGGTCTCGCCGGCTTCGACTCGATTCCTCACCTCGTCGTCGCGCTCGCGGTCATGAGTATCTACACGGTACTCACGTTCTGGCAAGTCCTCGACAATTTCGAGGCGACCGACGAAGAATAACGCTCTTGGAGTTCTGTCGCGTGACGCACACCGTTCGTCTGGTCCCGGTGTGAATACCCGATATATTACTGGGGATTTATACGCCGTCCGGCGCGGATTCTCCAGATACAAAGTAGTAACTCAATTGTCATGTTGGGCCGCAGGATTCATATTGCTGAACTAGAATCCTCGATATAACGTAAATCGGAGCTAATGATTTCAGACGCGTGTCTCCCTCGGTCGCGAGCGCTTGGTGGTGCCTCCCATCGGCCTACCGCGAGCCGAGCGGCCGTCTCGGCACCGTCGAATCGGGACACCCGCATCGAGGTGGTGCTTCGATAACTATGTCGTACGCTCGTGCGACGTTCGTTCTGGTCGTGCTCGTTCTCTCCGGCGCAGTCGTCCCCGCCCCGGTGCTGGCGACGGCCGATTTGGCGGCCGACGAGACGTCCGTCGAGGGGACGTTCACGAACACGATTTCCACCGACCGGACGAGTGGCTCGACGTATCTCTGGGCCTCAGAGCCGAATACGCTCGCCGTCGAGTTCGACTCCCCGAGCGAGTCCAACACGTACGAGGTGTGCGTGAGGGACGGCGGCGGCGAGCAGGTCGGCTGCACCGAGGCCAGTGGCACGTCCGGCAACCAGACCGTCGAGTTCGAGTACGAGTCCCTCTCCGAGTTCGAGGGGTCGAGCAACGTCTCTGTCGTCCTCTGGAAGAGCTTCCCGGGGCAGGCGGAGCGAATCGCCACCGACAGGATCAACGTCACGATACTTGAGAAGCAAGGCGACGTCGACGGCGACAATCTCAGCAACGTGAACGAGCGGACCAACAACACCTCTATGTTTCTCAAGGACACCGACAGGGACAGCCTCGAAGACGGGGCCGAGGTGAAGAAGCACGGGACGTCTCCGACGGCACCCGACACCGACGGCGACGGACTGAACGACGCGGTCGAACTGTCGAACTCGTTGAACCCGACGAACCCCGACACCGACGGCGACGGCATTCCGGACGGCGTCGAGATGCGACTGGGAACGCCGCCGAACAACGCCACCGTCGACACCGACGGCGACGGGCTGGACGACGGGTACGAGTACGAACACGGCACCAACCCCGTCGACCCCGACACCGACGGCGACGGACTGAACGACGGGCTAGAGCAGCGGCTCGGGACTGACGCCACCGACGGCAGCACGACCCCGATGCTCCTGTTCACGGCCGGGACGCTGCTCGGAGTCGTCGCCGTCGGCGGTCGCTGGTTCCTCGCCTCGTCGAGGTATCAGCTCGGCTCGTCGCTGTCCGCGTCTCGGCTGTTCGACCCCCTCGGAACCGAGACGGACGAGGGAGGCGACACACCGGACTCCCAGTCGGAGCCGCCGGAGTTCGACCGAGACGAACTCCAGCAGTCGTCCCAGCCCGTCCTGACCGACGAGGACAAGGTCATCCAACTGCTCCGCGACAACGGCGGCTGGGTCTACCAGAGCAAAATCGTCGACCAGACGGGGTGGTCGAAGTCGAAGGTCAGCCGACTGCTGTCGAGCATGGACGAAAACGAGGACATCGAGAAGATATCGGTGGGCCGGCAGAACGTCGTCGCCGAAGAGGGGTCGATGCCGAAGGGCGCGGAGTCGCCGTTCGACGAGTGACGCGCGGTCGCTCCCGTCGCGTCGACTCGGTTCCGACCCGCGTTAGGTACTCATCCGGCTCTGAACGCCTCTGGCGACGCTGTACACGAGCCCGGGGAGCTGCGCCGGCGCGGGCGTCGCCCCCGCCCGGAGGTACGACAGCCCCGTGTCGAACCGCCCCTCGCGGAGGTACTGCGCGGCGAGCGCGTACTGGTGGGTCCCCGTGACGTCGTACCCGCGCGTCTCTAACTCGACTACCTCCTCGGCGAAGGTCTTGAGGAAGTGCGCGTTGGCCCGCCGGACGGTGTCCGCGCTCGGCCCGCCGGAGGGGTACCGTCGCAACAGCGGTTCGTCCACGTAGGCGAGTTTCCCCTGCTTCAGGACGCGGATGAGGAACTCCGTGTCCTGATAGCGGTCGAACGACTCGTCGAAACCGTCGATTCGGTCGACCACCTCGGACTCGACGACGAGCGTCGACCCCGCGCTGGTGTGGAGGTTCTCCATGAGAATCTCCTTGACTAGCTCCTCGCCGCCCTCCGCGCCCTCTCGGGAGCCGTGGTCCCCGAGGAGGGTCTTGGCGCGCTCCACGAGCGGGTTGGCGTCCCCGTCGTCGAGAATCTCCGTCCCGCAGTAGGCGGCGACCCACTCGTCGGACCGCCGTTCGAGCGTCTCGACCTGTCGTTCGAGCTTCGTCTGCGCCCACTCGTCGTCGGAGTCGAGGAGCGCGATGTAGTCGCCGCTCGCGTCCGCGATTCCGGTGTTTCGGGCGGCGCTTCCCCCCCGATTCGTCTCGTGGACGAGGTAGTTCACTCTCGGGTCGTCGTAGGCGGTGACGACCGACGCGGTGTCGTCCGTGGAGGCGTCGTCGACGACGATAACCTCGACGTCGGACAGCGTCTGGTCGAGCGCGCTGTCGATGGCGCGGGGGAGCGCGTCCGCGCGGTTGTACGTGGGAATGATAACGCTCACTGTCGGCATCGGGTATCGACTGTTACTCTCCGTCGGGGGCGCATTATTATCGAGCCGGTAACGGGCGGGGCGGCGGCGTGCTTACCTATCGGATAATAATGGCTGGCTATGCCGACTCGGGTGTATGGACATCAACGACCTCCACGGCCACAGCACGCGCGTTCTCGACGAAATCGCTCGCTCGGTCGTCGTGGACCGCACCGTTCTCCGGCGCGTCCTCACCGGAGCGCTCTCGCAGGGACACGTCCTCCTCGAAGACGTTCCCGGCACCGGAAAGACCCTGACCGCACAGAGCTTCGCCACGGCGCTCGGCCTCTCGTTTAGTCGAATCCAGTTCACGCCCGACCTCCTTCCCGCGGACGTGACCGGGACGTACGTGTTCGACGAGCGAGACCGGTCGTTCGAGTTCAGCGAGGGCCCGCTGTTCGCGAACGTCGTCCTCGCGGACGAGATCAACCGCGCGTCGCCGAAGACGCAGGCCGCGCTCCTCGAAGCGATGGCCGAAGAGCAGGTGACGGTCGACGGCGAGACGCACCCGCTTCCCGACCCGTTTTTCGTCATCGCCACGCAGAATCCGGTCGAACAGGGCGATGGGACGTTCCCCCTGCCCGAAGCGCAGAAAGACCGGTTTCTCATCAAAGACAGTCTCGGCTATCCCGACGAAGCGGGCGAACTGGAACTGCTCGACCGCCGCGACGCGCGCGACGAACCCACGCCGACGGTGTCGCGGGTCCTCTCGACGGACCTCGTCCGGGAGATGCAGCGCGTCCCCGAGACGGTCCGCGTCGACGACGAGATAAAACAGTACATCGTCGACATCGTTCGCGCGAGCAGAGCGGACCCGCGCGTCGCGGTCGGCGTCTCGCCGCGCGGCTGTCAACGGCTGTTCGAGGTCGTCCGCGCGACGGCCGCCGTCCACGGTCGGGGGTTCGTCATCCCGGACGACGTGAAGGCCGTCGTCCACGCGACGGTCGCCCACCGAATCGTCCCGACCGCCGAGGCGACCGTCGACAACGTCGAGCGGAGCCAACTCGTCGACGACGTGCTCGCCGAAGTCTCCGTCCCCACGGTCAATCGTGGAGGGCGAGCGTGAGGAAGACGAGGGCGACGAGCATGAACGCGACCGCGTGAAGCGGTAGTCCGGGCGTCCCGAGGTCGCGGACGACGAGTCCGGCCCCGACCGCGACGCCCCCGACGAGCGCGCTTCCGCCGAAGTGGGCCGCCTCGATGGTCCACGTCCTCGACTCGCGGCCCAACTGTTCGCCCACCGAGATGGAGTTCTCCGCGGCGTCCCACGACACGACGAGCGCCGCACACGAGACGAGCAGGGCGAGCAAGCCGGCCGTCTGGAACAGACCGCCGGCGACGACCGTCAGGAGAACCGACGCGCACCCGAGTTTACACAGTCCGCGCGACCCGGCTCCGCGGAGCGGAAGCACCCCGAGTCCGAGGCAGAACACGCCGAGGATACCGAGCCCGGTCTCGATGAGTTGCGGTCGGCCGGCGGCGCTCGCCGCGGCCGCGCCGGCACCGCCGACGGCGACGAGGACACCGACGAGCAGGCCGAGCACGCCGAGCAGTTGCCGTCCCGTTCTGAAGCGGTGTGCGCCCTCGCTCGTGATGACGAGTCCGGCCACGGCCGCGAACAACCCCGCGGACGCGCCGGAGACCACGACGGATACAGAGAGCGCGGCGGCGAACAGCGACAGCGCCGCGCTGAGTCGCGCCGGCCGTCTGGTGACCGCTCCCGCTCCGCTCATATTCGAACCCCCCGTTGCGTGTCGATTGCGAGCGCGAGCGGGTCGTCGAGCGACCATTCGATGGCGGGGATACCGACCTGACGGAGCGACCGCAGTCGGTTGCGTCGCTCGGCGACCGCCAGTCGCTCGCCGGGCGTCTCGTCCGCCGTCACGTCCGGCGAGACGACCGTGACCGGGTGGCCGTGGCTGTCGAACCGACGCGCGACCTCGACGGCGAGGTCGTCACAGACGGGCGAGACGAAGAGCAACTGCGTCTGCTCGCCGAGCCGACCGAGGTACGACTCGACCTGCGCGTCGACCGACTGGTCGGCGTCGGTCGGCTTCGCGGAGAACGCCGAGTGCCTCGAAAGCAGCTTCCGCAACCGGAGTCGGTGTTCCCGACCCACGCCCGGCAGTTGGAAGCAGTCTTCGGCCGCGAGCGCGGCGAGACCGACGCGGTTGCGGCCTTTCAGCAGGGAGGCCGTCAACTGCGCCGCGGCGGACACCCCCGCGTCGACGGCGTGGGTCTCCCCGGGCGGCCCCCTGTAGGCGACCGCTCGCGCGTCGACGAGGACGAGGATCGACGCCGCCTGCTCTTCCCTGAAGTCGATGGTCGTCAACTCGCCGGAGGAGGCGTACCGCTTCCAGTCGATCTGACTGACCGGGTCGCCGCGGCGGTACGACCGCGTCTGCTGGAACTCGATGCCCGACCCCATCCCGTTCGCGGTGACGCCGCCGACGGTGTCGAGGGTCTGCGACCGGAGCGGCGGTTCCGTAATCTCCGCCGTGCAGTCGAGTTCCGTCTCGTCTGCGGCCCGAACGTCGACTTCGACCTCCCTGTCGCCGCTGGCGTCCCGAACGACCGCGGTGGCGTCGTCGAACGCGTGCCGCCCGTGTTCGGCTTCGACGGCGTACGAGAACGTCCGCGTGTCGCCGGGTCGAAGCACCATCCCGCTCCTCGCCGGGCCGTCCGTGACGGAGAGCGCCGGGGGGACGCCGTCGACGATTCGGCAGTCGTACAGCGTCGCGTCGCCCTCGTTCGTCACCGCGACCTCGATTTCGACCTCGTCGCCCTCCGCCGGTGAACTGGTGTCGACGCGGCGTTCGAGAGTCAGCTCCGGCGTGGGCGTCGGGACGACTCGGTGGTACGCCGCGAAGACGATGCCGACCGTCGACAGAAAGAGGAGCTCCTGTCGCTGCGCCAGGAGCCCGCCGGCCGCGACGACGAGCGAGACGGCGACGACGCCGCGCCAGCGGTTCGTCTCCTGCGGCGTCGTCATCGGTCCGCACCTCCATCGACCGCGTAGACGGCCTCGGCGGCCCGCCGGGCGCGGAACTCAGCGGGCGTCCGCCGTCGCGGAAGCGCGCTGAGCGCGGTGACGAGCGTCGACCGGTTCGGACTCCCGAGGAACGACGCCGCCTCGGCGTCGTCGGTCCACTCGCCGCGTCGAACGAGTCGCCGCGCGCGGCTTCGACCGCAGTTCCGCTCGCGCATCACCGCCTCGACGGCCGCCGTCCGGAGCCGCGTTTTCACGCGCTTTCGGGTGCTGTCCCCGAAGACAGGCGTTCGATACTCCCATCCACGAACCGTCTCGTCGAAGTCGCGACCCGCGGGCGGGGCCCGAACGGGGACTTCCGGGTCCGGCGTTTCCACCTGCTGCAGTTCGCTCTCGCGGCCGGAGACGACGACCGGGAGCGCCGCGAGCAGCGCGATGCCGGAGAGCGCGGCCACGAGGACGTAGTCACCGCCCAGTTCGGAGACGAGCGCCGTCGTTCGGGGGCCGATTCCCCGCGCGACCGTTCCGACGGCGAGACACCCGAGACCGAGGAGACCGAACAGTATCCGTCGGCGGTTCACGACTGGTCCCTCCCCCCGGACGAGTCGAGGCGTTCGAGGTACTCCCGCGCCCGACGGCGTCGGTCTTCGGTCACCGGCGCGCCGCCGTATCTGACCTCCTCGAACAGTTCCGTGAGCGACCACACCGTGTTCGCGTCGGCCCCGTTTTCGCGGGCGACCGCCGCTCGCTCTCGGGGCGTGAGCAACTGACGGTCGTCGAGTCGAAGGCGTTCGACCATCTCGTACCACGCTTCGGTGACCTCGTTTTCCGGGGCGGGCGGCAGGTCGGCGGCACGGTTGTCGTCGCCGGCGGTCGGCCCCGTTCCGGAGTCGTCGCTCCCGAACCGAGCGACGAGCGGGCGCAGGTGTTCGGCGAGTCGTCGCCGGTATCGGACGACGACTGCGAGGGCGACGACGCCGGCCAGCGCGACGAGCAGTTCGACGAGGCGCGAGAGGAGCGCGAGCAGGGCGTCGATGAGGCGCTCCAGCGGGTTCGTCTCGTCCGGGGTCTCTCCCGGCCCGTCCGACTGGTCGCGCTGCGCGTTCGAACGCTCCGACGCGGAGTCGCTGTCGCTGTCGTCGGGACCGCTGGAACTGGACTGGTCCGACTGTGACGACCGCTGACCGCTGTGTTCCTGCTGACTCGGGCCGTCCGTCAGCGTCTGGTATTCGCGTTTGATGTCGCTGGCGTCGCCTCTGTCGAGCGGGAGCGATGCGTAGTCGAGGTCAATCGCCTCGCTCGGGGAGGAATCGACCGCCGATTCGAGGGACCCGGCCGCCGAAGCGACGACGAACAGACACACGAGAGCCAGTCCGAGCGTGACGAGCACGTCACTGTCCATCCGACCAACCTCCGCGGGTGTCTAGGCGTATCACGATACGTGTAGGGCCGCTCCCGGCCATACTAATTATCGGGCCGATAAGCCGCCGCTACGTAGTCGATAATAACGGTGGGTGACTGTGATGTCTCGTTCGAGTTCGAGATGGAGATTCCATCCAAGACACTGAAACGTGCGAGTATCGCTCTCCTCGTCGCGCTCTTGATGACGACGGCCGGCTGTTCGTCGTTCGCGGGCGGCGACGCGGGAGGCACGACAGCGGCGACTGACACCGCGGACACGACGGAGATGACCGCGTCCGACGTCGAGGGGGCCGCGAACGAAACGACGTCTACGGACGACGCGACGGCCGCGGAGACGACGTCCGCGAACGAGACGAACGAGTCGTCGGATTCCGCCTCCGACGCAGACTCCGACTCACACAGCCACGACTCGCCGACGAACGCCAGCGACGAGTCGACCGTCGACGCGGCGTACACCGGGCAGATGGCCGTCATGGTCGGCGGCGAGCGCGTGAGCCTCACAGAGGACCTCGACGAGGACGCGCCGATTCACATGAGCGACGTCGACTCGTGGCACACGAACGAGAGCACGACGCTCGCGGAGGCGCTCGACGCGGCGGACGTCGACGCCACCGAGTCGTCGCTGACCTACGACGGCGAGACCTACGAGGAGTCCGAAGACGGGACGAAACTCATCTACCGCGTCGATAGCCACGAGGTCGACCCCGAGGAGTACACGCTCGAATCGGACGACAAGGTGTGGGTGCTGGTCGTGACCGACGACTCGAACGTCACCGCCCCCGGCGAGTACATCCCGCCGGAACAGCTCCACGTCCACGGCACTATCGACTTCACCGTCGACGGCGAGCAACTCGACTTCAGCCGCGACAAGTACCAGCAGGCGGGTCACAACGACCACTTCCACTTCGAGGGCGGCCACTCGAACCCGTGGCACGCGCACTCCGCGCACGTCACGCTCGCCTACGGCATGTCGACGCTCGACGGCATCAACATGACCGACGAGAGCGTCACCTACAACGGAACGACCTACCCCTACGACGGTGAAAACGGGACCGTGACCGTCACCGTGAACGGCGAGTCCGTCGACCCAACCGACTACTACCTCAAGAACGGCGACTCGGTCTCTATCGAGATAGAGTCCGCCGACTAAGCTTCCGCGCTCGTTTATTTATGTACACGAATCACCGAACAGCAAGCGGTCTCCGACCGATACGACGTTCGTCTCCGCGCGTCGCCCCCGCGGGCGGACTCCGCGAGAGCGGCGCGGGCGGGTGGTGTGAATGAAACGGAACATGGTCACCGCGTTCCTCTCTATCTTCGGGGGGCGCATCTTCATCGTGCTGTCCTCGGTGGTCCTCACGCCGCTTCTCATCACGACGCTCGGATTCGAACTGTACGGTCGCTACGGCACGCTCACCGCCGTCTTCGGCATCTCGACGATTTTGATGAGTTCCGGCATCAACAGCGGTGCCCGGAAGTTCCTCGCCGAAGACCGCTCGATTTCGGACTGGCAGACCCACGTGTTCGGGTACTACTTCCGTCTCGGGACGGTTCTCGCGGTGCTGACCGCGCTGGCGTTCGCCGCCGTCGCGCGGTTCGGTATCGTCACGCGGTTCCTCGGTCCCGAGTACGTCGTCGGCTTCTACGGCCTCGCCGGCCTCACCATCGCCACGCAGTTCCGCGAGTACGCCCGCCGGTCCCTGATGGGTCTCAAACAGGAGCACCTCTCGGAACCGCTTCGCGTGCTCAACAAGGTCGGAACCCGACTCGCGCTCATCGGCATCGCCTATCTCGGGTACGAAATCGGGGGGCTGATGGTCGGTCTCATCGTCGTCAACAGCCTCGTCGCGCTGCTCGCGCTGTGGTGGGTCCGCAAGAACATCTCGCTTCGCGGCGTCTTCACCACGACGCCGCGGGGCTTTCCGACCAAAGAGCTGTTCAGCTTCAACCATCTCTCGGTGGTCTACATGCTGTTTCTCACGTCGATGTACCACGTCGACGTGCTGATGCTCGCGTCGTTCGTCACCGAGACGCGCGTCGGCTACTACAAGTCCGCGCTGGTCATCAGCCAGTTCCTCTGGGTCATCCCCCGCTCGATTCAGTCGATGCTCGTGCAGTCCGTCTCTGACCTCTGGGCGGACGAGCGAATCGACCAGATAAACGAGATCGCCTCCCGCGTCACCCGTTACGGGATGCTCGTCATCATCCTCCTGTCGCTCGGATTGGCGGCGCTCGCGAGGGACTTCGTCCCGCTCTACCTCGGTTCCGGGTCGATGCCGGTCGTCACGCCGCTTCTCATCCTCCTCCCGGGAACAATCGGCTTCGCGGTCGTCCGGCCCATCCTCGCCATCAGCCACGCGAAGGCCGACATGAAGCCGCTCATCGCGGCGACCGGGGCCGCGGCGACGTTGAACATCGTCCTGAACGTCGTCCTCATCCCGCGGTACGGCATCCTCGGGGCCGCCGTGGCGACGACGACGGGGTACGCCTCGCTCCCGGTGTTCAACCTCGCGAGCGCGCGCTACCTCGGATTCAAGCCGTTCTCCGACGCCCGCATCGTGCGCGTGCTCGCGACGGGGTTCATCTCCGGGGTGCCCATCTTCCTGCTCTCGATGACCATCGAGAGCAGCCTCCTCGCGTTGGTGGTCGTTCCGGTCGTCGGCCTCCTCGTCTTCGTGACCGTGGCGTTCATGGTCGGGGCCGTGGACGCCGACGAGGCGCTGGACCTGCTGAGTTCGCTCCCTGCCCCCGTCGGTCCCCGCGCCACCGCGATACAGGGCCGCCGCGGCGGCATCAACGCCGGCGGTCCCTCGTGGGGCAACGAATCGTGGACCGACCGGCACAAGAACACGCTTCAGCGCGTCCTCCTCGTCGCCGGAGTCCTGCTTTCGGTCTCCGGCGTCGCCCTCGCCGTCGGCGTCCCCAGCGTCGGCATCGCTCCCTCGGTCGACGGCGACTCGCCGGTGCCGCAAGTGAACAACACGACTCCCGTGACCGACACGCCGATGCCGACGACCGATGCGCCGGTCACAACGACTGACACGCCCGACCCAACGACTTCGTCGACCGAGACGGAGACGCCGACAAACGGCACGCCGACGGCGACGAACACGACCAGTCCGCCGTCGGAGACAACGACGACGACGACCGAGTCGGACGACGACGGCGGGTGGTTCTGGGGCGGCGGCGGTGACGACGACCAGACGACCACCGCGACGTCGACGTCGACGGCGACGGCGACGGATACGCCGTCGAACAACACGACGACGGCGACGGACACGCCATCGAACAACACCACGACCACGACGACGGATACGCCCTCGGACAACACGACGACGACGACAGACACGCCATCGAACAACACGACGTCCACCGCGACGACTGATACGCCGACGGACAACACCACAACCACGGCGACTGACACGCCGACGGATACCGCGACGACGACTACCGAGACACCGACAGACACGACGACGACATCGACGGACACCACGACCGCGGAGACGACAACGACCGAAACAACGACCACGGCGACTGACACCACGACCACAGAGACGACAACGACCGAAACGACGACATCCACAGAGACGACGACAACCTCCACGGACACCGCGACCGCGGATTCGACGACCGACACGACGACTTCGACAGACACCTCGACGGAGACGACGACGTCGAATACGACCGACGGCGGGTCGACGCTCCTGATGGCTCAACCGATTCCGGTGACCCAGTGGTTCGCTTCGGCTCCGTCGCCGCTCGGCGGGTCGACGTGGTTCCACTCGGTCTTGGCCGTGGGAGTCGCGGCGCTCGCCGGTCGAAGCGCGCTCTGACGAGTCGTCTCGCTTTTTTGACGCCGACTGTCGGGACCGCGTGCTATGTGGACCGTCTGCCGATCAGAAACGAGATAGCGCGGCGCTCGTGTCGCGCCGGAGAACTTACTACGCGGTCGTGGCGGGCTGTCGCTCGGATTCCGTCGTTTCGTCGAGGACCTCGACGTAGAGGTCGGCGATTTCCTCGCAGACGTTCTCCCACGTGAACTCGTTCGCGTACGACTGAATCGCGTCCGCGTCCCATCGCTTGTGGAGCGCGTCGACGACGGCGTCGGCGAGTTCGTCGTGCGACTCCGGTCCCTCGACGAGGAGGCCGTAGTCGTCGCTCGTGACGACTTCCTCGCTCCCGCCGTTTTTCGTGGCGACGACGGGCGTTCCACAGGCCATCGCCTCCAGTTGGACGACGCCGAAACTCTCGCTGTAACTCGGCAGGACGAACACGTCGGCCGCGTTCATCCAGTCGTTGAGCGTCTCCGATTCGACGTAGCCGAGCAGGTCGGTCCGGTCGTCGATGCCGAGTTCCCCGGCGAGCGATTCGAGTTCGTCGCGCATGCCGCCCTGTCCGCCGATGACGAGCCGCGCGTCGGGTTCGGTCTCGTGAACTCGCGTCATCGCCCGCATCAGGTGTTGGAAGCCCTTCCGGGGTTTCAGCGTCCCGAGTGCAAAGACGACGGGCGTGTCGTCGTCGATGCCGAGTCGCTCGCGGGCCGCGGCGGTGGACAGACGCTCGAACACGTCCGTGTTGTAACCGTTCGGTACGTGGACCACGTCGTCGTTGTACGGTTCCAGTTTCGAGCGGTCGCGGCGGTTAACGCGGACGAGTCGGTCGGCGTCGGTCCACGCCCGCTTCAGGCGGTCGTTGTCGGAGTCGAGCTGTTTTTCGAACCAGTTGCGGTTGGCGTGGACGGTGAGGACGTACGGGATTCCGAGTTCCTCTTTCAGGCGCGCGCCCACGTAGCCCGAGGTCCACGTCATGTGGCAGTGAATCAGGTCGAACGAGACGGGGTGGTCGGCCAGTTTCTTCTTGACTTTCCGGACGTGCTGCTGTCCGAGGAGGTGTTCGCGCTGGACGTCGACCGGGAGATAGAAAAGCGGGGTCTCGACGACGCGAACGTTCTCGGGGACGTTCGTCTGGGCGATTTTCGCGTCTTTTCCGAACCCTTCGCCGCCGCTCACGGGGAGGCGAGACGCCGCGTCGGCGAACCAGTTGTACCTGACGCAGACGGTGACAGAGTTGAAGTACGCCGCGAGTACGTCGACCTGCGACTTGACGAAGTGTTTGTAGCCGTGTGAGACGACGAGGAGGTCCTTGTCGGCCAGTCGGTCGTGGTCCATGCGTTACCCTCCGTTGCGTACCGACCCCCATGATTATCGGGTCGGTAAGCCCACCTCGTCTCAGACGGGCGGCAGCTCGGTGTTGTCGACGACGAAGCCCTCCGCGCCGCCGTCGATGTAGCCGCCGTGGAGCACCGAGTCCGTCACGACCACGTCGGTCCCCTGAGAGTACAGCTTCAGGGCCTGTCGGCCGCCGAGGGACCGCGCGGTGATCTCGTCGAAGCGCGTCCGGTTGCCCTTGTTGATGAAGGGGTGGTGCGTCGACTCGTAGGTCCCGCCGACGAACAGGGCGTCGTCCGCGAGAATCTCGGCGCAGCGCCGGTAGCTCTCGCCGGGTTGGTGGACGGTCAGGTTCTCGAACCGGGCGTTCGCGCGCTCGACGCGAATCGCCTCGCGCTGGCCGTCGCCCGGTGCCGAACCGGTGATGGTGACGTTCTTGACGAGCGTCATCGGGTCCTCCGGGGCGTTTTCGCCCTGCAGGTAGATCGCGAAGTTCGACCCCTGGATGTCGATTGTCGTGTCGAGGACCTCGACGCGGCCCGCGCCGGGAGTCACCTGAATGCCGCGCGCACAGCCCTCGTCGTCGTAGAGGACGATGCTACAGTTCTCGATGACCGCGGTCTGTGCGTTGTCGAGGACGCGAATCGCGTTCTCCGCGGAGCCGGTGACTTCGATCCTCGTGTTCTCGATTCGGAGGTCGGCCCCGTCGTCGAGGCGGATTCCGCGCTGGCTGATGCCGGGGACGAGGTCGTCGATGACGACCGTCGCGTCGCGGACGCTGCTGCCGTACCCCTTGAGCCGAATCGAGGAGACGGTGCTGTTCTTGTACGTCCCGCCCTCCACGTGGACGACGCCCTTCGCGCCCGAGACGTAGAGTCCGTTGTCCGGGAACCGACCGAGTTCGCAGTCGACGATGCGGAGCGTCCCCGCGCTGTTCGGGTCGATGAGCATCCCGGTGGGTCCGAGGTTGATGTCGCCGATGGTGTCTTCGGTGAAGGCCGCGCCGTCGGGGGCGCTGAACCGCTCGACGGTGCCGGTTCCGTTGGCCGTAGTCACGCTGAACAGCGCCGGCCCGAAGGTGCCGGTGTCGTGTTCGCCCGCGACGGTGATGTCGCGGACTTCGAGGCCGTCGGTGACGTAGGCCTCGACCGCCCGAATCCCGGTCTGCGGGGCGGTGAAGTCGAACGTGAACCCCTCGAAGAGCAGGTCCTTCCCGGGGGCGTAGATGACGCCGAGACGGAAGAACCGGGCCGCACCGGTGAACTCCCCTTCGGTGACGACGTTGTTGTCGATGGCGTCGATTCGGCCGTGGGTGAGCGTCGCGTCCGGCCCGTAGAACCCGAGGTTGTCGAACGACGTCTTCCGGAGTTGCCTGTTCATCAGGTACCGCCCCGACGGGAAGACGAGGAGCGTGTCGTCCGCCACGTTCCGCGAGAGCACGTCGTCGATGGGTTCTGTGCCCTTCGGGTCGGCCCCCGCGTCGACGACGTTGACGACGTTCGAGAACCGGTCGAGATACGCCTGCGGGACGTCGACGCTCATCGCGTTCGCCTCGACGCTGTTGACGGGGTGTGACAGGTAGCTTCCGGCCGCGAGGGTTCCGACGGCTCCGAGGAGATACGAGCGCCGCGTGAACTTCGGACCACGGGAGTCATTCGCGTCGGTATCGTCAGATTTCGTGAATCTCATACAACCGAGAACGTTGTATCTTACCGAACGTCCTCGGCTTCACATGTCCAGCCTTTAAGTTCGTTCCGCGAACCTCGTCGGCCTCCGGTTCCCGCGTCGACCCGCTTATTCGCTCGGAATCTCGGTGTCGTAGGTGTCGTCGTCGACCCGAATTTCGAGCGCTTCGTTGTCGTTGTGGTCGAGGACCGTGCCGAACAGCAGAAACGTGATGCCGAAGAGGAGACCGATCGCCCAACTCCCGAGGCCGGGCGCGTCGCCGTCGTCGTCGCCGTCGCCGTTTCGCGCCAGCCCCGAGCCGATGAGACCGATGGCTGCGACGCCCGCGATAGCGGTTCCAAGGTAGTAGAACGCCGCGAGCGGGTGGAAGTCGCGGAGCATGTACTTGTTTTTCAGCCGCCAGAAGTAGTTCCGGAGGAGCATGCCCGAGACGCGCGGGACGTACTCGCCGTAGTCGATGTGGCTCTTCCAGTCGTCGTCGTAGAGGTACTCCGCGGAGCAGGCGATGTCCGCGACGCGGAGGTTCTCGGCGTTGAGTTTGACGAGCAGGTCGTTGCAGTAGCCGTAGTACTCGTACATGTTCTCGATGTCGGCCTGCTTCAACGCCTCGTGGGAAATCGCGGTGTAGCCGTTCTGCGGGTCCATCGTCTTCCAGTAGCCGCTGGCGAACTTCGTCAGGTACGACAGGATGGAGTTGCCGACGAGGCGGTACCCCGGCATGGCGTCGAGGTCCGCCTGCTCCATGAATCGGTTGCCCTTCGCGTAGTCCGCGTCGCCCTCCGCGATGGGGTCGAGATACTTCGCCAGCTCGTTGGGGTTCATCTGCCCGTCGCCGCCGAGGACGGCCGTGATGTCGACTTCGTCTTCGAGCGCGCGGAGGTAGCCGGTCTTGAGCGCGCCGCCGACCCCGCGGTTCTCGTCGTGTTGAATCGGGACGACCACGTCGTCGTACGCCGACGCTTCGGGGGTGTGGTCCTCGTTGAACGCGTCGGCGTGCGTCACGATTTCGTCCCACGTCCCGTCTGTCGACCCGTCGTCGACGACGTAGGCCACGTCGACGAACGAGGGGAGCGTGTCGATTACCTCCCCGACGTAGCCCTCTTCGTTGTAGGCCGGCACGACGACGGCGATTGAGTTGTCTTTGTACATTGGAGTCCTATCGAACCGTGGGCGTCTCGGCGTCGTTATTATGGGCATCGTAGTTGTTCACAGCCCGCCGACAGGTACGGGAGCGGAGCCGCCGAGACGCGGCCACGGGCGCTTACCACCTGCATAATAACCCGTACCGATTGTCGAACAACAGGCGATGCACGAGGACCGTAGTGGAGACGACGCTCGACCGATCTATCTGGAGATTACTCTCGACGACCCGAGACTGATTCTCTCGTCGTTCGTCGCGGGACATCAGGGGCCGGTCGAACTCGAATTCCAACCGACCGAGGGGCTCGGCTGGGACTGCGCGTTCGTCGTCGTCGAACAGGGTGCCGTCGATTCGGTCGCGGCGTCTCTCGTCGTCGACCCGACCGTGATAGAGGCGGACTTCCTCGGTTCCGTCGGCTCCGACCGCCGGTTTCGCGTCCTCTTCGGCAGCGGCGTCCAACTGATTCCCCCGTCCTCGACGGAGATGGGCGTCCGGGTCATCTCCGTCCGTCACGAAAACAGCAAGTGGTACATCCAGATGCACCTCCCCGCTCACTCGACGCTTCACCGGGTGCAAGAACACTACCACGACAACGATATCTCGTTTCGCGTCAAGCGCCTCCACGTCGCCCGCGACACCGACGTCGGCTCCGAGACGGCGCTCCTCCCGGGACAGCGCAAGGCGCTCCTCGTCGCCCACGAGAACGGCTATTTCGAGGTGCCGCGGGGGTCCTCGCAGGGCGAGTTGGCGACCATCCTCGGCATCTCCAAGTCGGGCGTCTCACAGCGGATTCGCCGAGCCATCTCCCGACTCATCGAAGCGACGCTGTCGCAGTAACCCCGGCCGGGTGCGGAGCGTCGCGGAGTCGACGCGGGTGCCGACCGGCGCGGCTCAGAACCAGTTCCCGTCGTACGTGACGTCGACGTCGCCGTACTCCCAGACGCCGTTGTGAATCGCAGACTCGGTGACTTCGACGCCGCTCGACCCGTCGATGACCTTCATCCCCTCGTAGCCGTCGTGTGACTGCGAGGTGACGCCGTGGAACGTCGTTCCGTCGGCGTCGTTGACGAGCGGGATGTGACCCGTGTCGTAGTCGCCCCAGATGAACGTGCTACCGTCGCCGAGCACCTTGACCGCGCGGCGGTAGTCGCCGCCGGTCTGTTCGACGTCGAAGCGGTCGAGCGTGCAGTTGCCCCGTTCGAGTCGAACCGCGTGTCGGCCGGTCGACCCATCGCCGGAGCCCCCGACGTTCGACTTGAGGACGTACACCGGGTCGGCGTCGGCACTGCTCGGCCCGTTGACGACGAGCGCGTGGCCGCTGGTGTTGAACTCGATGTCGGTGTTGAGGATGTCGACTTTCCCCGCGCCCGACGAGACGGTGACGGCCTTCGTCGGCACGCTCCCGTTGACGATGACGCTGGCGTTCTGAATCCGCGCCCATTCGACGTCGTTCTGGACGCTGATGGCCCGTCCGTTCGGCTCGTCGATTCGGACGACGGTGTCGTCTATCCAGTTGTACGCGCCGCCGTCGAGTCGGATGCCCCGCTGGTTCGTGTCGTTGTCCCGGCGCTCGTCGACGATGACGGTCGCGCCGTGAATCGAGCTGTAATCGCCCGAGAGCCGAATGTTGGCGATGTTGCTGTTCTTGAACACGCCGCCGTCGACGACGACGCGGCCGCCCTCGGTCGAACAGTACAGACCGTTGTCTGGCCACGCACAGACCTCGCAGTCGCGCACCCAGAGCTTCCCGTTGTGGTACGGCGAGACGATGATACCCGTCGGCCCCACGTCGATGTCGCCCGGGGTGTTGTCCGAGAACTCGCCGCCGTCGGGAATCCTGATGTTCTGGACGGTCCCGATACCCGACGAGTCGGTGACGTCGAACGCGAACGGACCGTACTTCCCGCTGTCGTGCTGCCCGACGACGGAGAGGTTCCGCGCGAGAAGGTCGTCTCTGACCTGCGCTTGGACGACGCGAAGGCCGGTGTTGTCCGCCGTGAAGTCGAACTCGAATCCCTCGACGACGAGGTCCTCGCCCGGTTGGTCGAACGTTCCTAACTTGAACAGCCACTTGCCGTCGTAGTCGGCGGCCGGGACGATAGTCGCGTTATCCCCCCGCAGTTCGAACCCTCGAAAACCGACGTGCCGGAAGACGTCGTCCATGAGATACTCGCCCTCCGGGAAATACAGCACCGTCCCGTCGTCGCACCGAATATCGTCCAAAATCGGATTGATAGACTCCTGGCCCGTCGGGTCCGCTCCCTCGTCGACGACGTTGTACCAATCGTCGTCGGCCGACGCCGTCCCGGCGAACGAGACGGCCGCGGCCGCCCCGCCGATTCCCTTCAATACGTTCCTTCGAGATACCGTCCTTTTGCGCTCTTCTGCGCTTTGATTCCGCATCGCGAGAGTGTCTCTGCTTCTGTCTATTGAGTATTTTCAACGTTTTTCATATTATTCAAACTGAATGTCTGTTCTATGGGTGAATGTCAGACAATCAATTAAATTATGGTGTTGTTTCTAAAATTCTCTGCGGGCTGGACCAGTGACGGAGCGGCCCGCTCAGAGTTCTCGGTCGGCGGCGCGGCGAACCCACCGAACCCCCGGCGTCCCGTCGAGCACCCACAGCAGGACGACCGCTCCGAAGACGGCCACGTAGCCGACGACGAGCTCCGTATTCTCGGGGCGCATCACCTGATAGAGGAACGTCTGGAAGTACTCCGAGAACCGCTGGACGAAGCCGAGGTCGTTCGAGTAGGGTTCCCGCGGCGCGAGCGGCCAGAGCAACCGCCCGGCGTTCGGCCCGTTCGCCCGGAGGGCGAGCAGGTCGCCGACGAGGTGCGACCCGTAGCCGACGACCGCGGCGAGCGCGAGTTTCGCCCTGTTCCGCGTCCACAGCGCCCCCGCGAGCAGCGCGACGAGCGGTGCGCCGACGAGGACCGAGTGCGCCGGGCCGTACCCCGTCGTGACGACGCCGAACGACCACGAAAGCGGCTTGTCGACGAGGTCCGGGACCTGCGTCATCAGCGCGACGGCCACGCCGGCCTCGTCGCTGATCGGCGGGTCCCACGCGGCGCGGTTCACGAGGGAAAACAGCACGTAGCCGAAGACGAGATGCTCCCACGGCCACATCAGGCGCTCGCCCCTCCGGTCGAATCGGGCCGGCTGAGTTGCGCAGTGGCGTCTTCACCACCGCCGACCGAAACGACCAGTTGGACGGTCCGATACGCGTTCTCGCGGTTCGCATCGTCGGGGGCGTCGCCTCTGTAGACGTGGTAGACGAGTCGCAGCGATTCACCGGACATCGTCGGCCGCACGTCCTGTTGGACGTAGGCGGTCTGGTTGTCCTCGACCGACTGCCGCGTTCGGTCGAGTTCGCGTTCCTCGGTCACCCGCGTCCCGTTCGCCGTTCTGTCGAGCCGTTGGAGCTTCGTGACGACCGTGTACGTCGTCGATTCGTGCTCGTGGTTCTCCAGCGCCAGCGTCACCGGGACCTGCTCTCCGCGACTGAGTTGCTGGGGGTAGCCGCTGGCCGCGTACCCCGATTCGTTCTGGGTCACGAGGTACGCCTCGGTGAAGTCCGACTCGGGCGTCTGCGTCTCGACCATCGCGAACCCGACGCTGCTGAGGAACGCGACGACGCTCACGACGACGAGGAGGTTGACGGCGAGCGAGACTGGCGAACTCCGCGACTCGGACGAAAGCGGGGACGTGACCGCTCCGGTGGTCGACGCCACGCTCCCGAGAACGGTACTCAGCGGCGGGGCACCGGCCCGCGCGTCCGAGGGGAGGAGCATGCGCCGGACGATGGCGACGGCGGTGAACAGTATCGTCACGCCGAACACGCCGAGCGCGACGAGGGTCGCGTCGAACCCCCGCCCGGCGACGTTGGCGACGAGCGCGACCGCGGCGACGAGCGCGAGGCTCAACGCCGACGAGAGGGCCAGCCGAACGGAGTAGAGCAGTCCGGCGGTGTGTCGCGTCGGTCGGGTGAGCGCCGACTCGTCGCTCATGGTGTCGGACTCGACGTCCGACCGCCGCTCCGGGAACACGGCGGCGAGGACCGCGTACCCCGGGTACAGAACGATGAGCGGCACGACGAACAGGCTCCGGACGACCGACCCGGAGAGACCGAGCATGACCGCCGCGAGCGCGGCGATCGCGCCCGCGACGACGAGGAGTAAGTCGAGCGTCCAGTGACGGGTAGACGACTTCATCACCCGCGCCTTGACCGTCCGTGTTGAAAAATGGCCGCGACCGTTCACGCTCGAAATTGGGCGAAAGAGCGGCTTAGCGGTCTGATAAGGGCGAATGACCGAACGCGCCGACGGCAGCGTTCCGGGGTGATGCTCCGAAAAATCGAGGAATCGCGGCTTCGATTGGTGAGGGTTCGCACGGTGGGACCGACTCGCGTTCGCCCGTCTGCGGCCGTCTACGGGCTTACCGTCCCGATAATAATGGCCGCTTCGCGTGACCTCCGTTTCGAATCGCGGGCCACGACGGCCCGCGGCGTGACCAACAATGCGCACCAAAACCAAACTCCTCGCGGCGCTCGTCGCACTGTTCGTGCTCGTAACCACCCTCCGGTCGGGAAGCGGCGGGTCGCTCCCCGAAGAGGACGAGACGTCTGGCGATTCGGCACAGGCATGAACTTGTACGTCACGGGCACCAACTGCGAGATAGACGACGACGTCACCCTCGGGTACTCCGCCGGCGAGGACTCCCGGCAGACGATCGTCGGCGACGACGCCCGAATCCGCTCGGGGACCATCGTCTACAGCGACGTGACTATCGGCGACGGCTTCGTCACCGGCCACGACGCGCTCGTCCGAGAGGACACCCGAATCGGCGACAACGTCGTCGTCGGGACCAACACCGTCATCGACGGCACCTCCACCATCGGGTCCAACGTGAGCCTCCAGACCCGCGTCTACGTTCCGACCCACACGCACATCGGCGACGACGTGTTCGTCGGACCGGGCGCGGTGCTCACCAACGACCCGTACCCCGTCCGGCAGGACGTCGAGATGACCGGCCCGACGCTCGAAGACGGGGTCTCGGTCGGCGGGAACGCGACTATCCTCCCCGACGTGACCGTCGGCGAGAACGCGTTCGTCGCCGCCGGCGCGACCGTCACCGAGGACGTCCCCGCAGAGACGCTCGCGGTCGGAACGCCCGCCGAACACCGCCCACTCCCGGCGAAGCTACAGGGAGCGAACTCGATATGAGCACACAATCTTCAGTCACGACCATCTACGGCTCCGACCGTCCCGAAGACGAACAGAGAGACGCGTTCACCTCCGGCGACGTGCCCGTCGGCGTCTACGGTCTCGGCAAGATGGGACTACCCCTCGCGTCCGTCTACGCCGAGACCACCGGAAACGTCACCGGCGCGGACATCGACACCGAGGTCGTCCGCGAGATAAACGCCGGGCGGAACCACATCGTCGGCGAACCCGGGCTCGACGAACTGGTCGAACGACTCGTCGAGGACGGCGCGCTCGTCGCGAACACGGAACCGCGGGAAGTCGCGGCCGAGGCGAGCGTGCACGTGGTCATCGTCCCGACGCTCGTCGACGACGGGGGTCGCCCGGACCTCTCGGTCATCGAGGCCGTCGCGGGCGACATCGGGCGGGGTCTCGACGAGGGCGACCTCGTCGTCTTCGAGTCGACGCTCCCGCCGCGCTCCTGCCGAGACGCGCTCCTCCCGCTTCTCGAATCCGAAAGCGGCCTCTCGCTCGGCGAGTTCGGGCTCGCGTTCTGCCCGGAGCGGACCTCCTCGGGACGGGCCCTGAAGGACATCCGCGGGGCCTACCCGAAGGTCGTCGGCGGGGCCGACGACGAGAGCGCCCGCGCCGCGTCGCTCATCTACGACCAGATATCGTCGAACGAGGTCATCACCGTCTCGGACACGACGACCGCGGAGGCGGTCAAGGTGTTCGAGGGCGTCTACCGCGACGTGAACATCGCGCTCGCCAACGAACTGGCGACCCACGCCGACGAGTTCGAAGTCGACGTGACCGAGGCAATCGACGTGGCCAACACCCAACCGTTCTGCGAAATACACACGCCCGGCGCGGGCGTCGGCGGCCACTGTATCCCGTACTACCCGCAGTTCCTCATCAACGAGTTCGAGACGGCGTCGCCGCTCATGGAGACCGCTCGCGCCGTCAACGACGAGATGCCGCACGTCACCGCGCAGACGGCGCTCGACCGACTGGACGCACGGGGCGTCGCCCCCGAAGACGCGACCGTTCTCGTCCTCGGCCTCACGTACCGAGCGGGCGTCAAGGAGATTCGAAAGACGCCGGCGCTCCCCGTCATCGAACACCTCGACGCCGCCGGTGCCGACGTGGTCGCCACCGACCCCATCCTCGACGACACCGACGTCTTCGAGGCCGCGGGTGCGACTATCATCCGCGGCGTCACGAACGACGACCTGTCCCCGGACGCCATCGTGCTCGTGACGGCCCACGAGTCGTTCGAACATCTCGACGTGCCCGCCTTCTCTGACGGCGACCGCCCGGTCGTCTTCGTCGACGGTCGACAGGCCGCGACGGAGTATCGAGACGACGAACGCGTCGATTACGAGGGAATCGGACTCCATGACTGACACCGTCTGCGTCGTCGGCCTCGGCTACGTCGGCCTGCCGTTGGCCATCGAGTTCGACCGCGCCGGGAAGTCGGTCATCGGCTACGACGTCGACCCCGACAAGGTCTCGACGCTCTCGGCGGGGACGGACCCGACCGGAGACGTGACCGACGAGGGCGTCGCCGCCTCCGACGTGCTGTTCACGACGGACGCGACGCACATCTCGGACGCGGACTTCGTCGTCGTGACGGTCCCCACGCCGGTCGACAGCATGGAGAACCCCGACCTCCGGTTCGTCGAGTCGGCGGCCGAGACCATCGGCCGGCACGTCTCGCCGGGGACGACCGTCGTCCTCGAATCCACCGTCTACCCCGGCGCGACCGAGTCCGTCCTCGTGCCCGCGCTCGAAGCCGAGTCCGGTTTCACCGTCGGCGAAGACGTGTTCGTCGGCTACTCGCCCGAGCGCGCGTCGCCCGGCGACACCGGGCGGAGCGTCAAGGACGTGGTCAAAGTGGTCGGAGCCAACTCCGAGGACGTCCGCGAGCGCCTCGCCGACCTCTACGGGAGCATCGTCGACGCCGGTATCCACCGCGCGCCCGACATCGAGACGGCGGAGGCGTCGAAGGTCATCGAGAACGTCCAGCGCGACATGAACATCGCGCTCGTCAACGAACTGGCCATCGCGTGCGACCACATGGGACTCACGACCAAGGACGTCCTCGAAGCCGCGGGGACGAAGTGGAACTTCCACGACGGCTACTCCCCGGGCTTCGTCGGCGGCCACTGCATCCCCGTCGACCCGTTCTACCTCACCTACCGCTCCAAGCGCGAGGGCTTCTCGCCGAAGCTCGTGTTGCAGGCGCGCGAAATCAACGAGTACGTCCCGGTTCACGCCGCCCGCAAGGCGGTCAAGACCATCAACGAGTCGGGCCGCGTCCTCCAGGACACGCGGCTGCTCGTCCTCGGACTCGCCTACAAGCCGGGCGTCGGCGACATCCGGAGCTCGGACGTGAGCACGATGATAGAGAAACTCGACGAGTTCCACGTCGACTGCGTGGGCTACGACCCCCACGCCGACCCCGACGAGTCGCGGGAGGTCTTCGGCATCGACGTGGTCGAGTCGGTCGACTTCGACGCCTACGACGGCGTCGTCGTGGCGACCGGCCACGAGGAGTTCACCGGCTACGACCTCGGCGAGATGGCCGCCGAACTCGGGTCCGACCCGGTCATGATAGACGTGGCCGACGTGTTCGACGCCGACGAGGCCGACGAGCGCGGCTTCCACTACGCGCAGCTCTGAGACACCGACGATGGACATCCTCATCACGATTCAGCACCCCGCGCACGTCCACTTCTTCAAACACGCCATCGACGAGTTCGAGGCTCGCGGCCACGAGGTGTACGTCCGCGCCCTCGACAAGGACGTCGCCTTGGACCTCCTCGACGAGTACGAAATCGACTACGAGGTGGTTGGCTCCCGCGGCGACTCGCTGGTCGGCGTCGCGCTGTCGACGCTCGGCATCGAGTATCGGCTCTTCCGCGCCGCGAGGGACATCGACCCGGACGTCGTCGCCTCCATCGGGGGGTTCGAGGCCGCACACGTCGCGAAGCTCGTCGGTGCCGACTGCGTCGTCTTCACCGACACGGAGCACGCGACGCTCTCGAACGCGCTGACGTTCCCCTTCGCCGACGAGGTGGCGACGCCGAAATGCTACCGCGACGACGCCGGGTCGAACCACTACCGATACCCGAGTTACCACGAACTGGCGTACCTCCATCCCGACCGGTTCGACCCCGACCCGGCGGCGCTCGACGGCCTCCCGGTCGACGCCGACGACACGTACGCGGTCGTCCGTCTGGTCAGTTGGGGCGCGGCACACGACGTCGGCGACGAGGGTCTCGACGGACTCACCGGCCTCGTCAGTCGCCTCGAAGACGCGGGCGCGACCGTCCTCATCTCCGCGGAGGGCGATTCCCTTCCGCCCGCGTTGGCGGACTACGCCATCACCATCGACCCGCATCTCATCCACCACGTGCTCGCGTACGCCGACCTCTTCGTCGGCGAGAGCGGGACGATGGCCTCGGAAAGCGCCGTGCTCGGGACGCCGACCGTCTACGTCCACAGCGCGAATCCCGGACTCATGCGCGACCTCGCCTCCTTCGACCTGCTGTTCGGCTACCACGGCGAGCGGCGGAACGAACGCGCCGCGAATCAGGCGGTCGACATCCTCCGGTCGACCGACGCCGATTGGGAGGCGCGCCGACGGCGACTTCTCGAAGAGAACGTCGACGCGACGGACGTCATCGTCGAGCGGGTGCTGGCGACCGAGAAATAGTTTTTCGAACGCGCGTTTCACGCCCGTTCGCCGGCCGAGTCGACTCCGAGCGACACGTCGATTTTCGGCGCTTCACGCCTTTTATCTGCTATATAATAAGGGGCCCTTGGTGTCTGTCTCGTCTCGATGACACTGCTGGATACAGTCCGACCGTCAAGCCGAGACGGTGATGTGACCGTGCTGGTGACCGGCGCCGGTGCCGTCGGCGCTTCGGGTATCATCAAGGCGATTCGCCGGGCCGACGCGTTCGACGCGCACATCGTCGGCGTCGACACGGACCCGGACGCCTACGGCTTCACCCTCGTCGACACGGCGGAGACGGTTCCCGCTGCCGACACCGACGCGTTCGTCTCCGACCTGCTGGCGGTCGCTCGCCGCGAAGACGCCGACGTAATCCTCCCACTCAACGCGGCGGAGGTCGGCCCCCTCTCCGAAGCGAAGCCCGTCTTCGAGAGCGAGGGTATCGAAGTGATGGCCCTCTCGCCGCAGGCGCTGTCGGTTGCCAGAGACAAAGGGCGACTGTACGACGAACTCGTCAAGCAGGCCCACCCGGTGGCACCCGAGTTCTACCGCGTCTCCACGTACGACGAGTTCCTCGACGCGGTGCACGCGCTCGGCTACCCCAACCGCCGCGTCTGTTTCAAACCCCCCGTGAGCACCGACATGCGCTGCTTTCGCGTCCTCGACCCGGACATGGACCGGTTCAACGCGCTGTTGAACCAGAAACCGAACAGCACCGTCACGACGTTGGGCGACGTGCTGCCCGTCCTCCAAGAGACGGTCCAGTTCCCCGAACTCGTCGTGATGGAGTTCCTACCCGGCGAGGAGTACACCGTGGACGCGCTCGTCCGCGACGACGAGACGCCGATTCTCGTCTCCCGGTCTCACAACGAGGCCTGCGACGACGCCTCGTTCGTCGGAACCGTCGAAGAGAACCCGGAACTCCTGCAAGACACCCGCGAGCTCTGTTCGGTCTTCGGGTTGGAGTACAACGTCACGTTCCGGTTCAAATACACCGCCGCCGGCAGGCCGAAACTCGTCGATATCCATCCGCGACTCTCCCCGTCCGTCACCGCTTCGGTCGGTGCGGGTGCCAACATCCCCGCGCTCAGCGTGCAGTACGCGATGGGACAGGAGCTCCCCGAACTTGACATCGAGTGGGGAACGCACGTGACCCGCGACTGGCAAGACGTGTTTTACGGCCCCGATAAAGACCCGACCACGATCTGACGGACCCAGTTCGAAACTCAACTCTCACCATACATAACGATGCTCTCATCAATATACGGCCGATTGCGACGAGCCGAACTCGACGTGCTCGCAGCGGGTCTCGGAGTCGTGCTCGCGCTCGCGTTGTTCCCGCTGCGATTCCTCTCGTCGCAGATCTTCATCGTGACGCTCCCGATTATCCTCGGCGTCGGTTGCCTCCTCTATCTCGCGGCCGCCCGCGGGAGGGGAACCACGGAGGGGCTCCCGACGCTCGCGCCGTCGCTCGTTCGGCTCATCTCGGCCGGCGTCTTCCTCGGCCTCGCGGGGATGGTCGTGCTCGCGGTCATTCAGGGCGAACGGAGCGTCCTCTTCATGGACCTCGGCGGCGTCGTCGGCACGCTACTGCTCGGGCAGATACTGCTCGCGCCGGACAGCGAACTGCGTCCGAGCGTCTTCCTCGCGGAGATTATCGTGTACTCGTTTGTCGTTCGGTTCGCCGCGCTCTACACTGCGCCGGGGTACATCGGCATCGACATCTGGTCGCACACGACGTTCGTCCAGATGATCCTGCAGGCCGATTCGCTGTCGGCAATCAGCGAGGTCAAGTACTACGCGTCGCCGCTTTTCCACCTCCTCACGGCGGCGTCGACGCACCTCCTCGGCCTGTCGCTTCGGAACGCGCTGTACCTCTCGGTCGGCGTCGTGATGCCGCTCGTGCCGCTTTTGGTCTACGGGACGGCTCGACTCCTCGTGCCGCTTCGCTGGGCGCTCACTGCCGGCGCGCTGTACGCGATGGGCGACCAGGTCATCCGCTGGGGCATCCACCTCATCCCGACGAGCCTCGGGCTGCTGTTTTTCCTCGCGTGTCTGTACTGCCTCGTGCGGATCACGCACGCGAGCGAGCGGTGGCGCGACTTCGGCCTCCTCGTCCTGTTCAGCACCGCCGTCATCCTCACCCACCAAGTGTCGTCGTTCATCATGTTGGTGGTCCTCTTCGCGGGGTTCGCCGCGCAGGTGCTGCTCCGGTTCGACTTCTTCACCGAGGACCCGGACCCGCTTTCGTTTTCCAGCGGCGGGTCCAACCCCGTGAACCTCGCGGGGCTCGTCGGGTTCAACCTCGGGCTCATCGTGTTCACCTGGTCGCTGACGCCGTACCAGGGCGACACCTTCCTCGAAACGGTCATCAACTACCTCATCGTGAACCTGTTCAACGCCGGCTTCCTCCAAGGCGTGGGTGGAAGCGGCGGGTCGGCCGGCGCGTCCGGTGCGGCCGGTTCGGCCGGACAGACGTTCCTCTCGCAACTCTCGACGTACGTCACCGAAGCCGGGTTCCTCCTGCTCGTCTTCGCGGGTCTCATCGGCTGTCTCACCGTGCTCAACCGCTCGCGGGCGACGCAGACGACGTACACGTTCGTCGGCGCTATCGTGGCGATGCTGTTCGTCGTGCTCGGACTGCCGCTCGTCGGCATCGAGAGCTTCGTCCCCGGTCGCTGGTTCGCGTACCTCTACGCCCTCCTCGCCATCATCGGCGTCCTCGGGTTCCGACACCTCGCCAACCGGACCACCTTCAAGGTGGTCGGCGTCATCCTGCTTTTGTTCGTGCTCGTCTACCCGAACGTGATGATAATGTCGAACGACGGCGCGATGGACAGCCCGGTGTTCCCGAACCAACACGAGCGGCTCTCGTACACCGAACAGGAACTCGCCGCCATCGACACGTACGGCTCGGCCCGCTCGTCCCAACAGGGCGGTGAACTCTACACCGACCTGCCGTACGGGACGGTGTGGGAGCGAACGGACGCGTATCCGGCCGAGCCCTTACCGGTGGAAGACGGCAGACCGGTGCCACAGGGGATAACGGCCTACCGGGAGTACCAGTCACAGAGCGCCTCGTACTTCCCGAACGAACAGGACACGGCCACGAACCTCGACCCGTCGAAGACCGAGGTCTGTCCGCCGACGACCAACTACGTCTACGCGAACGGCGAAGTCACCATCTGTTCGCTCCCGGGCGCTAACTGACCGCTCTGCCGCGGTCGTTGTTTTTTGCGTTGTGTGGTCGATGCAGGCGACTTACGGACCGACCCGTCTGTTGCGTCACTCGTCCACCGGCTCGACGAGATAACAGAACTGCGTGAGAGAGAAAAACGACTCACTCCTCCGGTCACGAGTTCGGACGTCTTCGGCCCACTGACGCGCGACTTCCGCTCCGAGCCGAGGTGTGACAAACTCTCGGATAGACGCCAGCAGATAGTATGCAAACGAATCCTGTCCGAGTTCCGTAAGCAGGAGCGTATAGGGAACGATATCCGTCACGTCGAACGAGGCGGCTCGGAGTTTCGGTTCGAGGGTCGACCCCAAGTGTGGGTGTGAGCAGTGTTCGTTCCACGCGGAGAGGACACGGTTCGAACGCGCGCTGTTCCGGACGCGCCAGACGAGCGATTCCCAGTCGGTTGCATAAATCACCGCTCTCCCATCGGAATCGAGAACGCGATGGAGTTCGGAGAGGGCGGCATCGATATCGTCGATGTACTCGTAGACCTGTACCGACACGGCCGTCTCGACGGACCCGTCTGCGACCGGAATGGACGTCGCGTCACCGCGCAGGAGTGAGACAGCGTCTGGACACCGATCCCGGGAAACAGCGAGCATCGTCGGGTTGGAGTCGACTCCGAGAACGCGGGATGCGTTCGTCTGTGATGCAAGTTCCGACGGTTCGAACCCGGGGCCGCAGCCGATAGAGAGGACCGATTCTCCGGACTTCAGGTTCAACTGCTCGTGGACAAACGCCCGACGTGCCCGAGCAGTCCCCGTCTGGTAGTTTGCCTCTTCACGAGCGACCGCCGCTTCGTCGTAGTTGAGGTTAGTCATGGGTTCCGTGACGGGCCGTGATGCCTACTCGTCGAGTGGGCTGGTCGCCGTCGTACGCTGTTCTCTGCGAGACGACGCGCCTATCTCGGCGCCGAATCCGATGCCGGCAGCGATGAGCCCCGTCGCGTGGAGTACGAGAACGGTCCGAAGGCTTCCCAGCGGTAGTTCGGGGTGAATGCTGTACAGGGGTACGAAAGACACCAACCCGACAAACAGAATCTGGTGGAGGGCTGGCATATTACTGAGCGCACGGCGATTTCGCACCAGTAGCCAACCGGCGACTCCCCACGTGAGGATAAGGCAGAACATCAGTTGCGGGTCCCACTGACCGTCCGCGTAGTAACTGCCGCCTGCGAGTATACCGACGAGAACACCGATTGAGACGTGTTTGAACTCGGCCACAGCGATGCTATTGTCGCACGGACAATAAATGTTGGACGAATGACTCGTGTGGCGGTGTGAGCAGCACCTCTCACCGCAGTCGGCCGGTGCAGACGGCCCACAACTGAAGAGTACCACTCAGACAGCGTCGCGGAGAACTAGAACGCGTCGTCGCTGTCCGATTCTGTCGTCTCGTCGCTTCCGAACGTCGTCGAACTGTTGTTCGCCGTGCCACTCTCGTTTCCGCCGGACGACGACCCGAAGGCGGTGTCGCTTTCGGTCGTGGATTCTCCGAACGACGTGTCGTTTTCCGTCGAGTTCCCGCCGAACGAATCGTCGCTCTCGGTCGTCGTTTCACCGAACGTCGAACCGCCGGCGGCCCGTTCCAGCTGTTCTCTCGTGGCTTCGAAGTCGACCGTCGGCGCGGTCACCTCGTCGTCGGAGACGACTCGGGGCACGGTCGTGATGTCGAGTTCGGCCGCGCTGTCGGCGGACAGTTGGACGCTCTGGGCGTACGCGCGCGACCGAATCGCCCGCTGAATCTGGTCGATGCCGTTCACGTCCGCCTCCTCGGCGATTCGGACGAGGTTGTCGGTGGTCGCCCAGTCGTAGCGCTCCTGCGGCTGGTTGGCGAAGACGTACGCGAAGTACGTCCAGAACGACTCGGGGTCGATGTTCCAGACGGCGAGTCCGGCCTCGCTCGCGCGCGGTGCGTCCGGCCCGAGGTACGGTTCGCCGTCCATGTACGCCACGTTCCGGAACTCGACGGAGAGGTCACCGGTCGCGACGTAGTCTTCGATGAGCGTGCCGAACTGCTGTTGGACGAACTCCTGGGTGTACGGACACTTCCAGTTCCCGTACACCGTCACCGTCGTGTCGGCCGTCCCGACAGTCGGGTACCGGTTGTCGGTCTGCAACGACGGGAGGGACTCGGTCGGAAGGTCGAACGACGGGTCGGAGACCGTCAAGGGACTCATCTCGTCGGACGAGTCCGCGTCGGTTTCGTTGCCCTCCGCCGTCTGCGTCTCGGGCCGCGCCGTGGTCGTCTGTCCCCCCGATTGGCTCGCCGTCGTGGTTTCCCCGCCGGTGTTCGCCTGCCGAGCGAAACTCGCACAACCGCTCAGCGAGGCGATGGCCGCGACGCCGGATAGTTTGAGAATGCTTCGCCTGTCTGTCTCTCGGTCAACCATACAGTACACCCGGGACGTGACCGGCATTATTATCGGCCGTGTAAAGCGTGCCACCGCCCGTCCCGCGGACTGTTCGGTGCCTAATCCGCCGTTCGCCCGTCAACGCATCGTTTCGGAAAAACCGAACGACAACGGTGCGTTTGTGTCGGTTTCGAAATCGGAGCCGTCCCTTAGCGCGTCTATAGTAATGGCCGCTTCTTCGTATCATGGTTCCAGGGGCAGCTCAACTCGCTGTCGACCTCGCAACCCATGACACACAGCAAACAACACCGGGTGGAGCCGAACGCCGCCACCTCGTCCGCTCTGAACCGTCCGCAGCCAACGACGACCGGCACGGCGCGTGTTTTCCGACACGCGGAGGACCGCTAACATGTGCGGAATCATCGCTCACGTCGGTGAACGGCGGGCCATCAGCCCGCTCGTCACCGGGCTCGAAAAACTGGAGTACCGCGGCTACGACTCCGCCGGTATCGCGGTGAAAAACGGCTCGGGACTGGACGTGTGGAAGTGCTCGGGTCAGGTTTCGGACCTCAAAGAGACCATCGACGGGGTCGAGTCGAGCGCGACGCTCGGTATCGGACACACGCGATGGAGCACCCACGGGCCGCCGACCGACGAGAACGCGCACCCGCACACGAACCGGACGAACCAGGTCGCCGCGGTCCACAACGGCATCATCGAGAACTACGCGGCGCTCAAGGACACCCTCGAAGAGAAGGGCTACGAGTTCACGAGCGACACCGACACCGAGGTCATTCCGAACCTCGTCAGCTACTACCTCGACCGCGGAAACGAGCCGCTTGCGGCGTTCCAGCACGCGGTCGACACGCTCGAAGGGAGCTACGCCATCGCGGTCGTCATCGACGGCAACGACTCCATCTACGCCGCGCGACAGGGGTCGCCGCTCGTCCTCGGCGTCGACGAGGACAGCTACTTCCTCGCGAGCGACGTGCCCGCGTTCCTCGACCACACGAAGAACGTCGTCTACCTCGAAGACGGCGACACGGTCGAGGTCCGCGCCGACGGCGTCGACATCACCGACGAGGACGACGTGACGGTGCGGCGCGAAGTCGAGACGGTCGACTGGAACCCCGACGAGACCGGCAAGGGGCAGTTCGACCACTTCATGCTCAAGGAGATTCACACGCAGCCGACCTCGCTCCAGAAGACGCTCGAAGGGCGTCTCGACCCGGCGTCGGGCGAAATCGAACTCGACATCGAGACCGACCTCTCGGAGGTCGACTCCGTCCAACTCGTCGGATGCGGCACCTCGTACCACGCCGCGCTGTTCGGTGCGAGCCTCCTGAACCGCTGTGACGTTCCGGCGCGCGCGATTCGCGCGAGCGAGTACGACCTGACCACGGGGTCGCTGACTGACAACACGCTGTTCATCGCGGTCACTCAGAGCGGCGAGACGGCGGACACGCTCAGCGCGCTCCGACAGGTCAACGAGGAGGGCGTCGAGACGCTCGCGGTGACGAACGTCGTGCAGTCGACCGCCGCCCGCGAGGCGGACGAACCGGTCTACATCCGCGCCGGCCCCGAAATCGGCGTCGCGGCCACGAAGACGTTCTCGTCGCAGGCCGCGGTCCTCACGCTCCTCAGCCAGCACCTCTCGGATATCGTCGATTCCGGCGTCCCCGCGGACAACCTCGACCGACTCGTCTCCGACATGGCCGACCTCCCCGACGCCGTCGAACGGGTGCTCCAGACGAGCGACGCCAAGCGACTCGCCCGCGAGTACCTCGACATGAACGCGTACTTCTTCATCGGCCGCGGACTCGGCTGTTCGGTTGCCAAGGAGGGCGCGCTCAAGTTCAAGGAGATCACCTACGAGCACGCTGAGGGGTTCGCCTCCGGCGAACTCAAACACGGCCCGCTGGCGCTCGTCACCGACCGAACTCCCGTCTTCGCGGTCTGTACCGACGGCAGCGACAAGACGGTGACAAACGCTAAGGAGGCGAAGACCCGCGGTGCGCCCATCGTCGCCATCTGCCCGTCGGACCACCAGATAATGGACGCCGCGGACGAGCACCTCTACGTCCCCGACAGGCACCCCGTCTGTACGAATCTCCTCGCGAACGTCCAGTTACAGCTCCTCTCGTACTACTGTGCGACCGAGTTGGACCGCGAGATAGACAAGCCTCGAAACCTCGCCAAGAGTGTCACGGTCGAGTAATCCCACGGAAACCAGCCACCCACAATGAACAAAGAACTGTTTGGCGTCCTCGACGACGACGGAGCCTTCGACGAGCTCGCGTCTCGTTCGAGCTTCGACTGGGTCGCCGACGGTGAGCGCGCAACCGTCGCCATCCGCGACCCCGCGCTCGGCTTTCCGGGACGCTCGTCGACGTATCGAGACGAACGAGGGAGCTGTATCGTCTGGGGCGAGGCGTTTTCGCCCGATGACGTTTCGGCCCCGGCGGCCGAGCACGCCTTCGAGCGGTACGCCGAGGTCGGGCCCGACGCGTTCGGCGAACTCAACGGGTCGTTCCTCGTGTTCGTCGAACTCGACGGCGACGCGATCGTCGCCTCGGACCCCGCCCGAACGTGGCAGTGCTTCTACACCGACACGCCCGACGGGCGGGTGTTCGGTACGAACCCGCAACGCGTCCTCTCGGCGGCCCGCGATCTGGAAGTCGACACCCGCGGTCTCCTCGAATACATCCACATGGGCGTCGTCGTCGACGACCGGACGGTGTACAGCCGACTCAGTTGCATCCCGTTCGACGGCTACTTCACCGCCGACGAGTCGGGGTCGCTCTCTCGGTTCGTCTACGACCCCGCCGACCCCGACGAGTTCGACTACGTCGACGAACTCGCGGCGCGCCTCGAACGGGCGATAGCCCGCCGGACGAACTTCCCGGGCAGGCAGGGGGTCCTCTTGAGCGGCGGCTACGACTCGCGGGCGATCGTGGCCCAGCATCCGGATATCGACGTCTGTTACACGCTCGGTGAGCCCGACCACCCGGAGGTCGAAGTCGCCCGAGACATCGCCCACCAGTACGGCGCTGACCACGAAACCCTCGTCCCCGACGACGACTACATCAACGTCGACGAGGACGTCATCGAGTACTCCCTCGGAACGCGCGAATCCGTCCACATCCACCACGCGGGCTGTGACGAAAAGATGGACGTCGACACCGTCTTTCACGGACTGCTCTTCGACACGTTCCTCCGCGGACACTTCCTCCCCCAGAACGTCGTCGACGTGTTCGGTAATCGGTTCCCGTTGCAGGGGCTGGACCCCGACCCGGACCCCGCCGAGGTGCTGTCGTCGAAGTTCGGCTACCACCCGGCGTGCGATCACGTCTTCCCCGAGTGTTACGACGAGTTCGACACGAGCATGGAGTTCATCGACGACGTCGTCGACGAGCAGCTCGACAAGTGGTCGGACCGCTACGACAACGTCTACGACAGTATCGAACTCATCGGCATCCAAAACCAGCCGTCGGTCCCGTTCCACTTCGAGCTGTCCGACAACTACATCGAGTCGTTCGTCGCCGCCGACGCCGAACTCATCGACTGGCACCTGAAGACGCCGCCGGAAAAGCGCAACACGAACACGATGATGGCGGCGATGCGGAAACTCAACCCCGACATCTTCCGCCACCGCCCGCCGGACAGACCGCACGACTCGTTCCGGAAGAACCAAATCGAGAAGTTCCTCCGGCGGAAAGTGCCGGGCGTCTCCCCGTTCAGTTCGCCGTGGCCCGACATGGAGGCGCAGTACGACCGGAACGAACTCGACCGCAAGCTCTTCCCCGGCTACCCGAGCATCCACGAGCTTCCGGTCAGAGTCAAGCTGCGAATCAACGACATCACGACGTGGATGAACGCCGCGGACGACGACAGCATCCTCACCCCCAACGACGTGTTGTGTCCGCCGGTTCGGATGCTGACCGACTCCTGAGTCTCCGCTTCTTCTCCCCGACTGACCGACGGCTCGTGCTCGCGATGTCGTCTCGCTCGTTCTCCGCCGCCACGGACTGCTGTCGGTACTGACTCACCTCGACACCGACGACGACTGACAAGAGCGTGCGACGGTGCGGGGAGATTCGGACTGTACCGAGACGCCGCAACAGGTGCGAAAAGGAGGTCGCCTCGTCGCTGTCGCCGCGTTATCGGTCGGTCGTCACGGTCTCTCCGGGAGCCGTCTGAGCGCCTTCAGAGAGCGTCACACCGGCGTTGAGCGCCGTGTTGATCCCGGTCTTCACGTCGTCGCCGACGACCACGCCGAACTTTCGGCGGCCGGTCGAGACGCGGTCGCCCTTGACCGTCACGGAGACGTCTTCGTCGTCGTGCCGGAGGTTGGCGACGTTCGTCCCCGCGCCGAAGTTGACGCGGCGGCCGACGACGCTGTCGCCGACGTACGACAGGTGGCCGACGTTCGTCTCCGCGAGGAGCACGCTGTTTTTGATCTCGACGGCGTGGCCGACGTGAACGCCGGGGCCGACGAACGTGCAACCGCGGACGTACGCGTTCGGCCCGACCGTCGCTCCCTTCGAGACGTAGGCGGGCCCCTCGACGACGGAGCCGTCTCTGACGGTCGCGCCCGCTTCGACGACCACGTCGCCCTGCACCGTGGCGTCGTCGCTCACGTCGCCGTCGATGCGGCGGTCGAACGTCTTGAGTTTCCACTCGTTCGCTTCGAGGAGTTCCCACGGCCGGCCCACGTCCATCCAGCGGTCGAGCGTCACCGGCGAGACGTTGAACTCGTCGATGACTCGGTCGAGGACGTCGGTGAGTTCGCGCTCGCCGCGCTCGCTCAGCGGCACGTCCAACATGTCGCGGGCCTCCGCGGGGAACACGTACGCACCGGCGTTGACGAGGTCGTTTCGGGGGGCATCGGGCTTCTCGACGATTTCCGCCACCGCGCCGTCTGCGACGTTCAACACGCCGTAGTTGCCGGGGTTCGGAACGCGAATCGACGCGATGCTCGGGGCCGCGTCGAACAGGCTGTCGATGCCGTCGGGGTCGTAGAGGTTGTCGCCGTAGAGGACGGCGAACGCGCCGTCGATGTATTCTTCGGCGGCGCGGACCGCGTCCGCGGTCCCCTGCTGTTCGTCCTGTTCGACGTAGGAGACCGGGACGCCGCGGTACGACGAGCCGAAGTGCTCGCGCACCGTCTCTTGGCCGTAGCCGACGACCATGACGAGTTCGTCGGCACCGGCCTCCACCGCCGCCTCCGCGGTGTGACCGACGATCGGCTGTCCGGCCACGGTCAGCATCGGTTTGGGAACTTCGTTCGACAGCGGTCGCATGCGTGTGCCTCGCCCGGCCGCGAGTAGGATAGCTTGCATACCCCGCCGTAGTCGAACGACGGGCCTTATTATACGCGAGATAAGGGGTCGTTGTCGGCGTTTTTCGGCGAGTTCAACGCGATTAGGTGCGGCGTAGTGCTCACCCGTGATAGACGCCGTGTTGCCACAGCAGGTCGCGGGCGACGGCGACTTCCCATGTCACGGCGTCTTCGAGGGTCGTCCCCTTACGGGTCGTCTCGACGAGGTAGCCGGGGAGGTGCAGGTCGCCGTACGCCTTGTGGATAAAGAGCGGCCGAGACCCGTCGAGGGAGTTGCCGCAGTCGAAGTCGTAGTGCGACGGGTACTCCGAGAGGTCGATGTACTGCTCGTTGACGTAGTCGCAGGCGTTCACCGCGTTCATCGGGGTCGCGCGGGTCGGGAAGACGGCCTGCCCGACTTTCCCGTCGTACTTGTAGATGCCGCTGGAGCTGTGGAGGTCGACGACCACGTCGGGGTCGTGCGACTGGAGTTCGTCCCAGAGCGCCCGCGCGAGCCGGGACGTGGGGTTCGCCCCCGTAGGGAACTGGCGGTTCAGGTCGCCGTCTTCGGTGTACCGCGCGCCGATGCTGATTGCGGGCACGTTCGCGTAGGGGACGACGACGAGTTTGCCGCCGGTCGGGCGAAGGTGTCTGAGTTGGTCGGCGGCGTGGTAGCCCTGCGGTTCCTCGCCGTGGACGCCGCCGACGACGAACGCGGTCGGGCCGGGCTTGCCGGACGTACTCGCGGACGACGTCTTCGAGGTTGTGCTGGACGAAGTACTGCGAGGAGTCCGACAGGAAGTTGACGTAGACGACGAGGGTGGGGTTCTCCTCGTCGGTGCCCATCGTCGGGTAGAGTCTGTCGCGGAGATACGGTGCGGTCCCGACGACGCCCGGCGAGAACGCCGCGGCCGCGTTTCCAGTCCCGATAGTTCCAAGTAGCGCGAGTCCGCCGGAGGCGGTGAGAAAGTTACGGCGGGTGAATTGAGTATCCATTTATGTTCATTTCACTGAACGTTACGGATTCGAGAAAGTCACAGCCTTCACATATTCAGCTTTTTTATACTATCGCAAAAACTGACCGTATCGAACCTCGCCGCGTTACGGTATGTTACCAGTTCGCGAGGCGAATGCGCCCCCAGAAGTTCAAGCGCGCACTACTCGGAGGGATTGACTGAACGCCCTGCGCCGCCACTCACTGTGTGTTCGGCCGTGAGAGCGGGCTCTCCGGTCGCATCATTCGGTGGTGAACCTGAGTGTGTAACTGAAGTAGCGGTCATCGTACCGGAGGAACCGACGTTCGAGGTCTGGGTCGACGTCAGCGTCTTTCTCGACGTTGCCATCGAGATACACCCAGTGACCGAGCTTTTTCAGGAGCGATTCGAAGGCGGTCGAGTACGGGTGTGACTCACGGTACGGCTCGGCCGTCGCTTGCCGGAGAACCTCGCGCTCCGCCTGCGAGAGTTCCTCTCGCGTCACCCGCGCGTCGAGGACCGCCGCCTGCAGAATCGTCTCGATTTCGGCCGCAGACTCGGCGACGGGGTCGACGTCGGCCCGATAGACCGCTTCGTGAAACGTCTCTCGGGTGAGTTCGACTTCGTAGATAATGTCCCGATATTCGACGTGAGACGCGCCGCGTTCGCCGATGAGGTCGCTCGCCCCCGCTGCGTCGTCGTCCCGGTAAACGTAACCGTCGCGTTGGACCAGTCCGTTCGGAACGCCACCGGTGTTGCCTCGTGCTCGCGCGGCGAAGAACGCGACCTGTACCGCCTGTTGGTCGACCTCGGGGAGCGACGAATGTGCGACGTGGTCCGGGACGTGTTCGAGCTTGTCAGTGCGGCCGACTTCGAACAACCGGAGAACCGGATGGGTGACAGTCTCCTCACCGACGACGAGCGCATCGAGGTGGTAGTACGTCCCGTTGCGCCGCGCGTAGGTCGGGGTATCGTCTCCCCGAGCGGGGAACGGCCTACGAGACTGCGTCGTGTACTCCGTGCCGTTGAGTGTGGTGTTAAACGCGTCTTCGTCCCACGGAGGTCGCGTCTCGGCCAGGTCCACGACGTACCGCTCTCGAAGCGAGCCATCGAACGGGAACAACGAAAAGACGAGTTGCCGCGAGCCGGTCTCCGAATCCGAGAGGGCCTGTGAACAACCGCCAAGCGCCGCTGTGAGCAGTGTTCCGCCGGTCGCGAGGAGTCGTCGCCGCGTCGTGGTTGGGGAGGGCACGGCTCTCCTTCTCCCAGAACTGTCAAAGTTGTTTCTTTTCGAACGGCTGCGCGGAGCCCAGCCCCTACAAGGGCCGACCCCCCGATTCAAGCGGGGACGGTGTCGGCGCAGGACTCGACGAGGGTCAGCGCCTCGTCGAACAGTCGGTCGGTCGCCGTTTCGGTTCGCGCCTCGGCGGTGACCCGAACGAGCGGTTGCGTTCCGCTCGCCCGGATGAGGAACCACCCTTCGTCGGTCTCGACGCGAAGGCCGTCGCGGTCGTCGATGTCGACGTCGTCGTACTCCTCGCGGACAGCGCTCTCGACGCGGTCGAGGACGCCCGTTTTGTCGGTCGTCTCGACGCTCTCGCGGCGAAGCGGGTAGCTGTCGACACCGTCTACGAGGTCTGCCAGCGGGCCGCGCCGCGAGACGAACTCCACGAGCTTACACGCCGCGAGCGGGCCGTCTGGACACGGCGTCTCGTCGGCCCAAATCCACGCGCCGGAGGGCTCGCCGCCGAAGACGACGCCGGGTTCGGCGCACTTCTCGGCGACGAACACGTCTCCAACGCGCGTTCGGACCGCGTCCGCGCCGACGGTCGCAACCGCGTCGTCGACGGCGAGGCTCGTGTTCACCGGAACCGCGATTCGGTCGCCCTCGGACGCGGCCTCGCGCCCGAACAGGGCGAGAAGCGTGTCGCCGTCGACGAAGTTCCCGTCGCCGTCGACGGCCATCATCCGGTCCGCGTCCCCGTCGTGGGCGATACCGAGGCTCGCGTCGGTCGCGGCGACGTGGGCTTGGAGCCCCCGAAGCGTCTCGTCGGTCGGTTCGCTCGGACGGGCGGGGAACCGGCCGTCGCGCTGGCCGTTGAGCGTCGACACCGTACACCCGAGGTCGGAGAGCGCGTCCGCCGTGAGCCGTCCCGTCCCGTTTCCGATGTCGACGACGACGGAGCAGGTGTCGTCGAGGTCGACGCTCGATGTGAGCGCGTCGCGGTGGCGGTCCTCCACGCACCGGCGTCGTTCGGACCCCACGCCGTCCCACGCGGCGAACTGGTAGTCCTCGTTTTCGATGCGTCGCTCGATGGCGGCGCGCCGGTCCGCATCGAACGCCCGGCCGGACGCGGCCCAGAGCTTCACGCCGTTGTCGGTCGGCGGGTTGTGCGACGCGGTGATGACGGCGCCGGCGTCGGCGTCGAACCACTCGACGGCGCGCGCGATAGACGGCGTCGGTTGGGTTCCGAGCCGGATTACGTCGGCTCCGCACTCCATGAGTCCGGCGACGAATGCGTGTTCGAGCATCGTCCCGCTTTCGCGCGCGTCGCGGCCGACGACGACGCGCCCGGAGACCTCGCTACCGAGGGCACGGCCGATACTGAGCGTCAGTTCCGCCGTAACGCCTTCGCCGACGGGGCCTCGAACGCCGCTCGTTCCAAACATACTCCGCAAGTAGGCTGCGGGGTTCCTTACTATGGGATGAGTAAGAAACCGCTCGACGGCGAGTTGGCTCCCGGCTGGCCGCGGCCGAGGAGGGCCGTCATCGCGCGGCGTCCGGCGGTCGGCAGTCGCGGCGTGCTGGCGCAGTCGCCCGAATCCGCGAGATACCGCGCTTCGGGAGACCGAACCGGCTTCGGCTTATGATGTGTTTATTCGGACGGTCGACGTCCGTTGTGGTGGGTGTAATCCGAGAAACGACCGTTTCATCCGTTCTAGGGTCTCTTTAGGGTCACAACTATCTCCGAAGTTCATATAGGGTGCGCTCGTGGCATCTCCTATGTGCGTACACGAATTAACCGCGATTCAACGCGATTTACTGTTCGTTGTGCGAGGAATGAGCGACTCGTCTGGGCAGACGATAAAGACCGAACTCGAAGAGACACAGGGGCGTGACCTGCTCACGGGTCGCGTGTACACGAACCTGAACGAGCTCGTCGACAAAGACCTCGTCAACAAGGGGAGCAAGAACGGACGGACCAACGAGTACTCGCTGACTGACAAGGGCCGCGACGCGGTCGAAAAACGCCGCCGCTGGGAGCAACGGTTTCTCAAGCAGACCGCGTGAGCGGTGATTTAGTGGTCCGATAGGTTCGCAGCCTCCGAACTGCTCACCAGAGATATCGAGGACGCTCGACCCTTATTCTGTATATAATAAACATCTGATGATTAGTAGTGGCTGGTGATGACAGAACGACAGTCGAGCCGCAGACGGTTCCTTCAGTTGACCGGTGCAGCGACGATTGCCGGACTCGCGGGCTGTTCGAGCGGGTCTTCGGACGAGACGACGACCACAACCCGGACGACCACCTCCGCCTCCACGCAGACGACGCAGACGACCACGGCCGCGCCGGAAAACCAGATGCGTGGGCCACGCGAGGGCGACGACTTGCCGACCGACTCCAAGCCCTCGGACGGTTACCCGCCGGAGTTCGACACCGTGCCGGAAGAGCGGTCTATCGACACGAGCGCTTACGACACGCTCACCCGAGAGGTTCAAGGCGTGACCGTCGAGGTCCCGCTCGTTCCCATCGAAGACGCGTACTACTGGTACGCGCGCGGGGAGGCGCGGTTCGTCGACGCCCGCAGCGAGACCGGATACGAGGTCTCTCACATCTTCGGGTCCGTTCTCAGCCCTGCACCGGACGGGCGTGCGCTCGACCCCACGAGCGACTGGAACGAGGCGGACCGCGTGGTGACCTACTGCCACTGTCCGCACCACCTGTCGTCGCTCCGAGCGGCGATGCTGCTCTCGACCGGCTTCGAGAACGTGTACGCCATCGACGAAGGCTTCCAGTCGTGGCTCGACCGCAACTACCCGCTTGCGGGGTCCGATACGAACCGGGACTACACGGTTCGGACCATCGAAGGCGAGACCAACCGACTCGACGCCGGCGAGACGGCATGGGCGTTCCATCCGCAGACCGATCAGGTCGAAGCGACCGAAATCGAATCCGACGGCACGTACACGCTCGAACTGAAGTTCGTGCAGGTCGACGCGCAGAGCACGATTCAGGTCGAGACGCCGAGCTATGCAATTCAGGCCCCGCTGAGTGAACTGACGAGCGGAACCGTCACGGCCGGTACGGGCACACCGGCCGAACAGACGAGGTCGGCTTCGAGTTCCACGAACGAGACGACGAACAGCACCGGAACGAACGAGACCATGACGAACGGTACCGAGACGAACGAGACCATGACCGACAGTTCGTACTCGCTGAACTGGCGCATCTGACCGGGGACCGACCGGCGGAAAGAGCGGAACTCGCCCCGTGGTGATTCTGTGCGTCTCGGTTTCGGCTTGTAGGCGACAGATATTGATTAGTTGACTTTATCTAGTGCATCGTTGTCGCATCTGGACAACGAGGTTTAGTAAAACATCGGCCAGCCATCGGTTTCTAATGATGAATCATATTTCGCTATATCAAATATCGCGGCTGAAGGCCCGCAGTTTCGGAGGATGGTTTTGATGCGTGACTTAGCTGCAGCATCGGTGAGGAAGAATCAACTTCTCAGTAGCGCCTGCCAATCTCCGTCCATCTCCCAAGTTCACCCAATCGAAACCGCGGCGTCTAGTGATGCGCCAGCACCGGAGAAGGAACACCGTCATTTGTTAGGGAGAACAGCTCGTTGAACTCCTCTGCCGCTGATCGTTTGCTGAGGCCGTGCTGAATACAGCGCGCAGTCGGTCAGTTGAACCTGTTGGTATCTATGTGCCACCGAATCGAAGTGCTCGAACCACCGCTGTGTGGTCCGGGTCCCGAGGGTGCTGATATCGTCACCATCCACAACAATACGTTCGAACAGAGCAGTTTCGTGTACGGGTCACCGGGCGCTGTGAACAACGACGATGCGACGCTCAACGCCACGAACGACTCCTCGAACTCAGGAGAGGGATGCCGTCACTGGGAGTCGTGAACCCGAGACACCCGTTCGCGACTCCAATCGAGTATCGTGAACAGCACGTCCAGATAACGCGATTCGAGAGACTATATGGCCGTTTAGGCGTCTGAGATGGGCGTCGTGTGAGTCGGTTGTGTCTCGAAGAACCGCCCCGTCGGGAGCGACGAGATGTCGATAAATTCGTAGTCAGTCGTGTAGGTAAGATATAGCCCCGTCTTCGCGACACTCGAAACGGCCGTCCCTGCGGTCCACGTGAGGAACATCGAGCCGAACACCACGAGCGCACCCAGAAGGGGAACGAGGTCGGACGCGGGGACTGCCCCAACTACTGGTCCAACGATTTGCTGGAACTCCGCCGCGCCGAGGTAGACGACAATCCCGACGCCGAGTTGCCCGATAATGAGAGGGACGAGTCCGAGGATGGCGAAGAAAGTCTTGACACCGAGTGCGACGACGAGTGTCTCGCCGAGATTCGACCGAACGGTCCGGAGACTGTGGCGATACATCTCGAAGACACCTGCATCATCGAGCACGGCCGACGGGATGGCGAAGAACGAAAGCGTCGTAAACGAGGCAGACAGCACCGTCGCGGTGAGCGTCGCCGTGACCGACCCGCGGTCACGCTCAAGGATGGTGAGCAGCCCACCGATGACGCCGACGACGGCCGCGTGAAAGCAGACCGATTGCCACGCGCGGCCGACGCGTGACAGGGAAGTACCGAACGACGCCTCGCCAGTCTGAAGCAGGGGAGCCACGTACGCCACGAGCCACGCGTTGACGACGACCGAACAAACGAGAAGGAGGTCGAGACCACCCACGACGAGCAACGCGAACTGCAGCCCAGCCGGAAGGCCCGGCAGCACACGACCGAGCCACCGACTCTCGTAGCCGACGTAGATTCCCCCGAAGATGACCGACCCGATTGCGACGATGAAAAGCGGGAATAACAGCAAACGCCGGTGGTCGGCGAACACGCCGACGCCCTTGAGTCCGAGTATCTTCCCTCGGGTGAACGCGTTCCTCGTACGCATCTGTACTCGTCACTCACCCATCACCGACATAATTGTTCGGTTAAGTGAACAGTCAACTGAAACAGGGAACCAAGACTGCCGTACCGTTCTGCCGACTCATCCACGGCGAATCTCATCGGAAGCAACCTTGAGTTTCCGACGAACCCAATCAGCGAGGCATCGCGTCGACAACGCCGACCACGACCACGGAGATGAGTCCGACCAATTGCGATTTGATCAGTGACGCTCCGCTGACGAGCGCCGCACGGCACAAGGCGGTCGGTTTTAGCCTTTCTGCGAGACGCGACCGCAACCCGGTTCGTACCGACCGCGGGAGCCGAGTTTTCTGGTCCGAGTCACCGTACCGCCACCGCGGGTACCGCCGGGAGACGAGGCGCTCGGGAACGGGATTACTTAAACACCCATTCCAGATAGCATAACCGGGAAGCCAGTAAGGTGACTACTAACAGGTGATGTCAGAAGAATTCGGTTCGGAACTGGACGGGCAGGTCGCAATCGTCACCGGCGCCTCGTCGGGTATCGGCAGCGCGACCGCCAAATCCCTCGCCTCGCGCGGTGCCAGCGTCGTCGTCGCCGCCCGCCGCGAAGGCGAACTCGAAGAGCTCGCCGCAACCATCGAAGACGACGGCGGAGACGCTCTCGTCGTCCCGACAGACGTCACGGTCGACGACGACATCGACAACCTCGTCGAGGCGACCCTCGACGAGTACGGTCGCATCGACATCCTCGTCAACAACGCCGGTCTGATGCCGCTGGCGCACATCGGCGAGGCGGACCGCGAGACGCTCCAGACGACCATCGACGTGAACCTGACCGGCCTCATCACGCTCACGCACGCGGTCGTCCCGACGATGATGGAACAGGAAAGCGGCCACATCGTCAACCTCTCGTCGGTCGTCGGCCGGTTCCTGCAGGCGAACAGTTCGCACTACAACGCCGCGAAGGCGGGCGTCAAGATGTTCAGCGACTCGCTCCGACTCGACGTCGCCGAGGCCGGAATCCACGTCTCGTCGATTGAACCCGGCGCGGTCGACACGGAACTGCTCGACCACATCCCGGACGACGAGGTCCAAAAGAACGTCAAAGACTACGTCGGCACGATGGACGCGCTCGCGCCCGAGGACATCGCGCGGACGATCACGTTCGTCGTCACCCAGCCCGCGCGCGTCGATATCAACGAAGTTCTCATCCGCCCCCTCGACCAGGTCCAGCCCTAATCGGCTTCGAACAGTTCCCCCCCGGGGCCGCGTTTCGACGGCGCGGCGACACTGCGGGGGTGCTCGACACGCCCGGACGTCCCTTGATTGGCCGTAAATAGAGCCTTCGTTCGGTTCGAACGCGGTGTTCGGCCGGCCGCGTTAATGGCCCGCAGAGCGCCCACCACGCCGCGTGTTCGACGAACGGAGTGATACTTTCGGAACCGAGACTGGACGTCGACTACCAAAAACCAGTAATAACGTCGGTATCGGTCTGAACACATGTGAGAGATGACACAGATACATCTGTAATTCAGTGTGTTTCGAGTCCCAAGCCGGACGGTAGTCGGGCGTGCTCGAATCGACCCCCGTTGTCACGTTTCACCGTCCGTGCCCCGGGAGGTAAGCCCCCGAGGATGAATCGCGCTAGTAATGGGCGCATTACGAGTGAAACTACATCGGAATGGAGGCGACGACGTCACGGTGGTCGAAGCCGAAAAAAGTTGTTAAACTGTTAACTCAGTATTTTATAGTTAGTGCAATAATCTCTGGAGGAGTTATCTCCAACCGGATATACAACCGATACGAAAATTCCAGACAGGAGCGTTCTACCGCTGGATTTTTGAACTGTCGTCTGTCGGAAATTGTGTCGCTCGTCGATGACAGCGAGAGGCTCTCCGTCGCGGTCGAGAGCGTTCCACCCAGATGGTATCCGCTGATATTCAACCGATAGACGGCTTATTTCCTAAAATATCGCGGAGTATGAACACCAGTTCGCGTGTGTGAAGGAGTCAGTCGACGTTTCACAGAAATCATTCAAAACACAATATTATGTAAGATATATCAGAAAAAAATAGTATTAGAACCGCGCAAAATGCCGGACGAACTACGGTCGCGGAAGTGGCACCCCGAGAGTACCGCGGGGATTATACCAGCGCGCGCAATCCGATGACGAGTGAGCGATTCCAACGAGACCGAACCCGAGATAGCGTGGACCGCGGACGTGAACGGACTGCGGGGTCTCCCGATGCGAATCGCGTTCAACGGCGTCGACTTCGGCCGCGTGTTGTGGTGGGGCGTGTTCGCCGTTGCTCCCCTCGCGTTACTGATTTTCGGGGCGCTGGCCGGTGACAGCGGCCCGTTCGTGTACAGTATGTACTGCGCGGTGATACTGACGGCAGTCCTCCAGAGTTCGGAGCGGTTCGTCCGCATGAGCGTCACGGTCGACGGGGACGCCGGCGGGCTCGAAAGCACCTACCACATGGGCGACCCCTCGCTGTTTCGGAGCGACGAGGACGTGACCACGTCGCTCGCGGACGTCGAAGCCGCTCGGTTCGTGACCCTCAGGGACCGGACCGCAGTCCGACTGTCCTACGGGAAATCGGTCGTCAACAAGCCCTCGATGTTTCTCGTTCCGGACGGGGTCGAATCCCGGTTCCGCGAAACGCTCCGACGACACGACGTGTCGATTCGTGCGGATTCGACGCCGAAATCGGCCGATTGGGTGTGGGTTCGGTTCGCCGTGACCGCGCTCTTTTTCGGTGCGATTCCGCTCGGCACGGTCGTCGTCTGGCCCGCCGGTTCGGTTCCCTTCCTGCTGGCCGTGTTCGGGCACGCCGCCTTCGTGCTTCGGCAGGGGTGGTGACGGCGTGGGCCGCTCAGGAGGGCGGTCTCAGGGCAGAAGCGACAGCAAATCGAGGAGTACCTGTTTCACCCGCTCGTTGGAGACCGCGTAGCCGACCGCGAACATGAGACTGACCACGCCCCCGACGGCCACCGACGCGGGGACGCCAGCGTCGGCCGGGCCGAATACGGAGACCACTCCCGTCGCGACGATGCCGCTCAGTACGACGAACAGCCAGCTTTGCCGCGGCGTCCATCGACTCGTCTCCATTCAGCTATCCTGTCGGCTGTCGGAACAAAACGTTTGCCACCGGGTGGTCGAGCCGGAACCAGACTGTCGACGCCGGTGGCCGTCCGCCACTCGCGACCGTCACTCGTCGGTGGTTCCGAGACCCGTCGCCGGTGACACCGACGTCACCTGCTTTCGGTCACGTCGCCGAGAAGGTATATAGAGTCGACGCGTAGGTGCGCACGTAATGAAAGTCGGCTCCGAGACGAAGCTCTACAAGGCGGAGCGAACCGACGTCTCCCAGAATCAGGGGAAGTTCCGGACCTACTTCAACTTCCCCGGACGCGCCCTCCCGGACCACGCGGACCACGGCTACGGCCCGCTCGCGACCATCGTCGAGTCGTTCATGGACCCCGACACGCACATCGCGATGCACCCCCACCGCGACGAGGAAATCATCTCGTGGGTGCCCGCGGGCGTGATGCGCCACGGCGACCAAGACGGCAACGACCTCGTCACCGACGCCGACCACCTGATGGTGATGAACGCGGGCGAGACGTTCTGGCACGAGGAGTTCACCCGCGCGGACGACCCGCCGCTGCGGATGCTCCAGATGTTCGTCCGGCCCCACAGTCTCGGGCTGGAGCCAAACGTCCAACACGAACCCATCGACGCCCCCGTCGAGGGCGAGTGGCGGCACCTGTTCGGCCCCGAGGGCTCCGACGCGCCGCTTTTCGTCCGCAACGAGGTCGACCTCTTCGACCTCCGTCTCGACGCCGGGTCGAGCGCCGACCTCCCCGAAATCGAGGGCCGGGACGCGTACTTCTACGTGTTCGACGGCGCGGTCGAGGCCGCGGGCACGCGCTTCGGGAAGACCGAAAGCGGCCTGCTCGTCGACGACGCCGGCGTGACGCTCACCGCCGACGAGGACGCCACCGTCGTTGCCTTCCTCGTCGACCCCGACGCGCCCGTCACCCGACAGGGGACCATCGGTCGCTGACCGCGGTCCCGACGCGCCGAACCGTCCCCGTCGCGCCATCGCCATCGCTCCCGCCGTCCCTCAGAACACTCCACCCAACTCGATGCTCACAGACACCGCCGGAATCCACCACGTCACGGGAATCGTCCGCGACGCGCAGGCGAACGTCGACTTCTACGCGACGACGCTCGGCCTGCGCCTCGTCAAGCAGACGGTGAACTTCAACGAGAAGTTCACGCGCCACCTGTTTTACGGCGACGAGACCGGGTCGCCCGGAACGGCCCTGACGTTCTTCCCGTACCCCGCCGAGGAGCCGGGACGCCCCGGGACGCCGCAGATTCGGACCGCGTCGCTGGTGATTCCCCCCGAGGCCGTCGACTACTGGGCCGACCGCCTCGCCGACCGCGGCATCGAAGTCGACGGCCCGTTCGAGCGGTTCGGCGAGACGGTCATCCGGTTTTCCGACCCCGACGGGACCGACCTCGAACTCGTCACCGGCGAATCGTCGGTCGAACCGTGGACCGACGGCCCGGTCCCCGCGGAGCGCGCGATTCGCGGCATCCACGGCGTCACGCTCCACTCGACGAATCCCTTCGTGACCGCCAGCGTCCTCGACACGCTCGGGTTCGACCTCGTCGCACAGGAGGGCGACCGCGTCCGCTACCGAGCGCCGGGCGACCGGGCGACCACCGTCGACCTCCTCGACCGGGACGGCGAGTTCGGCCGCGAGGGCGCGGGGAGCATCCATCACGTCGCGGTCCGCGTCGAGGACGAAGCCCAACTGTACGAGTGGCACGACCTGTTCCGCGAGCGCGGCTACGACCGGTCGCGGGTGAAAGACAGACACGTCTTTCACTCGCTGTACGTCCGCGAACCGGGCGGCATCCTGTTCGAGCTCGCGACCGACGGCCCCGGGCTCACGTTCGATGTCGACCCGGAAACGCTCGGTCAGTCGCTGTACCTCCCGCCGTGGCTGGAGGAGGACCGCGAGATGATACGGAGCCAACTGCGTCCGCTGGACCTGCCGACTGGCGTTGGAGGCGACGACGGGGACGACGGTGAGGACGAGGGCACCGCGGGCGTTGGACCCAGTAGCGACGGCGGGTCGAACTGATGTCACCCCGACCGACCGCGCCTCGGTCCGCGACCGACCCCCACGAAGGACAGGAGATTGCGACGGCCGGTGCGCCGCCGCAGGTCGCCGACGCGGCCGTCGTCGTGCTCCACGGCCGCGGGTCGAAAGCGCGGCACGCCCTCACGCTCGTCGACGAGTTCCTCCATCGGGGCGTGATGTATCTCGCGCCGCAGGCCGCCGGAAGTTCGTGGTATCCGGCCCCGGCCGCTGGTCCCATCGAGCGAAACGAACCGTGGCTCTCCTCGGCGCTCGGCCGGGTGTCGGCCGCGCTCGACATCGCCGCCGACGCCGGAGTTCCGCCCGAGCGAGTCGTCTTCTTCGGGTTCTCGCAGGGCGCGTGTCTCGCCGCCGAGTTCGCGGTTCGGAACCCCCGCCGGTACGGCGGCCTCGTCGCGCTCTCGGGGAGCCTTCTCGGACCCGACCTCGGGAGTCGAACCGGCGACGGCGGCCTCGGCGGCACGCCCGTCTTCTTCGGAAGCGGCCGCGACGACCCCCGCGTCGACGCCGACCGAGTCGAGGCGTCGGCCCGAATCTTCGCGGGGCGCGGAGCCGACGCGACGAGTCGGCTGTACGAGGGACTGGGCCACGCCATCAACGACGACGAAGTCCGGGTTACCAACTCGTTCATCGAGCGACTCGACTGACTGGACAGACGGGTCTCGGGGGGTCGGCGAAGAAAAAACGAGCGTGCGTGGCCGCGGTCGAGACGCGACCGAGTGCGTGGATTAGACCTCGTCGACGAGGGTGCCGAAGGTGGACTCGGCGTCGGCGGGCACGTCGAAGTCGTGGTAGTGTTCGCCCTTCTCGTTCGAGAGGATGTTGAGGGCGGCGGCCGCGCCGTCGCCGGCGGAGATGACGGCCTGCCACTCCTCGGCGCGGACCATCGCGCCCGTGGCGTAGGCGCCCTCGACGCTCGTCTCCATCGTCACGTCCACGTCGACGATTCCGTCGTCGAACGCGCAGCCGAGCGCCTCGGCGAGGTCGCGGTTCGCGCCCGTGGCGAGCACGACGTAGTCAGCCTCGTACTCGCCGTCGTCGGTCGCGACCACGAACCCGTCGTCGCTCTCGCTCACGTCGGTGACTTCCTCGCCCTGATGGCGTTCCGCGGCGAAGTGGTCGACCTGCGTGCGGAGCGTCTCCATGAAGTCCGAACCGTCGACGGAGCCGATTCCGGGGTAGTTGAACAGATGCGCCTTGTGCATCCACGTCTCGTCGGTGTCGAAGACCGTCGTGGAGAGCCCGTTCTTGGCGGTGAAGAGAGCGGTTGTCAGACCAGCGGGACCGCCGCCGATGACGATTACGTCTGCCATGCCCAATGCACTAGCGCACTCGATAAAGAACCTCGGTAAAGCGGATATTTTGTGTTCCTCTCGGTTACGTTCTACCCCGGGCGTGTGTCTCGGCGCAGTCCTCGGCGTCCTCCTCGTGAACACGGACCGGCGAGGCGATTCGCCGCGTCGGCCGAGCCCGGAACCGACCGACGTGACGCTTCGATGTCTACTCCTCCAGTTGCGACTCGGCGAACGAGACGGCGAACTGGTCGCGCATCTCGCGGCGAAGCATCTCGCTCATCACCTCGTAGACGACCGGCTGCGGGTATTCCTCCAGTAGCGCGGCGAGTTCGGCGGCACAGTCGGACTTCAGCGCGGCGAATTCGGCGGTCCACGGTGGGTTGCTCATTACCCGCACATCCCCTCCCGCGTAGTTATGAATTTTAATTGAAACAAAGTGGGTTCCGAGCGCGCCCGGTCGCGCCGCTTGCCGGGAGATACGCCGGACGTTCGGCAGAAGGGTGCCGGTCAGGCGGGGTGAACCCACCCCGCCGGATGCCCTCGGTGAGGCACCCTTTCACGGTAACCTGTGGTGGTCGCGCGGGAAGCGCGCCGGGTCGGCGATGCGGCGTTACTCGAAGAGTTCGACGGCCTGCTCGTAGCGAGCGGCGGGTTCGTCCCAGTCGACGACTTCGAAGAACGCGCTCACGAAGTCACCGCGGGCCGGGCCGTAGTCGTGGTAGTACGAGTGCTCCCAGACGTCCAGCGCGAGAATCGGGTGACTACCCCAGAGCGCGCCCTGGTCGTGCTTGTCGACGACGACGTTCCGAAGCTGGTTCGAGAACGAGTCGTACACCAGGAGCGCCCAGTCGACGACTTCGAAGAACGCGCTCACGAAGTCACCGCGGGCCGGGCCGTAGTCGTGGTAGTACGAGTGCTCCCAGACGTCCAGCGCGAGAATCGGGTGACTACCCCAGAGCGCGCCCTGGTCGTGCTTGTCGACGACGACGTTCCGAAGCTGGTTCGAGAACGAGTCGTACACCAGGAGCGCCCAGCCGCCGGCCGCGCCGGCCGCCGCTTCGAATTCGCCCTTCCACGCCTCGTAGGAGCCGAAGTCCTCCGCGATGCGGTCCGCGAGCGCGCCCGAGGGCTCGTCGCCGCCTTCCGGCGACATGTTCTGCCAGAACAGGTCGTGCAGAATGTGACCGGAGCCGTTGTGCGTGACGTTGCGGAGCGCGCCGGCGGACGAGCCGAACTCGCCCGCGTCGCGGTTGTCGGCGAGAGTTTCTTCGGCCGCGTTCCAGCCGTTGACGTAGCCCTGGTGGTGGGTGTCGTGATGCCACGTCAGCACCTGCTCGGAGATGTGGGGCTCAAGCGCGTCGTACTCGTACGGGAGGGGGTCAAGTTCGTAGTCTGACATTGGTGTTCGCAGTTAGACCGAGGGACCGAACACATATGTACGTTCGCTGAACGCGATTTACGTAGTGGATGTGATATGTGTGATTTCAAATGGTCTCGGGCGCTCGCTTACCCCTCGTCATCAACTCTGGCGTCGTCGAGTTCGGCCTGCACTTCCCCCCACGACACCGGCGGTTCGAACGCCGCCAGCGTCGCCTCGAACGACTCGATTCGCGCCCCGTACTCGTCGGTCCACGGCGACCGGGCGAGGTCGTCGAGTCGCCCGCGGAGGCGCTGTACGCGGGCGTCGAGGTCGGCGAGGTCGGCGGCGGCCTCGTCGAGACCGTCGGTCTCCGCGTCCGACTCGGGAGCCAGTTTCCGGAGGTCGGCGAGTTCGGCCCGCACGTCCTCGACCAACAGGTCGGAGACGCGGGCGCGGAGCGCGGCGTTGCACCACTCGGTCGCGCGGTCGTCGTTAGCGTCCTCGGCGGCGTCGGCGCTGTCTTCGGAACTCTCCGCGTCGGCGACGGCCTCAACCCGGTCTTCGAGTCCGTCGAGCGACTGTTCGAGCGCCGCCACGTCGCCGTTGACCCCGCGCACGCGAACGTCGCGGTTCGAGAGCCACCGCTCGAACTCCTCGATGTCGAGTTGTACGTTGTCCGCGTGCGCGGTGAGCGCCTGCGACTCGGACGCGACCTCCCGGAGTCCGAGCACGACGTCGTAGACGGACCGGGGGTCGTCGCGCCAGTCGGAGAGCCCCCGTAGCTCCTCGCCGAGCGACTCGACCCGGTCGTTCGCGTTCGCGACCGTCGCCTCGAACACGTCGAGACGGGACCGCACGGCACCGATGGCCGCGTCGTCGCCGGCGGCCTCGCGGGCGTCGTCGAGGTCGATAGACGCGAGTTCGACGCGGGTCTCCGCGGTCGAGAGAATCATCGACGCGTCCGTGACCGCCGAATCGACGCCGTCGGCCGTCACCACGCCGTCTTCGGTCACGTGACTGAGTACCGCCCGAACGGTGTCGGGGTCTCGGGACTCGTCCGCGTCCACGACGCGCTCGACCGCCGCGGATTTCGACAGACCGACGATACGTTCGGATCCTATGTTTCGGTCCTGCTGGGCCATCGTGCGTACGTATCTCGGCACCCGTTATATTTTCTGTCGTCTCGATTACGTTCGCGTATATAGTTCTCCGTACTGATGTGTGCGCTAATATCGAACTATTTCGTCTCTTAGTGTTACGTGGGACTCTGATAGAACTAAAGTGGTATTATAAACGCATTTTATTTAAAACCGGGTCTGACCACGTGATGGCGCAAGATTCCAAGAAGTTGGCAGGCAGCGTATCACGTCGGCAGTTCCTCGTCGCATCGAGCGCGGCGGGCGTCGCGGGGCTCGCCGGTTGTTCGGGGCAGTCCAGCCCCGAGACCGACGCGCCGGCGACCGAAGCAGAGGAGACCGACGCTCCGGAGACCACGACCTCGACCCCCGAGGAGACGAGCGAATCGAGCGCGCCGCAGATGCTCACCGCCGAGGGTTCCTCGACGGTGTACCCCATCGCGAACAAGGGGAGCTCCTACTGGAACTCCAACGCGCCGCCGAGCGACGGCGAGTACTGGGGTTCGAGCGACGAATCTACCGTCCCCGGCTGGGACGAACTCGGCGCACCGGACATGCGTCTGGCCGACTACTTCGCATCCCTCTACGGCTTCGAGCCGACCGAGACGCAGGCGAACCCCGCGTTCGCAACGTCCATCGGCCTGAGCCACTCCGGGACGGGCTGTAAGTCCGTCCGCGACGGCCTCGTCGACATCGGTAACTCGTCGGGCCCCATCACGGCCGAACTCGGCATCAGCGAAGAAGAGCGCGACGCGAACTACGTGGACCACGTCCTCGGCCGCGACGGCCAGCCCGTCGTCGTCTCGAAGGACGTTCACGACGCGGGTGTCACGGAGCTCACCGGCGAGGAAGTCCGCCAGATCTACCAGAACGAGATTACCAACTGGAGCGAAGTCGGCGGTCACGACCAGGAAATCTACGTGGTCGGCCGCGCGGAGGGCTCCGGGACGGACACCTCGTTCCGCCTCAACATGCTCGGGAGCGCCGACGCCTCGATGGAGGGCGTCGACACCCGGAAGGGCCAGAACCAGCAGGTCGCGACCGTCGTCCAGCAGAACGACGGTGCCATCGCGTACATGGCACTCGCGTTCACCGGCCCGGAGGTCATCCCTGTCGGAATCGACTTCGAGGGCACGCTCTACGCGCCGGACAAGAGCGCGGAGCACACCATCTTCGACAGCGACTACCCGCTGAACCGGGACCTCCACCAGTACACGACCATCACGGAGGACACCCCGAGCGGGACGGACATGCGCGAAGCCGCGTTCATGAACATGTTCCTGACCACGTTCGGTCAGAAGCTGTTCGTCGAGGACAACAACTACATCCCGCTGCCTGACAAGGACCTCCAGTCCGAGAAGGACAAGCTTCCGAGCCAAGCGTAACGCGGCTCGGACGCGGTCGCGGTTCCTGAACCTCGTTCTTTCCATTCATCGACGCTCCAATCATGAACGTACTTCCAGACTCCGACGGTGCCGGCCTCCGAGCGGCGGCTCGGCGAGGGCTCCGGCGCGGTCGCGACTTCGTCGACGAGACGCCGCCGGGCGCACTCGTCACGGTCGCGGTCGCGGCGGTGTCGCTCCTCGCGGCGTTCGCGGGCTTTCTGGCCGTCTCGTCGCTGACGGCCGTCCCGTTCGCGGTGTTCCTCGTCGCGACGGGCTACGGCTGGCTCAGACACCAAGAATTGACAGCGCGCGTGCTCACGCTGACGACGACGGTCTCGACCATCCTCGTCCTCGGGCTCATCCTCGTCTTCATCTTCGCGGAGGCGTGGCCGACCGTGCAGTACGCGACCGTGAACGTCTTCGGCGTGCCGATTCCGGGCCTGCGGCTCTTCATCGAGACGCGCTGGAGCCCGGTGACGCCGCCGATTCGGTACTCGCTCGTCCCGATGATTCACGGGACGGTGCTCGTCACCATCATCGCGACGGCGGTCGCCGCCCCGCTGGGCGTGGCCGCGGCGCTCTTCCTCAGCGAAATCGCGCCGCGGACCGTCCGCGAGGTCGTCAAGCCGGGCGTCGAGATTCTGGCGGGCATCCCCTCCATCGTCTACGGCTTCATCGGCTTCACCATCCTCAGCCCGTGGGCGGCCGACCAGTTCGACATCCTCGGGCAGGGCACGTACCTGTTCGTCGGTATCGTCGTCGGCCTGATGGCGCTCCCGACGGTCGTCTCGGTCGCCGAAGACGCGCTCAACAGCGTCCCCGAATCGATGAAAAGCGGGTCGCTCGCGCTCGGCACGACCGACTGGCAGACGATGACCTCCATCACCCTGCCGGCGGCCTTTTCGGGCGTCTCGGCCGCGGTCCTCCTCGGCGTGGGGCGCGCCATCGGCGAGACGATGGCCGCGACCGTGATGCTCCGCGGCAGTCCGAAGCTCACGAAGCCGCTGTACAACGTCTTCTACGGTAACGACACGCTCACGTCGCTCATCGCGGCGAACTACGGCGACGCCGACGGCCTCCAGCTCTCGGCGCTGTTCGTCGCGGGCGTCATCCTGTTCGTCACGGTGCTGTTCCTCAGCATCGGGTCGCAGTACATCGAGGCGCGCATGCGCCGGAAGCTCGGAGGTGCCGACTGATGGCGGGCGCGACCGACACCGCGCTCGTCAGCGAGGACACCTCCGAGACAGAAGCGGTCGCCGCCGGCGCGGTGGGACTGGCGGCGGTGCTGTTCGCCCTCTCGCTCGCGTCGGTGTTCGAACTCGTGACCATCACCGACCCCGTCGCGGGCGTGCCGATGGTCGCGCTCCTCGGCGGGCTGTTGGTCCTCCTCGGGCTCGCCGTCGTCGGCTTCGGCGTCGGCTCCCGACTCGGCTACGTCGCCACCAACCCCAGACCGACCGCCGGACTGGTCGCCTCGGGCGCGTTCGCGCTCATCTGGTTCGTCGTCGGCGGCCTCGTCGCCTCGCAGACGCTCGGGCTCGGGACGGCCGGGTGGGTCGCCGCGTCGCTCCTCAGCGGCGGGGTCGCGTTCGCGGTGAGCGCGCTCCCCCGCGAGGACATCGGCTCGACGCTCCCCGCCGGCGCGCTCGCCGCGTTCGCCGGCGTCGTCTTCCTCACCGGCGTCATCGGCCCGTCGTGGGCGTGGGACCTCGGGTGGGAACAGCAGGCGTCGTTCAACGCCGAGTTCACGATTCCGGTCGTGACGGCGTTCTGTTCCCTGCTCGTCGGCTGGGCCGCCGCGAAGGCCTACGGCGGGTTCGGCGCGCGCGGCCGCCACGTCGGCGCGTACGTCCTCGTCTACCTGAACGCCATCTCCATCATCGCGCTGTTGTTCCTCCTCGTCGCGTTCACGGTCCTGAAGGGCCTGCCGGGGCTGTTCAAGGGCCTCGCGCTCGGCGCGGGTGCGGGCCCCGAAGTGACGCTCGTCGGCGTGACGTTCTCGCTGCCCGTCTCGTGGCCGTTCGTCATGAACGGCGTCGCGCTCCTCAACGACGTGAACGGCGTCCTTCCGGCCATCGCGGGGACGGTTTGGCTCGTCGTCGGCGCGGTGCTGTTCGCCGTCCCGCTGGGCGTCGGCGCGGCCGTCTTCATCACCGAGTACGCCGACCGCGGGCGCTTCACGCAGGTCGTCGAAGTCGCCACCAACGGGCTGTGGAGCACGCCCAGCATCGTCTTCGGGCTGTTCGGGCTGGCGTTTCTCGTCCCCCGGCTCGGCAACCAGAAGTCGCTTCTCGCGGGGATGCTCACGCTCGGCTTCATGCTCCTCCCGCTCGTCGTCATCACGAGTCGGGAGTCGATGCTGGCGGTCCCCGACGAGTACCGCGACGCGAGCGCGGCCCTCGGCGTCACGAAGTGGCAGACGGTTCGGAGCATCGTCCTCCCGGCGGCGCTTCCGGGCATCGTCACGGGCATCATCCTCGGCGTCGGCCGCATCGCGGGCGAGACCGCCCCGATTCTCCTGACCATGTCGGGGAGCGTCGCTCCGCCGGGGAGCCAGACGGTCGACGTAGTCGGCGGCTTCCAGTTCTCGCTTTCGCCGCCGTTCGTGACCAACCCCGAACTGATGCGGGCGACCTCGGCGCTCCCGTATCAGCTCTACTCGCTTATCACCGCGGGCGTCGGGGAGTCGTCGAACATCAGCGCCATCGACGAGTTCCGGTGGGCGACGGCGCTCATCCTGCTCGTGGTCGTCTTGGGCTTCTACGCGGTCGGCATCGCGACGCGGTACTACTTCCGGAGTAAACTTCAGCACGACTAACCATGAGCGAAACCAGACAGACGACGGACGACGCACAGGCGACGACGGACGACGCACAGACCGCGGACGGCGAACTCGCCGGCGGCGCGAGCCCCGGCACCGACCAGCCGCTCGAAGTCACGAGCGGCGAGACGCGCGAGCGGACCCGCGAGGAGTGGGTCGAACACGAGTTCGAGGGCGACGCGAAGCTCTCGGTCTCCGACCTCGACGTGTACTACGGCGACGACCACGCGCTGAAAGGCGTCTCGATGGAGATTCCCGAGAACAGCGTCACGGCGCTCATCGGCCCCTCGGGCTGTGGGAAATCGACGTTCCTCCGGTGTCTCAACCGGATGAACGACCGCATCAAGGCCGCGCGCATCGACGGCTCGGTCCGGCTCGAAGGCGAGGAAATCTACCAGGAGGGCGTCAACCTCGTGGAACTCCGCAAACGCGTCGGCATGGTGTTCCAGTCGCCGAACCCGTTCCCGAAGAGCATCGCGGACAACATCTCCTACGGACCGCGGAAGCACGGCGACCTCGACACCGGCCTGCTCGCCAACTTACTCGGCCGGAGCGACGACGACGCGGTCGACGAACTCGTCGAGCGCTCGCTTCGGCAGGCGGCGCTGTGGGACGAGGTGCGGGACCGACTCGACGACAACGCCCTCGGGCTCTCCGGCGGCCAGCAACAGCGGCTCTGCATCGCCCGCGCGCTGGCGACCGACCCCGAGGTGCTCCTCATGGACGAGCCGGCGTCGGCGCTCGACCCCATCGCGACCTCGAAAATCGAGGACCTCGTCCACGACCTCGCGGAGGAGTACACGGTCGTCATCGTCACCCACAACATGCAGCAGGCCGCGCGCATCTCGGACCAGACGGCGGTGTTCCTCACCGGCGGCGAGCTCGTCGAGTACGGCGACACCGACCAGGTGTTCGAGGACCCCCAGAGCCAGCGCGTCGAGGACTACATCAGCGGCAAGTTCGGGTGACGTTCGGGGTTGACCCCGGCCCGACCCGACGCCGACCCGCGCCGAGCGTCCCCGCGCTGACGACGCCGACTTCGACTTCCCGACGTGACGACGGTTCTCGACGACCTGCGGCCGTCGAAGCCGGACAGTCGGCGGCGACGCTCGCTTTTCGTCAGTCGAGTCACTCCCTGCGGCGGGGTCGGCGTCACCGCGGAACTGGCACGCAGACAACACGGTTTCAGACACGCCAACACAATGGAGACACGCAAGATACAGCAGGTCAGCAACGGGACGTTCACCGTCTCGCTCCCCCGAGAGTGGGCGGACGGCGAGGGCATCACCGCCGGCACCGTCGTCAACCTCCACACGCACATCGACGGGGTGCTGGTCGTACAGGCACCCGAGCGCGAGGACGACGCGTCGATGCAGTTCACGGTGACCGTCGGCGGGGGTGACGCGGGCGGCGGGCGCGACTCCGCCGCCGGCGACTTCCTCGAACAGACGCTCCGGGCGGCCTACGCCGCCGGGTCGAAGCAGGTCGTCGTCGAGGCCGACGGGACGTTCGACGCCGCACAGCGACAGGCCGTCAGGCGGGTCGCCCGCAACCTCGTCGGCGTGACCATCACGGAGGAGTCGGACGCGGCCGTCACGGTGCGGAACGTCCTCGACGCGAACGAGGTCTCCATCCGCCAGTCGGTCCGACAGCTCCAGTTCGTCGCCGTCTCGATGCACCGCGACGCGACCGCCGCGCTCACGGGTGCCGCCCCGCTCGACGGCTTCGCGGAGCGCGACGACCGCGCCGACCGGCTGTTTGCGATGGTCGACCGGCACTTCACCCGCGGGCTCGACCGCCTCGACGAGATAGACGCCCTCGGCGAGACGCGCCCGGAGCTGTTCCGCCTCCACACCGCGGCCCGCGAGTTAGAGCGCGTCGCCGACCACGCCGAGCGAATCGCGGCCGTCGCGTCGGCGGTTCCCGCCTCCCTACCCCAGGGGGTCGCCGACGAGGTGTCCGAACTCGCCGAGCTCGTCCCCGAGGCGCTCGAAGCCGCGGTACAGGTCGCGTTCGACGGCGAGAACCCCGACGCGGCGCGGGAGGCGCTTTCGGCGCGCGACCGGGTCCGCGCGGGCGTCGAAGACGTCGAACGGCGGCTGTTCGAGGAGCGCGACGCCGAGGTCGACTACCGGTTCGCGCACGCCCTCCACGCGCTCGAACGGACGGCCGAACACGTCGGCAACGTCGCCGAGGTCGGACTCAGAACGGCGGTCCGAACTCGCAACATGGACGAGCGGCCCGTCGGCGAGGGCGGCCGCGACGCAGCGGAACACACCCAGAGCGCCTGAACGACTCCAGAACGTCCGAACGACTCTAGAGCGCCTGAACCGGCCGTGGAGGTGCGCTCCCGAAGTGAGCAGTGACTGCGAGCTTTGCGAGAACGCTGTCGAATACGGGGCGGTTGGGACCGACGATTACGTGTCGGCGTACAGAAGCAGACTCGTGGCCTCGTAATCCTCCATGAACGCGCCGACACCGCCGATACTCACGCGTCGATTCCCGACGTCGACCTCGAAGGCGTTTTCGAATAGCAGCTCGCTGTTCGTGGGAGCGATCAAGCTCTGCCGAATCTCGGTTATCGGCCCCTCTATCGTCTCGGTCTCGTCGTCGGCTCCCGTTGGGCGGACCGTCGCACGCACGTGGAGTGACCGCCCGCGGCGTCGCGCCAGCTCCGCGTCGTAGACGGCCGGCCGAATACCGGAGTATCGCCGGGGAAGCGTGTTCGGGCGGCGAAGCATGACCGTCGTCGAGGACTGATACAGACCGAAGAACGCGACGGAGACGACGCCCGTCACGGTCGGGTTGGTGAATTCGATCGCTTCCTCTGGACCGTGTTCCCACGCGAGGACTGACAGCGGTGCGATGAGTCCGCGAGCATCGTCGATTGCGACGTAAGCGGGTAACTGTGCATCGATTCGGTTGACGACGGTTGCGACGTCTTCAACGGCTCCCGACCGGGCCTCGTAGTCGGATTCACTGAGCAGGAGGACGACGAAGACGCCGTCTTCGACTGCGGACTTGAGCGACGCTTCGACTTCGGAGAGAAACGCAAAGGGCAGAGAGAGTCGGATCTCCGAGTCCGCCTGTGAGATCAGCTCGCGGAGTCGACTCGCAAACGTCGGTCGGGACTGAATGACGCCGAGCGACATCGGCTCCGCTCGTGGCTGCTGATACCGCTCTTCGACGGCGTCCTCGATTCGGTCGAGTCTCGCAGATAACGTCTGAAACGCCTCAGAGGGTCGTCGAGCGTGGACGACCGCCGGCGACTGATGCTCCTCGATTCGAACGAGATTTCTCGAATCGAGCTGGGTCACGACCTCGTAAATGTAGCTCGTCGAAACGCCGGCGTCCGATGCGAGCGTCTTCGGTTCGGCGCTGCCTCGCTCTACGAGCGAGAGATACACGTCGATTTCTTTCTCGGAGAAGCCGAACCGCTGTAAGTCGTCGCGGAGCGCGTCGGGATTAGACATCTGTACCAAGTTAGGCATCGATAGTTTACTCGTCGGAGGATAAATGTTATCCTAAGCGGTGTTCCGATATCGGAATAATCCGATATTCGGCACGTGTATCGCGTCTGTCGCAGTTTCTCTGAAACTATATCCGGGGGCGTCCGTTCATTCATCGCCGTTCACTGAGAATAAAAAATAGCTATCCGATATCAAAATAAAACTCTCAACGAGTACTACCTCATATATCATGTACATTTATTTTAATGTGGTTAATCTGCCCGTTTGCGATGTCAGAGGAGAACACAGACACGGCAGACGAAACGGAGTTAGACAGACGGAGTTTCCTGCGGGGGAGTGCGGCGAGTGCCGCGGCGCTCACGTTCGGGTTGTCGGCGACGGAGACCGGCGCCGCACAGACGTCGGACCGCGTCGAATCGCTCATCGACGAGATGACACTCGAAGAGAAGGTGGCACAGGTCACCGGACAGGACGCGTTCCTCGAAGACACCGGCTATCTCCCGCCGAACGAGCGTCTCGGAATCGACGAAGTCCGGATGAGCGACGGTCCGCTGGGGCTTCGACGGGGACAGCAGACGGCGTTCCCGGCGACGATTTCGGCGGCGTCGACGTTCGACCAGCGCCTCGTCGAGACGGAGGGGACGGCCATCGCTCGCGAAGCCGTCGCCAACAATCAGGACGTCCACCTCGCACCGGCGCTGAACATCGTTCGGGTGCCGCAACTGGGGCGAGCCTTCGAGTACTTCGGTGAGGACCCGGCGGTGACCGGCGAACTGGCGACGGCGTTCATCGACGGCATTCAATCCGAGGGAATCATCGCGACGGCGAAACACTACGTCGCCAACAATCAGGAGACGAACCGCGGTGGGCCGTCGCAGGACCTGCCCGGTGTGAGCGCGGAGGTGAGCGAGCGCGCGCTTCGCGAGATATACCTGCCCGGTTTCCGGCAGGCCGTCGAAGACGGCGACGTCGGCGCAATCATGGCGGCGTACAACCGTATCAACGGGACGTACGCCACCGAACACGCGAAACTGCTTGACGAGATTCTCAAAGAGGAATGGGGCTTCGACGGCCTCGTCATGTCCGACTGGGGGGCGGTCCATTCGACGGTCGCCTCGGCGAACAACGGCCTCGACGTCGAGACGCCGGGAGAGAACCCCGCGTTCGACCTCAACTGGCCGGCCTACTGGGGCGACGACCTGCTGGAGGCCGTCAACGACGGCTACGTCAACGAGGCGGAAATCGACGACAAAGTACGACGGCTGCTCGGGCAGTTGGCGCGGTTCGGCCGCTTGGAGACACGGGATGCGCCCGACGTCTCGGTGGACAGGCGGGCACAGCGCCGAGTCGCGCGGGACGTGGCGGAACGCGGGGCGGTCCTCCTCAAAAACGAGGGCGACGTGCTCCCGTTCGAGACGGACGAGCTAGACGAACTCGCGGTCATCGGACAAACGCCGTCCCGCTTCCGAATCGGCGGTGGCGGGAGTTCCGACGTGGTGCCGGAACGCCGCGTCGGCCCGCTCGAAGGTATCGAGTCGTTCGTCGGCGACGACGTCACCGTCACGCCGGTCGAAGCGTCCGAACACCAGCCACTCGACGTCTCGACGGTCGCACACCCGGAGACGGGGGACTCGGGCTTCCGAGCGGCGTACTTCGATAACACGTCGTTCGACGGTGAGCCGGTCACGACGCGGTCGATGCGGTCGAACTCCCTGTTTTCCGAGGATATCGAGGCCGTCAGCGGCGTCGAGCCGAGCGAGTTCTCCGCGCGGTTGACCGGCGAATGGACCGCCCCGGTGTCCGGTACGGTCTCGTTCGAAGTCGCCAGTTCGAGCGCGAGCAGGCTCCTGATTGACGGCGAGCAGGTGGTCGAAAATCAGGGCGGTACGCTCGGAGGGAGCGCATCGACGACCGGGGACGTCTCGGTCGAAGACGGCGAGGCGTACGACGTCACTATCGAAGTCGCGGGCACCCAGTACACCGACGAACCGTATCTCCGCGTCCGCATCGCCCGACCGGACGAAAACCCCCTCGACCTCGCGACGGAGGCCGCGGCGAGCGCCGACGGTGCGGTGGTGATCGCGAAGGGGTCTTCAGAGGAGGGCGAAGACCGCGAGGACTTGCGTCTCGGCGGGAATCAGAACGAACTCGTGGAGGCCGTCGCCGAGGCCAACGACGCGACCGCCGTCGTTCTCAACACCGGGGGTCCCGTGGTGATGCCCTGGGTCGACGCCGTCCCGACGGTTCTCCAGATGTGGTTCCCCGGCCAAGAGGGCGGTGGGGCACTCGCGAATCTCCTCTTCGGCGACGCGAACCCCGCCGGCAGGTTGCCGGTCACGTTCGGCGCTGACCTCTACGACTACCCCGCGAACGAGCCGGATTCCGACCGGCGCTTCCCCGGGGAGAACAACCACGTCTACTACGACGAGGGGATTTACGTCGGGTACCGACACTTCGACGACGAGGCCATCGAACCCCTGTTCCCCTTCGGCGCCGGCGAGTCGTACACGTCGTTCGCGTACCGGAGGGCCACGCTCAGCCCCGGAGCGGTCGGGGACGGCCAGACCGCCTCGCTCTCCGTCGACGTCGCCAACACGGGAGACGTCGCCGGGACGGAGACGGTCCAAGTGTACGCCAGAGACGTGCAGGCCAGCGTCGACCGTCCGCCGAAGGAACTCGTCGCCTTCCAGACGGTCTCGCTCGACCCCGGCGAGCGGACCACCGTCTCGCTCGAAGTGACGCCCGACGACCTCGCGTTTTTCCACCCCGACGACGAGGCGTGGGTCACCGAACCCGGGCGGTTCGAACTGCTCGTCGGCCACTCGTCGCGAGATATCCGCCAAACCGTCACGCTGAACGTGATCGACAGGCCCGACGTCGCGAACAGTGCGAGTAACGGTCGCAGCGGGAACGGTTCGGGCGCTAACGGTGATGACGGCAACGACAGGGGTGGCGCAGGAAACTAGGCGCGGTCGAATCCGCGGCCGCGCGTCCGGCGTCGCCGCTTTCGCTTCGAGCGCGTCGAGCGTGATTCGCCCAGTGCCGCTATCGAACGCGCGGGACCGGAACGGGACCTACTCGGCCACCGAGTCCTCCCGCAGCGGAACGAGATTCGTCAGGGCGCGGTCGCCGAACAGGACGACGAGCGCCGCGCCGACGAGGTTAAACAGGAGGTCGAGCGCGGTATCGGTTCGGCCGTAGGAGACGAGCACGGGGTCGATGCCGAGCGCGTCGGCCCCGCGATGGATGGCGTACTCCGCGAGTTCCCAGAGCACGCCGGCGCAGACGACGACCGCGAGCACGCGGGTCGAGGGGTCGCGGCCGCGGCGGCGCGAGAGCACGTGGACGACCCCGCCGAGAATCGTCGCCGAGTGGGCATGAGTCAGGTGGTCCCACCACCACACGTCGTCGTAGGGGCCGAGCATCCCGACCGAGTGAGTCAGCATGGCCGACTCGACGTAGAGGCGCTGCCACGGGCGGAACTCGACGCCGACCAGTCGCTCGAAGGCGTCGGGGAGGTACGTGCCCGCGAGCGCGAACGCGGCGTTCACCATCGCGGCCGGGTTGCGACGGCGGAGCCCGGTCAGAAACACGACGACGATTGCGTATCTGATTCCGTCGTCCGGTCGCCGCCGCCGCCCCGTCGAATCGCTCGTCTCGGTCACGGTCGTTCTCATCGGGACTGTCGTCGGCGTCGGGTAAAAACGTTGACAGCCGGACGGCGGTCGGTCGCAGACGGGACGGCGGTCTCAGACGACGGAAGAGAGCGCGTCCATCACGCGGTCGACCTTCTCCACGTCGGCGTTGTAGCCCATGTGACCGACCCGGAGAATGTCGTCGGCGAGGTCGGCAAGCCCGGTTGCGAGGACGATGTCGTGTTCGGCTTCGAGTTCCGCTCGGACGCGCTTCGCCTCGCCGGGGAGGTGGAACGCCGTCACCGTCGGGGCGCTCCGCTCTGCGTCGGGGTAGAGGTCGAGGCCGAGGTCGGCCCCGCGCTCGCGGCAGTGTGCGGCGGCTTCCTCGTGGCGCTCGTAGACCGCGTCGAGCCCTTCTTCGAGGAGCATCGACAGCGACTCGTCGAGGGCGGCGACGTTCGCGCCGAGGTGGGTGTACGGGAAGCCCTCGCTCGTGTCGCGCCACGGGAGGAGGTTCGTGTAGAGCGAATCGGGGTCGCGTTCCTCGATGACCTCCCACGCGCGGTCGCTGACGGCGGCCGTCGTCAGTCCCGGCGGCGAGCTAAACGCCTTCTGCGACGCGCCGAGGTTGATGTCGATGTGCTCGCTCGGGACGGGCGTCCCGCCGAGCGAGGAGACGGCGTCGACGACGGTCAACACGCCGTGGTCGTGGAGGCGTTCGAGGACCGGCGCGATGTCGTTGAGCGTCCCCGTCGGCGTCTCGCAGTGGACCATGGTGGCGACCTCGAACTCGCCCTCGTCGAGCGCGGCTTCGACGCCCGCCACGTCGAGCGGGTCGGTGTAGTCGGCACCGACGATGGTCGGTTCGCCGCCGTAGCTCTCGACGAAGTCGGCGAAGCCGTCGCCGTAGAGGCCGTTCGAGACGCAGAGCACGTCGTCGCCGGGGGCGACCGTGGAGGCGATGGCGGCTTCGAGGCCGAGGATGCCCTCGCCGCCCATGACGACCACGTCGTCGTCGGTGCCGTAGACGCGCCCGAGCTTCTCGCAGACGCCGTCGTAGGTGTCGAAGAAGGACTGCTCGATGTCGGGGTTCGGCATCGGCTCGCTCAGTCGGTCGCGGACCCGCGGCGGGACGGCCGTGGGGCCGGGTGTCATCAGCATGCCTCCCCGTAGCGAACAGAGCGTCTTAGCAGTACGGCATCGGCGGCGGGCGCTCGACCGCCTCGGCGACGCCGACCGGTCGCGGTCGATGCGGACGACCGGCGGGCGTCGAACGCGGCCGTCCGCACCGACGACGGACGGGAAGGCACAAAAGCGCCCTCGCCGTCAGCCACGTGTATGAGCAAGCTCTCACCTGCGGACCTCGACCGCTACGTCTTCTCGCGGACGGGGGCCCCCAACGACGACCTGCTCGTCGGGGCCGGCTACGGCGAGGACGCCGCCGCCGTCGCCACCGGCGAGGGAACGATGGTCGTCAGCACCGACCCCATCTCGCTCGCCGCCGAGCGCATCGGCACCCTCGGCGTCGCCATCGCCAGCAACGACGTGGCCGCCTGCGGGGGCGTCCCCGAGTGGCTCGTGAGCACCGTTCTCCTCCCCGAACCGGACGTGGACCTCCTCGACGACATCACCGCCCAACTCGACGCGGAGGCCCGACGACTCGGCATCAGCATCGTCGGCGGCCACACCGAGACGGTCGCCGGGCTCTCGCGGCCGCTCCTCTCGCTTACCTGCATGGGGCCGACCGACCGCTACGTCCCGACGAGCGGCGCGGACCCCGGCGACGCGGTGATTCTCACCAAAGGGGCCGGAATCGAGGGCACCGCCGTCCTCGCCACCGACTTCCGCGCCGACCTCGATGCCGCCGGCGTCGATTCCGAGACGGTCGACCGCGCCGCGGACTTCTTCGACGACATCAGCGTCCTCCCCGAATCCGCCGTGCTCGCGCCCGCCGCGACCGCGATGCACGACCCGACCGAGGGCGGCGTCCTCAACGGACTGGTCGAACTCGCCTGCGCCTCCGGCGTCCGAATCGAGGTCGACGGCGACGACGTGCCCGTCCGCCCCGAGACGCGGGCGCTCTGCGACGCGATGGGCGTCGACCCGATGCGGATTCTCGGCTCCGGCGCGCTCCTCGCGGCGGTCCCCGAAGACGAGGCCGACGGCGTTCTCGCCGCCCTCGACGCCGAGGGAATCGAGGCGACGGTCGTCGGAACCGTCGAAGCGGCGGGCGACGGCACGAACGCGGACGACGGTGCGGACTCGACCGCATCGGCCGCGGGCGTCGTCTACGACGGGGTTCACCACGCCGACGGCGTCGAAGACGACATGTACGACCTCTGGAACTGAGCCGAACGCGAGTCGCCTGACCGACCCGGCGACGCCGGGAGAACCCAACACAACTTTGACTACTGAAATTCCACTTGGTGATATGACTGCCGAACGCCCGTCTCGACTCGCGAGCGACCCGCCGGAAGTCCCGTCCGCGGCACGGACCGCGGTGACCAGATGAGAGGCGTCGTCGTCGCCGGCACGGCCTCCGGCGTCGGGAAGACGGTCACGACGCTCGCGGTGTGCCGCGCGCTCGAACGGGAGGGTTACGAGGTCCAACCGGCCAAGGCCGGGCCCGACTTCATCGACCCCTCGCATCACGCCGCCGTCGTCGGGAAGCCCTCGCGGAGTCTCGACCCGTGGCTCGAAGGCGACGACGGCATGCGCCGGACCTACGCCCGCGGCGAGGGCGATATCTGCGTCGTCGAGGGCATGATGGGCCTGTACGACGGCGACACGTCGACCGCCCGAGTCGCCGCCCTCCTCGACCTCCCCGTGGTCCTCGTCGCGGACGCGAGAGCCGGGATGCAGAGCGTCGCGGCGACGGCCTACGGCTTCCGAACCTACGCGGACCGCATGGGCATCGACGCCGACGTGGCCGGCGTCATCGCCTCTCGGGCCCACGGCGGCCGCCACGCCGAGGGCATCCGCGACGCGCTCCCCGAGGAACTGCCGTATCTCGGCCGAATCCCGCCGAGCGACGACCTCGAAATCCCGGAGCGCCACCTCGGCCTCCACCTCGGCGACGAGGCCCCGCTGTCCGACGAGGCGCTCGACGCCGCGGCCGACGGGATTCGCGCCGACGCGCTCGCGGCGGTGGCTCGGGAACCCGGCTGGGACACCGAGGAGTTCGAAGTTGGCGTTCGGGCCGAGGCGGCCCGAGCGACGGATTCCGACGGCCCGACGGTCGCCGTCGCCCGCGACGAGGCGTTCTGTTTCGTCTACCCCTCGACCCTCGACAGACTGGAATCGCTCGGCGCAGTCTCGTACTTCTCGCCGGTCGCCGGCGACGACCTCCCCGACTGCGACGGCGTCTACCTCCCCGGCGGCTACCCCGAGCGGTTCGCCGCGGACCTCGCGTCGTCGCCGACGCTCCCGGCGCTCGCCGACCGCGCCGCCGACGGCCTGCCGGTGTTCGGCGAGTGCGGCGGGCTGATGGCGCTTTCCGAGTCGCTGACGACGACCGACGGCGACACCCACGAGATGGCCGGAATCCTCCCCGCCGACGTGACGATGCGGGAGCGCTATCAGGCGCTCGACCACGTGGAACTCCGCGCGACCGACGGGACGCTGACCGCCGACGCGGGCGAGACGCTCCGCGGCCACGAGTTCCACTACTCGTCGGCGGACCCGGCGACGGACGCCCGGTTCGCCTTCGACGTGGAGCGCGGGACCGGCATCGACGGCCGCGAGGGACTCACCGAGTACCGAACTCTCGGTACGTACGCGCACGTCCACCCCGAGAGCGGGGCGTTCGACCGCTTCGTCTCGCGGCTGACGGACTGACTGCGACAAGCACCGACCGACAACCGACGACCGACTGCGACACCGACTTCGAACCCAACGATGACCGACACACCCGACGAAACCCCCGAAACAGACGACGAGACCACCCCTGACGCGGTCCGGGCGAACACGCCCGGCCGCGGCGTCCGCCCCGAGGCGGCCGCCATCGAACCCGCCGCGCCCGACGACTTCGGCCTCGTGCAGGTGTGGTGGGGCGACGGCAAGGGCAAGACCACGGCCGCGATGGGCATGGGCTTTCGCGCCGCCGGCCACGGCTACCGCGTCCACATGCTCCAGTTCCTGAAGGGCGGCGCGGACTCCGTCGAGGCCGTCCGCGGCGAGTACAACGCCATCGACGCGATGCCCGGTTTCTCCTTCGAGAACCTCGGCCACTACGGCTGGGCCGGCATGGCCGACGGGAGCGACGACGACGACCACGAGGCGCAGGTCGCCGCCGGCCTCGACCGGGCGCGCGAAGTCGTCGACGCCGCGGCCGACGCCGACCTCTCGGAACCGCTCGACCTCGACGGCCCGCCGGAAGCGGGCGTTCATCTCCTCATCATCGACGAGGTCCTCTACGCCGTCGCGATGGGACTGCTCGACGAGGCCGACGTGCTCGACCTCGTGGAGCGGAAACCGGAAACCCTCGAACTCGTGTTGACCGGAAGCCACGAGGAGCCGACCTACCTCGAAGACGCCGCGGACCTCGTGACCAACGTCCGAAAGGGGAAACACCCCATCGACGCCGGCCAGCGCGCGAGAAAGGGGACCGAGTACTGAGAGCGTCGGCCGGTCCGACGTAGCGTCGAATTTAGCGCCGAAACAGCGCCGAAACAGCGCCGACTCAGAGCCGTCGGGCGATGTCCAGCGCCTCGTCGGTCGGAACAGGTTCGTCCAGCGCCCGTAACGTCTCGACGAGCGCCGCGACCCGCGATTCGTCGGGGTCGTCGCCGACGCGCTCCAAGAGCCGTCGGGCCGCGCCGGTCCCGCTCTGCGGGCCGAAGTAGAGCGTCCGCGACCCGCCGAAGACGGCCGGGTCGAACGGCTCGAACGTCGCCGGGTCATCGAGCATCGCCGCGGTGTGAAGCCCGGACTCGTGGGAGAACACGTCCGCGCCGAGCACCGATTTCTCCGCCGACACCGACTCGCCGAGCGCCGTCAACACGTCGTTTGCCCGGGGGATGAGCGTCGCGGGGTCGAGCGCGGGGCGGTTCACGGCGCGGCCGGTCTCGGCCGCGACGACGAACTCCTCGACGGGGACGTTGCCGGCGCGCTCGCCGATGCCGGCGACCGACACGTCCACCTTCTGCACGTCGTGGGCGACCGCGGTGAGCGCGTTGGCCGTGGCGACGCCGAGGTCGTCGTGGAAGTGGACGCCGAGGCGAGTCGGGTCGGCGTCGAGGTCGTGGAGGAACGACGACACCTCGAACGGCGTCTTCGAGCCCACGGTGTCCGCGATAGTGAGGTACGTCGCGTCTATCGAGTCGAACAGGCCAGCGAGGAACGCGGGGTCGGTCCGGAAGCCGTCCATCGCGGTGAAGTGGACTTCCAGCCCGGTCTCGGCCGCGGAATCGACTGTCTCGCCGACGAGCGAGCGCAGTTCGTCCTCGCTCTTGCCGAGCAGTTCGGTCCGCTGTCGCTCGCTGGTCGGCGCGAACACGTCGATGACGTCGACGCCGGCGTCGACCGCGGCCTCGACGTCCTTCGGGACGGCGCGGGCGATACCCGTCAGTTTCGTCTCCACGTCGACGGCGTCGCAGACCGCTCCGGTCTGTGCGCCCGCAATCGGGAAGCCGACCTGCACGTAGTCGACGCCGAGGTCGTCGAGGGCGCGGACGGCCGCGACTTTCTGCTCCGTCGTGTAGGACGCGCCGGGTCGCTGTTCGCCCTCGCGGCAGGTCACGTCGAGGAGGACCGGCTCCGCGGCGGCCATTCAGACACCTCCCGCGCGCCGGAGCGCGTCGATGTCGGCGTCGTCGTAGCCGAGCGACGAGAGGATGGCCTCGGTGTGCTCGCCGAGCTTCGGCGGGTCGGTCGATTCGGGGCGGTCGAAGCCGCTTGCGACGACGGGGAACCGCGGGACGCTGACCGACCGCGACGTTCCCTCGGCAGTCTCGACCTCGGTGAAGAAGTCGGTCGCCCGCAGGTGTGGGTCGGCGGCGACCTCGTCCATCGAGTTCACCTTGGCGACGGGGACGCCGACCTCCCGCAGGCCGGCGACGAGGTCGGCCGCGGGGAGCGTCTCGCACTCGGCGCGGAGCAGGTCCATGAGTTCGTCGAGGTTCTCCCGGCGGTCCGGGAGCGTGTCGAACCGGTCGTCCTCGTGGAGGTCGAGCCCGAGCGCCTCACAGAGCGCCGCCCACTGGCGCTCGCCGGAGGGACCGATGAACACCCACTCGTCGTCGGCCGTCTCGAACACGTCGTAGGGTGCCCAGTTGGGGTGCGACGCGCCCATCGGCCCCGGCACATCGTCGTAGGCCTCGGTGTACGCGAGCCAGTAGCCCATCATCGAGACGGTGGACTCGAACAGCGGCGCGGTCACCTTCGACCCCTCGCCGGTCCGGTCGCGGCGGTAGAGCGCCCCGAGGACCGCTATCGCGCCGTAGAACGACGCGGCCATGTCGGCGATGCTCGTGCCCGACCGGACCGGGGGCATCCCCTCGTGGCCGGTGACGCTCATCAGCCCGGACAGCGCCTCGGCGATGGGGTCGAGCGCGGGGTACGACTCGTAGGGGCCGGGGTTGAACCCCTTGATGGAGCAGTAGACGAGCCCCGGATGCGTCTCTCGCAACTGCTCGTAGCCGATGCCGAGTCGCTCGGCGGTTCCCGGCGCGTAGTTCTCGACGACCACGTCGGTCTCGTCGAGCAGGTCGAAGAACGCGTCGAGCGCCGCGTCGGACTTGAGGTCGAGCGTAAGGCTCCGCTTGTCCCGGTTGACGTAGTTGAACGAGCTGTTTCCGACCGGCGACGACCCGCGGATGAGGTCGCCGCCCTTCGGGTGTTCGACCTTGATGACGTCCGCGCCGAGGTCGGCGAGGAGCATCGAGCAGAACGGCCCGGCGATGATGTGGCCGAGTTCGAGGACGCGCACGCCGTCGAGCGGAAGCCCGGACGTCGCCGACGCGGTCGCAGAGCCGGTCGCGTCCGCGGCAGTCTCGGCGCTGGCGCTCTTGGCGCGCTCGGCGCTGTCGCCGCTCATGGAGTGACGCCCCCCGTCCCCGCCGGCGACGACGAGCGCTCGCCGGCGCGCTCGGAGCCGAAGAGTATCGTCTCGCCGTCCTCGCCGAAGACGAACGCGTCGGCGAGGTCGAACGACACGTCGAGTCGGTCGCCCGCGACCGCGTCGTCGACGGCGTCGCTCACCACGTCGAAGGAGGTGCCGTCTTCGAGGCGGCCGTGGACCACGGACTCGGTCCCGAGCGTCTCGACGACCTCCACGTCGACCGAGAGCCGACACGCCCCCTCGGAGCCCACGTCGAGGTACTGCGGCCTGATTCCGAGTCTGACGCGACCAGCGGTCGGGGCGTCGACGCCGGCCGGAAGCGAAAGCTCGAATCCGGGGCCGACGAGCGCGGTCCCGCCGTCGTTCGCCTCGACCGCGCAGTCGACGACGTTGGTCGAGGGCATGCCGATGAACTGCGCGACGTACTCCGAGTTCGGGTAATCGAACAGCCGTTTCGGCGGGTCGACCTGCGCGAGTTCGCCGTCGCGCAGGAGGACCACTTGGTCGCTCATCGTCATCGCCTCGGTCTGGTCGTGGGTGACGTAGACGACGGTCGTGTCGAGTTCCTGGTGGAGCCGCTGAATCTCGACGCGGAGGTCGGATTTGAGCTTCGCGTCGAGGTCGGACATCGGCTCGTCCAGAAGCAGCACGTCGGGGTCCTGTACGAACGCGCCGCCGAGGGCGACGCGCTGTTGTTGGCCGCCGGAGAGTTCGGCGGGCATCTTCTCCAACTGCGCCTCGATTTGGAGGACTTCGGCGGCCTCGTCGATGCGCTCGTCGCGTTCCGCCTTCGGAACGCCGTGAATCTTCAGCCCGTAGCCGATGTTCTCGCGGACCGACATGTGCGGGTAGAGCGCGATGGACTGGAACACCATCGAGACGTTGCGCTCCTGCGGCGGGAGGTCGGTCACGTCCTCGTCGCCGAACGAGACGGTGCCCGAGGTGGGCGTCTCCAACCCGGCCAACATGCGCAGGGTCGTCGTCTTCCCGCAGCCGGAGGGGCCGACGAAGGTCGTAAACGAGCCTTCGGGGATGTCGAGGCTGAGGTCGTCGACAGCGACGTGCGTGTTTCCGAGGGTGCGAAACTCCTTTCTGACGGTGTCGAGGTGGATGCTGGTTGCCATTATTCGAGGCCTCCAACGCTGAAGCCCTGGAGGAGGTATCGTTGCAGGAACAGTGCGATGAGGAACGGCGGAATCGAGATGAGAAGCGAGACGGCCATCGTCTCGCCCCAGCCGATGCTGACGCGGTCCAAGAACAGCGACGCGCCGACGGTGATGGTGTACATCTCGTCGCGGCTCATCACGACGCGCGCCATGGTGAAGTCGTTCCACGCGACGGCGAACGCGAAGATGGCCGCGGAGATGTAGCCGGGCCGGGCGACCGGCAGGACCACGTCTCTGACGGTGCGCCAGCGACTCGCGCCGCGGACCCACGCGGACTCTTCGAGCGCGATGGGAACGGTCTGGAAGTACTGCCACATCAGCCAGATGCAGAACGGCGCGGAGATGGCCGTCAGCGCGAGGGTGAGCGCGAAGTGGCTGTTGAGCAGGCCGAGCGTCGAGAAGACGACGTACAGCGGGATGGCGAGGACGATGGGGCTGAACATGTACGAGAACAGCACCGCCCGCGCCGCCAGCGACTTCCCGGTGAACTCGAAGCGCGTCAGGCCGTAGCCCGCCGCGACCGCGATGGTCGTCGAGAGCACGGTCGAACCGAGGGTGACCACGAGGCTGTTGACGAAGTACCGGACCGTGTCGGTCGACCCGAGGAGCACGAGGAAGTTCCGGAGCGACGGCTCGGTGGGAAGCAGGTTCACCCGCCCGCCGGCGAACGTCGTCGCCGGCGACTGGATGGCGATGACCACCATCACGTACACCGGGATGACGGTGAACACCGAGATGAGAAGCGCCGTCAGGTAGACGGCGATTCGCTGGAGGCGCTTCTGGGTGTCGTGGGAGACGAGGCCCCGACCGGTGGAGGTCGCCATCTCACGCCACCTCCTGTTCGGGGGCGAACGCCCGGAAGTAGACCACCGCGACGCCGGCGAGGAGGAAGAACATGACGCCGGCGAGCGCCGTCGCCATGCCGAAGTTCACCTCGCTGAACGCGAGTTGGTAGACGCGAATCGGGAGCGTCGTCGTCTGCTGGAGCGGGCCGCCCCGGGTCGAGAGGTAGATGATGTCGAACTTGTTGAACATCCAGATGCCCCTGACGAGGAGGATGATGAGAATCGCGCCGCGGAGGTGCGGGAAGGTGATGTCGCGGAACGCCTGCCACGTCGTCGCGCCCTCGACCCGCGCCCGCTCGTAGAGGTCGGGGTCGATGGCCTGCAGGCGGGCGAGCAGGATGAAGAAGGCGAAACTGGCGAACTTCCAGACGCTCGTGACGACGACCGCCGGCATGGCGAACTCCAGCGTCGAGAAGAAGGCTATCGGCTTGTCGATGAGCCCGGCATCGACGAGGAACTGGTTCAGAATCCCGATGTTGGGGTCGAGGATGAACTTCCACATGAAGATGACAACGAGCGTCGGCAGGAGGTACGGGAAAATCATCAGCGTCCGCAGGGCGTCGCCGCCGCGGATGCGCTGGTTGATGACGAGCGCGAGCCCCAGCCCGATGACGAGGCTCAGCCCCGTCGTCGCCACCGCGTAGACGACGCTGTTCCAGAGGAAGCCCCAGAACGCGCCGTTGCCCAGCAGTTCGGCGTAGTTGCCGAGGCCGACGAACTCGGGGTTCCGCACGGGCGACGCGAACAGGCTCATCCCGAGCGCGTAGACGATGGGGATGACCCAGACCACGACGAAGAACGCGAGCATCGGCACGAAACACGCCGCCAACAGGAGCGTCGTGCCGTCCACGTCGCGCTCCCGGAGGGCCGACCCGGCGGCCGCCAACCGCGATTTGAGGGCCGTACTCATTGCAATCCGCGGAGCTGGTCGGCCAGCCAGTCGGCCGTCTCGTCGGGCGTGAGCCCGCCGACGAGGAGCTGGTCAGCCGCCTGTCCGAAGAGCTGTTCGCTGTAGGCGTCGGCCGCGACGATGTTCGGCGCGCCGTCGTCGCCCGTCGCGAGGACGCTCGTGAAGGCGTCCCAGTTGTCGCGGACGAGGTTCATCACGTCGGGGTGCTGTTGGATGACCTCGTTTTCGGTCACCTCGGGCGCGTCGAGTTGCTCCCGCGTCGGCGGGAACTGGAACAGCGGCGCGGAGAGCACGAAGTCGAAGAAGCGCGACGAACTCGTGAAGAAGTCGACGAACGCCTGCGCGCCCTCGGTGTTCTGGCCGTCGTTGCGGACGAGGTGGCCCTCCATGTACGACCACCACTTGTCCTGTGCCGCCCCGCTCGGCACGGGGAAGGGCATCGGACTGAGGTTCTCGACGAGGTCGGGGCGGTTGGCCTGAATCGTGAGGATGGGGAGGCCGCCGACGCTGGCGATGGCCGCGGCGTTCTCCTGTTGGAGCGCGCCGATGGCGTCGCCCCACGCCCACCCCGAGCCGTTCGGCGAGTGCTCGGCCATCGACTGGACCCACTCGAACGTCTCGACGGCCGCCTGGCGGTTGTCACCGTCGTCGAGTCTGACCTCGATACCGTCGGAGGGGCCGCCGTAAATCTCCACGTCGTTCTGCCAGAGATACTGCGTCATCTGGGTGTCGGCGTTGTTCGTCTGGCCCGACTGGATGACGTAGCCCTCCATCGACTCGTTTGCCGACACCTCGCCGGCGGCCTCGATCCACTCGCTCCACGACGCGGGCATCTCCGAGTACACGTCGTTTCGGTACCAGCCCATGAGCGGTTCGACCATCGCGGCCGCGAAGTACGACTCGCCGCCGACGTTGACCGGGTCGGGCAGGTCGTTATCTTGGACGGCCCCCGTGACCGGCGCGAGGACGCCGTCTCGCTGGAGCCGATACGCGTCCGTCGAGGTGTCGAAAAGCAGGTCCGGCGGGTTGCCCGCGGCGACCATCTTCTGCATCTCGGCGTCCGAGGAGGTCCCCTTCGCCGTGTAAATCATCTCGACCGTGTGGTCTGTCTCTTCTTCGAACTCGGCGATAATCTCGTCCATCACGTCCTTCGAGTCGCCGCGGTCCGAGAGGTATCGAATCGGCTCGTTGGAGCCGCCGCCACCGCCGCCGCCCAGACAGCCAGCCGTCGTCACCGCCGCCGCGCTCCCGACCGCCGCGAGGAACGTCCGGCGCGACGACCCGCGCGTTTTCCGCCCGTCGCCACCGCGTGAGTGATTCCCATTTATCATGGTAATTGCAAACAATACGTACACCGGAAGAGGGCACGGGAGTAGTGCCTACCCCTGTTGGCTCTTTATAATGGTTTTCGGAGGTATGATGACGTGTTTCAGGTGTACTAGGCGCTTAAAATCCGACTCGCGGCGCGCTGGGGGCCGAACCGGTGGGAGTCGGGGAGGAACCGGAAGGAGTCCAGAGGAACCGGGAGGAGTCCAGAGGAACCGGGAGGAGTCGGGGGTCAGGTGCTGTCGGGGTTCGCGGGCGTCGTCGCGTCGGCGAGCGCGTCGCTGAGGAGTTTCTTTTCGGCCCGGCGGAGGTGTTCCAACACGGTCGGTCTGCTCACCTCGAACGCCGCCGCGATTTCCTCGACCGTGACGCCCCGCGGCCAGTCGTAGTAGCCGCGTTCGAGCGCGTAGCCGACGACCTCGGCCTGCCGCTTCGAGAGCCGCGTGGAGGGGCCGACGAAGGGTTTCAGCCGCCGGAGTTCGACGGTCCCGAGCGACCGGAGTCCCGAGATGATTGCCTTGAGGTCGGCCCGCCGGAACACGACCACGTCGAAGACGCGCGAGCGCCCGTAGAACTGGCTCATCCGCTGGAGCATCCCGTGGTTCTCGCGGATGATCGGGAGCGCGCCGGACGACCGCTTGGTGATGAGCAGTTGGTCGTCGCCGACGAGTTCGAGGTCGCTGACGACCTCGCTGGCGGCGAGTCGCTCGGCCATCTCGTCGCGGTGCTCCCCGGCGTCGACGACGAAGCGGATGTCCGTCTCGCCGAGCACCTCGCAGTTCGTCACGACGACCGGTCCGTCGACGAGGTCGCTCACGTGCGACAGCACGTAGTCCTCGTTCAGTTCGAGGAGGATGGTCGCGCGGAGCACCGCTATCGAGACCTCCGGCTGTCGGGGATAGACGGGCGTCCGAGACGGTCCTGTTCGACCACGGTTACTGCGCCGATACGTCGCCCGCGGGTAATAGCTGTATCCCGAGTCGGACGACCCGCCGTCAGCGACCCGGTGGGGTTACTCCTCCGCCGGCGACACCGTGATGACGGGAACCGGAACGCTCCGGACCGTCTCCTCGGCGACGCTCCCGAGGAGGATGCGGTCGACGCCGCTCCGCCCGGTCGTCCCCATGACGACGGCGTGGATGTCGTTGTCCGCGACGTACTCCCGAATCGCCTCGCTCGGCGAGCCGTGTTCGATGGTCTCGGCGAGCTTCGTGACGCCGTGTTCGTTCGCCTCCTCGACGACCTGCGAAATCGCCTCGTTCGCGCCGCGTTCGCTCTCCTCGCCGGAGAGCATCGACCGCACGTCGAACCCGAGCGCGGAGTCGTCGACCACCGAGAGGACGTGGACCGTCGCGTCGAGTTCGGCGGCGAGCGCGAGGCCGTGGCTCGTCGCCCGCTTCGCGGAGCGACTGCCGTCGGTCGGGATGAGGATGCGCTCGTAGGGGAACGTCAGCTCCTCGTCGGGCTTCATGCGGGCGGTGAGGACCGGTCGGTCCGACAGGCGGACGACCTTCTCCGTGACGCTCCCGCGGAGCTGTCGGGAGATGCCCTCCCGTCCGTGGGTCGGCATCACGATGAGGTCGTAGTCGTACTCATCGGCGTACTCGACGATGGTGGGCGCGGGGTTGCCCTGCACCACGTCCGTCGAGTAGTCGACGCCGAGGTTCTGGAGCGTCTGCGACGCCTCCTCGACGACGCTCTCGCCCTCGCGTTCGAGCGCGTCGACCACGTCGTTCCCGACCACGGTGACGCTGTCGCGGGTCGTGTCGGCGACGAAGAGCAGTCGAATCTCCGCGTCGTCCCAGTGGGCGAGTTCGCTGGCGTGGTGGAGGACCGCGCTCGACGACGTGCTCTCGTCGACCGGCAGGAGGATGCGCTCGTACATGGCTTGTCATACACCCGGTCGCCGGTAAGTCCTTTCGCCGGACGGCGTCCGCGGACCCCCGTCTCCGGCGGCACGACCCCCGGCGCGCCACACAGTTATCAGACAGCAGTCACAACGGGACGACCATGGCACCGAGAAACGAGTCGTCCCGCGGCGGCGAAACGCGGCCGCGACGCCGCCGCCGGAACCGACGCCGACAGCGCGGCGACGACGGCGAGGGTGGCATTGACGCGTGGCTCGACGCGACGGTGTACTTCGGGCTCGGACAGCACCTGCTCCTCGCGCTGCCGATGCTCTGGGTCGCCTTCATGACCGTCTCGACGCCCGTGGCGGTCACGACCGCGGCCGTCGTCTCGCTGGCGGTCGCCTGCCTCGCCATCGGCGCGCTCCGCATGAACGCCGTCTCCGTCGGCGCGCCGTGGCACCGCATCGAGGACAGCGAACTCGGTCTCGGGCCCGACGCAGGCTACGGCTTTCTCCTCCGCCGAGCGGCCTACCTGAACGCGACGCTCGGCCTCGGGACGTTCCTCGGCGCGCGCGCCGACCTCGCCGGCGCGGGACTCGTCGGCTCTGTCGTCGTCGCCGGCGGCGTCGCGCTCTGTGCGATGCTCGCGCTCCCACGACTGCGCGCCGCGCCGGCCCGCACGTCGGCCGCGGCCGCCGGAGCTTACTACGCCGTTTCGCTCCTCGTCGTCGCCGCGTTCCCGGGCACGGTCGACCTGTTTTCCCTCGCGCCGTCGGTCGCGCTCTGCGTGCTCGCGGTCGCGGTTGCCGCCGCGTTCGACGTGATGAGCGGGCGAGACCGTCGCTGACGGCCTCTCAGCTCCGCGGCCGTCCCGCCGCCGTCCGCGGGCATCAAGTTTTCAACCCTCGCGCACCGACTCGTCGGGCATGACACCGATTCCGCGACCGGGACGCCCGCCCGAGGTGCCGCGGCGTGGCTGACGCCGCGCTCGCCGACGACCCCGTGACGGCGCTCCGCACGGCGGCCGACACCCTCCGCGACCGGCGCGAGGCGGTCGACGACGTCGGCCGCGAGGAGCTTCGAACGCTCGCGTCGGCCGTCCGCGACGTGACGGGGATTCTCGACCGACACGAGGAGCAGGCGACCGACGACCTCGAAGGCTACGTCGCGTTCCGCGAGGCGCTGTCGAACCGGCTGGAGGAGGTCCCCGCCGACGTGCGCCACAGCGACGCCTTCATCGACGCCAACGAGTCGCTCACGACCGGCATCACCTCGTCGCTGTCGGCGTCCGACTTCGAGCAGGCCAGACGCGAGTTGGCCCCCGCCCGCGAGGAGGCGGCGCTCCTCGACGAACTGGACGAGGCGAGAGAGGACTACCGGAGCGCCCGCCGGCGGCTGCGGGAGCGCGCGGACGAACTCGACGCGCGAATCGACCGCCTCGAACGCGTGCGGGAACTCGGCGAGGCCGACATCGACGCGCCGGTAGACGAACTCCGCGACCCCATCGAGCGATACGACGACGCCGTCACCGAGGCGTTCGAGCGGTTCCGCGCCGAGTCGTCGGCCGGCGACGTGCTCTCGTGGCTGGCGGCCGCCGAGTCGTACCCGCTGGTCGGGACGCCCAGTCCGCCCGAGCGACTGCGCGAGTACCTCGAAACCGCCGCCATCGGCGACGAGCCGATTCCCACGCTCGTCGAGTACGCCGGCTACTCGCGGTCGAAACTCGACCACTACGTCGACGACCCGAAGCGGTTCTCCGCGGCCGTCGGGACGAACAAACGGTTTCTGGAGACGCTCGACGCCGACCCGCTGACCGTGTCGTGGCCCCCGGAACCCGCCTCGGAACTCCGCTGGCGGACGAAGGAACTCGTCGCCGTCGTGAGTCGGTTCGCCGACGACGAGACGGTCGCCCGCGCCCGAGAGGTCCACGAACTGACGTACGGGGAGTCGTACGACCGCCTCCGCGACGCCGCGGTCGCCCGCGCCGAACTCACCGAAGACCAGCGTGAGCGGCTCCAGCGGGGCGTCGTCGAAGAGGAGTTGGCCGACGCCCGCGAGGAGCGCGAGCGGGTCGAAGACTGCCTCGACGCGAACCCGCCGCTGGACGACTGAGCGTCGCCCGGCGACCGCGGCGGCGAGACCGGGCAGCCGGACGGCGACAAAAAGCACTTACCCGACTCGGCGGAACTCCCGGTAATGCGTCTCCGGAAACTCGCCCTCCTTCTCGCGGTGGTCGGTCTCGTCTGCCTCCCCGCGCCGGTGTACCTGCCCGCGCTGGCGGACGCGACGTCGCCGCCGCCGCAAACCTCGCAGTCGTACCGAGCCGAGACCGTGTCGCTCGCGAACGAATCCGACGTCGAGACTATCGTGAGTCGCCACGGGCGGACGGTCTCGATTTCGGTGCACCAGGTCAGCCACCGGTACTCGGCCGGCGAGTACCGCGCGCCGAACGAGACCCGCGAGACGCTGGCGGCGGCGATGCGGAGCGGCACCGCCCGGACCGCGGCGGCGGGCGCGAGAGCCGACCTCCAAGCCATAGCGCGGAACAACACGTACGTCCACGACGCCTACGGCGAGCGCGACCAGTACTACCGGTTCAGCGTGGAAGAAAACGGCTCGCTCGTCACCGCGCGAAACGCCACGCTCCAGCGCGTCGCAAACGCCACCGTCGAGCGAGGGGCGTATCGCTACGAGAACCTCTCGCCGGGGGCGAGAGAGACGGTCGATAGAATCCTTCGGAACTCCTCAGATGAGGACTTCGGCTACCGACCGCGGGTGAACGACGCCTTCGTGGACCGCCTCCCGGCGCTCGTCGAGAAGGATGGAACGCTCCACAGCATCACCGTCTACGGCCACGTCGACGACTTCGGCTTCGGAATCGAGCTCGTCGTCGGCCTCGGGGTCGCCGGGGTCGGCGCGGTCCTGATTCTCGTCGGGGGCGCGCTGTACGCCGTCGCGTGGTGGCGCGAGTAGCGAGAGAAAAAACGCACCGAGCCGCGAGATTGCGGCTCAGTTCGGTTCAGCAGTTCAGTTGGCGTCGAGGATTTCGACGTCGAAGACGAGCGTCTCGCCCGCGAGTTCGTGGTTGAAGTCGATGCGGACCACGTCGTCGTCGGCGTGGACGATTTCGCCGAGGCCGCCCTGCTGGGTCTGGACGTACAGGCCCTCCTCGGGCTCGTCGCCGAGCACCTCGCGGAGCTGTTCGGTCTCGTGCTCGCGGACGAGGTCCTCGTCGTACTCGCCGTAGGCCTTCTCCGGCGGGATTTCGATGCTCTCCTCGTCGCCGACGGACATGCCGACGAGCGCCTCGTCGAGCCCCTCGATGACGGTTCCCGCGCCGACCTCGACCGCGAGCGGTTCGTAGTCGCGGTCGGGCTGGGCCTCCGCGAGACCCTCGGCCTCGGCCACGTCCTGACGCGACGTATCGAAAATCGTGCCGTCCGGGAGCTGTCCGACGTATTCGAGCGAAACGGAGTCGCCGGTTTCAATCGTCATACCGCGTACTCTCTGCCGGAGACGGATAAGTGGCCGTACTATCGCCGAGAGTGTGAGTGAACTGTCACATCGAGGCGCGCGCTCATGCTCTCGGCGCGCCACTAGGTCGCGTGGCGTTCGCCCGAACGAACGGTATCGACACCTACTACGAGCGGCGAGGCGAGGGGACGCCGGTGGTCTTCGTCCACGGGGCGGTTCTCGACCACGGTCAGTGGGACCGCCAGACTGAGGTGCTGTGCGACGGCTACACCACCGTCTCGTACGACGTTCGAGGACACGGCCGAACCGGCGGGTCCGACTTGGCGACGTACTCGATGGAGCTGTTCGCCGACGACCTCGCCGCGCTCGTCTCGGAGTTGGGTCTCGACAGACCCGTGGTCTGCGGGCTCTCGACCGGCGGCTGTATCGCGCAAGCGTACGCGATGCGGTACCCCGACGGGCTCTCGGGGCTCGTCCTCGCGGACACGTTCTCCCCGGTCGTCTTCGACCGCCTCGAACGGTTCCAGCGACTCGTCGTCCCCCGGTTGGCGATTCCGTTCGTTCGACTCGTCGGCTACGAGCGCGTCGAGAGAATCATGGTCTGGTTCCAAGAGCGGCTGTCGGGAACGACCGCGGGCGGCGACTACGGAAACGTCGAGCGTCTTCGGGAGGACGGCCCGCCGATGGCGACCGACGAGTTCGCGAAAGTGATTCGGGCGGTCAGTCGGTTCACCGACTCGTCGGTCGTCCTCGGCGACATCGACGTGCCGACGCTGGTCCTGTACGGCGAGAACGAACTCCCGTTCGTGCGCAGGCACGCCGCGACGTTCGGCGATGGGATTCCGACCGTCACGGTCCGCGCGGTTCCCGACGCGGGCCACGCGTCGAACCTCGACAACCCCGCGTTCTTCGAGGACGCCCTCCGGGAGTTCCTCGACGGCCTCAGAACAGTCGCCAGATGAGTGACCGGAGTCTGTAGCCAAGCGACCCGCGCTGGTAGCCGTTCCACCCGCTCATGCCGCCCGCGAGCGTCGCCGCGTCGTACCCCTCCTCGCGGAGGAGCCCCGTCGCCCGCTTTGCGACGATACCCATCTTACAGACGACGACCACGTCGCGGTCCCGCGGTATCTCGTCCAGTTGACTCCGAAGCGAGGCGTCGTCGCCCGACCGGAGGTCGTCGTAGACGGGGACGTTTCGGCTCCCGTCGATTGCGCCGCGTCGGTAGTTCGACTCCGGACGGACGTCGAGGACGAACGGGCCGTTCCCGTCGGCGAGGCGGGCGTCGAGCTCGTCGGGGCGAATCGAGGGCACGGATACCACCACGTCGCTGCCGCGGAAAGCGCTGGCGCTTCCGCGTCCCGCCCGCCGGGAGCGACGCCGTAGCTTGAACACGGCGGTCCGCGTAGCGCCCGTATGGAGTGGGACGAACGCTACCGGACCGGAACGTACCCGACCGACCCGGAGCCGTCGCCGGTGCTCCGGGCGTACCTCGACGAACTGCCCGACGGCCGCGCGCTCGACGTGGCGGCCGGCAACGGCCGCAACGCGCTGTTTCTCGCCGCGAACGGCTACCGGGTGGACGCGCTCGACCAGTCGAGCGAGGGGCTGAGCATCGTCGACGAGCGCGCGCAGTCCCGCGGGTTCGCCGACCGCGTGGAGACGATTCGGGCCGACGCGACGACCCACGACTTCCCCGAGTCGACGTACGACCTCGTCACAATCAGCTACTTCCGGACGCTGGACCGCCTCGCCGACATCAAGGCGGCGCTGAAGCCCGGCGGCGTCCTGTTCTACCAACACCACCTGCGGGCCGACCCGCCGGCGACGGTGGGGCCGAGCACCGACAGATACCGCTTCGACTCGAACGAACTGCTCCGCGCCTGTCTCGACCTCACGGTGCTCTACTACGACGAATCGACCGAATCGCGCGACGACCGACAGTCCGCGACGGCGACGATTATCGCGCGGAACACGCGGGGCGGGGCGCAGTCGTATCCGCGGAGAGAGGAATAGAAAAATAACAAAACCGACACACCAAATCGGGAGTGGCATAGGATTCCTGATGCGCGTTATAACGACCGAAGTAAAATAAATCATAGAGAGTTTCTGAAACACTCGTCTTTTTATTCCGAGTTGAATTGCGCTCACACCCGATATTAGACCGCTTTTTCAGGGCACCGACGGTAGAGTTAGAAACGTAATATGGATTTGAAAGGTAGTTTATCTAAATATCCGTTGCGAGACTGCCCGGCGACGCGCTGTCTTCTTTTGAGAAAGTGTTCGAATAATATTGTTTTTCAACGCTCCCCCCGGACCGGTCGGTCGGCGAGAGCAGATAGGGTCCGAACGATGTCCCGGACACGAAGTCGGACTACCGGCCCGCCCGGATTCGGTTCTCTAATCTGAGAAACACATATGTTCTTTCGGGTTCGAACCGATGGTATGTCAACGGACTGGTTCGCTGAATCGGGTTCGACGGGAGAGGTGACCATCGAAGAGCGCGACGGTGCGTGGTTTCTACAATCAGCCGAGTCCGAATCTGACGTGAAATGTATCTTTGAGGACGACAGCTCGCTCTCGGCTTCGTCGGGCCCCCAACGAGTCAGTATCATCGTCTCGAATTACATGAGAGGGCGCGGCAACGAGGTGAACTACCTTTTCGCCTCAATCGGAGACGACCCATCGAGCTCGAGTTCCAAGGCCACGGAACCGTCGGCGAATCGGGACGGAGTTGCGGCCTCGAACACAGATTCAGGCGACACCGGGACTCGGAATCCGACCCGAACGCTCTCGGAACTCACCGGGAGCGGGGCGTACGTGACGGTGGAGGCGACCGTCGACGAGGTCGCGTGGGTCAACAAGAACGACCCCGAGACGCCGGACATCCTCGGCTACCTCACCGACGAGAGCGCACCCGAAGGCGTCGTGTTCGTCGTCCCCGAGGGCGTGAGCCACCCGTACCTCGGCGAGGGCGCGCGGTTCGAGTTCGCCGGTGCGAAGGACCACCACTACCGCGCGAAAGACCAAGTACAGCTGCTGATAACGGACGCGACGCAGTTCACTCAGCTCGCGTCGTCGGATGAAGGCGTCCACGGGTCGGGACGCGGCGGCGGGCGGGCCCGGGGTCGGTCACCGGGCGACCGCGAGAAACTCGGAAGTCTTCGAGACATCGCAGAGAGCGCCATCGGCGACGAGACGTTCGTCGAGACGCAATCGGGCGACGACTCGCTCGTCGGGGCAGCGAAGCGTCGCGCTCGAAAGCAGCAGCGCGACCCCGCCATCGACCCGCGAACGCGCGCCCTCGACGAGGACGAAGGAGAAAGTTCGAACCGAGACGACGACTGACCGGCGACCCTAACGGGATTGGCCAATGACTGATTGGGTTGCGCGTCGAATCACCTCCCGTGGCGGTACGCCAACGCCGCCGCGCCATCATTCGGTTGGCTCCGTCCGTTCGATTTTTATCGCTCCGCGACGGTCATACACGAATGACCGTGTTAGATTGGCCCGACGAGCCGCGCATCATCGACACGCACGCCCACCAGCCGACCGCGGAGTTCCTCGAAGACGCCGGCGGCGAGATGATGCGGGACGCGGCGAACAGGTTCGGCGCGGAGATGGAGACGTGGAGCTACGAGGAGATGATAGCCGAGTACCGCGAGCACAACATCGGGCGGGCGGTGCTCCTCGGGTGGGACGCCGAGACGAACACCGGAAATCCGCCGGTTCCGAACGACTACGTGGCCGAAGTCAGAGACGCGCACCCCGATTTCTTCGTCGGGTTCGGGAGCGTGGACCCCCTGAAAGACGACTGCGTCGAGGAGGCGGTCCGATGCGTCGAAGACCTCGACCTCTCGGGGTTCAAGTTCCAGCAAATCGCACAGGGGTTCGACCCGAGCGACGACGAACACAGGGCGCTGTTCGACACCATCGAGGACCTCGGCGTGCCGGTCGTCTTCCACGGCGGGAACTCCACGCTCGGGGCGTGCTCGCCCGGCGGCCGCGGTCTGAAAATCAAGTACGGCAACCCGATGCTCATCGACGACGTGGCCGCGGAACACCCGGACCTCCAGATTCTCATCGCTCACCCGGCGTACCCGTGGGAAAGAGAGCAACTCGCCATCTGCCAGCAGAAGGGCAACGTCTACATGGACCTCTCGGGGTGGCTGCCGAAGTACATCGATGAGCAGGTGCTTCACTACGCCAAGACCGTCTTGCAGGACAAGGTGATGTTCGGCACCGACTACCCGATGATTCGACCGGGGCGGTGGTTCGAGTCGTTCGAGGAGCACTTCGACGCCTCCGAGGAGGTGAAGCGAAAGCTCCTCTGGGAGAACGCGGAGCGGTTCCTCGATGTATAGATATATCGGATGCTCTAGTTCAGTAACATTCAATATGTGTTCTGAATGCGTTTTCGTATGGGGATTGGGATAGTTAACGTTCAGATGCAGCATAGTTGGGGCGGGCGATGAAGTACGAGGATAGACAGCTTACTGCGAAGCAACAGGCAATTCTCTATAAAAAGAGAGACAACCCGGACTGGTCCAACACGCGCATAGCAACCGCCGTCGGTTGCTCTGATTCACACGTATCAGAGACGTTGCGAAATTACGACCCAGACAAGCTCAACGACGATGGAACAATTGCGGTAGCCGTCGAATCAGAAAAGAGGTCTGCGGGCGGCAGGTTGAAATGGGTAATCGCGAGCCTATGTGTCCAGTTTTGGGGCATATTGTATGCGTTTGGCGGCCCAAATAGCGGCGCAGTAAGTGGAGACCAAGCGTTACTCGTGTTTCTCTGCGCCTGGATAGTCACGCCTGTCTTAATCTTCGCTGATGCTCAGTTACAACATGCCGAGCAGGTGTCCGACCGGCCAAACAGAGTCGTGTGGCCAATAGCGTCATTTCTCGTACCAGTTGTTGCATCACTGTACTACGTTGTGAAGCGCGCCTAAGCTACTCGAACTCCGGCCGTCGCTTCTCCAAGAACGCGGAAACGCCCTCCTCGTGGGCGTCGGTGTCGTAGGCGAGCGTCTGGGCGTGCGCCTCGCGTTCGAGGCCGTCCGCCCACGACCGGCCGAGGTTCGCGTGTATCGCTTCCTTCGCCAGCGCGAGCGTCTCCGTGGGCTGCGCCGCGAGGGTCGCAACCAACTCGTCCACGACGGCGTCGAGGTCGGCGGCGTCGACTGCCTCGTTCACGAGGTCGAGTTCGGCGGCACGGTCGGCAGAGATGAGTTTCCCGGTGAACGCGAGTTCCTTCGCGGCGCGGAGGCCGACCAACCGGGGGAGCGTCACCGTCGCGCCCGCGTCGGGGACGAGTCCGACGTTGACGAACGACGCGCCGAAGCGGGCGTCGCGGGCGGCGTAGGCGAAGTCGCAGGCGGCGACGACGGAGGTCCCCGCGCCCACGGCGTCGCCGTTGACGCGGGCGACGACCGGCACCGGGGCGGTGAGAATCGCCTCGGCGGCGCGGCCGAGGGTGCCGCGGACGCGCTCGTAGGCCTCGCGGGCGGTCTCGTCGCGCTCGGCCATTGCCTGAATATCGCCGCCGGCGCTGAAGGCGTCGCCGTCGCCCGTTATCACCGCGGCGTCGAACGCCTCAGGAGAGAGTGCTTCGAGCGCCGCCGAGAGCTCTCGGGCCACGTCGGCGGTGAACGCGTTTTTCGCCTCGGGTCTGTCGAACGTCACGGTCCGGACGCCGTCGGCGTCGTCGACTCGCATACCCGCGCTACGGGGACGCGGGGTAAATAGCCTCGCCGGCGGACCGCCGGGCGAGTCGAGCGAGTCGCCCGCGGTTCCGGCTCACGCGAGCAGCGCCCCAAACACCGACTGTTGCGCCCGGCGGAGCCGTTCGAGGAACGCCGACTTGCTGATTCCGAGTTCGTCCGCCACGTCCTGAGCCGTGATACTCCGGGGGAGGTCGAAGTACCCCATCTCGACGGCCGCCCGGAGGGCGGCCTCCTGCGCGGGCGTGAGGTCCCACGCTCGACCGATGGGCGATTCCTCGTCCGCCCGGAGGAGGGAGACGCGCTGGAGTTGGATACCGACGGTGCCGCCGGCCGTCTCCATCACGCCACGGAGCACGTCGTAGCCGACGACCGCCCCGCGCATCGTCGCGCCGCCCTCGTCGTACCGCATCGACTCGACGAGGAAGCCGGCGTCGACGAGCTCGTGGACGACGCAGGGGTGTTTCGAGAGACAACGGAAGGTGTACGTGTCGTCGCCGCGGGTGACGTGGAGGTAGCGGATGGCGTCGTCATCGTCGAGGGCCTCGGGGAGTCGGTCGTCCGCGGGAGCCGAAAAATGTAGCAAGACATTGCCGTCGGCGCGGAGTTGCGGCGCGTTCGCGTCGACCGCGACGGGGACCGCGTCGGTCGCCCGCGCCAGCGGGCAGTCGTCGCCGTCGATGCGAAACTCGGCCACCAAGCACTCCGCTATCATCGGCGTGTGTGTACGCGACAGTGATATAAAAAGGCAGGCTATGGACGGGTCAATCCGTAAGTAGTTATAGATGATAGTTCCTGATAGACCAATGGACCTCGAAACCGTCAAAGAACGAGCGGGCCCGCGGCAGTTCGCTCCGAAAGACGACATGCCCGAGGAGTACCGCAAGGCCGCGACGCGGATGATTCAGTTCCACGCGAACAGCGAGGTGATGGGCGGGTACCTCGAAAAGCCGTTCATCCGGCAAGCGCCGAGCATCGACCGAAAGTTGGCGTTCTCGGCGAAGGTGCAGGACGAAATCGGCCACGCGCAACTGCTCTACCGAGCGGCCGAATCCCTCGGCGTCAAGACGCGCGACGAGATGCTGGACGAACTCGCCCGCGGCGACGGCAAGTTCCTCAACTGCTTCCACTACCCGATGGAGTCGTGGCACGAGGTGCCGATGATAGCCTTCTTCGTCGACGGTGCGGCCATGCACCGGCAGGCGACGCTCAAGAACACGTCGTGGACGCCGTACGCCCACGCGATGGACAAGGTGTGCTTCGAGGAGGGATTCCACGTCAAACACGGCGAGTCCATCCTCTCCGAGTTGATGAACGGGTCGAAGGCGACCCAAGAGAAGACGCAGGCCGCCTTCGAGACGTGGTGGCCGCGAATCATCCAGTTCTTCGGCCCGACCAACGACAAGTCCGTCCACAACGACTTCGCACAGGAGGTCGGCCTGAAGACGAAGTCCAACGACGAACTGCGCGACACGTTCCTCGACACCTACGTCCCGAAAGCGAAGAAGTACGGCCTCGTCGTCCCCGAGTACCCACGCATCGAGTACGACGAGGAACTCGACACCTACCACGTCAACGAGGACGACCTGAACTGGGACGAGTTCTGGACCATCGCCAAGAACGCCTCGGACGGGAGTCACGAGCAGATTAACTCCCGCGCGAAGGCGCAGGAGGCGGTCGGGTGGGTGCGCGAATCGATGCACGGCTGGGAGGGCGCGTCGGGGGCCGAAACCCCGCAGGCGGCGGACTAAGAACCATGATTTGGGAAGTGTTCAGACAGGACAAACCGGGAGCGTACCACAAACACTGCGGCAACGTCCACGCGCCGGACCGCGAGTTGGCACTCCAGTTCGCGGCCGTCCAGCACGGCCGACGGATGAAGACCCACAGCCTGTGGGTCGTTCCGCACGACGAAATCGGCGAAATCGACGCCGACGAGACGAGCTTCGGCGGGACGACCGACAAGGCCTACCGGTGGGCCACCTCGTACACGGACATCGAACCGGCCGCGCCGGAAGTCGCCGAAAGCGAGGCCGAGCAGGCCGACGTGGAGAAATCGCTTGAGGCGGACAGCTAACCATGCCCGACGCTCTCAATCCCGAAGATCTCGACGCCGAACAGCGCGCCGCGCTCGAAGAACTGCTGTTCCGCCTCGCGGACGACGAGTACGTCCACGGCGAGCGCCTCATCGAGTGGCAGATTTACGCGCCGACGTTGGAGTCCGACCTCGCCTTGGCGAACGTCGCACAGGACGAGTTCGGCCACGCTCGGCTGTGGTACGACCTGCTCGAAGAACTCGGCCACACCGAGGCGGAACTTATCTGGGAGCGCCCCGCCGACGAGTTCAGACACGCTACGCTGGTCGAACTCCCGTTCGCGGAGGGCGACTGGGCCGACGTGGTCCTGCGGAGCTACCTCTACGACGCCGCCGAGCGCCTGCGCCTTGACGCGCTCGTCGACACCAGCTACGCGCCGCTCGCCGACCGCGTCGGCAAGGTGCTGAGCGAGGAGCGCTACCACCTCGAAAACGCCCAGAGCTGGCTCGACCGCCTCGCCGAGGGCGACAGCCGCGACCGCGTGCAGGACGCGCTCGACCGGCTGTTCCCCCACGCGCTCTCGCTTTTCGCCGAGCCCGACCACGAGGACGCAATCGTCGACAACGGCTTCCGGACGATGTCCACCGCCGACCTCCGCATCGAGTGGCTGGAGACGGTCATCCCGTACCTCGAATCGCTCGGGCTCGACGTGCCCGAACCCGACGAAATCGAGCGCCCGAGCGCCCGCGGCCGCGACGGCACCCACACCGACCACTGGGACGAACTGGCCGCGGAGCTCCGGCGGACGTACGAGGAGCTCGAAGCCCCCGAACCGGCGCGAATCGGTAGGGAGCGTGTCTGACGTGAGCGCCGACGACACCCCCGACGCGACCGCCTGCGGCTACACGGAGTACGTCGACGGCGAGGTGCCCGAGGGCTTCCCGAAGACGGGCGTCGGAGCCGCGGGCGTCGAAGCCGACATCTGGGACGCCCTCTACGAAATCGAGGACCCAGAGATGCCGGTGAGCATCGTCGATCTCGGCCTCATCTACGACGTTCGCGTCGTCGAGCGAGAGGGCGAAGACGGCGAGGCGAAGACGCTCGGTATCGTCGAGATGACGCTGACGTACACCGGCTGTCCGGCGCGCGACTACCTCGAAAACGACGTGCAGTGCGCGACTCTGGCGGCCGGCGTCGACGAGGCGTCCGTGCGGCTCCGGTTCACGCCGGAGTGGACCGTCGACATGGTGACCGAGGCGGGCCGCGAGGCCCTCCGCGAGTTCGGGCTGGGGGTGTGAGCGATGCGACGTTTCGACCCCAGCACCGAGACGACGGGCGAGGCATCGGGCGCGGAGTGCCCGTACTGCGACGGCACGAACACCGTCCGCGAGCATCCGAAAGGGCCGGGACTGTGCCGGTCGATGCACTTCTGTAACGACTGTCAAGAGCCGTTCCAACGGTTCGAATAACGTCGGTAGAGAGACCGGAGAAGAGCGGTTTTTTGGAACGGCGTCCGCGGAGCGCCGAGGCGGTCACTCCGGGGACGGCGGGTCGAGGGCAGGAGCGTGCAGGGGAGGCGGGATAAGCACCGAACCGTTCAGCGAGTTGCGGGCCGAAGTCTCGGGCGAATCAGCCGAGGTTGAGGTTCACGTTCTTCGCCTGCGTGAACTCGCGGACGGCCTCCGCTCCCTGCTCGCGGCCGTGACCGCTCTGTTTCGTGCCGCCGAAGGGCGTCTGCGGGAACGTCACCGGGTACTCGTTGACGCTGACCATTCCGTAGTCGAGCGCGTCGGCGACGCGGTGGGCGCGAGAGAGCCCCTCGGTCCAGATGCCGGCGAGAAGCCCGTACGGCGAGTCGTTGGCGAGTTCGATTGCCTCCGTTCGGTCCGAGAACTCGGTGACGACGAGGACCGGGCCGAATATCTCCTCGCGGGCCACGGTCATGTCGTTCGTCACGTCGGTGAGAACCGTCGGCTCCACGAAGTAGCCGGTGTCTTTGTCCTCGGGGACGCCCCCGCCGCAGGCGACGGTCGCGCCCTCCTCGACGCCGAGGGAGATGTACTCCAACACGTCCTCGCAGTGGGACTCGCTGACGACCGGCCCCATCCGGCCGTCGTCGTCGATGCCGGAGCCGAGCGGGGTCGACTCGGCGCGCGCGACGATTCGCTCGACGAGGTCGTCGGCCACGTCCTCGTGGACGAGCAGGCGCGACCCGGCCCAGCACATCTGGCCGGCGTTCATGAAGATACCGTAGTGGACGCCCTTGGCGGCGGCGTCGAGGTCGGCGTCGGGGAAGACGACGTTGGGGCCCTTCCCGCCGAGTTCGAGCGTGACCCCGGACACGTTGGCCGCGGCGTCGGCCATGACGTCCGTGCCGATTTCGGTGCTGCCGGTGAAGGTGACGTGCGCCACGTCGGGGTGCGACGCGAGCGCCGACCCCGCCTCGGACCCGCGTCCGGGAACCACGTTCACCACGCCGTCGGGGAGGCCGGCTTCCTCGGCCGCGAGGCCGTAGTAGAGCGCCGAAAGCGGCGTCTGACTGGAGGGCTTTACCACCGCCGTGTTGCCGCAGGCGAGCGCCGGCGCGAGACTGCGCCCCGCGAGTTGGAACGGGTAGTTCCACGGGACGATGTGTCCGGTGACGCCGAGCGGTTCGCGGGTCGTGTAGTTGACGCGCTGGCCGGGGACGGGGTTGTACTCGCCGGTCACCTTGTCGGTCCATCCGGCGTAGTAGCGGAAGGTGTCAATAACCATCTGGACCTCCATACCGGCCTCGAACGGCGTCTTGCCGTTATCGTGGGACTCGACGAGCGCTATCTCGTCTTTCTGCGCCTCGATGAAGTCGGCCATCGCGCGCAGTTTCTCGCCGCGCTCGGCCGCGCTCGTGGTCTCCCACTCGCCGCCGCGAGCGCCCGCCGAGTTCGCCGCCCGCACCGCGGCGTCGATGTCCGCCTCGCCCGCGCGGGCGACTTCGGCGTACGGCGCTTCGGTCGCCGGGTCGCGCGTCTCGATGGTCTCGTCCGATGCCGCGGCTACCCAGTCTCCGTCGATGTAGAGACTGGTCGGGCCACTGTATTCCATTACGAAATACCCCTTTTCGCGCGAGATATTAACTATTTTTGATTACTGACTCTGCGACGGGCGGAGAACTCAACCGGTTTTGTAGACTCCCCTCGCGGTCGCCACGTGATTCCCGTCCGTCGCGTACACGTCCACATCCACGGTTCCCACGTCGCCGCCGAGTCGAACCACGTCAGCCTCGGCGCGGAGGTCACCGGTCCCCGCGTTGAGATAGTCGATTCGCATGTCGATAGTCGGGACGGGCTGGTCGACCTCGCTGACGAGCGCCGCACCGCCGACCGTGTCCGCGAGGGTGAACGTCACGCCGCCGTGGGCCATCACCCGGTCGGCGTTCCACGACAGTTCCTCGCGCATCTCGATGCGGCCCTCCGCGTGCCCGTCTGCGGCCTCGGTGACTTCGACGCCCAAGAGCCGCGCGAACGGCATGCTCTCGAAGAACTCCTCGATGTCCATGCCACCAGTTCGCACAGGTGCGTTAAGTTCGTTTCGTCGGTCAGACGAGTCGCGGACGGACCTCGTCGCCGAGTCGGCGGACGCACTCGACCATCCGGTCGGTGCCGATGCCGGGGTGGTAGGTGCGGAAGATGAAGTGGATGTCGTCGCCGAGCGCGTCGCGGTAGCGGTCGAGCTCCGCGACCACGTCGTCGGGCGTGCCGAAGATGGCCTGTGCTTTGAGCTCCGCCCGGCGCTCGTCGGACAGTTCGGCGACCTCGTCGCCGGAGAATATCTCGGCGTACCGGCGCTGGAGGTAGAGGTAGCCGTCTCTCATCGCGTCCCACGCCTCGGTCTTCGAGTCGCCGACGAAACCGTGTTGGAGGACGTATATCGTGAACTCACCGTCGAGTCCCTCGGCCTCCCGGACGCTCCAGACGTCCTCGACGCGCTTGCGCACGCCGTCGAGGGAGAGCGACGACGGCGCACACCACGCGTCCGCCGTCCGGGCCGCCCGGCGAACCGCGGGCTTGGCCGCGCCACCGAGCATGAGGGGTACGTCGTGTGCCGGTTTGGGCGTCACGTCGACACCGATCGCACCCTCGTGAAACGGCGACTCGTGCGTTATCGGACCGTCTGACCACGCGTCGCGGAGGAGGGAGACGGCGTCGGCGAGACGGTCGACGCGCTCGTCTCGCGGAACGCCGAAGGCGTCGAACTCGCGGGGGTTCGAACCGATTGCGAGGCCGAGCGTCGTTCGTCCGCCCGAGATGAGGTCGACCGTCGCCGCGTCCTCTGCGAGCCGAATCGGGTCGTACAGCGGCGCGAGCGCGATACACGTCCCGAGTTCGACCGACTCGGTCGACGCCGCGAGCGCCCCGAGCGCGGGCATCGTCCCCGAGAGGTAGCCGTCCGGCATGAAGTGGTGTTCGGACACCCAGGCGCTGTCGAGGCCCGCGTCGTCTATCTCCCGCCCGAGCGTCAGCATCTCGTCGTACAGGTCGGCCATCGGCCGGTCGTCGTCCGGCCGCCGCTGGCAGGTGAACAGCCCCGTCCCGAGTTTCATGACTCTGAGTTCGCACCTTAGCTATTAATAGTTAGGAACACGGGGTTCGTCGGAGATGAGTCCCGAGGACTCGGCAGCCTCGGATTCGACGACTGCGACCGCGACGGAGCCAGCGCCGCCGGCCGCGCGCGTCGACGGGGAGTCGTTTCTGACGACCTTCCTCGACGAGCACGGCCCCGGTCTCCACCACGTCACGCTGGAGGTGTCGGACATCGACGCGATGGTCGCCGCCCTCGACGCCGCGGGCGAGCGTGTCGTGGGGGACGCGGTGGAAGACGGCTGGACCGAGGCGTTCGTCTCGCCGCGAAACCCGACCGGCGCGCTCTTTCAGTTGATGGAGTACCACGACGACTACGGCGAGAAGGGGGCCGACGACGCGTTGTTCGTGCGCGGCGAGCGGTTAGATTCGTGAGTCTCCGGGTCGGGAAGCCGCCTTACTCCGCGGCCGACTTCGTCTTGATGAGGAACTTCATGTCGCCTTCGAGAACGACCGTGTCGTCCTGCTTCGTCATCTCGATTTCGAGGACGACCAAGCCGGCGTCGTCCCGGCTCCCGAGGTTCTTCCGCTCCGAGACGACCATCGTCTGCGAGAGCGTGTCACCGATGAACACCGGGTTCGGCAGGTCCATGTAGTTCATCCCGAGGAAGGCGATGGCGGTGCGCTCGACGATGCCCGACCGGTACACGAAGCCGGTCGACTGGACGAACGTCATCGGCCCGTGGGCGATTCGCTGGCCGAACTGGGTGTCTTCCGCGTACTCGCTGTTCGTGTGGAGTTCGGTCCAGTCGCCCGAGAGCGCGGAGTGCATCATGAAGTCCGCCTCGGTGACGGTGCGACCGACGCTCTGGAACTCTTTGCCCTCCTCGAAGTCCTCGAAGTAGTGCGGTTCGTAGCTGTATGCCATACCTCACCGTCACCGCCATCAGATAAAGTAGTTTACATACCTATCTTTCCTGACAGTCGATGCCTACTTGGGGAGCGCAGGACGACGTGTGGTCGCATGTCGGAGCAAGACGACTACGCGGAGATACGGGAACGCGCCTCGAACGACCCCTACTGCGGGCGCGTCGGCATCGACCTCGCCGAGGTCGGCGACGGATACGCGGAGACGACGCTGACCGTGGCCGAAGACCACCTGAACTTCCACGGGACGCCCCACGGGGGCGCGGTGTACAGCCTCGCGGACGCGGCCTTCGCGGCCGCCTCGAACAGCCACGGCGACGCCGCGTTCGCGCTGGAGACGAACATCTCGTACCTCGCGGCCGCCGAGGTGGGCGAAACGCTCCGCGCGGTCGCCGAGGAGACGCATCTCGGGGGACGGACCGCGGAGTACGAGGTCGTCGTCTCCGGCGGGGACGGCGAGCGAATCGCGACCTTTCGGGGGCGCGTCTACAAGCCCGGCGGTCGGTGACGACGCGCGTTACTGGCCGCGGTGGTCGTAGACGCGCTGGACCTTTCCGACCTCGGTGCGCGCGATGTCGCCGTACTCGACGAGGTTCAGTTCATCGGGCGTAAACGAGAGCACGTTCGAGAGCCGCTTTCGAATCCGCCCTTCGAGGTCCGACAGCGACCCGTCGAACTCCTCGACCAGTTCGACCGTGATTTCGACCCGGTCGAGGCTCCCCTCGCGGCGGAGGTCGATGCGGTAGTGCGGCGCGATTTGGTCGAATTCGAGGACGACCGACTCGACCTCGCTCGGGTAGAAGTTCACGCCGCGGACGATTATCAGGTCGTCCGACCGGCCCGTGATGTTGTCCATGCGGACGCAGGTTCGGCCGCACTCGCAGGTGCCGTAGTCCAGCGTAGTCAGGTCGCCCGTGCGATATCGGAGAACCGGCAGCGCGTCCTTCGCGAGAGTCGTCAACACGAGCTCTCCCTCCTCGCCTTCCTCGACGGGGTCGCCCGTGTTCGGGTCGACCACCTCGGGGTAGAAGTAGTCCTCCCAGATGTGCAGGCCGTCCTGCGCTTCGCACTCGACGGAGACGCCGGGGCCGACGATTTCCGAGAGGCCGTAGATGTCGATGCCGGTCACGCCGAGTCGCTCTTCGATTTCGTTTCGCATCGGTTCGGTGCAGGGCTCCGCGCCGAAGATAACCGTCCGAAGCGGCAGGTCGCGGACGTCGATGCCCATGTCGTCTGCGACCTCGGCGAGATAGAGCGCGTACGACGGGGTACACGCGATGACGTCGCTTCCGAGGTCGGAGAGCAGTTCCACCTGTCTTTGGGTGTTGCCGCCGCCGATGGGGATGACCGTCGCGCCGAGCGCTTCGACGCCCTGGTGGAGGCCGAGGCCGCCGGTGAACAGGCCGTAGCCGTAGGCGTTCTGCACCACGTCGCCCGGGCCGACGCCGGCCGCGACGAGACACCGCGCGACGGCCTTGCTCCACACATCGAGGTCCTCGCGGGTGTAGCCGACGATTTTGGGCTTGCCGGTCGTGCCCGACGACGCGTGGACGCGAATCACGTCGTCCATGTCGACCGCGAACATCCCCGTGGGGTAGTGGTCGCGGAAGTCCTCTTTCGTCGTGAACGGCAGTTTCGACAGGTCTTCGACGCTCTCGATGTCCGCGGGCGAGAGTCCGGCCTCGTCGAACGTCTCGCGGTAGAACTCGACGTTCTCGTACGCGTTCCGAACCGTCTCCCGCAGGCGACCGTCCTGCACCTCGCGGAGTTCCTCCCGCGAGGCGGTCTCCATGCTATCGAATACCATATACGTTTGAAGTCGATGATAGAATATGATAAAAATGGTGCGGTCGCCCGACCGCACTGTGGGGCGAACCTATTTCGCGAGGGATACGTAATCGACTATCATGCGAGACGTATACATCGTCGGAGCGGGCCAATCGAAGTACGGCGCGTTTCCGGACGAGAGCTATCGGTCGCTGTTCGCGACCGCGTTCGAGGAGGCGCTGGGGAGCGCCGGCGGCGTCGAGGCGGCCGATATCGACGAGGCCGTCGTCGGGTCGCTCGGCGTCGGCGGGCGGCAACTCGGCTTATCGGGGCCGGCCGTGACGGAGCACGTCGGCCTCCACGGCGTCCCCTGTTCCCGAATCGAAAACGCCTGCGCCGCGAGCGGCTACGCGGTCAGACAGGCGGTGCAGGCGGTCAAAAGCGGGATGGCGGACGTGGCCCTCGCGGGCGGCTACGAGGTCATGACCGACATGAGCGGCGACGTGGCGAAGTACTGGCTCGGCGTCAGCGGCGAGACGGAGTGGGAGCGGCTCACCGGGACGACGTTCGCGGGCGTCTACGCCCAGATGGCCTCGGCGTACCTCGACGCCTACGACGCCTCGCCGGACCACTTCTCGAAGGTCGCGGTGAAGAACCACGCGAACGGCGCGAAGAATCCGAAGGCGCATCTCGGCTTCGAGTGCTCGCTGGACGACGCGCGGAACGCGCCCGTCGTGGCCGACCCGCTGAACCTCTATCACTGCTGTCCGACCTCCGACGGCGCGGCCGCGGTTCTCGTCGCCAGCGAGGACGTTGCCAGCGCGTGCGACGACGCGGTCCGCGTCGCGGGCGTGGGTGCCGCCTCCGAGCGCGTCGGCCTGTTCCAGCGCGACAGCTACACCGCCGTCGAATCGTCCGAGCGGGCCGCCGCGGCCGCCTACGAGATGGCCGGTCTCGGCCCCGACGACGTGGACTTCGCGGAGGTCCACGACTGCTTCGCCATCGCCGAACTGCTGGCGTACGAGGACCTCGGCTTCTGCGAGCGTGGACACGCGCCCGAACTGGTCGACTCCGGGGCGACCGAACTCGGCGGCGACCTGCCCGTCAATCCCTCCGGCGGCCTGAAATCGAAGGGTCACCCCATCGGCGCGACGGGCGCGGGGCAGGTCGTGGAGGCGTTCAAACAACTCACCGGGCGGGCCGGTGACCGGCAAGTCGCGGGCGCGAGCGTCGGCCTCACCCACAACGTCGGCGGGTCCGGCGGTGCCGCCGTCGTCCACGTCCTCGAAGGAGGTGCGCTATGAGCGCCGACGGCTCGGCCCGAGCGACCCTCGGAATCGCCGGCGTCGGCGCGTACGTCCCCAGATTCTATCTCCCCGCGTCGGCCTACCGCGAGGCGTGGGACAAAGGCGGCGCACCGGGCGTCGACCGGGTCGCCGTCGCCGACGCCGACGAAGACACACTGACGATGGCGACCGAGGCGGGCGGGCGCGCACTCGCCGCGGCCGGGGTGGACGCCGGCGACATCGACCATCTCGCCCTTGCGACCACGACGCCGCCGAACGACGAGGAAGAAAGCGCGGTCCGGCTGGCCTCGCTCCTCGGCGTCGACCCGTCGGTTCCGACCCGGCAGTTCGGCGGGAGCACCCGCGCCGGCGCGGTGGCGCTATCGGCGACGGTCGAGGCGACCCGAGGCTCGGGCGCAGGTTCGGGTTCGGGAACGGGGACGGGGACGGGGACGGTTGGCCCGAGGCTCGTCATCGTCGCCGACAGCCCGCGAGGGGCGCCCGAAAGCGACGAGGCGGCCGGTGCCGGGGCGGGGGCGGCCGCGCTCGTCCTCGCCGAAGACGGACCGCTCGTCATCGACGCCGTGGGCGAGTTCGGTGACCCCGCACCCGGTACGCGGTTCCGAGGGTTCGGGAGCGCCGAGACGGAGTCCATCGGCGTCACGCAGTACGAACGCGACGCCTACACGCGGGCGGTCGGCGGGGCGGTCGAGGCCCTCGGTATCGACGTCGCCGAACTGGACCCCGACGCCGTGGCGCTCACCGCGCCGAACGGGAAACTCCCGTACCGCGCGGCCAACGCGCTCGACGTCGAACCGGCGCGAATCGCGGCCGGGACCGTCGTCTCGCGAACCGGTGACGCCGGCGTCGCGGGGCCGGTTCTCGGACTCGCGTCGGCGCTCGACTCCGCGGGCGACGCGGGAGCCGACAAGTCGGACAGTCGGTCCCCCGCGACCTCGGTACTCCTCGTCGGCTACGGCGGCGGCGCGGGAGCGACCGCGCTCGCGCTCAGCACGGAAACGACAGACACCAACGCCGCCGCCAGTTCCGTCGTCCCGGTCGAGGCCGCCCTCGACGGCGACGTGGAGCTCACCTACGCGGAGGCGCTCCGGCGGCGCGGGACTATCACCGGCGGGGAGCCGGCGGGGGGGGGCGCGTACGTCAGCGTGCCGACGTGGAAGCGGACGATTCCGCAGCGCCACCGCCTCGTCGCCGGCGAGTGCGCCGAGTGCGGGGCGCTCTCGTTCCCGCCGGAAGGGGCGTGTGTCGACTGCGGGTCGCTCGCGGGCTACGACGACGTGACGCTCCCCGGAACGGGGGTCGTCGAGGCCGCGACCGCCATCGGACAGGGGGGCGCGCCGCCGGAGTTCGTCGAGCAACAGCAGCGGGCCGGATCGTTCCCGGTCGCCGTCGTCGCCTTCGACGGGCCGGGCGGCGAGGGCGGCGAGACCGCCGGCCGAGTCGTGAGCGCACCCGCACAGGTCGTCCACTCGCCCGCCGGAACGCCCGCGATCGGCGACCGCGTCGAGGCCGTCCCGCGCCGCATCTACGAGCAGGAGGGCGTCGTCAGGTACGGCTTCAAGGTCGTCCCGACCGAGGCGCGGCGGGAGTAATCGGCCGGGGCCGCGGGAGCAGAACCGGGTCACCGACACCGAAACGAGGGCAAACGATTATGATGGTTCCCGAACCCCTTTCGGTGATGCAAGTGAGTGTACTCGGCGCGGGAACCATGGGTCACGGCATCGCGCAGGTGGCCGCGATGGCCGGTCACGAGGTGACGATGCGCGACATCGAAGCGGCGTACGTCGACGACGGACTGGACGCCATCGAGTCGAATCTCCGGGGCGGGGTCGACCGAGACAAGGTGACGCCCGACGAGATGGCGGCGACGCTCGACCGGCTTTCGGGGACGACCTCGCTGGAGGCGGCCGTCACCGACGCCGACCTCGTCGTCGAGGCGGTTCCCGAGGATATGGAACTCAAGCGCGAGACGGTCGCGGAGGTCGAGTCCCTCGTCGACGACGACGCCGTCATCGCGTCGAACACGTCGTCGCTCTCCGTGACCGAGATACTGAGCGCCCTCGAACGTCCCGAACGCGGCCTCGGGCTCCACTTCTTCAACCCGGTTCACATCATGGGGCTCGTCGAGGTCGTCGTCGCGGAACAGACGAGCGAATCGACGCTGGCGTTCGCCACCGAGTTCGTCGAGGGCATCGACAAGACGGCCGTCGAGGTCGGTGACTCGCCCGGCTTCGCCTCCTCGCGGCTCGGTGTCGCCCTCGGCGTCGAAGCCATGCGCATGGTGCAGGAGGGCGTCGCGTCGCCCGCGGACATCGACACCGCGATGGAGCTCGGGTACAACCACCCGATGGGGCCGCTCGAACTCGGCGACGTGGTCGGCCTCGACGTTCGCCTCGGCATCCTCGAATACCTGCGCGAGGAACTGGGCGAGCGCTTCCGCCCGCCGCAGATTCTCAAGCGAAAGGTCCGCGCCGGCAAGCTCGGCAAGAAGACCGGTGAGGGCTTCTACGTCTGGGAGGACGGCGAAATCGTCGGCGCGTCCGAGGACGTGATGGACCGATGAGTGGTGACGAGCCGAGTGTCGACGACCGAGAGACGGGTGGCCCCCGAGCTGACGGCGGACCGTCGACCGTCGAGTCGGTCGCCGCCGAGTGCGAGACGGTCGACGCCGTCGTCGGCGACCGCGTCGAGGGCGTCGTCACCGTGACGCTGAACCGCCCCGACGCGCGGAACGCGCTCAACGCGACGCTCCGGGCAGAACTCAAGCGCGTCCTCGACGCCATCGAGGACAGCGACGCCCGCGTCGTCGTCCTCACCGGGTCCGACGAGGCGAAGGCGTTCGTCGCCGGCGCGGACGTGAAAGAGCTCCGAGAGCGCGATATGCTCGAACAGCGCGAGGCGAGCAAGCGACCGCGAGTGTACGAGCGCGTCGACGACCTCCGACAGCCGGTCATCGCCCGCGTGAACGGCCACGCCCTCGGCGGCGGCTGCGAACTGATGCAGGCCTGCGACGTGCGCATCGCCCACGAGCGGACGAAACTCGGCCAACCCGAAATCAACCTCGGCATCATGCCCGGCGGGGGCGGCACCCAGCGACTCGCGCGTCTCGTCGGCGAGGGACACGCCATGCGACTCATCCTGACGGGCGAGCTCATCTCCGCCGAGGAGGCCGCGGACATCGGCCTCGTGGAGGAGGTCCACGGCGACGATACCTTCGACGACCGAGTGTACGAACTCGCAGAGCTGATGGCGACGAAGAGCCCCGTGGCCCTGGAGTTCGCCAAGAAGGCCGTCAAGGCCGCGTCGCGGACGGACCTCGAACAGGGCATCGAGTACGAGGCAGAACTGTTCGCCCAGCTGTTCGGCTCGCCAGACAAGGACGAGGGTATCGACGCGTTCTTCGAGGACCGCGAACCCGAATGGCACGAGCGCGAGCGATAGACTCCTCGACCGCGTCGTTCGAACTGCTCGAACGGCTTCGGAACCGCCGCGACCGTCAGACGAGAACTCACAGCGCAGGCACGAGAGCTAGTTTCACGACGCGAACACGTCTCTGAGAGCGACCCACCCGCGAGCGAGGCCGAATCGGGGGACGCAGCGGTGGTGGACCGAGCGTTCCGTCCTCTCGAACGCGAGTCAGTAATCGAGTTACGCCGCCGTGTCGGCAGTCGCTATCGAGACCGTCTCGCGCTCGAACGAACACCGAGTCTCGAATTACGGATGAACGGCGGTTTCGAGACGAGCGAGGCCCAGCGACGACGTGTCCGGTCCACAGGACAGCAGACGGATGGTTCGTCTCCCACGCCACAGTCCGTGACAGGTTTAATTTTGTAATTGCTCGCGTTCCCACCGCGACAGTCTACGATAGGATAATAAGTGTATAACCACAATATGTTCGAGCAGTTCGAACAGCAATTGTCGGATTGAATCGTCGTCTCAGCGCCTCGAAAGCGTGAATCTCGGACTTCGAACGAGAGAACGTCCGCTGAGTGAGTTCGAACGGTTCGAACGAACGTTCCGCATACTCGGTTCGCCGGCGGGACGAGACACCGGGTCAGGAGAAGTTGAGGTTGATCTCGACCTCGTTGGCCGCGCCGAGGAGGAGGTCCGCGAGGTCGCCGGTCAGTCGGTCACCTCGAAGCCGGTTCGAGGGCCCCGAGATGCTTATCGCCCCGACTGGGTGGCCCTCGTTGTCGGTGACGGCGACGCCGACAGCGTGGAGTTTCGGGACGATTTCCTCGCGATTGAGCGCGAATCCGCGCTCGCGAATCGTCGCCAGTTCCTCGAAGAGCGCGTCCGAGTCGGTTATCGTCTGCGGCGTCTTCGCCGGGAGGCCGTGTCGGTCGACGATGTCGCGGACGCGCTCGTCCGAGAACGCCGACAGGATGGCCTTGCCCGCGGCGAGTTGGTGGAGGTACGAGCGCGTCCCCTCCCGCGCTGGCGTCCGCACCGAGTGCGCGCCGGCCGCGCCGTAGAGGTGGAACCCGCGGCCCTGCTCTTCCGTGACGCACCACACTTTCTCGCCGGTCTGCTCGGCGAGTTCGTCCAGTTTCGGCTTGGCCACCTCGTACAGTTGGTGCTGGTCGCGCGCGTAGATGCCGAAGTCGAGGAGCCGAAGGCCGACCCGGTAGCCGTCGTCGTCGGGGACGACGAACCCCTCGCGTTCGAGCGTCTTCAGGTGCCGGTGGACTGTGCTCTTGGCCAATCCGAGCTCCGAGGCGATCCCCGTCGGCCCCATCGGTCCCCCCGATTTGAGCTGTTCGAGGATACCGAGCGACGTGGCGGCGGTCGTCACCGGTCGGCGCTGTTCGTCGTCTGTCATCACCCATCTTTGGTGTTCATTCGTGATAAATCTGTTCGAATGATTCGAACGTCAGTTCCATTCACTCGAACGCCCTTGACGGCCGCTCGAACCGCGAGTCGGCGATAGAGCAAAGTAGCGTCCGATTGGATAGCGAACGTGCATGATTAAATTGGTGAATATGCTCGTCCGGGACGACGACTACACGCACGAGGAGTTCGTCGAGCGGTGGCGTGGGAGCCACGCGGACCTCGCGAGGGAGCTTCCGGGGCTCGTGAAGTACGCGACGAGCGTCCCGACCGACCCCGAGCGGTCCGAGTACGACGGCATCGTCGAACTCTACTTCGAGGACATGGCCGCTCTGAAGGCGGCGTTCGACTCCGAGGTCGGCCAGCGCGTGAACGCCGACGCGTCTTCGTTCGCCGACGTGGAACGGGGACCGACGCTCTACGTCGAGGAGACGGTCCACCTCGACAGGTCCTGAATCCATGAACACGAGCGAACGGCTCGTCGAGAGCCTCGAACGGCTCGGCGTCGAGCGAATCTTCGGCTATCCCGGCGGCCGCGTCATCGAACTGTTCGACCTGCTTCCCGAGTCGGACATCGACCTCGTGCGCCCCCGCGACGAGCGCGAGGCGAGCGTCATGGCCGAGATGCACGGTCGGTTGACGGGCGAACCGGGCGTCCTCGCCGGACAGGGACCGTGGATAGGAAGCCTCGGCCTCATCGGGCAGATGGAGGCGCGCCTCGCCTCGTCGCCGATGGTCGTCATCACCGAGGCCTCCGAGCGCGGGAACTACTCGACGCTCGCGCCTTACCAGCAGTCCCGCGGCGACTACGGCGGCCTCGAACTCCCGAAGATTCTCGACGCCGTGACGAAGGAACACTGGTTCCCGCGGACCTCGACCGAGACGGTTCGGAGCCTCCAACTCGCGTTCAAACACGCCGTCGCGGGTCGCCCCGGCCCGACGGCGGTCATCCTCGACGGCGACGCCGTCACCAAACCGTACCCGGACGAGTCCGTACCGCCGGTCTGGGACGACGAGGCACAGACCAGAACGTGGACCGCCGCGCCGACGGCGCGCGACCTCGCCGCCGCCGCCGAGGCGCTCGACGCGGCCGAGCGACCGGTCATCGTCTCAGGCAACGGCGTCCACGCGTCCGGCGCGTACGACGAACTCGCGGCGGTCGCCGAGGCCTACGAAGCCGCGGTCGTCACCTCCTACCTCGGGAAATCGACGTTCCCCGAGACGCACCGTCTCGCCGGCGGCGTCATCGGCTCGTTCGGTCACGAGGGCGCGAACCGACTCGTCAGCGAGGCCGACGCGCTCCTCGTCGTCGGCTGTCGCATGAACCCGATGGACACGAACTGGCAGGCCCCCGACTTCATCCGCCCCGACGAGCAGACGATTATCCACGCCGATATCGACCCGCGGAACGCCGGCTGGGTCTACCCCGCCGACGTGGGACTCGTCGGCGACGCGTCCGAATCGCTGCGCGAACTCGCGGCCGCCGGGGGAGCCGACAACGACTGGGCCGAAGACCGGGCGCGCGAGGCCCGCGAGTCGTTCCACGCGCCCGAGTGCGAGTCGGACGCCGCGCCAATCCTACCCCAGCGGGCCGTCAAGGAAATCGAGAACGTCGTCGACGAGGACACCATCGTCACCGCCGACTCCGGTAACAACCGCTTTTGGTTACTCAACTACCTCCAGACGCCGGCGGTTCGGACCTACTTCGGCTCCGGCGGCGTCGGCGGCATGGGCTGGGCGACCCCCGCCGCGGTCTCGGCCGCGCTGGCGACCGACAAGCGCGTCGTCGGCGTCGCGGGCGACGGCGGCTTCGCCATGACGATGACGAGCGTCGAGACGGCGGTCGAACACGGCGTCGCGCCGACGTTCGTCGTCCTCAACGACACCAGCCTCGGGATGGTCCGACAGATGCAACGCGGCCCCGACGACATCGCGGGCGTCGAGTTCCACGACACGGACTTCGCGCGAGTCGCGGAGGCGTTCGGCGCGACGGGCGCCCGCGTCGAGACGCCGGACGAACTCGGTGACGCACTGGCCGACGCGAAGACGCACAGCCTCCCGACGGTCATCGACGCCCGCATCGACCGCAGTCAGGACATGGCCGCGACGCTCCAGTCGTCGTTCTACGCGTCGGTCGGGGGGCTCCACGAATAGCGCGCGGTGACGAGTCGGCCGTCGTCGGCCGCGCTCGGGAAACACTTTTCTCGCGCGCAGGTAGAACTACGAGGGCATGTCATCATCGACCGTGATGGTTACGGGCGGGACCGGTTTCATCGGCTCGTACGTCGCGTCGGACCTCGCCGCGGCCGACCACGACGTGGTCGCCTACGACCGCTCGACCGACCCGCACATCCTCGACAGACTCGGCGTCGCCGACGACGTGACGATACGCCGCGGCGACGTGACCGACCCGACTGACGTGTTCCGGGCGGTGCGAGAGACCGGCGCGACGCACATCGTCCACCTCGCGGCGCTCCTGACGACGACGGCGCGGGATAACCCGCGGGCCGCGCTCGACGTGAACGTCCAAGGGACGAACAACGTCTTCGAGGCGGCGCGCGCCCTCCCCGAGCAGGTCGAGCGCGTCGCGTGGGCGTCGTCGGCGGCGGTGTACGCCCCGCCCGCGAACTACGGCGGCGACTTCGTGACCGAGTCCGACCTCGTCTACCCCGATACGCTCTACGGGGCGACCAAGGAGTACAACGAGCATCAGGCCCGAGTGTACTACGAGGACTTCGGCGTCTCGCACGTCGCGCTCCGACCGACGGTCGCCTACGGCCCGTACCGCGAGACCGGTGGGTCCGCGTTCCTCGCGAACATCGTCGAAAAACCGGCGCTCGGCGAGCCCTTCAGCGTCGACTACGGCGACCAGGTCATCGACTGGCAACACGTCCGCGACATCGCGCAGGCGTTCCGCAAGGCGACGTTCGCGCCCGAAGACGACCTCACCCAACGCGTCTACAACGTCCGCGGGGAGTTGGCGACGATTCGCGAGGCCGCGGAGACGGTCCGGCGGCTCCTCCCCGACGCCGACCTCACGGTCTCCGACGAGGGCGAACTCCCGTGGACCCAGGAACTCGACATGACGAAGGCGCAAGCCGACCTCGGCTACGACCCGGAGTACGACCTCGAAGCCGGGTTCCGCGACTACCTCAACGTGCTTCGGAAGGAAAACGGGTTGGAGCCGGTCTGAGCCGAGACCCGACGGGCCAAGGTCCGACCGGCCGAAACGTCGCCGCGGAGCCGGTCACGGCCGCCGAACGTCGCCGGCACCCTCGGTCTCGGGACCGTCCAGCAGGTCGCGGATGTCGTCGGGCGACAGCAGGTCGACGAGGCTCTCGCCCGAGTCGTAGCGCTCGCGCTCGGCGGGCGTGAGATAGTCCGCGAGGTTGACGTGTTCGTACATCGGCGCGAGCTACGAAGGACGGGATAATAGCTGTGGTGACGATTGCCGCGGGAACTGCTGTCGCACTACTGCGTCTGGGAGTACTCTTCGACCCACTCCTGTAAGCTGATTCCCATCGCGGCCTGCGTGATGGCGTTCGAGGACGCCGAGTTCGCGCTCTTGACGAGTTCGGCTTCGAGCGTCCGGGTCGGAATCTCGCCGATGAAGTGGGGGATGGCCCGCTGGACCGCGAGCGGACAGCCGACCTCGTGGGCGAGGGCGTAGCCCGAAAGCGAGTGCGGAATCTCCCCGCTGGCGTACTCCGGGTTGGGGTCGTCGAGCACGTCGTCGTCGACGAAATCGACGTACTCGTAGCACTTGCCCACGTCGTGGAGGAGGCAGGCCGCGCGGACCACGTCGAACTCCGGGTCCGCGCCGTGGAAATCCCGCTGTTCCTCGGCGGCGCGGACGGCGATTCGCGTCACGCCGCGGACGTGCTCGACGTTCGTCACCTCGTGGATGTTCCACGCGTAGGGGATGTCTTCGATGTCGCGCCAACCGCCGCGGGCGAGACCGAGACACCAGGCCTCTCTGACCCGGTCGCGGAGGCCGTCGTCCTCGATGTCGTCGAGTTCGGGGAAGGCGGCCTCGACCTGCGCGCGGTAGTCGTGCGACATCGCTCAGCGGCCCCCACTCGCGTCTTTCTGAACCGTCTCGCGGCCGACGAACCGCGGGCGGTCCCCGATGGAGAGGAAGTTGTCAACGTCTTCGCGGGGCGCTTTCGCCTTCGGGTGGTCGGGGTCGTAGTCGCGCGAGGACTCGTGGCCGAGGCCCGCGCGGAGCGCGTCGAGGCTCTCGAAGTAGAGTTCTGCGACGCCGTCGAACTCGGCGCGTTCGGGGTCGGTCGGGACGACGCGGGCGTACCGGACCACGCCGGGAATCTCGCGGGCGAGAGGGACGTGGGTGTTCGCCCAGTGGTCGAGGAACTCGTCGTGGCTCATCCCGGCTTTGCGGACGAGAAACGCCGAGTGCTTGTAGAGGTCCGTCGTGTCGCCGCCGGTCTCGTCTTTCTCGACGACCTCTTCGCCGATGATTCGGGGGCGTCGCTCGACGTCGAGGAAGTTGTCCACGTCGGCTCTCGCCTCCCTTGCCTTCCCTTTGGCCGGGTCGTAGTCGCGAGACCCCTCGCTGCCGAGCGCGTCGTGGAGGGCGTCGAGGTCGTCGAAGTAGAGTTCCGCGAGACCGTCGAACTCGGAGGCCTCGGGGTCGACGGGGAGGACCGTCTGGTAGCGGACGACGCCCTCGATGTCGCGGGCGATGGGCGTGTGGTTGTCCTGCCAGTACGTGACGAACTCGTCGTGACTCATCCCCGCCTTGCGGACAAGCAGGGCTACGTGCTTGTACATGCGTACACCTGTCGATTCACGTATGAGACAATAAATCATGAGGTGTGTTCGCAACGCCCATCTACAACAAATTAATGTGATAGTCACGAGTGGTGGGCGTATGCCTTTCCACGAGCGGGGGTTCATGAGCGGGACCCGCGGGACGATGGCCGTCGACTGGGAACAGCGCATCGACGTAAAGCGGATGCGCGAGGAGCGGAAGGACCGCGCCCTCTCGCGGATGCGCGAGGCGGGCCTCGGGAGCATGCTCCTCATCGACGACCCGAACATCCGGTACGTGACCGGGTTGGCGATGACCGGCGGGTCGGGCGCGGACCACTACTCGCTGCTTCTGGAAGACGGCACGGTCGTCCACTGGGACACCGCCGACCACGCGAGCAACCAGCGGTACAACTGCCCGTGGCTGACCGACGTTCGCTACGCCTGTCCCGGACTGGGGAACGTCCCGCGGGCCTCCGGCCGCGACTCGGCCCGGTCGTTCCTCCTCGACAAGATGGCCCAGACCGTCGTCGACGCCCTCGATGAGTACGGCCTCGCGAACGAGGCGATGGGCATCGACACCGGCCACGCGGGACTGCTCGACGCCTTCGAATCGAAGGGCATCGACGCCCGGCCGGCCGAGTGCGCGGCGGTGATGGAGGACGCCCGAAAGACCAAGACCGAAGACGAAATCGAATGTCTGCGACAGGTCGCGGCCATCTGCGAGGCGGGCTTCCAGGCCATCGTCGAGAACGCGAAGCCGGGCGCGCGGGAGTCGGAGGTGTGGGGCGACGCCGTCCGCGAACTCTGGCGGCACGGCGCGATGGCGCAGGGCGGCTATCTCACGTCGGGGCCGAACACGTGGCCGAAGCACCAAGCGAACACGACGGACCGACTGATTCGCCCCGGCGACCTCGTCTACGCCGACTTCTACAACGTCGGCTACCTCGGCTACCGGTCGTGTTACTACCGGACCTTCTCGATGGGCGAACCGACCGACGAACAGCGCGACGCCTACGAGACGGCCCGCGACAACCTCTACGCCGTCCTCGACGAAATCGAGCCGGGGAAGACCACCGACGAAATCGCGGCGGCGTTCCCGGACATGGCGGGCGAACACGCCGACTGGTACGGCGCGGACGACCACTGGCAGTTGACGACCAACCACTGGGCCCACGGCCTCGGCCTCCAACTGTACGAAGTACCGCTCATCTGGCGCGGCCTCTCGCCGGACCACCCCATCGAAATCGAGGCGGGGATGACGATGGCCGTCGAGACACAGGAACCGGCGGGGAGACAGGGCGTCCGCGTCGAGGAGATGGTCGTCGTCCGCGACGACGGCGTCGAACTGCTCAGCCAGTGGCCCGTCGAGGAGATAACGGTTATCGATTACTGAACGTTGATATGTGTTTGTGGGATTTCTACAAATTTTACAAATTATGAAATTTGTCTCCTAGTTGCCCTCATCTTCTCGTACTATATTCAGATAGTACCCAAAGGCACTCCAAAATCAGCGTTTCGCCAATATCAAACACCAGACCAATCAGTTGTCTATAATGTCATCCGGCTCTGTTAACCACACCAGAATCTAACAGAATACGGGTGACACAGAGAGGGCGCGTTCAGCATCACCAAAGGACGTCAATCCAACCCGACGGACGCGTCCGCGTAGCATTGCAAACGACGGCCGGCGGAATCAGAATCGGCGTATGACAGAGATGGCGGCACTAACGGCGATGATACCACCAACAATTCCAACTGTGGCAAACAGGAAGAAGTGTTCGTTACCATCGGAAACGAAGTACCCAATATCAGCAAGTACAATCAGTGCGAGGGCATGAATCAACGTCTGGAGGTCCGTTTGGGTACGGATTGACTGGAGTTTTTCGGCCGTTTCGGAGGGCATACTGAAAAAGAGGGGCGAGCGTGTTTAGAAATTGTCCTTTTCACGTTTCATCTCGTACGCTGGATGCTGCGCGCTCTATTCAGCATGAACTCGACAAACACTCAGCGACTGCAGGCGTCAACAGTGCCAGAATAACTAATTCTCGCGTGTAAAGGCGGTCAGAGACCGCCACAACCACCTTCGGTTGCTACTCCGCCTTGCCGTCCTCGCGGTCCCGGCGGCGCGCGTCGGCATCGCGGTCGTCGTGGTCGCCGTAGCCGCCGCCGCCCGGCGTCCGAACCGTGACCGTCGTGCCGGCGGGCACGTCGCGGGTCGTCTTCGACGGAACCGTCTCGCCGTCGACGAGGTTCTGTCCGGTCGCTCCGTCCTCGCCGCCGGCGATGCCGCGAGGGGCGACCCGCCGGCGCTCGGTGAGAAGCGAGACGGTCGCGTCGGCCTCGACGGTGACCGACCGGACGATGCCGAGGCCGCCGCGGAACTCGCCGCGACCGCCGCTTCCCTCGCGGAGGCCGTACGCCTCGACGAAAAGCGGGTACTCGGCTTCCAGCGCCTCGACCGGCGTGTTGAGCGTGTTCGTCATCCCGACCTGCACGCCGTCCATGCCGTCGCCGCCGGCGCGGCCGCCGAAGCCGCCGCCGATGGTCTCGTAGTACGTGAAGCCGTCCGACCCGCCGGCGCGACTGCCGATGGTCAGGTTGTTCATCGTCCCCTGTCCCTGCGCGGGGACGCGCTCGGGGGCCGCGTCGGCGAGCGCCGAGAAGACCACGTCGGTCACGCGCTGACTCGTCTCGACGTTGCCGCCGACGACCGCCGCGGGCGCGTCGGGGTTGAGGAGCGAGCCATCGGGAACCTCGACCGAGATGGGGTCGTAACAGCCCTGATTCGGCGGGATTTCGGGGTCTGTGACGCAGCGAACGACGAAGTACACCGCGCTCTTGGCGACCGCGAGCGGCGCGTTGACGTTGCCGGCGACCTGGTCGGCCGTGCCGTCGAAGTCGAACGCGACGGCGTCGCCGTCGACCGTCGCGGTCACCTCGATGGGGATGTCCTCGTCGGTCACGCCGTCGCCTTCGAGCACGTCGCTGGCGCGGTACTCGCCGTCGGGCAGGTCGCGCAGTTCCGCGGTGACGCGGTTCCGGGAGTAGTCCATCACGGCGTCGAACGCCGCGAGGACGCGGGCTCGACCGTGTTCCGCGACGAGGTCGGCCAGTCGCTCCTCGGCGCGCTCGTTCGCCGCGAGTTGCGCGCGGATGTCGGCGCGGCGCTCGCCGGGGTTGCGGACGTTGGCGAGGAGGAGCGACAGCACGTCGTCGTTGGTCTCGCCGCCGGCGACGAGTCTGACCGGCGGGAGTCGAAGCCCCTCCTGATAGATTTCGCGCGCGCCGGCGGGCATGCTGCCGGGCGTCATCCCGCCCACGTCGGCGTGGTGCGCCCGCGAGACGGCGTAGCCGAGCACCTCGCCGTCGACCGCGAGCGGCGACACCATCGTCACGTCGGGGAGGTGCGTCCCGCCCTCGAAGGGGTCGTTGAGGACGAACACGTCGCCGGGTTCCGGGTCGTAGTCGAGGACCGTCTCCACGGCCTCGGGCATCGCGCCGAGGTGGACCGGGATGTGTTCGGCCTGCGCGACGAGGCGGCCGTCGGCGTCGAACAGCGCCGTCGAGCAGTCGCGGCGCTCCTTGATGTTCGGCGAGTACGACGAGGTGATGAGCACCTGCCCCATCTCCTCGGCGACGCTCTCGAACTGGTTGCGCATGATTTCGAGCGTCACGGGGTCGACCTCGCGGTCGCTCATTCGCCGTCACCCCCGCTGGTCAGGACGAGCGTCCCGTCGGCCCCGACCGTCCCGCCCCACGCCGGGGGCACGACGACGGTGCTCTCGTGCTGTTCGAGGATGGCCGGTCCCTCGACGGTCGCCCCCGCACCGAGGCCGTCGCGGTCGTAGACGGGCGTCTCGCGGAACACGCCGTCGAAGAACGCCTCGCGGGTGTCCTTGCGGGCGTCGCCGCCGCCGCGGTAGGTCACGTCGAGCGGGTCGCGCTCGACCACGGCGGTCGCCCGGACGTTGACGAGTTCGACCGGGTCGTCGAGGCGGTAGCCGTAGGCGCTCTCGTGTGCCTCGTGGAACCGCGCCTCGACCGCCTCGGCGTCGAACGCCTCGCCGACGGGGACGGTCAGTTCGAAGCTCTGGCCGACGTACCGGAGGTCGGCGGCGCGCCGGACCGTCGCCTCGTCGGGGTCGGCCACGTCGTCGAGCGTGTCGGCTTCGAGGTCGGCGTAGGCGGCGTCGACCGCCTCCCCGTCGAGGTCGGAAAGCGGGCGGCGGAGCGTCCGCACCGAGTCGTGTTTCTGGTCGGCCGCGAGCAGGCCGTACGCCGAGAGGACGCCGCAGGCCCGCGGGACCACCACGGTCTCGATGTCGAGGCTGTCGGCGAGGGCGGCGGCGTGCATCGGGCCGGCACCGCCGAAGGCGACGAGGCCGAACTGCCGCGGGTCGTGGCCGCGCTCGACGGTCACGGCGCGAATCGCCCGCGTCATGTTGGCGTTGGCGACGCGGTAGATGCCGCGGGCGGCCGCGAGCGCGTCGTCCAGTCCGGCCCCGTCGGCGAGTCCGGCGAGCGCGTCGCGGGCGGCGTCCACGTCGAGGGAGAGTTCGCCGCCGAGAGCGGAACTGCCGCCGATGTAGCCGAGGACGACGTTCGCGTCAGTCACGGTCGGGTCGGTGCCGCCGCGGCCGTAGCAGGCCGGGCCGGGGTTCGCGCCCGACGAGCGCGGCCCGACCCGGAGTGCGTCGCCCGAGTCGACCCACGCGATAGAGCCGCCGCCCGCGCCGACGGTGTTCACGTCAACCATCGGCGTCTTGATGGGTCGGCCGTTGATTTCGGCGTCGGTGGTCCGCTCGACCTCGCCGTCGCGGACGAGGCTCACGTCGCTGGAGGTGCCGCCCATGTCGAAGGTGACGAGGCCGGCGAGGTCGTCGCCGGACCCGGTCGCAGTCTCCGCCGCGCCGACGACGCCCGCGGCCGGCCCGGACATCGTGGTCGTCACGGCGTGTTCGCGCACCGTCGAGGCCGGGGCGATGCCGCCGTTGGCCTGCATGATTTCGGGAACCGGGACGCCGAGGTCGGCCGCGCGGGATTCGAGGCGACCGAGGTAGCTGTCGATTGCGGGCGTCACGTAGGCGTCGACCGCGGTGGTCGAGGTGCGCTCGAACTCGCGGAACTCGGCGAGCACCTCGTGGGACGCCGACACCGGCGCGTCGAGTTCCTCGCGGAGCACGTCGGCGACGACGCGCTCGTTTTCGGGGTGCTGGTAGGCGTGCAGGAGCGAGACGGCGACGCTCTCTGCGCCGGCGTCGCGGATGTCGTCGGCGAGCGCGCGGACCTCCGACTCGTCGACTTCGGTCTGAATGCCATCGACCGTCGCGCGCTCCGTCACCTCGAACCGGCGGCGGCGCGGGACGAGCGGGTCGGGCTTGTCGGCGGTCACGTCGTAGAGGTCGGGGCGGGCCTGCCGGCCGATTTCGAGCACGTCGCGGAAACCCTCGGTGGTGACGAGCGCGGTCGTCGCGCCGTCGTCTTCGAGGAGCGCGTTGACCGAGACGGTCATCGCGTGGGTGAACGCGTCCACCTCGGCGGGGTCGATGCCGGCGTCGTCGCAGGCCTTCTCGATGCCGCGGACGACGCCGACGCTCTGGTCGTCCGTGCTCGGGACCTTCGCGGTGACGAGCCGTCCCTCGGGAGTCAACAGCGCCACGTCGGTGAAGGTGCCGCCGACGTCGACGCCGATTCGCGTCTCTGCGTCCATCAGAACACCCCCATATCGGCGGCGACCGTATAGAGCGTTCGGAGACCGAGCCAGACGACGACGAGCGTCACCAGCCCGCCGACGACGTTCTGGAGCGTGGAGTTGGCGTACGACCCGAGGATGTCGCGGTCGTTCATCACGTAGATGAGGAAGACGGCGACGATGGGAAGCAGGACGCCGTTTGCGACCTGCGCGAAGACGATGGCCTGCACGGGGCTGTAGCCGACCGCGGAGAAGACGATGCCGACGAGCAGAATCGAGCCCCAGACGGCGCGGAACTTCGTGGACTTGAGGTCGGTGTCCCAGCCGAGCGCCCCCGCAGTCGCGTACGCGCCGGCCAGCGGAGCGGTCGTCGCGCTGGTGAAGCCCGCGGCGAACAGCCCGATGCCGAAGAACACCTTCGCCTGCGTGCCGACGAGGGGTTCGAGCTGTTCGGCCATCGTGCTCACGTTCTGGATGTTCGTCCCGACGGGGAACGCCGCCGCGGCGGTGACGAGAATCGAGATGGTGATGAAGCCGCCGAGGACGATAGACAGGACCGTGTCGGCCCGCGACTCGTTCAACTCCTCGGGGCCGGCCCACCGCTCTTGGACGCTCCCGGCGTGGAGAAAGAGGTTGTAGCCGACGACGGTCGTCCCGATGAGGCCGGTGATGAGGAACGCCGACCCCTGCGGAACGCTCGGGACGAACCCGCGGGCGAGCGCGCCGAGGTCGGGGCCGATGAGGATGGCGTCGATGAGGAAGGAGACGGCCATGACGGAGACGAGGCCGACGAGCGCTTTCTCGATGAGTTTGTACTTGCCGGACCACAGGAGGACGCCGGCGACGAGGCCCATCGCGGGCCCCCAGAGGTTGGCGCTGATTCCGGTCAGGCCCTCCAACCCGGCCGCGCCGCCGAGGATGTTCCCGGTCTCGTAGGCGGCCGTGCCGATGCCGATGGCGCTCACGACGAGGGCGATGCTCAGCCCCGACAGCGCGGGGCTGTCGAACTGCTCGCGGAGCGCCTCGCCGAGCCCCTCGCGGGAGACGAGGCCGAGTCGGGCGCTCATCTCCTGTAAGACGATAGTGGCGACTATCGAGAAGGCGATGGTCCAGACGAGCGCGTAGCCGAATCGAGCGCCCGTCACGCTCGCGGTCGTGACCGTGCCGGGGCCGATGAACGCGGCGGCGACCATCGCGCCCGGGCCGATAGATTTCAGACGTTCGATGAAGTTCATGGTTCTCCCTGTGAGGTGGATTGACGTATCAAACTCTGGTTGATAAATCCCGGTTGAGAACGGCGTGTACGGCGGGGAGAGTGCGTGTGAACGAGTATGAACGAGTATGAAGTCAGCGGCGGGTCCGGACCGGCGACTGGTTCGGGGGACCGGCGTCCGGTTCGGGTCCGCGCCGGACGCGACCCTCACCGGACCTCGGTGAGAAGCACCTTCGAGACGCCCGCTTCGACCTCGATGTCGAACGGCGACTGCTCGGTGCTGAGCGCGATGAACCGCGACATGAACCACTTGACCGACTCGGTGGGGAAGACGACGTGGAAGGTGTCTCCCTCGGAGGCGCGGACCGTGAGAAAGCCGCAGAACGACAGCCAGTCGAGGAGTTCGCCCAGCGACTCGAACCGGTCGCGGTACTCGTGGGCGTGGAACGCCGCGACCCGGTCGACGGCGTCGAGGAACTCCGGGTCCGGGTCGCCGTCGGCGTCCTCGACGTAGTCGAGAAACGTGTGCAGGAAGTCCACGTCGAGGAGGACGTGCTCGCCGCTCGACAGCATCTGGTGGTAGGCTTCGAGGTTCGGGCCGGCGTCGGTTGTCGCCGCCTCGAAGTTGGCCGCGTAGAAGACGAGCGCCTCGCGGACGAGTTCGCTCTGCGCCTTGTCGGTCCGACCGGCGAGGCCGTCGAGCGCCGACTGGGCGTCCTCGTCCAGCGACACGGTGATGCGATTCGTGACCATGAGTGTCTAACTCTCGGAGGGGTTCTTAAGCGATGTGCAGACGCCCGCCGTGAGCCGAAAACGGCTGACGAACCGAACGTAGCCGTCCGAAAAGTGTGAAAATTTTAGAAATTGTAAGCGGCGACGCGGGCGTCAGTCGTCGCTTCGCCGTCGCCGGGCGGACAAACCCGCGACCGTCGCCGACTCGGTGAAGAGCTCGTCGCGCGCGAGTTCGTCCCGGCGGACCCGCTCGCCGGAGAGGTCCCGGAGGATGCCGGCCGAACCGCGGAACTCCTCGCTCTCGTAGGGCAGATGGCCCACGTGGTCGCGGCACGGCACCGCCTCGCCATCGGCGGTCCGTATCCCGATTTCGAACTGGTTCGACCGGCAGTCACTCGGGCGGCCGTCAGAACTCGCCGGTGACGACGTCGGCGACGCGGCCGCGGTTGAACAGCCGTTCGCCCGCCGGAATCTCGGGGTACGACTCTCCGTCGCCGTAGCCGGGCCACGCGCCGAAGCGGTCGGGAAAGAGCTGCTTGGCGGTCATCTCCAACTGGAACAGGTTCATAATCGGCCCCTGCATCCCGTTTCCGGACGGGAAGTACCGGCCGTCGCGGAACGCGGGGACCTCGTCCGCGAGCGGGTCGGAAAGCACCTCCTCGCGGTTCGAGCGGAACGAGTCGCCGAGCGCGGTCCCCCAGTACCGGAGGACGACGTCGGGCGCGGTCTCGACCATCGCCTCGTAGTCGTACGACCCGCCCGACCCGGTCTCGGCGTCGGTGGCCGCGAAGGCGTTCGGCATCCCGAACGGTCGAAGGTGCGCCCAGAGGTAACCGTCCTGCGTGAAGTCGTACGGCCAGAACGTCCCGCCGGTGTAGGCGACGACGGCGAGCGACGGCCGCTCGGACGCCGGTGGGAGGTCGGCCTGTATTCGGGCGACGAGGTCGTCCCGGATCGACTTAAACGCCCGGTAGCGCGCCTCCTCCCGGAACACCGCCGCGATGTAACCGAGGTACTCCCACAGCGTGTAGTACTCGTAGCGGTCGCGGTAGGGTTCCGGCGGTTCGGCGTTCGTCCGACTGTAGTAGTTGCCGAACCACGGACCCACGTCGGACGCGATTGACGCGACCTCGTCTTCGGTCCAGTCGAAGGAGGAACTCCGGAGGAGCGCCGGGTCGAGGAAGTGAACGTCGCTATCCAGTTCGTAGAACAGTTCCCTGTCGAGGGCGTTCGGGTTCGACGCCGGCGTGACGCGGCCGAGGTCCTCCCACTCGAAGTCCACGCCGTCGAGCGCGTCGTAGTAGTAATCGACCGTGTTGCCGAACAGTTCCTTATCGTAGCCGATACCGGTGATGGCATCGCCGTGGCCGAAGGCGACCGTCGCGTCGGCCGACACCGGGTAGTAGGTCAGGGCGCGTTCCGGTACGGCGTCGAACTCGACCTCACCGACGGGGGCCATCGACACCGAGTACGAACCGCCGTCCGCCTCGTCGTCGGTCGTCGTCTCCGTCTCGGTGGAAGTCGTCGTCGTGGTCGCGGTCCGGTCCCCCGACGCGTCTGTGTCCGCAGACCCAGTGGTTAGCGACTCCGTCGAACCGCCCGCACAACCGGCGAGTAATCCGCCGGCGGCGACCGCGCCACCGTACTTGAGATACCGCCGCCGCGTCGGTTCGGGTCCGTGACTGTCGTCGCCTGTCATGATTTTAGGCTGGCCTAAAAGCACAAAGTTCCTTCGGACCTCCGGCCGTCGGAACTCCCCGCGACGACCCGAAAGCGACACGTCCGTCGAACGCGAACGGCCGGAGCATGACGCAGGACGGGCGCGCCGAGGAGTTGGAGCCGGCGAAGCGGCGAATCATGGAGGCGACGTACAGGGCGCTACAGAAACGCGGCTACGGCAACCTGACGACGCAGGACATCGCCGACGAGTTCGAGAACAGCAAGGCGCTCCTGTACTATCACTACGACGGGAAAGACGAGCTACTGGTCGACTTCCTCGACTACGTCCTGGCGGAGTTCCTCGACGGCCTCCCGCGGGGGGACCGCACACCGAGGGAGGAACTCGAAACGCTGGTCGACGCGCTCCTGCCCGAGACGCTCTCCGAGGAGGCCTATCGGCTCCAACTGTCGATGTTCGAACTCCGGATGAACGCCCGGCACGACGAGGCCTATCGAGCGGAGTACCGCCACATCGACGACGAACTGACGGCGCACCTACGGGACATCCTCGTCCGCGGAATCGAGGCCGGCGAGTTCGAGGCCATCGACCCCGACGCCGAGGCCGAACTGTTCCTCTCGATTCTGACCGGGACGCGCGCCCGCCGGGTGACGGTGTTCGAGCCCGACGAGTCAATCGAGTCGCTCCGGGCGGCAATCGACTCGCACATCGACCGTATCTCGGCGTGACCGAGCGGGCGCTCCGCCCGGTCACCTGAACCCTTATTCGCCCGGCGTCCGTCGGTTCCGACCATGACACCGCGACCGTCGACCTTCTCCATCGTCGCCCGCGACCCCGAACAGGACGCCGTCGGCGTGGCCGTCCAATCGAAGTTCGTGAGCGTCGGCTCCGTCGTCCCGTTCGTCAGCGCGGACGCCGGCGCAATCGCCACCCAGAGCTTCGCGAACGTCGCCTACGGTCCCGACGGATTGGACCTCCTGCGTGAGGGGCGCTCGGCCGAGGAAGTCGTCGCCGAACTGACCGACGCCGACGACGAGGCCCCGAGCAGACAGGTCGGCGTCGTGGGGGCCGACGGGAGCGTCGCGGCCTTCACCGGCGACGAGTGCTTCGACGTGGCCGGCGACATCCAAGGAGAGCACTACACCGTCCAGGGGAACATCCTCGAAAACGAGGCGACGCTCGACGCGATGGCCGAGGCGTTCGAGACGACCGACGGCGGGCTCCCGGAACGCCTGCTCGCGGCGCTCCACGCCGGCAACGACGCCGGCGGCGACAAGCGCGGCGAGCAGTCCGCGGCGATGTACATCGCCAAGCCCGAGGGGGGCTACGACGGCGGCAACGACCGCTGGGTCGACGTGCGCGTCGACGACCACGACCGCCCGATAGACGAGCTCGAACGCGTGTTCAAGCTGTACGACATCACGCTCTTGGAGCGCGAATCGCCCGCAGAAACTCGGTCGCTGTCCGGCGAGACGGCCGAGGCGGTGCTCGAAACGCTCTCCGAACTCGGCTTCTACGACGGGACGCCGAGCGACGAGTTCGACGACGAGGCCGCGGAGGCGCTCGAATCGTTCAGAGGCATGAACAACTTCGAGAACCACTCGCTTTCCGTCCTCGAAGACGCCATCGCCCGCGGCTGGGACGACGTTGATGGCGGGGAGACGGCGGGCGAGAGCGAGACGGCGGGAGCGGGCGACCCGACGGGCGAACCCGACGGAGAAGCGCGGCTCATCGAGGCGATTTGGCAGGGCCTCAGCAGGCTCGACAGGAAGTAGTCAATTCCGAGACCCGGGTGGAAACTGACGCCTACCGGCCCGTCGCGATACGGAGTGAGTAGGCGATACAGCCCAATCCAGCGAGTTGCGTCAGTCTGACGAGCAGCCGGAAGACCCCCTGAAAGTGGATGGGAACGAGGCGGAACGCGACGAGACCCTGTCCCGCGACCGCGAGCGTGTAGGTGACGCCGAACAGGAGAATCATGCCGACCGAGAGCCACCGCATCGACCGCTCGTCGTTCCGTCGGAGGCCGCGGTAGGCCTGATAGCCGATGTAGAGGCCGACGAGTGCGGAGAGCGTCGCCGCGCCGCCGGCGAGGAGTCCGATGGGAGTGCCGAAGCCGGGGAGCGCCATCAGAACTTCCCCCACATGCGCGTCAGTTGGTCGGCCACGTCGTCGCTCCGGCGGTCGAGTTCCCACGAGAGGTCGCCGCCGCGGACCGTCACCTCGAACCGGTCCAGTTGGGAGACGTACGCCGTTTCGTGGTGACCGTCGGCCCGGGGTCGCGTCCGCTCGGCGACGAGATCCGCGTCGACGAGCCGGTCGAGACGGCGGTAGATAGACGAGGTCGAAAGCCCGCACCGCTCGCTGAGTTCCTTCGCCGACCGCGGCGACTCGCTTGTCGCCACCAGAATCGACCGTACGTGCTCGTCGTCGAGGAGCGCGACGACGGTCGCCAGGTCGACGTCTGCCATCTCGTCTCTACGGGTCATCCGACTCGTCCATAGGTGCTGTGTCTCATCGCTGGTGTGGAAATCGAAGCCAGTCGTACCGCCGCTCGGAGAAAACGGTGGGCGCGGCGGGAGGTGAGGCCGGTGAGGGGGAACGGAAGGCTGGCACGGGGGAGAACAGCGGTGTCGAAAGCGGCCGACCCGGGCGCACGAGACAGCGTCACGCATCGGTCTCACCGCCGAGTTCGCGGCCGAAGAGGACGGTGAAGTGCGTGCCGCCTATCGAGTACACGACGCTTGCTCGGTCGGCACCGGGAGAGTCGCTGAGGTCGATAGTTGCCTCCGCGCCGGGCGCGACCGTCTCGGCTCCCGGCCAGAGCGGCTTTTTCTCGACGCGCCCGGGAGCTTCGGGAAGAGAGAGGTCGTAGAAGAGTCGGTCAGCGGGGACGGTCTCGCCTGCCTCGTGGCGTACCGTAACGCAGTCGGTCGCCTCGTCGTAGGCCAACCCCCACGTCACCTGCGGAAGCCGGTACCGCGGGTCGATTTCGCCGTCGGGCCGGAGCGGCACGCGCGTCTCGACCGTGGCGAGCCGGCCGTCGATGTACACGTCGAAGGTCTCGGCGGCGTCGGCGAAGCGATAGTGCTCTCGCCTGAACTCCGATTCGATCGCCTCTTTCGTGGGAACGCGGTCGGTCGTGTACTGGTAGTGGACGACCTGATAGACGTTCTCGCGGTCGAACCGAAAGCCGTCGGCGAGCATCGCTGGTCGTCCCGTAGGGCCGTGAATCGTCGTGTTGACGCCGACGTGAGATGGCCCGCCGGCCGCCGCGGTCAACTGCTCGAAGTCGGAGTCGATCTCGTGGTACCGGGGTCGCTCGCCTGCGCCAGTATCGACGAGGGCTTCCAGATTCGGTTCGTCGTGGAGGTTCGCGCTCGTGAACACGATGGTATCGTCGCCGACGGCGACCCGGCGGGGACCGTCGTCGCGGTCGAACACGTCGTAGCCGCGGTACGCACCGGACCGGTCGTATCCGCTTTCGGTGAGCGTCTGACCGACGGACGAGCGCTCGAAAGATGCCTCGATTACGCTCCCGAAGACCGAGTCCACGAGATGGTCGTATCGGTCGAAACCGATGCCGAAGTAGTCCAGCGCCGCCTTGTCGTGCGCCTGCCGGGTGACGAAGAGCGGCGGAGCTTCGGGCCGCATCCTCGGCTTCCGAGACGAACTGAAATAGTATCTGTCGGGCGGGCGCTCGACGCTCGACGGTGCGGGGAGCCAGCGCCGATACGCCGGGGCAGGCGTCGAGGGGATCTCAAGGCGACCGTAGCGCTGGGCACCGCCGAGCGGGGGAAGGTCCGAGAGGCAACCGGCAGTCAGCGCGGAGAGCGACGCGGCCGCCGCGGCGGTTCCCGTGGCGAGGAACTGTCGTCGCGTCGAGCCTGTGGAGGGCCGAGAGTCGTCAGGGGACATGCGGCAACGTAGCGGTCACCCGACAGGAGCATATAACCGAGCTATCGAGTGCGGGCGGCCGCAACTCGGCGACAGCTATAAGTAGAAGTCCGAGCGGTCGTCCCGGCAAACGCCATCGGCTCAGCGAAAAGCAGTAACACCACGAAAATCAGTCTCGTCTCGCAGTTCTCGTCGAAGCGCGCCGGGTGCGGTGGCGTTGGTGGGTCACCGCGGCGCACCGACAGGGCCGCGCGGGGGGAAAGATGTCCCGCTCAGCCGAGGAGGTACTTGAGCGCGGGGCGCTGTCGGACGAACTCCATCTTCTCGATGATGGCGTCGAGGCCGAGGATGCGGCCCGCCGCGAGCGTCCCGACGATGACGAACATCATGAGGCCGAACAGGTCGCCGTTGACCACGCCGTGGGCCCAGTCGGCGTTCCCGAGGTAGAAGAACACCATCAGGACGCCGCCGAAGAAGGCGGCGAGCCGGACGAGTGCACCCACGAGGAGTCCGAGACCGATGAGGGCCTCACCCCACGGAACCATGAAGTTCGTGAAGTCGAGGAGCCACGGGGTCGCGGCGGCCCACGCGAAGAAGCCCTGGAGGGGCGACGCGGCGGGGGCGTTCGCGAGGTAGCCCGCGGCGCTGAACGGCTCGCCGACGATCTTCGTCACGCCGGCGTGGAGGAACCAGTAGCCGGTGATGAGGCGAGTCAGCACGAGGACGTAGCCCGTCGCGCCCTGCGAGTAGTCGAAGTCCATTCTGTTCCCCAGCATCTCGATTTGTGAGTTAGCGGCCATTGTCTTTCACCTAACAAATGAACGAACGACCGTTGAGGGTATATAAATGGAGCGTGATTTCCGAATCTAAGGAATCGAGAACGACCGAAAAAGAGAGTCTGAGCCCTCAGCGCCGGGCGATGAGGTCGCGAGATATCTCGTCGCGCTCGTAGACAGTTCCGTCGTGCGCGTCGGCGAAGGCCTCGGCGTCGCCGTCGTCGGAAAACGGGACGAAATCGCGGCCCATCGACCCGTTGACCTCGGTGCCGACGACGTAGACGAGGTCGTCCATCGGCGCGAACGCGTCGGGGTCGAGGTGCGCGGAGATGAACGTCTTCCCGCCGTCGTCGAACAGGTCGTAGTCGACGGAACTGTAGTCGGTGAGGTAGCCGCCGGCGCGATTCCACCCGTCGTCCTCGCGGTCCAGCGCGTAGGAAAGCGTCTCCCAAGCGCTACCGAACCGCGCCGGATTGTCGTGGCCCTCGGGGCTGTGGTCGGCGTAGAACAGTTGCCCGGCGGGGCCGGGGTGTTGGTCGATGACCATCCCGCAGGCGTCGCACTGTTCGCCGCCGGTCAACGCGATTGCCTCGGGAGCGTCGCCGCCGCCGTCGGTTCCGCTGCCGCCCAGACACCCCGCCGTAGCGGCGACGCCCGCGGCACCGACAGCGGACAACACGGTCCGACGAGCGACGGTTCGGTCGCAGTCGTGGCACATACGCCAAGCTAGTCGGGGGGTGCTCAAATGGTGATTGGTGCGGAAAGCGAACCAAGCGCGGCATCGTGAAGCCGAGTCGTCACTTTCCGGCCGAGTCGAGAGCGCCGTGGCTCGGCACGGCCGGTATCGAGGACGCGCCCTCGGCGACAGATATCGTGTGTGTCACTCGTCGGTCTCCGCCGACCCGGTCGCCGCCCGCACGGGTTGGGTCACGAACTCGAACCGCGCGCCGCCCTCGGCCGACTCGCCGAGCGAGACGGACCAGCCGTGGGCGTCGGCGATGTCGTCGACGATTGCGAGGCCGTAGCCGGTTCCCCGCGGCGTCGTGGTGTAGCCGTGGTCGAACACCCGCTCGCGGATGTTCTCGGGGATTCCGGCGCCGTTGTCCGCGACGTAGAAGCCGGTGCGGTCGTCGAGCGAGCCGACGCGGACGGTGAGCGGTTCGTCGGGGGGCGTGCCGTGTTCTACGGCGTCGTCGGGAGAGTCCCGACTGCCCGTCGAGCCGTGCTCGACCGAGTTCCGAAACAGGTTCTCGAAGAGCCTGAGCAGGCGGCCGTCGTCGCCGTCGACGACGAACAGTTCCTCGCGGACGAGCGTCGCGTCCCCGGTGTCGACGAAGCGCCACGCGTGGTCGACGACGCGCGCGAGGTCGACGGGCGTGGCGTCGAGCACGGGCGTCCGCTGGCGGGCGAGGTCGAGGAGGTCATCGACCAGCTTGGACATCCGGTCGACGGCGTTGGCGGCGCGTTCGAGGTGTTCCCGTTCGCCCGACTCCATCCCGAGGTCGAGGTAGCCGGTGGCGACAGCGAGCGGGTTACGGAGGTCGTGGGCGACGATGGAGACGAAGTCGTCGAGCCGCTCGTTGGCCGCCGCGAGGTCCGCCTCGCGGTTGCGAAGCTCCTGTTCGCGGACGGTTCCCGAGAGCGCGGAGGTGACCGTCGACCCGAGGAGTTCGAGCAGGTCCTCGTCGGCGTCGAGGAACGCGTCGGCGGTCGAGACGACGAGGAGGCCGTGGCTCCCGAGCGGGACGCGCAGGACCGACGCCGCGTCGGATTCGGGGGGAAGAAGCCGGTCGTCGAACGCCACCGCGTCGACCCGGGTGACGGTCTCGGACTCGAAGCCGCCCGGAGACGTCTCGGTTCGCGCCTCCGAGTCGAACTGGCCCGCGGTCGAGGCGGCCGGCGACAGGGAACCGTGGTCGTCGGCGAGCCAGACGGCGGCCTCGGCGTCGGTCACGAGTTCGGGGACGGCGTCGGCCGCGAGCGCCGCGACCTCCTCGACGCTCTCGGTGAGGATGAAGTCCTGCGTGACCGCTTGCAGGGACCGGAGACCGTCTTCGAGCCGCGCGCGGTTGGTGACGTCGATGGCGACGCCGAGGAGTTCCGACACCTCGCCGTCGTCGTCGAAGACGGGGCGGTACCAGGCGTCGTAAATCGAGCCGCGGTACTCGATTCTGGTGTCGACCGCCTCGCCCGACAGGCCGCGGGCGATGGCGTCGGTGGCCGCGGGCGTGTCGTCGTACAGGTCGAACGCGGAGCGACCGACCACCTCGCCGGGTTCGCGGCCGAGCGACTCCAGTCCGGCCCCTTCGGACATGGTGAACACGCCCTCGGCGTCGAACGCCGAGAGGATGACCGGCAGGTTCTGCAACACCGTTTCGAGGCGCTGGTTGGTCGATTCGAGCGCCTGAAGGTAGCGCTTCCGCGTCGTCACGTCGCGGAAGTAGACCGACAGCCCCGACGGCGAGGGGTACGCCCGAATCTCGAACCAGCCGTCGTACGGCTCGGAGAAGGTCTCGAACGTCACCGGCTCCTGGGTCCGCATCGCCTCGTGGTACTTCTCGTACAGTTCGGTGTCGGCGGCGGGCGAGGGGAGCAGGTCCCAGATGCACTCGCCGAGGTCGGGCTCTCGGACCTCGCCGAAGACGTCTCTCGCGCGGTCGTTGAGGTAGACGAACCGCCAGTCGGCGTCGAGGGCGAAGAAGGCGTCCGTCATGCGTTCGAGCAGTTCGCCGCGCTGGGTGGTGGCGACCTCTCGGTCGGTCACGTCCCGCGGGATGCCGACGACGCCGGTCACTCGCTCGCCGTCGCCGGCCGGAGACAACGAGAGTTCGAACAGCCGCGGGTCGCCGTCGGCGTCGACGAACCGAACGTCGAGGCGCTCGGTGACGCCCTCCGAGAGCACACGCGAGACGGCGTCGCGGTAGCGCTCGTACTCGTCGGCGGGGAACAGCCCGGCGTCGACGAGCGACTCGAACTGCTCGCCGCGGAGCGCCTCGGAGGCGTGCCCCGTTATCTCCTCGATTCGGGGGTTCACGTACTCGACGCGGCGGTCCTCGTCGAGGACGAACGCGCCGTCTTCCATCGCCTCGACGATGACGCGGTAGCTTTTGGTCTCGGGGCGGCGGCCGGCTTCGTCCCGGTCGGAGAGCGACCGGACCGACTCGACGAGCGCCGCGTGGGAGTCGTCGGCGTCGTCGCGGACCAGATAGTCGTCGACGCCGACCGAGACCGCACGGGCGGCGAACGCCTCGTTTCCGGCGGCGGCGTAGACGACCACCGGGAACCCGGCGGGGGAGTCGTCCGGCGAGGCGAGCGCATCGAGTTCGAGACCGTCGGGGAGGTCCGCGGCGGCGACGAGACAGGAGACGGACCGGTCGGCGAGCGCCGCGCGC
>NZ_CSTE01000004.1 GCF_001368915.1 Haloferax massiliensis | reverse complement strand
ACGACGCGGCGCGGGCGCGGCTCGATTTCCACGACCGCCACCTCCACGTCGTCGCCGGGGGCTTGGCTGAACGAGCGGCCGACACGCCCGGCTCGGGCCTGTACGGCGAAGTCGCGGACTTCCTCGACCGGTTCGTCGCCGCCGACCAGCGCGCGCTCGCCGCGCGGTTCGAGGGAGGTGACGGCGCATGAGCGGTCGCGGAGTCGAAGATGCGGTCGGTTCGGCCTCCCCGTTGGCCGATATCACCGCGCTTCGGTCTCGAACGCCCGGGCGAACGTTTCGGATACTGGCCGGGATACTGGCGCTGTGCCCGGTCGCCGCGGTGACGGCGTATCGCGTCGGCCACAACGTTCCCGGCGGCCTCCCGGGGGGCGTCGCGACGCTCGCGGCGGACTGGTCGGGCCTCGCCGTCGTCGGGCCCGCGCTCGCGGCGCTGCTTCTCGCGTCGACCGCCGACGCCGGAGCCGAACGCGTGGGGCTCGCCTTCGTCGGCGGGTTCGGAGTCCTGGCACTCGTGACGGCGGCCGCGGCGTGGCAGCCGGCCGCAATCGGCGTTTCGGTCGGCTTCGCGGTCGTCGCGGCGGACAGGCTCGCCGCGCTCGGACGGAAACGAGAGTGGAACGGGGTCCGACGAGCCGCGCCGGTCGGCCTCGCCGCGGTTGGCGTGGCGACCTCCCTCGCGGCGACCGCCGGCGTGATGCCGGCGACGCTTCGGCCGCTCGGCTCCGGGGTCGCGCTCACCGCGGTCGGCGTCGTCCCGCTCGCTGTCGGCTGGGACCGAACCAGCGCGCTTGCCGGTGTCGCCGCGGGAGCGACTGTGCTTGCAACCGCCGCGAGCGCACCGTACGTCGCGGGGGCGGTACTGCTCGTCGGCGGCGGTGTCGTCGGCGTTCCGGCGGGTCTCGTCGCCTTCGCCGCGGCCGGCGGAACAGCCGGCGTCGTCTCCGCGCTCCGCGACGGTCGGCTCGCCGTCGCACTCGGAGCCGCGTTGTTCTGCGCGGCCGGCGTCCCCGCGACGGTGCTCCGAGCAACCGGGGTCGTCGTCGCGGCCGCGTTGGTCGCGTACGACGGGGGTGAGCGAGCGTGAGAGACGAAGAGGAGGCGACCGACGGACCCCCGGACCCACAGCTACACCCCGAACAGAGCCCCGGATTCGGCGTCGACCCCGCGGGTCTCGAAGACATCGAGGTCGACCGCGACGTGACCATCGGCGAGGCGACGCTCGCCGACCTCGGTGCGAGCGACACGGAACCCGTCGAGGACCACCCGGTCTCCGACCTGCTTGCGTCGCTCGCCGGCGACGACGCGGTCGAACGCCGGCGGGCCGCACTCGCGCTCGCCGAACGGGAGGGCGACGAGACTGTCGTCGCGGCGCTGTCCCGCGCGGCGACGACGGACGAGGACGCCGAAGTGCGGCAGTTCGCCGTGGAGGCACTGGCGAAACACGGCGGCGACCTCGCGGCCGAGACCGCGCGGGCGCTGACCGACGACCCCGACCCGTGGGTTCGGGCCGAGGCCGTCGTCGCGCTCGACCGCCTGGACCGGGCGGAACACGAAGCGGCCATCGAAGCCGCGCTCGACGACGAGCACCACGCCGCCCGTCGAAACGCGCTCGTCTCGCTTTTCAAACTCCGCGGCGAGGGCGCGTGCGACGCGCTCGTTGCCGCCGCCGCCGACCCGAGCGAGCGGGTGCGAGAGTGGGCGGCGCACCTGCTCGGCGGAATCGACAACGACCGGGCGGACGAGGCGCTCGATAGGCTGACCGACGACGAGCGAAGCGTCGTCCGAGAGACGGCGGTCCGGGCCCGCGAAGTCGATTCCGGAAGCTTCCGTCGCCAGTTCACGGGCGTCCTCGACGAGACCGACCGCACCCTGCCCGGCGAAGACGACCTCAACCGAACGCCGAACCTCTGACCATGAGCGAACACGACCCGACGAACCACGACCCGGCGAATAGCGAGCCAGACACCGAGTCCGAGCTTCGAGACCGCGTCGAATCCGCGCTCCGAGCCGTCCGAGACCCCGATGCCGACGTCGACGTCTTCGAGGCCGGGCTGGTCGAATCGATAGCCGTCGACGGGGCGAGCGTGACCGTCCGCGCGGCCGTGTCGGAGTTCGACGACGCGAACGCGACGCGGGTCATGCGCGCGATGGCGCAGGCGGTCCGCGACGTGCCCGCGGTCGAGGGTGCGCACGTCGAGCCCGTCTCGCCGTCGTCCGGCGACGGTGCGACCGGCGTGGACGCGTTCGACACCGTCATCGCCGTCGCCAGTGCCAAGGGCGGCGTCGGGAAATCGACCGTTTCGACCGGCCTGGCGTGCGCACTCGCCGGCGAGCGTCCAGCCGGGCTGTTCGACGCGGACATCCACGGCCCGAACGTTCCCTCGTTGCTCGACGTCGAAGGCCCCGTCCACTCGGACGACGAAGGTCACCCGCTCCCCGTTTCGGTGGGGGGCTCCGACGCCTCGCTCGACGTGATGAGCGTCGGATTGATGGAGTCGGGCGCGCCGCTGGCGTGGCGCGGTGCGATGGCGCACGACGCGCTGACCGAACTGTTCGCGGACACCGCCTGGAGCGCCGACGACACGCTCGTGTTGGACCTTCCGCCGGGGACCGGCGACGTGGTCCTGACCACGCTCCAAGAGATTTCCGTCGACGGCGTCGTCGTTGTGACGACGCCCTTCGAGTCGAGCCTGGACGATACGGCGCGGAGCATCGAACTCTTCCGCGACAACGGGGTTCCGGTTCTCGGGGCGGTCGTCAATATGGGCGAGTTCGCCTGCCCCTCCTGCGGCGACACTCACCAGCTCTTCCCCGGTGAGACCGCCGGCGAACGGCTCGACGCGACGGTGCTCGCCGAACTCCCGTTCTCCCCGCGGTTTCAGGAGACGCCCGCGCCCGGCGACACCGGCTCGGCGTTCGAGACGCTCGCGGAGTCGGTCTCCGAGGCGGCGGCGACCGCGTGGGATGTCGACGCTCCCGACGACGCACTCGACATCCGCGGGGACCCGCCGGAGCGACGGAAGGAGCGGGTCGCAGAACGGTTCACCGCGCTCGCGAGCGGCGAAGCGTTCGCGCTCGTCAGCGACCGCGACCCGACGCCAGTCCGGCGGTTCCTCGGCGGACTGACCGACCGCGACCCCGCGGAAATCGACGGGTTCAGCGTCGAACGCCGAACGCCGAACGACTGGCTGTTGACTGCGACGAAACCGTAAGCGAGGTCCGATGAAACGACAGCCACCGGTGACCGGCGTCGTGCTCGCCGGCGGCCGGAGCGAGCGGTTCGGTGAGGAGTGCAAGGCGGCGGCCAGTTTCGATGGACGCCCGCTCGTCGAACGCGTCGTCCGGCGCGTCCGGGCGGCGACGAGGCGTCGACCGATCGTCGCCGCGGGACCGCGCGACAAACGCGCGGCTGTGGACCGCGTACTGAGCGACGCCGACCCCGTGCGGTACGTCGCGGACGCGAACTGGTGTAACGGCCCCGTCGCCGGCCTCTGTGCCGCGCTCGACGCGGTTTCGACCGACCACGTCTTCGTCTGCGGTTGCGATATGCCGCTGTTGTCGGTCGCGGCCGTGTCGTGGCTCATCGACCGTCACGCCGATTCGGGCGCTGACGCGACGCTACCGGTCGATTCGGCGGGTCGCCGACAGCCCCTCCACGGAGTTTACCGAACGTCGGCGTTGGCGGCGCGGTGCGACCGGCGGCTCGGTTCGAACAGCCTCCGCGCCCTCGTCTCCGAACTCTCGGTCGACCGCGTCGACTCGTCGTCGGCACCCGACTCCCTCTCGCTCGAAGCGTCGATGGCGAACGTGAACACGCGAGAGGAGCTCGGCGGGCTCCGTCAACGGTTTGCTGAGTGAGCTTGCGGCTATTTCTGAGTCAACTGTGTTGTGCTATTAACTCAATATATCTGCCGTGAACATCATCCACGGCTACTCGAAACTGAACAAGAATAGATCGCATGATACAACGAAGACCGCTCGCGATCGATTCCGACAACGGCCTCTTCGGCCGCATCCTAATTCGGTGTTTCTCGGGTGAGATGTGACAAATATCTATCAAACGTATATTAGCGACAGACCGCTTAATGAGGACGTCCAACGCCGCGCACTCGAAGCCCCTGAACACAACGTTTATTCGTGCGTTACTTGTTGTCAGCTATCATGAAACACGCCTCGGCGGTCTGGGACCCGAACCTCGACGACGGCCGGTATCGGAACCCGGTCATCTACGCGGACTACTCCGACCCCGACGTCGTTCGCGCGGGTGATGACTTCTTCATGACCGCTTCGAGCTTCAACGCCGTCCCGGGACTCCCGATACTCCACTCGCGCGACCTCGTGAACTGGCGACTCATCAATCACGCCATCGACGAGTTACCACCGGATTTCGACCGTCCACAGCACGGAAACGGTGTCTGGGCGCCCTCGATCAACTACCACGAGGGGACGTTCTACATCTTCTACGGCGACCCCGACCGCGGCGTCTACATGACCGAGACCGACGACCCCCGTGGTCGGTGGTCCGACCTGACGCTCGTGCACGAGGCCGAGGGGTGGATCGACACGGCACCGCTGTGGGACGACGACGGGAACGCGTATCTCGCCCACGCGTTCGCGAAGAGCCGTGCCGGATTCAACAGCGTGCTCAACATCGCCCCGATGGCACCGGACGGGACGCACATCACCGGCGAGAGCAGGCAGGTGTTCGACGGCCACGACGACCACCCGACAATCGAGGGGCCGAAGCTGTACGAGCGGGACGGGAGTTACTACATCTTCGCGCCCGCCGGCGGCGTTAGCGACGGGTGGCAGACGGTCCTTCGCTCGGACGACATCTACGGCCCGTACGACGACCGAGTCGTCCTCGCCCAGGGGGAGACGCCGATTAACGGGCCGCATCAGGGAGCGCTCGTAGGCTTAGACGGCGGCGAAGACTGGTTCGTCCACTTCCAAGAGGCCGACCCGTACGGCCGCATCGTCCACCTTCAGCCGGTCGCTTGGACCGACGGGTGGCCCGTCATCGGTCGCGACGAGGACGGCGATGGGACCGGCGAGCCGGTTCGAACGCACGAAAAGCCCGACGTCGCTGCTGAGACGCTTCCGACGATGGTCCCGCAGACCTCCGACGACTTCGAAGCGGCCCGCTTAGGGCTCCAGTGGCAATGGCACGGGAACCCGAAGTTCGGTTGGCACTCGCTCACTCACCGTCCCGGCGCGCTCCGCCTGTTCCGACAGCGTGTCGATGAGTCTGAGAACCTGTGGACCGCCCCGAATCTCCTCCTCCAGAAGTTCCCCGCCCCGGCGTTCACGGCGACGACAGAAGTCCGATGCGGCCTCCAAGAAGAAACCGGACACGGGGGGCTTCTCGTCATGGGCTCCGAGTACGCCTACCTCAGTATCCGCGAGAGCACGGACGGAGTCCGCCTGATACAGGGACGTAACACCAACCCATCGGAGGGCGACCCCGATACGGTCGTCGAACGAGTCCCCCTCCGAGGCCCGTCCGCACGACTGCGGGCGACCGTCGAGGACGGGGGCCGCGTCCAGTTCGCGTACGCGACGGACGATGCCGGCTTCGAGTCGATTGGAGAGCCGTTCCAAGCCCAGCAGGGGCGCTGGATCGGTGCCAAAATCGGTCTGTTCGTCGCGCGGTCGACCGACTCTGGGGTCGGTGATGGCTACTGCGACTTCGAGTACTTCGAGGTCAGCGACTGAACTGTCTCCAGAGGGGCGCACGCTCTGCGCCTAATATAACAGGAATTTTATCAATAATGCCGAGAGGCATTGTCTAGTTAAGCCAGTTTGAGGAATGAGCAGGCCGTTTGAGTTAATTTGGGACGAAGCTCGCAGACCTGCCCAGCGAGTGCTTTGAGACGGGATTTCCCATCTTTAGAATATTCACACAGTGGTGATTTCACACCGAGATCTCAGGTTGGAGTGGTCGCACTATAGATGATCTAATACTAAGCCAAAAGACACATTATGTTGGGAAAATGTCGTTAAGATAACAAATGGATAAATTTTGGTTACTACGGCAAGCGGTTGCTATTGCAGGAATTCTGTTTTTCGGCTTGTTACTGGGACAGTTCATTACCCAAATATCTCTGCCAGCACCACGATATTACAAATTACTCATCGTAGACACTATCGAATATACCACAATTATAACATCTATACTATACGCGATTCGAAAAGGAACCAATTGAGTGATCTGGCACTGTCTAGTTAGTAACCTCCTCAACCGGTGTTCGCCCATCGAGCGCTTGATGCGGTCTCTGAAAATTGTAGTATTGCACAAATTTTATAGATGTCACGTGCGACCATATTTCAAGAAGATACAATGAGACATATCATTAAAACAGTAACCGCCTTTTTTCTAATCAGTACTTGGGCAACGATCCTATTTTCACCGGTATTAACCTCGATTGGCTTATCAGTTGAGTATATTTTAATGATCGGAGTTGTGATTGCAACTACCTCAGTATATCTTTCTAAAAGGCGTATTTCTAACAATAGACTGATTGAAGAGAATATGCTTTGGCAGAATCTGCTAATATACCTCTCTGTTATTCTTGGTTCTGGAATCGGGGTACAATATATAATGAAGTTTGTTTTCGGGGTTCTTAGTGATACCCCTCCGGAATGGTTTGCTATTGTGATCGCCTGTTTTTATGTTTTTTTACCACTCATACTTGCTACTTGGGTTATATACAAAGTGAATATAGGAGACACTGCAATACCGCCTCTGCTTCGCATTAATGAATGGAATAGAAGAGCTGATAGTGGTCTTATGCTTATTGTAGCTCTTGTCGCTTTAACTTATAGTGTGAATTTACTTCCTGCTCAATTGGTTATCTTTTCTCCCATCCTTAATACCGGTGCACTATTATTTGGTCTATTTCATGTAGTAATCCGACGCATTGGTGTCTTCCATCCCGAATTTGAGACAACGTCATAAGCGCTGTAGATAGTACCATCTAAACAGCCTTTTTGAATAAGTAGCACTGTCTAGTTAGTGACCTCCCCAACCGGTGTTCGCCCATCGAGCGCTTGATGCGGTCTCTGAAAATTGTAGTATTGCACAAATTCTATGAATCACTCGCGGACGCTTCCGTGACTGCCCACCCACGAATTATGGAAGCGGTCGACTCGCATTTTGAGGGTGTGAAACCACTTTTCGATGAGGTTTCGCTCTACATAGTCAAGCCGACCGCTCAATCCTAATCGAGAGAGGGCAGTCTGATAGCCGTAGCCATCAACGAGAAACACAGTATCTGAGAGATCGTGTTTCTCGGAAAGTCGATGGAGAAACGCAGCAGCCGGATCGGTACCATGTCGTCCAAACAATTCGACATCAAGAACCAGCTTCGTCTCGACGTCTATTGCAGCGTACAACCAAGACCACTCGCCATTGATTTTGACAGCGGTCTCGTCGACCGCAACCCGCTTCGGCGTTGCCTCAGGCGGGTTGTGACCGCTGTCAGCCAGTCGATGTACCCATTGCCAAACCGCTTGGTGGGAGCGTTCAACGCCGAGTAATCGAAGAATTTCTTTTGTCTCTCTGAGTGAACAACCGGTCGCGTGGAGCTGGACGGCGAACGCCCTGACGGGCGTTGCCGTCCGCTCACGCTCCCAAGTTTCTTCTAAATCCGTCGCAAAGCACTCGCTGAGCAGGTCTGCGAGCTTCGTCCCAAATTAACTCAAACGACCTGCTCGTTCCTCAAACTGGCTTAACTAGACAGTGCCCTGTCCGCAATCTTGTCAGAATTCCGACCACCGTCACTAAGACGAGAAGTGCCACCGGGAGCCTCGCGAGCACATCCCGACTCTCCGGGGTCAGACTCACTTCACCCACGCTATCGCTTACTGCGTCACCACACGGCAAAAGGAATATAACGGTAATTCTCTTCGGTACAAGCATGCGAACCTGCGAGCTCACAGATGTTAGTGAATTCACACTTGTCGATCGAGACCTCCCGACAATCGGTCCCGACGAAGTGCTGGTTCGAATCGACCGCGTCGGCATCTGCGGGTCCGACTTACACTACTACCAACACGGCGAAAACGGAGGCAACATCGTCGAGTTCCCCCACGTCCTCGGTCACGAGGCCGCCGGTACCGTCGTCGAGGTGGGAGACGGGGTCTCCCGCGTCGGTCCCGACGACCGCGTCGCCATCGAACCCGGTCTCCCGTGCGGAGAGTGCGAGTACTGCGTCGGCGACGGCACCTACCACCTCTGTGAGGACATGGAGTACATGTCTTCGCCGCCCGTCGAGGGCGCGCTGACCGAGTACGTCGCGTGGCCCGCCGAGTACCTGTACGCGCTTCCGGACTCGGTGTCGCTCCGCGAGGGGGCGCTCGCGGAGCCGCTGAGCGTCGCGATGCACGCGTGTCAGCGCGGCGGCGTCTCCGAGGGCGACTCGGTGTTAGTTACCGGCGGCGGTCCCATCGGTCAGCTCGTCTCGGAAGTCGCGATGGCCCGCGGGGCCGAGACGGTCGTCCTGACCGACGTAGTCCCCGAAAAGCTCGAACTCGCCGAGTCCCGCGGCGTCGACCACGCGGTCGACGTGACGGAGTCCGACCCCGTCGAGACGATTCGCGAACACGTCGACGAACGCGGCGTCGACGTGGTTCTCGAAAGCTCTGGCTTCGGCGGCGCTATCGAGACGACGACCGAGGCCGTCAAACGCGGCGGCACCGTCGTCTTCGTCGGCATCCCTCTCGAACCCGAGTTCCCCACCGACATCGTCGAGACAATCGGCCAGGAGTACGACCTGAAGGGGTCGTTCAGGTTCAGTAACACGTATCCGGCGGCCATCGAGGGAATCGAAACGGGCCGGTTCGACGTGGACAGTATCGTGACCTTCGAGTCGTCGTTCGAGGACACGCAGGCCGCCTTCGACCGCGCGGCCGAGCCCGAAGAAGTAAAAGGCGTAATCCGCGTCAGCGACGAGCTATAGCGCGTTGTCGTTGTAGCCGCCGTCGACGGTGATGACCGCGCCCGTCGTGAACGATGCCGCGTCGCTGGCGAGGTAGACGGCCGCGCCCGCAATTTCGTCCGGCGTCGCGACGCGTTCCATCGGCGTTCCCTCGTCTATCTTCTCTCGCAGTTCGGTTCCCTCGTTGAAGCCGTCGCCGGCGAGCGGGGTTTTGACGAACCCCGGCTCGATTGCGTTGACGCGCACGTCGGGCGCGAGGTCGGCCGCCGCGGCGCGCGTGAGCCCGTTCACGCCGCTCTTCGCGGCGCAGTAGGCCGGGCGCTCCTCGCGGGCCTGTCGCGCGGACATCGAGGAGATGTTCACGATGCTTCCAGACTCCATCTCGCGGCCGAAGACGCGGCACGCCCGGAAGACGCCCGTCAGGTTCACGTCGATGTCCTGGTTCCACTGGTCGTCGCTCATCTCGGAGACGGACGCTCTCGCGACCGACCCCGCCGAGTTCACCAGGATATCGATATCACCGATGGCGTCGCTGGCGACCTCGTAGAGGTTCTCTATCGACTCGTTGTCTCTGACGTCGCACGTCACTTCGGCGGTCTCTGCGCCGCGAGCGCGGAGTTCCTCGGCGGTCTCCTCGACGGCGTCCGCACTGCGACTCGTCGCCACCACGTCGGCGCCGTCGTCGGCGAAGGCGAGCGCGATAGCCCGCCCGATGCCGCTCGTACCGCCGATGACGACCGCGGCGCTATCCGATACGGTAACCGTGGGTGATGTCTCAACCATACTCGATTCGACCGGCCATGGCATGCTAACTCTTGCGGTCGACAGACGAACTCACGGCGCGAACCGCTCTCGTACTCCCGTCTGCGCGCCGCCGGTGGTCGTCTAAAAAGAAGATGGAGCAGTCGCTCAGGCGAGCCCTATCGCGCGGGGAAGCCAGAGGACGAGCTCCGGGAAGACGATAATCGACAGGAGGGTGAACAAAAGCGGCAGGTAGAACGGGACCATGTGCCGGGTGATCCGTTCGAGCGAGACGCCGGTGACGGCGTTGAGCACGAACAGGATGACGCCGAACGGCGGCGTGAGCAGGCCGATCATCAGCGTGACGATCATCACGACGCCGAAGTGAATCGGGCTGATTGCGGTCTGCTCGACGATGGGCAGGAACACCGGCGTGAGGATGGTGATTGCCGCAATCGTCTCCAGCATCAGCCCGACGATGAACAGGACGCCGGCGATGAGCAACATGAGCACGAGCGGGTCCGTCGACACGCCCGTGATGGCCTGTGCGAGAATCTCCGGGAGCTGTGCGCGCCGGATGAGAAAGCCGTACAGGGACGCCGCCGCGACGATGAACGTGAGCGTCGCGGTGTGAGTCATCCCCTCGTCGAACGACGCGACGAGTTCCTCCCGCGAGAGACCGTCGTAGAAGACGGTCCCGATGATGAGCGTGTAGAACAGCGCGACTGCGCCCGCCTCGGTCGCGGTGAACCACCCGCCGAGTATCCCGCCGATGATGAGCGCCGGAGTGCCGAGAGCCGGGAGCGCCCGGTAACACGTCCGACCGATTTCGCCGAGGGACCACCAGTCGCCTTTCTCGTAGCCGTTCCGATGGGCGTAGAAACTACACAGTATCATCAACCCGACGCCCATCACCAGCCCCGGGACGAGTCCGGCGATGAACAGCGTGCCAATCGAGACCTGCGCGAGAATCCCGTAGATGATGAGCGGGACGCTCGGCGGGATAATCGGGCCGATGATAGACGACGACCCGGTGACGGCGACGCTGAACCCCTCGTCGTATCCCTCCTCGCGCATCGCGCGGTACTCGATGGCCCCCAGTCCCGCGGCGTCCGCCGCGGCGGTCCCCGTCATCCCGGAGAAGATGATACTGGCGACGATGTTGACGTGGGCGAGCCCACCGCGAATCGGGCCGACGATGGCCTTCGCGAAGTCGAAGATGACGTCGGTCAGGCCGAGTTTGTTCATCAACAGCCCCGTCTGGAGGAACAGCGGAATCGCCAACAGCACGAACGAGTTGGTTCCGGAGACCATCGTCTGGGCGACCAGAAGCGGCTCGAACGGAATCGACGTGGTCCACATGAGGATGAGACTGGTCAGCCCCAGCGCGTACACGACGGGTACCTCGAACAGGTACAGTACGAGCAGGACGCCGATGAACAGGCCGAGCAGGACGACGTCGGCCATCAGCGGCACCCCTCTTGGAGCGGGCGCATCTCGGTGGCGGGTCGGCGTTCAGTCTGCATTTTCGTCTTCTCCTTTGATGTCCTCGATGATCGTTTCGGGCTCGACGGCGACGAGCCACAGGTCGCGAAGCGCGTAGATACCGATACAGACACCGCCGACGACGGCGGGGGCGTACAGCCACGCTTCGGTGAACGGCGGGTGCGACGGGAGCGCTCCCATGCCGAATCCCCGGTTTTGCAGGTACAGCGGGTACGCTCCCGAGACCATGACGCCGACGAACGCGAGGATGAGGAGCGTCCGGAGACCGGTCAGCACCCGGATGACGCCGTCGGAGAGCCGCGAGACGAGGAGGTCGAGCGAGATGTGCTGTCGCTTTCGACTGGCGACCGCCGCACCGAAGAACGTGATGTACACGAGCAGCATCTGCGAGAGGTTGACCGTCCACGGGAGGCTCGACCCGAGTATCGAACCCAAGACCCAGCGGGTCAGAATCTGCAACCCGACGACGAGTATCATCAGCACGTAGAGTGCCAACGCGATGGACGTGACCAGCCCGTCGAAAAGCCGGCCGAGTTTCGTTGCGAGGTTTACTTCTTCCATGGGTGCTCTACGAGTAAGCGTCCGCTCAAATGTTTCGCACTTCTTCGAGCGACGGTTCCCAGTTATTCTCGAACTGCGTCTGGAGCGGCTCCTTCGCCGCCTCTAACCACGCGTCGCGGTCGGGTTCGACCACGTTCATCCCCTGTTCTTTCAGCGCTTCGATGGCCTGAGATTCCGATTCAGAGATGCTGCTGCTGAGATCTTGGATGCTCGATGTCAGCGAGTCGACCATCGTCGTCTGGTCCTCGTCGGAGATGTTCGACAGCGCCTGAGTGCCGAGCGTGAACCAGCCCGTCGACGCGAGGTGCTTGGTCAGCGTGTAGTACTCCTGCACCTCGTACAGCGAGGACGACCGGACGGTTTCGGCGGGGTTCTCTTGGGCGTCGACGACGCCCTGTTGCAGCGCGCTGTAGAGTTCGTCGAACGCGACGGTCGTCGGACTCGCGCCGATACCGCTCCAGATGTTCACCCACGGGGTGAGGTCGGGCACCCGCAGGTTGACTCCCTGAATGTCCTCGGGCGTCTCGAAGGCCTTGTTCCCGCTCGTGTGTCGGTAGCCGCGGTACACCGGCTCGTTCACGAGCATCTGCTTGCCCTGCTCGCGGAGGCGCTGTCGGCCGTCGTCGAAGAACTCCGTCTGGAAGGCGCGTCGCTGCTGTTCCCAGCCTTCGAAGACGAACGGCGACTCGACCCAGAAGTTCTTGGGGTCGTAGTCGATGACCCAGCGCGTCCCGATGATAGTCCCGTCGATGGAGCCGATCTGCGTCTGCTCCATGACCTCCTTTTCGCCACCGAAGGACTCCTCGATGGTGATTGCGACCCGCCCGTCCGTCTCCGCTTCGACGGAGGACGCCCACTCCTTGGCCATCTCGTTGATGACGTGCCCGCTGGGGAAGACGCTCCCGATGATGAGCGATTGGCTCTGACCGCCGCCACCGCTCTCTGTCGTGTCGGTGTCTGAGCCGCCTGACTCGGTCGTACCGTCGTTTCCGGAGTCGGAACCGCCGCCCATGCAGCCAGCCATCGATGCGATTGCCCCGGTGCCAGTAAGTAGCCCGAGCTGTTCCATGAAGCTCCGTCGGCTTTGTCTACGCATACCATTCACAACGATTCTACACTGGTACTTATATCTATCGCAATAATTCATTTTAATAATATATCATAGGATAGATCTCATCTGCTCCGGGTAGTTCGACTCGTCACTCGTCGCAGTCGCCGGTAGTCACCGGTCGGGGGAGGCAAGATGAGGCTGACCGGTCGGATACGGTGTTACCGTCCGCGTTCGATGAGGCCCTTCATGTAGCCGATTGCGAACAGTCGGCCCATGTCAGTGTACCCCGCATGCGCTTCTGCTCGGTCCTCCTCGCCGAGCATCTTGGGGACGTGGTCGGGGCGAATCGCTCCGTCGAAACCGATGTCTTGGTACGCTTCCATCGCCGCCGCCATGTCCGTGGGCCCGTCGTCGTGCCACGTCTCGACGAACGACTCGGGTGTCCCTTCGACATCGCGGAAGTGGACGAAGTGAATTTTCTCTCCGAGGCGTCGAATCGCCGACGGTACGTCTTCGCCCATCGCGGCGAAGTTCCCCTGACAGAACGTGACGCCGTGGTTGGGGCTCTCGTGAAGTTCCAAGACGCGCTCGTACCGTTCGAGCGACGTGACGATGCGGGGGACTCCCCGAAGCTCCTCGACCGGCGGGTCGTCGGGGTGCAGCGCCATCTTGACGCCCGCCTCCTCGGCGACCGGCACGACTTCGTCCAGGAAGTACTGGAGGTTGTCCCACAGTTCTTCCTCGGTGATGCCCGCCGCGGGGTGGTCCTCGGCGCGCTCCAGCCACTCGTGGTCGTACCCGGTGACGAGCGAGTCACCGCGGTCCGGAATCGAATCGGAGGTTCTGATGACGCCGACGGGGTTTTCCGTCCACACCCAGCAGTACACGTTGATGCCGAGGCGTCCCATGTTCCGAAGCAGTCGTTTCACCGTCTCGATCTCCTCGTCTCGACCCTCCTGACCGAGGACCGTTCGCTCCATGGGCGGGCGGTCCTCGACGACGTCCAGCGAGAATCCGTGGTCTGCGAACCGATTTCGGGTTTCGAGTAACGTCTCGTACTCCCACCACTCGTCGACGCCCCAGAACCGTACGACGGCGCTTTCGACGCCGAGTTGCTTGGTGAGGGTCCACCGTCTGTCCGGGGAGGGGGGCAGCATCACTGCTGGATTCATACACTCACATTCCAGACTCACTCCGACTAAAAGCGTTTCGCACAGATGACGGTGGTGTCGTCCGCCGAGTCCACGAATCGACGTCGATAGCGCCTCTCTCACCAGTTCTAGGTCTATAACGTATCTTCGTGAGATTGTGGTCCACTCATAGTGGAACGGGTTCGTTGGACTCGGTGAAACGACCGGGTGGACTGCGCTCAGTCGTACGCGTACTTGACCTCGATAACGTTCTTCCGGTCTCTGAGCGCTGGGAACAGCTCGTCCACGATTCGGTCGTCGTTGAACCGCTCTTTCGGTCCAGAAAGCGACACCGCGCCGATGACCGTCCCGTCGCTGACTAACGGGACCGCAATTGACCGAATCCCGTCTCTCCGCTCTTCGTCTTCGAGCGCGTAACCCCGCTCCCGTATCGCCTCAAGTTCTTCGAGGAGCGCGTCTCGGTCGCTGATCGTGTGGTCGGTCTTCGCCGGAAGCCCGTACTCGTCGACGATTTCGGTCACCCGCTCGCCGGGGAGTTCCGCGAGAATCGCCTTTCCGAGCGCGGTCCAATGCATGTGCGTGAACTCGCCGATCGGCGCGTTGTCGTACACCGCCTTGTCGCCCTCGGCCTGGTAGACGATGACCCGCTGTCCGTTCTCTTCGACGCCGAGATTCGCCACCTCGCCGGTCGACTCCGCGAGGTCCTTGATTTCGGACCGCGACGCGTCGTACACGTCTAAGCGCCCCCGGGTGACGCTTCCGTCGCGGAGGAACCGAAGGCCGAGCCGGTACCCGTGTTCGTCCTTGACGACGTACCCCGCCGCTTCGAGGGTTTTCAGATGCACGTGCGCGGTACTGGTCGGCACCCCGAGCGCGTCCGCGACGTCGTTAATCCGCACCGTCCCTTGCTCTCGCAGAACACCGATTACCCGGTACGAGCGCATGACCGCCTTCACGCGCTTACCACCGTCTTCGCTTTCGTTGGGTGCCATAGTTCGCCTTTCGGAGCGGGACAGATAAATTCTACTGATGGTGGAAGCGCCCCGCGAAGCCGGTAGCTACCGCGACCAACGCCGTCGAACGTGGGGTTTCCCCTCACTGCCGTCGTACCGGTACCGTGTGGCGTCTCTCCGATGATTTACGAATATTCATAATTAATCCGAATCGGTGGGTGATTCGACGGGATAACTTCGATTCCCGCTCAATTAGACACCTGTGCTCGCGCGGCGCACCGGGTACGGAGCCGCTCGCTCGCATTGCTTGACTCTACTATTAGTAGAACTGCGGTCCACCGCGGACAGCCCGACTCAGCCGCCGACTTCCGTTCCTGGCGGGTTCACCAGCACGAAACGGACCGACGGTGCACGCGAACTCCGCCGCTCGCGTCCCGATGACACACCGGTCCCTGCGACGTCGCTTCGGATGGGGCCGGCCGTGCATAGCAGGCCTACCCGTGTAACTCATGGGTGGCCCCGGGCATCCGCTTGAGTAATTCGTTTTCAGTGAGTTGTAATTACAGCGCTAAGACTGTCACGGTAATCACTTTGCGCCGTCAATTCGGGGTCACTGCGCCCGAAGTCGTCTACGTATCCGGGATATCCTGTGCGTTCTCGCCGGACAGGCCGGCGACGACGTGGTCGGTATACCGACCGGTGTAGGCGAGGAGCCTGCGAACGAGTTCGACGTCGATGACCTCCCGTCCGACAGCGGCCGAACGTCGGTGCAGCCAAGCGCGGTGTCGCGACCGCAATGACTCTGAAATATCATATATATGTCAATTCTGGATAAATACTAGTGAATCATACATTTTGTCGATTTCACCGTCTAGTTGGCCCCCTGAAACGGCGTTCTTCCGTCGAACGACTGATGTGGTCGTTGAAGAGTTAGTAATGAGTGAATACTGCAAGAGCCTAGCGGACGCTCAGCCGACTGCTCTCCCATGAACTGTGAAAACGGTCAACTCCCATTTTGAACGTGTGAATCGATTTTTAATCAGATTTCGGTCTGTGTAGTCTCCCGGACAGTTTTCCCCTAATCGAAAGAATGTAGTCTGATATTCGATGGTGTCATCCGGGAACGCCGACTCTGAACAGTCGTGTTTCTCACGGACTCCGTGGAGAAACGTAGCCATCAAACCAGTCCCTTGACGCTCGAACAGCGCAACGTCAAGGACCACTTTCGAACCGATATATTGTAGTTTGTGTCCAAGAATCCTCGCTATTGATCTTGACGCCGGTTTCGTCGACCGCGACCCGCTTAGCTGCGTCTTCGGCGGGTCAGAAACGCTGTTAGCCACTCGGTGTACCTACTGTCGGGTCGCCTGAAACGAACTATGCCGAGAAGCCGAAGACTCACTTCTGTCTCTCTAAGTGAAAGGCCTCGATACGTGGAAAATATCAACTATCATACTTCTGTTACTTGTTCCTCCACAGTGGGGAACTTGTCACTGAGTGCTCTATGTCTGTCTTCCTCCCCGAGATACGACTCAGATTTGCCAATGAAATATCTGGCTCTCTTGAAACCCTATCTGGACGACGTCAAATCGGATTAGGCCAGTGCGGCAGCCGCTACACAGATACGCGATTTCGACTTTCGAGCAGCATATCACCCCCGAATTAACGTATTTTCGGAAAGAACCCGCCCTCATGCCCTCCCACACGCGCCGCCAACTCCTCACAGCCCTCGGCTCCACAAGTATTGCGCTTGCTGGCTGTCTCTCGCCGTCTCGCCCCTCGGGAGATTTCGGAGACGTCGCCGGAACGTGGCCGATGAGCGGTCGAAATCCCGGTCACACTCGACGGGTGGCGTCTGGTCCGACGGACCCGAAGACGGTCTGGCAAACCGACCTCAGTCAGGTACGGGCCACTGGCACACCAGCTATCAGCGCTGGGCACCTCTACCTTCCCGTCGACGCGATCTCCGATACGGCACGCCATCGGTATCGGATTCACGCGTTGCGCGCGGCGACAGGCGAGGAACGATGGCAGGTGCCACTTCGGTCGGAGCCGAACGGACCACCCGCAGTACGTGGTGATCACATCGTCGTGACGGCCAAGCGGGCGCTCGAAAAAGGTCGTATCATCGGCTTCCAGACGCGGTACGGTGACGAGGACTGGCTCGTCGACATCGACGCCAGACTCACCGCCCCACCCACGATTGCCGATGGAGTCGTCTACGTCCCCGACTGGAGCGGTCGCGTCCGCGCTCTCTCAGTCGGGGACGGGTCTGTGCGGTGGTCACACCACGTCGATGCGGAGGCTGGTGGGCGAACATTCACCGAACCAGTCGCCGTTCTCGATGGGACGCTCTACCTCGGCTCGCGGTCAGGAAAGACCGGCCTCGTTGCGCTGGACGCCACAACGGGCGAAAAAGAATGGGTCGAATCTACACGCGCGGTGACTGGTGGGCCGGTAGCCCATCCCGAGGGTGTCGTCGTGCAGAGTCATCAACTCGTGACTGCGTTCGACACCGATGGAACACGCCAATGGTCGTTCAACATCCCCGATGCTGGGGTGCAACAGATCGCGGTCGACAGTCAACACCTGTACGTGTCCGCCGGGGACACGGTCCAAGCGATCGATTGGAATGGGGAGGACGCGTGGACGTACGAATCTCCCGGAGAGCGGGTGGGAACTCCGACTGTCGCCGGCGAGACGGTACTCATCCGAAGCGAAAAACGGCTTGTCGCGGTATCTCGGGCAACCGGGGACGAGCGGTGGAGCACGACCTCCGGTGGCGCGGGTCGTGTAATCGTGACTCCAGAGGCGATTTTCTCACCCGAGTCAGACGGAAGCGTGGTTGCACTCGGAGAGAGCTAGGAATCGCCCCCGTAGTCGTGCTTCGGCGTCTTCCATTAGGGATGCGCCTCGACGGCCCTCTTGAAACCCTCCTCTTCAGAGACGTATTGCCTGAAACAACCGCTCGCTGAGTATTGCGTATCTCGCAACCGCCCTACATATCACACCGTCTCGTTCATGAAGACAGATCACCGGCGAGGCCAACGAACCCGACACTCACTCCCAGGACCATAATCAGGAGTCCAATTTGACCAAACGCGTTTGAATCCGCCGCGAATAGGTCTCGACCCGAGATAAGAAACCCCCCGAATAAAACGAGAAGAAGACCGAAGTCAAACGCACTATCACTCAGATTCCCCGATTGAGAGCGGTCACTCATGTCTCTCGATTGAAACCGTCAGTTTATATTCTTTTTTGATAGACTCATCCTCTGTACCGTCCACGGCAAGCCAAAGTGTGACTCCTGCTGGGGGTTCCAACAGAGCCGTCTCGACCGATCCGGAACTAACGAACCATCGCGTCCTGCTGCTGGCGAAGCGGTACGTCGTTCGCAATGGCGAAGTCCTCTCCACAGGCCCCAGTTCCTCCGAACCGATCCACGAGTGGGTTGTTCGTCTCCAAAGAGGGTTGTGGGATGATTCGCAGAAGCCAAAACTATTTCACATCGATTACACATACGTACTGACATGGCCCCCAAGAGAGACGGCCTTTCAGTACTCTCCGGCGGTAGAGTCGCCCTCGGGAAACTCGTCGCCGCCACCTCGGTATTATACACGTGGTTACAAGGAACCGTTACGAGTCGACCTCTGCTCAAGCGAATCTGGCACGGGGTAGTCGGCCGACGACGGAGGACCTCAGTTGCGGCGGTCCTCTCGGCCCCGATAGCGGCAATCGTGACCGGACCGTTGGTGGCCGCAACGTACGGCTACAGTCGCGTTGAACAGTGGGTTCTGGGGACGTTAAACGCGACGGACCCGAACGCGATTGCGGTCATTGGCATCGTCGTGCTGGTCGCGGTCGCTGCAGCTTTCGCCGCCAGAAATTCCGGGTTAGTGCCCACAATCGGTCTCACTATGGGGCCGATATTTGGGATCGGTCTCGCACGCTATGGGATGATGGTCGAACACTTCTCGCCGAGTAAACTCCACCGACTCTTCGGTGCGACGGGGATGCACTTCGAGACAGTCGGTCCGCTGGAGACCCTCGGAACTGCCGTATTCCTCGCCTGCTTGTTCGGTATTCCCCTCGGGACGGTCGGGTTCACGCTCGGAACGATCAGTCGGAAAATTAGCGGTCTGTTCGGCCGCCGTCGCAACGGTACGCCCTCGAAAGCGTAGCCCGTAGCTCGTTTCTACTTGAACTTCGGCTCCACGGTTCGACGTCGGAACCACGATGATACGGTACGCGCGAACCCTGCCTTGGCTACAGCCGAGCCAAGTTACGTTCTATGCGGTCTCCGAACTCACATCCGTGTCCGGCCGCTCGTCGAGGTCCACATCGACGACGACGGTGTTTTTCCGCTCCCGGTGGCTGCGGGGCGCACCAGGCTGCGTCACGCCTCACCACAATCTTTATGCACGGGATAATATAATCTACTGCATAATGATTAACCGAGAGCGGGAATTAGAATGGCTGACCTCACATCTCAAACGAGATGACCGGCAGTTTCTCGTTGTGTACGGCCGCCGTAGAGTTGGGAAAACGACGCTCGTGACGACAGCACTCGATTCGCTCGAACAGGAGACCCAATATTACCTTTGCGACCAGCGAGGACCGCAACACAATGCAACGCAGTTTGCACGACAGTGCGCGGATCACTTCGACGATGTTCCACCCGACGTGGACACGTTTCTGGATGCGTTTCGATATCTCAAGGGACGGGCTGACGGCCCGTTTGTCGTCGCGTTAGACGAGTTTTCCTATCTCGTAGGGGAGGACGAGACCATCCCGTCGGTATTCCAGACTATCGTCGACGAGGTGCTCGCTGACACAGACATCTCGATCGTCCTCCTCGGCTCGTCGATATCGATGATGGAAGAAGGCGTGTTGAGTTACGAGAGTCCGCTCTATGGACGCCGAACTGGACAGTGGCGACTCGAACCGCTCACCATCGGTGACGTCTCGAAATTCTTCCCTCGGTATGATGCTGATGCGACAATCCAGACGTACAGCGTTCTCGGTGGGGTGCCGGCGTACTTAGAGCAATTTGACGGGACTCAAGACCTCTTTTCGAACATCGAACAGCACATCCTCTCCAAGGGCGCGTTCCTCTACGAGGAACCCGAATTCCTCCTCCGACAGGAACTCCGGGAACCGACCACTTACATGGCGATTCTTGAGGCGATTGCCAACGGTGCAACTCGTGTGACCGACATCGCGAATAGCATCGATAAGAAGGCAAGCGGCATCTCACGGTATCTCCAAAACCTGACTCAGTTAGCGCTCGTCGAGCGCGAAACGCCGGTCACAGATCCCGACGGACGCGGTGTCTACAAACTGACTGACCAGTTCGTCCGGTTTTGGTTCCGCTACGTCTCGCCGAACCGGGGAACACTCGAACAAGGGCGAACGGAACCCGTCCGAGAATCGATTGCTGAAACAGTACCGACGCACACGAGCTTCGCGTTTGAAGAGGTCTGCCGACAAGCCGCCCGAGCGCCGTCGTTCCCAGTTTCCAGTTCCCGAGTCGGTCGCTGGTGGTACAGCGAGCAAGAAATCGACGTGGTCGGATTGAATCCGCAAGCGAAGTCGCTGTTTCTCGGAGAATGCAAATGGACCACTAGCCCCGTTGGCCGGTCACTCCTAGACGACCTCGAAGCGACTGAACCGGACGTGCGTTGGCAAGGTTCCGACCGAGACGTTGCGTACGGGCTCTTTTCGCGGTCCGGTTTCACGGACGAACTCGTGGAGCGCGCAGCGCAGCGTGAGGACGTCCATCTATTCACCCCGTCAGATGTGTTGGCGCTGTTCGAGTAGGCTCCCGCGTTTTTGTCCTCCGTACGGGACGGCCGGTCCTCTGTCCAAAATACGCGATGCCGTACGCCGCTGCATTCCATCAGCCGACCACAAAATATCTAACAGCCAACACGAAACTGATAGTAGATGCCCTCCCCTCACCGTCGCCGATTCCTTCGTGCTTGTGCCGCCGCCGTTGGGCTCGGAACTGCTGGCTGTCTTGGTTCCGAGGTGCCTGCGGAGACGACGACAGGGACCGAGGCCCGGACAGAAACGGGAACGGAGACGACCGCACGTACCCAACCCACGCAGCCAGACCCCCCAGTCGTCTGGCGGCAAACGGTCGGGTCAGAAATCACGACTCCCCCGACGAGTACCGGAGATCGTCTCTACGTGGGAACGAAGTCCGGGTCTCTCGAATCGCTGAACACTACTGATGGAAGCAAACAGTGGTCGTATGACGCGGACACCGAACTCCGTGGTTCGCCGGCCCACGTCGGCGAGACGGTGTTCGTCATTGTTGGAAAGAACGATTTGTTCGAGAACCACGGCGTAGTCGCCCTCAACGCCGAAACCGGAACCGTGGAGTGGACGTTCAGCCCCGAGGCATGGTGGCTGGAAATTCTCGGCGTTACCGAGGATGTGCTGTACGTCGGGACCGAAGACGACGCGATTGAGGAGGCCGGTCAGACGCTCTACGCGCTCTCCGTCGCTGACGGAGCAGAGCGGTGGTCCGGCGAGATCGGCGACCCGTCTGGCGGACTCTTGACCGCTGAGACGATCTACGTTCCCACATACGGTCGCCTCTATGCGTACGATACAGCAACCGGTGAGCAGCGGTGGACTGCAGCGGTCGAAGATTATTCGTACCAGACGATTGCAGCGACCGACGAAACAGTCTGTTTCGTTGCCGACGAGGGCGATACCCGTGGAAAGCTCATTGCGCTGGATAGCGAGACGGGTGAGGAGACGTGGAGTCGCGACGACTGGGTCGCGACGTCGACGACGCTCCACGGTGACACTCTCTATGTCGGCGGCCAACACATCGCCGCATTCGACCCGGAAAGCGGTGAAAAACAGTGGCAAGCAGCCGAGTCAGGGTTCGTCCCACGGGTACCAGTTCAGGACGATGTTCTCTTTGCCGGTGGCGGAACGGTGCGAGCGTTCGATACTGAGGGCGGTACTCTCAGTTGGACGTGGACCCCCAACGAGGGCGTTGAGGGTGTGGTACCGTCTGTGACGATAGGTGACTCGTTGTACGTCGACTCGTGGGGGAGAGACGACCCGCGGAACCGATTCAAGTTCGCGCTTGATGTATCGGCAGGTGAGAAGCAGTGGGCGTTCGAGGATGGTTCCCAGCTTACCGATCTGTCGGCTGATAGCAATCATGTCTACGTCGGGTCTGCAAAGGGTACGGTCTATTCGCTGCAGTAGTCTCCGGTCACAAGTCCGGTGTCCGCTGAGAAGGCATTCGTCAACGGCGGAACTGGGTAGCGAGCGCATTACATAGTTCGACGCTCGACCAATCTACGTTGATGTGGCCCTGGGGACACCTGTTATTCGGCGCTCTCGCGTACTTCGGCTATCGTCGAATGCGACAGTTGGGCATCTCACGGGTCGGCGTCGGACTGTCGCTCACGCTCGGCACGCAGTTTCCGGACTTGGTTGACAAACCGCTCGCGTGGTACGTCGGCGTGTTACCGAATGGTCGGTCGCTTGCTCACTCCATCTTCACCTTCTTTCTCGTGGCGATCGTCCTCACTCGGATCGGGCGGAGGGTGGACCGAGATGAAGCGGTGTTCGCCTTTCTCTTTGGGTACTTCACGCACATCGTCGGTGACGTTGTCCCGCCATTGCTCGACGGCGACCTGTACTACGCGACGTTTTTCCTCTGGCCTGCACTCCCGGCAGTGGACTACGGTACGGAGCTCACGTTGCTCCCCCGACTTCAGGCGTTAGACCCCTCGCCAGCGCTCTTCGTCCAACTCGGTCTCCTCACACTCGTCGCGATAGGCTGGTATCTCCGAGCGCGCACTGCCCACAGCTGACCTGCTCGAACGCCGTCACTAGGTGTAGCGGTGACAATTAACACACAGTGTGAACCGCTGATGTATCAGATATACAGAATAGCTTAACGCGGGGTTAACAAACGGTTTCTGCGAAATTATCGTCAGAAAATATGTATTAAGAGACCGTTTTCCCTCGGCGAAAAAAGAATTTCCAACTTGATAACTATAATATCCTGTAACTATCTTGATTGACCAGTAGCCGAGTCCAGTATGTCGATTACATAGATTATTTTAATAAATTAGTTATATGACTATCTCAATTATATATAGACGATATATTGATTGAACCCGTCTACAATTAGAAAATTGAATTTATCTTAATCGCTAGCTTAAATTCGCAAAATTATAACGTGGTATTATCCTAGACATAACTCATTTGTTCAATTAACGTGCCAATATTTACAAATTCATTCAAAAAAGACATTTATACTCCACTGCCTTTCACGAAACTGTACCTATGAGAGACGACGAATGTCCGGATACACCGGACGAAGAAACGAACGCGAAGTCCCTCCACTGCACTCGCCGGAATCTCATGAAACTGTCCGGCGCCGGTGCCTTGACAGCACTGGGCGTCTCTAGCATCGGCGTGGGCTCTGCGGCAGTGACTGAAGGAGGCCCCGCAAACCAAGACGAATGGACCCTGACCTTCGAAGACGACTTCGACGGTGATTCTCTGGACACAGAGCAGTGGTCTATCGGTTGGGGCTGGGGAACCGGAACGACCATGAGTCCGACCGAAGTGGTCGAACGCAACGTCGATGTCCGCGACAGCAACCTCTATCTGAAGGGAACGCACGACGGAGACCAACCGTACGCGGGCGGAGTGAACACGAAGAACAAAGTCACCTTCGGCCCAGGCAGTTACTACGAAGCGAAGATCAAGTTCGCGCGGCGCGAGGGGTTCCAGAACGCGTTCTGGTCGAAGCCGAACACCGAGGCGTGGCCGCCTGAGATCGACGTCGTCGAACTGATGCAAGACGGAAGTGGGACGGACGATACCCATCGGTCACGACACCACATTCATTACTCGACCTCAACGGAGCCGGGAGACAATTCCACTCACGTCGGCCCCGGCGGCGGATACACGCCGGGTGACGACCTGACTGAGAACTACCACATCTACGGAGTCGAGTGGCAAGAAGACCGAATCACTCACTACGTCGACGGAGAAGCGGTCTGGGAGTCCACGGATAGCACCGCCATGCAGGCGATGCAGAACGGTGGTGTTCACTACATGATGTTCTCTCTGAACATCGACAACGTCGGCACGCCCGACTACTCGGTGCCGTGGGGCGAAGAAGTCGCGATCGACTGGGTCCGCCTCTGGGACCACTCGGGGACTAGTTCGGACAGCTCCACGACCGACTCGACCACTGACACGACCAGTCAGACCGACACAGAGCATTATCTCTGGGCCCGGTCGGGTGACGGCAACCCGGTCACGTTCGCGTTCGAGGCGAGTGGCGGGAACATCGGAATCGAACCGCAGGACACGACCGAGGATTACTGGGTCGCTGAAGACGGTACCGTCGCGGGTGGGACGACCAGTAAGACGTCGTCACTCCCCGGATTCCGGTTTACCGGTGACATCACGGACCTCAGGTTCGACGGCGACCTCGACATCTATATCGACAACTCACCGGTCAACACGGCCGACTTAGTCGACGATTCTGAACCCGGCCCCTACAGGCCGTCTGACCAGAGCCAAACGTCGGACTCGACGCAGACGACGACACTTCCCAACACCATCACCATCGACGGGAGTGGGTACAGTAGTTCGACCTCCTATACCGTCTCTGTGAGCGATGCGCTCGCCGAGACCGACTCGATTACGAGCGAAGACTCGGTCTCTGGGACGACCGCAAGCGGGGCGGTCGGTGCCGGGTCAGACACGTACCGATTCGAAGGCGATGTGACGGATATCGCGCTCGATGGACCCGCAGACGTCTACGTAAATGAGTCGCGCGTCGACCTCCTCGTCATCCGCCGTGGGTCGAACAGCAACGGGACCGTTTGGTACCTCGTTGAAACCGATGGGGCCGTCCAGAAGGCAGAGACGTCGTCGGGTGTCGCGGACAGCGGCGACGACGTCGGCAACTCGAAGATTCACGGGTCCGTGAAGGACGATTCGGACGCGTATTGGCTGTTCGATGGGAGTGTCCTCGACGTATCGACGTACGGCGGCGACGTCGTCGCGACGCTCAACGGCCAAGAGCTCTAATCCGTAGTAGCGCAGGCTACATCCGGATTCGGGGCTGTTGGAAGCACGGAACTGACTTTTTGACGAAGCGGCTTTGTGTCTCTACCCCCACAGTAGTAGCATGCGCTCGGAGACCTACAGCCGTGTGACCGGTGAGCGGCACCCGTCGATATCCCTCGGAGACTCTCTCGCCGGTGGTGGCACGACGGCGCTGTCGGTGAAGGGGGTTGTCACGCTCCTCGGAGAGCTCGTCGCAGTCACTCCGCGTTCGGACCTTCGTGCGAACGGGTGAGAGGTATTCGGAGATATGAACCGACGAGAGTTCCTCCGAGTGTCAGGGGCGACAGCCGGCGCTGCCGGCGCTGGTCTCGTCGTCGGCGGCGTCGTACTGAATCGAGAGTCGCTCGCTGATCGGTACGGAGACAGGCTTCGCGCACGCTCACCGGGGGAAGCACACTGGGAACTCGCTTTCGAAGATACCTTCTCGGGCGACTCGTTAGACGCCTCGTCGTGGTCAATCGGTTGGGGCTGGGGGGTCGAAACGTCCACGAGTCCGACTCGAATCGTTTCAGAGAACGTCCGAACGGAAGGCGGGTCACTCCGGCTCCGAGGGACACACGAACGGGGCGAGATACGATCCGGTGCCGTGAACACGAAGAACAAGGTGACGTTCGGACCGGGAAGTTATCTCGAAGCCAGAATCTCGTTTGCGGGGCGAACCGGCTTTCAAAACGCGTTCTGGGCGAAACCGAACACCGAGGCGTGGCCGCCCGAGGTCGACGTTGTGGAGATTTGGCAGGACGATTCGGGGTGGGACGATAGGCACATTTCGAGACACACCGTCCACTATTCGAGTTCGAGGGAGGTGGGCGACCGCTCGACACATAGGAACCTCGGTGCGTCGTATACGCCAGGTGGGGACCTCACGCGGGAGTTTCACACGTACGGTGTCGAGTGGCAGGCCGACGAGCTAGTTCACTACGTCGACGGGAAGGTCGTCCGAAAGTGGCTCGGCGAAACGCTACTGACCGCACTGTCCAACGGAGCCCCGTTTTATTTCATGTTCTCGCTCAATATCAACAACATCGGCACCGCCGACCAAACAGAGAGGTGGGGGGAAGAGATGGTGGTCGATTGGGTCCGACTCTGGGAGGATACGTCTCTGTAGACACGGTAGCTAATATCGTGGATAAAACACATCTGTGCCATAATTTCAACATATATTGTATTTTCCTCCGGAATACTTTGGGATAATTTGATATATATCAACGATCAATGGAGTGACGTATGGTCACTTCCCAAGAGTTACGGAAAGGTCTCGGAAGCCTTCCGGGATTCGTAGACAGATATGGTCTCTCAGGCGGTTTGCGTCGGTGGTTCGGAATCGTGTACCACCGTTCGACAGGGAATATCACAGGTCGTAGCGTCTTCGAGGAGGACTGGGACGTCTGTATACTCTTGGACGCGTGCAGGGCGGACGAACTCAGACGTCAATCGGACGGCTACGATTGGATACAGCGAGTCGACGACTTTCCCTCCGTAGCGTCGTGCACGTGGAACTGGCTCCCCAGAACCCTCGAACGAACGCCGGAAGACGTTCTTCAGGAGACGGCGTACGTGTCAGCCAACCCCTTCACTGACGAATTCTGCGACGAAGACACCTTCGGTGAGTTAGACGAAGTGTGGCGGTACGCGTGGGACGAGCAGTGGGGAACCGTCCGGCCGAGGCCCGTCACTGACAGAGCGATACACCACGGGAGGAACGCCGAGACAGAACGGCTCTTGGTTCATTATCTTCAGCCGCACGTCCCGTTCCTCACCGAAGGCGCCGAAGCGCTCGACCGCGCGAATTTCAGTTTCGGGAGGGAGAGTAATCCCGACGCATGGGACCGCGTGACGAGCGGAGAGTTGTCGCAGCGGGTCGCTATCGACCGGTACAGAGAGACACTCCGGTTCGTCCTCACCGACGTAGACCTCCTCTTACGGAACGTAGACGCGGAGCGGGTCGTGATTACTGCCGACCACGGCGAGGCGTTCGGAGAGTGGGGCATCTACGGGCATCCGAATCAGATCGACCTCCCGTGTTTGACGCAGGTCCCGTGGGTGACGACGACGGGAACAGACGAGGGGACACACACGCCCGCATCGTACGACACGCAACCGAGCGACGTCTCCCGCGACGCACAACTCCGCGCACTGGGGTACACCGAGTGACGGGAACCGGTCACGGAGTCCGAAGAACGGCCTGTTTGCCTCCCGACTCGTGCGCTCCGACGAGGGCGCTGTACACGTCGAGATACTGTTGCGCCACGCTGTCCCACGAGAGTTGCTCGCTCATCCGGACGCAGTTTTGCGACATCTCGGACCGGGCGGACTCGTCTCGAAGCACCGTCTCAAGAGCCGAAGCCAGCCGCGTGGGGTTCTCCGGGGGGACGACGAGCCCACAGCCCTCGTCTTCGACCTGTTCGGGGAACTCACTCGCTGTCGATGCTACGACGGGTTTCCCGAACGAGAACGCGGTCGAGAGAACACCGCTGTGTCCCTTCGTCCCGCTCTGATCTCGGTACGGCATCACGACGACTGTGGTCCGCGCGAAGAACTCCTTGACTTCGTCATTGGGGATGAACCGACGGTGAACCTCGAAGTTATCGGGATACCGTTCAATGGTCTTGCGCACTCCGCTCGGAAGCTGTCCGTCCCCGGCGATAATCAGATTGACATCCGGAATCGTTTCGCGGAGTATCTCGACTGCATCGACGAGTATGTCAAGTCCTTTCGGGGGAACGATGTTCCCGAAGAAGAGAAGCGTGTTCTCCTCGGGTTCACGGTCGATATCCTCGACGCCGCCGAAAACTGAGTACGCCCCGTGTGGGATGACGACGACGCCGTCCGCGTCGAATCCACGGCTTACGAGGACCTCTTTTTGTCGCTTCGTGTGGACGACAGTCCGGTCTTCATCGAGAGCTGGAATCGTGAGGTTGAGTATCTCTTCGATGAGGACGGGAGGGCGTGCGAGGCTGAAGCGGCTCACCGGCACTTCGTGTCGGGTCGTCACGAACGGATAGTCGTCCACATCGTGGAGTTTGGCGAAAAACTTCACCTGTGGGAAGATTCCGGTACTGTCGTGAATGACGTCCGGGTCGTACTGCTCGATTTCTTTCACCGCGCTGTATGAGTACAGGCCTCTGAAGATGTTCAGTGGATTGATATCTAACTTGTACAGCCCGGGCATCGAGATGCCGATCGGATCGAACGCGTTCACGAGTTCGATATCGTCACAGAACAGATCGTCCGCCGACGTTTCGGTCGGTTTGAACACCGTCACTTCGGCGGAATTCGCAACGCTGTTTGCGAGTTCGGCGGCGTAGTGGGGGAGCCCACCCGTGCTCTGTCCAACGATATAGAGTACGTGCATGGTCAGAGGCTGATGTCCTTCCGAAGCGTGGGACCGATGAGTTTCGTCACCGGAATCGGGAGTCGCTTCCAGGCTTCCTTTATCGGTTTGTAGGCCGATTTGTCCGGATGTGGAAGCTCAACCGGTCCGTTCGGGTAGTAGTGAAAATCGTCGTACTGAGTCTTCTTTCCGCCGAAGCTCTTTTTGAACATGTACACGCCCGTCCCCTCTCTCGTCCGTCCGAGTTCGTAGGATTGGTACCCGTTTTCGTGTGCGTGCTCCATCGATTTCCACAGTAGGAAACTCCCGCCCTGAAGGTCACGGTACTCGTAATCAGTGATGACCCCCCACTGTGAGACCGTTGACCCGCAGCCGAGATTCACGATGCCGTTAATCGCTCGTCCGTCGTGTCGTACCAGTCCCAGATGGAGTGTTCCGTGGTCTGCGAAGGTTTCCCAGACCCTTTTGAAGAATTCGAAGGAGTGGGGTGGAGACCCGTGGCCTCTCACCGACTGGAGATACAGCTCATAGTACTCGCGTAATTCGTCGAGTGACTCTCCGACGACGTACTCCAGGTCGTTTTCCCGGGCCTGGTCGATTTGCCGTTGTCGACTCTCCTTGAGACCGTCCCACATCTCATCGTGGTTGACGCCCACCGGAACGTCGAAGGTGACGAACCGATTTTCGTGTTCGAACCCCTCGAATTGCGCGTGGTCGACGGTCGTCCCACGGAGACTGACGAAATCAACTCCCGCGTCGTCCGCGATACGTTTCGCCTGCCGGACGAGATGCGTGGTCGTCGACTCCGGTGCGTCGTCGGCCAAGATGACCGACCCGCGTTCACCGTACGGGGGTGAGACGATCTTCGAACCAAAGAGACGGCTTCGAATCTCGACGAGGGGGAGTGCGCCGACGATGTCACCCCCATCTCGGGCGGCGAGCCAGTGCGTGTCGTGTCCGTAATTCCGACTGGCTTCGCGCCATCCCCACAGTCCAAACGGGGGACCGTCGTTCGATTCGACGAAGTCGTTCCACTCGCGCCTGTCTGTACAGTCCGTCACCGTCAACCGCGTCTTTGTCTTGCTCGTACTCATCTTCAGTGGTGGGAGGTTCCCTTCGAGACCTCGTGATTGGTTCGGGGCCGCGGTTCGTCGAACACGTCCTGCCCAAGTTCCGCACGGATCAATTCGCTCACTGGTCCGAACTCGAAGGTCGTGAGGAGCCGTTCAACTTTGTCTGCTAACCGCTCGATTCCCGCGAAACTCACCGCTCGTTTGTGGAACTTCGGTTCCGAAACGGGGACCGACGGGTTGAACTCCCACGGGTGGAAGTACAGGTTTGCCGGAATACTCGACTCGTTCAGCCGACTGACCGCCCACTCGAACAAACGAATCGGTGTGACCCGCGCGTAAAACCCCCCACCGATGGGGAGTCGTAACATCGTATTGGTCACGGCGAGGGGCGATTCTACAAGCAACTCTCTTTGGCTGCCGACCGCCGCACTCGAATCGAACGGCCGTCCGGGATGCACCCGGTACGGTCTCAACGGCCCTCCGGGGACGCCGTACATCGGCGTCTTCACCGGGAACACGCTCGAATCGTATCGGTACTCGCTCCGTGCGAGGACTTCGAACCCCCATTGTGTTCGTCTCGTCAGCGAGAAGTTTGGAAGTCGAACCCCCATCGGGAACTCGCCCGTCACTGATTCGATTGCAGCACCCGACTCAGCCAGTTCCCGCTCGAACTCGCTCGGCGAGAGATCGAACAGCGGTCTGTGAGTCTGTCCGTGAGAGCCGATCTCGTGTCCTAACTCGTGGATTCGGTTGATGAGCCATGGGTACTCGTCGGCGACGTCTCCCACGACAAAGAAGGTCGCCGCGACGTCGTGTCTGTCGAGTAAATCGAGGACGATTTCCGTGGATTCTACGATACGGTCTATCGGATCTCTCACCTCGTCGACGAGGAGCGTCGCAGTGTGCCAGTGCTCCAGGTCGAAGGATATCGAATTCCGTACACAGTCGTTACGCTTCTCGCTCACACGTAAGACACGGGTTGACGGTAGCGACTATTGTTATATATTTGATAATCGGATTATTGCTGAGTTAGAGCGTAATGTCACCCGTCCTTATATCTTCTATTCGTCCCTAGACACCCGTCAGACACGGTTTCGGCGTAACTGTCTGCCTGTGAACGTTCCGGACGATACCTGACGCCGGACGGAGGGTGGCTCTACTCCCGCCGATAATCAGATAGCTGACTGACACTAACCATTAGGTGGCCTCCCGTCGAATACGCTGTTGCTAGCATGACAGATACGACTGCGTCCACTAGTGGCACGCCTCTCTCGAAACTGGCCGACCGACCCAACGTGAATAACGTCTTGGTATTCGTGTCCGACGCGATGCGGTACGACTTCCTCCCGGACGAAGTGCGACAGTTGGGGGTGACGGCGAAGGCGATCTCCGCGAGTACGTTCACGGCGTCTTCGATACCGTCGTTGACCACGGGCCTGTACCCGGCGACACATGGCGTCTGGATGTTCGACGACCGACTCCCGGAACGGCCGCCGTTACTCGACGACGATGCATATGACGTCGGATTTGACACGGAGACGGTGTGGATCGAGCTCGACGCGCCCGATAAACCACCACTCCAGATTAACCACGTGGATACCGAGCGGACAATCGAAGACCTCGAACCGCCGTTCGTCAACTTCGTCCACGACGTCGGACCACACGCTCCGTACGGGTTCGAAAACGGGGTATTCGAATCAACGAAAGAGTTCTTCCGAACGCACGAGAGGCGTCGTCCGCAGTTGGTGAACCTCTACCGCCAAGACTGTCACAACTCTGCACAGCGATTCCTTCGGCTGTACGAACGACTATCCGAGGACGGACTCCTCGACGAAACGTTAGTCGTGTTCACGAGCGACCACGGTCAGTGTCTCGGCGAATGGACCAACGGTGGGCGCTTTGGGCACGGCCACCCGATGGCCCCGGAGAACGTGGAAGTTCCGGTCGTCTTCGCGGGGGCGGGACTGCCCGAAGGCGAGACGTACGACCCACTTCTGAGCGGTGTCGACGTCGCCCCCACGGTCATCTCTGCGCAGCGCGGAGAACCTCCCGCAGACGTGGACGGTGTCGACCTCTGGCGGTCCACTCCACGACCGACCCGAAAAGTCCGTTCGGACGTCTGGCAGCACCTCGACGTCGACGTCGCGGGGAGAGCGGTCGAACTCTCCGTCTACGCCGCGACATCCGCGTGGAATCGGTCGGGCGGATACGTCTTCCACCGGAAGTCCTCGGTCCAACGACTCGGTGCGATCGGATACGACAATGTATTCCGGGGGTACTCCCCGGCGTGGCTCGGAAATCTGTCTCCGACGAAGGCGCTGAACATGCTCTCTATCGCCTTGACGAGCAGCATGACCTACGGTGCCCCGGATTTCTCAAGAGACGAAGCGCAACGCGTCGTCCCCTCGCGTCTCGAACAGGCGACACACGAGGCGTCAGACGCCGGACTCAGCGACGAGCAGAAGACCCAACTGCGCGACCTCGGCTATCTACAGTGAGCCCCCTCGGCGTCGAGTCCTGATTCACCCGATTCGTCTATCTGCAAACTCGCTTCCCGCCCTCCAACCGGGTCAAACGGTCCCCTCGTCAGCGGTCGAACGGAGGATACTCGGTCGACGACCGACTGGATTCGAACAGCCGACTCATCGAGTGGAGAATGATCGCGGTGAAGCAAGCGAGCAACCCAGCGAGCACGAACAGCGTCGAAGTGACGGCCATACCGAGTTGGAACTCACCTGTCGTCAGATAGTTAGAAATCGTGAAATAGGCGATGAAGATTCCGACGGTCGAACCGAAGAACCCGGGAACGCCGAGTGCAGTCAACGGGCGTTCGAGTTCGACGGTCTTCAGGATATTCGATACGAGAGACAACCCGTGTGCGATAGGATGGTGGCTACTAGCGTTTTCGACGTCGTAGTCTATCGTGACCCCTACCTCTTCGAGTCGGTAATCGTTGTGATGGGCGTGATACAAGATGTCGATACTCGCGTTCATCTGGTCGCCGATACCCGAATCTAAGTTGATCGAGCGTATCGCCTGGTCGTTGTATGCGCGAAACCCGCTCTGTGTGTCGGCGACACGAGACTCTCGCCTCACGACGCCCATACTCAAGTTGGTCATGAGGTTGATGACTTTGAGACCGAACCGTCGATAGAACGGTGCGTTCGTCGACGCCCCCGCCACGAACCGGCTCCCGATCACGATGTCGGCGGCGGTCTCGTCCAGCTTACGGAGTAACTTCGGGACGTCGTTCGGGTCGTGCTGTCCGTCCCCATCGATGGTTACGAGCCTGTTCGCGTTCCGCCTGTCCGCTTCTCTGAACGCCGTGTTCAACGCGGCCCCGTAGCCACGGTTCGTTTCGTGTTCGATGACGGTCGCACCCGCATCGCGTGCAGCGATGGCCGTTTCGTCACCGCTCCCGTCGTCGACGACGAGGACCTCGTCGACATACGGTGCGACGCTTTGTACGACGGACGCTATCGTCGTCGCCTCGTTGTATGCCGGAATTGCGACGATAGCCGGCGATTCACTCGCCGATTGTAACTGGTCGCCGTTCGCCCGCTCTCGCGGTCTCGCTGAGGAACTCTCCGTCAGTTCGACGGAGCCGTCCGAGTCTCTCCGAATGGGCCGGGAAAGGACGTCGGTGTCACGCTTGTTCGATTCGCCCACCGCGCCTGTCGTTGCATCGGCGTCGACGAACACCTGTTCGACGGAGTCGTTCAGGTGGGAGACGATGACGAGGGTCTGACCGTCGAGCGCGCTCGCGAACGTCTTGTACGGATTGACCCGCCCTGCCTCGATAACCGGGTCGACGACGGTTGCGCCCAGCTCGGAGACGACATCTAATTCGTCTTCGTCGATAGACCGCTGATACGTGACGAAGACGTCGAACCCGTTGTTTCGAGTGTGGACGACGTCTCGTGGCAACGTGAGGATGTTCTCGTCGGTCGCGACAAATCCGATAGCGGGTTGCTCAGCATCTCGTTCGTGTGACTCGTGTTCTCGCTTCATCTCCCAACCACCCCCCGTCCTCGTATCGACTGCCAGTAGCGGCTCATATTTTTCCGTGTTCCATCCGCATTCCAATCACTCATCGAGTCGTCTACCCGACCGCTGCCTCTGGGTACAGCGTCGCTCATCAAGCTTCGGACCGGTATCTCCGGTTAACACGTCAACTCACGACGTATTTAATCTATTGATTACTCTACCTCATGGAATTTAATACTAGAGGTGAGAAATTATGTCTGGTGGTAAGGTCACGATGTTCGATTTGTGCTTCGAAACCGAAGGTCAGGCGGCCGGTTCGCGGTCATTCGCCTTTCCGTCCCACTACCGTGGGGTCTTTGTTCGGTCGGTCGACGCGGAGTGTCGATATCTGGTATCCGAACCTCGATAATATGGTTGTAATCTCGCTTGCGTTGTCGTGCGCCTCCACGTAGACGAGCCGGCACCGTTGTCCAGTGAGTGACGATTCCAGCCCCATGAGTACGGACGGCGCAGTCCCCTGAACGTCGATTTTGACGACGTTCGGCTCGGGGATTCGACCGGCTTCGACGAGACTGTCTCCGGCAATCGTTGTCGTCGGTATGGATGTGAGCGCCTCTCCGGTGGGATACCTCGTGTCGAGCGATCCGTGTTGTGCACCCGCATCGAGGGTGTCGTAGAGGTGAAACCTCTCTTCCGAACTCCCGTCGGAGAGCGGTCGTTCGACGACGGTCGCGTCAATCGAGTTTTCGGTGAGGTTCCGTCGAAGCGACTCGGTGTTCGGTGGATACGGTTCGAAACCGACGACAGCCACGTCGGGGACGCTGGACCCGACGAGGCAGGCATAGATTCCCATGTTTGCGCCGACATCGTAAAAGACGTCGCCAGCCCGTACGTTCGAGAGCACGTGTTCCAATACTTCGGCCTCGTCCCGGATTCTGTGCCGAAGGTTGTTCCACTCGACGAACGTACGAGGGCGGAACGTGGCTGTCGCCTCTCCGCAGGAGAACTCGTAGGGCGGGTGGGTGCGTAGATACACCTCGACTGTCGTCTCGAAGAGTCTGTTGCCGACGCTGTACGCCGGGGTCCCCCACAGGAGGTCTCCGATTTTGGAGACGAAGGTCATCGGGGAAGACTATCGCCGGGAACGCGCAAATAGTTGCGGGTAGCACGCACCCGACGAGGAAGTCACCCCAATCGCAAGTCAATTTACGTTCTTGAGAGCCTCTTCGTTCAGCAAACACAGACTCTCAAGCACAACGTGAATCATCTTGATAATCAATCATGATGAGGTGAAAAGTAGCGGAGGAGAAGACAATCATGTGGAAGTCGATCATCGTTCCAGCGAATCAATCTGTGAGCGTCGTCGCGTCGCTTCGGTCACTCTCGCCCGAAGGGGTTCATACAGTCGTCGTTTCGGAAGACGAAACTGTCCCAGCGTTCGCATCGAAGTACGCGGACGAGACCGTCGTCGTTCCATCACCGCACGAGGACGTCATCGCGTACAAAGATGCGCTCGTCTCGCTCTCGATGCGCCCCGACGTGGAAGCAATACTCCCCATCAGGGAGGAAGACGCCTACGTCCTCTCACGGTACGTTGAGGATTTCAAACCGCATGTCGAGATCGGCTGGCCGTCGTTCGATGCAGTCAGGGTCGCGCAGGACGGGTATCGATTGGCTACTGTTGCGGAAGACATCGGACTCCGCGTTCCGAAGACGGAACTCCTCACGGACGTGACAGACTGGGATCGAGAGCTCATCGTGAAACCTCGGTACGGAATCCTCACTCACGATTACGTGGACCATCTAGAGGCGACGGAGTGTGAAGGCAGGCAACGCCCCGAGTACATCCCGAGGGGCGTCTCGCCCGACGTCGACCGGCTCATCGAAGACATGCTTGGCCACGTTCCCGTGGTGCAGGAGTGTCACTGGGGGGAGGAGTACTCGTTCCGGGCACTCTACGACCACGGCGAGCCGGTGAAGACGAGTCTCCGACGGCAACTTCGCGGAAAAACGTACGCTGGCGGGATGAGCGTGTTCCGGGAGATGACACACGACCCAGCGGTCGAGGAGTTGGCCGAATCGTTGCTTACTCATCTGGAATGGAACGGGCTCGCGTCAGTTCAGTTCATCAAGGAACGAGAGACCGGCGAGTTCTACCTCCTCGAAATCAATCCGCGAGTGTGGGCTTCCGTGAATCTCGATATCCGCGCCGGCGCTACCTACCCGTACGACTACTGGCTCACGAATCAGGGTCGGAAAGACGAAATCAGACCGGGGTACGAGGAAGGCGTCGCGACGCATCTACTCGTCGGCGAACTCCAGTATCTCAGGAGCGTCCTCGTCGACGACTTCCCAAACGTCGACAAACCGTCGATGAGGGAGGCGTTCGTCGACGTCGCTTCGTCCGTCTACCAGCACCCCCACTTCGATTACATCTCGTTCGACGACCCCAAACCGTTCGCACGAGGTGTACTCAACACCCTGTTCAGTGCATCGTGACGCAGTCACGCCCCGGCCGCAGGTCAGCACTCGAACCGTGTCGGTCGGAGAACGTCGTGCCTCGTAGCGGCAGGGTAACTATTCGTTGCCCACTCGCTAGCGACACTGTGCCATCATGGATATAGGACTATCGACGTTCAAGCTGTTCCTCTCAAAGACGGGACGTGCTCTACTGATGTTCGGTGGCATCATCTACTTCTCCCGAAACCTCGGGCAGACGCAATTGGGTATCTTCTTCCTGTTCTTTGCCGTCCAAGGATTGCTCTCGATTCCCGCCGATTTCGGCCTCCGTTCCGCACTCGAAAAACGGCTGAGTGAGGGGGAAGACCCCGTCCGGACATTGAGTTCCGCACTCGCTCTCAAACTGGTGTTGCTCACGGTGGTCTCACTCGGCGTCCTCGCGTTTCGGGGTCGAATCAACGACTATCTCGGTGGAGACCTCGCAGTGTTGTTGGTCCTCGCCGTCTTCCTCCGGGAGCTCTCGCTGCTGTACATTCATGCGGTTCGGGGCCGACTTCGGGTCGGCCGTACCGCATCAATCGAGTTCGCCCGCCGACTCACTTGGGTCGGGCTCGGTTCGTTTTTTGTCTCGCGTGGATATGGACCCGAGGGCATCGTCTACGGACTCTTAGCAGGCTCAGCCGTCGCGTTGGTTTGGGCGGTTCTCGCCTGCGACATCGGCCTTGGTCGGCCGGCACTCCCACAGATGCGGTCGCTGGTCGATTTCTCGAAGTACGACGTCGTGAACTCCGTCGGGGGGAGCATCTACCAGTGGATGGACTCTGCCCTCATCGGGTTTTTCCTCGTCCAGAGTTACGTCAGTGCGTACGAGGTCGCCTGGCAGGTGACGCTGCTCGTCCTCATGTTCAGCAAGTCGATCTCGTTGACGCTGTTCCCCCAGATCAGCCAGTGGAATGCGGATTCGTCGGTGAAGCAGATAGAGTCGACCATCTCGACTGCCATCGGGTTCGCGGTGTTCTTTTCTATTCCCGCTGTGGTCGGGGCGGTGATATACGGCTCCGACGTTCTCGAATTCCTTTTCGGTCCTGAATACGTCATCGCATCGCTGGTCCTCGTCGTCTTGATGATAGAGAAGTTCTTCCAATCCATCAACGATATCGTCGGGGTTTCGGTCAGGGCAATCAACAGGCCGAACCTCGCCGCAAAAGCGACCGTCGCCGCCGTCGGTGTCAATTTAGTCCTGAGCCCGATTCTCATCGTCACTATCGGATTCGTCGGTGCCGCGGTGGCGACGACCGTCTCGTGGGTCGTAAACGCACTCCTTCAAACACGCTATCTCGGCCGATACGTCGATTTCTCGATTCCGTACCCCCTCATCGGATGGTTTACGCTCTCGTCAGTGGCGATGGGCGTTGTCGTCTACGGCGTCAAGACGCAGTTCCCGGTCGATACCGTGTTCTCGTTAGTGTTACAGGTACTGCTCGGGGGACTGCTCTACCTCGCGTTCTCCGTGTCGATTCCGGACGTCAGACACCGTATCGTGCTGCCCGTGGTTCGATTGCTCGCATCCCGTTACGTTTCGGACGAACGGCGTTCAGGGCGTGGACAGACGAGCGATAAGTAGCCGCGATTCAATTCAATTGCTCGTCTCCCAGAACACCCGCTGTGGAGTGCCGTCTCTCCCGAAGAGGCGACCGGGGTGCGGACCGTACCACCAGAAGAACAGCATCGTCTTCCGCGATTTGATTCGCCGAATCGTCCGCGGGGAGACGACGCGTCTCGCCTCAAGGGTCGTCTCTCGTTCGTCGTAGAGACGGCGATAGATGTTCCAGAGCGAAGACGGCCGCCGAGTGAGTAGCAACCCATACACTGACCACAGAACCGTCGAGACCACTACATAGCGCATCGGGAGGTTACGGAGTGCGAGTTTGATTCGGTTCCCGACCAGCCGCTCCTGCGTTTCGAGGTCGGTACGTCGTGCTTCGGGCGATTTCTTGTGCCAGACGGCGACCTCGGGCGTAAAGAGGATATCGTAGCCACTTTCGTGGACGCGGAACGAGAGGTCCATCTCCTCGAACCCGTACACGAAGTCCTCCGGGAAATCACCGACTCGGTCGATGACCGCGCTTCGAATCGCGTTTCCGACGCCGACGAAGTTCGTCGCGCGATACGGGACAGTCGGTGTCATGTCGAATCGCGGTGGGTCGGGCGTCTCGTGGGGGTTCACCTCGTCGGTCCGGTAGTCACGGCACTGGAAGGCCAATACACCGATCTCGGGATTCGAATCGAACAGACGGACGACGGTCTCCGTCGCATCGTTACTGGTCAATACCGCATCGTCGTCGATGGTCACGAGAATGTCGCCCGACGCGAGGTCGTATCCGATATTCCGCGCCTGTGGGACGCCCATCCGGCCGGGGAACTCGTGATAGTGGACGGTCGGTTCGTCGAAGCGACCGCCGTCCTCAAACATGGTCGAGGTCTCGTCCGTCGAGTTACTGACTACGATTACCTCGATAGGGTCGTAGGTCTGGTCGAGGATGGACTCGATAGCCTCTCTCAGGTCGTCCGGCCTGTTGTACGTCGCCAGAACGTACGACACGAGCGGGTCAGTGGACGGATCTGTCGATGCCACAATCATCCGATACAACATCGTATCTCAGTAAAAGCGTTTCGGGGGTGGTACGTTCGCTCCGGTTTCTCCAAGGCGAATCGAACCCTCACAGGTCGTCGGAGTATCCGTCTGACCGCCCCTCGATTCTCACGATAGTCACCTCGTCGTTCCGGAAGACGACCGTTCCAGCTTCGGTCACGTCCTCGGCATGCTCACGCGAGAGAGACGTAATCGGGAGACGCTCGGACCCGGAAACGTCCCTGACGCTCCGTTCCCGAATGAACACGTACCCGCGTTGCAGTCGGCTCTGGTCGAACTCTGGGTGCCAAGGGCTCCGCAGTCGCTCGATTCGGACGTCGTAGTACGTCTCCGGAGTCGTCGAACGGAGCAGTTGGTAGCTCACCGAGTCAGTGTATATCGTGACTGTGTCGTCCGAAGGTGAGGCGGCACTCGGAGAGCGGTACGAACCGGAACCAGTGAGCCCGGCGTGTTCCTTGAGCCACGCGGCACCAGCGCGTTCGTCGTCAGTGAATACGTAATCGTTGGCGTTCGAGTCGAACGTGGCTGTGTCCGCGTTCCCGACCGCGGCATACGCGGCACCCGAGTTGAGGACGAACAACGCGCTGAGAAGAACTGCGAGGAGCGACCACCTGGGACGGAGGTCTCTGGGTTTCCCGAGGCGTTCGAGCGCCGTGACCGTCGCCGCGAACAGAGTCCGAAAGCCGAGGGCAACGAACGGTGCGAGGACGACCAACACCATCTGGTACGTCCTGTCGGCCCAGAGGTTCGCGATGACGAAGAACGTCGACGCGAGGAAGACGAACATCGGTATCGAGAGCGCAGTGTACTCGACGTACTCCGTGCGTTCGCCGCGACGTAATCGGACTCCGTGAGTGACGACCCGTGACAGCAATCCAATCCCCAGCAGTGCGGTCAGGACCAAGTAGACGAGGACGTTGAGTTGGTCGAGTACGGTCACCTGGCCACCGATGTAGTTCGCACCGGTTCCGACCGCCGTGCCAACGACGAGATTGGCGACCTGCTGTCCGATGACCAACGGCATCCGCAGAATCTGGTTCAGTAACTGCGGCGAAAACGTCGCGTACCAAGCGATGGCCAATCCGAGAAATGTGACGGGGTATACGACCGAGCTATCGTGTTCGAACTCGTCGACGACGCGACGAACCACACCAAGCATGAGATGTCCGGCGAGCAGCGACCCGCCAAGCACGAATGCCGTCCCGTAATGGGTGTGAATAACGCCGATACTCAGTAAGACGGCGACGGCTTTATTGCCGACTGTCGATAGGCCGTGCTCGAACAGGAGCAGCAAAAGCAGTACGACGAACAACTCCGAGAGTAACTGCTTCCCCGGAGTGAGAGAGAACGAGATGTGATAGAAGATGAAAAAGAAACTGCCGAGCAGCGCCTCCCGGTTCCCAAAGATACGCCGTCCGACGTAGTAGATCCCGACGGGGACGAGTGAAAAGACGAACACGTACGCGACCTTGAACACCGCCGCGACTGAGACGTCGGCGAGTGTCGAGATAGCAGCCGGGACCGCGGTCACCATCGGGAGCGCCGTGATTCGACTCCCGACGCCGGGCGACCAGACGTGGGTCTCCTGTATATGCTGGGCGAGGAAGTACTGGAACTGGACGTCTGCACCGATGACACCACCGGTGAGGAGGTTTCGATGGAGGAACGTCGCAAGTCCGATGAGGAAGATGGCCAATGGGTACTGCGTCGGCGGGAGGAACCGAGTCGAGCTGACCACGACAGCAGCGGCGACGAGAACGACGAAGAGGAACATCAGCGAGGCGTCCCCACCGTCGTTCATGAACCCCGCGGCCAGTACCGCAACGACTGGAACAGCTATCAGCCCCGCAGTCAAACGAGTCGGCGCGACCCAGTCAAATCGCGCCTCTGGTGTTTCAACAACGTGCAAAAGCGCGGTTATCAGCAGCAACACGACGGTCAAGGAGATAGCCAGCGGTTGCAACGAAAACGTGTCTTGGACGTTCAGTAGCGGTGTGAGTACGCCGACCGAGGTGACGAACAACGAAAGGAAGACGAGGCTCAACCCGACTGCGTAGAGTACGGCTTCTCCACCCCGAGTAATCCGGAGCCGAGCGAACTGCGTGAGTAAGAGGCCGGGCAAGAAAAATAACAGGAGGAGCGTGCTTCCAACCCTGAGACCGGAGACGAATATCCCAGCCGAACCTAGTCCAAGAGTCAACCAAAACAGCGCGAGTAGCGTCACGATAGTAAGCTGAATCGATACTGTCTGTGAGAGAGATGGGTGCGCTACCCTGTTCAATTTCGGAAACATGGTCGTGATTCGAAGGCTATGATTCGAGATATCACTCAACCAATGTAAGTAATAGGACCGTTATTCGATACTTTCCTCAGACGATGAATGATGGCTTGTCCCGGCGCTCGTCTGGACGAGTCACCGCCGACGCTGACTGAGAACCGAACCTTCGGCGATAGTCAAGAAGACGGACGAGTGGATGTGACACTCGGTCTCACGACGAACATCAAAATAGGTTGAAAATCACACACGTTTGTAACTATAGCCGGTGGAGAAGTGTTGTCGGTGGTACTGTCCTCATCGCTGTTTGATTAGGTAGAGTATACCGGGAGTATACGCGGGCCTCGACCACCGGTGCCCGGCGGGGACGCGGCTGAGAGCCTCGAAATCGGCCGCTTCGTTGGCGGTCAAAGTAATTACAAATTTAGTCTTGTAATGAAAGTGCGAATTAAGCCGGGAGCCTTGACAGTTAGTAATGACATATTCCCAACAGTAGGTCGCCAAACCGGGCGGCGGCGGGAAAATATCGCATTCGAAGTTGAACCTGGGACATATAATCCATGTCTATAATCCGAAAAATAAAAAATTTTAGATGTTAATTTTGACGACGGAGACGTTCAGGCCACTGACTAAGACACAAAGTAACCTTGAGTCGACATTGCGATGTGGGTAGTGTCATGGCAGACATTAGTGGGCAGACAGTTCTCGTCACAGGCGGTGCCGGATTCATCGGGAGCCACATCGTAGACGTACTGGCCGAGGACAACGAGGTCAGAGTCGTCGACGACCTCTCTTCGGGTTCTGCTTCTCGACTTCCCGACTCGGTAGAGCTGGTACAGGCCGATATTCGGGATTCTCGCGCGATCGCCGAAGCGACGTCCGACGTCGACCTCATCTTCCACCAAGCGGCGAAAGTGAGCGTGAGCAAGTCCGTCGACGACCCGTTCAGATGCCATTCTGTGAACACGACTGCGACGCTCAGACTTCTTGAGTCGGCCCGGCGAGAAGACGCGCGAGTCGTTCTCGCGTCGAGCGCGGCAATCTATGGACGCCCCAGAACCGTCCCGGTCCGCGAAGACGAACCCAAAGAGCCGAAATCGCCGTACGGCTTACAGAAGCTCTCGATAGACAGATACGCCCGACTGTACCACGAACTCTACGGTCTGGAGACGGTGGCGCTTCGATATTTCAACGTCTATGGGCCACGACAATCGAACGGAGACTACAGTGGTGTCATCGGTACTTTTCTCGAACAAGCGCGGGCGGGCGAACCGATCACCGTCGACGGAGACGGCAAACAAACACGCGATTTCGTCTACGTCGACGACGTCGTACGTGCGAACCTCCTCGCTGCGAAAACAGACGAGTTCGGTGTTGCATACAATATCGGTACGGGGTCTGAGACGGCGATTCACGAACTCGCGGAAATCATCAAGAACGCGACGGCCAGTAATTCCCCAATCGTCCACGGCGACCCACGACAAGGAGATATCCAGCGCTCGTGTGCGGACATCTCCCGTGCGGAGAGTCGTATCGGATATGCTCCACAGGTCGCACTTGATGACGGTGTCAAGCGGTTACTCACCTCCTATGGAGCGAGCCCGTCCACGGTGTGAACCCACTGCACACTGAGAGAGTCGATAGTACATTGCGAAGGGCTTGGTAAGTCGAAAAATCGACGTGCCGTGGGATGGGTCTCGTAGACCGCTCAGCCGACGGGTTTCGAGAGAACTCGGGGGCGTGAGCGGACAGCGAACGCCCCGATCAGCGTCGCTGTACAGTTCCACGCGACCGGATGTTCACTTGGAGTGACGATACGTCGAATCGACGACGTTAGTCCCACCGGTCGCTATCGGGGTTAATGCCAAGTATATTGTTCTATTTTTACAATATAAACTGTGCAAAACCCGCCCTTGACGTCGAATCATTGAGCCGGTCTGGTATCGGTCCGGCGACTGCGTTCTCTATCACTTCTCGGATAATACGCAATCCCTGAGAGACCGTGTTCCTCGTTAAGTGACTCGAATGTCGGCCCCAATCTGTTGATTAGAGTTGAGTGGTCGGCTTGGCCATTCTGAGCGAAATTTCATGAAATATCTCTTTTAGATTCTCAACGTTCGAGTCGACCGCGTTTATTATCCGTGGGCCAGCCCTCGTTCGAGCGTCCGAGAGTAGTTCACGATACTTGCATTCCTATGTCCATTCTACCGACCCGATTCTGTGTTATGTTAAACGCTTTCTCCGGAACTACTTGCTCGCACATCTGCTCGCTCACACGACCTCCGGCGGTGAGTAGCGCCGACCCGCGCGCGGCGATCACCGATACTATTTATACGGGAAGCGCAATGGGACTGACATGAGCCGACAGCGACAGCGCAGAGTGTTAGTTGAGCGCGCCCGGCCGCCGAATCGACCTACTTCGAGGTACGAGCCATGTCGTTGACGGGGGCGTTCACGAACGCGATTCTCCCGATTCTCGGCGTCGCCGTCGTCGGGTATCTCCTCGCGCGAACGACGGACATCGACGTCGGGCCGATAAACACGCTCGGACTGTACGTACTCATCCCGGCGTTGGCGTTCCACAGCATCGCCACGACGACCCTCGGGGGCGGGGAAGTCCTCAAACTCGGCGTCGGCGTCGTCGGCTACGCGCTTCTCATGATTGCCATCGCGTGGGGCGTCGGCCGACTCGCCGGTGAATCGGGACCGCTCCTCGGCGCGCTCATGTTGGCGGCGGCGTTCCCGAACTCGGGATTCGTCGGAATCCCGCTGTCCGGGTTCGCCTTCGGCGAAGTCGGACGGACGACCGCCGTCATCTACCTCACTATCCAGAACCTCGTCGTGTACACCCTCGGCGTCTACATCGCGTCGAACGGCTCCGATAGCGGGGTGCTGGACGCCGCCACCGAGATATTTCGGCTCCCCCTCCTGTACGCCATCGTTGCCGGCGTTCTCGCCCGTGGGCTCGGGCTCGTCCCGCCGACCGACTCGGCGCTCATGGAGACCGTCGGACTCGTCGGCGACGCGTCGATTCCGGTCATGCTGCTCATCCTCGGCATCCAGTTGGCCGAGACCAACGTGTCCGTGATATCGCGGTCGCTCGCGCCGTCGGCGCTGAAGCTCGTCGTCGCGCCGCTCGTCGGGTTCGGCCTCGCGCTCGCGTTGGGGTTCGGCGACCCGACCGTCGCGAAAGTGTTCGTCCTCGAATGTGCGACCCCCGCCGCGGTCATCCCGCTGGCGCTCACCATCGAGTACGCCGACGACACGACGGTCGACGGCATCACCGCGCCCGAGTATCTCAGCACGACCATCTTCACGACCACCGTTGCCAGCGTCGCCGTCCTGACCGTTCTCGTGGCTGTCTTACAGGCGGGCGCTCTGTACTGAGCGCGACGACGGCGGTATTCGAGGCGTTCATCGGTAATGCCTCCCGATTCACATTTCGAAATATCGTTTCGGTCGCGCAACTCGCGCCTCGTCTGAGCGCCCGGTAGACGGTTCCCCCCGCCAGTTGCGGAGCCGTTCGATTGCGGTCTCGTAAACGCTTCGCGTCCTCGCGACGGCCGCTTCTCACGCGGAGTTTGGGGTGCAAGCGCCGCGAAGATTCGCACCGTCTACGCGGGAGGTATCGGACAGAATCTGTCTGTTGGCCCCACGGCCGTTCCTCCTCGTCTCGTAAACTGCGAGTGCTGACAGAATATATTACAGACGTACGCTTGTAATAGATATATTACGCATGTACGTCTGTAATGGCGGTCGAAAATACGGGTCGAGTACCGGCGCAGATACCTTCCGCCCTCGCGACTCCACGCCGTATTTTCGATATGAAAACGGATGTCCGAGAGCCGTCCGACTCGTCACCACGCCACACTCGTTCGACGCGCGAACGGCGGCCGTCGTTGCCGGTCGAACCCCGCACAGCTCGCGTGAGTAGGACGGTCGCCCGGGTTCGACGAGCGGATAATCTCCCGTACGTGGCTCCGATTCCGCTCGTCCCCGCGGAGTACGTCGTTCAGTCGCCGACAGATTCCGTCACGATTCGCTCGCAATCATAGTTGTCTATTAATAATTTACAACACGCGAACGGGCCGGGGCGTCCGCGTGACCGTCGCCGACTCGCATAGCGTCGAATCACCGTGTGAGGCCTCCTACTGCTAGTCCAGTCGCGTTGGCCGTCGACCTCAACTCTGCACCGTCGTTTTCCTCTCGAAAATCGTTCGAGTCGCTCGCGAGCGCTCGACGAACCTCTGACCGCATTCCGGCCACCAAAATATTTAATAATTGATACTGTTTGACTCAACACGTCATGGTATCCGAAAAGCGGTTCGTTCAGGCGGACGACGTAGAGACGATTGAATTGGACTGGGGCACGCTCAAGTGGATGAACACCCCCGAAGTCACCGGCTCTGAGGGGTTCAGCGCCGGCGTCGTGTTGCTCGAACCCGGAAAGGGCCACGAGCGACACACCCACCCCGACAGCGAGGAGATACTGTACTTCCTCGGCGGCGAGGGCGAACAGACCATCGAGGACGAGACGCGCACGGTCGGCGCGGGCGACATGGTTCACATCCCCAGCGGCGTCGAACACAGCACCATCAACACGTCGTGGGAGCCGCTTCGGTTCCTCGCGGTCTACTGCCCGCCCGGCCCGGAAGCCGAGATTCGCGACGACGACGACGCGACGATTTTCCCGCCCGGCGAGTTCCCGGGTAACTGACCCGCGCGGGCGAGCGGTTTCTCCCCGACGCCGTCCCGACCGCGTCGCTCTCCCGGCGCCCGGTCGCCGGTCGTTTCTTCCGAAATATTAAAGTCGTATGCGATGGCCTGTCAACTCGGATGAAGTATACTCGTGCTGAATCACTCGACCGTATCGAATCCACGATCGAATCCGGTGACCCGGTCATCGGTGCCGGTGCCGGAACCGGCATCTCCGCGAAGTTCGCCGAACGCGGCGGCGTCGACCTGCTCATCATCTACAACTCGGGGCGCTACCGGATGAACGGTCGTGGCTCCCTCGCCGGTCTCCTGCCGTACGGCGACGCCAACGAAATCGTCGTCGAGATGGGCCACGAGGTCATTCCGGTCGTCGAGGACACGCCGGTACTCGCCGGCGTCAACGGGACCGACCCCTTCCGCGAGATGAGCGTGTTCATCGAAGACTTGCGCCGTCGCGGCTTCTCGGGCGTCCAGAACTTCCCGACGGTCGGACTCATCGACGAGGACAGTAGCTACCGGAAGAATCTCGAAGAGACCGGGATGGGCTACGACAAGGAAGTCGAGATGATTCGCGAGGCGAGCGAGCAGGGGATGCTGACGTGCCCGTACGTCTTCACCGAAGAGCAGGCCAAAGCGATGACCGAGGCGGGTGCCGACGTCATCGTCTCCCACATGGGCCTGACGACCTCCGGCGACATCGGCGCGGAGACGGCGCTCGACCTCGACGACGCGGCCGAGCGCGTGCAGGCGCACCACGACGCCGCCAAGGAAGTCCGCGACGACGTGCACGTCATCTGCCACGGCGGTCCCATCGCGTGGCCCGACGACGCGAAGTACGTCCTCAACAACACCGAGGGCGTCGTCGGCTTCTTCGGCGCGTCGAGCATCGAGCGCCTCGCCACCGAGGAGGCCATCGAGGACCAAGCGCGCAAGTTCAAGGACATCGACTTCTGAGAGCGCCGAAAGGAGCTACCGAACGCGGACCGTCGCGAAAGCCGCCTCGCGCACAGTCGAATTACTCGACCGCGTACACCTTCGCGTCGGTTCCGCCGAAGTACAGTCGCCCGTCGACGAGCGCCGGACTCGACCCGACGCCCCGCCCGTCGATTTCCATGAACCACTCTTCCTGTCCGTCCGTCGTGATGGCGTGGACGCCGACGCCGTCGCCGTCCGACTGCCGGTGCGTTCCGACGTAGAGCACGTCCTCCGTCAGAACGGGGCTGCTCCCGACCTCCAGCGCCGGCGTCTCGAAACTCCAGTTCTCAGCGCCGCTCTCGCGGTCGAAGCGGAACACCTTCGCGTGGTTCGTCGTCGGGTCGTCGAGGGTGTTGTACGGCGTGTGGCCGACGTAGACGGCCTCCTCGCCGACGGCGACTGACCCCGAGATGTACCGGCCCGCTGTGTCGGCCAGCCACTCCCGTTCGCCCGTCGCCGCGTCGGCGGCGTGAACGTTCCCGTTCCAGTCGGTGAAGTAGACGGAGCCGTAGGCGACCGCCGGACTCGACCATATCATGTCGCGCGTCTCGTACCGCCACTCGACTTCGCCGGTCGACCGCGACAGCGCGTACAGCGCCTCGTCGGAGGAGCCGACGTACACGCGGTCGTCCGTGACCGCCGGACTGCTGACGACCTCGTCGCCGACCTCGTACTGCCACTCCGTCTCGCCGGTCTCCGCGTCGAGGGCGTACACCCAGCCGGTCTCCGAGACGTTGGCTTCCTCGGCGTACCACGCGCACGCGAGGTTGTGACAGCCGACGCCGGTGTAGACCGTCCCCTCGTAGACGGTCGGGCTCCCCCGAATCAGGCCGCCGAATCCCCGAGACCAGCGCTCCTCGCCGGTCTCGGCGTCGATGGCGTACAGGTGTTTGTCGTACGACCCGATGTAGACGACGCCGTCGGCGTACGCCGGCGTCCCCTCGATTCGGTGTCCCGCCTCGAAGGACCAGCGTTTCTCGCCGGTCTCGGCGTCGAGCGCGTACAGCGAGCTATCCGCGCTGCCGATGTAGACGACGCCGTCGGCGACGATTGGGCTCCCCCAGAACGCGTCGCCCGCCTCGAACGTCCACTCGACGGTTGGCTCCGAGTCGAGCGGGGACACGTCGCCGATGTAGCCGGTGTTGTACCGTCCCCCGCGGAACGTCGGCCACGAGGTGACCGGCTCGGACACGGGGTGGTTCTGTGACGCTGACGCGACCGGTCGCTGACACCCCGCGGCGAACGTGAGCGCGGACGAGGAGAACGCGGCGAGAAACCGTCGTCGGTTGGTCCGTTTCATGTCCCGTGTGTTCGAGTGTCACGAAATAATATTGTCGACTGACTGACGGCGACCGGGGACGAAGAATCCACCTCGAAATGCGAGACTGAGCGCCGGGACAGGAACCGGAACGAGAGTCGAACGAGAGTCGAACGAGAGCCGAGGAGAGAGTCGAAACGAGAACGAACCGAACCGGAAGCGAGGAGGGGTTGAATGGAGCGCAATCGGTCGCGCCGCGGGGTGCGAGGTCGGTGCGGTCAGACGACGAGGTATTCGTCGAGGTCTTCGGATTCGAGTTCGTCCACGGTGCCTCTGTAGACGATGTCACCCTGGTCGAGCACGTAGCCGCGGTCCGCGATGCGGAGCGCCTCGCGGACGTTCTGCTCGATGAGGAGCACCGTCAGCCCCTGGTCGGCGATTTCCGCGACGGAGTCGCCCACCGCCTTGACGATTTGCGGGGCCAGTCCCTCGGTCGGCTCGTCCAGCAACAGCAGTTTGAGGTTCGGGAGCCTGAGGGTCCGCGCGATGGAGAGCATCTGCTGTTCGCCGCCCGAGAGCGTCCCGGCCTGCTGGGCCCGCCGCTCGTCGAGCCGCGGGAACAGGTCGTACAGCTCGTCTATCGACATCGTGCTCTCGCCGCCGCCGAGGCCGCCCCGGCGGATGGTGTTCCACCAACCGCGGGTGATTTTCGACATTTCGAGGTTCTCTTCGACCGTCAGTTCGGTGAACAGCCGCCGCCCCTCGGGGACGACGCCGATGCCGCCCATGGCGATGTTGTCGGCCGGCCAGTCCGTGATGTCGTCGCCGTCGAACCGAATCGACCCCGACCGGACGGCGGGCGGTTCGGTCCCGGCGATACTGCGGACCGTCGTCGTCTTCCCCGCGCCGTTGCGGCCGAGGAGCGTGACGACCTCGCCCTCGTCGATGTCGAGGGAGACGCCGCGGAGGATGTGGCTCGGGCCGTAGTAGGCGTGCACGTCGTCCAGTTCGAGCAGACTCATTGCTCCTCACCTCCGAGGTAGGCCTCGCGGACGGCCGGATTCTCCCGAATCTCCTCGGGGGTCCCCCGCGCGATGAGCCGACCCTGATGGAGCGTGAAGATGCGGTCGGAGACGTCGAAGACGATGTCCATGTCGTGTTCGACGAGGAAGATGGTCATCCCCCAGTCGGCAAGCAGGTCGTGGATGAGGTCGACCGTTATCTCGGTCTCCGTCGGCGACATGCCGGCGGTCGGCTCGTCCATGAACAGGAGGTCCGGGTCGGTGGCGAGTCCGATGGCGACCTCTAAGCGCCGCTTGTCGCCGTACGGGAGCGAGCCGGCTTCCATCCGGGCCTTCGAGTCGAGGCCGATGGTCTCCAGGATGTCGTTCGTCCGCGTTTGGACCTCGTCGAACGAGTCCCGTCGGCGGAAGAAATTGACCCGGAACGAGCCGTGTTCGGCCGCGAACGACGCGACCTGCACGTTCTCCCGCACCGTGAGTTCGGGGAGAATCGACGCGGTCTGGAACGACCGACCGACGCCGAGCTGTGCGATTTCGAACGGCTTCATGCCGACGAGTTCGTTCCCGGCGTAGAACACCTCGCCCTCGGTCGGACGCAGCCGACCGGTTATCGTGTTGATGAGCGTGGACTTGCCGGCGCCGTTGGGGCCGATGAGGGAGACGAGTTCGCCCTCTTCGACTTCGATGTCGACGCCGTCGAGCGCCGTGAGCCCGCCGAACTCCTTGGTGAGTCCGTGGGTTTCGAGGAGCGCCATCAGTTCTCACCCCCCGAGGAGTCGCCGGTCGAGTCGCGGCCGGTGACGGTGTCCAGCAGTTCTCTGGGTTCGCGGAGCGCGCCGGTGAGGGCGGTCGTCATCCCCCAGATGCCGTCGCGGTAGACCCACACGACCGTCGTGAACGAAAGCGACAGCAGGAGGAGCCAGTAGTTGCCGAGCGTCGGGAAGCCGTTGACGATGCCCTTGAAGTAGAAGAACACGAACGTTCCGATGACCGGCCCGGCGAGCGTGCCGAGACCGCCGAGGACGGTCATCACGACGACGTCGCCGCTGACGGACCAGTAGAGTCGCTCGACGCCAGCGAACTGGGTGTTGACGGCCATCAGCCCGCCGGCGAGGCCGACGATGGACGCCGACAGGAGGAACGCCGCGAACTTGTAGCGCCAGACGTCGAGACCGACGAACGCCGTCCGCGTCTCGTTCTCGCGAATCGCCTTGAAGATGAGTCCGTAGGGGGACTTGCGGATGCGCGTGATAGAGGCGACGACGGCGACGAAGAAGACGCCGACGAAGAGATAGAGGTTGTTCACGACGAGTTCGCCGAGGAGTCCGCCGTACTGGTGTTCCAGTTCGAAGAGCCCGAGGACGGGCGAGCGCGGCACTTCGAGGCCGTTTATCCCCTTCGTGATCTCCACGAGCGGCTCTCGGGCGAGGAAGTAGAGGAACTGCCCGATGGCCAGCGCCACGATGGAGAAGTACACCGTGTGGAGGCGCAGGAGAATCAGCGCCGCGACCGCACCGAGGGCGACCGCCGCCAGCGTCCCGACGACGATGACCACGAGCGGGTCGTTGTACACGTGAATCGCGAACAGCGCCGCGGCGTAGCTCGCGGTCCCGAAGAACATGGCGTGACCGAACGAGAGGAGACCGGTCTGGCCCAACAGGAGGTTGAACCCGAGCGCGAATATCGACCAGATGAGGATGGTAATCGCCAGCCCGTGATATCCCTGGAAGATGTCCGAGACGACCGGTGCGCGGCCGAACGCGTACGAGAACAACAGGACGAACAGCACCGACGACAGGAGGACGAACGACTCGGTGTGTTTGATACCGTCCCAGGTGTCCCAGCTGATCAACGGCGATTCTTCGTCTACGGTCTTGTGGATGTTGTCCGTGCTCATTGTCCGACCTCCGCCGAGGGGAAGATGCCGCTCGGTCTAATCGTCAGCACCACGATGGCCAGCAGGTAGATGCTTGCCTGCGTCATGCTCGGTTCGAGCTCCGTCGCCACCGCGAAGGTGAGCCCGGCGAGGAGCGCGCCGACGACGGTCCCGCGCAGACTGCCGACGCCGCCCATGATGACGATGACCAGCGACGGGATGATTATCTCCATGCCGATCTCGGAGGTCACGTTGAAAAGCGACCCACCGAGGACGCCCGCGAGCCCCGCGTACGCGGCCCCGACGGCGAATATCAACAGGAACGGTCGCCCGATACGGATACCGAGCATCTGCGTCATCTCGGAGTCTTCGGTCCCCGCCCGAACGGCCAGCCCGTAGTCGGTGTATTTGAAGAACGCGAAGATGCCGGCGACGAGCAGGAGCGTGAGCGCGACGACGAGGACGCGTATCGTCGAGGCCGCGCTCATCCCCGGCGGCGTGCCGACGACGGGGAGGGATATCGCGCCCGTGAGCCACTCCGGACGCGGGTAGATGGTTCCCGTCCGGCCGAAGAGGATGGCGACCAGCTCCTGGGCGGCGATGAGGATTCCGAATGTGACGAGGAGTTGGTCGAGGAGTTCTCGTTCGTAGAACGGTTTCGCAATCCAACGTTCCATGGCGACGCCGACGACGAAGATGACCACCGGCGTCAACACGAGCGCGGGGACGAACCCCCAATCGAGTCCGACCTGCCCGAACCCGCTCAAGAGCCCCCCGTACTGCTCGCTCGACGCGATGAGAAGCCCGATGTACGCGCCGCTCAAGTAGAGGACGCCGTGGGCCATATTCACGTATTTGAGCGACCCGAACACGATGGAAAGCCCGACCGCGACGAGCAGATACAGCGACGCGACGCTCAGTGCGATAAAGAGGAATCCGACGACCCCGTCGATGTTCATCGCTTCCACCTCGGTACAGATGTGAGTAACCACTTCATGGTGTGCACGATTATTCATGCATTCTTCAGTATGTTAATCTTGTGCTTCGCTGGCTTCTGACACGCCAGCGGCCCGCTCTCCGGATGCGGCGGCGGCGGTCGTCTCCGGGCGTCGACGCGAGGCCCGTGCGACCGAGAAAAAGCGGCGTTCGAGCAGTCGAACGCGGGTGGGGTGACCGCGTAGGGAGTCCCGACTGCCGAAAAGGGAGTTGGTACGTCGTATCGAGGCGCGGTCAGGTCGTCACTCGTCTCCGTACTCGTTGTCGCCCATGGCGCAGTTGGACGCCGGGAACTCGCTGCACTCGTAGACGAGCGGGTCGGTCGTCTCGACGATTTCCGTCCGGATGCCGAGTTCCTCGGCGCGGTCGTCGCCGACGCCCTGCACCATGTACCACGGCCGTTCGACCTGGTGGTCGCACGTCCGGAACGCGGAGTCGCCCCACGCGAGGCTCCACTCGAACTCTTCGAGCGTTCGGACCACGGTCGGCGGGTGGAAGGTCCCCGCGTCCTCGACGGCGGCCGCGTACACCATCATCGACTCGTAGGTGTGCAGCGAACTCTGGTTGGGCGTCTCGCCGTACTCCTCCTGGTAGGACTCGACGAACACCTGACTCGGTTCGTTGTCGGCGTTCGGGTTCCACGGCTCCATGCCGAGGACGCCTTCGGCGTCCGCGCCGAGCGGGTCGAGGGTGAACGCGCTGACGTGCGGGATGATGACCTCGATGTCGTCGGTCAGGCCGGCGTCTCGCAACTGCGCGAGGCCGCTGGCGGCGAAGTTACCGAAGCTGGAGAAGTACAGCGTGTCGGCCCCGGAGTCTTCGAGCGCCTGAATCTGGGAGCTGTGGTCGGTCTCACCCTCCGCGATGGCGGCACCGCCGGCGTCCTCCCACGGCCCCTGTTCGGTGAGGTATTTCCGGGCGGCGTCGCGGTTCGACTGCCCGTAGGAGTAGTCCATGTAGATGTGGAACAGCGAGCGGTCCTCGCCGAGGACCGAGGGTGCGGCCTCGCCCATCGCCATCCCGATAATCTCCGCGTGGAACGTCGGGTGGAAGTAGTACCGCGAGCAGTTCTCGCCGGAGATGCCGGCGGACGTGGAGTTGCCGCCCATGAACGGGACCTTCTCCCGCTGGGCGACGTTCTGCATCGCCATCGTCACCGTACTGGACATGCCGCCCGTCCAGAACTGGATGTTGTCCCGCTGAATCATCCGGTCGATGTTGTCCTGTGCCGTGTCGGCGCTCCCGGCGGTGTCGGCCTTCGTCGGCTCGACCTGATAGCCCATGATGCCGTCGCCGCTCAGACGGTCCCAGTAGTCGACGAGGCCGCCGCCCTCGTTCAGGTGCTTCACCGCGAGGTCGAAGCCCTTCTCCTGGTCTTGGCCGTCGGGACCCAACGCGCCGGAGGTCGGCCCGTTGAATCCGATGCTCACGGAGTTCCCCTCGGGCGGGAAGTTCCCGATGGCCTCGTACTCCTCGCCGCTGTCGCCGCCGGACGTGTCCCCGCCAGAGGAGTCGTCGCCCCCGCCGCCGCTGTTGTTCTCGCCTTCGGAACCACCCCCACCGGAACAGCCCGCGAGTCCGGCCGTGAGTCCGGCCGTCCCGATTGCTTTCAGATAGCGTCGCCTGGATTCGTCAGTTAGCGCTGGTTGATCAGTCATGTTTCTTCGGAACGCTGGTAGTCACATGGTGTCATGGTATAGTTAAACTTTGTGATTATCCGGGTAGAAAACAGGTCGTACGGGCGATGTCGTGCGCGAAATCCCGTGCGCTGGCGCTCCGGGCGTCGGTGCGCGGAGCGAAGCGCTCGCTCGTCGCCGGAGTCGGCGTCGGGCGTCTTACGCCGAGGCTCGCATCCGGCTGTCGATGGCCTTCGCGAGCGTTCGCGCGAACTCGTCGTCGTTGATGTTCGCCGGCGATTCGATGACCTCCACGTGGTCGTCGAGATGTTCGCGAAGCGCGCCGAACAGCGCGTCGTCGGCCTCGGGGTCGTAGAAATCCTCGCCCTCCGCGTCGAGCATCGAGACGCCGCCGAGCGGGAGCGCGAGCGCGGTGGGGCCGGTCGCGGCGTTGAGCTTCTCCGCGATGATGCGGCCGAGTTCGGCGTTCTCCTCGGGCGTCGTCCGCATCAGCGTCACCTGCGGGTTGTGGACGTGGAACTGCCGGCCGTCGAACTCGTCGGAGACGGAGTCTCTCGGCCCGAAGTTGACCATGTCGAGCGCGCCGGTCGAGACCACCTGCGGGATGCCGCGCTCGGCCGCGGCGTCGAGTCGGTCGGGGCCCGCCGCGAGGACGCCGCCGACCAGTTCGTCGGCCCACTCGGTCGTCGTGACGTCGAGCACGCCGTCGATGACGCCCTCCTCGATGAGCGACTCCATCGCTCGGCCGCCGGTCCCGGTCGCGTGGAAGACGATGGTCTCGTAGCCGCGCGCTTCGAGCCAGTCGCGCGCCGTCTGAACGCACGGCGTCGTGACGCCGAACATCGTGATTCCGATGGTCGGCTTCTCCTCGGTCTCGGCGTCCGGTTCGTTCGACACCATGCCGACCATCGCGAGCGCCGCGTTGGAGATAACGGTCCGCGAGAGCTGATTGAGCCCCTCGATGTCGGCGACGGAGTACATCATCGCGATGTCGTGGTAGCCGACGTAGGGTTCCGTGTCGCCCGACGCCATCGTCGACAGCATCAGTTTGGGGACGCCCATCGGGAGCGCGCGCATCGCGGCCGTCGCGACCGAGGTGTTCCCCCCGCCGCCCAGCCCGAGGATACCGTCGAGTCGGCCCTCGTCGTGGAGTCGAGACGCGACGACTGCCGCGCCGTCGCCCATGATTTCGATAGCCTTGCCGCGGTCCCCGGCCTCCCGAAGCGCTTCGAGCGTGCTCCCGCCCGCCTCGGCCACGGCCGCGGCGTCGGTGTCCGGTTCGATTTCGGGGTCTCCCATCACGCCGACGTCGACGAGGTGGACTTCGAGCCCCTTCCCTTCGAGCACGTCGCGGGCGAACCCGATTTCCTCGCCCTTGGTGTCGAGCGTGCCGACGATGACGACGCTCATCGCTCACCCGCGGCGGACCGCTCGCGTCGGGCCGGTCCGTCCCCGTGGTTCGAAACCACGACACCCCGCGGCGTCGCCGTCGGTACGACAGACTGTGTGTATGCGCGGTTCATACTTGCAACCGTGGCAACACGACAGACTGTCATTAACATTTGGGTTGGTCCAACGTTCACCGACCGCTGCGGCGGAGAACCTCGCGGCCTCCGCTTACCATCGGACAGTACATTCAAGTAATATTAGTTCATGAAATTTGGTAGCCCAACACAGTGAGCCGACGGGAGTAATGGCTATACTCCTGTTACACCCCGGCCGTCAGGTCGGGCGAGCAGGCGGGAGGGAGCCGTCCGTCGGTCCATTGACGGGGTACGCGGCTGGACTGCGGTCGCGAGAGCGGCGCAGCCCTGTAATCGCACGGTAACCAACGACGACAGCGACCGACGCAACACACATGACACACGACGACGACACGACACGGGAAGCGAACGCCGGCGACGGCGACAGCGAGCGACTGAACATCAACAGGCGCGACTTCATGAAAGTGAGCGGCGCCGGGGCGGCGAACTTCCTCGGGGCCAGCGGCGTCGCGCAGGCGAAACAGCTCACCACCGACGACACGATTCGCCTCGTCGCGACGGAGGGTGACGTCCTCGCGGCGTACACGAACGAGGAGTCGGTCATCGAGGGGTCCGGCCTCGCCGACGCCATATCCGACTGGCGTCAGGGCGACCTGACGACGAACTCCCTGTTGAAGGGAATCAACAGTTGGCGCAACGGGACGGAGGTCGAGACCTCGGCGGACTCGTTCTCGTGGGTCGCGACGGCGCCCGACGAGATGGAAGACACCGTCAACCCGACGCTCGTCATGCACGAGGGCGAGGAGTACGAGATAGAGCTCTCGAACGTCATGGACGAGGCCATCACGTTCGTCCTCGCGGACCCGACCGGGGAGGAGATGCAGTCCTTTTCCACGATGGAGGGGTCCGGCGACTCGCAGACGGTCACCTTTACCGCCGAGTCGTCGATGGCGATGTACTACGCCGAGGAACACCCCGAGCAGATGCGGGGGAGCGTCGAGATAACGCCGCCGCCGGCCGAGGACAACATCAGCGTCCTCATGATGGGCGGTCCGCAGGGCGGCAGCCACAACGGCCCCGCCCGGCAGGTCCAGCTCACCGAGTACATGCTGAACCGCGGCATCGAGGTCCAGTACACCGACCGCCTCGCCGACCTCGAACCCGACGTGCTCCACCGCTACGACGCGTGGGTCATGATGGACAACCGCGGCGCGAACTACGGCCAAGAGCTGACCGCGGAACAGGAGCAGTCCATCGTCGAGTTCGTCGAGAACGGCGGCGGCTTCATCCCGATTCACAGCGCCTCGGCCTGTTTCACCGGCTCGGACGCCTACATGAACCTCGTCGGCGGTCAGTTCGCCGACCACAACTACAACGAGATGACGACGAGCTTCGCCCAGCCGAGTCATCCGATTCTGTCGAACCTCGACCCCATCACGGTCGAAGACGAGACGTACCGCCACACGAACCTCAACGACGACATCAACGTCCTCGCCTACGGGCAGTTCCCCGACGGGGACAGCATCCCCGAGTACGACGAGGGCCGCGAACAGGGCGAGCCGTGGTCGTGGACCCGAACGCAGGGCGACGGTCGCGTCTTCTACACCGCGTGGGGCCACGGCAGAGCGCCGTGGGCCACCGACGGCTTCAAGGCGCTCATCGAGAACGCGATTCGCTGGGTCACGAAGAACGAAGACACCATCGCCGACGACACCAAGGTCCTCAACGACCTGGAGTTCATCGACGCCGACATCCCGTACTATCCGCCGCCGGAGGGGAGCCTCCTGACGCCGGAGGTCCCCGAGGAGGTCGGCAGCGGGACGAGTTGGAACAAGATGCAGCGGGCGCTGAATCCCAGCGAGACGGTCCGGCGGACGATTACGCCGGAGGGCTTCGACCTCAAACCGTTCGTCACCGAGGCCGACCTGCCGGACGACGCGAAGGGGAACATCCTCGACGCGAAGTTCGACGAACAGGGTCGCGTCTGGCTGTCGGTCACCCGCGACTACCCCAACGAACTGGGGCAGAACCGCGACAAAATCGTCGTCTGCGAGGACACCGACGGCGACGGGCAGGCCGACGAGTTCACCGTCTTCGCGGACGGGCTCTCGATTCCCCCGAGCATGGTGGTCGTCGACGACGGCGTCGTCGTCACCGACCTCGATGACCCGAGCGAGAGCGGGAAGTTGGTCCACCTCGCCGACACGGACGGCGACGGACAGGCCGACGAGCGAACCGTCCTGTTCTCCGGGTACGGTAACGGCGACACCCACGCCGGTCCCAACGAACTGGTCCACGGCATCGACAACTGGATTTGGGGACAGGTCGGGTACGGCGGCTTCAGCGGCACCATCGCCGGCGAGGAGCGAAACTTCAGCTCCTCGGTCTACCGATTCAAGTTAGAGGACGGCTCGGTCACCGACTTCGAAATCGTCGGGGCGCTCCCGGGGAACCAGGCCGGCCTCGGCTTCACCGAGGAGGGCCTCGCGTTCGGCTCGGCCGCGACCTCTGGCCGACCGAGCAACTACTTCGCCATCCCGCATCAGCACTACGACCTCATCGAGGGGACCGGACCGAACGACTTCGGCGCGGCCTCCGACTCGAATCGGTTCCTCCCGGTCACGGACCGCGTCCGGCAGGTCGACCTCCACGGCGGGTACACCGCGGCGACCGGCCACACCATCTACACGGCGCGTGAATATCCCGAGAAGTACTGGAACAACACCGGCTTCGTCGGCGGCGGAACGGGACACCTCCTCGGGACGTTCTTCCTCTCGCAGGACGGCGCGGGGTACACCAACCACTACGCCCACAACATCGCGGGCGCGACAGACGCGTGGTTCGCGCCGTCGTACTCCTCGGTCGGTCCGGACGGTATGCTGTGGTTCATCGACTGGTACAACTACATCTACCAGCACAACCCGACACCCGACGGCTTCGACAACGGCCCCGGGAACGCGTACATGTCCGAGGTACGCGACCACGCGACCGCCCGGCTCTTCCGCGTCGTCTACGGCGACGACGACGGCTACGAGCCGACCGACCTCGCGGACGCGAGCGTCTCTGAACTCGTCGAGGCGCTGTCGAGTTCGAACATGTTCTGGCGGCGGACGGCCCAGCGGCTGTTGGTCGAACGGAACGAGACGGGCGCGCTCTCCTCGCTCGTCGACCTCGTCACGACGGAGACGCTCGACGAGGTCGGCCTCGACCCGGCGGCGATTCACGCGCTGTGGACGATGCACGGCCTCGGCGCGCTCGACGCCGACACCGGGAACAGCACCGCGATTCAGGCCGCGCTCGGCGCGCTGACGCACTCCTCGCCGGGCGTCAGACTCACCGCACTCCGCGTCCTCCCCTCGACGACGGACACGCGGGGGGCGATTCTCGACAACGACCTCCTCAACGACGAGGACGGTCGGGTCGCCATGTGGGCGCTCGTCGCGCTCGCGCAGACGCCGGCCGACGACGCCTCCGGCGAGGCGGTCTACCAGATGATTAGCGACGAGTCGAACTACCGGGACACGGTCCTCGTGGACGCGGCGTCGCTCGCCGGCGCGACCCACGCCGACGGCTTCATCCCAGCGTACGAGGCCAACGAGGACACGAGCGACGGCGGCGACACCGGCGACGACCTCCCGAACCTCATCGAGAACCCCTCGTTCGAGACGCCCGTCGGCGGCGACACCGGCGACTCCGACGCGATGCCCGTCGGCTGGTCGAACACGGGCTACTCCGGCTCGCCCGAGTTTTCGTACGCCGAGACCGGCTACGAGGGCGACCGGAGCGTCCAAGTCTCGTCCACCGAGGGCGCGGACGCGTCGTGGAACGCGACGGTCGCGGTCGACCCGAACACCGAGTACACGCTCTCCGCCTACGTCAAGACCGACAACGTCCAACTCGTTGACGGCACCGCAATCGGCGAGGGGCCGCTCGGCGCGACCATCAGCGTCGAGCAGATAGCGAACGCGGACTCGGGCACGCAGTGGGACACGATTCCGTCCGGACTGACCGGCACCAACGACTGGACGGAGGTGAGCACCACCGTCAACAGCGGCGACCTCGAAGAGCTCCAGATTAACTGCCTGTTCGGCGGCTACGGCGAGGCGACCGGCACGGCGTGGTTCGACGGCGTCTCGTTGACCGACCCGGACGGAACCGACGTGCTCTCGAACGGCTCGTTCGAAGAGAGCACCGGCGGGAGCGAATCCTCGATGCCCGCCGACTGGACGACGAACACGTTCGCGGGGACCGCCGAGTACACCTACGCGGACGCGGGCCAAGACGGCAGTCAGAGCGTCCAAATCTCGTCCACCGAGGGCGCGGACGCGGTCTGGCTCGCCGACGGCATCTCGGTCCAGCCCGAGACGGAGTACACCCTCAGCGGCTGGATTCGAACCGAGAACGTGCAGGCGAGCGACTCGGCCCGCGGCGCGCTGTTCAACGTCCACAGCACTGACTTCGAGACCGACCCGCTGACCGGAACGAACGACTGGACCGAGGTGAGCACCACGTTCACGACGGGTGCCGACACCTCGACGGTCCAGATTAACTGTCTGTTCGGCGGCTTCGGCAACGCGACGGGGACGGCGTGGTTCGACAACGTCTCGCTGACCGACCCCGACGGGAACAACCTCCTGCCGAACGCCTCGTTCGAAGAGGCCGCGGACACCGACTCGTCGTCGGACCCCGAGGGGCCGGCGAACTGGGAGGGAATCACCTACGGCGGCACGGCCGAGTTCACCTACACCTCGGACGTGGCGCGGACGGGTGATTACAGCGTTCGCGTCGACTCCACGGAGGGCGCGGACGCGTCGTGGTCGCAGTACCGCGACGACCTCGAACCGAACTCCGAGTACCGCTTCCGGGCGTGGGTCAGGACCTCGGACGACTTCAGCAACTCCGAGGACGGCTTCGGCGAAATCGGAAGCTCCTACGGCGTCACCATCAACGTCCACTCGCTCGGACAGGGCTCTGTCACCGACTACTACACCGACCCCGTCGACGACTGGCAACTGCTCGAAACGACGTTCTCGACCGGCGCGTCGCCCGGCGAGTTCCAGTTCAACCTGCTGTTCGGCGGCTGGGGCAACGCCACCGGCACCGCGTGGTTCGACGACACCGAACTGACGCGCATCGGCGGCTCCGGCAACGGGCTGGAACTCGTCTACGACCGCGTCACCGAACACGTCGATGCGACCGGCGGCGATGGCAGCGACGACGGCGGTAGCGACGACGGCGGCAGCGATGTCATCCCGTCCGGGTCGACCATCGAACTCGAAGCCGAGAGCAACGAGGGTTGGACCGGCGTCGCGCCGTCCGGTATCGCGGACGCGACGAACCCGACGCTCACCCTCGAAGCCGGCGGCGAGTACACGGTCACGTGGACGAACCGAAACGGCGCGCCCCACAACTTCGAGGTCGTCAACGGCGACGACTCCGTCGTCAACGACATCTCCACGTCGTACCTCGCGACGCAGGGCGAGTCACAGAGCGTCACGTTCACCGTCACCGACTCGATGGCGGAGTACGTCTGTCGCGCCCACAGCTTCCGGATGCGCGGCACCATCGAAATCGCGAGTTCGAGTAACTGAGCGGGCGAACCCCGTTCCGACTGCGGTCCGCGGCGTCTTTTCTTTCGTATCGAACTCGAACCGAGCGACGCGGAAAATCAGTGCGCCAAGCGCGCCGCGGCGATGGCGGTGGCGAAGCTACGCTCGCGGCCCGGCGAACAGCGACGGGCGCTCGAACCCGAGCGACACGTCGTCCGCGATGCCGAGGAGGTCAGCGACCGTCGGGGCGAACCGCCGGGCATCGACGACGCCACCGGATGAGCCGTCGGGCGCCGCCGGCCCGCCGAAGCCGTAGAAGCCGTGCGTGTCTGGGTCGACGCGACCGTGCGACCCGGACACTTTCGTCGGGTCGAGCGTCACGAGTCCCTCGTCGCCGAGGAACAGTTCGCACGGGTCGAAGCCGGGCTTGGCGTGGATGTCCATCTCCGTCGCGTACGACGGCGCGTCGGCGTCATCGGTCCACCAGTAGTACTGGAACCACGCGTCCGCGTCCGAGACGACGACGAGGTCGCCGGCGTTCGGGTGGTCCGCGTCGCCCCGCGCCTCGCCTTCGAGCACCGCGTCGACGCCGGGGAGCGCTTCGAGCACCTCTCGGGCGGCCGCCGGCCGGTCGGTGTACACGTGCGCGATTTGGTGGTCGACCATGGCGAACGCCGACGACGCGGCGATATCGACCTCCTCGCCGCCATCGCCGTCGTCGCGCACGGAGAGCAGGCCCGCCTCGCGGAGCGCTCGGTTCGGAAATACCGGGGTGTCGACCGCGTTGATGCCGTACTCGTTGACGACGCCGACCGCCGTCTCGGACCAGCGGGACGTCGCTTCGAGCCAGTTGAGGAACTCGCCGACGAGGTCGTCGACGACGCCCACCGCCTCCCGGAGTTCAGGCGAGTCGGGGCCGTGCCGCTGGGCGTCGTAGTCGAGGTGCGGCACGTACACCCACAGCAGGTCCGGGTCGGACCGCGCTATCGACTCCCGCGCGGCCGCGAGAATCCACTCGCTGCTCCGCTCGTCGGCGACCGGCCCCCAGTAGTTGTGCAGCGGGAAGTGGCCGTACTCCTCGCGGAGGCCGTCGTAGAAGCCGTCGGGGTTCGTCCAGCAGTCCATCTCGACGAGGGTGTTGTCCTCGTCCTCGATGGGCGACGGCGTGACGGCCACGTCGGCGCTCGTCCCGATGAGGTGTTGGAAGAACAGCGCGCCGGTCGTGAGTCCGGCCTCGTCGCTCGCGGCCTCCCACAGTCGGGTTCGCGTCCCCCGGTCGCGCTCCCAGAACTCGGCGACCTGGCGCTCGCGGTCGAACTCGCCGCTGGACACGTCGCCGTGGGCCGCGGGCGACCGCCCGGTCGAGAGCGTGGTCTGCGCGGGGACGGTGACGCTCGGAAACGAGGGTTCGAGCGCCCCGGACGGCTTTCCGGCGAGCAGGTCGGCGACGTTCGGTGCCAGCCCCTCGTCGAGGTGTTCCTGCTGGAGTCCGACGATATCGAGGACGACGACGCGACCGGCACCGGGCGCACTCGCGTTCGAGGGACTGTGAGTCGTCACAGTCCCTCCGCGTGGCGCTCCGCGTAGTCGTAGAGGAGTCGGAACTGCTCGGACAGTTCGTGGCTGTCGACGCCCTCGGGCGACTTGAAGAAGGACGCGAGGTGCGGCATCGTCCCGCCCTCGCCGCGCTCGTCGGCGAAGGCGGCCAACCGGACCAAGTCGAGAACGAGCGGCGCGGCGAGCGCCGAGTCGGCTCCCTCCCACGTGAACTGCATCTTCATCTCCGTCCCGAGGAAGCCCTCGAAGTGGACGTGGTCCCACGCGGTCTTCCAGTCGCCGAGCGACGGCGTGTAGTCGATGCGGACGGCGTTGTGGGTCTCGTAGCCGAGAATATCGTCCAGCAGGCCCCCCTTGCTCTCTATCTTCCCCGCCTTGTTGGCGTCGTCTTCGAGGACGAGTCCGTCGCTGTTGCCGAGGATGTTGTGGCCCTCCCACGAGAGGACGCGCAGGTTCCGCCCCGCGAACATCGGTCCGAGCGCGGACTTCATCAGCGTCTCGCCGGTCTTCCCGTCGCGGCCCATGTGCGGGACGCCGTTTCGCTCCGCGAGTTCGCGCAGGCCGCCGAGCGAGGACCCGGTACTGGGCGTGAAGTTGACGTACGGGTGGCCGTCGAGGAGCGCCGCGTAGGCGTACAGGGCGCTCGCGGGGAGGTTCGGGTCGTCGCGCTCGACCGCCGTCTCGAACGCCTCCACTGTCTCGTAGTCGCCGGGCGTCGGAATCGGCGGCTCGGTCGACGCGGCGTTCACGACGACCAGCCGGTCGACGTCCTGCGAGTCGGCGAAGGCGGCGTAGTCGGCCCGTATCTCCTCGACGATGTCGGCGACGGCCACGTCGGCGCTCGCCGTCTCCGAGGACATCCCCTCGACCGCCTCGCCGCACCGCCGGGCGGTCCCGAGTTCGACCCGCTCGTCGATTTCGCGCAGGTCCTCGCGGACCGCGTCGAGGGTGTCGGGTGCCACGACGCCGCCGTGACCCGCCATCTCCTCGGCGGTCTCCTCGATGCGCTGGGACCGGATGTCGTGGCCCCCGAACACGAGGTCGTCGACGGCGGGAAGGTCCAGCGCGGCCACCGGTTCGCGGGCCGTCACCATTCCGGTCGTGTCCGCGACTCCGCGTGCGATTGCGCGCGCGCCGGTCATCGAGACGCTCGCGACGTTACCTCTGGCTCCGATAATCCACACTCCGACTGTCATCGACTCACGATTGCGGTGGGCGATACATAACCTTGTCCGTCAATCATGTTGTTTCCGCGCCGATGCCGGGGGCGACCGCTCACCAGTCGAGGGAGGTGTCGGCGTCCCGCCTGTCGAGTTGGTCGCCGTGCTTGCTGAAGTCGAGGTTCCGGTCGAGGACCGTCTCCTCGGGGTGTCGCCACGTCTCGTCGCAGTCGACGCAGCGCCACTCCTCGTAGGGACGGCCGTCCTCGGGGGTGACGCGGTTCGATTCTATCGGCTCGCCGCAGAACGGACAGTGTTCCGGCATGCGACTACGGCGTCGGCGCGGACGAGTAAATAGCTGTCTCCGCCGGCGTGCGGGGTCGCCTCGGTCGGGCGTTTCGTCCCCCACTCCGGCGTCGTCATCGAACCCACCGAAACAATGATTAACTACCATCAGAGAGGTAGGTCACATGTCGATACCAATTATCGACCCGCACATGCACATGGTCTCTCGGTCGACGAGCGACTACGAGCGCGCCCGGCTCGCGGGCGTGGAATGCTGCGTCGAACCGGCGTTCTGGAGCGGGACGGACAAGCGACACGCGGCGTCGTTCTTCGACTACTTCGAGCAGATAATCGAGTTCGAGACCGACCGGGCGGAGCGGGCGGCGGGCATCGACCACTACGTCACCGTCGGCCTCGAACCCAAGGAGGCGAACTACCCCGAGATGGCCGAGGCGGTGATGGACGGTCTTCCCGAGTACCTCGACCGAGAGCACGTCGTCGGCCTCGGCGAAATCGGGCTGGACCAGGGGACCGACGCCGAGGAGTACGCGTTCAGACGCCAACTCAGGATGGCGGAGGAGCGCGAACTGCCGGTCATCATCCACACCCCGCACACCCAGAAGCCCGAGGGGACCGAGCGACTCGTCGAGATGATTCGGGAGGAAGACGTGACCGAAGAGCGAATCGTCATCGACCACAACACCGAGAACACGGTCGATATCTCGCTGCAGACCGACTGCTGGCTCGGCTTCACGCTCTACCCCGGGAAGATAGACGCCGAGACGACCATCGACATCCTCGAAGAGTACGGCACCGACAAGATGTTGCTCAACAGCGCCGCCGACTGGGACCCCTCGGACCCGCTCGCGGTTCCGAAAGCCCGAGACAAGATGCTCGACCGCGGCTGGGACCGAGACGAGGTCCGAAAGGTCGTCTACGACAACCCGCGGGAGTTCTTCGGCCAGTCGCCGAACTTCCACTACGAGGTGTGACCGATGGAGTTCGGCTTCTCGATGAACGCGTTCCGGCAGCGAACTCTCACCGAGGGCGTCGAGGCGATAGCCGACGCCGGCTACGACGGCGTCGAAATCCTGCTCGACGACCCGCACCTGTTCCCGGGGACGGCCGACGGCGACGACCTCGAACGCGCTCGGACGCTCCTCGACGACTGCGGTATCGAAGTCAGCAACTGCAACGCGTTCATGCTCAGCGCCATCGAGCCCTCCGCGGAGAGTCGGGCGGCGACGTTCAACCGCGATACCGAGGCGTTTCACCACCCCTCGTTCGTCGAACTCGACCCCGAGGACCGACAGGCGCGGGTCGAGCACACGAAGAACGCGCTCGCAACCGCGGCCGCGCTCGGCTCGGAGAGCATCTCGGTTCCGCCGGGCGGGCCGGTCCCGGAGCGCATGTCGCGGGCCGATGCGCTCGACGCGCTCGTCCGGGGCCTCCGCGAGGTCGCCGACGCCGCGGAGAAACTCGGGGTCGACGTGCTGGTCGAACCCGAACCGCACCTGCTCATCGAGACCTCCGAGGACTTCCTCGACCTCGTCGACCGGGTCGACTCGCCCCGTATCGGCTGTAACTTCGACGCGGGACACTTCTACTCGGTCGGCGAGGACCCGGTCGAACTGGTGGAGACGCTCGCGCCTTACACGCCGCACTACCACCTCGAAGACATCCCCGCGGACCGCACCCACGAACACACCCAACTCGGCGAGGGGGCGATGGACATCGACGGCTTCCTCGACGCGGTCGAAGCGACCGGCTACGACGGCTACGTCACGGTCGAACTGTACCCCTACCAAGAGACCGCGGCGGAGACGGCCCGGACCGCGATGGAGTACCTCGAAGCCCATGGCTGGGCCTGACCGCCCGAGTCGGACACGAATCCCCGTCCGGGCGACTGACCGACGATGAATCGAACGAACGCCACACCCGCGGCCGGCGACCTTCGACGCTCGCTTTCGAGCCTCGCCAGACTCGTCCGCGCCCCGAACCTGTTCACCGCGCCGCCCGACGTCATCCTCGGGGCGGTACTGGTCAGCGGCGGTCGCCCGTCGGTCCCGCTGTCGTCGCTCGCCAGCGTCGCGCTCGCCTCGGTCCTGCTGTACGCGGCGGGTACGACGCTCAACGACTACGCCGACGCCGGCGAGGACGCCCGGCACCGCCCGGAGCGACCGATTCCGTCGGGGGACGTGTCGCGCACGCGAGCGAGAAATCTCGGCGTCGCACTCCTCTGTGCCGGCGTCGTCGTCGCCGCGGCCGCCGGGGGACCGACCACCGGCCTCGTCGCCGCCGCCCTCGGTACGCTCGTCGCGCTCTACGACGGCGCGCTCAAGGACACGCCGCTCGGCTTCGCGGCGATGGGTGGCTGTCGGGGGGCGAACGTCGCCCTCGGCATGGCGGTCGTCGCGGGGTCGCCCTCCGCTCCGACGGCCCTGACGGTCCCGGCGTGGGTGTACCTCGTTCCGGTCGTCGTCGCGCTCTACATCGCCGGCGTCACGTACATGGCCGAGCGGGAGACCGGCGCGGGCGACTCGCGGGCGGCGCTGGTCGGGATAGCCGGCGTCGGACTCGCGGTCGGGTCGGTGGTCGCGGCCGCCGCGACGGTCGGCGTCGACCCAGCCGACTCCGCGACGCTCGCCGTGGCCGGCGGACTCCTCGTCTGGTTCGCGGCGTGGACCGGCCGCGACCTCCTGACCGCCTACGCCGACCCCCGACCGGGCACCATCGGCCCCGCGGTCGGTACGTGCGTCCTCGGACTCGTCGTGCTGAACGCAGCGGTCGCCGGACTGCTGAGTCCCGCGTGGGGCGTCGTCGCGGCGGCGTTCGTCGTCCCCGCGGTCGGCCTCTCGTCGGCGTTCGACGTGTCGTGAACTGGTCCGGCGCGTCGGCGACGGAGACATCGCGCTCCGTCTCGGACGTTGGCAGTACCAAAACAATTATTCATGTGTGACTGTACCACGACGTATGGTACAGTTAGCCTTCTCCACGAACGCGTACACGCGTTTCGACCTGCCGGAGGCAATCCGACGAATCGCCGATCACGGCTACGACGGGGTCGAGATACTGGCGGACGAACCGCACGCGTTCCTCGCCGACTTCGACGAGACGGACCGCGAGCGCGTCGTGGCCGCGCTGGACGAGACCGGACTCTCCGTGTCGAACATCAACGCGAACACGACGTGCGGTTACTACGACGACGCGCCGCCGTCGGCCTTTTTCGACCCGACGCTCATCTCGGGCGACGAGGAGGACCGCCGGTGGCGCATCGAGTACACGAAGGCGGCTCTCGACTTCGCCGCGCTGGTCGACGCGCCCGCGGCGTGCGTCGCAAGCGGGTCGGCGCTCCCCGGGACGCCGCCGGGCGAGGCCTACGACTACCTGCTCGAATCGCTCGACGAACTCACCGACTACGCCGAAGGCGTCGGCGTCGACCTCGGTATCGAGTTCGAACCGGAACTGCTCGTCGAGTGCACCGAGGAGGTGCTGACGCTCATCGACGACGTGGGGAGCGACGCGCTCGGCGTCAACTTCGACGTCGGCCACGCCGCCGTCTGCGGCGAGGACCCCGCCGAGAGCATCCGACAGTGCGCCGGTCACATCACCGGCATCCACCTCGAAGACATCGAGGGCGGCCGCGGCGGAAAGCACTACCACCTCATCCCCGGGGAGGGCGATATCGACTTCGAACCCGTCTTCGGTGCGCTCGACGACATCGGGTACGACGGCTTCGCGACGTTCGAACTGTACACCTACCCCGACGAACCCGACGAGGCGGCCCGGCGCGCGCGAGACGAACTGGTCGAATACGCCCGCTGACGGGCGGAACACCGGCGCGAATTCGCGGTTCGAGACACCGGACAGCGACCCGAGCGGACTCGAACTCCCGCGAGCGGCGTCCCGCGAGTGGCGTCGCGGTCCCCCCGACCCGCGGCCGTTCCGAGATAATCGTTAACTATTTGCATGGCGCTTTCGATTCACACGCTGACTGCATGCTTTCCAGCAAGAGCGAGCTATCCGCATCCAGAGGTAGCGCGCGCCCGAGACGCCAGTCTCCCGACCGACGAGTCGAACAGACACCGCCGGCGACCCCGCCCCGCCGAGACGAGCCGAAGCGGCCGTCACAATCCCAGTCCGCTCGCTCATCATGAGGCCGGACATTCCACGTCCGGGGCGGTCGGCGGAGCTCCGGCACGCGCTTCCGGTCGTCGTGGTGGCAGTTCTCTTGGTGGTCGGTTCGCTCGGACTGGGCGCGGCTGTCGCGCCGGTCGCCGCGGACGCTCACGGCGGGACCCTCGTGCGGACGGTCGACGACGCGACGCTCGCGCCCGGCGAGTCCACCACCGTCACGGTGGAGATAAACGCCTCCGAGCGGGGGAACTTCACCGTGGTCGAAGCGCTGAGTCCGGGCTTCGCGTCGGTCGAACTCGTCGACGACGACGGCGCGGACTTCTCCGGCGTCCGCGACGCCAACGACGAACTGTTCGCCACTTACGGCGACCGAGAGAACGTCACGCTCCAGTACCGCGTGACCGCCGCCGACTCGGCGAATGCGACGACCCACGAGCTCACCGGCTACGGCGACTTCGGTCTCGAAGACACCCGAGCCACGACCACCGGCGACGGGGAGATCAGCGTCTCGACCGACGGCGGGTCGAGCGTGATTCGGTCGGTCGACGACGCGACGCTCGCGCCCGGCGAGTCGGCGACCGTCTGGGTCGCCGTCGACCGCGACCGGGCGGCGAACTTCACGCTCGTCGAGGAGTTCAGCCCGGCGTTCGGCTCGGTCGAAATCGTCGATGCCGACGGCGCGGACTTCTCCGGCGTCCGCGACGCCAACGACGAACTGTTCGCCACCTACGGTGAGCGGGAGTTGGCCACGCTCGTCTACGAGGTGACCGCCGACAACGACGCGACGGCCGGCACGGTCTACGAGTTCGACGGCTTCGCGGACGCGAACGGCTCGCAGTCCGCGACCGGCGGGTCCGGCGAAATCAGCGTGCAGGCGTCGGACGGCGACTCCGGCGCGGTTCGGTCGGTCGATGACGAATCCCTCGCGCCCGGCGAATCGACCACGGTACGGGTCGAGGTCGACCGGGACGAGGCGACGAACTTCACCATCATCGAGGAGTTCAATCCCGCGTTCGCGTCAGTCGAACTCGTCGACGACGACGGGGCTGATTTCTCCGGCGTCCGCGACGCCAACGACGAGCTGTTCGCTACCTACGGCGACCGCGAGAACGTCACCCTCGTCTACGAAGTGACCGCGGGCGACGACGCGGGCGCCGCCACGGCGTACCAGTTCGACGGCTTCACCGACGTGAACGGGTCGGAGCTGACGACCGGCGGCACCGACGAACTCGACGTTCAAAGCGGGTCCGACGACGGTTGGGACCTCACTCGCTCGGCAGACGACACGACGCTCGAACCCGGTGAATCGACCGTCGTCTCGGTCGAAATAACCGGGAACGAGACGACGAACTTCACGCTCGTCGAGGAGTTCAACCCCGGCTTCGCGTCGGTCGAACTCGTCGACGACGACGGCGCGGACTTCTCCGGCGTGCGGAACGCCAACGACGAACTGTTCGCCACCTACGGCGACCGAGAGAACGTCACGCTCCAGTACCGCGTGACCGCCGGCGAGGACGTGGACGAAGACGCCTCGTACCAACTCGACGGGTTCGCGCAGTTCGACGCCGACGGCACGGAGATGGACGTCGACGGCGTCGAGTCGCTCACAGTCGGTTCCGACGGAGTCGCCGGCGGTGGCGGCGGTGGCGGCGGTGGAGATGACGATGACGATGACGACGACGGGAGTGGTGATGACGACGACACAGACGACGGGAGTTCCGACACGCCCGAGTCCACTGACTCCCCGGACGACGGCGACGATGAGGACACCGACGACGACAACGGTGACGACGGCGGTGACGACTCGAGTGATGGGGACGACTCAGACGACGACTCGGACGACGATGACGACGGGTCGGACGACGACTCGGGTGACGGAGCGCCCGAGACGGCGACCCCCGAGACGGACACGTCCGTGACGACCACGACGGACACGCCCGTTCCCGGGTTCGGTGTCTCGGTCGCGCTCGTCGCGCTCGTGCTCGGCTCGGTCTTCCTCGCGCGCCGGCGAACGAACTAACGGGACGACGAGACGATTGGCCCTCCCCGCACCTTCTCCGTTCCCCCTCGAACCTCCGTCGACCAACGCGTCCTCCAGCCTCTCGAACAGCGTTCTCGGGCCTGACTCGGACATTCAGAAGTTTTAATATAATAACTCCCAAGTCGTAGTTCAGGGTCCATCATGACAGAATGGTCTAGGCGGCGGTTTCTACAGACAGGCGCAGCCCTCGGCATCGCCGGAACGCTCCCGCAGACGACGACGAACGTGTCGGCGGCGTCACCGGCGTTGGATAAGTTCGTGCAACCGCTCCCGATTCCGTCGGTTCGAGAGCCCGACGGACAGCGAGACGGCGCGGACGCCTACGAGATCTCGGTCTCCGAGTTCACCCAACAGCTCCACCCGGACCTGCCGGAGACGACGGTCTGGGGGTTCGACGGGTCGTACCCCGGGCCGACCATCGAGGCGGACGCCGGGAGTCCGGTCCACGTTCGATTCGACAACAGCGACCTCCCCAGCGAGCATCTCTTTCCCGTCGACGAGCGAATCGGCGGCACGACGTCGGAGAACCACGCCGGCTACGACGGCCCGGTCCCGGAGGTCCGGACCGTCACCCACTTCCACGGCCTCGAAGTCGCCCCCGCGAGCGACGGACAGTCCGACATGTGGACCTCGCCGGGCGGGGTCGAGGGGCCGCGGTTCGAATCGGAGTGGCAGGAACTCCCGATGGAACAGGGGCGAACGACCTCGACGTACCACGACCACACGCTGGGTATCACCCGGCTCAACGGCTACGCCGGGCTCCTCGGTCTCTACTCGATTACGACCGACGCCGAGCGCGAACTCGGTCTGCCGTCGGGCGACTACGATATCCCGCTTCTGTTGCAGGACAAGGAGTTCAACGACGACGGCTCGCTGTACTACCCCGAGGAGTTCGTCTCGGCGTTTCTCGGCGACACGGCCGTCGTCAACGGAGCCGTGTGGCCGTACGTCGAGGTCGAACCGCGGCGGTACCGCCTCCGCGTCGTGAACGGCGCGAACCACCGGTCGTTCGACCTCCAGTTCGAGAACGAAAGCGGGTCGGGCGTCCCGACGATGTATCAGTTCGCGCCCGGTCACGGCTTCCTCGAATCCGTCGTCCCCATCGGGCCGAGCGGCGACCTCGATTCGCTCCTGCTCACGCCCTTCGAGCGCGGCGAACTCGTCGTGGACTTCTCCGACCACGCGGGCGAGACGCTCACGCTCACCAACGGCGCGGACATGGGTCCCGAACTGACCGACCTCGTACAGTTCCGCGTTTCAGACCCGTCGACGCCGCCCGAAGACGCGAGCGCCGACCCGACGGCCCTGTCGCTGCCCGCGCCGGCCTCGTACGACGAGAGCGACGCGCGGGTGACCCGCGAGATGACGCTCGGGACCGAAGTCGACATGGAGAACGACTTCATCAAGTACACCCTGAACGGCCACGTCTTCGGCGACGAGGGCGCGCCGGTCTACCCGCAACTCGGGTCGACCGAGATATGGGAACTGCAGAACGAGTCGGGCGGTCGGCACCCGATTCACCTGCATCTCGTCACGTTCCGGGTCATCGGCCGCGGGCCCGACGGGACCCAACCCCCGGACCCGAACGAACTGGGGCCGAAGGACACCGTCCGGGTCGACCCCAACGAGCGCGTGCGGATAATCGCCACGTTCGAGGGGTACACCGGACAGTTCCCGTGGCACTGCCACATGCTCGAACACGAGGACAACAAAATGATGATTCCGTTCGTCGTCGAGAACCCCATCGCGGCCTACGCGAACGAGGAGAACGTCGTCGACGCGACGGGCCTGACCGACGCGGTCGGCGACTGGCGGAACGACGACCTCGAAACCGAGGTCCTCCTCGAAGTCATCGACCAGTGGCGGAGCGGCGACGAGGTCGCCGACTGAGCGCCGTCGAGTTACTGCATCGGGTCCGCAGACGGCTCCGAAAACCACCGACTGCGTACGGCGTACGCGACGAGGACGACCGCGGTGGCGACGCCGATAATCGAGTACACGTCGACCTCGGAGAGCGACCGGGCGGCCTCGCCGAGGTAGACCGCCAGTATCGCTTCGAGCGCGTACCGCCCGCCGCGGCCGAGCACCGACGCCGCGAGGTACGTCCGGAGGTCGAGGTCGAACACGCCCGACCCGATAGAGAGCAGTTCGTACCCCTCCGGAATCGGCGCGAACGCCCCGAACGCGACCGTCGCGAACCCCGAACGCTCGAAGTAGCGCTCCACCTTGTGAATCCGCTCGCCAGCGAACCGCGAGTCCAGCGCGCGTCGGCCGCCCTTCTTGCCCATGAGGAAGCCGACCAGCCCCGCCGACACCGACCCGACGGTGGCGACGACCGCGTACAGGAGCGCGAACTCGGGGTTCGTCGCCGAAAGGGGAACGAGCACCAAGTCCGGCGGGACGGGCAGCAAGAAGAATTCGAGGAACGCCACGAGCAACAGTCCCGGCGCGCCGAGCGAGGCGAAAAACGCGGTCGAGAGTTCGACGGTCTCCAGTACGTCTAGCATCGTCGTCTCTACGCACCCGCTGCTGTCAGTAATAAGTATCGCCGGTCGTGAACTTCGGCTCCGCGGGCGGGAGCCTTCGAAACGAGGAGTCGCCGCGGGTGCAAAGCGGCGGGTTCGGTGCTGGTTCGTGAGTCGCGTCGGGCCTTGTGGTTCGCGGGGGAGTGCGTCAGGCTATCGGGTGTCGGTGACGTGGTCAGTCGAGGGCTTCGGCCATCTTCTCGATGGGGTGTGGCGGGCGGGACTCGCCGGGTCTGTCGCCGAGTTGGGAGCGACACGACGCGCCGGGTGCCGTGACGACGTCGCCGGGGCTCTCGTCGACCTGACCGAACAGGATTTCGCCGATGCCCTTCGAGAGTTCGTAGTGCTCTTCCTCGTAGCCGAACGACCCGGCCATCCCGCAGCAACTGGAGTCGAGCGGGTCGACGGCGTAACCGGAGCGACGCAGGACGCCCACCGCGTGGTGGTCCTTGTTCGTCGCCTTCTGGTTGCAGTGTCCGTGGTACGTCAGCGTCTCGGCGGGGGCGTCGAAGTCGAGGTGCTCGTCGGCGCGAACGACGTCGAGGTACTCCATGATGCCGTAGGCCGACCCCGAGACGAGTTCGACGGCCGTCCCGTCGAGGAGGTCGAGATACTCGTCTTGGAACATCACCGCGTCGGAGGGCTCGACGAAGACGACCGACCAGCCGTCGTCGACGTAGGGGCGGAGCCGCCCGACGTTGTGTCGTGCCCGGTCGCGGGCCGTGTCGAGCATCCCCATCGAGAACGCGGCGCGACCGCTCGATTCGAGGTCGCTCGGAATCCGCACGTGGACGTTCGCGGCTTCGAGGACCTCGACGGCGGCTTTCCCCGGTTCGGGGTAGTTGTAGTTGGTGTAGGTGTCGGGGAACAGAAGCACCTTCCCTCGGGCGTCGGCGGGCGACACCGACGACCCGCCGCGGGCCTCGAACCACTCTTCCAGCGACTCGCTGCTGAACGTCGGCAGTTCGCGCTCGCTGGCGATGCCGAGGACCTTCTCCATCAGGAGGCGGCTTCCCGGTAGCTCCGCGGCGACGTTCGAAAGCGGGGCCAGTTTGCTTCCGAGTTCGGACAGCGTGTCGATGTTGCCGAACACCCGCGAGCGGAGGCTGGTGCCCTCCTTTTGGTGGTACTGGTGTTTCACCTCGGACTTCAGCTTCGCCATGTCGACGCCGGTCGGGCAGTCGCTCTGACAGCCCTTACAGCCGACACAGAGGTCCAGCACCTCGGTCTGGAAGCGCTCGGAGTACAGTTCGTCCTCGGGGAGTTCGCCCGAGATGGCGGCCCGGAGCATGTTCGCGCGCCCGCGAGTCGTCTGGACTTCCTCCTTCGACGCGCGGTAGGTCGGGCACATGGTGTTCGAGTCGGTCTGTCGGCAGGTGCCGCAACCGTTACAGAGTTCGACGAGGTGCGAGAACCCCCCCTCGTCGGAGAAGTCGAGGTCGGTCTGGGGCTCGACGGACTGGTAGTCCGGACCGTACCGGAGGTTCTCGCGCATGTCCGCGCCGACGCCGCGGTCGCTGTCCGGTCCGGGGTCCGAGGGTCCGTCTCGGTAGACGACGTTGCCGGGATTGAACACCCAGTCGGGGTCGAACGCCGTCTTCAGCTCCTTGAACGCGCCCCAGAGTTCGGGCCCGTACATCTTCGGGTTGAACTCGGTCCGGGCCATCCCGTCGCCGTGCTCGCCCGAGAAGGCCCCGTGGTGTTCGACGACGAGGTCGGTCACGTCGTCGGTGATGGAGTGCATCTTCTCGATGCCCTCGTTCTCTTTGAGATTCAGAATGGGGCGGATGTGGAGCGTCCCCGACCCGGCGTGGGCGAAGTACGCGGCGGACGTGCCGTGGTCCTCCAGCACGTCCTCGAACTTCTGGACGTACTCCGCGAGTTCCTCGGGCGGGACGGTCGCGTCCTCGATGAACGGGTAGGGTTTCGGGTCGCCTTCGAGGCTCATCAACAGCGGAATCGCGGCTTTGCGGAGCTTCCACAGTCGGCCTTGGCTCTCCTCGGAGTAGGCTTCGAGCACGTCGAACGCCGCGCCGGAGTCGACGAAGTGGGCGTTCGTGTCGGCGACCGCGGCCTCGAAGTCGTCGACGAGTTCGTCGTCCCACTCCAGCATCAGCGCCGCCTTCGCACCCTCCGGGATGGGTTCGGCGTACTCGGCGTAGCCCTCAGACTCGCGGGCGAGGCGGAACACCTCGTCGTCCATGAGTTCGACGGCGCTGACGGGGAATTCGAGGGCTTCGGGAACGGCCTCCATCGCCTCGACGAGGTCGTCGAAGCAGTACAGCGCGAGCGCCGTCTCGTCCGGTTTGGTGACGAGCGAGACGGTTGCCTCGACGATGACGCCGAGAGTCCCCTCCGCGCCGACGAACAGCTTCGAGAGGTTGATGACCTCCTCGCCGTCGTCGTTCTCGTAGATGACCTTCTGGAGGTTGTACCCCGACACCGAGCGCTTGAGCGACGGATATCTGTTCTCTATTTCTGACTCGTGGTTCTCGACGAGGCCCCGAACCGTCCGGTAGATGTCCGCCTCCAAGTCGCCTTGGGCGAGAATCGACTCGTACTCGTCGCCGTCGAGGACGACCTCGCGGGTGTGAATCCGCGACCCGTCGGCCAGAATCACCTGTAACTCCTCGGTGTAGGCGTCGGTGATGCCGTAGCGGACCGAATGCGCGCCGGTCGAGTTGTTGCCGATACCGCCGCCGACGGTCGAGCGGTTCGACGAAGCTGGGTCCGGCGCGAACTTCAGTCCGTGGTCGGCGAGCGCGGCGTCGAGGTGGTCTTGGACGCATCCCGGCTGGACGGTCGCGCGCTTCGCCTCCGGGTCGATATCCACGATGTCGTCCATGTACTTCGTGAAATCGACGACGACGCAGCCCCGGCCGACGGTCTGGCCGCCCAGCGATGACCCCGTTCCGCGTGGCAGAACGGGGACGCCGTGACTCGTCGCCGTCTCGACGGCGGCGCGCACGTCGTCGGCGTCCCTCGGCACGACGACTCCCGCGGGTCGCGCCTGATAGATACTGCCGTCGGTCGCGTACAGCACCTGCGCGTACTCGTCGAACTTCACGTCACCGTCGACGCGGCCCCGTAACTCCGACGCCAACGCGGAGTACGCCGCCACGTCCGGCCGGTCCAAGTCTAGCGTCGTCGCCGATGTCTCTCCTCCCCGAGGGGAGTCGAGAATGTCTTCGACTGCCATCATCAATGGTACACATACGCACGGATTAAATCCTCTGGTGTTGCGACGCGTTCTCGTCCCCCGAACCGCCCGCGACGGCCGAGGTGGGGATTTATATTCACGTCCTTGGTACGTAACCACATTCATGGTCAGGTCACCGAACTGGAACCAAACTGACGTGGCACGCGCTGTCCCGGCAGCGTCCGAAACGGAGGTCGACCAACTGCTCGCCAGCCTCCAGCGACTGACCGGCATCGGCGTGTGGTCGTACGACGTGTCGAGCGACGAACTGTGGTGGAGCGACGAGGCAAAGCGGATACACGGGTTCGACGCGTCGGCGACGCCGACCGTCTCGGACGTCGTCGACCAGTACGCCGAGGCCGACCGCGACGGCGTGATGGGCCGCCTCGCCGACGCTATCGAACACGGCGAGTCCTTCTCTATCGACGTGCAGTACGCGAGCGAGCGAACGACCGAGCGGTCGATACGGCTGGCGTGCGAACCGCTGGTCGAAGACGGTCGGACGGTCACCCTCCACGGCGTCGTACAGGACGTGACCGACACGAAGCGACAGGAACAGCGCATCGAGATTCTCCGGCGGACGAGTCAGGAGCTACGGAACGCGAGTTCGAAGGCGGAGGTCGCGGAGATTCTGGCCGACGCGGCGAAGAACGTCCTCGGTCTCGTCAACACGACCGTCCGCTTGGTCGACGAGAACCGGAGCATGCTCCAGACTATCGAGGCGACCGAAGAGTGTCTGGAACGCGCCGGCGACCGCCCGAACTACTCGGTCAGCGAGGACACGCCGGCCGCGCGGACGTACCGGACGGGCGAACCGGTCATCCACGCGAACCACGAGCACACCGAAGACGACCACAGTCGGGGCTCGCTCCGGTCGGGGCTGTACGTCCCCATCGGGAGCCACGGGGTGCTCAGCGCCGGCGACGTGGTCGTCAACGCGTTCGAGGAACACGACCTCGAAGCCGCGAGCCTCCTCGGACAACTCGGAGCGGAGGCCATCACGCGCATCGGTTGGGTGAAACGGTCGCGGGCGATTTGACGCGCGAACGAACAGTCGCGACGGGACACCGAACGCGCTCGCATCGTTGAAACGCGACGACGGAGACGCGCCTCGATTCACTCACGCCCGGACTGGCCGCCTGAAACTTCTCGGCGTCCGCGTTCGTCGCGGTGCTGCGTTTGTTCCCGAAGAAATCGTGGAGAAACATGCCCGAATTAGTGGGGCTTGCTGGCCAGTTCAGTTGATTTACATTATGGCAACAGTTATCAACCATCATGATAATAGTCGATGTATGATCGAGAACGTGACCGGGCGACGGCTCAAGACGACCCAGGCCTCGTTGGAGATTCTCAGCCTCATTCTCGAACACGACGGTCTCACGCTCGCCGAGCTGGACTCCATGGTCGACAGTTCGAAGAGTTCTATCTGCAGCCACCTCAACACGCTCTTGGAGAGTCGGTATCTGGTCAAACGCGACGGCGTCTACCACGTCAGCTTCCGGGTGGCGTTGTTGGGCGAGCGTGCGAGACACCGGTACCCGAGCGACGAGGTCGTCGAACGCGTCGTCGACGAACTGGCCCGCGCGACCGGTCAAGAGGCGAACTTCACCGTCTTCGAACACGGCCGGCTGCTCATGTGCTACGGCTCGTCGACCGACGAGGGGCGGGACGCGAACGGCATCCGCTACCGGTCGGAGTATCACCTGCACAACACGGCCGCGGGGAAGGCCATCCTCGCGGAACTGGACCGCGACGAGGTCGAGTCGATTATCGACTACTGGGGGCTGCCGAGGGAGTCCGAGGGGACGATTACGAACTCCGACCAACTGTTCGACGCGCTGGACGAAATCGCCACCCAAAAGTACGCCGTCGTCGACGAGGAGTTCGCGCCGAACCTCATCGCCATCGGCGCGCCGGTCCACGACGGCGACGGGCGCATCGTCGGCGGACTCAGCGTCGGCGGGCCGAAGTATCAGGTTGACATGACGCGGCTCGAACGCGAGTTCGCCGACGAACTGCTGAGCGCGGTCGAGTCGTTAGAAGCGGAGCTCTCGTAGGCGGACACCCCCGTTTCGGGGACGTCGGACGCCAAAAGGACAGACGCGGGTTGGTTGTGCGTGTCTGGCTGACCGGCTGGCTGCGTTAGTCGTCTGTCCCGACTGCCATCGCGCGCTCGACGATGTCCGCGCCGTACATCTCTTCGAGCGCGTCGTGCTGGTCCGGACGGTGCTCGTACACGTCTTGGAACAGGGCGACCGGCGTCATCGCGGCCTGATACGTCGCCTCGTCCCACATGCGGTCCTTAGCGATGTCGACCTCAACGTCATCGATGACCAGCGTCGTCGCTTGTGTCATCGCAATCGCGCCCTTGCCGGCCTCCTTGGCCGCCTCGAACTCCTCCATGGAGTCGACGATGTCGTCCATGCTCGGGACGTAGGTGGTCAGGTCGAGGAGTTCCTCGTGGAGTTCCTCGCCGTCGCACTCCAGTTCCTCGCCGTCGACGCGGAGCACGTAGCTGTCGTCGCCGACCTGTTCGAGCGAGAGTTCGTCGCCGTCGTACACCTGACGGCCGTCCTCGTCGTCGAGTTCGATTTCGTCGTCGTCGAGTTCGAGGAGCCAACTGCCGGTCTTCGGCGGCAGGGGTGCCTCGTTGGCGGTGACGACCTGTCCGGGCGTGAGCGCCCAGATACCCGTCATCCCCATGGCGCGGTTCTCGACCATGCGCTCGCGGTAGCCCTCCACGTCGCGGATGTCGTCGTAGGGGCCGTCGACGGCGATGCAGTCGGCGGCGCTCGCGCCGCGAGAGGTGTTGTGCCGGAGTTCGGCCCACGCCGGAAGCTCGCCGGTCGGCGTCATGGCGCGCATGTCCTTCGTGTAGTCGACCTGCCCGTCGACGAGGAGGAACAGTCGTTCGAGGTTGTTGGACGGCTTGCCCTTCTCCGCGCGGAGGTCGCTCATCGCGAGTTCGGCCTCCCCGCTCTCGATGATGACCGACATCGACAGGCTTCCCTCGTCGAGGCCGTGTTCGTTCTCGATGATGGTGAGGAACTCGTCGGCTTTCTTCCAGTCGTCGAGGTCGCCGACCTCGGGGATGACGAAGCCGTCGATGTGTTCGACCGCCCCGTTCTCGGGGTCGGTGATTTCGAGCATCTGCTTGAAGCCCTCGTACCGGGTCGTGGGGTCGTCGCGGTGCCACACGACGCGGGGGTGAATCTCGCCGGGGAACTCCGCGCCGTGCTCGGAGACGACCTCGACGAGGTTCTGGACGCCCTCGTCGCGCATCGACGGTGCCGTGGCGTCTTCGTTGTCCGGAATCCACGTGTCGGGGGCCTGCATCCCCCGCAGTTGTGCCGCGCTCTGCAACATCTTCGCCGAGTTCTCGCCGCCGACCGCGGTCGGCGAGGTGAAGAACGTGCGTACGAACTCTCGCTCGTAGTTTCTGTCGCTACTCATGTCGACAGTCGAAACGTCTCTTGCGAAACATATTAAACATTTAGACTCGCCCAATCGGAACTCCCGATTCGACGCCCCGGCGGGGAACGGGCTTCCGCGACTCGTCCGACGACGCACCCGACAGGCGGCCCGTCGTTCGCGCTCCACATCAGACAATCATCATCTTACATTATGTAAATGGCTACAATGCTATGTGTTCACATTATACAGATATAGGGTGTTAACCCCGGTTTGATTACAGACATAGCTCTGTAAACCCGTCTTCGACACTGTCGTGAGAGCGACCGGCGTTCGGATTATGTAAATGGTTCTCGGCCCCTCGACGTTTGTTTGGGGCTCTCGGAACCCCGGACGTTCGCACGACAGTACCCGTTGTCAGACAGGGACGGATTCGGCAGGACAAACTGCGAAAGAAGGTTCAACGGGGCCTCGCAGATGAAAAAATTCGAGACGTCGGTTCGGGGGCTACTCCTGCGGGTCGGGGAGCCGTCGGTTCGCCAGCGCCATCGGATCGTCGTCGTCGGAATCGAACGGCCGAAGGACGACGCTGAACGCGGTGGACTCGACCGGGACCTGATACCGGTCGAGCGGCTCGGTCGGCGTTCCGCCGAGGCCGGTCACGCGGTGGTCGAGGTTGAACCCGACGGACCCGCGGTCCTCCAGTTCGTACTGGTGTTCGGCCGCCGCGAGATTCGCCCACTGTTCGAGGCTGACGTTGGCGTTCCCCTCGCCGAACGTTCCGAGGAGCGACACCTCACCGTCCGAGAGCGTCGCCCACCGCGTCTGTGCCTTGTTCCCGTTGTCGGTCGGGGGGAGATACGGGACGTACTGTTCGTCCACGGTTCCCTCGTAGCGGCCGATTGGAACACCCCACTTGCGGTCGGGATAGGTCTCCAGTTCGCCGCGTCCGTACCACTCGAAGTCGTCGAATCGCTCGGGGAGTTCGAGTTGGACGCCGGCTTTCGGAAGCCAGCCGTCTACCGTCTCGCGAAGCCCCTCGTTGGGACGGGCCTCGACATCGAGAGCTACGTCGCCGCTTCCGTAGATGCGGTAGCGGTAGCTGGTGGCGAAGCCCGGGCCGTTCGCATCCCCGACACTGTTGAACTCGTCGAGCGGCAACCACGCCACAGCGCCGTCGAGCGGTGTGTCCGCGGCGAGCGAACCGAGTTCGTCCTCGGCGAGCGCGCGGTCGTAGATTCGCACCTCGTCCAGCGCGGTACCGTCGGCGACGCTCGACCCGACCTGCGTCGGCGCGTCGACGTGCTGAAGCGTCCCCTCGTAGGACCCGGTTCCGAGTCGCTCCCCGTCGACGAACAGCGTCATCTCGCTGCCGTCCCAGACGCCCGCAACGTGGTGCCAGCCACCCGCCCAGTCGTCCGGCACCGGCCCGTCGGCGACGTGCCAGCCGTCGGCGTTGAACACGAACTCCAGATACCCGTCACGACCGCTCTCGCGGCGCTTGAGGAGATACTGCCGTCCGCCCTTCGAGACGTAGACCTGCGCCGCGCCACCCTCCTGCGGCTCGCCGGGGCGGACCCAGAACTCGATTGTGAGTCCCGCGTCGGTGACGTCGAGGCTCTCGGACCGCCCCAGCGAGAGCGAGCCGTCGTCGGTGAACTCGACGGCTTGCCCGGAGGCACCGGTGACGATTCCGGCCTCCCCCGTGAGTACGCCGTCGTTGTCGTGTTCGGAGCGGTCCGGGGTCGCCAGCCGACGCGCCGGCTCAGCGCCTTCGGCGAAGCCCTCGACTGCGACCTCGACGAGCGACTCGTCGCGGCGCTCGACGCCGACCGACTCGACGGAGTGCGTCAGTTCGTCGAGCCCCGCCTCGTACCACGAGAGCGCGGGGGCGCTCCCCCACTGTTGAATCTCGTTCATGACCGGGGCGCGCCACGAATTGAACAGCGGGCCGCGTTCGAGTAGGTCGGTTCCCTCGTACGCCATCGACGACAGCGTCCCCGCGTCGTCAGCAACGACGTACTCGAAGCCGTCACCGGAGACGGTGATATCGCCGCCTTCGTCGACCGAGAGCGGCCCCATCGAATCGAGTGACGCGGTCTCCGGTTCGGGCGCGTCGACGGGAACCGCTAACTGCTCGAACGCGATTTCGTGGCCGGCATCGGCGTACGTGGTGCTTTCCGCCAGCGTGAACCGCACCGTCAGTCGGTACTCGACGCCGGCCCCGGGATTGGACGGCGCTTCGACGGGAAGGCTGACGCGGCGGGTCTCTCCCGGGCTGATGTCGACACCGAAGTCACCGGAGCGGAGCGGTTCGCCGTCGGCGGTCAGTTCCCACCGCCCCTCGACGCCGTCGAGCGACGTGAAGTTGTACCGGTTCGAGATGTACACCTCTCCCGCCGCGACGTCGGCGTCGGCGACACCGACCGGCTGGTGGCAGTGTTTGAGTTGCCACAGCTCGGGCTGTGGGTCTCTGTCGGACCAGACCAATCCGTTGAGACAGAACGCCCCGTCGGGACCGTCGCTGTGGTAGAACTGGAACGCCTCGCCGTCCGCCGCGGTGTCGTTCAGGTCCTGGTTGACCCAGTCCCAGATGAACCCGCCGACGAGACTCTTGTCTCGCAGCAGGTCGGCGAAATCGTACGCGACGGTTGCGCCGTCCCTCAGTTCGCCATCGGCATCGCTCGTCTCGTCGGAGTTCACAGCGCGGTCGTAGATGCCGAGGCCGTCGACCGCGAGGGCGGCCTCGCCGCCGATTCGAATCGGCTCCTCCCCGGCGCGAAGGCCCGAGACGGTGTGACTCGACTCGCCCGCGAGCGCGCCGTCGACGTAGATTTCGAGCTCGGTGGAATCGGCGACGCCGACGACGGTCGTCCAGCCGTCGAGACCACTGTCGGGGACCGGAGCTGAGACCGTGCTCTCACCGCCTCCGACCGAGAACTGGATTTCGCCGTCCGAAACCGCCAGCGCGTACCTGCCGTCGTCGACGACGATGGGAACGTCGGCGTCCATTGCGGTCCCCTCGTCGACGGAAATCGTCGCGCCGACCGTGAACTCGCCGCCGTGTTCGAGTTCGGCGTCGCGTCGAATCTCGATCGCGTCGCCCGCGCCGAGTTCGATGGCTCCGTCGGTGTTGCCTCCCGGTGCGGCGTCCGGTCCGGGGACGACAGCCGGCGAACCGACGAGCACGCCGGGGTTCTCGGACCCCGTCCGGTCAGTCGCCTCCCGGACGGGCGGCTTTATGTACTCGTTCCACATCTCGTGTACGAGCCCCAGACTGTTGCCCATCGCGTGGTTGTACTCGCCCATCACTACGGGGCGGAGCCCGTCGCCGATGTACGACCCGTCACCGACCGACAGCAAGGTACCGATATCGGCGTACCGAGGCCCGAGCATGTCGCTGTACTCGACGTTCCAGCCGCCGCCGTTCGGCTGGTGATAGAGGATGCGGTCAGGGGCTACCCCCTCTACGTCCCCGTCGAACGACTCGACGGTCTCGACGCCGCTGACATCGGCGGTATCCTCGGGGATGAACTCGTCAGAGTCGGCCGCGAGCGACGCCATCTCGATGTGCTCGGCACCGGTCCCCGCCTCGTTGCCGGTCGACCAACTGAAGACCGAGGCGTGGTTGCGGTCTCGAAGCACCATTCGGCGGAACTGCGCGACCGCCTGGTCGTGGTAGACTTCGGTGTTGGCGAGCAGTCCCTGCCACCAGTGGGACTCGACGCAGACTTCGTCCTGCAGGTAGAGGCCGTACTCGTCCGCGAGTCGGTACAACGACGGGTCGTTCGGGTAGTGGGACGTCCGGACCGCGTTGATGTTGAACTGCCGCATCGTCTCGATGTCCTCCCGAACGCGCTCGATCGGGACCGTTCGCCCGAAGTCCGGGTCGGTCTCGTGGCGGTTCACGCCCTGAATATCGACCGACTCACCGTTGACCAGAACCTCGGCACCGTGTCGTCCGCGGGTCGTCTCGTAGGTCCGGAAACCGACCTTCTCCAGCATCGCCTCCGTTGGCGTGCCGCCCGCGGGTACGAGTTCCAACACGAGCTGGTAGAGGTTCGGCTGTTCGGCCGACCACTTCGCGGGGTTCGGTACGTCGGCATCGAGCGAGACCACCGCACCGTTTTCGTCCACGGTCGCGGTCGACGAGAGAGTCGTGACCTTACGCCCGCGGGGCGGCCGGCCGCCGGGACCCGCGTCGTCCGGCGGGCCGCGGCTCCGGGATGCCTCGTTCCCCTTTTCCTTCCCGCCGTTTCCGCCTGCCGCGTTCGCACCTTTTCCGCGCGGTGGTCCGCGGCCCGGTTTCGTGCGGGCGGTCTCGTAGAGGTGCGCGCGAACCACGTACTCCCCGGCCGGAGCATCGCCGTAGTTCGCTATCTCGGCGTCGATACGAAGTTCGCCGTCCTCGTAGTCGTCGTCGAGGTCGGTGCGCGCGTAGAAGTCCCTGAGGTGTACCGCCGGCGTCGCGAACAAGTAGACGCTCCGGAAGATGCCGGCGTACCGGAACATGTCGATGGTCTCCAGCGCCTCGCTGTCGGACCAGTGGTACACCTGAACCGTGACCTGGTGGTCTCCTCCGGCCTCGACGTGGTCGCTGACGTCGAACTCGGCGGGCGTCATCGACCCCGTCCGGAAGCCGACGTACTCGCCGTCGACCCACACGAAGAAGGCCTGCTTGACGCCTTCGAAGTGGAGGAACGTCTCACGCCCGTCCCACGTTTCTGGAACTGCGAACGACCGCCGGTACGTGCCGACGGGGTTGAGGCCGTCGTCGTCGACGCCCGGAACGTCGACGGTCCCGTCCTCGTTTGGAACCAAATCGCCGTCCTGATTCGGTTCGTAGGCTTCCCACGTGATGGCGTTGTTCGCGTAAATCCGCTCGCCGTACCCCTGCGTCTGCCAGACACCGGGGACGTCTATCGAGCCCCACTCGTCGCTCGCAAGGCCGTCGTACGAGTCGGGAACGTCGGCAGGCTTCCCGTGAAACGCGAACTGCCACTCCCCGTTGAGTAGTTGGACGTACTCCGACTCCGCGAATCGCGATTCGATTTCCGTAAACGGCTCGTCCGCCGTCCGAGCAGCGCGCACGGACTCGTAGGGAACGGCGCTCGTGACGTGAGTCGGCTCGACGTTCTCCGCGACTTTCTCGGGGTCTTCGAGGTACGCCGCGAGGTTCGAGATTCGACCCGGGGCGCTTGGCGCATTCGTCGCTGCCGCGGCACCGGACTGTGAACTAACCCCCACGGCTACTGCAGCCATTCCGGTCGCCTGCAAGAACTGCCGTCGCGTCGGTGTGAGCCGACTATCGGGTGACTGTTCGGTCCGTGTCTTCCGCCGATTTGAGTGTGTCATAATGCTTCGATTGCGCGGTCGGAGGTCCAGAGCAGTCGTCCACCGCGTTCCTGACGCGCAGTTGAGAAACTACGGTCATCGATTTGTAATTATATACAATTTACTTAATCCTAATGGCCCTCCACATAGAGCTAATAGAACCGAACAAGACAGTGTCGGGTTGCGGACTTCTTAACCACTCAATCTTCGAGTCAACACGTTACATGTCTGGCAGAGAACCTCCCCCCGTGTATTGATGGGGTACGCCGGAAGCGACTCTTGAATCCTTTCGGGTAGTCGTCGCTCACTCTCGGCTTTCGCCAAGATTACAACCCGTTCACCACACGACGCTCTGCGAGCGTGAACACGGGATTCGTCTTCTGTGTCCCGCGTCCGCGCGTCGCCTGTCGACGCGAGCGAAGAGCCCCCGTGATCGCGGTTTTTCAGCCCTGAGCGATACACCATTAGTCGGTAGCCATCTGAGAAAGACTCTACTTCTAATGGTAGTCGTTGGGGTACGACTCGCCGTTCTGCGTGTCGCTGTTGCAACGACGCGGCGTTTCTCAGGTAGTCTACGATTTTAAATTCTGTATAGCGATATTAGATATATCCACTACCCACTGGTTTTCTCGCCCCGAGTGCTAAGTCTCGTTGTCTCACAGGGACAATGAGCCAATTAAAATTTGTATTTCGATGTTATATCTGTCCTAATTCCGAAACTCTTGGTCCTTAGAACGAGCCACTAACGAGCGACCCTTGTTGCTTAGTATCGAGAAATCATTCGACCGGTCAAGGATTCGAACTGTGACCAATCCCTGTAGGCTGTCGGTTTTTGCTATCTGACAGTCTGTGAGCGCCTTTTTCAGCTAGTCGAAGGTCATCCCGTAGCCCCACTCTTCGAGGCACTCTTCCGTTTCGTCGAGGTGTTGCAGTCCAACCTTCATGAGCGCTTCACGGAGGTCGGTGAGCGAGACGTTCTCTTCGAACCGGTCTTCAGCTAGTCGAAGGTCATCCCGTAGCCCCACTCTTCGAGGCACTCTTCCGTTTCGTCGAGGTGTTGCAGTCCAACCTTCATGAGCGCTTCACGGAGGTCGGTGAGCGAGACGTTCTCTTCGAACCGGTCTTCGAACTCTCGGAGGGCGTCTCGCTCCGCGACTTTCGTCTCCTTCTGCAAGAACAGCGGAACCCGGTCACGGCCGTCTTGGACGCCGTCGCGGCGGAATTTGTATGGAATCTGGATCTGTTGGCGAGACTGTTTTTCGTCTTCGTCCTCGGCTTGGTTCGAACCACCCTCATCGTCCTGCTCAGGTGCTGGTTCCTCAGCCTCGGGCGCTGTATCGGTCTTCGATTCGGTCGACGAATCGTCCGCGAACGGGTTTTCACCAGCTCCTTTCTTCATCCCAGTCATACCGTCATCACCTCGTGGTCGACGTCACCGGGTTCCGGTGGGTTCGGCGCTTCGATGCCGACCTGTTGTTCGAGATGTCTCGCGATGCGGTCGAACTGCGCGAGCGTCTCGATTTCGTAGTCGCGGCGGCGGTCGCGATGTTCGCGAACGTACTTGAACGCCGAACACTGTTCCATCCAACAGCCTTCCATGAGGGAGGCACGCTCGCTGATGATTTCCGGAATCGGATAGTCGATTTCAGTCAGCACCTGCCGTTGGTCACGCGTGTTTTTGAATCCGGTCGGCACGGCGGCGAGCACACCGACGTCGATTTCGAGTTGGTCTTCGAAGCCCGCGACGAGGGCTTCGAGCCCTTCGACTGCCGCCCGGCCTTTGGCGCTCGGCTCGACGGGGATGACAAGCGACCGCGTCGCGTGAATCGCGTTGTAGAGGTGTGGCCCTTCAGTCGCTGGCGGGTCACAGATCAAGACATCGTACTCCTCCGGGACGCCGGCCTCGCGAAGCACGCGAAGTAGCTGTGCGTGCATCCCGAACGCTTCGCCCATGGCCTCTGCCTGGTCTTTCTCTCGCTGGAGAAAGTCGGCTAAATCTGAGAGCATATTGTGTTCGGGAACGATATCGACACCCTCGACGGTTCGAATGAGGTCGTCGAAGTCGCCGTTGGGGCGTCGAATCATATGCCGGACGATGTTATCGACTGAATCCGTCCGCTGGTCGTCAACGCCGAAGAGACGCGAGAGGTCGCCGTCCTGCGGGTCGAGCGGAACGACGAGCGGTTTCAGCCCCGCCCGAGCGTGCGCGACCGCCAGATTCGCTGCGGTGGTCGTCTTCCCAACCCCGCCCGCCTCGCTGTAGGTCGAGTACGTGAGCATACTGTCTCATCAAGAACGTCCACCTTGAATCTTCTGTACATACCACCATTGTGTTCACTACGTGGGTTCATTCGTTGTATTCACTAATGAACATTCCCCGCCCGAGCGTGCGCGACCGCCAGATTCGCTGCGGTGGTCGTCTTCCCAACCCCGCCCGCCTCGCTGTAGGTCGAGTACGTGAGCATACTGTCTCATCAAGAACGTCCACCTTGAATCTTCTGTACATACCACCATTGTGTTCACTACGTGGGTTCATTCGTTGTATTCACTAATGAACATTCCCAATGAACGAACAGAATGAATATTTGTGATGAGCACACTCAATGGACAGTGTGGTGTGAAGGGACTACAGTCATCCATGGCCTCGGAGGTCGCGACGGGCAACTCCGATAAACTAATGAACAAAGTTAATGAACACAATCCATGAACGACGTCACTGAATAATACTCTGGCCAAACATCTTTGCTGTGGCATTGTGTGAGAACTACTGGAGACAGATTGTGTCACATGCGTCTCTCTAATCCCGTGTGACGAGTGATCCGACGATGCTTGGCCGATGCCCTGACTGTGGCGAAGAGATAGAGTCTCACCAGTTGCTTATCGAGTTTGAGGAGGTCGATGGGACGACTGGCGTGTTTGCAGAGTGCTATTCATGGATGATGTTGTCCGCCCAGAGTGACCCCTAGTTAGCTTTTGTATGACCGTGTGGAGAGCCCACACATAGCCAGCAGGAACGTTCATGTGGTATGTAGCACGTCGTTGAGCCACGCCCCGACTCTGTCATCCCGCACCATGCGCTCCTGTGTGGCCTGTAGCGGCGGCCAAGGCAATCTATAACGAATATTTATGCCGATAGATGCGAGAGAATGTGTCGCATGCAAGCCGCGAGACTACACGAGTACACCGACGACATGAGCGAAGGACTGTCGATCGACGAGGTCGACCGCCCGGCGGCGACGGGCGCGAGCGACGTGATAGTCGAGGTAGAGGGTGCCGGCTGGTGCCAGACTGACAACCACATCATCGAGGGGATGTGGGCAGAGTACGTCCCGCAGGAGCTCCCGTTGACGCTGGGTCACGAGAACGCGGGGACGGTAGTCGAGACGGGTGAGAACGTCGACATCGTCTCACCCGGTGACCCGGTGATTTGTCACCCGGTCCAGACCTGCGGCACGTGTCGTCCCTGTCGGCTCGGCGAGACGATGTACTGTGAGAACGACAAGTTCAATGGTCTCACGACGGACGGCGGCTTCGCTGAGTATCTCCACACGAGCGAGCGCTCCGTGATTCCCCTACCAGAGGGGGTCGAGCCGATCGACATCGCCCCCCACGCCGACGCCGGGATCACCGCCTACCACGCCGCGAAGAAGGCGGTCACGGAACTGAACCCCGGCGATCACGTGGTCGTCATCGGCGTCGGGGGACTCGGTCACATCGGCCTGCAGTGTCTCGAGGCGATGAGCGCGGCGAAGATCACCGCGGTCGATCTGAAGGAGTCGGCGCTGAACCTGGCGGGTGGCTACGGTGCCGACTACCTCGTGAATCCCTCCGAGGACGACGTGCCCACCGAGATCGAGGCGATCACGGACGGCAACGGTGCGGCGCAGGTCCTCGACTTCGTCGGTGAGGACGTGACGACGGCGTACGCACCCGACATCACCGCGGCCGGTGGCGACCACCACATCATCGGCTACGGCGGCCACATCCACGAACCGGCACAGGCGCTAGTCAACGGAGAGTTCTCCTTCGTCGGCAACATCGTCGGTCGGTACGCCGAGTTGCAAGAGCTGGTCGCGCTCGTCGAGCAGGGGGACGTCGACCTCCACACGAGTCGGTACAACCTCGATCAGGTCAATGAGGTCGCCGAAAAACTCGAGCACCGCGAGATCGACGGGCGTGCCGTGATCACGCCGTAGGCGAACTCTCTCGCCTGTTCAGTGTGGACGAGGATCGAACAGAACTAATCGACTCTTTCTCCGGCAGATGATCTGACAGCCGAGAGGCGGCTTCTCGCTCCATCACCACGAGGATGACGTTAAGGGAACGTTCGATCATCGATGGGACCGCCATCCATTGGACCACAATGCTCGTGACCACACTCATCCCGGCCCAGATGCACCGACTCCGTGATGATTCATCATATCCGAGTGATTGGCGTGATGTCCCCTCGATGGCTCTTGGCGAGATTGAAGCCAGGCAGCGTGCATTCTGGGAAGGCTGACCACCTGCTATGGTGTCAATTCACTGCCTGTCGTACGCTTCATCGAGATCATCGTGCTGTTAAACGACAATCGCTTTCGTCGGGTGACGTTCCCCCCAAAGTGCTAGACAACTCCTGACGTAAGAATGAACCCAAGTAAGAGTACGACGCTGACGAGAAGACCACCAACGAGTGGTGTATTCTCCATTGCTTTCTCGTGGAGGGCCATCTGTTCGTATTCTGAACGAAATTCTTCGAGATTCTCCTCGTCGTAGAAGTACTTCGTTTTCAGCACAAATCTCTCGGTGACTGCACAGCCCGTACAGACTGGGGTGCCTTCGAGACGTTCCGTTTTGATGTGCGAGCCACAGTTGATGCTCCCACAATTTGCGCAGTAAGTGTACGATTTCGCGTTTTCTTTCTCACAGTGGACGCAGCGATGAATTCCGTCTTCAATGGCTACTCGGGAGGGTCCTGCAGCGTAGTACGAGTACGGATAGGTGTACTGCTGGAGTTGCAGTGTCTGTCGAACCCGTGGGACGTAGAGCGGTGAGATGGCTTGAACAGAGATATCCGATTGCTTCGGCTCACACTTCTTCTCGTAGGTGACATTGTTGCCTCCTGTGTAGGTGACAGTCGTCGTGTGATGTCGCTGGAGACGAGAGACTGCCCACTCTTTGTAGTCGGTTTCTGTCTGCCCGTAGCGAGTGACGTCGACGTCGTCGAACATCGTGCTGAAGCGGTCGGAATCGAGTTCGACTGCTTGCTGGCCGTTGTTCGCGATGAGGTCTGCGAGACGGCTGTCTGCGATGCTGGGTTCTCCTCGTGTTGCATGGATGACGAAGCGGTTTGATTCGTTGATGCGGTGGATGACACCGACTGAGGTTTCGAAGACAGCGTCTGTTCGTGCACTAATCGTGAGATAGGGCTGGAAGTCAACGAGCTTGTGTGGTTCCGGGAGTGTGTCTGCGTCGAGATTTTGGATGTCACGGGCTGCTTCACGTACTGGTGCATCAACGCCGCTTGCTGGATCGAACGGTCGGAGTGTTTCGTTACAGAGAATCTCGATGCGGCCGTTATAGAGGTCCAAGCCGACTTCGTCGGCGATGTCTCTCAGGTCGGTACCGTCGATGAGCTCAATTGGATATGGATCGCCGTTCTGTCTAAGGCGAGTCGCGTACTCCTCGGCGGGTGCAGAAAATTGTCCTGTCGTGACGACGATACCACGCTTTGGGCCATCGTAGTCGTACGTCGCGATGGCTGAGTGGAGCTTCTGGACGACAGGTCGTCCGACAGAGCCTGTGTGTTTGCACTCGACGACAACTCCACGGCGTGTCCCGTCGACGACTTCCTCCATGAGGATATCTCGTCCTTCGTCGGCGGTTTTGCGTGCCTGATGGACGTTTTCATACCCGAGATTCCGAAAAACGTCCTCCATCAGGTCTTCAAATTCGAATCCGGAGAAATCGTCTAAGAGTGGCATGACAATTTTACTTGACAACCAGACGTACTGTAGCTATTAATGAGTTGTCTCTTTGTCACCGGATGCTGTAACGCCCGTCAATGTGAAAGCGGTGAGCCGTCTACTCCCCCCTCGACAGAGTTCAAGCCGACTCCCCCGTGGCTTTCTGAGACACACTCCATAACTTGTCTCAGTCCGTCGGAATTCTTCTTCGACGATACACCATGGATTTAGACATGGAACCGAGTGATGGACGTTCAGAGGTGTTTTCTGCCCTCAAAGAGGCAGTCTGTTCTGACTCGGATATCGAATTCGTGGTCGCATTCGGCTCACAGATTACGGGTGAGGCGACGGCGACGTCTGATCTCGACATCGCAGTCAAGTTTGCGGACAGCCTTTCCGGCCGCGACCGATTTGAGAAGCAGTGTTTCCTGTCGGGTGATCTTCAGTGGGAGGATGCGCCATTCGTTGATGTCTCGGATATTGAGACGCTTTCGCTAGATGTTGCACACGACGCAGTCAGCGGTTCGTTCGTCTGCGGTGATGAGCAGGCATTCGAACAGTTCAAGACTGAGATTGAAGCACAGTTCGCCGAACAGCGCGACGACCTTCGCCGTCAGCAACGTGCGGTAATTGACCGCATTGCGGAGGAGGGACTGCGTGGCTGACGAGCGAGCTGTCTCAATCAAGCTTGAACAAATCGAACAGTATTATGGCGAACTGAAAGACGAACAGGAGACGCTGTCTCGTCAAGAGTTCTTGCAAAGTACGACGGAGCAGCGTGCTGTTGAGCGAATGTTCGAAAACGCGTTCAAGCATGCTCTGACCTTGCTCAGCATGTTGCCACACGCGATTTCGGACATACTGGTAGTTCTTCTAAGGGGCAGTTCGTGTCTTGTGTCGAGAAGGCATCATCGACGATAAGACAATGGCCACCCTGGTCGCTGCGATTGGGTTTAGAAATGTCCTCGCACACGAATATGGGCATGTTGATGCGGGAGAAGTCTACGAGTCGCTTCAAACAGGACTCGGTGTGTACGCGACGTATAGTCAGCAGATTGCTCAGTGGGTCCAAAGCCATTCGTGAGATGAGGAATTACTTATCCGGATAACCTCGCTTAGGTGGAAAAGTGAGGGTGTGGTTTTTCATGATCAGTCCGAAGCTAGTCTATGTTCTGATGTACTATCTTGTAGGTCGGTGTTCTCGTCGACCTTTGACTCACAGCAACACTGTGTACCTGAAAATTCAGATGTCAATATTCTGTTTCAACCCTCATAGGGCTGAACTTCTTCCAGTACAGACAATTGCATACTTCCCAAGTAGAATAATGACTACTAAATCCTTATTTCAATAACTTATTCATCTACCGAAATTCGACATCCCGTTAGTCGGTAGAAGCGTAACTGAGAGATTAAGAAGAACACGCCACACAGCCATGTCGAGTCGATTGAACGCTTTACACAACGTTGAGGGAGAGGGAAGTTCCGTCAGGTCGATGGCACTCCGAACCCGGGGCATCTCGATGAGTTCGTCGAGAAGCGTTCGGTACGTCGTATTCTTCCGCACCTTGAGGCATAGCAGGACAATGTGTTGGTGTAGTGTGTACCGGCGTTTCGAGAACTTCGAGGAGTAGCGAGCGACAGCTCGACGAGCTAAGTGAAATGCCTGCTCAACGAACTGGAGTAACCGAGATCTTGGGAGGGCTTGCATCCGGTCAGACTACCGGACGAACCTGTAACTTACTGAGGATTTCAACAGAGCCGGATCGTTCATTTTTACCTTGCGGGCGTGAACATCACCTTTTGAGATGATTTCACCCGACGGAGTCAAGACTTAATCCTAACCGAGAGATTACAGTCTGATACTCTAGCTGTCACTGAGAAACATGACCTCTGAGAAGACCTATTTTCTCGAAGGACAAAGGAAAATACAGTTACTAGATTTTTCCAAACAATTTGAATCACAGATATACTTTCCCAGAGTGTTGTATTGTAGGATCAATTTTGTACATCATCGATCTTTGACAGCAGCTCGTTGACCGCCTACTTCGGCGTGTCCTCACATGGGTTGCAACCAATGTCATATTTTATCTATTTGTCACTAACAATCTAATGAGATCGTTCAGCACAGAACCGGATAGCGAACGCACTAATGAGTATCTTCATAATGATTCGAGATCTAATAGTTTCGTCCGAGTAGAGCTCACGTAAACCGTACCATGCACTCACACTCCCAAATTTCTAAACCCCTTGCAACGCACTCACTGTGAGGGCTGTGATCGTCACGACCAATTCCCTCAACGACCTACCCTTCCGGAAATAGCGTAGACAGTACTCAGCATAGAGATCCAATAAAAAACACGTGTGAGGCTTGAGATAGTCGAAACGAGTGACGCACCGCCCGAACTACTGAAGTGCGGCTTGCTGGTCCTGAGTTACGATCCGATTGAGTGTCCGGGTCATTTCGTTCTGCACGATCATGTACGCTTCGTCGACACCCATCCCGGCCTAGCGAGCAGTTGAATCGGCTGAGTGGCGAGGGCGGCGTGCGTGCAGACGCGTGCAGAGACATCGGTTTCCGCACAACTACCCCCAAGATATGCATCCGTCCCCGTCCCCTCGCAGTATTGGACCGCAGCAATACTCTCTGTGAGTTCACCGAGATCAGGCGTCTTGATCTGCACAACATCCACTGCGCCAGCGTCAACGAACGCGGTGATATCGTCATAGTGTTACACCACTCGTCCGCGACGATCGAAACTGGAACCGCCGCGTCGGCGAGTCCATCTCTTCAGTTCGAACTCGCTTAGTGTGCAGCCCGAGTGTCTCTTGAGACGGCGACTAGTCGGTGAGAACGTACAGGAAACGCTATTCCTGTTCTGTATCACTGACCGAGCGGAAAATGACGCGTCGGGCCTCGAAATCCTCCAAGAACGCCTTCGAGCCGCCGACGGTAAACGTGTCGTCAGACGTCTCAACGACGAACGACTCCTGGGTCGGAAAGTCGTTCGAGAAGGGCCGGACGAGGCTCTGTTTCACCGCCACGATCGTCCCAGTAGTCGTCTCGAACGCCGCGTTACTCTGGGTGGGACGAATGTCCATCTCGGCCGTGACGACAGCACCGTCCATCAGATGTAACGTCGCGTCGAACACCGCATGGCGGAAGCTCGTGAACGTCGCCGGCAGTTGGCTTTTCGACCCAACGTGTACCTGCTCACCCATCGGCCAGTAGTTGGCGATAAATGAGTCAAACAACGAGGAGACGATATGCTCCTCGGCGTGATAGATGGCGTACTCATCCGAGTTCGAGTTCAGTATCGCATCTGCCGAGGCAATGATACCGTCACCCCGGTCAACGGTCAGCGTCACTGGCGCCGGGGCGCTCCACGTCTGGATGATACTCGCAGTCGCACCGTCGATCGAACTCGTGCCGTCGTATTCCGTGACGAGAAGCATACAAAAGACTCCCCGGCTCTGGGCCTCTCTGAGCGAGTCTTCGACCCGATGAAGAACCGATGCGGGAAGTGCGAGAACGAGTTCGGATTCAGCGGTGTCGATCAGCTTGTTGAGCTGAGCGAGTATCGTCCGTCGAGATTTGATGATACTGAACTTCTGCTGTTCGTAGCTCTCGGAGTCAAACAGATCCTCTAACTGGGATTCGACGGTCTGTAGTTGAGAAACGAGATTATCGATGCCCTCTGCGGGCGGAATCGCTCGTAACTGCGTCGGTTGGACGTGGTCGTCGATTTCGATGAGGTCGCGCTCCTCGAGTTTCCCGACGATATCGTACGCGTAACTCTTAGAGATGTCAGCCTCTTCGGAGACGACCCGGATTGTCGTAGCCCCGTTACGGAGTATCGTCACGTATGCTCGCGACTCCTTGTCCGAGAGCCCGATCCGCATGAGGCTGTCCACCACCTCGTCTTCCACCATACCCAAGTGTTCGGCCAAGGCGGGGGATAAATCTTAGTATGGGAGTACAGACAGGGAGCTGTCCGGCGGGTAACCGCCTCGAACCCCGTTGTTCGAATGTAACACTCCCTACTCGGTGCGGGCACCTCGGGTGACACGGGATGCGTGCGTGGCTAGTCGAATGGCGTGGGACCAACCCAACGGCGTCGCGCTGTCCGGCGCCCCAGTGTCGAAGAACTGCTCTGGGAGGTACCCCGATGGAAGGCACAGACTGCCGTCGAGATCAATTTGGTCGAACAACTGGTCGGCCCACTTCTCGGAATCGTACTCGTCGGTCGACGAGAAGAGTCGAATCGACTTCTCGGCCGCGTACGCGCCCCAGCCAGTCGAGACGGTCCAAACCTTCTCGCTTCCCTGCCCTCGCTGCCGCCACGTATCGCCCTCGAATCGCGTGAGTCCGGAGATGTCGTCGGTCTCTTTCCAGAGCCTGGAGAACGCGGTGTGGAGATGGCGCTCAAGCCGCCGCAGTCGTGTTTCGCCGATGTCCTCGATGGCCCGGTAGGCGAGGTAGGCGTCGACGAGCGAGAAAGTCGTGCTGTCGACTCGGTCGTCCAAGTTACCGTCACCGTCGTCTAATCGAAGCGCGTAGATTCCCTCGTCGGCGGCCCACGCCATATCGAGCGCGTCGAAGACCTGCGTTGCCCGCGTAGCTGCGCGCTCTCTGGTGGCTGCATCGCACGTGATGGCCGCAATCGTACTGTAGGCCTGAACGAACTTCGCGGCAGTGTGCGTGAAACGACCATTCGTATTCTCCCACGCGTTTTCGCACACCGTCGGAAAGCCATCGTCTTCCAGCGAACTGTCGAGCCCGTCGACTCCCGACTGTAACGCGTTCTCGATGGCCTCGACGGTGACGTTTCGGAGCGACTGTCGATATGCCGAGAGATACTCGGCGAGGAAAACGAGGACGCTCGCAGTCTGGTCGGCTTGGTACTGCGTTTCCGTGCCCTCGATGTGGCCGTTCGCCCATCCCGGCGCAAGCCGGCCGTTCATCGGCCACACCCGGTGAGGCCACCGGCCGTCAGGTAACTGTGTCCGCAAGTAGAACTCGGCGCTCTGTCGGTGTATCTCGGCTGCATCGAACCCGAGCGACTCGTCGGCTTCCAAGAGAAACGTCGAAACTTCTCCGTCGTCTCGGAACCACGTGTAGCCGTAGCCGCCGGAGTACTGGTAGTATGGGTCGAAATCCGGTCCCGCAATTCGGGCCCCAGTCGGTGCGGAGAGTAACTCAAGGACCGAAAGGTCAGTCGCGACAAGTCGGTCCGTGACCGTGGGGTACTGTCCGGCCTGCCGTGCCGTCGCGAGGAGCGCGGCTGAATCGCTGTTAGTTCGTCGCGTTCGGGTCGCGACCGCAGAGAGCGCATCCGAGCGCGACTGCGTTTCGATGTCCGACAGCAGGGTGACGAGACTGGTCTCACCGTCCTCGAAAGCGACGCGGACTCCAACACCGCCGGTGAGGCGGCTCTCCTCGTACTCTTCGGACGCGCCGAACTCCGGAAACGACCGCGATTCCGCGGCGAGTATCTCGTCGAACCGTTCGAGTACTTGGGGCGTACACTCCACGAACTCGGTCGAGGTGCCGAGATAGTCGTGTTCGCGGTTGTGATACACCTCGACGGCCTCGTCGTGGATTAGCTGCCCGACGCGCCCGTCTCGCCCCTCCGGGCTGATCTCGACGAACCCGGCCAGTTCGGCATCTTCCGGCGCACCGTCGCCAAGCTCAAACGTCGTCGTGTGGGCGAGTCCATCGGTAACGTCGCGTTGTATCACGTCGAATCCATCGAGACGGTGCGTCGTCTCGACGAGCGACCGGCCCGCTCGGTACGTCTGGCTCCCCGTGTCGAGCGCATCGAACCACTCGACTGCGTCACCGACACGGACGCCGAAGCGTGAGGACACGATGCCGCTGAATCCCGAAAGTGGGTACGAGTAGTCTCGGAGCGACCCGGCTGGTGAAACGTGAACGAGGCGTTGGTCCGACCCGCTGAATCTGCCTTGCTGCGTACGCCGTTCGCCCGGAAATACGTCGGTTGCGTCTTCGTTCTGCTTGTAATCGTCGAGTGACCGTCGGAGTCCCATACACCTACTGGCCACAGAGTTCAGATAAAGTTCTTGTGATATCTCAAAGCTAATCCCTAAAGTATAAGTGGCCCTATTTTGATGAACAATTCGGACGATGACAGCGAACCCAGAGACGAGCAAGACGACGAAGAAGAGCGTCTCACGACGGCGGTTTATCGCCGCTGCAGGTGTGACGGGGGCCACAGCGGGCCTCTCCGGCTGTGCGAGTATGTTCGGCAACGGCTCCGACACCGGTGCACAGGTCGGTGAGTCTGAAAGCGGCGGAACGACCGTCGTCTGGGGCTTTGACGCGACTGTCGCACAGGACCACGCGGACCAGCTCCGCACTGCGCTACACGAGAAAGGAGGGCTCTCGGACGACATCCGCGTCGAGTTCCAGCCGGGCCAGCCGGACAGCGGGAAGCGTCGCTCGACGTACAACCGGCTCTTGAGCTCTCAGGAGACGACGCCGGATATGTTCATGATGGACAACGGCTGGGTGAACATCTTCATCCAGCGGGGACAGCTCGCTAACCTCTCTGAGGTTCTCCCCGAAAGTGCGCTTTCGACCATCGAAAACGAGTACTTCGGCGGGTTCACCGAGACGGCCATCGACCCCGCAAGCGGGGATCTGTTCGGTGTTCCGCTGTACCCCGACTACCCGACGATGTTGTACCGGAAAGACCTCGTCGAAGAGGCCGGCTACAATCCGACCGAGGAGAACTGGGCCACCGAGCCGATGACGTGGAAGCGGTGGTCGAACATCGCTGCTGAGGCGCAAGAGGTCTCGGGCGTCGATTACGGCTTTACCACCCAGTGGGATATCTACGTCGGAACCGCCTGTTGTACCTTCAACGAGGTCCTGTCTTCGTGGGGCGGCGCCTACTTCGGTGGTCGCGAGAACCTCTTCGGTCCCGTCGGCGAACGACCCGTCACCGTCGATTCGGACCCGGTCGTTAACTCGTTGAATATGATGCGAAAGTTCGTCCACGACGAGAGCTTCGACGGGCAGTTCAGCGACTACGGCGGTGGCTTCACACCGACGAACATCCTCGGGTGGATCGAAGACAGTTCGCTCGCGCCGTTCGTCGACGGGAACGCCGTGTTCCACCGCAACTGGCCGTACGCGATTAACCAAGCAGCGTCGGAGTTCGGCGACGACCTCGGGACGATGCCGCTTCCCTACGGCGTCCCCGAAAGCGAGGCGCAGTTCCCCGGAACCGGTGGGTCCACCTCCGCACTCGGTGGCTGGCACATTACTGTCAACCCGAACAGCCAGAAGCTCGACGCTGTCACGCAGGTCATCCAAGCGTCGATGCGCGAGGAGTTCCAGCTGTTCCTCCTGGAGGTCGAGGGATGGCTACCGCCGCGGGCGAGCCTGTTCAACTCCGAGACGGCTTCGGAGCTCGAACCGACCGGCGACTACATGGACACGCTCCGCGTCGCCGGTGAGAACACGATGGCTCGACCGGTTACGTCCGTCTGGAACAACCAATCGAGCAAAATCGCAGAACAAGCGAACCGTGCGGTCGGACAAGAGGTGTCGTCGGCCGAGGCGATGGCGACGCTCCAATCCAGCCTCGAAGAGACTGAGAGAAGCAACTGACGAGCTGAGAGCTCCACACTCAACAGATCAAACCATGAGTCCCACACCTCTCGGAGGGATAGTATGAGCGCCGATACGGCTGCGGAGCCGGCACGTGAGTCACGGCAGTCGGGGCCAGTCGTCGTCTTCTTGCGGTGGCTGGAGAACCTGAGCGACACGCAGTACGCGTACCTACTGCTGACCCCAGTATTCGTCCTGCTTGGTATCGTGGCTATCTACCCACTCTTGCGGACGTTCGAGCTGTCACTGTACGCCGTCTCGACTGACCTCTCCAGTGTCCGTTTCGTTGGTCTCGACAACTACGTCGCGCTGTTCACCGGAGAGAAAAACCGGTTCCTCCCCGGTGGAACGACGTTCCTCCCGACCGGATTCGACGCCGCGAGTCTCCTCGATAGCGCCCTCGTAATAACCCTCATCTTCGCCGTGGCCAGCGTATTGTTCGAGACCCTCATCGGACTGGGTCAAGCGCTCGTCTTAGATCAAGACTTCTACGGCCGGCGGTGGGTCCGTGCGGCGATTATCATTCCGTGGGCCGTCCCAATCGTCATCCAGGGGATGATGTTCTTCTTGATGTTCGACTCGAACGTCGGATTCGCGACGCCGATTCTCGCCGACCTCGGAGTAGTGGCACCAACCAACACGCTGAACGATACGGTCAGCGCGACGTTCATCATTATCGTCGCTGACATCTGGAAGACCTCGGCGTTCATGGCGCTACTCATCCTTGCCGGGCTCCAGAGCATCAATCGTAATCTGTACGACGTGGCCCGCGTCGCCGGTGCGAGCAAGTGGCAGCAGTTCAGATACATCACGCTCCCGCTCATCCTGCCGACCATCGGAGTTGCAGTATTATTCCGCTCGGTGCAGGCGATGCGCGTGTACGGTATCATCGATACGGTCTCAAGCTGTACCGTCGTCCCCTCACTCTCCTGCATGGTCGTCTCGACGTTCAACACGCACGAGGGGACGTCCGCGGCCATCGCATTCGTGACAGCGGCCATCATCGGCGTCGTCGTGATGGGTATCATCCTGTGGCAGGGGGAGGACGCGATATAATGTCCAGCGAAACCGACGGCACGGCAGACGACGCCGGTCCGCTCGCGCGGTGGGCACGGAACGCGATCCACAACCCACGACGGGTGTATCGAGCGCTGTTCTACGTCGCGATGGCATTTTTCATGGTCACGACAGTATTCCCGTTCTACTGGTTACTCGTCCTCGCGGTGACGCCGCAGGGGAACCTGCTTTCCGGGAGTTTCCTCCCGACGGTCGAAATATTCGGTGTCAGCGGCACGTTCCCGCTCCCCGTTCCGAAAGGATTCAATCCGACGGCATTCGTTACCGTCTTCGAACAGGTCCCGTTCCACCTGTACGTGCTGAATAGCTTCGTGCTAGCTGCCACGACGACAGTTATCGTCCTCGTCGTCGCGAGCCTCGCGGGCTACGTGTTCGGACGGATCGAGTTCCCCGGACGCGCGCTGTTGATGCTCGGTATCCTCGCCATCAGCTACTTCCCGCCCGCAGCGTTCGTCATCCCGCTGTTTCAGGCGTTCGCCGGTAACGCCCCGATAACGATTCCGTTCATAGGTGTCCCGCTATTCACGCCGCCCCGACTACTGAACACCCCGGGGTCGATGGTCATGCCGTTCAGCGCGCTGTTCCTGCCGCTTTCGATATTCATCCTCACGACCTTCTACGGGCAGATTCCCGACGGGTTGGAGGATGCCGCGCGGGTGGAGGGAACGACCCGACTGGGCGCGCTATTCCGCGTCATCGTGCCGCTTTCGGCACCCGGCGTGGCGACCGCGGGCGTCCTCACGTTCATCAGCGTCTACAACGAGTACTTCTTCAGCTCGATTATGGCGACGTCGCCCGAAGCGTCCAAGTGGTCGCCGCTTTCGATATTCATCCTCACGACCTTCTACGGGCAGATTCCCGACGGGTTGGAGGATGCCGCGCGGGTGGAGGGAACGACCCGACTGGGCGCGCTATTCCGCGTCATCGTGCCGCTTTCGGCACCCGGCGTGGCGACCGCGGGCGTCCTCACGTTCATCAGCGTCTACAACGAGTACTTCTTCAGCTCGATTATGGCGACGTCGCCCGAAGCGTCCAAGTGGTCGCCGATCGTCGGCGGGATTCTCAGCTACCAGACTCAGTACACGACGCAGTACAACCTCATGGCCGCAGCGAGTGTTGTTGGGGTTATCCCCGTCGTCGTCCTCGTCATCATCGCGCAGGAACGCATCGTCAGCGGACTGACCGCAGGAGCACTTAAAGAATAACAATGGCACGAGTACGACTCGAACACGTAAGCAAGCACTACGACGACGTAACGGCGGTCGACGACATGAACCTCGACATCGACCACGGCGAATTCATCTGCTTTGTCGGCCCGTCGGGATGTGGGAAGTCGACGACGATGGAAAGTATCGCTGGACTCACGAAGCCGAGTGAGGGCGAAATCCACATCGGCGACCGCGAGGTGACGGACCTCCCGCCGAAGGACCGCGGGGTGGCGATGGTGTTCCAGAACATCGCGCTGTTCCCCCACATGGACGTCTACGACAACATCTCCTTCGGGCTTCGCCTCCGCAACTACGACAAGGAGGAAGTCGAGCGCCGCGTCGAGCGCGCCGCCGAAATCGTCCAGTTGCAGGGCATGCTCGAACGCATGCCCGACGAGATGTCCGGCGGCCAGCGACAGCGCGTCGCCATCGCCCGTGCCATCGTCCGTGAGCCTGATGTCTTTCTCATGGACGAGCCGTTAGCGAACCTCGACGCGAAGCTCAAGGTCCACATGCGGACCGAACTCCAGCGCCTCCACAAGGAACTGGACACGACCATCATCTACGTCACCCACGACCAAGAAGAGGCGATGACGCTCTCGGACCGTATCGCCGTCCTTGACGCCGGCCAACTCCAGCAGATAGACCCGCCGCTGGTCTGTTACAACGAGCCGTCGAACCTGTTCGTCGCGGGCTTCATCGGCTCGCCCTCGATGAACTTCGCCGAGGCGACGGTCACAGAAGACGCGCTTTCGACAGCGAACTTCTCGCTCGCGTTCGATCCGGCGTCTGTCGAGGCTGTTGAGGTGGGTGACGAGGTAACCATCGGGATTCGTCCCGAAGACATCTATCCCGGCGGAGCACGGGTCGAAGTCGAAGACTCCTCTTCGCTCATCGCCGCGCGCGTCGATATTCTCGAACCGATGGGTGACGAGATATTCGCGTACATGCTGTTGGGCGAGGGTCGAACCTCAATGGACCAGTCAGGGACTGATGACCAGTTGCTGATGAGCGTTGAGCCCGACTCGACGATTCGGGAAGACACGGACGTCGAAGTCGTGATAGACCGGGGGAATGTCCACCTCTTCGATACGGCGTCAGGAAACGCACTCGCCCACGGCCTATCCCCCGTTTCAGGCAAGTTAGAGACCGAGACGACAGCCGACGCAGACGACTGAAGCGACCCGGCAACCTCACCGTCGGCGACGGTGAGACGCAGTAACTCTTGGAGGCCACCGAAAGAAACCGCTCTCTCGGGCCTCCTCTCCTCACACCAAGAGTGTGCCGAGCACAGATGGGTTCCGCAGTTTCTATCAAGACGCGTTGAAATCCATACTTTCCTGCAGGGCGGAGTTTAGCCTTGGTTTTTCCATAATGGGGGGAGAATAGGTTCCGCTACCCCTCATCGTATAAGTGTATTAGTGGAAACGGTGAGGTCTGATATTCGTCAGACAGTCTAGATAGATTCCCAACGTAGAGAAGAATGCTGTTCACTCGTTGGTTATCGAAGTCGACTGCGAACGAGTCCGCCCCGTAGGCGGCGTGGTAGGCGCGGTGGCGTTCGAGCGAGCCAGTCACCTTGAAGTGGAAGAATGCGGCCGCCGTGTCGGGCTTGCTCTGTGTTTCGACCTGCGACTCGACGGATGCGGGAAGCGGGATCTGGGGCGTCTCCGCGTCGATACTCGCAGCGAACTCCTTCGCTTCCTCGACGGTTGCTTGCGAATGTGCCGGTGTCTCGCCGGTGAACACGTTCACCGGGGGTTCCGTCCCGTCGGTGAACAGGACGTCTTCGAAGGTGTGTGTTCCGAGGATCGCCTCGGGACCTAACTCGCAGTCGTGAAACGGATCGTCGCCTTGTTACTCGGGCATCAAATCACGAGCCTCCGGCGGGACTCACCCATTCCGGCCCCTGAAAAACAGCAGTTGGCTTCGAGTAACCCGCCCACCGATGGATACCCAAAACCCCTATGGGTTCTGTATCCGACGTTTCGGTCAGATGCCCTCCATATCGCGCCGTGAATACCTTGTAGTCTCAGCCACGACGGTTCTCGCGGCAACTGCCGGCTGCCAGACCAATTCGTGTACACCGACAGATCCTGGCGTCGCGCAGTGGCCACAGACACGTGCCTCTCCGCACAATACGAACGCCGTTCCCGATCAGCCGACGCTCACGGCTGGCGGTGATTATTGGACGAGTTCCCTCGCAGACGATATCGATATCACCGGACTCGTTGCCACAAATGATACGGCTGTCGTCGTCGGCCGCGCGCCTCGCGAGCAGAATGGTATCGTGACCACCGTACAACTCGACGACGGGTCCTCCGAGACGACCCACGAACTCAATCGGCGTCCAACTGGGCCGCCAGCCCTCGCAGGTTCGATTGCTGTTACGCCCGTACTTGGCGACTATACTGAACCATCGACTGGCGGGATCGTCGCACTCGACACCGCTAGCTGGACGACCACTTGGACACACGATACGGCTGGCAGACCCAATCCGGCGACCGTCGCTGACGACCTCCTCGTCGCCACGAGCGATCGGGGCGATGTAACCGCTCTTGATACGTTTACCGGCGATACGCAGTGGGCGCGGTCGTTCGGTGACGATCACCAGCGTGCAAGCATCCCGGCACCGCCGGCCATCGACAATGACTCTGTGTACATCACGGCAGATGGCTCTGCCGCCCAAGGAATCTACGCGCTAGACCGCGAGACGGGTGAGACCCAGTGGGGGATCCCTGGGCCAAATATCCCGGAACCGCTCGTCCGCACGGAGGATGTCGTCCTCGCGAGCTACGACCGTTACGAACTCGTGGCGTTCGATGCCACCAGTGGAGACCGGCAGTGGTCAAAAGCGATGTACGATGGTGACCTGTTCGCGCCAGCGGTCGGGTACCGCCGCGTTTTCAGCGCGGACAAGGAAACCGTGTATGCGCTGGCCGTTGAGAGTGGAGACGTCCAGTGGGAACAAGCCCTTGATGTCGCAGGCCCCCCATTGGTCGTTGGGGAGTCGGTCGTCGTTCCGACGACTGACCGGACTGTCGGTCTGAGCATTGAGGACGGTAGCGAGCTGTGGGCTGTATCCGAGGCATCTTCGACGGGACGTGTTCCTGTCAGCCATGGTCTGATTTACACGTCAGGGAATACGGTGACGCTGCGAACGAACTGTGAATGATTCACCGACAGCGACCGATAGGTAGTGCTATCACCAAACATCTCGATTGTTGATATAAATTCGCCACCAGAGGCACCGAACCGGTTGACTCTGTCACATCTCCGTATCAGACATCAACCTGAACTGCCTTCTTCCTCTTCTTAGTCAAACTCGAAGGTGCCTGAATCCGATGCGGTAACGGTCTCCCCAAACGTCCCTGATTCGGTTGCCTGAACCGAGAACGAACACTGCAACGTCGATGGGAGTGCTTGCGGGTCTCGAATGACAAACGGGAACTGGATTGTCCCATCGAGGCCGATGTCATCTATATCCATTACGAACTGCCGGTGGGTCGTCCCACCCCAGGCCCGCTGATAGTAGGTGTTGAAGCTGTCACTTCGCGTTGGTGGGCTGACCAGGTAGGTGAGTTGGCCGTGTTGGTCGAAATAGGTATTCGGAGTGGCGAACGTCGCCGTGAACTGATCCAGCTTGTAGGACGATGACGGATCGATACTCGCGTTGAAGGTGACCACAGTGACGGAATCGAGCCCTCGGAGTCGAATTGTGGTTTCCTACGGATTTCGACGTACCCGATGCTCTCAGCGTCGGATTGGCCCGGGAAATCCCACGACAGTTCGTCTTCCGAGTTTTCGTGAACGACGGTATCAAGCGTTCGTGGCCCGGTTCCAGGTAGTCCACTACACCCAGCAAGAGCGCCGGTGGCAACCACTCCTCCTGCAGCTAGGAACTGCCGACGTGTTCGGTTCCCGTGATCGTCCTGTGGAGGCCGCGGGGACTCAGGCATTATACCGAATTGGCAAACAACTCAATTAGTTCGTTTGGTCGTACCGTTCCACCCGAAGTGCTTGCAGTGGCTGTTTCAGAGGGTTCGGCCTACGGTACAATTCAAATTTTCGGCCTTGTTGAAATACTATCACCCAGATATTATTCGCGGCGAAACAGCGGGTGGAGGGTCTGCGAAGTAACCATCTACTTGCCGTCAGAACGGCCTCAGATAACGAAATCGCATACCGGGGGCGAAAGTGACGGAGCCCAACCATTTTTCCGACCGAGGTCTGTACGCATTCATATGGTTACGTCAGAATCACGTACGCCCGCCAATGTTCCAAACCTCTACGACGGGCTTGCGGGGATTGTCGTGGTCTCCATCCTCGCGGGGGCGTTTCTGTACGCACAGCAACCGATATTCGGCCTACTTCTGACGGTCGCCTTCGGTTCAGCGTACGCGACTGGCCGTATCGACGACTTGGAACACGGCGTTGTCGTTGCTGGCCTCTGGGGATTCGTGATTGCGTCGGTTTGGTCCATCGGCACGTTCCTCAGTTTCGGTGTCGCCACTATCCTCGCTGTCATCGGATACGGTTACTGGCGAGACGCTTGGTAAGCAGGCATCGAACTTGTAGACGGTACACCCACGTCCAGTTGCTGGTCTCTACTTACTGACCCTCATTAGTATGTTGGTTGTTGAGGATTCCAACAGGGCCAAATCGCCCTGGTTACCCCCTCTCGGAGTGGTTCAGGATCGCCTTCTCGAAGGGCAATTCCCCAGTCGGAATGAGCAACTCCTGCCGGTCTCCGACCCACTCAGCGAGCTTCCGTTTCAGATACTGCCTCGCCGTCGACGGTGTGAAGACGCCTTTGTCGAGCATGTCGCCGCCGACGTCTTTGAAGGCCGCGAACTGTCCCTGCAGGTGGCTGTCGCCAACAGGCTCGCCGTCGTACCAACGCACCGTCGCAAGCGCGCCGTTCCCGACCGTCTCTCCCTGTTCGACTGTCTCCGAGTCGTACTGGAGCCCGAACCACAGCGTCCGATAGGCGGTCACCTCGAACGTCGTCGACACCACGAAGAACGCCTCGTGGTGGAGGTAGTCGAGATGGTCAGCGACGATCTCGTCGAGGGTGAGCCCGCTGGCACGAGGCTTCGGCTCGACGACCGTCGACGGTCGATCCTCGTCAGCGAGGTAGCCGTCGACGGCATCTGCCTCGAGGCCATCGACCAGTTCAGCCAGCAGCTGTTTCGCCCACTTGGAGTCGGTGTCGTCACCACCGAACGGCGACTCAGCCGAAATTCGGTGCTTGAGCTTCAGGTTCGCTGCGCCCCAATGGCTGTAGTGGAGTGTGTACTGTCCGTCCGTGCGTTCGTACGCAACGAGTGCGCGGTGTCCCATCGAGCAATCACCTCACGGGGCGACCGCGACTGGATCGCCCCGCACCCCTCCCGGGGGACGAACAACTCTACTCGTCGATCGGCTTGAGGGAATTGAGATCGGCGTGGAGGACTTCGCCGTCGCGAACGACGTACCGCTTCGCAAGCACGGGGAAGCGGCAGTTCGTGAACCCCGCCGTCTGGATGTCGAGTTCTTCACCGGGTTCGAGATGGTTGGCCAGCTTTCGGAGGAACTCGTGAGTGACGAGACCTCCTTCGTAGTCCGGAAGTCCATCCTCACAATTCGTTGAACGGCACCGTAGTTCCCGCAACGAGACAGGAGGAACAGAAGCTGAGCAAGCGCTTGTTCACGTCTGACTCGATATACCCGACTACTAGACTGAACAGAATCAACAGTCCTCCCCAATCACAAGTTCTTATACAAGTGCGCAAAACCTGCTCCAGTATGCCCTCCATGTCAGTCGTACGAACAGAGTTCCAGCGATGCCTCCGAGGAAAGACGCCGTGGCTTCTGGCGCTCTGTCTCCTCCTCGTGAGCCGCGTCCCCACGAGTCCCGAACAGGCCGTCGTCCGACACCTCGGCGACGCCGCCGCGTTTCCACGCGCTCAGACCGCCGTCGCAATTGTCGTTCCGTTCGCCGCCGCCGCGCTGGGCTTCCGATCAGTCGTCGGCGAGCGCGAGAGCGGCACCGCCCGCGTGCTCCTTGGCACTGAACTCTCCCGCACCGACCTCGTCGTTGGGAAGGCTCTCGGCCGCGGAGCCGCCATCATGGTTCCCGTCCTCGTCACCACGCCGCTGCTCGTCGCCTACGGTACGTACACGTACGAGAGTATCTCTCTCCCCGTGCTCGCTGGCCTCCTCGTCGCGGCGGCCGCCTATGCGTTCGCGTGGACGACCGTCACCGTCTCGCTCTCGGCCGCGATGTCCTCGACCACGCGCGCCGCCGGCGTCGTCTTCGCCGTCACGCTCCTCCTCGGGATATTCTGGAGCGACATCACGGTTGCGCTCCTCTGGAATCTCGTGACGGGCTCCACGCCGAGTAACGAGATGGCCCACCCCGAGCTGTTCTCTGCTCTCAAATGGTTCTCTCTCCCGAGCGCCTACTACGTGCTCACGGATTGGCTCCTCGGGGTCCCGGTCGGTCCCGGAAGTGCCGCGCTCCAAGTGAGCGACGCGCTCCGCAACAACGGGACGCTCGCCACGGCGTCCCCGCCGCTGCCGGTATGGGTCGGTGTCCCCATCTTCCTCGCGTGGCCTGCCCTCGCGCTCCTCGTGGGCGTCTCGGCAATCCGCTACGGCGACCTCACCCCGCGTGGTGGCCCCGGCCGGCTCCGCCGTACGTGGGCGAACCGTCCGTCACTCCCGCGTGTCGCCGTAACGCCGGCCACAGCGGTCGTCGGCCGCGGAGGCTGGGTGGATTCGCTCCCCGGACGGTGGCAGCCGCTCGCGCGACGCGAGTTCCGCCGGCTTACGCACGGCTCCGGCGTCTGGCTACTCGGCGCGACAGTCCTCGTCGCCGGAGTCCTCAGCCTCTCGCCGTCAACACTTGTTCGAGATGCCCTCGGAGCGCGCGTGCCGCTTGCTGCCCTGCAATCGCCGATCAGCGTTATCGGCGGATTTGGAACGCTTCTGCTGACATTTCGCACGGTCGTCACCGAACGCGACTCCGGGAGCATCCGTATGACGGCCGGGACGGCCGTTTCGCGCTCCGCGACGCTCGTCGGTGTTATCATCGGACGAGCCAGCGCAATCGCGTTCTCGCTCGTCCTCGTCGTCCTCGGAACGTGCCTCGTCGCCATCCCCCAGCACGGCGTCGCCCCACCACACGTACTCGTCGGGTTCCTTGCGGTTACTGTCGCTTTCGTCTACTGCATGACGGGATTCGGCGTCGCGCTCTCGACAGTCGTACGCCGGCAGATGGTCGCGGGCGTCGCCGTCCTTGTGCTTGCCGGCCTCTACCTGACGTGGTTCCAGATTTCGAACATCGTCTACGGCGCGCTCACCGGGACGGCCGTAAACGGTTTCTCCCCGCCAGCGAGCCCGACGTACCTTCTGCTCCGGTGGGCGCCACCAGCGAGCCTCTATCACGTCGTGACGAACGCCCTCCTCGGCGTTCCGAACTCTGCCGGGAACGCGGCCGGGGTACTCACCGACGCGCTTCAGTCGAACGTCTTCTCAAATATTGTGGTCGTGCGGGCGGCCTACGGCGCGGATGTCCCTGTCTGGTATCTTCATCCGGCGGTCGCCCTCGGGGAACTCCTCTGCTGGTTCGCACTCCCAGTCGCGCTCGCCCTCATCAGCTATCGGCGCCGCGCACTCGATTGATTACGGCGCGTCCTCGCTTGGCGCCGTCGGCTCACCGTCGGCCATGGCGACGAAGGCGTCCTCTATCGTGCCCACATCGACGTCGAACGACCGAATCGTCGCCCCGGAATCGTCGAGTGCTTCGAGCGCACGATAGCGAGTCGCGGCGTCGCAGACGACCTCGATTCGACCGTCCGTTCGCGTGATACGCGTGACGCCATCGATGGCTCGCACGGCCGCGAGCGCGGTATCATCGGCGTCGGCGTCGATACGGAGGCGGCTTTCGACACCTGCCGTCGCGCGGAGTTCTGCCGGCGCGCCTTCGGCGACGAGTTCGCCGTCGGCGAGCAGGCCGACGCGGTCGCAGACGCGCTCGACTTGGTCGAGGACGTGACTGGAGAAGAAGATTGTCGCACCGCGGTCGCGCTCGTCCGAGACGACTTCACGGACTAACCGAACTCCATACGGATCCAGTCCGGAGAACGGCTCGTCGAGGATGAGGAGGTCTGGATCACCGGCGATGGCCATCCCCAGGCCGAGGCGTTGTTGCATCCCCTTCGAATACCCCCCGGCGCGTTGGTCAACGGCGTCCGTGAGGCCGACACGGTCGAGGATCGTCTCGGGGTCGCCGGTCGCGTCGTTCGCGTCGAGGATGTAGGCGACGTGTTCGCGGCCGGTGAGCGAGCCGTAGACGCCGAAACGGTCCGGGAGGATGCCGGTGCGGGCGTGAATCGTGCTTGCCTCCTCGCGGACGTCTAACCCGAAAATCCGCGCTGTCCCCGTACTCGGGCGTGTGTAGTCCATCAGCATATCAATGGTCGTGGACTTCCCGGCGCCGTTCGGGCCGAGGAAGCCGTACACCTCGCCCTCGTCGACGGTGAGGTTGAGGTCGGCGACGGCGGGCGCGCCGTCGTAGCGCTTCGTGAGGCCGCGCGTCTCGATGGCGGTCATCTCCGGTCACCGCCCGCTCTGGGCGTTCGTTCGCTGGCGACGCGTGTGGGCTGGAGGGCCATGCGCTCCCGTATTCTGTGAACGTGGAAAAGTCTTCGCGGTACTCGGCGCGACGAGGTGCGGTGCCGAAGTGAGTTAGATATTGGTTCGCTAGTATGCAACAGTATGCTCACAGAAGGCGAGGTTCGCGCCCTCATTGCCCTCCACGGTGAGCAGACGGTCTCTGAACTCGCAACGAACTACGTATTGCATTTTGTTCCACCAAAGAGTACCCAGAAGACATATCATCTCGACAAAAAAGAAACAAATATGTCAACAGGTGGAGCACCGGGGTTCGTTACAACTCTCCCCCTCGTGGCTCTTATCGGTCTCTTCGGTAGTTCGGCAACAATTGCCTACTGTATTCGAGTACTCGCTACCCGATACGAGACACCGCCACCGTTTTCAACAGGAAGTCTCACGCTCATCAGCGTGCTAGGACATTTGGCGGTTCTATTCACCGCAGGAACTGTCCTCGCCGCAATTGGTGGAATTCCTGCGAGTCCTTCCTTCTTCGGTCCCGCAGTCCCAGTACTCTTGTTTGGCTATGGACTCCCTCTCGTAGTCATCGCAGTTCTCATCGGGAAATTAATCGAGTGGCGCAGTCAAAATGAACCGCCACGTCGATTCGTACATAGTTCGAGCACCGTGTTCGCATTCACCCACTTGCTATCGATCCCTACGGTTTGGGCTATGTTTGTTCTAATTGAATTACTGATTCACAGCAACTGAAGTTGAGTTTTTGTTACCAATTTTTGTTGTGAGTGTGTGACTGTTGAGTGGGAAGTTCTAATCAACGGCTGTTTCAGCGTGAAAGGTGTCGAAGAGATTGGATTTCAACAGAGCCTGAAAATATAAGGAGGTGGCAAGACATTCCTCAACCAATAGGACTGATTCCGGAGTGGATGACTCGGACGCAGTAATGACAGTCGTCGTTGTTGGCGCCACGGCGACGTCCGATATCGAGTCTGCGGCACGAACACCGCAACCTGGCGTGGATATCGAACGGACACAGAGCGTAGAGCAGGCCTTTGATTGGGTTCGCGAGAGCGACCCAGACGTCCTGCTCGCTGAAGCCCCACTCTCTGGGATGGACAGCCCGGATTTCGTACGCGTGGTCCGCTTGCTCGACGAAAACCTGACAGTCGTCATCGCGGAGTCAGACGAGGAACGTGCCAGAGCGGCCAGAGTGGCTGGTGCCGATGAAGTGATTTCATCACCGGAAAAGTCAGGAGAGATTATCGCGTCCCTAGAGGAGGTTGCTAGCGGAGATGAGGGTTACGCGGAGGAACTGGAGAGCCAGCGGCGGTATCGAGAACTGGTGCAATCTTCTCCCGCACCGATTAACGTCTTCGACAAGGGGGGGACAATCCGCTACTCGAATCAGGCGACCGCCGACCTGCTTGAGGTAGACAGCCCGTCCGAACTGATCGGCAGATCGATCTTCGACTTCATCGACACCGAGCATACAGATATCGCGGAGGAGGAGGTAGCTCGGGTGATCTCCGCGGAAGAGGCAGCCGGACCGACGCAGATGCGAATCGTCAGTGAAGAGGGCAACGAGCGGCACATCCAGGTTTCGACTGCACCCGGGGAACTCCGCGGCGAAGCTGTCGGTCAGGCAGTGGTTGTCGACGTCACGGCCCTCCGTGAAACCGAACACGACCTTCGAGCCGAACGACAGTTCGTTCAAGATGCACTGGACGCCCTCGATGACATATTTTTCGTCACGGACAGAGGTGGGCGGCTCAGGCGCTGGAATGCAGCCCTCTCGGACGTCAGTGGGTACTCCAGCTCGGAGCTCGATGAGAAAGCCATTGTTGAACTGATGAGCGCTGCAGACGAGTCTCACATCTCCGAGGCAGTCGTTACAGCCCTCGAAGAAGGGACGGTGATCACTGAGGCGACGCTTGTTTCCAGATCCGGGAAAGCAATCCCGCTCGAAATCTCTCTCCAGCAGATTACGGATACGGAAGGAGATCTCATCGGGATGGTCGGAATCGGCCGGGACATCTCCGACAGGAGGCGGCGTACCCAGCAGCTGAAGGCGCAACGCGAGCAACTGTCGGTACTCGCCCAGACGAATCGGTTGGTTCGAGAGATCAATGCGAAACTGATCAGGGCGAGTAATCGGCGCGAGATCGAGCGAGTCGTCTGTGAGCAACTCGCGGAGGCCGGGCCGTACGAACTCGCCTGGATCGGCGATTTCAACCAGGCAAGTGAGCGATTCGTTCCACGGACTGTAGCCGGCGAGGGAGAGGATTTCCTGGACACACTCGCGTCTGGAATCGACACGGACACGACCAGAGAACCCGCTGAGCGCGCGCTTCGCACGGGTGAGGTGCAGTTCTTCTCCGTGTCCGACCCCGAGTTCGACCGTTGGCAGGAGGCCGCAGAAGCACGCAGCTTTCGCACCGTAACGGCGATCCCGATAACCTACCGATCAGCCACGTATGGGGTCCTCACCCTCTATGCCGGCACGAACGATGGCCAGGAAGTCCTGAAAAAGGATGTCCTTCGAGAGTTGGGGGAGTCGATCGGGGCCGCGATCAACGCGACCCATCGAAAACAGGCGCTCCACCCTTCTCCGGGGACAGAACTCCGAATTCGGATAACGGATTCGACCGAATTCTTCGTTCGATTCGCCACTGAACTCGACTCGAAGGTGACGCTGGACAAGTCAACGCCGCAACCCGATGGCACCTACAGTCTGCAGGTCTCGGTCGCAGATTCCGAACGACTCTCCCGAGTCTGCAATCAGTTCATCTCGATCGAGACGCGGAGCCGGCACGAGGACGGCGGCGATGACATCTCCGTCGAGTTGCAGGTGACGGACGTCGGTCTAGTCGAATGGCTTGCAGACCATGGCAGTACGCTAGTCGGGCTGACTGCGTACCCGGAGTACTGTGAAATCACGGCCACCACTCCGCCGGGAACCGATAGCCGGGCGTTCGTCAACCAGCTCAAGTCGAGTTTCGGCGGCGTGGACCTACTCGCCAAGAAAACGGCCGCAAGTCGGCTGGGCCCGTCCTCGTGGGATATGATCACCAAAACGCTCACGAACCGGCAGTACGAGGCGCTCACAACCGCGTATGACGAGGGCTATTACGAAACCCCGCGCCGAAAGAGCGGGACTGACATCGCGGACATGATGGGTATCTCGGCGCCGACGTTCGGCAATCACCTTCGGAATGCCCATCGGCGCATCCTCGAAGAAGTCCTCGCGAGACCGCCGGACCCGAGTGACGAGTCCACATCCGACAGGTGACGGGAACGCGGTGACCACGGTTCTCGACCCAAGGGCCGGCTTACGAAGGGGTGGCCCGAAGCCTAGCGCGGCAATTCACACTCACTCGACTCGAAATCCCTGAGAAACGAGGGTCCGGTTGGTGTCTGCCATGATTACGTGGGTTAGGGTCGCTCGAGAGACCCTAAATCCGTTCCTCCACGTAGACGTAGACGATACGTGAATCGAACACGGCGTACTTTCCCTGTGCAGGATCGTACAGGATTCTCTTTTCGGTATCGATTGCGAAGTCGACGAGGTCTTCTAACGTATTGAGTTGTGCTGTATTGACTGGGTGGTGTGCTGGGAGTGAGCCCTCTGAGATCCATTCCGCGTAGCGGGCTTTGTGGAGGGCCGCCCGTTCACGGTCGGGATCGAACCGATTGGCGAAGACGACGGTCAGGCCTGCTCCGACCAGCCCTCCGAGACTGAGCAATGCAAATACGAGTGTCGTGTGGGGGAAGATAACCGTACCCAGGATAGGGAACGGAAGAGAGCTTGTTTTTGCCGGGTCCACCCGGACAAGGCTCTCCGTCGGGTGTAGCTCGTCCTCTACAGACCCGTGGCCGATTTGGTACGAGTCTTTGCTGATTCGGAGCGGTCCGCGGTGGCGCAAGGAGCCAGCCCCAGTTGAGGTGTCGTATCGTGATTCAGCGTCGAGATACACCTGAATCTGTCCAGCATCGCCGATCTCAGATTCGAGTCGGGCGACGGTCAGGGCAACTTCGGTGATGTTCATCCTCGCGGTAGTCACCACCGTTTCGCCCGCCGTTGAGGTGTTCGTCCGGTTGAGTCGCTGTCGTTGTGTTACGAACACCTCGTTTCCAGCGGTGCGAGCTTCGTAGACGAGCGTCAGGCGCTGATCGATCTGTACGTGATCGGCAGTGGGTGGGGTCGTCACCAGTCTGACTGTCACGTTGGGTGTGTGCGAACGCAGGTACACCGGCCTGTCCGTGAGCGTTTCACCCAGGGTATAGAACGAAGACGTATTCTCGACCGTGGCTTGCGAGTGAAGGCTCATCGATATTGGATCGATCTCACTGCTGTACGACGCTTCAGTGGTCGGTGGTGTCACAGCGGTGACTCCACCCCCGACCAGGCCGACGAGCATAACTGCGAGACAGACGCCCGTGAGAGCTCTGGGTCTTGTGGCGAGCAAATACCGAAGTTTGTGAATTCCGGGAATCATCTATGTGGTCAGTGATACGTTTCTGTCCGGTGCTGTCACTGTCAATCCGGTCCCTGTCGCGTTCACGCTGAAGTAGACCCGCTCGCCATCGAGCGTCGAGTCCGACACCACGTCGATATCGATGTCCCGAGACGTGCCCATCGGAAGGGAGAACGTGTACGAATCGCCAACGCTCGTGCCATCGACGACGAGTGCTCCCTTGTCGCTGGAGTCGGCACGGAGCGCGATCTCGACCGAGACGTCAGTCTCTAGGTCGTTCGTGACCGTCACTAGCCGACTCGTCTGCCCGATGGTGACTGATGATGCGACAGCGAGGTTGTGAATAGCGTTCGAATCGTCGACCACCGAGACCGTCGCCTCACGATCTACCTCCGCAGTCGTGAATGACGCCGCCGGGAGGACAGTCGCTCCCACGAGGGCAGCGATGCTCACAACGAGCACCACTCGCCACCAGTTCCGGTGACGCGGGTGGGTCCTCCGCCTCATCTCAGTCGCCTCCCAAGCGGTCGTCGCCGAGACTGGATTTGCAGAACGGTCTTCCCGTCGACGAAAGCCCACGTGAGAATGTAGATCCCGCCGAATAGGGTAGACATCGTTGTGAGTGCGGCAACGGTGGGGTGAACGGCCTGAAGCGATGCAACGACCCCGTACGGTAAGATTGCTGGATACCGATACAGGCGGATCTCACCCCGGTATGGTCCGAGTTCCGACTGTGCAGGTATTCGAACCCGAATCCCGGGTGACTCGGCGGTAGTATCGCTTGATTCGATGTCCATCCCGCTCGTTTCGATGAACTGGTGGGTGTACGCCGGCTGTTCACCGATTTCGACATCAAGCGTGCGTGTCGCGGCTTCTCCGATCGGGATTGAAAGCCCACTCGCCGGCGGCGTGTCTGTCACGGTGAAGGTAGCCACTGCCGCGGGTGCACCCAAGACGAACGCCGCCGAGGTTCCAACGACCGCCATCAGGACGAGCGGCAACAGTAGCGTCTGTAGCCGAACCACGTCTCGGCCCCGTGTCGTCCCCCGCGAAATCTCGGAGAGGCCGAACAGCGCGACCAGCCCGCCAAGACCGAGCCTCCAGTACCTCTGGACGAACTCGACAGCGATACCTAACCGCGGGAAGACGAGCGGACTGGAGCCGACCGTCGCCACCTTTCCGAGCACGTCGTCGCGGGTAACGGGCGGGTATCCCACCCGTTGGTCCGTCGTTGGATTGTTGTCACCCTGCGTCACGAACCCGCTCTCGGTGACCGAGACAACGCGATGGGTCGCGTACTCACCTCGCTCTTCTGAGTAGAATGTGATAATATCGCCGGACTCGACGGTCCCTGCCGGTACTAGGAGATATCCGTCATCCTGGCTTATTGCCGGCTCCATGCTGTCGCTGTATACGTACGACAACTGGACCGGCGAACTCGGCAGTACGAAGACGGCCAGGCAAACCACCGCTATGACGTAGATCCACCGACTCATTGAAAATGGAGGTGGATGATTCAGGCAGTGATGGTGAGTGTACCCGAGAGGTCTGACGTGGACGTGTCGACGTTCGTTGTGTCGATCGTGAGCACGACGTAGTAGGTCGTGCCAGCAGTTGGCGTGAACGTCCCGCTACTTTCCTCGCTAGCAGTCATCTGGGAGGTCGCTGTCGATGTCTCGTTGTCCCACGAGAACACCTCGAAATGCACGTTCGGATTGCTGGCCGCGGGGTCGGATCCATTGCCGAGCGAGTAGGAGAACGTCACGTCGTTCGCTTCAGAGGGCGTAATGCTGAACGCGTACGTGGTATTCGGATTGACCGTATCCCCGAATACAAACTCTGAGCCGCCATTCAGCGACGAGAAGTTAATCGAAAGCTGTCCTCCACCGTCCTTGGTGATTTGACTGAAATCCGCACTAGGAGTGAGCTGAACGAGCGCAGCGTCGTCTGCACTGACGCCAATCGTGGCGCTACGAGTGACAGTCGCGCTTGTGTATGCAGCTGCTCCGAGACCAGTCCCAACGACGGCACCGACGGTTGCGATGAGTGTTCTTCGACGCATCAATGAGACTGTGCCACCATATCTGCAAAAGCAAGAGCAATAATTAGTAATACCAGACAATCTCCACATGCTAACTATGTAGTCTCTACCCGAGGACCACGTCGGCACCGTCTAGTTAAGGGACGAGCAGGTCGAAGAGCTAGTGATCTATGCGACTCTCAAACCTGCTCAACGAGCGTTTGGACACAGCTACGCTTGAATGTTGGCAGCGTGAGCGGACGGCGACGCCCGTTCGGGCGTCCCCGGAAACCGGAGAATTCTGGTGTCTCGAAATCCGTTGGATTTCGACGAGTCCGCAGGACCTGCGGTCCTGCGAGATGCGAACGAGACGCGAAGTGTCTCGTCGCGTCGCCGTCCGGCTCCATGCTGCCGGCTTTCACTCAGAGAGACAGAAGCGACTCTTCGGCTGCTCGGCGTAGAACGCTCGCTTCAAGCAATTTTTCAGTAAATGTGTCGGCTGTCTGACAGCGTTGCAGACCCGCCGAAGGCGCAGCCGAGGCGGGTCGCAGTCGACGAGACCGCGGTCAAAATCAATGGTGAGTTGTTTTGGTTGTGTGCTGCAATAGACCTCGACACTTGACGTCGCGTTGTTCAAGCGTCATGGAACTGACCCGGCGGCTGCGTTTCTCCACGGAGTCTGTGAGAAACACGACTGTTCAGAGACGGTATTTCTAGCTGATGCCTTTGACTATCGAACTGCCTTCTCTCGATTAGGGTTGAACGGTCGGATCGACTACACCGACCGAAACCTGATTGGAAAGTGGTTTCACACATTCAAAATGAGAGTTGACCGTTTCCACAATTCGTGGGTGGACAGTCGACTGAGCGTCCGCCAGTGTCTTGCAGAATTTATTCATTACTATGATTTTTAGCGACCGCATCAGTCGCTCGACGGTCGAACGCCAGCTCAGGAGGGTGACTAGACAGTGCCGCATTAAACAGATTCCGAGTTGTCCACGAGCAGTCATGACCGTGATGACTCCACCAGCCCCAGACAGTCACCGACTATACTAACAACAACACGGTCGTTGTACGGTCGGTTCGTCCCCGATGGTGTTGGGAAGCAATCGACCGGGGCTGGGCGGAGTCCGGAACGACGTCAAATCCGATTCGTTATCGAAATCTGATTAATCACTGTCCGTGCTCTTGTCAGAATTACTTTGTGACTGTTTCGCCGACGAGACCCAGTTGACGAGCGTGTTCGACGACCCCCAGTCTTCCTCGCGCGTGAGTAGGACGGGACGGCTCTTCTCCAACTGGTATGCGAACCCGATCACGGTCACCAAGGCGAGAAGCGCCATCGGGAGCCCCGCGATAATCGTGAAGTTCTGGAGGATTCCCACGCCGCCGATTATCAGGAGTAGCGACGTGAGAAGCCCGATAATCACGCCCCAGACGAACCGGTTGGCGATTGAGGGGTGCTGTGTTCCCCCGCTGGTGGTGAGGATGGCCAGGCTGATCGTCGCGGAGTCGATGGTCGTGATGAGGAAGGTGAACACGAGCAGTAAGAACAGCGCGACGAACAGTTCCCCGAACGGCAGTTGCGCCAGAATCGGATACGTAGCGACCGAGATTCCGTAGGAATCGATGATAGACAGCAGGTCGACCTGCCCCGAATGCTGGAGCAGCATGGAGTAGCCGCCCATGGTGACGAACCACGGCAGCGTCGCGGCGGTACCGCCGACCATCGCGCCGAAGATGACCTGTTTGAGCGTCCGACCGCGGCTGATGTGCGCGATGAAGATGCCGGTCATCGGGGCGAAGCTAATCCACCACGCCCAGTAGAACACCGTCCACGAACCGACCCACGACTGCCCGCCGCCCACGTTGACGTACAGCGACATATCGACGAAGTTCGCGATGTACTTCCCCATGCCCGCGGTCCCGAGGTTGAATATCGACGCGAACGGTGAGAAGACGAGAATGCAGACGAGGATGAACAGGAAGAGCATCACGTTGAACGTGGACACTCGCTTTATTCCCTTTTCGATTCCCAGCACGGCCGAAGCGGTGTATCCGACCGTTAGCCCCGTCACGAGGGCGATAATCCCGAAGTCGCCGACCGACACGCCGTAGTTGTACGAGAGGCCGGTGATAAACTGCTGGGCGGCGAGGCCGACGGTGACGGTCGCGCCGCCGGCCGCGGCGACCACGGCGACGACGTCGACGACTTTCAGCCAAGTCTTATCCAAGTTGTTCACGCCCAGAATCGGTGCGAACACCGAGGAAGGCTTCATCGGGGCGTCCTTGCGGTGGACGTAGTACGCGAGCGGGACCGACAGTATCATGTGATTGACCCACGGCGAGATGCCCCAGTGGAACATCGTGTACTGCATCGCGCCAATCATCGCGCCGACCGATTGAGGCTGCGCGTTGACCAAGGGAGGGACGGTCTCGTAGTGAGACAGCGTCTCGGCGGCCCCCCAGAACACGATGCCCGCGCCGAACGTCGCCGCGAACACCATCATGATGTACGAACCGTAGCTGAACTCCGGCGGCTCGTCCGGCTTGCCTAATTTAATCTCCCCCCACGGGCTGACCATCACGAAGACGAAGAATATCACGAGCGCGAAGATTAGTGCCTGGAAGTACCACGAGAGGTTCGTCGTGATGACCTCGTTGACGTTGCCAATCACGGTGCTCGACGCTTTCGGGTAAAAGGCTAACGCCGAGACGAGAACGCCCGTTAGGAAGACTCCAATCGCGAACACGGGTGTGTCAATCTCGTCGTACAGGTTGGCGATCTCATCGCGGATTAGTGAGCCTGTCATTGGAATAGTTACGTCCGGGTGAAGTTGCTGCGCGCTGGGCCGAGTCGGTGGAACATCTTCTGCGTCTCCGCGACTCGGAGACGGAGTACGCGTTCCGCAGTTCCCACAAACTGCCTGTTAATACCTGACATACACTATGGTGGTCAATCTTCATATATTTAAATTCTTTGGATTTCTGCTCAAACTGGCAGTCGCGCACAGCGGCCGCCGCCGTATCGAGACCGCTCAGCGCTCGACTGCGCCGGCCAACTCTGCGAAGGCATCGCGGAGAACGGGTGCGTCCTCAGCGAGCGTGACGTACTGAACACCCGTTTCGAGCCATTTTCCCGCCTGCGTTGGCGTGTCGGCATACGTTCCCACGACCGTACCGGAGTCCTTGGCCTTGCGGACGACGGACCGCATCGTCTCGACGACGTCATCGTGCTGTACGTCGCCGGGGACGCCCAGCGATTGCGAGAGGTCGTACGGTCCCAGAAACAGGACGTCGATGCCGTCGACGTCGAGGATGGAATCGATGTTCTCGACCGCTTTAACGCCCTCTACCTGCAACGCCAGCACGGTCTCTTCGTTCTGCGTCGATTCGAATTCGGGCCCCCCCTCGTACGTTCCGGCGCGGCCGTAAGGCGAGAGCCCGCGCTCACCTACCGGGTGGAACTTGGCCGCGTTCACCGCGCGTTGAGCGTCGTCCGCGGTTTCCACCTGCGGGACCTGCACGCCGTCGGCGCCGACGTCCAGGGCCCGCTGGATTTCGCCCGGCGCGTTCTCCCGGACCCTGACGACCGCCGACCCACCCTGAGACTGCGCGCCGGCACAGGCGCGCATGGTCGACTGAGCGGTCGCGGGGCCGTGTTCTTGATCGATGACGACGAAATCGAACCCCGCCACGGTCGCGATTTCGGAGACCATCATCGAGTTCACGATCTGAAACGTACCGAGGACGGCATCGCCGTCTACGATCCGCTCTCGGAGAGAGTTTCCAGGCATATCGAGCACGTTTCGAGGGCCGAAGTATCAATCTGCCGCTGGCCGCATTTCCCCCCGTGTTTCGTGTGATAGAACACGATTCGCCGTCATGAGGCGCTCCGCTGTCACTTGCGAGCGCGCCCGAGGGATTGAGGAACTGAACCCCCGCGTCAGTAATCGCGGAGGTTCAACTCAATCCGGTTTCTGACCCGCTTGAGTCGCCTGGGAAGCTCCGTCGCCAACCGCTCACCGACGACCTCCGTCGCGGGCCCCGACGCGCTCAGCGCCCCGACGACTGCGTCATCGCCGTTCAGAACCGGAACCCCGACGCATCGCAGTCCCTGTCCGTACTCCTCGTTGTCTTCCGAGTATCCTCGGTCGCGTATCTCGGCTAACTCCGAGCGGAGCGTCTCGCGGTCAGTTATCGTGTTTTCAGACCGCTTCGGAAGGCCGTGTTGGTCGAGAATCGATTCGACCCGACGCTCCGGCAAGTGCGCGAGAATCGCCTTTCCAGTGGCGGTGCAATGTAGCTCGTGGACTTCGCCGGCCCGCGTCGACAGGCGGATGCGGTCATCGCCTCTCGTCCGGTAGAGGTACACGCCCTTCCCCCGGTCCTCGACGCTGATGTTGACGAGTAGTCCGGTCTCCCGAGAGAGCTCGTCGGCGTGCGGCCGAGCGACCTCGTATATCTCCGTGTTCGTGCGGGCGCTCTCGCCGAGTTCCAGAAAACGGAGGCTGAGTTCGTAGCCCCGCTCGCCGTCAACCACGTAGCCGTGTTCGCGGAGCGTACTCAGATGGTTGTGAGCCGTGCTCTTCGAGACCCCCGCGTGAGTGGCCACGTCGCTGACGCTCGGGGCCGTCTGCGCTTCCAGCGCCTCAAGTATCGCCAGCAGCGTTTCGTCCGACCGTATCGGCCGGGTCGCTTTCTCGGTCATATGACTCCTCCCGCGTCCAGCACATAGAATGTTTCCCAACCGATAATCGTTCAGCGTGGTCGAACGCTCGTTTGAAAAATTATGGACGCCTTTGGTGACGGTTTGTGACACCGCTGGTGGGCTGTTGTTTTGGTACGGATGCGTATTACAGATATATGCTTGTAATGTATCAGGCGGGTAAACGACCGCTCGGCAGGCGCGAATCCGTTCGATGTCATAGAACGCCCCGTTGACGTCCCGTGGTCTCGTCGTGTTAGTACCCTGTCTAATACGGACGCGACGCTCTACGTGGTCGGGAAGAAAAAACGGCGAAAAGTGCGGGGCGCGTGAACCCGGGACCGGGCTCAGTAGTTGAGGTACACCGTCTTCGACGTCGTGAAGAAGTCGAGGCCAGCGTCACCCTGCTCGCGCCACGTCTCGCTCGACGACGACTTCATGCCACCGAAGGGCACGTGGAGTTCGAGACCAGTCGTCTTCTCGTTGACCTTGACGACGCCGGCTTCGACGTCGTCGGCGAACTGATGGGCCTCGCTGAGGTCTTGCGTGACGATACTGGCGGAGAGCCCGTATTTCGTGTCGTTGGCGAGCGTCACCGCTTCCTCGTAAGAACTCGCGGGGATGACACCCACGACCGGCCCGAAAATCTCTTCCTGTGCGATGCGCATCTCGCTGGAGACGTCCGAGAAGACCGTCGGCTCGACGAAGTAGCCCGACTCGTGGCGCGGTGCTTCGGGGACGGACCCACCGGTTTCGAGGGTCGCACCCTCCGAGACGCCGACGTCGACGTAGTCCAGCGTGCCTTCGAGCTCGGATTTACTGACGTGCGGCCCCATGTCGTAGACGTCCAGCGCTGGTCCGATGCTGATGTCCTCCGCAGCGGCCACGAGTTCGTCGACGAACTCGTCGTAGACGTCTTCGTGGACGATAGCTCGGGACGCCGCAGTACAGGCCTGTCCGGTTCCGCCGAACGCGCCGTCGGAGACGATTTCCGCGGCGGTACTGACGTCGGCGCTCGGCATCACGACCGTCGGGTTCTTCCCGCCCATCTCAAGTTGGATGCGCTTGCCGTCCGCCGCGGCCGTCTCGCCGACCTGCTGTCCCACGACCGTGCTCCCGGTGAAGGAAATCGCGTCGATATCGTCGTGGGTCGTGAGCGTGCCGCCGACCTCGCTGCCCGAGCCGGTGATGACGTTGAGCACGCCGTCCGGAAGGCCGGCTTCGTCGAGGCACTTGGCCACTTCGTGTGCGACGGCGGGGGCTCGGGACGCGGGCTTGAGAACGACGGTGTTGCCGGTGACGAGCGCGGGCGCGAGCTTCCACGTCGGGATGGCGATGGGGTAGTTCCACGGCGTAATCAACCCGACCGTGCCCAGCGGCTCGGTCTTGGTTTCGAGGCGCGTGTCCTGTGAACTCGACGCTTTGACCTCGCCACCCAGGTCCAGCGCCTTCTCGGCGAAGTAGTACAGGATACCGACGGCCCGGCCGACTTCGCCCGTCGCCTCGGGGAGTGCTTTTCCTTCCTCCCGAGCGAGGAGTTCGGCGACCTCGTCGGACCGGGATTCGAGACGCGACGCGGCGCGGCGGAGAATCGCACCGCGATCGGGCGCTGGGGTGTCTTCCCACGCCGCTTGAGCCGCGACCGCGGCATCGACCGCGTCTCGGGTGTCGTCGGCCGTCGACGACGGGAACTCGCCGATTACGTCGTCCGGGTCCGCGGGGTTCCGCACCTCGAACGTCTCGCCTGATTCAGAGCCTGTCCACTTGCCGTTACAGTAGTTATTGAACACCGGCATGTACTCTCATCCACAGAACCCTCATTATAATATCTGTCGGTCTCGTCAATACGGGCGCCGTCGCGGCCGTTCGCGGTCACCCTCTCTCACGGTCACGCCGGTGGTTTCGGAGTGGCGCGTACCGCTACTGGGAACTCGTTGGGACGTTGAGCACCGGTACTTCGGAACTGAGCATCACGCGCTGCGTGACGCTTCCGAACAGGGCCTTCCCCGTCGGCGACCTGCGTCGTCCCCCGACGACGATGTATCGGGTGTCGACGCTGTCGGCGTACGTCGTGATCTGTTCCGCCGGGTCGCCGACGCGGACGACGTTCTCGATCTCCGCTGTGTCGTGTTCGAGTTCTGCGTTCGCCGCCGCGCGCTCGATAATCTCGGCTCCGACGCGTCTGACTTCGCGGTTCTCGGTGACCGCCTGCCCCTCGACCTCCTTTTCGAGGGTGTCAACGAGATCCGTGCGCTGGAGCACGTGAAGCGAGTGAAGCGGTTCGCCGAGGTCCGCGGCGAGCGCCGATGCCCGCGCGAGAACGGTTGCTGCTCGGTTCGAGTCGTCGACTGCGGCTACGACCGTCATATCTCACGTATGAACGTCGGACAACAAATTTCCTTGGGAGGCGGTATGCTCCGCATCGCCTACTGTGCGAGCAGTATCACCGCGCCGACCGCCAGCGCGATACCCGCGATTTTGACCTGCCCGAGCGACTCCTCCAGAAAGACGACCGCGAGGAGGGTCGTCCCGAGGAGGTACATCCCGCTGATGCTCGTCGCGACGGCGGCGGAGCCCTGACTGAGCGCGAGGTAGTAGCTGATCGTTCCGAGTCCGAGGAACAGTCCTCCCGCGAGCGCGAACCCGATTCCTCCCGTGGAGACGACGACCGGGCCGCCGCGCCACAGGAGATACGAGGCGGCGGCCGTGAGCCCGGCGACGTACGTGTAGATGACGGCTTGCTCCGCCGGCAGTGACTTCGTTGCGACCTTGGCGAGAAACGCCCAGCCCGCGTAGAGCGCCATCGACCCGAACGCGAAGATAACTGTCTTCGACATAGCGTGCGTTACCCGTATATCAGGGACAATCGGTATTGGTTCTTCGGCTGTCCGTGACGGAACTCACCCCGGAAGAAAGCCTGCTCACGTCCCTCTCTCCCCCTCGCTCGGCCGGCGGCCGAGGAACGCGTCACTCGTCGGGTCAATCCGACCCCCGGGGGAGGTAGTACCCGCACGTTCTACAGACGAACTCGCTGTCGTGGTACGTCTCGACGGCGACGAGGGTTTCGTCGCAGTTTGGACATCGCATACGGGTCCACGTCGTATCGACAGTAGGTTAAATCTTTATACGACAAATGTCGAATTAAGAGGGACAGCGACCGATACTCTCGGCGCGTTCGCTTACGCGGACGTCGCGGCCTGCTTAGGCGGCGTCTGTTCTTCGGTCAGCTCGAAGCCGCGCGCTTCCATCATCTCGAAGTATCGGTCGGCGTCCATGCCGCTGGTCTCGGTCACGAAGATGCCGTCCTTGTTCACGGCACCCTCGGCCATGAGCTGAAGCGTCACCGACAGCGGCACGCCGACGTAGCAGCCGTACTCCCGCATCATCGAGATTTCGTTGCCGTCGAAGAACGGGAACGGCTGTTCGAAGTGGTAGACCGCGGTCCCCGCTTCTCCGCCCGCCGTCCCCGTGACCTCCGACGAGAGAATCGTCTGTGGCGTCCACTCCGTCTCGCTGGAGAGTTCCTCGGGTGCCCGCCACTCGGCGTCTCGCTGTCGGCCGGCGCGCTTGACCTGCGACTGGGCGACTTCGAGGGGGTCGACGGTCCCGCCTTCGACCTCGATGGGGTCGGCGTCGAACGCGTCCATCGCGTGGAGCGTCCGCTCGTATTCGGTCCACTCGTCGTGCCAGACGCCGCGGGTGATGATTCGGTCGACGTTCGTCTCTTGTGCGATGGGTGCCTTCGGGAACGTGATGGGTTCGGGATGGGAGATGACGTACGTCTCCTGTTCCCCGATGGGGTCGGGGAACTCGAACGTCCGCTCCTGAGAGAACGGCGGGAGGTCGTTGATGACCGCTCCGTCTTCCCAGCGGGCCCGCTCGTCGACGTTCGGGTCGTGTTCGTAGGTAACGGTGTCGGTGAGGCCGGCGGTCGTCTGGCTGAGGAGCCGCCACATCCCCCAGTAGAAGTTCACGTCCTCGACGTCGTCGAACTCGTCGCAGCCGACCATGCCGAGCGCGATCGTGCTGACGAGGCCGCCGTTCGCGAACCACAGCGAACAACCCGCCTCAGCGAACTCGTCGGACCGGCTGAGTACGGCGTCGAAGTCGAAGGCGTTCAGGTCGACACCGGTGAGGTCGCCGACCTCGACGATGGCGTCGAGGACGTTCTCTTCGAACTGGTACGGGAGTCCGTTCACCACGTACGCCGCGTCGTCGAGGACGCGGGCGATGTCGTCTGCGCTCGTCGCGTCCACGGATTCGAACGTGACGCGGTCGTCGTCGATTAGTTCGACGAGCCGACGGGCGTTCTTCTCGTCAGCGTCCGCGACGACGATTTCGTCGAAGTCGCTGGTTCGGTACAGGTCGTACACGCAGGCGGAGGTCATCGCTCCGGAACCGCCAAGGACTACGGTCTTACCGCTCATAATACAGTAGGATATGCATGATTAACCGACTTAATTCTATGGGGTGTCGGATGGCCGCAGTCCGCGTCTCCTACGGACCGGAACCCGGCCCGCCCCCGTGAATCGGCGAAATCCGCCCGCTGGTCGTCTCGAAGGCCCGTTACACTTCTTCCCAGGGCATCGGCTCGTCGTGAATCATCAGACTCGACTCGCGCGTGACGGTCCGCTTCTCCTCGCTGATGGCGTCGATTTCGGCGATGTCCTCGGCTGCGAGTTCCAACTGTCGTGCGGCCCAGTTCTCCGCGACGTGTTCACCCGTCGCCTTCGGAATCGCCGCGACCCGGTCTTTGCTCAACAGCCAGGCCAAACTCACCTGTGTCGGCGTCGCGTCGTACTTGTCGGCGATATCGACGAGCGTCGGTATCTCCAGCACTTCGCCCCCGACGAGCGGACGATACGCGACCAGCCAGTAGTCGTGTCGCTGGGCGTGTTCGAGCAGGTGCTGTTGCTGCAGGAGCGGGTGCATCTCGACCTGGTGAGCAAATAGGGGTGCGTCAAGGACCCCCATCGCCTCGTCGAGCATCGGTATCGAGTAATTGCTGAGACCGACGTTGTCGATGAGTCCCCGCTCGTGCAGTTCCGTGAACGCCGCCATCGTCTCTTCGACGTCGTAGGCCTTCAGCGGATAGTGGACGTACAGTAGGTCGATCGTCTCGACGCCGAGCGCGTCCAGGCTCTCTTTCGTGCTTTCGAGTACGCGGTCGTAGCTGAGATTGCTCGGCCGCACCTTCGTCGCGACGAACACCTCTTCGCGCGGAACGTCCGACTGTCGGATGGCTTCGCCGACGTATTCCTCCGTACCGTACTGCTGTGCGGTGTCTACGTATCGATACCCCTCGTCGAGCGCGGTGAGAACGCTGTCGACGCATCGCTGTCGCTGGTCCGGGTACCAGGTTCCGATACCCATCCCAAACGTGCTACTATGACTCACGACACCAACTACCAACGAGCGAGGTATAACGCTTTGCCCCTCGGAAGCGGCCTCGGACCGAGGCGAAGTTTCTTTGCGGTCGCTCGACCAGTGATACGTATGACCGATAACTCCGACACTGACCGGCCTGACGACGTTCCGCCGTGGTGGGACGACAACGTGGAGATTCGCGAGGAGCTCGACCTCCCGGGCTACGACGCACCGAAGTTCGAAGACGACGTCTACGTCCACACGGTCGTCGAGGAACTCGAAGCGAGCCACGGCTGCAACATCCGACTCGTCGACCCGTCGCCGTCGAAACTGAGCACGTGGCAGATACGGCTCGACGGCGAGCCAATCGAGTCGGTCTACCGGTCGCGCGACAGTAGCGCGAACACCGTCTTCTCTATCACGTCGTCGTCGTTCAGATCGCTCGTCGAGGGCGCGGTCGCCGAGCGAGAGTGACCGCGCGTCTCACTCGGCAATTTTAATTGCCAGCGCCGCGGACCGGGACATAACGCGCTGCAAGCAGCGCCCGAGACGGTCGCCCGTCTCGTCACGCTCCGGGTGGAGTTCCTACCGCGGCGCGGACCGCCTCCCCGACCGTGCGAGCAGTTCGCTTCCCGCCCCCGACGACGACGACCGAGACTCACCGATGACGACCGAGACTCACCGATGACGACCGAGACTCACCCGACGACTCACCCAGACACCATGACACTCCCACACCAATGCTAGAGACGTTTCGCGGTTACAACGGCGGACAACTGAACCTCCACGCGCTCGGCATCGTCGTATCGCTCTCCGGTCTCCTCGTCGTCGCACCGATGCTCCCGGAGATAATCGACTACTTCGGGGTCAGCGCGGCCGAGGCCGGCGTGTCCATCTCGTTCATGTGGGCGTGCAACGCCGCCGCGCAGTTCCCCGGCGGTCGGTACTCCGACCGCCTCTCGGCCGGCGTCGTGTTGCTCGGCAGCCAAGGCGTAATGATTCTCGGGTTCCTCGTCTTGGCGGTGGCGACGACGTTCCCGGTGTTCGTCGCGGGACTCGGACTCATCGGCGCGGGATACGGGCTGTTCGAACCCGCCGGATTCGTCCTGCTGCAGACTCACTTCGAGGAGAACCGCGGGCGCGCTTTCGGTATCCGAGACGCGGCCGTCAACCTCGGAAGCGCGCTGTCGGCGGTGCTCGCGGTCGCCATCGTCGGGACGTTCTCGTGGCGAGACGCGTTCGTTCCGGTGGTCGTATTGCTGGCGCTCGTCGGGGCCGGCACGCACAGACACAACCGCGGCGAGTACGCCGTCTCGCGCGTGGCGCTCGACCCCAAAGCGGTGTGCTCTCGGCTCTTTCGGGAGCGCGAGACGTACGCCGTCCTCGTCGTCATGTCCGTCTCGATGTTCCTCTGGCAGGGCAGCGCGAGTTTCCTCCCGGCGTATCTGCAGGCGGTGAAGTCCTTCTCGTCGTTCGAGGCGACGGTCGCCTTCGCGAGCATGTTCGTCGTCGGCATGGTGGTTACGCCCGTCGCCGGCGCGCTCAGCGACGCGTGGTCTCCCACCGGGATGGGCGTCGCCGCGATGGGATTCGGTGTCGTCGGGCTCTCGACGCTCGTACTCGTCGACTCCCCCGTCGGCGTCGGGGTCGGACTCGTCGCCTACGCCGTCGCCATCACCGCCATCTGGCCGGTCATGTACGTCTATCTCAGCGACGTGCTGGCGACGGAGACGATCGGCGGCGACCTCGGCGTCCTCAGAACGGTGTACTTCGCCGTCGGCAGTCTCGGCCCCGCGTACATCGGAACCGCCGCCACGCGACTGGGCTACACGTCGGCGTTCGCGAGCCTGCTCGTCGGCTTCGGGCTCGCGGCGATACCGCTGGTGTGGCTCGGGCGACGCTGATTCGAACGGCTCGTCGGCTTTGCGTGTCGCTGCCAACGATGCGGTGACAAGAGGGTACGAGGGGCAACCGTCTCGGGGGACTCAATTGGCGGCTGTCGGTTCAGGCTTCCGCGGCCGGACCGCCGCTTTGCGTGGTCTGCGTGTCGAGGTTCCGCTCGGCGACGCCGAGAATGGTGTCGAGCGAAATCGCCAACACCGCGCCGGGAATCGCGCCGGCGAGAATCTGCGGCGTGTTGAACAGTTGGATGCCGGTGACGACCCAGTCGCCGAGTCCCCCGGCACCGATGAAGATGGCGAGGTACGCCGTTCCGACGTTCATCACGGTGCTGGTCCTGATGCCGGCGAAGATGACTGGGACGGCCAACGGGAGTTGGATCTGACGGAGGATTTCGCGGTCGGTCATGCCCATCCCTTCCGCCGCTCGGATGGTTCCCTCGTCGACGTCCTCGATGCCGGCGATGGTGTTCGTGATGATGGGCAACAGCGCGTACACCCACATCGCGAGCAACGCCGAGTTGAAGCCGATGCCGACGAACGGGAAGACGAGCGCGATGACGGCCAGCGGTGGGACCGTCTGGGAGACGTTCCCCGACGACAGGACCCACGTCTTCGCTCGCTCGTTTCGCGTCGCGAGGATGCCTGCCGTCACCGCGACGACTATCGCACCGACCTGCGCGACGAGCACCAAGATGAGATGCTCGCGCAGCAGGTCGACGAACGTGTCGAAGTTGTTGAGCAGGTAGTTCGTCGCCTCGACGAGCAGGTTACTCATGCGTGAGTTCCTCCCGCGTTGGTCCGTTACTGTGGCGGAGGTGTTCGAGGGTCACCGTCCCGACGACGCTGTCGTCTCGGACGACCGCGAGGTCGTCGCAGTCGGATTCGAGCAGCACCGACAGCGCCGTCTCGGCGCTTTGCCCGGCGGTGACGTACGGCGGCGTTCCCGCGCCGTCCGCCGCGGCGGCTTCGAATTCCGGCCGCTCCCGAGCCAGTTCGGAGACAGACTTCCCCACGAGCGAGTCGTCCGCGTCCATGACGTCTTCGACCGGTAGCACCTGCAGTTTCTTCAGGCCGCGGTTCGACCCGATGAAGTCCTCGACGAACTCGTTCGCCGGGTCCTGGAGGATGTTCTCGGGCGTGTCGTACTGGACGACTTCGCCCACGTCGTAAATCGCGATTTTGTCCCCCATCTTCAGCGCCTCGTCGATATCGTGGGTGACGAACAGAATCGTGGTGTTGATCTGCTCTTGAATCTCGAGGAACTCGTCTTGGAGGTTGTCGCGGGTGATGGGGTCGAGCGCCCCGAACGGCTCGTCCATGAGCATCAGATCCGGGTCGGCCGCGAGGGCGCGGGCGACGCCGACGCGCTGTCGCTGGCCGCCGGACAGTTCCCGGGGGTAGTTCTCCCGGTACTGATCCGGCGGGAGGTCCATGAGCGACAGGAGTTCGTCGACCCGGCTCTCGATGCGGTCTTCGTCCCAGTCTTTCAGCCGCGGGACCGTTCCCACGTTCTCCGCGACGGTCATGTGGTCGAACAGGCCGATGTCTTGGATGACGTAGCCGATGCTTCGCCGGAGACTCGTCTTCTCTACATTCTGTACGTTTTCTCCTTCGAACCGAACCGTCCCATCGGTCGGGTCTTCGAGGCGGTTGACGAGTTTCATCGTGGTCGTCTTGCCACAGCCGGATGGCCCGACGAGAACAGTCGTTGTCCCAGCTTCGACGCTGAAACTCACACCGTCGAGCGCCACCGTCTGCCCGTACTCTTTCCGAACGTTTTCGAACTCGATTGCGTGTTGACTCATGAGAGTATCCTCCAGATTGCGCGGGTCGGTCGTGCTTGGTCTATCCGCTCTCCGTTACGAAGTCTGAACAGTTGCTCGCTGACCGCGAAGCAGTAATCGAACGCCAGCGTCAGCACCACCAGCACGACGGTCGTGACGACGATCATCGGGATGTTGCGCTCGCGGATTCCTTGGAAGATGAAATCCCCCAACCCGCCGGCTCCGACGAACGCTCCGATGGCGGCGACGCCGATGATGATGACGACGGCGTTTCGCAGTCCGGTCATGATGACCGGGAGCGCCATCGGAACCTGAATCCGCCGAAGGCGCTCGATACGGGTCATGCCCAGTCCCCGACCGGATTGGATGACCGCGTCGTCGACGCCGTTGAGCCCGACGTACGTGTTCCTGACGAGTGGAAGCTGCGAGTACAACACCAGCGAGACGATGACCGGCGGTTCCCCGATTCCGAAGACGGGGATGAGCAGACCGAACAACGCGATGCTCGGCACCGTCATGGCGACGCCGGCGAGCCAGAGAACGACCGTGGCCGCTGTGTCGTTGAACGTTATCAGGACACCGAGAGAGATACCGATGGGTATCGCGAGCAGCATCGAGATAGCGATGATATCGATGTGCTCCAGCGTCAACACGAGCAGGTCGCCGGCGTACCGGGAGACGAACGACTGGTACGCTCCGAGTGTGGAGTTCAACGTCACCGACGTGAGGACGGTGAGGACCGCTTCGAGGGATGTCGTCGATGGCATGTCAGATGAGCCCTTCGGAGCTCAGGTGGTCGCGAGCGATGCTCGCCGGGTCCTTGTCTTCTTCGCTGGCCTCAAGCGCCATCTGCTGCATCTTCTCGGTGGTGACGCTCGGTGCCACCTCGTCCAGCGTCTCTTTGACGGCGGGATTGCTGTCGATGGCGTCCTGCTGTATCATGGGGACGATCCAGTACTTCGAGAAGTGACCCTTGTCGTCGTCGAGGATGCGCAGGTCGTACTTGTATATCTGCGGCTGCGTCTGCCAGCCCGAGGTCGCGACGGCCTGGCCGTCGTTGAGAATCTGGTAGTTCAGGCCGCCGTATCCGACCTTCCGCAGTTTCACCTCGTCCCACGCGGACTGCTCGATACCGTAGTCTTCGATGAGGGCGGGCAACCCGTCCTCTCGTTCCGCGTATTCCGTGTAGGACACGAACGTCATGTCCGTGTTCCCGTCGTTGACGTACGAGGCGAAGTCGCTGATCGTTTCGATACCGTGTTCGCTCGCCCAATCGGGGCGGGCGACGATGGTCCACGACGCGTCGGCCCCGGTGGGCTCCGTCAGCGTCAGTCCCCACTCTTCTTCGGCGGCGCTCTTCGACTCGCTGTATATCTGCTCCCCGTCGGGGATGACGTTCGACTTCCCGAGAATCTGGTGCCAGAGCGTCCCGGTGTACGTCCAGTAACAATCGATTTCGTCGTTCTTGAGCGCGTTGAAACACTGGGAGGTCCCGCCGAGTCCCGTCTCGTCGTTGACCGTCAGGTCGGTGTTTTCCCGGAGGGCGGCAATCGCCATGTGCCCGAGAATCTCCTGTTCCGCGAACTGCTTCGAACCGATAGTGATACTGTCGCCGCTACCGCCGCCGTCTACGATACTGGAACAGCCCGCCATGCTTGCGATACCGATTGCTCCCGCTGACTGAAGGAACGCTCTCCTACTGTTGTGCATGATTCATCCTGATGAACTGGGTCGGAGATATTTATAATTTATCCTCAGACAGTTTTTGCCGCCCGAACTGGGCGAATCCTGCGCGTCTTAGATGATGTACGCACGCGCATCCAGAAATAGCAGCTAAGCAACATGAATATCCGCTCTCGCTCCCCGTCCAGCGGATCGGAGCAGCGCCGGACGACCTCGGGAGCCGGTCTCGCGGGAGCGGGTTCGCTCACGACCGCAATTCCGTCTCTCCGAGCGACTGAGCAGCGTGCTGCTCCGTGCTCACCCATTCGGGGTTGCGCCGTCGTCCTTCGCAGGTTGTTATGGGACGCTCCGCTGTCGTCTCGAAAACGCCTAGAACGTCTCGTGTTCCTCGTAGGCGTCGAACGCCCCGACGCCGTCTTCGAGGGCGGCCCGAACCGCGTCTTCGGACGACGCCATCTCGTGGGCGTCGTCGGCGACGTCCTCGGCGATTTCCTGGGGAACGACGACGACGCCGTCGCCGTCGCCGACGACGATGTCCCCGGGCGAGACCTGAACGCCGCCGACGACGGCATCGACTCCCCAGTCGAGCAATTCCCAGCGGAAGATACAGTCTACGGGGGTCGTGTATCGATTGAACACGGGGAAGCCGCGCTCTCGGATGACGCTCGTGTCGCGGACGCCGCCGTCGATGACGGCACCGGCCACGCCCGACGGTTGGAGTGAGGTCACCTCCAACTCACCGAGATGGGCCGAGTTCGTGTCGTTGGTGTCGTAGATCATGACGCCGTCTTTGGGGACGTCCTCGTGCATTTCGAGGAAGCGCTTGAGCACCTCGTCGGCGTTGACGCTTCGGTTCGGTCGACCGACGATGGGGAATGCGCTTCCGACCACGGTCATGCCGTCGTCGAGCGGCGTGATTTCGGGGTCGAGCGTCTGCTCTTCGTACCCGTACTCGTGCATCACGTCCGCCACCGCCGGCGTGTACAGGTCTTCGTATTTGGCGAGCAGTTCCTCGTCGACTTCTCGTTCTCTCTCTGAGGTGGATTGGTTGATCATCGGTTTGGGTTGGTATGGTGTGGTTGGTGGGTGTGGTGTTCGGATAGCGATTACAGCGTGACGACGACGTAGCCGGACTCGTTGCGAACGGGAATAGACCGGAGTTTACAGCCGTCGTCGACGAGGCAGTCACCGGTCGTAGCGTCGAACTCCCAGCCGTGCCACGGACAGCTGAGAATCTCTCCTTCTCGGCACCACTCGAGTTCGGTCGTGAGCGTGTCCCGGTCGTGTTCCGCTTCGACGGTTCCGCTCACCCTGCCTTCACAGAGCGGGCCGCCCTGGTGAGCACACCAGTTCGGGTAGGCGTACAGCTCGCCGTCGATGTTGAAGACGCCGATCTCTTTTCCATTCAGGAGCGCGATGACGCGCTCACCGTCGGTGAGTTCATCGGACCGCGCGACGACGTGCTCGTCGTCGTCGAGCGGCAGATTCTGTGCATTCTGGCTCATGAGACGTCGATGTCGAAGACTTCTGCCGAGTTTCCGTACAACACCTTGTTACGGTCTTCCTCGGAGAAGTTGCCGAGGTACTTCAGCAGCGCTTCCGTGTTGTCGATGTCGAAGTGGGGATGGTCCGTCGCGAACATGAGCACGTCGCCACCCCACATCTCGACGAGCTGTTTCATCATGACGGGGTCGTTCGGCTCGTCGAGCGGTTGCGTGGCGAAATAGAACTGGTCGCGAACGTACTCCTCCGGCGTCTTCTCCAGCAGCGGGACCTCGCTCCGGCGCTGCTTGTACTCCCGGTTCAGACGGAAGATGAGCGAGAGCCACGCGATTCCCGCCTCCTGGAACACGAAGTCGACGTCGGGGAACTTCGCCGGTGTCCCGTTCTCGAAGAGACTCGTCAGCGTCAGGAACTGGGAGTAGACGTGTGCGAGCGCGTGGTTCGCCATGTACGTCTGTAGTTCGTGCTGGAGCGTGGGGAAGTCGAGAGCGAGCCCCGGAGCGGCCGCCCCGTGGAAGACGACGGGGAGGTCGTTGTCCTCGGCCGCACGGTAAATCGGGTCGTACTTCTCGTCGCCGAGTGGCGTCTTCGTCCCCGTCGAGTTCAGGAACACGCCGCAGATCTGGTCCTCCTTGGCGAAGCGGTCGATCTCCTCTGCGGCGGCCGACGGGTCGTGTGGGACGACCGACGCCAGGCCGTAGATGTTGTCGTGGCCGTCGAGGAAGCGCTCGACGAGCACCTTGTTTGCAGCCTCGTTGATTGCCACCGCCTTGTCCGTCTGCCGAACCATGTTGAGCTCCGGCAGCATATTGACGATGGGATAGTCGACGTGGAACTCCTTCGAAAGGATATCGTCGATGTCCTCTTTCGGCTCCGTCACCTGCATTAGCTCTGTCGGGAGCTTCCCACTCAGGTCACGGTTGTAATTGTCCGTCGGGTACATCCCATCGTACGAGGACGTCCCCGGCTGAAGGTAGTACTCGATTTCCCGCTTGTACGGGTCGTCGAGGTGTTTCAGTAGGTCCCGCTGGATTTCCTCGTTTCTGAAGGACGTGTGAACGTCCATGTCGATGACCGGCACTTCCTTGAGCTGGTCTGCGAGGGGGTTTGACCTGGCTTGCTCACTACGTTCGGCGAGTCGCTTGCTTTGGTCAGCCATACGGTTCCAATGTTGGATACAATCGTTATAAATGTTCTCCTCAGACAGCGAACCAGAGATGCCCCGAAACATTTTGTCACACGAAACGGGTTCGGTTCCGAGCGGTTAGTACGTTCCCTCGGTCCGCGTGATGTTGAGGCTGATAACGTTTGCCGCGCTTTTGACGGCTTCTGCGAGCGTTTCGCGGTAGTACTCCCCGGTGAATTTCATCGCCGGCCCGGAGACGCTGATTGCGCCGAGCGCGCGGTCGTCCTTGTCGAGAATCGGAGAGGCGACGCACCGAAGCCCCTTCTCGTACTCCTCAAGGTCCAACGCGAGTTGGCGTTCGCGAACTGTTTCGAGGCTTTCTTCGAGTTCCGCGCGGTCCGTGATGGTGTTTTGGGTGTATCTCGTCAGGCCGTGGACGTCCTCGAATTCGTCTAACACCGACTCCGGCGAAAAGGCGAGTATCGCCTTTCCGGTCGCGGAGCAGTGGAGGTCGTGGTACTCGCCGGCGGCTGTCGAAAACCGCACTTCTTGCTCGCTCTGAGTTCGGTAGAGATAGACGCCACGGGCGTGTTCTACGGTCGATAAGTTGGTCAGCTCTCCTGTTTCGTTGGCGACTTTGTCCGCTTCCGGGCGACCGAACGAGAACAGCGGCCCGCGGTTTCGTGCGACCTCCCCCAGTTTGAGGAACCGTAGCCCCAGGTAGTACCGGTCTCCGTCTTTAACGATGAATCCCTGCTGACGGAGCGTACTGAGGTGATTGTGGACCGTGCTTTTCGTGATTCCCGTCTCGTCGGCGATGTCTTGGATGCGCCCTCCGCCCAGCTCGTCCAGTCCGTTGAGGATTTCGAGCAATGTCAAATCGGAGTTGATGGGATTCTTGGCTTTGTGTGTCATATGCTAGCGTCAGTTTCGTGGGGACTTTACTGTTTCGCATCACGAAATATGACGCATCGTGTTCTGAGACACCAGTTCAAACCACGCTTGGGCGCGGTTGTGTTCGTCCTCAGACGAGCAATCTAACCGGAGACCGGTTCGGGGCTTTTGTGGATCACCCCGTCTGCCAACCGCGGCCGTTTCATATCACGAAACGCGAGGTCGCTATCCACTCTCGACACCTCCGATGAGCGCTGTCGAGCCGAAGTCGCGTGACGAGTTACTGCCGCGGTGGATAGTCGCGCGGCCACCCGCAGTAGCCGAGACACAGATTACATTAGTACTGGTGTAATCTTCTGACCGCTATTTATCTCGCGACACGTCCTGAACTGGCCAGATAACATGGCACGAGACGTTCACGGGTCGTTGCGTGATTCCTGGTGTCGGCTCGTTCGGACGAGTTTGCCGTCAACCCGGCCGCTGCGTACCATTATCTGCACTCGATCAGTGCGATTCTCACTAGCGCACCGAAATTCGCGGACATGTCCGAAATGTATCACTGTCTAGTTAAGTCAGTTTGAGAAGCGAGCAGGTCGTTGAGTTTGCTTGGGACAACGCTCGCAGACCCACTCAGCGAGTGCTTTGCAGCGGATTTAGAAGAGACTTGGGAGCGTGAGCGGACGGCGACGCGACGAGACGCGCAGCGTCTCGTTTGCCCACCAGAAATCAAAGATTTCTGGGGACGTCCCAAACCCGCAGAGCGAGTTTGTGGGCTCGAAAGACGCCTGTCGGTCAGTTTCTCGGTGGGTGTACGCGTTCTGGGGGGTCACAACACGCCGACTCGCGGTATCTCGACTGTTCTTCCTCTCAGAACGACCATCCGCGGTTCGATACGAGTACGGCACCCCACAGAGCGGGGCTCTGCTCCCACCCGTGACCCTTCGTCCGAGGCCACGAGTTAGCGCGTGGCCGAAACCGGTCTCTGTAGCGCCTTATTCGCGACTCCACTATCTCTGAGATGAATCACCAAGCGAGTTCGCCGTTCGTGGGGGGCGCGCCGATAGGTGCGGTCGGAGAACCCGATGTATTCTGTCTTCCCGCGCGTATTGGAACTCTCGACGCAGCGCTCTCATCAGCGCCTAAAATATCGATATTCGGATGAAATCAGTCCAGTAAATTACATACATAATTATGTAAGGCTTACCTGTGTGCGGCCGATGAAAATTCTCAGATAGCAAACGAGGTGTTGGCAACCGACGCCGCTAGTCGAGGGGTCGCTTTCAATTTCGCGTGAGTCGGCTAGAGGTGGTCTCGAAGGAGAACAGAATCGACGGTGACCCGTGTGCTCACGTGTACTTCACCAACCGAACAGTCCGTGGTTGAGTTCTCTCGCCGGGCAAGCGATACTTACTGACGACTCCGGGAGACGAGGTTCACCGAGTAGTGACGGTGACGAATCCGTCGAACTCAAGGATGACTCGCTGCGTGGTGTCACCGAAGATAGCCTTACCCGCCGGCGACCGTTGACGTCCGGAGAGGAAGATATGGTCGCACTCGTTTTCGACTGCCGTATCGAGTACTTCGGCGGCCTTGTCGCCGAGGGACCCGACCGCCCGGTACTCCACCTCGAAATCAGCGAGCACTTCGCGTCCGAGGTCGCGAGCGAACTTCGTCGCCCCCTCTCGCGCGTCGTCGTGTGTGTAACTCCTCGAAGCGCTCAGGAGCGTCTCCATCGTCCCGCGTCGAGCTTTGTACTCGTCTTCCGTCGTCACGTGGATGAGGACCATTTCGGCATCCATCTGTTCGGCCACCGAACCGGCCTCGCGGACGACCTTCTTCGAGGTCTCCGATGGGTCTACGACGGCTAGGACTCGTTCCATACCTCCTACACGTGGGTCTTCTTTGAAGAAACCACGGGCAGCGACTTCGCGGATTGCCTCAGGGAACAATATATTTCCCCGAACAGTACACATAATCAAGCAGTGACACATAGTAACAATTATTAACTAACATGATTGATCGGAAGACGGATCATGACGGTGGAGTTCGTCCATAGTCCGCTACTTACGTTCGTAGTCGGGCTCATACTAGTTGTACTGTTCCTCGTCGTGTGGGACCTCCCCGCGTTCGTGGGGTTAGGACTCGCCGCGTTCTCCGTCGGCATCGTCAACTCGGTGTTCGTCTCGGACTTCGCGCTCGTCGATGCGGCGACGAGAACGGCAGCGGCGTTCGGAAACGGGATGGAAGGTATCGGCATTCCGATCCTCATGGCGGCAATCATCGGCAAGTCGATGCTCGAAAGTGGGTCCGCTCAACGTATCGTGCGGACGTTCCAATCGCTCGTCGGGAGGGAGAACTCGGAATTTGCGCTGTGGGGGAGCAGCACGGTCCTCTCGATTCCGGTGTTCTTCGACAGCGTCCTGTTCCTTTTGGCTCCGCTCGCACGCTCGATGCGTGCACGCCGCGGAAAGAACTACGCGTTGTACCTCATCGCCGTGGGCGCCGGCGGCTCTGCGGCGCACGTGTTCATTCCACCGACTCCGGGACCGCTGGCAGTCGCTAGTCAAGTGCACGCCGACCTCGCCATGACGATGGCTGTCGGCGTGGCCGTCGCGATTCCCTCGGCGACGATGTCCGGGCTCGTCTTCGGCCATTGGGCCAACGCTCGGATGGAGATTCCGCTGCGAGACTCGATGGGGACGACGACCGAAGAACTCGAAGAACGGGCACAGCAGAGCAGTAGCTCGCTTCCGGGGACGTTCGAGGCCGCGCTCCCGATAATCCTCGCGGTCGTGTTAGTGAGCTCGCTTACGATTCTCAACACGCTCGAACCGCTCTATCCGTCTCTCGCGGTCGTCAGACCAGGAATCGCATTCGTCGGAGACAAGAACGTCGCCATGACGCTTGCTGGGCTTACAGCGGCGCTCACGTACCTTCGCTGGTCTGACCTCTCGCGTTCGCTGTGGGAAGACGAGCTTACTGAGGCACTCAAGAGCGGTGGGAACATCGCTGCAATCACCGCGATGGGTGGCGCGTTCGGTGCGCTGCTCGCTGCGTCGGGAATCGGTCCGTACATCGCCGATAGCCTCCGCGGGATTGGCATCGGACTGCTGGTGACCGCGTGGCTTATCGCCGCTATCGTCCGCATCGCACAGGGGTCGGCAACGGCCGCGATGCTGACGACCGCGGGTATCATGGCACCGCTGACGAGCCAGCTCAACGTACACACCGCATACCTCGTTATGGCAATCGGCTCGGGCGGCATCATCTGTTCGTGGTACAACGACTCCGGTTTCTGGCTGATGAAGGAAATCGGCGGTCTGACGCAGATGGAGACGTTGAAAACGTGGACGGCGCTGACGACGATTATCTCGGTCACGGGAATCGCTTCGGTGCTCGTCTTCTCGACTATCGTTCCGCTCGCGTGAATTTCGGCCGTCGAAACCGAGCGTCAAACGGAAGTGATGCACGCACCGAGACCACAACCGCGTAATCTCTGGGTGTCTTTTTCCTCCGTCGCTCGGCAGTGAGCCGCTGTGGACCCCGGAGATGCACGGCGTCGGCGCGTCGTTCGTCACCAGCCACCTGCTGTACGTCGCCGGCGGCGACGCCGTGCTGTAGGTCCGGTCGCTCGCTCGTCAGACCGAGGTGAACGTCCACCGCTGGTGTGAACCGCCGTTGTCGCTCCACTGCTGGACGTTGTCGCCGTCGGCGGTGCCCGCGTTCGCCACCTCGGCGAGCAGCCCGCTGTTCGCGTTGACGAGGCGGTACTCACCGCCGCCCGCGTCTTCGATAGTCCAGGCCTGAGTCGGGTGGGTGGTGTTGCTGTACTGCTGAATGTTGTCACCCTCTGCCGTGCCGGCGCTCGCGACCTCCAGCCAGAGGCCGCTGTTGACGTTCGTGATCGCGTAGGTGCCGTCGCCGTTCGCCGTGACGTCCCAGTCTTGACACGCGCTCCCGGTGTCGGCGTACTGGCGCACGTTGTCGCCGTCGGCCGTTCCGGCGTTGGCTACTTCGAGCAGTTTGCCGCTGTTGACGTTCGTGATCGCGTAGGTGCCGTCCGAAATGGGACCGCTTTCACAGCCCGAGGGCTCGCCGGGCACGGGGGCCTCGCTGCTCGGCACGCCGTTGCAGGCGATGACCGGCCAGTCGTTGTTGTCCCACTCGATGCGGTCTTGCATCATGTAGCGCGTCTCGTCGTCGGCGGTCGCCTCCACGTGGTAGAAACACCACCAGTCGCCGTCGGGGCCCCGGAAGACGTCGTTGTGGCCCGGGCCGGTGAACTCGCTGTTGCCCTCCAGAATCGGGACGCCCTGGTGGGTCTCCGTGAGGTCCCGCAGGTCCGTGCCGTTCTGGTTGTAGTACGGTCCCGTGAACGACGTCGCGCGGCCGCATTCGAGGCGGTAGGTGCTGTCGTACCCCTCACAGCACTGCCCCGAGGAGTAAAAGAGGTACCAGTACCCGTTGTCTTGGAGCATCACCGGCCCCTCGATCATCTGACCCGCCATCTGGAACTCGGTGCCGGGGACGATATCGTCCATCGCGCCGTTCATCTGGACGGCGTAGATGCCTTCGTAACTGCCCCAAACTAGCCAGGGTTGCCCGTCGACGATTACCGTGTCCGCGTCGATGCAGTTCGTCAGGTCGAGGTCGCCGCTCTCGATGACCGGTCCCTGGTCGGTGAAGGGACCGTCGGGTGTGTCCGAGGTGGCCAGGCCGATTCCGGCGTTGTCGCTCCCCCAGACCGACAGCGAGTAGTAGAGGTGGTACTGGCCGTCGTGGTATCGGATATCCGGTGCCCAGCAGCCCGGGTCCGATTCCGTGGGGTGCCAGCCCGGCGTCTCCGTGAGCGCCGGCGCGATGTACGACCAGTTGTACATGTCCGTCGACTCCGCGATGGGGATGATGTCTTGGGGCGTCTCCGTTCCGTAGGCGTAGTAGGTCCCGTTGTCCTCGATGATCGACACGTCGCCGAAACCGATCGGCCCGACCGGGTTGTGGTAGTGCGTGGAACTCTCGTCCGCACTGACGGTCCCGCTCAGTCCGAGGCCGCCGACGGTCGCCACCGCACCCGCCCCGAGCGATTTGAGTACTGTCCGTCTATCGATATTGTTGCTGCCATGACGTTTAGTCATGTCTTCTAGCATACAGATGGCGGGTATATAATGCTTGTTGGTAACATTTGTGACGGCTCGGTCAGCGCCGCGGTGAGAAGACCGAACGGCAGGCTGAACAGCAACCGAACAACAGACCGAACTGCAGTTGAGAGAAGCAGCGAACGGTATCGAGTTGAACAGCCGGGGATACCGACGCGACTGTTTGCTCTGCGACGTTCGGGCCGACTCCAGAATCCGGTTCGGCTCTCAGTGCCGGGTTTGCAACGGTTCCCCTGTCGTTACGGCTGAGAAAACGAGAACCGAAGCCAGAAGAGATGAGCCAGACAACAACAGCAAAAAACATTATGTATGTGTGCCTATATTTTGGCAGTTGCATGCCAGAAGATGACAGTGGCGTGAACAGGCGGAACGTCTTGAAAAGCATCGGTATCGGCGCTCTCGGCTCGACTCTTGCAGTTGCGGGGAGCGGGTCAGTCTCCGCGACGACGGACGATTCGACACACTACCACAACGCGCTGTACGGCCCTCACTTCCCCGACCCCACGATTCATCGGGCGGGAGACGGAACCTGGTGGTCCTACGGAACGAACATGAATCGGAACAGCGACTCCGACGAGTTGCTCGTCCCGATTCTGCGCTCTGACAACCTCCACGAGTGGACCTACGTCGGGGAAGCCTTCGACTCCCGTCCGGGCTGGACGTACGGCTCCATCTGGGCACCGGACATCCACTACTACGACGGAGAGTGGGTGATGTTCTACTCGCTTTCGCCCCGCCCGTGGGAGAGCGGTGAGTTCGGTATCGGCCTCGCGAAGTCCGACACGCCGGACGGCCCCTTCACTGACTACGGCCAGATTATCGGCGACAACGACCACGCCAGCGGCGGGTCCATCGACGGGTACTTCGTCGACTACAACGGCACGCCGTATCTGTTCTGGGGGAGTTTCCAGGGAATCTATCTGGTGGAGCTCACCTCGGACCTCCAGGACTGGAAGCCGGGGACGCTCCAACAGGTCGCCGGTGACGCCTACGAGGGGTCGACGGTCTTCTACCGCAACGGCTACTGGTACCTGTTTGTCGCAACCGGGACCTGCTGTAACGGCTACAGCAGCACCTACGAGGTGGAAGTCGGGCGCTCGACGAACTTCTTCGGGCCGTACACCGACGTGTCCGGAACGGACATGATGAACTACAACAGCGACAACGCCGGCATCGCGCAACTCACCTCGAACGGTCGGTTCGTCGCGCCCGCCCACGGAGACATCACCACGGACGACAACGGGCAGGATTGGTTCGTGTATCACGCCTACGACCGTACTGGTCCGGAGTACGTAGACGGCGTTCCGGCCCGGCAGTTCTTCATCGACCGCGTCGAGTGGACAGACGACGACTGGCCCGTCATCGCCGGCGATAAGACGCCCAGTCTCCAGTCGGTCGAACCGAACACCAACGACAGCGGCATCCTCGCCGACGGCATCTACGAGATCCAGAACGTCAACAGCGGGAAAGTGATGGAGGTCGCAGATGCCAGCACGAGCGACGGGGCGAACGTTCGGCAGTGGACCGCGAACGACTGCACCTGCCAGCGATGGTGGGTCGAGTACATCGGTGGCGGCGAGTACCGCATCGTCAACGAGAACAGCAACCGCGCACTCGACGTGCCGGACGGGACGACCACGGACGGCGCGAGTCTCCAGCAGTGGCCGTGGTTCACCGGTGCCGCCCAGAAGTGGAACATCATCGACAACGGTGATGGGACCTACCGCATCGAAAACGTCGCGACTGGTGATGTAGCCGAGGTGTACAACGCCGGGACCGCTGACGGAGACGACGTGGTCCAGTGGCCGTGGAACGGCGGGGACCAGCAGCGATGGAACTTCAACTTCATCGGCGGCGTCCAACCCCTCTGGGACGGTCGCCCGTGGTGATCGGCAAGACAACACCGCAACGGCGCTAAGCCAGCACGCAGCTTCTGACCCCGTTGCAACGACAGTCGCTGGGCATGGCTCGCGGTTCGGCGTCTCGTCGTTGCAGCGACGCACCTTTTTCGAACGTGGAATCCGCCCCGCACTCTACTACTGGCGCTCGGGCGCGTCTGCTTTAATACGCCACGGGCAGTGGTTCAGCAACTTGGGATTGCTATCTTAGTGATAGGCGTCGATGTTGTGGTTTGGGCAAGAAATATTCTATCGTTGATACTCGATGCGAGGAACTGAAACCCCCTACACTTAGTGCGGAGACGCTGGCTATGACGACCGACTTGTAAGTTCAGCACGGCCTCTAAAAACTGTCACAGATTGGTACTTCGACGGGGTCGGTAGGTCTGAAGTTCACGAATCCATCCCGAGGCAGCGCCGAAGCGGGTTGCGGTCGACGAAACCGCTGTCAAAATCAGTGACGAATGGTCTTGGTTGTACGCTGCAATAGACATCGAGACAAAGCTGATTCTTGACGTCGAGTTGTTTGGACGACATGGTACTGATCCGGCTGCTGCGCTTCTCCATCGACTCTCGGAGAAACACGATCTCTCAGACGCGGTGATTCTCGTTGATAGCTACGGATATCTGCTGTTCTCTCTCAATTAGGGTGATCGGTCGACCTGACTACATCGAGCGAAATCTCATCGAAAGTGGTTTCACACCCTCAAGATGCGAGCCGACCGCTTCCATAATTCGTGGGTTGGTAGCCATGGTGTCGCCCGCAACTATTTCATATGGTTTGTACAATATACAACATTCAAAGACCTTGCCGAGCTCTCGGTGGATAAATACTCGTAGATGAGACCACTAAATAGGTATTCGACTCCGTTGAAATTCTCCAACGTTGATATTAGAAGAGCTATTCTTCCAACCTGATTTCGTCGATTCGGTTAGAAACGGGCTTCTCAGCAACTCGACAGACGCGAAGTGGGTTTCAACAGAGCCAGGTATTCTTAAATTCGAGATCTGTCACTAGGTGACTGTCTAGAGTCACACTCTCGGTATCATTTTTGAATATCCACACAGTGGAGTGTTCACTCCAAGATTCCAAGTTGGAGTGGTCGCACCATTGATGATTAATGCTGGCGTCGAGGGCGCATGCACTTTAGCCCGGCACGCGGTCGAGTGGCGGAGAAACGAGACCGCGACAGTCCGAGATGGTCGGTCGCGAGCGAAGCGAGACGCGACCGCAGAGAGCGTCTCGATGCGAACGGCGAGCAGCGCGAACCGTGAGCAAGCGGAGGGCGGCGAGCGGTGCGAGCCGTATCGTCCCACACCAGCCACCAGATGGCGTGCGTTGATTCCGCAACGAGCTCCAGGCGAGATAAGGGGTCGGGGTTCGAAACCGCAAGCGAACGCATATGTTTCCGGCCGCCGCAGCATCACTATGTCTCTCTCGTTGAGCTGTTATCGTTGCGGGGAGCGCTACGACGACGGCACCCGGGTCAGGTGTGACTGCGGGGAGCCGCTCTGGGTCGATACGGAGCCGACGGCATTCTCGTGGGGCGACTGTCGAGACCGGGGTGGGATGTGGCGGTACGAAGCGCTGTTGCCGGTCGATCGCCCCGAGGGCGTCGCGCGGGCCGCAGGCGGCACACCCCTCGTCAGGAGCCCCGGACTCGACGACGCCGCGGGCGCTCGGGTGTTCGTCAAAGACGAGGGCGAGAATCCAACTGGTGCGTACAAGGACCGCGGGAGCGCGGTGGCCGTTCCTCACACGGTCGCGACCGGCGACGACGTCGTTGGCACGGTCTCGTACGGGAACATGGCGATCAGCACCGCTGCCCACGCGGCGAGCCTCGATCGGGAGTGCGTCGTGTTCGTCCCGGAGCGGACCTCGTCAGTGCGGCTGGAGCTCATCGCTCAGTACGAGCCGACTATCGTACAGGTCGCCGGCGACTACGGGAAGCTGTACGGGGACGCGCTCGACCTGTCCGAGCACCTCCCGATCGACGTGCTCGTGAGCGATGCACCCACCCGCATCAGCGGGTACAAAACGGCACTGTTCGAGATCTACGAGTCGCTCTCCCCGGCGGCGCCCGACGTGATCGCGCTCCCTGTGAGTTCCGGCGGATTCGCCTCGGGGGTCTGGCTCGGAATCCGGGACCTCGAGCGCGCGGGACTGATCGCGGAGCCGCCGCGCCTGTGTCTCGTCCAGACTGCGACCGCCGACCCGCTAACGCGGGCGTTCGAGGCCGGAGAGACGGATCCGACACCGCTGTCGCCCGACGAGACCGGCGACACGATCGCTCACTCGATCGGTAACCCGGACCCGCCGAGCGGCGCCCGCGCACTCGCCGCGGTTCGCGACACTAACGGCGCCGTTGTCTCCGTTACCGACGACGAGATACGGACCGCTCAGCGCCGGTTCGCCGTCGACGCCGGCTTCTGCGTCGAGCCGGCGTCCGCGACGACGCTAGCCGGCGTGTCGCGCCTCGCGGATCGAGGCGATATCGCCGCTGATGAGTCCGTTGTTCTCGTGCCGACTGGGACGGGGTTCAAGGAGATGGGAACCGGCGAGGCGGAGGTCACGACCGAGACGGTCCGTAGGGATGCCCTTCGGGATCAACTCGAATCGTTGCTCGCCCCGTAGCGCTTGTGGTTCGGCGCGAGAGAGATAGTTCACTTAACGTTGATTCTTGACAACAGTTACATCGAACTTGCCACGCCAGCGGTATCGCCGACCACCCCAGACGAACGTCCGACGGATGAGCGCATAGAAAAGAAGGGGCACGAACACGAACACCGCCGGGTAGGCGAGTACGGCCGTCCACCGACGGACGCCTAACACTTCGTTGATGGCGAGGTGGAGCACCGTCAGGACTGCCGCTGTAGGGAGCGGGGCTATGATTGCACCAGTCAGGACGACCAGCGAGATTGCCAACGTCCCGGCGATGGCACTGGGAAAGTGCCACCGGAGAATTTGTGTCCATCGGACCGGGCGCTCAATCGCCTCACGGACGGTCCCTCCGATGGGAACCATGCGCGTTCGACTGACCGTCGTCACCTCAAGGTATTCCATGAGGAGACCGTCGTCGCTGACGGTCCGCCGAAGCTCATCGAGGAACGCGACCCCGTCGATGTCGTTCCGGTTGAATATTACTGCGCCGCCCCAGATCTGGTTGCCGAGGTAGAGACCTAACGAGCCAGCAGAGGCGTACAGTGGTTCGAGCAGCACCGACAAGGGGTCCCGTCCTATGAAGTACGGCACTTCCGAGGTCGGCCCGTGGGATTCGTAGTCTGCGTTGAGGGTCGCCAGCCAGTCTGGGGGGTGATGATAGTCGTCGTCCGTCCAGACGAGGCGGTCATGGCGCGCCGCCCCCATCCCGGCAGCGATGGCATTGGCTTTCCCGGAACAGCCCGTCGGCTTACCGGCAGTGATGAATCGGACTTTCTCGTGGTGGGCGCCTGATCGGCGACGGGGTCGTTCGGGCAATCGTGAATAATCAACAACTCGTCGCCATCGTTAAGTTGGGCGGCCAGCTCAGCGCATGTGTCGGTCCACCGCGTGGTCGGGAGGAGAACGCTCGTCGGCGGTCGGTCGGACATGTCGTTATTCTTCCTCACCGATGGCGATGAATCCGCTGCCGGCCATCCATGGACGCTTATGGGGCACAACGTCTGGGGCCCGTCGGCCGCACGCCCGCAGGCGATTGCCATCGAGCCACGCGTCGTCACTCCGAATTGCCGACGATTCCAGCCGTCATTCGCCGCCAGATCGACGGGAACCAGCGGGTGAGCGCCAACCCGACTCGCGTCGTCAGGTCGGGTGTGATTACCGGTCGGGTTGAGTGAATCTTATCCGCCAGTTTGCGGCCGACTTCCTCGGGTTCGACCGTCATCCACTCGGGATAGTCGATGTCGGCGGTCATCCCTGTATTCGTGGACGGCGGAATCATCAACGTACAGGTGACGCCCGTGCCACGGAGTTCGAGCCGGAGCGAGCGGACGAACGCCTTGACGGCACCCTTGGTCGCGGAGTACCCGGACAGGCCGGGGTGTCCGGTATCGGCTGTCCCCGAGCACATGTTGTGAATAAGACCGGACCCCTGCGCTCGCATGTGCGGGAGGACCGCCCGGATCAGACGCTGATAGCCGAAGAAGTTGACCTCGAACTCACGACGCGTCTCAGCCATCGGCTGTGACTCGAAAAACCCGGCTCGAGCGACACCCGCATTGTTGACCACGACGTCGATCCGACCCCACCTCTCCACGATGTCGTTCACCGCCGTGGTCACGTCGTCGGCGTCGGTGACGTCGCACTCGTAGTATCGAACCCGAGCGGTTACGTCGTCTCGGGCGTCAAGCACGTTGTCCCCGGCCACGTCGAGTGCAGCGATCAGACGGTCTTCCTCGGCAAGCGCCGTCAGCAAGTGATAGCCGATCCCTTCGTTCGCACCGGTGAGAACGATAACCTCTTCGTCGGTGGGTATTGTCATACACGGACCCAACAGATTTCTCGTCTGCAACGGTTTACACGCCTCAGCGCAGGGCCATCACAGTGGTTGTGGAACCGAGTCCGACGAGCACCGAGGACGTTCGCTCGCTCGGTCATTTCGCCGGGAACTGAGTCTACCGTCTCTCTCATCGCGTCTCCGAATTCCATCGGGTAGATCTCTTCACCCGGAGATGGTGAGCGTGCTGCCGGCGATCCACGGACGCTTATGAACACTGGTTTTATGGGCGGCGACCCATCGTGACGCATGCGCTATGTCACTCTCGTGGCTTACCCCGACGAGGACGGGATCAACCGGCTCGACCGGCGAGTCATGAATCTTGACCTTGAGTACCGCGCTATCCACCGCATGGAACTCCTCGACGACGATACCGTCGCCATGTTCGCCGAGGGGCGCGGCGACGTGGAGGGACTCCGTCGGGTGCTCTCGGAGTCGTCTAAGGTCATCGAGTTTACGATATCCGGTGACGACGGTGGTTTTTTCTCGTACACACGCTACGCGGCCGACGACCTGACAAGGACACTCATGGAGGGCCGACGTGAATCATCGTCCCTCATCGAGATGCCGGTCGAGTACACCGACGACGGCGGCCTTAGAGCGACCTACATCGGAACAGAAGCGGCCTTCGCCGACGTACTTACCGAACAGCCCGAGGGTGTCAGGATCGAAATCGAACGCACAGGACGATACACACCCGGCCCACGCCACGTCGTCTCCCGCCTGACCGAGCGACAGCGCGAGGTACTCCGGGTGGCGATCGACCTCGGCTACTACCGGGAACCCCGCGAAGCGACTCACCACGAGATCGCGGCGGCGACCGGACTCGCCGGGACGACCGTCGGCGAGCACCTCCGGAAGATCGAGGCGACGGTGTTCTCGTCGCTACACGTCGGCACCAGCGATCGCTGAAGCCGCCGATGTTTCGGGCAGCTACGTTGGTGCGAATTAACCACAACCGTGGTTTCTCGCCCGAATCGAACCGCTCCGGTTCCAAGCGCCGTCTCCCCGCGACGGACTCTGCTGGGGACGCGCTCACACTGGGACTCAAAGGCGTCTTTGACTCTCCGCGGACTCTATATTTCCGTCCGCGTCAGTCACACGTACTTATAAATTCGCTCCTGCCCTCAAATCGCCAACCGAGTCAATATCTGACCGCGATGTCGATCCGAAACTCGTGGACTTTGAGGATGCGGACGCCGACGAGATTCTATCGGTCGTCTCACAGACGACTGTTGTTCCACGAAATCAGCTTTTAAGCACGACTGGTCTACTATTCGGAGCTGTTGCTATCGTGTTTGCACTCGTGGAATTCAAAAATGTGCTCTGAATCCACTCATCTACAACGATGAATTCGCAGTAGTCACTTAACAGCGGTTCCGGGAGTCGAGACAGAGAATACAGGGGCACACAGCGATTCCATCCTCCGAGGTTGTGCCGCTCCACAGTTTCTGAGGATAGGGGATTTTATTGTTTCTATACGCCGGACTAGTCACGGATACGGGAAGGAAGAGCTAGAATACCTGTCAATTACAGTTATCACCCTGTGATTCACAAAAATAATCTGAAATATTCCACCCAGAGATGGTGCCACCGCCCATGAGAGGCAAGCCGATGTGTTCGTTCAGTTAATCAAGTGGAAGTACGCCAAAGAGACCAACTCGACGCATTCTCCTGCGGTTATCGCGGGCGCGTGTCTATTTCACCACTGACACCGGTCCTCAACAGAAAATCGGTGAGCCGCCAGATATTGTGCGGTAGCACCACGACTTCGAAGTAGAATAATCGCATGCGGTGATCTTTCGAGGAGGTCTTCGACAAGAAGTCGTAGTTGATGCTCTTGTACTCGTTCTCAATCTGCCAGTGACGGCTGTAGCGGCCGCGGAACGTCTCAGATTTCTTGGGAGTGACCGAGGAGTTCATCGCAAAGACCGCTGTTCGCTCTCCTTTTGTTTAGAATGAGCCAACCTCGGTTAACTAGTACTCCGATGGTTCGGAAAAGACCCGGAGCCAGAGTTAGCGACTGGTATTGGAGGCGGCAACACGGCGCCGCAGCCACCGTCAGAAAACCAGTCGCAGTCAACCACTCAAACCACGTCATCGGTCACCGATGAGTCGACAAGTAGTGCAGATCGCACAGTTGAGTCAAAATCCGATTCTCCGGAAGAGGAACTTGAGACCTTCTTTTTGCGGCATAATATCCTTGAACCCTGTACGGACGCGGATGACCTCTGTTTGACCGATGAGTTCGAGGCAGATTGGACTGCGGCGACCGACCCACTACTCGACTCGGACATCACGGGAGAACTGGTCGCAGAGACTTTCGGGATGGAGGCAGATACGCACGAGGCGTTCGAACTCATCGAGCAAGACGAGGCGCAGATTCTTCAGTCCGACTCTGAATGGGTTGGCCAGTGGCCATCCCGTGCAGCCCTTATCGCAGATATTGCAGCCAGCCGTGTCCTTCAATCGTGGGTCCCGGGATGGAACAGTTTCGACGCAGAAGAACGAGGACCGATTCTCAACAGTTTGCGGATGTTCCTCGAAACGTGCCCGACGACCGGTGGCGACATCCAACTCGGCGAGGAAGTCGTCGAGTCGCGCTGTAGTTCTCACAGGGTCATCGCGGTCAGTTGTGAGGAGTCTGGCGAACGGCTTTTCGAACACCCACTTCCAGATTCTGAATAGCATATAGACATATAGGGCATTCTGGTGAAAACCTGTAAACCGTGCACAGTACTAATTTCCTATGATTCGGATCAAAACGAATACCGCATTGATAGAAGCGGGTATGGGAATACTCTCGATGGTCAGGGACCACTGCCGTAGAGCACTATTAGCAACGTCAGGAAGAAAAACGTGGATGCCAGTAAGATAGAAAAGCTAATCCAGCGAGTATTGGACGGGTTTGAGGAAACTGCGTATCCGGCGATGATCGGAAACGAAAAGTGGAGAAGGAAATCAATGAGCGCGAAGTCTTTTGAGACCCCGTCCGGATGAATGACCGAGAAGGTAATAGCGATAGATAATATTGCGAACGAAAAACTAATCATCGTGAATTTTGACTTTATCCCTCGGGCGGCGGCAACAAGCCCGGAATACAGAAAGTATGAGAGAAACCTGAGTCCAAGTATGATTGCTACGGACAGCGGGTTGGTATATTGACTAGTAAACCAGTCAATCATAATCGTGAAATGTGACTGCAATGCTATATTTTTTCTCATTTGTCATCTTCACGATTTGTCGTATAACCTTGTATAGCATAGTGGAAGAATAATGAATATTCAGCTCTGTTGGCACTGTCTAGTTAGTGACCTCCCCAACCGGTGTTCGCCCATCGAGCGCTTGATGCGGTCTCTGAAAATTGTAGTATTGCACAAATTCTATGAATCACTCGCGGACGCTTCCGTGACTGCCCACCCACGAATTATGGAAGCGGTCGACTCGCATTTTGAGGGTGTGAAACCACTTTTCGATGAGGTTTCGCTCTACATAGTCAAGCCGACCGCTCAATCCTAATCGAGAGAGGGCAGTCTGATAGCCGTAGCTATCAACGAGAAACACAGCATCTGAGAGATCGTGTTTCTCCGAGAGTCGATGGAGAAACGCAGCAGCCGGATCGGTACCATGTCGTCCAAACAATTCGACGTCAAGAATCAGCTTTGTCTCGATGTCTATTGCAGCGTACAACCAAGACCACTCGCCATTGATTTTGACAGCGGTCTCGTCGACCGCAACCCGCTTCGGCGTTGCCTCAGGCGGGTTGTGACCGCTGTCAGCCAGTCGATATACTCACTGCCAAACAGCTTGATGAGACCGTTCAACGCCGAGATATCGAAGAATCTGTTTTGTTTCTCTGAGCGAATATCCGGTCGCGTGGAGCTGGACAGCGAACGCCCTAACGGGCGTCGCTGTCCGCTCACGCTCCCAAGTTTCTTCTAAATCCGTCGCAAAGCACTCGCTGAGCAGGTCTGCGAGCTTCATCCCAAACACACTCAACGACCTGCTCGTTCCTCAAACTGGCTTAACTAGACAGTGCCAGTTGAAATCAAGTATCAAAAAGAATACAACTGAGAAATAAAATGATTCGATATGTCCCCTGCTGGTCCCCTACTACTCAGCCTTGGAACCCTACTTCAGATGGCTGTATTAGTCGCCGCAGTTATCTGGGTAATATCTGATGCACGGGGTCACGGCAGTTCTCACCCCTTTGCTTGGAGTATTGCACCACTCACAGGCATTGTGCTCCTATACTACATAATCTGGTGGCGTCCCCGACACGATCGAACTCGTCCTCGGTCTCGCCGGGAGAATTACGCTGGAGCTATCGCTCTCAGCGGACTTGGAGGACTTACCATGAGTACGATTGCATTTCCCGCAGACCCAGTGACCCAAATGATCGTGTGGCCAGCAGCATTCTTGTGTTGTATCCCGCTTGCATACTGGTTGACAAAACGTACCCTACAGGAGACATGACCCCTACAAAAGTTTCATAGCTGATCGTGTATACTCGCACTCAACGCCTTCTGAGTGCCGCGAGAAAGCCGTCGAACCATTTACAAACCGCATCGGCCCTATTCTCAGTACGACCTCAACAAACGATCAGCAGCAGATCATCTCAACAGAGTCGGTATCTCTTATTAAGTATCTCAGATATCGCAACGAAGGCATCTTCAATTGTTGCGCGATTCACATTAAACGTGGAGATAGACGCGACGATCTCGAGGGCATGGAGGACCGTTATCTGAACACCTGAGTCTCGACAGGCCATGTAGCCGCTTCCGATCATCGAACTCGGCCAATCGTCATGCCGCCAACTGTTTGTGCCCGTCTGAGTAGTTCTTGTGTACACTACTCACATTTCTAAATGAGAGAAACAACTCTGAGGTGACGCCGGCTTGTTCCCGTACTTGTGTGGGTGTGACCTCAGCTACAGGTTCTCCACCGGCGAGAAGGCCGATCCGGTCACACACCCGTTCGGCTCAGACCGACGGCACGGCCCGTGCGGTTCCAGTGGGACGACCACCAATGGTATCCCGTCGGGGTACGGTGGCTCACGACGAATAGCGCACAGACCTGCAAGATGCCGCCGTGGTGTCGCCGTGACACCAGCGAGCGGACGCTCCGAATTTCTGGAGTGGATGTCGATCCACTGGTCGCTCGCTGTTCGAACAGATAAGAACCCGGTTAGCCCTGAACCAGCTGTTCGGATAGACGTGTCGTCCATAATGGATAAGCGACCTGCGGTGACTTTTGAGAATATGCCCTCCGAACTAGGTCCACTTGCCCGAGAATTATCGCGCGCATATTACGAGGCCGCCTTCCCCGCACACGATATTTTCCATGCCAAGCGCGTACACGATGTCTCACAACAGCTCGCGGACAAGCACCCCGAAAGTGTTGATAGAGACGTACTCGCAGCAGCTGCGTGGTTTCACGATATCGGACGGCCACTCGAACGTGTCGGAGAGATCGATGACCACGACAGATGGGCAGCTAACGAAACCACAAACTTGCTTGAAGCTGAAGGCGTGAGGGCTGACCAGATTTCAGCCATCGAACACTGCCTCCGAGCACACAGCATCCGAGCAAGCTCTCCTGACCCAGAAACGATCGAAGCAAAGCTTCTCTTCGATGCTGATAAGCTCGATGCGACCGGTGCAGTCGGACTCATTCGACTCGCCTGTATCGTCGGCGAACGCTCGGGGCGTACTGGCGATCAGTATGCCGTTATCGATGACGCATCCACGTTCAGTACAGAATACGCCGACTTACCGGATATCGAACTCGTACGTGAATGGGCACGCGAGCGACTTGACGCGTTATATACTGAACAAGGCCGACGCCTTGGAGCGTCCCGGTGGGATTTTATGAAGGGCTTTTTCGAACAGTTCGCCCTCGAAACCACGAGGGCGTAGAACAGTAAAGGAGCTGTATTCAGCATCAGAGCCAAGAACCAATACGCGACTTATTCCAGATTTGTGATGCCCCGACTGAAGACATCTCTTATCGATGCGCTCGGCCTTGATGTTCCCACTGTTCAAGCACCGATCGGAAGGGTGATTGATGCGGAAGAGACTGACACAGTTCACTCGACACTGTTCGACGAAGGATGGCCAGCCGTGCCGCACCGGGTACTCGAAAACGAGACTGTCGCAGAATGGAAGGCGGCAGAACAACCTGCGATGGACCGACCGGGAGAGGGAGACGTTGTCGCGGAAACAGATGATGGGAATCCGGTACGGCGGTATGAGGATTCACTTGCAGTCCCCGATATGAGCGGAGATGTAGGGGAATTACCGCTCTATGCGGGTCAGAGTGTCGGGTTAACCCAAGAACTGCAACCAGCAGACGAGCTAGTGACGGCTCTCGCTGAGGAAACAGCCGAGGCGCTGGTGGGGGGTAACTGATAGATACACCCGCCGCCGATTCAGCACCGATTCGGCTCAACTTCAGAGGGATTTCACAACCTTGGTCCTCGCGCTGGAGATCAACCTGAACTGAGAGAATCGTTCCAGAGAGCGTCTTAGCATATTACGTACCGCCCCCATACCCATTGGGGTTACATAACGAACCATTTTGTACTCTCCCAGTTTGATAGTTAATTAGCTATGTGCGAGCGTTCCGACCTAGGCCCGAAGCGGGACGGGGAGCGAGTCCGAATTGGCACCGAGATGACTGTGTACTGTAGCCTTATGGACAAATAATGGTCACTTCCTTTCCTATCACCGATTCGTCGACTGTGTTACTCGTCGGTACTGACGACTGGCTCACGCGTTTCGCCGCGACGCTTGAGTCTCGGACTGACGCAACGGTACGGACAGTTGGCACCAAGGTAGAAGCGCTTGAAATGGTCCGAGAGCGGACCACTGACTGTCTCATCAGCGAGTACGTACTCGAAGAGGCAACCGGACTCGAACTTCTCAGAGACATCCGGACTGAAACCAGAACGCTTCCAGTATTACTCTGTACCGCCGCAGGGAGCGAAACCCTCGCTAGTGAGGCAATAAAAGCCGGTGTCACCGATTACGTCGCACTCACAGACCCGATAGAACAGACGGCAGATGACCTCATCGAACGAACTGAACGCGCCATCCGAACTGTACAGCGGTCGGCCACGAAACAGGAACGGGCCAGACAGTTCGACGCGATGTTCAACGATTCGCGGACCGCGACGTGGGTACTTGATCTGGATGGTTCACTCGCCCGCGTGAACGAAACGGCACGAGAGATGGTCGAAGCAGACGTTGAAACGATTGTTGGAGAACCCTTCTGGACGCTTCCGTGGTGGGCGGCCCCCGATTCAACGAACGCGGATGTACAACAAATCGTGGAGAACGGACTCGGTGGGAAACTCGGCAATGCCGTCGTCACACAGCCACCACACGTCGAGGATCCACGCGTCATCGATCTCTCCGTACACCCAGTCGAGAACGAGTGTGGTGACATCGTCTCGATCGTCGTCGAGGGCGTCGACATCACTGCGCGTGTCGATCTCGAACGCGACCTCCGTCAATCGGAGGAGCTCCATCGTGTCACGCTCAACAATATGACCGATACGGTTCTCATCACGAACGAAGACGGCGAGTACACCTACGTCTGTCCCAACGTCCACTTTATTTTCGGCTATACGGCCGAAGAAATCCACGAGCAAAGGACGATCGACGATCTCCTCGGTGCGGATCTCTTCGACCGTAAGGAGCTCGCAGAGGACGGAGTTCTCAAGAACATCGAGACGACTGCGACAGACAAGGCGGGTCGCGAGCACACCCTCCTCGTCAATGTTCGTGAAGTCTCGATTCAGGACGGGACGCTCCTGTTTAGCTGTCGGGATATCACGAAACGCAAGCAACGCGAGGAGGCGCTCGCAACCCTCCAAGAGACCGCCCGTGATTTCCTGTACGCCGAAACGCACCAAGAGATTGCCCAGCATGTCGTCGACGGCACACCCGGCGTTCTCGATCTGGATGCGAGTGCGGTCTATCTCTTCGATGCCGATGCCAATGAACTCCAACCCGCGGCCCGCTCGGCGACGATGAAAGAGCTCAACGGTCCGCTCCCCATCGTTCACGCCGACGGCGAAACGCTACCGAGTTATAGTTTCGTCGAGGATGAAGCGCTGTTCTTCGACGACGTTCACGGGGCAGACCGGCTCGAAAACCGGGCGACTGACCTTCGCAGTACAGCCTACATTCCACTCGGCAACCACGGCGTGTTCGTCGCTGGCTCGGACCGAGTCGGCGTTTTCGACGACGTAGCCCGGGAACTGGCAGACCTTCTCGCTGCAACCGCTGAGGCGGCCCTGGACCGCGTCACACGGGAGTCCAGACTTCGAAAGCAAGATCGCACACTTCAGGAGCAAAACGAACAGCTCACCGCGCTGAATCGCATCAACGAGACCATTCGAGAGATCGATCAAGCGCTCGTGCAAGCCGAGACGAGAGAGGAAATCGATCATACGGTCTGCGAGCGGTTGACCGGTGAGGACCGGTTCTGGTTCGCCTGGATCGGCACGATTGACCGGATAACCGACACCGTCGAGCCACGGGCCTGGGCAGGCAACGAACAGGGGTATCTGGATAGCCAATCATTCGCCATCGGCGAGCCAGGTGCAGAGCCAGCCGGCCAAACCGCGGCCACTGGCGACGTGACGATGGTGACAAACGTCGCTGCCAGGCTCCGTGAGGATCCGTGGCGGAAGGCCGCACTCGCTCGTGACTACCTTTCCGTATTGAGTATCCCTCTCGTCTACAATGACCTCACATACGGGGTGTTGACTGTCTACGCACCGCGTCAAGGCGCGTTCGACGACACGACGAAAGCTGTCCTTGCTGAACTCGGCGAGACCATTGCGTCTGCGCTCAGTGCTATCGAACGAAAGAATGCACTGCTCACGACGTCGATGACGCGTGTCGAGTTCGATATCGATGATTCGTCATTCATCCTCTCAAGGCTCGCTCAAGATTCAGAGTGTACACTCTCGTATCAGGGTGGCGTCCAGCAATCCACAGAGGGAAGCTACGTGTTTGTGACTGTCGACGACGGAGCGGTAACTGCCGTTGCCGACGCTGCCTCGAAGTTGGTCGGGGTTGATGAGGTCCAACAGATTAGTGTGGATGGTGAGGAGGGTGTGCTACGGCTTCGGCTCACACAGCCGTTTCTTGCCCTGGAACTGGCCGATCATGGTGCCGTCTTCCGCGAGGCGACTGCCGACCAGACGTCCACGACCCTCATCATCGACATCCCGGATGGTATCGACGTCCGGACGATCACACAACTCGTCCGGGACACGTTCTCCACTGTCGAACTCCGTTCGAAGCAGGCTCTGGATCAGTCCTTGGAACGCGACTTGTACTCGAAGTTCCTTGAGAAGCTGACTTCGCGGCAACTCGAAGTCATTCAGACGGCATACTACAGCGGATTCTTCGAGTCACCACGCGAGAACACGGGCGAGGATGTTGCGGAGACACTCGGAATCTCCCCGCCGGCGTTTTATAAACATTCCCGGACCGTCCAGCGCAAACTGTTCGAAACGCTCTTCGAGGAGAACAACGTCTCAATTCCGTGACTTAGGGGTTGAATAACTAACCATGGCTTTTAGAGGTAGTTGGGTAATTAACAACCAGATATTCCCTTATACACCTATTACTCCCAGACAGAGTACCGATTCCCAGCAGGTACTCGTGAACTCACAATGAGAGATGTCGACACTGAATCAGACGAAGAAGCGCCCTACGAGTGCTTCGAGTGCGGAAAGATCATCATCGCGGAGGATAGCCCGGGCCAGTGTCCCGACTGTAGCGGCCCGATACGAAACCGACGAATGCCGCTCGAATGACTATAACATCGAAATCCGACACGGTCCACGACGAGTCGGGAGATTAGACTGAATCGGAATCGGCACTCGAAACCGCCCGCCGCCAGCGGCATCATGCTGCCAACCATCTCGATATTAACCCGCACATCGTCGAACGGCTCAGCTATCCTAAGAAGGTCCACGAGGTGGCAATCCCCATCGAGCGACTGGACGGCCGAAGTGTTCACGGGCTACCGCGCTCAGCGCGACAGTGTTAGAGGTCCGTATAAAGATGGGCTTCGGTATCACCCCGCGTGACCAGCGACGAGTGTGTCGGCCTCGGCACGTGGATGGCCTGGTAATGCGCCGTTATCGGGCCAACAGAGACATCTCCGCCCCGGATACGGGAGCCGTCGGTTCGAGGATATCGACGCGCGTGGAAATGAGCGAAGAAGGGCCTTCCACTTCGACGCGCGTGGAAATGAGCGAAGAAGGGCCTTCCACTTCGACGCGCGTTCCGCCGGGATAGATATCTTCGGGACGAATTCCGACGGTTACCTCGCCATCCACGTCGACAGCCCCGATAGACGCCGGATCGAACGCGAGCGAGAAGTTCGCCGTCGAAAGCGAGTCTTCTGTGACCGTCACCTCGGCGAATTTTATCGAGTGAGCCGATGAGGCCCGCGACGAACAGGTTCGCCGGCTCGTTGTGACTTTGACGCCGGTTACTCCGCCGTCTACTCCGGGACCGGGACTTATTCGACTCGGCCCGAAACAGCACCGCATGAGTAACAGCTCGCTCGGCCGCCGGCGCGATTTCCGGGACCTGTTCGACCAGCTTGACGGAGTCGCGCTTTGGACGGTGTCCACCCCCGGCGAGTTCGACTACATCAGTGCCGGCTTCGAAGCCATCTGGGGGATTCCCCCCGATGACGTCGTGGATGACGTCACGCGGTTGCTCGACGGCATCCATCCAGAAGACCGCGACCGGGTGCGACGGAACATCGAGGCCTCGGCCCAAGGGACACACGACGAGGCGTACGAGGGTCGTGTCGTCCGACCAGACGGGTCGGTTCGCTGGGTGCTGACGCGACAGGTGCTCCTCCGCGATGACGATGGCGACGTCTCGGAGGTCGTCGGTATCTGTACGGACATCACGGAGCAGAAACGCCGGGAGCGAGAACTCGAACTGCTGAACCGAATCGTCCGCCACGACATCCGCAACGATATGGGAATCGTACTCGGCTGGGCCGAGATGCTCGAAGACCACGTCGATGCCGGCGGGAGCCAGTACCTCCAGAAAATCCTCGACAGCGGTGAGCACGTCGTCGAACTCACCGAGGTCGCGCGCGACTACGTGGATACGATCGCATCGAACGACAGTCTCACCGTCGAGTCGGTCCCGCTTCGCTCGGTCCTCGAAACCGAGCTATCACTTCGCGAGGAGTCTTTCCCGGAGGCGGCGTTCGTAGTCGAGGGAACGCTCCCCGACGTCGAGGTCGCCGGGAATAGCATGCTCAGTTCCGTGTTTCGGAACCTCCTGAACAACGCCGTCCAACACAACGACAAGGACGCGCCTCGCGTCGAGGTCTCGTGTACGGCCCGAGCGGACGACGTCGAGATTCGAATCGCAGACAACGGGCCGGGAATCCCCGACGACAAGAAAGACGTCGCGTTCGGGAAAGGAGAGCGAGGCCTCGGGAGCCCCGGGACGGGCCTCGGGCTCTACCTCGTCGACACTCTGGTCACGCAGTACGGCGGGTCGGTCCGGGCCGAAGACAACGAACCGACGGGGGCCGTCTTCGTCGTCAAACTCCCGCGCGCCGACTGACTCGACTGCGGTTTCTGTGGTACAGTACGACATCGCCCTTGGGGTGGGGACGCCGCGCGACGTCGCCGTGAGGGCAGAAGAATGCGGTGACGGGTTGGAGATTCACTCACCGCCGAGGCGCGCCGGTGGGACGACACCCGGCCGGCCGAGTCGGAAGCGATCACCGACTTCGACCTCCTCGATCACGTGCGGGTACTCGAACGTCGTCGCGGCCTTCGAGAGTGCGCCGGGGTCGGCGTGAATCGACCGCCAGCGCCGCCAGTGCTCGGGAATCAGGCGGTCGATGCCGAGCGCGTTCGCGGCCTCGACGATCTCGTCCGCGTCGTTGTAGAGTTTGCGCGTGACGACCTCGCCGTCTTCGACGAGGCGGGCGTCGGTGCCGTAAGATAGCATTCCGAGGTCGATGTCGAACTCCGAACCGGTCTCGTGGAACGCCTCACAGGGTCGGTTGTCGCCGCCGTGAAAGACGGTGCCCGTCTCGTGCTCGATAACGTACGTCACCGTGCCGTCCGCGTCTGGGTCGTACCCGCCTCTGACGTGGACCGTGAGGTCGCCGACCTCGTAGCTGTCGCCGGGTTCGACGACCGTCCGCTTCGCCTCGTCGATTGCGCTCACGTCGAAGTTCTCGTAACACTCGGCGGGCGCGTGGACGGAGCCGCCGTGGTCGAGGAGCGGCCCGAACGAGGGCGGCCAGAAGTGGTCGCGGTGGTCGTGGGTGCAGAAGACCGCGTCGCAGGCGTCCGCCCACTGCGGCTCCATCGGCACCGGCGACATCCGCGCGACGTACTCGCGGTCCCGCTCGGTACTGAAGTAGGGGTCGATGTAGATGGCGGTCTCCGGCGTCCGTATCGCCCAGCCGGCGACCCCGAGATACCACAGCGAGACCCCTTCCTCGACGTCGACGCCGTTGAGTTCCTCCCGGGCCCACCATTCGCCCCAGTCGCTCGTAATCGTCATCGTACGCTCCGCGCCGCGCTGCCGGGTTCGCCGTGATCGTACATGTGACAGCGGTCCGCACGGGACCTGTAAAAACTTCCGGCGCGGCGAACACGCACCCCGATGCTGACCCGAACAACGGCTTCTCCGTCGAGACGCCACGTGACGCACACTCTTTCGTCGTCCCTCTCGGGTTGACCGCTACGAAGTGCGTCCCCTCGCGCTCGCACTTATTCCAGTAGCGAGAGGAACGTCCGCCACGCGGCAGAGGCGGTGTTGCGGCTGTTCAACGGCGACTCCATCATCCCCTTCACGTTCAAGTCCTCAACCGCCACGAGGTCGTACTCCCGAGCGTAGCAGTTCGAGAGCTTGTGCAAGACGTCACGGCGCTTCCGTCGGAGATCCGCATGATACTCCGCAACCCGACGCCGTTGTTTCTTGTAGTTGTTCGACCCGTGTTGCTACAGTTGCCTACAAGCTCGACACCATAGTTGTCCGTGAACCCGCTGATGACCTCGTGAATGAATTGGGTTCGGTCAATAATACCCTACTGCATAGACACTCCGACTGCGCGGGCCTGTGGGCTTGCCACCGAATTGTGTATGAGAACTGTGCAGCGTTGACGAGACGCTTGCGTCTCGTCCGCACACAAGAGCTCTGCTCTTGTGAACGCTGTATCCCCCCGATCGCGCCTCCCATTCGGTCGGCGCTCGCTGAGGAAGGGGGCTTAGCGCCTCAATTCAGCTAAACTGAACCGTATCATGTGACAGTACTCACGTCGAGACCGTTCACCTTCCTCCTCGGTGGCGCTCTCCTCCCTCGAAACAACGGCACTGATGACTTATTTTCTGAGCCAGAAAACCAGCGTTGGCGGTTATACCATCGGGCCTCTTTCTCTCACCCATGGGAGTCCTCCAAGCCCTCAGACGGACACCGGGTGCGCTCAAGCGTGCTCCGGGTCTGTTGGTCCCACAACTGATCGTGTTCGTGCTGCTAGTACCCCAACTGCTGTTGCAGTCGTCGTACCCACTCATCTCGACGTTCTACTCGTTGGGCATCTCCGCAGTTCTCCTCCTCGTGACACCCTTCATCCAGGGCGGCATGTTCGGGATGGCGGACGAGGCCCTTACCACCCGCAGCTCGCTATCACGTTTCATCGCCGACGGGAAGGCCAACTATCTCTCGTTGCTGATCGCCTACGTACTCTTGCTCGTCGTCAACGGTGTCATCGGTGCAGTCGGCGTTGCGGCTGGCTTCGGGGCGTTCCTGGCTCACGGCTCCATCGGGACGGTGTTTATCGGTCTGGTGGCCATTGCGGGGTTCCTGTATCTCGCCGTGGCGTTCTTCGTCCAGTTCTACGGCCAGGCCATCGTCATCGACGGTGCGTCCGCAATCGACTCGTTCAAGCGGAGTTATCGCGTCGTCCGGGAGAACCTTCTGGCGACGTTCGGTTACATGCTTCTCACAATGGTCATCGGCGCGCTTTCCGGCGGTGTCTACGCCGGCGTCTCGCTCTTGGCTAGTCCCGAGGCTGCTTCGACGGCTGGCCTGCCGACGCTCTCGACGCCCCTACTCATCGTCGTGGGGGTCCTCGCGGCGGTCATCGGTAGCGTCGCGTCGGCGTTCATGCTCACGTTTTCCGTCGCCGTCTACGACGAACTGACCGGGTGAACTACGGCGCACTACGCAGCCGTTCGTTCGCCCTCAAGAACTCTGTTCCCGTCTGGTGGAACAGATTATTGATCTTCTCAGCGTAGCGGTTTCGACGGATTTCCTGTCTCGAAAGCGCGCATCGGCCGCAAGATGTGTATTGCGACGAACGAACTTTGGCCGTGTCCCGCGACGTTGCCATTTCATGGAAGGTGTTTGCTTTCTTCGTTCTCTTTCCACCGGCGGCTATCGTTGCGATTGTGTTCTTTCCGTTGACGTGGCCGTCTCGTACTGTCTATAACTGAGACAAATCTCTCAAGAGACACGTTCTCTGTCTGTCGGACGACTTCCGGGAGTATCACCTGTTGGTGGATACAACGACGCCACATCTCCGCGACTACAGGCACTATCGAGCGGAACTCGAATCGATAGCAGCGGCTCAGGATCGGCTATAAAGCGAATAGAGGATACAGACCAGCCCGACGACTTCGATGAGTCTGTTCAGTATGGGGGCGTAGTACGTGTACACAACCGGGCCGAACCCGAGCGCGGTTCCGGCCGATGCGACCGTCAACGATACCACGAACGGCACGACCGTGAGGAGGACCAGTCCGACCGCGAGCCACAGCATCGGCTGGCTTCGATTGCGTCGGTACCCGCGGTAGGCTTGAAAGACGATGGCAAGGCTGAGAACCAACGCCAGCAACGTCACCGCCAGCAACACGAGGTAGTTCACGTACAGGTCCATGCTGGGTTGAACCATCTCAGATTCCCTCCCAGAGGTCGGTGAAGCGGTCGGCCGGGTCTTCGGCCCGCCCCGTGTCGAGACTCACTGAGATGTCTCCCTCGTCCACTTCGACGGTGAGACTGTCGAGTCGTGCCTCAAAGATGCTGTAGTGGTGGCCGTTCTCACCGATTTCGGTCCGTTCTGCGAGTAAGTCACAGTTGATGAGCCTCTCCGTGCGCCGGTATATCGTGGGCAGGGAGGCATCACATCGATCGCTCAAGGTTTTGGCGGACATCGGTTCGATGCTCGTCTGAGCGAGGATTGCACGCGCGTACTCGTCATCGAGGAGCGCGAAGATTTCCTCGGTGGAGGGATCCTCACTCACGTCGGATACTTCAGGGCGGAGTAATTAATACCCTCTACTCTTTTTCCAAACCAGAAAGTCGACGGCCCCAATTTAGCGTCTCGCTGTCATCGTCCCACGTGCCGGTCCCCGTACCGGCCCTCCTGCCATTGCTCCAAGCCCCGGGCCTGCACCCCCCGCACGCGATATTTTCCGAACCAGAAAAGCACCCCTGGGTTTGAACTCACGGCACGAAGAATCGCGGTGCATGGTCCTCCACGTCCGACAGATCGTGTCCGACGGACTCGGACGCGTTCTCACGCGAAATGGCGCGCTCCTCATGACGACCTTCTTCGTTGCAACCGTTCTCCAAAGCGTGTTTGTCTGGCTGTTGGCGACCACGTACGTCCCGCTCGGGATGCCAGGAGCGGCGTCACCACCAGGGACGCCGGCACCCGGGACGGCCCTCCCGTCGCTGGTATCAGCGAGCGCCGCACTCCTCGGCGGGCTCACTGGGGGCGTGCTGACGGTACCGATACAGATCGTTGCGGTTCGCTCGCTCGTCGACGACGGACGCGATCACCTCCCGGAACAGCTGGTGTTTCGAAATCTTGGATGGGCGACACTGCGGCTGTTCATCGCCACGCTACTCAGGGTGCTGGCCATGTTCGTTCTGGTATTCCTCGTCATGATAGTCGTCGTCCTCGGGGCTATCGGGGTCTTCACCGTGCTTCCCGAATCACTGCAGACGACACTCGTCGGTGCGTGGTACACACCTATCCTCGTTGTTCCAGCGATATTGGTGGTTCTGCTGCCAGTCGGGGTCGTCCTGTTGACGTTTGCGTTTGTCGACCAAGAGATCGCCGTTCGCGACGCGACAGTCCCGACGGCATTCGTCCAAAGTTGGCGCACCGTCGCTGGGAACCGCCTCCGACTGGGTGCAGCCCTCATCGTTCCCTACGGAATCAATATGGCGTTCAGTATGTTTCTCGGACAGGTCATGCCGGATGCGACGTTCAGTTCACCGACCTTCTTACTCACTCAGGTGGCACTCTCGGTGGAGTCTTCGGTCATCTCGATCGTCATTCTCGGTATTACCTCGCAGGCGTGGATCCAACTAACCGGTGTTGACGGTCCGCTAGACGACTACTGGGCTGGTGGGACAGAGGATTCAAAGCTCTCTGGCGAGGGAGCAACAAAGAACGCGGTCGAGTGAACTGATAGAGAGCGTCTCGACGAGCGGGTGTTCGAGCCGTCGAGTGTGAAATGTACTCCTTCGTTTGATTCGAGGCGGTTCCAAGTGCGAGTGATGAATTGTTGTGAAGCCAAGGCTAACACCGAAACCGCGACGGCACGGAACCAAAGCGGACTGCCCCACTCGAAGCATCTATTTTCGTCGCTGCCGCGCTAGCGAGATAGCCAGCGAAGAGCCCACCCCAGAACACCATGTTGAGCGAGAACTCGCTGCCCAGTCCCGACTGCCAGTAGTGACCTGTCACGAACGCGTCCAAGACGCTGAATACAGGGCTTGCCGGCTCGGGTGTTCTCCCCAGCGATTTCAGCCTCCTGTCCCGCATCAGCACACGACCGAGATCACGATTGCTCCGACCGTCCAGTATCGCTGTTCGATTCGTCGTCGACGACGCGGCTGACACCTATTGCGTCGAGTACACACCGCTGTCCGGCGGTGTGGTGACTGACGAATGGACTGTATTCGGGGGGTGTCGGAGTGCAAACAGGCTTGTAGCTGCAACACGTGAGAAATTCACAATGTCATGATCCCGAACTGGCAACTTCTTCTATCTGTAATTGCCATCGTGTTTGGTTATGCCGCCAGTGGGCTAATCCAGAATAATCGAATAGCTGACGTTGTATATCGGGTTTTACTCAGTGTCGGGATACTTTCGGCAATATACGTACTTATAATATATTGAAGTCCTGCAAACAATCGATACTGTGTTGAGAAACGTGCTGGAATGTTCCCACAGATTCGCGCTGTACAATAGCCGTCCGCGATTCTGGTTGTATAACAGTAGACCCGATTTCACGGGTGACTGTTGCACGTGACAACGTTGCTTACTAACCAGGAGAATACCGCGCTGTTCGTCAAATGAGCTGACAACGTCGTCGACGCGATGCGACAATGTCCGGTGAGATCGAGGGCTACTGGTAGGAGTCCTGGATAGAGGGTGACGTCTTCTTACAAATCGGAGAGACCGATGATGTTAGTAGCGGCCACCCTCTCTTGTCCCGGGCCTCGGAAGGGTTATCTGTACTTCATTCCCCTGCTCTACACTTTCGAACGAGATGGTGCCGTTGGATTCAGATATTAACCAGTAAGCGAGCCACAGGCCGAGTCCTCGGCTATGCGAGAGTTGGTCGATCTCAACGCCCCCACGCAGCACAGACTTCTCAAGTTCGGGAATGAACGGATTGTTGTCACGGACTGTGATCGTAGTCTCCTCTGAGGTCGAGTGTATTGAAACAACTACCTGAGTCGAGTCACGGCTGTGCATCACAGCGTTCTCGATTACTTCAGCGACCGCTCGGTCAATATCAGCGACTGCCAAGACCTGCGCCTCAGAACGAATCTGCGTGGTTATCTCAGCACCGGAGAACTTCGTCTGAAGTCCTTCAACAATATCCTGAACTCGTTCTGCGATCTCGATTGGCTGTTGTTCGTGGTTCTCCCGGACTAACTCCACGATCCGTTTTTCTTTTGCAGACAGTTCTAATAGATCACGCCCAGCTTGTGCAATCCCGGCTGCCTGTTGGCTCGTTTCCTCTGGGGCGTTCGAAGCAATCGTCTCTGCGAATCCCAAAATGACATTCATCTTATTTTGGAGGTTGTGCCGGAAAATCCGCTCAAGGACCTGTAGTTGCCGATCTCGGGTCTTTATCTCTGTGATGTCGGTATAGTGCTCGATTCGGCCACCTCGGTATAGCCCTCCTCGGATGGGGTGACTCCAGTGTCTGAGCCAACGCCACCCATCGGTAGTTTCGTCCCGGATTTTACACTCAAACTGTTCGGTGTCTGTATTGTCTGTATACGTGTGGAGCACCCTCTCGGCGAACTGTTCCGGCTGTGCGAATTTCTGCATTAGTTGGTCTTCAATGAGAGAAGCCTGGTCTTTCCCGAGGATGTCCTCGCGGTCTACCCCGAAGGACTCCTCAATGGCGTGGTTAATCCACACAACGTTAAACTCCTCGTCGAGGATGAATGTTCCAACTGAGGACGTGTCTAGCACGTCCTCGATTAGCGTCTCGTACCTGGCCTCACTTTCCGCCAGTTCTCGCCGTTGCTGTTCCCGCTCAGTAACGTCCCGGAGAATAGAGAGATGCTCGCCTGGGACGATATCTGTCGTGGCTTCGTACTCGACGAGTCGAATCGCGCCATCTGGTCGCTGAAGGGGGAACAGCCCCGTTTTGTGATCTATTGATTGGAATTCATCCCAGGCTTCCTCGACATCGAAGTCGGGGGCCGCGAACTCCGCGACGTTCCTTCCCAAGAGTACCTCCTCCTCCAGTCCGAACAATTCGCAGGCAGCGTCATTTACAGAGATATACGTTCCCTCGTCATCCGCGATGACCATCGCATCAAAGGAGTCCTCAAATACGGCCTGAAATCGACGTTCCCGCTCCTTCAGTCGCGAGATATCTCGCACTGCACCCATCACCCGAATCACGTCTCCGTTTGCGTTGAAGATCGGTTCACTCACACCACGGACCCACCGGATTCCACCATTCGGTGGTTGGACTCGATATTCGATGTCCGTCGGCTCTCCCCCCGATAACTTCTGCATAGACTCAACGGCGATCTCCCGATCGTCAGGATGGATGTAGTCGAGGAACGATTGCGGCTTTTCTCGAAGCTCTTCGATTGAACCACCCCAAATGACCTCATAAGATGAATTGATATACAGGAGCTCACTCCAATTGCTCGTGAACATATAGTAGATATCGTTCACTCTTTCTTTCGCTTCTCGCCACCCCGACTCGACAGAGCCGACAATTTGTTCAGTCCGGTGGGATTCAACCAGATCTCTGAGTCGATTCGCCAGTATCAGATACTGGGAGTCAATCTGGTTTTTGATGAAATAGTCCGAGACGCCAGCGGAGATCGCTTCACTAGCGATTTGCTCTGACCCCTCCTCAGTAAAGATAATGAAGGGCAGGTCGGGATGGCTTTCACGAACACATCTTAAGAATTCCAGCCCAGTCCGTTCTGGAAGGTCGTACGCTGAGACTATGCAATCGATATCTTTTCTCTTTACCAGACCGAGTGCCTCAGAAGCTGATTGCTCACAAATCACCTCAAACCGGTCGTCTTCGTTCGATATTTGCCGTGCAACTGTTTCCGTCCATTCAGGTTGATCAACACAGAGGAGGGTAGCGGGGCCAATCATAGACCGGTCTACTCACGGTTGGTGCTTCACACATAATATCTGTTTGGTAACAGCTTACAAGGCACAGTCTAGTTAGTGATTCCCTCAACCGGCGTTCGTCCATCGACCGCTTGATGCGGTCTAACTAGACAGTGCCGTACAAACTAGCATGACGTCATCGGTCTCTGAACGTGACGCTAACCGTCTCCGCTGGTTGGGTAGTTAACGACGGAATCACGTTGAGGCTCTCATCGACTGATTTTGTTAATCTAAACTCCCTCAATACATTAATCAAGATCAGTTTTGCTTCTAACCTTGCAAATCTCTCACCTACACATCGGCGTGGACCTGCAGCGAACGGGAAATACGCACCTGTCGGCACTGATTTTTCGAACTCCTTCGACCACCGTTCTGGATTAAACTGTGTCGGTGATTGATACCAACGAGAATCCCGGTGAGCAACCCATTGATTGAGCGCGATAATGGACCCCGATGGGACATGGAACCCGCTCAGTTGGTCGTCCTCGATGGGTTGGCGAAAAATCCCATAGACTGGGGGGTACAAGCGTAGCGACTCCTGTATTACTTTGTCGAGTTCGGAATACTCGTTGTTGTACCCGAAGAAGTAAGAAAACGGCTTCTCTCGGACCTCACGCGCCACAGTCTCTTGGACTTCCGGATGTCGCACCAATAAGTCACCAGTAAACGTGAGCATGAGCGCAGTTGTCTCGTGACCAGCGAGTAACAGCGTCACGATTTCGTCTCTGAGGTCTTTCGTGTCCCAGCCTTCGTCCGACTCAAGGAGATAGTTGAGGACCGTTGGCCCGTCGATATCTCCCGCACGGTGAGCCGCTATTAGGTCCTCGACGGCGGAATCAAGCGTGCTAATCGCACTTCTGTATGCTCCGTTTTCAGGGGTCGGAATCCACTCTGGAAGATACAGGTACGTTTGGCTGATGCGTTCGAAATGTGTTAAGATTCGCTTGAAGGCGGGTTCTAAGTCCCAGTCTTCTGTGGAAAGGTCGACTCCAAAGAGTGCATCCACGATAATATTGAGCGTGAGATGCTTCATCTCCTGTTCTAAGTCGACTGTGTCCCCCGCCGAAATCCGCTCGATCGTCGACAGGGTGTGACGTGATTACTGACTGGTACTCCTCCATCCGTTTTGGATGGAAGACTGGCTCGATCCCTTGGCGCTTTGCCCGCCACTCCTCGCCTCCCGCGATGACAAGCCCACTCCCGAGCAGTGACCTGGTCACCATCTTTTGGAACCCACCTTTCTCGTAGTTCTCACTATTCGTGAGAAGGACCCGTTCGATATCGTCCGGTTCTGTCGGAAGGATGAGTCGCTGCCCAGCAACTCGAAGCTGGACGACTGGACCGTATGCTTCGTTTAATTCCGTGAACCAATCGAGCGGGTCACGACGGAGGAATTGATAGGTGTGCCCGACAATCGGAGGAGAGGGTGGCTCAGGCGGTGTTTCCCGAGTACGCGAGCGGGTATCTGGTGACTCATACGACTACTTCACCTCGTGGAGTCGGGCTTGTTGTCTGCTGCTCATCGTCAATTCTCTACGAGTTGGTACCGAGTCGTATCCGCTTTGAACGACTCATACTGCTCACGCGCCCACTCGACGGCTTCCGATGCGATGTTCGTCAACATTCCCCGTACGCCACCGTGTTGATGGACAGTTATCCCAGCGACCTCCCCGTCTACTCCTTCCATGATCCAGAGTGCGTAGGGGAGTTCGTCATCCGTGACAAGGAGAACCACCCGTCCGGAGTCTATCAATTCAGTAAACGACTCTCGGTAATCAACCAACTCAGACAGAACGCCCTCGGATACGATGATCTCTGCTGTGCATTGCGTCTCTCGAACAGCAGCCTCAACATCGTCGATATATGATTTGAGAACGACAGGTGCAAGGCCGACCATCCTCTCAGACTGTCGCAACCGCGCAGTACTCGAACTGAGCGCAGATTCCGGGAACTGTGGATCTGCCGTCGAGACCGTCACTTGACGAAGGAACACTGACGGGAGCTCTTTCAGATTTGGATTTTTATTTAGTATATCGCTAGCACGCTGCACGTCGTGTATCTTATCGAGATACTCCTGTCGAATATTTAGTGAGGCTCGCCCGAGTGGAGTCGTTCGATATTCTCGATTATGAGACTCGACGCAGTCATACTGGAGTAACTCCGTGATCGCCCGGTCGACGGTCGACCGCGAACAGTCGACTGACTCGACAAGTTCCGGTTTCCGCTGCGGTTGCTCGTTAAGCGTGTGTAAGATCTCAAACCGCTTCGCAAGTACCTTCGAGAAATCAGAACCCATCAAGCCAGTCATGATAATTCTAAGTCAAATTTCGCCAACACTAAAACGTCAGGGTTGGCGCAGTCGATATCCGACATCAAATAAATTATATTAACAGACTGAGTGCGAATGCTGCGTTCAAGAACGTCGCAACGTAGGCCGTATTGAACCGCTGTGCCGTAATGTCTGTTTGTTCTTTCTCGGTCTGTTCTCGTACTCGATAGTAGAGCCACACGTAACGGCCAGCAACGAGAAACATCGCAAACGCACCTCCCAGGGCGTGGAGTATGCCTGCACCAACGCCAGCCATGGCCGTACAGATCGCTGACAGTAGTATGCTCGCTGACACTCCAAGGTTCTGTGTGAACGTCCGAATTCCTGCTTGCCGGTCATAGTACGTATCCGCGGCTTGATGCAGTGTATGATACCCAAACGTATAGAGAAAAATAACACCGAGAGCGGTAGCCGCATACTCAACTGATGGGTCCCCTGCTAGTATGACGAGCGGAAGGACGACGAACCCGACATCGGTACCCGTCGTTACGAGGTGGTTCAGTATCCCTCGCTCCTTAATTCGGGGCGGGTATGAGTATACGAACCCAGATATCGAAAACAGGGCACCGACAGTAGCGAACAGAAGTGACGACGTCTGTAGTGAGACCCACATCCAAAGAAACAGACCAGCTGTGAGTTCAATAACGAGGATAGTATGCGCACTCTCGTATCCGATTTCATCGACTGCGGTCGCGTTCTGTTGTTTCTCAGGATTTTCTTTGTCAACGGCATAATCGTGCAGGACGTCTGCGACTGACGCCTGCATTTTCGTTAGCATCGCCGCACTAAATGTGGCTGAGATCTGTATCAAACTCTCTATTTCGAGGCCTAAATCTAGCCGTGAGCGAGCAATTGCAACGGCGAGGAGGGCATACGCTACGTTATACCCTACTGTTTCAGGCAGTCGATTGATCTGCGAAAACGCCCATACTTTCGTTGAATATCTGCGCTCGGTCTGCCCGTGTTTTGCTAACCATGATGACATTATCATCAAGTGGCCCGCAACATCATATTACCACATTCATTGGTGACATCATCACTGTCTAATAAATTGGAACGAAGGTCCTTCCGAATGTCAACAGTGAACAGTTCCGACAGAGTCAGCGATCTGGCCACTAATTACATACTCCCGGTGAGCGCGCCACCGGTCCCGCGGACGGTCTCGGTCATCGCTTCGAACACATCAGTCGACTCGTCGTACTCCCGCTGCCATACGAGGAGACATGTATGAAATGACAGTTATTTTCGGTCCCGTCAGCTGACCAGCGTCACCCCAATCACGCTCCCGACGCCGTAAGTGAGGACCGCAGCGGCGAGGCCGATACCGACCTGACGCAGTCCGGAAAAGAGCACGGAACGTCCCGTGAGGAGCGTGATTCCCGCCCCGATAACGAACAGGGCAACCGCGCTCAACACGAGGCTCGCACCCACGGCGACCAGTTCGCTCAACACGAAGTACGGAAGTACCGGGACGATGGCTCCAAGCGCGAAGAGGACGAACGACGTGGTGGCTGCTTCCCAAGCAGAGCCACCAAGTTCCTCCGGATTAATTCCCAGTTCCTCGCGAGCGAGCGTGTCCAGCGCCATCTCCTCGTCGGCGATCAACTGCTCGGCCACCTCTCTGGCGCGTTCTTTCGAGAGCCCTTTCGCCTCGTAGATGAGCGCCAGTTCTTCTGCCTCTTCTTCGGGGACTTCGGCGAGTTCTTCGGCCTCGATTCCGATCTGTCGTTGGTAGAGTTCCCGAGAGCTCTGGACGGAGAGCCACTCGCCCATCGCCATCGACCCCGACCCAGCGAGAAGTCCGGCCAAGCCGGTAATCAGAATCGCCGTCGAATCTAATGCCGCGCCGGCGACGCCCATCACGAGACTGAGATTTGAAACGAGACCATCGTTCGCGCCGAGCACTGCGGCACGGAGGGCATTGCCACTGGTCGCTCGGTGGCGGCCTTCGAGTCGGGCGAGGACCTCCCCCTGCGCACCCCGCCCGGGAGCTTCCGCGATGGCCGCTAGGAGACGATCATGCGAGCGTTCGTCGGCCGCCATCCCGGTTCCCATGACCTCCGGTTGGGTCGCGTAGTCGTCCGCGCCGATGGCTTCCCCCGCTTTCATCGAGGAGATCACAAATCCCGGCCCGAATCGACCGGCCAGCCATGCGAGTGTTCTGGCTCTCCGGGACGGGTTGGCTTCTCCCGGGTCGGAACCGGCCTCGCGAATCTTCTCTGTCCAGAAGTCTGCGTGGGCTCGCTCCGCGTCGGCAAGTCGCCGATACACTTCTGCGACCTGCGGTTGCGATTCGGCGTCAGCCATCGCCGCGTAGACCGTCGCACTGTCGAGTTCGTCTTGCCGATTGCGACGATAACGTTCGACATCCTCTGAAGGAGCCATATAGTGTAATCGCGCTGTGAGGACTTAGTGGTGCGCTCAGTACGCCACGGGAGCGTTCTGACCACCGTATACCTCCCCAGCAAGAAGCCGTGCTATCTTGCCTCGTGACCGGGTTCAGACATCGTCGACTCCGTGGAATCGGCGTGCGCGCGAATGTACGCACCCACGTAGCCACCCACCGCGCCCAAGCCGGCGTTCCAGAGCACGCCGAGAGGGACGATGAAAAGCAGGACGACGGCTAGCTCCACACCTCCCGGAACACCGAACCCGCCTGCCGGAGCCGTCCCGAAGAACACGGCGACCCCAAGGCCGAGTACGAGGAGGAACGGGATGCTCGCTATCGCGCCGGAGATGGCCCCAACTCTCGCACCTCCTACCGGAGGTTCGCGCTGAAGGTAGCCAGCCACGGCCCCACCAATCGCCGGCGAGACAGTGGTGAACGCGAGAACGATTGTGACGACAGCACCGATGACTGCGTTTCGAAGCGTCTCTGTCTTGCTCATATGTATCGATTCGTCAACGAGAGAGATATATACGAACGCTCGCTCTCCTGATACGAGATTCACTCACGTCGAAAGCAAGTAGTTCGGCCCGCAGCGAGAGAGACACACAATCAGCGGTGGGGGGGGAATCGAGAGAGCCCCAGAACGAACAACGGAGGACCTTCTCCGAGAGCCAGTCGGTCGCCCAGATGATGTCGCTCGACGTCCTTGGACTCGAACTCCGAAGTAGACGAAACCTGTGGGAACACACACCCCTCGTCCAGAGTGAAAACGGTCGAAAGGGTGGGGATACTGTCCACGGGAAACGGAGGTTTGTGAGGGGAGAAAAACGACGAACCCACGGAGAGAGCCCCTGAGACGGAGATTGGCGACAGAATGTAAATAAAAAAGGCGAGTAACGCTTCGCGAGACACAGACGAATAGCGGCTCGTCTTACTTAGTAGGGAGAATATACTTGGCGGACTATACGGATTTATAGGATATAAAACTTTCATATAATACTAAAGAATGTGACTAGTTGCTGGTTCGAGTCGGTTCTACGGGTGTTCGACAGCAGCGTTCCTACGTCTGACCCGGATTCACGGCGTTTTTAATCGGTCCAGTCGTTCGATTCTCGTCAACCACCGGACTCTCTTCGTTTCAGTTTCACTCTTGACGAGGGGTGGGTGGGTCTCATCTCGTCGTGGTTTGAATGTGATGATTTCCTCGATATTCCATATTCTCGACAGCCGTTAAATTGGTTCAGGATGGGATTGATTCAGAGTAGAGGTTGACGACTGCGATTTACGTCCGTACTCCGACTGGGAATGGGAACCACCCGAACCGCCAGTCGACTCACTTCACGACTGTTTTCACTCTTGACGGGGGGTGTCTGCCGCACGTCAGACGCCGCTCGTGTCCCGCGTTGTGCGATTGTCTGGACTCGGTTTGAGTTACACTCGTGATGAGGGGTGTGTCCGCCGAGGCGATCGGCCGAATCGCGGCGTTTCACTCGGGACGAGGGGTGGCCAGATATTGGCTTCTGTTCGTTTTTCACTCTGGACGAGGGGTGTGTCCTCGTGCGAAGCACCTGCACGGGTGGGCCGTCTTTCACTCTGGATAGCCTCTACCCCTTCTCGACTGACATTGGACACACTGCGCAGTAGGTCTCTGCTACGGGACGATTTACACTCTTGTCGAGGTGGGCGAATAATTAAGTAGCCGGGTAGCGGGATATCTTGTAACGATGGCTAAGGACCCGTCGCAACTCTCCGACTTCGACGACCGGTACGAAGACCCGGCTGAGGATCCGCTGTTCAATATCGAGGGAGACGATCCCGACCGGGTCGATATTTTCACTCGCAAGGAACTCCTGAAGGTCGGTCACGTCCCGGAGAGTGCTCGAATCGTCGGCCGCGATGAGGAAATCAAGGACATCGCCGCGGAACTCAGGCCCATCGTGCAAGACGACCCGCCGAACAACGTCATGATCTACGGCAAGACGGGGACGGGCAAGTCGCTGGTCGCCCGCCATGTTACGGAGCGTGCCCGTAGGGCCGCAGAATCGAACGGTGTCTCGGTCGGGACTGTCTACGTCGACTGTGCACAACACAATACGCAGACGCGCGTTGCCCGTACTGTGACGCGGGAACTCAACAAGACCGAGCGAACTGATTTCGACGTCCCGCGTGCGGGGATTGGCAGTGGTGAGTATTACGATTACCTCTGGGAGATTCTGAACCTCGCCTACGATGCGGTCATCATCATTCTGGACGAGGTCGATCGGCTCGACGACGACGATATTCTGATGCAACTCTCACGGGCCCGTGAGTCCGGGAAAGCCGACTGTCACTTGGGCGTTATCGCGGTGAGTAACAAGATCGAGTACCGCGATCAGTTGAACGAGCGTGTCAAGTCGAGTCTCCGCGAAGAGGAGTTCGTCTTCCAACCCTACGACGCGAATCAACTCCGCGGGATTATGAAGCATCGGCGCGATGCGTTCCACGATGGCGTTCTTTCTGATGACGTCATTCCGCTGACTGCGGCGCTCGCCGCGCAGGAACACGGCGACGCCAGAAAGGCAATCGAAATTCTCCGACACGCGGGCGAACTCGCTGAACGAGAGAACGCCGACCAGGTCGTCGCGGAGCACGTCCGCGATGCCCAAGAGTGGGCGGAAGTCGACCGATTCGAGGAGTTACTTCGCGGATCGACGACCCAAGTTAAGTTCATTCTCTACTCACTCGCGCTGCTGACCGAGGAGAGTTCGAACGAAGACGAGTTCTCGACGAGCCGAATTTACAAGCGATACAAGAACACGACTGAGACGGTCGATGCGAAGGTTCTGAGCGAACACCGCGTCTACGAACTGTTGAAGGAACAGGCGTTCCTCGGCGTCGTAGAGTCGACCCGTACGGGTGGTGGGAGGGGAGAAGGAAGCTATCTGGAGCATCGATTGGTTCAGGACACTGGTATCGTGTTAAAATCCGTGCTCCGCGATAGCCGGCTGGAAGATCTCGCGTAATCCCCCTCTCCTCTCCTCTCCTCTCCTCTCCTCTCCTCTCCTCTCCTCTCCTCTCCGACCGCGCACCCCCGGTCACGAGTGTAAGTCCCGATTTCCCACGCCGGGGACTCGCACCCTGCATGTAAAGTGTAAATGTGCGGAATCTCGCTGGGAGACCCCGTCAAACACGCATATACTGTCTAGGTGACCTGGTTTGGGAAGCGCACTGCGAGCAGGTCGTCCAGTGAATCGGTCATGACGACCGCAGAGTTCGCACCGGGTGCTTTGCGACGGATTTCGAGGAAACTCGGGAGGGCTCGCCGTCCAGCCACACGCGACCGGCTGTTCACTCGGAGACAAAAAGGAATTCATCGATTTATCGGTGTCGAACGGTCTCATCAAAACGTTTGGAAATCATCGCACAGACTGATCGATAGCGGTCACATCCCGCCTGAGGCCAACCGACGCGGGTTGCGGTCGACGAGACCGCTGGCAAAATCAACGGGAGTGGTCTTCGACGTCGAGTTTCACACCCGCGGTTTTCGAGCCGACCGCTTCGACAGTTCCTTGGGTGGGAAGCCACGCGAACGCCTGCAAAAGTTAGCACAGTTTGTGCAATACTATAGCTTCCAACGCCCGCATTACCTCCCGATTATTACTGTGTATATCGTGCAATAATAGCTGGCTCAGATTGATTCATTGGTAAACAAGTAATCGACTCATTCAGATTATCACATCGCGATTAGCCTGCGCTGATATCGGCTGAGAGACGATGATCTATTTAAGCGAGTGTAGCCCACGTACTCGTAAACTATCTCACGGTAAGTGGTCAAAACCCCCGAAATGTGTTGTTATAGTACGTCTCTTCTCTTTCTATAGAGACCACCACGATGTGGTTCAATCTCATAGGTCTGCTCAAAATGTATTGTAAAAGAAATACAATCGTCTGGTCGGGATAAACTGAACTAACGGCCGGTATCGAGATGAGTCGTTCGCGACGGACGCCGACCCACTCACCGCTCAGCGAGTCGCCCCCGGAGGTCGGACGGTCGGTTCCGATTCGGTCGCACCCAAACGAATCGCTTTGCATATCCACACAGACGGACTGGACGCTATTCGGATTCCGAGCGTCCCGCTCGTGACCCGATGTCGACGGGCAGGTCGTCGTTCCGAAGCGAGTAGTGAGGCGGGTCGAACGAGGTCGTAATCGCGTGTACGTCCACCCCGGTCTCCCGTACGCGGGCGAGTAATTCGGCGAACTCCGGGTCGACAGCTTGGTAGGGTCGGAAGCGTTCGACGTCAGGTCGCTGCACCACGAACACTACGTGTGTCTCGTGGCCGTCTTCGGAGAGCGCTTCGAGGCTCCGGAGATGACGCCGACCGCGCTCGGTTTGGCGGTCGGGAAACATGGCGACGCCGTCCTTGACGTGCGTGCAGGATTTGATTTCGACGAAGGCGGTCTCGCCGGCCGGCGTCTCGACGAGAAAATCCGTTCGACCGTACTCCGGTAGCGAAGGCTCGCGTTTCAGGCAACTGTACCCGTCGAACGCGGGGATTGCATCGCGGGCGAGCGCACGCTCGAAGAGGCCGTTCGCAAGCGCCGGGCGGACGCTCACGTACACGCCGTCGACGCGGACGGCGATGGCGTCGTAGTCCGTCGCTCGCTCCGGGTCCTCGACCGGTGAACAGAGAATCTCGTTTCCCGGTTCGACCGTGCCTTCGAGGGCTCCGGGATCTCCGAGGAAGACGCGTTCGGGCGCGTCTTCGAACCGAACGCGGACGACGAACCGATTCGGTCGGTCGACGATAGTCCCGGTGAGTAACTCGCCGTCGATTGTGAGTAGCGGGTCCATGTGTTGTGGATACGATGCGGCCGAGGGAATACCAATCGTTCGCTTCGAGTCTGTGAGAGCGCTCGGGCCGTCCGGGCGTGTCTCTCTTCTGGTTCTCTTATCAGGGTCCAAAGGCTGCGATATCTGAACCGACCGTCGCCAGCGCGTCGGCGGGGTTCGGGTCGCTGTCCGCCAGATGCTCGTACCAGTGGTTCGGAACGCGTGCCAGCGCCGTGGCAATGGCCTCGCTGTACGTCTCGACGCCGGGCTCTGTCGGGTCGTTACCGCCCCAGATATCGCGGATAACGGTCATCGAGTCGATTCGAACCGCTACGCTGTGTGGTTCGTAGCGGGCCAACAGCTCGGAGAGACCGAGTTGGAGGGCGACGTACTCCGCGGTGTTGTTCCCCGCCCGCGAGCCGACGGGGCGACCGAGACGAGCAAGCCGATTTTCTTCCGAGTCCATGACGACAGCGCCCGCTCCGGCGGGACCTGGGTTGCCGCGCGAGCTACCATCGACGTACAGGATGAACGAGCGGTCGGTCGGCTCCGAAATGGGTGGACGGCCGAGGTCCGAGGAGAGTAGCTCTTCGAGTGCCTGACGGAGCTCTGCCGGAGTGGTCGCGGGGTCGAAGAGACCGCCGTAGCCGGGGACCGCGTCGTCGATGAGTTCAGTGGCAACTGCCATCTCGTATCCGACGCCTGCGAGCACCTCGTCGACGAGCGTGGCGAGCGGTGAGAGGTGCTCGGAGGGGAGCGGTTCTCCGCTCACGCCGGCACCACCTCGTTCCGGTCTCCGTTGCCGGGCCTCCCATCCTCGCTCCCGGGTGAGTTCGTCGGTTCGTCGAACACCTGCATACCTCACCTCTGTCGTCGAGCGGGATAATTCCTTCAGTGCTCCGTCGTGGGAGTGAGGTATCGATTGAACCCGCCTGCCCGTCCCGACGATGCCCGACGCGAGCGCCCCGATAACCGGAGGGAACGTCAAGTTGGTGGTCCAGCCATCTCTGCCTCTCGGCGGCCATCCCACTAGTCACCGGCTATCTCGGGTTCAAACGCGCTGACCTGAGCTGGCCGATTAGTCCGGCCGATTAGTCCGGCCGCCTACTCCGACCACCGCCCGAACAGCACTGACAGCGACGGTCCGGCGTGCGATGCTACCGAGTGCGAGCGAGTCGGAGCGGGAGCCCCGGTATCGGACAAAGATTACGCGATTAGCTCTGTAATTCGCTCGCTCCCCATCGGTGCCGCTGGGCCGGTGCGCGTTTCTTCATACTGAAGTGCGTCGCTCTCGAACCGCTGGCTCTCGCCCGGTGGTTCTGAATCGCTGTGTCCGGGTCCGTCGTTAATACCCGCAACGTTGGGGTGTTACGACCGGCTCCAACGGCCGATTCGGAAATAGTGAATGCTGTGTCGATACCGAGTACGACCGGGAAAAGACTAAACGCGGCGTCCGCCCGCCCACAATTCTACAGCAATCCAAACCTATATTAGAATGATAATGATAATGGTCTATTATGGCGCAAGTCATTATCGGCGTAGACGCCGGTACGACAGTGATTAAATCGGTCGCCTTCTCGCTCGACGGCGAGGAGCTACACAAGAGCAGCGTCGAAAACGCGGTCGACCGCCCCGAGTCCGGCTGGGCGGAGCAGTCCATGGTGACGACGTGGAAGAAGACCGCACAGACGCTCAGCGAAGTCGAAGACCAGTTGGACGACGACGACGAGGTCCTCGCGCTCGGCGTCACCGGGCAGGGCGACGGCTGTTGGCTCGTCGACGAGGACGGTGACCCGGTCCGTCCCGCGATTCTCTGGTCCGACGGCCGTGCGAGTTCCGTCGTGCAGGCGTGGCAGCAGTCGGGAGTCTCCGAGCGGGTCTACGACATCTGCGGCGGCACCCAGTTCCCGGGGAGCAGCCTCGTCATCCTCCGGTGGCTCAAGGAGAACGAACCCGAGCGCTACGAGGAGGCCGACACGGTCTTCTACTGCAAGGACTGGCTGAAGTACAAGCTCACCGACGAACTCACCACGGACCCGAGCGACGCGTCGCTCCCGTACGTCGAATCGGAGTCCGCCGAGTACTCCGACGAGGTTCTGGACGTCGTCGGAATGCCGGAGGTCGGCGAGATGCGCCCCGACCTCGTTCCGGGCACCGACGTCGTCGGCGGTCTCACCCGGAACGCGGCGGTCGAAACGGGGCTCCCCGAGGGGACGCCCGTCGTTTCCGGCTTTATCGATATCGCCGCGTCAGCCTTCGGAAGCGGGGCCGCGAACCCGGGCGACGGCTCTTCTATCGTCGGGACGACCTCAGTGAACCAGACGGTTCTCGACGAGGCCCCCGACGACGACGAGCAGACGGGTATCCTGCTGACGCTCGGCGTCGAGGGCGGGCTCTGGACCAAGTTCATGTCCTCGATGACCGGCACGCCGAACCTCGATTGGGCCATCGAGGAGATCATGGACAAGAGCAGTTTCAACCTCGTCGAAGAGGAGGTCGAGTCGATTCCCGTCGGCTCCGACGGCCTCATCTACCACCCGTTCCTCAGCTCCGCGGGCGAGCGCGCGCCCTTCCTCAACCCCAACGCGCGGGCGCAGTTCATGGGTCTGAACCAAGAGCACACGCAGGCACACCTCGTGCGCGCGGTCTACGAGGGCATCTCGCTCGCCATGCGTGACTGTTTCACGCACCTCCCGCAGAACGCCGACGAGGTGTATCTCAGCGGCGGCGGCGCGAACTCGGACTTCTGGTGTCAGATGTTCGCCGACTGCCTGAACGCGACCATCATCATCCCGGAGGGAACCGAGTTCGGCGCGAAGGGAGCCGCGCTCCTCGCCGGCGTCGGCACGGGTGCCTACGACGACCTCCCCGGCGCGGCGGCCACCACGTCGTCCGTCTCGCAGTCGTTCGAACCGCGGCCGAAGAAAGTCCAGCAGTACAGCCGCTGGTACGACGTGTACACCGATGCCTACGAGGCGACGTTCGCGGTCTGGGACGAGCGCGTCGAGGCGCTGGAGGACCTCCGCTACATGTCGCAGTCCGCGGGCGCGAGACCGAACAAGAAGACCGTCGTCGGCAAGGACACCGTGAAAGGGGGATACGATGATTGACCTGTCGTTCCTCTCTTTCGGCATGCTCGTCGCCGCCTTCGCCGGCGGCGCGTTCGGCGCCGCAATCGGCGGTCAACCCGCCTTCATCTTCACCGGCTTCCTCGTTATCGCGGGCGAGGCCGGCAACCTCGCGACCGAGGCCGTCGCCGCTGCCACGAACGCCGACCCGGCGCAACTGAGCGCGCTCGGCCTCACCGGGTCGGTCGCGTTCGGTCCGGTCTTCGGCCCGCACATCAGCTTCGCCGCGGGGGCCGCCGCCTCCGCCTACGCCGCCAAGCGGGGGTACATGGACGCGGAGTTCGACTACCACCCCGCGAAGAACATCAACTACGCGTTCGGCACGAAACCGGACGTGCTCCTCGTCGGCGGACTGTTCGGTATCGCCGGCTACCTGATGACGCAGGTCATGGTCGCGTTCGCCGCGCCGTGGGACCCCGTCGCGATGGCCGTCGTCCTCTCGGCGGCGCTCCACCGCGTCGCGTTCGGCTACGACCTCGTCGGCCAGTCCGCGGAGGGGCGGCTCAACATGCGCCCGTTCGTCGAAGAACGGTTCCGCGACGCGCCCCAGGCCGCCACCGACGGCGGGCAACCGCAGTCGGGGCCGGCGACCCGGTTCCTCGTCGAGCCGTGGCTGCCGCAGCAGTACAAGTGGCTGAACGTCTCTCTGCTCGGACTCGTCGTCGGCGTGCTCGGGGCGTACCTCGGGTACGCGACGGGCAGCGTCTACCTCGGGTTCGGCATCAGCGCCGTCTCGCTCATCTTCTTGAGCATCGGCTTGGAGCACTTCCCCGTCACCCATCACATCACGCTCCCCGCGAGCACGGCGGTTTTCGCGATGGCCCCCGAGGGCGCGGCGGTGAGTTCACTGCCGCTCGCCGAGGTGGTCCTCGTCGGCGCGGGCATGGGCCTCGTCTGCGCGCTGTTCGGCGAACTCTTCCAGCGCGTCTTCTACGCGCACGGAGACACGCACTTCGACCCGCCGGCCGCGGCCATCGTCTTCGGGACGTTCCTCGTCGCGGTCCTCGGCGCGCTCGGCGTGTTCCCGCACACCTCGTGGGTGCCGCCGCTGTGACCGACGCCCGCCCACCGGCCGCGAGACTCGACTGAGACGACGACTCGACTGAGACGACGACTCGACCGATACACCAGACCCGACCGACGCACCAGACCCGACCGCTCTCGACCGACGGGCACCGACGGACTACCGCTCCCAGTCCGCACACCGCGAACGGCTCCCCGCATAGACGACCGCTTCGACGTCAGTGAATCGCTTCGAACGCCGCCTGCGCTGTTTCGAGCACCTCTTCGTGGGCCCGACCGTTCGACGCGACCAGTCCGGGGCGTCCCGGCAACCACTCGTTTCCGCGAATGTCCGTCACGACACCGCCAGCCCGCCGAACGTGGTGTACGCCGGCGACCGTGTCCCACGCGTTGGGGTGCTCGTCGAGGCCGACGACCGCGTCTATCGAGCCGTCGGCGACCCGCGAGAGCGTCAACTGCGTGGTTCCGATTCGGCGGAGTTCGCCGAACCGGCCGAATATCTCGCCGGCGAGCGTCTCGACCGCGGGGCGGTCCTCGGGTCCGAACCGGAGCGTCGAGGCGACGATGAACGCCTCGATATCGCGTTCGTCGTTCACGGTTATCGGGCGACCGTTGCGTTCGATTTCCCCGCCGGTCGCGACGTACGTGTCGCCCGTCGCCGGCGCGACGTTGACGGCGGCCAGCGGTTCCATGTCCTCGACGATGGCGACGCTCGTCACCCACGCGTTCGTCCCGCGGGTGAAGTTCTGCGTCCCGTCGATGGGGTCGATGACCCACGCGTAGCCCGACTCCGGCACGGTCTTTCGCTCGTCTTCCTCCTCGCCGACGACGGCGTCGTCCGGGAACCGCTCCCGAATCGTCGAGATGACCCGACGCTGGGTCTCGCGGTCGATTTCGGTCACGAGGTCGGTCTTGTCGCCCTTCTGTTCGATATCGAAGTCCGTTCTGAAGTGTTCGAAGGCGTACTCCGCCCCGGTCTCTGCGGCCTCTACCGCGACTGCTTCGCGCGAGCGCTTTTCCATACCCGGCTATCCGTTCACGGCGAGAAAAAACCTCGGACGGCGGTCGTTCCTTCCCGAATTCGGTTCGTCCCGTTCCGTCTCGCTCCGTTCCATCCCGTGACGACCCGAGCACCCTCGGCCGCGCCGCTCACTCGACCGGGTCGACCGCGCGGTTCACCGTCGGAACCGCCTCGTCAACGCCCGCGGCTGCCCATCTGACCGCGTTGTCGAGCACCTCTCGCACGACGGGAACCTCGTACACCGGGTAGGTCTCGTGGCCGGGCCGGAAGTAGAATATCCGACCGCTACCGCGCCGGTAGCAACAGCCGGAGCGGAACACCTCGCCGCCCTCGAACCACGACGCGAACACCAGACGGTCGGGCTCGGGGACCGCGAACGGTTCGCCGTACATCTCCGTCTCCGGGACGACAAAGGACTCGTCGAGGCCGTCGGCGATGGGATGGCCGGGGTCGACCACCCACACCCGCTCTCGCTCGCCGGACTCGCGGTACCGGAGCGAACAGGGCGTGCCCATCAGTCGCTTGAACGCCTTCGAGAAGTGCGCGGAGTGCAGCGGGACGAACCCCATGCCGTCGTAGACGTGCTCGCAGACCCGCTCGACGACCGCGTCTTCGACCGCCTGGTGGGCCTTGTGGCCCCACCAGACCAACGCGTCGGTGTCGTCGAGCACCGCATCGGTGAGGCCGTGGTCAGGTTCGTCGAACGTCGCGACACGCACGTCGTGACCCCGCGATTCGAGGGCCTCGGCGAGCACCGCGTGGATGCCGTCGGGGTAGACCGCGGCGACTTCCTCGTCCGTTCGCTCCTGTACGTACTCGTTCCATACGGTCACGGATACCATAGGTCCACTACGCGCGCACCCGGTCTAAAACCTCCGGAATATCGACATGTGGACTGTAACCGCCGCCGCGGCGGTCTCGAAAAGCGAGGCGGGACAGACGCCCCGTGGGTGCCTGCGTGAGCGTTCTCGAACCGCGGTCACGACTCGGACCGGTCGCGTCTCAGGGTCGCGTTCGACGCCGGGTGTCGACCTCCGAGTCCGGTCGCTCCCGCGGTCAGTCGTCAGTCGCTCGCGTTTCCTCGGAACGGCTCAGTCGTCGCTCGGAACCGCGTCCGCCTCGACGAGTTCGGTCCAGCGCTCGACGCCGGCCTCGGCGACGTCGCGGTCCTGCGAGACGGCGCCGCCGGAGACGCCGATCGCGCCGACGACTTCGCCGTCGCGTTCGAGCGGGTAGCCGCCGCCGAAGACGACCATCCGACCGTCGTCCCGCGTGTCCAGCCCGTACAGCGAGTTCCCCGGCTCGGACGCCTCGGCGAGTTCGTGCGTCGGCATGTCGAGCGCGGCGGACGTGTACGCCTTGTTGCGCGAGATACTGACGGAGGCGAGCCACGCGCCGTCCATCCGGTGCTGCGCGATGAGGTTCCCCTCGCTGTTGGCGACCGTGACGACCATCGGGTTCTCGATTTCGTCGGCCCGGCCCTCGGCCGCTTCGATCAACTGCGTTGCTACGTCTAGCGGGATTGCTTCCACCATGCGTGCGTAACCCCCGCACGCGGACACATAAATCCCGGTCATTTTTCGTCGGATTTTCCCAAGCCGTCACTCGACGAGCGCGTCTTCGAGCAGTTCGAGCGGGTGGCGAATCTCGTAGCCAGTGCCGTGTTCCATCTGCATCGCGCAGGTGGGACACTCGGTGATGCCCGCGTCGCCCTCGGCGTGACGCATGTGGTCGAACATCTCCTCGCCGATTTTCATCGACTTGTCGTACTTCTCTTCCTTCCAGCCGTAGGTGCCGGAGATGCCGGAACAGGAGTCGCCCACGTCCTCGATTTCGACGCCGTCGACGTCGCGGAACAGTTCGACGACCTGCCGGTGGAGCCCCTGATTGCGAGCGTGGCACGGTCCGTGGTAGCCGAACGACTCCCCGTCGAGTTCGGCGTCGGCCAGCGCACCCCGCAGGTCCTCGTGGATGCGGAGGTACTCCAGCGCCTCGAACGCGTTGTCCGAGACGTCCTCGATACCGTCGATGTCGAACAGTTCGGGGTACTCCTGCCGAAGCGACAGCGAACAGGAGGTACACGACGCGATGACGTCCGCGCCGTCCGCCAGCGCGGCCGCGAGGTGTTCGACGTTCGTCTCGGCGTGTCGCCGGGCGTCGTCGAGCATGCCGTTCGCGAACATCGGCGTCCCCGAGCACCCCTGCGGCGGGACGAGGACCTCGTAACCGAACTGCTCGAAGACGCGGACCATCGCCTTCGCCACCTCCGGCGTGTTGTAGTTGGCGTAACAGCCGTGGAAGTAGGCGACCCGCTTTTCGGGGTTCTCCACCCGCGCCCCGCCGCGTTCGCGCCACCACTCCCGGAACGTCTGCGACGCGAACTCTGGGAAGTCGCGTTCGGCGGTGACGCCCAGCAGTTTCTCCATCGCCCAGCGCGCCGGACCGAAGTTCATGGCGAAGTTCGCGAGTCGCGGAACCGCCGACGCGACCGCCGCCGAGGTCCGGTAGTTGGCGAGGATACGGTTGCGGACGTACTCCCGCGAGAGCGCGCTCATCTGCTCGCTCACGTACTCGCCGCGGGCCTCGTTGTGCATCTGGCTGAGCGGGACGCTCGACGGGCACGCCGAGTCACAGCGCATGCAGTTCGAACACGACATGACGGAGTCGTCGATGTCGGCGTCCCCTTTGCGCTTGAGTCGCCACTGCTCCGGCCCTTGGAACTTCGGTCCGGGGAACTCCTCGTCCACCTCGGCGACCGGGCAGGACGTGTCGCAGGCGGTGCATTTGTAGCAGTCGTCCGCGCCCGCGCGGAGGTCGAGGTCACCCTCCTCGAACACGTCGGTCAGTTCCGGGTCGGTGTCGTACTCGGCACTCTCGGGGGCTGACGCGGCCGCGACGCCGCCGTCGGTGACTCGTCGTTCCCCGTCGGTCCGTCGCTGTTTCCCCTCCTCGGCCGTTCTGTCTCTCTCGGTCGCCTGGTCGCGGCTGTTCGTCCGGTTCGGTTCGGTCGTTCGGTCTCCGTCGTCGGTCGCTGTCATAGTCTCGTGTGGTGGGTCGCGTCCGGCGTCGTTCGGCCGTCTGTTGTCGTTCGGTCGGTCCGGTTCGGTCGTCCAGTCTCCATCGTCGGTCGACTCGCCGTCAGTCGCCGAGTCTCTTCGCGGCGTTGCGTCCCGCGACGACGCCCGTGGCGAGAGAGACGCCGGCGGCGGACTTCTCCCGGGCGGCGTCCGCGCCGCCGACCACCGCGCCGGCGGCGTAGAGGTTCCCGAACTCCGGCGTTCCGTCGGCGGCGAGCGGCCGCATCTCGGCGTCCGGTTCGACGCCGAAACGGGCGTAGGGATGCGCCCCGAACGCGTCGTCGACGAACCAGTCGTAGCGGTCCGACGGCTGGGGGACGCGACAGTCGAACACGGGCTCTCTGACCGCCGTCCGGTCGGAGTCGAGGCCCTTGCCGACGAGGCCGCCGGTCGCGAGGACGAACGAGTCGGCCCCGTACGGTACCTCTCGGCCCTTCCGGTCGACGAGCACCGCGTCGACGTGCCCCGAGTCGCCGTCGGTCTCGTAGCCGACGACGGGGTTTCCGGTCTCGTACAGGACGCCCTCGGCGTCGAGCGCGTCGTAGAGCCGGTCCTCCAGCCGGAGGCCGGGGAGGCTCGGCGGTCCCATCGGAATCTCGAACACGTCGACGCCGAGTCGCTCCGAGAGCGCCGCCCGAACCGCGTCGGCGCGGTCGTCGCCGAGCACGGCCGGAAAGCCCACGCGCTCCGCGCGGTCGACGTACGGCTTCACGGCGTCCGCGAGCGCCCGCCTCGCCGGAGTCCCGTCGAGGCGCTCGTCGTGGTCCAGCGCCTTCGCAATTCGCGTCACCGGCGCGTCAGCCCGGAACTCCTCGGCGAACTCGACTTCGACGCCGGCGACGGGAAACGGAACGCCCGCGGCCTCAAGCGAGTCCGCGAGCATGCGGGCGTCGAAGTCCGTGAACGACCGGAAACCGACGACGAGCATCGGGCGGTCGTCGCTCGCCAGCCCCGCGGCCGCGGCGCGCGGGTATCGCGCTGTCGGCTTCACCGCGCCGCCGAACGTCGGCACGAGCGCGTTTCGCTCCGTGTGGCCGCCGAGATACGCGTCGCCCGTGAGGTCGTCGAACAGCGCGAGGCCGTCTCGCAGGGCGGACTCGCCGACGAGCGAGTAGGGGTGGTCCGCCGGGAGGTCGTCGAATCCGTCGGTCGGTCTGACGAGCGGTCCCCGGTAGGCGTCCCGGTTCGACCGCACTTCTCGGAAGTCCGCGCGCTCTTGGGAGACGTAGTCCGTCCCCTCGACCGCCGAGTCCCGGGACGGCACGTAGCCGAGGGCGTCGACCAGCCCCGACGCCTGTCGGAGCGTCGTCTTCTTGTGGGAGACCAGTCTGACCGTCGCGCCCTCGCGGGCGGCCGCGACCGCGCTCGCCATCCCGGCGAGTCCGCCGCCGACGACGAGCACGTCGCTCTCAATCGCCATGGCTGCCCTCCGGAACCGCGGTCCGCCCCCCGTCGAAGGCGCGGTACTCGATGTTCTCGTCGCCGACGACGTGATTCGCGTCGTGATTCATCGTCGTCGCGTGGAGCATGGCGTTGAGCATGGCCTGCGAGAGCTGTTCGCCCCAGAGGGCGTGACGCTGGCCCTTCCAGCGCTCCTGATACAGTTCGTCGACGGCGTCGCGGGCGGCCTCGGCTCCGTGGTCGGGATAGAGTTCGGCTCCCAGCCGATGGCTACAGAAGCCGCCCTGACAGTTCCCCATCGACGCGCGGGTCCGGAGGCGGACCCCGTTGAGGTCCGCGCCGACCTGGTCGATGGCGTCTCTGACCTCGGCGCGGGTGACGGCCTCGCACTCGCAGAGCGTCGGGTTCGGCCCGTCGATGTCGAGCACCTCGGGGGCCCGGTCGCCGAGTCGCTGACCGCTCCTGCGGGCGATGGGCGAGCGCAGGTCGAACTCGTCCATGTACTCGTCGAGCGCCGAGGGGTCGGCGCTCCCGGGGAGCGGGACCTCGTCCGTCCGGCACGGTTCTTCGACGCCCAGTACCTCGCAGACGTGGTCGCCGACGGACTCCGCCATCTCTCGGTAGGTGGTGAGCTTGCCGCCGACGACGGAGGCGAACCCCCCGACTCCGTCGCGCTCGGCGTGGTCGAGCACGAAGTAGTTCCGCGTCACGTCGCCGGGGTCGGTCGTCGACTCCGGGTTCGGGTCGTACAGCGGTCTGACGCCCCAGTAGGCGCGTATCATGCGGGCGTCGGCGACCACCGGAACCATCTCGGAGGCGACGTCTATCATCATGTCCACTTCCCACTGCTCTTCGGGGTAGTCGTCGGGGTCGTCCACCGGGTCGTCGTTTGCGCCGAGCAGGACCGTCGTTTCGTGGGGGATGATGGTGTCGCCCTCGCCCTTCGGGAGACAGCGGTTGATGACCGTGTCCAACTGCCGGACGTTGGTGACGACCATCGCGCCCTTCGAAATCGCCATTTCGAGGTCGACGCCGGCCATCGCCGCCAACTGTCCCGCCCACGCGCCGGTCGCGCTGACGACGTAGTCCGCCTCGAACGTCTCGGTGTCGCCCGCCGCGCCCTCGCCGCGGTGGTTCGGCCCTCGCCGCTCGACTTCGACGCCGGCCACCCGCCCCCCCTCGACGACGAGGTCGACGACCTCCGCGTGCGTCTCGATGCGCGCGCCGTGCTCGACGGCGCTCGCGGCGTTCGCCACGCAGAGGCGGAACGGGTCGACCGCGCCGTCGGGGACCCAGATGGCGCGCTCGACCGCGTCGGTGAGGTAGGGTTCGCGCCGCCGCGCCTCCTCGCCCGAGATGACCTCGGTCGGGATGTCGCACTCCGCACACCCGGCCAACTTCCGTTCGAAGTAGTCGTCGGAGTCGCCCTCTAACTGGACGAACAGCCCGCCGGTGTCCTCGATACAGTGGCCAGCGATGCGGTGGAGCACCCGGTTTTCCCGCATGCAGTCGACGGCGCTCTCTTTGTCCGACACCACGTAGCGGGCCCCGCTGTGGAGGTGGCCGTGGGTGCGCCCGGTCGTCCCCTCGGTCAGGTTCCCCCGCTCCACGAGCGTCACGTCGAAGCCGCGCATCGCGAGGTCGCGGGCGGTCCCCGTACCGGTGGCTCCACCGCCGATAACGACGACTGAGTGGCTCATATAATTATGAAAGACCATGGGAAGCGACGTAATAATTGTTGTGCTCACCGAATTTTCCGCGGTCGCGGGTCGGACGCGGCGACGGCATCGCTCGCGTGCCCTCCGCGACACGGGGTCTCGATTCGGCGGCGCTCCGGGCTGTGACCTGCGACTCGCCGGAGCACCGACTCCCCGGAGCGCCGACTCGACGGTTGCGCCGAGAGCGGCCCGTTTAGTGGTCCTGTCCGTAGTCGGCGAAGCGGTCGAGGAGGGTGTCGATTTCCTCGCCAGGGAGCAGCGAGGGCTCGCCGATGTTGAGCGCCTGGTAGTGGATGCGGGCGCAGTACTCGACCATGAGCGCCACCTCGTACGCCTCCGCGACGGAGTCGCCGACGGCGACGACGCCGTGGTTTTCGAGGAGACAGGCGTTGTAGTCGTCGCCCAGCGCCTCCAGCGCGAGGTCGGCCAGTCCCTGCGTCCCGTAGGTCTCGTAGCCCGCGACGGGTATCTCGTCGCCGGCAAAGGCGATGAGGTAGTGCGAGGCCGGAATCGGCTCGCCGAGGCTCGCGAAGGTGCTGGCGTACGGGGAGTGGTTGTGGACCACCGCGCCCGCGTCGTCGCGCTCGCGGAGGATGCCGGCGTGCATGCGGACCTCGCTCGACGGCTTGCGGTCGCCGGCGACCCACTCGCCGTCCAGCGTGACGACGGGCACGTCCTCGGGTTCGATTTCGTCGTAGGGCATCCCCGAGGGACTGATGGCGACGAGGTCGTCGGCCTGCGCGCTGATGTTGCCGCCGGTCCCCTCGGTCAGGCCCTGATGGAGCATCTCGCGGCCGAACTCGCTGACCGCCGAGCGGTGCGACGCGAGGTCTGACAGTCGGTCGGCGGGGACGCGGTCGTCGCCGGTCGGTTCCGACCCGTCCTCGTCGGCCGACTGCGTCTGCCCGTAGTCGGCGAAGCGGTCGAGGAGGGTGTCGATTTCCTCGTCGGGGAGCAGCGAGGGCTCGCCGACGCTGCGCGCCTGATAGTGGATGCGGGCGCAGTACTCGACCATGAGCGCCACCTCGTACGCCTCCTCGGCGGTCGCGCCGGTGGCGAGGACGCCGTGGTTTTCGAGGAGACAGGCGTTGTAGTCGTCGCCCAACGTCTCCACCGCCACGTCGGCGAGTTCGGCGGTCCCGTAGGTCTCGTAACTCGCCACGGGAATCTCGTCGCCGATGAACGCGATGAGGTAGTGCGAGGGGCCGACTGGTTCGTCGATACTGGCGAAGGTGCTGGCGTACGGGGAGTGGTTGTGGACCACCGCGCCCACGTCCTCGCGCTGGCGGAGCACGTCCGTGTGCATGCGGAACTCGCTCGATGGCTTGCGGTCGCCGGCGACCCGTTCGCCGTCGATGTCGAGAATCGGTACGTCCTCGGGTTCGATTTCGTCGTAGGGCATCCCCGAGGGACTGATGGCGACGGTTCCGTCGTCCGCTCTGACGCTGACGTTTCCGCCGGTTCCCTTCGTGAGGCCGTCTGCCAGCATGCGCTTGCCGAGCGTACTGACTAGACGCTGAGGTTCGTTCACCGTCATGATTGTTCTATCCAGATGGGGGGAGATAATTCTAGGGGTTGCGACAGCGACGGTCCGACGCGACCCGTGTTTTCCCGGCGTTCGTCGCGGGCCGACCGCCGCAGTCGGACAAACTACTTTACGACCGCGGGTCGTCGGTTCGCGCATGGAAATAACCGGGTACGAACTGTTCGAAGTCCCGCCCCGGTGGGTCTTCCTCAAGCTCGAAACCGACGCGGGCGTCTGCGGGTGGGGGGAGCCAATCGTGGAGGGCTACGCGAAGACGACGAAGGCGGCCGTCGAGGAGATGATCGACAACTACCTCCTCGGGACCGACCCGCTCGAAATCGAGCGCCACTGGCAGGCGATGTACCGCGGGCGGCACTTCCGGGGCGGCCCGGTTCTCATGAGCGCCATCGGCGGTATCGACCAGGCGCTGTGGGACATCAAAGGGAAACACTACGGCGCGCCCGTCTACGACCTCCTCGGGGGGAAGGCCCGCGACCGGATTCCGGTCTACCAGTGGGTCGGCGGCGAGACGCCCGAGGCCATCGCGCGCGCCGCGGCCGAGGAGGTCGACCGCGGCTACGACTGCCTGAAGCTCTCCGCCGTCTCGCAGCTAGACCGCATCGACTCCCCGGCGGCGGTGGCTCGGGTCCGCGAGCGCCTCGAAGCCGTCCGGTCCGAGGTCGGAGCCGACGTGGACATCGTCGTCGACTTCCGCGGGCGCATCACGACCGGGATGGCGAAATGGGTCGCCGACGAACTCGACCCGCTCGATCCGATGTTCTACGAGGAGCCCGTCCTCCCCGAACACGCGCGCTCCCTGCCGCGCATCGAGAACCGGACCAAGGTCCCCCTCGCGACGGGCGAGCGCCTGTACTCCCGCTGGGACTTCGAGCGAACGCTGGAACTCGACGCCATCGACGTGCTTCAGCCCTCCCCGTCTCACGCCGGGGGCATCTCTGAGGTCCGCAAGATAGCCACGGCGGCCGAGTCCAAAGACGTGCTCGTCTCGCTTCACTGCCCGCTGGGGCCGATTTCGTTCGCCTCCTGTCTCCACCTCGACATGGTGCTCCCGAACGCCATCGCGCAGGCGCAGAACCTCGAAATCCACCGCGCCGACGGGAACGACCTCCTCGCGTACCTCGACGACCCCGCCGTCTTCGGCTTCGACGACGGCTTCGTCTCCGCTCCCGACGCCCCCGGCCTCGGTGTGGAGATAGACGAGGAGGCCGTCCGCGAGCACGCGCAGTCCCGCGTCGACTGGCAGAGCCCGATATGGTACCACGAGGACGGGAGCGTCGCCGAGTGGTGAGCCACCGACGCGGCCGATTCGGCGATAGTGAATACTTTTATGGTAAACTCCGTTCTTCGTTGGGCCATGAACGAGCGCGGAGACCCACCGGTGAAGGCGACGACGACGAGCGGGCGCGTGCTGGACGCCCTCTCGAAACTCGGCGACGCCAACCTGACCGAGGTCGAGACGGAGGTCGGCCTCTCGAAGAGTTCGGTGCACAACCACCTCGAAACGCTCCGACAGTTGGGGTTCGTCGTCAAGGAGGACCAGCGGTATCGACGCAGTCTTCGGTTTTTCGAACTCGGCTGTTCGGTCCGGTCCGGGGTCCCCTTCTACCGGGTCGGAAAGCGGGAGGTCGACCGACTCGCGCGGATTTCGGGACTCGCCGCCGGCCTCACCGTATTCGAGCGCGGACGGGGCGTCTGCATCTACGAGCGGACCGGTCAGAACGTCGAGACCCCGCCCGTGGCCGAAGGTCGGACGGTCCCGCTCTACTGCACGGCCCCGGGGAAGGCGATGCTCGCACAACTCCCGGCGGACGACCGCCGCGATGCCGTCGATGCGGCGTCTCTCGACCGCCACACGGACCAGACGATTACGAGCGCGGCCGCCCTCCGTGAGGAACTCGACACCGCGGAGACGCGCGGCCTCCTGTCGGACCGCGAGGAGTGGCAGACCGACCTCCGCGGTCTCGCCGCTGGCGTCGTCGACCCCGAGAGCGGTCGGGTCGGGTCGATATTCGTGTTGAGCCCCTCGGAGAGCATGTCCGGAAAGCGCTTCCAGCAGGACGTGCCCGGACTCATCATCAGCTCCGCCAACCAGATTCGGAAGGCGCTCCGCGAGTCGCCCTGAGTCGCGGCGCTCCGCGCCTCGCGGCCGCTCGACGCCTACTTCTGTTCTCTCTTCGCTCGATAGCGGCTTCGCCAGCGAGTGCGCGCCCCACACGGAGCGTTAGTGGACGACTCGCCCCTCTCCAAATATTGTTCACTATATCCGAACACTCCGCCGGCGTGACGACCCGTTACAGACGTCCCTGTGTCCTCCGTGTCCTCGCCGTCGGTCGCAACGTCCGTCTCATGCCACGCACGATGGCGATACGCGAGTTCCAGCGACCGCATCATTCGCCCGTCGGACGAGGAGTGACGAACTGACAAACGCGCTGGGAATTACGAGCATAGCTCTGTAATATTTCACGCCACGAGTGCGCGACAGCGTTGGTCAAGTGCGCTTCGAATGCTACCCGAACGCGGAGGTAACTCACGGACTGCAGACGAGATAGCGACCGCCCGTCTACGTAGCATCTCACAGCGACGCTGGACGTCCGTGTCCGTCCAGCCCGCGATATTGCGCAGATGGAACGAATCAGTCTATCTACGGATCTAACGAACCGATAGCCGTGGTCTCACAACCGAGCCGTTTCAGACCCGTTGGCGGTATCGCCACCGAAGTGTTAGCTCACGGTGAACGAACCACGTGACTATTCCATCGCCGCGTTCGACGAACCATCGGTCGTGACCCGAACGATGGTCGAATCGGTCTCGCCGACGCTGTTGACGGCCGTGAGTCTGTACTCGTAGTCACTGCCCGAACTCACGCGGGTGTCGGTGTACTGGGTGTAAAACGAGTTTTCCGCGATTTCGTCCGCGACGACCTCGAAATCTCCGTCGACTGGCCGCCGATGGAGTGTGTAACTCTCCGCGCCTCGCGCCTCGGTCCACGACAGTTCGACACTCGACGACGACTCGTTTGACACCGACAGCGAGGGTGCGGACGGGTCGTTCGGTCCCACGATGGAGTACTCCTGCAGTACGAACGCCGTGCCGTTCTCGCGGGGTCGTTCGAGTGGTATCGACAGGACGCTCTCGTTTTCCCACCGACACGTATCGTGTTTTCGACCGTCCATCCCACAGAACGGGCCCTCGTGGAGACAGTAGAGCGTCCAGTCGGTCCACCCCGAGGATGCTGTCGCAACCCCGGCGTAGAGTCGCCCGTCGACGACGGTGTACACGTGGAGCGCGTCGTTGTCGTCGAACAGCAAATCACCGCGATCTAGCAAGATATCTCCCGCACGCGTTGGGTCGATTCCGACCGTCGAGAGGTCGACGCTCGTGTCGTCGATGTACTGTTCGTGCCACTGCCCGTCCGTCGTTCGCCAATAGTGAATATAGTGGCGGTTAGCGTCGTCGAAGTCGGTCGTCGAGTCCGTCGAGCGCGACGTGAAGATGTGTGGTTGGTCGTTCGAGTCGAGCGCCTGCGTCCCCTGATTTATCAGCCACGAACGCGCCGGACCGTCGACGACGACGCTCTCGTCGTCCACGCGAATCGGGTCGTCCGCGTTCACGTCACCGATGACGGTACCGTCGTTGTTGCACCACGTGTAGCCACCGTCGTCGCTGTAGGCGTAGTGGATGTCGTGATTAGAGCGCCACGTCTCCCACGTCTCGCGCCACGTCCAGGTGACGTGGAGTCGACCGGTGTCGTCGAAGGTCCAGTCGTGATGGTACGCGTTCCGAGACGCGGAACCGTTCCACGGCTCGTACGTCCCCGCACTCGAAAACACCGTTCCGATGCGCGTCCACGAGTTCGACGGTGAGTCGTGGACGTGAAGGTACGAATCACCGTCGCCGGACGAGCCAATCCGGTACTCGCAGAACAGCGTTCCGCGCTGATCGTTGAAAAACCGAGGGTAGGTAACTGGGCGCTCCGGACCGCTCAGGCCCATGTCAGTAGTCTCTGAGAAATCACCGGTGGAGACGCTCGAAGGCGGGTCTGTCAGGAATCCAGACGACGAGTATCGGTAGTGGAACGGGTCGTCGTGGTGGTCGTACGCGAGATGGAGACGACCGTCGTTGTCGGTCCCGAGTGCCGTGTTCCTGTGCGAGTCCTCGTCTGGAACCCTCCAGTCGAACTGGATGCACTGAACCGAGTCAGTTGGCAGCGCTCGGCGAGCGAGCGAGAGAACGCCGTCGTCGTTCCAATACGGTACGTACTGGTAGTCTCCGACAGTAACGACTTTCCGTTGGTCCCACGGCGCGTTGTTGAACGCCCACGCCTCGCCGCTTAGGAGCCTCTCGCGCTTCAATGAGAACATCTTCCCGGCACTCTCCGTTCCGTTCTGCTCGGCCTGCTTCTCGTTTTGGTCCTCGAACGTCATTGGTACTCCGGTGCATTCGCGTTATGACAACGCACCTGTGAAGTGGATTACAATTTGTGGGCCATCGGTTAAACATTGTGTCCGTCGAGGCCGCTTTCGCCTTCGAGCACGCGATATCCGCCGCTCAGGTCGCGGTTCGCCACGTAGCACGCCCGCCGGAGCGGCTATCCCCGTCAGCAAACCACGCCACCTAACCAAATCAACCCTCTCTACACTCATACTGAACTTCATTCATATATTATCTCACACACCACAGAATAATCAAATACCCAGTCATCTGGCAGATCACCACAGAATTAATGATAGATATTTCAGCAATCATTCAGGATTGTTCGGCCATCTTGACTACGTGTACGTAATGTTGAGTTCGATGATGTTCGCGACGTTCTGTAATTTCTCTGGGAGCGTTTCTCGGAACCGTTCGTCTTGAAACCGACTTTTCGGGCCCGAGACGCTGATCGCTCCCTCGACCTCGTCGTTATTGTTGATTATCGGGACCGCAACGCATCGGAGGCCTTTGACGCGGGTTTCGTCATCCAGTGCGTAGCCGTCTTCGGCCACCTTGTCGAGGGTCTCGAACAGCTCCGACCGCTCCGTGATGGTGTTTTCCGTGGACGCTGGCATGCCGTGTCGATCGAGGATTTCGTTCACGCGCTCCCGGGGGAGGTGCGCCAATATCGCGTTTCCGAGGCCGGTGTTGTGGAGGTAGACCGCCTGTCCGATGTACGAGTCCGTTTTAACCGCGTCGGCGCCGTGTGCTCTGTGGAGGTAGATTCCCTTCCCGTGTTCTTCCACGAGGAGGTTCGTCAGTTCTCCCGTCTCCTCGGCTAGCGCGGTCACTTCGTCTTTTGCGATTTCGTAGAGTCGCCGTCTGTGCCGCGCGTGGCCGCCCAAATCGAGCAACTTCAGACCGACACGATAGGTGTTGCCCTCTTTCACGATGTATCCGTCCTGTTCGAGCGTGCTCAGGTAGTTGTGTAAGCTACTCTTCGACAGGTCGAACTCCTGGGTCATCTCCGTGACGGTCGCCTCGTTCTTCTCTTTGAGCACTTCGAGTATCCGGAACGTCGTCCGCGCGGTCTTCACGTGATTCGACTGTTCTCTGTCTGACATACTCTCTCTAACAAGGGGAGCATTGTAAATGTATGTCATCAATGAATGGATATGATTCACCGATACTGAACCTCGTTCTGAATTACGCGGCGTGAACCCCTGAGAGCGTCGTTCCGAGTCGGAGTGAGAGACGGGCCGGTGGCTTGACGATGGCTTTATAGCGTCTGCCAAGGGAACTGTAGCCACATGGCACGAAAGCCAGCCGCGTTACTGCGACGTATCGACGACACCGGTCTGCCGGACCGATACGCGACGAGACCGGACGTCGCACAGAGCGATATCGAACGGGCGCTCTCGGTCGCAATCGACCGCATCGATGAGAATCTCGACGAGTTCTACGACCGATTTCCCGGGCCGTCGAGTGAGAATCTCGTTTATAGCCCCTCCGACAACATGGACGGCTGGACGACTTCGTTCTGGACGGGACTCTGTTGGCTCGCGTACGAGGCGACGGGCGACCGCACGTTTCGAGACGCCGCCGAAGCCCAATTGGCGACGTTCGAGCGGAGGTTGACGGCCGGTGACGTGAAGACCCACGACCTCGGGTTCCTCTATACGCTCTCTGCCATCGCCGGCTATCGGTTGACGGACCTCGAACGGTATCGGTCGGCGGCCCTCACCGCCGCCGACCATCTCGTCGCCCGCTTTTGGGACTCGCCCGGACTCATTCAGGCGTGGGGCGACCCCGAGGAACCCGAGGACTCGTGGGAGCGCGGTCGAATGATCGTCGACTCGATGATGAACCTCCCGCTTTTGTTCTGGGCGAGCGAGGAGACGGGTGACCCCACGTACGCCTCCGTCGCCGAGACGCACGCCCGGACGAACGCACAGCACGTCGTTCGCGACGACGGCTCGACGTTCCACACGTTCAAATGCGACGTCGAAAGCGGGTCGCCGCTCGGCGGCGAAACGGCGCAGGGCTACGACGCCGGCTCCTGTTGGTCACGCGGCCAGACGTGGGCCATATACGGGTACGCTCTCGCGGCGGAGTACACCGATGAGGCCGCGTACGCGCAACTGTCCGCAAAGCTGGCGAACTACTACCTCTCGAACGTCGAAGCGGACCACGTCCCGCGCTGGGACTTCGATGCGCCCGACGAGCAGAACTACCGTGACACCTCCGCCGCGGCGATCGCCGCCTGTGGACTCGACGAACTCGCCACGCGGCTCCCGCTCGCGGATACTCGCGCCCGGCGCTACGAGAACGCGTCACTCGCAATCCTCCGCAGTCTCACGGAGAATTACACGACCGACGGAAACCGGTCGAACGGATTGCTGACTGACGGCGCTTACGACCCGACCGAGGGAGACTACAACGAGTGTTGCATCTGGGGAGACTACTTCTACGTCGAAGGGCTCGTTCGAGCCACCCAACAGTGGTCCCGCTACTGGTGAGCGGCCCGCCACCCGCCGTTTCACGACGACGTAAACTCCCGGTCGGGGCAGGGAAACGCTATTGATGCATGCGATCAACGCACAAACTAGATGAATCCAACGACAGGTAACCCGCTCCAGACACGACGGGATTTCGAACGAGCGGTGTCCCAACTCGTCGAACCGTTGCTCACGCACGCCAGTCCCGGTAACGCGCGAGTGAGGCCCACGGCGACCGGCGCTCACTTTCCAGCCGTCGCAGCCGAACTTGAAGGATTTGCCCGCCCGCTGTGGGGTGTCGTGCCGTTAGGCGTTCACAGTGACGTCGACTATTGGTCGTTTTTCCGGACCGGGCTGACCAACGGGACGGACCCGTCTCACGAGGAGTACTGGGGAGACGTAGACGACCACTCACAGAAACTCGTCGAGATGGCCGCTATCGGCGTCGGCCTCGCGCTCACACCGGAACACCTCTGGGAACCGCTTTCGGAGCCGGAACGGAACCGACTGGTCAGTTGGTTGAACCGGATCAACGACGCGGAACTCCATGACTGTAACTGGCTGTTCTTCCGCGTGATGGTGAACGTGGGGCTTCGGTCGGTCGGGGCGCGCCACGACTGGGAACAGACCCAGTCCGCGCTCGACCGACTCGAAACGTTCTATCGCGGCGACGGGTGGTACACGGACGGCCCCGACGACGAACACAACCCCGTCGATTACTACGTCCCGTGGGCGATGCACGTGTACGGACTCCTCTACGCCGCCGTTGCTGGCGAGGACGACCCCGAGCGGGCGGACCGCTTTCGGGCGCGGGCCGAGAAGTTCGCGACTGCTCACATCCACTGGTTCGACGAGACCGGGCGAGCGCTTCCGTACGGCCGGAGCCTGACCTATCGCTTCGCGCAGGCGTCGTTCTGGGGGACGCTGGCGTTTGCCGGCTTGGAATCGCTCTCGTGGGGCGTCGTCCGCGGACTCTGGGCCCGGAACATCCGCTGGTGGCTCGACCAACCGATATTCACCGACGGCGGGTTGCTGTCGGTCGGATACCGATACCCGTCGCTGAAAGTGTCCGAAACCTACAACTCGCCGAATTCGCCGTACTGGGCGATGAAGGCGTTCCTCCCGCTGGCGCTACATCCAACCCACCCATTCTGGCAGGCCGACGAGGAGCCACTCCCGGACCTCCCGGAGACGACGGCACAGCCCGAAGCCGAGAAAGTCGTGTGCCGCGACGACGACCACCTCTTTGCGCTTTCGCTCACTCGGGACAGCCATCACGGACGAGAGAAATACACGAAATTCGCGTACTCGACGCAGTTCGCCTTCTCCGTTGCTGGTCGGACGCCCGGACCGGGACAGGCGGGACACGACAGCGCCCTCGCGCTCAGCCTCGACGGCGACCAGTTCAAGATTCCCGCGTCGTTCACGCAGACGCGCGTAGACGGGTCGACCCTCGCCGCCCGATGGAACCCGTGGGAGGACGTCAGCGTCGAGACGTGGCTCGCGCCCGACCTTCCGTGGCACGTGCGCGTCCACCGACTGCAAACGGACCGGGTCGTACACAGCGAAGAAGGTGGGTTCGCCCTGGACAAAACCGGTGACGACACCGGGGCCAACGTTACGCACGACAGTCAGAATGGAACGGCGCTCGCCAGATACCCGAACGGTGTTAGCGGTATCTCCGACGGGTTCGGCGACCGCACGCCGGCCGTCGTGGTCGACGACCCTAACACGAACCTGAACTACGCTCGCACGGTCGTCCCGACGCTGCGAGCGACGCACGAACCGGGGGAACACTGGTTCGCTTCGGCGGTCATGGCTAGCCCCGACGGGAGCGCACCGTGGGAACGGGGGCCGACGCTCGAACGAACTGCAGACGGTGTCGTGGTCGAGACCGCGAACGGCGACCGGCTCCTCGATTGCCGGCCTGACGACTTCTGACACCGTCGAGTCACCGGGCTTAGATTTATACTGGTCAGCAAGGCGAATACCCCGACCCACCGTGGTCGGGGATGAAGCCGACAACTCGTGATACAAACCGTTAAGGGAACACATCGCTAATCAAGAGACAGCGATGGAATACAGTCACCGCTACCACGCTTACCCAACGCAGGAGGTAGCGGAAGGACTGGAACACCATCTAGACGTTCATCGTCAACTCTACAACCACGTCCGATGGGACTACCAGAACAGTCCCGAGGACGACAAACCGAGCGAGTACGACCAGAACAACAAACTCCCCGAATGGAAACGCAAGTGGTCGGTGTTCGGTGAACTGTACTCGAAAGCCGCACAGACCACCGTCGCTCGTTTCCACCGTAACCTCTCGAATCTTCGCAAGAAGAAAGAGAAGGGGTACAAGGTCGGTTGTCTCAAACGGCAAGCACCTAGCGATTACCGGAGCGTGACGTACAACCAGTCTGGTTTTGACCTCGATGAAAAGAGGGGCCACGACAAGTACGCATACGTGCGCTTCAGCAAAATCGGGTGGGTGAAAATCCGGTACTCTCGCCCGGTTCCCGACCACGCCACTATCAAAGAGGCCACGTTCAAGAAGGAGACGACTGGCGAGTGGTTCGTCTCTTTCGGACTGGAAACCGGAGACGCCGACTTGCCCGAGAAGCCCGACGTGGACTCGCTTGACACGAGCAACAGCGTCGGGATAGACCTCGGCATCCAGAACTACATCCACACCTCCGACGGGAAGACCGTGGATTGGCTTGACCTCGAAGACGACTACGAGCGTCTTCGCCGCGAGCAACGCAAACTCTCGCGGAAGGTGAAGGGGTCGAACAACTACGAGAAACAACGCCAGAAGGTCGCCACGGTCAAACGCCACATTCGTCGGAAGGTACTGGACTACCAGCACAAACTCACAACGTGGCTCGTCAAAGAGTACGACGCCGTGTTCGTGGAAGACCTTGACGTTGCTGGAATGCTTCAGGGCGACGGGAACGCCCGGAACAAGCAGGACGCGGCGTGGCGACAGTTCATCACGCTCCTCGAATACAAGGCCGACCTGTACGGCTGTCACGTCAAACAGGTCGAAGCACGAGGCACGACGAAGGAGTGCGCTCGGTGCGGGGTGGAGACGGCAAAGCCTATCTGGGTCAGGGAACACTCCTGTCCGGCGTGTGGGTTCGAGACGGATAGGGATGCGAATGCGGCGATGAACGTCTTGCAGAGAGGCTTTTCTGAGTTAGGGCTGGGATGGCCCGAAGATACGCCTGTGGAGACTGTGACCGCTACGGACACGGCTCAGTTTGAGTCTGTGTCTGCAAGTCACGTCATCGAAACAGGAAGCCTGCCCTCGTGAGAGCAGGATTCCCCGCGCCACCGTGCGCGGGGTAACATTCAATACGTGTGGTAGTATTGCATCAATTAGCGATTGAATACTCGCGCTGGAAGCGGTCCGTCTACCGCGTGGTGGCGGTTCTGCGACCGGACGTGGAGAGTGATCAAGGATGACTTACAGAGCAGGCGTGATCGGAACTGGCGGTATCGCAGGTATGGGTATCCTCGGAATGCACGACGAGGAGGTGATCGGCAAAGAGAAAATCGACGCGAGTCACGCCGGCGGGTACGCCGACGCTGACGAGATCGAACTCGTCGCGATTGCGGACGTCGACTCGGAGAAACTCACCACGTTCGGTAACGCGTGGGACATCCCGACCGACCGGCGGTACGACGGCCACGAAGCGATGTTGGCACGGGAAGACCTCGATGTCGTCTCTATCTGTACCCCGTCTTTTCTCCACCACGAACACACCGTCGACGCGGCGAAGTCCGCCGCCGACCCGTCGGTCATCTGGTGCGAGAAACCGATCGCGTCGGAGGTCAGCGCCGCCGAAGAGATGGTCGAGGTGTGCGAGGAAACGGAGACGGAGTTGGTCGTCAACCACTCGTTCCGGTTCACCGAGAAGCTACGGCGACTCCACGACCTCATCCGGGAGCGGGACATCCTCGGAGACGTGCAATCGGTCAGTACGCAGTACAGGATGGAGTTGATGCGTAACTCCACGCACGTGCTCGACACGCTCGTGTATCTCCTCGACGCACGCGCGGAGCGTGTCAGCGGGTACATCACCGGCGAGAACGAAGCGATCGACTCGCTCGGAACGGCAGGGGGCGTAGTCGATGCGGGCGGCGGCGGCCACGTCGTGATGAACGACGGTTCGTTCGTCACCGTCGATTGCACGATTCCGCGGGACATCTCGTCGATGTCGCTGAACTTCATCGGCACCGAGGGGAAACTGTATCTGAACAACGACGACGGCGAGTGGCGCTACTGGTCGCTCGAAGACGGCGAGCACGTCGAACGACAGTTACCGGGCATCGAAGGAACGTGGACGTGGGACGATGACTACAAGCGGTCGTTTGCGAACGCCGCGAACCATATACAGGACTTACTGAACGGGGACGGACAGAACTACTCACCGGGGGCCGAAGCCGCCCGCTCGCTCGAAATCATCGTCGGGTTCTACATCTCTCATTACACCGGGTCGACGGTCGATATTCCGCTCGCAGAGCCGCTAAAAGACGTCCCGATAAAGTCGTGGTGAGTCACGGATAACCGTCGTTTCGGCGCTGGGATTCGTGTTCGGCGGGACGACTCAGTCGTCGAGCCACGGAGCGCCCTCTCGCTCGACGAGTCGGTCAGTTCGGCCGATGGCATCGATTCGCTCGATGTCTCGGTCGTCGAGGTCGAGAGACAGCGCGTCGACGTTGTCTCGGAGGTGCGGTTCGCTCGTCGCCTTCGGGATAACGGAGACCGGGTTCTTCGAGAGGAGCCACGCGAGGCTGACCTGTGCCGGACTCACCCCGTGTTTGTCGGCTATTTCGACCACTTCCGGGATATCGAAGACGGTCCCGCGGGCGAGCGGAGAGTACGCGACGTGGCGGTATCCCCGGGTCTCCGCGTGCGCGATGAGGTCGCCCTGTTGGAGGAGTGGATGGGTCTCGACTTGGTGTGCGAACAGCGGCGTCTCCAACTGTTCTATCGCCTCTTCGAGAAGGTCGATATCGAAGTTACAGACACCGACGTGGTTGATGCGTCCCCGGCCGACGAGTTCGTCGAATGCGGGAAGCGTCTCCGCCGAGTCGTAGTTCCCGACCGGCCAGTGGACGTACAGCAGGTCGAGGTATTCGAGGCCGAGGCGGTCGAGCGTGGCCGCCAGTCCCTCGATGACCTCGTCGTACGCGAGCCCGAACTTCTCAGCGTGCACCTTCGACGCCACGAATATCTCCTCGCGGGGGACGTCGGCCGCTTCGATACCGTCGCCGACAGCCGCTTCGTTTCCGTAGTACTGTGCGGTGTCGACGTGTCGATACCCCATCTCCAGCGCCGTCCGAACGCTTTCACGACAGGTTTCCGGGTCCGTGTTTTGCCACGTGCCGAGTCCGAGCTGTGGGAGACTCATACTCACTTGTCTCCGGTACGATTCAAATTTCTTTGGATGGTTCGCATCGAAAGTGGGCGTGGTGTCGACGAGTCGGGTTTGGGTCCGACACGGCGGGCAGTCTTGTCAACAAGGCCAAATTATTTATATGGAGCCAGTAATTTGCTAAACGTTCGCAATGAAAGATCAAGTAGAATCTCTCAACCGACGGAACGTGCTACAAGCGATTGGTGGTCTCGGTGCCGCGACTCTCGCCGGTTGCGTGGGGACTGGGTCCGGTCCGCAGACCGACGCGACGCAGACGACCAACAGCGACTCTTCCGCCGAAGGCACCGCCGACGAGACCCCAACGGAAGCGGCGACGGCCGCACCGATGGCGGACTCGATAGAGTTCTGGGAGATGGCGGGCTCCTACGGCGGACTCATGGACCGCTACGCCCAGGAGACGGGAACGGAGATATCCCACACGAACATGGGGTATCCCGAGATTATAAACAAGATGCAGACGCGGCTCATCTCCGGACAGGGTGCCCCGAGTACCGCGCTCATCGAACAGAAAAAGACGCTGAAAATCGCGTCGACCGGCGGCCTGCGGGACCTGCGGCCGCGAATGGAGGACGCCGGCATTATCGACGAATTCAACGACGGGGTGTTGTCCGCCGTGACCGGGGACGAGGGACAGATTTACTCGGTCCCGGACGACATCGCACCGACCACGCTCTATTACCGTCGAGACGTGTGGGACGAACACGGACTCGCACCGCACGACGAAATCGAAACGTGGGACCAACTCATCGAGGAGGGAAAGAAGCTCCCGGACGACATCTCGCTTCTCTCGCTTCCCGCGTCCGGGTCGAACCTCTACTGGCGGTTCCTGAACCGGATGCAGGGCGGACAGGAGTTCAACGAGAACGGGGAGGTCGTCCTCAACGGTGAGGAGGGCCTGAAGGCGGCCCGGATGATGAAGCGCCTCTCGAACGAGGGTCTCATCGACCGGGGCGCAAACTGGAGCCAACAGTGGTTCTCCGGATTCCAGAACGGGACTATCACCGGCTACGCGACCGGGTCGTGGTTCTACGGGACCATCACCTCCTCGATGCCGGAGACCGAGGGTAACTGGCGCGGCTTCAAGCTTCCCGCGCTTGAGTCGGGCGGCAACCGGGCGAGCAACCGCGGCGGTTCCGGCCTCGTCATTCCGCAGCAGGCGTCCGAGGAGGAGGCGAATCGAGTGTGGGACTACATTAAGTTCGTCACCGCCACCCCCAAGCAGAACGCGCTCAGTTACAAGAACGAAGGCCAGATGACGGCACACGAGCCGTCGTGGGACCAAAGCGCGTTCTCGAACGCCGAATTCGACTTCTTCGGCGGACAGCAGCTCGCCAACATCTGGATCGACACCGTTCCGGACATCCCCGGATACCGATTCACCGTCGATTCCCCCATCGTCTCCAGTATCATAAACGAGGAGATGCGAAACATGATCGACGAGGGCGACTCGCCGAAACAGGCCTTAGACCGTGCGGCACAGCGCGTCGCTGACCGAACCGGTCGCGACATCGCATAGAAGATGAGCTCGGAGTCCATCGTCAAACTGTCTGACCGCCTTCGCTTCCAGCGACAGCGGTTCAAGGAGATGATGCCGACGATTCCCGGGACTGCATACATCTTCCTCGCGCCCTTCTTCATCACGTTCGTCCTGTTCCTGGCGTTCCCGATCTTCTACACGGTCTACCTTTCGTTTTTCACGTATCAGGGCGTGGCGAGCGATCCGCTGTTCTGGGTCCAGTTCGGAAACGTCTACCTCGAAATACCGAAAATCGCGAGCCTAGAGTTTGTGGGGCTGGCGAACTACCAACGACTTCTTCGTGATAGTGTGTTCCATCAGTCGATGTTCAACACTATCTACGTCTTCGCAATCGAACTCCCGCTGATGGTCGGGCTCGCGCTCGGGCTCGCCGTGGTACTTAACGCGGGGTTCACTCGGTTCAAGGGCATCTTCCGGAGTCTGATGCTCCTCCCGGTCTCGGCAAACACCGTCGCGTACTCGGTCGTGTTCGTCGTCATCGTCGCCGAGGGCGGACTGCTCGACTTCATCTTCCAACTGTTCGGCATCGCGCCGCTGAACTGGCTCGGCAACGGGTTCTGGTCTCGGAACCTGATGGCGTTCATGGTCGTCTGGCGCTGGACCGGATACAACATGATAATCATCTTGGCCGGGCTCCAGACGATCTCCGAGTCGCTGTACGAGGCCGCGGAAATCGACGGCGCGTCGCGCCTCGAAAAGTTCCGGTACATCACCATCCCACAGCTCAAACCGGTGTTGCTGTTCGTTCTCGTGACGACGACCATCGGGAGCTTCAAGAAGTTCTCGGAGCCGACGATTCTCATCGGCGCGGGCGCGCCGGTAAAAGAGACTCGAACGGTCGTCTACTACATCTACGAGGTCGCCTTCCAGAACCTTCAACTCGGGTACGGAAGTGCGCTGACCGTCGTTCTCGTTGGAATCGTCATGTCACTGTCCGTAATCCAACTCAAGTGGAGCTAACCATGCACGAAAAATCGAAAACCGAGGCGTTGTGGCGATTCGGCGGCTACGGGTTCCTCATCGCGGCCGCGCTGTTCATGATCGTCCCGATATACTGGATCGTTATCGCATCTACTCTGCCTCAGTCGGCGATTCTGTCGAGCAGCGGCGCGCTTCCGCAACTACTCCCCGGCGGACACTTCGTGGAGAACTTTCAGGCGTTGCAGTCGCGCCAGTACGTCAACTTCATGAGCAGTGTCTGGAACAGCATCTTCATCGCAATCGTCTACACGGTCCTCGCGTTGATTCTGTGTTCGATGGCCGGCTTCGCGTTCGCCAAGTACGAGTTCCGGTTCAAGAAGTCCATCTTCGCCGGCATTCTGGCGACGCTTATCATCCCGGTCAATCTGTTGGTCATCCCTCTGTTCCTCGTCATGTCGACGGCGAACATGACCAACACGTACGCCGCGGTCATCCTGCCGTGGGCCGCGTACCCGGTTGGAATCTTCTTCATGCGTCAGTCGATGCAAGCGATCCCCGACGCGCTGTTGGAGTCCGCCCGGATGGACGGCGCCTCGGAGTTCCAACTGTTCTACCGCGTTGCGATACCGTCGATGAGATCGTCGATGGCGGCGCTCGCTGTCATCCTCTTTCTCTTCCAGTGGAACATGTTCCTCTGGCCGCTGGTCGTTCTCGACACGGATAAGTTCACAATCCCGGTAGCGATTACCAAAATCATGGGACAGCAGGTCGTCGCGTTCGACCAACTGATGGTCGCATCGGCGGTCGCAATACTCCCGATGTTCGTGGTGTTCCTCGCGCTTCAGAAGTACTTCGTGCGAGGCATCCTCTCGGGAGCCGTAAAGGAGTAATTCAACATGACACAGATTGACATCGAAGGACTCGTCAAAACGTACGAAGCGAGCGAAGACCACGACGTCGAGGGTAACGAAATCGTCGCCGTCGACCACGTCGACCTCCAGGTTCGAGACGAGGAGTTCCTCGTTCTCGTCGGGCCGTCGGGGTGCGGAAAGACGACCTTGCTCCGCTGTATCGCGGGTCTCGAAAGCATCACCGACGGGGACCTCCGCTTCAACGGCGACCAGGTGAACCACCTGCGGGCGAGCGAACGGGACGTCGCGATGGTGTTCCAGAACTACGCGCTGTACCCGCACATGACCGTCAGGGAGAACCTCGGATTCGGTCTGAAGCTGTCGACGAAACTCCCATCGGACGATATCGACAGGCGAGTCGTCAGCATCGCCGAGCTAATGGGAATCGAGGACCTGCTCCCGAAGAAACCCGGCGAACTCTCGGGCGGGCAACAGCAGCGAGTCGCGCTCGGCAGAGCGATCGTCCGAGAGCCGGAGGTGTTCCTGATGGACGAACCGCTGTCCAATCTCGACGCGAAGCTTCGCTCCGAGATGCGAACAGAGATTCAGGAACTCCAAAACGAACTCGGCGTGACGACCGTCTACGTCACCCACGACCAAACCGAGGCGATGGCGATGGGCGACCGAATCGCCGTCGTGAACGACGGGCGACTCCAACAGGTCGGCGTCCCGGAGGAGCTCTACCGGAATCCGACGAACGAGTTCGTCGCGGACTTCATCGGAAGCCCGAGCATCAACCTCATCACCATGGACGTCGAGGGCAACCGTCTCGTCTCCGAGTTCGGCTTCGAGTACGAGTTCTCCGACTATCAGGTCGACGACGTCGCTACGGTGCGGCTCGGAATTCGACCCGAAGACCTCGAAATCGACAGAGGCGGATCCGACATCGAGATATCCGTCGTCGAAAAGATGGGGAACGAGAACTTCATCTACGGGAAACTCGGTGACAAAGAGATTGTCGCCCGAACCGACGCGTCGGTTCGCCCCGACACCGGCGAGCGCGTCGGAATCAGCTTCCGAGACGAGGCGGCCTACCTCTTCGACGCGCAGTCCGGATCGGCGCTCAAGACGAAAACAGACGCCCTCCACGCCCCACAGACGCAGTTGTGACGCAGTTCCCCGCGTGAACACGCGAGGAACACCCACGCCGGTCGAACAGGTGAACGGCGGCCGTGCCGACAACGCTACCAGAGCACCGCCATCACGGCGAGACCGCACGCACCTGTTGGCTATCTCCGCACCGTTCGCGTCGTCATCTCCGGCACACCGACGTCGCCGACGACAAGTCTAGCAACGCCTCGCGCGCGCTCAACGGCCGGATTCTCCCCACGCTGGGCGGGAGACGAGGACTCACCGCCGAAATCCGCCCCACCAACAAAAACAATAAATAGTGAGGGTTGGTATCGTTAATCACGGTGACAGAAACCATGTGGATACGGACAGGCTTGACTATCCGTGGCGATGAGCACAGTGATACGCGCGACTGCCGGACGAGGGGAGACCGATGAGTCGGGACGATACCTCCGACAGTTCCGACGGCGGCGACTCCTCGTCGACTAAGCTGGCGGTGACGCGACGACGACTCATGCAGGTGACCGGCGGGTCGCTCCTTGGCGGCGCGTTGTTCGGCCACGAGACGTCCACGGCCCGCGCAGAACCACACGATGGAGTCGACCCGACGCCCGGGGACATTAATTGGAGCACGTATATCGAGACACCCGGCGTCGTCGGAGAGTACACCGAACCGCCGCACGTCGCGACGACGATGCCCTACGGGTCGCTGTCCGCGGCGCGAGCCGCCGAGCGCGACCGCGACTTCCTGACCGACCAATGGCTCGAATCGCAGTACGTCACATCGCTCGACGGCCCGTGGCAGTTCGACTTCGCAACCGACCTCGCTGGTGCGACGGCTGACACGTCGAACTACGCGAACTGGGACACAGTCTACGTTCCCCACACATGGAACACAGACGGCTACGGCGATTTGGGGTTCTACAATCAGGCGGTCGGTTTCTCGCCGAACGACCCGCCGAACGTCCCGAGTACCGACAACAGCGTCGGGACGTACAAACGGGAGTTCACCGTTCCGGACGGATGGACCCAAGGTCGGCAAACGTATCTCAACATCGGCGGTGCGAAAGCCGGGTACTTCGTCTGGGTCAACGACGCGTACGTTGGCTACAAGCAGGGGTCGATGACGCCCGGTGAGTTCAACATCACCGACGTCGTCACCGAGGACTCGACGAATACCGTCACAATTCAGGTCGTCCGCTGGACCGACGGGACGTATCTCGAACAACAACATATGTGGCGGTTAGCCGGCATCTTCCGGGACGTGCTTCTGTACTCGAAACCCGACGTACACGTCCAGGACTTCGATACGGTCGCGGACCTCGATTCCACCTACACGGACGGGACGCTGGAAGTCGACGCCGCCCTCGCCAACCACACGAGCAGTCAGCAGTCCGCGACCGTGCAAGCGACCCTGTACGACCCCGCCGGAATCGAAGTCGGGACGACTAATCGGAGCGTCACCATCGACGCCGGCGACACCGTTACGATGTCGGACGGCGTGGTCACCGACCACTCGACGGAGAACAACGGTGGCACCGTCATCGGCGACCCGTCCTACGTGAGTGGGTCCAGCGGACGGGCGCTCGATTTCGACGGGGGCGACGACTGGGTCGACGTCGGGTCCCACCCGAGTCTCGACCTCTCGGACGCGTTGACGCTGGAAGCCGTCGTCTACGGCGAGTCGCTCACCGGCGAACAGCCGATGGTTGTCAAGGGAGACACGTCCTACGGACTGAAGATGAGCGGCGGCGACCTCCAGTTCTTCGTCTACGACGGAAGCTGGAACACGGTCACTGTCGCGCCGCCGAGTGGCTGGTCCGGAAGTTGGCACACGGTGACCGGCGTCTACGACGGTTCGTCGCTTCGCCTGTACGTCGACGGCACCGAAATCGGCGCGACTTCGTTCTCGGGGTCGGTCTCGACGAACGGTTACCGCCTCGGTATCGGCCACAACGCCGAGGCTCGGAGCCGCTACTTTGGTGGCCGCCTCGACTCGGTACGCGTGTACGACCGCGCGCTCTCGTCGTCGGAAGTGAACGCCTCCCGAACCGGCCCCGACAGTTCGACGCGACTGTGGCTCGACTTCGAACAGACGGGCCCGCCGCTGTCGATGACGGTCTCCAACGTCGACGCGTGGACCGCCGAGACGCCGGCCCTGTACACGCTCGGCATCGAACTCATCCCGAGCGGGGCTTCCTCGGCTACCGAAGCGATGGTGGAGAAAGTCGGCTTCCGAACCATCGAGGTCGTTTCGACCTCCGACGGGGCAGCGGAGAAAATCACCGTCAACGGCGAGGCGGTGACGCTCGCCGGGACGAACCGCCACGACTACAGCCTCGACCACGGGCGACACGTGCCGACCGAGCGGATGCGAAAGGAGATCGAACTCGCGAAGCGGAACAACGCCAACGCGATCCGCTGTTCGCACTACCCCAACCGCCCCGACTTCTACCGACTGTGCGACGAGTACGGAATCTATCTGCAAGACGAGCTCAACGCCGAGGCCCACGGCAACCAGTCGCTCGTCAACGACTTCCCCTCGTACGACCCGTCGTTCCTCGACCGGTTCAAGCGGATGGTCGTGCGCGATAAGAACTTCGCCTCGATAACCGTCTGGTCGACCGGAAACGAGGCCGGTCTGGGGGAGGCGCATCGAAAGATGGCCGACTGGGTGCGCAGCGCGGACCCGACTCGGCTCGTCGGCCATCAGGATAACGCCGGTGGCTACGGGAGCGGTTTCGGTGGCACCGCTTCCTTCGCAGATATCAACGGCATCCGGTACCCCTTCCCAGGCACCATCGAGAGCATGGCGGGCGACTCCAGCGTGACGAAACCGGTCGTCATGGGTGAATACCAGATTATGTCCGGCAACGGCGGGGGACTCCTGACCGACTTCTACGACGTCATCCACGCCCACGAGCAGTTACAGGGCGGCTATATCTGGATGTGGAATCAGCACCAACTCAACGCGACGGAGGACCCGCTCGACGGGAATCTGTTGAGCGAGGACCACAGACGCGCGGCTATCGACGACCGCTCCATCGCGGGCCACACCGCGCTGGTTAACGGCTCGCCGAACGAGGTGTCCGGCGAGAGCGGGTCGGCGCTCGAACTCGACGGGACCGCCGACTGGGTCGACGCCAACCACGACGACAGAATCGACATTACGGGCGAACTGACCGTCGAAGCGGTCGTCTACGGCGACGGTAGCCTCGCCGGTGAACAGCCGTTCGTCGTCAAGGGCGACACCCAGTACGGACTGAAGATGAGCGACGGCGACCTGCAGTTTTTCGTCTCCGACGGCTCGAATCAGCAGACTGCGAGTGCCGCTCCCCCGAGCGGCTGGGACGGGAGTTGGCACACGCTCTCGGGCGTCTACGACGGGTCGGCCGTCCGGCTGTACGTCGATGGGTCCGAAATCGCGTCCACAGCCTTCTCGGGGGCGATAAACAGCAACCGATACCGGGTCGGAATCGGTCACAACACCGAGACGGCGGAGCGCTATGCGAACGTTCGGGTCGATTCCGTTCGCATCTTCGAGCGGGCGCTCTCGTCGAGCGAGGTTGGCTCGCTTTCCTCGCCGGACGACTCCTGTCGCCTCTGGCTCGACTTCGAACTCAAAGAGCACCACTGGGGCGACCCGCCCCAGCCGACGGCGACGGTAATCGACCACCGGCACACGATGCCCCAACTCGACGTGATGAAGAAGGCCCAGCAGTTCGTTCGCTTCGAGGCGAACGACCTGCCGAACGGCGACGTCGACGTCACGAACGTCTACGACTTCACGAACACGAGCCAGTTCGACTTCAGTTGGGTGCTCAAAGAGGACGACACGGTCATCCAGAGCGGGACGTTGAACCCGAGCATCGCTCCCGGCGAGACGCAGACGGTCAGCCTCGGGTACTCACAACCGTCGCTACAGGCCGGCTCCGAGTACTTCTTGGACATCAGCGTGACGCTCGCGTCGGACACGTCGTGGGCCGACGCCGGCTACGAAATCGCGTTCGAACAGTTCGTCGTCCCGTGGGACGCCCCGGACGCCCCGCAGTCGAGCCTCTCGGATATGAGCGGCGTCAGCTACTCGACGAGCGGGTCGGAAGTCACCGTCTCCGGGTCGGACTTCACGTACGTCTTCGATACGAGCGCGGGCCGATTCACGTCGTTCCAGCGCCACGGAGAGGAACTGCTGAACGCCGGCCCGCAACTCAACGCGTGGCGCGAACCGGTCCACAACGAGTCCGCCGGGTGGGGCGGAGCCGAGGCCGACGAGTGGACGTCGGCGGGGCTAGACGCGCTGACGGCGACGGTTGACGCTAGTAGCGTCTCACAGCCGGATCCGTCGGCGGTCCGCATCGAAGTCGAAACGACTGACTCCGCGAGCGGTCACAGCGAGGCCTTCACCACCGGCTACACCTACGACGTCCTCGGCAGCGGCGACGTGGTCGTGCAGGTCGAAGTGACGCCCAACACGGACATGCAGAACGCCATCACGGAGTACCTGCCGAAGTACGGCCTCCAACTCCGGATGCCGGCGGACTTCGATACCTTCGAGTGGTTCGGTCGCGGCCCCGGGGAGACCTATCCGGACCGGAAATGGAACGAGCGTATCGGGCGGTACAGCGGGTCCGTCTCCGACCAGTTCGTCGGGTACGTCCCTCCGGGCGACTACGGCAACAAGTGCGACACGCGCTACGCCGCGTTGACCAACGACAGCGGCGTCGGCCTGTTGGTCCACGGCTTGCCGTCGACGGAGACGATGAACGTCAGCGTCCAAGCGTTCACCGACATGAGTGACGCCGAACGCGTCAGCGACCTCCAGTTCGCCGACGGCATCGTCTTCAACGTCGATTACGCCGTCAGCGGCGTCGGCGGGATGCCTCGGAACACGCTTTCTGCGTACAGCGTCGACCCCATCAGCGAGCGGTTCTCCTATGCGTTCCGTCCGTTCGATGCAAGCAGCGACGACCCGCTCTCGCTGAGTCGGCGTGACCTCCCGTACGCCGGTCAATCGGGTTCGGGTCCCATCACCGAGGGGACGTACTACGTCGAGAACGTCAACAGCGGAAAGGCGATGGACATCGCGAACAGTTCGACGGCTGACGGCGGGAACGTCCAGCAGTACGGTTACTGGGGCGGTTCGAACCAGCAGTGGGACGCTGTCCGCAACGGGGACGGGACCTACCGCTTCGAGAACGTCAACAGCGGAAAGGTGCTGTCGGTCGATTCCGGGTCGACCAGCGAAGGGGCGACACTCGTCCAGTGGACGTGGAACGGAAACGACGAGCAGCGATGGGCCGTCAACGAAAACAGCGACGGCACGTACCGGTTGGAGAATGTCAACTCGGGGTACGTCGCCGACGTGAACGCCGCTTCGACCAGCAACGGTGCCGACGTCATCCAGTGGGGATGGGGCGGCGGCGACAACCAGAAGTGGACGTTCAACGCGCCGTAACGGCGAACCGGCGTCCGGTCGGTGCCTCGTCGGAGCACGGTCCGGCCAGTATCCCCCTCGACGTTCGAGAACACACCGGGCGAGAGCCGCCTTGGTGAGTGGTCCCGTGCCGACTTACTCGGACCCGAGTCCGACGCCTCCGATAGACCCGTCGAGTACCGCGATATCGAACGCGTCGACGGTCGCCTCACCGAGCAGGAACCCGGCGGAGTCGGGGACGGTCAACGTCACCGGGTCGCTCGTGAAATTAAGCGCCCACGTGTAGCCGTCGCGCTCCATCACGCGCACGCCGTCCGGGAATCGCTCAGTGTACTCGACGCCGGCGGCGTCCAGTAACTCCGTCACGAGCGCGTCGGCGAGGTCGTCCCCCGGCCAGCAACCGCAGTACGTCACGGTTCCGTTTCCGGCGTCGTTCCGCACGATTGCGGTGTTTCCGGCCGCTTCGCCCGTCCGATACTCTCCCCGGGGCACCCCGTCTTCGGGAGCCAGCCACGAGGCCCACGTTCGGAACTCGTACGTTGCACCGTCGTAGGAGAGCCGCGTCTCGATATGGTCGGGCAGCGTTTCGTGACGCGCCACCCGTGCGCCGGTGAGGGAGGTGAGCGGCCCCGGCGCGAGCGACTCGTGAAGCTGGTTGTACGGGTCTTTCTCCCCCGTCCGGGCCCCGAGGAGGAGACTGCCGCCCGAATCGACGTAGTCGGTCAGGGCGGTCGACAGCTCGTCGCCGACGAGATACAACGTCGGTGCGACGACCGCGTCGTACCGTTCGAGACTCGCTTCCGGCGAGACGATGTCGACCTGCACACCGCGGGCGCGAAGCGTATCGTAGTACGTCCGTAAGTGGTTCCAGTAGTCCCAGTCGGGCGAGAGAGGTTGCGAACGCGTCGCCCACAGGCTCTCGTAGTCGTGGACGAGCGCGACCGACGCATCGACCGAGTCCAAGTCGAACAGCTCGTCGGCGGCGGTCGACGCTTCGCGGTACCCGCGGTCCGGGGAGCCGTCCTGCCGCCGAAGCCCGGCGTGGTACTGTTCTTGCCCCTGACGACAGCGACGCCAGCGGAAGTAGACGACGGCGTCCGCGCCGTGAGCGACGGCGTGGTGGGCCCACAGGCGCATCGCCCCGTCGGCCGGTTGCGGCGACTGCGGCGGCCAGTTGATGTCTCCCGGCTGTTGCTCCATCACCCAGAACGGCTTCCCTTTCGCGCCGCGCTGGAGGTCGTGGTTCATGCTCACTTGGTCGGGATTCCCGGCCCGTAACTCGTCGGCTGTCGGCGTGTCCGGCTGTCGGTCCTGCACGAACCCCGTCGGATAGGAGTCCCACGAGAGGAAATCGAGGTCGTCGGCGAGGCGAAAGGCGTCGAGTGAAAAGCCACCCATGAAGTTGTGCGTGACGAACCACTCGTCGTTCGCTTCGCGGATGAGGTCTGCGTGCAGGCGGTTGTACTCGGCCACGCTGTCGTTACTAAACCGCTCGTAGGCGAGTACCCGCGAGGGGTGGTTGGCGGCCGGTGTCGGTTTTGGAGGGTCGACGCTCTCGAAATCGTCGTACTGCTGGCTCCAAAACGCCGTTCCCCACGCCTCATTGAGGTCGGCAACGGTCTCATAGCTGTCGGCGAGCCATTCGCTAAACGCCTCGCCACAGTCCTCGCAGTAGCAGGTAACCGTCTCGTGGCAGCCGAATTCGTTGTCGGTCTGCCACCCGGCGACGTGGGGGTTGTCGGCGTATCGTTCGGTCAGCACGCCGACGATGCGTTCGGTCTCGGAACGGTAGGTGGGCGAGTTGAAGCAGGTGAACCGACGGCTCCCCCACTCGCGCGGCGTGCCGTCTCTGTCTCGCTGTCGAACGTCGGGATGTTCGTCGACGAGCCATTTCGGCGGCGTCGCTGTCGGCGTGCACAGAACCGCTTTCATCCCGAACTCCCCGATGAGTTCGACGGCCTCGTCTAACCACGCGAAATCGAACGTCCCTCGCTCCGGTTCGATTCGTCCCCACGCGAACTCCCCCATTCGAACGTATTCAATCCCGGCTTCGGCCATCTGACTGATATCGGTCTCCCACCGCTCTCGCGACCAGTGCTCCGGGAAATAGCAGACACCAACTGTCATACCCATTAGTCAAAGTGGTGAGGTATAGTTCTTTCCGGTGTCTGGGCACTGGCTGATACCCACCCGTCGAGTCCTGCGCACCAGGCCCGCCGTCACAAATTTCGGAACCATCGCCCGTACTTATGTACCACTGTGAGAGACAGTCGTGCGAACACATGCACGGCTCAACTGTCGGTCTGAACGCCCTCGACACCGAACGCGAGACCCGGTCGCAAACCGCCGAGGGGCGTCGATGACTGCCGAACTCGTCACGTTCGGCGAGACGATGATTCGGCTGAGACCGCCGGAGGGCGAGCGAATCGAGACCGCCCAGTCCCTCGAATTCCGGACCGCCGGTGCGGAAAGCAACGTCGCGGTCGCCGCCTCCCGCCTCGGCTGCTCCGCCGCGTGGCTCTCGAAGCTTCCAGACTCGCCCCTCGGTCGGCGCGTCACCACGGAACTCCGGACACACGGCGTCGAGCCGTACGTACGCTGGGACGACGACGCTCGCCAAGGAGGGTACTACATCGAACAGGGGCGCTCGCCGCGTCCGACGAACGTCATCTACGACCGCGCCGATGCGGCAGTCACGACCGCGCGACCGGACGAACTCGCCGTCGAAGTCGTGGAAGACGCGGCGGCGTTCTACACGAGCGGCATCACGCCGGCGCTCTCCGAGACGCTTCGGGAGACGACCGGCGAGCTTCTGCAGACGGCGACCGAGGCGGGGACGACGACCGCGTTCGACCTCAACTACCGGTCGAAGCTCTGGTCGCCGTCCGACGCGCGAGACGTGTGCGAATCGCTCTTCCCCGAGGTCGACGTCCTCGTCGCCGCGGAGCGAGACATCCGCACTGTTCTGGAACTCGACGGCGACGCGCCGACGCTCGCATCGGAGTTGACCGCCGACTTCGATTTCGAGACGGTCGTGGTCACTCGCGGGGAAGACGGAGCGCTCGCACGACACGACGGAACGGTGTACGAGCAACCGGTCTTCGAGACGGACACGGTCGACGCCATCGGGACCGGCGACGCGTTCGTCGGAGCGTTCCTGTCGCGGCTCATCGCGGGCGAATCAGTCGAGACCGCGCTCGCCTACGGTGCGGCGACCGCCGCGCTCAAACGGACAATTCACGGCGACCTCGCGGTCGTGACGCCTGACGAAGTCGAACGCGTCCTCCGCGGGGGCGACGCCGGAATCGACCGATAACCCCCTCCTTCGCCGAGCGTTCCGGATTCGCCGCGCGAACCGCGCCGAGACAGTCAGCTCCGAACTTCCGAGCGGTGGGGTGCGTCAGTCGCGGCGTGCGCTTTCGACCGCTTCGACGAAGGAACGCGCGTTGTTCTCGATGGTCGCGAAGTCACCGCGCGAGACGGCGTCGTTGTCTACGATTGCGCTTCCGACCCCAACGGCGGTCGCTCCGGCGTCGAAGAACTCGCCGACGGTATCGAGGTCCACGCCACCCGTCGGAACCGTCGGAATGTGTCCGAGCGGACCGCCCAGTGCGGAGACGAACCCGGGGCCGAGCGTTCCGGCCGGGAACACCTTCACCATCTCGGCACCGGCCTCGTAGGCGTCGACCGCCTCGGTCGGTGTCGCGATACCGACGATAGAAGGGGAACCGTATCTGTTACCGGTCCGGATGACCCCCTCGTCGAACGTCGGCGTGACCAGGTACTCCGCACCTGCGAGCAGCGCCGCGCGAGCGGTTTCGCCGTCGAGGACGGTTCCAGCGCCGATGGTGACCTCTTCCGCCGTGAACGACGCGGACACGTCGCGGAGCATGTCGAGGACGCCGTCCGTGTTCGCGGTGATTTCGACGGTCGAGACGCCGCCGCGCGTGAGCGCTTCGACGGTTTCGATCGCCGTGTCGGCGTCGGTTCCACGGATGATGGCGATGAGGCCGGTCTCCCGGATGCGGCGTGCTGGGTGTTGGCTCATACTGGCTACTCTCGGACGAGGGGTTTAAACGCGGTGGTCGACCCGTCCAGAGATACCGTCCCGCCCCGTCGCCGACGCTCAGTCGAGCGTGACCACACGTCCGGACTCGCCTGCCTCGTAGACGGCCTCGATGAGTCGCATATCGAGGACACCGTGTTCGCCGTCGGGACCGATCGGCGCGTCGGTCAAGATGCGGTCTGCGGCGTAGTCGAACAACTCGGTCATCTGATTGACCTGCGGCGTGTCGAGCGTGACCGAAACGTCGTCGCGCGTCACTCGGATTTCCGTTTCCATGTGGTAGGCCGGTTCGACGAGAATCTCGCCGTTGGTCCCGACGACGCGGAGGCTGGTCGTCGCTTGGGCGTTTTGGCTGGCGGTCGCGGCCAAGTACGTTCCGTCGTCGAACTCCACCATGAACGAGGTGTGCTCGTCGGGCACCTGCTCGAACGCGTCGTGAGCGGATTGCATGAACGCCTGCGCGGCAACCGGGTCGGAATCGAGCAGGAACCGGCAGGTGTTGAGCGGATAGATGCCGATGTCCGTGACGGTCGCGCCCGGTCCCGCCAGTTCGGGGTCGAGCCGCCATTGGTTCGGGTCGGAACTCAGTTCGAGCATCGCTTGCGAGTTCGTCCCGATTGCGTGGACCGGGTCGCCGATGACGCCGTCTCGAATCAACTTTCGCGCGCGTCGAATCGCGGGTTCGGTGTGCATCCGGTAGCCGACGATAAGCGGAACGCCCGCCTCGTCACACGCATCGACCATCTTCTGCCCGCGTTCGCTACTCGCTTCGATCGGTTTCTCGCAGAGGACAGCCTTGCCCAACTCGGCGGCCGTGCGCGCGTACGGGAGATGAAGCGCGTTGGGCGAGCAGATGTATACCGCGTCGTAGGCGTCGGCGGCTTCGCCGGCGTGGAACTCGTCGTACGAGAGACCGTGTGTCGCCGTTTCGACGCCGGCCGCGACCCGCTTTGCTTTCTCCGAGCTACTACTGACGGCGACGGTCGTCTCGCACAACTCCGACGCGTCGATAGCCGGAATCGCTTGGTCGACGGTCCACCACCCGAGTCCGATGACTGCGATGCGGACCGTCCCGTCGGACACACGCTGCCAGTTACGGCGCTCGAAATCGTCGAGGAACGCTTCTAACGACATACGAGTCCCACAAGATGGACGAGTGGTATAATATCGAGGGTTCGGGAGTCGTCACCGAGGTCACGGTCCGAGAGAAAGACTTTTTCGAGGTACACCCCAACGTACGCGTAACGAATCATGAGTAAGATTTCGGAGTATGAGCTGTTCGAGGTGCCACCGCGATGGCTGTTTCTCAAGTTGGAGACGACCGACGGCGTCGTCGGCTGGGGCGAACCAGTCGTGGAGGGTCGCGCTCACAGCGTCAGGGCCGCCGTCGAGGAACTGATGGACAACTACATCCTTGGAACGGACCCCGCGGCGATAGAAGACCACTGGCAAGCGATGTACCGGGGCGGCTTCTATCGCGGCGGTCCGGTGTTGATGAGCGCGATTGCGGGTATCGACCAGGCGCTGTGGGACATCAAAGGGAAACGCTTCGGAGCCCCGGTTCACGAACTGCTCGGCGGTGCGACGCGGGACCGAATGCGCGTCTATCAGTGGATCGGTGGGGACCGCCCCTCGGAGGTCGCCGAACAGGCCGAACTGAAAGTCGAGGCGGGGCTGACCGCCGTGAAGATGAACGCCACGGCGGAGCTTGAACGGATTGACACGCCCGCGTCGGTCCAAGCGGCGGTCAATCGACTCGAAGAGGTCAGGGAGGCCGTTGGCCCCGAAATCGACATCGGCGTCGACTTCCACGGGCGCGTCTCGAAGCCCATGGCGAAGCGACTGGCGAAGGCGCTCGAACCGTACGAGCCGATGTTCATCGAAGAGCCCGTCCTCCCCGAACACAACGACGTGCTCCCGGAAATCGCACAGCACACGACGATTCCCATCGCGACGGGCGAGCGAATGTACTCGCGCTGGGATTTCAAGCAGGTGTTCGAGAACGGCGCGGTCGATCTGATTCAGCCGGACCTCAGCCACGCGGGTGGCATTACCGAAGTCAAGAAGATCGCAGCGATGGCCGAGGCGTACGACGTCGCGCTCGCCCCGCACTGTCCGCTCGGCCCGATTGCGCTCGCCTCGTGCCTCCAAGTGGACACCTGTTCCCCCAACGCGCTCATCCAGGAACAGAGCCTCAACATCCACTACAACCAGCGGAACGACGTGCTCGACTATCTCGAAGACAAGAGCGCGTTCGAGTACGAAGACGGCTACGTCGCGGTTCCCGACGAACCCGGGCTCGGAATACAGATGGACGAACAGTACATCCGAAAGCAGGCCGAACGCCCGGTCAACTGGCACAACCCCGTGTGGCGTCACGAAGACGGCAGCGTCGCCGAGTGGTGACCGGCCGCCGCGAATCGTTCACTAACTGTTAACAACTTATTTGTACGTCCGTCGAGTGTCGGAGGGTATGCCCACCGCAGACGACTACGGAATCAAGGCGACGATGACGAGCCATCGAATCCTCGATACGATACGGAGTCGCGACCGGCCGACGTTGACGGAGATCGCTCGGGCACTCGACCTCTCGAAACCGGCGGTCCACAAGCACCTCGCGACGCTCGAAACACTCGGCTACGTCATGCGACGTGACGAGGGGTACGAAATCGGACTCGAACTCGTGAGTTTCGGCGTCTACGCGAGGCGACGACAGCGGATATACGAGGTCGCGCGGTCACAGGTGGTCGAACTGGCCAACACCATGCGGGAGCAGGTCTGTCTGGTCGTTCCGGGACAGGGTAGTGAGTGGAACTGCCTCTACATGTTCACGGCCGTGCCAGCGGATTTAGACACTCCGGACCAGGAAGGCGAGATACGACCATTGCACGCGACAGCGGCCGGGAAGGTAATCCTCGCCAATATGGACAAAGACGAGGTCGCGGAGTTTCTCGACCACGACTCGCTCTCCTCGGAGACTGCGAATACGATCACCGAACGCAACGAGTTGAAGTCCAAACTCCAAGCGATTCGCGACCAAGGAGTCGCATACGACAGACAGGAGCAATCGGATGACTATCGGGGTGTCGCCGCACCGGTCCTCGACGACGATGGTCGCCCGCTGGGCGCAATCGAAGTCCTCGGCCCTCCCCCGAGAATGAGCGGAAAGCGTCTCGAAGAGGACACCGTCGGCTTGGTCGTCAGCGGAGCGAAGAACGTAGAGAATAAACTCTCGATCGACTGACTGGATTTTCTATTAGTTAACAGACCCGGCGCGGGAGGTAGAAATACGGATACGGAAACCCGGATATATGTTCGTGAAGTTCGTGATGGTCAAGATGATGGGTAGATAGTTCAGTCGTAGTCCGAGAGGGTGTTTTCTAACCGTGAACAATACTGAACGATTCGTATATTTGGCTCTGCGGGTTGCTCGGTGGCGGAACAGCGACCAAATTACATCCATAGGCCTGTAAACCTCACACATCGCGAATTCAATATCGAACTCGTGACTCGGACGGTATCTCGACAGGTCGTTTGACGGGACAGTATTGTAGTATATAAACAATTTCTTCCTCCCCACGCGTGACTGCAACCCTACGGCTGTCGAACTGACTGGCTCGCCTGTGGCGAGTGTGAGACCGCGTTTCGATGAGCTTTCGCTCGACGGACCGAGCGTACCGACCGCTCTAAATCGAGAGGTAACCGTCGTCTAGCGCGTTATCTCGGAAAGTCACATCGTTTAAGAAGTCGTGTTTCTCCGGGAGTCGGTGAGAACTGGAGCGGTCTACCGGTGCCGTCCCGTCAAAACGATTCACCGTCAAACGTCAGTTCCACGCCGCGTGTAGTTGTGCATCTTTTGCAATATAATTGCGTGAAGACGTGCCGGTCTGTCCGGTGCTGGCGGTAGATGTTCACTATGTGTGTTCAGTGAGTACATTCATTGATTCACACAATTAGTGGTGTTTCATGCTGAACACAATGGTGGTATGTACAGAAGATTCAAGGTGGACGTTCTTGATGAGACAGTATGCTCACGTACTCGACCTACAGCGAGGCGGGCGGGGTTGGGAAGACGACCACCGCAGCGAATCTGGCGGTCGCGCACGCTCGGGCGGGGCTGAAACCGCGGAGCGAGATGCCCTCCGAGAGTTCGAAGACCGGTTCGAAGAGAACGTCTCGCTCACCGACCTCCGTGAAGCGCTCATGAAGGTTGGACTGCAACACCTCGACGAAACGGAAGAGTGCCTCGAAGAGTGGGGCTACGGGATGACCTTCGACTAGCGAATCGGGAGCAACGCGGAATGCAACTTCGAGACTTCGCCCCGCATCGGCGAGACGGTCGAGCCTGGCACGTGTCCCGCCCCCGTAGCCGTTCGCGACGTTGGAGACGCCACCCCCGGTCACGACTCTCCGGGATGCGAATCGAACGCGTCCGCCCCGACCGGCGAACCGCACAGCACGCACCCATCGTCGAGAATCCGCTCACGGATGCCCGCGTCGACGAACACCTCGACGCTGCACTCCGGGCAGTCGAAGACTAACTGGCCTGGCACGGCGACCACTACCCGAAGCACAGACGCTGTCAGTATCTATCACACCCCACCATAGGGCGGGAATACATACGCTAGGCCCAACTACACGTCGAGAATCGCGTCGAGAAGCTTCGACTGGGCGGCGGACAGATGCTCGGTGAACGTCGACCGGTTGATATCGAGCGCCGCGGCGACTTCCGTCGCGTTTGCCTCGCGGGGATGTTCGAAGTACCCCATCTCGTGGGCCGTCTCAAGGACCTCCCGCTGTCTCGCCGTCAATTTGTCGCGGTCAACGAACACGAGCGAGCTGGAGACGGAATCTGGTTCGGACTGTGTGAGTCGCCGAAGTGAGATGCCGTCGAACTCCGATTTAAGATTGACGACGATGTCGCGGAACGATGTGAGGTCCGAAGCGACGAACGACAGAACGACGGTGCCGCACTCCGCTTCGAGGTGCCGGACCGGACAGCCGTGACACTCGACGAGTTCGCAGGCGCACCGTGGCCCCTCGGCGGGGCCGCTGGTCACGCGATAAATCGTCTTTTGCTCGTGGTGAAACACCTCGTCTGCGTCGTCGATAGCGGCTGACGAGGGGGCGGTAAACTCGACCGCGGCGGTGTCGTTGTCGGCAGCCACCGACCGCGAGACGGATTCGACGGAGGTCTCCGCCGACGCTTCCGACACCCGGCAGACAGACGGGTCAGTCACGTGAATTTCACCGTGCACGCCCTCGGTCATAGGTCGGCGTACGACGGTGGCTCTGAAATAATCTTCGCCGAATCTGTTTGCCGTCTCGTGATTCCGGTCCGTGTTCGAGCGGATTCCCCGACGAGAGCCGTATAAAGTCCCCGCACCCTATGGTTCGGGTGTTACTGGCCTCGGTGCAGATTCTCCAACGAATCGAAGTATGACATATACGAGCTTGCTCGGGGCCAAACGGGGGAACGGAACGCCGCCCGTTTGGAGCGTGAGGCGGCGAGTCGGTACGCGGGGTGAGTCACCGTGAGACGCGGGACGGTCGTCGTGTTGCTGCTCGTCGTCGCGGTGCTCCTGCCGACGTGGTACGTGGCGCTGCACGGCGAGCCACCGAGCGAACAGATAGAAATCGACCAGAGCGTCACCGAGATGCGACCGCTGCAGGAGATCGTCGACACGCCGGAGAAACTCGCGCCGAGTCAGGTAGGCGTCATCGTGTGGGTCGCGCTCTTCGCGCTCGTCGGCGTCCTCGCCGCGGTCCACCGGTTCATGGACACGGCGGTCAGGAGTGACCCGGGTGACGAACCAACGATCGCGGACGGCGGTCAGGTCGGACTGCCGTGGTTCTGGACCGCGGACCGCTGGGTCGTCGAGTACGACGACGCCTCCGACGCCATCGAGGGAATCGTGGCGATGGGCGGACTGACCATCCTCGCTATCGTCTTCGCGGCGCTGTTCACCGGCGAGTACCTGACGCTCGCGCGGACCCAGTACTTCGGCGTCTACGCCGCGGGGATGTTCACCGCGCTCGCTTTGCTCACCGTGTCGTACTACGCGTGGTTCCTCCCCCACGTCGAGGTCGCAGAACGGAGGGGACACTAATGAGACTCGACAATCAGAACGCATCGGACGACTGCGACGAGCACTGCGATGACTGCGGGGACGACAGCAACTACCGGCCGAGCATCTTCTCCGACGACCGCGCCTCGCTCGCCCGCCGCGACTACGCGAAACTGCTCGCCAGCGTCGGGGGTTTGACCGCCGTCGGGAGCCTCGCGGCACCGTTGGCCGGGCTGACTCGCGTCTTCGAGCGCTCGTACACCGGCCCCGTGTACTCGGACGGCATCTACCTCGTCGACGGTGAGGGCGAGCGCGTCGGCGAGAACGCCCTGAGCGAAGGCGAAAAGATGACCGTGTTCCCGGAGCCCAGACCGGGCATCGAACGGGCGCCGACGCTACTCGTGAGACACGCCGAGGACGCCTACGGTGGCGCAACGAACCTTGAGTACACGGTGTCGGGTTACGCCGCCTACTCGAAGGTCTGTACCCACGCGGGCTGTATGGTGTCGAACGAGGAGGGAGAGACGTTCGTCTGCCCGTGTCACTTCGGGAAGTTCGACCCGACCGCGGGCGCGAAAGTGGTCGGTGGACCGCCTTCGAGACCGCTCCCGCAACTCCCAATCACGTTGTCGAGCGAGGGCAATCTCATCGCCACGGGCGACTTCAATGGGCCGGTCGGCCCGGGGGGCGAGTGATGTCGCGGCTCGACCGTCTCGCCGACCGCGCCGGCGACGCCGGCGACGAGGCGTACGACTGGGTAGACGAGCGGTTCGACCTCGACAGCGGCCGCGCGTTCCTCGGGAAGGCGTTCCCCGCCGAGGACTCGTTTCTCCTCGGCGAGGTGGCGCTGTTCTGCTTCCTGCTTCTCGTCCTCACAGGGATGTTCCTCGGGATGTTCTTCGAGCCGTCGACGAGCGGCGTCGAATACGAGGGGAGCGTCGCGAAGTTCCAAGGCCAAGAGGTGCCCGAGGCGTTCGCGAGCGTCCTGCACATCACCTACGACATCCCCTTCGGGATGTTCATCCGGCGGATGCACCACTGGGCGGCTCACCTGTTCGTCGCGTCCATCGGGCTGCACATGCTCAGGGTGTTTTTCACCGGGGCGTACCGCAATCCGCGCGAGCCGAACTGGGTCGTCGGCACCGGCCTCGCCGGACTCTCGATGGGCGCGGCCTATACGGGCTACGCGCTCCCCTTCGACGAGTTCGCCGCGACGGCCACCGGCATCGGTTACAGCCTCGCCACGTCGATTCCGCTCGTCGGGGGGGTAGCCGGGAAAGCGTTCTTCGGCGGGGAGTTCCCGTCGAGCGCGACGATACCCCGGCTCTACTTCCTCCACGTCCTCGTCATCCCCGTGGCAATCGGGGGGCTGCTGGCGGTTCACATGGCGATTCTCGTCCGCCAGAAGCACACGGAGGCCCCCCGCGATGACGACGTCCGCGGACTCGGGAACCGGGGCCGACGCCCGGCTGAGGGGTCCCCGTCGAGCGACGGCGGCACCGAACAGACCGTCCCGAGAGACGACGACAGCGTCGTCGTCGGTCTCCCGGCGTTCCCCAACCAGGCGGCCGTGAGCGCGGTCGTGTTCTTCCTCACGCTGGCCACGCTGGCGATGCTGGCCGGGTTCCTTCCGGTCCACAACATCGCCGAGTACGGGCCGAACAACCCCGCGGGGACGCCGGAACTCATCATGCCCGATTGGTTCCTGATGTGGGTCTACGGCCTGCTGAAACTGCTCCCGTCGTGGATGGGGTTCACCGTTCCGTTCACCGGCGTCCACGTCTCGACGGAGTTCGTCGGCGGCGTCTTTCTGCCGACGCTCGTGTTCGGCGCGGTGGCGGTGTGGCCGTTCGTCGACTACCACGACGAGTCGGTCCACTTCACGGCTGACCCCCTCGACCGGCCGTGGCAGACCGCGGTCGGCGTCGCCGCGGTTCAGTTCATCATGATCGCCTCCATCGCGGGCATGAACAACCTCCTCGGCCGGGCGCTCGGCGTCGGAACCGGCGTCGTCAACCCGATCTTGACCGTCGCGTTGTTCGTCGTTCCCGTCGGCTCCGCGGCCCTCGTCTACCGCGTGCTGGGCGACGACGCGGACGAGAGCCGAACCGGGCGCGTTCCGGGGGAGGCCGGCGATGACTGACGCGAACACCGGCGGGGCTCCGCGGCGACGCATCGAACTCTCGCCTCGGACGTACCGACACCTCGACCGCGCGAGCAAACTCCTCGGCGTGGCGCTCGTCGCCGTCGGCCTCGACGCGGGCGGCGACACGCTCGTGGGGGTTTCGCTCGGCGTTCTGGGCGCTGGACTGGCACTAACGACCGTCTTTTTACAGATAGATTCATGAACCGAACGAACACCTCGACCCCCGACGACGAGTCGGGAACGGACGAATCGCAAGCCGAACAGACGGACGGCCCGCCGGCGGTCGGCGACCCGCCGGGAGAGCCGGCGACCGAGGGGACGAGCGTCTCCCGTCGCCGGTTCCTCGAAGGCGTCGGCATCGCCTCGCTTCTGGGTATCGGCCGGTCCGCGGCCGACGACGACCCGCTGTTCCAGATGGGCGGGCTGAACCCCGTCGACGACCCTATCGGGAACTACCCCTACCGGGACTGGGAGGACCTGTACCGCGAGAAGTGGGACTGGGACTCGGTCTCCCGGTCCACGCACAGCGTCAACTGCACCGGCAGTTGTTCGTGGAACGTCTACGTCAAAAACGGACAGGTGTGGCGCGAAGAGCAGGCCGGAGACTACCCGCGGTTCGACGAGAGCCTCCCCGACCCGAACCCCCGCGGCTGTCAGAAGGGCGCGTGTTACACCGACTACGTCAACGCGGACGAGCGAATCAAACACCCGCTGAAGCGCGTCGGCGACCGCGGCGAGGGGAAGTGGCGGCGCATCTCGTGGGACGAGGCGCTCACCGAAATCGCCGAGCACGTCGTCGACGAGGTGCAGGCCGGTCGCTACGACGCCATCAGCGGCTTCACGCCCATCCCGGCGATGAGCCCCGTCTCGTTCGCCAGCGGGTCGCGGCTCATCAACCTCCTCGGCGGCGTCAGCCACTCGTTTTACGACTGGTACTCCGACCTGCCGCCGGGCCAGCCCATCACGTGGGGCACCCAGACCGACAACGCCGAGAGCGCCGACTGGTACAACGCCGACTACATCATCGCGTGGGGGTCGAACATCAACGTCACCCGCATCCCCGACGCGAAGTACTTCCTCGAATCGGGCTACAACGGGACGAAGCGCGTCGGCGTCTTCACCGACTACTCGCAGACGGCCATCCACACCGACGAGTGGCTCAGCCCCGATTCGGGCACCGACACCGCGCTCGCGCTCGGCATGGCACGGACCATCGTCGACGAGGAACTGTACGACGAGGCCCACCTCAAAGAGCAGACTGACATGCCGCTTTTGGTCCGGCAGGACACCGGGAAGTTCCTCCGCGCGAGCGAGGTTCCATCGGTCTCGACCGACGCCGACCGACCCGAGTGGATGTTGCTCATGCTCGACTCCGACGGACGCCTCCGCGAGGCGCCGGGGTCGCTCGGCGAACGCGACGGACAGAAAGACTACTCCAAGAGCATCGAACTCGACTTCGACCCGCAACTGGACGGCGAAACCACGGTCAGAACCGAAAGCGGGCGCGTCCGCGTCCGGACCGTGTGGGACGAGTTGCGGGACGAACTCGACAACTGGGACCCCGAGACGGTCCACGACGAGACCGGCGTCGGCGAAGAGACGTACCAGCGCGTCGCCCGCGAGTTCGCCGAGGCCGACAAGGCGAAGATAATCCAGGGCAAGGGCGTCAACGACTGGTATCACAACGACCTCGGGAACCGCGCGCTCCAGTTGCTCGTCACGCTGACGGGCAACCTCGGCGAGCAGGGGACCGGGCTAGACCACTACGTCGGCCAGGAGAAGATATGGACGTTCCACGGCTGGAAGACGCTGTCGTTCCCGACGGGCAACGTCCGCGGGGTGCCGACGACGCTGTGGACCTACTACCACGCGGGCATCCTCGACAACACCGACGCCGACACGGCCGCGAAGATACGGGAGTCCATCGACGAGGGGTGGATGCCGGTCTACCCCGAGGAGCGCGACGACGGCTCTCGTCCCGACCCGACGACGATGTTCGTCTGGCGCGGCAACTACTTCAACCAGGCGAAGGGGAACGTCGCCGTCGAGGAGGAGCTGTGGCCGAAGCTCGACCTCGTCGTCGACATCAACTTCCGGATGGACTCGACGGCGCTGTACTCGGACATCGTGTTGCCGACCGCGAGCCACTACGAGAAACACGACCTCTCGATGACGGACATGCACAGCTACGTGCATCCCTTCACGCCAGCGGTCGAACCGCTCGGCGAGTCGAAGACCGACTGGCAGATATTCCGCGAACTCGCCGCGAAGATTCAGGAGGTCGCCACCGAGCGCGGCGTCGGGCCGATTTCGGACCGGAAGTTCGACCGCGACATCGACCTCCAGTCCGTCCACGACGACTACGTCCGCGACTGGGAGACCGGCGAGGCCGACGCCCTCGCCGAGGACCGCGCCGCCTGCGAGTACATCCTCGAACACTCCGAGGAGTCGAACCCGTCCGAGAGCGACGACCAGATAACGTTCGCCGACACGGTCGAACAGCCCCAGCGGCTCTTGGCCGCCGGCGACCACTGGACCTCCGACATCGAGGACGGCGAGGCGTACACGCCGTGGAAGGACTTCGTCCAAGACAAGAACCCGTGGCCGACCGTCACCGGCAGACAGCAGTACTACATCGACCACGACTGGTTCCTCGAACTCGGCGAGCAGTTGCCGACCCACAAGGAGGGGCCGACGCAGACGGGCGGCGACTACCCGATGGAGTACAACACGCCCCACGGACGGTGGTCTATCCACTCCACGTGGCGGGACAACGAGAAACTGCTCCGCCTCCAGCGCGGGGAGCCGGTGGTCTATCTCCATCCCGAGGACGCCGCCGAACGGGGCATCGAAGACGGCGACACCGTGGAAGTGTTCAACGACCTCGCGTCGGTCGAACTACAGGCGAAACTCTACCCGAGCAGCCAGCGCGGCACGGCGCGGATGTACTTCGCCTGGGAGCGGTTCCAGTTCGACGGCGACACGAACTTCAACTCGCTCGTCCCGATGTACATGAAACCGACGCAGTTGGTCCAGTACCCGGAGGACTCCGGCGAACACCTCTACTTCTTCCCCAACTACTGGGGGCCGACGGGGGTCAACAGCGACGTCCGCGTCGACGTGCGGAAAGGGGGAGGTGAGGCCGAATGAGCACCGACGACGGGCCAGCGGCACAGACCGACGGCGACGGGGTCGACCTCGCCGACGGGGTCGACCACCAGGTCGCCATGGTGATGGACCTGAACAAGTGCATCGGCTGTCAGACCTGCACGGTCGCGTGCAAGTCGCTCTGGACGGAGGGCGGCGGCCGCGACTACATGTACTGGAACAACGTCGAGACGAAGCCCGGCAAGGGCTACCCGCGCGACTGGGAGGACTCCGGCGGCGGCTGGACGGACGCCGAACACACCGAGCGAAAGCCCGGCGACATCCCCGACCAAGCGGACTACGGCGACGCGTGGTCGTTCAACCACGAGGAGGTCATGTACAACGGCGGCGACCGGCCGCTGCGTCCCGACAGCGACCCCGAGTGGGGGCCGAACTGGGACGAAGACCAAGGCGCGGGCGAGCATCCGAACTCGTATTACTTCTACCTCCCGCGCATCTGCAACCACTGCACGCACCCCTCCTGCGTGGAGGCGTGCCCGCGGAAGGCCATCTACAAGCGCGAGGAGGACGGTATCGTCCTCATCGACCAGGAGCGCTGCCGCGGCTACCGCTACTGCGTCGAGGGCTGTCCGTACAAGAAGGTGTACTACAACGCGACGCAGAAGACCTCCGAGAAGTGCATCTTCTGTTACCCCCGCATCGAGGGCGAGGGCCCCGACGGCGAGACGTTCGCCCCCGCCTGCGCGGAAGACTGTCCGCCGCAGTTGCGACTCGTCGGGTTCCTCGACGACGAACAGGGGCCGATTCACAAGCTCGTCGAGGAGTACGAGGTCGCACTCCCGCTGCATCCGGAGTACCAGACGCAGCCGAACGTCTACTACATCCCGCCGTTCGCGCCGCCGCAGCACTCCGAGGACGGCGAGACGGTGGACGTGGACCGCATCCCCCGTAACTACCTCGAAGAGCTGTTCGGCGACCGCGTCCACGACGCGCTCGACACCATCGAGAAGGAACGCGACAAGGTCGACCGCGGTGGAGAGAGCGAACTCCTCGACATGCTGACCGACACCAACCCGGCCCGGAAGTACCGGTTGGAGGTGTTCGACTGATGCGAGCAACGCGAGCGGAGTCGGGCTCGCCGGGCCTCGCCCCGGGGGTGTTCGACTGATGCGTGAGCGTCGAGCGGCCGCCGTCGGCGCGGTCGTCGTCGTGGCGCTGCTCTTGGCCGCCGCAGTCGCCGGCCCCGCGGCGGTGTCCGCGCGCCCCGCGAACGAGATTCCCGTCCAATCGGTCGCTGCCGACGACCGGCCCCAGCGGCCGACGAGCGAGGCCTGGGACACCGTTCCGTCGGTGAACGTCCCGCTGACGAGCGCGCCCAGCGGCGTTCCGAACGCGAGCGACACCTCCGTCGAATCGGTTCGCGTCCAGTCGGCCCAGACCGACGAGCGGTTGTATCTCCGGCTCTCGTGGGCCGACGGAACCGCCGACCGCAACGCCACCAGTCCGAGGTCGTTCCTCGACGCGGCCGCGGTGCAGGTACCGGTCAACACCTCGGTCCGCCCCCCGATTTCGATGGGGAGCACGCGGAATCTGGTGAACGTCTGGTACTGGAGCGCCGACGGCGAGAGCGAGGAACTGCTCGCCGGCGGCCCGGGGTCCACGACCGAGTTCGAGCAGACGGCCGTCGAGACGACGGCGAGCCACGACGACGGCCGCTGGACGGTCGTCATGTCGCGGCCGCTCGACTCGGACGCCGCGAACCGGACCTCGTTCGCCGTCGACAACGACGTGGACGTGGCCTTCGCGGTGTGGAACGGGTCCGAGATGGAGCGCTCCGGCCGGAAATCGGTCAGCGACTGGTATCACTTCCCGTTCGGTCCCGGACCGCAGGGGCCGCCGTACGAGTCGATACTGTGGGCCGTCGCCGGCCTCGCCATCGTCGGCGTCGCGCTCGTGACTATCGAAGCGGTGCGGAAGAACTGAGGACACGACGATGGATACGAACACCCACGCGGAGACGCGAACCGACGACACGAACCGCGACACCAACAGCGATACGAACAACGACGCCGACCGAATCGATTCGAGCGCGGTCGACCGACCCGCGGCGGCGCGGGCGGCAATCTATACCGCGCTGGCGACGCTGCTCGACGAGCCCGACGAGCGGCTCCACGAGCGACTCGCCGCCGGGGAAGTCGACGAGACCGTCCGGGGACTCCTCGGGGCGACCGGGCTCTCGGTCGCCCCGCCGGAACTGACCGTCGAAGACGACTACGAGACGGCGTGTGCCCGTTTCAACGACCTGTTCACGGTCGGCTACGCCGAGTACGCGGACCGAACCGACGGCTCGCTCGACAGCGAGGGGCCGCGAATCTCGCTGTACGAGTCGTCGTACCGCCCCGACGCGGCGTGGAACGACGTGAATCTCGACCTCGCACGCGCGTACGACTACTTCGGGCTCGAAATCGACCGGGAGACCCGTGACAACCACGACTATCTCCCGTACGAACTGGAGTTCGCGGGCTACCTCGCGCGGCTGGAGGCCGCGGCCGATCCGGGCGGCGGGCGGGCC
>NZ_CSTE01000003.1 GCF_001368915.1 Haloferax massiliensis | reverse complement strand
GCGACCGGCCGCGGCACGGGCGGCTACGCCTCCGCCCCGCGGACGGTCCACGGCCACGCGTGGTACCACGGCGGCGACTACGCCGACGACTGGTACGAGAACAACGCCGGGAAAGTGAGCCGGTTCCCGGTCGGCGTCGCCGCGCTCGGCGTCGCCTACCTCGGGTCGACCGCGGCGATGCGTGACGACGCGCCCGACGCCGGCCCGGTGCCGTGGGACCGCGAGATTCAGGACCCGAACGACACCGTCGAGTACGACATCGACGACGACAGCCAGCTCGGACAGGACGGCTGGTACCGCGTCGGCGCGCACGTCGTCGGCGACGACGTGAACCACGACTTCCGCTGGGAGTGTTACGACCTCGAAGTCACCGACGGCATCGGCGACGCGGGGTACTCCATCGAGGAAGAGTGGAAAGTCTCCCCGCGCATCTGAGCGGGACGAACGACGACGGCGGCGGCCGCGACGGCGACACCGCCGCGTCCGCCGCGACCGATTCGCTCTCTATCGATGTCTGACACACGAACCGACACGGCGACGCTCCTGACGCTCACCTTCGTGGTGTCGTTCTGTAGCTTCGCCTACGAGTTCGTCTACTCGGAGCTGTTGACGGTGATGTACGGCGGGACGGTGACCCAGTACGTCATCACGGTCGGCCTGTACTTCTTCAGCCTCGGCATCGGCGCGGCGCTCTCAGACGACCTCGACGGCGCGACCCTCGGCGGGAACTTCTTCCGAACCGAGGTGCTCTTGGCCGCGGCCGCGCCCGCGGGCTTCCTGCTCATCGTCGGTCTCAACAGCGTCCGCATCCCGCAGGCCGTGCCCGCGGAACTCGTCTGGACCGTCGCCCGCCTGCCGGTCGTCGTCGTCGGGTTCCTCTCCGGGTTCGAACTCCCGCTTTTGACCCGCATGTTCGACGAACTCGACGACGACGGGTCGGCGACGCCCTCGTTGCTCCGGGACGCCGGAACCCGAATCCACGATTTCGTCGTGGCCGCCATCGGAACCCTCTGGACCGTCGAGCGGACCGAGGGCCGCAGAAGCGGGCTCTCGGTCATCCTCGCGATGGACTACGTCGGCGGCCTCGCCGGTGCCGTCGTCTACGCCCGCGTCCTCTACCCGGGCCTCGGCCTCATCCCGACGATATTCGTGCTGGCGCTCCTCAACGGGGTCGCCGCGCTCGTCTTCGTCGCCCACTTCGGCGACTGGTCGTGGTGGCCCCTCGGCGGCGACGCGTCGTCAGCAAGTCCCGCTCCGTCCGCCAGCGCCGCACCCGACGGGAACGCGACCGCCAGCGCGCGAGCCGACCGCTCGCTCTCGGCCGCTCGCGTCTCGAAGACGCTTCTCGTCGTCTGCCTGCTCCTGACGGCGACCTACGCGGGCGTCGTCGCCAAACACGACGTCGCCGACGAGCGACTGTCACAGCTCTATCTCGAACAGCAGATCGAAAACGAGTACTCGCCGGGCGCGATGCGCGCGACGGTCACCTCCCAAGAGACGACCGCCTACCAGCACGTCATCCGGTACGACCGCACGTGGACCGGTACCGGTCCGAACCCGTACTTCGACGGGCGAACCGAGCAGTGTCTCCGCCTCGGCGCGGCCGTCCAACTCTGCGAGAGCTGGGCCGACAGCTACCATCGGGGGTTGGTCGACGTGCCGATGTCGCTCGTCGAACCCGGCCCCGAGACGAAGGTGCTCGTCGTCGGCGGCGGCGACTGGATCGCCATCGACCACCTGCGGGAGTACGGCGTCACCGTCGACCACGTCGACCTCGACGGCGAGTTCATGCGCGACGCGAAGACGGACCCGTTCTTCCGCCGCTGGCACGACGACGCCTACGAGTACGACCGGCTGAACACGACGGTCGCCGACGGCTACCGCTACCTCCAGGAGACGAACGAGACGTACGACCTCGTGTTGCTCGACATTCCCGGCGCGACCGACGACGACCTGCTCACGCTCTACTCGACGGAGTTCTACCGCTCCGTCCGGACGCATCTCTCCGAGGACGGCGTCGCGGTGACGTGGGGCTACTCGCCCGACGCCTACCCCGAACACCACAAGGCGTTCGTCAACACCGTCGGTGCCGCGGGCTTCACCCGAGAGCTGTCCTACTGGGTGCGCGAGGACCTCGACGACGACGGCGAGACCGAGCGCGTCGAGCAGTTCTACGTGCTCGCGCCCGGCGAGCGCCCCCGGTTGACCGGCGACGGCGCGACCGAGTACGTCCGCGCCCGCGAGGAGCACTACGGCTCCGTCGAGTGGCACGCGGTCCCGCACTACCGCGGCGTCCGCGAGAACTCCATTTTCCACCCGAACTACGACATCCTCGTCGACACCTGACCACTATGCCTTCCCACTCACACCCGACGACCGAACCGCCCGCCGGCTCCGACCCATCGCAGTCGGCCGAGACACCGACGGAGCTGTACTTCGGCTACAGCGCCGACGTCCCCGACCTGACGACCGTCGACGTGAAGACGGTCGCCCCGGCGACGCTCGCGGGAGAACCGGCGGTGCTCACCGTCATCGGTTCGTCCCACTACGTCGGCCTGCCGGCGCTCGACTTCCACGAGCTGTGTTCGTGCGAGCCGCTGCCGCACGAGCGAACCCACGAGACGCCGCTTTCGGCCGGCGCGGAACGCGAGTTCCGCTTCGAGAGCGACCGACTCGACGCCCGGACGGTCGTCGAGGGGCGGCCGCTCGACGCCTTCCCCGGCCCGGAGACGGCGACGGTCGCCTATCGGTTCGAACCGGAGGCGTGGACCACCATCCGCGTCGCAGACGGCGGCTACGAGACGTACCACACCTACCCGGAGTACGACCTCGCGCTGTACACCGAGACGACGATGACTCCCAGACGAGCGGCTCAGCGATAACTCCCGAACGACAGACCCACCGATGACCCGAAACGCTTCCACCTACGACGGCGACGTGACGCTCAACGGCTCCGAACGACCCCCGGTCGAACTCCGCGCCCCCGCGGACGTGTTCGTCGGCGGCGCGAGCGTCGCCGGCGACCTCACCGTGCAGAACGCCGAGTACGTCTTCACCCACGCCCCGGTGAGCGACGACGCGGCCGTCGGCGACGCGGCCGTCGAGACCGAAATCCGCGGCAGTCTCGAAGACGGCTACGTCCAGTCGGTCGACGGCGACGTGCGCCTCGACGACGCCGAAGACGTGTTCATCGCGGCCGACGCCGCCGACGGCGCGGTCTCCGCGCCCGGCGCGGAGAACGTCTACGCGGGCGACGCGACGCCCGCCGCCGCCCCCGACGACTACGACGTCTCCACCTTCGGCTGGCAGCAGTCGGGGAGCGCGACCGACCCCGACACCGGCGTCTACGCGGTCGGCATGGCCCACGACATCGACCTCACGAAAGTCAGCTCCGACGTGGAACTCTACCTCGTCGGCCACGGCCACGAGGTGCGAGTCGAGGGTCGGGGCGCGGCGGTCTCGGTTCACTTCGTCGGCTACGACAACACCGTCAGCGTCGGCCCGTACCTCGCGTCGAGCGTCGAGACCGACACCGGCTTCGACAACGCGGTCGACGCCGACCCGTACCCCGCCGAGGACCTCGTCGAGATGTCCAGAAGCGAGGCCTACTCGAACGCCGGATTCGGCCGTCGGAAGGTGACGTTCCAAGAGCCGGCCGACGGCGACGAGTGGTGCCCGAACTGCGGCAAGCCCGCCGAGGCCATCATCGAGCGCCACCAGATGGAGGCGTTTTTCCTCTTCGGGTGGCCGCTTTGGACCTTCGAGCAGAGCACCAACCCCGCCCGCGAGTGCGAACACTGCTCGCCGAACGCGATTCACGCCGAACTCTCGGCGTCCGAGCGCCGCGAGATATTCGACTGACGCCGGTCCCGGTCCGAAGATATATATCAGAACACAGGACAATGTTGCACGTACGACTGTCCGCGCGTTCGAGCGTCGCCCCGACGCCCGAGCGCGTTCGCCGACTCCGACCCCGACTCGCCCGCCCCACTCGCGGCTCCCGTCGCACCCGCTGTCCACAGCGTATCCGTCCGCCCCTCCCCAGCCATGTCGAGAAATGAATCCACGCCGGCGCTGATGTCCTCTTCGTCGTGCCGGTACACGTTCGACCCGTCGGTGCAGACCGACGCCCACCTCCAGACGACGTGGGAGTGTCCGCACGAGGCCCACCCCGAAAGCGAGTTCTGCGTGTTCCACATGAGCCGCGACGAGCGCGCCTCGCTCGACGTGACTGGCGGCGATATCGTCGACGAACTCCGAGCGAACCTCCAGTCGCCCGACACCCGCGTCAACGAGTACGTCGGCGCGGACCTCCCGCATCTCTCGTTCACCTATCAGGACATCAACGGCGCGACGAATCACGTACTCAACTTCCAGCACGCCGACATCGACGGATTGGACCTCACCCACGGCCGCCTCGATCAGGGGTTGATTCTCCGCGAGGCGACGGTCGACCGGCTCAAACTCGACGAGGCGGTCGTCACCGGCGACGTGGACGCCCGCGACGTGACCGTCACCGGCGCGGTGACGACCGACGAGGCGACGTTCGAACAGGACGTTCGCTTCTCGGGGGCGACCTTCCGCGGCGATGTCTGCTGCGACGAGACGGCGTTCCAGGGCGACACGAGTTTCGCGGACGCCACGTTCCACGGCACCGCGCGCTTCCGCGACGCCGAGACCAGCGGGAGCAGTCACGTCCTCGAAGACCACATCACCTTCGCGGACGCGACGTTCCGCGACGACGCGAGCTTCAGACAGGCCACCTTCGACTACGTGACGTTCGAGGGCGCGCGCTTCGCCGCCGGCTCGGACTTCGAACACGTCGCGTTCGAGGGTGACGCCCGGTTCGACGGCGTCCGCTTCGACGAGATGGCCGACTTCGACGAGGCGCGGTTCGACGACGACGCGAGCTTCGCCGACGCCCGGTTCATGCAGTTGGCCGAGTTCCGCGGCGTCGAGTTCAACGGCGGCAGCCGGACGATTCACGACGACGTGACGTTCGAGGGCGCGACGTTCGAGGGCGAGGCCGATTACAAACTCGCGCGCTTCCGCTATTCGGACTTCAAAGACGCCGCGTTCAAGGACGCGGTCAGCTTCGACCGCGCGACGTTCACCGCCCGCACCGACTGCCACCGCCTCCGGGTCGACGGCTCGTTCGACCTCTCTCTGGCGTCGTTCGGCGGGGAAGCCAACTTCGACGAGAGCGAGTTCCGAGACGCCGTCGTCGCCGAGGAGGCGACGTTCGGCTGCGACACCTCCTTCGAGGCGGTCGAGTTCCAATCTAACGCCCGGTTCGGCGAGGCGCGGTTCGAAGAGGACGTGACGTTCAAGACCGCCACGTTCCACGGTCCGGCCTCGTTCCGCGGGACCTTCTTCGAGGGCGAACTGCAACACCTCGAAGCGAACGCCTCGTTCAACGAGGCGACCTTCGAGGCCGGCGCGGAGTTCGAGGCGGCGAACTTCACGAGCGCGTCGTTCTGGGAGACGACGTTCCACGACCGCGCTGACTTCCGGCAGTCGGACTTCGAAACGGCGCGTTTCCGCGTGCTCGTCGGTGACCGCGACACCTACCTCGACTTCACCGACGCGACGCTCGCCGGCGGCACAGTTTCGCAGGGCTCCGGCGAGCCGACGCCGTACGACCTCACCCGCGCGACCATCGGTGACCTGACGCTGGAGGGCGACGGCAACGAACACCAGCTTCTGGACCACTTCCGCTTCTGTCTCACCGAGTTCGACCGCTTCGACTTCAGCGACCACCACGGCTATCTCGAACGCAACGACTGGACCATCCACGACTTCGTCGGCAACGGCGCGACCGGCCAGTTCGCCGTCGAACTGACGCCCGAAATCATCGAGGAGACCTACCGGAAGGCGCAGGACAGCGCCAACGCCGTCGGCGACACCCCCGCGAGCCGCGAGTTCGAGTTCAAGCGCTACTACTACAACCGACAGAAGAACTTCGACATCATCCTCAACGAGTACTCGCTGAACACGTGGGCCCGCGGCAAGAAGGTCGCAAGCGTGGGGCTGAACACGCTCATGCAGGTCACCTGCGGCTACGGCAACCGACTCCCGAGAATCGCGGCGTTCACGTTCCTCCTCCCGGCGCTGTTCGGGCTGTGTTACGCCCTCGGCGGGCCGTTTCTGACGCAGGCGGGGAGCGTCTTCGACCCCGCCGCGGTCGACAAGACGACGATGGAGGTCCTGTTCGACAACGTCTACTACAGCTACATCAGTTTCAGCACGGTCGGCTACGGCGACATCAACCCGCTCGGGCCGGCGGCGCGCGTGCTCGCGGCGAGTCAGGGGATGTTGAATGGCCTGTTCTTTACCCTGCTCACGTTCACGCTGTTCAAGCGCGTGCTCGGCGGGAGCTAATCGCGCCGGGCGTCGTTGTCGTCATCGGCGCTCGTACACGTCCGGCCGCGCGTGCTGGAGCGTCTGCATGTCGCGGCGAATCTCGTCCAGATGCGACAGGTCGATAGTCGCCGTGACGACCTCTTCGCGGTCCCGCGCCTTCGAAATCACGTTCCCCCACGGGTCGACGACGAGCGTGCGGCCGTAGGTCTCGACCCACGACGGCTTGTCGCCGATTTGGCCGGGCGCGATGACGTACGCCTGATTCTCGATGGCTCGGGCGCGAAGCAGCGGCTCCCAGTGGTCTTTTCCGGTGTGCATCGTGAACGCCGACGGGACCAGAAGCACGTTCGCGCCGGACTGCGCCATCGTTCGGTAGAGTCCCGGAAACCGGAGGTCGTAACAGATAGAGAGGCCGAACGACGCGAGGTCGGTGTCGACCGTCACCGCTCGGTCGCCGGGTGCGACGCGGTCGGACTCGCGGTGTTCGACGCTCCCGTCGAGTTCGATGTCGAACAGGTGGACCTTCCGGTAGGTGTCGAGCACCTCGCCGCCCGGGCCGATGAGCGCCGACGTGTTGTACACCCGGTCGCTGTTCGGAATCCGCTCGAAGAAACTGCCCGTGTGGACGTAGACGCCGTGCTCGCGGGCCTTCTCCGAGAAGCGCCGTATCGTCGGCCCGTCGAGCGACTCCGCGACCTCGGCGAACCGCTCCTCCGGGCCGATGAAGGTCGTCATCTCCGGGAACGCGACGAAGTCAGCGCCGTCGGTCGCGGCCTCGTCGAGGAGGCCGAGCGCCCGCTCCACGTTCGCCGCCTTGTCGTCTCGCGAGTCTAGCTGGCACGCGGCCGCCACGAATCGGGACATCTCGTCGGAATACTACGCGGACCGACGACATGGTAGTCACGGTTACTCGCTCGGGTCGAACTCCAGATAGACGAGTCGCTCGTCTCCGACCGTCCAGCCGTGGTGCCCCGGCGGGATGGTCGCGGTACAGCCGGCGGTAATCTCCGTCCGCGTCCCGTCGTCCAGTTCGAGGCCGAGCGTCCCCGAAACGACGTAGATGTCGTGTGCGTTCTGACAGTAGTCGGGTTCCGCGCTCCCGCGGTCGCCGTCGGTTCCCCACTCCGGTTCCAGCGTCGCCCGCGTGACCGCCACGCCGCTCAGTTCGACGGACTCCGTGCGGCCGGCTTCGAGCGCCGTCGGGTTCGTGTCGGAAAGCTCCGTGACGACCAGTTCGTCAACTTCTGTACTGTCTGCCATAGAACACGTTCCGCGGGCGTGATAGTATCTCTTGCGCCGGTACCAAACCCCGGTCACAAAAATGTAAGAATATTTTTCAAACTCTATTCATCCATCATTTCCGATAGTTATTGATAGCCGGGAACTGTCGTTGCCGACCCCTCAGTCCGCGAACAGTACCACGAAGGGCCCAGACGTCGAGTACGGTTCAAACTCCGCAGTCAAACCCCGCCAACATATATAACATCTTAGCTGTCTTACATACACGAGTATGGTCTCAATTCCTCGCTTTTCGGCCCTCTCTCCGGCGTGGAACGCCGCGCTTGTCGGGGCAATCGCATCGATACCCGTCAGTACGCTTGTAAACTGGCTCCCAGACTCGGAGGCGACCGTCGGCGCTGGTGTGATGCTGTTCGGCGGGTTCATCGCTGGGGCCGTCGCCGCGGTCCGCTCTGTGGATTCGGACGCCGCCGGTCTCCGCGCTGGCTTTCTCGGTGGTGGTCTCGAACTGCTCATATTCGCCGTGACGACGGCACCGACGGCGGCGTGGCCGCTGTCCAGAGTCGCGTTCTTCGCGGTCGCCGGGGGAGCCATCCTGTGTCTCGCCCCGCTCTTTGGACTGGGATGCGGTCGAATCGGCGGGTGGGTAGTGCAAACTATTGCCTCACGGCGGAATTTGCCCGTGAATACGTCGTAGCTTCCTCGCGGTATCTCACACCGAATCACCAAATTTTAAAGATATATTTAAATCTGATATGTTCTCTGATATTGATGCTTGCTCTCGGGTTCGAACATCTCCTTGGACCACTCAGCGACGAGAATGCGAACTCGTTCAGCAACGATAGGGCAACCCGTTCCTCAACGGGGAACAGATTACGCCGCGACGCGCGCCGCTCCGCTCACTCGTCGACGGGTTCGAGGGGGTCGGTCTTCCCCCACCGCGCCGACGCGCCCTCGGTCGGGGCCGCCCACTCGACGGCGTTGTCGATGACCCGTTTGACCTCGTCTTGGTGGAAGATGGGATACTCCTCGTGGCCCGGTCGGAACGCGAAGATTCGCCCGCGGCCGCGCCGATAGCAGACGCCCGAGCGGAACACGTCGCCGCCTTCGAACCACGAGATGAAGACGGTCCTGTCGGGTTCCGGGATGTCGTAGGGCTCGCCGTAGGTCTCCGTCGCCGGGATGACGAACTGCTCGTCGAGGCCGTCGGCGATGGGGTGGCCGGGGTCCGCGACCCAGACGCGCTCGCGCTCGCCGCCGTGGCGGTACTTGATGTTGCAGGTCGTGCCCATCAGCCGCGTGAACGGCTTCGAGTTCTTCCCCGAGTGCAGCGGGACGAAGCCCATCCCCTCGTGGACGCGCTCGACGACGCGCTCCGCGACGGCGTCTGTCACCTCGTCGTTGGCGCAGTGAGACCACCAGATTAACACGTCCGTCGCGTCCAGCGTCTCTGCGTCTAACCCGTGTTCGGGCTCCTGTAGCGTCGCCGTTCGCACCTCGCGGTCCGGTGCCTCCAGATGCTCCGCGATGGTCCCGTGGATTCCCTTCGGATACCGCTCCGCGACTTCCGGTTCCTCTCGCTCGTGGACGTTCTCGTTCCAGACGGTGACTCGTGTCGGCATGCGCCATACTGTTCGCCCCCGTTGATAAATTCTCTCACCCCGAGCGTGACGGCGGTCCTCGTTCACTCGCGAAATACGTTCCCCAACCGGGAACAACGTGTAATGAGAAAGAAGAACGGCTATCACCGACGAATATTGGATTTCAGCTATCATAGCTGACGAACTACGAGCTGTCGCCCCGACATTTTCGACCCGTTTGCGTTACAGGCGTATGCATGTAATGTCAGTCTGGTGGGCTTCTCTCACGGACCTTGTCTCGCACTCACATGATACTCCCTGATTAGTAATTCCCGACACGGGAACAGCGTTCGGCTCGGAGTTTCCGGTTCGAGACGGCCTGATAGCTAATCGCCGGTTTCGAGACTTCTCAGTCGCTCTCCCGAATCGTGAGATTCCACACGTCGAATACTGCCGTTCCCCTGCTGGGAACGAATCTGCGGCTTTCGAATCCTCGTACGCGTCTTCCGAACTCCGCGCGACGCGGCCGGAGCCCCGCTTACGACCCCGTCTCAGACCACGGGTGGTCGTAACTCGGGTCATCGACGAAGCGGTCGAGGCCGGCGCGAATCGACATTCGGCTTCCAGCCGGGAGCCGAACTCGGAGCGCGTCCGTGCCTTCGTCGCCGTCGCTCGCGCTGTCGGTGCCTCCATCGCCGTCGTCGCCGACGCGGGGCTCCGTCCCGTCGGTCTCGACCGTCGTAAAGCGGTGTTCGCCGTACGCACCGGCTTGAACGACGACCTCCTCCCGTCTCGCGCCGGTGTTGACGAGCGTCAGTTCGAGTCCGTCGCTCGTCACCGATTCGACGAGCGCGGCAACGCCGGTCGGGAGTCCCGGCCGCTCTCTTCGCGCGTCGAAGTGCCGCACCTGCGCCATGACGAGGCCGCCGTAGTAGACGGGCTGTGGCGCTCCCATCGTGAGTTGGAGCAGCGCCTTGTGGAACGCCGGGTTCCGGTCTCTGAGGTAGTCCTCGTCGACGGTCGCCGGTTCGTTCCCCTCGGCGTCGAACAGGCGCAGTCGCTCGTCGACGTGCTCGCGTGTCGCGTCGAAAATTCGGTCCGGGTAGTCCGGGAACTCTCCGTCGAGGTAGGCGAGCCACGCGTACTCGTGGCCGTCGTCGTGTTTCGTCTTCGCGCGCGGGTCGACCCGCTGCCAGTCCTGCTTCCCCCAGTCGCGGAGCCGGCGGACCCGCTTTCGGTCCTCCTCGCGCATCGACATGTACCAGAGGTGGACCGCGTAGGGGTCGTCCGTGTGCGGCTGGAACTCGTACCAGCCGTCCCGCCACAGCACTTCCCCGTCGTCTTCGGTGAGGACGCCCGACGCGTCGTAGTGGTAGTCACCCTCGTCGCCGTACTTGTGCGGGATGTAGAGGGTGCTGTGTACGTCGTCTTCGGCCACCTCGATGCCGTTTTCGATGAGCACGTCGAGCTGGGACCGCGGGAAGTCGAGATACTCCCGGTCGCCTTCGAGCAGGACCGCGTTCTCGGCGGCGACCGTCGGTCCGATGCCGACGTAGTGCCACCCGCCCCACGACCAGCCGTAGTAGCCGCCGTACCACGACCCGTCTGTGTACTCGCCGATTTCGCCCGAGCGCCCGACGTTGTCGGGGATGATGCCGCCGTTTTCGGCCGTCCGCTCCCGCCACGCGTCGAGGTAGTCGGTCACCCACTCCCGGTAGTCGTCGTCGCCCGTGTGGAGATAGGCGTTCGTCATCAGGCTCGTGATGTTGAGGTTCAGCGGGATGTCGCCCTTCGCGCAGCGCTCGTTCAACACCTCGAACAGGCGCTCCTCGTTCGCCGGGTCGAGGAGGTCCGCGGCCTCGTCGAACTCCAAGTCCCGCCACGGGAGACCGTGTCTGGCCCAGCGGTAGTCCGCGCCGTAGGGGTGGTGTTCGTAGGCGGAGAAGTCGCAGAACTCCGGCCCCGTGCTCCCGTTCATCGGCCCGCGAACCACCCGCTCGTCGGCGTCGTAGTTCCCCGTCTCCGAGTCGGCGGTGTAGAACTCCGCGAACTTCGTCGCCCGGTCGATGACCGCGTCGTCGTCGGGCGCGGCGAGGCCCATGTTGTACGTGTAGAGATTGCCCTCGCCGAGGTGGAACCAGTCGCGGCACTGTTCGAACTCGTCGACGACCATCGGATGGCCGAACGGCGTTTCGGTCGCCGCGCCGCGTTCGAGCGCGGCCTCGTACGCGCGGCGGGCGTGGTCGAGCAGGCGCTCGTCGCCGCCCATCGCGTACAACAGCGGCCAGTTGTAGAACCCCTCGACCACGTCGTCGAAGCCGTCGACGCCCACGTGGTCGTCCGGCGGCCAGAACGGCTCCCCGTCGGGACCGGTGTAGTCGTCGACGAACCGGTCGACCGCGTCGGCCGTCAGGTCGAACAGTGCTCGCTGCTTGTGCGCCCACGTCGGCGGTCGCGTCGCCTCGGCGGTCGCTTCGAACTCGCGCATGTCCACATACCCCGCGCCTCGGGTGATGAATATTCGGGTCGCGCGGGTCGCAGTCGCGAGGTCGGGTCGGTTCGCGGCGCTCCGAGCGGTCGCGCTGTTGCCGCACCGCTGTCGCCGAACCGCCCGCTTCAGTCGTCACTCTCCGCGCCGTGGCCTCTCGCCGTTACTGCGGGCTATCGCAGTCGCTCTCGCGGCCCCAGTCGGTCGTTGTCGGTCGCGGTCGGCGTCTTCCGTCGGTCGCGCTCAGTCGATGAGGCGCTCGATGTCGTCGTCGAGCTGGTCGTACAGCTCCTCCGCCTGGCGCTCGTCTTCGGCCGACAGCGGGCGAATCGGCTCGCGGACTCCCCCGCCGTGCAGGCCGGCCAGTTCGAGGCCTTTCTTCACCGCCGGGACGCTGATAGCGCCATCGAGGGTGTTGTCCTGTCCGGTCTGGTCGCGGAAGTTCTGGTAGGGCAGACAGATGTTCCGAAGCTCGCGGGCGCGCTCCCAGTTCTCCTCGGTGAGCGCCTCGAACAGCGCGAGTCCGACTTCCGGACGGAAGTTGCTCACGCCCGCCGAGAACCCCTCGATGCCCTCGTTCCAAAACGAGACGGCGAAGGGTTCGGCGAGGCCGTCCACCCAGACCGCGTCGTCGCCGGTGGCGCTGGCGGCCGCGCCGAGTTTGACCGGGTCCTCGATGGCGTACTTGATGCCGACCACGCCGTCGAGCCCCGCGAGGTCACGGAGGTAGCTGATTGACGGGTCGAACCCCTTGACGTACGGCACCAGCGGGGCCGACGAGGCGTCGGCGAGCTTTTCGTAGTAGCGAAGCAGGCCGCGCTCGTGGACGTAGGTGTGGTCCGGCGGCATTATCATCATCCCGTCGACGCCGATGCGGTCGTAGGCTTCGATGAGCTCTGTCGCGCCGGCCGTACTTCCGCCGACGCCGGCGAGGACGCACACGTCCGACGGGAGCGCGTCGACCGCCGTCTCGGTCACGTCGACGCGTTCCTGCTGGGACAGCGAGTGGTACTCGCTGATGTTCGCGGCCGCGAGGAACGTTCGGATTCCCCCGTCGTAGAGCGTCGTCGCGTTCGCTGCCAGTTCGTCGTGTTCGATGTCGAGGTCGTCGTCGAACGGGGTGAGGAGCCCGGCGGCGACGCCGCGCAGGTGCTCGCGCACACCGCTCTCTGCGAGTGGCATACCCGAACCACCGGGTACTCGCGCATAAAATCTTCGGACAGGGGGGTCGCGAGCGACGCCGAGCGCCCGCGGACCGTCACAACAGTTATCTGCCCCATCTCTGTAGTCGCACCCATGCCGCGTCAGACAGACTCGTCTCCAATCGCCGTCGGAGTCGTCGGCCTCGGTAGCCTCGGCCGTCGGCTCTGTCAACAGTTCGTCGAACTCCCGCGGTCGGAACTCGTCGCCGTCTCCGACGTGGACCCCGACGGCCTCGCCGAGGTCGGCGACGAGTTCGACGTTCCCGAGGCGCACCGCTACCGGTCGTTCGAGGCGTTCCTCGACTCGGCCCCGATGGACGCCGTCGCCGTCGCGACGCCGAACGGCCTGCACTACGAACAGACCTCGGCCGTGTTGGACCGCGGCCTCCACGTCCTCTGCGAGAAGCCCCTCGCGACCGACGCCGAGGAGGCCTACGAGCTCACGACCCGCGCCGAGGAGAGCGACCGAACCGTGATGGTCGGCTACCAGCGACACTTCAACCCGGCCTACAAGCGCGCCCGCGACGAGTGGGCCGACGGCGACCGCGTCCCGCGGTTTATCACCGGCGAGGTGACCCACGACTGGCAGTCCTACTACGAGCAGGAAGACGACTGGCGGATGAACCCCGAGCTGAGCGGCGGCGGCCACCTCCTGAACGTCGGCACGCACGTCATCGACGCCATCCTCTGGACGACCGGCCTCACGCCCACGCACGTCAACGCCTACGTCGACTTCCACGACGACGAGCAGGTGTTCGACCGCCAGTCCTCCATCATCATCGAGTTCGCGGAGGGCGCGGTGGCGAACGTCTCCGACACGGGCGTCGTCGCGCGGACCCGCGAGCACGTCCACATCTGGGACGACGAGGGCGCGATATACCTCGAAGGCCACGAGTGGGACGACCGCACCGGCTACGTCATCGACGACGAGGGGACCGAACACCACCCCTACGACGGCTACGAGCGGTGGCTGAGCAAGGGCACCGCGTTCCTCGACGCGATAGAGACCGGCGAGACGCCGCCCGCGACCGCCCGCGACGGCCTCAAGGCGGTGCTCATCACGATGGCCGCCTACGAGTCGGGCCGCCGCAACGAGCGCGTCGCCCTCGACGAACTCTACCCGTTCGCGTCCGACGTCTTCCAGTAGCGCGCTCGTTTTTCCCGCTTCTCTCGACCGTCTCCTTCCCGTGTCTCCTGTTCCGAAGCGGAGTTTTATCGTGGTGGCCGAGTCTGTAGAGGTATGCGAATCGCGACTGTCAGCGGCTACGCTCTCTCGTCACCCATCGAACCGCCGCAGGACCGCCCCTTCCACGGCGGCGTCCGTCGCCTCCTCAAACGCGACGTGGTGCTCGTCGTCGTCGAATCGGCCGAGGGCACCCGCGGCATCGCCACCGCCGGCGCGAGCAGTTCCGCGATGCGGGAGTACTTCGAGGGCGACTCGCAGGGGACCTTCGCGGACGTGGTAAACGGCGCGGTCGCCGACGCGCTCGAAGGCGAGACCGTCGAGGAAGTCGAAGACGCCCGCGCGATGCTCCGCGACACCGACCTCCCCGACCGACTCCGCCGCGAGGCCATCTCGGCGCTCGACGTGGCGCTGTACGACATCCGCGGGAAGGAGGTCGGCGCGCCCATCTACGAACTGCTCGCCGACGAGTACGGCACCGACCCGACGACGGAGATGCCCCTGTACGCCAGCGCCGGGATGTACATGGAACCCGAGGGCTACGCCGAACAGGCGGCGACCATCCGCGACCTCGGCTTCTTCGGCTACAAATACCGACCGGGAATCGGCCCCGACGGGGACCGCCGGACTATCGAACTCCTCTCGGATGTCGCGGGCGACATGGAAGTGATGCTCGACGTGCACACGTGGTGGAAGATTCGCGACGGCTACGACCGCGAGACGGTCGAAGACCTCGTCACCTTCGCCGCCGAGCGGGACTGCTACTGGGTCGAAGAGCCGGTCTCGCCGGACGACCACGCGGGCTACGTCGACCTCGCGGAGACGGGCGCGCCGCTGGCCGGTGGCGAGAGCGAACCGACGCCAGAGGGCCTCGTCGCGCTCGGCGAGACGGGCGCGGTCGACTTTCTCCAGGGCGACGTTCGACACCACTGCGGCTACACCGGTTGTCGCCCCGCGGTCGAGTCCTGCGTCGGCCGCGACGTGGAGTTCGTCCCGCACAACTTCGGGACGTGGGTCGGCCTGCTCGCCAACGCGCACCTCGTCGCGGCCGCCCCCGAGGTGTCGCTCCTCGAATACCCGGTGTTCGAGGACGACCCGCTCCTCGACGCCGACACCGACCCCGGCATGTACCCCTTCGACCTCGCGTTCGACATCATCGAGGGACGGCCGGCCGTCGAGGACGGCGTCCTCTCGCTGTCCGACGAGCCGGGACTGGGCGTCGAGGCGAACCTCGACGCGCTCGACGACTACCCCTTCGAGGAGGGGCCGTGGACCGAGTTCCACTACGACGACGCCGAGTGACAAAGCCGGTAGTGTGTCGGTAGTCGCCACGACGCCGCGTTTCTTTTCGAGTCGTCGAACGGGTCAGCGCGACCCGGCCTCGCGCTGTTCGACGCGGACGGCGTGCGATTCGAGCCACTGTCGGAGGTCGCTCTCGGGGACGTGCAGTTCCCGGCTGTTCTCGGCGAGGTCCGGATAGCCGCCGACCGCCGACTGGCTGTCGATGTACTCGCCACCGAAGTTTCGGACGTTGTTGATGACCCGCCGGTCCTGATACGTTCGGTCGCCCGGGCGCGCCCCGGCGTACGCGAGGTTGTGTCGCGTCGCGTCGGCGGTCGAGAGCGGCGAAAGGCCGTCGGGCCACAGCGGCGGTTCGTCGAGGAGCGTCACGTCGGGCCCGTACATCGGCGTCTCCGGGTCGGTGGTGTTGGCGTCGCCGTACACCTCGCCGCCGCCCTCGATATTGTAGTCCCCCTCGTCGACCCGGAGGAACGAGTTCCCCACGATGCTCGCGACCGTCGAGTCGCCGAGGTTGACCGACTCGTTGTAGTGGTACATGACGTTGTTCACGAGCGCGCTGCGCGTCTCGGCCTTTAGTCGCGGATTGCGACCGATGTTGTGGGCCCAGACGTTCCCGTACAGCGCAACCTCCTCTGCACCGTCGCCGACGAGCGACCCATAGGAATGGGTCCCCTTCGGGTGCGTGGCGTCGGCTAGTCCCTCGGCCATGATGCAGTTCGAGTAGGTCGTCCGCCGTGAGTCGTACCCGGGCGACCCGTTCTCGTCGACCGCCCAGGTAATCGAACAGTGGTCGATGACGTTGTTCTCCGTCTCGTCGGCCGTCCGCACCCCGTCGGGAATCCAGCCGACGTCCTGTCCGGCGTCGCCCGGCCGAACCCGGATGTGTCTGAGCAAGCAGTCGTCAGCTTCGACCCAGAGCCCGCCTCGGACGAGCGTGATACCCGGCGACGGGGCGGTCTGTCCGGCGAGGTACAGCTCGTCCTCGTCGATAGTGAGCCGTTCCGCGCCGAGGTCGATGGTTCCGCTGGTCTCGAACACGACGACGCGCGGTCCGCTCCGGTTGACGGCGGCCTCGAACGCCTCGCGCGTGGGCTCGGTCACAGTGTACACCGGCGTGTCGTCGTCGAGCCACGGGGCCGCATCGGCGAACCCGTCGTCGGGGTCGAAATACGATCCGGCGGACGAGTCGGCACGCTCGGACCCGTCCGCTGCCGCGGCCGAATCGGCCGCGAGCAGAGCCGAGCTCCCGATAGTTCCGACACCAATCGCTCTCATGAACTCCCGTCTGTTGTGTCTCATGGTAGCTAACGTGTGGCATGGTTGCCAGCGATTGTCAATCAAAGTGAAAATTAATGAAAGTTATGGCCATCTGACATCGTTGGTTCGCGCTCCTCGGGCCGGACACCCCGAAACCGAGTGAAATCGGCCTCAAGCGCCTCGGTCGCCCCACTCGGCACCGTCACGTCGGTGGGTCGCCGCCGCGCCGCCGCTCGACCGCTCGGCACAAGCTATATTGTACCGGTCCGCAGTGTAGCCGACATGGAAATCACAGACATCGAAGTCATTCCGATATCGCACCGCCTGCCCGACGGGCAGGGGCTCGGCGACGCGCGCGGGTTCGGCCACGACAGGGCGACGACGCTCATCCGCGTCGACACCGACACCGGCGAGGTCGGCTGGGGCGAGGCGTTCGCGCCGGGGAGCGTCGTCGCGCCCGTCGTCGACGAGTTCTTCCGCGACGACGTGGTCGGCATGGACCCCTTCGACGTGCGACGCCTCGCGGAGGAGTCGTACACAGACCCGTACCACTTCGGCGGGAGCGTCTTCGTCCAGAGCGCCCTCAGCGGCATCGACGTGGCCCTGTGGGATCTCGTCGGCAAGGCCACCGGCAAGCCCGTCCACCGGCTCCTCGGCGGGACGCCGCGGGAGACGCTCACCGCCTACGCCTCGACGATGTACTTCACCGAGGCGGACCGCGACATCGCCGAGCCGATTCGAGACGCCGTCGACGAGGGGTTCTCGGCGGCCAAGATAAAAATCGGCAACGGCACGGACTCCGACGTGGAGCGGGTTCGGACCGCTCGCCAACTCCTCGGCGACGATGCGCGGCTGATGGTCGACATCAACGGGAACTACCGGCCGCGACAGGCGATTCGAACCGCGAAGGCCATCGAGGAGTTCGACATCACGTGGATGGAAGAGCCGGTCCCGCCGGAGAACCTCTCGGGCTACCGCGAGGTCAAACGCGGCGTCGACGTGCCCCTCGCGGCCGGTGAGGCGCACTACGGCCGCTTCGAGTTCAAGCGCCTCGTGGACGACCGGACGGTCGACGTGGTCCAGCCCAATCTCGGTCGGTGCGGCGGGCTCTCGGAGGCGAGCCGAATCGCCGACCTCGCCAGCACGGAGAACGTGGCGGTCCGGCCCCACATCTGGAACAGCGCGGTCGGCCTCGCCGCGGCGGTCCAGTTCGCGGCGTCCGTCTCGGACTACCCGCACACGCGGCACGTCCCGGAGCCGATGATGGTCGAGTTCGACCGGAGCGAGAACCCGCTCCGCGACGAGATTCTGCAGACCCCGTTCGACCCGACCGGCGGCGAGGTTGACGTGCCGGAGGCCCCCGGTCTGGGCGTCGAAATCGACGAGGACGCGGTCGAACGGTACCGGGCCGACCGCTGAGTTCGGGTCGCTGACTCGCTTCTCGGCTCATTGCGCCGTCGAACCGACCCCGCTCTGTCCCGCCTCGCGGGATAGTTTTATGCGCCGGAGCACCGTTGCACCGGTATGCAGTCATCGTTAGTCGTAGTCGACAGTGCGGACTCCAACGAGCGCCTCCTCGCCGAGGCGGGACAAATCGCGGCCGGCACGGACACGCCGCTCGTGCTCCTCACGCGCGTCACCGAGGACGAACTCGTCGAGAACGCCGAGACGTTGCAGGCGATGAGCGACGCCGCCAACACGTCGCTGGAGTCGAACTCCGCGCGGGAGGTCGCAAACCGGTTCGCGTCGCAGGCCGCCGACGAGGCGTTCGAATCGCTCGACGGGACCGTCGAGTACGACGCCGTCAGCGTCGTCGCCGAGGAGAGCGAGTTCGCCGAGGAGGTGATTCGCGTCGCCGACGAGCGCGGCTGTGACCACGTCTACGTCGCCGGGCGACAGCGCTCGCCGACCGGCAAGGCGCTGTTCGGCGACACCGCACAGCGCGTCGTCCTCAACTTCGACGGGCCGGTCACCATCCTGACCGAGTGACGGAGCGGCCGGAACCCCCCGAAACGACAGCTATTTGCGACCGCGACTCGTCACGTGTTATCACATGTATCAGCTGTCGGAGCAAGCGGAGCCTGTACCGTCGGGTTCGTCCCGAACCATCGACATCGGCTACATCGGCGGGGGGAGTCAGGGATGGGCGCACACGCTCATCAACGACCTCGCGCAGTGTCCTGACCTCGCGGGGCGCGTCACGCTGTACGACGTCGACTACGAGATGGCGTCGAAGAACGCCCTCCTCGGCAACCGCGTGATGGACCGCGAGGAGGCGGTCGGCGACTGGTCGTTCGAGGCGACCCGGAGCATGGACAAGGCGCTCGACGGGGCCGACTTCGTCATCTGCTCGATACAGGACCCGCCGGGCGAGACGTTCGTCCACGACATCGACGTGCCGCAGGAGTACGGTATCTATCAGACGGTCGCCGACACCGTCGGCCCCGGCGGAGCGATTCGCTCCCTGCGAGCGATTCCGCAGTACCGCGAAATCGCCGCGACGGTCCGCGAGCGCTGTCCGGACGCGTGGGTCATCAACTACACCAACCCGATGACGGTCTGCACGCGGACGCTCTACGAGGAGTACCCCGACATCAACGCCATCGGGCTCTGCCACGAGGTGTTCAAGACGCAGGAACTGTTCGCCGAGCTGGCGGAGCGCCACATCGACGAGGCCGAGGACGTCGCCCGCGACGAGGTTCGGGTGAACGTCAAGGGCGTCAATCACTTCACGTGGGTCGACGAGGCGCGGTGGCGCGACCGCGACGTGTTCCGGTACCTCGACGAGGAGCTCGACCGCCGAAAGCCGCTTTTCGACCGCGAGCCGGGCGACCTCGACGCCGAGTCCTACTGGGTGAACAACGACGAGGTCGCCTTCGACCTCTACGACCGCTTCGGCGTCCTCGGCGCGGCGGGCGACCGTCACCTCGTGGAGTTCGTCCCGTGGTATCTGAGCATCGACGACGCCGAGGAAGTCCAGCGCTACGGGATTCGGACCACGCCGAGTTCGGCCCGCGTCTCCGACGACGAGGGCCCCGACGAGATGGAGCGCTACCTCGAAGGCGACGCGGAGTTCGAGTTCCGCGAGTCGGGCGAGGAGGCGGTCGACATCATGCGGGCGCTCGCCGGCGAGGGGACGTTCGTCACGCACCTCAACTACCCCAACGAGGGGCAGGTCGACGGCCTCCCCGAGGGCGCGGTCGTCGAGACGAACGCGCTGCTCTCCGGCGACGACGTGACGCCCCTCTGTGCGGGCGGCCTGCCCGACGAGGTCGAGAGCATGGTCGAAACCCACGTCACGAATCAGGAGACGCTGGTGCGCGCGGGCTTCGAGGGCGACCTCGACCTCGCGTTTCAGGCGTTCCTCAACGAACCGCTCGTCACCGTCTCGCGCGACGAGGCACAGGAGCTGTTCGCGAAACTCGTCGAACTGGAGCGGGAGTACTTCTCCGACTACGACCTCAACGCGTCTGTCTTGCGGGCGTAAGCCGGCCCCCCCGCGAACGCGTCACTCCCCCCGCTTCCGGGGCCAGCTATTTATCTCGCCGTTCAGTCGGTACACGCGATGTCGAGCGCAACGAGTCGCGGCCTGAGCTTCGGCTGTCAAGTGGTCAGCTACGGAAACGTCGAGGAAACTATCGAGCGGGCGGTCCGAGCCGAGACGGCCGGGTTCGACGCAGTCTCCCTCCCGGACCACCTGTTTCATCCGACCGGTTCCGAGGAGTATCTGGTCGACCCGCCGTGGGAGGCGTTCTCCGTTCTCGGGGCGGTTGCCCAGCGCACCGAGGAGGTGACGCTGCTGCCCGGGGTCGCAGACTCGGTGCGCCGGCACCCGACCGAACTCGCGCACGTCACGGCCACGCTGGACCGGATGACGGACGGCCGCGCCGGTCTCGGCATCGGGGCCGGCGAGGCGTTCAACTTCGCGCCGATTGCGGACATCGACTGGGACGACCCCTACACCCGGTTCAGGGAGTGTGTCGCCGTCATCGACGGGCTGTGGAACTCGACGGCGGACGAGCCGTTTTCCTTCGCGGGCGACTACTTCGACCTCGACGACGCCCACATGGGGCTGAAGCCCGCACAGGAGCCGCGACCGCCGCTCTGGATAGGCGGCTACGGCGAGAGCATGCGCGGCCTGACGGGCGCGGTCGCGGACGGTTGGTTCCCGTGGATTTACTCGCCCGACGAGTACGCCGCGGACCTCGGGAAAGTCCTCGACGTGGCCGCGGACCGCGGCCGCGACCCAGACGCCATCGACCGCGCCGTCATGGTTCCGACGACGGTCTCCGACGACGGCGACGAGGCCCGCGCGGCCGGTATCGAGCGCAACCGCGTGAACCTCGCGCTCCGGCCGCCGCTCCTCGCCGCGATGGGCTACGAGGACATCGCGGAATCGACGCCCGTCATGTGGCAGATGGCGTTCGACGAGGAACAGGAGCGGCAACTGTCGGCGGCGGCCGAGCGCATCCCGGACGAGGCCGTCGACGAGGTCTGCGTCGCCGGCGACCCCGAGCGCGCCATCGAGCGCATCGAGGCGTTCCGCGACGCGGGCGTCGACAACCTCGTTCTCATCCCGGTCGGCGACTTCGAGGAGACGATGCGGCACTACGAAAACGAGATTATTCCGTACTTCGGCGAGCGGTAGCGCGGCGGGACGAATCGGCGTGTCGGTCGCCGACACCGGCTGATGCGGTCAGTCGGTCACTCCTGTGCGCCGTCGCCGACTCCTGTCTCATTTCGGGCGTCGTCGTCCGCTCCGCTCGCGTCGATTCGCGGCGCAACGCCGAACCGGTAGTAGGCCGTCCAGACGGCCGAGACGACGGCGACGATGGCCAACAGCGTCGGCGACCACTCCATGCCGAACTGCTGGGCCAGCCACATTCCCGAGAGCAGGACGCCGAGGACGAACACGAACACGGTCAGGTCGGCGGCTCGAAGGTTCATGCCCAGACGTTCGGAATCGACCGGGATAAACGTTCACACGCCGCAGCCGTCGACGCCGCGGCCGCCCCGCTCAGTCGCGGACCAGCCAGCCGACGGCGTTGCGGAGCAGTCGCCGGTAGTCGTCGTTCTCGAAGGCCTCGGCGGTGTGGCCGAGCGACGCGTAACAGACCCGGCCCGCGCCGTACTCTCTGACCCATGCGACCGGGTAGTCTGCGAGGTCGGGGTGATTCATGCGCGCGAGCACGGTCACGTCGTCGTCAACGTCGACTTGGTACGGTTCGTCGAACACCTCGAAGTCGCTGACGCCGTCGGTCACGTCGTGGTCCGCGACGATTTCGACGCCGAAGGTGGACTGCTCGGGATGGGTGAGGAAGTGGCCGCCGAGGAGGTCGCGGAAATCGGGAAACGGCTCGTCGCGTTTGTCGAGGCCGCCGTTTCCGTCGTGGACGTTCGTCAGGTCGGCGGCGCAGTGGAGACCGAGGTACGCCCCGCCGTCGCGGACGAAGCCGAGGAGGCCGTCCAACTGCTCGGGGGTCAGGGTGACGTCCGTCAGGTAGTCCACGACGAGGTCGTAGCCCGCGAGGTCGGCGAGGGCGTCCTTGTCGGTCGTCGCGGTCACCGCGGCGGCGTCGCCGATGGCGGACTCGATGTGCGGTCGCATCTCCTCGAAATCGTGGAACGAGAAGGTCGTCTCTCCGATGACTAACGCTGACGGCTGTTGCATGAACACCCGTTCACGACCCGCGCGAAAAGCCGTTTCGGTGCGACCAGCGTCCACTCGTTGAACCGACCGGGGCGACCGCTCACTCGAACTCGATGCGCCCGAAGAACTCGGGGGAGTGGTACGTCGGCTCCGGCAGTTCGATTCGGTTCCACGTCCCCTTCTGCGCGTCCGGGAGGCCGCTCCGGTAGAAGTTCCCGCGCCAGACCGTCTCCGAGTCGAGTTCGAGCGGGAGGCCGGTCAACGACCGGAGCGTCGAAACCGGGAGCCGCGCCGCGAGCCACCACGAGTCGTCGTCCGGGGACGCGGTCTTCGTGGGTCCGGGGACGGACGTCTCGACCTCGACGGCCGCCGCGTCGGCCGGCGCGACGAGGTCGCGGCCGACGTCGCGCTCTCGCCAGTCCGGCTCCTGCCACGCGAGTTTGAACGCGCCGCAACAGTTCGCCTCGAAGTTGAAGTACCGGCCCGACGAGCCGTCGTCTGGTGGTTCCGGCGTGGCGAAGCACTCGACGGAACTGTCCTCGAACGTCGGCCCGTTCAGCTCCGTCACGTCGGCGGTTATCTCGCCGTCCTCGACGTGGAACTGGAGGTAGAGCGCCTTCGTGTCGTACAGCGCCCTGACCGTCGTCTCCGGGCCGGGCTCGTCGCCCCACGCGTACTCGTCCAGCCGGGCGACGTTCGCCCGCTCCCACACCGTGCCGTCGACCGCGCCGGTCAGCGGGACCGCTCTGGCCGCGTCGATGCGGCTGACCTCGTAGGTTCGCATACGACTCACTCACTCGACCCGCCCGCAAGAGCGTTCCGCCCGCGGCCTTCCGCCTCGCCAATCTTTATTGGATGGTAGCGTCACACCCGGTCGTAGTGGTAGTCAATCAGCAGGCTCGACCAGCGAGTCGAGGGCAGCGAAGCGCGCTCGCGCTCATCGGCCTCTCGCGCGTCGCGTGCGGGTCGCTTTTCGGCACGGCGATGGCGCTCTACATCGGCGAACAGGGGTCGCCGTTCGCCGTGAGCCTCGCGTACGCGGCGTTCTCGTTCGGACTGTTCGTGTTCGCCCCTGTCTGGGGCGCAATCGCCGACATCACGGGTCGCCGGCGTGCGATACTCGTCGGGACCGCGCTCCTCTCGACGCTCGCCATCGTTCCGCTGACCGTGACCGCGTCGCTCCCGCTCCAAATCGCCTGTCGCGGACTGTTCGCGGTGTTCACCGCCGGATTCCAGTCGGTGATCCTCACCATCGTGAGCGAGTCGGGCGGCGACTCCGACCGCGGGCGCTCCATCGGCTTTTACAGCAGCGCCCGCTCCGCCGGAGCCATCAGCGGTCGGCTGTTCGTCGGCTATCTCGTCGGCCTGCTCGTGCCGACAGACCTCTACCTCGTCGTCGTCGGACTCGGCCTCGTGGCGACGCTCCTCACGCTCCGCATCAGCGACCCGACGCCGCCGTCGGAGGCGACGCTGACCGCGGGCCGACTCCTGCGGGAGGTCCGCGGTCGGCTCCTCCCCGGCGGCGCGCGGCGCGAACTGTTCGAGCGCACCGGACTCGGCTGGCTGTACGTCGGCATCGTCCTCCGGAACATGACCGAGAAGGGCTTTATCTCGGTCGTTCCGGTGTTCCTCGTCGCCGACGTGGGTCTCTCGAACGTCGTCATGGGTGCCGTCCTCGCGGTCAGTCCCGCGGTCCGTGTGGTCTCGATGTACGGCTTCGGTCGCCTGAGCGATACCATCGGCCGGAAGAAGCTCATCGTCGGCGGCCTCGCCGGCAGCGGCGTGCAGGCGCTCGTCGTCGTGCTCGCGCTCGTCCCCGACGGACAGTTGGCCCGCATCGGTATCAGCAGCACCGCCTTCGTCGTCCACGCGGTCACGTTCTCCATGCTCACCGTGGGCACCATCGCCTTCGTCGCCGACGTGGCCCCCGTCGACCGCGAATCCGAGCTAATGGGTCTCCGCTCGACCGCCCGCGGCCTCGGCGGCGTCCTCGGGCCGCTCGTCGTCGGCGTGCTCGCCACCCGGTTCGACTACGCGACGGCGTTCGTCTGCACCAGCGTCCTCGCGTTCGTCGCCGCCGGGCTGGTCGGGCGGACGCTCACCGAGAGCTTCTCGCCCGACTGAGGCCGCACGACCGCGCAACTGCGCGACCCCGCTCGCCGCTCGTAAACGCTTATCACACCGCCCGCTGACGTTCGAATCGATGACGCCTACAGTCACAGTCACTCCCTCGTCCGACGGTGAGCGCCGATGACCGAGACGCCGATTCGGGTCGGCATCGTCGGCTGTGCGAGCATGGGTCACTCTCACGCCGAAGCGCTCGCCGACATCGACGGCGCGACACTCGTCGGCTGTGCCGACCACACCGCCGAGACCGCCCGGTCGTTCGGCGAGACGCACGGCTGTCCGTCGTACACCGGCCACGCCGACCTGTTCGCCGACGCCGCGCTCGACGCCGTCTGCGTCTGCACACCCAACGGTGCCCACCGCGATATCGTCGTCGACGCCGCGGCGGACGGCATCGACGTGCTCTGCGAGAAGCCGCTGGAAATCACGCCCGACCGCGTGGCGGACATGGTCGACGCCTGCCGCGACGCCGGCGTCACCCTCGCGTGTATCCTCCAGCGGCGGCTGTTCCCCTCGATGCGGTTCGCCCGCGAGGCGGTCCGCGACGGTCGGCTCGGACGACTCGTGTTCGCCGACGTGCGGGTGAAGTGGCACCGCGACCGCTCGTACTACGACGACTCGTCGTGGCATGGGAGCGCCGACCTCGACGGCGGCGTCCTGTTCACGCAGGCGCTCCACGGTGTCGACCTGCTCCAGTGGGTCGCGGGCGACGTGTCACGGGTCGCCGGCACCGGCGACGCGCTGTCCCACGACATCGACGCACCCGATACGGCCGCTCTTTCCCTCCGATTCGAAGACGGCGCGGTCGGGCAGGTGTCGGCGACGACGGCGACGCGACCCCAACAGCCCATCAGTCTCGAATTCAACGGGACGGAGGGAACGCTCCGCGTCACCGAGACGGGCGTCGAACTGTTCGAAGTGAACGGGGAGACACAACCCGTCGACCTCCCCGACCCGTGCCCCGACGGGCCGCACGTCACACAGATACGCGACTTCGTCGCGGCCGTCTCCGAGGGGCGACCGCCGATGGTGCCGCCGGACGAGGCGAGGGCGGGGCTGGACATCGTTTTCGCCGCCGAGCGCTCGGACAGCCGCGGCGAGTGGGTGTCGGTGTCGTCGCTCGCCGGCCCCGGTGACGCGGACGACTGAGCGCGCTGACTCGCCCGACGACTCCCTCGCGCCCGCGCCCGTCAACAGCTATTTGGGCCTCTCCCGCGTCGCCCCGGTATGGAGCGCGTGACTCTCGGTATCATCGGTTGTGGAGCCATCAGCGACGTCTACTTCGAGGCGGGGAACCGCTTCGACGCCCTCGATATCGCCGCCTGCGCCGACCTCGACGCGGACCGCGCGGAGTCGAAAGCGGCCGAGTACGGTGTTCCCCGCGTCCTCTCGACCGAGGACCTGCTCGCCGACCCCGAAATCGACGTGGCGGTCGTGCTCACGCCGGCGGGCACCCACGGCGACCTCGTGTCGGCCGCGCTTCAGGCTGGCAAGCACGCCTACACGGAAAAGCCGCTCGCGGCGACCAAGGCCGAAGGCGAGGCGATTCTGGGGACCGCCGCCGAGCGCGGACTGACCGTCGGCGTCGCGCCCGACACCGTCCTCGGAACCGGCATCCAGACCTGCCGCGACCTCATCGACGAGAGCCGCATCGGCGACCCCGTCGGCGCGACGGCGTTCTGGTCGAACCACGGCCACGAACACTGGCACCCGGACCCCGACGGCTTCTACGCGGAAGGCGGCGGCCCGCTTTTCGACATGGGCCCGTACTATCTCACGTCGCTCGTGACGCTTCTCGGCCCGATTCAGTCGGTCGCCGGCACCGCGAACACGCCGTTCGCAGAGCGCGAGATAACGAGCGAACCGCGCCGCGGCGAGCGGATTCCGGTGTCGGTGCCGACCCACGAGACGGCCGTCGTGACCTTCGAGAACGGCGCGACGGGGACGCTCCTGACGAGTTTCGACGTGTGGGGGTCCGAACTGCCGGGGTTCGAGATTTACGGCACCGAGGGGACGCTGAGCGTCACCAACCCCAACCGGTTCGACGGGACGCCCCGCGTCCACCGCAGCGACGACGACGACGGCGAGTGGCGCGAGGTTCCCGTCGAGCGCGACCACCCCGGCCAACAGCGCGGCCTCGGCCTCGTCGACCTCGCGTACTCGCTCGATTCCGACTGGGACCACCGGACCAGCGGCGACCTCGGGTTCCACGTCCTCGAAGCGATGGACGGCATCCGCGAGTCCGCCGAAGAGGGCGCGTACGTCGAGCTCTCGGCGCAGTGCGAGCGCCCCCCGTCGGTCCCCGACGGCTTCCCGACTGACGTCGGTCCCGCGGACGACGCGGAGTGAACTTGAACTCGGGTGCGAAAACAGGTTTTAGTGCGGGTTTCGGTGCCGGTTCCGGCGCCTGAACGGCAGTCCGAACCGAGGTTTTTCAGTCGGCCGGTTGCTCCGCGTCGTCCGCGACGTCGATGTCGAGGTCGTCGCTGAGCGGTTCGCTGTTCCGGTAGTCGATTCTGTCGTGGGCGTCGAAGCAGGCCGCCTCGTGGCGGTCCGACGGGCCGCTCATGCCCGAGAGGTCCGGCGTGTTCGACGTACAGTACTCCCGCGCCTCGGGACACCGGGTGTGGAACCGACAGCCGCTCGGCGGGTTCTCCGGGTCCGGGATGTCGATTTTCCTGACCGGCGGCGTCTCGATGGGGTCGTTTATCTCCGAGAGACCGGAAGTCGCCCACAGGAGGCTCTTGGTGTACGGGTGCTGGGGGTTCTTGATAATCTCGTCCGCCGGGCCGATTTCGACGATGCGGCCGAGGTACATGACGGCGATGCGACCGTCGGCGCGCCCGGCGAGGTAGCGGGCGTTCGCCATGTTGTGCGAGATGAAGACGAACGAGGTGCTGAACATCTCCTGCAGTTCGAGGAGGAGGTCCATCAGGTTCACCCGCAGCGACACGTCGAGGGCGCTCACGGCCTCGTCGGCGAGGATGAGGTCCGGTTCGAGGAGCATCGAGCGGACGATGACGGTCCGCTGGGCCTCCCCGCCGCTCAGCTGGTGGGGGTACCGCGAGGCGTAGTCGTCCGCGGGGGTGAGGCCGACCGTATCGAGCATCTGGTGGACGAGCTCTCGTCGTTCGACGAGGTTGAGCTCCGGCCGCCACTTCTTCAGCGCCGGATTGAGGTTCTTGAATATCGTCCGGTTGGGGTCAAGCGAGTTCCCCGCGTCCTGATGGACCATCTGGAGCGACTTCCGAATCTCCTTGTACGGGATGTCGCCGGGTTCGAGGTCGGACTTCCAGATGTCCTGCCCGCGGAAGCTGACCGTCCCCGAGGTGGGCCGTTGGAGGCCGATCATGGCCTTCCCGAGCGTCGTCTTGCCACAGCCGGACTCGCCGACGAGCGCGACCACGTCGTTCTCGCCGATGTCGAGCGAGACGTCGTCGACGGCGCGGACGACGCCCTTGTCGTCGCCGAGGAAGCGGTCGAGGATGCCCTCGTTGCCGCCGAAGTGGACGCTCAGGTCGTCGACGCGGAGCAGGGGGTCGGTGCTCATTTCGAGACCTCCTTCTTGAGGGGAATCGTCTCGCGGGCCTCGTCCGTGTAGAAGCACGCGGCCCCGTGGTCGTCGGACACCTCCATGAGGTCAGGGTTCGTCGCCCGGCACTGCTCGTCGGCGAGTGGGCATCGGGTGTGGTACGAACAGCCCTTCGGGACGTTCAGCGGGTCCGGGCTCGTCCCCTCGATGGACGCCATCTCGTCGAGGTTGGCGTCGATGTCGGGTATCGAGTTGAGGAGCTCCCGCGTGTAGGGGTGGGCGGGGTCCATGACGATGTCTTCGACCGGGCCGAGTTCCAGCAGTTCGAAGGCGTACATCACCGCGAGGCGGTCGGAGATGCGCGCGACGTGGCTCAGGTCGTGCGTCACGATGACGATGGTGAGGTCGTACTCGGCTTTCAGCTCCGAGAGGAGCTTCAGAATCGACTGCTGCATCAGGAGGTCGAGCGCGGCGGTCGGCTCGTCCATCACGAGCACGTCGGGGTCGAGGATGAGGCTCAGCGCGATGAGCGCGCGCTGTTTCATCCCGCCCGAGAGCTCGTGGGGGTACGCGTCGAGGACGCGGTCGGGTTCGAGGTGCACGTCGGAGATGAGCTGTCGGGCGCGCTCCATCCCGTCCTGAATATCGTAGTCGTGCGCGCGGAGCGTCTCGACGAAGTGATCGCCGATACTGAGCGTCGGGTTAAAAGAGTCGAGCGCTCCCTGAACGACCATCGAGACCCGTTCCCAGCGGAACCGGCGAAGCTCCTCTTTGCTCAGGTCGTTGACCCTGATGGGCTCGCCGCCCTCCGGCGGGTTGAACACCACGTCGCCGGTGAGCGTCCCCGGCGAGTCGATGGCGTCGAGCATGGAGTCCGCCAGCATCGACTTGCCGGACCCGGACTCGCCGACGACGCCGAGCACCTCGCCGCGGCGGACGTTAATCGACACGTCGTCGAGGACCCGCGCGTCCCCCCGTTCCATCGCGAACGCGACGCTCGCGTTCGTTATCTCTAACACGTTGTGCTCGGCCGACGGCTCGTCTGGCATCTTCTGTTTGGTGTGTTGTGTCGCCATGGTCAGTCCCTCTCGTCGGTTCGTGCGCCGGGCGAGCGTCCCCGCCCGTTACGCGTGCGTATCGTCAACATGTGACCGTAGTAGGAAAATATCACGTTCAATCCTACTTAATACTTTCCGCCGGTGCAAGCGGGTTCGACCAATTTCGGCCACTTCGGACGGTTCAGCCAGCGATACCGGAAAACTATAAGTTCGCCCGCGATGTCCGTGCTGACATGGCGCAAGCACAAACGCGACAGAACGTACTGTGGACAGTTCGCTCCAAAATCGGCGGCATCACCTCGACGGTGATTCTCCTCGGCGCGCTGTTGATTCTCTTCGGTGCCGCCCTTCAGACCGGCGTCTGGGCGGGGATGTTCGGAATAATCGGTGGGTTACTGGTGTTCGTCGCCGTCGCGTTCCGGGTGCTCTTGTGGGCGTACCGACTGGTCTGATCACATCATGGTGAATCCGTAGTACACCCCGACGAGCAGGATAACGAGTATCACGAGGCCGAGCAGGTACCGCGTCGTATTTCCTTCTTTCTCCACTTTCATAGTTGAAGTCCGTTTGGTAGGTCGATAGCGCGTGTGTTAACCTTTTCCCCGGGGCGGCGTAGCACGGCCGCTCTCGGGTCGAGACAACGGAAAAAACAGCGACGCGAAACCGACCGACCGGGTCGTGCTAGTCAGTCCGCGGCGGACGCGGCACCGTCGCCGCCCTCCGAGCCACCGCGACCGCCCTCCATGTCGTCGGTCGAGACGGTGGCCGCGTGGCGGGCGCGAAGACGGGGGTTGAACAGTCGGTCCGTCCCCTGCGCGAACAGCTGGAGGCCGTACGTCATCGTGACGATGAACAGTATCGGCGCGAGCAGCCAGTGGAAGCGGTCCATCCCCGACAGTGCCCCGCCGGTGCGGGCGACGTTGAGGATGACGCCCCAGTTGCTCGTCGTGAACGGCAGCACGCCGATGAAGTACAGGCCGACGGACTCCATCAGGATGTTCCGCATCGACCCGACCGTTCCCATCGTCAGCATCGGCATGAGCCGGGACATGACGTTCTTCGAGAGGATGCTCGACGTGGGGAGTCCGAGCACCCGCGAGGCCTCGACGTGGGACTCACCGCGGATGGTGAGCACCTGCGAGCGGAGCTGTCGGGCCAACCGTGGCCAGTTGTCGATTGCCAGCACGAACCCGACGAACACCGGACTCTTCGGTTCGAGAATCACGGCGAGGACGATGACGAGCGCCAGCCCGGGGATGTTCATCATCACGTCGGTCACCGTCATGAGCACCTTGTCGATGACGCCGCCGAGGTAGCCGGACGTGACGCCGAAGAAGATGGCGAGTCCCAGCGTGAGCATGGCTCCCGACAGCATCATGATGAGCATCGGACGGGTCGCGAGCACCTGCTGTGCGAGGAGGTCGCGGCCGATGTCGTCGGTGCCGAGCGGGTAGGCCATGTTCTCCAGCGGTTGCAGGAGAATGTCTCCCTGGAACGGTTCGACGGGCCGGACGATGTACGGCCCGAACAGCCCGAGGAACCCGAAGATGCCGAGGATTATCGCACCGACCCGCGCTCGCGGCGAGGTCCAGATGATGCGGAACGGGGTCAGGAGGCTCTGGTCGATTCGCTCTCTGATGTACTCGCCGCGCGAGAAGTCGGAGCTATCGACGTCGAAGCTCATCGCGCCGCTGGACGAGATGCGGTTCCCTTCGATGCGGTCGTCGATGGTTTCGGTCTCGTCCGCGCCGCCGCCCCGCAGGCGGTTGACGAACCGCTGGAGCGTTTCGCGGTACGACCGCGAGTAGGACTCGCGCTGGGTGTGCCCGGCGCGGGGGTCGATGAAGCCGTAGGTGAAGTCGGCGATGAGCAGGCCGATAACGGTGACGAGGGTAAAGAGGATGACCGCCGCCATGACCGTCGTGTAGTCCCGCGCCATCGTGGCCTCGTAGAAGTAAAAGCCCATGCCGCGGTAGCGGAATATCTGCTCCATGATGACCGACCCGCCGAAGAGGCTGGCGAGACCGGCCATGAGACCCGTGTACATCGGGAGCATCGAGTTCCAGCCGATGTAGCGCAATTGAATCCTGCTGTCGGGCAGTCCCCTGAGTTCCGCCACGTCGACGTAGTCTTCGCCGATGATGCGGGTACAGTGCGCCCGGAATTCGAGGCCGCCCCACGAGGTCAGCGCGAACGACATGATGGGCAGCGCCGCGTGTCGCAGCACGCTGGCCATGAACTCGACGTTGAAGCCGGGCGTGAGCGCGTTGTCGTACCGCCCGCCGTTGGGGAAGAACTCGGTGCCGAACCCGAGCGTGAACAGCAACACGAGTCCGACGATGTAGTACGGGACCGCGTCGGAGAAGATGACGAAGTAGCTCCCCACGACGTCCCAACTGTCGCCCTCGTGGACGGCGAGGAAGCCGCCGATGAGGAACACCATGATGGTGCCGATGACGAGGGCGAAAAGGGAGACGAACATCGTCCACGGAATCGCCGGTCCGAGCACGTCCCAGACCGGCTGCGCGTAGAAGATAGACCGTCCGAAGTCAAATTGTGCGACCGATACGATGTATTCGACGTACGCCTGCAGCATCGGCTTGTCCGGATTGACGTTCGAGTACATCTCGACCATCTGGTTGAGGCGGGTCGTCGAAACCGCCCCTCCGGACCGCTGTCTGATCTGCGCGGCGATGTAGTCCATCGGCCCACCGGGTATGAGCCGAACCGTCGCGAACGAGAACGTAATCGCCGCCCAGACCGTTATCAGGGCCTGCGCTATCCGGCGCACGTAGTAATTTTTCTCGACCATCCTTGCTAGTTGTTAGCTCTCATGAGCGCACTTAATCATTATGAATAGGGCTACTTTCGACCGCACTCGACCGAACCGACCTCGCCGTCGTCGCGCCCGGAGGCGAGTATCTCGGCCTCCGGACGAGGAGTTCACCGCATGGCTGATACGTTCTGACTGACTCGGTGAGACGACGGGTTCTGGTTCAGAGGGCGGCGCTCTCGGCGCTTACTGTCCTCCGGCCGAGTGGAAGTACTCGGTTCCCATCTTGGCCATGTACTGACAGTACGAGTACTGGCCGATCTCGACGATTTCGTAGCGGTACGCGGGGTTCCGGTTGTTGTTCGGCGGCTTCGTCTCCCAGTTGTCGTGATTCAACCAGTAGCCGCCGGTGCCGCCCTCCTCGTTGATGAGCATCATCGGTAGGGACTGGTTGAATATCCACGAGACTTCGGCGACTTTCTGTCTGCGCTCTTCGTCCGACATCTGCGTCCGAAGCTCGTTGAGCTTGTCGATGACGTCGACCTCTTGGAGGTCGCCGCTCGGGTCGCCGATGGGGTACGGCACCTCGACCACGCGGTCCATCGCCCAGTTGTCGTTGGTCGGAAGCGGCTGTCCGGACAGCGACTCCTGAACTCTGAACGAGTTCGAGAAGCCGAGGAACGGCGGACCGGACTTCGCCCCGCCCCAGTTGTCGAACAGCAGCTCCCAGTCGCCTGACTCCAGCGTCTTCCCCGCGCGGATGGTCGCCTCCTGTGCGGTCACTTCGGTCTGGAGGCCGAAGTCGTCCAGGTAGGTCTTCGCGATTTGGGCGAACCGCAGGGCCATCGGCTCCTCGTCGGAGGTCGCCGTGTAGAACCGAAGGGTGACGTTCTCGCCGTTGGGGTCCTTCCAGCGGTTGCCCGGCTTCGTGAAGCCGGCGGCTTCGAGGAGTTCGGTCGCTCGCTGTTCGTCCACGTCGCTCTCCGTGTGTGCGTACCGTTCGAGACTCGCGAGGTCCCCGCTCGGCCAGTTGGAGTTCCCGCCGAACCACGGCACTTCCTTGTCCTGCCCGATGCCGGACGGAATGCGGTCTTCGACCCAGTAAGTGCCGTAGTCAGGAACCCACTCGACGAGCGGCTTCCGGGGGACGATGTGGTGAATCGCCTTCCGAACGCGCGGGTCGCCGGTGATGTCGCTCTGACAGTTGAGCAGGACGCCCATCGCCCCGCTGCGCATCTGCGGCGTGATCTGGTCCTCGGAGAGGCTGTCGGCCGGCCCCCAGCCGTTTTCTTTGAGTTGGTCTCGGGCGGACTGCGACTCCGGCGGGTAGCTCACGTCGATGACGCCCTCCTGCATCGCCTTGGTCCGCTGTTGTTGGTTCGGGTAGCGGTGCCAATCGAGGTTGTAGTCTATCATGTCGCCCGTGATTTCGCCGCTCGACCACTCGGCGTCGCTGAACGGGCTGACGTAGTCGTCGTAGGGCTCGAAGTGCGCGACGTTCTCCTCTCCGCTGACGAACTCCCAGACGGAGTTCCCCGGCACGTTCGCGTTGTCCCAGACGTCCTGCTGAATCGCCTGCATCATCTCCTGCTGGGCGGAGGTCCGCTCCGATTCGGTGGTGGCGTCGTCGAACATCTCGGCGTACTGTCCCCAGATGTCTCGGTGCGCCCAGAGCCACGCCCGGCGCTTCATGTGACCGAACTCGAATATCTCCCGGCTGATGCCGGGCTCGACGAGGTCGAAGGTGAGTTCGTACTTCCCGGTCTGCTCTACGTTCTCGTACAGGGGCTGTGCGCCGTAGCCCTTGTGGACGGTCTGCATCAGCTGACCGATTTTGAGCTGCGTCGTCACGTCCTCCGCCGTCAGGTCGTCGCCGTTGTGCCACGTGTAGGTGTCGCGGATGTTCCACGTGACCTGTCCGTTGTCGGCGTACTCCCAGTCCTTGACGACCATCCCCTTCGTCTTGTTCGACACCTTGTCGTGGACTGCCAACTGGTCGAACATCGCCCAGTACCACCGGAACGAGAAGTTCGCGGCGTTACCGTAGGGGTTGAACCGGGCGTTCGTCGGCGCGAGCGAGATGATGTGGTTGAGTGTCGTCCCCGACGACTGGCCGCTCGACTCGCCGTCGGTCGTCGTGCTTCCGCCGCCGCCGCCCTCGTTTTCGAGGGGCGTCGGCGTGTCCTCGTCTCCGCCCTGACTACACCCAGCCAGCGCGGCGGCGCCGGCCGTGGCACCGAACGCGTTTCGAAGCAGACGACGCCGCGTCTGCGACGACACGTCTTCCCATTCTCCGTCGCTGATCCACTTGTCGGACTCAGCGCTGCTTTGCGAATCCATCACACACTACCCATTATGACTATTCTATATACATCCATCGATAATGCTGATTGTATAATGACACGACACGGTAGCGCGGCCGCTCCCGGGACCTGCGGCGGCCGAACCGAAGGACGGTGGCCCCAAAGGACTATTATCGCGTTTCCCGAAACCGCCGGTAATGGGAACCTCAGAACGGTCGTACTTCAAATGTTGGATCTGCCGAAAGAAGATGCTCTGGACGAGCGTGCTCTCGTTCACCCTGCTTATCGTCGTGCTCGGCCTCCTCGCGATGACGGGCATCGAACGCGGGACGGCGTCGTACGTCGTCCTCATGATGGACTTCGCTCTCGCCGGCGTACTCCTCCTGACCGTCGGCGTCGTCTTCTGGCGCTGTGGCTACCTGAGTGACGCCCTCGACTGACCGGCCGTCGGTCCGCCCCGTTTTCGTTCTCGCCGCCGCCCTCGACTCGCATCACCTCCGTTCTTCGTAGTACGATGCCATTTTCGACCCCGAACACGCCGCAGTCTCTCGATTTCCGCGCCACAATCGCCTCCGAGACGGCCGTTTCTGTTCGCACAGGGGGAACTCACCCACAGCCGACGTCTGAACGTTCGCACCGAACCGGACTTCGGTCAGTGTCTCGTACGAGTGAATATCCCGTTTCGTGGCCTTTGTGCGCCGAATATGGGGAGAACAGCGAAATGTCTCCCACCGTGACGCCGCTACAAGCGTAATACTCACTCACTCGGTTTCAGGGCGACTCGACTGACGCGGGCGCTTGCTGAAGTCGGACGAAAGAGTGTCTCAGACGACCGTTTTCCGAAATCGCCCTCGCGTTCGCACACGGGGAACGACTCCGCTAATTCGCGGCGTCGACACGCACTTGTGACCCCGTCGCGTTCGTCGGACCGACACCGAATGACTGGCTTCGACTACGACGACTGGTTCGACGGCGTCCTCCGAGCGAGCGACAGCGGCGACAGTTCGGCCGCGTCTGCGGGCGAACCCGGCCGGGCGTTCGCGGCGTGGCAGGCGTCGTTCCGCGGCGAACTGCGCGACGTGCTCGGGTTTCCGACGATGCGTGACCGCACCGTCGAGGACATCGACCCGAGGCGACGGGAGCGCCCGGGAGCGACGGTTCAACGCCGGCGGTACCAGCGACAGACGTGGAGCGTCCGCACGGAACGGGGGTTCCGCGTCCCGTTCTACCTGCTCGTCCCCGACTCGGTGGACCCGCCGTATCCCGTCGTCGTCGCGCTGCACGGCCACTCCGAACACGGCAAAGACCTCGCCGCCGGCGTCGCCGACGACGAGGCGGCCCGCCGTCACATCGCCGACGACCGACGGGACATCGCGCGGCAGGCGGTCCGCCGTGGCTTCGCCGTCGTCGCTCCCGACATGCGCGCCTTCGGCGAACTACGTCCCGACGCGGCCGACGAACCGAACGCGTCCGACGCCGTCAGCGCGTGTGCGTACTGGCAGAAGCGCGCCCAACTCGTCGGCCGGTCGCTCGTCGGCGAGCGCGTCTGGGACGTGGGCCGCCTGGTCGACTTCGTCGCGGACCGTCCCGACCTCGACGCGGACCGACTGGCCGTCTGCGGCCACTCCGGCGGCGGGACCGTCGCGCTCCTCGCGGGCGCGCTCGATGAGCGAGTCGGGGCCGTCGTCGCCTGCGCGTCGGTCTGCCCGTTCGAGGACTCTATCGTCCCCATCGACCACTGTCTGTGCAACTACGTCCCCGGTCTCCGACGCCTCGGCGAGGTGTGGGACGTCGCCGGTCTCGTCGCCCCGCGGCCGCTCCGCGTCGTCGCGGGCGACGCCGACCCCATCTTCCCGATAGCCGGGGCGAGACGGGCGTTCGACCGCATTCGCGGGCGGTACTGCGCCGCGGACGCGGCAGGCGAATGTAGCCTGTTCGTCGGCGACGGCGGCCACCGCTTCTTCGAGGCCGGCGCGTGGCCCTTCCTGCGCGACCGACTCTGAGCCGACTCGCCGTACCCCTCCCCACGGGGACAGGCCGTGCTGCGTCGTGTTACCCCGGCACAACGTTTATCAATTCGCTCGCGGATGCTTGAGGCGTGACTCTCGAACAGCGGAACGTGCGTGACTACGGTACCGACGACGACGATTCGCTCGACACGGCGGCGATTCAGGCGGCGCTCGACGACTGCGCCGGCGAGGGCGGCGAGGTGTATCTCCCGCCGGGGACGTACCGAAGCGCCCCGCTCCGCGTCGGCGACGACACGACTCTCAGGCTGGCGAACGGCGCGGAACTCCGGTTCGTCGAGGACTTCACCGAGTTCCCGACGGTCGAGAGCCGATGGGAGGGGTGGGACCAAGACGGCTTCCACCCGTGTCTCCACGTGGCCGACGCCTCCAACGTCACCATCACCGGCGAGGGCGTCATCGACGGCGGCGGCTCCTACTGGTGGGAGTTCGTGTCGTTACCGCCCGAACAGTACCCCTCCGAACTCGCCGAGCGACTCGAAGAGATTCGGCGCGGCAACCAGCAGGACGAGGTGAGCACGTTCACGGTGCGCCCGCCGCTGCTCCAGATAGACGGCTGTGAGAACGTGACCGTCTCCGGCGTGACGCTTCGGAACTCCCCGTTTTGGAACACGCACGTCGTCTACTCCGAGGACGTGACGATTCACGACGTATCGATTCAGAACCCGCCGGACGCCCCGAACGGCGACGGCATCGACATCGACTCCTCGCGGTTCGTCAGGGTCAGCGACACCCACATCGACGCCGGCGACGACGCCATCTGCCTGAAGTCCGGCAAGGACGAGGAGGGCCGCGAGGTCGGTCGCCCGACCGAGAACGTCGTCGTGACGAACTGCACGGTCGAACACGGCCACGGCGGCGTCGTCATCGGGAGCGAGACGGCCGGCGACGTGCGACACGTCACCGTCACGAACTGCACCTTCACCGACACCGACCGCGGCATCCGCATCAAGTCCAAGCGCGGCCGCGGCGGGACGGTCGAGGACCTCCGGTTCGACACCATCGTCATGCGCCGCGTCGCCTGCCCGTTCGTCATCAACGGCTACTACCAGACGGACATCGACAGCGACCCCGAGCCCGTCACCGAGGCGACGCCGAACGTCCGCAACGTCGACTTCCACCACATCACCGCCGAGGAGGTCGAGTCGGCGGCGTTCCTCGCGGGCCTTCCCGAACGGCGCTTCGAGAGCATCTCCTTTACCGACGTGGACATCGACGCGACCCGCCCGTTCGACGCCTCGGACCTCTCGCCGGCGATGGCGAAGGGCTACGACCAGCGACACGGCGTCTTCTGTAAGTCGCTCGGCAGCGTCTCGTTCAACGACGTTCGCGTGACGGTCCCCGACGGGGGCGGAACCCCGCTGACCGCGGAAGCGAGTTCGACCGTGGTTCTCGACGGCTTCGAAGCCCAGTCCGACGAGGGGCCGGCAGTCGAGGCGGACGGCGTCGAACACCTCCGAATCGGCGGCTGCGTCGCCCCCGAGGACGGCGAACCGTTCGCTCACGTCCGCGACGAGGGCGACGGCGAGTCTTCGGTGCTCCTCGCCGGCAACTACGGCGACATGGCCGAAGCCGTCGTCCCGGTGCAGCCGGAACCGGTCGAGCGGTAGGCGACGCCCGACGCACTCGATTTTTCGAAAAAGACGCTTCCGCGCTTCAGTCCCGGAGCGACGGCGCGGCGAACTGGCCGTCTTCGAACGCAATCGCCGAGGGCTCCTCGACCACGCGCAGGTCGTCGCGGTCGCGGGCCTCCTCGACCAGCGCCGGCGAGGCGTACAGCCGGTGGAGGTGCATGGTGTCGGCCGCGCGGACGACCCGGACCGTGTCGAGGTCGACGACGCCGATGGTCGACAGCGCCGCGACCACGCCCGCGCGGTCGGTCTCGACGACGGGCGGGAGCTTCACGCCGCGGATGGTGCTCGCGGTGAGCGCGTTGATGAGCGTCGTCCCCGCGTCCAACTCGGCGACGATGTCCTCGTGAATCACGTCCGCCGACCCGACGCCCATCGCGTTGCCGTGGGTCTTGTCGGTCAGTCCGCGGGTGTAGATGCGCTTGACGTTCGGCTTCTCGGGGGCGGGCTCGTTGATGGAGAACGGCCGGCGGCCGATGACGTTCGTGTCCATCCCCTGCCCGCTAATCTCCTTGCCCTGTCGGTCGAACACGACCAAATCGAGCTCCTCGAACGGGAGCTTCGGCATCAGTTCGTACGCGGTTTCGAGCAGTTCGCGCTCGCGGTCGAGGAAGCCCGACGGGGGGACGCCCTCGACCAGCGTGGTGTCGTCGTGCTGGTCTTCCACGATGGCGACGCCGCCCACGATGGGAAGCGAGTCCAAGAGTTGCTCGGTTATCTCGGGAATCATCCGCCGGAACGACCAGTCGACCGCCCACTTGTGGGCGATCTGCGCGCCGCGCTGTTTGCCCATGCCGATGACGAGCATCTTCGACAGCCCGCTTTCGACCTCGCCGTCGAAGTCGGTGTGGGGCTTGACGCGGTTGATGGGGACGATGGCGTCCGCGCCCGCCGCGTTGGCGTCGGCGACGACGGGCACGTCGCGGTCCGGCGTGCGCCCGACCTCCACGACCTCCATGCTGGACCGAATCTCACAGCCGATTCGTGCTTCGGTGACGCCGAGTTCGTTCAGCATCTCCCGCTGTCCCTCGCCGGTCGCGCCGCCGTGGCTCCCCATCGCGGGGAAGACGAACGGCTCGTAGCCCGCCTCGGAGACGGCGTCGACGACGCCCGCGACGATTTCGGGTATGTTCGCGATACCGCGGCTCCCGACCCCGAGTGCGACCTCGCCGCCGTCGGGAACGTCCGCGAACGACAGCGCGGCGACGGCGCTCGCGGCCGCCTCCGGGACCTCGGCTTCCGGAATCGGCTCCGTCTCCCAGAGCTGTTCGATGACGCCTAACTCGGGGAGCGGGGGGTTTCCGCACGCTTCGAGGATAACGTCCTCCGGCACGGAGAGCCAGTCTGTGGGGTTCTCGTCGCCATCTGTGTGCATGCGCCACTCGACGGCCGAGTTCGACATAAAACTGTTCGTCGGGGGGCTTTTCTACGCGTTGAGGTCGTCGAGAACGACGCGGCGGCCCTCCTCGGAGGACCGATAGCTCGCCTCGGTGAGTTGGACGCCGCGCGCTCCGGCGGTGAAGTCCCACGGGAACGGCTCGTCGGCGACGACGTGGCGGATGAACTTCTCCCACTGGAGCTTGAACGCGTTCTCGAACACCCGGTTGTTCGGGACGCCCGTCCAGTCCTCGTAGAAGTCGTGTTCCTTCGGCGTGTCCGGGTTCCACTCCGGTTTCGGCGTGTTCGCGTGGCCCTGCGTCTTGCAGTCGCGCAGGCCGGCGACCGCGCTGCCGTCGGTCCCGTCGACCTGAATTTCGAGGAGGTCGTCGCGGTTGACGCGGACGGTCCACGAGGAGTTGAGCTGGGCGACGATGTCGTCTTCCAGTTCCATGATGGCGTAGGCGGCGTCGTCGGCGGTCGCCTCGTACGGCTCGCCGTCCTCGTCGATTCGCTCGTCGATGTGGGTCTTCTGGAGACAGCGGACGGACTCCACCTCGCCGAAGAGGTTCTCCAGCACGTAGCTCCAGTGGGAGAACATGTCGTCGACGATGCCGCCGCCGTCCTCGGCCCGGTAGTTCCACGAGGGGCGCTGTGCCTCCTGTCCGTGCCCGGTGAACACCCAGTAGCCGAACTCGACGCGCACGGAGAGGATATCGCCGAAGAAGTCCTGTTCGATGAGCCGCTGGAGCTTCAACAGCCCCGGGAGCCAGAGTTTGTCCTGCACGATGCCGTGTTTCACGTCGCTGTCTTCGGCCATCCCGGCCACGTCGAGCGCGGCGCTGAGGTCGCTCGCCAGCGGTTTCTCGCAGTAGACGTGCTTTCCGGCGTCGATGGCCTTCATGACGCTGTCCGGCCGGCGGGGAGTAATCTGCGAGTCGAAGTACACCTCGTCGTCGCCGTCGAGACACGTTTCGAGGTCGGGGTCGACGGTCCAGCGGTCGATGCCGTGTTCCTCGCTCAGTTCGCGGAGTTTGCGTTCGTTGCGGCCGACGAGAATCGGGTCCGGCATCACCCGTTCCCCGCTGGGAAGTTCCACGCCGCCCTCCTCGCGCAGCGCGACGATAGAGCGGATGAGATGCTGATTCGTTCCCATCCGGCCGGTCACGCCGTTCATAATGATACCTAGCTCTTGCATGGGCTGACTCGTTGCACCAACCTGATTGTCGGAGCGTAATAACCTTTTGCATGAATCGGGTTCCCAATGGACGGCGATTCGCGCGCTCGAACGGCTCTTCGTCGTGAATCTGACTCATCGCACCCCGCGTGAGAGCGGGTCCCCGCCCGCGCCGCGAGCGATTCGCATACCGATTCGAACTCTCCGAACTTTATAAGCAATGAACAATGTGTTACAAACATATGTCTGTAATACATTCGGCTCTATCCCGTTATCTCGCCCCCGAAACGACGGAATCTGTTCGACTGGTTCGAACTTTATGTACTTCCGGCCGCCGGGGTTCGAGGCCGCCGTAAATTATAACAATCGTTGAATATGTTATCTGTTCGAGTGATACGCTCATGAAACCTGATAGGAGAACGTTCCTCCGCGTGCTCGGAGCCGGGAGTATCGGTGCGGCGACGACTGGCCTCTTCGGCGGCAGTGCCGCGGCCGCGACCGTGATTACGATGCGAGGCGGCGGCGACGACATCTGGGGGACGGCCGACGCGTTCCACTACCACTACACGGAGCTGAGCGGCGACTTCGACGTCGCCGTCCAGAACACCGGCATCGACAACGTCGAAAGTTGGACGAAGGCGGGTCCGATGGTCCGCGAGTCGCTCGACCCCGACTCGAAGAACGTCATGGTCCGCCGGCGACCCAACGGCGAGGCGTCGATGCAGTATCGGCCCGAAGACGGCGCTGAGACGGATAGCGTCGGCGGCACATCGGCCGACTGGCTCCGCCTCACGCGACACGGCGACACGATAGAGACGTACCGCTCCACGGACGGCGAGACGTGGACGTCGATTAACACGCTCGGGGCCGACGACATCTCGCTGGGCGACAGCGTCTACGTCGGACTGGCCGTCACCAGTCACCTCTCGGGGACGCTCGCGACGGCGACGTTTCAGAGCCTCTCGGGCGTCGAACCCGACCGGAACCGCGATATCGGCGACGTCGACGTCGCGGGGAGCGTGGAGAACACGACGGGCGTCCCGCTCGTCTCGACCGGCGACGTGACCGACGTCGGTCCCGACTCCGCGACGCTCACCGGCGAACTCGGCGACCTCGGCGGTGCCGATTCCGCGGACTGTTACTTCGAGTATCGGGAGGTACCGACCGAAGCGTGGCAGACCACGGAATCGACGCAACTCACCTCGTCGGGCGCGTTCAACGTCGAGGCTGACGACCTGACGGAACGCCGCTACTACGAGGTGCGCGCGGTGGCCGACACGGCAGACGGCGATACTGCATGGGGCGCAGTCTCCACGTTCAGCACGCCGAGCCCGTCGAACAGCGAGGTCCCGGCCGACGCCGGCCCGGACAGCGCGTCGCAGTTCGGACCGAGTGACGGGTTCGCCGATGCGGCCCCGTGGCTCGACGACGACACGCCGGTCATCGTGATAACCGAGCCGACGCGCCGCCAACTGGAGAAGGCGGTCACCGTCGACGGCGAGCGACTGGTCGTCTTCGAGACCAGCGGTACAATCGACCTCGGCGTGCGCGACCTCCCGATTCCGTACGACAAGTGCTACATCGCGGGTCAGACCGCGCCCTCGCCGGGCGTCACGCTGGTCAAAGGACGCGTGAATATCGCGGCGAGCGACTGCGTCCTCCAGCACGTTCGGGTTCGACTCGGCGACGCGGGCATCGATGAACCGACAGAGGACTGGGCGCTCGACACGGTCAACACGGCCGACGAGACGGAGAACAACGTCATCGACCACGTCTCTGCCTCGTGGAGCGTCGACGAGTGTCTCTCGGTCGGCTACGAGACCGCCGACACGACCGTCTCGAACTGCCTCGTCGCCGAGGCGCTCGACGACTCGGTCCACCCGAAGGGCGAACACGGCTACGGCTCGCTCATCGGCAACGACGCGAAGAACGTCGCCATGCTGGGGAACGTCTGGGCGTTCAACACCGACCGCCACCCCAGACTCAAGGAGGGAACCGAGAGCGTCGTCGTCAACAACGTGATGTACGACTTCGAGGACGGAACGTGGTTGGACCCCGACACCGAGGCGAGCATCGTCGGCAACGCCTACCTCCAGCCCAACTCGGAGAAGGCGAACGTCTTCGCCGAGGACGGCGTGGACACGGCCGTGGTGTACCTCGAAGACAACGTCACCGACGACGACGACGTGGCGATGGTCGACGACGACGTGACCGTGGTCGACGAGCGGCCGCTCTGGCCCGACGGACTGGCCGCGATGCCGTCGGACCGGACGTTCGAACACAACCTCGCAAACGTCGGCGCGCGGCCCGCCGACCGGACCGCGACCGACGAGCGCATCCTCGAACACGTCGAACTCGGCGCGAGCTATCTCGTCGACAGCCAAAAGCGGGTCGGCGGCTACCCGGACCTCCCGGTCAACAGCCACGAACTGAACGTCCCCAACGGCGGAACCCGCCCGTGGCTCCGGTCGTGGTCCCGGCGGGTCGAGACGCCGCGGCGCTGACCGCACGAGGCCGACGCACCGTCCGCCGCCACCCCGTTCGCCGCCGGCTATCTTGCCCGTACCCACATATTTTTAAATTATTTTCTATGAACTACGTGTATGGGTGCGAACATCGGATACATCGGTATCGACCACCACCACCGGGACCCTTACTTCGCCGTCGCGAGCGAGTTGGACGCGACGATTACCGCGGTCTGCGAACCGGGACGACGGGTCGACGTGGCGAATATCGCGGCGATGGACGACCGACCCGACGAAATCACGACCGAGGGACAGGACATGGCGGACCTCGTCGGCGGCGCGGCGGTGTACGAGGACCCTCACGAACTCGTCTCAGACGCCGACGTCGACGTGGCGTGGATAACCCACCGGAGCGACGAGACGCCGGCAATCGTCGAGAGCGCCGTCGAAAACGGCGTCCACGTCATCAGCGAGAAGCCCATCGCCCGGACCGCCGCCGACCTCGAAGCCATCGCCGAGCGGGCCAACGAACTCGGCGTGACCGTCTCGCCGACGATGTACTACCGTCGCAACCCCGTCGCGATGACGCTCCGCGACCGGGTTTCGGAGGGCTTCTTCGGCGACGTGTGGACGCTCGACGGCCGCTTCAACGCCAGCCAGCTCTCCTACCGGGACACCGACCACTACCTCTACGACCGAGAGACGAGTCGCGGCGGCGCGCTCCAGTGGATCGGTCCGCACTGGGTCGACGTGATGCCGTGGATTCTCGACGACCCCATCGCGCGGGTGAACGCCCGATTCCACGACGCGGTCGAGGCGGACGTGGAAGCCGGGGCGGTCCTCCAGTTCGAGACCGAAAGCGGGACGCTCGGCACGTATCACACCGGCTACTACCTGAGCGACCGCGGCAAGGACACGCACCTCGGCATCTACGGCACCGACGCGCAGGCGCTGACGCCGCTGCACCACGACTCGCTGCAGCACGAACCCACGGTCCCGCTCGACATCACCTCGGAGCACCCCGACTGGACCGCCGCGCCGAAACGGACCGTCGAGTTCGAGTTCACCTACGACCGGTTCCCGGCGTGGGGCGACTTCGTACAGGACTACTTCGAGGACTACTTCGCGGGCTACGACACCGGCGACGTGCCCGCGACGGTCGACGACGCCGTGCAACTGCTGCGCGTCCTCGACGCGGCCTACGAGTCCGGAGAGCGCGGCGGCTGGGTCGAAGTCGAGGGATGAACGCGCTCGCCGACGCTGTGCCCGGCGGACCGCGCCGCGCCGCGTCGCCGACCGGCCGTTCGGCCTTCCTGAACTTTAAATACGTGGCCGAAGATATCGAGGTATGCCAACGGATGACTCGCCCACGACGCTTCGGACGACCGCCACTTCGATAGCGATTCTGAAGCAACTCGAAGCGATAGACGGCGCGAGAGTCTCCGAAATCGCCGAGCGGATGGACAAGCCCAAGAGCACGATTCACGGTCACCTCGCGACGCTCAAGCAGGAACAGTTCGTCATCAAAGAGGGCGATTTCTACTTTATCGGTCCGGAACTGCTCCGATTGGGGAACCAAGTCCGGACGCGGGAGCCGGCGTTCGTCCTCGCGCGACAGTTCACCGAGCGACTGTTCGAAGAGACACGCCTCCGGTCGATTTTCACCGTCGAGATGGGCGGGAAGGCCGTCTTCCTGCACACCGCGTCGGGGAGTAAGATGGGGTGGTCCCACGAGCAACTCGGTAACCGGTTGTTCCTGCACAACACCGCCGTCGGGAAGGCGATTCTCGCGGAACTCCCGGAGCCGCGCATCGAACAGATAATCGACCGGTGGGGCCTCCCGCGGGAGACGGAAAACACCACCACCGACCGCGAGGCGCTGTTCGAGGAACTGGAGCGCGTCCGCGAGCAGGGCTACGCCGTCAACCGCGCCGAGAACTTCAACGAACTCTACGCCATCGGCGTCGCCGCGACGCGGCGCTCCGGCGACGTTATCGGCGGTTTCAGCGTCACGGGACCGGCTCACTCGGTGACCGGCGAGGACAGGAAAGCCGAACTCGCACACACGGTTAGAGACATCGTCAGCGAGTTCGAACTGGAGCTCGCGCTCGCGTGACTCGGGTGGGACCGCCCCGCGTCACTCTCCGCGGTCGAGCGTCCTCGGGCGTTCGGAATCGCCGAACGTTATATACCCACGATAGTTACAGCCGCGCTCTCCGCTGGATTATTACTACGAATCAACAAATTACGCTCGTACGTCTGTAATATATTCTCGTACCGCTCCACCCGCCTGAACGGGCGTTCGGACGCAGTGACCGAACGCTCTCGATTACGGCCGGCGTATCAATACTATCGAATACAAGACTAGTCTTCTGTACTATCGGAATCCAGTAATAATTCGTTTCTGAGAGGCTATCTCTCGACTCGCGTTCGACGATATCAGAAACGTCACTATTTGAACGCTGAAACGGTGAAGAGCACAATATATCCCGTTCGCTCCGATTTTCGACTCGGTTTCCGGTACCGACCAACGCTGGTTCGGGTCGTTGCGATTCGCCCCCGAAAAGACCCCGTAAACGTCGAACTAACCGTCGTTGCGGCCCGTTCGCCTCTCTTGTTCGTTCCCTCGTACCCCCGAACCACGAATCGAGATTCGAAGTGGCTCCCCGTGAAATACCAATTTCAAATGTATATCTGATTATTTATATTTCATCGGCGTGTGCTCTCGGAACCCGCCGTGTTCGTTCGACGGCCGCCACCTTTTCTTCCGAGGAGTCGTTACCGCCGACGCTATGGGCGTGATGAGCAAGCTTCGACGGCTGCTCGGCCTCGTAGAGGGACGCGAAGACGAAGTCGCCAAACAAGTCGGAAAGCGGACGAAGGTGAGCGAGGAGAAGGCCAAGAGAGGCATCGATAAGGCGACTGACGCGGTCGAAACCGGCTCTGACGGCGGCTCGGGGGACCGGGGGAGCCACTGACCGACGGGTCGTGACGGGTCGTGACGGTCGGTCGGGAGACAAGCGGGTATCTCGCGCGTCTCGGCGGACCACTCATATCGTTCGGCCTCGCACACGGACTATGCCCGAATCTCACGCGCCGTCGCTCGACGGACGAGTCTTCAAATCGGTCGCCAACGCCGAGAGCGGCGACGTCGGCGGCGACACCTACTTCTGGTTCGACCAGTCCGACGACCTGCTTCACGCGACGTACCGCGGCGGAACCGTCAGGTTGGGCCACCTCGTCGGCCGCCACCTCGGCGACACGCTCGACTTCCGGTACTCTCACGTCACCGAAGACGGGACGACCGCGACCGGCCACTCCACGGACCGCATCGAGCGACTGGGCGACGGCCGCCTCCGCCTCCACGAGGACTGGTCGTGGGACTCGAAGCCCGGCTCCGGGACGAGCGTTCTCGAAGAACTCACCGATGAGGAGCGGGCGGGCCTCGACCTGTCACCCGAATCGTTCGACGGGCGGTAGCGGCGCGCCCTGCGCTCGCTTCGCCGCTCGCCTCGTCAATCGGCCGCGACGCTCTCGGTCGCCCGCTCGGGAACCGACGAGTGGTAGACGGCGTCGCCGCTCGAATCGAACAGGTGCAGACGGTCCGTATCGACGGCGAGTTCGACGGTGTCGCCGGCCGTGATTCGGCTTCGCGGCTCGACCTTGACCCGAATCTCCTCGTCGCCGAGGCGACAGTGCAAGAGCAGGAGCTCGCCGAGCGGTTCGGTGACCGTCACCTCGGCGGTGAACGACTCCGACGCCCCGGCGGTGTTCGAGACGAGAGACACGTCTTCGGGTCTGACGCCGAGCGTGAGACCGTCGTCGTCCACGTCGTCCAGTCCGGACCCGGCGGGGAGCGTAAGCGAGAGTCCCGGCGCTTCGGCGACGTGTTCACCGCGTTGCCGACGGACCGCCACCGGAACGAAGTTCATCGCGGGCTCGCCGACGAAGCCCGCGACGAACCGGTTCGTCGGGTAGTCGTACAGCTCTTGGGGCGGCGCGACCTGCTGGAGTTTCCCGTCTTCGAGCACGGCGACTCTGTCGCCGAGCGTCATCGCCTCCGTCTGGTCGTGGGTGACGTAGACGGTCGTCGTATCGAGGTCGCGGTGGAGCTTGAGCAACTCGGCGCGCATCTGCACCCGGAGCTTCGCGTCGAGGTTCGAAAGCGGCTCGTCCATCAGGAACACGTCCGGTTCGCGGACGAGCGCCCGGCCGATGGCGACTCGCTGCCGCTCCCCGCCGGAGAGTTCCTTCGGCTTCCGGTCGCGGAGATGCGCGATTCCGAGCGTCTCGGTTGCCTGTTCGACGCGGCGCTCGATTTCGTCGGCGGAGAACTCGCTGGCCGATTTCATGCCGAATTTCATGTTCTCCGCCGCCGTCATGTGGGGGTACAGCGCGTAGTTCTGAAACACCATCGCGATGCTTCGGTCCTTCGGCGGCACCTCGTTGACGACGCGGTCGCCGATGGCGATGGAGCCGTCCGTCACCGATTCGAGGCCGGCGAGCATTCGGAGCGTCGTGGATTTCCCGCACCCCGAGGGGCCGACGACGACGAGGAACTCCCCGTCGTCGATTTCGAGGTCGATACCCTTCACGGCGCGCACGTCGTCGTACGTCTTCCGTAGGTTCTGAATCGTGATGTCTGACATGGTGAGTTCGCTATTTCTGTTGGATGGTGAGCGTTCGCAGGAGCGGTCGGTGTAGCACGACGAGCACCGCGAGCGGCGGGAGCAACGCGAGCACCGCGCCGGCCATGATGAGCCCCCACTGCGTCAGCCCCGCCTGCGCGGAGCCCTGGAGGTACCGAATCCCGACTTGGACGACCTGACTGCTCTTGTCGGTCACGACGACCAGCGGCCAGAGGAACTGGTTCCACGTGTAGATGAACGTGATAACGCACACCCCGGCGATCATCCCTCTCGACATCGGGATGAGCACCCTGAACAGGAAGGTGAGCGGGCCGACGCCGTCGAGGCGCGCGACCTCGACGAGCGAGGCCGGGATTCCCATGAACTGCTGGCGAAAGAGGAACACGGCCGTCGCGCTCGCGATGTACGGCCCGGTCAACGCCAACAGGGAGTTCGTCCACCCGAGGTCGGCCATCAACTGGAACAGCGGGACGATTCGAACCGGCACCGGCAACAACAGCGTCAGCAGGATGAACATGAACACCGCCCGCTCGTACGGGAAGCGGTAGTAGACGAGCGCGAGCGCCGCGAAAAGCGAGAGCGTGACCTTCCCCACGACGACGATGACGCTCATCACGAACGAGTTCAGCATGTACGTGCTGAAGTCGTAGTTCACGAGCGCGTCCGAGTAGTTCGAGAGGCCTCTCGACCCGAGGCCGAGGTTCGTCACCTGATACACCTCCGTCGTCGACTGCGTGCTCATGATAATCGCGAGCAGCAGCGGCGACGCCATCAGGAGGATTGCGAAGACGATGCCGCCGTGTAGCAGCGCGTCGTCGGGGAGTCGGTGCGCGAGCTGTCTCGCGTTGAACGTCGTGGTGTCTGTCTCTGTGGCCATCTCGTTATCCTCCGTACCGCCCGTAGCCCGACGCGAACCGAAGTTGGACGTACATCAGCACCGACACGACGACGAACAGAATCACGGACTGCGCGGACGCCAGCCCGAGGCTGTTGAACTGGAAGGCGTCGCGGTAGAGCTTGAATATCAGGAAGTTCGTGGCGTCGCTCGGCCCGCCGCTCGTCATCAGGTCCACGAGCGGGAACGTCGAGAAGAACGCGTATATCGTGTTCATGACGACGAGGAACGTCATCGTCGGTGCAATCATCGGCACGTACACCTTGTACAGCATTCTGAACCGGCCGACGCCGTCGATGCGCGCGTTCTCCGTCAGTATCTCGGGGATGTTGTTCAGCGCGGCGACGATGAAGATGATGTTGTAGCCGAGCTGTTTCCAGACGGCGACGACCGCGAGGATGGCGAACGCCTGCGGGCCGTCGTTGAACCAGTCTAAGGTGAGCGGCGTCAGGAGTTCGAGGTAGTGGGTGAAGATGCCGAGGTTCGGATGGAGGATGAAGTTCAGGAGAACCGCGGCGACCGCCGGCGGGAGCGCGTACGGCCAAATCGCGGCGACGAGATAGACGGACGTTCGGACGTCGACGGAGAATATCATGTAGCCGATCAACAGCGAGACGCCGAGCGTCCCGAAGACGACGACCGCCGCGAACGCGACCGTGACGAAGAAGCTGTACTGGTAGGTGCCCGAGGTGAGCAGGGTGACGAAGTTCCCGAGCCCGGTCCACGTCTGTCGCTGTCCGAGAAACAGCGTCTCGTAGAGGCTGAGACGGAACGTTTCGAGCGCGGGGTAGTACAGGAACGCGACGAGTACCGCCGCTGTCGGGAGTAACAACAGCGCCGCCTGAAGCGTCGAGTCGTACGGTTTTGTGGCAGTAGACATGTAACTGACGTGGCGGGGAGAGCCTACTGGCTCCCGTCGTAGTTGCCGTTGTACCCGGAGAGCGCTTCGCCGACCTGCGTGTCCATCCGCGACAGCCCCTCTTCGACGCCGAGTTGGTCGTTGATGATGCTGACGGATATCTCCTCGTTAATCGACCGGCTCTTGGGGAACACGCCCATCACCGCGCCGCGCGTCGCGGGCGTGTCCTCGGTGTCCTGTAGCTGGTCGAACGCCGTGCTGAAGTTGGGGTTGTTCTCGAACCACCCGTCGTCCGTGAGCCGGTCGATGGAGCTCTGTCGGACCGGGAAGTAGCCGCTGTTGCGGTGCCACCGCGCCTGCTGTTCGGTCTGGGTGACGTAGGCGATGAACTCACCCGCGGCCCGCTTCTTCTCGTCGGAGAGGGCGTCGGGCACCCACAGCGACCCCCCGCCGATGACGACGCCGGTGTTCGCGCCGTCGGGCGTCGGCAGGTAGCCGGAGCCGAGTTCGAAGCCGTTCTCCTTCGCGCCGGACTGCATCGAGACGATGTTGGACGTGGAGTCCCACAGCATCGGCACCTTCCCGGTGAGGAACGCCTGCCGCGCTTCGCCCCACGCCTCGATGCCGGGGTTGAGATAGAGGCCGTCTTGGGCCATCCCCTTCCACCAGGAGTAGACGCGACGCCCCGCCTCGGAGTTGAAGAACGTCTGGTCGGGCCGACCGTCGCGGCCGTTCTCCTGATTCACGAGCACCTGGTCCTGCTTGGCGAACTGCTGTTCGACCTGCATCCACGTGTGGTTCGGCCAGCTGATTCCGCTCTCCATGTCGGTCTGGTCGACGATGGTCTGTGCGGCCTGCCGGACCTCCGCGAGGCTCCGCGGCGGGCTCTCGGGGTCGAGGCCGGCCTCCTCGAACGCGCTCTTGTTGTAGAGCATGACGGTGTTCGAGGAGTTGAACGGCATCGAGTTCAGCGTCCCGTCGATGCGGTAGTAGTTCAGGACCGACGGCAGGAAGTCGTCGAAGTCGATTTTGTCCTCCGGCAGAATCTCCTCGACCGGCGTGAACGAGCCGCTGTCGAGCGCGAGTCGCGTTCCGACCTCGAATATCTGGACGATTCCCGGCGGGTCTCCCGCCCGTGACGCCTGTAGCGACTGGTTGAGGTTCTGCCTGTAGCCGCCGTTGTTGACCGCCTCGATGGTGATTCCGTCGTTCTGCTGCGAGAACTCGGCGGCCATGTCTCCCAGCGTCTGGCCGAGTTCGCCGCCGAAGATGTGCCAAAACGAAATCGTCACGTCCTGTGCGCCGGACGCGCCGGCCGTCGTTCCCGACTGTTCGGTGCTCCCGCCCTCGGTTCCGGTCGGCGAGTTGCTCCCGCCGGAACAGCCCGCGAGTCCCGCGACGCCGACGGCCCCCGCCGTTGCGAGGAATCCGCGTCGACTGGTTGTGCGTCCGACAGTTCGGTTCGTCGTTTCGGCTCGCTCGCCGTCAGGGCCATTCTCAGGCATGTACCGGGACATATCCGAACATATAGTTTAAATTTTACTATTATAAGCAAGATAATTAGACATACGTTGTTCTATGGTGTGCCCCATACTGCTCTGATTGCTGTATAAAATACGGACGTCGTCGCGTCAAACCGAGCGCCCCACCGGCAGGTCATCTCGCTCCTGTCTCGGCACAACCCCTTGGGTGAGCGGCGCGTCTCTGGCGGCGATTCGATAATTCGATGGTTCGGCGATTCGGCGGTTCGACGGTCCCCTGTCCCTCAGTCGTCTCCGGACTCCCGGCGCTTGACCGCGTCCACGTCGAAGTCGTTGACCGCGCGGTTCGGTTCGAGCCCCGCCCGCTCGACCACTTCGATGTCCGCCGCCGGCGACTGGCCGTCGGTCGTCAGGTAATCGCCGGTGAGGACGCCGTCCGCGCCGGCCTCGAACGGCAGGTGTTGCTCGTCGGGCGCGAGGTTGACCTCCCGCCCGCCGGTCAGCCGGACGCGCGCGTCGGGGTGGAGCAGTCGGTAGACCGCGACGGCCTTGACGAGTTCCGTCGTCGTGATGTCCGCGTGGTCGGCGTCGCCGAGCGGCGTCCCGGAAACGGGATTGAGCACGTTCACCGGTAGCGACTCGACGCCGACTTTCTGAAGTTCGATAGCGGCGTCGACGCGGTCCGCCGGCGTCTCGCCCATCCCGAGGACGACGCCGGCACAGAGGTCCATCCCGGCGTCTTTCGCCCGACGAAGCGTCACGAGCCGGTCCTCGAAGTCGTGGGTTCCGACCACCTCGTCGAAGTACCGAGGCGAGGTCTCGATGTTGTGGTTGTAGTGGTTCACGCCCTCGTCGGCGAGGATTCGCGCCTCCTCCTCGGTGAGCAGGCCGAGCGAGGCGTCGATTTCGACGCTCGTCTCGTCGCGGACGAGTCGAATCGCCGCCAGCACCTCCGCCCACTCGTCGGGCCGGCGCTCCTTCGAGACGCCCTTCTCGGCGACGACGATGCCGAATCGCTGTGCGCCGTCGCGCTCGGCACGGCGCGCGGCGTCCAACACCGCTTCCGGCCCGAGAAACCCGTGCGTCTCGACACCGGTGTCGAAGTGCGCCGACTGCGCGCAGAAGCCGCAGTCCTCGGCGCAATCGCCGGCCTTCGCGTTGACGATGGAACAGGCGTCCACGGTCCCGTCGGAGCGGACCGAGCGGACGTAGTCGGCCCCCGCCGCGAGGGGCTCGGCCGGCTGTGCGATGAGCGCCACGCCGTCGGTCCGGTCGAGTTCCTCGCCGTCGAGCACTCGCCGCACCGCGTCGTCGACCGTCGGGTTTCCAGTCTCGTAAACCATACTTCACATCTCAGTTGACGAGTTCAAAAACCCGTTGACCTACCGACAGCTTGTGCGGTCGCGTCCGTCGGTCTGTACCCCCCATTGACCGCTCCGAGAGGGGGCCTTCCCCCTGACTCCACGACTCTATTCGGAGCGCTTCAACCGTTCGCGCCGCCGTTCGAACTCGTCGTCGGAGAGTTCGCCGCGCGCGTAGCGGGTTCGAAGGACCGACAGCGGCCGTTCGTCGGGTTCGCTCTCCCGCCGCTTCCCGAGGGCGAAGACGAGGTACAGCGGAACCACGAGCAGTAACCCCATCCAGAGGAGTCCCCAGAGGCCCATCCCGCCGCCGAAGAGTCCCCAACTACCGCCCCTCATGCCACCGCCGTATCCGCCGCCCATGGCGGCGGCCGTGCCGGTCGCCGCGACCAGTAGCGGGACCGCAAGCATCGCGAGTCGGCGAGCAGTACGCCCGAGGTGAGTGTCACGTTGTGTCATTATTTCGAATCGGTGGATTGCGGTGTTCTGTCGAGGCGATTCAGTCGGCCAGGGCCGTCAGCAGTGGCCCTGTCCGTACATCCCTCCGCTCTGACCGTACGTTCCGCCGCTCTGACCGTACATCCATCCGCCCTGTCCGTGCGTCCTGTCGTCGTGGTTGTCTGCCATGTATCGGGCCATCTCGTCGACGGTCACGCCCATGTGCGACTCCATCCACTCGACGCTCTCCGGTCCCATGTGTTCGGCCATCTGCGATTCCATCCACGCCGCCCAGTCGGCGGCGGTTCCGTCGGCCGGGGGTGCGTCGTCTGCGGTCGGTCCGTCGCCGTGTGCACTGACGACGGGCGCGGCGACTGCGAGTCCGGCGATTGCGAGCGCCACGAGTAGCCAGCGGCCGAGTTCGAAGTTGGTCATTGTGTTTCTCCTCGGTTGGTCGTAGGACCGCTTCGGAGTTATCTCGCTGGGTGTGAATCCATCCCTGAGAGCGTTCGAGAACGTTTATACGTCGTTCTAATCGTTTTTCAGAAACGAGACCGTTCATCCCCACCGAATTCGTCGGTGTTGGGATTTTTTTCGCACTCGCAGTCCATCTCGTTTGGGCGACCCGCGGGCGAGGAGACGCCGCGGCAGTCGGCTACGGCGCTTGGTTCTGCTGTAGCTCGTCACTCGGATAGATTCGTCCGTCCCTGGCGCTCGCGGTACAGCAACCCGCGTTTTTCGAGGGCGCTCACCGTCTGGCTCACCTTGCTCTTCGAGAAGTCAGAGCGGTCCCGGAGTTCGATTTGCGTGATACCCGGGGAGGAAACGACCGGTTCGAGGACGCGACGCTCGTCCTCCGGCAGGAGGTCCAACACGCGAGTCCGCGGGTGTGACGTCGAGGTACTCGTCTCCTCCGATTGGCCGACTTCCGCCGGCGGTTCGGACCGCTCACGGTCGGTCGGATCTGCCGTCCGGTTCTGGACGCGCTCGCTCGCGTCCGCACCGTTGAGCGCGTCTCGAACCGCGAGATACCCGCCGCCGATGACGGTCGCGGCGAGGACTGTCCCGAGGACGTACCACAGCGGGTTCGTCCCGTGAACGGCCCCCATCGACGTTCCCATATCCATCATCGACCCCATCTGCTCGAACGCCTGCTGTCGCTGGTACGCCTGCCAACTGAGCGCTCCGCCGATGAGAACGGTGCCAGCGACGAGCGCGCCGACGACCGCGTCGGCTCGTCGCCGATTCATCTGTCCCACCTCGGTTCACCGTGGTGCTCGTTCATGCACGGTAATTGGGGGGACACCGGTGTACCAGTTGTGATTGCTGCGTCCACGCCCGCGTGCGCCCGATGGGGTTCGGGATGCACCGTGCTGTTTCGATTCCAAGTTATCGGCCGTCCCGGAGCCGATGATTCGTAGGGAAAATCCGGATAAGGTCGGAGCGCGTACTTTCCGTGTACGTCGGCGGCTGTCTCCGCCGGGGGATAGCCCGCTGACCGTGAGCAGATAGCCGAACTCGCGTGATACGATGCGTTTCCCGCGTCTGCGGGAACCGTCCGAGACCGTTCGAGACCGCGTCCCATTCGGCGACCGACTCGCCGCTCTCACCCGAATCTCCTTCGCCCGACCGCGCCGCGCTGTTTCAGGCTCTGGATAAGATACGGGGAACCGCACCAGCCACCAATCCATGAGCACCCACCCAGATTACGACCACGACCACGACGCTTCGTCGCACCACCATCGCCAGGCTCACACCGACCATTCGGGCCACGAGCGGATGTTTCGTCGGCGGTTCTGGGTGTCGCTCGCGCTCTCGTTGCCGGTCGTCTTCTTCAGCGAGTTCGTCCAAGGTGTCTTCGGCTACACCGCACCCACGTTCCCCGGAAGCGTCTGGATTACCCCCGCCCTCTCTACCGTCGTCTTCGCCTACGGCGGTGTGCCGTTCCTCTCGATGGCGCAGACCGAACTGGAGAACCGCGAACCGGGGATGATGATGCTCATCTCGCTGGCGATTACCGTCGCGTTCGTCTACTCGATTGCGAGCCTGTTCATCGAGGGGACGACGCCGTTCTTCTGGGAACTGGTCACGCTAATCGACATCATGCTCCTCGGTCACTGGATGGAGATGCGGTCGGTCCGACAGGCCTCCGGGGCGCTCGATGAACTGGCCAAACTCATGCCCGATACCGCCGAGCGCGTCACCGAGGGCGGGGATACCGAGGAAGTCCCCGTCTCGGAACTGTCGGAAGGCGACGTCGTGCTCGTCCGTCCCGGTGCGTCGGTTCCCGCCGACGGCGAGGTCGTCGGGGGCGAGTCGTCCGTCGACGAGTCGATGATTACGGGTGAGTCGCGGCCCGTCGACAAGGACTCCGGCTCGGAGGTCATCGCCGGCACGGTCAATCAGGACGGGAGCCTCCGGGTGAGAGTCACGAAGACGGGAGACGAGACGGCGCTGGCGGGAATCATGCGGCTGGTCGAGGACGCCCAGCAGTCCAAAGTCCCGGACGCAACTCCTCGCGGACCGCGCGGCGGGGTGGCTGTTCTACGCCGCGCTCGCCGTCGCGGGAGTCACGGCCGTCGCGTGGGTTCTCGCGGTCGGGTTCAGCGTCGACGTCCTCGAACGCGTCGTGACGGTCCTCGTCATCGCGTGTCCGCACGCGCTCGGTCTGGCGGTCCCGCTCGTGGTCGCAATCAACACCTCGACGGCCGCCCAGAACGGGATGCTCGTCCGCGACCGAATCGCCATGGAAGAAGCCAGAAAGCTTGATACCGTCATCTTCGACAAGACGGGCACGCTCACGAAGGGCGAACAGGGGGTCGTCGCCGTCGAGACCGCGGCCGAGTGGGACGAAACGCGCGCTCTCGGTGTCGCCGCGGGCGTCGAAGGCGATTCGGAGCACATGATTGCTCGCGCGATTCGGAACGCCGCCGCCGAACGCGACGTTCGACCGGCCCCTGTCTCGGACTTCGAGAACCTCCGCGGGCTCGGCGTCCGGGCGACCGTCGACGTTCGACAGAGCGGCGCTCCGTCGAGCCAACCAGAACCCGAATCGGGTTCTGGTGACGGTGAGACGGTTCACCTCGGCGGCCCCAACCTGCTGGAGAGGCTCGGTATCGAGCGTCCCGACGAAATCGCGTCGTTCGCCGACGAGGCCGGCTCGAACGCTCAGACGGTCGTCTATCTGATTCGAGACGAGTCCGAGGTGGTCGCGGCGTTCGCGCTCGCCGACGTCGTCCGCGAGGAGAGCCGGCGGGCCATCGAAGCGCTCCACGCGATGGGTATCGAGGTGGTGATGCTGACCGGCGACTCCGAGGACGTGGCCCGCGCCGTCTCTGCGGAACTCGGCATCGACCGGTACTTCGCGGAGGTCCTGCCCGAGGAGAAAGACACCAACGTAGCGCGGCTCCAGTCCGAGGGGAAGCGGGTCGCGATGGTCGGCGACGGCGTCAACGACGCGCCGGCGCTCGCGAGGGCGGACGTGGGTATCGCCATCGGCTCCGGCACCGACGTCGCCATCGAATCCGGCGACATCATCCTCGTCGACAACGACCCCCTAGACGTGGTTCGGCTCGTCAAGCTCTCGAAGGCGAGCTACCGAAAGATGCAGGAGAACCTCGTCTGGGCGACCGGTTACAACGTGTTCGCGCTCCCGCTCGCTGCCGGCGTCCTCGCGCCGTTCGGCATCCTCCTGTCGCCGGCGGTCGGCGCCGTGTTCATGTCCCTGTCGACGATTATCGTCGCCATCAACGCCCGCCGGCTCCGGGGCGTCGACCTCTCGGCGTGACGACGCCGCGTACTTCGAAGCCTCCGTGCGCGCTTTCGCACGTAGGGTACACGTTCATTAGCCGCCACTGCGAGTCTCGATTGCTATGTTCTCACATGACGCTGCTTCGCGCCTGGTCGCGACCCGGTCGCCGGCTCCCGCCTTCCTCGGAGGCCGCTGACGATGGCCACCCGGACAGACCCGTACCGACAGCTGCGGTTCATCCTCGAAATCGAGGGACTCGTGACCGCCGGGTTCAGTCGCTGTGACCTCCCGTCGGCGACCTCGGCGGTCGTCGAGTACCGCGAGGGGGCGGACCCGCCGACGCCGCGGAAGCTCCCCTGTCTCAACGAGTACGGGCCGCTCGTGCTCGAAGTCGGCGTGACCGACCGCTCGCTCGAACTGTCCGAGTGGCGAACGCTCGTCGAACAGGGCAAGATGGACGAGGCCCGGCGCGACGCCGCGGTCGTGTTGCTGGACGCGACGGGCAACCCCGCCGCTCGCTGGGTCTTCCGCGAGGCGTGGCCCTCGAAGTACGACGCGCCCCGGTTGGACGCGATGGCCTCCGAAGTCGCCGTCGAGCGCCTCGTCGTCGTCCACGAGGGCTTCGCACGAATCGCGGTCGAAACCGGTTCCGACGAGGGCGACGAGAGTGAGAACGACGGCGATGACTCCGAGAGCGACGGCGGTTCCTCCCCGTCGCTTCCGGACCTCGACTTCCCGGTCGGCGAGGGACTGCCGCAGGGCATCGACGAATCGCGGCTGAAGGCGACCCGCGCCGAAGGCGAGGCGTCGGACGAGACGTGACCGCGGCCGAGTCTGACCCCTACGGCGCACACCGGTTTCGCGTCCGATGCGACGCGCTCCCGAAACTGGGGTTCTCCGAGGTCCGCGGGCTCTCGGTGGCGGTCGAGTCCGCGAACGGGGACGACTCAGGGTCCGAGTCGCAGTCGCCCGGTGCCGACGGACGCGGCCGCCGCGCGCGGAAGCGCCCGACGCCGCGACCGCGGCCACCCTCGTCGTCCCGCCGAGCGACGAGTTCGCCGCCGCTCGAACTCCGCCGCGGCGTCACCGACGACCGGTCGCTGTGGGCGTGGTTCCGCGCGTGGGTCGACGGCGAGGCGACCCCGCAGGACGTTCGAATCTGCCTCCTCGACGCGACCGGCGACCCGGTCCGCGGGTGGGTCTGCCGGGCGGCGACGCCGGTCAGGTGGACCGGCCCGCATCTCGTCGCCGACGCGGCCACCGTGGCGACGGAGTCGCTCGAACTGACACACGAGGGAATCGACGCCGTAACCGACCTCGACGACTGCGACGACTGAGGTCCCCCCGCGGGTGCGTCGCCTCACGGGCTGGGGTCGTCCGGCTTCACACCCGTTTTTCGCCGTCGGTCTCCGACAGCGCCTCGTACTTGCCGCGGTAGTACAGCCACCCGAAGACGAGTAACGTCACGGGAAAGAACACGAGGGCGACGAGCGCCGCCGGCGGAAACAGAACGAACAGCGCGAACGTCTGCCACGAAACGAGCGTGTCACGGGCCATGGCTGAAAGTTGTGTCCGGTTGTCATGTGCTTTCGGGCGCACCTCTGGTCGTGGACAGCCGGTCTCGGTCGGTTTTCACCGTCCCCCGGCGACCGTGGCGGGTGCGGAATTTTCACCACCTTTTATTTGGTCTGAGGCGAAGTAGCGGTAGTGACTGATATCTCAGATTCTCTTCGGCTCCTTTTCGAGACTTCGGTCGAGCGAGACGGCGACCGATACGTGGTGTCGATTCCGAGCGAACTCGTCGAGAGCGGGTCGATTTCGACGGAGGAACTGTACCGCGTCGCACTGCTTTCGAGTTCGAACACCGCGTCGGCGGCCGACTCTTCGGTCGAACCGACGGCCGCGACGGCGACGGAGACTCCGGCGGACGACCGCGACACCGGTTCGGACGACCGGGTCACAGTCGACTCGGCGTCCGCTCCCAGCGAAGCGCCCTCCCAGCCGCGACAGCCTCCGGTCGCGGAGGGCGACGTTCGGACCGTCATCATCGACACCCTCGGCGACCAGGGCGACGGCATCGCCAAGGTCGAACGCGGCTTCGTCATCATCGTCCCCGGCACCGACCCCGGCGACCGCGTCGAAGTCGAAGTCACCGACGTGAAACAGACCGTCGCGTTCGCCGAACCGGTCGACGGTTCGAGCATCAACTGAGCCCCAGCGGCCTCCTGCCCGGACGCCCTCTCGATTGGCATATTCCAACCGTGTCCCCATTAGGCTCGGAGCCGTAGCCGGCGGTACCATCCTATGTCCGAACGAACGGTTCGTCACGCCGCTTCTCCACGTGACGACACGCGAACCGAGTCCAGCCGAGCAGACCGCCCGCCGTCCGAGTCGCGCGGCGACGCCGACGCTGACGTCTCCCCGGAGGTGCGGTCGCGGTCGGCGCGCCCGAACCGATGGCGTCCGACTATCCGACAGGGAATCGCGCTGTGGGCGCTCATCGCGGTCGGATGGGCGGTCGTTCCCGCCGACCATCCGGTGCAGATTGCCGTCGCCGTCAGCGGCGTGTACGCCTCCCTTCTCCTGCCGACGGCGCTCTACCTCGACTTCCGAGCGCGGCGACCCGAACCGAGCGCCCGACGCGCCGTCCGCGAGACCGCGGGCGAACTCGTCGACCGCGTCCGCGACGCTCGGCCGGGACGCGGCGGTTCGACTCGCTCGACGTGTTCGTGCAACCGCTGACGGCTGTGAGACCGTCGCCGCGTCGCTCGCGGTCGACCCGGCCGGTCCGAACGTATCGACTCGAACGTATCGACTGAAAACGAACTGAACCGAAGAGGAAATCCGATTTTCGCGCCCGAAACGCCGCCTTAGGCGGTCGTTCCGACGGCTCTCTCGCCCGACTTCTGGGTCGCTTCGAGGAGCTCGCGGTAGCGGTTCCTGATAGTCACTTCGCTGATGTCGGTCACGTCGCTCACCTCGGACTGCGTCAGTTCCTCGTCGGCGAGGAGCGCGCCGGCGTAGATTGCCGCCGCCGCGAGTCCGACCGGGCTTTTCCCGCTGTGGATGCCCTGCCGCTTCGCGTTGTCCAGAAGCGACCGAGCGCGGCGCTCCACGTCGTCGGTCACGTCGAGTTCGGAGACGAACCGCGGGAGGTACTGCGCCGGGTCGGCCGGCTTCATGTCCAGACCCAGCTCGCGGGAGACGTAGCGGTACGTCCGGGTGAGTTCCATCTTGTCGACGCGGGAGACGCGCCGCACCTCGTCGAGGGAGCGCGGAACGCCGGCCTGCCGAGCGGCGGCGTAGATTGCGGCCGTGGCGACGCCCTCGATAGAGCGACCGGGCAGTAGGTCCTCGTTGAGCGCGCGCCGGTAGATGACCGAGGCGGTCTCGCGGACGGTGTCCGGCAGGCCGAGCGCCGATCCCATCCGCTCGACTTCGCCGAGCGCCTGCTTGAGGTTGCGCTCCTTGGAGTCGCGGGTGCGGAACCGCTCGTTCCACGTCCGGAGTCGCTGCATCTTCTGGCGCTGGCCCGTCGACAGGGAGTTGCCGTAGGCGTCTTTGTTCTGCCAGCCGATGTTGGTCGACAGCCCCTTGTCGTGCATCATGTTCGTCGTCGGCGACCCGACGCGGGACTTGCTGTCGCGCTCGGCGGCGTCGAACGCGCGCCATTCGGGACCGCGGTCGATCTCGTCCTCGCGGAGAATCTCGCCCGTCTCGGGGTCGACCCACTCGCCGTGCTGTTCGTCGTAGACGAGGTCGGTCCGCTCCGCGACCGACGCCTCGGACGGTTCGGCCCCGTCCTCGTCGCGCTCGTCGCCGGACTGTCGGGCCTCGGGCTTCGCCGTCGGTGCCGACTCGTCTCGCATCGAACGCCAGTCGACGTGTTTCGTGTCCATTGAGTACCCGTGTATTCCGTATCGAGGGTAATGGGCCCTCGTTTGGAATATGCCAAACGCACCCGACTCCGAGCCGTAACCGGCGGACGACGGCCGCTCGGCTACGTAGTCGTCACGTCCGTCATCCGCTTCTCGCGGCCGCGAGAGCACCGAATCACGAAAACAGGCTCAGCGCTCGACGTCGAAGCCCTCGTCGCGGAGCGCGGCTTCGAGGCGCTCGCCGTGTTCGCCCTGCAGTTCGATGCGTCCGTCGGTCACGGTCCCGCCGACCGCGAGCCGTCGCTTCAGGGTCGACGCGAGGGCGTCCAGTTCGTCGGCCGGGAGGTCGAGGCCGTCGACCACCGTCACGGGCTTGCCGTACCGTCGGGTATCGACGCGAATCGACGCGCGCTGGTCCGCTCGCGCGAGGTCGTCGCCGATTCCGAGGTCGTCCGGTAGGCCGGTGACGTCGCTGAAAGTGTCCTTTTCCACGTACTTGAGTACGCTTCCTCACCGTATCAGGGTGCGGTTGGAATGTTCCAATCGGCTTCGGACGCGTCCTATCGCGCTCCCGGTCGAGATTCGCCGGTCAGGCGCTCGCTTCGAGCTTTTCGGGGTCGACGCGCTCTTCGACCTCGGTGCCGAGCGTATCGGTGACGAACTGCCGGGCCAGCCACGCCTCGGCGCGGGTCAGGCGGTACTGGAGCGTCGAGTTCGGGATGTCGAGTTCCTCAGAAATCTCTTTGACGGTGTGCTGTCGCGGCGTCTCGTAGTAGCCGAACTCGACGGCGGCTTCGAGCGCGGCCTGCTGTTCCGGCGGGAGGCCGTCGGCGGAGACGCCCTCTTCGAGCCAGCACTCGGGTTCGCTGATGCGCTGGACGCTCAGCGAGAGGCCGTCGCTGAGGCTGTCTTTGACCTCCTCGTAAATCTCGCTCACCGTGTCGTCGTCGGAGATGAGCAGTCGCCACTGGTTCTGTGCCCCCCGGCGTTCGGCCTGCATCAGGAGACCGTCGCCGATGTGCTTCGCGGCGACGTGGGGTATCGACTGAATCCCGTCGCCCTCCTCGCGGCAGGAGTAGACGATGCGCCCGTTTGGCGTCTCCGAGAGCACTTCGTAGTCCCACTCGACGACGGGTGCGCCGCACATCCCGAGGACGCCGTTGCATCGGGTGGCCTGCTCTATGACCTCGTCGAACGCTTCGAGCGCCTCCGTCGGCCCGGTGAGGCGGTCGAGCCGCCACATCGACTCGCTCGTGGCGTGTATCGCCATCGTCTTGGAGTGTAGGTCCGGGTTCTCGATGAAGAGGTCCATCACCTCGTCGACGCCCCGCTCGTACTCGACCGTGAAGACGAATTCGCGCATGGCTCTCACCTAGTCGCCCGAGCCCTATAGCCTTGGTTGGTATGTTCCAACCCCGAGACGCGACTCGCGCGCTCCGACTCGCGAGCCGCTCCGACCGCGACGCGTTTCGATCAGGACTCGTCGAACGGCGACCGGGCGTGTTCGGGGACGTTCTCCGGGCGGGCGATGAGGTTCTCCCGACCGAGGTTTATCTTGGCGACGGCGCCCTCCTCGGCCATCCGCGAGAGGACGCGACTCACCTTCGACTTCGACCACCCCGTCCCCTCTACGACCTTCGACTGCCGGAGTTGGCCGCCGTTGTCGTCGAGGAGTTTGAGAATGCGCGTCTCATCGTCGATGAGCTCCTCGGCGTCGGCGGTCGCTCCCGCGCCGTCGCTTCCGGCAGTCGGGACCCCGCCGGACGACCCTCCGTTGCGTCGGTCGCCGACGCGGTCGGTCCCACGGGAGCGAACGCCGGACAGGCGCGCTCGCACGTCGCTTCCGCGGACCACCGCGCCGACGGCGAGCAGGGCGACGGCCACGGCCCCGACCGCGAAGACGAACAGCCAGCCGTCGTCGCCGAGTTCGAGCGACCCGACGACCGACCCCGGCGCGGCGTTCGGGTCTGACCCCGCTTCGACCTCCGCGCCGTCCCCGCGCCCGTCGCCGTCGGTGTCGCCGCGGTTCGGGTCGGTCCCGATGACGTTGACTTCGCGTCCGTCGTCGAGGCCGTCGCCGTCGGTGTCCGCCTCGGTTGGGTTCGTCTCGTATCGGTTGACTTCGGGGCCGTCGTCGAGGCCGTCGCCGTCGGTATCGGCGGCGGTGGGGTTCGTCTCGTGGACGTTCACCTCGGGACCGTCGTCGAGGCCGTCGCCGTCGGTGTCCGCCTCGGTTGGGTTCGTCTCGAAGTCGTTGACTTCGGGGCCGTCGTCGAGGCCGTCGCCGTCTGTGTCGGCGGTCGTCGGGTCCGTGCCGTAGGTCGTCACCTCCGCGCCGTCGTCGAGGCCGTCGCCGTCGGTGTCGGTCTCGGTCGGATTGCTCCCCTGCTCGTTGATTTCGACGCCGTCGCTGAGTTCGTCGCCGTCGGTGTCCGTGCTCGTCGGGTCGGTCTCGTAGCGGTTCACCTCCTCGCCGTCGGGCACGCCGTCGGTGTCGGTGTCGGCGACGAGCACGTCCGTCCCCCGGTCGAGTTCGTCGCGGTTGCCGAGACCGTCGCCGTCGGCGTCGCCGGCCGGCGCGAGCACCGTGACGCCGTGACTCGCCTGCGCGACCGGCTCGCCGCCTCCGGTGGGTCTGACGAGGGCCGTCACGGTGCGCTCGCCGGTCGCGTTCACCGGCCACGTGGTCACGTCGAACTCGGCGCGCGCCTCGCCGCTCGTGTTCGTTTCCGCGCTCCCGAGCGGTTCGCACCCCAACGACATCGTCGAGCCGTCGTCGAGGTCTGTCTGCAGGCAGACCTCGTAGTCGCCGCTGTCCGTCGCGACGGCCACCGAAACCGTCGATGGCCGCCACGAGGCGATGTACGTTCGGCCGTTGTCCGTCGCGACGACGCCCGCGCCGGTGTGGTCGACCGACTGCACCTCGACGCCGTCCGCGGCGACGACGATCGGCGTGACGCCGGCCGCGACGACGAGTAACGCCGCCACGAGCACCCACCCGACCCCCGAGACGCGTTTGACTGGCATGTGTTCGTTCCTTATTTGTCGACTCTGCTAGTGCATAATGTTTTGTTTATCTGTTCGATACTCTTTTTTCAACTATTTTGACAGTCAATGTGTTTAGAATGTTCATGAATCATGGTTTTCATCCACCGACGCGGCGTCCGCATCGGCAGTCATCACTGTGGTTTTCGGGCGCGTCCGTCGCTTCTCGACAGGTCTCCACCACCGCCCGTCGCCGCGGGTGACCGACAACCGCTCTCCTCGTCGGGTCGCTCTCAGCGACGAGGTAATCGACGAACTCCGTCTCCTTCGTCGGCGTTCGGCTCACCGCCAAACGTTCCGTTAATGCGACTGAAACGGCCGAAACAGACAGTCGAAACGGTTGCTCGGCGGAGAACGGTCGGGACGACTCTCTCCCATTATCTTCCGCCGAGCGATACTGCTGACTGCGATGCGCGAAACGCTCACTCGACGGCAGTTCGGTGTCGGAGTCGCCGCGGCGACCGTCGCACTCGCCGGCTGTACGGACACGGGCGGTGGTGGCTCCGCGAACGGAACGAACGGCACGGACGCCGAACCAGCCGTCGGCGGCACCGAGACGACGGCAGAGACCGGCGGTGTTGAGACGACGACGGGAGACGAGACGACGATAGAGACGGAAGAAGAGACGACAACAGAAGAAGAGACGACGACGGAAGACGAGATGACGGAAGAGACGACCGAGGACGAGACAACCGAGGACGAAACGACGACGGAAGACGAGACAACCGAGGAGACGACCACGGCGAACGAGACGACCACGGCGAACGAGACGACCACGGCGAACGAGACGACGACCGACGACTCGGCGTGACCGTCGCGGTCGACGACCCGCTGACGCACGCGCCGCGAGCGAGCACGGCACGCTCGACTGGTACACCCGACTGCCGGTGTTCGCGGCGGCGCGACGATCCTCCAGCCCTCCACGGCACGCTCGCTTCCAGTCCCTTCGCGGGACGCCCGACTCCCCGCTGACGTTCCCTCCCCTATTCGGTCCCCCTGACGCACCCCTAATCGGCGAAGCCCTCCCAAACGTGCCCTCCGGCACGCCCTTTTCGCGCCCTCCAGCGCACCCGTCCCGCGCGCGGTCATCGGATTTGTCGCACCGTCCGCGCGTCGCACCGACGGCGCGCACTCCGCGGAACATTTACCCGCCCGTTCGCTACTCGGGGTATGGACGCAGACGACAACCACCGCGGGTGGGCCGAGCGCTCCGGCGACTTCTCGCCGGAGTACTACGCCCAAATCGGCCCGAACGAGGTCAGCGAGACGCTCGCGACCGTGTTCGAGCACTACGCGGCGGAAGACGCGTCGGTTCTCGAACTCGGCTGTAGCTCCGGTCGCCACCTCGCGCACCTCCGCGACCGCGGCTACGAGGACCTCACCGGCATCGACATCAACGACGACTCCTTCGAGGTGATGGCCGAGTACTTCCCCGAACTCGTCGACACCGGCACGTTCCTCACCGGCGCTATCGAGGACCTGCTCCCCGACTTCCCCGACGACAAGTTCGACGTTATCTACTCGGTCGAGACGCTTCAGCACGTCCACCCCGACGACACGTGGGTGTTCGAGGAAATCGCCCGCGTCTCCTCGGACCTCGTGATAACCGCCGAAAACGAGGGTAACGGGCCGACCCGCGGGCGCTCCGGCTCCGAGGTGAGCTACGTCAACGACGACTTCCCGCTGTACCACCGCAACTGGAAGGACGAGTTCTCCGACCTCGGCCTCGCGCAACTGCTCTGCGAACCGGGCAAGCGCGACACGGTACGCGTCTTTCGGGTGCTCTGACCCCGCGCCCGTCCGCACGGCCGATATCGCGCGCCGGCGGATTTCCCCTCGCGTCTGCCACACTCACAAACTGTTTCAATGAAGCCGGCGAACAGAGCGTGCTGACTATGTACACGATGTCCAGCGACGACTTCAGCGTTCACCTCCGCGACTGCGACGAAGCTGGTTCCGGGATTCCCATCACCAGTCTCCCGGACGAAGTCACCTCTCTGGACGACCTGCCGTGTTCCTGCTGGGACGAGTTCGACTCGTTCGACGAACTCGACTGACGGGTGGGACGCGAGGGCATCGTTCGGTAGCGGTTTCGGACGCCGGTGCGCTCAGCGCACGGCGCGGCTCGTTCTGACGCGGGGTTCCACGGCGACGGCTTCGAATTCGTGACTTACTGGTCAGGCGAGAGCGCCCAGAGCGTCCCCTCGCCCGTCTGTGCGAACGCCTGCGCCCCGGCCGCGCCGAGGAGGTAGCCGTCCGCCGAGAGCGTCGTCTCGAACGGCTCGAAAAACGACGCGCCGCGGGACCACCGAATCCGACCCGCGCGGGTCCCGACGACGAACGTCTCTTCGGTCGAGGCGGTTCGCTCGACCGGGCTGTCGAACCGGACTTCGTAGCGCTCCGAGCCGTCCCGAACCGCGAGTTCGTACAGCGTTCCGAAGGTGTCCGACGGCGACTCGTCGGTCCCCTCCGCGACCAGCACCGTCGAACCCCGCTCGTGGACGCCGACGACCTGCGCGCCGGCCCCGAACGAGGTGCGCCACCGGAGCGACCCGTCGTCCGCGTCGAGCATGGCGATGTCGCCGCCACCGCCGGCGTAAACGCCGCCACCGGCCGGAACCGGCCCCACGTCGGTCCAGTCCCACTCGTCCGGTCGCCACGCCCACCGGAGGCCCCCGTCCTCGGGGGCCATCGCGAAGACGCCCTCGTCGTCACCGTAGTACACCGCCCGCTCGTCGGCGAACAGTTGGTCCTGCGGGGCGACGACGACGGTGAAGCCGACGCCGTCGACCGCCGATTGCTCCCAGCGAACCGCGCCGTCGTCGGTCGAAAGCGCCGCGAGCGTCCCGTTCGCCGCGTAGAGGGAGTCGCCCGCGATGGCCATCGAAGAACCGATGTTCCCGACGGTCTGGGACCATCGCTGGCTCCCGTCCGCGGCGTCGAACGCGTAGATTCGCCCGCGACCCGACCCGAGTCTCTCGCCCGCGTACACCGAGCCGTCAGCGGCGAGCAGCCCGGTCGGACGGCCGAAATCGATGTCCCACAGGCGCTCGCCGCTCTCTCGGTCGAAGGCGACGACGCGCCCCGCGTCGATGTCGCCGCTCCGGTGGCCGATGACGGCGACGACCCCATCGGTGGCCGACGGCGGCGAGAGGACGCTCGGTTCGGGCACGGAGGCGGACCAGTCCGTTCCGTCGGGCGACCGGAACCGCCGAAGCGACGAACAGCCGGCGAGCCCGCTCGCGAGGGCGGTGCCGGCGGCGGCGAGAAACGCGCGGCGCGACGGGGTGTCGGAACCGGCGTCGGAACCGGTGTCGGAGTTCGCGGGAGAACCGGAGGGTGCGTGGGAGGGAGGGGACGAAGGCGAGGGCATACGTCGGCTTCTCACAGGTCGCTGATATGTATTGTGGGTCGGTTGACGGGTCGGCGACGCGGATACTCTCGGAGACGCCCGCCCGTTACAGCCGGTCGAGGTCGAGCGGCTCCGCCGCCTCCCAGTAGCGCTCGAACAGTTCGTCGGCCCACGCGAGGACTTCGGGTTCGGTCACGTCGATGGAGGCCTGGAGGATGCCGCTGTCGTCGCGGAGGAACAGGTGGACGGTCGAGTCGGCGATGGTCGCCGCCATCGGAATCGGCTCGTCGGTGATGCGGACGGCGGCCGCGTCGGCGTCGAGGAGGTCGCGGAGCTGTTCGCGAAGCTGGGAGTCGTGGGCGAGCGCGTCGATGGCGGCCGAGGAGAAGACGCCCTCGAACCGCTGGTCGCCGGCGGCGGTCCGCTCCCTGACGATGTCGAGGTTCTGCTCGTTGAACGCGTAGGAGAAGATGCGCACGTCCTCGGCCTCGCTCAGGAGGGACACGGCGCGCTTGACCGGCGCGTTCGGCCGGACCTGACTCGGCGTGGTAATCGTCGCCTCGGTCAGATGTTCGAGGTCGAACGTGATGGCGTCGGTCGGGAGCCACTCGACGACCGGCCGGAGTTTGGCGTCGGTGTCGAGGATGTCGACGAGGTCGTCGAACCCTCGCGAGACGAGTTCGCCCGTCACCGTCGCCCGATACGCGCCGTCCTCGCGGACGAGCCACGACCGGGCTTCGAAATCGCTGAGAATCCGGCCCATCGTCGGCTGCGACGCGCCGGTTCGCTCGACGAGTTCGCGTCTGGAGTGCGGCCGCTCCGAGAGGTGTCTGAGCGCGTCGACGCGGTTCTGCGAGAGCGCGAGAAACTCTATCTCGTCTAATGCCGACTCCATGGGGCGGAGTTGTGCGCGCTCGATTAAACACCTTTCGCGTCTCGAAATAATTTCATACCATGAATCATACTCGACCGCCGCCGGATTTTCTTGCCATGAATTAATTTCTGAATCAAACTATACGTGGGGGAGTCGTACGACTATCCAAGATGCGTTCACTTCACTCTGCGTTCGGTCTCTCGCTCGGAGGTGCGGCATGGTGACGGCGACGCGCCGGCGGTTCGTCCTGTTCGCCCTGACGGCGTTCTTCTTCGGCGGGACGTTCGTCGCCGCGAAGGCGGGCCTCGACTACCTGCCGCCGCTCCTGTTCGTCGCGCTCCGGTTCGACATCGCGGCGGTGTTGCTCGTGGGCTACGTCGTCGCCACCCGGCCGCGCGCCGAACTGCTCCCGCGGTCGGTCCGCGACGTGGTCGGCATCCTCGCCACCGGCGTGTTCGTCATCGGACTCGCCAACGCTCTCCTGTTCGTCGGACAGGAGCACGTCTCCAGCGGCGTCGGGTCGATTATCTTCAGCCTCAACCCGATTCTGACGCCCGTGTTCGCCATGGCGCTCCTCGCCGACGAACGACTCTCCACCCGCGGCGCGTTCGGGATGCTCATCGGCCTCCTCGGCGTCGGCCTCGTCGTCGGCGTCGACCCCGCGAACCTGCTCGGCGGCGAGGCGCTCTGGAAGGGCGTCGTCTTCCTCGGCGCGGTTAGCGGCGCGCTCGGGACCGTCCTCATCCGCTGGGCCGACACGTCGCTTTCGAGCCCCGTCCGCACGGCGTGGGCGCTCCCCGTCAGCGCGGCGCTCACCCACGGCCTGAGCGTCGCCTCCGGCGAGTCGCTCGCCGCGGCCACGTGGTCGCCGACGGCGCTCCTCGCGCTCGCCTACGTCGGCGTCTTCGCCGGCGCGGTTGCCTATCTCACCTACTTCGGCTTCCTCGACGACGTGGGGCCGATTCGCGGCAACCTCGTCTTCTACGCCGTGCCCATCGTCGCCACGCTCGGGGGGACGGCGCTCCTCGGCGAGTCGATTTCGACGCTCACCGTCGTCGGCTTCGCGACTATCTTCACCGGGTTCGCCGTCCTCGCGACGGAGTCGCTCCTCGCGGAAGTCGCGCGCGCCTACGGGAAAGTCGAGTCCCGCGTGGCCGGTCTCGTCGGGGGCGGCGCTCCGAGCCGCGACTGAGTCGCGGACTGGTCGCGGGCCGGCCGCTCAGCGGAACGCGCGGTGAGAGGGTAGAAATGTAGGGGCGGACCATCGGGCGGCAGTCCGAGGGGGCAGGGTCGGAGTACCGGTGGCACGGGATGGGCCGCCTGCCTGCGATGTTATGTCACCAGTCCGCCGACCAGACAGTATCGAGCGGACACCTGAGAGTTGCCAGCCAGCTAAGTAGTCTTTTTGGCCCGATTCTCAAAAAACAGCTGACGGCGGCGTGGTCATTCCGACTTTTCGCACTATCTATCGGAGAGCGCGACCGCGGCCAGCGCGGAAATCAGACAGAAGTGTCCGACGCCGACGAGGAACAACGTATTCGAGTCGGACGTGTCGACCGCGACGACCGCCGCGAACGCCGCGAGACCGAGGACGAACAGGACGACGCCGAGATACCGGTCGTACCGCGGGTCGTAATCGACTTCGGCCAGACGCAGGAGCGGTCCCGGTTCGGGCGGCTCGTCGCTCCGAGCCTCGCGGACTTTCCCGCGAAGATTCAGGAGTACCATGCCGGTCGCGCTGGTCCATACGACTCCGGCCGCGAGGTCGACCTCCGGGCCGTCGAAGGCGACGATGAGTCCCACGATGAGCGACGCGACGGCAATCGCCCCAGAAACGGTGGTCTCGCTCAGTCTCGTCATTCGAAATCGAGTCTGAGATAGCTCGTTCCGTGCCGGTAGTTGTACGCCTCGACGACGACGCCGACTGCTGAGAGGACGGCGAGGACGCCCCACAGGAGATTCGACAGCGCGCCGCTGGCGTACCCGCCGGCGAACAGGAGCGTCGTGTACACCGCGGAGGCGAGCGGGAAGGCGGGATGCTCGCGGACGGCGTCGACCGCGGTCGAGGCTATGTAGACGAGGGTGAGCAGTCCCATGGCCGCGAGCGCCGGACTGACCGGCTCGTCGGTGAGAGACAATAGCCCGGCGAGCACGACGGCGACGACCGCGAACACGGCCAGTCGCCATCGGCTGACGCCGGCGGGCAGAACGGTGGAGGGCATCGCCTTCCTATCGGCGTGCTGATTTTTTGAATGTTGGGACTGTGCGGTCGTCCCGCTCTCAGGCCCGCCGCAGGCGGACGACGAAGACCGCGCCCCGGGGCTCGTTGTCCTCGACCCACACGTCGCCGCCGTAGCCGCTGACGATGGTGTCTACGAGGTAGAGACCGAGGCCGGTCCCGGGGCTTTCGAGGCCCTTCTCGCCGCGGCCGAACGCCTCCTCTTTGCGCTCGTCGGGCACGCCCGGCCCGTTGTCGGCGATGCGGACGAGCGCCTCGCCGTCTCGAACCTCGACCGACACGTCGATTTCGGTCCGGTCGGCGTCGTTGTGCCGCACCGCGTTCGTGAGGAGGTTTCGGAAGACCGTCCCCAGCATGTCGTCGGCGACGACGGTCACGTCCGGCGGCTCGTCGGGGAGCGAGACCGCCGCGTCGGCGGTTCCGTCGTGGACCGCGCTCGCTTCCGCCCAGAGCGGCCCGGCGAGCGTCGTCGGCCGGGTCGTCTCCTCGTCGTCGAGCATCGTCGCCATGAGGTTCCGGACGTTCACGGTGAGTTCGGTGGCGTGTTCCCCGTTTCTGAGTATCGTGGCGAGGCGTTCGCGCACGACCTCGTCGTCGACCGACTCCTCGATAAGCCGGGCGTTGCCGAGGATGACGGCCATGTCGTTTCGGATGTCGTGGCGGACGATCTGGTTGAGGAGCGTGAGCTTCTCGTTTTGGGAGAGAATGGTCTGTTTTTGGCGGTGCAACTCGGTCACGTCGCGGAGGACGATGACCCAGCCGACGGTCTGGTCGCCTCGTTTGAGCCGCTGGGAGCGGGCGCTGAGGTACACCGCTTCGCCGCCTTCTCGGGTGGTTCTGACGCTGTCGTTGCTCTCGGTCGTCAGGTCGAGGTCCGGCGAGACCGCGGTGACCGGGTCGCCGACGGCCGCGCCGAAGCGCTCTAACAGCGCCGCGCCGCGGGTGTTGACGTGGACGATTCGCTCGTCGGCGTCGAGGACGAACACGCCGTCGGGCGACTCCTCCATCGCGGTGGTGTAGGCGATGGGTGGCAGGTCGAGAAACCGGTAGCGAAAGAGCGCGACGCCGATGGCGGCCGACGTGACCGCGGCCGAGGTCGGCACGAGGTTCACGCCGTCGCTCCCGAACGGCGGGACTCCGAGCGAACTGCAGGCCGTGAAGACGAACGGGGCGACGAGGCCGACGCTCACCAACACCGCCTGCGGGATGTACGGCCGGCCCAACCGAATCGCCTCGGAGAGGATGAGCGCGACGGCCAGCGCGCAGAGCACCGCGTTGTAGAGCAACTGCAACACCACGTGACCGAGACCGACGTCGACCCGCAGGACGACGAGGCCGTTCGTCTCGACGAGGTGCGTCGCCTCGATAGCGAGACCGTCGGGGTTCGCAAAGAGGACCGCCAGAAAGACGGCCGGCACGGTCATGACCGCCGCGACCAGTCCGGGCGTGGTTCGGCTGACTCGGTCGGTGTGGAAGAGCGTAAAGAGGAACGCGAGCGCGCCGAGCGGCGCGACGCCGAAGTAGAGAAACCGGTAGAAAAGCAGCTTCAGTTCCGGATCGGTCTGCAGGAGTTTGAGCGCCGCGAACCCGGTCCAGAGGACGAGTCCGACGTTCACGGCGAAGAACGCGACGAGCTCGGGCGACCGGCCGTGGACCCGCATGTACCGCAGGCTGTACGCTCCGAGCAGGACCGCGGTAACCATTGCAAAGAGGGTCGGAAGCGCCAAGACTGTGTATTGCCAGCCCATCTCTCACCGCGTCCGACCGCTTTTCGCGTCCATCGGTGCGTGTTCTGTGCCCGTTCTGGTACTTAGACGTGTCTGTTCGCGAGAGGTTCTGCCCGTCTTTGTCGGAATAAACCGAACGAACGTTCCCTATTCTCTCGATTACCGCTCGGGTTCCGCACCCGAACAGTTTATCTCAGTAGATGTACCACGGACGACAGAACCGCCGTGACCGAGACGACAGACGAGACGAGCGCGGACCCAGTCACGGTCCTCCTCGTCGACGACAACCGCGACTGGCTGACGCTCGTGGTGCATCGACTCCGCGAGGTGGCCCCCGACTTCGACGTCCGGGAGGCAAACAGTCCCGATGACGCGCTCGACCGCCTCACAGACGACGTCGAGTGCGTCGTCAGCGACTACTACATGCCCGGGCGGACGGGCATCGAACTGCTGTCCGAGGTCCGCGAGGACCGACCCGACATCCCGTTTCTCCTGTTTACGGGTGCCGGAAACGAGGGGCTCGCCAGTAGCGCGCTGTCGGCCGGGGCGGACGACTACATCGTCAAGACGAGCGTCGACGACAGCGCCGCGGCGCTCGCCACACGCGTTCGGACGGCCGTCGACAAGCACCGAACGGAGCGCGCGCTCGCCGAGAGCGAGGCTCGCTACCGGACGCTCGTCGAGAACGTCCGCGACGCCATCTTCGTCGCCGGCGACGGCGTCGTCGTCCTCGTCAACGAGGCGGCGACGACGCTCACCGGCTACGACCGCGCGGCGCTCACCGCCGGCGACATCGTCGAGACGGTCGTCCACCCCGACGACCGGGCCCGCGTCCGCGACGCGCTCGACCGGGGGGTCCCGCAGTCGCTCGACATTCGTATCCGCAACCGCGGCGGCGAGACGCGCCACTGCATCCTCGATACCGACGACGTCGTCGACGACGGACTCCCCGGCACCATCGGCGTCCTCCGGGACATCACGGCGCAGGTCCACCACCAGCGCCGACTCGAACGCGAGCGCGACACGAAGGAGGCGATTCGGGAGATTCTCGTCCGACAGTCGTCGCGCGTCGAGGTCGCGGAGTCGTTCTGTCGGTACATCGGGAGCGACCCCGACACCGTCGCGGCGTGGGTGGGCGAGCGCACCGCGGGCGGCGGACTCGCCCCGCTCGCCGTCGTCGGCGACGAGTCGTATCTCCGGATGGCGGGCGTTTTCGACGCCGACGCGGCGGTCCGGCGCGGCTCGACCGAACCGAGTCTGACCGCCTTCCGCGAGGGGACGACGGTCGTCCGCGCCGTCGGCGACGAACCCGACACCGACGCCGACGCACCGGCGACCGCTCCCGACGCCGGGTGGACGGCGGCCGCGGCCGCCGGCGGTATCGAAACCGCGGTCGCCGTCGCGCTCCGGCACGGCGGCGTCGACTACGGCGTCCTCGGCGTGTACCGCCGCGGTGCCGACGACGACCGGGAGCGCCGGCGGCTCGAAGAGCTGGCGGAGACGCTCGGCTACGCCCTCAGCACCGCCGAGAGCCGCGAGGCGCTGGTTGCCGACGAGGTCGTCCGCGTCCGCCTCCGCGTCCGCGACGGCGACGCGGGGCTGCTGGCGGTCGGCGATGCGCTCGGCCGGGACGCGGAACTCGTCGTCCACACGGCGTTGCCCCGCGGCGACAGCGAGCGCTACTTCGTGACGGTCCGCGGCGCGTCCGAGGCCGCGGTGACAGACGCGCTGGCGAGTCTCGACGGGGTGACGCCCGGTGCCGTGACCCCCGGCGACGGGGTCGTCCGGGCGCAGTTCGACACGCTCGCGCCCTCGCTGGGGACGGCCATCGCCGACGCGGGCGGCGTTCTCCACCGGGTCGTCGTCGTGGACGGCGAGGCGACGGTCGTCGTCGACCTCTCCCGGCGGCGACCGGCGGGCCCGTTCGTCGAGGCGCTCGCGGCGGCTTTCGACAGCGTCGTGATGACCGCGCGGAGCCACCGCACCGTCGAGTCCGATATCGGCGCGAGCGTGCTGGCCGGCCTCACCGACCGCCAGCGCGAGTCGCTCGAAGTCGCGTACCGAACGGGCTACTTCGAGCGACCGAAGCGCCGCAGCGCCGCCGAAGTGGCCGAGGCCATCGGCGTCTCGCGGTCGACGTTCACCCAACACCTCAGGGCGGCCCAGCGGAAGGTCTTCGCCGAACTGTTCGACGCCGAGTGAGGCGACGCGTCGCCTCACTGGGGCGGCCTTGCCTCTCGTCCCGGCGGGACTGTGCCGAAGGCTATCACGCCGCTCGGTTTTTGCCGGATACCGCATAATGGTGGTATCGGGTTATTGCCGCGTAATCGAGTAGAGATGTCTGAAGGTCACCCCACCCAGAATGTCACGGAAGGGAGTGGGTGTACGGTGGGCCGCACGGAGAACTCAATGGCAGAAAAAGTATTCAAACTCACACGACGCCGCGCCCTCGGAGGCCTCCTCACGATCGGCGCGGGAAGCGCCGCCGCCGGGGTGGGCACGTTCGCCCTGTTCAACGACACCGAATCGAGCACCGAGAACACGCTTCAGGCGGGGACGCTGAGCCTCGCCGACGGGGCCAGTTCCGCGAGCTTCAGCGCCACGGGCCTCGCGCCCGGCGACGAGACCGACACCTTCGAGGTCGACCTCGAAAACGACGGCACGCTCGACGGGAGCCTCGATATCGACCTCACGCTGACCGAAAACGACAGCGACGCCACGGCCGGCGACGACGGCGACGCGGACGCCTCGGTGGCGGACCTCGCGGGCGTCCTCGACGTGACGACGTTCGAAGTCGGGAGCCTCGACGTGCTCGCCGACCGGTTCGGCGGCTCGGCCACGTTGGCCGACGTGGTCGACAACAACAGCGACGCGGCCGACGGCGACGACGACTCCAACGTCCAAGACATCGCCCTCGCGTCCGGCGAGACGAAGACGTTCTCCTTCGCGCTGGAGATGCGGGAGAGCGCCGGAAACGAGTTCCAAGCCGACGGGCTCGACATCCAGTTCGACTTCGAACTGAACCAGCGAGACAGCCAGTAACCACAGTTCGCGTTCGCGGGCGACGGGGACGACGCGACCCGGTCGAACCGACCGCGTCCAGCTCTTTCGTTCCGGCCCTCCGAACGCGCACGACGACTTCACGCCTCTCGATGCCGAAACAGACACCAACGCTGACGCTCACTCGACGCCGATTCCTCGGCGGACTCTTCACGATTAGCGCCGGAAGCGCCGCCGCGGGCGTCGGCACCTACTCGGCGTTTTCCGACACCGAGCGCGCCGACGCGTCGTTCGGCGTCGGCACGCTCGACCTGACGGTCGACGGCGACGACGAGCAACTCACGTTCCTCGAAGAGTCGGGCCTTGCGCCCGGCGACAGCGGCACCGCGTCGGTGACGCTCCGCAACCGCGGGTCGCTCACCGGCTTCCTCGATATCGACGTGCTCAGCGTCACCGACGACGAGAACGGCCAGTCCGAGCCCCCGTCGCAGAACGACCCCCGCGTCGGGGACGGCGAACTCGCGCAGGTGCTCGAAGTCCGCGCGTGGCTCGAAGCCGCCGACGGGTCGAAGACGTACCTCTGCGGGAGTTCGGACTACGCGACCCTCGACTCGATTTTCGTCGCGGACGAGACGTTCGACCTCGACTACGAACTCGCGCCCGGCGAGTCGGTCGACTTCGTCATCGCGTGGCGGCTCCCGTCGAGCGCCGGCAACGAGGTCGCCTCGGACGTCGCGGGCGTCGACCTCCGGTTCGCGCTCGACCAGCGTCCCGACGCCGACGACGGCGCGTCCTGCGAGGTCGACGACGATGACGGAGGCGACGACGGTTCGACGTCCGGCACCGGCGACGCCCGCGACGCGATGGGCGGCTGGGACTGGGCGACGCTCGCCCGCTACGGCGAGCCCTACGACGGCTTCGTGTACGGCAACTCGGAGCCGGAGAACTACGAAGTCGCGGTGCTGAAGCGCTCCGGAAGCTCCGAGACTCGCCTCCACAGGCAGAACAGCGACTGGCAACACGCGTGGTGGTCGGGTCGAACCGAGTCGTTCCGCGTCGATTTCGACGGCAGCAAGGTGACGATGACCGTCGGCGGCACCGAGTACCCGGACAAACACGGGTGGAAGGGACAGGGCGTCGGCGCGAACGACGTGGTCGCGCTCGGCGTCACGGTCTCCGCCTCGGCCGCCGGGTCGTCGGTCGCGGTCTCGGACCTCGAACTCACCGCCGCCGGGCAGACGAGCACTCTCGCCGACGTCTCGGTCGATGCGACCGGCACGAACCACGTCCGAATCGACCGCGAGATAGACGGGTCGTTCTCGCTCACCGGCACGCTCCAGTTCTCGTGGCACCACTACTCGCACGCCGACCCCGACGACCTCGTGATGCGCGTCGACGTCAAGACGGGCGACGCAGTCAGAACGAACGAAGTCGAGACGACCGAGGAAGACGGTGAATCCGAGGACGGAGAAGCCGGTGGAGTCGAGAACGCGGATGTCGAGGACGGAGCCGGAGAGAAAGACCAAGACGTCGAGACCGAATCCGGACGAGGCGACGAAGCCGAATCCGAGCAAGAGGACGGAGACGGTGAAGACGGCCAAGACGGTGACGTCGGGAAAGGCGACGAAACGGCCGACTCCGAGTCCGAAACCGACTCGACCGACTCCGAAACCGAAACCGACTCGACCGACTCCGAAACCGAAACCGACTCGACCGACTCCGAAACCGAAACCGACTCGACCGACTCCGAAACCGAAACCGAATCGGCCGCCCCCGAGAGCGTCAGCGGTGACGACGGGAACGGAGACGACGCCGACGGGGGTGCCTGACCGATGAACTGGTCTCGTCTCGCCGCGGCGGCCCGCGTCCTCGGCGGCGTCGTCCTCCTCGTCGCCGTCGCGCTCGTCGTCGTGCTCGCCGCGCCGCAGGCCTTCGGGGCCGACGCCAGCTACACCGTCCTCTCCGGGAGTATGTCGCCGACGTTCGACGCCGGCGACGTGGTGGTCGTCCGCGACGTGCCGCCCGCGGACATCTCGGAGGGTGATATCATCACCTACCGGGAAGCCGGAAGCGCCATCACCGACGAGCGGACCGACCGCGTGACCCACCGGGTCGTCGCGGTGGACCGAAGCGCCGACGGCCCGGTGTTCCGGACGAAAGGCGACGCCAACGAGGACGTCGACTCGGACCCCGTCGCGGCCGACCGCGTCGTCGGTCGCGTCTGGTTCCACGTGCCGTATCTCGGGCTCGCCGCGCAGTTCGTCCAGTCGGGACTCGGGTTGGTCCTGTTCGTCATCCTCCCCGGCGCGCTCCTCGTCGTGACCGAACTCTACTCGCTGTACACCGACGCGCTCGTCGAGGTCGACTCCGACGAGTCGGACGGGAGCGACGGTTCGCCCGACGCGGGGACCGGGACGGCCGGAACTGACTACGTCAGCGCCTCGGACGGTGGCGTCGCGCTCTACCCGGAGCGGACGGGCGTCCGCCTCTCGGCGCCCCCCGTCGCAGTCGCCGACCCGTCTCCTTCGGCGTCCGCCCCCGCGCGCTCCGACTCGGCCGACGGTATGGAGTGGGTGACCGACCCCGTCGACTGCCCTTCCGACGCGCCGACCGACGAAACCTTCGAGGACGGGCGGTGAATCCCTCGTGACCAGCCCGGACGACGCGAACGCACCCGACTGGACCCCCGAGCAGTCGCCCGAACTGATGCTCGCCGACGCGACCCGGTGTCGACGCCTCGTCGACGGCGACGCGGACGACTTCGAGGAGGTCGACTTCGAGCGGCTCGAACGGGGCGACCGCGTCCTCTGTCTTCCCGGCGAGCGTCTGCCCGTCCACGGGGTCGTTCGGGCGGTCCGGCGTTGGGACGCGCATTCGGCGTCGTTCGTCGGCACCGGCACCGGCACCGAAGCCGACGCCACACCCGCGCTTGTCGAACGCGAGCGACCCTCGCCCGACGAGGGCGACGAACTCCGTACCGACTCGCGCCCGGTCGCCGTCGGCGACGAGGTCGAACCCGGCGACCGGCCGACCGAGACGGCGCTGGTGGTCGAGTACCGTCCGTCGCGGGCGGGGCTGTTCCCGATTCCGCTGTCGCTCGCCTCGCTCCTGTCGGCGAAGCTCCTCGGCACGCTCTCGCCGCGGATCTCGCAGGTCGCCGGTCGGTTGGTCATCGTCTTCGTGGTCGTCGGCATCGTGCTGGTCGGCACCGGCTTGGCCGCTCCCGGAAGCGTCGACCGCTTCCTCGACGACAGCGGAATCAACGACGCGATTTCGGACCTCCGGGGCGGCGACGACCCCGGGCCGTCGCCGCCGGACGTCACCGTGACGCCGCCCTCGCCGACGTCGGATACGCCGCCAAACGAGGACGACGAGGACGAAGACACACCGACGCCCGCGTCGACGCCGACCGCGACCACGACATCGAACCCGACCCCGTCGTCGCCCACGCCGACGCCCGCGCCGACGAGCAGTCCCGAGCCGACCACCACGGCGCGCTCGGGCACTGACGGTGGCGTTGGGGGCGGTGGTGGAGGCGGAGGAGGTGGCGGTGGTGGAGGCGGAGGAGGTGGCCGTGGTGGAGGCGGTGGCGGCAGTCAAACGACGACCACGGCCGCATCGTCGGCGTCGCCCGACCCGACGCTTTCGGTCGGGGCCGCCGACCCGCCGACGGTCCGAAGCGCCGACGGGACGGTCGGGACGCTCAGCGGCCCGGTGACCGGGACGCTCTCGTGGACCGGCGCGGTCGACAGCGTCGTGCTCGTGGTGAACGCGTGGGTCCCCGACGAGGGCTGGCAGGAGGAGCGTCGCGTCACTGTCCGGGAGTCGAGCCCCGTGGATATTGCCGCCGCACTCGGCTCCGACGTGACCTACGCCGACGGCAACCGAACCGCCGGCTTCGCGGCTTCCGACGACGGCGAGACCGCCGTCACGACGGGCTACGTCTCCGTGACCGCGGTGTTGTTCCGCGGCTCGACCGAAGTCGCCCGAACCGAGGAGACCGCGTCGTTCGACGTGACCGTCGAGAACACCGCCGGGAGCGCCCCGGAGGGCGTCGACCTCGAACTCGGCTCCGGCGGGGCGGGCGTCTCGCTTCTCGACACGCAGTCGGTCGCGCCCGGCTCCGCGGGTAACTCGACGGGGACGCTCACCAACCGCGGGCGCGACCCCGGCGTGTTGACGCTGGATTCGATGCCGTTCGAGTCAGCCGAGAACGGCCGCTCCGGCCCCGAACTGTCGGTCGACTCGACCGGCGGAGCCGACGAGGGCGAACTCCACGAGGCGCTCGCCGTCCGGCTCCGCGTCGAGCGGGCGAACGGGACGAGCACCTACGTCCTCGGCGACGAGACGACGTATCTCGACTTCGCCGACGTGTGGAACGAGTCCGTCTCGCTCGGCCGACTCGACGGCGGGGAGTCACTGTCGCTCGTCGTCGAGTGGCAGATTCGGGAGTCAGCCGGAAACGAGATACAGACCGACAGCGTCGACGTGGAGTTCGTCTTCACGCTCGAACAGGCGACCGACTGAGCGCTCTTCGCCCCGATTTTCCGCCGCTCACCCGACGAAGAGCCGGAGGTTGAACGCCGTGGCGAACGCTCCGATGACGGCGAGCGCGACCGGCGGGAGGTAGTACAGCACCTTGTCGCCCACGCGAGCGCCGTAGACGCAGATGCCGAGACAGAGGAGGAAGACGGCGAGCTTCGGGAGGACGAGCCCCCACCGTCCGAGTGCGTCCGTGCTCGCCACGAGGAGGGCGTTCGCCTCGTCGAACCGGCGCTCGTAGTAGAGAATCGTCAGCGTCGTGACGATGTCGCCGACGCCGTAGGTAGCGAGCGCGATGAGCCAGAGCAGCGAGAACTCTCTGGCCTCGAAGGGCGTGTCTTCGAGCCGGAGATGCCGAAGTCGTGACACACTCCTTATTCCGGGGGACTGCAATATGAATTATCCGGGCAGGCAGACTGTCGCGGACGCCGACGCGTCAGACGAGGCCGACGCCCTCGGCGAGCAGTTCGTGCGAGCGGAGTCCGTCTTCGTGGTCGCCGACGACGTGCTGAATCATCATCTCGTCGGCCCCGACGCGCTCCGCGAGCTGGTCCAACAGCCCCGAAATCGTCTCGGGACTGCCGGAAATCGCGCGCGGCCACTCCTTCGCTCCGAGGGTCGCGGGCGTGGGTTCGGGAACCCCGCCGAGTTCGTCTATCGCCTCCTCGACGGTCGGCCTCGTGCCGACCTCGCCGCGGCGCATCCGCTTGTACGTCGCCTCGGCCACCGCGCGGATTCGCGCCGCCTCCTCGTCGGTCTCGGCGCAGACGGCGTTCACCGCGACCATCCCGTGGGGTTCGTCGATGCCGCCGGCCAGCGGCGACGCCCGGAAGCTCTCGCGGTACTCCTCGAAGGAGTGGACGGCGAACTGCGGTCTGATGAACCCCGCGAAGCAGTAGGGCAACCCGAGTTCGCCCGCGATGGTCGCGCTCGACGGACTCGACCCGAGCACCCACGGGACCGGCGGGTCGCCGTCCCCTCGCGGGAGTTCGAGGTCGGCGTAGGGGTGTTCGTCGGGGTAGTCGTCGTAGAGGTGGTTGACGACGGCCTCGACCTTCTCGGCGTGGTCGCCGTCGGGGTCCTCGACGTGCCGGTCCGTCCCGAGCGCCTGGTCCGACGCGGGCGACCCGTTCGCTCGGCCGAGTCCCGCGTCGATTCGACCGGGCGCGAGTCCGTCGAGCGCGCCGAACTGTTCGGCGACCTTGAACGGGCTGTAGTGATTGAGCAGCACCGCGCCGGAACCGAGCCGAATCGAGTCGGTCTCGGCGGCGAGGTGACCGAGCAACACCTCGGGCGTCGTCCCCGCGAGGGTGCTCGCCATGCCGTGGTGCTCGGCGACCCAGAAGCGCGAGTAGCCCAGTCGCTCGGCCTGCGCGGCGGTTTCGACGGTGTTCGCGTACGCGTCGGTCGCGGTCCCGCCCTCTGGAACCGGCGAGAGGTCGACGATAGAGAGGTCCATACCCCCGCCTCCGAGACTGCGAGGAATAACGATTTGGCTCCCAGCAGATGCGTACTGTTCCTGCGGTTTCTAAAACAGGCAGTATTGCTCTGAACTATCTTTACTACAATTTACATTTTTCAAATATTCTAAATAATCTGGGTTATTCAAATTTACAACTGGACACGAAACGCACAATACGAGGGATAGCACTCAGTGCCCGGCGATTCCATCATTATCCTCCACAAACTATGGGCATAGTATTGTCTAAATAGCTCAATATTGTCTCTCTCGAATCTCACCCGTGTACACAGTATCCGTCACCACGGTCCACAAAAAATTTTTACGGGCACTATCCGATGGTTCGATAGAGGTTCCCATGCCAAGAGCCGTATTCGACAGCGCCGAGTACGACAGACGCATCGCCCGGACGAAAGAGCGGATGGCCGAGCGGGGACTGGACGCGCTCTTCGTGAGCGACCCCGCGAACATGAACTACCTCACCGGCTACGACGGCTGGTCCTTTTACGTCCATCAGGGCGTCGTGGTGACGCAGGACCGCGACGAGCCGGTGTGGGTCGGCCGCGACATGGACGCTAACGGCGCGCGCGCGACGACCACGTTGGGCGAGGACAGCATCCGGCCGTACAGCGACGACCACGTGCAGTCGCCGCACGACCTCCACCCGATGGACTTCGTCGCGGCCGTCTTGGAGGACCTCGGCGTCGACGACGCGCGCGTCGGCCTCGAAATGGACGCCTACTACTTCACCGCGAAGTCGTACACGCGCCTGCAGAAGAACCTCCCCGAGGCGAGTTTCGAGGACACGACGCTCCTCGTGAACCGCGTGCGCATCAAGAAGTCCGACGCCGAACTCGACTACATGCGCGAGGCCGCCCGCATCTCCGAGAACGCGATGCGGGCCGGCCTCGACGTCATCGAGGCGGGCGTCCCCGAGTACGAGGCCGCCGAGGCCATCTACTCGGCGCTCATCGAGGGAACCGACGACTACGGCGGCGACTACCCGTCTATCGTCCCGCTGATGCCCTCGGGCGACCACACCGGCACGCCGCACCTCACGTGGACCGACCGCGAGTTCGAGGACGGCGACCCGGTCATCATCGAACTCTCCGGCTGTCGCCACCGCTACCACTCGCCGCTCGCGCGGACGACGTTCGTGGGCGACCCCCCCGAAGAGCTGTCCCGGCGGGCCGACATCGTCGTCGAGGGGATGGAGGCCGCGCTCGACGCGGTCGAACCCGGCGTGACCTGCGAGGCCGTCGAGAGGGCGTGGCGCGACACCATCGCCGAGTACGGCATCGAGAAGAAAGACCGCATCGGCTACTCGATGGGGCTCGGCTACCCGCCGGATTGGGGCGAACACACGGCGAGCCTCCGTCCCGGAGACGAGACCGTCCTCGAAGAGAACATGACGTTCCACACCATCCCCGGCCTCTGGTTCGACGACTTCGGCGTCGAACTCAGCGAGACGTTCGTCGTCACGTCCGACGGGGCGGAGCCGCTGGCCGACTTCCCCCGGCGACTATTCACAACCTAATTATGACTCGGGGTCACAGCCCTAATAGGATGAACGAAGATGGCAAAAATCGACGCGGCGAGGCGGTCGCCGACGGCGGCACGGAGTCCGAATCCGAATCGGCGCTGGCGACGGCGCGCAGACAGCTCGAACGCGCGGCGAGTCACGCCGCCGTCGACGACGGTGTCGTCGCGCGCCTGAAGCACCCGACGCGAGTCCAGCAGGTGTCGGTCCCGCTCCGCCGCGACGACGGCTCCCTCGACGTGTTCACGGGCTTCCGAGCCCAGCACGACGACGTTCGCGGACCGTACAAGGGCGGGCTTCGCTACCACCCGGAAGTGACCGCCGACGAGTGCATCGGGCTCTCGATGTGGATGACGTGGAAGTGCGCCGTGATGGACCTGCCGTTCGGCGGCGGCAAGGGCGGCGTCGCGGTCGACCCGAAGACGCTCTCCGACGAGGAGCGCGAGCGACTCACGCGCCGCTTCGCCGAGGAGATTCGGAACGTCGTCGGGCCGAAGAAAGACGTTCCCGCGCCCGACATGGGAACCGGCCCGCAGGAGATGGCGTGGTTCATGGACGCCTACTCGATGCAGCAGGGCGAGACGACGCCCGGCGTCGTGACGGGTAAGCCGCCGGTCATCGGCGGGTCGTACGGCCGCGAGGAGGCCCCCGGTCGCTCCGTCGCCATCGTCACCCGCGAAGCCATCGACTTCTACGACTGGGACATCGAAGACACCACCGTCGCCGTCCAAGGGTTCGGGTCCGTCGGCGCGAACGCCGCGCGCCTCCTCGACGAGTGGGGCGCGAAGGTGGTCGCCGTCTCCGACGTGGACGGGGCCATCTACGACCCCGCCGGCCTCGACACGCAGGACGTCGAGGGCCACGACGAGCGCCCCGGCATGGTGTCGGGCTACGACGCCCCCGAGTCGCTCACGAACGAGGAACTGCTCGAACTCGACGTTGACGTGCTCATCCCCGCGGCCATCGGGAACGTCATCACGACCGAGAACGTCGACGCCGTCTCGGCGGAGATGGTCGTCGAGGGCGCGAACGGGCCGACGACGTTCGCGGCCGACGCCGTCCTCGAAGAGCGCGGGATTCCGGTCCTCCCCGACATCCTCGCCAACGCCGGCGGCGTGACGGTCTCGTACTTCGAGTGGCTCCAGGACATCAACCGCCGCCAGTGGTCGCTCGAACGCGTCCACGAGGAACTCGAAGCCGAGATGCTCAAGGCGTGGAACGCGGTCCGCGAACACGTCGAAGAACGCGACCTGACGTGGCGCGACGCGGCCTACGTCGTCGCGCTCTCCCGCATCGGCGGCGCGAAGGAGACGCGGGGTCTCTGGCCCTGAGCGGCTGAGCCTCGCGCGACCCCCAATCGACCCGCGACCCGAGGGCCGCGGTGCGGTCCGGTTTCTTTTTCGGCGCGCTCCTCAGTCAGCGACCGCGTCGGCGACCTTCTCTATCGGATGTGGCGGGTCGTCGGCCGCGCCGTCCATGTCTTCGAGTTGCGTCCGACACGACGCGCCGGGGGCGACGACGGTGTCGCCGCGGCTCTCGCCGATTTGGTCCGAGAGGATGCCGCCGATGGCCTTCGACAGCGAGTGGTGTTCGGCCTCGTAGCCGAAGCTCCCGGCCATGCCGCAACAGCCCGAATCGAGCGGGTCCACGTCGTAGCCGGCGCGCCGGAGGACGCCCACCGCGTGGTGGTCCTTTCGCGTCGCCTTCTGGTGGCAGTGGCCGTGGTACGTCAGCGTCTCGTCGTCCGCGCCCGCCGACGTTGCGGCGTCGCAGTCGAGGTCCTCCACGAGGCGCTTCGAATCGAGGTACTCCATGACGCCGTAGGTCTCGGCGGCGACGCGCTCGGCGTCCTCGCTCGAAAGCAGGTCGAGGTAGTCCGACTGGAGCATGACCGCGTCGGACGGCTCGACGAGGACGACGCTCCAGCCGGCTTCGACGCGGGGTGCGAGCGCGTCGACGTTCGTCTCGGCGCGCGCCCGCGAGCGGTCGAGAAAGCCCTTCGAGTGGGCCGGGCGGCCGGTCGCGGTCACGTCGTCGGGAATCGAGACGTGGACGCCGGCGGCTTCGAGGACGCGAACCGCGGCCTTCCCCGCGTCGGGGTGGTTGTAGTTGGTGTAGCTGTCCGGGAACAGAAGCACCTTGTCGGTCGCCTCGGCCTCGGGGACGCGAGCGCCGCCGCGCGCCTCGAACCACTCTTCCAGCGACTCGCTGTGGAACGTCGGGAGCGACCGCTCCTTGGCGACGCCGACGGTCTTCTCCATGACCGTCCGCGCGCCCGGAATCTTCGCCGCCCAGTTCGAAAGCGGGGCGAGCCGCGACCCCAGTTCGTTCAGGCGGTCCACCTCGGCGAACAGGTGGTCCCGGAGGCTCGCGCCCTCGCGCTGGTGGTGGGCGTGTTCGACCTCGGCTTTGAGCTTCGCCATGTCGACCTCGCTCGGGCAGTCGCGGGCGCAGCCCTTACAGCCGACACAGAGGTCCAGCACCTCGCGCATGAACTCGGTGTCCGTCGCGTCGGCGTCGAGGTCGCCGCTCATCGCCTGTCTGAGCATGTTCGCCCGGCCGCGGGTCGACAGTCCTTCCTCTTCCGTGGCGCGGTAGGTCGGACACATCACGCCGCCGGTGGTCGATTGGTCGCCCCGACAGCCGCCGCAACCGTGGCAGAGCTCCGCCATCCCCCGAAAGCCGTTTTCGGTGTCCCAGTGGAGTTCGGGGTCGAAACCGGCGTCGAACTCGTAGTCGGGGGAAAAGCGGAGGTTCTCGGTCATCGACACGTCGCCGCAGACCTGCCCCGGATTCAGGAGCCAGTCGGGGTCGAACGCGGTTTTGAGGTCGCGGAAGGCGTTCCAGAGGCGGTCGCCGTACAGCTTGCGGTTCCATTGGGTCCGCGCGCGGCCGTCGCCGTGTTCGCCCGACACCGACCCGCCGGCCTCGACGACGAACTCCGTCACCTCGTCGGCGATGGTCTCGAACGAGTCGAGGCCGTCGAGCGTCTTCGTGTTGACCAGCGGGCGGACGTGCAGCACGCCCGGGCCCGCGTGGGCGTAGAAACTCGTGTTGGCGTCGTGGTCGTCGATGACCTCGCGGAAGCGCTCGACGTACCCCGGCAGTTCGTCGGCCGGCACGGCGCAGTCCTCGATGAACGAGATGTGCTTCTCGTCGGTCGTCCGCGAGAGCAGGATGGGCGCGGCGGCCTTGCGCATCTCCCAGAGCCCCGCGCGGGCCGCCTCGTCGTGGGCCTCCAGCGCGTCGAACGCGCGGGCGTCGTCGGCGACGCCGACGCCCGAAGACGGCGTCGCCTCCGGCGTCACCGAGGGCGCGCGGGCCGTCAGCAGGTCGGCGACTTTCCGCCGGCCCTCGGCGTCGGAGTCGGCGTAGAACTCGACCAGCAGGGCCGCGCGGGTCCCGTCGGGGAGCGACGCGGCCACGTCGTGGAACTCGGCGGTGTCGAGCGCGAGGTCGATGAGCACGTCGTCGATGAGTTCGACCGCCGCCGGGTCGTGGTCGAGGATGGAGGCCACGTCGGCGGCGGCGTCGAACACGTCCTCGTAGGTGAGGAGCGCGACCGCCTTCGTCTCCGGGAGCGGTTCGAGCGAGACGGTCGCCTCGGTCACGACGGCGAGGGTCCCCTCGCTCCCGGCGAGCAGGCGCGCGAGGTTCACGGTCCCGGACTCGCAGTCCGGGTCGGTACCGGTCCCGTCGGCCAGCGGGCGCTCCCCGCGAGCCTCCTCGACCAGCGCGTCGAGGTTGTAGCCGGAGACGTTGCGCTTGAGGTCCGGGTAGCGGGCGTCGATTTCGTCGCGTTCCTCGTCGAGCACGCGGACGACCTCGGCGTAGATTCGGGGGAGAAGCGGACTCGCCGGGCCGTCGGCCCCCCACGCGTCGCTCTCGGGGTCGGCCTTCTCCCGGAGGTCGTCCACGCGCACCTCGCCGAAGCGGTGGACGCTCCCGTCGGCGAGGACGACCTCGCACTCCTCGACGTAGTAGTCGGTCTTGCCGTACTTCAGGGAGTGCGCGCCGGTGGAGTTGTTGCCGATAGCGCCCCCGAGGACGCTCCGGTCGCCCGCGGCGGGGTCCGGGCCGAACGTGAGACCATGGTCGGCCGCGGAGTTATTGAGGTCCGCGAGCGTGACTCCGGCCTGCGCGGTCGCCGTCGCCGCCTCGGCGTCCACCGACTCGACGCCGTCCATGTGCCGCGAGAGGTCGAGGACGACGGCTTCGTTGACGGCCTGTCCGGCGAGGCTCGTGCCGCCGCCGCGGGGGAGGACGGGAATCTCGCGGTCGGCGCAGTACTCCACGACGGCCGCCACGTCGGCGGTCGAGGCCGGCATGACGACGCCGACGGGGAGCACTTCGTACGCCGAGGCGTCGGTCGCGTACAGCTGTCGGGTGTACTCGTCGAACCGCACGTCTCCGTCGACGAGGCGGTCGAGGTCGGAGACGAGCGCCTCGCGGTCGGTGTCGCCGCCGACGTAGTCGTAGTCGGCGCGCGGGTCGTTACTGGGGTCGACCCGCGAGTCAGCGGGCGGGTCGGCCTGCCGGTCGCCGCGGGGGTCGTCGGGTCGTTCCTGCGTCGCCATCGGGAGTCAGTTCGACTCGGCGGCCAGCACTTGGTTCTCCAACTCCTCGCCCTCGTCGAGTCGCCCGAGGTTTCCGGCGACGATGTCGGCGAGGCGGTCCCAGTGTTTGGGCGTGTGGCCGCCCGTGTGGGGCGTGATGAGGCAGTTTTCCAGCCCCCACAGCGGGTGGTCGGCGGGGAGCGGCTCGGGGTCGGTCACGTCGAGGGCGGCCCCGCGAATCTTGTTCGACCGGAGGGCAGACACGAGCGCGTCGGTGTCGACGATGCCGCCGCGGGCGGCGTTGACGACCACCGCGTCGGTCGGCATCGTGGCGAACTCGGCGACGCCGATGAGTCCGCGGGTCAGGTCGTTCAGCGGGCACGCGACGACGACGTACTCGCTCCGGGAGAGCGCGTCGTGAATCGCGTCGGCCTCGAAGCCGGCGACTTCGTCGGTCGGGCCGCCCTTCGACGGGGTGTAGCGGATGCCGATGGTCTCGACTTCGAAGCCCTGCAAGCGCTGGGCGACGGCCTGCCCGATGGAGCCGAGACCGATAATCGTCACCGTGCTGTCGGTGAACTCGCCGGACTGGAAGTGCCGCCACTCGGCGCTCTGCTTGCGCCGCCAGCCCTCGTGGAGCCGGCGGGCGAACACGAGCATGTTGCCGATGGCCTGCTCGGCGATGCCGGGCGCGTGGATGCCGCCGGCGTTGGTGACGGCGACGCCGTGGTCCGCGAGCGCGTCCATCGGGACGTGGTCGGTCCCGGCGAACGTGCAGGCGAACAGTTCGAGTCGGTCGGCGCGGTCCAGCAGGTCCTCGTCTATCGTGATGCCCGTGACGACGCGGGCGTCGGCGACGAGTTCGCGTTCCTGTTTCGGCGTCCGGGCGAGCGTGACGGTCCGGTCCGGGAGGCGCTCGCGGAGCGCGTCGGCGTACGATTCCATCGAAAGGCCCTCGGTCCCCTCGCGGAGGACGACGATGTCTGTCTCGGTCATGGTGTGAGTCGCGCGCGTCGCGGGCGCGGTTGCTACATCGATTGGGTGACGCTCCCTTAGTCTTTTTGTGTAGCCGGTGTCCACGGATACCGTTTATGCTTAAGTGGGTGGCGAGTGGTACGTGTACGCATGGCTGACGCCGTTCGAGCGCGATTAGCGGAGCTTCGCAGAGACCTCCACCGCCACCCCGAACCCGGCTGGTGCGAGTTCCGGACGACCGCGCGGCTCGTCGAGGAACTGCGCGCCATCGGCGTGGACGAACTCGCCGTCGGCGCGGACGCCTACGACCCCGCAGACCGGATGGCCGTCCCGAGCGACGACCGGCTCGACGAGTGGTACGAGCGGGCGCTCGACAGCGGGACCGACCCGGACCTCCTCGAACCGCTCCGCGGCGGGACGACCGGCTGTGTCGCGGTCCTCGACCGCGGCGAGGGGCCGACGGTCGGCCTCCGGGTCGACATCGACGGGCTGTTCATCGAGGAGTCGGACGACGCGGCCCACGACCCCGCGGCCGAGGGCTTCCGCTCGGAGACGGGCGAGACGATGCACGCCTGCGGCCACGACACCCACATGACGTGGGGGCTGGCGACGCTCGAAGCCGTCAAGAAGAGCGACTTCTCGGGCCGACTCGTCGTGTTCTTCCAGCCCGCGGAGGAGGTTTCGGGCGGCGGCGCGCCCATGGCGAAAAGCGAGTACGCCGCCGGCATCGACTACTTCTTCGCGGTCCACGTCGGCCTCGACCACCCGACGGGCGAGGTCGTCGCCGGCATCGAGAAACCGCTCGCCATGTGCCACATCGACGCGGAAATCGAGGGCACGACGGCCCACGCGGGGAAAGCGCCGGAGGCCGGCGCGAACGCCATCCACGCGCTCGGTACCGCCATCGAGAGCGTCTACGGGATTCCGCGGCACTCCGACGGGATGACCCGCGTCAACGTCGGCCGGGTCGAAGGCGGCACCGCGAGCAACGTCATCGCCGACGAGGTCGAGGCCGTCGCCGAGGCGCGCGGCGAGACGACCGAACTCATGGAGTACGCGAAGTCCGAACTCCGCCGGCGGTTCGAGAAGGCGGCCGAACTGCACGACTGCGAGGCGACCGTGGACGTGGTCAGCGAGAGCCCCCGAGCCGACAGCGACCCCGAACTCGTCGAGGCGGTCGCCGACGCCGCCGAGGATGTGCGGGGCGTCGACCGCGTCGTGCCGACCGCCGACTTCGGCGCGAGCGAGGACGCGACGTTCCTCATGGAGCGCGTCCAGCAGGACGGCGGCCTCGCGTGTTACTCCATCGTCGGCACCGACCACCCGACGAGCCACCACACCGCGACGTTCGACGTGGACGAGCGAAGCCTCGAAACCGGCGTCGAAGTGCTCACGCGGTCGATTCTCTCTGTCGCCGGCGTCGAGTCGGCACCGGAAATCGAGGGAGCGAATCGATGAGCGACGGGCGCGTCACCGGCGAGTCGGCCCCGCCGGCGTCCGACGTCGTCACCGCCGACGACGTGGCGGACGCCCACGAGCGACTCGACGGCGTGGTCCACCGGACGCCGCTCGATAGCTCGCGGACCATCGCCGACCGCTGCGGGGCCGAGCGGGTCGACCTCAAACTGGAGAACGTCCAGCGGACGGGGTCGTTCAAGATTCGCGGCGCGTACAACGCGATGGCGCGACTCCCCGAGTCGGTGCGCGAGCGGGGCGTCGTCGCCTCCAGCGCCGGCAACCACGCGCAGGGCGTCGCGCTCGCGGGCGACCTGCTCGGCATCGACACGACCATCGTCGTCCCCGAAATCACCCCGGCGGTGAAAATCGACGCCACCCGCGGCTACGGCGCGGACGTCGTCGTCGAGGGCGACATCTACGAGGAGTCGTACGAACACGCCCTGCGCCTCGCCGACGAGGAGGGGCTGGAGTTCGTCCATCCCTTCGACGACGCGGCCGTCATCGCCGGACAGGGAACCGTCGGGCGGGAAATCGCGGCGGACGCGCCCGACGTGGACACGGTTCTCGTCTCTATCGGCGGCGGCGGCCTCATCTCCGGCATCGCCACCGCGATGAAGGCGCGGAACCCAGACGTGCGCGTCGTCGGCGTCCAACCCGAGGGCGCGGCCCACGCCAAGCCCTCGCTGGAGGCCGACGAGATTCGCATGCTCTCGGAGGTCGATACCGTCGCCGAGGGCATCGCCGACGCGCGACTGTTAGAGCGGACGTTCGCTGTCGTCCGCGACCGCGTCGACGACGTGGTCTCGGTCGAAGACACGGACCTCGCGGTCGCCACGACGGTCCTCGCCGAGCGGGCGAAGGCGGTCGCCGAACCGGCCGGCGCGGCCCCGGTCGCCGCGCTCCTCTCCGGCGCGGTCGACGTCGAGGGCGAACGCGTCGCGGCCGTCGTCTCCGGCGGCAACGTCGGCCTGTCCGAACACGCCGAACTGACTCGCGTCGGGATGCAGGCGCTCGGGCGCGCCGTCGAAGCCCGTCTCGAACTCGACGGCTGGCCGGCGGCGCTGGGCGACCTCTCGGAGACCGTCGCCGACGCGGGAGCCGAACTCGATAGCGTCGAGCGCGCCGCCCGGACCGCCGCGGACGCGCCGAACCGGGTTCCGGTCGAGGTCCGACTCGCCGGGAGCGGCCCGGACCACCTCGCGGACGCGCTCGACTCGCTGGCCGCTCTCGACGGCGTCGAGGTCGTCTCACACTCGCTGAACAGGCGCGTCGGCGAGTCCACCGAGTCGGCCTGACGAGTCCGGAAAAACGAGGGTGGCCCGTCTCGGGTCCGCGTCTTTTTGTGCTGTTCGTTCGGCGACGCCGACGCTCACGCGGGCACTTCGGTCGCCACGGCGTCCATCGCCTCGCAGAAGATGCCCACGCCCATCTCGATTTCGCGCTCCGTGGAGTCGAGCGGGGGCAGGAGGCGAATCGTCTTCTTCCCGCAGCCGAGGGTGAGCAGACCGCGGTCGAGCGCCGCCTCGACGACGGCGTCGCGGCGCTGTTTGGTGTCGAACTCGACGGCGAGCATGAGCCCCTTGCCGCGGATATCGACCACGTGGTCGGGCGCGTCGTCGGCGAGGAGTTCCTTCGCCTGTCGGCCGCGCTCGGTCGCGTTGTCGAGCAGGTCGTACTCCTGGATGGCGTCGAGCGTGAGCGCGCCCTGCATCGACGCGAGCAGGTCGCCGCCGCCGAACGTCGACCCGAGGCGGTTCTTCTCGGTCGGGAAGACCTCGGACCGCGAGACGGTCGCGCCGACGCGGAGGCCCTTCGCGCTGGCGATGACGTCGGGTTCGATGGGGTAGTGGTCGGCGGCCCACATCTCGCCGGTGCGACCGACGCCGGACTGAATCTCGTCCACGACGAGCGGGATGTCGTAGGTGTCGCAGACGTCGCCCACCTCGGCCATGAACGCCTCGCTCGGGAAGCGGTACCCCCCGACGCCCTGAATCGGTTCGAGAATCGCGAACGCCACCTCGTCGGGGTTGACGTGGCCGCCCTCCGGCGACAGCGAGCTCCGCAACTGCGACCCGTCGCCGGCGAAGAAGCCGCAGTCGCAGGTCTCGGTCGAACAGCCCGAATCCGCGCAGAACGGCACCGTCTCGATGCCCGCGACCTGCGGGTAGTGGCGGGTGTAGACCTCCTTCGACTTCGTGAGCGAGAGCGTCCCGAGCGTCCGCCCGTGGAAGCTCCCCTCGAAGGCGTAGCCGTACTTCGCGGGGGCCTTGCGGTCGTGGGTTATCTTCATCGCGTTCTCGACGGCCTCGGCCCCGGAGTTCGACAGGAACACCGTGTCCATCCCGTAGTGAGAGGACACGTCGGTGAGCTTGTCCATCAGGTGACTCGACCCCGGGAACTCGGCGGTCTCGGGGTCCGGTCCCGCGCCGAAGTACATGTCCTGACCGGCGATTTTCATCGGCTCGACGAGGTCGAACTCCCGGAGCTTCGACAGCACCTTCTCGTTGTTGTAGCCGAGCGGGGCGGCCCCGATGTGACAGGTGAAGTCTAGGAGGACGTTTCCGTCCACGTCGGTGACGAACGGGCCGTCGGCCTCGGCGGTCACGTCCCAGACGAACTCGTGGGAGTACTCGCTGGGCGCGGCGTGCTCGTGGTGGAACTCGACCCACTTCTCGGCGTTGGGTCCGGGCAGCGCTGCTGCGTCCGGCTCTGCGGTATCCCTATCCATACACAGGATTTGTTAATGGTGTACATTAAAACTTGGTATCTCAGGAACGACCGTGTGGGTCTGTTCGCGACGGTCGGGTCGACCGCATCGGCCGCGCCGCCGGCGCTCGCGGTCGGAACCGGGCCGCAGAGAACGGAGACGGACGGCGACGGGGACAGAGACGGGGACGGAACGACGTTCGGCTTGATTCGGCGTCAGTCGTCGTCGTGGCTGGAGACGTTCGCGGCCGGCGCTTGCCCGCCGGTCGACTCCGATTTCCCCCAGAGGCTCGTCTCGTCTTGGAGGAGGAGGCTCCCGTAGTCGTCTTGGAAGGTGTTGATGAGCCCGAGCGTCGCAACCACGCAGATAATCGCGAACGGCGCGCCCGTGATAATCGCCGCGGACTGCAGGGCGTTCACGCCGCCGACGACCATCAGGATGGACGCGACCGCGCCCTGAAGCACGGCCCAGAAGATGCGGTTGAGTGCCGACGGCTCTTCCTTTCCGCCGGTCGTCATCATCGACACCGCGAGGGTCGACGAGTCGGCGGAGGTAACGAAGAACGTCGTCACGAGCACGAGGAACGCGAACAGGAGGAGCGGCCCGGCGATGGGGAGGTTACCGAAGAGGACGTACCCCGAGACCGCCTCGCCGTACTCCGAGACCGGTCCGAGGACGTTCGCCGCGCCCGTGTGCTGCATGATGACGCCCGCGCCGCCGACGATGGCGAACCACGGGACCGTCGCCAGCGAGGTCGCGCCGATACCGGCGAACGCGACTTCGCGGACGCTCCGACCGCGCGAGATGCGGGCGATGAACAGGCCCGCGAAGGGCGACCACGCCAGCGGCCAGAGCCAGTAGAACACGGTCCACGCGTTGACCCACTTGGTGGCGCTGGTCGCGGTGGCCTGCGTGAACAGGCTCATCTCGAAGAAGTCGCCGACGAAGCCACCGGTCGCCTGCGTGCCGAGTTCGAGGATACGGAAGGTCGGCCCGAATATCAGCGTCGCCAGCATCAACAGGGAAAACAGAGCCATGTTGAAGTTCGAGAGCCGGCGAATCCCCTTGTCGACGCCCAACACCAGCGAGACGGTGAAGATGACCACCATGCCGGTGATGACGAGGACGGTCCCCACGTCGCCGAGTTGGATACCCCACTGGAAGTTCAGGCCGGTGATGAACTGGCTCCCGATGAAGCCCAGCGAGGTGGCGACGCCGCCGAGCGTCGCGAACACGGCGAGGATATCGACGACTTTCCCTATCGCGCCGTCCACGTTGTCCGCGCCGAGAATCGGCGTCAGAACCGCCGACACTCGAAGCGGCGCGTCGTAGTTGTAGACGAAGTACCCGATGGCGAGGCCCATCACGGTGAAACACGACCACTGGGTCAGACTCCAGTGGAAGATTGAGTACTGGACCGCGAGCGGCATCGCCGCCGCCGACTCGGCTTGGGCCCCGTACAGCGGCGGGACCGACGAGTAGTGGAACAGCGCCTCGGCGGGCCCCCAGAAGACGATACCCGCCGCGAGCCCGGCGGAGTACATCATCGCGAAGTACGAGAGGAAGCTGTACTCGGGGTCCTCGTCGCCGAGCTTCAGGTTCCCCCACGGCCCGAAGATGACGAAGCCCAAGAACAGGACGAACCCGAGCATCGCCAACAGGAAGAACCAGTTGAACGTGGCGAGAATCCACCGGCGAATCCCGAGGACGAAGTCGTAGGAGGCCTCGGGGTTGAGACTGAACGCGCCGACGAAGAGCAGCGTTATCGCCGCCCCGAACGCGAACACCACCGGCTCGATTTCGTCGAGGAACTCACCGACCGCGCCGTTCGAGGAACTCACCGCCGACACCCCCCGAGCGCGGGAGCGCCCTCGGCCCCCGTCTGGACGGGACCGCCACCTCTCAACTGTCTGGTCGAGGCCCGCGCCCCGTGCTGTGCGACACGACGACCGTTGCACGCGTGTGCTATGGTATGATCTGTCATACTATCGCTCCGCCGGACACCATGCTACGTGATGTCTCACATCACGACAAGTGCGTACATTCCCAATAAAATTTGTGGTTATCGGTAACGCCGAGAACGAAATCCGTTTACAAACGGTCGAAAAGTCGCCGACACGGCGCGGGTGAGCCGTCTCGTCGCAGTCGGGGCGGCGCTCTCGACGCCCGTTGTCTCCTCCTCGCTCGCCCGTTTCACACGAACTGTAGACAGACCGCCGGAACTCGCCGGACTTTGGCCCGTTTCGGCCGAATATCCGGTCCGTTCGTAACGCTTAATCGAATTCGTACACGCGTTCTGTATATGGCAAACGACGGCGACGGAACGGACGGCACCGACGACCTCGCTTACGCCGCCGACCGCGGTCGCGGTATCCTGACGCCGAGCGACCGCGAGTTCCTGCTCGGCCGGAAGACCGACTACACCGACCACTCGAAAAAGCAGAAGCGAAACCGGATTCGGCGCCGCCTCCGCAACGCGATACTCGATTTCACCATCCTCTTCGAGTCGCTCGAAGACCGCGACCGAGAGACGGTGTTCAACCCCGACGCCGCCGACCGCGAGGCGTACACTCGGGGCATCACCGATATGCTCGCCTTTCTCCACCTCGGGACGATGGGCTACTACACGCCGTTCAAGGACATGCTCGCCGAGGGCGTCAACAAGGCCGAACAGGAGCTCGCTGGCTCCGACTACCGGATGGTCACGGTCGATTTCAACGTCGAACCGGTCGGTCAAATCGACGTCGACGCCGTCATCGATAAGCTCGAACGCGGCGCGTTCGACCAGCTCACCGACGAGGAGTTACAGGCGTTCGTCAGGCTCCTCGCGGAGTCCGACGACTTCTCCGCGACCGACCTGCGCGCCGACATGAAAGCGCAGATGTCCGAGTTCGTCGACCGAATCGACGCCGCGAACGAGCGGCGCGACCGCCGGGTCGACGAACTGAACGACTGAACCGCGGTTCGTCGGCCTCCACGGGTCGGCGGCCGTGCGGCCGGGACGCGGCCGGGTGCGCCCCAGGCCCCGCGACCTACCCGAGATACGCTATCGCGTCCATCTCGACCCGCACGTCGCCGGGCAGTCGCGCGACCTCGACGCAGACGCGGGCCGGCGGCACCTCGTCGAACCGCGCGCCGTACGCCTCGTTGACCCGCTCGTAATCGTCGAGGTCGGCGACGTACACCGTCAGTTTCACCGCGTCGTCGAGACCGTCGCCGCCGGCCTCGGAGACGACGGCCGCGATGTTGTCGAGCACGCGGTCGGTCTGTGCCTCGATGTCGCCGTCGACCTCCTCGCCCGTCTCGGGGTCGACCGGGCCGTAGCCCGAGACGTAGAGCGTGTCGCCGGCGACGACGCCCTGCGAGTAGGGGTTGTCCGTGCGCGGGGCGTCGTCCGTGGTGACTCGTTCCGGTGGCATCGTGGTGTGCGTGAATCGTGTGGTGTGCGCTTAGCGCGCGACTCAGAGCCGCTGTTTCTCGGCCGTGACCGCCTCGATACCGTCGGTGATGACGTCGAGCGCCGTCTCCGCGAGGTCGCGGGTGAGCACGAGCGGCGGAAGCAGACGCAGGATGTTGCCGTGCCGGCCGGCCTTCCACACCAGCACGCCGCGCTCGAAGCAGTACTGCTGGAGCGCGTCGGCCGCGTCGCCGTCGGGGTTGCCGTCGGCGTCGACGAACTCCGCGGCGATGAACAGCCCCCTCCCGCGAACGTCCACGACTCGGGGGTTGTCCTCTGCGACCTCGGAGAGCCGACCGCGGATGTACTGGCCGAGGTCGCGAGCGTGCGCGAGGAGGTCGTGTTCCTGGATGTACTCGATGGCGCGGGTGCCGGCGCGCATCCCGACGACGTGGCCGCGGTACGTGCCCGCGTGGTCGCCCGACCCCCACGTGTCGAGGTCCTCGTGGTAGATGGTCGCCGACAGCGGGAAGCCGGTCCCGCCGAGCGCCTTCGCCGAGGTCATCACGTCCGGCGTGACGCCGTACCACTCGCTGGCCCACCACTCGCCGGTGCGCCCGAGGCCGCTCTGAATCTCGTCGAACACCAGCGGCACGTCGTTGTCGTCGGCGATGTCGCGGAGACCCTTCAGGAAGCCCTTCGGCGGGGTGACGACGCCGCCTTCGCCCTGAATCGGCTCGACGAAGATGCCCGCCGGGTTGGCGAGGCCGCCGTAGGGGTCCTCGAAGATGGCCTTGACCTCTTCGAGACAGTGGTCGACCGCCTCCTGCGGTCCCTTGCCCATCTCGACGGTGTTCGGGTAGGGCGCGTGGACCACGTCGGGGAGGAGCGGCGAGTAATCGCCCTTGAACTTCTTGTTGCCGGTGAGGCTCATCGCGCCGCTCGTCGCGCCGTGGTACGCGCCGCGGAAGGCGACGAGACCGGTCCCCCCGGTGTTGTACTTGGCGAGTTTGATGGACGCCTCGATGGCGTCGCTCCCCGTCGGGCCGCCGAAGACGACGCGGTTGTTCCCGCGGAGTCCCTCGGGCGCGATTTCGTCCAACTTCTCGATGAGGTCGAGTCGCGCCTCCGTCGGGAAGTCGACGGTGTGGACGAACTTGTCCGTCTGCTCGTGGACCGCGTCGAGGACGTACGGGTTCGAGTGCCCGACGTTCAGCACGCCGATGCCGGCGAACATGTCGATGAAGGTGTTGCCGTCGGCGTCGCGCACCGTCGCGCCCTTCCCGCTTTCGAACGCGATGGGGATGTCTTCGGGGTACGAGACGGCGCTGCTGTCGATTCGCTGTTGCTTTTCGAGGAGTCGCGTCGACTTCGGCCCCGGAACGTCGCCCACGCTCGGCGCGTCGTCGAAGTGCAACTCGTGAATCGGCGGACCTGCGACCATACCTCCACCCATGTAGAACAGTCATAAATAATTTGTCCACGATTCCTATTGATAACGTACACAGTATCCGGTTTCGGAACCGGCTTCCCGTGGTGGTTTGGTTAGCGACACGACAGTAACCACAATGGATTTGTGCGAGGCAACTCCTTCTTTTTCCAATGTTACACTCGAAAGGTCCGCTTCTCACGGTCGACTTGGGAGACGAGACGAGTCGGACGGAAGACATCGACGGGATTCTCGAATCCTACGTCGGCGGACGCGGGGTGGCCACCCGACTCGCCCACGAGCGCGTTCCCTTCGACGTGGACCCGTTCAGCCCGGACAACCGGGTCTACTTCAGTACCGGCCCGATGCAGGCGTCGAACATGAGCTTCACCGGCCGGACGAACTGCACCAGCGTCTCGCCTTTGACCGGCGGCCTCTGCTCGTCGAACGCCGGCGGGTTCGTCTCGCGGAACTTCGCGGACGCGGGCTACTCGGCGGTCGAACTGACGGGCACGAGCGACGAACTGGTCGTCCTCCACGTCACCGACGAGGGCGTCGAGTTCGAGGCCGTCCCGGACCTCGCCGGCGCGACGGTCCCCGAGACGGTCGCGTACCTCGACGACGAACACGGCATCGAGGCCGACCGGACGATGGTCGTCGGCCCCGCCGGCGAGAACCTCGTGCGCTTCGCCTCTATCATGACGAGCGAGGAGCGCGCGTTCGGCCGCGGCGGTCTCGGCGCGGTCCTCGGGTCGAAGAACGTGAAGGCGCTCACCTTCGGCGGCGACTCTGCGCCGGACATCGAGATTCCGTCGTCGCAGATGGAGATTCACCGCGAGGCCGCCACCGACGACCACATCATGAAGCGTCAGGGGACGGTCGCCGTGCTGGACCTCGCAAACGAGATGGACGGGCTCCCGTCGTACTACTTCTCCGAGCGCCACTTCGAGGGCGCGGAGGGTATCAACGGCGACGCCGTCGAGGAGAAGAAGTACAAGAAGGGAACCTGCTCGGCCTGCGCGTTCGCGTGTAAGCTCCCAACGAGAGACGAGGAAGCGGGCGTCGAGACCGAGGGCCCCGAGTTCGAAGTCACCATGGCGTTCGGGTCGAACTCCGGCGTCGACGACATCGTCGAGGTGATGAAGTCGAACGAGCTGTGCGACCGCTACGGCCTCGACGCCATCTCGGCCGGCAACACCGTCGCGGCCTACCTCGCCAGCGAAGACGAGTTCGGCAACACCGACCTCATCCACGACCTCGTGGAGAAAATCGCGCTCCGGGAGGGCGTCGGCGACGACCTCGCGGAGGGAATCGCCCGCGTCCACGACGACCTCGGGGTGGAGAACTGGACGGTCAAGGGGATGGACTTCGCCGCCCACGAGGGGCGCGTCCTCCACGGACAGGGCCTGTCGTACGCCGTCGCCAACCGCGGCGCGGACCACATGTACGCGGTGTTCTACTCCCAGGAGTACCCGCTGGTGGGTAAAGACGACGCCTACCCGCCGGAGGGGTTCGAGGGCAAGCCCAAGCGCCTCATCGAGAAGGAAAACCAGATGGCGCTCAACGACAGCGGCATCGTCTGCAAGTTCTCGCGGGACTTCATGACCCCCGAGCGCTACGAGATGCTGTTCGGTGCCGACTTCGAGGACCTGCTGGCGGTCGGCGACCGCATCGTCACGCTCGAACGGCACTTCAACAACCAGCGCGGCTTCGACCGCGGCGACGACACGCTCCCGTACGCCGACGAGTTAGACGGGTTCGAGGCGGCGCTCGAAGCGTACTACGAGCGTCGCGGCTGGACTGACGACGGCGTCGTTCCGTCCGGAAACGTCCCGGCGTAACGCGTCCGAGTACCGCCCGACGGATTCACCGCCTCTCTCGCCCTCTCGTTTTCACTCTTCGTTCGGCTCGCTCGCTTGGGTCTGGTACAGTTCCGCGACGCCCTGTTCGAACCGCTCGGCGGCGCGTTCGAGCAGTTCCACCTGCGTCGCCCGCGTCTCCTCGTCGACGACGTACGCCGGGCCGCTCAGGTTCAGCGACCCGTACACCTCGCCGCGCGGCGACTTTACGGCCTTCCCGATGGCCCAAAACCCCTCGACCGCCTCGCCGCTGTTCTCGGCGTACCCCCGCTCGCGGACGGTCGCCAGCTCCGCGAACAGCTCGTCCTCGGTCGTGATGGAGTCGTCCGTCGCCGCCGGAAGCCCCCACCGGTCGATGATTTCCCGCACCCGCGTCTCCGGGTACTCGGCGATAATCGCCTTGCCGGAACACGTCGTGTGGACGTGGAACGGACTGCCGTCGATGAGAAACCGCGGAGAGTTCGCGAATTCGAGGTCGCCGTACAACGAGACGATGCGACCGTGTTCTTCGACCGCGAAGTCCGCGTCCATCGACGACTCGCTGTCGAGCCACGAGACGGTCTCCTGCGCGACGCGGTAGTACTCCTTGCGCGTCCTGACGTAGTCGCCGAGGTGGCAGAACTTCGCCCCGAGGTGGTACTCGTTGTCGACGTTCACGACGTAGCCGTACTCGGCGAGCGTCTTGAGGTGAGCGTGGACCGTGCTCTTCGCGAGGCCCGTCGCCTCGACCAGCTCGCTCATCGTCGCCCCCTCCAGTTCGAGGATGTGATCGACGAGCGCCAGCGAGGCGGCGGTCGTCTTGAGCACGCCGGACGGGTCGTGTCTATTCATGGAGGGGAGTCAACGGTCAGGGGTTAAAGCTGTACCTCCGTTCGAGGCTGCCGTCGTGCCGACCGGCGACGGCGACGCTCGAACTGGGCGCTCGCTTGTGAACGAATCGCCCCGACTCATCTGCCATCTGACCGTTCCGCAGGGTCGAACATTTATCAGCAATCGCCGAGTGTGACAATAGTTAACACGCGACTCTAAGCTGATTACGAAGCACCGAGATTGGAATTATCCGTTCCTCGGCGGGCGTCTCGGCTCGTCTGTATATACGTATTCGGAAGCGAGGAACGCCGCCTGTCCCGAGTCGCGCGAAATCGGGTTTCAGGGGCGAACGAGCGCCCGAAACGACCGCTTTCGACTAGATTTTTGGACGCGTGAACGTTTAAGTAACCTCTGCGACCGGAGACTCCCCCCGACTCGTCCCCCGTCCAGTCCGCTGACGCGCCGTCGCCGTGGTGTTCGTTCGTCGTCGATTCACCGCGCGTCCCCTTCGCACCGATTCATAACGGAACTGAGGTGTCGCCACGGTCGGCCGGCATCGTCCCGCTGCTGTCGTCGCTCTCTTGCCGCCGCTGTCGTCCTCGGCCCGCTCGCTCTCCCGCCCCATTACAGGCGTAACTGTGTAATTCGGTTGGTCACGGTCACGCCGCCACGGGCGGTTGTCGTAGACGCCGGAGCGTTGACGCCGCTATCGCGTCGCCTCGAACGCCGCCTGCGCCGCGTCGAGTACCTCGTCGTGTGCGCGCCCGTTGGACGCGACGAGGCCGGGCTGCCCCGGTCCCCACCCGTTCCCGTGAATGTCGGTTACTATCCCGCCCGCGCGCTCGACGAGGTAGGCTCCGGCGACGGTGTCCCACGCGTTCGGATGCTCGTCGAGTCCGATGACGGCGTCTATCGAGCCGTCGGCGAGTCTCGAAAGCGTTAGCTGCGTCGTTCCGAGCTTCCGCATCTCCCCGAACGTCCCGAAGACGTCCCCCGAAAGCCGTTCGATTCCCGGTCTGTCACCCTCCCGGTACCGAAGCGTCGAGGAGACGAGAAAGGCGCTGGTGTTCGGTTCGTCGTTGACCGAGATGGGCCGTCCGTTCCGCTCGACTCGCGCCTCCGTGGCGACGTACGTGTCGCCCGTCTCGGGGGAGACGTTCACCGCCGCAATCGGCGTCTGGTCTTCGACGACGGCGACGCTCGTCACCCACTCGCGGGCCCCCCGCGTGTAGTTTTGCGTCCCGTCTATCGGGTCGATAATCCACGCGTAGCCCGACTCGGGGACGGTCTTCAGTTCGTCTTCCTCCTCGCCGACGACCGCGTCGTCGGGGAACCGCTCTCGAATCTCCGCGATGACCCGCCGTTGCGTCTCGCGGTCGACCTCGGTCACGAGGTCGATTTCGTCGTCCTTCTGTTCGATGTCAAGTTCGGTCCTGAACCGCGCCGACGCGTGCTCTGCTCCCACTTCCGCGGCGGCGACTGCGACTGCTTCGCGGGGGTCTGCGTCCATGACGACTGTGCATTACGCGGCGAGAAAAAGCCTCGGACAGCGGACAGCGCTTCTGTCTCTCCGCCGCCGACGCCGACGGGTCTGGACTGAGGATGCCCGACAGAAGCGCCCGCGCGTACGGGTGTGCGGGCTCGGCGAACACCGTCACCGCCTCGCCCGCACAACCGGCCAATGATGCCGTCCCCGCCGCCGACGTTCCGCCTCGTATCTCGGTCAAATCTCGACGCTCGATATCCGCGACTGACGTCGTCTGGTCAGACTCTGTAGAACGACTCAGTTCGAGTATCATATGGTATATATACAACATAAATTTACTATTAATAATGAGTTTGGTAGTTGATTGTCACAATATGTGGGGTCCCGTGAGTGGCCGTCGTCTTCGCACGAGATGGGGGCGAACGCGGGCCGAGCCACGCGCTCGCCGGGCGACCCCACGGGACACAGAGCGGGTCAGTCGAGATAGCCGAGTTCGCGGAGTCGCTCCTCGACGGCCGCGTCGCGCTCGGCGGCGACCGTCCCGGTGAAGTCGATGGCGTCGCGGCGCTCGCGTAGCTGACGGTGCAGCGGCCGCCAGTCGGCACCCTCGGGGTTCGGAATCGGGGCGAGTTCACCCGCGTCGGCCTGCAGGTCGAACCCGTACAGTTCGTCTCCCCGCGAAATGAGTTTGTGCGTGGGCAGTCTGACGCCGATCTGTAACGCGGACTCGTCGATGCGACCGGGCGTCTGCCGGGTCGACGCGACTTCCGTCACGGCCGGTCGTTCCGGAATCGCCCTCCCCTCGATTGCGGGCCGGAGCGACCGCCCCCTGAACGACGACGGGGCGTCGACGCCGGCGTAATCGAGGACGGTGGGCGCGATGTCGACGTGTCTGACCTGCGTGTCGACGACGAGCGGGCCGGCGATTCCGCTCGCGGGCGGGCGAATCAAAAGCGGGACGTGAACCAACTCGTCGTACAGCGCGGGTTCGTGACCGACCTGTCCGTGCTCGAAGAGCGCCTCGCCGTGGTCGGCCGTGACGACGACGAGCGCGTCGTCGCCGACCTCCGAGAGGAGCGCTCCGACGCGCTCGTCCGCGTGCCGGACCGAGGCGTCGTAGAGTTTGCGAACCAACTCGCGTTCCCGTTCGCTGAGGCTGTCCGGGGCGTGTTGCGCCCGCGTCGTCAACTGGGTTGCCGACGACCGACCCAACCGGACGCCGACGGCCTCGCGGTGTCGCTTCGGCGGCGTGTAGGGAGCGTGCGGGTCGAGGAGGTGGACCCAGACGAAACTGTCCGCCGGCGCATCGGCGAGCGCTCGCCGCGCCAGCGACACCTCGTCGGCCCCGCCGCGAAGGCGGTACAGCGGGGCACTGCCGAACCGGAACAGGTACTGTGCCGCCCGGTACACCGGGTGGTCGAGGCCGAATCGGTTGATAAGGAACTCCCGGCCGCTATCGAGCGTCGGGGAACTGAACGCCCCGACATCGCGGTAGCTCTCGTAGCCGCGCGCGTAGCCGTATCTCTCGCCGAGCCACGGGTTCGCGTGAATCCCGGTACAGGTGTATCCGGCGTCGGCGAGCCGTTCGCTCAGGAGCGTCCGGTCCTCTCGAATCCGCTCGTACCCCCCGAAATCGAGCGGATACGTCGATGTCAACAGCGCCGGAAACGCGTACGGCGTCGCCGGGCCGTGGCTGACGGCCTGCGTGAAGACCGCGCCGCGCTCGGCGAGCGACTCCAGGGCCGGCGTTCGTGACGCTGTGCTGTTCGGCATGAACGACGCGTGGCTGGCGCGCCACGCGTCGACGGTGATGAGTAGCGTTTTCATTCGTCGGATACCTCGGCGGACGGTGCGCGGTCGCTGTCGATTCGTGACGGGCGAGCGGGGGACGCAGGTGGCGGACCGGTGGTCAGCCCCGCGGGAAACGCCGCCAGTCGAGCCACGCCGGACCCGCCTGTCTCGGCGGGACCGGTATCGTCAGTTTCGGCGTCGCTTTCGTTCGCGTTCACGTCGGCGTCGCTTTCGTTCGCGTCGACGGACGGGTCGTCCTCGGCCGGGACCGAGTTCAGTTCCATCCACAGCTCGGGAGGCACCGCGCTTCCCGCTGCGGTCGTTCCGTTCCCCGGGCCGCCGGTTTCGTAGTCGGTCGACTGGAGCACGACGCGGACGGCGTCGAACCGAACCGTCCCGTTGCCGCCCGCCTGTGCCCCGCGGAACTCGACGCCCGTCGTGGGTCGGTCGAGCGTGAACGCGAGCGTCACGTTCTCCCAACCGTCGGTCGCGCCGACGGTCCGCTCGGCGACGACCCGGCTGTTGTGGCCCGCGCCGACGTTCAGTCGCAACACGGGGTCGTCGCCGGTGCTCTCGACGTTCACGCGGTAGGTCGCGGTGTAGTTCCCCGGCGGGAGTTCGATATAGGGACCGAACCAGAGGTTGCCCTCGCCCGCCCCGCTGCCGACGATGTCGTCACCGACGACTCGCGCGTTCTCCTGACTGAGTTCGAACTCGCCGGCGTCGAACCGCTCGTCGAACTCGTAGTCGTCGTCGATGAGAGCAATCCGCCCGCTGTAGCCCCGTTTGTAGACGTAGATGCCGTCTTGGTACTGATAGAGACCGTACTCGGTTCCGAGGCGGTCGCCGAACGCCGCTTGAACGGCCCGCGACCAGTCGTACGGCCGGCCGGTGAGGCGGGTATCGTAGAGGACGTACTCCGGCGTGATAGCCCCGTACTCCAGTTGGTACTGGTGGAACATATCGGGTCGAACGACGTAGGTCGCGTTCGGCCGCATCGCGACGTGGGGGTAGATATCGTTCTGCGTGAGCAACGACGCGTCGGCCGGAATGCCGTCGATGGCGCGTTCGAGCGTCTCAGTGTGTTCGTTCTGCGTCGGTACCGGGACGACGTTCAGGTCGAACCCGACGACGGCTCCCGTGACGATGTTGATGGCGATGACGGTCGCCAGCAACCGAAACAGGAGCTCCTGAGACGGTATCGAAATCGCGCTCCGGCCCACGACGCGGACGGCTCCGACGTAGAGAAACGGGAGGAGGTAAAGCGGGTAGTGCGCGCCGAACATGTAGTAAATCGACCGCCCCGCGAAGAACCACGAAAACAGGAGGTACGGGGCGAGCGCACCGACCGACACCTCGTCGTTCAGCGAGAGGAAGACGACGGGGACGAGAAAGACGACGAAGTAGAGCAGCTTGTCGGAGAGGTTCACGCCGAGCGCGCTGACGATGAGCGTCGGGTCGCGCACGCCGAGCGCGAGTAGCTCGCCGACGCCCACCCGCGGACCGACGTACGGCTTGAGCGGGCCGGCGATGGACGCCATCGGGATACCGCCGTAGAGGCTGAATCGGTCCATGACCGCCCCGGAGAGCACCTGCGCGAACAGGACGAACAGGAAGCCGGCGAGGAGCACCCAGCGCTCGTCGTCGAGTCGGCCGCCGCGGTACGCCGCGACGACGAGGCCGGAGAGCGCGCCGATGACGATGAAGATGACGAACTCGTTCGTGAGGAGTACGAGCGCGAGAAGGCCCAAGAACGCGACGTATCGGCGGCGGGCGTACGCGTAGTACGCGCCGAAGATGAGAACCGGGAGCAGCGACTGCTCCTGGAAGTCGAACAGCCACGCCGACCAGAGGAACGGGTTGAGCGCGTACGAGAGGACGACCGCCCCGGCGAGGCGGTCGCTCCGGATGTGCGTTCGGGCGACGAACCAGAGGGCCAGCACGCTGGACGCGAGGAGGAACGACTTCGCGACGAGGAGCGTCATCGGCGACCGAACGACCGCGAAAAGCGGGAGGAATAACAGGAGCGTCAACGAGAAGTGCGCACCCCAGTAGGAGCCCTCCGGGTGACTCACGCGGTACTTCCCGTGGATGAGAAATCCCTGTCCATCGAGGGTCGTCGAGAGCATGTGGACGTACGAGCCGAAGTCGGACCCCGTCGTCCAGTAACCCCGGTAGAGTTGGACCGTGAGGAGGCTGAACACGACGAACACCCCGGCCGAGACGGCCACGACGGACCACGTCGGTCTGTCGACCTTCGCCAGTCGCTCCTGCACCGCGGGCCAATCGAGGTCGCCCGCGACCGCGCCCTCTCGACTCGCCTGCCAGACGAATCGGTCGCTGGCGGTGAAGCCCCAGAGCGCGCCGACGCCGATAGCGGCGACGTTGGCCACGAGGTAGTGCAGTCCGAGGAGTTCGACGAACGCGACGAGCGCGACGACGCCGATGGCGATACCGACGAGCCGCGTCATCCCGTACTTCGTCGCCCGCCACGCCCACGGCCGGTGTCCGATGCCCCCGTAGGACCGCCACGTCCAGCGGTCGTTGATGACGAAGTTGACGAACGTGCTCACTACCCGACCGACCGTGCCCCCGATCACGTACGAGAGGCCGCCGATGCCGCTCACGAGGAACAGTAACCCCTCGTTGATACTGATACCGACGAGGCCGACGATGAGGTACTGGACGAACCGCCTGTTACGCCCGGTGAGCGGGAGCGAACGGAGTCGGTCGGCGACCGATTGGTCGCCGCTCATCCGACGACCTCCGGGCGAGACGCCGGGACCGTCTGCCCGAGCAGTAACCGCTTGAGTTGCGGGTAGACGACGTCGAACCCGTGCGTCTCGCCCTCGCGGCGCGAGACGCGACACCGCTCGTCGTAGCCGTCGCCGCGTTCCCACTCGTCGTACAGCATCGCTATCGCGCCGAGTATCTCGTCCGGCGTGTCCCGGTGGAGAACCGCCTCGTTTTCGACGTCGTGGGTCGGCAGCGACGTGGTGACGACCGGCGTTCCGGAGGCGCACGCCTCGTTTATCACCATGCTGTCGGTGTCGACGCGGGCCGCGTGGAGGACGACGTGCGCTCGGGCGTACGCGTCCGCGAGTTCGTCTTCCGTAAGGAACCCGAGGTCCGTGACGTGCGGGTCACTCCCCGTTCCGGTCGCCAGTAACCGAACGTTCGGCGGGAGGCGACGGGCGACCGCTCGCACCGTGTCCCATCCCTTCTCGCGGATGCGCGCGGCGGTAACGAGCACGGTGAACTCGTCGTCGAGCGGGACCCGCCCGGGATAGAAGCGGTCTGTGTCGACGAAGTTGGGGATGTACACCGTGTTCGGGTGCGGCGACCTGAACGCGGGCGTCACGGTGTGGACGGCGGTGTACCGTCTGATGTCGGTCGCACCGATGGTTCGGTAGAGCGCCTTCACGACCGTCGGAACCGGTCCGTAGTGCGATTCGAACAGCCGCGGCGAGACGTAGACCCACGAGTGAATGCCGGCGATGGTCCGACTCGCTCCGGTGAAGAACAGTTCGGAAAGCGGCGCGTAGAACACGTACGCGGTATCGTACGCCGAGAGGTCGTGTCGCCACGCCTCGCGGTACGGGACGGCCGCGTCGAGAACGTCTCTGACGGCGACGCGGCGCGTGTTCCCGGGCGCGTACGGGAGCGCGTGGACGGCGACGTTCACGCCGTCGGCGACGAGTCGGTTCGCGAGGGCGGCGGTCCACTTCTCGCCGCCGCGGTAGTGTTCGAGCGAGAGGTGCGGACAGAGCGCAACGCGCATATCGGTGGCGGTCGCGGTAGCGGGTTGGGCGGGGGGTGCCGCGCGCGACGCGCCGCGGTCGTCACCGAACGGGACGGGTGGAAAGTCGGTCATGCGCGAACCCGCCGGTGACTGTGGTACGAAAGCTTCGCGAGGTGCAGCAGATATTCGAGGTACTCCCGAGACGAGAGCTTCGAGTCGCCGTTTCGCCGGTCCACGAAGACGTACGGGACCTCCCGGACCTGCGCCCCGTCACAGCGCGTGAGCAGTTCTAAGAGGATCTTGTACCCGGTCGGGCTGAGCGTCGCCTCCCGGAGCAGGTCGCGGCGGACGACGAAGTAGCCGCTGAGCGGGTCTGCGACGCCTCTCGCCGACGGGATACAGAGCCGAGCGAGAACCGTCGCGCCGTAACTGACGACCCGGCGGTGCCACGGCCAGGCGGCGACGCCGCCGCGGGAGACGTACCGACTGGCGATGGCGATGTCAACGTCGTTGGCGACCGTGTCGACGAGGACGGGCAGCAACTCGGGCGGGTGCTGTAAGTCCGCGTCGATGACCGCACAGCAGTCGGCGGTGGCGTGAGCGAATCCGTAGGCGACAGCGGTTGCCAGCCCGCGCGCTCCCTCGCGCCGGAGGACGCGAACGTGGTCAGTCGCGTCGTACCGCCGTTCGACGAGTCGCCACGTCCCGTCCGGGGAGTCGTCGTCGACGACGATGATCTCGGAGGGGTGGTCGGCGAGGGCGTCGAGACAGCGGTCGATCGCCTGCAGGATGTTCTCCGCTTCGTTGTACGTCGGAATGATGACAGACACTCGTGGGGTGGCGGGCGTCGCCTCCTCCCGTACGGCCGAGTGAGCGGCCGTATGGGTACCGAAAGATACCTCTCTGTAGTGTGGTTCGGGCTGACTCATGGGTGCTATGCGTTACCATGATAATATGGGTTGAGATGACATATACTCTCTCCACAACGGTTATATTCTAGAAGTTTATTCTAAATTTATTTATAATCTTTACAGTATTTTTTGCGCGCGTGACGAAGTCGGTTCCCTGAATTACACGCGAACGCGTACGTGCCGTCCGGAGAGACGCGTTCTCCGCGAGTCGTCGGGGCGACGGACGCCCTGTCTGGTCTGCACACCGGTACGCGACGCGCCCCGTCGACGCTCGGCGGGGCGTTCGCCCTCCCCTCGCGCGTCCGCGAAACTCACCGCAGGTATGCGGGCTCTTCGAATAGCTGTCCACGCCTCGCGAAAACAGTCGCGTCCTGTAGACGGCACGGGTGTCTGACCCGCGATTTGCCTCCCCGAACCTCTCGTCGCAGCCGTGCCATCGATGCGAAATCGCCGACGTAACTCACGTCTGCTGACCGATTAATCTACCATTTATACGTAGTAAAAACGTCCAAAAACAACGTGAGACTCTGACGGACGCCGTGGCCCGCCGTCACTACGACAGCGACTACGTTGCGCGTCCCTGTAGTCGGCCACTCCACGTCACTTCGCTCCAATCACGCGACCCGATTCCGGTGGTTCAACACTCGTATGCGGAACACGAAGGCCGTCGAGTCGCACTCAGAACGCCCACAACCGCGTTCGATGGGCAATTATCGGATTCTGGGAGTAGTCGGACGGCCAGTTCAGTCCACGTATCTGGACCCGTAGTAATTTGTGCGTTGACTCCCTGCAATCCGTATGCAGATAACCGTTTTCGGGCCGCTTCGGTCCGCAGCAGGCGGAAAGACGGCCGACGTGGCCCCGAGCGGCGAGACGGTTCGCGACCTGCTCGACGCGTTCGTCGCCCGCTATCCCAACGCGGAAACGCATCTCTGCGACGACGAAGGCGACGTCCGTCCGAGCGTCCGGGTGATGATCGGAGACCGTCCCGTCTCGTTGGACGACGCGGTACCGGACGGAGAGACGGTGAAACTGTTCCCGGCGATGCGGGGCGGCTGACTACGCCCCGTACTGCTCGCGGACGGTCTCCGCGAGGCCGACCTCGTCGAGGAGTTCGACCGGGACCAACATCGACAACTGGACGACCCCCGGCAGGCGAGCGATTTCGACGCCGCCGGTGAACGTGCACCGAGAGCGGACCTCTCCCTCGCTGATACCGAACAGCGAACTCGCCCTCGCGAACGCGTTTTCCGTCGCCTCGTTGATGGTCGCCCCCGACCCGATGACCTGGAGCGGCAGGGCGTCGTGGAGCGTCCCGACGTCGTACTCGTCTGCGAGCGCAGTGCCGGCGGCACGCTCGGCGTCGGTGTAGGGTTTCGCGATGTGCGGGAGGTCTTCTTCGTTCGGGAGCAACAACGGTCCCGGCAGGTCGAGGCCCTTGATGACCTCCACTTCGAGTTCGGTCCGCCCGCTCACGTCCGTCGTGTGGAGCGAGAGTTCGCCGTCACCCTGATTTGCGTGGAGGTCGCCGACGTACAGCCCGGCACCGTCGACCCGAACGGGGCAGATGAGCACCGCCCCGGGCCGCACCTCGTTCGAGTCGAGGTGGCCGTCGGTCCGGGCTTCGAGCGCCGCTTCGTCCGGGAGTCCCCAGTCGTGTTCGGCACCGATGAGGAACTGCCCGAAGTCCCCCGCGTTGTGCGAGTCGGGGAGTTCGACGGCCGGCGTCGTCCCGATGTTGCCGATAAACGGGCGGAGACGCCCGAGCGCTCCGGGCATCTCGTCGGGTTCGTACAGCAAAATCGGGTGTTGCCGCGAGTTCTCGGGGAGCGCCATCGCCTCGTCGGCGCGCTCGGCTAACTGGTGAGCACCGTCCGCGCCGACGGTGATGCCGACGGTTCGGTCGTCGTCGAAGACGACGGTGTAACCGTACTCGAACCCGAACGACGACGCGTTGGCGCCGCACTCCGCACAGCGAATCGACTCCTCTCCCGTCCCTTCGACGACGGTCTCGGGCCACGGCGTCCCGCACTCGGGACAGCGGTGGTCGACGAACGGGTCGTCACCAAACGCGTCCGCTCGCTCCGCCATGCTCCCGGTGCTCGTCGCGACGCTCGTCACCTCGACGTCCTTGATTCGGACGACGAGCGCGTCGCCCGGTTCGGCGTTTTCGACTCGAATCGGTCGCGTGACCTCGTGTCCGCCGCGGAACGACGGAGTGATCATCGGTCCCCAACAGCCGGCGGGCGTGTGCGTCTTGACCGTCCCGCCGTCGCGGACCGTTCCCGCCCACTCCTGTTCGGGCCCGACGAGTCCGAGCGTGAACTCGTCTACCTCGAGTGTCTCAGCAGGCTTTTCAGACATCAGTTGTGACCTTCGACCTGTCGTGTGTTAGCTATTGTGTATGCGGAAGCCCGCGTCTCGCTCGAATTCGCTTACCGGTACCGACTTGCTGTGGACGGCCATTTCGGGACGTGAGACTCTCGGTGTTCGGCGGAATTCACCGTGAAACGCGGGTGTGACGGTCACTCTCTCTCGGTATTCGATTGCAAAACGCTTCTGTCTCACGACACCGATTTGATATAGCAGAATGTGATTTATGTGTGGTGTGGGAGTAACCGGCGACGGAGAGCTTAACCTCATTGTCTAATACAGACAACGACACTAGTGTTCAAATAAGAAATTCAACATAATCGTTGACGCTCGCGAAAATCGCATATCTAGACTCGGATCAATCTGTGGAGAACTACTTTGGTGGGTTTCGGCCCCGGTTCGTGGGCCGAAGACTCAACCCTACGGTTCGCTCGTGGACCGTATCGTGACTCAGTACTGTCTGACACTGCCGTGTCGGCGCTCTCGTCCTGTATCTACCCGATGCTCGGGCGAACGTCTCTCTGTCCGGTGACGGTACTACCGTTTTGGTATACTACGGTGGACCTACGCCTTCAGCCTGTTCGCGTTCGATATCGGCTGTCTCAGTCGCAGTCGGGGGAGGCCCGAAAGTTCGATGAACCGTATACCGCAATATCCATCTCGAACGAGTCTGACTTTCAGTGAGAATCGGTGTGTCGCAGGTATTGTGGAAACACGGCAGTCGGAGTATACAGGCTCGCTCGCTCGTCTTCGCGACGGTATCGCAGAACCCGGAGTTGCCGTTCTCTACTCGTTTTCGGTCTGCCAGCGTGCTAGACGCAGATAGAACGCTCGGTTCTCTGTAGCGGACGAGCGTTCCTCAGAAATGCAGGTCACTACATCTCGGTCGCGGTATCGTCTCGATGAGAACGCACCCAAACTGTCGGTAACCACGTGAACTCACCGGCGGTTATCGTGATTACGCGCCGGTTTATCGTACTCCCGCTGAAAAATGGCGGGGGAAAAAATAATATGGGGGCCAGTCTTAGGTGTACGTGGTCGACTGCGTAACCGACCAACGTGAGCCAGCGTGTCAGTCATATCTCGACGTGTCAGTACGCGACGAGTAGGTCTGTCCCGAAACTCATGAACGCCTGACAGCATCACGTCGAGTTCAGCACACCACCGCTACTCATCTTTTGCTCTCGATCGACGACGGCCTCAGTCACGAGTCTCGGAGTCGGGTTAGCGCTCCCCGATGTCGATTGAAAGCTACCCAGTCGTGAACCAGTCGAACTCCGACCGAGCTCTCGCGATAGTAGTTCCGTTCCGTTTTCCCCAGACGCGATATTGTTCTCGATGATAGAACCCCCGCCTACCAATCGCCGTGGCATCTGAGCCGACACATCGGTTCCGTCTACTGTTCCTCGCAGTGTTCAACGGTTTCGACGCGGGGAAACGCGGACCCAACCGATCGACGACGCTTCGAATAACGGGTGCGTATCGCAAATCACGATTCCGAGGCGACGACGGTTCCCAGAATCGGTTGAGACTGTCGAAATCGGTGTGGAAGTACAGAGATGGTGGCTACCTGATGCGACCGATGGGAGTATCGAGCAATCGCCTCGGACGGGACGGTGAGGGGCTGGAGGCCTGACGGAGTTTTGGTATACTGAAGGTGGTTCGCGGACGCCGACGAGATGCCGACGACGGGAACGCCTCGAATGGAATCACAGTTGCATCAACGCTGTCGAACTCAGTCTGACTGCTCGTTCCGTCGACCATCGGCGACTGTTCAGTATGACGGAACAGTATCTCGATTGTCGTGACATCGACTGAAAACTCCATCTTCGTAGAATATCCGTTGGTGGACCGATGATAATTACACATATAAGTCTGTAATCCTACGTCGTAGGATGGTGTAGTCCGGTTCTGACATAGGGAATTTAATCGAGAGCAGAATGGTCGTGTCGGCGACGGATTTACTAGTCGTGGCTTCTTACCGTATCGCCGTACTTGGGACAGTTTGGACTCTCCGTCACGGACTATCGTCTGTAGCGCATCACGTCCAGACCGGGGGCGACGTACGTCCGGCTCGGCCGTCTTCTCGTTCCGACGGTGCGGATTCGTCTCGTGGTCGTGTCTCGGACCGGTGTCTGGTCGACTACACATGTCGTCCGGTGTGGAGATGACCTCCGCGTCTGGACTCGTGACCCGTCCGTCGGGGTGTCGAGACTGCCGCAAGGCGTGCTTACCGTGGTCTGACTCGCGAGCGTTTCATCCGTTCGCCGCGAAACTGCGCGGTGTCAGGTCTGACTCGTGTACACTGAACACAAGGCACAATAGTTATTTAACCGGCTACTAATGTGAAAATGTATGCAGAGTGAAGTACGCGTTAGCAGCCACGAGCCGATAGATTACATCTCGAAGAACATCTACGGTCACTTCGCCGAACACCTCGGGCGGTGTATCTACGGTGGCCTCTGGGTCGGTGATGACGACAGGGTCGAGACCGAAGACGGCCTCCGAATGGACACCGTGTCGCTGCTCCGCGGACTGAATATGCCGGTGCTCCGCTGGCCGGGGGGCTGTTTCGCCGACGACTACCATTGGGAAGACGGTATCGGCCCGCGCGACGAGCGCCCCCGCCGCCGAAACCTGTGGTGGACGCAGGGGCGCGAAAACGTCCCGGAAGAGTCCAACGAGTTCGGGACCGACGAGTTCCTTCGCCTCTGCCAACTCCTCGATACGGACCCGTACATCGCGGTCAACGTCGGGTCGTCGACGCCGCAGGAGGCGCTCGACTGGATCGAGTACTGCAACTACGGCGGCGACACGGAACTCGCCGACAGGCGGCGAGAGAACGGACAGGAGGAGCCGTACGGGGTGAAGTACTGGGGCATCGGGAACGAGAACTGGGGCTGTGGCGGTCGGTTCGCGCCGGACGAGTACGCCGACGAGTACCGCCGGTTCGCGAACTACTTCAACGGCTTCGATAAGCTGATGAACGAGGAGTCCACCGAGTTCATCGCCTGCGGACACCTCACGGACGACTGGAACGAGGTCTTCTTCGACAGCCTCAACGGCGGCATGGAGTACGGTCCGGGGTCGTTCCTCGGCATGGGGTCGCCGTTCAACCTGATGGACCACTTCTCCGTCCACCGCTACTATCAGGCGGGCGGAGACACCGATTTCACCGACGAGCAGTACTACAAGATTTTCGCGCGCGCACAGAAGGTCGGCGGGGACATCGACCGAGCGGCCGAGACCATCTCGCAGTACGTTCCGGAGGGCGAAATCGGAATCATCGTCGACGAGTGGGGCGTGTGGCACCCCGAGGCGCGGAGCGACAACGGACTGGAGCAGGAGAACACAGTTCGGGACGCGCTGACGACCGCGGGCGTCCTCGACCTCATCCACGCGCGGGCCGACGTCGTCTCGATGGCGAACATCGCACAGTTGGTCAACGTCCTGCAGTGTCTCGTCCAGACCGACGAAGAGGCCGCGTGGCGCACGCCGACGTATCACGTCTTCGACCTCTACGAGAACCACATCGGCCAGACGGCGCTCGAAACGAGCGTCGACACGGAAAATCGCACTATCGAGGGCGAGGACCACGACGTTCCGATGGTCTCGGCGTCGGCCTCTGAGGGCGACGGAGAACTGTTCGTCACGGCCTCGAACCGCCGTCACGACGAACCGGAGTCGCTCACCGTCGACGTCGGGTCGTCGTCGTACTCGGTGTCCACGGCCACCGTCCTGTTCGAGGGCAACGACATCCGCGAGTACTCTACGAAGGAGAACGCGGAATCGTTCGAAGCCAGCCCTCTGGACGTCACCGACGAAGGCGACGGAACCGTCACGTTCGACGCGCCCCCGGCGTCCGTCGTCGGCCTGACGCTGACGGAGTAACGGAGCCGTCGTCGTTCTTTTTCGAGCTGACAGCGGGGATACAGTTATTATCGTATCGTGTGAACGCATAACAGCGTCATGAACGAACGCGATTCCAGCCGCCAGCACAGCCGCCGGAAGTACCTCGCCGCGGTCGGCGCCGTCGGGGCCACAGCGGTCGGGTCCACGGGCGTTATCGCGGGCCGCGGGCGCGACGACGAACAGACAGACGTCGAAGGAACGCTGTACTCGCCCCCGTCGGGCGCGCCTGCGCCCGGCGCGCTGTATCCCCGAGTCACGCGACTGAAACACGGGTCGGGAACTGGCGGCGAGAAGCAACTGCTCGCGACCTTCGAGTACTACCCGTCGATGAGCGGCGGGTCGGAGCCGTACTTCCCCGTCTACCGGAGCACCGACGGAGGGGAGAGTTGGTCGAAGTTCTCCGAGATTCACGACACGAGCGGGAAGGACTGGGGACTTCGGTACCAGCCGACGCTGTTCGAACTCCCGCACGCGGTCGGTTCGTGGCCGGCCGGGACGGTCCTCGCCGCCGGGAACTCCATCCCGATACTCGACGACCCCGAAGACGTCCCCGAGGGCGAGATCGGCAAACTCGGCGAGACGAGCATCGACCTGTACGCCAGCACCGACTGCGGGGAGTCCTGGGAGTTCGTGAGCACCGTCGTCACGGGCGGCAAGGCCGTCCCCTACGACGGGAACAGCCCCGTCTGGGAGCCGGAACTGGGGCTCGACGACGACGGGAACCTCGTCTGTTACTTCGCCGACGAACGGATGGGGAGCGACGACGACTACAATCAGCTTGTCGCGTACAAGGCCTCTGCGGACGGCGGCCAGACGTGGGGCGACGAGCAGTTGGTCGCGGCCGTCCCGGACGAGACGACGCGCCCGGGGATGCCGACCGTCACCCCGCTCCCCAACGGCACGTACATGATGAGCTACGAGGTCATCGGGCCGGACTACCTGTACGGCGAGGTCCACGTCAAGACCTCGCCGGACGGCCGCGACTGGGGCGACCCGACCGACGTGGGGACCCTCGTCTCGACGGCCGACGGTCGGCGGTTCATCAACGGTCCGTACGTGACGTGGACGCGGGCCGGCGGCAAAGACGGAACGATACTCGTGTCTGGAAAACAGCTCGTCGACGGGAACCGAGACCTCGCCGAGGGGAACGGTGAGGTCGTGCTCGCGAACTCGAACCTCGACGGGAGCGGCGACTGGGAGGCGGTCGACGCCCCGCTGTCGTTCGAGACGGAGAGCGAACTCGGCGGCCGGGCGTTCGTCGGTTGGACGACGCCGCTGCTTCCCTCCCGGCACGGCGACGAACTGCTTCAACTGACGTCGACCGCGGCCGACGCGGAGCTGTGTGAGATTAACTACGGAGTGGCCTCGTTACGGTTGAACGACTGACGGGGGCGTTTACCGCCCGGACGTCGTCGAAACGTCGTTTTTTCGGCCGTCTCCGGCGATAGGACGCTCCTTCGAGACGGTCGCTTCGGTCGCGTCCGTCTCCTCGCCGTCTGACGAGTCGTCCGTCGAGGCGACCAGTTCCGTGTGGAACGCGGCCGCGAGCGCGGGGAACACGAGCGGAAGCGCAATCGTCAGCACCGCACTCGCGAGCAAGAGCGTCCCGGTGACGATACCGACGAGCACGGTCGCGACCGGGTTCTCGACCGACCACCGGTATCCTCCCGTGACGGCGTCGACCGCGTCCGCGCCGTCGGCGAGCGAGACGAACGCCAAGGCGAAGACGACCCAGGCGTGATACGCCAGGTAGAAGCCGACCGCACCGAAGACGCCCGAAAGGGGGTCGCTCGTCGCCGCGTACTGTCCCAGATAGAGGACGGCGATGGCCGGGAACACGACCAGCAGCCCGCTGAACAGGACCGAATCAAGCCAGTGGGCTGCAAGCGTCTCCCTGACCGCCTCGCGGTCGACCCGACCGTTCTCTCGGACGGACCGAACCGCACCGTACGCGCCCAGCGTCGCCGGCCCGATGGTGACGAGCGGGAGGGACGCGAGGACCCACCCGACGCTGATCGCCACCATCGGCAGGGGGTGGCGGTATACCTGCCGGGCCGCGGTCGCGAGCGCGCGATGAACGCCGACGGTGGGGTCCGCGGCGTCGCCGTCACTCGTAGTCATCCCGTCGCGCCCTGCATCTGCACCGCGCGCACGATCTGTCCCTGGAAGATGAGGTAGATGATGAACAGCGGCAGGGACCCCAGAATCGCGACGGCCATGTGGAGACCGGGCGTGTCGATGTTCCCCTGATAGAGGTTCACGAGCCCGATTGGGAGCGTGTAGGCCGTCTCGTTCGACAGCACGAGCAGGGGCCAGAGGAACGCGTTCCAGTTGTAGACGAACATGAACAGCGCCAGCGCCGAGAGAATCGGCTTCGCGAGCGGCAGGATGATGCGCGTGTACACTTGGAAGGTGGTGAACCCGTCGAGTCTGGCCGCCTCCTCGTACTCGACCGGGATGTCTCTGAAGAACTGATACAGGAGGAACACGCCGAGCGGGCTGGCGGCCGCCGGCATGATCACGCCCCAGTAGGAGTTAATCAGCCCGAGGTCCGAGACGATCTGGTACAGCGGGACGATGTTCATGTAGTACGGGACCATGAAGCTCGCGAGGATTATCCCCATGATGACGCCCTGTCCGGGCCAGTCCAGCCGGGTGAGCGAGAACGCGATCATCGAGTCGATGACCACGATGAGAATCGTCGCCCCGCCGGCGATGATGAACGTGTTGATGGTCCACTCCACGACGAGCGTGTTGTTCAGCAGGTACTGGTAGTGTTCGAGCGTGATGGGTTCTCCCACGAGCGGCGGAATCCAGTAGGGCTGCGGGTCGCGCAACAGCTCGTTCGGCTGGAACGACCGTGAAAGCGTGTACAGGTACGGGACCGACATGAGGAACGCGAGCCCGTAGAGGAACACGTGCAACAGGGCGTTTCGAACGGCGTCCTCGGTCAGGTAGGAGCTGACCGAGCGCGATTGCGTCGTTTCAGTCATTTGAATCACCGATTACTTTGAAGTTCACGATTGCGATGAGGATGAGGATGGCGACCAGCACGTACCCCATTGCCGCGCCGTAGCCGAACTGCTGTTGGGAGAACGCGCTCCGGTAGAGGTAGTAGACCAGCGTGTCCGAGGAGTCGCTCGGGCCGCCCTGCGTCATGATGTAGGGCTGTGCGAACACCTGGAACTGGAGGATGAACTGGACCATGACGACGAACACGACCGAGTTTCGCATCTGCGGGAGCGTGATGTCCTTGAACGCGCGCCAGCCGGTCGCGCCGTCGAGCCGGGCGGCCTCGTAGAGCCGTTCGGGGATGCTCTGCCGGGCGGCGAGGAAGATGACGAAGTTGAAGCCGACGAGCCACCACACCGTCATGAACGCGAGCGACGCCATCACGAGGTCAGACGAGGTGAGCCACCCCGGCGGGTTCTCCATGACGAAGCCGAGGTAGTAGTTGATGAGCCCGTAGCTCTGGGAGTACACCTGTCCCCAGACCAGCGCCACGACCGCGACGGTCAGAACGTACGGGCTGAAGTAGATGGCACGGAGCGTCCGCTTACCGGCGACGTCTCGGTTCACGCCGAGCGCCATCACCAGTCCGAGGAGTACGAGCGCCGGGACCGAGACGGCGACGAAGAGGAGCGTTCCCTCCATGGCGTTGTAGAACACCGGGTCCTGAAACAGTTCGACGTAGTTCTGGAGGCCGACCCACTCCGTCTGTGTGAGGTCGAACTTGTTCGGGTAGGTGTGGAGGCTCATGTAGAGGCCTCTCACCGCGGGCCAGACGAGGAACACCGTGAATACGGCGAGGTACGGAAGCGACCAGAGGGCACCCTCGATGGTCTCCTTGCGGAAGCCCATGATTGTCTTGCTGTTCGCCGCGGTCTCACCTCCCGTGATGCGTTCTGCTATCCCCATGTGTACTTACTCCGAGATGCCGTTGGAGACCGTCTCGATGCCGGACTGAATACCCGACTGCGGGTCGGTGTTGTGCGCCCAGATGTCGACGAGCCAGGTGTACCAGTTCTGCGCGTTCGGGTCGCCGTTCGGGACCTTCGGGTGGTAGAAGTAGTCGCCGTTCTCGGCCATCTCGACGTACTTGTTGAGCGTCTTGTCGTAGTACGGGCTGTTCTGGAAGGCGTCGGACTCGTAGATGCTGTTCGCGGCGGGCAGGTGACCGGCCTCGGCACCCCACGAGGGGTTCTGCGTGGTCATCCAGTGGGCGACCTCGGCGGCGATCTCCGACTTAGCGTCGCTCCGGCCCTCCTTCTTCGGGAGGACGATGGAGTGGCCGTCGGCCCAGACCTTATCCTGCTGTTTGTTCGGTCCGACGGTCGGCTCGAAGAAGCCCCAGTTGAGGTCCTCGACACCGGAGAGTGCCGCGACGTACCACGTTCCGTTCATCGCCATCGCGCACGTCCCGTTCTGGAACGCGTTGTTCCCCCACGTGTCCTCGCTCGTGGCGGGGGCCCAGCCCATGTCGCCGGTCATGTCTGAGAACAGTTGGGCGATGTTCGTGCCGGCCTCGTTGTCGAAAGTCGGGTTCCACTCGTCGTCGTAGAGGTTCCCACCCTGCTGTTTGACCCACGTGCTCCACGTCCGGAACGACCCGAACCCGTCGTTGTACGGCGACTGGGTGAACGCCGCCGCGTCGGTGTTCTCGGCGACTGCGTTGCCCGCTTGCTGGAACTCAGACCAGTTCGTCGGCGGGCTCTCCGGGTCCAGTCCGGCCTGCTCGAATAGGTCTTTGTTGTAGTACACGCCGATGGGGTGCATGTCCATCGGCAGCGCGTTGACGTTGCCGTCGACCGTGACGAGGTCCCAGTGGCTCGCGGTGTAATCGCTCTCGATGGAGGCCGTGTCGGTGTAGGTTCCCATCGCGTCGATACCGCCGTCCCACGCTCGAAGATACGCCGCGTGCATGACCGCCATGTCGGGCGCTTGCCCTCCCGAGAGCGCGGTGAACAGCTTGTTGTAGTACTCGTTCCACGGTGTTCGTTGCCGATTGATGGTCACCTCCGCGTCGGTGTCGAGCGGCTGTTCCTCGTTGAACTTGTTGACGATGCTCTCCATGATCGGCCCTTCGCCACCGCTGAACAGTTCCCAGAACGTGATCTCGTAGGATTCGCTTCTCGTGTCGCCGGAACTGCCGCCGTCGGTGTTATCGCCGCCGCTGCTATCGCCGTCACTGCCACTGCCGTCGCCGTTGTCGCCGTTACCGGCGCAGCCTGCGAGTGCGACGGTCCCTGTGACTCCTGCCGACTTGATAAACTTTCGACGGGTGCTACTAGTGAAGGCTTCTCGAACCATGTGTCGTACCTACGTGTAGGGGTATGGATTAAACTATTTTCCGTGACTAATACTGCCGGTAGATGTGGTCGGACTCGTCCCCGTCGGTAGTCCGCCGCGGACGTACGGGAGCGGACGGAGCTCAGAACACATTCTGCTCCCGATTGATTCGGTCTGAAAAGCGTAACCACAACTATTATTAGTTCTCTTGGCAACCCACGCAGTATGAGTACTGTTAGCATCGAAAGCGTGCGGAAAGTCTACGGCGGCGACTCGGACATCGTCGCCGTCGACGACATCAGCTTCGAGATAGCAGACGGGGAGTTTCTGACGATTGTCGGTCCCTCTGGGTCGGGTAAGTCGACGTTGCTCCGGATGATTGCGGGTCTGGAAGATATCACGGACGGGACGATACGAATCGGAGACAGGGTCGTCAACGGGGTACAGCCGCAGGACCGCGACGTCGCAATGGTGTTTCAGAACTACGCGCTGTACCCGCACATGACCGCGCGGAAGAACATGAGCTACGGGTTGCAGTTGACGACCGACCTCCCGGAAGAGGAGATCGACAAGCGGGTGACGGAGGCGGCGGAGATGATGGGCGTCACGGACCAACTCGACAAGTATCCCGGGAACCTCTCGGGGGGGCAGCAACAGCGCATCGCCACGGGCCGCGCCATCGTGCGCGAGCCGTCGGTCTTCCTGTTCGACGAACCGCTCTCGAATCTGGACGCCAAACTCAGACTGCACATGCGGACGGAGCTTCAGCAGCTACAGGACACGCTCGGGACGACGACGGTGTACGTCACCCACGACCAAGAGGAGGCGATGACGATGTCCGACCGCATCGCGGTCGTCGACGGCGGCGAACTCCAGCAGATAGGGACGCCGGAGGAGATATACAACGAACCGCGGAACCTGTTCGTGGGCGACTTCGTCGGGAACCCGCCGATGAACCAGTTCGAGGTGCAGTTGTCCGGGTCGTCGCTGGTCGCCGACGGCTTCAGTTACGACCTCCCCGAGCGGGTCCTCGAACGCATCGACCGATACGCGGACGGTATCGACGAGTTCGTGCTCGGTATCCGCCCCGAGAACATCACGCTCACAGACGGCGGCGAGCCGAACGCGGTTCGCGCGTACCTCGACGTCCGCGAGCCGGTGGGTTCGGACAACTACCTCCATTTCGACATCAACGGCGACGAGTGTTGGGTCCGCGTGCCCGGGGACGTCAAACCCGACACGAATCAGGAACTCTCGTTGGCCTTCGACGAGGAGCGACTGCATCTCTTTCGGCGCTCGGACGGCATTAACATTCTCTCTCGCGGCGAACAGCCGTTAGAGGCGGCGGCGGGCCAATAGGCCGATAGCAGTCCTGTCAACTCGACGATTCAGCGCGCCAGCGAAGATGACCGACTGAAACCAGCGTTTCCCCCGAGCGAGACGCAAGTGAGGCGGGCCTGACTCGTCGCCAAACGACCTGTCGTCGGTATTCAGCGCACACGACCGGGCGCGGTGACCCTATCGACGGTCCCGTGGGCCCCGTGTGTTCAACCCGGCGGAAGACTGGGCCCCCGTGATAGCTGTCGGTGTGGAACTCATACGGTGATGACGGAGTTCGAGAGGGCCCCGACTCCTTCGACGGTGATATCGGCGCGGTCGCCCGCTTGGAGGTCGAACGGCTGTTCGGGGTCGAGCGAGGTACCCGTGAGGATGACCGCCAGTTCGGGGACCGCGTTGTGGCGCGTGACATACGACACGAGTTCCTCACAGCCCCGGACCATCTCGCTCGTGTTCGTGGCTAATCCGTGCGGGCCATCCACACCTTCGGACGTGACCACGGACGGGCCGATAGAACAACAGCGGTGGTAGACCTTCGCCTGTGGGAGGGACTCGCCACCTGAGCCACGTCCCCGAACGTCCGAAGGTCGGCGTCGGCGCTCTCTCGACACCTCAAGCTGGTGGTACTCCATTCAAAACCTCGCTTATAATCGAATCTACTGAACTTCTGTTCTGTGGGACTCGTACCACGCGTCGTCTCCGCAGTCCGGGAGATAAGCGCACTCGTTCTGAGTTACAGAATACTGGTGGCTCCGTTGTGCGTGAGTGCGGGTCCGGGTGCGTAACTGAGACTAAGCAGGACACCTCGCCGCTCTCGTCGGGTGACAGTAGAGCTATCCGTTGTTAGACGTTCGAGCTATCTTTGAGTTGACCTACTGTTCGAGCCGTATGGCGGTGTTAGTACGTTGATATCTAGTTCTCGTTTTCAGAACCCATCCGCGCGAACTCCTCTGTACCACTCTGATTATTTGGTCTGAAGGTCCCCATTCTCGCACCTGAAATTACGGATATAGTGGTGTAATGAATTTCTCACTCAAACTCATTATTAGCCGTAAAGGGCCCACAGAGGGATGTAGGCCCGTCTCCGAAAATCATTCTGCGATTCGGAACAAGCTCTCGTTAATCGGCATCGGTTCGTCGCCTCTCGGTCGAGTGAGCATCTCGATACCAACCGACTACGGGTCGGTCCGTAATTCGACACCAACCCCTCCGTGTCACCCAGTCATATCAATTTCAAATACTACTAAGAGACTAGTCAAATAGCTACCACAGATTTCCGAACGACTACTGTTGTCGAACGCATCTCGTCTATCGTCGAACCGGTAAAGCACCCACAATAGCCCTCAAACACCCGTTAAGCGTGAAAAAGAGAGCTATTCGGAGACCGACGTGAGAAAGCGAATGGCTCGTTCAGTTCAAATACAGTTTCGTCGGCAGAACGTGAATTTCAGGGATAGAACAGGCCTCTATCGGAATAAATATCTCGACAGGTGGGCCCGAACGTCCGTCCATCCGGGATCAACCTGTGGGTGAAGTAAGAATAGGTTCTAGACCAAGGTATTCGAAAATAATATCGGATTTTCTATTGTTCGAAGCTCCCGGGTTTCGGGCGTTCGCGCTCCGGCCGAGTCGGTGTTTAGTCGCAGTGAAAGCCGGGCAGATTCCTACCACTCGTACGCTCGGTGAACTCGCCGGGCCTCCTCGTTCAGCACAGGGCCGACGACTTCGGTGACGCCGTCGAGAACCGCGGCCGACCGAACGCCCGGAGCCGACCCGACGAACTCTCCGATTTCGTCGCCGCCGACGCCGTACACGACGCGTGCGAACCCGGCGGTCGCCATTCCGCCGGCGCACATGGGACAGGGCTCAGTACTGGTGTACATCACCATCGCCGCTCGCTCGTCAGCGTCGTACTCCCGGCACGCTCGGTAGGCGAGGTGAAACTCGGGATGGCGTCGGATGTCGGACTCCGTCACGATGCGGTTCGAGTCGCGCATGATGACCTCGTCGTCGCGGACGAGCACGGACCCGAACGGCTCGTCGCCGCGAGCGGCGGCCTCCCGAGCGAGCTCGAAACTCTCGCGCATGTGTGTCTCGTGGTCGAAGTCGTCGAAGTGAGTCGTCACAGTCGCCTACTGCCACGCTCGAACGCGAGTTAAATCGAACGGCGCTCGAACAATCTGAATACTTCAGATTATCTAGAGAGCGTGGATTTAGCAGATTTCCTCGGTTATTCGAGGCTCCCGAGTTCTCTGGAGAATCGACAGTCGATAGATTTCTCGACTAGAAGAAGTATCTGAGTCACTCACCTACTTTTGGTAATCTGAATAATCCACGACACTCAGATATAATGCGTTATCCGAGTTCCGCACCCGTGACTAGTCATCGCTATATGGATTATCTGACAAAGCCAAGTAATCCGAATTATGTATATTTCCCAGACTGCGTTCATAATCTCTCTCGGAGAGATTTCTTGGCGACGGCGGACGAGTTACGCAACCCCGATAAGCGATAGTATCTGGATAATTCGGATACTCTGGAAAATCGAGCGCCTCCCCGCGATTCGCGTTCGGACACAGATTCGACGCGGCTGAATCGGTGATTATGTGGGTAATCCAAGTTCAGTGGATATTGCAAATTATTTGAGGTATGTGAATAATTGGGGTGTTCCTGGTTACGTATCTCTTCAATCGTGGGCACCGAATCTACGGAATCGACGCTATCGAAATAGTATGAAATATCCGCATAATCCACATCGTTCAGAAATTCAGAAACTCCCGGATAATCTAAATAATTGAGCGTATCTGGGGAACGTCGTCTGCCTCATCATCCCACCGTAATCCAGAACGCCGTCGTTGTCGACCCGAGTTCTCCGTCCGTGCAGAACGTGGTGCACGGTCCGAATCGGTCGTCAGTTCTCCGGCGTGGGGAGCCTCACTTCGACCGACGACCCGCGTTCGTCGCGATCCGCGATAGAGACTTCGCCGTCGAACTGCGTGACGAACCAGTGGACGGTCCACAGCCCCATCCCGCTCCCGTGTGCCAGCTGGGTCTCTTTCCCGCGTTTCAGAATCTCGCGTTCGATCCGCGGGATGCCGGGGCCGTTGTCCTCGACCGTGATTGCGACTCGCTCGCCGGAGAGTCGGCGCGACGCGACCGCAACCACGGGACAGTCCTCGTCGTTGTGGACGATGGCGTTCTGTACGAGTTCGTCGAGCGCGAGGTACAGCGAGTGTTCGCCCGCGAGTACGGTCTGTTCGCCCGGTTCGAGTCGAATCTCTACCTCGGGGTATTTCCGCTCGTAGATCTGTTTGAGGTCGGTGAACACGTCGTCGACGCGAACCGGGCGTCTGTCGGCGTCCTCCTTCACGACGCTCTCGAATCGACGAGCCTTCTCGCCGGTCGCCATGAGCCCGTCGGCGTTCTCGATGATTCGGTTCGTCTTCGACACCATCGCGTCCGCCGAGAACTTGCTCGCCGCGTCGACCAACTTGTCGAGCGTCCGCAGTTCCGTGTCGATGCCCTTGGTCGTCTCGCTGATGTTCTCCAGCGTTTCGTGTAACCGTTTGTGGTCGTCATCGCCCAGCGCCGGGATATCGACCCCGTCGAGGTCCCGACGAAGCTCCCGCGCGTAGCCGCTGACGATGTTGAGGTTGTTCCGAAGGTTGTGGCGAAGCACTCGATTCAGCACCATGAGTCGCTCTTCGCGCTCCTTTCTGTCCGAGATATCGCGCACCGCGCCGCGGACGTTCATCCGGTCGCCCGTCGGCTCGCCGCGGACTTGGACCCACCGCGTTCGCCCCGTCGCCGTTACCACTCGCATCTCGATGTCGAACGGCTCGCCGTCGGTTCGCGCGCCCTCGATAGCCCCGTCGATAATCTCGTGGTCGTCTTCGTGAAAGTGGTCTCTGAGTTCGTCGAGCGTCAGTTCCGCGTCGGGCGGGATATCCACCAGCCGTTTGGTTCCATCGGTCAGCTGTAGGTCGTCGGTCTCGTAGTCGACTTCCCACCCGCCGATATCGGCCAGTTGCTCGGTGCGTTCGAGTCGGTCTCGGCTTCGCTCCAACTCTTGTCGGTACTCGTAGGTCTCTGTGACGTCCCGGACGATCTTCGTGAAGCCCTTGAGTTCCCCGGCGTCGTCGTTCAGCGCGCGGACGGTCACGTGCGCGAGGATGCGCGACCCGTCTTTCCGGACGCGCCACCCCTTCTCCTCGTAACTCCCCTCGGATTCGGCGATTGAGAGCACCGTCTCGGGGGACGTGCCGTCGCCCTCGTCGGGGTAAAACACGGAGAGGTGGCGACCGATAATCTCGTCGCGCTCGTAGCCTTTGATCCGCTTCGCACCCTCGTTCCACGTCGCCACGAACCCGTCCGCGTCGAGGAGAAATATCGCGTATTCGGTCACCTCCTGAAAGAACTCTCGGAGAATGAGGTCGGCTTCGACGTGTTCGAACAATCCAACCGGCTCGTCTGACATTACTGTTTGTATACCTCCTAGGCGTGCATTAATCTACCCGAGACTCGGCGGGTGAACCACTCGGATGCCTGTTCGTTCACGGACGTCGAGTGCTTGTCGCCGGGAAACTGCGTCACGAACGTCGTTTCGGACCGAACGCCGGATATCCCGCGAAAGCGAGTGGATGGGATGGCCGAACTGACCCCCGCGACGGAGCTATCGCTGTCGGTCGGTGTCGGTTCGACCGTCCCCGTCGTCCAGAAGTATTTAGCCGTCGGCTCCCAGACACGCAGTCGAACTCCCTGTCAGGGTGCAACCAGCATGACCCGCCCTCCACTCCGCCTCAACCGACGCACGCTCGCCGCGTTCGTGCTTCTCGCCGTCGCGCTCTCCGCGGTCCTCTGGACGACGGGGGGCGCGATAGGTGACGCGAACCCCTCGGTCGACGCGAACGTGACCGAGCGCTACCGCGGCATCGACACGCTCACCGGAACGCAGACGGTCGAAGTTCGAGCCAACGGCACGACGACGTCCCGGACCGTCGCCGACGTGACGCTCGTCCCGGAGACCGAGCGGAAGCGCGTGGACTTCCGGAGCGCCGCGAATCGACAGTACGACCGGCAGGTCTCGAACGGGTCGACGCTCTGGCTTCACGACACAGACGGTGCTGAGGTCACCGTCATCGAACTGACGGGCCCGCCGGCCGAGTCGCGGACGGCCGAACGGCTCCAACTGCTCGTCGCGGCCGCGGGGCTGACCGACGACGCCGGTCGCCCGCAGTCCATCGGCGTGTCACCGCTCCCCGTCGTGCCGCGGCACGCCGGTGCCGCCCCGCGAGCCGACGCGAACCGCAGCTACGCCGTCGAGTTCGTCGAGACCGATACCGTCGGCGGGCGCGAGGCGTACGTCCTCGACATCGCGCCCGAGACGAATCGGAGCGAGGCGGGCTACCACCAGCGGTTGTGGCTCGACACCGAGCGGTTCTACCCGCTTCGCAAACAGACCGCGTGGACGGCCGACGGGACTCGGCGGTCGGTGACGACGACGTATACGAACGTGACGTTCGACGCGTCGCTGTCGGCCGACGCGTTCCGACCTGACATCGACGCTAACACGACCGTAGAGCGCAAGCGGACACCGAACACGGAGTGGTTCCGGAACAGAGCCGACTTGGAAGCGCGGAGTTCGATTTCTGTTCCGGAGCCGACGGTCCCGCCCGCGTACGAACTGGTCTACGCCACGCGGACCACCGGCCGCATCGAGGGGGTCGGACTCCGCTACGCCGCCGGCAGCCGCGAACTCACGGTCGCGAAGTTCAACTACACCCTCGATATCGACGCCGACGAGCGCGACGCGACGGTCGGCGGGCGGCCGGCGACGCTCGACTACGGGCCGACCACGTCGCTGTCGTGGAACTGCGACGGCTACGGCTACACCGTCCGGGGGACCGGCGTCGAGACGGACCGCCTCGTCGAAGTCGGTCGCTCCGTCGGCTGTCCGGCCTGAAATCGCGCGAGTTTCTGGGTCAGAAACTGGCCCCCTTTTTATATAATCTCACGTCGCGTCGGTCGAACTGCGATGGGCCCCGCCGAACTGATATCGGGCTGCCCTCCCGAGCAGTACCGTACTGTGCCCTCTGACAGCACTCCGGCACCCATCGCGGTCATCGCTGACGCGGCAGTCCCTCCACGGCATCGCCGTACTGCCCCGCAGTACCGTCGCAGTAATCCGAACCACCGTGCTATCCCGACAGCCCCACCGCACCCCCGTCCCGAGCCGGTCGCCGCGACCAACAGGGGTGGAAACCCGTGGGCCTATTAATCCGCCGAGCAGTCATTCGACCACCGTGAGTGAGGATCCGGCGTTGGGTGATGTTCTCGATCTCCTCAGTGACGAGTACGCCCGGGACATCCTCGCAGCAACGAGTACCAGACCAATGTCCGCACAAGAGCTTGCCGACGAGTGTGAGATGTCCAAACCGACGGTCTACCGCCGAGTGGAACGATTACAGGCGTACGGACTCCTCGACGAACAGACCGAGATTCGAACCAGTAATAACCACTACAGCGTCTACACCGCCACGCTCTCGGAGTTCGCCGTCGAATTAGACGACGGGTCGTTCGAGGCGTCCCTGACGCGCACCGGCGACGAGTCGTTCCCCGGCGAGGGGGAACCCGACACCGCCGACCGCTTCAAACGGATGTGGGAGGACCTCTGAGATGGCGACCCCGTCGGCCGTCCTCGACTGGCTCATCGTCGCGCTCGCCCTCGGGTCGACGCTCGTCGGGAGCTACGTCGGCTATCAGGCCTACCGCGGCTACCGCCGTCACGACAGCCGGACGATGCGGGCGCTCTCCGCGGGGCTGTTCCTCCTCACGGCCGTCGCGTTCGGCGTCGCCTTCGTCGGCTCGGTGCTCCTGCGTCAGGGCTACATCGGCCTCCAGTACCAGCAGCCGCTCACGCTCGTCACGCGGCTGTTCCAGTTCTGCGGCGTCCTCCTCATCGCCTACTCGTTACATTCGCGAGGGTAGTCCGTTCGCGGGCCGTCGCGGCGGTCCCACCGGGGCTACTCCCCACTCACGTTCACCTCGCACTCTCTCCTCACTCGTCGCTCATTCATCGCTCACTCGTGACTAACATCGTTCACTCGTCGTCAACCCTGAAGCGACAGGTCCGAAGCCCGCCTCACGGGTGCGCGAGCTCCCGGAGCGTGGGGACGACGCCGACCACCGTGGAGGGGCCATCGTACGCGCCGTTTCGCCCATCCAATCATATATCTGATAAAACGCTCTCGACCGGTCTCGACGGCGCGCGACTACCCGGGGAGCGATTCGTAGTCGGCGACCGTCAGCGCCTGTCCGAAGAGCATCAGCCCGATTCCGGTGATGCCAGCCGGGACCGAGAGGGAGAGCAGCAGCGAGAAACTGATCGCACAGATGCCGCCCCCGAGCGCACCCCGCTTCCGGTCGCTCCAGCGTTGGTCTCCGAACCGAAAGAGTCGCCCCCAACCGTCGCGGTGGCGGAGGACGAGTGCGGTCGTCGCCGCGTACAGCGGAGCGATTGCCACGGGAAGCAACCCCGGCGCGTCGGCGGCCGAGACGGCCACACCGGCGACAACGAGACCGACGACGAGCGAGGCGAGGTATCGAATGAAGGGACGCACGCATTCTAGATGATTAGTTGACAGTATCAATCTTGTTTTCCGGTCGCGGAGGCGCGGTTCCGACCGCCCGACGCGAGTCAGACCACCTAACTGTTCCGAGCGAAATGTCTCTGCACTAACAATGCTCACTCCCAGCGAGAGGCGGCGAGCGAAAGTGGCGGTGTTGATGGCGGTCAACGCCGTGCCCCTCGTCGGCGTGCTCGCGCTTGACTGGTCGCTCGTGGCGCTGTTGGCGGTCTACTGGGTCGAACTCGGCGCGTGCCTCGTCGGTGCCGCGGTGGAGGCGCTGTTCGCGGAGGGCAAGCCGACCTACGACGCGAACGGCTTTTCGTGGCTCGTGTTCGGTGCTCTGTCGGAAAAGCGCGGGCGAATCGGTCTCCCCGTCCTGCCGCTGTCGATTCAGGTCGCGAATCTCCCGGCCATCCTGGTGGCCCTCGCCATCGGAAGCGTGGGCTGGGCCCTCTTCGGTGCAATCGGTGTCGGCGGCGTCGGGGAGACCACGGGCACGACGATGACCGACGCCGAATCGCTCTCTGTCGGCTTGGGCGTGCTCGCCGTTATCTTCGGCCGCGCCGTCGACGTGGGTCGGTACGTCCTCAGCGGAACCTACGCGTCGGTCCCGCCGCAGCAACCGCTTCAGTCGGCGCTCGTGTCGATGGCGGGAACCGGCTCGGCGCTCCTCATCGGCGGGGGATTCGTCATCGCGGGTGCCCCGCCGCCGTTCGTGCTGGCGTTCGTCCTCGCGGTGAAACTGCTCGCCGATATCGTCGACGTCTACCGCGACCAACTGGAAGCGTACGACGAGCGCACGTCGGTCGAACTCGGACTCGCTCCCGACCTCCCCGAGTGGGAGCGAATCGAGAGCACGCGGGACGGCTCAGACCTCGTCCGACCGAGGCCGTCGGCGGTCGTCGTTGGCGGAGTCGTCCGCGGGCTTCGCTCCCCGCTTTCGGTCCTGCTGGTGGCCGGATTGACGCTGATTGGCCTGTTCAGCACCGCGACGACCGACGGGGTCGCGGTCGAACTGCTCGGGGGAGCCGTGGTGATTGCGGTGGGATTCGCCGCACTGGGCGTCTTCGACTGGTCGTTCCGGTATCTGGCGATGGAGTACCGCGTCGACGACGAGGACGGCGGGAACGGGCGACTCGTCGGCTACGACCGGCTGTTCGGGCCGCAGTGGCGACTCGCTTCCGAGCCGCGGTCCGAACTAGAGCGCGTCCGGAGCGCCACCGACCGACTGTTCGGAACCGAGACGCTTCGGCTCGAACGCGATGACCGCGTGTACCGACTGCCGCACCTCTCCTCGGACGCCGTCGATATCGCGTCGCCACGGTCGAATCACCAGCTGACGAACGGGAGGTCGGGCGCGTCGAGCGCGACGAACTCCGAGACGAACTCGTTCGCCGGCGATTCGTAGATCTCTCGGGGCGTGCCGACCTGTTCGACGCGACCCTCGTTCAGCACCGCGACGCGGTCGCACATCACCATCGCCTCCTCCTGGTCGTGGGTGACGTAGAGGCCGGTGACGTCCAACTCGGCGAGGAGCGCGCCGATTTCGGTCCGCAGGCGCGCCTTCAGTTGGGCGTCGAGCCCCGTCATCGGCTCGTCCAAGAGAAGGACGTTCGGCTCGATGGCGAGCGCGCGAGCCAGCCCGACGCGCTGTTGTTGGCCGCCGGAGAGCGTCGTCGGGTCGCGGTCGCCCATCTCGCCGATGTCGAGCATTTCGAGCAGCTCCTCGGCTCGGTTCCGTCGCTCGCGCTTCCCGACGCCCCGCATCTTCAGCCCGAACGCGACGTTCTCGGCGACCGTCATGTTGTCGAACAGGGCGTACTCCTGGAAGACCAATCCGACGTTTCGGTTCTCCGGGGGGACGTTCGTCACGTCCTCGCCGTCGAACCTGACCGCGCCGTCGGTCGGCGTCTCGAAGCCGGCGACGGTTCGAAGCGTCGTCGTCTTCCCGCACCCCGAGGGGCCGAGCACGCCCAGAATCTCGCCGTCCGAGACAGTCAGTGAAACGCCGTTCAGCGCCGTCGTGTCGTGGTAGTCCTTTCGGACCGCGTCTAGTGTCACGTCTGCCATTAGCTACCTCTGGTGTCGAATCCGCGGCGACCGACCCGCTGTAGGAAGAGGGTGACCGCGACGATGATGAAAAAGAACATCGACACGGCGGCCGCCGCCTTGGTGAACGAACTGTTCGAGATGTGTCGCTGCAAGAAGAGCGCCAGCGGCTGGGTGCCTTTCGCCCAGACGATGTACGAGAAGTTGAACTCCGCGGCCGCGAGCGCCCAACAGATGATGGCTCCCGAGACGATGCCCGAGCGGGCGTTCGGCACGATGACCGTCAGGAACGTCCGCGGCCACGACGCCCCCAGCGAGCGGGCCGATTCCTCCAGTTGTCGCAGCGGCATCGACTCGAACTCGCTTTGGGCGGCCATCACCATGAACGGCGCTTTCAAAAGCGAGTAACCGACGATGAGCCCGAAGCTCGTCGCCGAGAGGTCCGGGTAGGCCCGGAGGAACGCGACGCCCAAGATGACGCCCGGAACGAGCGGGAGCACCGAGACGGCGTTGACCCACTCTTTCCCCGGGAACTCGTAGCGAGAGACTGCGTACGCGATGGGCACGCCGACGACGAGGTTGATGAGAACGCCGCCGAGCGCCAATCCGATGCTGAACGCCAGCTCCGCCGGGACCAACACCGAAAGCGTCTCGCCGCCGAGCGGGAGGCTGAACAGGGGGTCCCATCCCATACTGCGCTGTGAGCCAATCGTATCCGCGAGCCCCAGCACCGCCCGCCAGTTCTCGAAGGTGACGAACCCGGAAGGGAGGACGCCGGTCCAACTCGCGGCGAACGAGGCGACGATCGTGAGTACGATGGGCGCGATGAGGAACGCGACCGTCGAAAACAGGGCCAGCGTCACGGCCGACCGTCCGAACCGACGCGAGAGGGACGGCGTCATATCCCGACCTCCGCGCTGGTGTACCGAAGCCCGAGGACGGTGAACAGGAACGTGAACGCGAAGTAGACGGTCGCCATCGCGCCGGCGACCTGCACGTCGTAGCCGACGCCGAGTTCCCGCGAGAGTTGGAGCGTCCAGACGACGAGCGTCTGGATGACGACGAGCGTCCCGAAAATCGCCAGTCCCGTCCGGAACGTGAGAATCAGCGCCCCGGTGATGCCCGGTCGAATCTGCGGGAGGGTGACGTACCGGAACGTCTCGAACGGCGTCGCGCCGAGGGCTTGCGCGGCCTCCTCGGCGGCCGAGTCGACCTCGGCGTACGTCCCGCGGAGGATGAGCGTCGCGCGCGGCACCATCGAGTACACGAAGGCGACGAACAGCCCCGGGACGCTGACCGCAAAGGCGAGGTCGGTGGGCCGACTCCCGGTGAGGGCGGCCGCGAGCGCCGTGACGACGCCGTTGTTCCCGAACAGCACCAGAATCATGAACGCGGCGACGATGCCGGGGAGGCTGATGGGAAACGAGACGAGCGTGACGAGGAGGTCCTCGCCGGGCAGGTCGTACTTTTCGAGGGCGTGCGCGATGGGGACGGCGAGCCCGACCGAGACGAGCGTCGTTCCCGTGGTCAGCCACAGGGAGTTGAACGCCACCCGGCGGTAGTAGGGGTCGCCGAACAGCGTCGCGTAGGCGTCGAGCGAGAACCCGACCGACCGGTACTGGGCCGTCGAGACGCTGATGCGAACGACTTCCGAGAGGGGGTACAGCCCCGCGACGAGCAACAGCACCGAAAACGGCGCGCACAGCGCGACGATGCGGCGGTACTCGCGCTCTCGTTCGGTGACGGGGTTCGCGACGCTCTCGACGCGCCGACCACCCGCGCCGCGAGCGCCCGGAGCGTCGAGAGCGGACTGTTCCCGGCGTGTCGGTCGGACATCCTCAGATGTTCGCGCCGCGCGTTATCTCTCGGATGATGCCCTCCTGTTTCTCGACCAACTGACCGTAGTCGACTTGAAATTCGGTCCGGTCGTACTCGCTCGGGTCGATGAACTCGTCGGGAAGCTCCAGCTCCGAGGAGCGAATCGGCCTGACGTAGGCGTCGAGGAACTGCTGTTGGCCCTCCAGCGAGAGGACGTAGTCCATGAACAGCTTCCCCGCCGCCGGGTTCGGCGCGCCCTCCAAGAGCGCGTAGCCGTACGGCATGTTGAGCGCGCCCTTATCGCCGTTCTCGCCGCCCAAGAGCGCGACGCCGACGTTCTCTTCTGCGACCTCGTCGTTGTTGTACTTGAGGTCGAGCCCGGAGTAGTCGTACCGGATGAACGTCGCGTACTCGCCGCGGGAGAACTGCGCGAGGAAGTTGTCGGTGAACTCAGCGCCGCCCTCCTGAATCCGCTCGTAGTAGTCGATGACGGGCTGGAGGTCGTCCATGCTGCCGCCGCGGGCGTTGTTGACCGACAGCGCCGCCGCGAGCCCGACCGCCGCCTGCGGGGTCTGGAGCGCGAGGTCCTGCATGATTTCGGGCTGGAGCAGGTCCTCCCACGTGGTCGGCTCGTCGAGGCCGCGTTCCTCGTAGATGTCCTTCCGGTAGGTCACGGCCGTCGTCACCCGGCGGGTCGCCGTGACGTGGCCGTCGTCGGTCTTGAGCGAGTCAGGAACCTTGTCCCACCCCTGTGGCTTGTACGCCTGCGTGAAGCCCTCGTTCCGGGCGACGATGCCGTAGGTGTAGCCGCCGTTGTACCCGGAGTGCGTCATGTTGTTCGAGTGCGAGCGCATGTGCTGGAGCGCCTCGCCCGACGAGCGGTCGTCGTCGTGGACGGCCACGCCGTAGGAATCCTCGAACGACTGCATCAGCGACGGCCAGTTCATCCACCCGGACTGCACGCAGTAGAAGTACAGCATATCGGGGAACGCGGTGGCCTCGATGTTCGTCTGGAAGTCCTGATACCCGACCTCGTACGTCTCCGCGTCGCCGCCACCGGAACCCGTCGCGTCGGCGTCACTCTCGGAACTGCTCGTCGTCAGACAGCCGGCGAGACCCGCCACCGCAGCGGCAGAACCCCCGATGAAACTTCGCCTCGTTGATACCATCACTCGGGCAACACGACCGACCCCTAAAGGGGATTGCTATGAGCCTAACGTAGCCGTTTCGACGGTTGGGACACCCACATACCGCTACAAAGGGGACAATAGGGCGCGGCGGCGCGCTAGCTCTTGAACGCGCCCGCAACGAGGAGCGGGAAGACGAGCGTCGCCTCGGCTTCGATCTGCGTGTAGTTCGTGTCGTGGTCCTTGATTTTCCCCCACGACACGGCTTCGTTCGGGGGCGCGCCGGACAGCGAGCCGTCGCCCTCCATCCCCGTCGAGATGTAGACGACGTAGTCCGCGCCGCCGCGGAAGAGGTTCGTCATGATTGCGTGGTGTTTGGGGACGCCGCCGCCGACGGCGATAAGACCGGTTTCGTCCGCGAGGAGGCCGTTTTGGATGAGCGAGTCGTAGTCGTCGAGAATCTCGATGCCGACGTCCTTGTCGTAGCCCTGTCGGTAGTAGTAGAGGAAGTTACCCACCTCGGCGTCGGTGAGCGCCGGGCAGTAGACCGGCACGTCGTTGTCGGCCGCCTGCTTCAACACCGAATGTTCGTCGTCGAGCGTCTCGCCCAGCTCGCGGGCGAACGCCGTCGGCGTCCGCACCTTCTCCTCCGCGAAGAAGTCCTCGAAGAAGTCGTAGAGGTACTCTTCGAGCCAGACGTACCGGTCGGAGGGGACGTAGATATTCCCGAGGCGGTTGATGCCGCGCTCGCGGAGCGCGCCTTCGTCGGCGTCCCACGAGCCCATCTTGAACGGCTTGGCGGTCTTGATGACGTCCTCGGTCAGCGAGCCGGAGGTGGTGATGAGCACGTCGACGAACCCCTCGCGGACGAGGTAGGCGACGGCCTCGCGCAGGCCCGACGAGACGATGTTCGAGGTGAACGTCAGATAGACGGTCGCGTCCGCCTCCTGCATCTCCTCGGCGATGTCGATGGCCTCGGCGAGCTGCGTCGCCTGAAAGCCGGTCGTCGCGTACGCGTCGAGGAACTCGTCGAAGTCGAACGGGCCGTCGAAGTCGTAGCCCCGAACGTCGGCCGAATTGATGGCCTCGTCGCTTCCGGGGACGACGTGGTCGTGAGTGTCGTCTTCGGTCATCGGGTACGGCTCGCACCGGCGCGCTTGAATCAGTTCCGTTCGGTCCCGAAAACAGCCGGACAGCGTGGGGCTCGACACCGATTCACTCGGTGACGGTCACCGGCTCGGAGACGGGTCGACGCCGTCGGACTCCGGTCGCGTGTACCACCACGCCCACGCGACGAGCACGCCCTGAAGCGGCAGTCGGAGCCACAGGGCGGCGTCGGAGGGCTCCCGAAGCGCCGACGGAACGCCTTCGAGGGCGATATCGCTCGTCGCCATGTAGACGTTCGCGGGGAAGACCGCGACCAGCAGCGCGATGAGCCCCCACGCGGCGATGCGTTGGGTGCGGCGGAAGACGACGCCGACGCCGAGAGCGATTTCGGCGACGCCCGAGACGTAGACGAGCGCGAGCGCCGCCGGGAAGACCGGCGGGACGACCTGCGCGTACGCGTCGGGTACGACGAAGTGCATCACGCCGGCGAGGACGTAGAGCGCACCCATCGCGTACCGGAGCGGCGTCTTGAGTCGAGTGAGTCGTTCGGCGGCGAAGGCCATCTCGACTCGACGTTGGACCGGCGGTCAAAGACGCTGTCGGCGTCGGTTTCGGCGAAGCGGCGGTCGGTACTGAACCGGGAGCCGAGACCGCGTATTCGAAAATCAATAGTCGTACAGTACTGATGTAGAAATTCCATCATATCCGTCACCGAATCTGAGGACTCCCGCTGTGCGATTGCGGTTCCACTCGGGCGTGCTCCCCGGGCGACCGCGACGGGCGCGAAACTTCGCAGTCGGGCTCGTTCCATTCGTCGCAACCGCTCTTTTCGGCGTCTCCAGGCGTTCGAAGGAGCGTACCCGTCACACCCGTCCCAGAGAACCGTGCTCCCGAGTGCGAGCAATCCGCCGACGCCGCTCGCACCTGAAAACGTGTTCTCATGCCAGAGCTACTCCGTTTTCCGGGGATATGCCGAACGAGTCGAACTCGTAGTCGTGGTTCGAGAACGCGGTCAAGACGGCTCGATTTCCTCGCGACCGACGGCGCGTTCGGCACCTGATTTCGAGATGGAACTGGTGAGTTAGCTATGTAATTCTCCAGTTTTATTTTAGTATCTCTCTCTGACTATTTCTCCATCGAAGGCGATAGTCGAGAGCCCGCCAGCGGGCGAAGCGAACTACGGATAGTACGCCCCGATATATATCGCTACTAGCAATCGACTTGTAGGTGTTGTCGAGACCGTGGGCCATGTCCGCAGATGGACGACAGACAGCGGCGTTCGCAGAGACGTTGATAGAGGGCTGTGAGAACATCCCGCCGGAGCCGACACCGGGCGACTACGTGGTAGTGGACGTGACTCACTTCTCGGCGACCGTGGCGGAACTGCTCGCGCTCGGCGCGGAGTACGTTCACGTGACCGACGAGCGCGGCGACGAACCGGCGTATCGGGAGGACCACCCCGAGTGCCTCATCGGCGGCGGCAAGACCGACGACTACGAACCGAACCCCGGCTACGACTTCTTCAACTCGCCGAGCTACGTCCAGCGACTGGACCTCGACGGGCGGCCGACCGCGATGACCTCCACGAACGGCGGGCGGGCAGTCTCGACGCTCCGCGAGCGCGGCGGGTCCGACGTCGAGGTGTTCGTCGGCGGCTACACGAACGCCGCGGCGGTCGCGGACCTGCTCGACGACCGCGGGCGGCCGGTCACCATCGTCGCCAGCGGGTCGAGCGGCCAGCCGACGCCCGACGACACGCTCGGCGCGGCGCTCATCGACGACTACCTCCACGGCGACGGTCTCACCGACCGCGAGCGCGAGCGCTACGCGCGCCTCCTCGTGACCGCGAAGGGACCGCGATACGAGGAGAAACACGAGATTCGGCGGCGCGACCTCCACGAGTTCGAGACGGCAATCGACTCCCGGTCGGTCGTGCCCGTCCTCCGTGGCGACCGCCTCGTCCCCGCGAGCCGGGTCGATGTCTGAGGCGACGCCCGTCCAGCGACCGCGGTTCGGCGCGTCGATGGACATCCGCTACGCCGACGAGGTCGCCTCGTTCGCCGAGTTCCTCCGCGGATTCGACCTGAACCACGTCGAACTCCGCGCGGGCTATCTGGACGTTCGGGCGAACGAGCGAGACGCCGAGCGCCTGCGGGCGGTCGCCGAGGAGTTCGACGTGACGTACACGGTCCACGGCCCACACCTCGATGTCGCGCCCGGGAACGTCAACGAGCGACTTCGAGAGGCCACGGTCGCGGCGACCAAAGAGGCAATCGAACTCGCCGCGGCAATCGACGCCGGCGGCGTCATCGTCCACGGGGGGTCGGTTCGGACCCGCTATCCCGACCACGTCCGCGAGCACACCCGCGAGCAGGCGGTCCAGACGCTCCGCGAGTGCGCCGAGTTCGCCGCCGAGGCGGGCGTTCCGGTCTGCCTCGAAAACCAGCGCGACAAACGGGAGACGCGTCGGCACACGGCGACTCCCGACCGACTCGCCGCGTTCCTCGACGACGTCGGCGTCGGCGACGAGTTCCTGAAGCTGACGCTCGACGTGGGCCACGCGAAGGCGACGGGCGTCGACTACCGGCGGTTCGTCGAGCGGTTCGGCGACCGCATTCGGGTCGCGCACCTCCACGACAACGACGGCACCGAAGACGCACACGAACCGCTTCCGTCGTTCCGGTCGGTCGCCGCGGACATCGACGCCCCGTACAACGTCTTGGAGATGAAGTCCCGCGCGGACGTCGAACGCTGCGTGGGCGCGAGCGACGCCTGACGGTCGGCGTCGACGTCGGCGTCGCCGTCGCTCGGTTTTTTCGAGACCGGCAGTCACGCTCAGTAGCGTCCGAATCGGTCCGCGAGCGCCGCGACCGGGTAGTATCCGGAGCGGAACATACCACCGCGATTTCTATGTACGTCCACCGATCGATACGCAGAGTATAGTTCGATATACAGTCGTACGCTATACTCATACCAACGATTAAACAGGTTGCTTAACCACCACCACCCGGATGGTGACAACGTCCAACAACTCGGGTAGTGCGTTCAGTTTCGACCATCGGGACATGATGGCGTTCATCCTCGTCATGTCGCTACACGGTCTGCAGAGTATGATTACGGAACTCCTTCCGGAGTTCTCGATAGGCGGGTTAGGCGTCTCTATCGGACCGTTCTGGTTCGTTGCGATGTCGGTCGTCCTTCTGTTCCGCTCGTTTTGGGCCTGTCTCGCGATTCCGGTCGGCGGCATCGTCTTCGGAGAGATTCTCATCGGCGACTTCAGCGCCCTCGGGGCGGTCGAGGGGCTCATCGTCGTCACGCTGTCGTGGTTCTTCGTGATGTCGCTCATCACGGACCCGAAAGACGTCAAACAAATCGCGGCGCTGGGCTTCCTCGCGAAGGCGATGGAGGAGACCGCGGCGTGGTTCATCGACGTCGGGAAGTTCTACGTCGGCGTCGAAGAGCTCGAAGCGATTTCGTGGCTCCCCGAGACCGTGTGGGCCACCGAGGGAATCGGTGCCCTGCTGCAGATTATCATCGCCGGCGTCGTCTTCGGGGCGATTCCGACGCTGTTCCTCTACCCGCGACTCCGCGGGAAAATCGAGCCGCTGCTCGGAATGAGTCCCGTCGAGGGCCGCGACGGTCCGATGTTCACGCGGACGTCTCTGAAGCGACTCATCGCGTGGGTGGCGCTGATTCCCGTCGCGTTCGCGTTCGAGACGCTGAGCGAGACCAGCGGCGGGCTCATCACGTTCACGCCGGAGTTCGTCGAAACGTACGGCCAAGCGTTCCTGTTCGTGCCCATCGTCATCGCGGCGGTCGTCTCGTTCGGGCTCGTCGCCTACCGCCAGCGCAAGGTCGACGGCCTACAGGACTGAACCCCATCGCTTTGATTTTATGAGCAGCAACAACATCGTCGTCGAGAACCTGACGTTTCAGTACCCCGGCGGCGACGAGGCGGTATTGCGCGATGCGAGCGTGACGATAGAGCCGGGCGAGTTCACGGCCGTCGTCGGCGGCAACGGAAGCGGAAAGACGACCCTGTGTAAGACGTTTAACGGCCTCATCCCGCACTTCTTCGAGGGGACGTTCGACGGGCGAGTCACCGTCGCCGGCACCGACACCCGCGAGTCGGACGTCGCCGAGCTCTCGAAGACGGTCGGCTACGTCTTCCAGGACTTCGAGAACCAACTCGTCCAGGAGACGGTCCGCGACGACGTGGAGTTCGCGCCCCTCAACCACGGGCTCGACGACTACGCCGAACGGGCGACGCGAGCGCTCGAAACCCTCGGTCTCGATCATCTCGAAGACCGATTCATCTGGGAGCTGAGCGGCGGCCAGCAACACCTCGTCGCCCTCGCGGGGGTGCTCGCGATGGACCCCGAGTTCATCTTCGTCGACGAGCCGGCCGCACAGCTCGACCCCCGAAACGCCCGCGAGACGTACGAACAGCTCCGACGACTCAACGAGGAGCGCGACAAGACGATAATCGTCATCGAACACCACTCCGAGTTCATCGCCGACTACTGCGACGAGATGGTGCTCGTCTCCGACGGCGGAGTCGCCTGGAAGGAACCGGTCGAGGTCGGACTCAACAGGCTCGACGACTTACTCGCACACGACATCCACCCCCCGCAGGTCACGCAAATCGCCGACGGCCTGCCGCCCGAGGTGGGGACCCTGCCCGACGGACGGTACCCCGTGACCGTCGACGAGGCGGCGACGGCGTTTCAGCCCGCCACGACGCGCGAGTCGCGGGCCGCCGTCGACGGTGGCGCGGTGGCAACAGGTACAGACGCCGCGGCCGGGCTGACCGGGCGCGAGCGGGACGGGGACGCGCTGGTGACGATGCGCGGTGTCGGCCACGGCTACCCCACGCTTCGAGAGGGGTACAACCGCGTCCTCGATGGGCTGGACCTCGAACTGCACGCGGGCGACCGGGTCGCGCTCGTCGGTGCCAACGGCTCTGGCAAGTCGACGCTGTTGCGGTTGATGACGGGATTGGAGTCCCCGGACGAAGGGAGGGTGACGGTCCTCGGCCGCGACACGAGCGAGACGCTCCCCGAGCAACTGGCCGACGACACCGTCTACATCCACCAGAACCCCGAGGAGATGTTCGTCGAGGACACCGTCCGCAAGGACGTCGCCTACTACCTCGAAAACCGCGACGCCCCGAACGTTGACGAACGCGTCGACGAGATTCTCGCGTATCTGGACCTCGAACACCTCGCCGACCGCGACGGCCGCCTGATGAGCCTCGGCCAACAGCGCCGCGCGTCGCTCGGCATCGGCCTCGCGACCGACCCGACGGTCGTCCTCCTGGACGAACCCACGGGCAGCCTCGACCTCCAGAGCCGCCGCGAGGTGACCGGAATGCTCCGAAAGGCGGAGAGCCGCGTCGAGACCGTCGTCGTCGCCTCGCACGACCTGCAACTGGTCGCGGCGTGGGCCAACCGCGTCCTCGTCATGGGCGAGGGCGAGGTGCTCGCGGACGCGCCGCCGGCGGCCGTGTTCTCCGACCCGGACCTCCTCGCGGAGACCGGTTTGCGACAGCCGCAGGTGGTCGAACTGAGCCGGCGACTCGGGCTGGAATCCCCCGCGCTCAGCACCGACGCGATGTGCGAGACGCTGGCTCGTTCGTTCGAGGACGACGCGTTCGCCGACGGCGGTGTCGGCGACGTGGGTGGCGACGCCGAGCCGAACGGAGGGGCGCGATGAAGTACGTCGACGCGCTCACCGACATCTCTGTCGCCGACGTCAAGGTCGACTTGATGCGGACCGCCTACGACAACGAGGACGCGCTGTTGAACAGCTTCGACCCGCGGGTCGTCCTGCTGTGGACCGTGCTGTTCATGATTATCCCGTGGCTGTTCTACGACACGCTCCCGCTGGCTATCCTGCTCGCGGCGGCCTTCGCGCTCGCCGCGCTCTCGCAGGTCAGCAAATACCTGCTCGCGTTGCTCCTGTTCGGACAAGTCACCAACGTCGGCTTCTTCGTGGTGTTAGTCCCGCTCATCGGCGGGGCGATGCGAGCGGTGGGTCACTTGGGTGACAACGCCGGTCGGGTCGTCGAAGGCGTCACGACCGGCGATGTGAGCGCGTTCGCCGAGACCGGCACGATCGTCGCGGCCGCGGTCGGCCGAGGCGTCCACACCGCCACGACCAGCCAAGAGGTCGGTATCGACGCCGTCGGGGCGCTCGTCCCGTTCTTCCTCAAGCTCACGATTATCTCGGTCATCAGCCTCGCCGTCTTCTCGGCGATGAGCCCGCAGAAACTCAGCAAGGGGATGTTGCGTCTGGGCGTCCCCCGACAGCTCACGTTCGCAATCGCGTACGGCTACCGGATGATGCCGCTCCTCGTCGAGGAGTACCACGCGCTGATCAACTCGTTCCGCCTTCGAAGTAAGGTCCCCGAGAAACAAGGACTGTTCAGGTGGCGCTACTTCTACTACCTGCTGACGCTCTCGGTCAAGGCGTTTTATCCGCTGATTTTCAACGTGGCGAAGCGCTCGCGGGTCACCGTGGAAGCGATGGAGACGAAGGGGTTCTCGCGCTCGCTGGGCGACGAACGGAGCCAAGCCCTCCGGACCGAGGGCATGATGGTTCGGACCCGAGACGTCACCTTCGTCTTCGGGTCGCTGCTGTTCGTCGCCGCGGTCTGGGCCTTCACCTGACCGGGGCTCGGTACCTTGCGGACGATACTCAGCGTCGCAGCCACTTCGTCGGTCGTCGTCAGAAGTGAATCCCGTCGAGATGGGTATATCATCGCCGAATCGACGTACACAGCGGAGTTACACGGGTAGGCCTGTTATCGACGGACGCCGAACGTCGGGCGGGAAACTCGCTCGACGGTTCGGCGTTCGGCTGAGCCGACCGAACAGGAGTTATACGGCTCGACCCGATTGGCGTGTATGGCTATCGTCGCAGAGATTTTCCTGTCGTTGGAGGCGCTCCCGCTCGTCGAGTTGGCTCGGGCGCTTCCGAACCGGGAAATATCGCTCTCGCAGATGATCCGGTTGGAGGGCACCCGGTACCTCTTTATGGTGACACCGTCCGCCTGGCCGACGCGCCGCGCGGATGAAGTCTGACGCGGGCGCGTAGTCTCGACCGGGCCTTCCCCCAAGCACGGGAGCCGCTACCTCAGGGTAATCAAGCGCTCCGCGGCGGCGACCGGGGTCCGGAACGCGACTGAATAGCTGGTCTGAGCGCCCCGCCCACACTGTCTGTGCGTACCGACGCCACGACACGAATGCGTTAGTTATCCAATGCTACTCTCCGTGAAGTAGTTGCTGTTGTGGTTCCTCCACTATATACTTCGTCGGCGAACGACGTTTTAGTATTCGAGAGCTGAGTGGAGTAATGATCATATAATCAGTCTTTGGTTACTTCCCTACAAAATATGCGAGCATCGCGATATTCTGCCGGCCTTTCTTTCACTATCTAGTCATTTGATCTCAGCGACAGTTTCGAATCAGCCGGTACTCTCCCACCAGTTGAGAAAATCACTACAATTCTAAGTGGGGTGTTGTGACTGATATGTGCTATACTATCGGCGTAGGTTCGAGTGTCGGGCTCTGCGGACACGCTGTTCGGCGGCCCGTGGCAGGAACGACGGCGGGTGAACCGAGAGGGAGGTTGAAATGACCGACCGCTCCGGTCGATATATCGAATGCCGCGATACCGAAGGGAGTAGCCGGTCGCCACCGCAGTTTCGAAGGACGGGAAACCAGCCGATGCTCCGCCGGCACGTCGATTACTGGTCGCTTTTCGTCCCCTCAACTGAGTCGGTGACGTGCTCGTCGACTGCCGAACTGTCGTTGGCGGCTCCGCCCGTCAGGAGCGACTCGGTCGGCGCGCTCGTCTCTGGTCTTCCTTCGGAGGACTCCCCGGAGAGGCCCGGTGTCGCGACGAGGGGGCGCTCCGGATGGAGTAGCCACGGGAAGACCATCCGTCCGAACTCGAACGTCACGACGAACAGCAACGGGGCCAAGAAGATGCCGTACCAGCCGAAAAGCAGTGGACCGACGGTGTACGCGAGCATCACCGCTCCGACGTGGAGGGTTCGCCCGCTGACGTACGGACGGAGCACCTGGTCCGGGATGTAGTCCACGATGACGAACGAGACGAGGAGGAAGACGACGGGGAACCAGAGCGCTTCCGGGTCCAGCCAGAGCGCGCGTCCGAGGAGGTAGGCGGCGACCGGCCAGGTCACGAGTTTGATGCCGATGACCGGAACGAGGCTCGCGATGCCGACGAGCAGACCGAGGAAGGCCGCCTGGGGAATCCCAACGCTGAGGGGTGCAAAGAGGTTGAGAACCGTGTACACCACCGCCGCGAGGACCCCGGTCAACAGCGCGTTCAGGATGTTGCCGAAGTAGACGTTGTGGAGGTCGCTGTCGACCGCCGTGAAGTACGTGTCCAGTACCCCGCCGTCTTCGATGAAGTTGGCCCGCGCCCAGCGGGCGAGGCGATAGTCGTCCCGCAGGAGATAGAAGACGAAGATGAGGACGATAAAGCCGTGAATCCCCGCGTTGAACACCACGCCGAGCCAGGAGAGAGCGACTCCGACTACCTCACCGAGGACCGACCCGAATTGGAGGTCGGCGAGTCGACTCGGGTCGGCGACCACGTCGTCGACGAACTGCCCCGTCTCGGCGACGAGCGCGGTGAAGTCGAAATAGGGCTGTAAGAGTATCTCGAAGTCGTCGAAGGCGTCCGATTCGAGCAGTTCGTTCAGCGACCCCGCGAGAATCGCGAACGCCCAGCCGACCACGAAGAGCAGCGGGAGTGCCACCGTCACCAACGTCACGGCGACGGCGACGGTCCGCGATTCGATGCGAGCGTTGATGCGTCTGAATATCGGACGCGTGACGTAGTACACGAACAGGCCGATGACGACGGTCCCGACGAACCGCCAGCCGAGGTAGATGAGCTCAAAGACGAGGGCGATGGCGACGAACCAGAGAGCCACACGCGCCCGTTCGAACGAGAGCGACCGGAGCGCCGCCGCGAGTCGCTCCAGCGGTGAGTCGTCCGTCGGTGCCGACGCCGTCGAGTCGCGGGTGGGTTCTTCCGGCATGAGTGTGTGAGCGGGCGCTTACCCGCGGAATACACGTCATAACGCGTGTCCGACAGATAGCTCTTTCCGCGGCGATGAGGGGCCGTACGTCACCGATGCGAGACACGCCCGTCGGGACACCAGCGAGGCGGCGCTCGGGCGTGACAGCCGGGGAGATAGCCGAGAGTCATCGGTTCGGGGCCGCGTGGACGCTCCGAGTCGGCCCGAACGCGGTCTCTCGCGGTTGTTCGGAACGTCAGACATTACAGAATTAAGTATGTAATGGAAAGTACGCTTTCGTCCACATTTATTTCGGGACACCGGCCTGCTCTGCTTCGCAAACTACCGGAGGGAGCGAGGCCGGACGGTGTGTCAACTGACGAGAACAGCGCAGAAATTGGAGGGTACACGCAGGTCGAGCGCCGCGGGGGCCTCAGTCACCCGTATCGGGACGGGTCACCGACGGCGACGACGCGACATCGGTCGTTCTAGCGCCGTTCCCGACGACAATCATCGACAGGCCGGTCGCGAGGAGGTTGACGCCGAATAACAGTCCGAGCGCCCACGCGGCGGTCGCGGGGAGCCCCACGAAGAGGAGTCCGGCGAGAGCTAACGAGAGCGCGCCGCTCACCGCGGACCAGACCCAACCCCGCTCGCTCCGGAGCGACCACGCGAAGTACAGGAGGACGACGCCCTCGACCGCGAAGTACGAGACGATGAGGAGCGTCAGGGTCGCCAGCGTAAGGACGGGATTGACCAGCATCACGAGGCCGGCGACGAGGAAGACGACGGCGAGGGCGATTTCGCCGAGCGCGCCCTTCCAGCCGGGTGCCGAGAAGGCGTGTGCGACGTGGGCGAACCCGGCGACCGCGAGCGCGGCACCGAAGAACAGTCCGACGCTCAGCGAGGAAAGCAGGGGAAAGAGCAACGCGCCGAACCCCAAGACTGCGAGCAGGCCGCCGACGACCATCAGCGTCCGGCCCTCGTTCTGGAGCGCGTTCGATAGCGATACCTCGGACGTGGCGGGCATCTCCGACTCCGCCTGCGTGTCAGTGCTCATAGCGACAAGTTGGTGTACGACGGACCGGACAATAAAGGGAAAGCGCACTGGTCGTGAAACTCCGCGTCCGAAGAATGGCGCGGTTCGCTCCGAATTCGCGCTGAGAGACCGACGCGCGTTTCGTAGCCGTCGCCGCGACGACCGGAGAGCAGACCCCCGTCGGAGCTGGACGCGACGTGTCCGAGGCGGCGCTCGGGGGTTCGACCTGTCGGCGGCGAACAAGGATTAAGTCGGCTGCCGCTGTACTCGTGTCGAGAGCGTCGCCGTACTCCCGGTGGAGACTGGCGGCGCAACAGCACGACTATGAGCCACGAGAGTTCACCGCAGACGGACGCGCCGACTGACCCACCACGCGAGGGGATGGTATGGGTTCCCGGCGGGACCTTCACCATGGGTTCGGACGACCACTACCCCGAGGAGGGACCGACTCGTCGGGTCGAAGTCGACGGAGTCTGGATGGACAGAACGCCGGTGACGACCGCGGAGTTTCGCGAGTTCGTCGAAGACACCGGCTACGTCACGCTGGCGGAGCGAGACCCCGATCCGGCGGACTACCCGGGCGCGGACCCGGAGATGCTGGTTCCCGGCTCCGCTGTGTTCGTCCAACCCGACCGGCCGGTCAGCCTCAGAGAGCCGAGTAACTGGTGGGCGTACGTCCCCGGGGCGAACTGGCGACAGCCGCTCGGACCGGACGGCGACGAGACGGACCGCTCGAACCACCCGGTGGTCCACGTCGCACACGAGGACGCCGCGGCCTACGCCGAGTGGGCGGACAAGCGACTCCCGACGGAGGCCGAACACGAGCGGGCGTCGCGCGGCGGGCTCGAAGCAAAAGAGTTCGCGTGGGGAGACGAGTTCATGCCGGACGGGAACCCGATGGCCAACACGTGGCAGGGGACGTTCCCCTACGAGAACACGGAGGTGGACGGATACGTCCGCACGTCGCCGGTCGGCGCGTTCCCCGCGAACGGGTACGGTCTCGAAGACATCATCGGGAACGTGTGGGAGTGGACGAACGACTGGTTCCGCGCCCGAACCGGCGGCGAGACGCCCGCGTGCTTGCGCCGAAGAACCCCCGCGGCGGGACCAGGGCGCAGAGCGTGGGCCCGCGGGACCCGAGTCGGATACCGCGGAAAGTGCTGAAAGGCGGGTCCCACCTCTGCGCTCCGAACTACTGCGTTCGGTACCGCCCCGCCGCGCGCTACCCCGAGCCCATCGACACCACGACGACGCACGTCGGGTTCCGCTGTGTCGTCTCCGGTGCCACCGGCTGACTACCGACTAACTGCCGACTGACCGCCTCCCGACCGCCACGAACCGACGCGAGAATCTTTATTAATATTCGCAGTGAATAGTCGGTACCGTACGAACCCGCAGAGCGGAGCCACGGACGGACTCCCTCGGTGGTCGGTGCCTACCCATGAGTCAACAGCTACCCGAAGAGTGGTTTGTGAGAGCCGACCGAACGAACGCGGTCATCGCTTGGATGCTCGTCGCGCTACTCGTCGGAATCTCGGTTCTGAGCGTCCGAAACGGCCTGTTGGTACACGCGACAGTCGCCGGGATCGCGGCGGTCGTCGCCGTCGTGCCGGCGGTTACCGGCGGGGACTGGACGCGAATCGTCTCTTGGCCCCTCTTGCTCCTCGCGTCGCTGCCACTCGCGGCCGGAGCGGTCCAGCCGTCGTTCTTCCGCGACGTCGTCGTCGGTCTCAGCATCGCCACCCTCGCGATGCTCGTGGTCGTCGCGCTCCAGATGACGACGACGGTCCGGATGACGCCGGGGTTCGCAATCGTTTTCGTCGTGCTGACGACGCTCGCAACGACGGGATTCTGGACCGTCGGCTCCGCGGCCTCGGCCGCGTATCTCGGGACGAGATTCGTCGAGACCAACGACGAACTCATGGTGATTTTCACCGCGGCGTTGCTCGCGGGCGTCACGGCAGGGCTGGTCTTCCGCTGGTACTTCCGCCGGCAACTCGCCGCGAACCTCGAACGCGGTCCCGACGAGGGGGTGGCGGGATGATTCAAGAACGGGGGTCGAGCGTCTCGCTCACCGCCCAGCGAGCCGTCACTCGCGCGCTGCAGGTTCTGATGCTTCTCATCTTCGCCGTCGGCGTCTCCTACGGGAACTCGGGGGTCGCCGTCAACGCCGCGGTCGGGCTGCTCGTGACGCTCCTCCCGGCGGTCATCGAGCGCAGATACGCGTTCACGATGCACGTCGGAATCGTCCTCTGGATTACCGTCGCGATGTTCCTCCACGCGCTGGGAACGCTCCCGCTTCCCGGCCTCGACTTCCTGAGCGCGTACACGGCGGTCTGGTGGTGGGATCATATGACCCACGCGCTGTCGTCGTCCCTCGTCGCGGGGGCCGCCTACGCCGTGACTCGGACCTTCCAAGTGCGCACGGCGAACATCAACATGCCGCCGAAGTTCATGTTCGCGTACCTCCTCCTGTTCGTCATGGCGTTCGGCGTCCTGTGGGAACTCCTTGAGTTCTACATCAGCGTCGCGGCCCGGGTGTTTGGCACCGCGGAGGTGCTCACGCAGTACGGCCTCGACGATACCGTCCTCGACCTGTGTTACAACACGCTCGGCGGTCTACTGGTCGCCGCCTTCGGGACGGCCCACCTGACCGGTCTCTCCACGGACCTCGCGGAGAGGCTCGAAGGCAGGTCGCCGAACCGGTGAGCCGAGGTGAGCCGAGGTGAGCCGAGAGCCGAGACCTGCGTCGGTGCCGTTGGGAGTCGTCAGGGTCGTCAGGGCCGTCGGGTTGCGTCAGGGGCCCTCCGTTCCCTCACCGATGGTTGCGTCGTCGGCCCGCTCGGCATCGAGGCCGACTTGTTCGAGTTGGTGACGCCAGTAGGGGTCCCGACCCGGTCTCGGCCCGGGAACTGTCCCTTCGTCGGAGAGGGCGTGGTCGATGTCCGCTTCGACGTCACGCAACAAGCGGTCGCCGACCTCCTGACTTATCTCTCCTCGCTTGATTGCCCCGCGAATCGCCTCGAACTCCGCGATGAGGATGCGATGGCGCCCGAGTCGTTCCTCGTGTTCTCGAATGTCCGGATACCGCGCGAGGAGGGATTCGATGGCGGCTTCGAGTTCGAGGCGTTCGCGTTTGTACGTCGCGGTGAGGTCATCGAAGACGCTCGTCGGAATGCGGTCCTGTTCGAGCAGTCGCTCCGCGGTATCGAGCGCGGCGTCGACCCCGTGCAGGCGGCCGATGAGCGCCTCGTAGAGCCGTTGCGACGGCCGTTGTCCGCTGATTCCGACGCGGCTGATGACGGCTCCCATCGTCGGCCCGTTGACGAGGAGCGTGAACGCGGCGACGCCGAAAACCAGTGCCGAGAGCTGTTCCGCGAGGGGGCCGGGGAACGCTTCCGCGAATCCGAGAACGAGCGCGATTGAGACCGATGCGTGGATACCGCTCCAGACGAGCACGTGCTGGTAGCCGCGAGGAATCGCGGGGCTCGACCGCCGATTGAGGAGTTCGACGAGCGGGTAGACGACCACCGCCCGCGCGAGAAACACGAAGACGATGGCGGCGGCGATTTGAACACCGTATTCGAGAAGCAGGTCGAAGGGCGTGATAACCCCGAGCGCGACGAAGACGAGCGTGTTGGCGATAAACGCCGCGTACTCCCAGACCGCGCCGACGGTGTAACTCGTCTCGGGGGAAACCGCCGTGCGGCTCAGGCGACTCGCAAGGACGACACCGGCGGTCAGCGTGCCGATGACACCGCTACTGCCGAGAATGTCGAGGAGGATGAAGACGCCGTAGGCGACGAGAAACGAGAGGACAACCGCGATTAGCTCGTCGTCCACCCGCGAGACGAGGGCGTACCCGACGTACCCGGCCGCGGCCCCGACGAGCGCCCCGCCGACGAGCGCGACGACGATACCGAGACCGACGTCGGTGATGAACGCGCCGATAGTGGCGAACTCCCGGACCGTGAGCCCCCGAGACCTCGCCTCGACGAAGACCGCGAGGACCGACGAATAGACCACGATAGAGACGCCGTCGTTCAAGAGGCTCTCACCCTCGACGAGGATGTTGAGTCGCTCGGGAACGCCGAGGTCTTCGAAGATTGCGAGGACCGACACGGGGTCGGTCGGCATGATAATCGCACCGAAGAGGATCGCGACCGCCAGCGAGAACCCGAACGCGAACTGTCCTATGGCGGCGATGAGCGCGATGGAGAACAGCAGTCCGACGACCGCGAGCACCAGTATCGGAACGAGGTTCTCGCGGAACGCCTCGACGTCGATCTCGATTGCGTCGTTGAATATCAGGGCCGGGAGCAGCGCCAGCAGGATGAGGTCGGACGTGAGAGCGACCTCGACGGGCGAACCGAGTACGGAGATGAGTAATCCGGCAAGCAGCAGTCCTGTCGTGTACTGCAGACGGGTGTATCGCACCGTGAGCAGACCGGCGACTGCGGCGACCCCGAACAGGTACAGCAGTGTCAGTAACTGCTCTTCGACCCCGGCCATGGCTCGTATTCGATTCAAATACAGATAAATGGTTCTGCGCCAACACGACCGGCTATCGACAGATGACGCCCGCCCAGACAGTTGTCGGCGGCTGACTATACAATTGTCATCGAAATAGATTTAATAGACAACACATCGATAGTTTCGTTGTCATTGGCTGCTGCACAAACTGTCCGTCCGCGATAGTAACTCGGTGCTGATGCAACGACCAGAACGACCAGACCATGTCTCAACAAGAGTTTCACGGCCGTATCGGCCGCACGTACGACGAATCAGAACCCTGGTGGCCCGAGCCGACCCGAGCGTCGGAAACCGCTCCAAACGTCCTCATGGTCGTCCTCGACGATGTCGGATTCGGCCAGTTGGGCTGTTACGGCGGCCTCGCCGACACTCCGAACATCGATAGACTCGCCGAGAACGGCCTCCAGTACAGCAACTTCCACACGACCGCGCTCTGTTCGCCCACGCGCTCGTGTCTCTTGACCGGGCGCAATCACCACTCGAACGCGATGGGCGGTATCACCGAGATATCGACGGGGTTCCCCGGCTATAACGGCCACATCCCCCACGAGAACGGCTTCCTCTCGGAGGTGCTCGGCCAACAGGGCTACAGCACCTTCGCCGTCGGGAAGTGGCACCTCGCCCCGGCGGAGTCGATGAGCGGGGCCGGCCCGTACGACGGCTGGCCGCTCGGCCGCGGGTTCGAACGCTACTACGGCTTCCTCGGCGGCGACACCGACCAGTACACCCCCTCGCTCGTCTACGACAATCACCAGGTCGACCCCCCAGCGACGGCGGCGGAGGGCTATCACCTCACCGAGGACCTCGCCCAGAGGGCCATCGAGTTCATCGGCGACGCCAAGCAGGTCGACCCCGACAAGCCCTTTTTCACCTACTTCTGTCCCGGCGCGTGTCACGCCCCGCACCAAGTGCCGAGGGAGTGGGCCGACAAGTACGCCGGGGAGTTCGACATGGGGTGGGACGAGGCCCGCGAGCGGATTCTGGAGCGACAAATCGAACTGGGGGTCGTTCCCGAGGGAACCGAGCTCTCGCCCCAGAACCCGGACGTTCGGCGATGGGACACCCTCTCCGACGACGAACAGCGACTCTACGCGCGGATGATGGAGGTGTTCGCGGGCTTCCTCGAACACACCGACGCACAGGTCGGGAAGGTGCTCGACTACCTCGAAGAGCTCGGCGAACTGGAGAACACGCTCGTCGTGACGGTCTCGGACAACGGGGCGAGCGCCGAGGGCGGCCCGACCGGGTCCGTCGACGAGAACCGCTTTTTCAACAACGTCCCGGAGAGCCTCGAAGACAACCTCGAAGCGATGGACGAACTCGGCGGCCCGAACTACTTCAACCACTACCCGTGGGGCTGGACGTGGGCCGGTAACACCCCGTTCCAACGCTGGAAACGCGAGACGCACCGCGGCGGCGCGAGCGACCCGATGGTCGTCTCGTGGCCCGCGGGTATCGACGCGGCGGGCGAGATACGGAGCCAGTTCGTCCACGCCATCGACGTCGTCCCGACGGTTCTGGAACTGCTCGGCGTGGCGGCCCCCGACGAGATACGGGGCATCGCCCAGTCCCCCATCGAAGGGACGAGTTTCGCGTACACGTTCGACGACCCCGACGCGCCCGAACGGCACACGAGCCAGTACTTCGAGATGTTCGCGTACCGGGCGGTCTACCACGACGGATGGCGGGCCGTTCACCCGTGGCCGCTCGGTGATGAGATCACCGCCGAAGACCTCTCGACCACCTCGCTCGCGGACTCCGACTGGGAGCTGTACCACGTCGCCGAAGACTTCTCGGAGGCCCACGACGTCGCCGCTGACCACCCCGAGAAACTGCTCGAACTCGTCCAGTTGTGGTGGACCGAGGCCGGCAAGTACGACGTCTTGCCGCTCGACGGGCGGAGCGTCCAGCGCTTCGTCGAGGAGCGCCCGGAGCCGGGTCGCCCCCGCGAACAGTACGTCTACTACCCCGGCGGCCAGTACGTCCCGGTGAACGCCGCGGTCAAGGTGCTCAATCGCAGCCACAGCATCACCGCGGACGTGACCATCCCCGAGGGCGGCGCGGAGGGAACCCTCCTCGCCCACGGCTCTCGCTCCGGCGGGTACTCGCTGTACGTCGAAGACGACCGCCTGCGCTACGTGTACAACTACGTCGGCGTCGAGGAGTACGACGTCGTCGCCGAGACGCGCGTTCCGGAGGGCGAAGTCAGCCTCCGGATGGAGTTCGAGGCCACCGGCGAGGCGGACCCCGCCGAGGGGAAGGGCGCGCCCGGAACGGTCCGACTCTACTACGACGACGAACAGGTCGGCGAGGGAACGATTCCGCGGACGCTCCCGATAACGATGGGGCTCACCGCGGGGTTGAGCTGTGGCCGCGACGCGCTCAGCACCGTCACCGCGGCGTACCGCGAGCGAGTGCCGTTCGCGTTCACCGGCGACATCGCCCGGGTGACCGTCGACGTCAGCGGAGATGCGTTCGTCCACCCCGAGGCCGAGATGGACCGCATCATGGCACAGGAGTAGCTCGGAGGACCACCGACGATGGCCGTCGTCCTCGAATCACTCGCAACGCTGTCGGTGTTGGTCTTCGTCGTGACCAGCATGCTTGCGATGGGGTTGAGCCTGACGCTCGGCCAGATACTCGACCCGCTGAAGGACGTGGCCGTCGTAGCGAAAGCGCTCGCGGCGAACTTCGTGTTCGTCCCGGTGCTCGGGTACGCACTCGTCGCCGTCGTCCCGATGACCGAGGGACAGGGCATCGGCCTGCTACTGCTTGCGACCGCGGCGGGAGCACCGTTCCTCCCGAAACTCGTCGAGGTGGCGAAGGGGAACGTCGCGTTCGACGTCGGGGTGATGGTGCTCCTGATGGTGACGACGGTGGCGTACGTCCCGTTGGTGTTACCGCTTTTGCTGCCGGGCGTTCAGGTGAATCCATTCGATATCGCGAACTCGCTGATACTGCTGATGCTCCTCCCGCTCGCCCTCGGACTGGTGGTGAACGCCCGCTACGCCGACCTCGCCGCGAGCGTCCAACCCATCATGGCGCAGACGTCGACCACCGCGCTGGTGTTCCTCGTCGTGCTCATGCTGGTGTTGAACGTCCAGAACCTGCTGGCCGTCCTCGGGACGGGCGTGCTCGTCGCCCTGTTGGCGTTCGTCGCCGGGGCGTTCGCCATCGGCTATCTCCTCGGCGGCGACGCGACCGACCGGAAATCGGTGCTGGGGTTGGGGACGGCACAGCGGAATATCTCCGCCGCGTTAGTCGTCGGGGCGCAGAACTTCCAGGACCCGGACGTGCTGACCGTCCTCCTCGTCGGCGCGCTGGTGATGCTCGCGGCGCTGATGGTTGCGAGCGGCGAACTCGGTAAGCGAACCCCGCGAGAACGGGGCCAATCGGCTCAGACCACGGAGTCTGTCGACGACTGATACGAGCAGAAGCCCACACTGGAACGAACAGTTCGGGGCGACGGTCGCGGAGCGAACGCGGCGTCACGGCGTCTCCCGCCGTCATCACGGTCGCCCAACGACTCGGACACACTCGCGCATCGAGGCCATCGGTCCGTCCGTATCTCGACGCTGAGCGCGGTTCCCGAGCGGTTCCAATAATAGATCCCATCTGATATGTGAGGATATTTCCACGAGAGAATATCCTCGAAACCGACCAACGACAACAAGTAGTATTGGGTAAAAATAACATTATCAATCGGTGGATCAGCGACTCGTGGTGTCGCGGGGTTCACGCGCTTCGCGATCGATTCCGACGGCTTCGTCACCCCGTCGAATCTATGAGAAACACGACTGTTAGGGGCTGTATCTGCCGTGTTTCGTTCAGACGGGTGGCACCGACTGTCCGGCTCCGGACCCGCGGGTGAGATGCCGGTCGAACACCGAAGGACTTCACATAATTTATGCAATACTATACTGTCTAACCGCTTCGGTTCGCCCGACGGCAGAGCTCATCCGAAAATATAAATAATATGACATTTTATCGGAAGCGACGGTATCGCGGTGGCGACGCGGGCGAGGGGAAGGACCGCGGTCAGGCCACCAGTTCGCCAGCGTCACGATACCGTTCGAAAATCTCCTCCGCCCATGCGACGGCGTCGGAGTCGTCTGTCGTCGTAACAGGAGAAGTCGATCGCCTGCGAGATATCGAGAACGGCGGCGAGGTCCGTGCCGGTCTGGGCGCGCGGGGACTCGAAGTACCCACTTTCGTAGGCCGTCTGGAGCACTTCGAGTTGTCGGGGCGTGAGGCGGTCTTCGAGGGTCATCCGGAGCGAGGACTGCGTTTCGAGGGGGCGGGTTCGCGTCGTCCGGGCGAGCAGTTCCGCGTCCGGAACGTGAGTTCGACGACGCTGTCGGGCCGTCGCGTCGTTTTCGTCTCGGCGGCGTGAATCGTGTGAGTGGTGGGTCGCCCACCGAGGTCAAACACCGAGGAAGCCGACGCCGGCCTCAATCGACGTAGCCGAGGTTCTCCAACCGCTTCGTGACGACGTCCGACGAGACCGCTGCGTCGGTAGCGACGGATTCGCCCGAGACGATCTCTCTTCGCTCTCCGTTGTCGTGGACGAGCCACGGAATCGTGACGAGTTCCTTGGTGTATATCCCCGGCGGGTGGCCCCACTCTCGAATCGGAACCGGTGCGGCGCGGTCTCCGATCATGTTCCCGTGGTCCGACGTGACGACGGTCCGGCCGAGGAGCGTCGTCATCAGTTATCAGATAATCATATAAGTAGTTTGATTGCGATATACTCAGTGATTACTGACTGTCGATATCTCTGACGGGAGATGGTTTGATGTCGGATAGTCTCGTTAGATAGAAAGATATCGAATATGTCAATTTCGATTTCGTGTAAGATACGAAACTCACTCGTCGAAGCATCACGTGACCGCGTCCACGACGACGACGCCGAGTGGTATCGACAGCCGTCAGCGTAGTTGTCGGGTGTTGTACTCGTCGTCACCGACTGGCGAACCGGTCGCTTCAGGTGTCCCGCTAGCATCCTAGATAGTCTCCGAAACATCGAGACGTATCCAGAGACGCGGCTCGGCACACCACGCGTTACGCCGGTCCACGCGACGTTTCTTCGTCTCAGGGTGCCGCGTTAGTTTTAATCGGATTGAAAATTGGATAACAGGGCTAGCCGTGTCATGACTGTGATGCGTTCTCGACCGCTTTCACGGCCCGAACTCGGGGGATGGGATGCCTCGGAAAAACGGGAAACGCGCGAAGTCCGGCGGCGTCGTCGACCGCCGGGCGACACGGGTCGGAGCACAACTGCTCGGAGCACAACTGCTTTGGAGAGCGAGAGAGTGGACCCCGGTATGCGAACTGGAGTCATCATCGCCGGGGGATACTCGACGCGGTTCGGCGAGGGGGACAAGGCGGTCGCATCGCTCGCGGGGACTCCCCTCATCCGCCGCGTCGCCGACCGGATGGCCGGCGTAATCGACACCCTCGTCGTCAACTGCCGACCGGAACAGACCGCTGCACTCCGAACCGCGCTCGACGGCTACGACCACCCGGTGACGGTTGCGGAAGACGCGGAGTGTGACGAGGGACCGATGGCGGGAATCATGACGGGCCTGCGGGCCGTGGAGACGGAGTACGCGTTCGTCGCCGCCTGCGACATGCCCTTTCTCGAACCCGTGCTCATCGACCGGCTGTTCGACCGGGCGGCCGGCCGCGACGCCGCCGTGCCGCGGGTCGGTGACGGCTGGTTCCAACCGACTCACGCGGTGTACCGAGCCTCGGCGATGGCCGACGCGTGCGAACTCGCGCTGGCCGAGGGGAACCACAAAATCATCGAGCCGCTGTTCGCGCTTGACTACGTCGTCCTCGGGGAGGACGAGGTGTGCGAGCACGCGAGCCTCGACACCTTCGAGAACATCAACACCCCCGAAGAGTTCGCCCACGCGGCGGAACGGTTGGGCTAGCGCTCCACGGTGGCCACGACGGGATCGGACGCCGTCAACCGCGTCAGAGCGACGCGCGGAACGTCGGACCGAGCGAGGATGTCCGAAGCAACCTCTCGCGCGACCGCTTCGAGCGCCGAATCGTCGACTTTGTTCAGCACGGGAATCACCGTCGCGCCGTCGGGGACGTCCGCGAGGCCGCCGCGCTCGCTCGTGAGGACCGTTGCGACGTCAGACGGGCGAATCGTGTCGCCGGGGTCGAGACCGGTGAGGGCGGCGACCCGTTCGGGGCGGTGAACGGTATCGTCAGCGAGCGGTTCACCGACCGCGTGGACGCTGGCGATTGGGAGGACGGTGTCGGCAGTCGCCGGGAGCTGAGGTTCGCGGTCGCCCGGTGCTTTGAATTCGCGCATCCGAGCGCCGTCGGCCTTCACGAGCACGGCGTCGGCGGCGTCGGATGCCCCGATGTCGTCGACCACGTCGGGGTCGTACCCCCGGTAGCGGTCGTCGCGGTCGCGGTCGGGGACGACGCCCACCGGCCAGTCCGTCACGCGCTGGAGCGCGGCGACCGGAGCGTCGGTCACGAGCACGTCGTCGACGTGCTGGTCGAAGATTGGGATGCGAACCGTCGCCGTCACGACGGCGCGGTCGAGTTGACGCGCCAACGCGTACAGCGTGGATTTCTTCCCGCCCGCGCCGACGACGCAGATCACGCCGCTTCGAGCGCAGAGCGCATCACGAAGCTTCATATTCGTTCCACGAGGGGACGCGATTAAAGTGACACGGGGTGGGGTTCGTCAGCCGCGAGTGGGCGGTCGAGGACCCGCGGACAGCTGGTTCGCCCGTATCGGTCGCCGACCGGGCGTTCGGGCGGTGTTCAATCGCGGAGCGCGTGCAGGTCGGCGGCGAGTTCGGTGAGGTCGAGGCGGTCGATGGTCTGCGCCGTCGGCACGCCATCGGTGGCCCAGCCGCGGCGGCTGTAGTACGCGTCGAGCATCGAGTCGAAGTCGTCGCGGTCGACGACTGCACCGGCGCGCGGGCCCCTCTCAAGCGGCTCTTGGAGCGTGGCCGGCAATGCGTCGTCAGCGCGCGAGATTCCCTCACGGACGTTGAACAGGCGCGTCACGTTCCAAATCCGTTCACCGACCGTGGCGAGTTCCCCGGCGGGTTCGAGACCGACCGATTCGAGCCACGCTCGCCCGAGGTCGTCGAGCGCGTCGCCGAAAAAGTCGTCGGCGATGAGACTCCAGAGTACCGACCGCCGGTCCTGCTCGCGAACGACCGCCTCCGCGGTCCGGTCGGCTCCCCACTCTCCGTCGAACGCCTCGCGTTCGATGGGTCGCGCCCGTCGATGGCAGGCCCCGCGGTCGCTGGTCGCGTACGCCAGCGCCATGCTCTGCGCGCCGCGCGGGTCGTAGGCCGGTAGCTCCATCGACTTGACCGTGGGGACGAGCTCTCTCCCGCCGTACCGCGACGCCGCGGCATCGACCCCGTCCGCGAGCGCGTCGCCGAGGTCCGTCGTCCGGTTGGCGATTTCCCGTAAGAGGGCGCGCGCTCCGTCGGCGTCACCGAACGACAGTGGACGGTCGAGGACGCCGGCGGCGTCGGCGTTGATGGTCCACGCGACCGCGCTGCCGGCGCTGATGAGGTCCATCCCGAGCCGGTCACAGGTCTGTCCCAACTCGGCGACGGCGTCGAAGTCGTGGATGTCGAGTCCGGCCCCGAGCGTCATCGCGGTGGCGCCCCGCGGCACGTGGTCGCCCTCGTCCGTCGGTACGCGAAATCCCCCCGGAGCCGCCGTGTCGGCGTACTCGCGACCGACGGCGCTGTCTTCGACCGCAGTGATTCCCAGTTCGTCCGTCTGTTCGAGGTGTCCATCGCGCCAGCCTCGCGTCGAGAGCGCGCCGATTTCGTTCGCGAAATCGATGGTCTCGACGGTTCCACTGGCCCGGAGCCAGCGTCCGGTGGCGGTCTCTCGGTACTTCGCGGCGTAGGCCTCCCGAAGGTCGTCGAACCCCTCGGGTGGCTCTCCCCGCGCGACGACCGCCTTCAGTCGCTTCGAACCCATGACCGCTCCCGCGCCCCCTCGACCAGCGTGGTGCTCGCCTTCGTCCGAGGCGATAGTGGCGTAGGCGATATGGTGTTCTCCCGCCGGGCCGATGCACGCGACCGACGCGTCGGGGAACGCTCGCGCCGTTTCGACCGTGTCGGCCCCCCACGTCTCGGCAGGAGCAATCGTGGCGTCCCCGCCTTCGATGACGAGGGTGACGGGGTCGGACGCGACACCCGTCACGAGCAGACCCATATGTGGCCCGAGCGCGCCGGCCAGCGAGTCGGGGAACTCGCCGCCCGCATAGGAATCGAGAAAACAGCCCGTGAGCGGGGATTTCGTGATAGCGGCGTATCTCGACTCGCCCGGGAGATACCCCGACAGCGGGCCGAGCATAAATAGAAGCGCGTTTTCGTCACCCAGCGGGTCCACGCCGGCGTCGAGTTCGTCGTAGAGATAGCGGGCGCCCAGCCCTTTTCCGCCAAGGTACCGCTGTCGCCACTCGTCCGGAATCGGCGTACTCTCGACCGAACCGGAAGACAGGTCGACCGTGAGGAGTCGGTCGGGGACGGGGGGGACCATCAGATCATCCGTCAGGACCGGCGAGCAAAAAAGATGATGCCGGTGTGCCACGGCGGGCGAGCGGGTTCGGTGGCGCGAACGTGTCCAACAACGCCGAGAGTTCGATTCGCGGGGGTCGACCGACGCGAACAGCCACGAAACCCGACCTATCAGTAATGGAAGAAGACGAGTTTCGAACGGAGGTCCGGTGTGAGGGGTTCTACACTCGGGTCGAGCGAGGCGACCCAGCATTGATTACAGCCACCCGCGAGTCGACACACAGCATCGACATGTCCACGGCTGAAACTCCGATTACGGTCATCAGCGGGCCCCTCGGCGCGGGCAAAACGACGTTGGTCAATCGACTCCTGAACGACCCCGGCGGGAGGGAGATAGCCGTCGTCGTCAACGACATGGGCGAACTGAACGTCGACGCCGAGTTAGTCGCCTCCGAGGCGGACGACGGGCTAATCGACCTCTCGAACGGCTGTATCTGCTGCCGATTGCAGGACGACCTCGTGACCGAAGTGACGCGGTTGGCCGAAATGCGTTCGTTCGACTACCTTCTCATCGAGGCCTCCGGAATCAGCGAACCGCTCCCGATTGCGCGGGTGCTGACGCGCGAGTCGGAGGAGGGCGGTCTGCCGGAGCAGTTCCGGTTGGACACCACGGTCTCGGTCATCGACGCCTACGGGTTTTGGAAGGCGTTCGACCCGGCGGAATCGCTCCCGGACGCCGCCCCCGACCCGGAGCGTCCGTTGACGGAGGTTCTCGTCGAGCAGGTCGAGTTCTGTGACGTGCTGTTGCTGAACAAGTGCGACATGGTCCCCGACGACGCGCTGGACGCCGTCGAAGCCGAGATTCGAGAACTCCAGCCCCGTGCGACCATCCACCGGACGACACACAGCGGAGTCGAGTCGGGGCGAGTTCTCGATACGGGACGGTTCGATTTCGACGCTGCGAAACACCACCAAGGCTGGAAACGCGCGCTCACGGGCGACGATGGCGAGGCGAACGGCAACCACGACCACGGCCGCGACAGCGGACGCGCCCACGACGAGGACGTCTCGGCGGCGACGGCCCACGGCGTCGAGTCCTTCGTCTACCGGCGGGACCGCCCGTTCCATCCGCACCGACTCGATGACTGGCTCGACGACTGGCGGGGGAACGTCGTCCGCGCGAAGGGGTTCGCGTGGGTCGCGAGTCGTCCCGAGACGGTGCTCGGCGTGAGTCAGGCGGGGCCGTCGGTACAGGCCGGCCCCATCGGTCAGTGGGGAGACGATGACCCCGAAACGCGACTCGTGTTCATCGGCCGCGACCTCGACGAGGCGGCACTGAGCGGAGAACTCGACGAGTGTCTAGCGACGACGGACGAGCGGGCGGCGTCGTATCCCGACGACCCGTTCCCCCGGGAGTCCGCCTGATTAGGCCGCGCCGAGGTCGACCTCGTCTCGGAGTTCGTCCCACGACTCGTGGAAGCCGTAGGTCGACTCCGACTCACCGCCGACCGCCGTCTGGTAAACCTCGTCGTACTCCAACAGCTGGGTCCAGCCGTCGTGGTACCGGTAGCTACAGTACTGGCACATAGACCGAACTACCGGGGTGACCGTCAAAGGAGTACCGGTGAAAATCAGAGGGGGAAGCGACGGTTACCGTTAGGGTTCCAGCAGGACCTTCGTGACGCCCTCCTCGCGGTTGTCGAACTTCTCGTACATCTCGGGCGCGTCTTCGAGGTCGACGCGGTGGGAAACGACCCAACTCGGGTCGGCTCGGCCCTCGATTATCATGTCTCGGAGCTTTCGGTTGTACTCCTTGACGTTACACTGGCCGGTACCGAGCGCCTGCCCTTTCTCGAACAGGAGACCGAAGTCGATGCCGAGACGTCCCTGCGCAGCCATCTCGTCGGGAGCGCCGGGGTCGTCGGGGACGTAGAGACCCGGGATACCGAGTTCGCCGGTCGGACGGACCGTCCGAATGAGGTTGTTGATGACGACGGCCGGGTTCTCCCGGGCGGGGTCGTACGCGCTGTCGGCTTCCTTGTCGGGGTCGATGGCCTGATAGCCCACCGCGTCGACGCCCTTGTCGACGCCGCCGCCGTGAATCTCTTTGATCTGTTCGACGGGGTCGCCCTCCTCGAAGTTGATGGGCGTGGCGTCGCAGTGTTCCTCGGCGAGCGCGAGGCGACTGGGGACGCGGTCGACGACGTAAATCTCGGCCGCGCCCTTGAGCTTGGCGCTGTAGGCGGCCATCAGGCCGACCGGACCGGCCCCGTAGATAGCGACGGAGTCACCGGATTCGAGATTGGCGAGTTCCGTGCCGTGCCAGCCCGTCGGGAAGATGTCCGCGAGGAGCGAGAACGAGTCCTCGTGCTCCCGTCCGTCCGGCAGTTTGAGCGCGTTGAAATCGGCGTACGGAATGCGGAGCTTCTCGGCCTGACCCCCCTGATACGGCCCCATGGCGACGTAGCCGTACGCTCCCCCGGCGAATCCCGGATTGACGTTGGTACAGAAGCCGGTGTAGCCGTTCTCACAGTTCTCGCAGAAGCCGCAGGCGACGTTGAACGGCGCGACGACGCGGTCGCCGACTTCGAGGCCGCTGACGGCCTCGCCGACCTCCTCGACGATACCCATGTTCTCGTGGCCGAACACGATTCCCGGTTCCGCCGCCGTCCGACCCTCGTACATGTGCAGGTCGGACCCGCAGATGCAGGTCGTCGTGATGTCGATAACGACGTCGTTCGGATGTTCAATCTGCGGCTCTTCGACCGCTTCGACTGCGACCTCTCGTTCGCCTTTGTAGACGACTGCGTCCATTGACATTGTTCGGGCTCCGCTCGGTCTCTGCGGACGGATGCCATTTATAGATCGGGTGCGAATGTCTTTCACGGTTCTCGGCACTTCAACGCTTAAATATCGTTGGTGGGTGTTTCATCGTGTCATGTTCGTTACTATTCGTGTTTTCTGCGTGGGTGTCGGCAGGGCCGAGACACCCGCGAGGCTCCGAAGTTCGAGACGAGGAGTAGCCGACGTGCAAGCCGAGTGACGCCACGGAATGGCAGATGGCACACATATCGTGAGACCGGTTCGTCCCGGACGTGGATTTAATACGGCCCGTTCGAAACGGCCGGCTATGAAGCGCACGATTAGCATTTCGGACGCACCGGCGGCCGTTGGCGCGTACAGTCAGGCGACGACGAACGGCGACCTCGTCCTCACTGCGGGCCAACTGCCGCTCACGCCCGACGGGGAGCTACTCGACGACGCCTCTGTCGGCGACCAGACGAAGCGGTGTCTCGAAAACGTGGAAGCGATTCTCGTCTCGGAGGGCGGCTCCCTCGACGACGTGCTCAAAACGACAGTCTTCCTCGACGACATCGACGACTTCGAGGAGTTCAACGAGGTGTACAGCGAGTTCTTCGACGAGGAACCGCCGGCGCGTAGCGCGGTCGAGGTCGGGAACGTGCCGAAAGGGGCGGCGATAGAAATCGAAGCGATAGCGGCGACCGAATAGGGTCGCGGTCCCGAGCGGACGCATCTGGCCCCGACCCGCGTGAGGATTTTTGAGACGACACTCACCGACGAGAACTCGCGTTCGAGCGGCCGGTGTCGGAGACCGCGGTCACTCCAACCGCATGTTCTCCGCCCGCTCGGCCGCGAGGTCGGTGATCTCCTCGACGTCGCTCTCGGAGCGGTCCGCGAGGACCCGAACCATCATCCCGAGTTGGACGGCCGCCGTCTCGCGTAGCTCCGATGCGTCTTCGGTGTCGTTGGCGAAGTAGTACTCGCGTCGACCGTCGTCGTGGACGAGTCCGGTGTACACAGACAGGACGTCGTCTTCGCGGGTCGCGTCGGCCGCGGTCTCTCGGACGTCGTCGAACCGTGGGTTCGTCATCACCTCGGGGAACAACGCGTCGCCGCATTAGCTCTTTGCTCCGGTCGCTGCCGTCTGGGAGCGCCATCTGCCGTGGCAATCTCGTGCCAATCGCGGTTGGACCGGCTTCGAGTCCGGGGGATTGAACGCCCCGAAACCGCGCGCCACCGGGACCGGATTGGGATGATTTTTTAACCCCACCGCGTCTTTTTAACCGTGAGAATGAATCGCACAGGCAAGGCGACCCCGTCGCCGACCGTCCGGGTTTCGGGAGCCGGACGAACGGAGCGCGGGGAGCGTGTCTTGAGCAGCGCGCGCGCCGCCGCCGACTCCGTCCCGGTCCTGCGAACGGGACCGACCGGAATCAGCGAGTACGACCCGCTGGTTCTGGCGACCAGAGCGGGGCGGACCGCGTTCTTCCCGGCTCCGGACGCACCGAGAGCCCGGGAAATCGTCGCCGACGTGGAAGACGGGGCGTTACCGACGGACGGTGCCGCGGCGGTCGTCGAGCACGACGCCGAGACGACGACGCTACCGGTGCCGACGAACGGGCCGCTCGCGGTAGGTCGGCGGCGCGTCCTCGGTCCCTGCGGGTGGGTCGACCCGCTGGACCCGGAGGGGTGTCAGTTCCAGTCGCTCGACAAAGACGCGGGTGCTATCGCGGACGCCGGCCTCGTCGGTCGAGGAAGGGGCGACGCCAGCGCTGACGACCCGGTCGCCGACGCGTGGCGGCGCGCGCGAGAGACAGACGGCGACCCGGTGGTCGTCGTGAACGCGAACGACGCGGACGACAGGCAGTGGGCGGACGAAACGCTCCTCGCCGGGTCGCCGATGTCGGTGCTCGACGGCGTGGCGGCCGTCGCCGAGTACCTCGGGACGACCGACGCGGTCATCTATCTCGCGGAGACCGACACCGAACTCCGAGAACACCTCCGGCGGGCCGTCGACGCCGCCGCGGACGAACTACCGGTCGTTCCGAGAGTCGCCACGGGGCCGGACGAGTACCGCGCCGGCGCACCGACGGCGGCGCTGGAAGCGATTGAGGGTGCGGACCGAATCGAACCCCGTCTCCAGCCACCATCGCCGGCCGAGTACGGACTCTTCGGTCGCCCCACGGTCATCCATTCGCCGCGGACGTTCGCACAGGTACACCACGCACTCTCGGGTCCCGAGAGTACCGATGAGGACGGGTCCGCCTCGGCGACGCGACTGTTGACTGTCACCGGGGACGTGGCCGCGCCCGCGACGATAGAGGTCGGGTCGGACGCCCGCCTCTCGGCGGTTCGGAACGCCGTCGAACTGGAGGGCTCGTTCAAGATGGCCTGCGTCGGCGGTGTCTTTGGCGGGGTCACTCGGACGTTGGATATCACACCGACCGCGGACGAACTGACCGCGGCCGGCCTCGGCACGGACGGCGTCGTCGAACTGTTGAACGACGAGCGGTGTCCGGTCGCCACCGCCGGTCAACGAGCGAACTTCGCCTCGGAAGCCAACAGCGGGCGGTGCGTGCCGGGTCGGGAGGGAACCGTCCAACTCACCGAACTGGTGCGAGCGGTCTACCGGGGCTCGTACGACCGGGAGAAGATACGCGAACTCGGGCGGGTCATGGCCCGGTCGAGCAACTGCCGAATCGGGGCTCGTGCGCCGCGACCGGTGCTGACCGCGATGGACGAGTTCGAATCGAGTTTCGAAGCACACGCCGACGGCCGCTGTCCCAGCGGAACCTGTACTGACAAACTATGAGTACTGACGACCCACTTCCGGGCGTTCCGGAGATAGACGACCCACAGCACGAGACGTCGGTCACGGCTGAGTTCGAGACCGGGACCGCGAACGACCCGCCCGTCGGAACCGGCGGAGAGAGCCCGACGACGGTCACCGTCAACGGGACCCCGGTCACCGTCCCGCCGGGGTCGACCGTCATCGACGCCATGCAGGCCGTCGACGACGAGGTCGTGAGCGTGGACCCCGGCTCCGACAGCCTCGACGGAGACGCCGACGTTCCGGCGCTCTGTTATTACGACCGCGACGGCGACGCGAGCGACGAAATCGGCCCTCGGAGCGAGTGTCGAACCTGCATGGTCGAGACGGACGAACACGGGGTCGTCCCCTCCTGTTCGTTCCCGGCGACGGACGGGCTGACGGTCGAGACCGATACGTCGGCCGCCGAGGAGTGCCGGAGCGTCAACCTCGACCTCGTCCTCTCCAACCACAATCTGCGCTGTACGACCTGTAACGGGAACGGCCGGTGCGAGCTCCAGGAGACGGCCATCAGCGAGGGGGTCGACCATCCGCGCTACGGCGTGTTCGACGAGCGAAGCGAGTACGAACCGCTCGACGACAGCTCCTCGTTCATCCAAATCGACCGCAACAAGTGCATCCTCTGTAACCGGTGCGTCGAGGGCTGTAACGACGTTCAGGTCGAAGGCGTGCTCCGTATCGAGGGGTCCGGTGCGGACACCCGCATCGGTTTCCAGTCCGACGCCGAGACGATGGGGGATTCAGACTGCGTCTCCTGCGGTCACTGCGCCACGGTCTGTCCGACCGGAGCCCTGACCGAGAAGGACATCGGTGGCGCGGGGACGCTCCCGCTCCCGGGGTTCACGCAGCGGAACTCCGTCGGGAACGTCATCGAACACGAGGAGGCGGAGACCATCGACGACACGACGGCACCGAACCGCTCGCCCGCCCCCGGTAGCGCGGGGAGCGCCGGTGGCGAAGCCGAGGCGGGACAGGATGGACGGAGCGGCGTCGCCCGATACATGGCCCAGAGCAAACGCCGAGCGTCCGACTTCCTCGGGGAGTACGGTCGGAAGGCCATGCTCGCGGGCGAACACACCGCCGAGAACCTTGCGGCGCGGACCCTCTCCGAGGGCCGGCTGTTCGACGTCGCGTCGCTCGTCAGCGACTACCGACTGGGCAAGGTCGACAAAGCGGAGACGACCTGCGGGTTCTGCGCGGTCGGCTGTCGGTTCGAGATGTGGGGCAAAGACGGGAACGCCCTCGGCGTCCAGCCCGTCGACGACCCGGACAACGCACCGGCCAACAACTTCTCGACGTGCGTGAAAGGGAAGTTCGGACACGAGTTCGCCAACAGCGAAAACCGGCTCACGAGACCACTGATTCGAAACGACGACGGCGAGTTCGAGGCGGCGTCGTGGGACGAGGCGCTCGACTACGTCGCCGGCGAACTCCGCGAGATTCAGGACGAACACGGCGTCGACGCGGTCAGTTGCCTCGCATCGTCGAAAGGGAGCAACGAGGAGGCGTACCTCGTCCAGAAGTTCGCGCGGCAGGTGCTCGGCACGAAGAACATCGACAACTGCGCCCGGCTCTGCCACTCGTCGACGGTGGCGGCGCTCCAACAGACGCTCGGCTACGGCGCGATGACGAACCGCATCAACGAGGACATCGGCGAGGCCGACGCCTACCTCATAAGCGGGTCGAACACGACCGAGTCGCATCCGGTGTTGGCGACCCGCATCAAGCAGAACGTCCGCGACGGGGCCGACCTCGTGGTGTTCGACCCCCGGAAAATCGGCATCGCCGAACACGCAGACCAGTACACGAGAACGACGCCCGGTTACGACGTGGCGTGGCTCAACGGCCTCATCCGATACCTCATCGAGCACGACCTGCACGACGAGGCGTTCATCGAACGGAATACGAACGGATTCGAAGCGGTCAAGCAGAAGGTCCAGGCGTTCACCCCCGAGAAAGTCGAGGAACTGGCCGGCGTCTCTCCCGCCGAACTGCAGTCGGCCGCCGAGACGCTCGCCGCCGCCGAGAACGTCGTCTTCGGCTGGGCGATGGGCATGACCCAATCCAGCCACGGCACGGAGAACCTCCTCGCGATGGCCGACCTCGCGCTCACGCTCGGGCAGGTCGGGAAACCGGGTGCCGGACTGTCGCCCTTCCGGGGCCAGAACAACGTGCAGGGCGGCGGCGGCGACATGGGGACTCTGCCCGGCAGTCTCCCCGGATACCAGGACCCGGCCGACGACGAGGTCGGCGAGAAGTTCGCCGAGGTGTGGGGCGAGCGTCCACCGACGGAACCCGGTCTCAAAGTGCCGGAGATGCTCGCCGAAGCCCACGAGGGCAATCTCCGCGGGATGTACATCGTCGGGGAGAACCCCGCGCTCTCGGAACCCGACATCCAGCACGCCGGCGAGGCGCTCGATAGCTTGGACTTCCTCGTCGTACAGGACATCTTCATGACGGAGACCGCGGAGCACGCCGACGTGGTGCTGCCGGCGGCGACTTCGCCGGAGAAACACGGCACCTTCACCAACACCGAGCGTCGTGTCCAGCGGGTTCGAGCGTCCGCGGAACCGCCCGGGAAGGCGCGTCAGGACTGGGAGATTACGCAGGAACTGGCGGCCAGACTGGGCTACGAGTGGGGCTACGACCACCCGCGAGAGGTCATGGATGAGATCAGCGACCTAGTTCCCATCTATGGGGGCGTCAGTTACGAGCGTCTCGAATCGGGCGACGAGCACGGACTCCAGTGGCCGTGCTGGGACGACGACCACCCCGGCACGCCGTACCTCTACGACTACGAGGAGGGGAACTTCAACTTCGACGACGGACTCGCCCGCTTCGTGCCGGCGGACGGCGGCCACCCCGGCGAACTCCCCGACGAGGAGTACCCCCTCACGCTCACGTCCGGGCGGGTCCTCTACCACTGGCACACCGGACAGATAACCCGGCGCGTCGAGGGTCTCATGAGCCACGTCGGCGAGAGTTTCATCGAGATTAACCCGACGACGGCCGCGGAACTCGGCGTTTCAGACGGCGAGTACGTCAAGGTCGAGTCCCGCCGCGGCGACATCGTCGTCAAGGCGACGGTGACCGACCGCGTCGGCGACGGGACGCTGTTCATCCCGATGCATTTCGCGGCCGGCGCGGTCAACAAACTCACGCAGGAGACGTTCGACCCGCAGGCCGGCATTCCGGAGTACAAGGTGTCGAGCGTGCGCGTCGAACCGCTCGGACCGGACGCCGACCCGGACGTGCTGCGGACTCCGGACGCGGGCGCTGGCAGCGCCGCACGCGGCGACGACTGAGTGCCGCGAACGGTCGGTTCGTCCCCGCCTTCTGCGCGAGTCAGACAGCGCGGTTGTAACTGGGCGTTGCAACTGACCCGACGCGTCGGGGCACAGCGACGAGAACTGCGGGTGGCTCTATGGGGACCGAGGCGAATGCTGACTGGTCCGGATTACCGCGTCTAGTACGTCAGATTAACTATTCGAGAAAATACTAGTTCGCATATGTGTTCGAGCGGGCCGGCGTGGGGGTGTCCACCGACTCCGCACAGTTACTACGGATAGTTTAGTCACACACCTCGTCTTGAACGTCAAAAGCACCGCAGACGCCGTATTCGACTCGGAGGGATTCGTAGCCGACGAATCTGCCGTCAGATTCAACGTCTGTTGGAAATGCGGTTTCAATACACTATAGCGCGGGAGAACCGTGACTCTCGACGTTGCGCTGTTCGGAGGGTTGGACCGGTCCCCACGACTCGCGTCTGTACGAAAGACGTGAGAGACGACATTGTCCAGAGACGAGTAGACTTCCGAATTAGCCACAGTCCGGGATTCAAGCTCGTGTCTGATAAACGGCGGAGCCGGCGGTTCAGTTCGAATCTTCGTCGACACCCGGTTTCAGACCCGTGGATTCCAGTCGGTCGTTCCCAGTGCCGCGGGGCAAAAGGACACAAGCGGACGCAGTAGTATTTTAGATCACCTGCACAATTCATTCGAATAGCGAACCGGACCTACGCTCGACGGGCGAACGCGATTACGGAGATTCTAACCGCCTCGTGATAGAATATAACGTATTTGTGAAAACTGACAATTCGTGAGATAGTTCGAAGCGGCGTGCGACCGAGTCGGTCCGACCGCCATTCGCTCGGTCCGGTCCGCGCCGTGACTACTCCTCGATAGCAGAGACGAGCGTGCCGTCGGCATCGAATTCGAGGCGTCGACGTTCGCCGATTTCGACGTCGTCTCGTCCCGCTAAGTCTTCGAGCACGGGTTCGGAAGCCAGCATCGTCCCCGGTTCGAGCGTGTTGGTGATGCGGCCGATGCGCATCTCACTCAGGTCGGGGACACCGGTCATCGAAGCCGCGAGAACGAACGCCGTCGCATCACAGGGGACGACAAACGGAATCTTCGAGCGTTCGGGTTCGCCGCTCGTGGTGATGTTGACGTACATATCTTCGAAATTGACCGCTTCGACGAGACTTCGGTTGACGTAGTCGGCGAGGCCGATGCCGATTGCGTTGCCGTGCGACTCCGCCGTGACCGAACGGACGTAGATGCGCGTTATCTCCGGCGAGTTCACTTCGGGTTGGTTGTGGAACCAGACCCGGCCGACGACGTTCGTGTCCATCCCCGTCCCGCTGATGTTCTTTCCCAGTTCGTCGACCATCAGGAAGTCCAACTGGTCGACGGGGAGCGACGGGAACAGCTCTTTCGACCGTTCGAGCAGTTCAGACTCCCGTTCGGGAAGCCCCTCGGCGGGGACGCCCTCGATGAAGGCGGCGCGCTCGTGGTCGTTCTCGACGACGGCGATACCGCCGACGATATCGGTCTCGGCGAGCAGTATCTCCGCGCGCTCGGGGATGACCTCGTCGAACCCGCGAGCGATTGCGGCGTTGTGCATGTTCTCGGCTCCGCGGTGCTTCCCGAGGCCGACGACGGCCATCTTACAGAGCCCGGATTCGATCGGACCGCGGTAGTCGGTGTGGAGTTTCACGCGGTTCGCGAGGAGGATTGCATCGGCTTCGAGCGCGTCTCTCGCCGCGTATATCGGCTCGCCGTTCGGGTCTTCGGCGACTCGCTCGACGGCCATCGACGAGCGGATTTCACAGCCCATCGACGCCTCGGTGACGCCGAGCGAGGCCAACGTCTGGACCTGTCCGTCCGCGGTCGCGCCGCCGTGGCTCCCCATCGCGGGCATGATAAACGGGTCGAGGTTCCGGTTTTGGAGTTCCTCGACCACCGCCGCGAGGACGGCCGGCATGTCGTGAATGCCGCGACTTCCGGCCGTAATCGCCACCGACGACCCCGACGGAAGCGTCTCGAACGCCGGTATGTCGTCGAGCGCCTCGACGGCGCTCGCTCGGACGTCGTCTACCTCCGGGGGGTCCGAAACCGAGCGGACGGTCGCGAAGGCCGGAAGGTCGTCTACCGAGGCGTCGTTTACCGCTTCGAGTCGCTCTCGGCTGGGGAGGTCGAGTGTAACCATCTGTGTCTGAGTCCCGTGTTCACTTTTCGTCCATGACCGCGACGACGGGGACGTCCGCGCTCAGGAGGACCGACTGCGTCGTACTTCCGAACAGCGCCTTCCCGACCGCCGTACGCTTTCGCCCGCCGATGACGAGGTACGACGCGTCGAGTCGCTCCGTCTCGCCCAGCAGTTCGTCGACAACCTCGCCGACGAGGCCGCGCGTCTGGACCTGTCCCGGCCGGTCAGTGGTCGCTTTGACGACGGAGCGTGCCACCGATTCGGCGTCGTTCTGACCGTCTTCGACCGTGTACCCCGTCTGGTGGACGTCGTCTCTCTCCTCGAACTCTCTCTGGTTGAGAACGTTGACGACGACGAGTTGGTCGTCGAACGCGTCCGCGAGGTCTTCGCCGATCGTCACGACGCGGTCCGGTTTCTGCTCTCCATCGACTGCTGCCAGTATCGTCATCGTGTGCCATGTTTTCACATATGTACATAAATCTTGACGCCTCGCGCCGAGCCGTGAGAACATATAACTGGCATCGGCGGGAGTACGAGACGATGACAGACGTAGCACGACGGTTCGCTGGTGTACACTGCCCGCTCGTCACGCCGTTCGACGGTGGCGCGGTCGACCACGAGGCGCTCGAAACACTCGTCGACCACGTCGTCGACGGCGGCGTCGATGGACTCGTCCCCTGTGGAACGACGGGTGAGTTCGCGAGTCTCGACGACGCCGAGTTCCGCGCGGTTCTCTCGACGACGGTCGAGCGGGCCGACGGCACGCCGGTGATGGCGGGCACCGCCGCGACGAGCGTCAAAGCGACTGTCGACCGAATCGACGCCGCGGCCGAGGCCGGTGCAGACGCCGCGCTCATCACGCTTCCGTATTTCCACGGAGCGAACGACCCGGCCGGCGACGTCGCGTTCGTCGAGGCGGTCGCCGACGATGCGGCGCTCCCGCTGTACCTCTACAACATCCCCGCCTGTGTCGGCCGGTCGCTCGACGCGGACGCCGTCGTCGAACTCTCCGGGCGCGACGCGGTCCTCGGTCTGAAAGATTCGAGCGGCGATTTGAACTACTTCTCGGAGCTACTCCGACGGACTCCCGAGGGGTTCCAACTGTTCGAAGGGTTCGACAGCCACCTCGTCCCGGGACTCGTGTTGGGCGCGACCGGGGGCGTCAACGCGCTCTCGAACGTGGTCCCCGAAGCGTTCGTCGCCGCCGCGACCGCGGCCGACCGCGGCGACGTCGCCGAGGCGCGCCGAATCCACGAGCGACACATCGCGCCGCTGTTCCAACAGTGCGTCGAACACGGGTTCGCGCCGGCGACGAAAGCGGCCCTCCGCGCCCGCGGCGTCCTCGAAACGGACGAGGTCAGACCCCCGCTCGTCGGGGTCGACGAGGCTGCCCGCGACGAGATTTCGTCGCTCGTCGAGCCGACCGTCGCCGCGTATCGCTGACGGAGCGCACTCGCCGCCTTCGGTTGCCGCGGGCTCGGACCCGAATCGTAGGCGATGCGAAATCCGACGGGGATGCCACCCGACGGCGTCGCAGGCGGACGGAAAGATGGTGCGGGGCGACCGAACGACAGGCGCGCCGTCGCAGCGTCAGTCGCCGAGCGTGGTGCTGTGGTCCAGGGCGTCGACGGCCCCGTCGGAGAGGTGGAGCGCGTCGACGCCGGCGACCAGATAGTCGACACCCCAGTCGATGCGGGTCGCCCGCTGGGCGGCGTCGGTCGCGAGGGTTCCGACCGCCACTCCGGCGTCGGCCGCGGCCGCGACGGTGCGGTCGACCGCTTCGAGGAAGTCGTCGTCGTCCCACTCACCGAAACAGCCCATCGACATCGAGAGGTCGACCGGTCCGATGAACACGCCGTCGATTCCGTCGACCGCCGCGATGGCGTCGGCGTTCCCGACCGCGCGCTCGGACTCCAGTTGAACGTACCTCACGACCGTCTCTTCGGCGGCCTCCACGTGCTCGCCGAGCGTGCGCCCGTACCCCGTCGCGCGGCCGAGACCGAGTCCCCGCGTTCCCGCCGGAGGGTAGCGACTGGCGTCGACGACCGCCGCGGCCTGTTCCGGCGTCTCGACCATCGGAACGAGGACGCCGGTCGGGTCGAGGTCGAGCGTCCGTTTCAGCGTCGCGGGGGCGTCGTCCGGCACCCGGACGAGGGTTTCCGTCTCACCCGGTGCCGCGTCGACGGCGCGAATCATGTCCGCTATCGTCTCGTACGACATCGGCGTGTGCTCCGCGTCCAAGACGACGAAGTCGTATCCGACGCCGGCGAGCAGCTCCGCGGTGCTCGGGTGGGGAATCACGGCCCACGTGCCAATCAGTTGGTCCGGCGACCGTCCGGCGCGTTTCAACCCATCGTGTTCGACCATGTGACCACACTCGGGGGTAGCGCAGGTATAGCTTCGCAATGCTCGGGGGGTTCCAGCGGTCGGTTCACGCCTCGGTCGAACACGCGTACCCCGCATCCGCCGCGCTCGCGCGGAGCGACTCGCCCGCACCGACGAGCGCGCTCGCGTCTCCCTCGACGTTCCCCGACTCGACGCGGTCGGTTATCTGCGCGGCGACCCGACACTCCGCGGCGTGCAGGTCGGCTTCGAGCGTGGCGACGCGTTCGCGCTCGCTCGTCGCCGACGCGTCTTCGCGGGCCGCGCTGAGCTGTGCCGACACCGTCTCGGAGAGGAAGACCGCCTGTCGCCCGTGGGTGGTGAGTTTGTCCGCGTCGTCGCGGTCCCACCCGATTTCGACCGCCTCCTCGCCGAGCGAGTCGACGAGGAACGCGGCCTTGTCGAGCGTGGCGTCCGTCGCGTCGTATCCGGGCGTCGCCGCCGCGCGCGCGTCGTAACCGACGAGCACGGCCCGCTCGGGTGCGCTGTAGGCGTCCGCCGGGTAGGCCGCACCCACGACGCCGCCGGCACCGAAGACGAACACCACGACGAGGAAGAGCCCGAGGAACGCTCTGGGGGCCCCTCGAACCGGCTTGCGGGCGAAGAAGGGGTGTGCGCGCGTCCGTTCCATCGTCAGCGACGCGACGCGTTCGACGAGCGCCGCCAGCGAGTGCGTGTTCTGCGACGCCCCCGTCACGACGAGGCGGCCGTCGCCGGCGACGCGAACGAACGAGTTGTGAAATCCGGTGTGGCGAACGTTGAGGCCGCGCCCCTCTCCGAATCTGTCGCGGCGGCACTCGTCGTACTCGTCCGCCGCTTCGACGGCCGCTTCGATGTCGGTGAGCGCCTGCTCGGCGTCGCTCACGGTGTCCGCCGAGACGAAGATGGAGTCGCGCTCGAAACTGAGTCCGGAGCCGTTTCGTCGGTACTCGGCGAGCCGTCGAAGCGCGAACTTCGCGTGTGCGGCGACCACCGGAACCGCCGGGAGGAGGACGACGGCGACGAGCGCCGTGACGTACCCGCCTCTCGAAGCGGGGCCGTAGCCGTATCGGAGTTCGACGAAGGCGAGGGCGACAGCGAGCGTCAAACAGCCGACGACGACGAACGCGCGGAGTTTGTTCATGCCGTCACCCCCCGAGGAACGTCTGTTTGATGCGGCCGAAGAGCCCGACCTTCCGCCGCTTACTCTCGGCTTCGAACACCGGTCCGAGTTTGGTGACGAGGTCATCGTAACTCTCGAATCGGTCCGCCTCGGCCTTCCCGAGTAACTCCGCGACCATGATGGAGTTCCCGTCCGCGTCCACCTGCACGTTCGCCAACGCGTGCTCGCGCTCCACTCGGCGAACTGAGACGGGGTACTCCCAGCCCGACTCCTCGACGAGAGCGTGAACCGCGTCCGGTCCGTGTGTCATGTTCGTTCGTCTGGTTTCATCGACCATAAACCTTTCACGGGGCGGTCGGAGGCGCGGCCGTCGACGGCGCGGATTCGTCGAGCAACGAATCGAGACACCGGTACCCCAGCCGACTCCCCGACGGGGACCGCACCTCCGAGAGGAGCGGCCGGGACCAGACGGTCGTCCGGTCCCTCGCGAGGGGGTCGCCGTCCGGCGTGGTCCCACTGACGACGAGCGTGTACTGACCCCACCGTACGACCGTCTCGTTGCGCGGTGCAAACGCCGATACATCCGACTGCGCGGCTCGCAGCGACGGCCACAGACTGATTTCGAGCGTCAGCCTGTGACCGGACGGTGGCACGTACGTCACCGCGTGCCGCGCAGTCGGGTCGCGAAGTCGGTCCGGTTCGTCCGGCGGGTCGGACGTCGCCGGGCTCTGCCGCCACCCGTCGAGTCCACCGGCGCTCGCCCCCGGCACGACGGCCGGGGCGAGTTCCGCTGGGCGAACGTTTCTCGGTGGAGCGGGACAGCCGATGGCCGAGTACGAGACTGTTTCGACGTCGGCAGGCGCGTTCTCGCTTCCGTTTTCACCGCCTTGAGCGTCGGTTTCGGACTTCGGTCGCGCCGTCGCCGTCGTTAGTTCCCCCTCGCGCTGGTCGGCAGTCGCGGTGGCGGGTGAATCCACAACCGGTGTCAGACCGGCGTGAGTGAAGACCACACCGACGCCCGCGAAGAGGAACACCGCCACGACTGCGACGACTGCACCGCTCGTGAGGGTCGTCAGCCGGTCGACGCCCCGTGACTCGTCGGCGGAATCGAATCGGGGCGAGCAAAAGCGGTCCGCCGAGGGGCCGAGATAGCCCGCGAGTATCTCGGCCGACCGGTCTCTGTCGACCGCGTACCGAACGACGTCGAGTAACTCGGCCGCGTCGACGACGCTCGGGTCGTCGGAGAGCCGGGACGTGACTACGACATCGCCGGCGACCGCCGACGGGGGCCGGTGAGTCACGACGAGGGAACGCGGGGTGCTCCCGTCGCCGACAGTGATGGTGGCCCCATCCCGCGCGACAGACCGGCCGCGTTCGACCCAGAGGTCGGACACCAGTCGGGCGAACGTCTCCACGTCGAGGCGGCGCAGCCGCGCCGCGAACTGGCTCGCGTCGTCACCTCGGTTCCCGCGAAGGCGGTGCATCGGTCGATTAGAGGCGCGTCCTGATGTCTTCGACGACCGTCTCGGTGGTGGAAGACCCGCCGAGGTCGGGGGTTCTCGGTGCCGTTTCGTCGGCGAGTTGTGACTCGACCGCGCGCCGGATGTCACGGGCGACCTCGCTCTCGCCGAGGTGGTCGAAGAGCATCGAAACCGAGAGGACCGTCGCGAGGGGATTGGCGATTCCCCGTCCCGCGATGTCCGGGGCGCTCCCGTGGACCGGTTCGAACATCGACGGGGAGTGCCCCTCGACGTTGATGTTCGCCGAGGGGGCCATCCCCATGCTCCCGCTGACGATGGCTCCGATGTCCGTGAGAATGTCGCCGAAGAGGTTAGACGCCACGAGGACGTCGAACTCCTCCGGCCGTCGGACGAGGTCCATCGACGCCGCGTCGACGAGCAGGCGTTCGACGGTCACGTCGGGATACTCGGACGAGACCTCCTCGACGATTCGGTCCCAGAACACCATCCCGTGTGCCTGTGCGTTCGACTTCGTCACGTTCGTCAGCCGGCCCTCGCGCGACCGGGCCTCCTCGAACGCCGCACGGACGACCGTTTCGGTCCCTTTTCGGGTGTAGACGGCCGTCTGAACCGCGACTTCGTGCGGATAGCCCCGATGCTCGTGGCCCCCCGCGTCGGCGTACTCGCCTTCGGTGTTCTCCCGGTAGACGACGAAGTCGATATCGCCCCCGTCGTATCCGCGGAGCGGGCTCTCGACGCCGTCGAAGAGCACCGAGGGGCGCTTACAGACCTGCTGGTCGAACGCCTTTCGAATCGGGAGCATCATCCCGCGGAGCGTCACGTGGTCCGGAATCTCCGGGTGTCCGACGGCACCGAGGAGAATCGCATCGCACGGTTCGAGCGTCTCGATGGCATCGTCCGGCATCATCGACCCCGCTTCGAGGTAGCGTTCGCTCCCCCAGTCGTACCGCGTCGTCTCGACGTCGAATCCGCCCGCGTTAGCGGCGTCGTCGAGGAGCGGCCGCGTCGCATCGATGACCTCGACGCCGATACCGTCCCCCGGGAGAATCGAGATAGAGTATGTCACACACGAACGTCGCCGAGTGAGAGCAAAAGCGTTCCCCCGCGGGGGCGGAAATGCCGACGGCGCCGTTGCGGCGGGAGGCGGGGGACGGGGGGTGCGGTTCGTTAGGCTTCCGATTCGATTATCTTCGGCGACGATTCAGCGCGTTCGTGTCCGTGAATCAGCGCTTCCTCGGTGTTGCGGTCGAACAGGTGGAGGTCGTCTTCCTCGAAGGTCACGGTGATGACGTCCCCTTCTTCGGGTTCGGTTTCGGACGGGGCGCGGAGGCGGCACTCCTTGCCCGCGACGTCGAGGTAGATGAAGTTGTCGGAGCCGATGACCTCGACGACGTCGACGGTCGCCTCGAAGGACTTCTCGCCGGAGGCCGACGGGTCGACGTTGAGGTTCTCCGGACGGACACTGAGGACGTATTCTCCCTCGCCGCCGACGAGGTCGACGAGCGAATCGGAGACGCTGTACCTGAAGCCGTTCCCGACGAGCGTTCCGGTCCCGTCGCTTGCGACTTCGAGGTCGACGTCGAAGAAGTTCATGCTCGGACTCCCGATGAAGTCGGCGACGAACGTGTTCGCCGGGCGGTAGTACACCTCCTTCGGCGAGCCGACCTGCTGAAGCTGTCCGTCGTTGAGGATGACGATTCGGTCGGCCATCGTCATCGCCTCTTCTTGGTCGTGGGTGACGTATATCGTCGTGATGCCGAGTTCGGAGTGGATGCGCGAGAGCTCCGTCCGCATGTGTTTGCGGAGTTGGGCGTCGAGGTTGGAGAGGGGTTCGTCGAACAGGAACACCGCCGGTTCGCGGACGATTGCGCGGCCAGTCGCGACGCGCTGTTGCTGCCCGCCCGAGAGGCTACCGGGCTTTTTGTCCAGCAGGTCCTCGATACCCATCATCTCCGCGGCCTCGACGACCCGCCGGTCGACCTCCTCTTTGTTGAGGTCGGTACTCAGGCTGAGGCCGTACCCCATGTTACCGCGAACGGTCTTGTGGGGGTACAGCGCGTACGACTGGAACACCATCGCGATGTCGCGGTCGCGGGGTGAGACGTCGTTTACCGGTTCGCCGTTGAGGCGAATCTCCCCGTCCGTGATGTTTTCGAGCCCGGCGAGCATTCGCAACGTCGTCGACTTCCCGCAGCCCGAGGGGCCGACGAAGACGACGAACTCGCCGTCGGGGATGTCGAGTGACAGCTCCTCGACGGCGACGATTGGGCCGGACGTGTCTTCGAATACTTTCGTAATGTTGTCAAATTCAACGCGTGCCATGGTAACGTATTGTGTGGTTGGTTTGTCGGTCTGTTATTTATTCGTGTCCCCGGGGTGGCAGACGGTCTCCGTCCACCACTGGAACTCGGGTCTTCAGGCACCCCCGAGGCCTTCTCCGACGTAGCGCTGTGAGAGGCCGTAGAAGACGACCGGTGGCGCGACCAGTAGCACCACGGCCGCCATGAGGATGTTCCACTCGCGGAGCACGTCGCTCCCGAGGATGAAGTGAATCGCCACGGTGGCGGTTCGGACGTCCTCGTCGCTCGTGAGGACGAACACCCACAGGAAGTTGTTCCACGCCGTGAGGAACGAGAAGAGCGCGGCCGCGCCCACCGCGGGTGCCGAAAGCGGGAGGACGATGCGCAGGAACGCACCGATTTCCGTGTGCCCGTCGATGAGCGCCGCCTCTTCGATGTTCTCCGGAATGCCCTGTCTGAAAAAGCCCTGTAACAGCCAGATGGTCTGTGGCAGGACGAAGATAGACAGCGCGATGATGATACCCGGCAGGGTGTTTATCAGTCCGAAGACGTAGAACACCTCGTACACCGGGATGGTGATGACGATCCAGGGGAACATGATCGTGAACACGGCGGTGTAGAACAGGAGCTTCCGCCCGGGGAAGTCCAGTCGTGCGAACGCGTACGCGCCCGGAATCGAGAACACCAACGAGATGAGCGTCGCCGAGATGGACACGATAACGCTGTTCTTGAAGAACGTCACGAAGTCGAACTGGTTCCAGATGTCCGTGTACGCGGCGAGCGTCAGCGCGTCCAGCGCCGGGAGGTAGCCCGTCTCGGGGCTAATCGCGGCGAAGTTCGTCAGAAGCGACGTTCGGACGACCCAGAAGTACGGCGTCAGCGCGAAGACCGCGAAGACACCGAGGGCGGCGTACAGCAGGAATCGGCTGCGGCGAGTCTCGTTAATCATGGTTAGACGTACAGCTCCTCTTCGTCCTTGATGACGGTCACGTAGAAGATGGCCGCGGTCATGGAGACGAGGATCATGGCCATCCCGAGCGTGTACGCCCGCGAGAACTGCAGGTTGACGTACGCGGTCTCGTACGTGAGGATACTCATCAACATCGTCCGGGTTCCCGGGCCACCGCCGGTCAACTCGAACGGCTGTGCGAACTCCGCGACGTTCCACGCGGTGCGGAGCGCGAGGATGATAATCGTCGGCGTGACGAGGTGCGGTAACGTCACGTCACGGAAGCGCCGGAGTCGCCCCGCCCCGGCCAGCGCCGCCGCCTCGTACTGCTCGCGGGGGATTCCCACGATAGCGGCGGCGTAGATGATGCCCGCGTACCCGTAGTCGTGCCACGACTGGGCGACGATAAGTGAGACGTACGGCCAGATACCGTCGGCGAGGAACGCCGGCGCCTGAACGCCGAGGAAGTCGGAGAGTATCATGGGGAGCATCCCGAAGTCGCTGTTCAGGAACCACATCCAGATGACACCTCCCGCGAGCGGCGCGGAGAAGTACGGGGACATGATGATCGCGCTCGTCCAGTCTCGCCATCGACTCCGGAGTTCGCTCAGGAGCAGGGCCGCGATGAGGCCGATGACCAGTTGCAGGAGCGTCGTGCCGAAGACGAAGGCCAGCGTCCAGCCGAATGCGAAGTGAAACAGGTCGTTCGTCAGCAGCCACGAGTAGTTTTCGAGGCCGACGAAACTACCGGCTTGGCCGAGCCGGGTGTTCGTGAACGTCAGGTAGACACCTCTGACGATGGGGTAGTAAAACAGGATCGTGAACATCACGAACGTCGGGACGATAAACAGGTAGCCGATCCAGTTCTCCCGAACCCGGTCCATGAGCGTGGTCTCCTCTAGCCCATACTTCTGTCTGATGTTTTGTGTGGTTTCTTGTGACATGATATTTTTGTATTTTATAGCGTATAAAATCGTTTGGGTGGCCTGTTGAGGTGTCTCCCTCCGTCTACTGTGCCAGGCGGTCCTGGATGCGCGAGCGGACGAGCGACGGCGTCTCCTCGATGGTGTGCTGTCCGGCGATGGCTTCGCTTATGGTCTCGTTGATATCGGTCCACCGAATCGGGTCGGTGTCTCTGACGTCCCACGACGCGCCCGTCGTCGAGTACTGCTCGCCGTAGGTGTCGGCGTTCTTGTAGGCCTGCTCGGTGCTCTGTGCGAGTTCGTACTCGTCGAGAATCTTCTGCAGTTTGGGCTGGAGTCCGGGGAGCGACTCGTAGTGTTCGCCCCACGCGGGCAGGACGAACTCGTCGTCGCCGAGGAGGAACATGTTGAGGTCCCACGCGGCGTTCTGCTTCGTGTCGCTCGCGTTGAACAGCGTCTGCTGCTGTTCGAGTGCCCACATGTGGCCGCCGTGTTCGCCTTCGACGCCCTCCAGTTCGCTGATGCCGAAGTTGCTGCCGAACTCGGCGTCGACCTTCGGGTGCGGGAGGAGCATGAAGTCGCCCTCGCCGCCGTTCCAGCCGAACTGGACGTCTTCTTTGATAGCGCGCCAGCGGTTCGCCGTCGGGACGGCGTAGTTGAACGACGCGACCCTGCCGGTCAGCATGAGGGACGGTATCTCCTCGTCGCCGCGCTGGGCGGACTCCGAACTGCTGAACTCGTGGGCCATCTTGACACAGGTCTTGATCATGCCGTCGGTCTTGCCCTGGTCTTCGTGGTCCTCGTTGGCGACGACGATAGTCGGGTGCTCCGGGTCGTCGCTCTGACGCATCCACGGGTCGGTGCCGCCGGTGTATGCCGTCCGTGCGTACCCCCAGTAGGATTCGAGGTCGCCGGGGACGCCGGTTTCCTCGTAGGCGATCGCGTCAGTCTGCTCGTCGATTCGACGGACCGCGTCGAGGAACCCGCTCCACGTCGAGAGCTCCGAGGCCGGGTCGCTGACGCCGACCTGACTGAACAGTTTCGGGTTGATTCCGAGGTTACTGTTCGTGTGGCGCATCCCGCCCGCGGACCAGTACTCACCGCGGTATTTCGCGGAATCGAGGTTCGCGGCCGTGTAGTCGCCGGGGAGTCGGTCCGTCCCCTCGATGAAGGGAGAGTGGTCGGGCACCTTCCCGTCGAGGTAGAACTGGAGCCCACCACCGCCGGACTCGGCCATCGTCGGCGGATTCCCGCTCGACACCGTCGAGGCGAGTTTCGACCGGATGTCCCCGTAGGACGCCGTCTGCATCTTCACCGTGACGTTGCCCTGCTGTTCTTCGAAGGTGCTCAACGACTCCTGGAAGTGCGACTTAATCGAAGAGTTCTCCGCCGCCTGTGCGTTCAGGTAGTCGATGGTAATGCTCTCGGAACCGCTGGAATCGGACCCCGAGTCCGTGTTCGAGTCGGACCCCGAGTCCGTGTCCGAGTCGGACCCGCTGTCGTCGTTGTTTTCTCCGCCGCCACCAGTACAACCTGCGAGCGCACCGAGTGCCCCGACGGTCGACGCGGCCGCCGCCGACTGCATGAACCGCCGTCTCGATGGATGCTCGTCGGTCTCGGTACTGGCGTCTTCACTACGTTCACCACTGCCCGTGCCACTACGTGACATTGTGATAAGGTCAACATACACAATCGACTTAAATGTTTCTCCATTGATGGCGATTTATCATACACAATATGAGAATGGTATTGTGTATCAGTCCCGTACACTTATGATGAGCGACCATCGACAGGACGGTTATGGACTCCGACGCACGGCACGCGCTCCTCGCCGACGTCGACCGCGTGTGCGACCTCGTGGGGACGACGCTGGGGCCGTTCGGGACGAACAAACTCGTCGTCGAATCGGGCGGGCGCGTGACCACGACCGCTTCGAGTAGCCTGCTCCTCGAACGACTCGAACTCGACGACCCCGCGACGACCCTGCTCCGAGACGCGGCGACCGACTTCCGCGACGAGCGGGGGGACGGCTCGACTCGGATGGTGCTGTTGACGGGCGCGCTGCTCAGTCAGGCGGACGACCTCATCGAACGGGGGCTTCACCCCACGGTCGTCGCGCGCGGGTACAGGGACGCGTTCGACGTCGCTATCGACCGACTCGACGCGCGTGCCCGTCCACTGTCGCTCGTCGGTGCCGAGCGGGTTGCGGAGACCGCGCTCACCGGGACGCGGAACCCGGCCACCCGCCGACACGTGAGCGAAGCCATCGCGAACGCCGTCACCGACGCGTCGGCAGACGATTCCGTCGACGGCGGTCGGGCGAGCGTCGACGTGGTCGCGCGAATCGGCGGCGTCGGCGACACCGAACTCGTCGACGGTGTCGTCATCGAGACCCCGCTGGTCTCGGAGGCGATGCCTCGTCGTCAACGAGACGCCGGCGTCGCGCTCCTCTCGTCGACGGTGGACGTCCCTCGACTCGGCGGGGCGACCGACTCGTCCGAGCGGTCGATTTCACTCGACGTGGATTCGTTCGAAGACCGAGCGGACATCGGTGCGTACGAGCGCGACCAGTTCCGGCGGACGCTGTCGGACGCCGCCGAAGCCGGGTGCCGGTTCATCGCGACGCAGGGCGCAATCAACGACCGCGTGAAGACGCGGGTGGCAGACGCGGGCATCACCGCAATCGAGCGCGTCGACGACGACGTCATGCGGCGGCTCGTTCGAAACACCGGCGGGCAGGTCGTCCCCACGCTCGAAGACGCGACGCCCGAGACGATGGGAACCGCCGACGTGGGGTTCGAACGACTCGCCGGACGAGAGTTCGTCACCGTCGAGGGGACCGCCGAACGGGTGTACACGCTCCTGTGTCGCGCACCCGACCCGCGGTCGGTCTCGGCGTTCGAGGCCAGTGCCACGAGCGCCATCAGCGCGACGTTCCACGCGCTCGCCGACGAGCGGGTCGTCCCCGGCGGCGGGGCGACGGAAATCGACCTCGAACGGTCGGTTCGGGAGGCCGCGCGGGGGACCGCGAGCCGCGAACAGCTCGCGATGGAGGGGTTCGCTCGCGCGCTCACGGCAATCCCGCGACAGTTGGCCGCGAGCGCGGGACTCGACGGCTGGACGGGCGTGCTCCGCCTGCGCGTCGCTCACACGGAGGGCCGTTCTTCGATGGGCGTCGACGCGCTCTCGGGCGAGATTCGGGACGTTCTCGACGCGGACCCGGTCGTCGAACCGCGTCGTCTCCAGCGCGATATCCTCGGTGCGGCGACCGACCTCGCGGTCCAACTCATCCGAATCGACGGACAGCTTTCCGCGTCGGACCTCGCTGACGACGAACCGACGCCGCCGGTACAGTAACCGGCTCCCCGGTCGTCACTGTCTCTGTTCTGCGGAGCGCGAAAATCGCTTCGAGCTAGTCGTGTTCTATCTGCGGGTCGAGCTCGTCCAGATCGATACCGGGAGAGACGACGGCGTCGATGGTGGAGAGCTGTTCCGACGTCGCAACGGCGCTGTCGAGCGCCTGTGAGAAGACTCGTCGCGGCTCGACGACGCCGAGTTCCCACGCGTCCGCCGGTTCGCCGCGCGCGGCATCGAAGCCGACCGGTGCCGGGTCGGTCGCCGCGTCAGCGTGCGCGGTTCGAACGGCGGCGAGAGCTTCGAGCGGGTCGTAGCTGGCGTTACGGGCGAGCGTCTGCACGAGCGATTCGCACACGTCGGCGAACGCCTCGATCGCGAGTTGCTCTTTCCCCTGTACGCCGCTCGCGAACCGTCGAAGGTCCCGAGCGACCGCGAGCGGTGCCGCGCCCGCACCCGGAAGGACCTGTCCGTCCATCGCCGCGACCGCCGTCGTCTCGACGGCGTCTTCGACGAGTCGTTCGTGGGCCGTCCGCCCCTGTTCGGTGGGCGTCTCGACGACGACGGTGAACACCGGTCCCTCGCACTCCCCGATGGTCGTCCACTTCTCGTCTCCGACTCGCCGCTCGGTCACGCGCCCCGCTCGGCCGAGCTTCGACTCGTCGAGGTCGGAGACGTGGCCGACGACCTGCGCCCCCGTCGCACGGGCGACGCGGTGGACGTCCGATTTCGGGTACTGCGCGCGGTCGACGACCGCGACGCCCCGCGATTCGAGCGCGTTCTTGACCGCGTCATCGAGCTCCGCGCGCACGACGAGCACGTCGACACCGAGGCTGGCGACGCTCGCCGCCACGTCGTCTATCGCGCTGGTACGCGCCGCGGTGTAGGCCGTCACCGCCCCTGCCGAGCCGAGCGAGACGGCCGCGCCCTCGCCGCTTCCGAAACTGGTCGCCGTCTCTTCGACATCGATGTCGCGTTCGAGGACGGCGATTCGGGCGTCCGACAGAACACCTTCGACGGACGGTGTCCAGTCGAACGAGAGCCGGCTCTTCTCGCTCGTCTCGTGGGCACCCGGTCGTCGTCGAATGACGTGGCCGCGGACGAGTGCTACCCCGTCGCCGGCGCGCGTTCGCACGCTGACGTCGTCGGTGTCGAACCACTGCCCCTCCGTCGACCCCGCGAGCTCGGCGACCGCCGTCGAGACGACGTCGGCGTACGCGTCCCGACGAGACTGCGAGAGGTCGGTCGTCATGGCCGTGTCGGCGACCTCGCGAAGGCGGTCGCGGTCGGCGGCGGTAATCGGGCGCGCGAGGTCGTCGAGTACCTTCCCCGCCCGGTTCGCGGCCATCGCGTATCCGACCGTCAACGTGCCCTCGTGAAGGCCCGACTCGCTGAGTCGAGCACCTTCCTCGACGAGTCCGGCGGCGAGGAGCGCGGCGGTCGTGGTCCCGTCGTGGAGTCCGCGTCGGACGGAGTCGAGGCCGTCGACGAACAGCGCGGCAATCGGGTGAACGAACCCGTCACCGCGTTCTATCGCGTCGAGGAGTCGACCCGCATCGGCCGTCACGACGGTCTCGGGCACCTGTTGCCCGTCGACCGTCTGCACGAGAGATGTGGACCCTCGGGGGCCGTAGGTCGAAGCGAGGAGAGACTCGACCGCACGGGTCGCACCGACGACGTACGCTCGCGCCGCCTCGTCACGGGCGAGCCAATCGCCCGTCTCCGCGTTCGTGTCGTGAGCCATAGTTTGGCGGAGCGTAGCACGGTATATAAATCTATGTTCTGTTCGATTGCTGTCACCTCAACTGCTAAGTGGACGGGGCGAGATTCGTGATACCACATGCCACAAACTATCGGGTTCGTCGGCGTTGGAATCATGGGAAAACCGATGGCGGAGAACGTCCTCGATGCGGGGTTCGACGTCGTCGTTCACAACCGCTCGCGGGAGGCGGTCGACTCGTTAGCCGAGTTAGGGGCGACGGCCGCGTCGGCTCCGTCCGCGGTCGCATCCCAAGCGGATGTCGTCGTCACCGTCCTTCCGGACACCGAGGCGGTCGAGGAGGTCGTGTACGGCGACGACGGGTTGGCCGACGGCTTCGACAGCGGTGACGTGCTCATCGACATGTCCACAATCTCTCCCGTCGCCACAGAGCGGCTCTCCGAGGAGCTCGAAGCGGGGGGCGTCTCGATGCTCGACGCACCAGTCAGCGGCGGCGAAGAGGGGGCCAGAGACGGGTCGCTCTCGATAATGGTCGGCGGCTCGCGCGAGACGTTCGACGCGCACGCGTCGCTCTTCGCCGCGATGGGGTCGACCGTCACCTACTGCGGCGACGCCGGCGCCGGACAGATTACCAAGGCGTGTAATCAAATCGTCGTCGGGTGTACGCTACAGGCGGTTTCCGAGGCGCTCGTGTTGGCGCAGCGGGCGGGTGCCGACCTCGAAGCCGTCGTCGACGCGATCAGTGGCGGTGCCGCCGGCTGTTGGGCGCTCCGCGAGCGAGCGCCGCGGGTCATCCGCGGAAACTTCGACCCGGGGTTCTTCGCCTCGTATCAGTACAAAGACCTCAGAATCGCGACGGCGGCCGGAGAGGAGTACGGCTCACCGATGCCCGCGACGTCCGTCGTCCACGAGGCGTACAAGGCGATGGAGACCTCCGGGTACGGCCGCGACGACCACTCTGCGGTCATCAAAATCCTCGAAGACACGGTCGACGAGGCCGCCCGAATCGAGTAGCCCGAACCGAACGAGTGCGTTCCGCGGAATCGTGCGACAGTATCGAACAGCGCCCGTCGGTCGGTTCAGATACCGTGGATTCGACCACGGCGGTCGGGCGAAACCGCGCTCTCTCGGTCGGGTGTCCCTCGGATGGGTGGACGCGTTCGAACGGCGATTCTGAGTCGCCTTCACAGGTCCGTCTGCGTCCGTCCGCTCGGTTCCGTTTACCGATGATGAACGTGAGTATTGACAACACCCCACATGAGAGAGCGTCAACCCACGGATTACGATTCGAGAATAGGTGTACGTTCGGTGGATTTGTCCGGCTACCATATGAACAATAATGATGAACTCAAGTAACACGGAACAATCGTTCATTGATAGCTTCCGCCGTCGCAGTATCTGTACCTAATCACACACTTACACCCATACGGTTGTAATGGTGATGGAGAGACACCGCAAAACGTGCGTATCGGCGTCTCACAGGGCCGATTCGGGTTTTCGTGCGGCGATAGTAAACGGCGGGGCGGAAATCGAATATCACAGGACGGACGCTGGGAGCCTTCTCGTCCCGCGTTCGAAGGAGTGTTCATCGTGGGACTGCCGGTGTCGACGTCCCGCCGGGGTCGCGTGGCTTCGAACGCAGTTTCTCTCGAAGGGCGAACACGACGTGAGTTTCGGGCAAACCGAGTGCCGGGGGCGTGAGAGCATTTATTAGGTGCCCCTGTGTGAGCCGACGTATGGCACCGACTATCACGAAAATCGAGTCGACGGAATTCAGCTACACGCTCGACGACGTCGGCACGGACGGCCACGGGTTCAACCTCGTCTACGCCCCCGGTGAGACGACCGAGCGAAAACTGTTCGCGCTCCGGATACACACGGACGAGGGAATCACTGGCGAGTACATCGGTGGGAACTCGCCGGGCGCGGCGCAGATCAACACGTTCGCGAACTACCTCGTCGGGAAGAACCCCCTCGAACGGGAGCGACACTGGAGCGAGGTCAAGCGGGCGCTCCGAAAGTACGACCGGATGGGAATCGGCCCGGTCGATATCGCGCTGTGGGACTTCGCCGGGAAGTACTACGACGCGCCGATTCACGAACTCCTCGGGACGTATCGGACCCGACTCCCCACGTACGCGTCGACGTATCACGGCGACGAGGCGGGCGGTCTCGACTCGCCCGAGGCCTACGCCGACTTCGCCGAGGAGTGTCGTGACGCCGGGTTCCCCGGGTTCAAGATTCACGGCTGGGGCGGGGGCGACGACGCGCGAGACGTGCGCCGAGAGGTCGAGACGGTCCGGGCGGTGGGCGAACGCGTCGGCGACGAGATGGACCTGATGGTCGACCCCGCGTGCGAACTGGCGACGTTCGCCGACGCGTTGAAAGTCGGTCGCGCGTGCGACGAGTACGACTACCTCTGGCTCGAAGACCCCTATCGGGACGGCGGCATCTCCCAGCACGGCCACCAGAAGCTCCGCGAACTCATCGACACGCCGCTGCTCCAGACCGAGCACGTCCGCGGGCTCGAACCGCACACGGACTTCGTCGCCAGCGGGGCGACCGACTTCGTCCGCGCGGACCCCGAGTACGACGGCGGTATCACCGGCGCGATGAAAATCGTCCGCGTCGCCGAGGGCTTCGGCCTCGACGTGGAGTTCCACGCCCCCGGCCCCGCACAGAGACACTGCATGGCGGCGGCCCGGAACGCGAACTACTACGAACTCGCGCTCGTCCACCCGCTCGCGAACAACACCCAACCCCCGGTCTACCGCGGTGACTACTCGGACATGTTCGATACCATCGACGAGCGCGGGACCGTTCCCGTCCCGGACGGGCCGGGCCTCGGCGTCGACTACGACTGGGAGTACGTCGAAGCGAACGCGACCGGCAGCGTCCACATCTACGAGTAGTCATGACCTACAGGGCCGGAATCATCGGAACCGGGGGCATCGCTGGAATGGGAATCCTCGGGATGCACGACGACTCACAGATCGGGAAGGCGAAAGTGCGCGCGAGCCACGCCGGGGGGTACGACGAGACCGAGGACATCGAACTCGTGGCGGTGGCCGACGTCGACGAGGCGAAACTCGGTCGCTTCGGCGAGGCGTGGGACGTCCCCGAGGCGGGGCGGTACATCGGTCACGAAGCCATGCTGGCGAACGAAGACCTCGACGTCGTCTCGGTCTGCACGCCCTCGTACCTCCACGCCGACCACGTCATCGATGCGGCCCGCTCGGCGGCCGACCCGGACGTCATCTGGTGCGAGAAACCGATTGCCTCGGCCGTCTCCGACGCGGAGGAGATGGTCGCGGCCTGCGACGAGACGGCCACCGAACTCGTCGTCAACCACTCGTTTCGGTTCACCGACAAACTGCGTCGCTTACGCGACCTCCTCGTCGAAGACGAACTCCTCGGCGACGTCCGCTCGGTGGCGACGCAGTTCCGCATGGAGCTCATGCGTAACTCCACCCACCTCCTCGACACGCTGGTCTACCTCCTCGACGCCCGCGCCGACCGGGTCGCCGGCTACGTCAACGGGGAGAACGAGGCCGTCGAGTCGCTCGACGCGGCGGCCGACGTCGACGACGCCGGCGGTGGGGGGTTCGTCGTCACGGACGACGGGACGTTCGTCACCGTCGACTGTACCGTCCCGCGCGAGATTTCGTCGATGACGCTCCAGTTCGTCGGCACCGAGGGGAAACTGTACATGAACAACGACGACGGGGAGTGGCGGTACTGGCGGCTCGAAGACGGAGAGCACGTCGAGACCGACCTCCCCGGTATCGACGGCGCGTGGACCTGGGACGAAGATTACCGCAACGCGTTCCCGAACGCGGCGAGACACGTCGAGGCGATGCTCCGCGGCGACGCGGAGAACCCGTCGACGGGCGAGGAGGCGACGCGGTCGCTGGAGATTATCGTCGCGCTGTACGTCTCCGAGTTCACGGGCGGTCAGGTGAGCGTTCCCCTCGAACGGCCACTGCGCGACGTCGAAATCACGTCGTGGTGAGCGTCGGCCAGTCGGGTTCGGCGGGGGTCGCCGCGGTCACCGTCGACATCAGCGATGACGGGCGACGTCGGCGGCCACCCGAATCGCGTCGACCATGCTCGTCTCGCTGGCGATTCCCTCGCCGGCGATGTCGAAGGCGGTTCCGTGGTCCACGCTGGTTCGGACGATGGGCAACCCGATAGTCATGTTGACGCCGCTGACGCCCCCCGCCGCGTCGAACCCGAGCATCTTCAACGGGATGTGACCCTGGTCGTGATACATCGAGACGACGCAGTCGAACTCGCCTCGGGCGGCGCGGACGAACACGGTGTCCGGTGATATCGGTCCGGTCGCGTCGATGCCGTCAGCGACGGCACGCTCGACCGCGGGCGCGATTTCGTCGTCGTCCTCGTCGCCGAGGAGGCCGCCGTCGCCGGCGTGCGGGTTCAACCCGGCGACGGCGACGCGGGGGGACTCGATACCGAGGTTCCGGAGCGCGTCGTCGGTCACGCGGACGGTTTCGAGGACGTTCTCCGTCGTCACGAGCTCGCACGCCTCGCGGAGCGGGACGTGCGTGCTGACGTGGGTCACGCGCAGGTCGTCCTCGATGAGCATCATCGAGTAGTTCTCCGTGTCGGTCCGCGCGGCGAGGAGTCCGGTGTGGCCCGCGTGTTCGCTTCCCGCCATCCGCGTCGCCTGCTTGTTGATGGGGGCCGTGGCGATTGCGTCTATCTCCCCTTCGACCGCGAGGTCGATGGCGCGTTCGACGTACGCGAGACTCGCGGCACCGTACTCCTCGCGGAGTTCGCCGTGGACGAGGTCGTCGACGTTGTCGCAATCGATGACCGACAGCGCGGTCGGGTCGTCGTCGACGGACTCGACGGAGTCGACCGCGCGCACGTCGAACTCCGCGTCGCAGGCGTCTCTCGCGCGTCGCATCACGCCGAGGTCGCCGACGACGACCACGCGCGCGAACTCCGTCACGGACGGGAACGCTTTGACGGCGACTTCCGGACCGATACCCGCGGGGTCGCCCATCGTCACGGCGATTAGGGGGTTACTCGTGCTCATCGTCCCCACTCAAACGGGCGATGCACTTACGTATTGCCCCGGGGGTGCCGAACGCGCCGGCCTTCGTCACGACCGGGACGCCGTCGGCGACCCCACCCGACAGGCGACCGAGGGGAATCCCCTCTTCGACGGCCGTCCCGGAGAGGACCACGCCGTCCGCGTCCAGCGACTCGAAGGCGTCGGCGGCCACCGCGCCGCCGGTCACGAACATCGACCCCGGCGTCGGGGGTCCCTCGGCCCAGAGCCGTTCGACGGTCGAACCCAGCGTCTCGCCCACCCGAGCGCGGACCGTCGCGCCATCGATGCCGAGGCGTCGGCCCGCGTCGAGCGCGCGTCGCGGGGCGTCGTCGTCAGGCGCGGAGACCAACGCGGCGACCCCGCGGTCCGCGAGGCGTTCCGAACAGGCCGCGGCGGCGTCGGCGCTCGCACCGGCAGGGTTCTCGACGGCCCTCCCGAGGTCCAGCGAGACGACCGACTCCGCCGGGAGCGCGTCGAGTTGGTCGAGCGTCGCCGGGTTCGTGCTCCCGACGACGCAGAGGACCGTTCGGTCTCGCGGGGGAACCGACGCCGGGCCGGCACCGCTGGGGGGCGGCGTCTCGACGTATCGGGCGAGCCCCGCGCTCCCGACGTAGACGACGTCCAGTCCCGAACGTGCCGCGCCGTCCGCGAGGGCTTCGAGGTGCCGCTCGTGCGACGCGTCGGCGACGACGATGCCGCGGCCCGTCCGAGCCTGTTCCCGCAGCGCGTCCGCGACGGCCGCCGGTCCCGTTGCCACGCGGTTCACCGGCAACCGAGAGACGGGATAGGACGACGCGGAGTACCGCGTGGGGAGGTGCGACGTCTCGACGGGTTTGTCCGGGTCGTCGCCGGCGGCGGTCTCCGCGACCGGAGTGCCGTCGACGAGATGGTAGCCCTCGACGGTCGTCCGCCCGTTTCTCGGGGAAGCGGGTGCCACGAGCGCGAGGTCCGCCGCCGTCGCGTCGAGCACGGCGTCGGTCTCTCTCACGAGGTTCCCCCTGAGCGTCGAATCGACCTTCTTGTAGACGAACGAGTGGTCACCGGTGGCGACGGCGTCGAGGACCGCCGCCGCCGCCCTCGACGGGTCGGCGTACCGGCTGTCCGTATCGACGACCCAGACGTCCGTCTCGGCACGGGAGTTCCCCGACGGCGCGGGCGACGCCGAGACGAGCGTTCGGAGTCCGCGAGCGGCGAACTCGTGACCCGTGTCCGTCGCCCCGGTGAGGTCGTCTGCGATGACGAGTCCGGACGGAAGCATACACGTGGAGACGGGGGGGACTACTACTAAAATCCCTCCCCCGCCAGCGAAAAGACTAACACGGTGCTAGCCATGGATTGTGAACATGGGACATACGTTCGAAGGATACCGACGGTCGAACGGCCGGGTCGGTGTCCGAAACCACGTCGCCGTCGTTCCGACGTCGGTCGCGGCGTCTTCGGTCGCGTCCGCCATCGCAGACGAGGCGGGGGCGTGGGCGCGGGCGACGCCGCACCAACTCGGAACGAGCCAGCCCGACCCGGCACGACGACAGACCGAGCGCGTCCTCGTCGGGACCGGTCGAAACCCGAACGTCGGCGCCGCGCTCGTCGTCGAACTCGGAACGGAGGACATCGACGCCGAGACGGTTGCGGACGGCATCGCAACCGCGGGGAAGGCGACGGAGACGCTCACCATCAGGGAGGCGGGCGGAACCGCGAACGCGCTGTCGGAAGGTGCGGACCGCCTCGGTCGACTGAAAGCGGAAGCGGACCGCGCGAGGCGCGAAGAGGCCGACGTCTCCGAACTCGTCTTCGGGGTCGAATGCGGTGGGAGCGACGCGACGAGCGGAATCGCCGCCAACCCCGCCGTCGGTGCCGCGTGCGACCGCCTCGTCGAGGCGGACGGGACCGCCTCGTTCAGCGAGACGCCGGAGTTCATCGGCGCGGAACACATCCTCGCCGACCGATGCGTCTCCGAGGAGACGCGGGAGCGTATCTTGGAACGCGTCGAGGCGCGCGAGGGGATGGCCGAGCTGATGGGCGTCGACCTCCGCGGCGCACAGCCGACGCCCGGAAATCAGGAGGGCGGGCTGACAACTATCGAAGAAAAGAGCCTTGGAGCCATCTCCAAGGGCGGGACGACGCCGATTCGCGGCATCGTCGACTACGGTGACGAACTGCCGACGAACGGCGGACTCGTCCTCATGGACACGCCGGGGTACGACGTCGAGAGCGTCGTCGGGAAGGTCGCTGGCGGGGCGCAGGTCGTCGCGTTCACGACCGGCCGGGGGAGCACGACCGGGAATCCCCTCGCGCCCGTCATCAAGGTGACCGGAAACCCGAAGACGTGGGACCGGATGTCGAACAACATCGACGTGAACGCGGGGACGGTCTTCGACGGCGAGTCGATAGACTCGGTCGGTGCCCGCATCTTCGAGACGCTCGTCGAGGTGGCGAACGGCCGCCGCACTGAGGCCGAACATCGGCGGTTAGAGGAGTTCGCGATAAACGAGATACAGCCGGAAGAGCTGACCGCGGAGGTCAGCGGATGAAGGGCCGTGTCCTGGACGATGCGCTCCTCCGACTGAGCGCGTCCGACAACGTGGGAACGACAGTCGACGACCTCGACGCGGACACCGAAATCGAGACCGACGACCGGACTGTCGTCCTCGCGGGGGACGTTCCGTTCGGGCACAAGGTCGCGCTCGAACCGGTGGACTCGGGCGGAGAAGTCCGGAAGTACGGCGAGGTCATCGGAACGGCGACGCAGGCGATAGCGGTCGGCGAGTGGGTCCACACCCACAACTGCGAGAGTACGCGGGGACGCGGTGACCGCGCGGCCGCGGGAGGGGAGACGGCATGAGCACTCCGAGAATCTCCGGTCGGACGTTCGAGGGGACGCCGCGAGCGGACGGAACGGTCGGTGTCCGCGACAACGTCTTGGTTCTCCCGTCGGTCATCTGTTCGCACATCGTCGCCGAGCGAATCGCCGCGCGCGTGGACGGAGCCGTGGCGACCCCGCACGACCACGGCTGCGCCCAGCTCGGTGCCGACAACGAACAGACTCGCCGGACGCTCCTGTCGATAGCGCAGAACCCGAACGTCGCCGGAACGGTCGTGGTCGGACTCGGGTGTGAGGAAGTCCAGAGCGCCGAGGTGGCGACCGCGCTCGAATCCCGCGGCGTCACCGTCCGCGAACTGTCCATTCAGGGCGTCGGCGGGACCGACGAGTGCGTCGAACGAGGCGTCGAAGCCGCGACCGAACTCGCCCAGTCGCGGCGCACGTCACAGACGGTCGCCGACCTCAGCGACCTGACGCTCGGCGTCGTTTCGAGCGACCTCGACGCGTCCACGATAGAGTCTGCCGACCCGCTCGTGGGCCACGTCGCCGACGAAATCGTCGACGCCGGGGGTCGCGTGGTCGCCGCCGGTAACGAGCGTCTGGTCGCCAACCCGGACGAGGCGCGCGACGCCGCAACGGACGAGGCACGGGATTCGATGGACGCCCTCCTCGACAGACACGAGGGCCACCCGGCTCGCGCGACTCGCGTCGGCCAGTTCGCCCGCGACCGCCCGTTCGAGGACGTCACGCGAGCGTGGGGGGAAAACGCCGTCTCCGAAGTGCTCCCGTACGGTGAGCGCGCGACCCTCTCGGCGGGCCTCGCCGCCGTCGACGCGCCGTCTCGGTTCGCCGAGGCGACGACGGCGCTCGCCGCAGCGGGCGCGAACGTCGTCGTTCACGTCACCGGCGACGGAATCCTCTCCGGGCACCCGCTCGTCCCGGTCGTCAAGGTGACAGGCGACCCGGGGACCGCGGCGGCGCTCCCGAACGATATCGACCTCTCGGCGCGGCGCGGCGCGCCGGGCGACTTACTGGAGCGACTGGTCGCCGTCGCAAACGGCGAGGCGTGTCTCGCCGAGGGACACGGCCTGACAGAGTTCGCTATCACCCGCGTCGGCCCGTCTATGTGACGGCTCTGCTGAGTCACCGTGTTTTCGTTGTCGACGCCGCCAACCGGACGCCCAGCGCAGTTGCTCGGGAGAGTGCGTCGGTCGGCCGCGAGTTCGAGACAGAACGGGACGGCGACAGCGGCCGGAAGGGAGGGGAAACGAAGGTCGGTCGCGTGAATGTCCGGAAGGCACGCCTCTCGGCGTGCAGACCGCTACGAGTACGTCAGGTTGAGTTCGATGACGTTTGCGGCGCTCATGACCTGCTCTGGGACCACCGATTCGAACCGCTCGCCCTTCATCCGACTCGTCGGGCCGGAGACGCTCACGGCCCCGATAGCGTGACCGTCCGGGTTCTTGATGGGTGCCGCGATACACCGGAGGCCCGAGAGACGTTCTCCCTTGTCGTAGGCGTATCCGCGTTCGCGAACCGCCGCGAGCTCTTCTTCGAGCGCCTCGCGCGAGGTGATGGTCGTCGCGGTCTGTGCGGGGAGACCCCAGCGCTCGATGATCTCATCGACTCGCTTCTCGGAGAGGTACGCGAGGATTGCCTTCCCGAGCGACGTACAGTGGAGCTTGACGCGCATGCCGGCGTGCGTGTCGAGCGAGACCGCCTGTTCGCCCTTCGAGCGGAAGAGGTAGACGCCTTCGCCGTGTTCTTCGACGAGCAGGTTCGCGAGTTCTCCGGTCTGCTCGGCGAGTCCGTTCACCTCGGGCTTCGCCACCTCGTAAAGCGGCATCCGGTCTCGGGTGTGTTCGCCCAGACTGAGGAACTTGAGGCCGATGCAGTACTTCCCGTCTCGCTGGACGACGTACTCGTGTTCTCGGAGCGTTCGGAGATGACTGTACACCGTACTCTTCGGGAGGCCGAGTTCGGTGGCTAACTCCGTGACGCCCGCTGATTCCCGCTCTTTCAGCGCTTCGAGGATTTCGAGCGAGGTCCCCAACGCCCCGATCGTGTTTGCCATGTTCGTTCCCATTCTAGACACTGGTTAACATTCATCGTTAATAATTGTTGTTCACGATTGTCGGATATCTGTTCGTCATCGCTAGGTACCCGCGTCACTCGCCCGCGAACGGAGTCGGGACCATCGCGGTGAAAAGTCGATGTTTCGACGCCGGAGTTGTCGACGGCGAAACCGTTTTGCCAGGAGCGCGTGTCTCCCTCAGACATGCATCGCGTGAGATTCCGCGACCCGGCGGGGAGTGTCAGAACCGGCGAATGGACCGACGACGGAGTCTCGTTCGGTGGAAGAACGTTCGACCCGACAGCGGTCGACATTCTTCCGCCGTGTGAGCCGAGTAAAATCGTATGCGTCGGTCTGAACTACGAGAAACACGCCGAGGAGACGGGGATGGACATCCCGGAGCGCCCGCTGCTGTTCCTCAAGCCGCCGAACGCGCTCGCAGCGCACGGAGACGCGGTCACCCTTCCCGCCGGGAAAGAGCGCGTCGATTACGAAGCCGAACTGGGCGTCGTTATCGGCGAGCAGTGCCGGAACGTCGAACCGGACGACGCGATGGACGTGGTCGCCGGGTTCACGTGTCTGAACGACATCTCGAACCGAGACGACCAAGAGGTCGAACAGAACTGGATTCGCGGCAAGGCGTTCGACAACAGCGCACCGCTCGGGCCCGTCGTCTCGACCCCCGACGAGGTCCCGGCAGACGCGAGCATCGAACTCAGAGTCAACGGAGAGACGAGACAGGACTCCTCGCGGGCCGATTTCATCTTCACGATTCCAGAACTGATCGCAGAGATTACGACGTACATGACGCTCGAACCGGGGGACGTGATCTCCACCGGGACCCCCGAAGGCATCGGTCCGCTCTCCGACGGCGACCGTGTCGAAGTCGATATCGAGGGCATTCGGACGCTGGAGCATACCGTCCGGTCCGACTGACCGGAAAGCGGGGTTCCGCCCAAAGGTTCATGTGCAACGATAACACATGGTGTGTTGTACGGGAGGAAGAGGCGGCACATCAGACTATCAGCCATCGGTCGCGTGACTAACTGTGACACCGCCGCAACCAACCCGTCTCTTCTTTCCGTTACTTCCGGCCCATCCATATCGTGAGCGGGCCCCTCGTCCACTCGCGGCGATACGGAACTCACATCCCTCAGTAACAATTATGTAGTAGTGGGCGTTCCGTCTTTTCATGCGCTACCACGCACTTGCGGGGACAGAGCGTTCAGCACTCGCTGCGTCCGACGGCGACGACGTCTACGATCTCACCAGTGCGAACCCCAACGTAGAGACCTTCTCTGATCTCGCTCGGGCGGCAAACATCACTGAGCAGACTATCGACGACGTCGCCGAGGGGCTCATCGACGACGCGGAGCGACTCTCTTCCGACTATCTCGACGAGCGAATCGGGCGTCCGGTGGCTCCCGACGAGGTGTGGGCCACGGGCGTCACGTACCACATCAGCGAGCAGGCGCGAGAGGCCGAAAGCGGGACACCGGACGTCTACCTCGACGTTTACGAGGGGGACCGTCCCGAAATCTTCTTCAAGGCGACGGAGAGCAGGACGGTCGGTCCACGGGAGACAGTGGGTGTCCGAGGCGACTCCACGTGGGACGTCCCAGAGCCCGAACTCGCGGTGGTCCTCTACCGGGGTGAGATAGTCGGTTACACTGTCGGCAACGACGTGAGCAGTCGTTCCATCGAGGGCGAGAACCCGCTGTACCTGCCGCAAGCGAAGATATACGACCGCTGTTGTTCAATCGGACCGTGCGTCGCGTCCACCGAGTCGGTGAGCGACCCGCACGGGCTCGAAATGTCGATGCGCATCGAACGCGACGGGACCGTTCTCTACGAGGAGTCGACCTCGACGTCGGAGATGGTGAAGTCGTGCGAGGAACTCGTCTCGTACTTCACTCGACACAACGTCGTCCCCGAGATGGCGGTCTTGTTGACCGGGACGGCACTCGTCCCCGACGAGGGATTCACCCTCGAACCCGGTGACCACATCGGCATCGAAATCGACGACATCGGCGTCCTCGAAAACACGGTCACGACTGTCTAACGCCGGTCGGTACGAGAGCACCCGGCCGAGCGACCCGTCCCGTGGCGTTCCCGGCTTCGAATCACTCCACCTCCCGAGTCCAGTTCACTATTACCGGATGGTCCGACCCGCGAACGTGACGAGCGGGTGTCGAATCGGTTCGATATCGACCTCTCGACCCGCACGTTCTACGAACTCTATCCGAGAAACCGCCGGCACGCAGCTCTCCGTTCGCTATCGTCGCACAGCGTCGGGAGAGTCGTGTTACATTTCTATTATCGTAACGGTTCGTTGCTAATCCGGCCGAATCGACCGACCGGCGCGGGGTCCCGTTCGACGCGGTGAAGTGAAGCTATCGCCGTCGCGTTCACCATCGTCGAACAGATTGCCACCAATCGGTTCGAGCCGGTGGACGCCGCGACGTTCGAAAGTATCCGACACGTATTTCAGAGCACTCCGTGAATGACAACCAATGACATACTCACGTGGGTCGGAGCTATCCACGGTCTACGACCGGGCGCGAACGAGCGGGTACGGGTTCGTCGCGAGCAACATCACGGAGACGAACATCCTGACCGGACTCGTCCGCGGCGCGGAGCGTGCCGATTCGGACCTCGTCGTTCAGGTGAAGCGCGACACCGCCGCGTTCGCCGGAAACGGCGACCCCGACACGGGGTTGGATATCCTGGCGACGCACGTCGAGAAACTCGGCGAAGACGCCGACGTCGGCGTGTTTCTCAACGTCGACCACGTTCCCGCAGACGACCGCGCGTTCCTCGAATCGTGCGTCGCCTCCGGGGTCCCCTCCTCGCTGATGGTCGACGCCTCGCACGAGCCGTTCGAAGAGAACGTCTCGCGCACCCGCGACGTGGTCGAGATGGTTCGAAACCGCGAACAGGATATGCTCGTCGAGGCCGAACTCGGCATGATCAAAGGTCTCGAAGGCGGCGTCGAGACGACCGAAGCGTACTACACCGACCCCGAACAGGCCGTCGAGTTCGTCGACAGGACGGGGGTCGACCTCCTCGCAATCTCCATCGGGACGGAACACGGCGTTTCGAAGGGGCGCGACCTCGAACTCCGCCCGGACATCGCACGCGACGTGGGGCAGGCGTTGGCGGACCACGGCCTCGACACCCCGCTTGTCGTCCACGGGTCGTCGGGGCTGTCCGATAGTCAGGTCCGAGAGCTCCTCTCGACGGGGGTGTGTAAACTGAACAAGAACACCAGATATCAGTACGAGTTCGCCAGGACGGCCTGCGAGTTCTATCGGGACCACGAGTCGAGCATCCTCCCCCCCGAGGGCGTCGACGACGACCGACAGGGGTTCTTCGGCGACGCGGAGTGGTCGCCGGACAAACGCGACTTCACGCCTCACCGGGTCTGCCGGGAGGTTCAGGACCGAATCGCCGACGTGATGACGGAGGTCGCCGCGCTCTCCGGGAGCGCCGGTGAGAGCCTGTACGCGTGAGTCCCATGGAGACGGCAGACGACCCACTCCTCCTCGGAGTCGACGCGGGGTTGACGAACGTCAAAGCCGCGGTGTTCGATACCGACGGGAGAGAGCGGGCGGTCGCGGTTCGGCCGACACCGAACGAGCGCCCCCGCGCCGGCCGCGTCGAGCGCGACCTCCCGGCGTTCTGGGACGTGACGTGTGAGACGATTCGAGCGGTCCTCGGCGAGTCCACCGTCGAGGCGGATGCCATCGCCGGGGTCGGCGTCTCCGGCCACGGACACGGACTGTACGCCCTCGACGACCGCGGACAGCCGGTCAGAGACGGAATCACGTCCTTGGATAGCCGCGCGAGCGACGTCGTCGAGGCGTGGGACGAAAGCGGCCGCTCGGAAGCGGTTCGCGCGATTACGGGGTACGACCCGTTCGTCGCCGATCCGTTGAGCATCCTCGGGTGGATTCGGCAGGAAGAACCGGCGGTCTACGACGCCATCGACCGGCTCCTGTTCTGCAAGGACTACCTCAAATATCGGCTTACGGACGTCGTCTGTACGGACGAGATGGAAGCGAGCGTCTTCTACGACATCGACGATGAGGCGTACTCGTCGGAGCTGTTCGACACGCTCGGACTCGGCGACTGCGCTGACGCGCTGCCGCCCGTCGTCCAGAGCACGGCGGTCTGTGGCGAGGTGACGGCGGCGGCGGCCGACGAGACCGGACTCGAAGCCGGGACGCCCGTCGCGTCCGGCCTTCACGACGTCGGCGCTGTGGCGCTCGGGTCGGGCGCGTTCCGACCGGGGCAAGGGTCGCTCATCGTCGGTACGTGGGGGCAGAGCATCTACGTCTCCGCCGACCCGAACACCGCCGACGGCGGGGGGCTGAGTCGGCGCTACCTCGGGGACGCGTGGCTCCAGTACCGCGGAACACGGTCCGCCGCGGCCGCGGTCGACTGGTTCACTCGGGAGTGTTGTCGCGATTGGGACGACGAGGCGGCGTCCGACGCCGCGTTCTACGCCAGACTGAACGAGGCGGTAGCGGAGGTCCCAATCGGCTCGAACGGGCTCGTGTTCCTCCCGAACCTTCAGGGGTCGACCGACGACCCGGACGAACGCGGCGCGTTCGTCGGCCTGACTATCGAACACGACCGGGCCGCGATGGTACGGTCGATATACGAAGGTGTCGCCCTCTCCTTGAGCGACCGACTGCTGGAACTGGCGTCCGGAGACGGGCTCACCGACGTTCGCCTCGGCGGCGGCGGCGCAAAGAGCGCCGTGTGGTCCCAGATGTTCGCCGACGTTCTCGGCGAACGGGTCGCCGTCCCGACGGGTCAGGAGGCGGGCGCCCGAGGTGTCGCCATCTGCGCCGGTCTCGCCGTCGGCCTGTACGACGACGTCGAATCCGCCGTCGAACGCGTCGTCGGGGTCGAACGCCGGCACGACCCGACGCCGGCGCACACTGACGCGTACCGGGAGGTCCACGACGCGTACCGACTGGCCGCCGAGGGGACCGCCGCCACGTGGGAAAAATTAACGTCGATTGAGCGGGAGACCCAAACGAATGACGATTGAAACCGTGCTCCTCTGCGGAGACCCACAACAGCCGAGCGAGTACATGTACGAGGCGGCGTCGTTCCTCGAATCCGAAGGCGTGTCGCTCTCCCGTATCGACTGGAAAGCCGACGTCTCCGCGGAACGGTTTCGAGAAGTCACGATGGAGATGGAGTCGAGGGGGCCGTCCGATTACGACACGTCGAGTATCGAAGCGCACCTCGACGGCGTGGACGCTCTCGTCGTTCACAAAGCGCCGGTCTCCGCGTCGGTAATCGAAGCGGGCGACTCGCTGCAGGTCGTCGGGGCCGCACGGGGAGGCGTCGAGAACGTCGATATCGAGACCGCCGAAACGAACGACGTCGCCGTCCTCCACGCGCCCGGACGGAACAAGAACGCGGTCTCCGACTACGCCGTCAGCCTCTTGCTCGCGAAGGTCCGCGAGATTCCGCACCACACGAGCGCGCTCCACGCCGGCGAGTGGAGCCAAGAGTTCGACCCGGACCGGTTACCCCGCGACGTCGAGGCGATGACCATCGGTATCGTCGGGTTCGGAAACATCGGCCAACAAGTCGCCCGACGGCTCTCGGGGTTCGGCCCCGAACTCCTCGCGTACGACCCCTATCAGGACGAGTCGACGTTCGACGACGCCGGTGTCGAACGCGCGACGCTCGACGGCCTGCTCGAACGCGCGGACGCCGTGACGCTTCACGCGCGACTGACCGAGGAGACGCGAGGTCTGCTCGGCGGGGACGAGTTGGCTCGGATGAACCAGTCCGCGATACTCGTCAACTCCGCCCGCGGGGGGCTCGTGGACGAAGCCGCGCTCGTCGACGCGTTGCGAACGGGGTCGATTGCGGGGGCGGCGCTCGACGTCTTCGAGACCGAGCCCCTCCCGGAGGACCACCCGTTCCTCGAAATGGACAACGTCGTCCTCTCACCGCACACCGCGGGGTCGACGCGCGACGCCGTGACGAACGGCCCCCGGATGATTGCCGAGGGAATAGAGAGCCTCATCGGCGGCGCGGACCCCGACAACCGAATCGCCTGACCGACTCCGGAACCGAGTTCGGCGGCCGGCATCCGGGATTCCGCCGTACTCGCCCGTGTCGAACCGCCGCCTCTGGCGTCGGTACATCGGTCGAGAGCAGAGCGGTCACGGCGCGAGCGTCCGGCCGTTACTCGACCGCCTCTAGCAGCCCCTTCAGATACCCCGTCGCGTACAGTCGCCCGAGCGTCATGTACCCCGGGTTCGAGTTCTCCTCGCCGGCCATCGTCGGGACGTGGTCGGGTCGGACCGGGCCCTCGAAGCCGATGTCGCGGTACGCCTGGACGCAGGCGCGCATGTCGGTCGGCCCCTCGTCGTGCCACGTCTCGACGAACCGCTCGCTCGTTCCCTCGACGTCGCGGAAATGCACGAAGTTGATTCGGTCGCCGAAGCGCCGAATCGTCTCCGGGACGTCCGCGCCCATCGCGGCGAAGTTCCCCTGACAGAAGGTGATTCCGTTGTGTTCGCTGTCGTACATCCCCATCACGCGCTCGTAGTGCTCCGGCGACGTGATGATTCGGTCGACCCCGCGGAGGTTCTCTATCGGCGGGTCGTCGGGGTGCAAGGCGAGTTTCACGCCCGCTTCCTCGGCGACCGGGACCACCTCGTTGAGGAAGTGTTCGAGAGCGTCCCACAACTCGTCGGCGCGTACGGGGGCGAGTTCCTGTTCGGGCGCGTCCTCCATGAACTCGTTACTGTACGCCGTCGTCAGCGACCCTCCGCGGGCAGGAAGCGCCGTCGAGGTTCGCGCCCAGCGCTTGCCCGCCATCCAGTCGTAGGCGACGACCGGCACGCCGAGTGAACCGAGGTTTCGGAGGTACTGCTTGAACCGCTCTATCTCCTCGTCGCGACCGTCGCGCCCGAGTCGAGTGTCGTCGGAAATCGGGACACAGCCTTCGATGACCCCGACGTCGAGGCCGTAGTCACGAAACTCCCGAGTCAACGCGAGCAGTTCGTCGTACTGCCACGGTCGCGACCCGTCGCCGATTTCGAGCGTGTGGACGACGGCGGTGTCGACGCCGACCTGTTTCGCGAGGTCCCACCGTTCGTCGCGCTCCGGCGGTAGTATGAGTGATGGCTCCATACCACACGGTTTCGTTCGAGCGTTATCAGTGTTTCTCGTGCATCCACGGTCAGTGGTCGCCCGTTTCGAGGACGTCGTCGGCGAACTGCCCGTCTTCGAACTCGACGGGGGTTGGCTCTTCGACGACGCGCAGGTCGTCGCGTTCGCGCGCCTCCTCGACGAGCGGTGCCGACGCGGCGATGCGGTCGAGGCGCATCGTGTCGCGAATGCGGACGACGCGCGGCGCTTCGAGGGCACTCACGCCGACGGTGGACAGCGAGGCGATGAGACCGGACCGGTCGGTTTCGACGGCCGGCGGAATCCGAGCGGCCCGCGGTGTGCTCGCGGTGAGAACGTTGACCAGCGTGTCGCCCCAGTTCAGTTCCTCGAACAGGTCCGCGTGGACGAAGTCCGCCGACCCGAGTCCCGAACCGTTCCCGTGGGAGGCTGGCGTCAGCCCGCGAACGAATATCCGTGTGATGTCCGGTTTCGGCGGGTCCGGTTCGAACCCGTACACGATTCGGCCGATGACGTTCGTGTCCATGCCCGCCCCGGAGACGTCCTTTCCCATCCGGTCCACCACGAGCACGTCGAGCTCGTCGAACGGGATGGTCGGGAGGCGCTCGTAGGCGAGTTCGAGGAGTTCCGCCTCTCGGTCCAAGAAGCCCGACGGCGGCACCCCCTCGATGAGCGCGGTGTCGTCGTGTTCGTCCTCGACGATGGCGATGCCGCCGGCAATCGGGAGGTTCTCGACGTGCAGACGCGCGATTTCGGGGAGCATCTCCCGAAAGCTCCAGTCGGCGGCCCAGTCGTGTGCCGCTTTCGCGCCGCGCTGTTTCCCCATCCCGATGACGAGCATTTTCGAGAGCCCAGACTCCACGTCGCCCTGAAAGTCCGTGTGGGGCTTCACGCGGTTGACCGGGATTATCGCGTCCGCGGCCGCCGCGTTCGCGTCCGCGTGGACCTCGACGTCTCGGACGGGCGTCTTCCCGATGACGACCGTGTCCATCGTCGCTCGAATCTCACAGCCGATGCGCGCTTCGGTGACGCCGAGCGCTTCGAGCATCTCGCGTTGGCCCTCGGCGGTAGCGCCCCCGTGGCTCCCCATCGCCGGGAACACGAACGGCTCGTACCCGCGGTCGTCGAGCGCGTCGACGACGCCGCTAACGATGGTCGGGAGGTTTGCGATACCGCGACTCCCCGCCCCGACGGCGACTTCGCCGCCGTCCGGAACCGCGTCGAAGTCGAGCGTTTCGACCGCATCGAACACGCTGTCTCGAAGCTCCGCTTTCGGAATCGGGTCCGTCTCCCACAACTGTTCGACGATTCCCATCTCCGGGACCGAGTCCATGCCGCTCACTTCGAGGACGGCCTCCTCGGAAATCGGGACTGGTCCGTCCCGCTGAGTGCCGTTATTTGCCATATGCTATACCTTCGCACAGTCTGAGAAAAGTCTGCCGCCGTCAGCCCTCGGCTTCCAGAGTCACCGCGGACGCCCGCGAGAGAGTTCGGCTGACCGCTCCGCGGGGGGAGCGTCCGAACCGGCCTACGTCACCCGTCCGGTGCGATGAGTTCGACCGGATGGACGACCTCCCGTTGGAACAGGTCGCCGAGTTGTTCGGTACAGGAGGTCCCGCTCGCAACGAGCGTGCGGTCGGTCGCGTCCGCGAACTGCGCTTCGAGATCCCCCCCGACGTCCATGCTGAGTTCGTAGTACTCGCTTTTGTAGCCGAAGCTCCCCGCCATCCCGCAGCACTCGACGTCCGAGGTGAGGAGGTCGAAGCCGAGTTCCGTCAGGACGGCTTCAGTGTACGTCTCGACGCCGAGGGTGCGTTGCTGGCAGTGGCTGTGGTACGCCAGCGGCTCCGACGGCTCGGCGAGCACGCCCGCGTCGGCCCCGGTGTTGAGCAAGCCGTAGACGTACTCCATGACGTCGTAGGAGTTCTCTGCGAGTCGCTCGTGTGTCTCCTCGTCGAGGAGCTTCCCGTACTCTCGGCGGAACGCGGCGAGGTCCGAGGGCTCGATGACCGCGACGTCGAACCCGTCGTCGATGTACGTCGTCAGGTCGGCGGCAACCGCGGACGCTCGCCGAGTTGCGGTCCGTATCATCCCCTGCGAGAGCGGTGCCCGGCCGCTCTCCTGCGGCGTGGCGAGTTCGACCTGCGCGCCCAGCGCTTCGAGCGTCCTCACCGCCGCCTTCCCCCGGTTCACGAGCACGTAATTGGTGTACGCGTCGGGGTAGACGACGACCTCGCGCCCGTCGTTGTCCGGCGAGTCGCGGGCGGCGAACCAGTCGGTGAGCGTCTCCCGCTCGAACGTCGGGAGGTCGCGCCGGGCGTCGACGCCGAACAATCGCTCCATCGCCGACCGCACCGGTCCGAGTTCCGCGAGTCGGTTCGAGAGCGGTGCCGTCGCCGACCCGACCCTCGCCAGCGTGCCGAAGTTCCCGAACAGGCGCTTCTGCGCGTCGAGGCCCCCGGGCTCCGCATCGGGAGTCAGCCCCTCGACGAGGAAGTCGAAGGCGCTTTCGTCCGGTTCGTGGTTGATTCTGTCGCGGACGACCGTGTTTATCCACGGGATATCGATTTTGACGGGGCAGGCGTCAGCACAGCGCGAACACCCCGTACAGAAGTCGTTGAACGTCGCCGCCGAGTCCTGTCCGTGAACGCCGGCTTCCCACCCCGTCGCGATGCCGCCGGTGTAGGTCTCGCCGCCGAACGCGTGTCCGCCGACGTGCTGGAAGTTCGCACAGGAGTTCGCGCACGCCCCGCACCGGATGCAGTAGAGCGTCTCTTCGAGGTGGTCGTCCCCTCGCATCGCCATCCGACCGTTGTCGACGAGGACGAGGTGGAACTCCCTGTCGTCGTCGCCCGACCCGAGCGGTTCTGTCGGCCGAGAGAAGTCGATGGTCGGCGACTCCACGGGCGGGGTGAGCATCGTGACGTACTGGGAGATGGGCTGTCCCGTCGCCGCCTTCGCGATGAGTTCGACGAAGGGTTGGAGTTCGTCGGCGCTCGGGATGATTTTCTCGACGCCCGCGACCGCGATGTGCGTGTTGGGGGTCACCGCGGTCTTGCGGGCGTTCCCCTCGTTCGTGACGAGCGTAATCGTGCCCGAATCCGCGAGGACGAAGTTCGCACCGGTCATTCCCACGTCCGCAGAGCGGATGTGTTCTCCGAGGTAGTCGCGCGCGAACGCCGTGAGCTCTTCCGCCGTTTCGAACGGTTCGTCCGGGTCGAAGCGGTCGTTGAACAGTCGAGCGACGTCTTCCTGTGACCGGTGGAGCGAGGGGCCGACGAGATGCGACGGGGATTCGTCTGCGACCTGCAGGACGAACTCGCCGAGGTCGGTCTCCCAGACGTCGACGCCGACGTCTTCGAGGTGGTCGTTGACGTCCAACTCCTCCGTCGTCATCGACTTCGATTTCACCACGGTCTCGGCGTCTTCGCCGTCGACGACGCCTTCGATGTACCGATTGGCGTCCGCCGCGTCGTCGGCGACGTACAGCTCGCCGCCGTTCGCTTCGACGTTCTCGCGGAGCCGGTCGATGAGTTCCGGTAATCGGTCGATTGCGTCTTCCTTGATTCGGCGCGCCCGACCGCGGAGGTCCTCGTAGTCGTCGAAACTCTCGGAGACTTCGTACCGGTCTTCGTTGAACACGGTCGTGTTCTCGCGAATCGCGCCGCCTTCGGTCTCCAGGAGATGACGGATGTGCCTCGCTTTCTCCCGGCGGTCTTCGAGGCTCATAGTCCCTCCACGAGGACCACGCGCACCGTTTTCGGCCCGTGGACGCCGTTCACGAGTGCGCCCATATCACCGGTCGCGCTCGCACCGGTGGCGAAGACGACCGACCCGCCGTCGGAAAACCGCCCGGCGAGGTGCGGCATCGCCTCGGTCACGTCCGCGAGGACATCGCTCTCGCGGACGACGCCGACGTGGGTCGGCGGGTAGAGCGAGACGGGTTCGTTCCCGGCGGCGTTCGACTCGACGACGAGCGTCCCGTACTGCGCGATGGCGCGTCCGACCGGCGTGACGCCGGTCTGCGCTTCGGTGAGGGCTCTCGGCGTGAGTTCCGTCGTTACGGGGGTGTCCTTCAGCGAGACGCCGTCGAACCCGAGCGGGGTTCCGACGGCCGGTTCGTCGACGACGCCCGCGAGCGTCTCGGCAAACGTCGCGGGGGTCGTACGCGTCAACTCCACGCCGACGTCCGTGAGCGACCGTTCGAACGCCCCGATAGTACCGGTAGCCATGACAGTATCATGCGGGACGGAAATGATAATTGTTGGCATGGGCCTCGGAGACTCGTATCGATACCGAGCGGTCGCGGCGCTCACTGCGCTCGACCGGTGTCGCCGACTGCTGTCGCCGGCGCGTCCGTCGCCGCGGGGCGGGGTCCCGCCTATTCGTCGTCACCTTCCCACGGCGGTGTCGGTCGCGGCGGAGAGAACACCTCGATACCGACGGCGTCGACCTCGCCGCGGTTCTCCGCCGAGTGCGGGGTCGCACCGGGAATCACGTAGGAGGTGTTCGGGCCGACGAGGTACTCTTCCCCGTCGACCGTGAACAGCAACTCCCCCGACGACACCCATCCGATCTGTTCGTGTTCGTGGCTGTGCGTTCCGACGAGCGCGCCCGACTCGATACGGAAGTGTTGAACGCTGCCCCGACTCCCCGCTGCGAGTTGCGCGAGGTGGACGCCGTCCAGTACCTCTTCGCCGTCGTCCGTCATCGATTGCACGTCCATACGGGCCCCTCGTGTGGGAGCGACTTAACCAATCTCCCTCGTTCACTGCGTTCGGGTCGCGTTCGACACGACTGAACATTCGCACGCTGCGACGCGACAGCGTCGATTGGGTTGCGTTCCCCTGACCACGGGAGCGAACCGTAGCTGTGGACGCTCAGCGCGGTCGTCGCCCGCCACGCCGCGGTTTACTATCGTCGGACGCAGGCCGGTCCGATTCCCAGCGCATTACACGGGTACGCCTGTCATATCGTCCTCGCGTCCTCGTGGTGACCATCGAACACGTTCACTCTCGTCGCACACCGACTCGTCGGGGCGCTCACTGCCACGGCGCACCATCGCGCTCGACGAATCGCGTGCGCCGTTCGATGTCGTCGATGCGGGCGATGGCTTCGTCGTCCAGTTCGAGCGCGGCGGCACCGAGATTGTCTTCGAGGTGGGCACGCGAGGTGGCTTTTGGAATCGCGACGACGTTCTCGTGGCTCGTCACCCACGCGAGAGACACCTGCGCGGGCGACGTCTCGTACTGGTCGGCGATATCACAGATGACCGGGTTCGTGAGAGCCGCGCCGCGTGCGAGCGGCGAGTACGCGACGAGCGTGTAATCGTGGCGCTGTGCGTCTTCGACGAGTTCTCGTTGCGGTAAAAACGGGTGCATCTCTACTTGGTGTGCGAAAAGCGGTGATTCGAGGACTCCGCGGGCCTCGTCGAGGAGGTCGACGTCGAAGTTCGACACGCCGACGTTCCGCACGAGACCCTCCTCGACGAGGTGTTCGAACGCGCCGAGCGTCTCCCCGGCCTCGTACTCCCCGACCGGCCAGTGGACGTAGAGGAGGTCGAGATAGTCGACGCCGAGTCGCTCCATGCTCGCTTCGGCCTCGTCGAGGACGTCGTCGTGGGTCATCCCACCGCTTATCGGGTGGACTTTCGTGGCGAGAAACAGCTCGTCGCGGGGCACGTCGGCGGACGCGATCCCGTCGCCGACGGCCGATTCGTTTCCGTAGTGTTCTGCGGTGTCGACGTGTCTGTATCCCAGTTCGATGGCGGTCCTGACCGACCGGGCGCACTGCGTCGGGTCGTCGTTCTCCCACGTTCCGAGCCCGATTGGTGGCAGCGATGGTACCATACGACGTATCACCCGCATCTGCAAGTAAACTCTTTCGCCGTCGGCACGTCCACGACGCAGCGACCGGGACAACTCCGAACCGTTGCGCGTTCAGTCCCGACCCGTCTGACCCGAACTGCGTTCGTCCTCGTCTCCCCGCACGGGGGTAGATTGATACGATGGCGTACTGATGTATCGGCCGATGACGAGTTCGACAGTCAGACTTCCGAGCGGAGACGACCTCCCGAAGGTCGGCCTCGGAACGTGGGATATCGATGGAGCGACCGTTCGCGCATCTGTTCGCGCCGCGCTCGACGGCGACTACACCCACGTCGACACGGCCGAAGGGTATCGAAACGAGCGCGAAATCGGCGAGACGCTCGCGGACTACGACCGCGAGGAGCTGTTTCTCACGTCGAAGGTACTGCCGGCGAATCTCAACTACGGGAGCGTCATCGAGTCGTGTGAGGACTCGCTCGACAGACTCGGCACCGACTATCTCGATTTGTATCTGATTCACTGGCCGAACCCGGCGATTTCGCTCCGAGAGACGCTCGACGCGATGAAGACGCTCTCCGACGACGGGAAGGTTCGCAACGTCGGCGTATCCAACTTCAGCGGCTATCAGCTCAGCAACGCGTTGCACGTCACCGACGTCCCCATCGCCGTCAATCAGATCGAGTTCCATCCCTGGTTCCAGCGGCGCGAACTGGTCGACTACTGCCAGTCGAACGGGGTGGCCGTCGAAGCGGCCGCACCGCTCGGGCGGACGGAGGTGCTCCAAGATTCGACGATTCAGGATATCGCAGCGACGTACGACAAATCTCCCGCGCAAATCGTCCTCAAGTGGGCCGTCGAGAAGGACGTCGTCGTCCTGCCGAAATCGAGTTCCGCGACGCACATCGCGGAGAACGGTACGCTGTTCGACTGGGAACTCGACACGGAAGACCAACGACGTATCGACGGGCTGGACCGGAACCGGCCGGTCTACGATACGCTCGAACAAGACTGGTCTCGGGAGGTATACGGGATTCCGGAGTAGTCGATTCGGGCTGTCGAAGGGGTTCGGGCTGCCGACGCGAGCGCGGAGTCCCCCGTTTGGCTGCGCTCTTTCCCAGTGCCACCGTCAGAACTCGGTGATCACTGGAATGCCGACGGTGTCGAAGTCCGTCATCGAAGCCAGTATCTCGGGGGTCCGGTCGAGAGACACCGTCTCGGATATCACTGCCGCCGGGTCGAGCCCGCCACGGTCCATCATTCTGAAGAGTTCGTCGTACCGCGGTCGAGGCATACCGACCGCGCCGATGAACTGGAGTTCGTTGAGTACCATCCGGTCCGTCGGGAGCGCGACCTCGCCGCCCTCCTCGTTCGACGTGAGCCCGACCTGCACGTGCTGGCCCCTCTTTCGAAGGCTCTTGACCGCGTTCTGGCACGTTTCAGCGATTCCGAGGGCGTCGACAGAGACGTGGGCACCGCCGTCCGTCAGCGCCCTCACCGCCGCCGGGACGTCGGCGACGTCGTTCGCATTGACCGTTTCGACAGCGCCCAGTTCGCTCGCAAACGACAGCTTCTCGTCGAAGAGGTCGACGGCGACGACGTTGGCCCCGAGCGCGTCGGCGATGTGAACGGCGGACAGGCCGACACCACCGCACCCGTAGACGACCACCCAATCGCCCGCGGTGACGTCTGCGCGGTGGACGAGGGCGTGAAACGAGGTCATGAACCGACAGCCGAGACCGGCCATCTCGACCGACGAGACGCTGTCCGGGAGGTGGACGACGTTGTAGTCCGCCCACGGCACGTGGAACCGTTCTCCGAAGGCTCCTTTCGATTCGGGTGCGAGTCCGAGCGGGATACGGTTGTCGCAGACGTTCGAGCGACCCGACCGACAGGACGGACACGTCCCGTCACCGAGGTTGAAGGGGACCGTCACTCGGTCGCCTTCGCGGACGTGCTCGACCTCGCTGCCGACCTCGACGACGACACCGGCCGGTTCGTGGCCGAAAACGTGTCCGTCGTCGAAATCCCGGGACTCCCAGAGCGGGTCCCCCCGCCACGCGTGCCAGTCACTTCGGCAGATACCGCACGCCTCCGTCTCCACGACGACGCCCGTCTCGTCCAGTTCCGGTTCGTCAATCTCCCGGATTTCGAGCGGGCCGCCGGGAGTTGTGAAAGTCACTGCGCGCATCGTACCGTCGTGATTGCCGGCAATCAGTATAGTTGTACGGGGACGCCCGCGCCGGCCCACGAGCTCGCTAGCCGGGTTTTCAACACGGAATAATCAGAATTAGAGATTATATTAGTATCTGATACTATTGGTGTCGAAAACCGCTCGTCACCCGCAAGCCTCCGAAGACGAGCGATAGCAAGCCGGGTGTAGTTCAGGGGAGACTCATTGGTGAAACCGCGATTCAAGCCAGCGAGGAACGGTATCTCCCGCTCCCCGGGGTCAATGCTGTCACGAACCACGGTTCGTGGACGATGGCTTTCGAGAGAGGTTCACACGCAGACGAGATACCACCGTCGAGTCCCGTTAAAGCCCCTCAACGGCGGTATCGGTAGAACAGCGTCTCGTGAGTGTGCCTGTGGCATCGCTTTTTCGAACGCGTCGGGAGAAAGACGAGCATCTAAATATCAGACTAATTGTGTTTTCAAAAACATATTTTTAATCGGATGGTTACTCTCGCAGTCGGGAACCGTCGGTACGTCTCGCGGTCCGCGATGAGAGGGTTCGTGAGGAGGACGACGGAGGTTCGCGGTCAGTCGTCGTCGACGGCCGCCGCCGCTCGCAGCGTCTCGTCTCGGACCGGTCTACGGTTCGGACAGCAACAGCGCGGCCGCGCCCCCGCGGTGTTGGAGGTCAAGGCCCGCGAGGCGAGCGAACAGTTCACCGAGGCCGCGAACTCGCGCGTCTTCGACCGAGCCGCCGGCCCAGTCACGATTAAGTATCTTCCGTCGAACACTCACGGCGAACAGCTATGAGTGAGACGGTGAACGAGGTGGCCGTCCTGCACGTCGACGACGACGAATCCTTCGCGGAGTTGACGGCGGCGTTCCTCGAACGGGAGCACGACCGATTCCGGGTCGAGACCGCGGCGTCGGTGGCGGCGGGACTCGACAGACTTGCCGACGAGGAGTTCGACTGCGTCGTCTCGGACTACGACATGCCCAGCCTCGACGGTCTCGACTTCCTCGACGCCGTCCGCGAGGACGACCCCGAACTGCCGTTTATCCTCTACACGGGGAAAGGAAGCGAGGAGGTCGCGAGCGACGCCATCTCCGCGGGCGTCACCGACTACCTCCAGAAGGAACACGGGACCAGCCAGTACACCGTCCTCGCCAACCGCATCGAGAACGCGGTCGAGCAGTACCGCTCGCGGACCGCTCTCAAGGCCAGCGAGCAACGGCTCTCGCTTTTCATCGAGCAGTCGCCCCTCGGCGTCATAGAGTACGACAGGGACTTCCGCATCGTCGGCGTCAACGAGCGCGCCGAGGGGATTCTCGGCTACTCCGAGGCGGAACTGCGCGGCCACACCTGGGAGGCCATCGTCACGGAGGACAGTTACGAGAACGTCGACACAGTCACGGACCAACTCGCCACGGACACCGGCGGCTACCACAGCGTCGACGAGAACGTCCGGAAGGACGGCGAACACATCCGCTGCGAGTGGCACAACCGCGTCGTCACCGACGACGACGGCGAGGTCGTCGCGGTCTTCTCGCTGTTTCAGGACGTGACCGAGCGCATCGAGCGCGAGGAACGACTCCGAGAGACGACGGCGCGGCTCACCGCGCTCTTCGAGGAGTCGCCCGACATGGTCAACGTCCACAACGTCGACGGCGACATCATCGACCCGAACCCCCAACTGTGCGAGGCGACCGGCTACAGCGCCGCGGAGCTCACCGAGATGAAGGTCTGGGACTTGGACCGAACGCTGGACGCCGAGCGAGCTACGGCCATCTGGAACGACATGGATAAAGGCGGCAGACGACGGGCCGAGAGCGTCTACACCCGCAAGGACGGTTCGACGTTCCCGGTCGAGGTCCACGCCCGCCGACTCGACCTCGCCGGCGAGGACCGCTTCGTCGCAATCAGCCGCGACGTCTCCGAGCGCGTCGATCACGAAGACGAGCTCGAACGGACCAACGCCCTGCTTTCGACGCTCGTCGGGGCGCTCCCGGTCGGCGTCCTCGCCGAGAACAGCGACCGGACCGTCCTCGCCGTCAACGACCGACTGCTCGAACTGTTCGACATCTCGGGGGCGCCCGCGAACCTCGTCGACGCGGACTGTCGGGAACTGGCACGGGAGGCCGGCGAACTCACCACTGACCCGGAGGGCTTCGTCGAGCGCGTCGACGAACTGATATCCGAGTCCGAACCCGTCTACGCCGAGTCGGTCGAACTGGAGAACGGCCGGGCGCTCGCCCGCAGCTACGAACCCATCGAACTGCCCGACGGGACCGGCCATCTCTGGATGTACCGCGACACGACCGAGCAACGCGAGCACGAACGACAGCTCCAGCGGCAGAACGAGCGGCTGAGCGAGTTCGCCAGCGTCGTCAGCCACGACCTGCGGAACCCGCTGAACGTCGCCGCCGGCAACGTCGAGTTGGCCCGCGAGGAACACGACAGCGACCGGCTCGCCACCGCCGCGGAGGCGCTCGACCGTATCGGTGACCTCATCGACGACCTGCTGACGCTCGCCCGCGAGGGCGACGACGTCGGCGACCGCGAACTCGTGTCGCTGTCCTCGCTCGTCGCCGACTGCTGGCGGACCGTCGAGACGGCCGACGCCGACCTCCGAAACGAGCTGACGGTGACCGTCGTCGCCGACCGGAGCCGGCTCCAGCAACTCGTCGAGAACCTCGTCCGTAACTCAGTCGAGCACGGCGGTCCGGACGTGACGGTGACGGTCGGCGACCTCCCGAACGGCTTCTACGTCGCCGACGACGGCGACGGCATCCCGACCGACCACCGCGACACCGTCTTCGAGGCCGGGTACACCACGTCGCGCTCGGGAACCGGGTTCGGTCTCGCCATCGTCAAGCAGGTGGCGGAAGCCCACGGCTGGGAGGTCCGCGCCACCGAATCCGCCGAGGGAGGCACTCGCTTCGAAATCACGGGCGTCGACTTCGCCGACGCGAACGACTGAGAATCGGAGCGGAGGGCGGTGGGGGCCGGGTCGCCCGGCCACCGGTAAGAAGAGACCTGCGTCGCGCCGCTACGCGGCCGACCGGACAGCCGCGCTCAGGGAACGACGGCCCCAAGCCTGTCGGCGAAACTGTTCCCCCGTTCGACTCGATTCGGTCGCGACTTCTCCCTCGCAAAGAGATAATATCATCCTCTGTAATGATACACCCCATGAGTGATGAGACGGGGGATACGCCGGGTCGGGTCGAGACATCCGACAGGGTAATTCCGCTCGAAGACATCCCACTTCACTCGACCAACCTGCTTTCACTGCTCGACGAAGACGGTGTCGTCTGGTATCAGAGCCCCTCAGTCGAGCGGCTATTAGCGTTCGGTCAAGACGAATTAGTCGGCGTGCCGTGCACGGAGTGCTTCCATCCAGACGACCGCGAGAGGGTGTACGACGCCTTCAAAAACGTCGTCTCAAGCGACGAATACGTCGTCGAAGCCATCGAGTACCGGCATTTGCAGGGCGGTGGGAGTTACGTCTGGGTGGAGTCGGTCACGTCCTCGGAACCGACTTCCGACGGCTACTATGTCATCAACACGCGGGATATCTCCGAGCGAAAACGACAGCGAAAGGAACTCGAACGCGCCAACGAGCGCCTCAAGGAGTTCGCCGACATCGTCTCACACGACCTCCGGAATCCGCTCAGCGTCGCCATCGGCTGGCTCGGTCGTGCGCGCGAGGAGTTCGAGAGCGAGGAACTCGACGCGATGGTGGAACCGCTCAATCGGATGTCAAGAATGATAACCGAACTACGGACGCTCACCATGGGACGACGCCGGGAGGCGAACGCGGTGTCGGCGTCCATCGCCTCGCACGCGAAGCTCTCTTGGTCGGTGACCGAGACGGAAGACAGCGAACTCCGGGTGTTGATAGACCCGGCAGTCGAGTACGAGTCCGATATTGGACTGCTCGACCACATCCTCGAAAACCTGTTTCGAAACGCGGTCGAACATAACCGGGACCCGGTCACGGTCACGGTCACGGTCGGCCCGCTGGAGGATACCGCCGGATTCTACGTGGCGGACGACGGGGAGGGGATTCCGCCCGACCGGGTTGCGTCCGTCTTGGAGTACGGCTATTCGACGTCCGCCGACGGGACAGGCGTTGGGCTCGCTATCGTGAGCGAGTTCGTCGAGGCGAACGGGTGGAAACTGACGGTCACGAACGCCGAGACCGGCGGCGCGAGGTTCGAAGTCCGCACCGAGTGAACCGTACCGTTCGGCCGGCCACACACGGGCCGTCGCCGTCAGACCACAACCGACCGCGCGTATCGCCTCCCGCGAGCGAGGGCGGAGAGCAGACGGGAGAGATCAGTGCGGAACGCCGCAACTCGGACACATCGGCGGCGCGCCCTCGGGGAGGTCGACACCGCAATGGGGACACTCGCCGTCCGCGTCGGGCGACGTAATCTCGGCGACCGCGTCCGCGGTCGTGTTTCGAACGCCGGCGAGCGTCCCAACGCCGTCGGCCGGCGAGTCACTGCCATCGCCGTCACCCGACGCCCGGAGAAAGCGGACCCGCTCGGCGACGAACTCGGCCGCCGCGTCTGACTCCGTATCGAGTACCGAGTCCGGAACCGTCACCGACCCGCCGCGCTCGCGGGCCAACAGCCCGAGTGCCTCGGCGGCGCGCCCCCGGACGAAGGCGTTCTCGTCGGCGAGCCGAGCGGAGAGCGCCGACCGACCCGCGCCGAGCGAGTCCGGGGCGTCACAGCCGACGGCCGCCATCGCCGTACAGAGGTGATATCGAACGAGTACGTCCCGGTCGTCGAGGTGTTCGACGAGCGTCGAGACGCGGTGGCGAAGCCGGCCGGGGTCGCCGAGCGCGACGCATTCGAGCGCCTTCGCCAGCTTCCGTTTCACCTCGGGTTCGTCGAACGAGAGGCCGACGCGGAGGTCCGCGAGCACCGCCGGCGAGGCGACCGCGTCGGGGTGTTCGAGCGCGACGTATCCCAGCGCCTCGGCCGACCGGGCGCGGACGAAGTAGAACTCGTCTTCGTCGGCGAGGCGCTCGGCGAGCGCCGGAACCGCGGGAGCGGCCGCATCGGGAGCGGCCTCCGCGACCGCAACGAGCGCCTTCGCGGTCAGCAGTCGAACGGCGCGCTCGTCGTCGGTGAGAAACGGCGTGACGGCGGGGAGGAACGACTCGAACGCGGTCGGCCGGTCGTCCGCGAGGTCTCGAAGTTCGCGGAGCGCCTGTTTGCGGTCCTCGGCCGACGCCGCCCGGAGCGCCCCGAGCGAGTCGCTCACCTTGCCGTAGGCGCGGTCCTCGACTGATTCGATGAGGCGCTCCAGCGGGGGTGCGCGGCGTGTGTCGTCCATCGGTTCGTGCTCCTCGTTGGCGCAGTATCCCCTCGGTACAGCAATAAGTTGGTTGGTGCATCGCGCGCCGCCAGCGCCGAGTGGAAGTCAGTCCAGCGGGAACCGCGCGACTGCACCGTCGCCGACGTACGAGACGAACACCGACGACGGCTCGACGCGGAGAGAGAGCCGACTGTACGATTCCGGTTCGTACGACCACCGCGACGCGCCGGTCTCGCGGGCCAGCACCTCGAAGCCCCGGTCCCAGACGGCGACGACGCGAGAGTCCGTGACGCCGAGTGAGTCGAGCGACGGGAGTCCGGTGACGGTCTGCCACCGTCGCGTCCCGTCGAGACCGAAGCAGTCGATTCGGCCGAGAATCCCGCCGTCGGGGTCGTCGACGCGGCTCCCGACGAACACCGCGTCGTCCGTGGCCTCGACCGCCCGAATCTGGTAGCCCGTGGGATTTTCCCACAGGCGCTCGCCGGTCTCCCGGTCGAACGCGAGCAGTTCCTGCCGCCCGCCGTCCCGGTCGCGGGTGAGGTACGCCTGCGACCCGAGCACCATCGTCCGTCCCACGTCGCCGATGGGGACGCGCCACCGAACGCTCCCGTCGGACCGTTCGAAGGCCGTCAGCGTTCCGTCCCTCGCGGCGACGACGAGTCGGGCGTCCGCGACCACGTTGGAATACCACCGCCGGGGCTCGGTCCGCCATCGAACGCTTCCGTCCGCCGGCGAGAGCGACGTGACGCGCGATTCGGTCTCGCTCACCGGCACGGGCACCACGAACGAGTCGTCGGTGACGCCGTTGAGGAAGTACGACGAGACGGCTCGTTCGAAGCGTCGGTCGCCGGTTTGCGGGTCGTAGCCCGCGAGCGTGTTCTCGGGGCCGGCGAGGTCGAGTTCGGCGACGAGCGATCCGGTGCGGACGAGTCGCGCTCGGTAGGGCGTGCCCTCGTCGCGCCAGAGTTCGTCGCCCGCCGAGTCGACGGCGTAGAGGTCGCCGTCGGTGCTGTGGACGTGGTACGGGCCGCCGGACGCGGGAGCGACGGGCCGCGCCTCTATCGGTCCGCCCGTCTCGAACCGGAGGGCGGTCGAGCCGTCCTCGCGCCGCAGGCCGTACAGCGCTTTGTCCTGCATCCCGACGAGAACCAGTTCGTCGGTGACGGCGGGCGGGCCGGCCATGAACGCGCCGTCGATATCGCGTCGCCAGACCGGTCGTCTCCCGCCGAGTCCGGGAATCGAACTACAGCCGGCGACGGCGAGCGAACCGACGGCCGCGAGGCCGCCGAGCACCTCTCGACGGGAAACGTTTCGGTCCCGGTTCCCGGTCGCCTCAGACCGGTCCGGACGCTCACTCGGCATCGAGCACCTCCGCGTCGAGGCGGGCGAGTTGCCACTCCTGTCCGACGTAGACGCCGTCGCCCGCGGCGACGGCCCAGTTCACCCTGCCGCCGTCGAGGTAGCCCTCGAACCGATATTCGTTGAGAAGCGTCCCGTCGGTCGCGTGGACGTACAGCGCGGTCGGGTCGAACGGGACGGTCCCGCTGTGCCCCCGGACGAGGATGTCCGACCCCACGACGGTCACCAGTCGGTCGCCGACGCGGGTCGGCCCGCAGGTCACGGGGGCGGCCAGCTCGTCCCGCCACAGCCGGGTGCCCGACTCGGCATCGAAAGCGTAGAGGAAGTAGTCCGCGCCGCCGACGTACACGCGGCCGTCGGAGACGAGCGGCCGGGCGAACACGGTGTTTCGGAGCGGCGCGCGCCACCGAACCTCGCCGGTCGCCGCGTCGAGCGCCAACAGCTCCTCGGTCGCGCTCCCGACGAAGGCGGTGTCGCCGGCGACCGCCACGGACGACGGCGACGGACCAACGTCGACGCGCCACGATTCGGAGCCATCGGTGGCGAACCGGCGGAGCGTCCCGTCGAGGACGGGCGCGACGACGCCCGCTTCGGAGTCGCCCACGGCGGAGGCAGGAGCAGGTGCGCCGGCGAGCGAGGCCGGAAGCTCGGCCCGGAAGCGTCGGTCGCCGTCCGCGCGGGACAGTCCGAGCAGTCGGTCCACCACGTCGTTCTCCGTGCCCGAGATGGGGAAGACGACGGTGTCGCCGGCGACGACCGGCGGGTACTGGACGACGCCCGGGTCGGCTCTGTCCACGCCCGTCAGTTCGGTGGTCCACGCTCGCTCGCCCGCCTCGTAGTCGACCGCCGCGGCCCGTCCCGCCTTCGAAAGCAGGTAGGCGCGGCGGTCGTCGACGCCGAGGGGCGACCGGTGACCCTTTCGACCGGTCACCGCCCAGCGCTCCTCGCCCGTCTCGGGGTCGACCGCTGTCACCATCGGGTCGTCGTGAAACGGGCTTCCAGTCCCGACGAGCAGGGGACCGGACGGCGGCCGGCGGGCGCGGGTCGGGGTTCGCACGTCCGCCGTCCACGCGGTCGGCATCGGAAGCGAGTCGTCGCGGCCCGTGAGGGTCGCGCAGCCGGCGAGACCGGCGGCGAGCGCCGGAATCGCCTTCAGCGCGTCGCGTCTCGAATAGGAGGGCATCAGCGAGGACGTGTGGCCCGACTGATAATACGTCTGTGGTTCCGACGGCGGCGCGACCGGTCGCGTCCGGCGAGTCCCCGAGCGGGGAGCCACGAAGGTTTTTATCCCGCGCCGAGACGGCGGGCGTATGCTCTCCAGACGCGAGGTGCTGGCCGCGGGCGGAGCCGCGCTCGCGGGTGGTCTCGCCGGCTGTGGCGGCTCCTCGCCGACCCCGGACGCGACGTTCGACGCCCCGACGACGGCGTGGCCGACCGCCGGCTACGACCCGCAGGCAACGGGTCGCGCCCCCGCCGGCCCGACCGAAGGAACCCTCTCGTGGAGCGTCTCGCGGGATGCCGCCGACCCGCCGCTCTACGGCGCACTCTCCCCGCCGGTCGTCGCCGACGGCACCGTCTACGTCGCCGGATTCGCCACCCACTATTACAGGCCGAACGACTTCGTGAGCCCGCTGGCCGCGATAGACGCCGCGTCCGGGTCGGTCCGGTGGGTCGAAGGCTTCGCGGACGGACTCGGCGGCGGCCCCGCGGTCGTCGGCGACGACTCCGGAACCGTCGTCGTCGGCGGGTACGACGGCGCGCTCCACGCCGTCGGAAGCGACGGGTCGAGCGGGTGGACCGCGGACCTCGGCGGCCGGCTCGGCACGCCGACGGCGTACGGGGACCGGCTGTACGTCGAAAGCGGGAGCGGTCGCCTGCACGCCGTCGGAAACGACGGGAGTCGGCTGTGGACCGCCGACCGGCCGGGGCCGGCAGAGCTTCTCGTCGGCCCGGACGAGCCAGTCGAGACGACGATGCCCGTCGCCGACGAGCGCGGCGTCTACGCCGCCTTCACACCGTTCGAGCGGGAGCGCGAGGCGGTCGTCGTCCTCGGCTACGACCACGGCGGCGGGCGGCGCTGGCGGACGGTGCTCGACGGGCGGTACGGCCGGTCGCCCAACGGCCTCGCCGTCACCGACGACGCGCTGTACGCGACCGTCGGCGGTACCGTCTACGCGCTGGACGCCGACACCGGCGAGGAGCGGTGGCGGTTCGTAACCGGCTCGGCGGTGGCAGGCCCGCCGACGGTCGACGACGAGCGAGTGTACGTCGGCGCGAAGAACCTCTACGCGCTCTCGCGGAACGAGGGCGTCGAACAGTGGCGCGTGGTGAACGAAGCGCCGCCGAGCCACGAGCGCGACCCGACGGCGCTCCCGTATCTCGCTCGTCCCCCCGTCGCCGACGGCCGGGTCTACCTCCGAACCGGGGCCTTCGACGCCGCCGACGGGACGCGGCTGTGGGGCGACGACGCCGACGAGTGGCTCCAGACGGGGAACTACTTCGCCGAACCGTACTACAAGCGGTCGATGGCGTCTCCGGTCGTCACCGAGGACGCGACGTATCTGACCCACGCGCACCACGGGGTGGTGAAAGTCGCATGACCGACGCCGACCAGCGCCCGACTCGGCGACGGCTCTTGGCGAGTCTCGGAAGCGCCGTCGCCGTCGGCGCGACGGGCTGTCTCGGAACGCCGTCGGAGCACAACCCGACGAGCGGGGAGTGCCCCGAGTACGACCCCGTCGAGCCGGCGACCACGGACTGGCGCGGCGTGATGGGGCCGACGACGAACACCGGGGCCGTCGCGGCCGAGGCCGTCCCCGAGGGCGACCTCGCCATCGACTGGACGGTCCCCGTGGAGACCTACGTGGGCCACCACGTCCCGGTCGTCGCCGACGGCACCGTCTACGTCCACGACATGGACGACGAACTCTCCGCGGTCGACGCCGACACGGGCGAGCGAACGTGGACCAGACCGCTCACCGACCCCGAGCCCGCGCCCGCAGTCGGCGACGGAACGCTCGTCGTCGTGACCCGCGAAGAGACCCACGCCTTCGACGCGGCGACGGGTGACCGACGCTGGAAGCGGGAGGGACTCGGCGGCGGCATCTTCGGCGCGAGCCCCATCGTCGCGCGCGACACCGTCTACGTCCAAGCGGGCGTGGCGACGCGCGCGCTGGCGCTCTCGACCGGCGAGACCCGCTGGCGGGCCGCGACCGGGTTCCCGTCCGACTCGACGCCCGCCGTCGCCGGCGGCACCGTCTACACCGCCGGCGACGACACCTACGTCCGGGCGCTGGCCGCGGTTGACGGGACGGAGCGCTGGCGGGCGAAGACGAACGCCCGAATCGCGTGCAACGTCTCGGTGGTCGAGGGAACCGTCCTCGTCGGGACCGAGGCCGGGAGCGTGCTCGGATTCGACGCCGAGACGGGCGAACGGCGCTGGCGCTATCGGCTCGAACCGAGAAAGACGAGGGGCGAGAGTCGACCGAGACGGCCCGAGACCATCGCGACCGACGGGAGTCGAGTGTACGTCGCGACCGACGACCGACTGGTCACGCTCGCGCTGGCGGACGGCACTCGCTGTTGGGATAATCGGAGCTACGCCGGAAGCTATGCGAGCGGCATCGCCGTCGGCGCGGGGAGGGTGTTCGTCCCGACGCACGACGACAGCGGGGGAGCGGTAACCGTTCTCGACGCCCCGACCGGAAACACGCGACAAGAACTGGCCGCGGGCAAGCGCCAGCGCTTCGATATCGGCCCGAGCATCGCCGAGGGCGGCGTCTACTTCGCCGGCCGGAGCGCCGTCGTTCGGCTGAGTTAGGTCGGTCTTCGGGCGTGACCGACCCGAGTGGTTCGTCGAGTTCGTCGGTTCCGGTTCGTCGACCCGTCAGTTCGGAAGCGGCGGCCACGTCGTCGCCACCGTCTCGGCGATGAGCCGGGTCTGCGCCCGTCGGAGTCGCTCGGAGGCCGAAGAAGCGGTGATGCCGAGTTCGTCGGCGACCTCCCGCAGGGTGGCCCCGCGGGGGATGTCGAAGTAGCCCAGTTCGTACGCCGACCGGAGCGCCTCGTCCTGTCGGTCGGTGAGTCCCTCGCCCGGCGGTTCGGGGTCGCCGTCGCGGGCGAGGCGTCGGAGGTCGAAACCGGCGTTCCGCCGCCAGAACGACGCGAACCGCCCGAACGCGTCGCGGTCCGCGAACCAGCCGGTCTGTCGCCAGCCCGCAGGCCGGACCTCGATGCGCTCGATGATGGCGTCGGCGGTGGCGAGAGATTCCAGTCCGGCGAGGTCGTCGAGGCTGTCACCGAGCTGTTCTTCGAAGCTCCGCGCCGGGACGGCCTGATACCGGCGTGTCTCGCCCGACTCGCCGATTCGGGTCCAGTCGGCCACGTCGGGAGAGTCGTCGATGACGCTTTCGAGCGCCCGCGCCGACCCCCCCGTGACCGTGACGACGAACATCGGGCGCTCGCCGTGGTTGTACTGGAGTTCCAGCGCGAGCGTCGCCTCCGAGACCGCCGCCGCGACCCCGGTCAGCGGGAGCGCGTCGCAGTCGATGTCGAACTCGGCGATGAGACCCATACGTCCGCTCTCTCGGCGGTCGGTCATGGGCGTGTCGAAGCGGCCGAGGCGGCCGCAGTCTCGGGTCGTACTTAAACGGCCGCACGGCTGAGAGTGCGACTTAGCCGACGCCGGCGACAAGCGAGAGTGCGATGCAACCGATTCGATTCGAACCCGGAGCCGAACCGTCCGACGACCGATTCGGAGACGACACGCCGCTCCTGTGCTGTCACGGCGGGATGGCACCGCCGGCGTTCTGGGACCCGGTCGTCCCGCATCTCGGGGACTACGAGGTCGTCGTCCCGGAGCGACCCGGCTTCGGCACCTGTCTGGACGACGCCGAGTCGACGCCCGCCGAGGCGGTGCTGGAGCGCGAAGTCGAGTACGTCCGGGAACTCGTCGACGAGATTCATGAGGTGACCGGACGCGACCCGGTGCTGTTCGGTCACTCCTACGGCGCGCTCACCGCCCTCGAAGCGGCGACCGACGCGCGGGTGGCCGCCGTCGCCGCCTACGAACCGGCGGTGCTCCCGGAGGCGTACCGAAGCGAGGCGGACCTCTCGGAGCGCATGGCCGCGCTCGTCGAGGCGGGGGAGCGGCGCGAGGCGGTCAAGCGCTACGTCGAGCAGGTGCTCCACCCCGACGGCATCGACGACCTCGACGCGTGGCTCGACGAGTGGCCCGTCTGGCCCGACTGCGTCGCCCTCGCCGAGGAGGTCGTCCGGATGAACCGCGCCGTCGAGCAGTACCGGCTTCCGGCCCGCTTGGACGTTGACGCGCCCGCCGTGGTCTTGGCCGGCACCGACGGCCCCGACTTCCTCCGCGAGAGCGCACGAAACGTCCACGACGCCCTCCCGACCAGCCGGTTCGTGGAGTTCGACGCACTCGGCCACGGCGGCCCGGGTGACGACCCCGAACGAGTCGCGGCCGCCGTCGACGCGTTCCTCCGTGACCGGGCCGGTCACTCGTGAAGACGTCGAACACGGGGAGACCCGTGTAACGACAGTTGCAGAGAACGAGCCGTCTCGCGGTCGTCTTCGGCCGGCTCGCGGTTCGGGCCGCGGGCGGAATGAGAGGTCCTGTCAACCAAACATTGATTGTGCGGTGTCGAGACGTGGCCGGTATGGCAGCCCTCCAATCCATCGGTACAGCCGCCGGGTCCCTCAGACGGAACCCGATACTGTTCGCCGTCGCCGCGGCGTTCAGCCTGATTCAACTCCCGTCGGTGTTCGCGCAGGCGGTCAGCCCGTTCATCGGGAGCATCATCTCGCTGGGGTTCAGCGGACTCACGATATTCATCGCCCCGTTCTTCCTCGGCGGCGTCCTCGGCATGGCCAACGAGGCAATCGACGGTCGCACCTCGCTCGGCACGTTCGTCAGCGAGGGGAGGTCACACTACGTCTCGCTGCTCGTGGTGTACTTCTCCCTGCTGGCCGTCAATCTCGTGTTGTCGTTCGTCGGCGTCTTCGCCTCGGTGTTCGTCGGCATCGCCGTCCTCGGAGTCGGCGGGGAGACGAGTACCGTCGCGCTCGCGATTCTGGCCGTCGTCGTCCTCGCCGTGGCCCTCACCTACCTCGCCGTGGTGTTCGTCGTGCAGTTCTTCGGCCACGCCATCGTCATCGACGACCTCGGCGCGGTCGACGGCATCAAGCGAAGCGTCTCCTGCGTCAGGCGCAACATCGTCTCGGTCCTCGGCTACTCGGTCATCACCGGCCTCGGCGGCGTCCTCGCCGGCGCGTTCGCTGTCGTCATCTCGCTCCTGCTCACCCCGTCGCTCCGGCACCAAGGGACCGCGGTGGCCGGGTCGGGTACCGGCGCTCCCGCCGCGTCGGCGTTTTCGAGTCTCCCGACGGTCGGCGTCGTCGGCATGGTCGCCCTCGCGGTCGGACTCGTGCTCTTCAGCGGTCTCATCGGCGGCTTCTTCGCCGCGTACTCGACGGCGTTCTATCGGTCGATTCGCCCGACGAACCCCGAGACGACGACTCCCTGAGACGGCGGGCGAATCGACGCGGTTCTGTCGCTCGTGTATCAAGTCGCAACCGTTAGGCGTCCGGAGGGTGAATCGGGGGTCGTCCCATGCCCTCCACGAACGCGGCCGTCGCCATCGAAGCGACTGACCTCCGGAAATCGTACGGCTCCGAGGTCGCGCTCGACGGCGTCTCGCTGTCGATTCCGAGCGGAACAGTGTACGGCTTCCTCGGGCCGAACGGCGCGGGGAAGACGACGACGATGCGCATTCTGACGGGACTCTCGCAGCCGACCGGTGGCTCGGTCCGCATCTGCGGACTCGACGCGAGTGACCGTCGACAGCTCGCACCCCACGTCGGCTACCTCCCGGAGACGCCGCCGCTGTACGACGAGTTCAGCGCCCGCGAACAGCTCGACTACGTCGCCGACCTCCGCGACATTCCGTCGGAGACGGCCGAGACGCGCATCGACGACCTGCTCGACCAGTTCGACCTCGTCGGCGACGCGAACAAGCGCATCGGCACGTACTCGAAGGGGATGAAACAGAAGACCGCGTTCATCCAGAGCGTGCTCCACGAGCCGGACGTGCTGTTTCTCGACGAGCCGACCTCCGGGCTCGACCCCCGCGCGGCCCGGCAGATTCGGACGTCCATCGGCGACGTGGCCGACTCGGGGTCGACCGTCTTCCTCTCGACGCACATCCTCCCCGTCGTGGAGGCCGTCGCCGACGAGGTGGGCGTCCTGTTCGACGGTCGCGTCGTCGCCGAGGGGACGCCCGACGAGGTGAAATCGCGCGCCCAGACCGGCGGCGAGGGCTCGCTCGAAGACGCGTTCCTCGCGGTCACGAGCGACGAGCCGCAACTGTCGGGTGTCGAAGACGAATGAGCCTCCGACGAGACGTTCGCCACGGCCTGCGAATCGGGCGCGCCGAGTTCGTGCGGAGCCTCCGCGGATACGCCTCCGAGACGCGCCGAATCGTCGGGCTCCTGTTACTCCTGTTGTTTTTCGGCGGCAGCCTCCTGTTTTCGCTCCCGGTCGTCTACGTCGCCGGCCGAAGCGCGCAGTCGGTGACCGAGATTCCCTTCTTCGACCTCGCCGCCACCGGGGTGCCCGTGGCGCTCGCGGTTCTGGCGACGTTCCGAACGCTCGAACGCATCGGCCGCGTCGAACACGAGTCGCTCGTGTTGACGACGGTCCATCCGCGGGCCGTCGTCATCGGACTCATCGCGGCCGAAATCGGGCGCGTCGCCCTCTGGTTCGGACTCCCGTTCGCGGTCGTCGCCGCGACGTTCACGGCCGGTCTCGGCGCGCCGTCGCTGTTGGTGACGGCGGCCCTCGTCGTCGTCCCGCTCGCGTGCTGTACGACCGTCTGGGGCTACGCGGCCGGCATCGCCGTGCTCCGCGCGTTCGAGCGCCTGCCCGGCGTCCGGCGGATTCTCAAGGTCGTCGGCTTCGTCGCGACGGTCGCGTTCGTCCTCGTCTCGCAGTCGGTCGGCCGGTCGCTGGCCGACGGGTCGCTCCCGGTCGAGTGGCTGGCGGCGACGCTGGCGGTCGGCCCGCTCGGCGACTACCTCGCGCTCGCGTTCGTCGGAACGCCGCTCGCCAGACCGTTTTCTGCGGTCGCCGTCGCCACCTTCGCGGCCATCGTCGCGCTCACGCCCGTCGGCCTCGTCGTCGCCACCCGACAGGCGAGCGCGCTCTGGTTCACCGACCGCGCGACCGGTGGCGACCGAGGCTCGTCGGCGGCGGCGGACGCGGAGGCGAACGGCTCGCCCGGCGGCTTCTCGGTCCCCCGACCGCTGTCGGCGACGAAAGGCGGCCGCGTCGCGTGGGGCCTGCTCGTCCGCGGCGTCCGCCACCCCCAGAAGTTCACGCACCTCGTGATGCTGGCGTTCTTCCTCGGCCCGCTCGGGACGACCATCGTCCAGTCCTCGGCCGACGGTCTCGGGCCGCTTCTCGCGGCGAGCGGGGCCGGCCTCGGGACCTATCTGGCGGGCGCGACGTTCGGCCTCAATCCCCTCGGCGACGACCGCCCGCAGTTCCCGCTGTTGCTGTTGACGGCGACTGCGCCGCGGGCGCTGGTCCGCGGGCGCGTGCTCGCCGGGGTCGTCCTCGGCGTGCCGGTCGCCGCGGCGCTCCCGCTTTTGACCGTCGCCCTCGGCACGTCGCCGCTGTCGGCGGTCGGGTTCGCGCTCGTCGGCGTCTTCATGTGCGTCGCCGCCGCGGCCTTCGCGGTCGGCATCGGCGCGGCCTACCCGATATACGAGGAACGCGAGTTCTGGGGCGCGAAGACGGTCGTTCCCTCGACGCTCGTGTTGATGGCGTTCATGTTCGTCGTCGGCCCCGGCACCGTCATCGGCCTCGTTGCCACGTGGTTCGGCGTCACCGGCCACGTCTCGGCGACGCCGCTTCTCGCCGTCGGACTCGGCCTGTACCTCCTCGTGACCGTCGGCGTCTCCTACGGCTCGTACCGGTACGCGATTCGACGGTATCGGACGTACACGTTCGACTGACGGCGAGGCGGTTCATGGTCTCGCCGCGGGCGACAAACTCGACGACGACGGCCCGCGGCCGTCAGTCGGCCACGCGGAACACGCCGGGGTTCCTTCCGGTTCCGGCGAAGTAGAGTTCAGACCCGCGGACCGACAGACCGCCCGTCGGACGGGCGTCGAGCGCCTTCGACCACAGTTCCTCGCCGGACGCCGCCGAAATTGCGGAGATTCGGTCGTCGGTCGCCACGAACCGGGTGTCGTCGGCGACGACCGGCGGTCGGGAGAACGTATCCGCATCGAGCGACAGCGACCAGTTCGTCGCGCCGTCGGCGGCGTCGAACGCGGCGAGGCTCCCCCGCGAGGACTGGACGTGAAGCGTGTCGCCCGCGACGGCGGTCTGCGGGCTTCCGTTCTCCGGGAGCGGGATCGACGCCCGCCACTGCGTCGACCCGTCTTCGAGGGCGAGGGCGAACACGTTCCCGCGGTGGGCGTTGTAGTAGAGGTGAGCGTCGCCCACCGCGAATGGGACGCCGGTCTGCGGGATGTCCTCGCGTCGCCACCGCTCCTCGCCGGTCGCGGCGTCGAGCGCGGCGACGCCGAGGGCGAGTCCGTCGGCGCCGATTGGCGTGTAGACGACGCCGTCGCGGGCGACGAGTCCCGGCGACGCCCTGCCGGCGTCGTAGCTCCATCGCTCCTCTCCGGTCGCGGGGTCGCGCCCGAAGACCGTCGAGCCGCCGCCATCGACGAGCGTTCCCGCGGCGAGCACCGGCGCGTTCGCGGGAGTCCCGTACCCACCCTCGCTCGTCCGCCAGCACCGCTCGCCGGTCCGGGCGTCGTAGGCCGCGACGAACTCGGCGGTCGAGACGAACATCGCGTCGCCGGCGAGCGTGGGCGTGGATTTGCCGTACGCGTAGTCGATGGTCCACGCGTCGTCGGACTCGGCGGGAGCGGTCTCGGAATCGAGGTCGAGCGCGCGGTAGACCCCGTCCTCGCCCTCGCCGTCGCTGTAGCCGAGCACGCCGCGCCCGTCGGCGAGCGCGACCGACGTGCCGAGCGCCGCGTCGCCCGACGCGATTCGCTCGACGCTCGCGTCCGCCGAGGGCCCGGGGTCGGTCGTGTGGCCGGTGTTGGCGAAATCGCGCTGGTAGGTCGGCCACGCACCCGCCACGTCGCCGACGGGCGCGTCGCGTCGGTACTCGCGCTCAACGTCGAGGGCACTGAACGCGCGGGCGACACAGCCTGAGAGCGACGCGAGGGCGGTCGCGCCGCCGGCCGCGAGGACGGCTCTGCGCGTCTGCTTGTTGGAGGGCATATATGTCAGCATATCTTCTCGACTGTACTAACAGTTACCCTCGGGGTGCGAGAGTGGCGACTATCCCTACCGATTTTCGACGAGCGCGTCGACCGGGTTGTCGAGGGCGAAATCGACGTTCTCGGAGGGGTCTTCGGTCCGGGCTTCGAGGTCCGAGACGACCGATTCGGCCCGGTGGCGGAACGCGCGGAGCGTCTGTCTGCCCTCCTCCGTGAGTTCGAGATACCGTCGGGTTCCGCGACGGGTGACGGTGACGTAGCCCTGGTGTTCGAGCGTCGCGGTGACGCGGTTGTCGAGGACGTTGTAGTCGCCGGTGACGGGGTCGTAGTCGGCGGCGTCGCCGTCGACGCGGCCGCGCATGAAGTCGAGGCCGTAGCGGGCCGCCTCGGTGATGAGCGTCTTCTTCTTCGCGTGTTTGGCGTCGGTGTCGTGGGCCTCGATGATGGCGAGCGCGGCGACCTGGTCGGGTGAAGGAGAGTCGATTTGGTAGGTGGTCAGGAGCGACGCCCGCTCGAAGCCCTCAGTGACCGGCGCGTCGAGGCCGTGCGGCCGGACCTCGGGGTCGACGACGTAGGGTTCGGCGTCGGTGTGTTCGTCCATGCAGGCCATCGTCGCGCCGACGGCCGCGCGCTTGGTGCCGGCGGTGACGTTGACGCGGACGAAGTCGTCGGGGTGCCAGTCGGCGATGGTCGTAATCGCGCCCATCACCTCGTACATGTCGAAGAGGTCCAAGTATTCGACGTCCGGTGGGGAGCCGATTACGTCGGCGATGCGGTCGACGACCGCCTCGTGATACGTCGGGCGCTCGACCGACGGGTCGTCGTGTTCGAGGAGGTAGACCTTATCCGGCCGGTCGTCCTCGATGGGGCCGACGATGCGGTCGTGTTCGCGCCACAGGGGGACGATGTGAACGCGGAGGTGTCGTTTCATCTATCACTCTCGGCCACGACCCCCCGCGTCGAAAGTCATTCGATTGGGAGATTCTCGCACGAGCCGGCGGTAGAGCGCCTGAAGCCACACATACCGACGTACACATGCTACTCACGCTACTCACGTTACACACGGTAGTAACCGAGGAACCGACAATGTGGGGTACCGACTACGAATAGTTGCCGCCGGCCGCACTCAGACGGAACGGCGGTTGCCCCGCCGACGGCGACGCGACCACCGGTCCCCGGCCGCGTCCCCGCGGCGGAACCCGCGTCGGCGGACGCCCCCCGGAACCCTCGTTCGGCGCGTTCGGGGCGCCGGCCAGTCCGCCGACCGCACGCCCCCCACCCCCTCGCTTCGGCCCTCCACCACCGGCCGACGCCCCGACAGCGCCGACTTTTCTTCCCCGGACCGTCTCACGTCGCCCGACGAGCGCGGCGCTCTCGACCCGCGACAGTCGCACAGAAAAGAAACCGGGTGTCCGCACCGCGGCTCGCTCGGTTCGGTTCAGTTCGGCTCGGCTCGGCCCAAGCTGGGCCAGTTCAGATATCGAACACGTCGAGTCCGGTCCGCTCGTCGAGGTGGTGGGTCAACGGCGTCTCGCCGAGGTGGATGACGACCTCGAACGTCCCGGAGACGCGCGCGCCGGAACAGTGGCCGCCGAGCGTCTCGAAGTCGCGCGTTCCGACCTGAATGTGCGTGTGAATCTTGTCGGGGCCGATGTTGCCGAGGAAGCTCGTCACCTCGAACTGGCCCGTGAACTCCTCTTCGAGGTACTCCTGATCGTCCACGTCGTAGTGGCCGAGCGTGACGGAGTCGACCGCACCGATACCCGTGAGAAAGCCGTGTTCGATGTCGAACTCGTCGCGCACCGACGCGAGCGAGTCGAGGACCTGTTCGCCGGGGTCCAACCTGACGACGACCGTGTCGTCTTCTTTGACGTAGTCCATGATTGTGCCCGAGGGTCCGGTACAGCGGCGGCTGCGTAATATGTTTTGAAAGACTCAACGTTGCGGGCCAACGGTGGTGTCAGAGTACTCGATTATCTGAGTGAACTACAAACTAATCAATTTTTGTATATATTCGTCCGAGCTCTCTCTCGACACTCGACTGGCCGGTTTCGCATCGACCAGAGACCACTATCCCCGTCTCCTCATTCATCGGGGTCCCCGGGTTACCAGCCCGCTATAGACGCTTTCTCCTCGGATAGACGGGAGCAGTCGGTAGCATCGCCGTCGAAATCTCGGACTACCGACACGGTCATTCAGTCCAACCACGCTCGTCCGGTCGTCACCTCGGACACACGGACATGGAGAAAGGACCAAGGGCAGATTTAGGGCGGTCTAGCGCGTTTTCCCGCCGGATTGCGCTATCGCGGCCACCGACGAGACTCACCGATGGCGAGTCGTGCAAGAATTGAAAATCAAAACGACACATTCAAAATTATATATAAAATTTATTCTGATATGTTCGATATCAGTCGGCTCAGTCGGCGCGACGCGGAACCGCCCCTGAGTACATCGCACGTCGCGTCACCGGAGCATCGACCCGCCGTCGACCGTCAGCACCGTGCCCGTCATATAGCTCGCGCCGTCGCAGAGGAACGCGACCACGTCGGCGACTTCCTCGGGGGTTCCGATGCGTTCGAGCGGGAGGTCGGCGGCGTACTCGGCGAGCGCCGCTTCGGTCCAGAGGTTCGACTCGGTGAGAAGCGGCGTCTCGACGAGTCCCGGCGCGACGCAGTTGACGCGCACCTCGGGGCCGAGCTGTTTCGCCAGCCCCTTCGTCAGCCCGAAGACGCCCGCCTTCGACGAGGAGTAGTGGACGCCGCCGGTGGCGCTCCCGCGGAGGCCGGCGACGCTCGATACGTTGACGATGGCTCCCTCGCCGCGTTCGACCATCCCCGGGGCGACGGCGCGGGCGACGACGTACTGCCCTTTGAGGTTCACGCCGAGGACGCGGTCCCACTCGTCCGGGTCGAGGTCCGCGAGGGAGACGGCCCGCGAGATGCCCGCGTTGTTCACGAGCGCCGCCACGTCGGCGACTGATTCGACCGCGGCCACCGCGTCCGCGACCGCGTCGGGGTCGCGAACGTCAACCGCGAACTCGTGGACGCGCTCGTCGTCCCAGTCGTTCTCGCCGGTCGCGACGTCGAAGCAGGCGACGTGGTCGTAGTCCGCTCGGAGTCGCTCGACGACCGCCCGACCGATACCGCTGGACGCGCCGGTCACGATTGCCGCGCGCTGGTGGTCCGTCATGTTGTTCCGGAGGGCGCGAACCGTAGTACGTGTTGGGGTGACGGCGAGTGAAGTGTAGCAGCGGGTGACGCGATGCGAGAAGTGGTAACTGTTTTCGTGGTCGCGCGTGAGCCGTTCGTATGCAGTTCGCAGTCAACGTTCCGACCAGCGCCGGCGACTCGGTTCACTCCCAGTTGGCGTTCTGCGACGAGATCTCGTGGGACGCGCAGGTCGAGTTCGCCGTGGCGATGGAGGGCCTCGGCTTCGACGGCGTCGCAGTCCCCGACCACGTCATGACCGGCACCGGCCCCACGACGGAGTGTTTCGTCACGCTGGCCGGTATCGCCCGCGAGACCGAAGACGTGTACCTCTACCCGAAGACGGTGAACAACCACTTCCGAAACCCCGCGCTCCTCGCCAAGCAGGCCGCGACCCTCGACGCCGTGAGCGACGGACGACTGAAACTCGGGATGGGAGCCGGCTGGAAGGAGAGCGAGGCGCGGGCCTACGGCTACGACTGGCCGGACGCGCCGACTCGCCTCCGGATGCTGGAGGAGTCGATTCGGATGCTCAAGCGCCTGTGGACCGAGGAGACGGTCAGCTTCGACGGCGACTACTACAGCCTCGACGAGGCGATGTGCCGGCCGTATCCCGTCCGAGACCCGCACCCGCCCATCATGGTCGGCGGCGGCGGCGAGTCGTTCACCCTCCGAATCACCGCCCAGTTCGCCGACTCGTGGAACTTCTGGGGGCCGCCGGAGGTGATGCGACACAAACTGAACGTGCTGGAACGCCACTGCGAGGGCTACGGCCGGCCGTTCGAGGAGATAGAGCGCTCGTGGTTCGCGCGGTGTCTGATACGCGAGGACGAGGCGGAACTCGACGCCCTCCTCGACGAACACTTCCCGCGGTTCAAACCCGAGAACGTCGCCGACAGCGAGTACCCGCTCGTCGGCACGCCCGAGCAGGTCCGCGAGCGACTGGAGACGTTCGATGGGATGGGCTTCGGCGAAGTCGTCGTCGAGTTCGTTGACTTCCCCGAGACGACGAGCGCCGAACTGTTCGCCGAGCGCGTCGCGCCGGCGTTTCGGTAACTCGCGAGGCAGGAGACGATAGGTCGCCGGACGGGAGTGCGGCATGGAAACAGCTATCACATCGATTTTCGTAGGTCGAAGCGTGACTCACCACAGCGTCTGCCTCACGTTCGACTTCGACGGCGTCTCCTCGTGGATACACTCCTTCGGGTCGCCGGACAGCCCGACGAAACTGTCGAGAGGACTGTTCGGCGTCGACGTGGGCGCGCCCCGCGTCCTCGACCTCTTGGACGAGTTCGGCGTCGAGGCCACGTGGTTCACGCCGGGCCACACCATCGACAGCTTCCCCGAGGCCGCCGAGGAGGTGTGGAGCCGCGGCCACGACGTCCAGCACCACGGCTGGTCGCACACCCGCCCGCGACAGTACGAGTCGAGGGCGGCCGAGTACGACGACGTGAAACGCGGCGTCGAGAGCATCGTCGACCTCACGGGCCGGCGGCCGACCGGCTACCGCTCGCCCTCGTGGGATTTTTCGACCCACACGCTCGGCATCCTCGACGAACTCGGCTTCGAGTGGGACTCCAGCCAGATGGCGACCGACTTCGAGCCGTACCGCGTCCGCGAGGGGTGGGCCGCGCCCGCCGACGCCCCCTTCGAACGCGGCACCGAGACCGACATCGTCGAGGTGCCCGTGTCGTGGCAACGCGACGACTTCCCGGCGTTCGCGTTCAACCGCGAGCGGGGCTACGCGAACGAGAAAGCGGTGTTCCGCCAGTGGCGCGAGCAGTTCGACTGGATGGTCGACAACGTCGACGGCGGCGTGTTCGTCCTCACGATGCACCCGCAGGTCATCGGGCAGTCCCACCGGCTCGCCCGGCTCGAATCGTTCGTCGAACACGTCGCCGACGCGCCGGGCGTCGCCTTCGAAACCGTGGGCGAGGTCGCCGACCGATTCGGGTCGGCGTGAGGACGAAGTAAAGGCGGCGGCGCTTTTCAGGAGTAGTGGTGACAGCTGACGATACGGTCGAGTCCGCCGGGCGAGTCCAGCGTCGGCACCTCGGAGGTGCAGACGCTCGGCTCGACGAACGTCTCGGTCAGGAGCGACGCGGCGTCGCGCCACGCGCCATCGGCCGCGAGCGAGAGCGCGTGCTCGACGGTCGCGCCGGCGTCGCCGGCTGGGAGGCCGTCTGGGAAGTAGGTCGCGCGAGCATCGTCGGCGACGACGTCCGGGGACTCGCGCTGGACGGCCCTGACGAACCGGCGCACGCGGTCCCACTCGTCGTCACCGAGGCCGAGTTCCGCCGGGGCGACGAGACTCGGACACCGGGTGTGGAACCGACAGCCGGTGGGCGGATGAATCGGCGACGGGACGTCGCCGGACAGCGGGACCGTCTCGCGGGACACCCGCGGGTCGGGCACCGGAATCGACGAGAGGAGCGCCCGGGTGTAGGGGTGCTTCGGCGACTCGAACAGGTCGTCCTTGTCCGCGAGTTCGACCAGTTCGCCGAGGTACATCACGGCCACGCGGTCGCAGACGTGGCGGATGACGCTCAGGTCGTGGCTGATAAACAGGTACGTCAGCCCGAACTCGTCCTGAAGTTCCTTCATCGTGTTGAGCACCTGCGCCTGCACCGACGCGTCGAGTGCCGAGGTCGGTTCGTCGCAGACGATGAAGTCGGGGTCGACAGAGAGCGCCCGCGCGAGGTTGACCCGCTGGCGCTGACCGCCGGAGAACTGGTGCGGATAGCGGTTGTAGTGGTCGGCGTCGAGACCGACCGTCTCCAGCAGTTCGCGCGCCCGCCCCTCGCGGTCGCCCTCGTAGAGCCCGTGGGCCCGCATCGGCTCCTCGACGGTTTCGCCGACGGTCATCCGCGGGTCGAGCGACGCCTGCGGGTCCTGAAAGACGAACTGCATGCGCTTGCGGCGCTTCCGAAGCTCCTCCTTCGACAGTTCGGCGAGGTTCTCCCCGTCGAAGACGATGTCGCCGGACGTCGGGTCGACCAACCGGAGGAGCGTCCGCGCGAGCGTGGACTTCCCGCACCCGGACTCGCCGACGAGGCCGAGGGTCTCGCCGGGCAGGATGTCGAACGAGACGCCGTCGACCGCGCGGACGTGCTCGCGGTCGGCCGAGAAGGGGAGCAGCCCCGCGTCGCGGTCGAACCGGAGGCGGTCGAGGAAGCCGTCGCTCGCGTCGAAGTACTTCCGCAGGTCGCGCACGCTGAGCAGCGGGTCGGCGTCCGGGTCGACGGTGGAGCCGTTGCTGGCGGCGGCGGTAGCGTCAGGGGCGTCGGTGGGGCCGGTAGCGTCGGTGGCGGCGTCACCGGCGGAATCGGAAGCCGACTCGGCGGCGGTCGAAGCCGACACCGACTCGGCGTCGTCGAGCGGGACGCTCTCCCAGTAGCCCGCCTCGGCGAACGCGTCGTTGCGCAGGCACGCCGCTCGGTGCGGCGCGGCGGCGACTTCGGTGAGAGCGGTGCCGTCAGCGGTTTCTACGTCTCGGGCCTGTTCGCTCCCGCCGTCGACGACGCGGGCGTCGGGGTGGGCGTGCAGACACGCCTCGCGGGCGTGAGGACACCGCGTGTGGAAGCGGCAGCCCTGCGGCGGATTGATGGCTTCCGGCATGATGCCCTCGATGGGCGACAGGCCGTCCACGTCGCGGTCGGGCCGCGGAATCGACCCGAGGAGCGCCTCGGTGTAGGGGTGTTTCGTGTCGTGAAAGAGGTCGTCGACGGTCGCCTGCTCGACGATTTCGCCGAGGTACATCACGGCCACGCGGTCGCATATCTCGGCGACGACGCCCATGTCGTGGGTGACCCAGACGAACGACGTGTCGTAGCGCGCCGCGAGGTCCTTCACGAGGTCGAGAATCTGCGCCTCGACGGTCACGTCGAGCGCGGTGGTCGGCTCGTCGGCGATGACGAGGCTCGGTTCGCACGCGAACGCCATCGCGATGAGGACGCGCTGGCGCATCCCCCCGGAGAACTCGTGGGGGTAGTCGTCCATCCGGCGTTCGGCCTCGGGGATGCCGACCTCGCGGAGGCGCTCGACCGCGATGGCCTCGGCTTCGGCCGCCGACACGTCGCGGTTGAGCCCGATAATCTCGCTCAACTGCTCGCCGACGGTGAACACCGGGTTGAGGCTCTCCGTGGGGTCCTGAAATATCATCGCGATTTCGCGGCCCCGGACGCGCTCGCGAATCTCGCGGCTCGACAGCATCTCGGGGTCCTGCCGGGGTTCGCCGTCGGGGTCGTCGCCGCGCTCGACGCCGACGAGCAGGTCGTCTTCGAAGCGGACCTCGCCGTTGACGATGACGCCCGGCGAGTCGATGAGGCGCATGATGCTCCGCGCCGCGACGCTCTTTCCCGCGCCGCTTTCGCCGACGATACCGAGCACTTCGCCGCGCTGTACCTCGAACGAGATACCGTCGACGGCCCGGACGGTCCCCGCGTCGGTGCGGAAGTGGGTGTGCAGGTCGCGGACGGTGAGTAGCGTGTCAGACATTGGTCGTGGAATCGTGGGGGGCGCCGGTGCGTGAGATGGGTGCCTCTGCAGAACCGCGAGAGCGAGTTCCGACGCCGCCCCGAGTAGGGAGCGGTGGTTCGGCGGGCGAGCGACTGGCGGAGGCCGGGCGACTCCCGGGCCCGCGGCGAACGGTCGGTGAGAGGTGTCGTCCGTTCATCGTCAGTCGTTCGACCGCGGGTCGATTGCGTCGCGCAGGCCGTCGCCCAGCAGGTTGAAGCCGACGACCGTCGCGAGAATCGCGAGGCCGGGCCAGAGACTGAACCACGGGTTGACGATCATGTACTGCCGCGAGTGGGCGAGCATCTGCCCCCACGACGGCGTCGGGGGCTGGACCCCGAACCCGAGGAACGACAGCGACGCGACGATGAGGATGTTCACGCCGACCTGCAAGGTCGACTGGACGAGCACCGGCGCGAAGCTGTTGGGGATGATGTGGCGGAAGATGATGTGGCGGTCGCGGACGCCGGCGGCCTTCGCGGCCTCGACGTACTCCATCTCCCGGACGCTCAGCACCTGCGAGCGAATCAGGCGCGTGAACACCGGAATCGTCGTGATGGAGACGCCGACGATGGCGATGCCGAGCTCGCGGCCGAACGCGGACATGATGGCGATGACGAGGATGAGGAACGGAATCGCGTACAGCGACTCGACGAACCGCTGAAGCACGTCGTCGACCCAGCCGCCGTAGTAGCCCGAAACCGCACCGACGACCGTCCCGATGGTCATCCCGATGCCCGTCGCGATGAGACCCACCTGAACGGCGATGCGCGTTCCGTACACCAGTCTGACGAGCACGTCGCGGCCGCGGTGGTCCGTCCCGAGCGGATGGGCCCACGTCCCCGTCCCGAAGCTGTTTTCGATGCCGACCGGCGGGAGCAGGATGGCGCTGCCCGCGGAGTCGCTTTCCGGATGGTACCAGTACGTCGCCGCGAACTGGTAGTCGAACAGGTCGGCGTCGATGGTCGTCACCAGCGCGACGAGCGTCACGAGCCCGATGACGTAGAGGCCGACGCGCGACGCCGAATTGCGCCTGAGCTGTCGGAGCACCTGCGACGTGCGGGAGACAGAGCTCCGCTCGCCCGCGTCCGCGACGCCGCCCGTGTGAGCCGAGTCGCCGACGGCGGCCGTCGAATCACTCACCGGCACCACCCCCGTAGGAGATGCGCGGGTCGATGACCGCGTACAGCACGTCCACGACGAGCACGCCGAGGACGAACACGATGGCGAAGAATATCGTCGTGCCCATGATGAGCTGGTAGTCCTGCGCTCGGACCGCGGTGATGATGAGGTTCCCCATCCCGTTGATGTTGAAGACCGTCTCGGTCAGCACCGCGCCGCCGAGGGCGGTCGTCATCTGGATGCCGATAACCGTGAGCACCGGCAGTTGCGCGTTCTTGAACGCCTGCCGCCGGAGAATCGTCCGCTCGGAGACGCCGTAGGCGCGGGCGAGTTGGACGTAGTCCTTGTTGAGCACTTCGAGCATCGACGACCGCTCGATGCGCGTGATGGCCGCCATCTGGAGCGTCCCCAGCGTGATAGAGGGGAGTATCAGATGCGACGCCGCGGTCGCCAGCACGTCCAGTCTCGACGTCGCGCCGTCGACCGACGCGGGGTCCGCCCACGGCATGACGAGCCCGCTCGGCGGCAGGAGGTCGCCGTAGTACGCGAACACGATGATGAGCAGCAGGCCGACCCAGAAGCTGGGCGTGCTGACGCCGACGAGCGACGTGATGCGAGCGAGGTGGTCGTAGCCGTTGTTACGGTTCTTGGCGGCGAAGATACCCAGCGGAATCGCCGAGCCGATAGCGAGGGTGAAACTCGACGCGAGGAGGAGCAGCGTCACCGGAAGCCGCTCCAGAATCTTCTCCGTGACCGGGACTCCCCCGTAGTGGATGCTCGTCCCGAAGTCGCCCGTGGCGACCGCCGCGACGTACTTGACGTACCGGACGTACAGCGGCTGGTCGAGGCCGTACCTCGCGCGAGCGGCCTCGATGGCCGCCGCGTCGGCGCTCGGCCCGACCAAGATGCGAACCGGGTCGCCGGGAATCGAGTTGATGAGGACGAACGTGACCGTAACGACGAACAACAAGACCGGGACGATTTGGAGTAATCGCCGTCCGATGTAGCCGGTTGTCGTCATTGATAGGGTGGATGGGGAGAGAGCATATAACGTTTGGTAACTGTTACCGTCTGTTGGAGATCATCTGTCGACCGAGACGTTGTTGTAGGAGGTGAGGAGCCGCGGGTTCTGCGGCGAGACCGGGTGTACCTGGAAGTCGCTGACGGTGGACTTCACCCCGTAGGAGTTCTTGTAGTTGAACGCGGGGAGGTGGACCTTCTCCTCCAAGAGCGTCGAGATGGCCGACTGGTAGAGCTGTTGGCGCTCGTCGCGGTCGGTCGACTCGCGCGCGCCCTGAATCTGCGCCATGACCTCGTCGTTCCGGTAGTAGACGCCCTGATTCACGCCCTCGGAGTCCTCGTGGAACAGGTTGTAGATGAAGTCGTCGGGGTCGGGGTAGCGGACCCATCCGAGGACGTAGATGTTGTAGTCCGAGGCGTTTCCGGTGTACGCGCGGCTGAGCATCGCGCCCCAGTCGAGCCGTTCGACGTGGGCCTCGTAGCCGGCCTCCTTGATGCCGTTGGCGATAGAGAGGCCGATGTTCTCGCGGTTGTCGTCCGGCGGGACGATGATTTTCGCGTCCCAGTCGGCGGGGACGCCGGCCTCCTCGAACAGCGCCGTCGCCTGCTCGACGTCCTTGTCGTTCGGAATCTCCATCCACTCTTCGAGCGGCATGTCCCACTCTTCGACCATCGGACCCGGAAGCGGGCCGTACTGGCGGAGTCCGGCCGGGTCGATGTAGCGTTCGACCGCGTCGTCCATCGAGAAGCTGTAGTCGATGGCCTCGCGGACGCGCTTGTCGGCGGTCGGCCCCTCGTTGCAGTTGAACGCGACGTAGAAGTAGCCGACGCTCTCCACCTCGGAGATGCTCGTGTCCTCGGTGCTCTCGACGGTGTCCCAGAGCCGCGGCGGAATCGTCTCGATGACGTCCACGTCGCTCGTTCTGAGGTTGGTGACGCGCGTCGTCGACTCCGTGATGGGCGTGAACTCGACGCCGGCGACGTTGGGCAGTTCGTCGCCCCAGTAGTCGTCCCAGCGTTCGAGCGTGACGTAGTTGCTCTCTTCCCACTCGACGAACCGGAACGGCCCCGAACCGATGGGCTGTTCGGTGCTGAACGCCTCCTTGTCCTCCTCGCGGACGGTCTCCGGCACGACCTGATGGGTGAGGACGTGCTGGAACATCGCGTAGGGGTTCGAGAGGTCGAACTGGACCGTCGTCTCGTCGATGGCCTCGACGGAGTCGATGACGCTGAAGATGCCCAGGAGGGGCGTCTCCTCCTCGATGGGCGCGCGGAACGAGTAGGCCACGTCCTCGGCGGTGACCGGGTCGCCGTTGTGGAACATCGCGTTGTCGACGATCTCGACGGTGTAACGGGTGTTGTCCCGCTCGATGGTCGGCATACTCGTCGCGAGGTTCGGGACCACGTCCGTCCCCTCGCCGTAGGTGTACAGCTGGCTGAACACTCGGTTGGCGACGAGCGCGTCCGGGTTCGAAAGCTGGGTTATCGGGTCGAATCGAACGGGGTTCAGCGACTGGCCGATGCGTATCGTCGCGCCGGAACTCCCGGCAGCCGTCTCCGTGCCGCCACTCGTAGTCGTTTCGCCGCCGCCACCGTCGCCCTCGGTCGTCGCTTCGGACCCGGAGTCGGACGTACAACCGGCGAGCAGGACGGGTATCGACGCACCCGTCGTTTTCAGTATATCTCTACGTGAGACACTCTCTCTCATCATTGACGCCGAATCATTTCGGCATCACCAACATAAGCATTTGCATACTGTGCACTCGTTTCCGCTTACCCACTCAGACTGCCTAATTGTGAACCATTATATATCGGAACTGTGCGTATCTCTCTATGGACTCAACGGAGTCACAGTCGCTCCTAGCGGAGATGACGTGGCAGGAAGCCGAAACCGCGTTCGACGAGGCGGACTTCGTCGTGCTCCCCTGCGGGGCAACCGAACAGCACTCGACGCACCTCCCGACCTCGGTCGATTCCATCCGGGCGGAGAACCTGACCGCGGAACTCGCCGCGGCCGCGCCGGAACACGACTTGAATCTCCTCGTTCTGCCGGTCCTCCCGTACGGCTACTCGGAGCACCACATCAACTACGCGGGGACGATTTCGCTCGGAGCCGACACGTACCAAGAGATAATCATCGACGTGGGCCGGTCGGTCCAGCGCCACGGCGCGACCCGGTTTCTCGTCGCCAACTTCCACGGGGGCAACATCGAGCCGCACAAACTCGCCCTCGACCGACTCCAGCGCGACCACGAACTCGACTCGTACTACGCCCACTGGACCGACTTCGCCCGCGACCAGTTGGAAGCGCGGTTCGGCACCGAGTGGGGTCACGCCGGCGAGTACGAGACGAGCGTCATCGAACACTACCGACCCGACCTCGTCCGCGGCGACCGCAAGACGCCGCAGACGAAGAAGAACCGCTACGAGGTCCGCCAGTACGCCCACTTCGACGACCTGACCGTCGAGGGGGGCCTCGGCGACCCGACGCAGTCCGATCCCGAGTTCCTCGAAGACGTCATCGAGGCGACGACCGACCGCATCCTGACGCACCTCCGGTCGGAACTGGAGTAACGCGAGTCTCGGCGACGGAAGAACGGACAGAAGCGAGCGAAACCGCGTACCGGAACCGGAGCCGAAACGAGGGCTGATTTTCCCGACGCTCGCCGCCTACAGCGTGAGGTGGAACGGCGGCTCCGTCCCCTCCGGCAGCGCCGTCTCGTACTCGCCGGGCACGGACGCCTCGAACTCCTCGCGGGCCGCCGCCACCAGCGCCTCGTCCGAAAACAGGTCGAGCGTCGTCGCCGCGAGGACCTTCGCGGCGTACACCGCGGCCTTCGACCCGAAGCTCCCGTTTGCGGCGACCGCCTGCCACGTGTGCGAGGGCGTCCCCACCGGCCACGACGCCGCCCAGAACTGCGCGGTCGGCGTAATCCAGCTCACGTCGCCGACGTCCGTCGAGCCGTTGAGCACGGTCCCCACGTCGTAGGAGGGCTGGGCGTCCGGATACAGCACCGACGAGCGCGCCGCCTCCCGCCGCTCCTCGGGGAGTTGCGCCGTCCGCGCCTCGATGGTCTCCGCCGACAGCGTCTCCCGAAGCTCCGCGGCGAACTCGCGGTCCTCGTCGGTGTACGGGATGGGGCCGGCGAGTCGCATGTTCTCCAGCAGTGTATCCGACAGCGCGTGGTTCGCCACGTAGTCGTAACAGCCGGTGTGGAACCGCCGCGACACCGTCGTCTGGGTCATGAGCGCCGCGCCCTCGGCCACGTCGTCGAGCCAGTCGGTGATGCGGTCGACCTCGTCGCGGGTCGGCGCGCGGACGTAGAACCACGCCGTCGCCTCCGCGGGGACGACGTTGGGCGCGCCGCCGCCGTCGGGGATGGTGTAGTGGATGCGGGCGTCGTCGGAGACGTGCTCGCGCATGAACTCCGACCCGGTGTTCAGCAGTTCGACGGCGTCGAGCGCGCTCCGACCCGACTGCGGGCTGTCGGCGGCGTGGGCCGACTCGCCGTGAAACGTGTACTCGACGGAGTTCATCGCGAGCGTCTGCGCCATGAACGGCGCGCTGAGGTGGCTCGGGTGCCACGTGAGCGCGGCGTCGAGGTCGTCGAACGCCCCGTCGCGGGCCATGAACACCTTGCCGACGAGAATCTCCTCGGCGGGACAGCCGAAGAACGTGACCGTCCCCTCGGCCCGCCCGTCGTCGATGGCGCGCTTCGCGGCGAGGGCGGCCCCCACGCCGGCGACGCCGAAGAGGTTGTGTCCACAGCCGTGGCCCGGCGCGCCGACTTCGACGGGTTCCCTGCTCGACGACACCGTCTGGGACAGCCCGGGCAGGGCGTCGTACTCCCCGAGGATGCCGACGTGCGGGTCGCCCTCGCCGTAGGTCGCGCTGAACGCCGTCGGCATCCCGCCGATGCCCTCGGTGACGTCGAATCCCGCGTCGCGGAGGACCGACGAAAGCGACTCGGCGGACTCGGTCTCGTGAAGCCCGAGTTCGGGCGTCTCCCAGAGCGACTCGGCGAGCGAGACGAGCTCCGCCTCCAGCGACTCGACCGTTTCGAACGTCTCGTTGTGGTTCATTGAGTTTCGTCCGAATCGACTGGAGAAACGATAATAACACTTCCGGACCGGTGGACGTTCGGGCTCCGATTAACCCACAGAAGAGACTATTCACGAGGAACGAATGCGAACACCGGGAGACGCCGAAATCGTGCGAGCGGCGTACCCCCCGCCTTTCGGATGCGTCCGTACCGCTCTCTGCCGATTTCGGTCGCCGACCTCGCCGTCTCTGGGCCGGGGCGTCGCACCCCGGTCCGGCCACAGGGCGTGCGTATCGTTCACAAACGACTCGTTTCGGCGACAGCGTGGCCCGCATTCGCCATCGAACAACTGGTATTCGGGAGAGCCGAAACGACTATGTGCAATGGTGACGACCCGCAGGTAATGACCGAAACCCCGAACGACCGCTCGCTCAAAACGACGGTCACAACCCTCAGAATCGTCGAATTGCTCAGGGAACGCGACGGTGCCGGCGTGACCGAAATCGCCCGCGAACTCGACATCGCGCCGAGCACTGCACACACCCACGTGACGACCCTCGAAGCGCAGGAATACGTGGTTAAAGAGGGCGATACGTACCATCTCGGGCTTCGCTTCCTCGGTCTCGGAAACTTCGTCCGGACGCGGAAACGAAAATTCGGGAAGGCCGAACACTACACCAACGTCCTCTCCGAGGAGTCGGAACGGCGCTCGATTTTCACCGTCGAGGAGCACGGGCGGGGCGTGTACGTCCACACCGCACCCGGAAAACACGGCGTCTGGACGCAGTCGACGGTGGGAAAGCGCGTCTATCTCCACTCGACGGCGAGCGGGAAGGCCATTCTCGCCAATATGCCGCGAGAGCGGGTCCGAGAAATCATCAACCGGATCGGCCTCCCGAAGGAGACCGAACAGACGATTCACGACGAGGAGGCGCTGTTCGACGAACTCGACGAGATCAGAGAGCGCGGCTACGCGCTGAACGTCGAAGAGCAGATTAGCGGCGTCCGCGCGGTCGGCGCTCCCGTCATGGGACCGGACGGCGACGTGTTCGGCGCGCTGAGCGTCGCCGGCCCCTCAAACCGAATGAAAGGCGAGCAGTTCGACCGTCTCACCGAGGTCCTCCTCGGCATCGCCGAGGAACTCGAACTGAGCATCGCGCTCTCCTGAACGCGCCGCAGTCGTCCTCGCAGTTCTCCGGTCAACGTTACATCGCTATTAGTGTAACTCGAAACGGACCACTTCGGCCGAGACGCGGCACAGTTCGGGGTCGAAAAAACAGAAAACGAGAACGACCTCGTTACGCCGGCGAGTAGCGCGGGTACGCGCTGTCGACGGCCTGCGCGTCCTCTTCGAGGAGGGCGACGACGAGGTAGTCGGCGTAGTCGGCGAAGTAGTCCACGAGCCGCGAGATGCGGTTCGAGTCGATGGCCTCAAGCGAGTCGAGGACCATGAACGGCACCGTCTCGTAGACGTCGTGGATGAGGTAGCCCGCGAGCGCGAACACGAGGCCGGTCACCTCGCGCTCGGACTCCGAGAGGTGCGCCACGGAGTCCTCGTAGCTCACGCCGTCTTCGTTCGTCCGGATGACGTGGAGGTCGAAGACGGACTTCGTGACCTTCCTTCGGCCCTCCCGAACCCGCTTTGCGGTGCGCTCGATCCAGATGCGTTCGAGGTTGTCGTATTCGAGCACGTCGAGCACGTCGTCCATGTGGGTGTTGAACTCCTCGACGGCCTCGGATTCGAGGCGCTTGATACGCGTCCGGAGCTCTTCGAGTTCGTCTTCGATGTCCTCGCGGGCCGCTTCGAGTTCGTCGCGCTCGTCGAGTTTGCGCTCGATGTCGTCGATTTCGTCTTCGACGTCTTCGAGGTCGCTGCGGAGGCGTCCGAGGTCGTATTCGAGCTGGTTCGCCTCGCGGTGGAGGTCGAGCAGGTCGCCGTGTTCCTCGCTTTCGAGTTCGTCGACCGTCTGTTCGAGCGACTCGATTTCGGCTTCGAGGTCCGAGCGGTCGGACTTGAGCTCCTCGATGCGCTCCTGGCGAGTCTCGCGCTCGCTTTCGATTTCAGACAGGCGGCGCTCGATGCGGTCGCGCTCGCGCTGGCGGCGCTCGTAGGTGGACTTCTCGTCTTCGAGTTCGGAGAGCTGTTCGCGGTGTTCGCGGTTGTCTTCGAGTTTCTCCTCGCGGAGCGTCCGGAGACGTTCGATCGTCCCTTCGATTTCGGACTTGTCGACCTCGGAGCCGCACGTCCAGCAGACGACCTGGTCGTCGCCGAGCAGTTGGTCGGTGACGCTCCCGCCGGAGTCGTCGGCGTCTCGGAGCGCGTCGACGACGTCCGAGGAGGTTCCAGAGAGCATCTCCTCGTTGAACTGAATCACGGACTGAAGCTCGTTGACGGTCGACTGAATCTCCTGTCGGCGCGTCCGGAGCCGGCTGATCTCGGAGTCGATTTCGTCGATCTTGCCGCCGACGACCTCGGGGAGGTCCTCGGCGTCGTCCGAAAGTTCGTCTTCCTCGGATTCGAGCGCGTCGAGGCTCTGTTTCTCCGTCTCGATGCGGCGGTCGACGTCGTTGATGTCGCGGCGCTTGCTCCGGAGGTCGCCGAGCTTGGATTCGAGTTCGCTCTCGACTTCCTGACGCTCGCTCACGCTGGCGTCGTACTCCTCGACCTCTTTTTCTTTCTCGGCGAGTTCCTCTTCTTTCTCCTCGATTTGGTCTTCGAGCTTCGTCCGCCGGCGTTCGAGCTGCGGCAGGCGGTCAGAGAGGTTGCTGAGCGTCGAGAGCTCGTCGGCGATGTCGCGTTTCTCCTGCTGGAGCGACTCGATCTGCTCGTTTATCGACTCGACGTCGACCGGGCGCATGATGAGGTCGCGGAGGTCGTCGCCGCGGGCGACCGCCTGCCGGGCGTCGTTCGTTTCGAGCAGGAACGCAAACAGGTCAGCGAGGTCCGGGTCGTCGAGGACCGGGTTCCCACCGGAGATGACCGCGTCGCCCTGTCGCTCGAACGTCCGGGTGTACGTCTCGTCGCCGATCGTGAGTTCGACCGACCCCTCGTCTGCGTCGCCTTTGAGCGCGACGTCGTCGCTCCCGTGTGCGGCCATGATGGACCGCAAGAGCGACGTTCGGTTCGTGGCGTTCCGACCCGCCAACACCGTCACACCCGGCTCGAACGACGTTGACAGGTTGTCAATGCCACCGATGTTCTCGACCGAAAGGTGGACTTTGGATCTTGACACTTGTTCTGAGCTCATACCTTGATGCTATAGGTACATCAATATAAAATCACCCGTTGAATCGAGCGGAATGTGACAGAGCTAAGTATGTAATCGTTTAGTTCGACGTGCTTTCGTCGCAGTCGCACCCGCCGCGCCGAAGCAGTTCGACGACTTCGTACTGCGTCCCGCAGTCTCGGCAGTACACCTGCGTATCGACGAGGACGTCGAAGTCTCCGAGCCGGAGTTTGCTCGTGTTGCGGAGCGAGCTCAGGCTCTGTTCGATGACCGCGACCAGTCGACCGCGGAGTCGCTGGATGGACTCGACGACGTTGTCGATTCTGTTTCCGGACGAGGACTCTTTCGAGACGCCCCGAATCTCCGTCAGATAGGTGTAGACCGCCTGATGAGAGACGAAGTCCGAGAGCAATTGGTCGACGTCGACGCCGCGGGACTGGAGCGTGTTCTTCGCCTGAACGCGCATCCCCTCCGTGGTCTCGTCGCCGGTGAGAAGCGTATAGAGGTTCTCCACCTCGCCTTCGAGAACGTCCTCGCCCGCCTCGCGCAGCGCGGCGTCGAGCACCCGTTCGTTCATCAGATCCGCGAGGTCCCGGAGGCTATCGCTGTCCTCGGGGGCCGTCCACCGCTCGGCGAGTTGCTCGCCGAACCCGTCTAAGTCGTACGTCTCGATGACCCGCTCTACCTTACTCAGGCGACGGTTCGTGCTTTGATCGGTACCCATTACCCGGATTTCACACGGTAGCGTAAAATATCTTCAGGTTCGAGCCCGGTTCGACGGCCCGAGCGGTGCGCCCACGGACTGAATCGAAGGGGGCGTATCCGGCAGTGCCGGACCGAGCGCGCGAACGAAGAGCCGGTGGCGCGGACCGGTGTCCCTCAGACCGACGAGTCGGACTCGGCCGTACCCGGACGTTGGTCATCAAAAAATGGAGTATCAATGGGACGTCGTGCTCGGGTGGCGGCCGCACTGCATATCCGCGAGTACCGATTGGCAGGTGTACTCCGTGGCGGCCACCGAGCGTACGTGATGGTCGTCGTACTGATGGCTATCGTGCTGGACGCACGGGATACTGGTCGCACGTGATCAGACCGATCTGATCACATGTTACCACGAGACACATCGATATAACAGTTGTGTAGTTGGCAACCGCGGTCACACGGGCGGAGGCCGGACCTCGCCTCCGAACGAGAGGAACGCGCGAGGCGGACGTCTCAGACTGGTTGGCCCCCCTCTGCGGCGCGCGTCGTGGCACGCCTCCGGGGCGACCGTCACCGAACATTGACGTAATCTATATCCGACGATGCCGGACCGGCGGAGGCGACCGTGCATCGACGCGAAGAGCGCGGGGACGGACGACTCGGGCGATAGGGACCAGTTCGAAAAGACGGGTTCGCTCACGGGGAGACGATCGGAACCCACAAATATCGCGCGGACCTATGTGGGCGAGTCACCGGGCGCCTCCTCGTCGAAGTCAGTGTTTGAGGTAACCGCCGTCGACGGCGATGGACTCGCCGGTTATCCAGTCGCCCTCCTCGGAGAGCAGGAGAACCGCGACGTGGCCGACTTCTTCGGGCTGGCCGATTCGGTCGAGGATGTGCGCGTCGAGCGTCTCCGCGAGGATTTCGTCCGACGACTTACCGGACTGCTCGGCGTGCTCGTCGAGCCACGTCTCGACCATCGGCGTCTCGACGGTACCCGGTTTGAGCGCGTTGACGGTGATGCCGTGGTCGCTCAGTTCCTTCGCCAGCACGGTCGTGAAGGCGAGGACTGCCGCCTTGGACGCGCCGTACGCGCCCTGTCCGGCGAACGGTCGCTCCGCGCCGACCGACGAGATGTTGACGATGCTCCCCTCGACGTCTCGGTCGACCATCCGGGCGGCGACGGCCTTGGAGACGAGGAACGTACCCTTGGCGTTCACCTCGAAGTGGAGGTCCCAGTCGTCTTCGGTCGTTTCGAGGAGCGGGACGGCCTGCTGGACGCCCGCGTTGTTCACGAGACCGTGGATGTCACCGAGCGCCTCGATGGCGGCGTCGACGGCGGTTTCGACGCCCGCGGCGTCCGTCACGTCGACCTCGTACACCGCGGCCTCACCGCCCTCCTCGCGGACGAGTTCGGCGGTCTCGGCGGCCACCTCGGGTTTCGTGTCGAAAATCGATACGTCGGCTCCGGCGCGGGCGCAGCGGACCGCGATACCGCGGCCGATGCCGCGCGCGCCGCCGGTGACGACGATATGCTTGTCTCTCAGTCGGGTGTCTGTGTGCGTGCTCATAGTCGGTAGTACCGGGATATCGTATAAATAATTGCGCTGTGCGGCGGCCGGTTACTCGTCGCGCTCGGCGACGACCGGGTTGGTGAGCGTGCCGATGCCCTCGATTTCCACGTCGACGCTGTCGCCCGGTTCGAGCAGTTCCGGCGGGTCGCGGAAGATGCCGACGCCGCCGGGCGTGCCGGTGGAGATGACGTCTCCCGGTCGGAGCGTCGTGATGCCGCTTATGTACTCGACGACCTCGTCGACGCCGAAGATGAACTCGGAGGTGTTGGACTCCTGTTTCGTCTCGCCGTTGACGCGACAGGCCACGTCGAGGTCGTGCGGGTCGACGTCGCCCTCGGGGACGAACGTCGGCCCCATCGGGGCGAAGGTGTCGTAGCTCTTGCCGCGGAAGAACTGGCCGTCGTCGAACTGCGCGTCGCGGCCGCTCACGTCGTTGATGGCGGTGTAGCCCGCGACGTAGTCGAAGGCGTCCTCGGCGTCCACGTTCTTGGCCGTCTGCCCGATGACGACGCCGAGTTCGACCTCGTAGTCGACCTCGTCGATGGCCGCCGGGTGGACGATGGGGTCGCCGGGGTTCGTGACGGACGTGCCGGCCTTACCGAACAGGAGCGGGCGCTCGGGGACTTCTTCGTCCTGTTCTTCGGCGTGGTCGTGGTAGTTGAGCCCGACGCAGACGATTTTTCCGGGGCGCGGGACGGGCGCGAGGAGCTTCACGTCCTCGACGGGGACCGACTGGTCCTCGGCGGCGTCCGCGGCGTCCTCGACGACGGTGAGGAAGCCGGGGCTGTTCAGGTTCTGGACGGTGACGTCTTCGCGGAGGCCGGAGAGCGGGACGACGTCGTCGTCGCGGCGGACGCCCCATTCGGGGGCACCGCCCGCGGTGTATCGAACGAGTTGCATCGTTACAGTCTGCCACACCGTGATACGTAACTGTTGCGCTCTACGCAGCATTACGACGGCCGGGCGGAAACGCGGGCGCGAGGTGGTCAACTACGAGTACGTCAGGTTCACCTCGATGACGTTCGCGCTCTTGAGAATCTGGTTCGGCAGTTCCTCGGTGAACCGCTCCTCTCGCATCCGGCTTTTCGGCCCCGAGACGCTCACGGCGGCGATGGCGTAGTCGTCCTCGTTGAGTATCGGCGCGGCCACACAGCGCATGCCCTTGACGCGCTCTTCGTCGTCGTACGAGTAGCCGCGCTCGCGGACCTGTTCCAACACGTCGAACAGTTCCTCGCGGTCGGTGATAGACCGGTCCGTCACCGCCTCCAAGCCGTGGCGGTCGAGGATTCGTTCGACCTCCTCTCGCGGCCGGTTCGCCATGATGGACTTCCCGAGCGCGGTCGTCTGTAGCGGGACGCGCATCCCTGCGTGGGTGTCCAGCCTGACGGCGTCGGGACCCCGCGAGCGGTACAGGAAGACGCCGACGCCGTGTTCCTCTATCATCAGGTTCGCGTGCTCGCCGGTCACCTGCGCGAGTTCGTTTATCTCGGGACGCGCGATTTTGAACACCTTCTGGCGGGACCGCGCGTGCGCACCCAGTTGGAGAAAGCGAGTGCTGACGTAGTAGGTGTCGTCCTCCTTGACGAGGTACTCCTGTTGCTCCAGCGTCCGCAGGTGGTCGTGAATCGTGCTGGTGGGCTTGTCCAGTCGCTTGGCTACCTCCGAGACGCCCGCCCCGTCGAGTTCCCGCAAGAGGTCGACGAGTTCGAGCGAGATTTTGACCGCGTTGACCGGAACGTCTGACGTCATAGTTAGTTATGAAACTCCATCCTTCAAAGGTCTTTCCGCTATGGCCGGAAGTGAACCAGCGTCGAAGAACGTGTTCCAGCGCGTCTGAAATGGCGAAGTGATGGCGCTCACGGGGTCTATGCGGTGATAACCAAACAACGTGAAAAACGAATCAACGAGTGAAATCCAGAACGAAAAAGCGGACCGACCGCGGCGCGGTCGACCCGCAGGGTGCCTCAGCTGAACTGCGGGATGACTTCGTCCGCGAACAGTTCCATGCCGTCGGTGTCGGGGAAGTCGATGAACCAGCCCTGGAACTTCGTCACGCCCGCGTCGATGCGGCGCTCGATGGCCTCCGCGCACTCCTCGGGCGTCCCCATGATGAAGTACTCCCGGGCGTCTTCCTCCGTCACGATGGGCGCTTGGTCCTGATACTCCGCTTCGAACTGGATGGGCGTCATCAGGTCGAGCAGGCGGTCGAACTTCTCCTCGTCGCGGGTGCAGATGACGTGGCCGTCCCACGAGTACTCGATGTCGTCGGGGTCGCGGCCGACGGTCTCGCAGTGGTCTTCGATGACGCCGATTTTGTGTTCGAGCGTCTCCACGTCGCCGTTGAACACGTCGGTGTTCCACACGTCGGCGTGCTTGGCGACGAGTTTGAGCGTGACCTCCTCGCCCTGTCCGCCGACGAGGATGGGCGGATGGGGGTCCTGTACGGGACCCGGAACGCAGTAGGCGTCCTCGATTTGGTAGTGCTTCCCGTCGAAGCTCGCGCCGTCGGTCCCGGCGGCCCACATGCGCTTCATGAGACGGATGGACTCGTCGAGCCGCATCAGGCGCTCGAAGCCGTCGCGGTACTCCCAGCCGTAGGCGTCGTACTCCGGCTCGTGCCAGCCCGCGCCGAGACCGAGTTCCAGTCGCCCGTCGGAAATCACGTCGAGCGTCGCGGCCATCTTGGCGACGAGCGCCGGGTTGCGGTAGTCGTTACAGAGGACGAGCGAGCCGAGGTTGATGTCCTCCGTGAAGCCGGCGATGGCCGACAGCAGCGTCCAGCACTCGTACTCGGCGTGGTCGCGGCCCAACAGCAGGTGGTCGGGTGCCCACGCCGCGTCGAAGCCGAGTTCCTCCGCCTTCTGGACGCCCATCTTGGTCGCCTCCCAGTCGAGCGCCTCGTACTGCGGCGTGTCGCGGTGCGTCGGCTCGGACCCCTCGTCGGGCGCGCCGGCGAAGACGGGGACGTTGTACTCGAAGCTGATGTCAGACATCGTCACTCGATGGCGAAGTGTTCGAGCGCCTCGCGGTTCAGTTGGGTGCTGACGCCGGGTTCGTCGGGGAGCGGAATCGACCCGTTTTCGGGCGACGGCGGGTTCTGGAAGATGGCGTCGGCGTAGGTCGACTCGCGTTTCTCCTGTCGCTCCTCGAACCACTCGGGGGTCGGGAAGTACTCCGCCATCGGCATGTTCGTGTGCCCGGCGATGGCGTGGAGCGTCGGATTCGTGCCGGCGTGCGGGATGACGGGCACGTCGTGGACTTCGGCCATGTCGGCGACCTTCTGGAGCTCCGTGATACCGCCGACGCGACCCACGTCGGGCTGAAGGATGTCGACCGCGCCCTCTTCGAGGAGGTCCTCGTGGCCCCAGCGGGTGAACTCGTGTTCGCCGCCCGAAATCGGCATCGGCGCGGCCTCGCGAACCTCGGCGTAGCCGGAGATGTCGTCGGCGATGACCGGCTCCTCGACCCACGCCATGTCGTACTTGCCGAGGCGTTTGGTCATCTCCTTTGCGTACTTGACCGACCAGCCCATGTAGGCGTCGCCCGCGATTTCGATGTCGTCGCCGACGGCGTCGCGGACCGTCGCGACGATTTCCTCGTTTTTCTTCATGCCCGCGCGGCCGTCCTCGGGGCCGTGGAGGAAGCGGAGCTTCATCGCGTCGAAGCCCTCCTCGACGTACTGGACGGCCTCGCGTTCGAGCTTCTCCATGTCGACGGGGTGGAGGTTCGACGCGTAGGCGGGAATCTCGTCTTTGGTGGGGCCGCCGAGCAGTTCGTACACCGGCTTGCCGGCTTCCTTCCCGGCGATGTCCCACAGCGCCTGGTCGACCGCGCTGATGGCCATGATGGCGACGCCCTTCCGGCCGAACGGGAGCGTGGCGCGGTACATCTGTTCCCAGAGAAGCTCGCGCTGTGCCGGGTCTTCGCCGACGACGATTTTCGAGAGCGTCTCCTCGACGACGGTCGCGATGGCTCCGGTGCCCCAGTTACCGACGCCGACACCGGTGATGCCCGCGTCCGTCTCGACTTCGACCACCACGTCGCCCACCGGCCCCATCCACTTGCGGCGGGCCTGCGGGTTCTCGCCGTCGACGTTGCGGTACTCGTCGTACTTCGACATGATGGTGACGAGCGGGAACTCGATGAACTCGCCCCACGACTCGTTGCTGATTTTCGTCGCTGAGATGTCTGTAATCTCCATGATTTGTTTGGTACGTTCTCACATCCAATCGGCACGGGTAAAATAGTTTCTGTCGTCGGACGGTTCGCGGCCGGAAAGCGGGGTCGCTCAGCCGTCGAACTGGAAGACCGGCTTGCAGGTCTCGGAGTCGAGGAACGCCTCGAACGCCTCGGCCGGGTCGTCGATGCCGTAGGAGGTGTCGAGAATCTTGTCGACCGCGATTTCGCCGCGCTCCATGAGACGGAGCGCCTGTTCGAAGTTCGTCCACGTCGAGCCGTAGGAGGTGTTGATGTCGATTTCACCGCGAACGGTCGAGGTGAGGCTGAGTTCGCTCGGCGAGTTCGGGATGCCGACGACGACGATTTGGCCGCCCTTACGGACCACGTCGTTGCCGGAGACCACGCCGCTGTGGTGGCCCGTCGCGTCGAAGACCACGTCGAAGCCGATGCCGTCGGTCTGGCTCTCGACCCGCTCGTCGAGGACGCCTTCCTCCTGGAGGTTCACCGTATCGATGCCGAGGTCTTCGAGCAGCGGGAGGCGATACGCCGCGTCCTGTCCGAGCCCGGAGACGACGACGTTCGCGCCGAGGGAGTCGGCGACGGCGGCGACGAGCATGCCGATGGGGCCGGGCCCCTCAACGAGGACGTTGTCGCCGGGCGTCGTCACCGACTGGTCGAGGACCGCGCGCGTGGCGATGCTCGTCGGCTCGGTGATGGCGGCGTGTTCGAGGGGGACGCCCTCGGGCACCGCGTGGACGTGCTCTGGCGTGACGGTGACGTACTCCGTGTACGCGCCGTCGCGGTGCATCCCCGTAATCGAGAAGTTCTGGCAGACGTTGGGCTGGCCGTTCTGACACTGGAAACAGTGACCGCAGTCGTGAATCGGCTCCTCGACGACCTTGTCGCCGACCTCGAACGTCTCGACGTTCTCGCCGACCTCCGCGACCGTCCCGGAGTACTCGTGGCCCATGATACGCGGGATGGGAATCCACTCGTAGCCGCCGTCGTACTTGTAGGCGTGGGCGTCGCTGCCGCAGAGTCCCGCGGTGTGGACCTTGATGAGCAGTTCGTCTGCACTGGGTGTGGGGACCTCCCGCTCCTGTGTCTCTACCGAGCGCGGCCCGGTCTGAATAATGGCTTTCATAGTTGCGAATAACCGTGTGAGTTCGTCTCGGTTACACCATGTGAACACACCGATTAATATGTTTGGGTGCGGTCGGAGAATTTCGGCCGTAGCGCGGCTGAAGCCGCGGCTCTGCGTGCCGCGAGACACCACGCCCGCTGACGTTTGCTGGGCGGCAGTCGCGCCGAGTTATATTTCGACGCCGTCCGACTCCGACGACTGGGACTGCGATTGGACGGACGCCCGGTTCTCGATACGCCGGCCCTTGCGCAGCGCCTCCGTCTCGGCGTCGAACAGGTAGACGTGTTCGGGCGCGATGGAAAGCGACAGCGTGTCACCGGCCGACAGCCCGTGGAACTCGCCGATTTCGGCGGTGACGTCGCCCATGGGGCCGTCGCCGTGAACGATGGCTTTCGTTCCGACCGGCTCGATGACGCGGATATCGACGTCGAAGGTCAGTCCGTCGGCGCGCCGCTTCCCCGTCTGGTAGAAGTCCTGCGGCCGGAAGCCGACGTTGACGCCGCCGGGCGGCACCTCCGCGTCGAGGGCGTCGCTCGGCAGTTCGAAGCTCACGCCGTCGAGTTCGACGCGAACGCCGTCGGCGGCCTCCTCGACGACGCCGTCGTAGATGTTCATGTCCGGACTCCCGACGAACTGCGCGACGAAGAGGTTCGCGGGCTCGTTGAACACCTCCTCCGGGCGGCCCAACTGCTGGAGCGCGCCGTCGTTGAGGACGGCGATTTTGTCGGCGATGGTCATCGCCTCCTCCTGGTTGTGGGTGACGTACGCGGAGGTGATTCCGACCTCGGACTGCAGTTCGTCGATTTCGGTCCGCATCGTCTTGCGGAGCTTCGCGTCGAGGTTCGCGAGCGGCTCGTCGAACAGGAACAGCCGCGGCTCGCGGATGATCGCTCTGCCGAGCGCGACGCGCTGTTTCTGCCCGCCCGAGAGCTGTGCGGGCTTGTTGTTCAGGAGCTGTTCGATTTCGAGCATCGTCGCCACTTCCTCGACCCGCTCGTTGACGTCCGCCGTCGACATGCCGTTGTCCTCCCGCTTGAGGCCGAACCCGAGGTTCTCTCGGACGGTCATATGCGGGTAGAGCGCGAAGTCCTGGAACACCATCGCCACGTCGCGGTTGCGGGCTTTGATGTCGTTGACGACGACGTCGTCGAAGCGAATTTCACCGGAGGTCAGCGTCTCCAGTCCGCCGATCATCCGGAGCGTCGTCGTCTTCCCGCACCCGCTCGGGCCGAGCAAAACTAGAAACTCCCCGTCTTCGACGTCGATGTCGAGGTCGTCGACTGCGACGACACCGTCCTTGTCGGGGTCGCCGAAAATCTTCGTGACACCGTCTACTGTTAGGTGTGTCATTGTAAAACATTACCGTAGAACACCCCTTAAACCTAGCGACTGACGACGAAAATTGACCGCGACGTGCGGCACCGAGAGACGGCGGGCGAAGGGTATTATCCCTTAATCGCGCCGCCGGTGAGCCCCTGCACGAAGTAGCGCTGGATGTAGGCCAGTCCGAGCAGGACGGGAAGCGAGATGATAATCGAGGCCGCGGCGACGACGTTCCACTGGGTGTTGAACCCCTGTACGAACGTCAGGAGTCCCGGCGGAACCGTGTACCGCGAGTTGTCGAGGAGCGTCAGCGCGAACACCAACTCGTTCCACGCGAGGAGGAACGCGAAGATGAACGATGCGATGAGCGAGTTCCGCGCCATCGGGACGATGACGTACCAGAACGTCTCTATCGAGCTACACTGGTCGATGCGGGAGGCCTCGATAATCGAGTCCGGGAAGTCGTCGAAGAAGCCCTTCATCAGCCAGACGACGAACGGCGCGGTCATCGCGCCGTAGATGAAGATCAACACGAGGTGCGTGTTGAACAGGCCGAGCGCCGAGACGAGTTCCCACTCGGGGACCATGATGGCGGTCCCGGGGAACATCAGCGACGCGAGGAAGATGCTCATGAGCGCGTTCTTCCCGGCGAAGTCGCGGCGCGAGAGCACGTACGACGCGGCCGTCCCGAAGACGAGCGCGATTGCGCCCGCGCCGATCGCGACTTTCAGGCTGTTCAGCACGAGCGACAGGATGTCGATGTCGATGGCCGACGACGCCTGCCAGCCGAACAGGTTAGCGAAAAGCGAGGTGTAGCCGCCCGCCTGAATCGACGACTCGACGACGAGCCGGAAGCCCTCCAACGAGAAGTCGTTCGGGAACACCGTCGGCGGAATCTGCTGAATCTCCGCGGTGGTCTTGAACGCCGTCACGACCATCCAGTACAGCGGGAAGAGGACGAACGCGAAGACGACGAGCGTCAGGAGCGAAACCGCCGTCTTGCGGACGTACGCGCCCGCCGTGGTGTCGAACAGCCACGACTCGTTCCGCCGGAACTCGGCGGCCGTGTCGGGGTCTTTCGCCGCCATCAGACGTCACCCCGCACTTGGTCGTACACCTGAATGTAGTAGTACGAGAACACGAGCAGGACGACGAACAGGATGAGCGACAGCGCCGACGCCAGCCCCACGTCGAAGTCGACGAACGCCGTCCGGTAAATCATGACCGGGAGCGTGCTACTGGAGACGCCGGGGCCGCCCTTCGTCATCACCCAAATCATCGAGAAGTTCCTGATGTTGTAGATGAGCATCAGGAGGAACCCGATGGCGAGGTTGTACCGCATCATCGGGATGGTGATGAACCGGAACTGCTCCCACGGCGTCGCGCCGTCCATGCGCGCGGCCTCGTAGAGATGCTCGTCGATGCCCTGCAGGGACGTGAGCGTCAACAGCGCGAAAAGCGGTGCGAGCCGCCAAATCATCCCGATGATGGGCGGCCACAGCGAGAGCTCCGTCGAGCCGAGCATGACGATGTACTCGTCGATGACGCCGAGCTGGACGAGCAGTTCGTTGATGATGCCCTGCGACCCGCCGAACATGAACTGCCAGATGGACGCGCCGACGACCCGCGGGAGGACCCACGGGATGAGCACGATTGCGCTCGCGACGCTCGTGTACGGCAGTTTCTCGTGGAGGAGCCAACCCATCAGGAAGCCGAGGACGATAGCGGCGGAACTGCCGACGACGACCCAGATGAGCGTGTTCCACAGGACCTGATGGATAGTCGGATTCGACCAGATTTCGGCGTAGTTCGCCAGTCCGACGAACTCGGCCTCGCTGGGCGCGAGCAGGTCTTTGTTGAAGAAGCTCGAATAGATGGCTTGCGCGATGGGGTAGAGGATGAACAGTCCGACGAGCGCCGTCACCGGCAGGACCGGGAGGTACACCTTGACACCCTCCGGAATCCGCTCGGAGACGCTCTCGAACGAGCCCCTCGCCTGCTTCGAGTAACTCATGGCCGTAACTCACCGCCGTTGGGCCGCCGTCGTTCGAGCGACGGTTCGAGTCGCATCGTCAGGCGAGCTCCTCGTCGATGACTTCCTGAACCGATTCGTTGGCGGTGCTACAGGCCTCTTCGGCCGTCGCGTTGCCGAGGACGACCGGCTGGATGACCTCGGTGTTGATGATGCTCTGGACCGACGCGATGCCCGAGAACGACGGGAACCGCGAGGTGCGCGTGAACAGGTCGTCGTTCTCGTACAGCGTCACGAGGTCGCCGAACTGGCTCCGGAAGAGGTCACTCGGGTCCTCGAAGGCGCTCTTGAGCGTCGGGACGCGCCCGCGGATGCCCACGTCGTTCTCGGCGTCGTAGGTCCACGGCGCGAGCTGTTCTTCGGAGTTCCACCACTCGGTGAAGTCGAACGCGGCCTGCAGTTCGGCCTCCGAGTCGGTGCCGTTGCCGAGCATGAAGCCCTGCGCGTTCTGCAAGAGCAGGTCGCGAGGTTCGAAGCTCCCCGACGGGCTGTCCGGAAGCGGCGCGCGGGTGACGGTGTGGCCCTCGCCGTCCAGCCACGCCTGCGGCGCGCCGGTCGTCTGGTAGACCGCGTTGGCGTGCGAGTACGTGATGAAGATGCCGGACTCGCCCTCGCGGAGGAGCCGTCCCGCACCGATGTGGTCGTTCTCGGCCATCGAGTCGGGGAACAGCCCGGCCTCGGCGATGTCCTGATAGAGCTTGACGGCGTCGACGAAGCCGGGTTGGTCGACCGTCGCCTCCAGCGTCTCGGGGTCGAAGTACCGACCGCCGTTGGCGTAGACGAAGCCGATGAAGTACCCGGTCGTCAGGCCGAAGTCGGTTCCCGGCGCGGTAATTGCCGCCGACACCTCGTCGAGCTCCTGCATCTCCTCGCCGAGTTGGATGAGTTCCTCCCAGTTGCGCGGCGGGCTGTCGAAGCTCGTCTGTTCGAGGTAGTCGGTTCGGATGTCCACGAACGGACCGAGGTCGGCGTAGCCGCCGGGGAGCCCCCACTGTCGTTCCCCGTCGGTGTCGCCGAGGCTGTCGTAAATCTGGGTGTCGACGTTCGCCTGAATGAACCGGCTGTTTATCTCCTCCAACTGGTCGGCGAACTGCTCTTGGTCGAGCGGCTGAATTGCGCTCGCGCCGACGTAGTCCGGAATCTGCTGGGTCTGGCCGGCCATCACGTCCGGGAGGTTGTTGTTGGCCGCCGCGGACGCGATAATCTGGTACTTCTGTCCCCACTCTTGGTGCTGGTAGGTGACGTCGTGGTCGCCGTAGCCGCTGTAGTGATTGCTGATGTACTCCCGCTCTGCGGGAATGCCGCCGAACAGCCAGAAGTCGAGGGACTGCGACCCGGACCCGCCGCCGCCGGAACCGCCGCCACCGTCGTTTCCGCCACCCATACAACCCGCCAACGCCGCCGTGAGACCCGCTCCGAACCCGGTCACGTACCGCCGCCTACTGAGCCGGTTCTGTGAACCACTGTCTATCATGATGTGCCATTACAAACCACTATAGTTCATTATAATAAATATGTCGGTGAGAATCGCGTGTCACGGCTCGACGGGTGGCGAATGACGCAGCCGAGCGAGCGCGCTTGAGCGACCGTCACGCTCACCCGAGGTCGACGTGCCGCCGGAACGACTTCCCGGTCAGCCACGACCGGTCGGCCGCCGACAGCGAGTCGACCTGCTTGAGCCAGTTGCACGCCTCCGCGTAGCTGGCCACGTCGCTGACGTTCGGATAGTCGGAACCCCAGACGACCCGCTCGCGCCCGAAGGTGTCGAGGAGCCACCGGACGTGGTCGTGCATGTCGGCATAGGGGAACGCCGAGTCGGACATGTGGACGATCTCCGAGACCTTCACCGCGACCGAGTCGTGTTCCGCGAGGTCGGCAAAGCGGCCGAACGTCCCCTCGTCGGTGGGCGTGTCCGGGCCCGCGTGGGCGAAGTGGTCGAACAGGTAGGTGAGTTCGGGGTACGTCTCGACGAGTTCGAGCGCCTGGTCGAGTTGCCCGTGGTCGCAGAGAATCTGGACCGTGGCGTCGTGTTCGACCGCGGCCTCCCAGAAGGCGGTCTCCTCGACGCTCTCTCTGAGCCACGTCACGCTCGGGTCGAACGTCTCCCACATCCGGTCGTACGGGCAGGCCGCGCCCAGTCGGAAGCCGAGGACGCCGTCGGTCTCCATGCATCGGTCGAGGCGCTCGACGGCGTCGTCGGCGAAGGGGTCGAGCATCACGACGCCGTGGAGTCGGTCGTGCTCGGCGGCGACCCGGCGGGTGTACCAGTTGTCCGTCCAGTCGCAGATGGGATAGCCCACGACGACGGCCTCGTCCACGCCGTTTCGGTCCATGTCGGCGAGCAAGCGGTCGGCGGTGTAGACGGTGTGTACGTCGAAGCTGTCCACGAGGTCCAAGATGGGGCCGTTGGTCCACGGGTGGTCCGGACTCGCGGCACCCCACGCGTGGGTGTGAGAATCTATCATTACAATCGACGACGGGCGTCCCCGTACTAAATCTTACCCGCCGAAAAGCTAAGACGGGTGCCGCCGAATCGGAGGCCGTATGGCGCGAATCGCGTTCCACCTGGAGATAGAAGACGGCAAGCGAGAGGAGTACCGAACGAAACACGAGAACGTCCCCGAGGCGCTCGAATCGGCCTACTTGGACTCTGACGCCGGCCTGCGGACCTACAGCGTCTTCGAGAAGAACGGCCACGTCTTCGGCTTCATGGAAGTCGACGACCCCGAGGCCATCCAAGAAGTGATGGACAACAGCGAGGCGCAGGCCGACTGGGCGGAGGTCATGAGCGGTATCACCGTCGAGACCGACGACAGTTGGATGGACGAAGTCTACCGGATGGTCTGACGCCCGAAAAACGAGGATTGTCCGGACATGGCGGACGAAACGCCGTGCCGACCGAATTTATCAACACCATCAGTATCGAATCAATCCCCGTAGGTCCCCGTCTTTTGCCACTTTAACCCGAATGTCGGGGCGATTCTCCGAATGTCTCGAATCTCCGGCTCTGCCGGATGGCCGTCCGGCGATATCGGAAGTTCGTTCGGGACGGAACCGACCAGTTGCGGTCGTCCGTCGAGGCGAGAACGCAGGGCTAGTTGCGCACTCCCGCCGTCAATGCGGGTCGTACGCCCACGAATCATTACGCCCATAGAAATGTAATTCGGACGTGATTCCGACCGGATTCTCGAAGGAATCGCTCGGCGGTCGGGCTCGAATCGGTGACGCCGTAGGCGACCGCGGGCACGCGTCACGAAACGGCGCTACTCCGTGCCGACAGCGCGTCAGTCACGTATATTCGGAACGTTATCGGTGAACGCCGACGGTGAGCGAGCGTCCGGCCATGCCGGATGGCTTTCCGTCATGAGCGACGAACCGACCGCCCGCGGACTACCACGACGTGATAGGCACCTCGCGGAGCGGCCCCGGAAGCGGGACATCGACCGTCGAGTCGGTGTAGTGCGAGAGGTAGAACCCGACGATGATTTCGAGCGAGCGAGTGGCCGCGCCGCCGGGCGAGTAGTTCTCCACCTGCCCGTCGAGAAGGTCCTGCACGTGGGCCGCCGCGTTGGCGAACGACCCCTCGTAGTCGTCCTCCCACGTCCACGCGCCCTCGATGCCGGGGAGCGGTCGCTCGACGTGCTCGCCGTCTTCGAGCGACCAGTAGCGCCACTCGCCGTCGTCGTTGTTCATGTAGAGTTTGCCCTCGGTGCCGATGAAACTCAGCGTCATCGAGGAGACGTCGCGCGGGATCGTGCAGTCCACGGTGACGAACGTGCCGTCGTCCATGACGACGTGCCCGCCGCCGCCGGCATCGACGACCGACTCCGTGGCGTCCAGCGCGTCGAGCGCCTCGTTCTCGCCGGTGATGTGCCCGCTCACCCGCGACGCCCGCGCGTCGAGGAGGTAGACGAGCGTGTCGAGGACGTGCGTGGAGTTCCGCATGAGTTCCATGCGGTACTGCGCGCTCACGGACTTCACGTCGCCGAGGATGCCCTCCTCGCGGACGAGGTCGCGGAGTCGACGAAGCTTGTCCGTGAACCGGAACGAGTGGTTGATGACGAGTTCCGTGTCGGTCTCGTCGCAGACGGCGACCATCTCCTCGGCGTCGCTGACGGACGACGCGATGGGCTTCTCGCACCAGATGACCGAGGGGCCGGCGGCGGAGCGCGCGGCGTCGACGACGTGGTCGCGGTGGAGGAACGACGGCGTGCAGACCGACACGGCGTCGAGGTCCTCGGCTTCGAGCATCGCCTCGTGGCCGACGTACCGGCGGTCCGCTGGGATATCCCACGCCTCGCCGAAGGTGTCCAGTTTCGACTCGTCCACGTCGGCGACGGCGACGAGTTCGACGTCGTCGGTCGCGGCGTAGCCGCCCGCGTGGCTCGCGTCGATTTTCTCTCTGCCGATGGCTTCCTCGTCGTGCATGCCGAGGATGCCCATCCCTGCGATGCCGCCCGTGCCGATGATGCCTGCGTGGTAGGTCATAGTGTCTTCTGTCGCTCGCGTTCGTTCGTCACTGTGCGCCGGGGCGCATAACTGTGGTGCCGGCTCGGAACGAGTCGAGAAGGACGCCGAGGTCGAAGGTCTCAGTCGAGCGCGGCCGCGGCCATCAGGAACCAGCCCTGCCCGTAAGGCGTGTCCGTCAGGGGTGCTTCGGGACCGCCCGGCGGCCCGGCGACGCGGTTGACCGCGCCCTCGTCGCCGACGACGCGGGAGACGGCCGCGAGTCCGTCTTCGGCGGGTTGGCGGTAGGTCTCCTCGTCGAGGATACCGAGGTCGATGCCGCGGGCGAAGGCGTAGGCGAACATGAGCGTCCCCGACGACTCCAGCGGCGTGTGCGGGTCGTCGACGAGGTTGTGCCAGAAGCCGCTGCCGTCTTGGAGCGGGAGCAGCGCCTCGCAGTGCGACCGGAACAGGTCGAGGAGGTCGTCGCGCTTCGGGTGGTCCTCGGGGAGCCGTTCGAGCACGTCGGCCGACGCGGCGGCGGCCCAGCCGTTGCCGCGCGCCCAGAACGCGCCCTGCGGGTAGTGGTTCGGCTGTTCGACCCAGATGTGTCGGAACAGCCCCGTGTGGCCGTCGCGGAGGTGCGCGGCGTGAATCAGAATCTGGTCGACCGCCTCGTCGAAGGCGTCGGCGTCGCCCGCGGCCTCGCCGTAGCGGGCGAGGAACGGACACATCATGTAGACGGAGTCTATCCACAGCGACTTGATGCCCGCGAGTTCGGGGTCGTGGTGGGGGATGCCGCCGTCCTCGGTCCGCTCGAAGGACAGAAGCGACTCGTAGGCGCGCTCGGCCGCGTCGAGGTAGCGGTCCTCGCCCGTCCGGTCGTAGAAGTCGAGGACGCCGTGACCGATGGCGGTGCTGTTGTTCGTGTTCATGCACTTCTTGACGGTCAGCTCCCAGCTCGCCTCGTACTCGCGGCCGTGGCTGAACACCTCTATCGGGTAGCTCGGCCCGTAGCTCAACTGCCCGGCGTCGTTCTGGGTCGCCACCGCGGTATCGACGAGGCGTTTCGCGCGCTCGACCGACTCGTCTCCGCCCTCGGCGAGCAGGCCGTTGATGGCGACGCCGGTGATCCACGACTGACCGTCGATGTCCAAAGACCGGAGATACGAGGCGGCGCGCTGGACTGGTGTAAGCTCGTCTGCTGGCATGGGTACGGTACCCACACGAATACGTCCGAGGATGAAAAATGTATCCCATGCCCGCGCGCCGCCGCGGGTCGGCGGCCGTGTGCGCCACTCGGCCGGCCGGGACGCCTCGGGGGTGCTCGGTCGCCAAAACGGGGCGTTCCCCAAGCGGGAACAGATATATACGGCTTTGGTCCGACTGTCACACCATGAGCCCCCAACCGAACAAACGCCCCGGCCGAACCATCCGCTCGGTCCAGATAGCGTTCAACATCATCGACCTCCTACAGGAGGAGGCGGGTATCGGCGTGACGAGAATCGCCGACGAGCTCGGTCACTCCAAGAGCACCGTCCACAGCCACCTCCGAACGCTCGAAGAGCGGCGTATCATCGTGCGCGAGGGCGACGGCTACCGGCTCGGACTGCGGTTTCTCGACGTCGCCTCGCACGTCCGCGACCAGATAGGGAACTTCGACATCGTCCAGAAGGAGGTCGACTCGCTGGCCGATGAGACGGGCGAAATCGTCCAGTTCGGCGTCGAGGAGTACGGGATGGTCTCGTACCTCCACAAGGCCCAGGGAGACCACGCCGTCGAGACGCTCTCCCGGGTGGGGACCCAACAGCCGATGTACTCCACGTCGCTCGGCAAGACGATTCTCGCGTATCTGCCCGCCGAGCGCATCGAGGAGATTGCGGCGGAGATGGAGTACGAGCCGAAGACGGCGAACACCATCACCAGCCCCGAAGAACTGTTCGAGGAACTCGAAACCATCCGCGAGCAGGGCTACGGCATCGACGACGAGGAGAACATCAACGGTCTGCGCTGTGTCTCCGCGCCCGTCAAGAACGACGAGACCATCCTCGGCGCGATAAGCATCACCGGTCCGTCGAGTCGGTTCACCGAAGACCGCCTGCACGGCGAACTCGCGGACTACGTCCGGAGCGCCGCGAACGTCATCGAACTGAACACGAAGTTTTCCTGAGCGCGCGGGGGCCCGCGGCTCAGTAGTTCTCGTAGATGGTCTTCACCGACGAGAAGAAGTCGAGTCCGGCGTCGCCCTGCTCGCGGTACGTGTTGGTCGACGAGTCCTTGTAGCCGCCGAAGGGGACGTGGAGTTCGAGGCCGGTCGTCTTCTCGTTGATTTTCGCGACGCCCGCTTCGACCTCGTTGACGAAGCGTTTGCCCTCGCTGAGGTCCTGCGTGACGATGCTGGCAGACAGGCCGTAGTCGACGTCGTTGGCGAGGGCGAGCGCGTCCTCGAACGAGTCGGCTTTGACGACCGCGAGCACGGGGCCGAAAATCTCCTCTTGGGCGATGCGAGCGTCGTTTTCGACGCCGGAGAACACCGTCGGCTCGACGAAGTAGCCGTCGTCGTAGTCGTCGCCGAAGAGCCTGCTCCCGCCGGCTTCGAGCGTCGCGCCCTCGGCGGAGCCGATGTCGATGTATTCGAGCGTCGAAGAGAGTTCGCTCTCGGAGACGTGCGGGCCCACGTCGGGGTCGTCGAGGCCGTCGCCGACGACGAGCGACTCGGCGTAGTCCGAGACGGCCGCAACGAACTCGTCGTAGACGTCTTCGTGGACGATGGCGCGCGAGGTGGCCGTACACGACTGGCCGGTCGTGCCGAACGCGCCGACGCCGACGGTCTCGGCGGCGTCTTCGATGTCCGCGCTGGGCATCACGACGGTCGGGTTCTTGCCGCCCATCTCACACTGGACGCGCTTGAGGTCGACCGCGGCCGTCTCGGCGACCATCGTCCCCACGGCGGTGCTCCCGGTGAAGGAGACGCCGTCGATGCGCTCGCTCTCGATGAGCGGGCCGCCGACCTCGCTCCCGGACCCGGTGATTGTGTTCGCCACGCCGGCCGGCAGGCCCGCGTCGTCGAGGCATTCGAGGACGATAGCGACGACGCCCGGTGCCTCTGACGCCGGCTTGAGGACCGCGGTGTTGCCGGCGGCGAGCGCCGGGGCGAGCTTCCACACCGGGATGGCGATGGGGTAGTTCCACGGCGTGATGAGCGCGACCGTCCCGAGGGGTTCGTGCTTCGTGTAGAGGTCCTTTCCGGGGGCGCTCGCCGACTTGACGGTGCCGCCGACGTCCCGCGCCTTCGCGCCGTAGTAGTGGAAGATGTCGATTGCGCGCTGTACCTCGCCGCCCGCCTCGGAGCGCGTCTTGCCCTCCTCGCGGACGAGCACCTCGGTCGCCTCGTCCTTCCGCGCTTCGAGGTTGTTACCTGCCTCGCGGAGAATCGCGCCGCGGGACGGGCCGGGCGTCGACGCCCACTCGTCCTGCGCGGCGACGGCCGCGTCGAGCGCCGCCTCGACGTCCGCCTCGGTGGACGCGGGGTGGACGCTGACGACTTCGCCGGCCGCCGCGGGGTTCGTCACTTCGAACGTCTCTCCCGACTGGGAGTCGGTCCATTCGCCGTCGATGAAGTTACCGTAGGTTCTCGACATTCGACCTAGCCATGCACACCCATCACTAAGTAAGCTTCTCATGCCGAACGCCGGTGGCCGGCCCGCGCTCGTGAGCGACACCGGGCGTGGGGCACGCGAATTTGGACCATTCGAAGAAAGAGCGACGAGCCGCCGACTCAGAGCAGGAACTGGAGAACGACGAAGAGCGTCGCGACCGAGACGGCGGTCGTGGCGAACACGTTCATCGACGCGAGGTCGGCGTCGCCGCCGAGTTCGTTCGCGTAGACGAACGACGAGACGGCGGTCGGCGTCGCGAGCATCGTCACGCCGGCTTGGACCGTCGACCAACTCGTCGCGAACGTCGAGAACACGGCGAAGGCGAGAAGCGGCATCAGGACGACCTTGCTCCCGACGACGGCGCCGACGGTGCGGAAGTCGAACGACTCGGTGGAGACGGTGAGCGACGCGCCGATAGAGAGCAGCGCGACGGGGAGCGCGAGCGAGGAGAGCGCGTTGAGACCCGTCAGGAGGACGCCGGGGACGCCGAGGCCGAGCCCGGAGAAGGCGAGCCCCAACACGAGCGCCGGGATGACCGGCGTCTTGAGCACGCCGACGAACTCCTCTCTGAACGATACGTCAGCGCCGTTGACGAGGACGAGGACGGTGATGGTGAGCGGGACGTGCGTGAGCGCGCCGACGCCGAGGATGACGGCCGCCTTCGCCGACGCCAGCGAGCCGAACGTCGACTTGACGAGCGGGAGGCCGAGGAAGCCGAGGTTCGAGTAGTACGACTGGACGATGGCGACGCTGCGGGCCGAGTCCGGCGACACCCGGCGGTGGACGACCCAGCCGACGAACAGCATGGTGAAGAGGACGAGCCAGAAACCCAGGAGGAGCGTCGGTTCGATGACCTCGCGAATCGGCTGGTCGTACGTCGAGGTGAACACGAGCGCGGGGAGCGCGAAGGCGAACGCGAAGAACGTGAGCTTGTCGCGGCGGCCGCTGTCGAGGACGCCGAGACGCTTCGCTAGCGCCCCGAGGCAGAGCACCCCGAGCATGTAGCCCAGATTTGCGGCGACGGTCATACCCTTCCATCGAACAGGGGGGTTCTTCGGTGTTACGCTCGCGGAGATTTCGTTCGGGTAATTCGAGCACGAGAGCGCCTGAATCGCGCGTATTCCGGTTAATCGTCCATGAGAGATTCGAGCTCACGAGCGAGGCGTTCGCCGACGCGAATCATCGCGTCGTCGCCGGGGTGGACGAGGTCGGTCGTCATCCCGCTGGCGGTCGGCAGGAGGTCCGGCCCCTCCACGAGGTGGACGTTGTCGTAGCCGCACTCGGCGACCACGTCGCGGAGGTGTTGGCGGAACGTCTCGGAGAGCGTCGCCTCCTCGTGGTCGCGTTGATACTCGCGCACGTGCGGGAACAGCGTGATGCAGGCGACGGGTTTCGTCGGGTTCGCCGCGGCGACGGTTTCGACCATGTCAGCGGCCCGCTCGCGGAACTCGTCGGGCGAGAATCGACCGACCATGTTCACCGAAAGCGAGAGCGTCGCCACGTCCCAGTCGTCGCGGGCGGCGATGTGGTCGGCCATCGCGGGGTCGCAGTAGGCGGTCCCGCAGGAGCCGAGGTTTATCGGGTCCGCGCCCAGTCGGAGAGCCGTCTGGTTGACGTACGTGAGCATCTCCGCCGACGGGGCCTCGCCCTCGGTAATCGACGTTCCGTACGCGAGGTATCGGAGGCTCGGCACCTCGTCGGCGGTCGGCGGCCGTCGCGCGCCCTCGACGTCGTGATAGTAGATGTGGCCGCCGCGGTGGTCGCCGGGGAAGACGAGTCGACACACGTCGGGCGCATAGCGCATCTCGCCGGTCGCCTCCGGGTCGAGGTCGGTAAGCGACTCCGGGAGGGACAGTTCGACCGTCGTCGGCTCCGGGCCGAGCGTGAACTCCTCGCCGCTCGCCTGAAAGTCCCCCCAGAACGGTCGAACGAGGCTGTTTCGCTCCTCGGAGGAGAGCGTGATTCGAACCGTCCCCTCGGGGACGAACCGAATCTCGGTCCCCGCCGGGTGACACATCCGCGTCTGCGCGCCGGTGTTCAGGCCGCTCCTGACGGCCTCCGGGACGCGGAGCAGTCGAAGCCCCTCGTGTGGTCTGACCCGCTGGAGCGCCCTGACGTTGTGGAACTGAACGTCGTCGTGCTGGATATCGTCGTGCTGCATACCGTGTGAGTCACGCACACTCCGCACCTACTTATCGCTACCTCCGACCGCCGACGCGCGGCGAGCGCCACCGCGGGCTACGGCCTGATTCGACAGCCGGGTTCCCGAGGCGGGAAAATTACACCCATATGCTTGTAATATCTGGGCTACTGTGCCTCCGAATTCGCGCGTTCGTCGCCTCCATCGGGTGGTTCCCCGGGAACACTAAACCCCCTAATCGCCCGAATTTCTACGTTACAGTCAACAACAACCCACGTTCGCGAGAGAGGAACATCGAAATCATTGCAGGGGAATAATCGGCACAATTCTCCGATAATGCGTTCCCCACCTGCGAACGGAGGGCAGGAACACGGCGACTCCGCGGTGGTCGGCTTGGGCGGTTCAGCCCTCGGCTGTCTGGGACAGGTGAGCGCAGCGGGGGAGGGTCGTCGCCTCCAGACGGGCTGGCACCGCTCCGAACGGTAGGGGAGGCGGAGACGCGACTCGGGGCTCAAAGATAGTGGTGGGTGCTTCCGACCGACACAGTCGGGAGCCGTCAGGCAGTGTGGGTGGTGGTCAGTCGTCGTCGATGCGGCCGGATGTCGGTGCGCGCTCGGGTCGATATCGCCAGTCAGTCGATGACGCGGGCGACGCCGTCGGACAGCTCCTCGTACAGTTCCTCGGCGCGGCGCTCGTCTTCGGCCGACAGCGACCGAATCGGCTCGCGGACCGCCCCGCCGTGCAGGCCGGCCAGTTCGAGGCCCTTCTTCACCACCGGAACGCTGATCGCGCCGGGGAGGTCGTTGTCTTCTCCCGTCTCGCCGCGGAGGGCTTGGAAGGGAAGCGTCAGGTCGCGAATCTCGCGGGCGCGCTCCCAGTTCTCCTCGGAGAGCGCATCGAACAGCGCGAGGCCGATTTCCGGGCGGAAGTTACTGACCCCCGCCGAGAACCCCTCGATACCCTCGTTCCAAAACGAGACGGCGTACGGCTCCGCGAGGCCGTCCACCCAGACCACGTCGTCGTCCGCGGCGGCGACGGCGGAGCCGAGTTTGACCGGGTCCTCGATGGCGTACTTGACGCCGACGACGCCCTCGATGCGAGAGAGGTCGCGGAGGAAGGCGACCGAGGGGTCGAAGCCGCGGACGTAGGGAACGAGCGGCGTGTCGGTCGCGGCGTCGAGTTTCTCGTAGTAGCGAAGCAGGCCGCGCTCGTGGACGTACGTGTGGTCCGGCGGCATGACCATCATGGCGTCGACGCCGACGCGGTCGTAGGCGTCCATCAGGTCAGTCGCCGCCTTCGTCGACCCGCCGACGCCGGCGAGGACGCAGGCGCTGTCGGGGAGCGCGTCGACCGCCGTCTCAGTCACGTCGACGCGCTCCTGCTGGGTGAGGGAGTGATATTCGCTGATGTTCGCGGCCGCGAGGAACGACGAGATACCGTCGCCGGAAAGCGACTTCGCGTTCGCTTCGAGTTTGTCGTGTTGAATCTCCAGGTCGTCGTCGAACGGCGTGAGCAAGCCGACGGCGACGCCACGGAGACGACTACGTACACGGTCGTCTGCGAGTGGCATGGTACAGTCAATCTGAGTCAACCGTGATAAAGCCATCGTCAACCCTTGAACCCGTCGTACGCGCGTGAGAGCGCCCGCGAGTCGTCCGGTCCGGAACGCGACGTTCAGCGTTCGTGAACTGAGCGGGGCGGGTGGCGACGGGGTGGTTCGGTCGGTGCGGAGTGTTCCGACGCGCGGCCCGACTTCGCCACCCATCAATTTATTACGATTTGGTCAGAGTGGATTCGTATGGACGTCTTGATGACCGGCGTCTATGGCCGGTGCGGCACCGCAGTCATAGACCACCTGCACGACGACGACGCCTACGACTTCACGTATTTCAACCGCTCTGACCGACCCGACGACCACCCCTACGGGGGCTACGACACCGTCGTCGGCGACGTGTCCGACTACGACGCCCTCAACGACGCCGCGGCGGGACAGGACGCCATGATTCACATGGCGGCGTACCCCTACACCGACGGCACGTGGGAGGACATCTTCGAGCCCAACATCATCGGGATGTACAACGCGCTCGAAGTCGCCCGCGAGAACGAAATCGAGTCGTTCGTCTTCCTCTCGACCAACCACGTCATGGGCGGCTACGAAGACGAGTTCTCCCCCGAGATTTACGAACCGGGTCACGGCCTCGTCATCGGGCACGACGACCCCGTCCGCCCCGACTCGTTCTACGGCGCGTCGAAGGCCTACGGCGAGGACATGGGTCGCTACTACGTCGAGAACTACGAATACCCCAAGCAGTTCTACGCCCTCCGGGTGTGCAGCGTCCGGATGCCCGAGTACGACCATCCCTACGGCGACGCCGAGCAGGCCGTCGAGAACGGCGAGTTCGAGCGCGGGAGCGCCGAGTACGAGGAGACCGTCGGGCGCATGAAGGCGATGTGGCAGTCCCGCCGCGACTTCGCCCACGAAATCGACTGCTGCCTGCAGGACGACGACGTCGAGTTCGGCATCTTCAGCGGCGTGAGCGACAACCAGCGCCGGTGGTACGACCTCGAACACGCCCGCTCGCAAATCGGGTATCACCCGCAGGACGACGGCGAGGAGTGGGACAGCCCGCCGGAGTAGTCCCGAAGTCCGAGCCACGTCCCGCCGTCTGTCCCGTTTTCGGTGCTTCCAACGACCCCCGTAGCTCACACGAGCGAAGGGAACTCTGCAATCAGATTTTTATGTAGTTGTCAGACACGTTTTCGTGGGTATGAAAGACACACCCACAGACAGCGATTCGAATCGGGCATCGCTCAGCAGACGAACAGCGCTCGCGCTCCTCGGAGGGACCGGGGTCGCGGCGCTATCCGGTCCCGCGGCCGCCCGGTCCGACGGCGAGCGCGGCGACGGCGAGGAACGCGACGACGGTCGGGGGGCGGACGGCAAGCCGTGGAACCGAGACGTCGACGCGAACGGGAACGGGCTGTACAACCTCGCGTCGCTCGACGTGGACCACGTGTACACCTCGGCGCGCGACGCCGACGTCATCGTCTGGAAGGACGACGACGGGGCGTTCCACGCGGACGGCGCGGACGGCGAAGTCGCGTCGGGCGACAGCGTCGTGCCGGTCGCGCAAGCGGCCATCGATAGCCTCACCGAGGGGCGGACGTGGAACGAGAAGGTGCTCATCGCCTCGCCCGGCGAGATTACGAGCGGGGACGGGAGCCTCGAACTCCCGAGTTACACGACGCTCGACGCGCCGGCCACGCTCTCGGTTCCCGAGGGCGAGTCCGTGCCGCCGGTCGTCCGGGCCGTCGGCGCGGACCACGTCGAAGTCGAGTCGCTCGTCGTCGAGGGACCCGCGGCGATGGGCATCCGACTCACCAGTTGTTCGAACGTCCGCATCGGCGACGTCCGCATCACGGGCGTGACGAGTGACGGCATCCGCATCGACGGCCGGGGTGACGCGCCCCGCTCGACCGACATCCAGATGGAGCAGATATACGTCGAGGGGAACGACCACCACGGCGTCGAGACCTACGGCGTCGACCGCATCCAAATCGAGCAGGTCGTCGGCAACGACCCCGCGAGTTGCGTCGTCCTCCTCAACGACACCGTCGACGCGACAGTCAACAGCGTCGTCGGCCTCGAACCGGGCGGCCCCGCGGGCTACGCGACGTTCCGCGTCGCCAACGGCGCACACGACGTGACGGTCGGCGAGGTCGTCAGCCGCGGCGGCAACCGGGGCGTCTTCGGCGTCTCCGAGTGCTACGACGTCACCATCGGCCACGTCAACATCGAGGGGGCGGAGGACCAAGGAATCCTCGTGCAGAACTGCCGGGACTTCGCGGTGCAGGGCGGCGTCGTCAAGAACACGAACGGCGACGGCGTCCGCATCGACTCGCGGGACGACGGCGAACAGCTTCCGGCCGAGGGCGTCTCCATCAGCAACCTCCGCGTCTACGACGACCGCGACGAGCCGAGACAGACGTGGGGCATCCTCGAAACCGGGCCGGCGTGCAACCACAACCGCATCGTCAACAACGACGTTCGGGGCGGCGGGACGACCCGGAACATCGGGATTTTCTCGAACACGACGGTCGTTCGGGACAACGTCGGCGGCGGCTTCGCCGACGGCGAGGTGACGCTCTCGGCCGGCGAATCGCCCGCGGCCCGCGTCGAGGGCGTCAGCGAGTTCCCCGACGTGACAATCCCGGGGAGCGTCGACGAACCGGAGGACTTCGAGGCGTCGGCGCTCTCGGTCCGCGCGAAGCCCGCGACGACGGGGACCGCCGAGACGTACGCGTGGGAGAGCTACGTGGAGTGGAACGGCTCCGCCGGGTGTTGGGACCTCGTCTTCGAGTGGCGCACCGACCCCGGCGTCGACGTGACGCTCGACTACGTCGTGGACAAGACGCGCTGAGGCGGTCGTCGAACCGGCGGCCGTCGGTTCGCTGTTGGCGGCTGACGACGGACGTATCGCCTACTGCGCGAGTCGGTGAGTCCGAAAAATGATGGCGGCGGGGCAGCCCGCCGCGACGACGCTCACTCGGTGTGGAGCGTGACGTAGCCGTCGAAGTTGAGAATCACGAACTGCGCGAGGTCGCCGAACAGCGCCTTCCCGGTCGGCGAGCGGTTCCGGCCGAGGATGAACACGTGGTCCGCGTCCTCCTCTTCCGCGACTTCGATGACCGTCTCGGCGCGCTCTTTCTCGGCGGCGATTCGCGGGACGATGTCGTAGGACACCTCGTCGTCGGTCCCGAACACCTCTCGGGCGACTTCCTCGGCGTCGTTCATCGCGCCCTTGAACGCGTCCTGTTCCGTGTACGACGTGTGCTCGACGTCCCCGATGGTGTCGAGGACCTCCTGGGTCTCCTCGAACTCGTCTTCGGTGAGCGTGACGAGGAGGACGAGGTCGGCGTCCGCGCCGAGCGCGTGTTCTCTGGCCTCCCGGAGGAGGTCCGCGTGCGAGTCGGTGTTCTCGATGAGTACTAATCCTCTGTCCATGCACCTGCATTCCGTCTCGTCTTATCTAAGTCTACCGCAGGAACCGGGGGCAGTATACTGAAATACACCGCGGTACTCTACGTAGGCATGCCCGAATCGAGTCTCGCCGACGTGCTCCGCGATTACGAGACCCGGATGAAGTTCGTCCTCGTCATCTCGCTGGCTTCCATCGCGCTGCTCCTCGTCTCGCTTCCGTCGATAGAGCCGGGAACGACGACCCACGCGCTCGTCTACCTCCAGTTGACGACGTTCGGCGGGCTGGCGGTCGTGATGCTCGGACTGTTGCTGTGGACGGCGAAGAGCGCGTGAGACGGACGCCGACCGACCATCGTGACGAGCGGCGCAACAGGTATTTTCTCTATCATGGATAGTATGGGCAAATCCAGTATCTATATTAACAGGGAGTATCATGATAGATGATACCGCATGGCTGGAAAGCGTTCAACCAACTGGAGTAGACGAGACCTTATCAAGTACGGAGCGGTGGCTGGGACGGCCGGACTGGCCGGTTGCTTCGATAGCTCGGGGCAGACGACCGAGGGCGGAAACACCGAAGACGGCACGGACGGGGGCACGAACACCGAGGGCGGCTCGACCATCGCCGACGACACCCTCGATTACCCCGCGGGGCGACCCGCGACTGACGTGCAGTTCAACCGCTACAGCCTCGGCAACTACGCGCACACCCTGCAGGACCAACTGTTCGAGGAAGTCGCGCGCGGCTACGCCGACGGGACGGTCCGACCCGACCTGCTCGAAGACATGAGCGTCGACGGGCGGACGCTCACGCTGACGTTCCCCGAGGGGTTCAAGTGGTGGAACGGCGACGACCTGACGGCCGAAGACTACTACGTCGGCCTCGAAATCGACCGCCTGCAGTCGCCCGAGGAGTCGCCCATCGAGAGCAACACGCTGGTGGACGACTACACCATCGAGCGGACGTTCAAGACGGCCGTCTCGCCCAACCTCATGAAGGCGAACGTCGCCGAGACGTTCGTCAACACCCCGCGGTCGGTCTACCGCGAGTACCTCACCCGCTACGAGGAAGCATCGAGTGACAGCGAGCGCGAGAGCGTGACGAGCGACCTCCTCGATATGAGCATCACCACCCAGCAGCTCATCGACGAGGGACTCGGCAACGCGCTGTACCGCGTCACCGGCTTCAACTCCTCGGAGACCATCCTCGAAAAGTTCGAAGACCACCCGTACGCGAGCCGCACGGACATCCCGAAGGTGCGCATCATCCCCGAGACGACCTCCGACGTGGAGTCGCTGTCGGTGAACGACCAGCTCGACATGAACCCCGACGTGCTCATGTCGGAGTCCCAGCAGTCCCGGTACCCGGACAACATCGAGAACGTCTACCGGCTCAACTGGTTCCGCACCCAGAAGTTCACGTTCAACTTCAAAAACGAGCACATCGCGCGGCTCCCCGTCCGACGCGCCATCGTCAACGCGGTGGACTTCGAGTCGATGGTCGCCGCGATGCGGCAGGCCGGGACCGTCGGCGAGCCCGCCGAGAACCAGACGGCGCTGCGCTCGACGATTCACGACGAGTACCTCGGTTCGGACTTCGTCGACCAGCTCATCGACTACCCGGTCGGCAAGGACCTCGAAACCGCGACGCAACTGCTCGAAGACGCCGGCTACACCAAGGAGAACGGCACGTGGGTCGACCCGAACGGCGAGTCCTTCACGTTCACCGTCCTCACGCAGAACAACAACACCCAGGTGCAGGCCACGAAGGTCTTCAACGACCAGCTCAACGCGTTCGGCCTCCAGACCGAAATCAGCACCGTCAGCTCGACCGACTACTACCAGCGCCTCCAGACGTACGAGGCGGACATCTTCTGGATATGGCACGTCGCGAAGGCGCTGTGGCACCCGACGGCGTACTTCTCGAACAACTTCTACGGCATCGAGGTCGGCGACCCGTCCAGCGGGAACGAGACCGGTCCGACGGGCAAGCCCTTTACGACGACCATCCCGAGCGAGGTCGGCGCGGCCGAGATTTCGGGCAGCGGCAGGGAGATTCAGCCCGCGAAACTGATGAACGACCTGCCGAACTCCGAGTCGGCAGAACAGGTCAGAGAGCGAACCCGCGACCTCGTCCAGTGGTTCAACTACGCGCTTCCCGACTTCGTCTTCGTCGAGGAGGACTCCGGCTACTGGGGCGATACGCAGGACTTCTCCATGCCGACGGGCGACGACTACGAACTCAACACGAACCGGCCGGGCGAGTTCTCGTTCAAGAACGGATGGATTAGCTCGAACTCGCAGTAAGGTGAGACGGCACCCCCAACGGGCTTAACCACCACAATTAAGCTCTCTCACGCTAGAAGCCAAACTATTAATAATGACACCAAAGTATTTGTTGAAGCGTCTCGGGCAAGCGATACTGACGTTTCTCGTCACGATGACGGTCTCGTTTCTGCTGTATCAGGCCATGCCCGGCGGGCCGACGGAAGCGATGCGGAGCGTGATTCTCTCGCAGAGCGGCGGGAGCGTCGACATCGACCGACTGAACAGGATGATACAGCTCTACACGAACGTGAACCCGGACCAGCCGATGCACGTACAGTACTTCAATTACGCGTCTGACGTGATTCTCCGGCAGGACCTCGGCACCTCGTTCTTCAAAAACGAGGAGGTCACGACGCTCATCATGCAGCGCATCCCGTGGTCGATGTTCATCAGCGTCTACGCGCTCGCGCTGGGTTACTCGCTGAGCATCTTCCTCGGCGTGATGACGGCCTACCGCGAGAAGTCGCGGTTCGACTCCACGGTGTCATCGCTCATCATCGGGCTCAACTCGATTCCGTACTACATCGTCGGCGTCGTGCTCATCTACTTCCTCGCCATCCAGAACAACTACTTCCCGACGGGCGGCCGCATCGGCTCGGGAATCGCCGCGGGGTACAACCCCGAGTTCATGCTCAGCCTCGTGCAACACGCGGCGCTCCCGGCGATTTCGATGGGCGCGCTCGCGACCTCCGGCGCGCTCGCCATGCGCGGCAACGCGATTCGCGTCCTCGGCGAGGACTACATCCGCGTGGCGCAACTGCGGGGTCTCCGCGAGACCCGCATCGCCACGCAGTACCTCGGGCACAACTCCATCCTCCCGATGTACACGCAGTTCATGATCGGCATCGCCGGCGTCTTCAGCAGCGCCGTCATCGTCGAGGAGGTCTTCGCGTACCCGGGCATGGGCCTCCTGATGTTCGAGGCGGTCAAGACGCAGGACTACCCGCTTTTGATGGGCACGCTCCTCGTGTTCACGGCGATTTCGCTGACCGCCATCTTCATCGCCGACCTCACGTACACGCTCATCGACCCGCGCATCTCGGTGGGTGAGGAGTAACTATGAGCGAAGCACATTCCGACTCGTTCGACCTGAAGGACCTCTACGACGAAGACATCGACCCGGACCCGGAATCGCGGGCCGACCGCGCAAAGCGATTCCTCGAAATGAACGTCGTCGCCCCCGCGCGCATCGCGGCCGACGACTGGCGCGCGCTCGTCGGCGGCGCGATTCTCGCCTTTTTCCTCCTCATGGGAACCGTCGGCGTCTGGCTCGTCGAGCGGCCGACCAGCGGTGACGCTCCCGTCCTCGCCGCGCCGTTCGAGTCGCTCGCGTACCCGCTCGGCACCGACGTGTTCGGCCAGCCGATTCACGCCCAGCTCATCCACGCGACGCCGGGCATGTTCAAGATGATATTCGCGGGCGCGGTCGTGAGCGTCGGCTTCGCCGCCCTCGTGGGCGTCGTCGCCGGCTTCGAACACGGCACGCGCATCGACTCGTTCCTGATGACCGTCACCGACGTGGTCATCACGATTCCGGGCCTGCCGCTCATCATCGTCATCACGGCCATCTTCCAGCCCGAGAACCCCTACATCGTCGGGGTCTTCCTCGGCATCGACAACTGGCCCGGGCTGGCGCGGACCGTCCGCTCGCAGGTGCTGAGCATCCGCGAGGAGTCCTACGTCGAGGCGTCCGAAATCATGGGCATCCCGCTGTCGTCGATTCTCCGGCGGGACATCCTCTCGCAGCTCATGCCGTACGTGATGATAAACGGGGCGCTCACCTCCCGTCGCATCATCTTCGAGTCCGTGGGGCTGTACTTCCTCGGCATCCTGCCCTTTACCACGTTCAACTGGGGCGTGATGATGAACCTCGCGTACGAGGGCAACGCGCTCACCCGCCCGGACATGCTCCCGTGGATGGTCGCGCCCATGGTCTGCATCTTCCTGCTGTCGTTCGGGCTCGTCCTCCTGTCGCAGGGGCTCGACAGCCTGTTCAACGTCCGCCTCCGGGCGCGCCACGCGAAGACCTCGAAGAAAGGCACCTCGAAGAACAACCAATCGCAGGCGACCGGCGGGGACTGACCCCGTGCCAACACCTATTACCAGACGATGACTACCAACCAAGCAATGCGAACGTCGAATCAGAACGACTCGGACCCGGACCAAGACGTCGTGTTCGAAGTCCGCGACCTGGAGGTCACCTTCGGGACCAATCGAGGCGAATCGAGAGTCGTCCGCAACGTCGATTTCGACATCTACCGAAACGAGACGCTCGGCATGGTCGGCGAAAGCGGTAGCGGGAAGTCCATGACCTCGTCCGCGTTGATGAACGCGGTCGTCAGCCCGGGGGAGACCTCCGGCGAGGTCACGTACTACCCGCCCGACGGCGGCGAGCCGATTTCCGTGCTCGACCTCGACGAAGAGGAGCTTCGGAAGTTCCGCTGGGGCGAAGTCGCCATGGTGTTCCAGGGCGCGATGAGCTCGTTCAACCCCGTCAAGAAGGTCCGTGGTCACTTCCGGGAGACCCTCGAAGACCACAACCGCGACGTGGAAGCGGGGCTCGAACGCGCCCACCAGATTCTGGGCGACCTCTATCTCGACCCCGACCGCGTCCTCGACTCGTACCCCTACGAGCTCTCCGGCGGGATGAAACAGCGCGCGCTCGTCGCGCTCGCGCTCATCCTCGAACCGGAGGTGCTCGTGATGGACGAGCCGACCGCCGCGCTCGACCTCCTGATGCAGCGCTCTATCGTCTCGCTGCTCAAGGAGCTCAAAGAGGAGTACGACCTGACGATTATCTTCATCACGCACGACCTGCCGCTTCTCACCAAGCTCGCGGACCGGCTCGTCGTGATGTACGCGTTCGACATCGTCGAGGTCGGCTCGACCGAGGAGATTCTGTACGACGCGGCGCACCCCTACACGCGGTCGCTCCTCAACGCGACGCCGGACCTGAACGCGCCCATCGAGGAGATGCAGTCCATCTCGGGCTCGAAGCCCGACCCGGTGACCAACATCCCGGGCTGCTCGTACCGGCCCCGGTGTCCGATGGCCGACGAGTCCTGCGCGGAGGCGGAGCCGCCGATGGCCGACCGCGGAAGCGGTCACCGGACCGCGTGTTTCTACCACGACGACGTGTCCGACGAGATTCCGATTCCCGCGATGGAGGCGGCCGAAGAGGGCGGTGAGTCGAAATGAGCGTCGACGACTCCATCCTCTCGGTGGACGACGTGTCCGTCCACTTCACCGACAGTAGCGGCTTCCTCGGCCTGTTCGGCGAGCGGCAGACGGTCCGCGCCGTCGACGGCATCTCGCTCGACATCGGCGAGAACGACGTGGTCACACTCATCGGCGAGTCCGGCTGTGGCAAATCGACGTTGGGCAAGACAATCATCGGCGCGCAGGAGCCGACCCACGGCTCGATAACCTACCGCGGACAGGATATCTGGGAGGCCAAGAACGGCGGCGACCCGGACATCCCGTTCTCGGAGATTCGGCGGTCGCTCCAGATAATCCATCAGGACCCCGGCAGCGCGCTGAACCCGAACCAGCGCATCCTCACCTCGCTGATGCTCCCGCTGAAGAAGTGGAACCCGAACCTCGGCGAAGAAGAGCGCCGAAAGCGCGTCTACGCGCTCCTCGAACGCGTCGGACTCACGCCCGCGGAGGACTTCGTCGAGCGGTTCCCCCACCAGCTCTCGGGCGGCGAGAAACAGCGCGTCGTGCTCGTCCGGTCGCTGCTTTTGAACCCGGACGTCATCCTCGCCGACGAGGCCATCAGCGCGCTCGACGTGAGCCTCCGGGTGGAGATGATGGACCTGATGCTCGAACTGCAGGACCTGTTCAACACCTCCTACGTCTTCATCAGCCACGACCTCTCGAACGCCCGGTACATCGCCGAGAAGTCCGGCGGCCGCATCGCCGTCATGTACCTCGGCCGCATCGTCGAGGTCGGGCCGATAGAGCAGGTCATCGGCGACCCCCAGCACCCCTACACGCAGGCGCTGAAGTGGGCGACGCCGAACCTCTACGAGGGCGACGAGGACGACGACCTCCCGATTCGGAAAATCGACATCCCCGACCCGACGAACCGGCCCAGCGGCTGTCACTTCCACCCGCGCTGTCCGAAGGCGCGGGAGGTCTGCGAGACCAACGACCCGGGCGCGTTCGAAGACGAGACCGGCCACGCCGCGCGGTGCTTCCGCGCCGACGACACCCACGAGTACTGGGATAGTCCGAGCATCGTCGACGACTGAGTCACCCGTTCGCGGACGCCGCGACCCGGTTTTCAACCATCCGTTTTCGCCCCCAAGAGCCGTGCGAGCCGGTCGAACGACCCCCGTGCGAACAGTATCTATTTGTGTGCGGAGAGCTACCGTGTGAGTACGTATGTCAGTCAACGCATCGCGCGTGCCTTCGCTCCGGAAGGCCGCGTCGTCGAACCGCAACTTCATCATGACCGTACTCGCCGGCGTCTTCATGATTCTCCTCGCGCGCTTCGTCCTCGACGGAACGATAGCGGGGATGTTCGGCGTCTGGGGAATCTCGCTCGTCGGGGTCGGCATCGGCGGCTACCTGCTGCTCCGGCTGTGGGGCTCGTACAATTGACCGCGGAGGCCCGCCACCGGAACCGAACGTCGAACTGAATCACCGACCCGAAAAGCAGCGTGCAGCGTTCCGCGAGCGACCGCCGTCGATTCTGTTTCGTAACGGGCCTCGCCGGTTGTCCCGGCTCCCGGCCGTCGCGTCCGACGCGGTTACTCGACGCGGTTAGCGTCGATGTAGTCCCAGTCGAACGCGTAGCCGAGTCCGGGCGTTTGCGGGAGTTCGACCACGCCGTTGTCGTCGATTTCGTCCGGCGGGTGTTCGAGGCCGGGGAAGTACGTCTCGTAGTCGTGTTTCGGGTGCAGGAGGCCGCGCTCGTAGTACCGACCGGGGAACGCCATCGTCCCGAGCAGTTGGAGGTTGGGCGCGTCGCGGCCGTGAATCTCGCACTCGATGTTGAACGACTCGCAGAGACCGACCGCCTTCAGCGCCGGCGTGATGCCGCCCACGTCGTAGACGCCGACGCGGATGATGTCGGCGATGTCCCGCTTAATCCACTCCGCGCGGGTGTGCATCCGACCCTCGGCGGTCTCGGGGCCGACGACGGCGATGTCGAGTTCGTTCGAGAGCCACTCGTAGGAGGACATCGAGTGTTCGTCCATCGGCTCCTCTATCCAGCGGAAGTCGAGGTCTTCGAGCGCCTTGCCGATTTTCTTGGCCTCGCTTCGGCTGTAGAAGTGGTGGGCGTCGAGCATGAGGTCGATATCGTCGCCGACGCGCTCGCGGACCGCCCGGCAGGCGGCGATGTCCCGTTCGGGGTCGTCACCGAACGGGGGCATCCACGTGTGGAGTTTGACGGCCTGATAGCCCTCCGCGACGAGTTCCTCGGCGAAGTCGGCGTACGCCTCGGGCGAGCCGAGTCCGTCGGGGTCGTCGTCGCCGACCATCGTGCTGCCGTAGGCCGGGACCGAATCGCGGGCCGCGCCGATGAGTTGGTAGACCGGGAGGCCGGCGTCCTTGCCGGCGATGTCCCAGAGCGCGCAGTCGATGGGCGCGACGCGCTTGTCGGTGAGCGTCCCCTTGTTCAGTCGCTCGGCCCGGCAGAGCAGTTGCCAGAGCTTCTCGCGGTACAGCGGGTTCTCGCCGACGAGGTGCTTCTTGGCGAACTCGTTGGCCGCCTCGTGGCCGCCGCGGCAGTAGCCGTCGGGACCGCCGTCGACGACGACGTGCGTGATAGTCCGCGTCGACTCCCGCGGCTCGCCGGGGTGGCCGTGGCCCTTCTCGTCGGGGTCGATGTGAGACTCACAGCTGAACCGGATGGTACGGATGTCGCTGATCTCCATTCGTGGTAGTCGGTTACGCGGAACGGTGATAAAAGTACGGCGGGACCGGCGATTTCGGGGCCAGACGGTGGGGTGGGCGGCGGGGAGAAAGCGGAGGAGAAACCGGCACGCCGGTCCGTCAGTCCAGTACGTCCGCAGGCTCCTCGGGGTACGGCTCGCGGACGAGCCGGCCCATGTCGATTTCCTGGTACGGCGAGCGTCTGAGCGTCCCGTTCTCGACGAACTCGTCCGCGCCCGCGTCGGTCAGCTTCGTCGCCAGCGCGTCGCGGAGTTCGGCGACGACCTCGGGGTGATCGGCGGCGCACTCGTCGAGTTCGTTCGGGTCGGCGGCGAGGTCGAACAGCTGTTCGCGGCCGCCGTTGCGCATGAACACGTACTTCCAGCGTCCCTCGCGGACCATCCCGGTGAAGTTCGGCGGGAGCCGCGGCGTCCGGTGGTAGCCGAACAGCCGCTCGCGCGGCTCCGCGTCGCCCCGAATCGTCCCGAGCACATCGACGCCTTCGCGGAGTTCTTGGTCGCCAGCGGCGGTCGTCGCGATGCCGAACAGGTCGGTCAGCGCCACGAGGTCGTCGCGGCGCTCGCCGCCCGGTAGCTCCGCGGGCCAGCTCACGAGGAACGGGACGCGACACGACGGCTCGAAGAACGACGACTTCTCCCAGCCGCGGTGGTCGCCGAGGAGTTCGCCGTGGTCCGAGAAGAAGCAGATGAGCGTGTTGTCCGCGTCGTCGCGGGCCTCGACCGCGTCGAGCAGGCGACCGATGCGGCGGTCGACCTCCGAAATCATGCCGTAGTAGTACGCCTTGATGACCCGGACGGTGGTGTCGTCGATGCCGCCCTCGCGGGTCGTCCAGAAGTGGTGGTTCTGGGCGGGAATCTTCTCGTCCATGTGGTCGGTTTCGATGTCGCCTTTCACCGGGTTTTCGAGCCGCTCGGGGTCGTACATCCGGTCGAAGGGCGGCGACGGCGCGAACGGCGGGTGCGGCGGTTCGTACGAGACGAGGCCGAAGAACGGCTCGTCGGTGTCGCGGCCGATGAGGTCGACCGCGCGGTCGGTCATCCACGCCTCGTAGTTGTCGTCCGGCGGGAGCCGGTTCTGTTGGGGGAGGTGGACCATCGCGCCCTGCCGGGCGGTCGTCTTGACCTCGTGGCCGGTCTCCTCGCGGAACGCCTCGAAGCTCAGGTGGTGGTCGTAGCCGAGGTCGATGTCGCGCGGGTGGGCGTGGTACTTCCCGACGAGGAACGTCCGGTAGCCCCGCTCGCGCATGCTTCGGGCGAGGAAGGGGCCGCACCGCTGTTCGAGGTGTCGCGCGTCGCGCTTTTCGTTCCCGAGGTAGCCCGTCGAGACGGCCTCACAGCCGGTTCGAATCGTGTGCCGCGCCGGGATGCAGATGGGGTCCGGCGAGTAGGCGTTGGCGAAGGAGACGCCGCGGTCGACGAGTCGGTCGATGTTCGGGGTGTGGATTCGACTGTTTCCGAGCGCCCGAATCGTGTCCGACCGCTGCTGGTCAGTCATCACGAACAGGACGTTTGGGCGAGCATCACTCACGGCCGAACTCCGACCACCAGTAGTATAAAGATAGGCCACCGCGACGGTACGGGTACATGCCACCCGCAGCGAGTGCCTTCGACGTGACAGCCTACGCCGACGAGACGGACGACCTCCAGACCGAGGCGTTCCAGACGGCCATCGACGACTGCTCGGAGTCGGGCGGCGGAACCGTCACCGTCCCCAGCGGAACGTACACCGTCGGAACCGTCCATCTCCGAAGCGACGTGACGCTGTATCTGGAGGCCGGCGCAGTCGTCAGTCCCGCGAAAGACGAAGCCGAGTACACGGACAAATTCATCGGCCCCGACAACGAGCGCATCTTCTTCCTCGCCGAGGGCGTGGAGAACGTCACCATCGCCGGCGAGGGCGAGTTCGACGGCCTCGGGACCGAGTTCATGCGGATGGACACGCCCATTCAGGGCCACTCGAACGAGAGCGCGTCGCACCCGCTCATCTCGAACGGCCCCCACGAGGCGCGACAGGGAGACGCCTACCTCTCGCGGACGAGGGGGACCGAGGGCTGGCCCGTCGCCAAGCCCGACTTCCGGCCCGGCCCGATGTTCCGGTTCAACAACTGCACGAACGTCCGCGTCCGCGACGTGACCATCCGCGACATGCCCGCGTGGACGCTGTCGTTCCACGGGACCGAAGAAGTCGACATCCGCGGCGTCGACATCCTCAACCACCTGCTCATCCCGAACTGCGACGGCATCGCGCTCGGCGACACGAAGAACGTCCACATCTCCGACTGCACCATCCAGTCGTGCGACGACAGCATCACCTTCGGCGCGCGGCCCGACGAGCCGACGACCTGCGAGGGCATCGTCGTGACGAACTGCACGCTCCGGTCGAGCGCCTGCGCCATCAAGTTCGGCTCGGGCACCGACGACACGATTCGCGACTGCCTGTTCCAGAACATCGTCGTGCAGGAGTCGAACCGCGGCCTCGGCATCCAGCACCGCGATTCGGGCGTCGTCGAGAACGTGCTTTTCACCGATATCGTCGTCAACTCCAACATGCTCCCCGGCCCGTGGTGGGGCAAGGGCGAGCCCATCTACGTCACGTCGGTCCCGCGAGACGACGACACCGACCTCGGTGGCATTCGGAACGTGCGCTTCTCGAACATCGTCGCGCGAAGCGAGAACGGGGCGCTCGTCTACGGCTCCGAGGATTCCGATATCGAGACTATCGAGTTCGACAACGTCCGCATCGAACTCACCGGGAGCGAGCACGCCGACGAGGTGGGCGGCAACTTCGACCTCCAGCCGAGTTCGGTCGTCACGCCAATCTTCGCCAACGACATCGCCGGCGTCCACGTCGAGAACGCCCGCGACGTGACGATGCGCGACGTGACCGTCGAGTGGGACGACGACGGCGACCTGCCAGACTACTACCGGAGCGGGCTGGCCTGCGAGGACGTGAACGGCCTGCTCGTCGACGGCTTCGTCGGCCGACAGGCCCACCGCGACGACGACGCGGACGACGCGGACGACGCGGCGGCGATTTCGCTCGTCGACACGACGGACATCACGGTTCGGAACTCGCGGGCGACCGAGGGGACGGGAACGTTCCTCTCGCTGTCGGACACCGAGGGCGAGCGTCTGTTCGTCAACAACGACCTCATCGACGCCGCCGACGCCGGCGACGTGGAGTCGTTCGAGCGGTCGGGGAACGCCCTCCCGAGATAACCCGTACGTTCAAGCCGACGCGACGACGACGGGGGAACGCGAAACCGCGCAGTCGATCCCGCGGCGTTCGATTCGGTTCGGATAGCCGTATCGCCGTCTGTGGCCGTTCCAGCGGCGGTTCTCCCCGTGAGCGGTGGGTTTTTGCTCCGAGCCGCCGACGGTCGAGTCGATGGTACAAGAGCTGACGCTAGCCGAAGCCAAGACGATTCTCGACGCGGCGGAGGAGAAAGCCGAAGACCTCGGCGTGCCGCTGAACCTCGCGGTGACGAACAGCGAGGGCAACCTCCTCGGCTTCCGCCGGATGGACGGCGCGAAACTCGTCGCGAGCAACATCGCACAGAACAAGGCCTACACCGCGGCCGCGGTCAAGAAGCCGACCCACGAACTGAAGGAGGGAGCCGAACCCGGCGGCGACGTGTACGGCCTCCACACCACCGACAACGGCCGCGTCGTCGTCTTCGGCGGCGGGTTCCCGGTCGAACACGACGGCGTCGTCGTCGGCGCGGTCGGCGCGAGCGGCGGCGCGGTGTCCGAGGACATGGAAGCGTCCCAAGCGGGACTGGAGGCGTTCGAACCGCTCCGCTGAGACGCCCGCGTCGGAGTCGCCGAGTTCGGTTTCGGTTCCGACGACACACAACCCAGCGTATCTGTCCTCACGGTCCCTTTTCGGTTAAAATCGAACGTACGCCGAGCGGTCGGTCTCGGCCGCGTAGAGACTGCCGGTCATGTCCGCGACGTAGAGCGTCGAGCCGTCCGGCCCACCGAGCGTGCAGTTCGTCGGGCGGTCCTCGGGGAACGGATGACGTTCGAGCACCTCGCCCGACGGGGAGAACACGTAAACCGACGGTCCCGGACCGCCCTTTTCCCAGCCGGCGCAGGCGACGATATCGCCCGACTCGGTGAGCGTCATGCCGTCGATACCGCGGTGGTCGCCGAAGTCGTGCAGTATCTCGCGGGGGCCGAGCGACCCGTCGTCCCGAATCGGGTAGGCCCGCAAGTCGGTCGCTTGGTCAGGGCCGTAAGTGCATTCAGCAACGTAGAGGCGCGTCTCGTCCGGCGAGAGGAGGATGCCGTTCGGGCGGTCCATCTCGTCTGTAAGGTGGACGAGTTGCCAGTCGCCGCTCGCGTTCGCGTCCACATCCGGCCGCTCGGCGCGGAAGACGGAGGTGTGGCCGAGCAGTCCCCGGTCCTTGTCGTCGGGGTCGGTGAACCAGATATCCCCGTCGCGGTCGATTTCGAGGTCGTTCGGCCCGTTGAGCGGCGTCCCATCGAACCCGTCGACGACGACCGACGCGGGTTCGTCCGGGGTCAGCGCGGCGATTCGGTGACCCTCGGCCTCGCAGGCGTACAGCTCGCCGTCGCGCCCCTCGTGGAGGCCGACCGCGCCGGCGGTCGAGTCGATGTAGACGCTCGTCTGTCCCGTCTCCGGGTCGTATTCGAGGACCTGATGCTCCTTTATTTCCGTGAATCGAACCGCGTCGACGGCCCAAATCGGACCCTCGGTGGCCCGAAACGGACCCGCGACTCGCTCGAACTCCCATGCCATCGAATGGTCGTTTTGACCACGAGACCTTAAACGTCGCCCGACTTCCGTCACGTCCCGATTTGTCAATTTGATTTCCGATTCGAGAATCAGTTTTGGGCGTGGGACCACGCGATTACGTCGGTTCGGTCGTGGCCGGAAACGACGCGGCGTGTTACAGAGTCAGCGGGGTGGCACGAAATAGAACAGTATAATTACCGTATAAATCACCACCCATACTAAAGATAGTTCAACGATATCTGAGTTATTGAAGTTATTTGAATAACTCAGGTATAGTAGTGAATTGCCGTGACTATTAATCTAGATGGCGGAAAATTCAGGGATTTTATCAAAATTTGAAACGCACTAGGCTCGGATAGAAAGACGAGCTCTAAACTACCAAATGCCAATATATAATTGTGATTTGTTAGTTATCGCGGCAGCGCGACCGACAACGGTATAGCCGGGGACGGGCACTCGTCACAGCAACGACGAGAAGCGCGGGCGGGCGGCGTGAACAGACCCCAGTTCGGAGAAATCGAACCGTTCGGTCGTCCACGATAACCTCCGAAGGGTGGTGCCGTCGGTCGATTACGGACCTCCGTCTCAGCCGGACGGCAGACGACACATCGCTCGATTGTTCCATATCGTTCGTAGAGTATTCCGTTTTGACCCGAGAATATTGTTTTAGGTTACTATACGGTACCTTTATGTTCCAATACACCTCTGTGAGAATGAGTAACGTATGTCGAGAAAAGACATCACACAGATGCGGTCGCAGGTGGGGTCGGCGTCGGAGTCGGTCCGCGCTCGGTTCGGAGACGCGGCGAGTCGGCGGAACTTCCTCAAGGCGCTCGGAACGGCCGGTATCGCCGGCCTCGCCGGCTGTTCCGGCGGCGGCGAGAGCTACGACGGCCAAGAACAGACCACGGCCTCGGGCGGCGACGACGAGGAGACAGAGACGGAGTCGTCGTCCGGCGGCGACGACGGCGGTTCGACGCTCCGCATGAGCGCGACCCAGCGCTTCGGGACTGTCGACCCCGCGAAGGGGACCGACTACACGCAGGTGCTCGCGTTGGTCAACCTCTACGACCCGCTCGTGTTCCCCGACACGGAGGGGAACCTACAGGGCCACCTCGCCGAGGACTGGACCGTCTCGGACGACAACCGGACCTACACGTTCACGCTCCGCGAGGGAGCGACGTTCCACAGCGGCAACCCCGTCACGGCGGAGGACGTGCAGTTCTCGGCCGAGCGCTTCCTCGATATCAACCAGGGCTACTCGTCGCTGCTCGGGAACGTGCTCTCGAAGGAGAACGTGACCGTGGAAGACGAGCGGACCGTGTCGTTCACGCTCGACCGCGTCCACTCGCCGTTCCTCGCGACGCTCGTGTTGCTGTTCGTCGTCGACAAGCAGTTGGTCCTCGACAACGTCGGAGACGGCGACTTCGGCGACCGCGGCGACTACGCCCAGTCGTTCCTCAACGACAACGACGCCGGCTCCGGCCCGTACGAACTCGCGGGCTTCGAGCGGCAGGCGCAGATTTCGTTCAGCCGCTACGCCGACTACTGGGGGTCGTTCAAAGACGGCGCGTACGACAACGTCACCGTCCAAATCATCACGAACGACCCGACCGTCCGCTCGCTGATGAAGACGGGCGAACTCGACATGTCGAGCCAGTACCAAAGCGAGGAGACCTACGAGGCGCTCGCGGCCGAAGACGACATCCGCGTCGAGTCGGTCCCGACGGTGACGACGTTCTACTTCAAAATCAACACCCAGAAGGCCCCGACCGACGACCCCGCCGTCCGCGAGGCGATGGCCTACGGCTTCGACTACGAGACGGCGCGCAACGAGATCGCGCCCGGGTCGCTCCCCGCACAGGGCCCGCTCCCGTCGTCGTTCGGCGTCCACAACGACGACATCGTCCAGCCGACCTACGACCCCGAGCGGGCGCGGCAGATTCTCGCCGACGCCGGCTACGAGGAGGGCGACATCACCGTCCAGAACACCTACGTGAAGGACTACGGCCTCGAAGAGAAGATGGGGCTTCTGTTCCAGCAGAACATGGACGAAATCGGCATCGACGTCGAGTTGAACCCCCAGACGTGGGGGACGATGACCGAACTCGCCACGAGCGTCGAGGACACGCCGCACATCAATCAGGTGTTCTACGGACCGGTGTACCCCTCGCCCGACACGGTGTTCTACAACCAGTACCACTCCGAGGCCGCCTCGACGTGGATGAGCATGGAACACCTCGAAGACGAGAACGTCGACTCCCTCATCGACGAGGCGCGCTCGACGGTCGATGCCGACGCCCGCGCCGAACTGTACGCCGAGGTCCAAGAACGCATCGCGAACCAGTACCCCGACCTGTTCATCTTCGTCCAGTCGAAGAAACACGCCTTCGCCGACGACGTGGCGGGCTACACCTTCCGCCCGTCGATGAGTTTCGACTACTGGTTCCCCGACTTCTACCAAGAATGAAGTACTGGCAGTATCTCGTGCGCCGGCTCGCGGGCATCCTCGTGAGCCTCATCGGCCTGTCGATAATCATCTTCACCACGTCACGAGTGCTCCCCGGGAACCCCGCGCGAATGGCCCTCGGCGCGCTCGCGTCGGAAGAACAGGTGCGGGCGCTCGCGGCCGAGATGGGCCTGAACAAGCCGATTCCCCTGCAGTACCTCGACTACATGCAGGGGTTACTCGTCGGCGACCTCGGCACGAGCCTCGAAACGAAGCGCGCGGTCAGCACCGACATCGTCTACTACCTGCCGGCGACGCTCGAACTCATCACCGTGTCGATGTTCCTCACCGTCGTCATCGGCATCCCGCTCGGCGTCATCGCCGCGCAGAACAAAGACGGACTCGCCGACAACGCCACGCGACTCGTCGCGTTCTTCAGCGTGAGCGTGCCCGGCTTCTTCATCGCAATCATGTTTCAGCTGATATTCGGCTACCTGCTCGAATGGCTCCCCATCACGGGCCGGCTCGGCTCGGAGTTCGGGTCCGGCGTCTCGCGGTTCACGGGCTTCCTGCTCGTGGACACACTGCTGTCGGGGAACCTCGCGGCCCACGTCGACGCGTGGGCGCACATCATCCTCCCGGCGCTCGCGCTCTCGCTCGCCGGCATCGGACAGGTGATGCGCATCACCCGGTCGAGCATGATTGACGTGAAAGACCAGGACTACGTCGAGGCCGAGCGCGGCTTCGGGCTTCCGTCGTGGCTCGTCACGTACAAGTACACCCTCAAGAACGCGTTCATCCCGACGCTCACGATTCTGGGGCTGTTGTACGCCTCGCTTCTGGGCAACGCGTTCCTCATCGAACTCGTCTACTCGTGGCCCGGCCTCGCGTCCTACGGCGTCACCGCGGTGCTGAACAACGACTTCAACGCCGTCGTCGGCGTCACGATGACCATCGGCGTCGCGTTCGTGAGCATCAACTTCCTCGTCGACGTGCTGTTGGGTCGCGTCGACCCCCGAATCAGACTGGCGATGGAGGAGGCGACATGAGCACCGAGTCGGCGAGCGTCCTCGACCGGGTCGTCTCGGCCGAGCGCCGCGAACTCTGGCAACGGTCGTGGAAACGCTTTACCAGCAGGCCGATGAGCGTCGTCGGTCTCGGCATCATCGTCGCCATCGTCCTGCTCGCCGTCTTCGCGCCCGTCGTCGCGCCGTACCCCGAACACGCCGGGAAGTTCACCGACTTCTCGAACACGCTCCAGCCGCCGAGCGTCGACCACCCGCTGGGGACCGACCACGTCGGCCGCGACGTGCTCTCGCGCATCCTCTTCGGCTACCGGCTGTCGCTCATGCTCGTGGCCGTCGTCCTCGGCTTCGGCGTCCCCGTGGGCGTGCTCCTCGGCCTCGTCGCCGGCTACTACGGCGGCTGGACCGAGACGATCATCATGCGGGCGACCGACACGGCGCTCGCCTTACCGCCGCTCGTGATGGCGCTGGCCATCACGTCGGCCCTGGAGCCGACGCTGACGAACGCGATGATAGCCATCGCGGCGCTGTGGTGGACGTGGCACGCCCGCCTCGTCCAGAGCATCGTCGCCAGCGAGCGCAGCGAGGAGTACGTGCAGGCCGCCAAGCTCGCCGGCGCGAGCACGCCGCACATCCTCTTCCGGGAGATTCTCCCGAACACGCTGTCGCCGATTCTGGTCAAGGTGACCCTCGACGCGGGCTTCGTCATCCTCATCGGCGCGGGGCTGTCGTTCATCGGCGTCGGCGTCCAGCCGCCCCAGCCCGGCCTCGGGACGATGGTCAGCCAAGGGACCTCCTACCTGCCCGACTCGTGGTGGGTGAGTGTCTTCTCCGGGCTCGCCATCTTCGTCCTCGTGATGGGGTTCAACATGCTCGGCGACGGCCTGCGTGACCTCTTCGACGTGGAGGTGAACCGATGAGACTCGACGAGCCGGTCGCCGAGAACCCGCTTTTGACCGTCGAAGACCTCGAAGTCGGTTTCGAGTCGTTCGACGGCCTCGCGGAGGTCATCGACGGCGTCAACCTCTCTATCGGCAAAGGCGAGGTCGTCACCATCGCCGGCGAAACCGGCTGTGGCAAGTCGGTGACGATGAAGTCCATCCTCCGCTTGCTCAATCAGCCGCCGGCCCGCGTCAGCGGCGACATCACGTTCGACGGGACGGAACTGCTGTCGCTTTCGGACCGCGAGTTCGAGCGCGTCAAGGGCCAGCGGATGAGCCTCGTGTTCCAAGACCCGATGTCGAGTCTGAACCCGACGTTCACCATCGGCGAACAGCTCACCGACACCGCGCAGTTCGGCGGCGACAGCGACACGGGCGTCGTGGAGTTCTTCCGCCGCCGCTTCAGCGGCGAACGCGAGGAGGCGCGCGAGCGCGTCTTGGAGATGCTCCGCGAGGTCCAGATGCCGGACCCCGAGAACATCATGGACTCGTACCCGTCGCAGCTGTCCGGCGGGATGCGCCAGCGCGCGCTCATCGCGCAGGCCCTGCTGAACGAGCCGGACCTGCTCATCGCCGACGAAATCGGCACCGCGCTGGACGTGACGATTCACGACCAGATTCTCGACCTGCTGAAGGACCTCATCGAGAACCACGACCTGAGCGTCCTGATGATCACCCACAACCTCGGCGTCGCCCGACAGGTGAGCGACCGCGTGTACGTCATGTACGGCGGCCGCATCGTCGAGACCGCACCGACCGAAGAGCTGTTCGAGAACCCGAAGCACCCCTACACGCAGGGCCTCATCGCGTCGATTCCGCGCCTGACGGGCGACGAGATGGCCACGGGCATCGACGGCTCGATTCCCGAGTACCTCGACCCGCCGCCGGGCTGTCGGTTCGCGCCGCGGTGTCCCTACGCCACCGCCGAGTGCGAGGAGGCCCGCCCGGAGATGTACGAGCGCGGCCCGCAGACCGGCGTCGAGTGCGTCCTCTACGACGAGGCCGTGCCGGCGTCCGAGCGGCCGACCGTCGAGGAGACCCGGAGCCACATGACCCGGCGACCGGGCAAACAAGCGGGGGGCGACTGAGATGTCGGAACCCCTGCTCGAAGTCGACGACCTGAAGAAGTACTTCCCCGTCAAAAGCGGCATCATCAAGCGCACGTCCGACCACGTGAAAGCGGTCGACGGCGTCTCGTTCGACATCGAGCGCGGCGAGACCCTCGCGCTCATCGGCGAGTCCGGCAGTGGGAAAAGCACCGTCGCGCGGACGGTTATCGGCCTGACCGGCGCGACCGGCGGGACGGTTAGATTCGACGGCGAGGACATCACGAACGCGACCGACGAGCAACTGGCTCGCCTCCGGTCGCGCGTCCAGATGGTGTTTCAGGACCCCACGTCGAGTCTGAATCCCCGGCGGACCATCGGCAAGTCGCTCGCAGTCCCGCTAAAAGCGCGTGGCGTGCCGAAATCGGACCTCCGGGAGCGCGTGGTCGACCTGCTCGAACGCGTCGAACTGAACGACGAGTACTGGAACAAATACCCCCACGAACTCTCCGGCGGGCAGAAACAGCGGGTGAACATCGCCCGCGCGCTCGCGGTCGAGCCGGAACTGCTCTTGCTCGACGAGCCGACGAGCGCCCTCGACGTGAGCGTGCAGGCGAAGATTATCGCGCTCCTCGAAGACTTACAGGCGGAGTTCGGACTCACCTACCTGTTTATCACCCACGACCTCTCTCTGGTCCGCAACTTCGCCGACGAGACGGCCGTGATGTACCTCGGCGAGATTCAGGAGCGCGGCCCCACGGAGGAGGTGTTCAAGCGGCCGCGACACCCCTACTCGCGGGCGCTCCTCTCCGCGATTCCCGTCACGACCGACGAGGAAGAAGCGTACAAGCCGCGGCACGAACCCCTCCGGGGCGAAATCCCGAGTCCGCGGGACGTGCCCGCGGGCTGTCGGTTCCACACGCGGTGTCCCTACGCGACCGACGCGTGTTCGACCGACGAACCGGAGTTCGTCGCGGTCGACGCCGGCCCCAGCGTCCGGTGTCACATCTACGACGAGGCGTACGCCGACGCGTTCGACGACGTGCCCGACGTGGCGGTCGCGGCGGTCGCCGACGAGGGGGTCGCATCGAACACCAACGAGCCATGAAGATAACCACAGACAACATCGACGACTTCGCCACCGGCGCGACCGTCCTCGGGACGGGCGGCGGGGGCGACCCCTACATCGGGAAGCTGATGGCACAGCAGGCTATCGAAGAGCACGGTCCCGTCGACCTCATCGACCCGCGAGACGTGCCCGACGACGCGCTCGTCATCCCGAGCGCGATGCTCGGCGCGCCGACCGTGATGGTCGAGAAGATGCCGAAGGGTACCGAGGCGCTCGCCGCGTTCGAGGCGCTCGAAACGCACCTCGGACAGGAGGCCTACGCGACGATGAGCATCGAGGCGGGCGGGCTGAACAGCACCGTCCCCATCGCCGTCGCCGCCGCGCTCGGACTCCCCCTCGTGGACGCCGACGGCATGGGCCGGGCGTTCCCCGAGGTGCAGATGGTGACGCTCACGATGGGCGGCGTCAGCGCCACCCCGATGAGCATCGCCGACGAGAAGGGCAACTCGCTTCTCGTGAACACCGTCAGCAACGAGTACGCCGAGGCGTTCGCCCGCGTGACGAGCATCGAGATGGGCGGCGCGTGCATGATAGGAACCTACGCGCTCTCCGGCGCAGAGGTCCGCGAGCACGCGATTCTCGACTCGATGTCCCTCGCCCACGACATCGGCGAGGCGATTCGCACCGCCAAGCACCGCTCGCGGGACCCCGTCGAGTCGGTCCTCGACCTCACCGACGGCTACGAGCTGTTCGCGGGGAAGATAACCGACGTGGAGCGCCGGACCGAAGGCGGCTTCGCGGTCGGCGAGGCGACCCTCGACGGCATCGACGACTGCGAGGGCCGGACGTTCACCCTCGACTTCCAGAACGAGAACCTCGTCGCCCGCGACTCCGAGCGCGGCGTCGTGGCGAGCACCCCCGACCTGATTACGGTCGTGGACGCCGAGACGGGCGACCCCGTCACCACCGAGCGACTCGCCTACGGCCACCGGGTGCGGGTCATCGGCATGCCGTGTTCGCCGAAGTGGCGGACCGAGGAGGGACTCGACCTCGTCGGGCCGAGGTACTTCGACTACAGCATCGACTACGAACCAATCGAAACTCTCCAGCAACCCAGACATGACTGACTACCGAATCGGAATCGACGTCGGCGGCACCAACACGGACGCCGTCGTCATGGACGGCGACGACAACCTCCTCGCGAAGACGAAGACCCCCACGACCGAAGACATCACCTCGGGCATCCTCAGCGCCCTCGACGTGGTCCTCGACGACAGCGGCGTCTCAGAAGACGAACTCGACTACGTGATGCTCGGCACGACCCACGCGACGAACGCCATCACGGAGCGGCGCGGCCTCAACGAGGTCGGCGTCATCCGCATCGGCGCGCCCGCGACCCAGAGCATCCGCCCGCTTCTCGAATGGCCCGACGACCTCGCCGCGGCAATCGGCGACAACGTCGCCATCCTCGACGGCGGCCACGAGTTCGACGGCCGCCTCCTCAACGACCTCGACGAGGAGCAGGTCAGAGCGCAGATTCGCGAGTTCGCCGACGTGGACGCCTTCGCCGTGACGAGCGTCTTCTCGCCCGTCCGCGACGACCACGAGACGCGGGTCGCCGAACTCATCCGCGAGGAGGTCGGCGACGACGTGCCCATCTCCGTCTCGAACGAAATCGGGAGCGTCGGCCTGCTCGAACGCGAGAACGCGACGGCGCTCAACGCCGCGCTCACCGGCGTCGCCTCGGAGGCCGCGAACGCCTTCGTCGAGGCGATGGACGAACGCGGCATCGACGCGAACCTCTACTTCGGCCAGAACGACGGGACGCTGATGAGCGTCGACTACGCCATCCGCTACCCCATCTTCACGGTCGCCAGCGGCCCCTCGAACTCGGTCCGGGGAGCGGCGTACCTCTCGCAGGTCGAAAACGGCATCATCGTCGACGTGGGCGGCACGACGACCGACGTGGGCGCGGTCACCGAGGGCTTCCCCCGCGAGAGCAGCGTCGCCGTCGAAATCGGCGAGGTGAAGACCAACTTCCGCATGCCAGACATCATCGCCATCGGCATCGGCGGCGGCTCCATCGTCTCGACCGACGACGGCGTCACCGTCGGCCCCCAGAGCGTCGGCTACAAACTGACCGAGGAGGCGAGGTGTTTCGGCGGCGAGACGCTGACCGCGACCGACCTCGAAGTCGCCGCGGGAACCATCGACATCGGCTCCGAGACGCCGGCCGTCGACGATGAAATCGTCGAGGCCGCCCGCGAGTACGTCAGAGAGCGCGTCGAGCGCGAGGTCGACCGCATGAAGACGAGCGCCGAGCCGGTCCCCGTGGTCATCGTCGGCGGCGGGAGCATCCTCGTCCCCGACGACATCGCGGGCGCGAGCGAGGTCCACAAGCCCGACCACTACGAGGTCGCGAACGCCGTCGGCGTCGCCATCGCGCAGGTCTCCGGCGAGGTCGACCGCATCTACAGCCTCGACGAGATGGACCGCGAGGAGGCCATCCAGCACGCGAAAGACGAGGCCACCGACAACGCGCTCGCCGCCGGCGCTGACCCCGACAGCGTGGACATCGTGGACGTCGAGGAGGTCCCGCTTTCGTACCTGCCCGGCAACGCGGTGCGAATCAAGGTGAAAGCCGCCGGGGCGCTCGACTACTGATGACGGTCGAAATCGGCGTCGAGGAGATAGAGGATATCGCGCTCGGCGCGACCGTCCTCGGGACCGGCGGCGGGGGCGACCCCCACGTCGGCAAACTCGTCGCGAAGCAGGCAATCGAGGAGTTCGGCCCCGTCGAACTCGTCTCCCCGGACGAACTGGACGCCGAGGACTTCGTCGTGCCGACCGCCCAGATGGGCGCGCCGACCGTCTCGGTCGAGAAACTCCCGAGCGGGCGGGAGGCCGTCACCTCGCTGGAGCGCGTCGAGCGCGAACTCGGAAAGACCGCCGACGCGACGATGCCGATAGAGTGCGGCGGCATCAACTCGACGTTCCCCTTCGCCGTCGCGGCCCGCCGCGGGCTTCCCGTGGTCGACGCCGACGGCATGGGCCGGGCGTTCCCAGAACTCCAACACGAGACGTTCAACATCTACGGCGTCAGCGGGACGCCCGCGGCCGTCAGCGACGAGCGGGGGAACACCTGTCTCATCGAGACGGAAGACAACGACCAGTTGGAGTGGCTGGCACGCGGCGTCACGGTCAGAATGGGCGGCGTCGGCTACGTCTCCGACTACCCCATGACCGGCGCGCAGGTCAAAGAGACGGCCATTCCGGGCACGATGTCGCTCGCCCGCGACCTCGGCCGCGCGCTCCGACTCGCCGAGGACGACGCGATGAGCGCCGTCCGCGAGGTGACCCGCGAGTCGATTTACGGCGAGGCGCGGTCGCTGTTCGAGGGGAAAATCGTCGACGTCCAGCGCCGCACCGAACGCGGGTTCGTCTTCGGGCACGTCGATATCGACGGCCTCGACTCCGACGAGGGGTCGGCGATGCGCATCGAGTTCCAAAACGAGAACCTCGGCGCGACCGTCGACGGGAGCTACGTGGCGACCGTCCCCGACCTCATCACCGTCCTCGACCGCGAGACGGGCGGCCCGATTCCGACAGAGAGCCTCCGATACGGGGCGCGAGTCCGCGTGCTCGGCATTCGGACGCCCGAGATAATGCGGACGCCCGCCGCGCTCGACGTGTGGGGGCCGCAGTCGTTCGGCCTCGACGCGACCTACGAACCACTCGCGGACCACCCATGAGTTTCGACATCCCACACCTGACGGAGATAACGCTCGACGACCTCGAAGCCGTCGGCATCGGCGCGGGCATCCTCGGCACCGGCGGCGGCGGCAACCCCCGCCTCGGCCGGCTGCGACTCCAGACGCTCCTCGAAGACGACGCCTACCCCGACTCGGTCGAACTGGTCGACCCGCGGGACCTCCCCGCGGACGCCACCGTGGCGAGCGTCGGCGGCATGGGCGCGCCCACCATCAGCGTCGAGAAGTTCGCCGGCGGCGACGAGGAGGTGCAGTCGCTTCGCGCCATCGAAGACCTCTCCGGCGAGACGGTCGACGCGCTCATCCCCGGCGAAATCGGCGGGGCGAACAGCATGGCCCCGCTGTGCGTGGCGGCGATGACCGACCTCCCCGTGGTCGACGCCGACGGCATGGGTCGGGCGTTCCCCGAACTCCAGATGGACACGTTCTTCATCTACGGGACGCCCGTGAACTACGCGGCGACGACCGACGAGCGCGGCAATCAGGTCGTCTACCGGGACATCGACTCGGCCAAGCGCCTCGAAGACCTCGCGCGGGCAATCACCGTCCAGATGGGCGGCCGCTCGGGCTACGCCTTCCCGCTCATGACCGGGGAGTTCGTCTCGGAGTACGCGGTTCCCCACACCGTCTCGCTCGCCACCGAACTGGGCCGGGCGGTCGAACGCGCCCGCGACTCCGGCACCGACCCCGTCGACGCCGGCCGCGAACTCCTCGGCGGCGAGGAGCTGTTCGCCGGGAAAATCGTGGACGTCCACCGACGCAACCGCGACGGCTTCGCGCTCGGGAGCGTCACGCTCGCCGGGATAGACGAGGACGCGACCCTCGAAATCGAGTTCCAAAACGAGTTCCTCGTCGCCCGCGACGACGACGGCGACCTCCGCACGACGGTCCCGGACCTCATCTGTCTGGTCGACACCGACACCGGCGCGCCGGTCACGACCGACGCCCTGCGGTACGGCCAGCGCGTCCGCGTCCTCGGCGTGCCCGCGCCCGAACTGCTCACGACGCCCGAGGCGCTCGACGTCATCGGCCCCGAAGCGTTCGGGTACGAGGTTCCGTACGACCCGCTTCCGCGGGACGAGACGGGGTGGTGACGACGCGGTCGCCGCAACCGTACCGGCCGACGTAACCGCTGAACCGCCCCCGGTGCCGCGGTCCCCGCGGCGTCCCACAATCGAACAACTCGTCACCCACACACCACAAGCCGCGAACTAGCCGATTCGGCACAGCTCTTGTGTCGTTTTGATACGTTTACGCCACCAGCAGTTTCAAATCGAACCCCGAAAATATATCCGACCATGGAAAACCCCGACCTCACGTCCGCCGACGCCCCGTCCGACCCGAACACGCCGGAGGCGGTCCTCGAAAACTACCTCGACGAGCACGACTACGAGATATTCCGCGCGCTCAACGAGAACGGCCGCATCTCCGACACCGAACTCGCCGAGCGCGTCGGACTCTCCCGGACCGCGGTCCGTCGCCGCCGCGAGAACCTTCAGGAGAGCGACGTGCTCGAAATCCTCGCGGTCATCGTCCTCCAGGAGGCCGACCTCGCCGACGCGCAGATACTCGTCTCGTTCGACCAGCACGTCTCGTCCGAGGTGCGAACCGAGTTCATCGCGATGCTCATCGACGAGGGACTCGTCTACAACGCGAGTTCCTGTCTCGGCGAGTACGACCTCGTCTTCAGCGCGTGGCACACCGACCTGAACGCGCTGAAAGAGTACGTCTGGGACCTCTTCGACGGCGAGGACATCGTCGACGACTACACCATCATCCCGCTTCTGAAGACGTGGAAGGCGTGGGACAAAGAGCTGGACCGCCCCTGAATCGGTCGGGAGCGCGGTACGGAGGACTCTCGTTTAGGCCAGGTCGTCCAGCGCGACGCGGAGCGCGTCGACGGCCTCGCCGAGTTGCGCCCGCGAAATCGTCAGCGGGGGCTGGAAGCGCATGACGTTCTTGTAGTAGCCGCCGACGCCCATGACGACGTTGGACTCCTCGCGGAGGTGGTCTCCGACCGCGGCCGCGAGTTCCTTGTCAGGAGCCGGTGCGACGTGTTGCGGGCCCGACTTTTCCGGGTCGACGAGTTCGATGCCCTGCATCAGCCCGAGGCCGCGGGCCTCGCCGACCACGTCGTAGTCGGATTCGAGCGTGGCGAGTTCGGCCGAGAGCCACTCGCCGTTCTCGCGGGCGTTGTCGATGATGCCGTTCTGCAGTTCCTCGATAGTCGCCAGCGCGGCCGCGCAGGCGACGGGGTTGCCGCCGAACGTCGAGAGGTGGTCGCCGGAGCCGAACGCGTCCGCGATTTCCGCGGAAGCCGTGAACGCGCCGAGGGGCAGGCCGTTGGCGATGCCCTTCGCCTGCGTCAGAATGTCGGGTTCGACGCCGAAGTGCTCGCTGGCGAACAGCTCGCCGGTGCGGCCGTAGCCGGTCTGGACCTCGTCGGCGATGAGGAGCGCGCCGTGGTCGTGGGCGATGTCCCGGACGCGCTTGAGCCACGCCTCCGAGGGGACGACGATGCCGGCCTCGCCCATGACGGGTTCGACGACGACCGCCGCGAGGTCGCCGCTGGTGTGCGAGCCGATGACCCGTTCGAGCGCGTCGGCGCAGTCCGCGCCGCAGGTGTCGCCGTCACAGCGGGGACACCGGTAGGCGTACGGCGGCGCGGTGTGCGCCACGTCGTTGATGGTCGGGGCCATGTCCTGCTTGTAGGCCCTGTTGCCAGTGAGCGCGAGGCTTCCGAGGGTGCGGCCGTGGAAACCCATCTCCAGCGAGATGACCTCCTTCGAGCCGGTGTACTTCCGGGCGAGCTTGATGGCCCCCTCGACGGCCTCGGTGCCGGAGTTACAGAAGAAGGTCTTCTGAAGGTCGCCGGGCGTCACCTCGGCGATGGTCTCGGCGAGGTCGGCCACCGGCCGGTTCGGGTGGACGTACGAACAGCCGTGGACGAACTCCTCCAACTGCTCGGTCGCGGCCTCGACGACGGCCTCGTTGTTGTGCCCGACGTTGGTCACCGAGATACCCGAGAACACGTCGAGGTACTCGTTGCCGTCGAAGTCTTCGAGCGTGCACCCCGACGCCCGCTCGACCGGGACGTTCAGCGATTTCCATATCGGCATGAGGTAGTCGTCGTACGCCGCCTCGACCGACGAATTCGTCGTCCGTTCTCTCATGAACACAGATTCTAAACTGAATCCTAATAAATTGTTCTGTGTAGGATAAAGTTCAGAAAACACCGATTGTATCGGGTCGAAACCGGTGCTCCAGACTCGAACGTAGCTGGTGACCACGTACTCGACTGCGTTCGTCACCGATGGGTTTTGAACACAGTCCAAACATTCAGACACAGATGGAACATTTATCAACATATGGGGCGACGGTGGAGCCAAGCGGGAGCCGCGAGCGACCGCCGCGCTCCCGAGAGCCGACCATGAAATCCATCAACCCCGCGACCGAGGAGGTCATCGAGACGCACGAGGAGCACGACGAGGCGACTGTCGACGCGCGCTTGGACGCCGCGTGGGACCGGTTCGAATCGTGGCGCGAGACGCCGATTTCGCGGCGCGAGAAGTTGCTCGCGGCCGCCGCCGACGTGCTGCGCGAGCACAGCGAGGAGTACGCGGAACTGATGACAGAGGAGATGGGAAAGCCCATAGAGCAGGCGGCCTCGGAGGTCGAAAAGTGCGCGTGGGTCTGCGACTACTACGCTGAACACGCCGCCGAGTTCCTACAGGACGAACACATCGGCACCGCGCCGGGGTCGAAGACGTACGTCTCCTACGAGCCCATCGGCCCGGTGCTCGCGGTGATGCCGTGGAACTTCCCGTTCTGGCAGGTGTTCCGGTTCGCGGCCCCGCACATCACCGCCGGCAACGTCGCGGTGCTCAAGCACGCGCCGAACGTCTTCGGCTGTGCCGACGCAATCGCCTCCGTCTTCGAGCGGGCGGGCTATCCGGACGACGTGTTCACCTCGCTGCAGATTTCCGCCGAGCGCGTCGCCGGCGTCATCGAAGACGACCGGGTTCGCGGCGTGAGTCTGACGGGGAGCACCCGCGCCGGGCGGGCCGTCGCGGAGACGAGCGGCCGCGAACTCAAGCCGACGGTGCTCGAACTCGGCGGGAGCGACCCCTTCGTCGTCCTCGACGACGCGCCGCTCGAATCGACCGCGAAGCGGGCCGCGCGGGCGCGGACCCAGAACAACGGCCAGTCGTGTATCGCCGCGAAGCGCTTTGTCGTCCACGAGGCCGTCTACGACGAGTTCGTCGAGCGCTTCACCGAGGAGATGCGCGCGCTGACCGTCGGCGACCCCACCGACCCCGAGACCGACGTGGGGCCGCAGGCCCGAGCGGACCTCATGGAGACGCTCCACGAGCAGGTCGCGGCGTCCGTCGAGGCCGGCGCGACGCTCCGCCTCGGCGGCGAACCGCTCGACCGACCCGGCCACTACTATCCGCCGACGGTGCTAACCGACGTGCCCGAAGACGCACCCGCGAGGACCGAGGAGCTGTTCGGCCCCGTCGCCACGGTCATCGAGGTCGAAGACGAATCTGCGGCGGTCCGCGTGGCGAACGACACGCCCTACGGCCTCGGCGCGAGCGTCTGGACGGCCGACGCCGAGCGCGGCGAGGCGCTCACGGAGAGACTCACCGCGGGCAACGTCGCCGTCAACAACGTCGTCGCGTCGGACCCGCGAGTCCCGTTCAGCGGGACGAAAGACTCGGGCTACGGGACCGAACTCTCCCGGCACGGGATTCTGGAGTTCGTCAACACGAAGACGGTCCGGGTCGAGGACGCGCCCGCCGACGAGTAACCGAGCCGGCACCCGACCCGACGCCCGGAGCGACACCGGCGCGGCGGCCGCGACGACCGCCCGGAAGGTGAATCGAGCGTTCTCGGCTTTTCTTTCCGCTCGACGAGTTGACTACCATTCGAACCGCCGGCCGTTTGGCGATTTTCCGGTGAATCGTCGGCCAGTTTGTCGTTCCAGACCATGATTATCTATTGAACTGTGTCCCTAATTTTCTCTAAAAATTGAACACAGTAAGATATATAGTGGGTAAGTTAGAATGTGGTGATGTCAATCATAACCATGACAGGAGAACTCTCACGCGTCCTCTCGAAGCGCGACGTGTTCGTGCTCGCGCTCGGGGCGATGATCGGATGGGGTTGGATCGTGCAGACGGGGTACTTCATCGACCAGAGCGGCGTCACCGGCGCCATCTCGGCGTTCGTTCTCGGCGGGTTCATGGTGTCCGTCGTCTCGCTCATCTACGGCGAACTCGCCTCGGCGATGCCCTTCGTCGGCGGCGAGCACGTCTACAGCATGCGGGCGTTGGGGCCGGCCGGCGCGTTCGTCTGCACGTGGGCGATAATCTTCGGCTACATCAGCGTCGTCGCGTTCGAGGCGGTCGCGCTCCCGAGCGCCCTCGCGTACATCGTCCCCGGGTTCAACGTGTTCGAACTCTGGACGGTCGCCGGCCAGCCGGTCTACGGCACGTGGGTGGCGACGGGCGTCATCGGCTCCGTGGTTATCACGTACCTCAATTACCGGGGCGTCCGCCCGGCCGCGCAGTTCCAGGCGATTCTCGCGCTCGTCATCACGCTGTCCGGCCTGACGCTCCTCCTCGGCGCGCTGTTCAACGGCACCTCGCCGTCCTCGCCACCGCTCGCGGGGGCCGGCATCGGCGGCGTGTTCACGGTCGCCATCATGACGCCGTTCATGTTCGTCGGCTTCGACGTGATTCCGCAGGCCGCGGGCGAGGCCGACGTGTCGCCGAAGCTCCTCGGCGGGCTCATCGGGCTCTCGGTCGCCTGCGCCGCCGCGTTCTACATCGCCGTCATCTGGGCGGCCGGGCAGGTCGCCACGGGCGCGACGCTCGTCGAGAGTTCGCTCCCCGCCGCGACGGCGATGGAAATCGCGTTCGACAGCGTGACCATCGGCCGCATCATGGCGCTGGCCGGCCTCGCGGGCATCCTCACGAGCTGGAACGGTTTCGTCCTCGGAGCCAGCCGCGCCATCTACGCCATGGCCGACTCGAACATGCTCCCCGAGCGGCTCGCGACGATCCACGACGACCACGACACGCCGTCGACCGCAATCGTGCTCGTCGGCGGGCTGGCGGCGCTCGCGCCCCTGTTCGGCGAGCAGATGCTCGTGTGGGTCGTCAACGCCGGCGGCCTCGGCATGGTGACGGCGTGGCTCCTCGTCGTCGTCTCGTTCCTCGTGCTCCGGTACCGCGACCCCGACTTCGACCGGCCGTTCAAGCTTCCGGCGGGCTACGCGGTCGGCGCGCTCGGCCTGCTGTTGACGGTGTTCTTCGTCGGCCTCTACCTCCCCGGCTCGCCCTCGGCGCTGGCGTGGCCCTACGAGTGGGCGATGGTCGGCGGCTGGTGCCTGCTCGGCGTCGTCCTGCTGGCCGTCGCCGGCGGGCTCCCGACCCGGACGGAGGCCAAGGCGCACCTGAGCGCCCAGCAGCTCGAAGACTGATTCGCTTCCGGCGGTCGAAGCGCGGTGTCGGTGCGGGTTCAGCCGCGATGCGGACACGGACGCGGATGCGGGTCGAACGCATCGCGGGTGCGACTCGTCGCACCCGGGGAGTCGGCGCGGACCGCGTTACGACACGTCGGGGAGGAGCGCCGCTTTCAGTTCTTCGAGTTCGTAGTCGTTCAGCGGGTTCGGCTCGTCCTTGATGGTCGTGATGACGAACGTCGAGCTCGTCCGCGAAATCTCGTCTATCTCCTCGAACTCCGAGATGAGGTCTTCGACCATCCCGCGCGAGGCGAGGTGCGAAATCAGGACGAAGTCGGTGTCGCCGAGCGTGAAGTACACCTGATTGACGCCGGGGACCTCGCCGAGTTTGTCGCCGACCTCCTTGTGGTACTCAGAGCCGTACTCGGCCCAGACCTCGGTGATGAGCGTGAGGTTCAGCCCGGCTTTCTCGAAGTCGACGTCGAAGATGTCGTTCTTGATGATGCCCTGTTCTTGGAGCCGTTCGAGGCGGTAGTGAACCGTCGACTTCGGGATGCCCGTCTCCTCGGTTATCCGGTCGGGACTCCCCGATTCGAGCGTCCCGATGGCCTTGAGGATTCGAAGGTCCTTCTCGTCCATGAACCGTAATCAGAAGTGCAACGATATTATTGTTCTGCGTTCAACCCCGTCCGCGTCGGGGAGATGGCGGCAAGACGGTGGTGAGACGGGCGCGTCGCGGCCGCCGGTGTCGGCGAGTCGGCGGTCAGCGGTCGGGTCGAACGCCGAGGTTCGACGCGTCGGGGCCGAACTCGTCGGCCAACAGCGACGGCACGTCCCCGGGGCGAACGTCCGAGTACCACCGGTTCCGCGGGTGGATGGCGACCGCGGCCCCCTCGGCGCTACAGAGTCCGAGACAGCTCGTTTCGGCGACCTGAACCCGCGACCAGAAGACGCCGCGGTCGCGCAACCACGAGGTCACCGCGTCGTACACCGCCGGGCCGTCGGCCTCGGCGCAGTCGGCGTACTCGGAGTCCCGACCGTTCGTACAGACCAACACGTGGTCCGTAAAGCCGTGCTCGCGGACCTCGTCGGTTCGGTCGCGCATCAGTCGGCCGCGGGAGCCGAGTCCCGGCCCGCGGTCGGAATCGCCGGTTCGGGCTCGGACTCGCTCGACGGCCGAAGCCGCGAGTGCGCCGCCGCGAGGACCAGCCACTGGAGGACCTGTCCGAACGCGAACAGGCCGGTGAGCCCGGTTTCGAGCGTCGGCGACAGCGCCCCGTGAACCGCGTTTTCGGGAGCGAAGACCGCGAGCACCGCGAGCAGGCCGAACGGGACGGCCGCGCCGACGAGGGCCGCGGCGAGGCCGCTCGACTCGCGCAGGCGGGTGTAGGCGTAGCCGGCCGAGAGACAGGCGAGCGCCCCGGCGAGCATCATCCCGGCGTAGAGCGGGAGCCGCGTCGCCACCGAAAGCGACTGTTCCGCCCCCGGCGCGACCGGCGGGAGGACCAGCCACGGCGCGCCCGAGACGGTGACGAATCCCGCGAGCCCCATCAGGTAGCTCTTGGCGGCGTCGGGACCGGGAATCGCGGGTTCGAGGAAGAAGAAGGCGACCCCGAAGAACGCGCCGCCGAGCACGACGCCCCACAGGCCGCCGGCCGCGACGCTCACGGCCTTCGTGACTGCCATCGACACCGCGGTATCGTGGTGGCCACCGCTCTCGCTGGCGTGGGTGCCTTCGGAGTCGTGGCTGTGACTCCCGTCAGTCCCGTGGCTGTGGGCGCTTTCGGCCTCGTGGGCGTGACCGCTCTCCTCGACGGCGGCGTGGTTCAGTTCGTCCGCGTAGCCGACGAGGGGGTTAGCGACGACGGCCATGAACAGGCCGAACACCAGTCCGGCGACCAACCCCGCCTTCACCCCCCGAGTCAGGTACTCGGCGAACATCGTCAGTGGCAGGCGATGCCGGCCGCGTGGCGGAAGTTGTGCAGCGAGTCGTGGACGAGCGGGTCCTGCACGAACAGGAGCGTAAAGCCCAGCGCGGCCATAAAGAGGGCTCCCGCGGCCATCTGCGTGGGTGACAGCTCGGTTCGAGCGCGTTCGATGCGACCGTTGACGGTGTTCGCCGTAGCCATGGTAAACTCGGGTTGATGAAAACCAAGCACAGTTGTAAAACTTTCGAGAACAACCGAGATTGTGTTTGGGCAATTCAGATTTAATAACTCGGCGGGGCGATTTTATGAAAGTTGATTTGCTATACTCCAAGCACAATTGTTTTCAAACAGCGCCGGGATTGTCAGGTCGAATGTCACAGGTAACGCTCCCGCACGACGCCAAGGCGGGGCCCACGAAACCGGAGGTGAGAGCGGTCACGCTCGACAAACTCGGCTTGCGGCCGACGGACCACTTCGTCGACGTCGGCTCCTGTACCGGCTCGGTCACCATCGAGGCGGCCCGGCGGGTCGAGCGCGTGACCGCCGTCGAGCGCAAACCGAACCGACTGGACGTGACGCGGAAGAACCTCGCGGCGAACGAGTACGACGCCGACGTGACGCTCCGCGAGGCGGAGGCTCCCGACGGCCTCCCGGACGACGCCGACGCGATGTTCGTCGGCGGCAGTCGGAACTTCGATGCCGTCCTCGACCACGCCGTCGACACCGGCGTCGACCGCGTCGTCATGAACGTCTCGCGGGTCGAACCCGCCGGCGACGCCATCGAGGCGTTCCGCGAGCGCGGCCTGCTCTCGGAGGTCGTCCAGATGCAGGTGAGCCACGGCTACGAACTCGCCGGCGCGACGAGCTTCCGGTCGAACAACCCGGTGTACGTCGTCGTCGGTCGACGCGGCGCGGAGGGGCTATGACCGTCTACGGCATCGGTCTCGGCCCCGGCGACGCCGACCTCGTGACCGTCAAGGGGAAGCGCCTGCTCGAATCTGCGGCGGTGGTCTACTCGCCCGGCCGCCTCTCCCGGACGGTCGCGCTGAACCACGTCCCCGAGGAGCGTATCGGCGACCTCGACTTCCCGATGACGCGCGACCCGGACGAACTCCGCCGCGCGTGGAAGGAGGCCGCCGCCGAGGTGGCCGCCCGCGCCGAGTCCGAGGACGTGGCGTTCGTGACGCTCGGCGACCCCAACGTCTACTCGACGTTCGGCCACCTCCGCCGCACCCTCGACGCGTTCCACCCCGAGGTCGACCTCGAAGTCGTCCCCGGCGTGAGCGCGATGACGGCCTTCGCGACCGCGCTCGGCGTCGAAATCGAGTCCGGGACCGGGCTCGCGCTCCGCGAGGCCGCCAACGGCTCCGCGCCGACCGGCCCCGACCGAATGGTGCTGTTCAAGGTCACCGACGCGCCGGCGACCCACGAGAAGCTGACCGAGGCGGGCTACGACGTCCGGTTCGGCCGCCGGCTGTTCATGGAACAGGGCGAGACGGTCGTCACCGACGACCCCGAGGAACTCGCCGAACGCGACTACTACACGCTGGCCTACGCGGAGCGCGAGGGCGTCGAGCGCGACGTGGCGACCGCCGCGTTCGACGGCGTCGAATCGGGGGGGTCGGCGTGAGCGTCGACGGCGACGCGGACACCGGCTTCACCGACGAGGAGGGAATCCCCTTCGTCGGCGCGGGACCGGGCGACCCGGACCTGCTCACCGTCGCCGGGAGAAAACTCGTCGAGGACGCCGACCTCGTGGTTCACGCGGGGTCGCTCGTCAACAGCGAACTCCTAGACGAGTTCTGCGCCGACGCCGAGCAGGTCAACAGCGTCGGCAAGGACCTCGAAGAACTGATTCCGCTGATGGCCGACGCCTACGAGTCGGGTCGGACCGTCGTCCGACTCCACAGCGGCGACCCGGCGATTTACGGGGCCGCCTTGGAGCAGATGGACGCGCTGGCCGAGGCGGGCGTGCCGAGCTACCTCGTCCCCGGCGTCACCTCGGCGTTCGCCGCGAGCGCGACGCTCCGCACCCAGTTGACGCTGAACGAGGTGTCGAACCACGTCGTCTTCACCCGGCCGCAGGGCCGGACGCTTTCGCCCGAGGAAGACCACATCGGCGACTTCGTGGGCTTCGGCGACACCACGGTCTGCATCTACCTCGGGACCCACGCCGTCGCCGAGACGATGGACCGCCTGCTGGACGAGGGCCACGACCCCGACACGCCCGTCGCGGTCGTCTACCACGCCTCGTGGCCGGACGAAGACGTCATCGAGGGCACCATCGAGACCATCGGCGAAAAGGTCGAAGACGCCGGCTACCGCGCCTCGGCGCTCGTCATCATCGGCGAGGCGGTGAACGGCTCGGACTACGAGCGGTCGTTCCTCTACGGCGACTGGGCCCGCGGCGGCGACGCACCGAACGACGAACCGGATTCTGAAACAGAGGGGCAGACACAATGAGCGACAACTCGACAGACTCCGGAGGCGGCCACTGTAGCACTCCCGACAGCGACGGCGAGGTCGCCGACGAAATCGCCATCGTCAGCTTCGAGCGAAAGCTCGACACGGCGGAGGAAATCAAGCGGGACCTCGCGGACGACTACGACCGGATAGACGTCCTCACGTACCACGGCGACGTGTTCGCCGACCACTGGGGCGAGTACGACTGCTTCGTCGGCCTCATGGCCAGCGGCATCGCCATGCGGAAGACCGCCGGCCTCCTCGACGACAAGTGGGAAGACCCGGCGGTCGTCGTCGTCGACGAGGAACTGACGTGGGCGATTCCGCTCACCGGCGGCCACCACGGCGCGAATCAGGTCGCCCACGACCTCTCGAAGCTCGGGGCCGTCCCGGCGATGACGACCGCCTCGGAGGCCGCGGGCAAGCAGGGCGTCGAGAGCAAGGCGAAGGCGCTCGACTCCCACGTCGTCAACGGAGATTCGACCGTGGCGACGAACCTCGCCGTCCTCAACGACGAACTCGGTCCCGTCGCTCGCCTCGACGGCCCGAAGGCGGTGCTCGTCGGCGACGACGTGACCGTCCTGAAGCGCAACGGCGACGACGGCGTCGTCCTCGGAACCGGGAGCGTCTCCGGCGCGAAGAAAGAACAGTTCCTGACGGCGTGGGAACGGGCGCTCGACGACGCCGACTGCGACTGGGACGACGTGGAGTTCGTCGCCACCGGCACGCGGAAGGCCGACGAACCCGGCATGCTCGACGCCGCCGAGGAAATCGGCGCGGGCGTCGTCTACTTCGAAAAGGAGACCCTCACCGAGTTCGAGGGGCCGACGCCCTCGCGGTCGAAGGAACTCATCGGCTGGCCCGGTATCGCCGAGGCGAGCGCCATCGCCGGCGGCCGCGACCACGAACTCGTCGTCGAAAAGCGGCGCTACGACGACGCCGTGACCGTGGCGGTGGGACGATGAGCGACGGCGGCGAACCCGAATCGACGGCCGGCGGCCGCGACGAATCGGCGACCGATTCCGACGGCCGAAACGAGGTCCCAGACGACTACGGGACGCTCTACGTCGTCGGCATCGGTCCCGGCCTCCCGGACCACATGACGAAGCGGGCGAAGGAACTCATCTCGACGTCGGACTGCGTGGTCGCGTCGAACCTCTATCAGGAGTTCCTCCGCGACGACGGAACCCTCCCGCCGGAAGAGAGCGACGAGGGGCCGGAGGTCGTCCGCTCGTCGATGGGAAAGCAGGTCGAACTGACCCGCGAGGCGTTCGAGCGCGTCCGAAACGGCGAGGACGTGGTCCACGTCTCCGGCGGCGACCCGAACGTCTACGGGAAGTCCGACCTCGTGTTCACGATGGCGGAGACGGACGAGGCGACCGACGTGCCCATCGAAATCGTCCCCGGCGTCACCGCGGCGCTCGGCGGCGCGGCCATGATGGGCGCGCCGCTGTCGAACGACTTCTGTACGGTCTCGCTATCCGACAAGTGGCGCGGCTGGGACGAAATCGAGGAGAAACTGCGCGCGGCCGCCATCAGCGGCTTCGTCATCGTCCTGTACAACTGCTGGCGGAACTACGAACGCGCCATCGACGTGGTCCGCGAGGAGCGGGCCGACGACGTGCCGGTCGGCATCTTCAACGACGCCGGCCGCGGCGAGGCCGGCCGGAATCTGGACGACGAGACGTTCTCGATTACGACCCTCGGCGACGCGAAAGCCCACGACGACGACGTGGGCGGGATGGGAACCTCGATTCTCATCGGGACCCACGAGACCGAACCCTGGAGCAACGACTACGAAACGTACCTCGTCACGCCCCGCGGCGGGCGCGACGTCGACGACTTCTAACACATGAGCGACTCAGACACCACAACCGAATCGAACTGTGGCGGGGCGACGACCGAATCGAAATCGGAATCGGAATCGAAGTGCGGCGGGGCGAAGACGGAGGCCGAGTCGGACACGACCTCGAAGTGCGGCGCGTCGTCCTCGAAATCCGACGGCGGGTCGTCCTCGAAGTGCGGCGGCAGTTCGGGCGAATCGAAGAAGGAACAGACCGCCGAGAAGGTCGAAGCCACTATCGAGGACTTCGACGGCGAACCGGGGCAACTCGTCGCCGTCGGCCTCGGACCCGGTCGCGCGAGCGAGATGACCACGCTGGCGAAAGACACCCTCCGCGAGGCCGACCACATCGTCGGCTACACGACCTACATCGAACTCCTCCCCGACGACGTCGTCGAGGGGGCAGAAGACATCTACTCGACGCCGATGTGCGGCGAAGTCTCCCGGACCGAAGAGGCGGTCGACCGAACGCTCGCCGGCAACGACGTGGCAATCGTCGGCAGCGGCGACCCCAACGTCTACGCGCTGGCGGGCCTCGCGCTCGAAATCCTCGAATCGAAGGGCGCGACCGCGAGCATGGTCGACTTCGACGTGGTCGCGGGCGTCCCGGCGGCGCAGTCCTGCGCGGCCCGACTGGGCGCGCCGCTGGTCAACGACACGGTGACCATCAGCCTCTCGGACCACCTGACCTCGATGCCGACCATCGAATCGCGGCTCCACGCGGCCGCCAAGGAGGGCTTCACCATCGCCATCTACAACCCGTGGAGCCGCAAGCGCCGGTCGAACTACGAGAAGTGCTGCGAGATTCTCCTCGAACACCGCGCGCCCGACACGCCGGTCGGCGTCGTCCACGGCGCGGGCCGCGACGACGAGGAGGTCGAAATCGTCGAACTCGGCGACCTGCCCGACCTCGGCGAGACCGACCTCGTGGACATGACGACGACGCTGCTGGTCGGCAACGAGGAGACGTACGTCTGGGACGACCGGATGGTGACCCCCCGGGGCTACGAGCAGAAGTACGAGTACTGAGATGTTCGAAATCGCAATCGACCGAGACGCCTGCGACGGCATCTTCGCCTGTCTCGCCCGCGACGGCCGGTTCGTCGAGGACGACGACGGACTCGCCACAATCGACCCCGACGCGGCCGGCGTCGTAAGCGTCGAGCGAACCGACGAGCGCGTCGTCGCCCTCCTCGAAGGCGACGCCGAGGCGGACGACGACGACGCGACGCTCGCGGCGCGAGCCTGTCCGCCGGGCGCGATTTCGGTCCGGGAGGTGGACGCGTGAGCGACGCGAACGCCGACGGTTCGGCCGCGGACGCCGACTCGGACGCGAGCGTGGACTCCGGCGTCGCCCCCGCTGACGACCTCCTGAAGAGCGCGCCAGAGACGGCGTACCTGTGGGGCCACGTCGCCGGCGGCGGCCGCGTCGAGCCGGGACAGTTCACGGTGCTGACGGGCGACGAGACCTGCGCGAACCGCCTCGCGGTCATCGCCGGCGGCGGCGAAATCGACCGCCGAGAGACGGCACGAGAGTACGCCCACAACACCGCCGTCACCCGCGTCAAAGACGAGTACCACGTCATGGTCGAAGGCGACGTGGTCAGAAGCGCGAGCGCCGCGTTCGGCCTCCCCGTCGGCGACGACGCCGGCGGCTACCGCTTCGACGCGTTCGAAGACCGGCGGAAACAGCTCCTTCGGGGTCTCCTCGAATCCTGCGGGACGGTCTGTTTCAAGTCCTCGACGGGGACGGTCGGCATCTCGTTCGTCCACGACGACCGGGCGCTCCTCGACACCGTGGACCGACTGCTCGACGCCTGCCCGGTCGACGCGCCGACCGGCGAGATTGGGGAGACCTCCTCGGGCGGCTACTGGTTCGGTATCGACGACGACGCGGCCGCCGACTTCGGCGAGTGGGTCTACGAGGGAAGCGACGAGACGAGCCTGTTCGCGCCGACGCGGCGTCGAAAGCTCGTCCGAAGCCTCGAAGAGGCCGAGAACGCATGAGTCTCGAACGGCCCGACCCGGTGCTCGACGACGACGCGGTGCTCCTCGTCGGCCACGGTTCGCGCCGCGAGGAGTCGAACGAGCAGGTGCGGACGCTCGCCGCGAAGCTGGAATCGCGGCTGTCGGTCCCGGTGGACGCGGCGTACATCGAACTCGCCGAGCCGTCGATAGACGACGCGATCGAGTCGATGGCCCCGACCTGCCGGACGATGACCGTCGTCCCCCTCTCGCTTTTCGCCGCGAGCCACGTCAAAAACGACGTGCCGCTGGCGGTCCAGCGGGCCCGCGCGACCCACGACGACACCGAGTTCCGGTTCGGGTCGCATCTCGGCATCCACCCCTCGCTCGTGGACCTGTTGGACGAGCGGGCGCGAGCGGTCGAGTCCGACCTCGGCGTCGACCGCGAGGACGACGACGTGGCGGTCGTGCTCTGCGCCCGCGGGTCGAGCGACCCCGACTCGAACGGCGACGTGCACAAACTGGCGCGCCTGCTGTACGAGGGCCGGGAGTTCACCCGGGTCGAATCGGCGTTCATCGGCGTCACCACGCCCCGACTTGAGGAGACGCTTCACACCGTCGCCAGGGACCGCCCGGACGCCGTCGTCGTCCTCCCGTACATGCTCGGCGACGGCGTGCTGACGGGGCGAATCGTGGACAAAGCCGAGACGTTCGACGAGGAGTACCCCTACGTCGACGCCGGCGCGTCGGGACCGCTCGGGACGGACGACCGAGTGGTCGAGACGCTCGCGGACCGCTACCGAGAGGCCCGCACGGGAAGCGTCGAGATGTCCTGCGACACCTGCAAGTACAAGGTCGAACTCGCCGGCTACGAGGACGACGAGGGGGGCGCTCGGGCGATGCTCCGCTCGCTCGTCCATCAGGCGGAACACGCCGACCGGAGCGACGTCGACGACGACCCGCACGTCCACGACGCCCCCGAGAAACACGTCGCGGTCTGCACGAACCAGACCTGCGCCGCGAGCGGGGCGGCGACCGTCCTCGAACGACTCAGACAGGGCGTGCGCGACGCCGATGACTGCGACGTGCACGTCTCGCGGAGTTCGTGTCTCGGCCAGTGCGGTGACGGCCCAATCGTCGCCGTCTACCCCGACAGCGTCTGGTACGGCGGCGTGACGCCCGACGACACCGACCGCATCGTCTCGTCCCACCTCGAACGGGACCGCATCGTCTCGAACCTCGTCCACCAATCACTCTAACCATGGCCTGCGCAGAACTCGAAGCGCTCCGACTGGCGCTGTTGAACATCACCGGAACGACCGACGAACACGCGAAGCGACACGCCGAAGCCGAACTCGAAGACTACCTCGGCGACGCCGACCCCGGCCCGATTCGGGCGCTCGCGAACGCGACCACCCTCGACGAGGCCCAGCGACACCTCGACGCCGCGCTCGTCGACCTCGAAGAGGAGGCGACGCGAATCGACGACGACGACCCGCGAGCCGGCTACCTCCGCGGGCGACTCGTCGCCGTCCGCGACGCCGAACGGTCGCTTCGCCGCGTCCGCGAGGGAACCGACTCGCTGCTCGACGACCTCGGAGAGGCGCACCACACGCTCCACGACGCCTTCCCCGTCGAGGACTGAGTTCCGATGGCTCCGTCCCCACTCACGGCCCGCCGCGACCTCGGGGAAGTCGACCCCGCGAGCAGTCGCCACAACTGGGCGCGCTCCGCGGTCGAAGCGACCGAAGACGCCGTCTTCGTCGGAACCGCGGCCGGCCGCGTCGTCGCGCTGGAGACTGCTGCCGACTCCGCATCCGACGGCGGCGAACGTTGGGAGACGCGCGGCGACAATCCCGTCGTGTCGATGGCCGCCACCGACGACGTTCTCGTCGTCGGCGAGCGCGGCGGCGACGGACTCGTTCGCGTCCTCGACGCCGAGACGGGCGACGCGCGCTGGACGTACGCGACGGCCGACGACGTGGGTACGGCGACGAAGGACTCGCTGTTCTTCCGACCCTACGTCGTCGACCTCGCGGTGACGGGTGACAGGGTCGTCGTCGCCGCCCGGCGCTACGAACGCGACGGCGAGGACAGAGTCTGGCGGAGCGTCGTTCTCGGGTTCGACCGAGACGGGCGGCTCGCGTGGCGCAGACGGGTCCACGCGTCGCCCATCGCGGTCGCCGCCGACGGGGACCGCGTCGCCGTCGCGTACAACCGCTGTCCGAACTCCGAACAGGACGGCCTCGTGCTCCTCGACGCCCACACCGGGGGACGGGTCGCGTCGTGGGACCCCGGCACCGACGGGGACCGACGGGTCGGCGACGTGGCCTTCGCGGGCGACGCGCTCGCCGTCGCCAGCCACGGCGACAAACGCGGCTATCTCCTCGATTTCGAGGGGAACGAGCGGTGGCGACTCGACCTCGCCACCGAGCGCCGCGTCGGCGACGAGACCGTCTACGCCTATCCGACCCACGTCTGCGTCGCCGACGGAGCCGCCGCCTTCGTCACGGGGAACACGTTCGCCGAGTCGACCCGCGACCCGGACGCGCGACACCCCGACGAACACACCGCGGTCGGCGTCTCGGTCGACGGGGGCGAGCGCCTGTGGACCCGCGACACCGGCGGGTTCGCGCGCTCGGCCGTCGCCGCCGGCCCGCGGGTGTTCGTGCCGTCCGCCCAGCACTTCCGGGAGCGGGAGGCCGACCGCCACGGGGTCCACACGTTCGATGCGACGGCGGGGCACGTCCGGACCGACGACCTCCCGGGCATCCCGACCGCGGTCGCCGCGGGCGGGGGCGTCCTCGCGGTGGTCGAAGAGCCGGTCGAGTACCACGACGAGGGCGTCACGCGCGGGGCGTACCGACTCCGAACGCGACCGATTCGATAGGAGACACCATGCGAAACGAGACGACCGACCCCCGACTACTGCCCGTCCGCGGAGCGCGCGACCTCGGCGACCCGCTCGGCCGACAAGTCGGAAAGCGGGATGCGCCGCGCGCCCGTCTCGGAGACGAGGATGTCGGTCACGCCGATGCCGTCGTCGCCGGCGTCGACGACGACGACCGAAGCGTCGGCGGCGGCGAGGCCCCGCGCCGCCGACCGGGTCTGTCCGGTCGGGCTCCCGTCCGCGACGTTGGCCCGGCCGTCGGTGACGACGACGACGAGCGCGGCGTCGGCGTCCGAGCGGTCGATGACCCGACGGGCGGCGTCCAGCCCGGACGGAAGCGGCGTCCGGTCGCCCGTCGGGAGTTCCTTCAGGTGCCGCGCCGCCAGCGTGACGCTGTCGGTCGGCGGGAGCAACACCTCGGCGTCGTCGCCGGCGACCGCGACGAACGCGACCTCGTCGCGCTGTTCGTAGGCGTCTTCGAGGAGCGACAGCACGGTACCCTTCGCCCGCCGCATCGCGGCGCGCATCGACGCGCTCGCGTCCACGACGAACACGACGAGCGTCGCGGCCGACCCGCGGGCGACCGCGGTTCTGAGGTCCGACCGGGTGACGCGGGACCGACCGGCCGAGGCCGCGGCCCGGACCGACGCCGGAACGTCGATGTCGTCGGTCTCCGTCGCCGGTTCGGTTCGCACCCGCGAGCCTCGCCCCTGCCGCGACTCCCGCACCGCGGCGCGGCTTCCGTCGCCCGGCGTCTCCGCGTCGAGGCCCGCGTCCTCGACCGGCGGGCGCTCGGTGTCGCCGACGGCGGCCCGGTTCTGGCCGGGGAGAAGCGGGGTCGCTTCGTCGGGGGCGTCACCGGAGTCGCCGTCTTCGGAAGCTCCGTCTTCCGAATCGCCATTCTCGGCACCACTCTCGTCGGCTCCGCCGACTCCACCGTCTCGGTCGTCGCCGCCGGTATCGTCGTTCCCGGCGTCGGAGCCGGGAGCCTCTCCCGCGGCGTCGCCGTCATCGTCTCCCCCGGCGTCGTCTCTCTCGGCGTCGCCTTCGCCGTCTCCGCCGTCGCTCGCGCGGTCGCCATCGCTGGCGTCGTCTCCGCCGTCTCCATCGCCCGAGTCGTCCCGGTCCGCGTCCTCGTCGAAGTGGTCGTCGAGCACGTCGTCGAGGTCGGGGTCGTCGTCGAACGGGCGGCTCCGGAGTCGGTGCGGGAGCGCGAGGGCGGCCGCTTCGCGCACGTCGCTTTCGAGCACCTTCGTCCGACCGTCGAGCGCCGCGAGGGTGCGGGCCGCGCGGGCGATGGCGATGTCGGCGCGGTGGCCCTCGACGCCGGCGTCGACGCAGAGTTCGGCGATGTCGCGTTTGAACTCGGCCGGGAGGGCGACCGAGTCGAGGCGGTCGGTCGCCTCGCGGAGCGCGGTTTCGAGCGCCGCGGTCTCCTCGCGGTGGGCGTCGGCGACCGTCTCCGGGTCGTCGCCGCGCGCCAGCGCCCGGTCGATAATCTCCACCCGGTCGTCGATGTCGCGGCTGCCGACGACGGTCGCCTGGAGGGCGAAGCGGTCCCGGAGTTGGGGGCGGAGGTCGCCCTCCTCGGGGTTCATCGTCCCGACGAGGGTGAACTCGGCGGGGTGCTCGACGCTCACCCCGTCGCGTTCGACGCGGTTGACGCCGCTCGCGGCCGCGTCCAAAAGCAGGTCGACGAGGTGGTCGTCGAGGAGATTCACCTCGTCAACGTAGAGGATGCCGCGGTTCGCGCGAGCCAAGAGCCCGGGGTCGAACGACGCCTCGCCGTCGAGCGCGTCGGCGACAGAGAGCGTGCCCGCGACCCGGTCGCGGGTCGCGCCGAGCGGGAGCGTTACGAGCGGGACCGGCCGATGTTCGACCTCGTGGTCGTCGCGGGCGCGACAGGAGTCACACTGGCGGGCCGGGTCGTCCGGGTCCGGCGGACAGCCGTACGGACAGCCCGCGACGACCGCCTGTTCGGGCAAGAGGTCGGCGAGCGCGCGGACCGCGGTCGACTTCGCGGTTCCCTTCTCGCCGCGGACGAGCAGGCCGTCGACGTCGTCGTCGGCCCCGACGGCCAACAGCGCCCGTTTCAGTTCGTCTTGCCCGACGATAGCCGAGAACGGAAGCGTCTGAGTCGTCATCGAATGCGAAATCGTAGTTGCAGTAAGACAATAACACTTTATCAATGACACCGACAATCGGACTGTACACAGCGACCGAAAACGAGTTGGGCGCGGTCCAGCGGGCCGCGCGCCGACTCGACGGAATCGACCTCGTCGTCCGCTCCGCGAGCGATTTGGACGACGTGACCGACGCGGACGCCTTCGTCGACGAGTTGGAGTCGGCGACGGCGGCCGTCTTCTGGCTCCACGGGGCCGAAGACAGCATGCCCGGCTACGACCACGCGGTCGAACGACTCGAAGCCGCGGGCGTGCCGCTCGTCGTCAAGGCCACGGGCGACGCCTTCGCGCGGCAGGACACGACCGTTTCCGACGCGGACCGCGGGCGCGTCTGCGAGTACCTCGACCGCGGCGGCGCGGTGAACGTCGAGAACCTCTGTCGGTTCCTCGCCGCCGAGTACGCCGGCGTCGAGACCGAGGTTGACGACCCGGTCGAACTCCCGACCGAGGGCGTCTACCACCCGGACTACCCCGGCGTCGAGTACGACGAACTGCTCGACACCCACGACCCCGACAAGCCGACCATCGGCGTCTGGTTCTACGAGTCCCACTGGACGCACGCGAACACCCGGTACGTGGACGCGCTCGTGGAGCGACTCGAATCGCTCGGCGCGAACGTCCTCCCGGCGTTCTGCAATCCCGCGACCGACGAGGAGGGACAGGAGAACGCCGAGTGGGTCGCCCGGAACTGGTTTTCGGACGACGACGGCCCCGTCGTGGACGCCGTCGTCAGCTCCTTCATGTTCTCGCTGTCGATGAGCGAGCGCGGCCGCGACGCCGACGACGAGGGCGCGGCCGCCGAGGACGTGTTCCTCACCGAACTCGGCGTTCCCGTGTTGCAGGCAATCACGACCATGCGCTCTCGAAGCCGGTACGAATCGAGCGACACGGGCGTGATGGGCTTCGAACTCGCGCTGTCGGTCGCGCTCCCGGAGTTCGACGGCAACGTCATCACCCACCCGATAAGCGGGAAAGAGCGGATGGAAGACGAGGCGGGCGTCGGGAGCGCGCCGAAACAGCACTTCCCCATCGAGGACCGCGTGGACCACGTCGCCCGCCTCGCCGTCAACTGGGCGCGACTCCGCCACCTGCCGAACGACGAGAAGAACGTCGCGGTCGTCCTCCACAACTACCCGCCGAGCGACGACGGCATCGGGACGGCCTTCGGGATGGACAGCCCCGAGAGCACGGTCAACCTCCTGTCCGAACTCCGGAGTCGAGGCTACGCCGTCGGCGACCTCCCCGCGGACGGGCAGGCGCTCATCGACGACCTCACCTCGCAGTTGACGCTGGACGACCGCTGGGTCGCCCCCGAGGACGTGCGAGACCTGAGCGTCGACGTGGTGTCTCCGAACCAGTACGCCGACTGGTTCGCCGACGCCGACGACCGCTTCCGCGACAACGTCGTCGAGGAGTGGGGCGACCCGCCCGAGCGACCATTCGCGATTCCGGGCGTCGAGTTCGAGAACGTTCTCGTGACCGTCCAGCCGCCGCGCGGGTTCGGGATGGACCCCTCGAAGGTGTACCACGATTCGGACCTCCAGCCGCCGCACGACTACGTGGCGTTCTACGCGTGGCTCCGCGAGGAGTTCGACGCCGACGCCGTGGTCCACCTCGGCACCCACGGGAGTCTCGAATGGCTCCCCGGCAAGACCGTCGGCCTGAACGGCGAGAGCGCGCCGGACCAGTTGGTCGGCGACCTCCCGAACGTCTACCCGTACATCATCAACAACCCCGGCGAGGGGACGCAGGCCAAGCGCCGGTCGTACGCGGCCATCGTGGACTACCTCACGCCGGTCATGCGCACGGCGGGGACCTACGACGACCTCGCGGACCTCGAAGAACTCGCCCGCGAGTACCGCGAGGCGGGCATGGACGAGGCCCGCCCCGAGCGCGGCGACCAACTCCGCGAACTCCTCGTTGCGGCGGTCGACGACCTCGACCTCGCGGTCGAACTCGGGTTCGACGACGCCGACGCGGTCGGTGACGCCATCGGCGGCGCGGATTCCGGTTCCGGCGTCGATGCCGACGCCGTCGACTTCGACGAACTGGTCGAGCGCGTCCACGAGTACCTGACCGACGTGAAGACGACGCAGATTCGGATGGGCCTCCACACGATGGGCGAACCGCCCGAGCGCGACCGGCTCGTGGAGTACCTCGTCGCGCTCACTCGGCTCCCGAACGCCGACACGCCGAGTCTCCGCGAGAGCGTCGCGGGCGTCATGGGCGTCGACTACGACCGGATGCGGGACGAACCGGGGACGTACGACGACGACCTCGGGATGTACCTCTCGGAGGCCGCGGACCGCGTCTACGACCAGTGCGTCGAACTGGTCTCCGCACTCGCCGACCGCGGCTTCGACGTGCCCGAGTCGGAGGTCGACGCCGGCCCCGACGACGAGGTGAACATGAACCTGCTCGTGGTCGATATCGACCAACTCGGCGACGCGAAAGCCAAGCGGGGCGCGCACGACGACCTGCGCGAGGTGCTGGCGTTCATCTGCGACGAGGCGGCCCCGCGAGTCGCGGCCGCGGAAGCCGAGATTCCTCAGACTGCGGACGCGCTGGCCGGCGAGTACGTCCGGCCCGGCGGTTCCGGTGCGCCGACCCGCGGCGGCGTGGACCTGCTCCCGACCGGGCGGAACTTCTACACGCTCGACCCGCGGAAAGTCCCGGCCAAGCCGGCGTGGAGCGTCGGCGAGCGCGTCGCCGAGGGCGTTCTGGACCGCCACTACGACGACCACGGCGAGTACCCCGAGGAGTTCGGGGTCGTCGCGTGGGGGACGCCGACGGTCCGGACCCGCGGCGAGACCATCGCGCAGGTGCTCGCGTTCATGGGCGTCGAACCGGTGTGGACCGACGCGGGCCGCGTCGACGACGTGGAGCCGATTCCGCTGGACGAACTCGACCGCCCGCGAATCGACGTGACCACCCGCGTCTCGGGGCTGTTCCGCGACGCGTTCCCGCAGGCCGCGAGCGTCGTCAACGACGCCGTCGACGCGGTGGTCGAACTCGACGAACCCCACGAGATGAACTACGTGAAAAAGCACGTCGAGGAGGACGCCGCCGAGTTCGAATCGGAGGGCGTCGACGCCGACGAGGCCGAGACACTGGCCAAACACCGCGTGTTCACGACGACGCCCGGCGGTTACGGCGCGGGGACGAACAAGGCCGTCGACGAGGGCGAGTGGGACGACCGGAGCGACCTCGCGGACGTGTTCGTCCAGTGGGGCGGCTACGCCCTCGGGAGTCGCGGCAAGGTGACCGAGGCCCACGACGCCTTCGAGCGCCGCCTGAGCGGCGTCGAGGCCACGGTGAAAATCGAGGACACCGCCGAGCAGGACGAGTTCGACTCCTCGGACTGGTACGCCTTCCACGGTGGGTTCGTCTCCGCCGTCGGCGAGATTTCGGGGAGCGACCCGGCCTCGTACGTCGGCGACTCCAGCGACCCCGACAACGTCAGCGTCTACACGAACGAGGAGAAAGTCCGCAAGGCGATGCGGGCGCGCGTCCTCAACCCCGACTGGCTCGACAGCATGGAGGAACACGGCTACAAGGGCGCGGGCGACCTCTCGACCACGGTCGACGTCGCGCTCGGCTGGGACGCGACCACAGGCGTCGTCAGCGACACGCTCTGGGAGAGTCTCGCCGACGCCTACGCCTTCGACGAGGACCGACAGGAGTGGATGCGCGACGTGAACCCGTGGGCGCTCGAAAGCATCACCGCGACGTTCCTCGAAGCCATCGACCGCGACCTGTGGGACGCCGACGACGACGTGCGAGAGCGGTTGCAGGACATCAACCTCTCCGTGGAGGGCGACCTCGAAGCGAACACGACGAACGCCATGACGCAGACCCAATCCGATGACTGAACGAGACGCCTACGCCGACCTCGGCGCGACGACGCAGGAAGCGATGGACATCGCGGAGACGAGCATGGACATCGTCCGGACGTTCGTGCCCGACGAGACGCTGACCGACCGACTGCGGCAGAAAGCGGTCCACTCGACCGGCGACATCGAGTTCCAGCACCTCATCCGGTGCCAGAACGACCCGGTCGTCGCGGGCGCGAGGGCCGTCCTCGACGAGCGCCCCATCGTGACCGACATCACGATGGCGAAAGCCGGCATCACCGGCCGCGGCCACGACTGCCCGGTGCGGAAGGCAATCGGCAACGGGGCGGACCTCGCCGCCGAGACGGGCATGACCCGGACCGCGGCCGCGGTGCTCGAACTCGACAAGGAAGGCGTCTACGACGGCGCAATCGCGGTCGTCGGCAACGCGCCGACCGCCGCGTTGGCGCTCTGCGACTGCATCGAAAACGGGACTCGTCCGGCGGCCGTCGTGGCGACGCCCGTCGGGTTCGTGAAGGCCGAAGAGAGCCGGAAGCGCGTCCGCGACATCGCCGACGAGTACGACGTTCCGGCGGTGACGAACGTCGGGAAACGCGGCGGGAGCGGTCTCGCGGCCGCGCTCACGAACGAGTTGATTCACGTCGCCAGCGACGTGCGCAACGGCGACGTTGACCTCGGGGACCATGAGTGAGGACGAGAACGACCCGTACGACCTCGATTCGGGGCCGGACCCGGCGACGTTCGCGGCCGCCGCTCCCGAGCAGAGCATGGATAAAGACACTGACGCGCCGGTCTATGCAGTCGGCGTCGGCCCCGGCAACCCGGAGTACCTGACACCTCGCGGGAAGCGGGCGATTCGGGAGGCCGACGTGGTCGTCGGCTTCGAGACGGTCGTCGAGTTCGTCGCCGGCGAGACCGACGCCGACCTGCTCACCTGCGGCTACGCCGACGAGGCCGACGCGCTGGCCGAGTTCGGGCGGCGCGTCGCGGCCGGCGACCGGGGAACGGCGGTGCTCATGGGCGACCCGAACCACTCGGGCTACCAGTTCCTCGGGAAGGTCCAGCGGGCCGTCGAGCGACCGGTGCGGGTGATTCCGGGCATCTCGTCGCTCCAGATAGCCGCGAGTCGCGCCCGGACGCCGATGGAGGACACGCGGTTCGTCACGCTCCACAAAAGCGGGTCGCTCGACGCCGACCTCGACCGACTGGCCGAGGCGGTCGGCGAGCGCCACCTGCTCGTCCTGCCGCGGCCGTTCGACTGGATGCCGGGGGACATCGCCGAGTTCCTCCTCGATTCGGGCGCGGACGCGTCGCTGGACGCGCTCGTACTCGAACGACTGACCCACGACGACGAGCGAATCACCCGGACCACGCTCGGCGACCTGCGCGACTCGGCCGGCGGGAGCGGCCCCGACTCGACGCCGTACTCGGACCTCTCGGTGCTCGCCGTCAGAGCGCCCGTCGACGCGGCGGACTGAGCCGCCCCGCCGCGCGAGGGTGGTTAGGCCCGCCTAAATTCCGAAGACGTTTTAACTGTTTAGGCAAGCCTAAAAGACATGGCAAACGACGGACAAAGCGGACGGGAATCGACGCGGCGCGAGTACCTGCGATACGGCGGGGCAGTCGTCGCAGGTGGCCTGCTCGCCGGCTGTACCGGCGGTAGCGGGTCGGAGACGACGACGGAGTCCGAGGCCGAGACGACCGCGGCCGCGACCACGACGAGCGCGGCGACGGAGACCGAGACCGAAACCGAGACGGCGACCGAGGCGTCGGAGTCCTACTCGGTGTCGATAGAGCCGGTCGGCGAGGTCGCCTTCGACTCGGTTCCCGAGACGTGGATCGCGAACAACGGCAGTTGGGCCGACATGGGCGTCGCGCTCGGTCTCGACGCGCCGATGGGCGTCTGGCTCCCCGGCCGGTACCACACGCAGTACTACGACGAGATTCCGGACGTGAGCGTCGACAAGTCGTCCATCCGCCAGCTGTGGGGCGACAGCGGCGTCGGCAAAGAGCAGTTCTACGAGCTGAACGCCGACGTACACATCGCCGACCCGAACTTCCTCCTGAACCGCGGCCAGTGGAGCGAGGCCGATATCGAGGAGATCAGCACGCAGGTCGGGCCGTTCTTCGGCAACAGCATCTTCTCGCGCAGCTACGCGTGGCACGACGACTACCGCTACTACAGCCTCTACGAGGCGTTCGAGAAGCTCGCACAGGTGTTCCAGCGCGAGGAACGCTTCGAGGCGTTCGAGCGGGTCCACGAGGAGTTCCAGTCGAACCTCGCGTCGGTCCTCCCCGCGGAGGGCGAGCGGCCCTCGGCCGCCGTCGTCTGGGGCGGCGGCGACGAACCGGAGGAGTTCTACCCCTACATCATCGACGAGGGGACGAGCTTCAAGCACCTCAACGACCTGGAGGTCGACGACGCGCTCGCGGCGACCGACGTGAAGGACTTCTACAGCAACCGCGGCGCGGTCGACTTCGAGACCCTTCTGGAGGTGGACCCCGAGGTAATCCTCCTGCGCGGACAGGAGGCCAAGACACGCGAGGAGTTCCAGAACACTGTCATCTCGTTCATGGAGAACCACCAGGTCGCGAGCGAACTCACGGCCGTCAAGAACGGCGACGTCTACCGCGCCGGCGCGCTCTATCAGGGCCCCATCACGAACCTCGTCGTGACGGACCGACTCGCGCGGACGCTGTACGACGCCGACGAGCGCCTGTTCGACGCCCAGCGCGTCGCAGACATCGCCAACGGTAACCTGTAACCCGGTCCGACCTCGCGGCCCCGCTTTTCCCCGCGTTCGCTCGGCGGCGAGCGACGCGGTCCGCCAGAATCCTTATTGTGTTTTAGGCTAGCCTAAAAGTATGGCAGCCAACCGAGATTCGGACGGTCCCTCGCGGCCATCGCGCCGCGTTCCGGGGGTGACGCTCCACTCGTGACGACGGCCCACCGAGCGGAAGCGAGCTAAGTCGTCGGGACGACTCGACGCGAGTCCGAACATCCGACCGCGTCCGTGAGGCGAGCGGGCCGGCGGCCGGTGAGTCAACCGCCGCGAACGGGCCGCGGCGACCGAAGAGCGGCCGCGCTGTTCCGTTATTTTCACTAAAATATATATTGCAGTAAACCTTTTGTGTTTTTAGGTAGACCTAAAATCGTATGCTCGACAGCGACACACCGACGGCGAACCGGCGGAGGAATGCGCGATGACCGGCCCGACGGCCGGCAACGAGGCGTTGCTCGAACAGCAGGCCGCTCGCGAGTCGAGCGCGCGGACCTACCCCCGACACCTCCCGCACGCGATACGGGAGGCCTCGGGCGTCACCGTCACCGACATGGACGGCGAGGAGTACTACGACTGTCTCGCGGGGGCCGGCACGCTCGCGCTCGGCCACAACCACCCGAGAGTGGTCGAGGCGATGGAGCGCGTCCTCGCGGAGGACCGGCCGCTCCACACCCTCGATATCACGACGCCCGTCAAAGAGCAGTTCGTCGACACGCTGTTCGACAGCCTCCCCGACGAGTTCGCCGACAACGCGCGGGTGCAGTTCTGTAGCCCCGCCGGGACCGACGCCGTCGAGGCCGCGCTCAAGCTCGTCAAGACGGCGACGGGCAACCGGAGCGTCCTCGGGTTTCAGGGCGGCTACCACGGGATGACCAACGGGGCGCTGAGCCTGATGGGCGACACCGACCCGAAGGAGGACGTGCCGGGACTGATGCCCGACGTACACCACCTCCCGTATCCGTACGAGTACCGGTGTCCGTTCGGCGTCGGCGGCGACGAGTGCCACGAACTCGCCGCGCGGTACGTCGAACGCACCCTCGACGACCCCGAAAGCGGCATCACCGAGCCCGCGGGGATGGTGGTCGAACTCGTGCAGGGCGAGGGCGGCGCGATTCCCGCGCCCGACGACTGGACCCGCGAGATTCGGCGGATGACCCGCGAGCGCGACATCCCGCTGGTCGTGGACGAGATTCAGACCGGCCTCGGCCGGACCGGCGAACTGTACGCCTTCGAACACGCCGACATCGTCCCCGACGCGGTCACGCTCTCGAAGGCCATCGGCGGGTCGCTCCCGCTTTCGGTCGTCGTCTACGACGAGTCGCTCGACGTCTGGGAGCCGGGCGCGCACGCCGGGACCTTCCGGGGCAACCAACTGGCGATGGCCGCCGGCATCGCCACCATCGAACACGTGCTCGAACACGACCTCGACGACCACGCCGCGCGCATGGGCGACCGACTCCGCGGCCACCTCGACGCGACGAAACGCGCTCACGACGCCGTCGGCGACGTTCGCGGCCGCGGGCTGATGCTCGGCGTCGAACTCGTCGACCCCGCGGGCGAGCCCGACGCCTGCGGGCGCTTCCCGGCGCATCCGGACCTCGCCGACGCCGTCCGCGCGGCGTGTTTCGACCGCGGGCTCATCGTCGAACTCGGCGGCCGCCACGGGAGCGTCGTCCGGTTCCTCCCGCCGCTCGTCGTCACCCCGAGCGACGTGGACGCCATCGGGAGCATCTTCGCCGACGCCGTGGAGGCCGCAATCGAGGAGGTCAACGCCGACGGCCGCCGGGAGGTCGCCGCATGAACGGCGTCGGCGGCGTCGACGGCGTCGGCGAGCGCCGCGACCCGCGACCGGACGCCGCGAAGTGGTTCCTGAGCGGCGACGACGACGACCGGGCGCGCTACCGGGACGCGATTCGCCGGGCGCGCGACCTCGTCCTCGACGAGTTCGCCGACGAGGCGACGCCGTACTCGGGGGCGACGCCCGAGGAACTCGACGACGCGCTCGCCCGGTTCGAGATGTTGCCCCACGAGGGCGACGGCGTGGCCGCGGCGCTCGACCGCACCGAACCGATTCTGCGGAACTCGGTCGGCGTCTCGGACCCGGCCTGCGTCGCGCACCTCCAGTGTCCGCCGACGATTCCGGCGCTCGCGGCCGAGGTGCTTTTGACCGCGACGAACCAGTCGATGGACTCGTGGGACCAGAGCCCCGCCGCGACGCAGCTCGAACGGCGATTCGTCGACGAGTTGTGCGACCTGTTCGGCTACGAGGACGGCGACGGCGTGTTCACGAGCGGCGGCACGCAGTCGAACTTCGTCGGCCTGCTCCTCGCGCGCAACAGGGTCGTCCTGGAGGAGTGCGGCGTCGATGTACAACAGGCAGGCCTCCCGCCGGAGGCGCGGGACCTGCGAATCCTCTGTTCGGCCGACGCCCACTTCACCGCCACGCAGGCGGCCTCGCACCTCGGCCTCGGTGAGAACGCCGTCGTCACCGTCCCGACCGACGACGACCGCCGCCTGTCGATGGAAGCGTTCGACGAGGCGGTGGCGGACCTCCGCGAGCGCGGGAAACGACCGTTCGCAATCGTCGCGACAGCCGGGACGACCGACTTCGGCAGTATCGACCCGTTAGGCCCGCTGGCCGAGCGCGCGGCCGAACTCGACTGCTGGTACCACGTCGACGCGGCGTGGGGCGGCGCGCTCGCTCTGAGCGACGACCACGCCGACAAACTCGCCGGCATCGAGGCCGCCGACTCCGTCGCGGTCGACTTCCACAAGCTGTTCTACCAACCGATTAGCTGCGGCGCGGTCCTCGTCCGCGACGAGTCGGCGTACGACCTCATCGACCGCAACGCGGCCTACCTGAACCCCGAGCGCGACGACGACGCGGGCGTGCCGAACCTCGTCTCGAAGTCGGTCCAGACGACCCGGCGGTTCGACGCGCTCAAACCCTTCGTGACGATGCAGGCGCTCGGCCGCGAGGGGCTGGCGTCGATGGTCGAGTACACCGTCGACCTCGCCGACGACGCCGCGAGGCTCGTCGAGGCCGACCCCGGCCTCCGACTCGTCCACGACTCCGACCTGAACGTCGTCGTCTTCCGGTACGTCCCCGACCACGGACGAGACGGCGGTGACCCGGCCGACGGCCCGAGCGCCGACGACCTGAACGAGGCCATCCGCGACTCGCTCCTCGACGACGGCGAGGCCGTGGTGGCCCGGACCACCGTCGACGGCGAGACGTGCCTGAAGCTGACGCTCCTGAACCCCCGAACGACGCGCGAGGACCTCCGAGACCTCCTGCGCGAGATTTCGACTCGCGGAACCGAACTCGAAACGACGACCGACGACCGACACGCATGAATCCGAACGACACAGCCGAGTCAGCGACGATACACAGCTTCCTGAACTGCTACCTGCGGGAAACCGGCGACTACGCCGTCGTCCCAGCCGGGGACGCGCCGGTCGAGACGGACGCCGAAGAAGTCGTCCACGCGCCGCTTTCCCGGCAGGGCGTTGACCTCTACGTCCCGCTCTCGTACCGCTCGCCGACGGACCGCCACCTGTTCGACCTGCCCGGCGTCTACCGACTCCCCGACGGCGAGACGTTCCCCCTCGACTACACGGTGCTCGTGACCCTCGTCACGTCCGAACTCAGACTCGGGCGCGACGCCGCCGGCGCGGCCGACGAACTCCTCCTCCGAGTCGTCAAGAGCTGTCAGAACATCGAGCGGTTCGTCGAGGCCCGCCGCGGCGACGAGGAGCGACTGTACGGCTTCGACACCTCCTTCCGCGACGCCGAGCAGTCGCTCGTCTTCGGCCACCCGCTGCACCCGACGCCCAAGAGCAGACAGGGCATCCCCGACCACGAGTCGCGGACCTACGCGCCGGAACTCCGCGGGTCGTTTTCGCTTTCGTACTTCAGCGCTGACCCCGGACTCGTCGTGCAGGAGTCCGCCCGCGACGACTCGGCGGCCGAGTGGGTCGCGTCGGCCCTCCGCGCGGACGACTTGGTCCCCGAGTCGTTCGTCTCTGAACACGTCGATTCGGACAGGGTGTTGCTTCCCGTCCACCCGTGGCAGGCGGACTACCTCCGCGCACAACCCGAGGTGCGGGCGCACCTCGGCGACGGCCTCGAACACGTCGGCCAAGTCGGCCGGGAGTTCTACCCGACCTCGTCGGTGCGGACCCTGTACGCCCCCGACTCGCCGTTCATGGTCAAGGCGTCGCTGAACGTCAAAATCACCAACTCCGAGCGGACGAACAAACGCCCCGAACTGGAGCGCGGGGTCGCCGTCACCGAACTGCTGGACACCGAACTCGGCGATGAGATGGAATCCCGGTTCCCGGCGTTCGACGTCGTCCGCGACCCGGCGTACCTGACGGTCGACCTCGGCGACGGCGAGTCCGGCTTCGAGACCGTCCTCCGCGAGAACCCCTTCCGCGGCAACGCGGCGACGAACGCGACGCCCGTGGTCGGCCTCTGTCAGGACCACCTCGGCGACGGGTCGTCGCGGCTGGCGACGCTCGTGGAGGGCATCGCCGACCACGAGGGACGGCCGACAGACGAGGTGGCGGAAGACTGGTTCCGCCAGTACCTCGAACTGTCGGTTCGGCCGGTGCTGTGGCTGTATCTCGAACGCGGACTGGGCGTCGAGGCCCACCAGCAAAACAGCGTCCTAACGCTCGACGGCGGCTATCCGGAGACGTTCCGCTACCGCGACAACCAGGGCTACTACCTCCCCGAGTCGATGTACGACGAGGTGGACGCGCTCCTGCCCGGTATCGGCGAGCGCGCCGACACCGTCTGTCCGGACGCCGTCGCCGACGAGCGCGTCCGGTACTACGTCATCATCAACAACGCCTTCGGCCTCGTCAACGCCTTCGGCACGGCCGGACTGGTCGACGAGCGACGCCTCTTGGGCGTCCTCCGCGAGGAGCTCGAATCGCTTCGCCGGTACGACCGGCCGTCGTCGTCGCTGCTCGACGACCTCCTCACGAGAGCGACGATTCCCTGCAAGGCGAACCTGCTCACGCGGTTCCACGACATGGACGAACTGGAGGGGTTGCTGGCGAACCAGTCGGTGTACGCCGACATCGACAACCCGCTCGTCACGGAACTGGAGGTGCCAACGCCGTGACCGACGCGTCGGCAAACACCGCCGCAAGCCCGGCGACGGACGACGCGGGCCGCGAGTACGCCTACCGCGTCCGCGAGGAGACCATCGACCGGACCATCGCCTTCGCGGAAGTCGACCCGGCGCTGGACTTCGACCGGCTTCACGCGTGGCTCGGCTCCGACCACGTCAAGCCGTACTGGCAACTCGACCTCCCCGAGCCGGCGTTTCGAGAGCGGCTCGACGAGAAGCTGGCCGACGACCATCTCACCCCGTACGTCGGACTGCTCGACCACACGCCGATGAGCTACTGGGAGGCGTACCGCGCGGCCGACGACGTCGTCGCGTCGCGCTACGACGCCGCCCCCGAGGACCGCGGCGTCCACCTGCTCATCGGGCCGCCGGAGTATCTCGGCCACGGCTACTCGATACCGCTCTTGCGGGCGATGACGGCGTTTCAGTTCCGCTCGACCGACGCGGCCCGCGTCGTCAGCGAACCGGACGTGCGAAACGAGCGGGTCATCCACGTCTTCGAGCGGTGCGGCTACGAGGCACAGAGACGTATCGACCTGCCCGACAAGGAGGCGCTGTTGATGCACTGCGAGCGCGACCGGTTCTTCGACGCGGTGGCCGAGGACGCGGAGGCGGAGGTGAGCCGATGAGCGAGTCGCACGTCCACGACGTGGTCGGAATCGGTCTCGGCCCGTTCAACCTCGGACTGGCCGCCCTGCTCGACGGCGCGCCCGAGGACGTGGACGCGGCGTTCCTCGAACGAGACGCCGAGTTCGCCTGGCACGAGGGGATGCTCATCGAGGGGACGACGCTGGAAGTCCCGTTCCTCGCGGACCTCGTGACGCTGGCCGACCCGACGAGTCCCCACAGCTACCTCAACTACCTGCGGGAGACCGGCCGCATCTACGAGTTCTACTTCTACGAGACGTTCCAGATTCCCCGACGAGAGTACAACGACTATCTCCGATGGGTGGTCGACCGACTCGACGCCTGCCGGTTCAGCCGCGAGGTCACCGAAGTGCGCTGGGACGAACGCGAGGGGAACTACGCGGTCACCGCGCGGAACCCGGAGACCGGCGACCGCTTCGAGTACCGCGCCGACAACCTCGCGCTCGGAATCGGCTCTCGGCCGAACGTCCCCGAGCACCTCCGCGGACACCCGAGCGAAGACGTCCACCACACGGCGCGGTATCGGCACAACCGCGAGCGCGTCGTGGACGCGGACACGGTCACCGTCGTCGGGTCCGGACAGAGCGCGGCCGAGGTGTTTCGGGACCTCTTGGAGCGCCAGCCAGAACACGGCTACCGGCTGGATTGGCTGACTCGGTCTGACGGCTTTTTCCCCATGGAGTACTCGAAGCTCGGCCTCCAGCACTTCACGCCCGAGTACGAGCGGTACGTCTACGACCTCCCGCAGGCGGTGAAAGACGACCTCATCCCGAATCAGGACCTGCTGTACAAGGGAATCGACCCGGAGACGAGCGCCGAGGTATACGACCTGCTCTACCGGCGCTCCATCGGTGACCGCGACCCCGACGTCGGTCTCTTTGCGATGACCGAGGTCCGGGATATCGAGGCCGTCGGCGACGCGTACGCCCTCGACTGTCACCAGTGGCAGGCCGAGGAGTCGTTCGTCCACGAGAGCGAGGTCGTGATTCTCGGCACGGGCTACGAACGACCGATTCCCGAGTTCCTCGAACCGATGGAAGACGCCATCGAGTGGGACGAAAAGGACCGGTTCGAGGTGACCGAAGACCACCGGCTCGCGGTCGACGTGCCGGGTGACGTGTTCCTCCAGAACGCCGAGGTCCACACCCACGGCGTCGGGGTTCCGGACCTCGGCCTCGGGTGCTACCGGAACGCGAAGTTCGTCAACCGACTCGTCGGCCGCGAGGTCTACCCCGACGACGGCGACACGGTCTTTCAGGACTTCTCGGTGGCGCAGTTCCTCGAACACGCACCGAACGCTACCCGCGCGGGCGGAAGCGAGACACCACCCACGCCGACGCAGGACGACTAACGATACCGATGAATCCGAACGACACCACGCTGCAGGACGCACTGGACCCGGAGGTCTGGGAGACGGTCGAACGCCGCCTCCTGACGAAGATGCTCGAAGAGTTCGCCTACGAGGAGATAATCGAGCCGCGGACGGTCGACGCCGGCGACGACCGCCACGTCTACCGGTTCGACCTCGGCGAGACGAGCTATCGGTTCGAGGCCGCCGACCGCCTGATGGACAGTCTCCACGTCTACGGAGACACGGTCGAGCGCCGGACCGACGGACCGTGGAAACCGCTCGGCGACCCGCTTCGACTACTGCGCGACCTCGGCGAGACGACCGACCTCGACGGCCTCACCGAGGGAAATCTCGTCCGCGAGTACAAGCGGACGCTGCTCGCGGACGCCCACATCGAGTCGCGGAAGCGGGACCGAGAGGGCTTCGACCCGACGGAACTCGATTACGCCCGTCTCGAAGGCGAGATGGAGGGCCACCCGTGGATTACGTACAACAAGGGGCGACTCGGCTGGGGGTACGACGATTACAAGCAGTACGCGCCCGAACGCAAAGAACCGGTGACGCTCTCGTGGGCGGCAGTCCGCAAGGAACACGCGACGTTCGTCGGGACCGAGGAGGTCGACCACGACTCGCTCGTCCGCGGCGAACTCGGCGACCACTACGACCAGTTCCGCGACCGGCTCGACGCGAAGGGGTACGACCCGGACGCCTACTTCTTCATGCCGGTCCACGACTGGCAGTGGGAACACAGCGTCGTTCCGCTGTTTCCCGACCACATCGCGGCCGGCGACATCGTCCCGCTCGGTGACGGGCCGGACGAGTACCTCCCGCAACAGTCGGTCCGGACCTTCGTCAACGTCGACGACGCCGAGAAACACCACGTGAAGGTGCCGATGCGAATCCTCAACACGCTGGTCTGGCGGGGGCTTCCCGGCGAGCGGACCGAACTCGCGCCGACGGTCACCGAGTACATCAAGGGCATCTACGACCGAGACGACTTCCTGCAGGAACGGGGGTTGATTCTCCCCGGCGAGATTGCGGGTCTCAACTACGACCACGCGGACTTCACCGACATCGACGGCTCGCCGTACCAGTACCACGAACTGCTGGGCGCGGTCTGGCGGGAATCCATCTACACGTTCCTCGAAGACGACGAGCGGGCGATTACGCTCTCGTCGCTGATGCACGTCGACGGCGCGGGCGAACCCTTCGTCTCGCGGCTGGTCGAACAGTCAGGGCTCACCCTCGACGAGTGGCTGAGCGAGTTCTTCGACACCGTCCTGCCGCCGCTGTTGCACTTCCTCTACCGCTACGGAACGGTGTTCTCCCCGCACGGCCAAAACACCATCCTCGTCGTCGAAGACGGCGTTCCCACCCGACTCGCGGTCAAGGACTTCGCGGACGACGTGAACGTGAGCGACCAGTCGCTCCCGGAGTTGGAATCGCTTCCCGACGAGGTGCACGACGTGCTCCGAGAGGAGCCGCCGGAGGGGCTCTGTCAGTTCATCTTCTCCGGGCTGTTCGTCTGCGTCCTCCGGTACGTCGCCGACGTGCTCGAAGAACACGAAGACTACGCCGAGCGGGAGTTCTGGACGCACGCGCGACGCGCGGTTCTGGACTATCAGGCGCAGTTCCCCGAACTCCAAGCGCGGTTCGACCTGTTCGACGTGCTCCGACCGGAGTTCACGAAGCTCAGTCTCAACCGGAACCGCATCTTCGACTACGGCTACGACGACTCCCCCGGTCGTCCGCACGCCTCCGAACACGGGACGGTGACGAACGCCCTCGCCGAAGTCGCGGGCGAGCGAGCGAGCGACGCGAAGCAGGCGGGTACGGTGGACGACTGACCCGGCGGGGTTCCGGCGCGTCGTCGTCGACGGCGGTTCGCACCCGCCGCCGAGCCCCGTTGCGCGGTCTCGCCCCTTTAGTCTCCGTCGCGGAACATCGAGATGTGGAGCGTGAAACTGGCCGGTGGGGACAGAGAGGCCCGGAAGATAGTGTCCAGTGGACACACATCTGGTTGCGTAGAAAGGTGAATCGGCAGTCCTCGGGAACTACTTCGTCGGCAGTGCGAATGTATCGAAATGGTTACACAAAAGTTATCTGAGAACCAGATTTTCTCGGATCTTTTCCGAAAGTAACCGAGAGACGGGGGCAGACATTCAGTACCGTTTCGGCGAGGACCTGTCGAGTTACGGACGGAGTCCGGTCACGTCGAGGAACAGAACCGAAGATTCGCCGCATACTGAATTGTGTAGTACGGGAACAGCAGTCGAAGGTCGGGGGAGACGGTCACTGGACAGGTGGTAGGGCCTCTGCTGGAGTTCTCGGAGCGACTGCGGATACCGGGAGGCGGCCGACCAGCCCTTCGAGATGGGGTTCACGAAGCGGAGGCCGACATCGGCCGCGAGTGACGAACCCGACCTCGCATCGAGCGACATTCTACGCTCACGGCATCTCGTTCTCGCGACCAGAACATTTAATCGGGTACTCGATAACGAATAATCATGGACGCCAAGCATCCGGTGCGAACCACTGAGAAGACCCTCGCACTCGTCGAGGAGTTGATGGAGAAGGGACCGTGCGGGGTCACGGAGTTGGCCAGCGACCTCGACATGGGAAAGAGCGCGGTCCACAACCACCTGACGACACTCCAGAAGCACGGCTACGTCCTGAAGGACGGCGACGACTACCGCGTCGGCTTGAAGTTTCTCGAAGTCGGCGGCCACAGTCGGAAGTCGATGGAAGTGTATCAGGTCGCCGAGCCAGAGGTCAAATCGCTCGCCGCCGACACGGGCGAACTCGCCAACCTCCTCGTCGAAGAACAGGGGATGGGCGTCTACCTGATGCGGGCGAAAGGCGACGACGCCGTCGACCTCGACACCTACGCGGGCCTGCGGACGCACCTGCACACGACGGCCCTCGGGAAGGCGATTCTCGCGAACCTCCCGGAGTCGAGGGTCGACGAGATAATCGAGCGTCACGGTCTCGAACGGAAGACGCCGAAGAGCATCGGCACGCGGGAAGAACTGTTTCAGGTGCTCGAAGGGGTCCGCGAGCGGGGGTACGCCATCGACGACGGCGAGCGCCTCGAAGGGCTGCGCTGTCTCGCGGCACCTATCAAATCCTCGGCCGGTGAAGTCCTCGGGGCCATCAGCGTCTCGGCCCCGGCCAGCCGAGTCAGCGACGAAGACCTCCACGGGTCGCTCCCCGAACGCGTCCTGAGCGCGGCCAACGTCGTCGAGCTCAACATCAACTACTGAACCCCGCGTTCGCTATCTCGGAACGAGACGCGAGCAACCGGAATTTTCAACGGATAACCGTGTTAGCATAGTTCTTGCTAGTGAACCGCGCCCTCTATTACACAGCTATGCGTGTAATTCAAGCCCCGAATTCGGAGAAGGAGCGTTCTGCCATAGAGAATCGGCTGGCGACGGGCAGAAGGCCGGTATTGAGGTGGTGCTGGCAGGGTGGGACGAAACAAGCGAGAGAGAAAGAGGTGCCTTGAGAGACGAGCACCGAAGAGAAGAAAAACCGAGAAAACGGCGGGTGCGGGGCCGGTTCGATGACCGGTGAAGCTCAGTAGTTGTCGTAGACGGTCTTCTCGATGGTGTAGAAGTCGAGGCCGGCGTCGCCCTGTTCGCGCCACGTCTCGGAGGAAGAGCGCTTGAACCCGCCGAAGGGAACGTGGAGTTCGAGACCGGTCGTCTTGTCGTTGACCTTCACCACGCCGGCTTCTGCCTCGTCGACGAAGCGGTTCGCCTCGGTGTGGTCGTCGGTGACGACGCTCGCCGAGAGGCCGTACTCGACGTCGTTTGCGACTTCCAGCCCTTCGTCGAAGTCGCTCACTTCGATGACGGCGATGACCGGGCCGAAGACCTCTTCCTGCGCGATGCGCATGTCGGGGTCGACGTCGGTGAACACCGTCGGCTCCACGAAGTGGCCCGTCTCGACCTCCTCACCCTCGGGGACGCCGCCGCCAGCGGCGAGCGTCGCGCCCTCGCCCTCGGCGATGTCGATGTATTCGAGCGTCGAGGAGAGTTCGGACTCGCTGACCTGCGGGCCCATCTCGTGGTCGGTGCCGGGACCGACGTCGAGCGATTCCGCGCGGTCGACGAGCTCGGCGACGAAGTCGTCGTACACGTCCTCGTGAACGATGGCGCGGGAACAGGCCGTACACGACTGGCCGGTGGTTCCGAACCCGCCGTTGGCGACGATATCGGCTGCCTCGGCGGGGTCAGCCGAGTCGGCGACGAGCGTCGGGTTCTTCCCGCCGAGTTCGGTCTGGACGCGCTTGCCGGCGTCGGTGGCCTGCTCGTAGACCATCTCGCCGACCTGACTGCTCCCGGTGAAGGAGACGAGGTCCGTGCCCTCGTTGGTGATGAACTCGGTGCCGACCGAGCTTCCGGGGCCGGTGACGACGTTGAGGACGCCGTCCGGGAGGCCGGCCTCGTCGAGCGCGCGGGCGATTTCGATGACGACGCCGGGCGCGATGGAGGCGGGCTTGAGGACGACGGTGTTGCCGGCGGCGAGCGCCGGGGCGAGCTTCCACGCCGGAATCGCAATCGGGTAGTTCCACGGCGTGATGAGCGCCGCGACACCCACCGGCTCCTGTCGCGTGTAGAGGTTCGTGTTCGGCCCGCTCGCACCCTTCTTCGTGCCGCCGAGGTCGGCGGCCTTCGACGAGAAGTAGTGGAAGATGTCGATGGCGCGCTGTACCTCGCCCGCCGCTTCGGGCCGCGCCTTCCCCTCCTCGGCGATGAGAATCTCCGTCAGTTCGTCCTTCCGCTGGGCGAGGAGCGTCCCCGCCTCGCGGAGGATGCGCCCGCGCTCGGGGCCGGGCGTGTTTCGCCACTCGTCTTCCGCCGCGACGGCGGCGTCGACGGCCGCCGCGGCGTCGTTCTCGTTCGAGTGCTGATACGCCGCGACCACTTCGCTCGGGTTCGCGGGGTTCGTCACCTCGGTCGTCTCGCCGGTCTCCGAGGTCACCCACTCACCGTTGACGTAGTTTTTACTAGGGTCCGTCATCGGGTACACGTTCTGTCTTCCGACATACAACTCTTGCGAAGCTGTCACTATTTGTTGGCTGTCGACGACGGGGCGAGTTCGGGAGCGCGCGTCGGGGTGAGCGACGGACTACCGACCCACACACTTTTGTAGTGGCTTTCGAGATATACGTGCGCAATGGTTGAGCAAGCGAAGCTTAGCGACCCGAACGCGGAGTACACGATGCGCGACCTGTCCGCGGAGACGATGGACATCACGAATCCGCGAGGTGGCGTCCGCGACGCCGAAATCACGGACGTACAGACGACGATGGTCGACGGGAACTACCCGTGGATTCTCGTCCGCGTCTACACCGACGCGGGCGTCGTCGGTACCGGCGAGGCCTACTGGGGCGGCGGCGACACCGCCATCATCGAGCGGATGAAGCCGTTCCTCGTCGGCGAGAACCCCCTCGACATCGACCGCCTGTACGAGCATCTCGTCCAGAAGATGTCCGGCGAGGGCTCCGTCTCGGGCAAGGTCATCTCCGCCATCTCGGGCATCGAAATCGCGCTCCACGACGTCGCCGGAAAGCTCCTCGACGTGCCCGCCTATCAGCTCGTCGGCGGGAAGTACCGCGACGAGGTGCGCGTCTACTGCGACCTCCACACCGAAGACGAGGCCAACCCGCAGGCCTGCGCCGAGGAGGGCGTCCGCGTGGTCGAGGAGCTCGGCTACGACGCCATCAAGTTCGACCTCGACGTGCCCTCGGGCCACGAGAAGGACCGCGCGAACCGCCACCTCCGCAACCCCGAAATCGACCACAAGGTCGAAATCGTCGAAGCCGTCACCGAAGCCGTCGGCGACCGCGCGGACGTGGCGTTCGACTGCCACTGGTCCTTTACGGGCGGGAGCGCAAAGCGCCTCGCCGCCGAGCTGGAAGACTACGACGTGTGGTGGCTCGAAGACCCCGTCCCGCCGGAGAACCACGACGTACAGAAGCTCGTGACGCAGTCCACGACGACGCCCATCGCGGTCGGCGAGAACGTCTACCGGAAGTTCGGCCAGCGGACGCTGCTCGAACCGCAGGCGGTGGACATCATCGCGCCCGACCTGCCCCGCGTCGGCGGCATGCGCGAGACGCGGAAGATAGCCGACCTCGCGGACATGTACTACATCCCCGTGGCGATGCACAACGTCTCGTCGCCCATCGGGACGATGGCGTCTGCACAAGTCGCTGCGGCCATCCCGAACTCGCTTGCCCTCGAATACCACTCCTACCAGCTCGGCTGGTGGGAGGACCTCGTCGAGGAGGACGACCTGATTCAGAACGGTCGGATGGAGATTCCCGAGAAGCCCGGTCTCGGGCTGACGCTCGACCTCGACGCCGTCGGAGAACACATGGTCGAAGGGGAGACTCTCTTCGACGAGGAGTAAGCCGACACCGAGGACGAGACTGTCCCACGGCGGCCGCATCAACCTGACATGCAACACCCATAACCCGGACGCACCACCGCGGACGAGAGAAGTGAGCGTCTCTCGGCTCGCGGCGCGCCGTCGCGGCCGCCTTTTCACTCGCTGGAGTTCGATACCGGAGCGACGCGATTCGCGGAGACAGTCGCTACGCCGACGCGGATAGCTCGACGGCTGAGAACGGCGCGCGAACCGCGGACGAGAAACAGAAAGCGCAGAAAGCGGTGACCGGTCAGTCCGAGACGAACGCGCCGATGGCGCGGTTCGACGGGAGCTCTCGGTTCTTCAGCGCGTCGCCGGTCTCCCCGTCGAACAGGTGAACCGCGTCTTCGGGGAACGAGACGGTCGTGCGGTCGCCCGCTTCGACTCTCGACTTGCCGGTCGTGGTGGCGGTGAACTGGGTCCCCTCGCCCCCGCCGACGAACCGCAGGTGGACGGTGTTCTCGTTCCCCTGCGGCTCGACGACGACGACCTCGGCGTCGAACGTTCGGCCGCTCGACCGCTGGTCTCCGACCGCGACGTCCTCGGGCCGGATACCGAGTGTGAGGGAGCTCACGTCGCCGAGTTGGTCTCTGGTCGCGCCCGAAAGCGGGTAGTCGAAGCCGTCGCCGCCGAAGGTGTCGCCTTCCAGTGACCCGTCGAAGAAGTTCATCGACGGTTCGCCGATGAAGCCCGCGACGAACAGGTTGTTCGGGCGGTGGTAGCAGTCCAGCGGCGTGCCGACCTGCTGGAGTTCGCCGTCGTCGAGGACGGCGACGCGGTCGCCCATCGTCATCGCCTCGGTCTGGTCGTGGGTGACGTAGACGGTCGTGACACCGAGTTCCCCTTGCAGGCGCTGGAGTTCGGTCCGCATCTCCGCCCGGAGTTTGGCGTCCAAGTTGGACAGCGGCTCGTCCATCAGGAACACTTCCGGGTCACGGACGATGGCCCGCCCCAGCGCGACCCGCTGTTGCTGGCCGCCCGAAAGCTGTCCGGGCTTGCGGTCGAGCAGGTCCGAGATGCCGAGCATATCGGTCGTCTCTTCGACCCGCTGACGTATCTCGTCGTCAGGGAGGTCGGTCGACTCTTCGAGACCGAACGACATGTTCCCGCGGACGCTCTTGTGCGGGTACAGCGCGTACGACTGGAACACCATCGCGATGTCCCGGTCCTGCGCGGACACGTCGTTGAGGACGCGCTCTTCGAGTCTGAGCTCGCCCTCGGTGACGGTTTCGAGGCCCGCCATCATCCGGAGCGTCGTCGACTTCCCGCACCCCGAGGGACCGACGAGCACGAGGAACTCCCCGTCGTCGATGTCGAGCGAGAGGTCTTCGACGGCGACGATGTCGCCGCCGCCGTCGTCAGTGTACACCTTCGTCACGTCGTCGAGTGTTAATCGTGCCATGGCTACTGTTCGAGTTGCGTGCGGTCGGCTTCCTGGTCGTAGCGGCGGTTGTGCACCGCGGTTCCGGTCTCCGCGTCGAACACGTGAATCTTGTCCGGCGGAATCGTCACCGTGACGCGGTCGCCCCGCGTGACGAGGTGCATCCCCTCCGTGACCGCCTGCAGGGCGTCGTCGGCGGAGGGTTGGTCCGGGTGCGAGAGGTGGAGGACGTTCTGGTCGCCGTGGGGTTCCACGACGGTCACGTCCATCCGGAGTTCGTGGTCGCCGAGCGCGGTGTCGTCGGCGGTGTCGTCGGCGGTGTCGTCGGTCGTCGCGTCAACGACCGCGATGTCTTCGGGGCGAATCCCCAAGACGAGGTCCTCGCGGGCGCCGACGGACTCCATCACGTCTTCGTCGAGCGGGTACGAGAAGTGCTCGCCGACGAACGTCGTCTCCGAGCGCGTCCCGCGGACGAGGTTTATCATCGGCTCGCCGATGAACTCCGCGACGAACAGGTTGTTCGGGCGGTGGTAGCACTCGAAGGGAGAGGCCACCTGTTGGAGTTCGCCGTCGTCCATGACGGCGATGCGGTCGGCCATCGTCATCGCCTCGGTCTGGTTGTGGGTGACGTAGACGGTCGTGACCGCGAGTTGGTCCTGTAGGTTCTGGAGTTCGGTGCGCATCTCCGCGCGCAGTTTGGCGTCCAAGTTGGACAGCGGCTCGTCCATCAGGAACACCTCCGGGTCACGCACGATGGCGCGACCGAGGGCGACACGCTGTTGCTGGCCGCCGGAGAGTTCGTCGGGTTTCCGGTCGAGCAGGTCCGAGATGCCGAGCGTCTCGGCGACCTCGACGACGCGCTCGTCGCGCTCCGCAGACGTGTACCCTTCCTCTTCTTCCAGCCCGAACCGGATGTTCTGCCGGACGGTCATGTGCGGGTACAGCGCGTAGTCCTGGAACACCATCGCGATGTCGCGGTTCTGCGGGACGCGGTAGTTCATGTGGTCCCCGCCGATGTAGATGTCGCCGCTGGTCGGGGTCTCCAAGCCGGCGAGCATCCGGAGCGTCGTCGACTTGCCGCACCCCGAGGGACCGACGAGAACGAGGAACTCCTCGTCGTCGATGTCGAGCGAGAGGTCGTCGACGGCGACGGTGTCGCCGAAGCGCTTCGTCAGGTCGGTGAGTTGAATCTCTCCCATAGGTTAGGCCTCCGTCCGAAGTCCCTTGGCGAACTGTTCGGCGAACGCGACGTACAGGATGAGCGTCGGAACCGCCGCGAGGAACGCCGCGGACATCCTGATACCGAAGTCGATGCCGGAGGTCGACGCCCCGATTGCGGGCAGCACCAGCGTGACCGGTGCCGCGGGCGCGTCGGACCCGGTGACCAGCGTGAACGCGAAGAGGAACTCGTTGTAAATCTGCGTGAACTGGTAGATGAACACGACGCCGAACATCGGCTTCGAGATGGGCAGGATGACGCGCCGGTAAATCTTCGTGATGCTCGCGCCGTCGATCTTCCCGGCCTCGACGAGCGAGTTCGGGAGGCTCTGGTAGTACGACCGGAACAGTATCGTACAGATGGGAATCCCGTAAGCGATGTGGGTGATGACGAGCGGCACGAGGTCGGCGTGGTACCCCTGGAAGAAGGGTATCGACGCCACCATCGGCTCTATCATCCGTGCGAGCGGGAAGATGTTGTTCCAGAAGCGCGCGAGCGGGACCAACACGGCCTGATACGGGACGAAGACGCCGATGACGAACAGCATCAGCATGCCCATCTGCGCCCGCCAGTTGACCATCGTCAGGCCGTAGGCGGCCATACTCCCGAACAGGACGCTCCCGATGGTCGCCGGAATCGACATGATGAGCGAGTTGAAGAACGACCCCGAGAGCTGTTCGAGGGCGAACTGGACGTTCCCGAGGGTGAAGCCCTCGCCGACGGGCGGCGCGAAGGGAAGCGAGCGAGCGACCGACTCGTTCGTCTTGATGGCGGTCATGATTCCCGTCTCCAGCGGGACGAGGAAGAATCCGAGGAAGAACACGACGAGCGCGTACTGAGCGACGCGCCGCAGGTTCACGTCCTCGACGAGCGATGCGACGTCGAAGCTGCCTGTGGATGACGGCTGTGACATGGTCAGAGGCTCCCCTGTTTGTACTGGTAGTAGAGGTACGGTCCGATGACGCCGAGCGCCATGATGAGAAGCATGGTCGCGATGGCGGCCGAGTAGGCCCACTCACCGAACTTGAACGCCCGGCGGACCATGAGCGTCGCCAGGATGTCCGTCCCGTTCGGCGGGCGGTACCGGCCGACGAGCGCGTACAGGAAGGTAAACGCCTTCAGCGCGAACACCATCAGCACGACGGCCGCGCTGACGGACGCCTCCTTGAGTTGCGGGACGATGATGCGGAGGTAGGTCCGAATCATGCTCGCGCCGTCGACGCGGGCCGCCTCGAACTGGTCGTCGGGAATCGACTGGAGTCCCGCGAGGTAGACGACCATCGTGTACCCGCTGAACTGCCAGATGAGGGCGAATATCACCGCCCCGAGCGCTATCGACGGATTCCCGAGCCAGTCCACCGGGTTGAACCCGAGAGTCGTCACGACGAGGTTGAGGATGCCGCTTTCGACGTTGAACATCCAGAGCCACAGTTGCGCGGTGACGACGAACGAGAGGCTCATCGGGAGGAGATAGACCGTCTGGAACTTCTCGGAGAACCTGATGCCGTGGTCCAAGAGGACCGCGAGGAACAGCCCGAGCACCAGACAGACGGTCGTAAAGCCCACGAGGAGGACTAAGTTGTTCTGCGCGGCGGCCCTGAACGCCTCGCTCGACAGCGCCTGTGCGTACATATCCAAGTCGAGCGTGGAGTAATCGGGCGTCCCGAGGCCCTCGTAATCCGTAAACGAGATTGCGAAGTTGTAGCCGATGCCACCGTAGACGGCGATGCTCATGAGGACGAACGGGATTCCCCAGTACGGCGAGGAGCGAACGAAGTCGCTGTTGAGGAAATACCGGAGCTTCGACTCCCACCCGACCGCCTCGTCGGTCGCGTCGGCGACGTGCTCCGTGTTATCGTGTGTTGCCATCGATGTACCTATATGTTATTTGTTGATGATGGGGCTGTGATTTCGACCGAGGCGTTACTCGGAGACCGCTTCGACGAGCGCGTCGGCGGTGGCTTCGACCTTGAACGGCCCCATGAAGTTATCGCCGAAGGCGGTCTTACACGCGCCCATCGTCTTGGGCGTGACGGCGAGACCGTGGGCGATGGTCGGCGGGTACGCCTCCGAGTCGGTGAGGTCCTCGTACGTCATCGCGAGGAAGTCGGTCAGTTCGCTCGGGTCGATGTCGGTGCGAAGCGGGACCGACCCCTTGGGGTTGTTGAAGGCGATTTGGGCCTTCTTCGTGCCGACGAACTTCTGCCACGCGATGGTCTCCTCGCGGCTCGGGTTGTTGCTCGGCGCGACGATGGAGTCGACGTGGTAGAAGTAGATACCTTCCGTCCCCGGGAACGGTATCCAGTCCCACTGCTCTTTGTAGTTGAAGCTGTCGTCGGCGCGGAACATTCCGTACACCCAGTTCCCCTGATGGATGGTCGCCGCGTTCCCCGAGATGACCTTCTGCCCCGCCGTCGTGAAGCTGATGGACGAGGCGTCGGCGGTGATGTAGTTCTCGTTGATGGTCTTCAGCGCTTCGAGCGCCTCGACGACGGCCGCCCTGTCGGGGTTGCCCTCGATGAAGTTCGTGTACGCCTCGACACCGCTCTGGCTCGTCAGAATCTGCGCCCAAAGTTGGAGGTTCGTCCACGGCGCGACCATCGCCTGCGCCATCGGCGTCACGTCCGTGTTCTGGTCGATAGCTTCGAGCGCGTCGAGGAGCGCGTCGACGCTGTCGAGGCTCGACGCGTCGATGCCGGCCTCCTCGAACACGGCGGTGTTGTAAAACAGGTTGTTCATCCGGTGGGAGCCGATCGGGACCGCCGGCATCTTGTCGTTGAACTTACACAGTTCGACCGCGCGGGACTGCATGGTGTCTTTGAATCCTTCGGCGTCCCACACGTCGGCTTCGAGGTCCATCAGCGCGCCCGAGTACCGTTCGAGGTTCTTCCCCGGCCAGTTGGCGAACGAACTCATCGGGTTGTTGTTCGCCAGTCGTCGGAGAATCGTCGCGTTGAGGTTCACGTTCGCGCTCGCGCCGACCGCTTGGAAGTTCGTATCCATCTCTGGATACTCCTCCTCGAACGCCTCGATGAGCGCGGTGACCGCCGCCTCGCCGTCGCCGCCGGCCCAACCGTGGAGCACTTCGAGTTGCGAGTCCCACGTGCCGCCCGAACTGCTCCCGCCGGTCTCGGTGTCGGAGGTACCGTCAGAACCGCTTCCACTTTCGCTTCCGCTTTCGGTTCCATCCGTCTCGGAGCCGCCACCGCCGGTACATCCAGCGATGCCGGTTGCGACACCCGCGGACAGGACAGTGAGATACTTTCGACGGTTCACACTTTTATCGCTACTGTCGTTCTCAGCCATGTTATACCCATGTTAGCTACCCGCATATATAGGTTGTGAATGAATGATGGTTATGTAACAGCTCCACAGGGTCGAGCGAACGTCTTTCGCAAGAATTGCGGGCGGAACTGCGTCGGACGAGCGTGGGGGCGCGGTCGAGAACCGAGCGAAGCCCGTGCGGGAACTGTCGTCGGCCGCGACACCCCCTCGCAGGCGGGCTCTAGCTCGCGTCGCGGTCCGCAGACGGCGTTCGACGAGTCTCAGCGTTCGGCGCGACGTTGTCGCGGGGAAACACGTATGCGGCAGGGAGCTAATCACGGCGTATGGTCGACCGACCAACCGCCATGGACGATCCGCTCGACGGACGCACAGCACTCGTCACGGGTGCGAGTTCGGGAATCGGCGCGGCGACCGCGCGCGTGCTCGCCGAGGACGGCGCGGACGTGTGTCTCGCCGCCCGCCGAGCCGAACGGCTGGAATCGCTCGCAGAGGAGATTCGCGAGACGACGGACGCCGCCGTGAGCGTCGTGCCGACGGACGTGACCGACTCCGACGCGGTCCGGGCGCTCGTCGACGCGACCGTCGAGCGCTTCGGCTCGCTCGACATCGTCGTCTGCAACGCCGGCCTCGGCATCGACAAGTCGGTCGCCGAACTCACCGACGAGGAGTACCGCCTGATGACCGGCGTCAACGTCGACGGGATGTTCTACACGGCGAGAGAGGCGATTCCGCACCTCGTGGAGTCCGAGGGGAACCTCGTCTTCCTCGGGAGCATGTCCGGGAACCACCCCCGACCCCACAACCCGGTGTACGCCGCGACGAAGTGGTGGGTCCGCGGGTTCGCGTCGAGCCTGCAGGGGTCCATCGGCGAGGAGAACGTCGGCGTGACCTGCGTCAACCCGACCGAGGTCCGGACCGAGTTCGGCTCCGAGAGCGGCGAGACGCTCGAAGAGTCGTTCGAGGAGGGGTCGGTGACGGAGGCGATAGAGGTCGCCGACGCCATCGCCTACGCGGTCCGCCAGCGGTCGCCGAACACGGTGCTGTCGCTCGACCTCTACCGGCGCGACAAGCTCTCGCACTTCTGAACGGGGGCGGGCGCGACGGCACCCCCAACAATCGAGGGAAGCGTATTTTGCGGTCGGTTCCGAACGAACGCCTATGACCGTCACGCGAGTGGTCGACACGTCGTGCCGACTCGGCGAGGGGCCGGTCTGGCACCCCGAAGAGAAGCGACTGTACTGGGTGGACATCGAAGGTGGCCGGTTGCACCGCTACGACCCCGAAACCGGGGCGCACGACTGTCCCGTCGAAACGTCGGTCATCGCCGGCGTGACGATTCAGCGCGACGGGTCGCTCCTGGCGTTCATGGACCGCGGCCGCGTCGGGCGCGTCGTCGGTGGCGAACTCACAGGGGCGACGGAAATCGTCGACTCGCCGACCCGGTTCAACGACGTCATCGCCGACCCCGCGGGACGAGTGTTCTGCGGGACGATGCCCTCGGATGCTGCGGGCGGACGGCTGTTCCGACTCGACACCGATGGAACGGTGACGACGGTCGAAACCGGCGTCGGCATCCCGAACGGGATGGGCTTTACCCGCGACCGCGATCGGTTCTACTTCACGGAGACCGAGGCCCACACTATCTATCGGTACGCCTACGACGAGGAGACGGGGGCCGTCGCGGACCGCGAGCGGTTCGTCGAGTCGCCGGAAACGCCGGGACTCCCTGATGGGATGACGGTCGATTCGGCGGGCAACATCTGGTCGGCCCGCTGGGAAGGGAGCTGTGTGGTCAAGTACGACACCGACGGAACCGAACTCGACCGGTTCGACGTGCCGACGGAGAAAGTGACGAGCGTCGCCTTCGGCGGGGCCGACCTCGATTCGCTCTACGTGACGACCGCCGGCGGCGACCCGGACGGCGGAGCAGACGAGGACGAGGACGCGGGTGCGCTGTTCCGCCTCGACGTGGCGGCGACCGGACGGCCCGAGTTCCGCTCTGACGTTCGGCTGGACTGAGCCGAAGCGGACAGCGACCGCGGGCGGTCAGTTCAGGTCGACCGCGGCCCCGGTCTCGGCGCTCTCGTAAATCGCGTCGATGGTCCGCATGACCGCAACGGACTCCTCGCGGTCGATTCGCGGCGTCTCGCCGGTCTCGACGGCGCGGGCGAACGCCTCGACCTCGCGGCGGTAGCTGTCGGTCGGGTCGAACGTCTCCGTGACGACGCGGCCGTCGGTGGCGTAGGTGAGTTCGGCCGAGGCCGTCGGGTCGACGTTGAACGCGGTCTTCGCCTCCAGCCAGCCGTCGGTGGTCTGGACGCGGTAGTACTGGGTCTCGGGCGTGTCGAACGACGACTCGACGCGGGCGGTCGCGCCGTCGTCGTACTCCAAGACGCCCGACATCCGCGTGTCGACGCCGCAGTCGCACGTGTCGGTCGTGGTCGCGTACACCCGGTCGGGCGTCCCGAGGAAGAGCCGCGCCGCGCTGACGGCGTAACAGCCCACGTCCATGACGCTCCCGCCGGCGAGGTCGGGGTCGATGCGGATGTTCTCGGCCCCGTCGGGGAGCCGGAACGAGAAGTTCGACGTGACCGAGACGACCTCGCCGAGCTCGGAGGCGACGAGTTCCGCGGCCCGCTCGGTCCGCGGGTGGAACCGGTACATGAACCCCTCCATCAGCGTGACGTCCGCGTCCTCGCAGTAGTCGAAGACGGCGGCCGTCTCGTCGGCGCTGGCGGTCAGCGGCTTCTCGCAGAGGACGTGCAGGCCGCGGTCGGCGGCCGCCCGGACCCAGTCGGCGTGGAGGCTGTTGGGAAGCGGGATGTAGACCGCGTCGAGGGAGTCGTCGGCCAGAAGCGCCTCGTAACTCCCGTACGCGGTGGGGATACCGAGTTCGTCGGCGACCGCGCTCGCCCGCGCCTCGTCGCGGGACGCGATGGCGGCCGCCGCGTGTTCGCTCGCCTGAACCGCCGGGATGACCGATTTGACGCCGATGCCCGCCGTGCCGACGATGCCGAATTTCATGGGAGGAATTCAGGCGACTCCGGTGATAAAACTGCTGGAGAAACCCCCGTCGAATCGGGTCTATGCGCCGTCGCACCGTGGTTCGCCTTCGAGCTAACGACGACCGCGGTCTCTCAGAGCTCGGACGCCTCGTCGCGGGTCCACCACCCGAGGCCGGTCACGGCGACCCCGTCGGTGCCAGCCGCGTCGTCGTCCCGCCAGTCCCGGCGCGTGAACTCCTCGACGAGGTCGATGGCTGTGGGCTCATACGGTGGTGACGGAGTTCGAGAGCGTGCCGATGCCCTCGACGGTGATGTCGACGCGGTCGCCCGCCTGCAGGTCGAACGGGTGGTCCGGGACGAGCGACGTGCCCGTGAGGATGACCGCCAGTTCGGGGACCGTGTTGTGGCGCGTGAAGTACGACACGAGTTCCTCACAGCTCCGGACCATCTCGCTCGTGTTCGTGGCGTCGTCGTAGACGACCTCGCCGTCGCGTTCGATGGTCATGCTCATCTCCAACTCGTGGGGGTCGTCGACGTCGTCCGGCGTGACCACGCACGGACCGATAGAGCAACAGCGGTCGTAGACCTTGGCCTGCGGCAGATACAGCGGGTTTTCGCCCTCGATGGAACGACTGCTCACGTCGTTGCCGACGGTGTAGCCGACGATTTCGCCGCGGCGGAGGACGATTCCGAGTTCGGGTTCGGGAACGTCCCACTCTGAGTCGTCCCTGACGCCGATGGCGTCGCCCGGTTCGACCGTTCGCGACGGTGTCGCTTTGAAGAAGATCTCCGGCCGGTCGGCGTCGTACACGTCGAAGTACATGTCCGGCATCGAACTCTCCTCCTCGCGCGCCTGTTCGCTGATTTGGTAGGTGACGCCCGCGGCCCAAACCTCCTCCGCGTCGACCGGGACGGTCGCGTGTCGGTCGACGAACGCGTCGTCGACCACGTCCGCGTCCTCGGTCAGTTCGGCCGCGAGTCGGTCGATGGAAGTCCGGGCGATACTCGCCACCCGAGCCAAGTCTCCGAACGTCCGAAGGTCCGGGTCGGCGCTCGTGAGGTCGTACGTCGTGGAGTCACGACTCACCGTGAGGTGTCGCTCTCCCGACACCGCTAGCTGGTGGTAGTGCATTCAGTAACCCCATTACCAGCGATTGTTAAAAAAGTACGTCCCGACGCGAGCGGGGTGCGAGGGGGTGAGACACAGAACCACGAAACGGCGGCGGGTTCGGTCTCGAACCCCTGGCGAGCGCGGGTAGTGGCCGCCCTCGTCTCGCTCGACCGCCGGCAGGCCGGGGCATCGTGGTCGACGCGCACTCGGGACCACCGTGCTGAAGGCCGACACAAATGTTCTCAGAGACAGAACAGAGTCGGATGCAGGGAACTGTCGACCGAACGACTCGGACATGGGCGTATCAGACCGTCACAGAGAACTGAGGAAGGGACTGACGAAAACGAGTCTCGAACAGAAGGCAGTTCGACCGCTTTGAACCGTCTACGTCGATATTCGGGGGCTTTCGAGTCGAGAGGCAGTGATAACTGAATATTGTCTATTACAGAACAGAGTCTCGCCGTATTCGAACGAGAAATCGCGCGATTGGTGCATTCTACGGTCGAAGAGGACCGCATGAATTACACGAGTACGCTTGTAATACAGAACGGCTGACGACGGGAAACGGACGCGATGTTACCGAGTCACCGCGGCGACGAACGGGCACGGACGAGGCGGTGTGTGATTCGACGGTGTCGTTCCCTATTACAGAATTACCGTCCTGCGGTGACCGGAATCAAACGGAGACGGCCCGCCGGGGAGCGGGGAGAGGCCGGAGACTACCCGAGAGGCGGCGCGCGCGGTCACGAGCGACGAATCCGCGACGCAAAAGGAGAACAGTCGGTCAGAACGCGCTGTCCGCGAAGCCGCCGTCGACGGTGACGACTTCGCCCGTCACGAACGAAGACGCGTCGCTCGCGAGGAAGACCGCCGCACCGACGATTTCCTCTCGCTCCGCGACCCGACCGAGCGGCGTTCGCTCGTCGATTCGCTCGCGCTTTTCGGTCCCCTCGGCGTAGGTGTCGGCGTTCTGCGGCGTGATGACGAACCCGGGCGCGATGGCGTTGACGCGTATCTCGGGCGCGAGTTCCTTCGCGGACGCGCGGGTGAACGCCTCGACGCCACCCTTCGCCGCCGAGTAGGCGGGGAGGTTCGCCATCGAGAGTCGCGCGGCCAGAGAGGAGATGTTGATTATCGACCCGCCGTCGGCGACGGCCGGGGCCATCGCCTGCGTGACGCGGCGGACGCCACCGAGCGCGATGTCGGTGACGTGGTCCCACGCGTCGTCGTCGATATCGAGGACCGAGTCGCGCGAAATCGCGCCCTGCGAGGCGACGACCACGTCGATGCCCCCGAACTCCTCGACGGCGCGCTCGCGGACGCGTTCGAGCGAGGCCGGGTCGGTCACGTCGCACGTCTCTCGAACCGCGTTCGCCCCCAAGTCCTCGATCGCGTCGGCCGTCTCGTCGACCGCCGACTCGCGTCGGCTGGTTGCGAGGACGTCCGCGCCCTCGCTGGCGAATCCGAGGGCGATTGCCTGTCCGATACCGCTCGTTCCGCCGACGACGACGACGCGCTTGTCACTGACGGAGACTGGCGTGTGCTCGTATGCGACCATGGGTTCCAGTCCGCACGGTGCCGACATGATAGTTGCGGAACGCGCGACTGGAGTGCCGCATGCAATACGTTTTTACCGACCCGTGCCACATGTGCTCTCATGCGAGGACTTGCCAAAGTGGAGCGTAGCTCCGGCGCTATGGAGTTCGTCGAGCGACAGAAACCGGAGCCGGGGACGGGAGAAGTGCTCGTAGAGGTCGACTACGCCGGCCTCTGCGGGAGTGACGCGGGTATCTACGAGTTCGAATCCGCCTTCGAGCGGATGGAGCTCCCGACCGTCATCGGCCACGAGTACGCCGGGCGCGTGGTCGAAGTCGGCGGCGGCGTGACTGAGTTCGGTGTCGGCGACCGCGTGGTCGAACGGCCGATTCGGGGCTGCGGCGAGTGTTACCAGTGTCGCATCGGCGAGGAGAACGTCTGCCAGGACGCGGTCATCACCGGCGTCGACCACGACGGCGCGTACGAGCGCTTCATCGCCGTCCCGGAACGCGCCCTGCACCCGATTCCCGACGACGTGGAACAGCGACACGCCGCGGTCGCGGAGCCGACGAGCATCGCCGCGCGCGCCGTCATCGAGAACTCGCGGGTCGGCGCGGGCGACCGCGTACTGGTCGAGGGACCGGGGCCAATCGGCCTCCTCACGGCCCAAATCGCGGCCGCGCAGGGCGGGACCGTCGTCGTCTCCGGCGTGGGACAGGACGCCGAGTATCGGCTCCCGCTCGCCGAGGAACTCGGGTTCGAGACGGTCAACGTCGCCGACGACGACACCGAGGCGCGACGCGAGCGCCACACCGGCGGCGTCGGCTACGACGTGGTGTTCGACACGACCGGCCACCCCTCGGGGCTCACGACGGCCGTCGAGGAGGTCCGCAAGGGCGGTCAAATCGTCCTCGTCGGGCAGACCGGCGAGACCACGATGCCCTACTCCCCGCTCGTCCGGGCCGAAATCGACCTCCAGTGTTCGTACGCCTCCATGTACGAGGACTTCGAGCGCTCTTTCCGCCTGATTCGCGACGGCGACGTGGACTGCGAGACGTTCGTCGACACCCGGTTTTCGCTGCTCGAAGCCGACGAGGCCTTCGAGACGTTCATCGAGGGCGGGACGTGCAAGCCGGTGTTCGACGTCTCGGAGTTGGCGTAAGCGAGCCCTCGAACGGCCGCAACCCAAACCGAGATGGAAAACCAAAACAACCACAATACTATATACGGAGGAAATCAGGGAAAAGCCCCAAATAAACACTAATAGCTCGGTGTTTTTTGCTTTTCAACTGATTCCTACCGGACATATTCAGATATTCCGGATGAAATATCAATCATACCCAATGGTGAAGCATTTTCATTCAGTTGTGGTCGCTTTAAACCGCCAAAACAGATGAATTTAGCCGATATATTGGAGACTTTCCAATCTAGTTTCCGATGTAATTTTTTATTTTCCACAATACTACTGCAGCGGTCCAGACCTCGAATCCGAATCGAGACGCGGCGCTACCGGGAGGTCGCCAAAGAGACGACGGGAGCGGAATCGAAGGAGGACGTCAGTCGCTCGCCGAATCGCCACTAGCCGGCGACGAGAACTCGGGGTCCCCGTATGTGCCGGAGCGGTCGTCGGCGGGGTCGTCCGCGGCGGGGGTCTCCCCGTCCGGGAAGTAGCACGCGGCGCGGTGGTCGCCGCTTCGGGCGGTGTCGAGTCCGGGTTCGCTCTCCCGGCACTCGTCTTCGGCCTTCGGGCACCGCGGGGCGAAGACGCACCCCGGCGGGAGGTCGACCGGGTTCGGAGGCTCGCCGTCGAGCAGGACGCGGTCGCGGTCGACCGTCGGGTCCTTCTCGGGGGCGGCCGCGAGGAGCGAGGTGGTGTACGGGTGTTTCGGCTCGGCCGCGACGGACTCGACGTCACCCTCCTCGATGACCCGCCCGAGGTACATAATCGCGAGCCGGTCCGACACCTGCACCAGACTGGCGAGGTCGTGAGAGATGTAGACGATACCGATGTCCTCCGTGTCCGCGAGTTCTCGAAGGAGGTTCAGCAGGTTCACCTTCAGCGACACGTCGAGCATCGACGCCGGTTCGTCGCAGATGAGGAAGTCGGGGTCGAGGACGAGCGCTTTGGCCACCGCGACGCGCTGGCGTTGGCCCCCCGAGAGCTGGTGGGGGTACTGGTCGAGGAACTTCCGCGCGGGCGTGAGCCCGACTTTCTCCAGCGTCTCGACGACGGCCCGTTCGCGCTCGTCGGTCCGGTAGTCGTGGATGGTGAGCGGTTCGCCGACCAACTGCCGAACCGTCTGTCTCGGGTTGAGCGAGTCGAAGGGGTCCTGGAAGATTATCTGCACCTTCCGGCGGAACTCGCGCATGTTCCCGTCGGCGTAGTGCTCGTAGGACTCGCCGTCGAAGGCGAACTCGCCGCCGGTCGGCTGTTTGAGAAGCGCGATGGTCTCGCCGAGCGTCGACTTCCCACAGCCGGACTCGCCGGCGACGCCGAGGATTTCTGACCGCCGGACCCGCAGGGAGACGCCGTCGACGGCGCGGACGTAGTTCGGGTCGTTGCCCCTGAGTTTCTCCAAGAGCGGCTGGCTCTGCTCGTAGTACTTCTCAAGGCCGTCGGTTTCGAGGAGCACTTCGCCGCGGTCCGATTCGTCGTGACTGTCGGGGATGCCCCACGTCTCCGGGTCGGTGGCGTCGCGCCGCATCTGGGCGGCTTTGGTGACGTGGTGGCACGCCGAGCGGTGGTTGCGGTTCGGCAGGTCGACGAGGTCCGGATGGGACGCCTCGCATTCCTCGGTCGCGAACGGACACCTGTCCTTGAAGACGCACGCGCTGGGTGACTCGCTCAGGTTCGGCGGCGACCCCGGAATCGAGACGGGGTCTTGGTCGCCCTCCTCAATCTCGGGGAAGGAGTTCTTCAGCCCCATCGTGTACGGATTCGTGGGGTTGACGAGGACGTTGTCGACGCTCCCCTGCTCCATCGCCTTCCCGCCGTAGAGGATAGACAGCTCGTCGCACGTCTCGGCGATGACGCCGATTTCGTGGGTGATGAGAAGCAGCGAACTGTCCATCCGGTCCTGTATCTCCAGAATCTTGTCGATAATCTTGTCTTGGACGATGACGTCGAGACCCGTGGTCGGCTCGTCGGCGATGATGAGGTCCGGTTCGAGCGCGAGCGCCATGGCGATAGTCACGCGCTGGCGCATCCCGCCGGAGAACTCGTGGGGATAGTCGTCGATGCGGTCGGGGTCGAGCCCGACGATTTCGAACAGTTCTCTGACCCGCGAACGCGCCTTGTCGTCGGTGACGTTCCGATGGGTCTGAATCGCCTGTCGAATCTGCGCGCCGGTGGACATCACCGGGTCGAGCGAGTCCATCGCGCTCTGGGGGATGTAGGCGATGTCCTCCCAGAGCACGTCGCGGCGCTCGCGCTCGCTGAGGCCGGTCAGGTCGCGGCCCTGGAATTCGATGCTGCCGGATTCGACGGAGCCGTTGCTCGGGAGGAGGCCGAGAACCGCCTCGGCCAGCGTCGATTTCCCCGAGCCGGACTCGCCGGCGAGGCCGTAGTTGACGCCCTCGTCGATGCTGAACGACACGTCGTTGACGGCGTGGACGGTTCCGCTGTCGGTCGAGTACGTGACCGTGAGGTCCGTGATGTCGAGGAGGCTCATTGTTCGGTCTGAATTTCCGGGTTGATGACTTCTTCGTAGGCGCGGCCGATGAGGAACACCGAGGTGGTGATGGCCGCGATGCCGAGTGCGGGCGGGAGCACCCACCACCAGGCGACGCGCATGTTGCCCGATTCGAACACCTGTCGGAGCATCCGGCCCCAACTCGTGACGGTCGGGTCGCCGAAGCCGAGGAACGCCAGGCTGGCCTGCGCGGCGATGGCCCACGCGATGCCGTAGGCCGTGTAGAGAAATCCGATGGGAAGCACGTTCGGCGCGACGTGGTAGAGCATCGTCCGCAGGTCGCTCGCGCCGCTGGCGCGCGCCGACTTCACGAAGGTGCGCTCTCTGACGGAGAGGACCTCGGAGCGGACGACGCGGGCGGGCATCTTCCAGAGGAACGCGACGATGATACCCGTCATGAGCCAGACGCTCGGCGTCACGAACGTCAGGAGTAACAGCGCCATCGGCGTGAACGGCAGCGAGAACGTGAGGTCCGTGATACGCATGAGAACCTCGTCGACCCAGCCGCCGTAGTACCCGCTGACGAGTCCCACGAGAAAGCCGAGCGCACCGGTCCCGATGCCGCCGAACAGTCCGACGATGAACGTCGGTTGCGCGCCGGCGAGGAACTGGCTCAGTACGTCTTTGCCGTAGGCGGTCGTCCCGAACGGAGCCGCGCCGGTCGGTTCGGACAGCCGCAGCATCGAGCCGGCGTCGTCGCGGACGGTGTGCTCGATGGGGTCGTGCGGGGCGAGCGCGGGGCCGAGGAGACCGAGGAAGACGAACGCCGCGACGATGAGGACGCCGGCGAACGCGAGGCGGTCGCGGCGCAGGAACGTGAACTGGTCGCGGAGCGTCTCCGCGACCCCCTCGACGCGCTTTTTCAGTTCGGCTTCGGGCTTCGTCTCGGTGCTCACGCGGCACCACCTCCGCTGGTCGAGACGGTCGGGTCGAAGTAGGCGTACAGCACGTCGGCGACGAGGTTCGCCACGATGACCGCGAGCGCCATGATGAAGACGGCGGCCTGCACCAGCGGGTAGTCCTGCTGTTGGATGGCGAGCACGAGTTCGCGGCCGATGCCGGGCCAGCCGAAGACGACTTCGAGCAGGATGAGCCCCTGGAATATCATCCCGAGGCGGAGCGCGAAGTAGGTCAGAATCGGAAGCATGGAGTTCCGACCCGCCCGCGAGAGCTGTTGCATCTCGGAGAGCCCCTTGGCGCGGTGGAGCTTGAGGAACTCAGAGCCCCGCTTTTCGACGACGCCGTTGCGCGCCAAAAGCAGGAAGTCGCCGCTGTAGTACAGCACCGACACGGTAAACGGCAGGACGTAGTGGTGCAGGAAGTCGAGCGAGGCGAACGTCTCGACGTAGCCCTCCGGCGAGGCGCTGATAGAGCGCATCCCGAAGGCGGGCACCAGTTCGAGGTTGTACGCGAAGACGATGACGAACAGGATGCCCGTGATGAACACCGGCGTCGACCGGAGGAACGTCGTGGCGATGATGCTGAGCTTCTCCAGTTTACTCCCGCGGTTCCAACCGACGTACATCCCGAGCAGGGAGCTCAGGACCGCCGTCGTCACTAACGCGGGGACGAGCAGGATGAGCGTGTTGACGAGCCGCGGGGCCAGTACCCCCCAGACGGGCTGGCTCCGCAGGATGGAGTAGCCGAACTGGAACAGCAGGATGCTCTGGAGGTAGCTGAGGTACTGCCGCCACATCGGCTGGTCGAGGCCGTACATCGCTCGAATCTCGGTGATTTGTTGCTGGCTCAGGTTGCCCGCGGTGACGAGAGATTCGAACGGACTCCCCGGAAGCAGCCGCAGGACGACGAAGATGACCGAGACGGCCACGAGGGTGAGCACGATGGAGATGGCGAGCCGCTTTGCGAGAAACCGCTGGAACTCGCTCATGGCCGGACCACCCAACGCCACGAGTGGATAGTGTTCGACATGCGTGTCACCTCACGAGAAGTCCGCCTGTCCGAGTTCGTCGCGGCGCTTGTGCATGTTCCCGGGCTGGATGCGCTCGACGAAGGCGGCCCACGCGTCCCCGTTGGGGAACCGGAGGTTGCCGTCGCCGTCCCGCGTGTAGCCGGCCTGTTCGAGGAGCGATTTCGCCCCGTCGATGTCGAACTCGTAGTGGGTCGTGTCCGACGTGTGCCACGGCGTGAGGTCCGAAATCGGGTTCTCCCCGCTCGGAACGGTCGCGCGGTCCTGCAGCACGTCGGCGGCGAAGCCCTCGGTGTCGACCGACTTGGCGAGGGCGACGCGGAACTCCTTGTCGCGGACGAGCGGACAGGAGAACATCAGCTTCGTGTCGAGCGGCGCGAAGTTGCCCGAGGTCATCTTTTCGACGCCGCCGGTGCTCGCGGCGCGGTCGGCCTGCGAGTTCGAGAGCGTCGTGCCGATGGCGTCGATTTCGCCGCCCTGCAGCGAGCCGATCATGGAGTCGATGTTGCCGACGTTTATCCAGATGACGCGGTCGACGCCCTCGCCGGTCGTGGCCTGGTCGCCGAGCACGTCTGCCCGCCAGTCGTCGTCGAACATCCAGTGGCCCTCGTTTTTCGAGACCTCGAAGCGGGTTCCCTGCTCCCAGTTCTCGTACGTGAACGGCCCCGTGCCAACGGGCGACTCGGGGTTGTGCTGGGACGGGTTCTCCACGTCCTCCCACTTGTGCTTGGGGATGATGACGCTGCGAACGACGCGCTGGGTCATGAACGCCGCGTCGGGGCCCTTCAGATTGAACCGAACCTCGTGGTCGCCGAGCACCTCGACCGACTCGACCGGTTCGTAGAACGGCGTCTGACTGGTCGAGGAGTGTTCCTTGTACAGTTCGACGGTGAACTTCACGTCCTCCGCGGTGAACGGCTCGCCGTCGTGCCACTCGACGCCCTCGCGAAGAGTGAGTTCGACGGTGGTGTCGTCGACGAACCCGCCGCCGGTCGCCAGCGCGGGGACGACTTCGAGGTCCGGCGTGGCGTCGAAGAGGCCGTCGTAGATGAACGTCAGCCGCTTCGCCTCCGCGCCGCCGGCGGCCCACGGGAGGTTCAGCGAGTTCATCGAGGTGGTCACGCCCTTGATGTAGGTCCGGTCGTCGGTCTGGGGTTGCAGGTTCACCTCCGACCAGACGAACGAGTCCTTCGTCGGCCCGTTGCCCGGCGTCTGGACGTAGCCGCTCCAGCGCTCCGTGTTGACCGCGGTGATGATATCGGGGAACAGCGTGATGAGCGCGCCCACGTCCTCGCTGAAGATGCGCTGCGCCTCGGCGACGAGCTCCTCGCGCTCGGTGCGGTCGGTCGTCTGACTCTGTTCCGTCAGCACCTCCTGCAGGTCGGGGTGGTAGTAGTTGTCGTAGTTCGAGAGGCTCGTCTCGCTCCGCCGCATCAAAAGCGGGTTCGGGTCCAGCCCGCGTTGCGGGTCCGGACCGTGGGTGCTCATCGAGATGATCGCTTCGAGCCCCTTCGTGTCCCAACTCTGGGCGTACAGTTGGTTCAGCGGTCGGTCGTTGAGTTGCGTCCCGACGCCGAGGGCGTCAAGCCCGCGCTGGACCATGAGCGCGTGTTCCCGCATCCACGGGTCGTCCTCGCTCGAAAATTCGACCGGGACGGGGTCCAACACCGCGCCGGCGGTCGCGCTGTAGTCGAGCGGCGGTTCGTCGGCGTCGATGGTCTCCCACTCGCGCCAGTACTTCGTCTCGACCGTCTCCGGGGTTCCGGACGGGACCTCGGGGGTGAGACTCGACCCGCCGTCGCTCCCGCCGCTTCCGTCGCCGCCACCGGTACACCCGGCGAGTCCGGTCACGCCGAGGGCGGTCGCAGTCGCCGCCACGTAGTCGCGTCGCGTAAGGCCAGTTCCACGTTCGACACCCGAACTATCACGATTTTTCTCCGACATTGCGACCGCTTGTTATGGAGTATCTTCCATGGTGCTGTTCCCGATACGGCCCGATATCTATCGTTCTTTATATACTCGGTCGGCGGGATGCGGCAATATTCTCCAACAAGCAGTGAGCTACTCCTGTCGCGGACCGTAGATGAGTTCGAGCAGATTTCGCTCCGCGGTCCGGAGTCGTTCGCTCAGCGTGGACTGCGCGATACCCAGTTCCTCGGCGAGTTCGGTCTCAGAGATCTCCCGCGGAATGTGGAAGTAGCCGTGGTTGAATGCCGTCTCCAGAACCGCGAGTTGGTCGTCGGTCAGCTTGGAGATTAACACCTCCTTTAATCGGCCGCTGTCGAGCGGTTCACCCGGGGCTTCGTCCTGCGTGACGGAGCGGAGTTCGAACTCCCCGAGCGTCTCCTGAATCTCGTCGGCGAGTTCCCTGAAGTGGTCCCAGTCCTGGGCGGTGGCGACGACCTCGAAGACGCCGTCTTGGAGGACGATGCGGTTCGGAATCGTCTCCTGTCTGAGAACCAGTCCGAGGATGAACGGGTACGACTCGTTGGCGAGAATCGTCACTCGACGTATCTGCACGTCGGTCGAGGCGGTCGGAATCTCCTCGTCGTAGAAGACGGTCACGCCCGAGATGTCGGCGAGGAGGGACTCCACGTCGAAGGGGCCGTTCGAGGCGATGGTGAGCGACTCGATCCACGTCCCGTCCTCGACGTAAAACGCGTTGTCCAACTCGATGCTCCGTGCGTCTCGCAGGCGGCGATCTATCTTCGACATGACGCCGGTCGGAGCCGTCGTAAACTCAACACGTAAGATGCGAACTCACCCGTACCGGGCAGATACCGTTCACCTACAAATAGACCGGTGGTTACCGCAACGGGCGAGGATACCGGCCCGAGTTCGCGACGCCCTCGTCAACGTTTCAGGCGACGAGCGGCCAGTAGAAGAGCCACGAGAGGGTCACGACGACGAGCGACAGGCCCATCGTCACGAACCCGAACAGCGTCACGTCCCGGTTCGTCAGCGGTCCGCGGTCTAGCGAGACGAGGACGGCGGTCGTGTTGAACGGGAGAATCGTGGTCGACCCCACCACGAGGAGGACCGCGAGTCCGAGATAGAGTTGCGTCACGCCGAACGTCTCCGCGAATCGCAGCACGATGGGGAGAATCACCACGATGGCGGCCGACCCGGTCGAAAACAGCACGCGAACGACGACCGCGAACCCGAGAAGCAGCCCGACGAGTTGCCAGTGGCTGAACGCCTCGAACGGGACGAACCGCGCGAGGAGGTCGACGACGAGCGCGATGGTTTGGGTCGCTTCCAGGGCGTCCAGAATCGACAGCGTCGCGCCGATGAGAAAGAGGACGCCCCAACTGAGTTGCTTGACGTCGTCGGCGTCGATAACGTCGACTCCCGGAAGCGCGAGGACTGTGACGGCGACGACCGCCGGGAGAATCTCGGGGAGTCCGACGAACGAACCGACGACCCACGCGAGGACGGTACCGGCCATCACCGCCGCGACGAGTCCCTGTTCGCGGGTCAACTCGCCGTCGGGGGGCGCGTCCGCAATCCCCGGCTCGCCGGGGTCGACAGTCGAGTCGGCATCGACGGCGTGGAAGAGACCGGCGGCCGCGGCGGCGAGCGCGTAGAGAACCACTGTCGGCGGAATCATCAAGACGGCCCACTCGACCCACGAGAGCGGTCGGACGCTCGTCGCGAGGATGCCCGAGGTGACCAGCGCCATCCCGCCGCCGGTCATGAGCGCCATCGACGCGATGGGATTGATGTGACCCAAGAGGAGGAACGTCGCCCGTTCGAACCCGCTTCGCGCCGGGAGGTCGAACTCCTCGGTCACCTCCTCGACGATGGGGATGAACGCGACCGCACGGGCCATCGCGGACGGCATGAACAGCGCCAGCACGAGGACGTTTCGCGCGATGGAACGAAACGCCCCGCGAGGGGTGCTGTCCGGGGACAGCAGTCGGCTCGCTAACCGGGTATCCAACCCCACCGACCGGACCGCGTTGCCGAGGAGTAACAGCACGAGGAGGAAGTACACGAGCGAGGAGGTGAAGCCGCTCACCGCGGCCTCGAAGGAGTCCACGACGCCGAGGGCGTACAACAGGGAGACGCAGGCCAGACTCGAAATCACGTACGGAACCGGTTTCGTCAACCAAAGCAGGAGCGCGACGACGAAAACCGAGAGCGCGTACTGCGACCGGACCGGAAGGACGGAGACTGGGTGGAGCCCGACGACTGCGAGGAGCAAGGCGGCGGCGACCGCGAGCGTCACCGTCTGCGGCGAGAGTTCGGGGGCGCGTAGCCCTCGGCCGGGCAACCAATCTGTCACGAATTTATCTGCACACAACGGGCCCAAATAGCTACTGCCGGCGACAATTCGGGCCGCCAGTCGAAGGAGAGAGCGCGAATCGAGTTGACACGACCCGAATAGAAACTATTAGAATTACTTGGATTATTTGAACTTCTCAAAGAGTCGGAGTAACCATAATTATTTCAACTGTGCCGAGAATCTCGCTATCACGGATATCCCCATCATGTCACGTGCAGTCAGCGTCTGTCTCCTCAAAGGCGGTATCGGAAAGTCGACGACCTCCATCAACCTCGCCCGCGAGCTCGCACACCGGGGCAGCGACGTGCTGCTCGTCGACCTCGACCCGAACGGACACACCACGACGGGCCTCGGGTTCGGCGAGGAGTTCTACTCGGAAGCGCACCTCGGCGACGTGCTCCTCGACGACGCCGAGTTGGAGCCGCGGGAGCTCATCTTGGAGACCGGGTTCGAAATCGACCTCCTCCCGTCGAACGACCGCATCGAACAGGTCGAGTCGGACCTCGGCGGCGTGATGATGGGGTCGGCGCGGCTCAAACAGCGCGTCATCGACCCGCTTCTCGGCGACGACTACGACTACGTCGTCGTGGACTGCCCCGCGGCGCGCGGGAAACTCAACGACAACGCGCTGTACGCCACGCAGAACCTCGTCTTGCCGATGCGCCCCGAGTCGGGCGCGCTCTCGGGGCTCGAAAAGACGGTCAAGCGGCTTATCACGCCCGCGCGGGAGCACTTCGACCTCGAAATCCTCGCCGTCGTACCGACCGACCTCCGGGACCGAATCGACCACGACCGCCCGACGAGACGGCTCGTGGAGGCGCTCGTCTCGAAGCCGAACATCGCCTCGAAGCTCCCGAACTTCGCGTACACCGACCCTGAAGTGTTCGAGGCCATCGACAACGGCGAGTGGGACGGCGACCTGCCGAAGCCGGGGATTCGGCATCGGTCGGCCATCGACGCGTCGATTCGCGAGCACATGCCCCTGCGGGACTACGACAGCACCTGCGACCAGTTGGCGTGCTACGACGAACTCGCGCAAATCGTCGAAGAGGGCGAGGTGGCCCGATGAGCGAAGACCCCTTCGGCGACCTCGACGCCGCGATGGGGAGCGGCGAAACCGCCTCGGAGCCAGAGCCGGAACCCGAACCCGAAGACGCCGGCACCGACGACGCGGTCGAATCGGAGGGGGAGTCGGAATCGGCGTCCGCCGAACCCGTAGACCCCCGCGAGCGCCCCGCCTTCGAGTTCGACGAGACCGTCCACAAGGCGCTGTACGTCCTCGAAGCGGTCGCCGACGAGTTCGACGACATCATCACCTACGACGTGGAGCGCGAACTGACCCGCGACCACGGTCTCAGGGGCGTCACGAAGAGCGAACTCCACAACGCCGCGCTCGCCGTGGCGACCGAACACCCCGAAGAAATCGTCGAACGCGTCCTCGAACAGCGCGGCGTCGACGACGAGGAGTCCGAGTAATTCGAATAATCCGAAACCGTCGAAGGTTCTATCCGAGTGGGTCGTGAATCGAAATATGGGGAAAACTCTTGTTTCTACCCATCGTAGTAGGACGTATGTCCGAAGCGACGCTGGACGGTCGCGGACGCCTCACGCTCCCCAAAGAGGTCAGAGAGCGGTACGGCGAACACTACCGCATCGTCCAACTGCACGACGGTATCAAGCTGATACCAATCGAGGACGACCCGCTCGATGCGCTCCGCACCGAGTTCGCGGACGTCGAGAAGACGGCCGAAGAACTCCGCCACGGGGCCCGGAACGCGGCGATAGACGAGGCCGGCCGCTGAATGTACGCCGAGACGGACTTCCTGCTGGCGCTCATCAAGGACGAGGACTGGCTCGGCGACGCCGCAGAGGCGGTCTACCGAGACCACCGAGACGAGCTGTGGACGTCGCAGTTCACGCTCATCGAACTCCTCATGGTCGCGTATCGAGAAGAGCGGGACACGGAGCGGGTCGTCGCGAACGTCGCCACGCTGTTGGAAGTGCGCGGGGACGTGGACACGGTTCTCACGGCCGCGACCTACGTGGAAGACCACGGGTTCACGCCCTTCGACGCGCTCCATCTCGTCGAGTCCGATGGCGACACGATCGTGTCGAGCGACGAGACGTACGAGTCGTTTGCCCCGCGGCTCGACCTGAAGGCCGTCCGAGACGAGTGACAGCGGTAGGGCAGTTATTCTGCAGACAGTCCCGGTTCCCCACAGATCTGCCGAGTTCAACACGGCCGCGGCGGATTATCAGCGACTGAAGTTCGACAGCGCCGATAAATCGAGGCGGAGGCGGTGACGCGTCGAAATCCGGCACTCACCGAATCATCTTGTCTCGGTCGGGGTCGAAAAGCGGCCCGGACCGGACCGTCGCGGGGTGGGCGTCGCCCTCGTACCGAATTTCGACGTCTTGCCCCGAACTGGCGTATTTCTCGGGGAGGTAGGCGTACGCGATGCCGGCGTCGATGGTGTAGCCGTAGTCCGCCCGACAGCAGTAGCCGACGACGTCACCGTCGGCGACCACCGGATGGCCCGCGTCGACGACGGCTTCCTCCTCGTCGAGCGTTATCGGGACGATTCGGTCGCTCGGACCGTCGCCCTCCCTGTCCTCCACCAGCGCCGCCTTCCCGACGAAGTCGGTGTCGAGGTCGACCGCGAAGCCGATTCCGGCCTCGTACGGATTGTGCTCGGGCGTGAGGTCCGTCCCCCAGAGGCGGAACCCCTTCTCCATGCTCGTCGAGTCGAGCGCGGCCCAGCCGACCGGCGCGATGTCGTACTCCTCGCCGGCCTCCCGAATCGCGTCCCAGAGCTGGCTTCCGTACTCGGTCGGGGCGTAGATTTCCCAGCCGAGTTCGCCGGCGTACGAGAGTCGAAGCATCGTGACGGGGATGCTTCCGAGGTAGGTCTCCTGTGCGGAGTAGAACGGGAACTCGTCGTTCGAGAGGTCGGCCTCGACGAGGTCCGAAAGCACCTTCCGGGAGTCGGGTCCGAAGACGCCGATGCCGGTCCGACTGGAGACGTGTGCGGTCACGTCGACGGAGCCGTCGTCGGGCGCGTGCTCTTCGACCCACCGCGAGTGGAGCGTCGCCGAGCTTCCGCCGCCGGTGAACAGCACGAATCGGTCGTCGCCGAGACGGGCGACCGTCAGGTCGGCGAGCACGCCGCCGTCCTCGTTGAGCATCGCCGAGTAGCGCATCCGACCCGGCGTGACGTCCATATCGTTGGTCAGGAGACCCTGCAGGAACTCCAGCGCGCCCGGTCCCGTCACTTCGATTGGCGTGAACGTCGTCATGTCGACCATGCCGACCTTCTCGCGGAGGTGCTGGTGTTCCGCGCCGTGGACCTTCGACCAGTTCTGGGAGAGCCAGTCGGGGCGGTCCGGCACGTCGTACGTTTCGAGCAGCGTCTCGTTGGACTCGTACCACTGCGGGACCTCCCAGCCGTCGCTGTCGTAGAACTCCGCGCCGAGGTCGTCCTGCCGGTCGTAAAACGGGCTCCGGCGGAGCGCGCGCTGCCCGCTCGGTTGCTCGCGCGGATGGATGAGCTGGTACACCTCGCGGTACTGCTGTGCGCCGCGCCCGTAGGTGTACTCTCGACTGCCCGTGTGCGATTGGAACCGAGAGACGTGCGCGCCGGAAGCGTTGACGCGGGAGCCGTCGAGCCGCGGCGTCCCGTCTTCCATCCAGCTGGCGACGATGTCGCCCGCGCCGCCGGACTGCGTGACCCAGACGGCGAGCGCCCACCAGAGTCCCTCGGTGTCCTCGTCCGGTCCGAGGATGGGCATCCCGTCGGGGGTGAACGAGAACATGCCGTTGATGGCGGAGGTCCACTCGCAGTCCTCGAAGCCGGGGACGAGTTCGCTAGCGGCGTCGAACGCCGACCGGTCGTGGTCCGGGTGGGTGTTCTCGTAGAAGTGCTCCTCCGTGAACTCGCGGAGCGACGGGTATTCGAGTCCGAGGTCGTCGAGCTTGTCGGGACCGTAGATGTCCGCCGGGTCGACCAGAAGCGACTCGTGGTTGTACGAGCCGATACCGTAGCGCTCGCCGTGCTGGCGGTAGTACAGCGAGTGGTCCTGATGCCGGAGGAGCGGCTGTTCGATTTCGCGCTCCGCGCCTTCGAGTTCGTCCAGTTCGTCGGAGACGAGATACTGGTGCGCGCAGGGAACGAGCGGGATGTCCGTGCCGACCATCTCGCCGAACAGCGGCCCCCAGATGTTCGTGGCGACGAGCACCTCGTCGGCCTCGATGCGGCCGTGTTCGGTGTCGACCGCGTCGATACTGCCGTCGGAGACGTCGATGTCCGTGACCTCGGTGTGGCCGTAGAACTCGACGCCGACCTCACGCGCCTCCTCCGCCATCGACTCGGCGGCGCTGACGGCGTCAGCCTTCCCGTCCGACGGGACGTAGTACCCGCCGTAGATGACGTCGGAGTTTATCTGCGGGACGCGCGCTTCGACCTCCTCGGGCGTGAGCAGTTCGCCCTCGTCGATGCCGTAGGACTGTCCCCACTCGCGCTTGCGCTTGAGGAAGTCCCAGCGCGCTTCGGAGTAGGCGACTTCGATGCCGCCGCACGTCCGGAAGTCGCCGAACCCGTCGTAGAGGTCGCGCGTGTACGACGCCATCTCCGTCATCAGCTTGTTCCCGGCCGTCTGGAACACGAGCCCGGGTGCGTGAGACGTCGACCCCCCGGTCTCGAACAGCGGTCCGCGGTCGAGGACGACGACGTCTTCGCGGCCCGACTCGGCGAGGTGATACGCCGCGCTACAGCCGACACAGCCGGCCCCGACGACAACCGTTCCGGCGCGTTCGGGAAACGTAGACCATGTGTTCATGTACCAAACAGTAGTGACTGCGGCCCCCGGATATCTCTCCGGGTCCACTATCTGAGGTGTATACGTACCGGGGGGTGACGAGAGCCGGGTCTCGTCGCGGACGAACGTCGGCCTCGGCAAGAATTGTGCGCCGGCGAGAATCGCACGCCGACGAATAGCGGTCGCCGGCGGGCGTCAGTCGCCGACGAGGTGCTTCTCTCTGAGGTAGATGACGAGGCTGGCGCTCAGGAACGCGAGCCCCGCCCCCCGTAGCTCACCGACGGTCATCGCGACCAGCGCAACGGCGAAAAGGAAGACCGCGAACGCCGCCGAACCGACAGCGAGCGCGTTCATCGATAGCGTCGAGTCATCGTTTGGTGAGTCGGTCGTCAATCGTCCGTCGTGCCGGGGTTCTCCCGAACGTTGGTCACGACCGACGTCCGAGAGCGACCGACGGCGAAGTCGATGTCCTCGTCGGCCAAGTCCTCGATCCGCTCGGCGAACTCCTCGGACTGCAGGAGTTCGTACTCCTTGTCGAGGCCGAGATACACCGTGTAGCACATGACGACGAGGACGACGGCGAACGGGAATCCCGTGGCGATGGCCGCGGTCTGGAGCGCGCCGAGCCCGCCGCCGTAGAGGAGAAGCGACGCGACGAGGCCCTCCGTGACCGCCCAGAAGACACGCTGCCTCCGCGGAACGTTGTGTTTACCGCCCGACGTGAGGTGGTCGACGACGAGCGACCCCGAGTCCGAGGAGGTCACGAAGAACGTCACCACGAGCGTCACGGCGAGCAGCCCCGAGACGGCGCTGAACGGGAACTGTTCGAGGAGCGCGAACATCGCCACCGTCTGTCCTGCCTCGCCGTAGGTCGCGAGAACCGCGCCGTTACCCTGAAGCGAGTTGAACAGCGCGCTGCCGCCGAACGCCGAGAGCCAAACGGTCGAGAACAGCGACGGCAGGACGAACACGCCGAAGACGAACTCGCGGACCGTGCGACCCTTGGAGATGCGCGCGACGAACATGCCGACGAACGGCGACCAGGCGATCCACCACGCCCAGTAGAACACCGTCCAACTGTGGACGGTCGACGCGCCGTCGCCGAGCGTCCCGGTGAAGAACGCGAGCGAGAGGAAGTCGCTGAAGTAGTTCCCGAGACCCTGCACCCACGCGCCGAAGATACTCATCGTCGGGCCGACGACGAGCAGGAACGCCAACAGCGCGAACATAAAGAAGACGTTCACCGTGCTCAGCCGCCGCACTCCGGCTTCGAGTCCGGCCGCGACGGAGGCGGTGGCGATGAGAGTTATCACGGCGATGAGCGCGATTTGCATGCCGGTGTTGTTGGGAACGCTCAGAATGCCGAGCATGTTCTCGCCGAGGATGTACGACACGCCCGTGTTTATCTGTGCGACCCCGAGACCGAGCGACGTGGCGAGGCCGAACAGCGTCGCGAACACCGAGACGAGGTCGATGAGGTGACCCGGCCAGCCGTAGATTCGTTCGCCGAGGAGCGGCCAGAAAATCGACCGGAAGGTGAGCGGGAGCCCCCGGTTGAACGAGAAGAACGCGAGCCCCAGTCCGACGAGACCGTAGATGGCCCACGGGTGGAACCCCCAATGGAAGAACGTCTGGGTCATCGCTGCGATGCCCGCACCACCGGTCCCGGCCTCGACGTCGAAGAAGCCGGGGACGTTGGTGAAGTAGTACAGCGGCTCCGAGACGCTGTAGAACATGAGCCCGATACCCATGCCCGCGCTGAACAGCATCGCCATCCAGGAGAAGTCGCTGAACTCCTTTTCGGCCTCGACGCCGCCGAGGGTTATCTCGCCGTACTTACTCAGCGCGAAGTACGCCAAGACGACGATAAAGAGGTTCACCGACAGGAGGTAGAACCAACCGAAGTTGCCCTCAAAGAAGCCCCTGACGTCCGAGTAGATAGTCGCCGCCTGTTCACCGAGAACGAGCGTCACCGCGACGAAGACGCCGATGATCAAGAGCGCGACCGGAAAGACGACGGGGTGGATGTCGAACCCCCACCGCTGGATGTTCCCGTCGCCGGGTTCCCGCTCCGTCTCGGGGTAGAACAGGTCCGCCTGTAGTCCGCTCGTCGACCGACCGGCCGAGTCGTTGTTATCTGTCATCCGTCACACCCTCCGTGGACGACCGCCACTTGAGTTCGTGTTCGATCATGTTGTTTTCCCCGCTTTGGGGCACCCGCCGCGACCGCCGAGAGACGGTCGATGGTCAGGTTCGGCACGTCAGTTTGACCCATGTTGCGAGTCCACACCCCTCACGATTCAACCAACCCATTGGTATTACACATCATAACGAGTAGTCTCCGATAATAGTGGTATTTATACGCAAATGAATAGATAGTGCAAAGATAATATCGCATGAACAGTTTACGGATGACAATCGAAACGCGTCCGTCGTCACTCGAACCGGTCGAGCGAGAACATGCCGAGCGGCAGGTCGCTCTCGCCGTCGACGGCGAGGTCGGCGAGGATTTCGCCGATGACGCTGGCGAACTTGAAGCCGTGTCCCGAGAAGCCGGCTCCCACCGCGACCTGCGGGTGGTCGGGCAGCGTGTCGAGGATGAAGTGTTCGTCCGGCGAGTTCGTGAACATGCACGTCGCGAGCGACATCGTCGGCCCCGCGGCCTCCGGGAAGTACTTCTCCGTGACGTCCCGGAGTATCGCCTCGTCGGCGCGGTTCGGCTCGCGGTCGAAGTCGTCGGGGTCGACATCCTCGTCGCGGTGGTGGTACTTGCCGAGTTTGAACCCCGGCACGTCGTGGACCGGGAACCCGTAGAACCGGCCCTCGGGGACGCTGAGGTTCCAGACGGGGAACTCCTCGGGCGCGAACGTCGCCGGCGACTCGGGCTGGAACCACGCGAGCGCCTGTCGCTCGGGGACCGCAAGCCCGTCGAGGGCGTCGGCGAGTTTGTAGTTCCACGCGCCCGCGGCGAGCACGAGCGCGTCCGCGACGTAGACCCCCCGGTCGGTGCGGACGCGCACCCCGCCGTCGTTCGTCTCCGCCCAGTCTTCGACCCGCTCGCGCGCGCGAATCTCGGCACCCCGTGCTTGTGCGGCCTCGATGTGCGCGATAATCGCCTGCTCGGGGACGACGAACCCGCCGTCTTCCTGATAGACCGCGCGGTACTCCTCTGGGAGTTCGTAGCCGGGGAACCGCTCGTTGACCTCCGCGCCGGTCAGCACCTCGTGGGGGATGTCGTGTTCCTCGCAGGAGCGTTTCGAACCCGCGAACACGTCGTTGTCGACCGGCCCGGCGTCGATGGAGCCGGTTCGGTGGATGACATCGCGGCCGGTCTCCTCGGCGAGGTCGTCCCAGAGGTCGTACGCCCGCTCGATGAGCGGGACGTACGAGGGGTGTTCGTAGTACGCGCGCCGGATGATGCGCGTGATACCGTGCGAGGACCCCTGCGAGTGGGGGATGTCGTAGCGTTCGAGACCGACGACGTCGAGGCCGCGGTCGGCGAGGTGGTACGCGGTCGCGCTCCCCATCCCGCCGACCCCGACGACGGCGACGTCGTATCGGTTGTCACGGACACTCATGGTGTCCGGCGGTTCGGAACGTCCCCCCTTCACTCTTGACCTGTATCACGGAGCCCCTTTTTCAGGGAGACGACGCCTGAGTCGTCGATATCGGCGCTGGCGGCCGAACGCCGACCGCTCGCGGATATCCACCGCCACTTATACGGCTCAACTATTCCCGACGAATCCTTTTCATCGGATGTGTGTTTCTTCCTCCCATGACACGGTGGAACAACGGTCGTGACGAAATCGGTGCAGTAAGTGCCGACATCACCGCGGAAACGAACGCGTTACCGGCGAAGTACTTCACGGACCCCGAAGTCCACGAGATGGAAAAGGAGAAAGTGTTCGGTCAGTACTGGGTCTACGCGGGTCACGAGACCCACATCCCGGACGCGGGCGACTACTTCACGCGGACCATCGGCGACAAGCAGATTATCGTCACCCGCGACGGCGACGGCGACGTTCGGGCGTTCTACAACGTCTGTGCCCACCGCGGGTCGAAGATGCTCGACGAGACGCCGATGACCGACCCCGGAAGCCTGAGTCGAATCACCTGCCCGTACCACCTCTGGGCGTACGAACTCGACGGGTCGCTCCAGAGCACCCCGAAGAGCTTCGAGGAGGCGAGTCTGAACCCCGACCTCGACGACGACGCCGTCGGCGAGCTCGACCCCGAAGAAAACGGCCTCATGGAGGTCAACACGGACGCCATCGGGCCGCTCGTGTTCGTCAACTTCGAGGATGAACCGAGCCTCTCGCTTGCCGAACAGGCAGGGTCGATGAAGACGGAACTCGAAGACCTGCCGCTCGGCGAGTACGAACACGCCCGGCGCTACGTCTCCGAGGTCGAGTGCAACTGGAAGACGTTCAGCGGGAACTACTCGGAGTGCGACCACTGTCAGGCGAACCACCAAGACTGGGTGCAGGGGCTCGAACTCATGGAATCCGAGCTCGAAGTCAACGACTACCACTGGGTGCTCCACTACAAGCACAGAGAGGACGTCGACGACGAGATGCGCATCCACCCCGAACACGAGGCCAAGTTCTACTACTTCTGGCCGAACTTCACGGTCAACATGTACGGCACCGCCGACGGCTACGGCACGTACATCATCGACCCAATCGACGAGGGGCGCTTCCAGCTCATCGCGGACTACTACTTCCGCGACGCCGACCTCTCGGACGAAGAAGAGGAGTTCGTCCAGACGAGCCGCCAGCTCCAAGAGGAGGACTTCGAGCTCGTCGAGCGGCAGTACGAGGGGCTCACGTCCGGCGCGCTCGGGCAGGCGCAGCTCGGGCCGAACGAACACACGGTCCACAAACTCCACCGGCTCGCGCAGGACGCTTACAATGCCTGACGACGGGGACGTCGAACCGGCCGAAAAGCCCCGCGCCGGGGTCGTCACCTGCCCGTCGTGCGACCTCCACGTCGCGGTTTCGGAGCCCAACGACGCCGTCGAACTGTACCGGCGACACGCGGACGTCACCGGCCACGACGTCGAGTGGGAACGCGTCGCGTTCGACGCCGAAGTCGACGCCGAAGACGTGAAAACAGCCCTCGTCGAACTCGGCGAACGTCACCCGGACGGCGTCGAACTCGGGCGACTCGCCGCGGCGCTCACGGACAGCGGCGTCGCCATCGGCGACGCGCTCGACGCCGTCTACGACCTGCGAATGAGCGGAGAAATCTACGAACCGCGGGACGACCACGTTCTCGCGGTCTGACTCCCGCAGCCCCTTCTGAGGCGGTCACTCGTCTACGAGAATCGACTCGACCAGCTCCGCGGTCCCTCTCCTGATACGCCCACTAACAGCAGTCGGCGAGATGTCGAGTACGTCCGAAAGGTCGTCTAACGCCGCCTCTCGCGGCTCCTCGAAGTAGCCGTGCTCGTAGGCGGCCACGAGCGCGTCGCGCTGCGCGTCGGTCAGCTTACTCGGCTCGCCGTTCATCCAGCCGTCCTGCTGGAACATCCGATTCAGGTCGAAGGAGATGTCGTTGGCCTCGCAGTACTCCCAGAGCTCCGCGAGCGCCTCGCGGTCCGACAACTGGAGACGGACCCGCCACCCGGACGTCTCGTTGCTGCACGCGTCGAGCATGAGTCCGCCGAGTTCCGTGACTATCGGCGACAGCAGTATCGCGTCGTTCGTGTGGCCGATGCGATAGACGACGGAGTCCTCACGCTCGGAGACGAGCCACCAGTCGCGGACGGTGTGGTCGGCTTCCAACGCCTCTTCGAACGCGGCGACGTCCGCGTTCTTCACGGCGAAGAAGAACTGGCCCGTCTCGGGATCAGTCCCGGACTGAGAGACAACGTCTATCTCGCTCGCGGCTTCCGACTGAATCGTCGGCGTCAGCGCGAGGTCGTCGTGCGCGATGTCGGCGACAGTTATCAAGCTCATTGTGGCTTCACCTCGTGGCCCAGTGGATTCGACACCGACCAAACCAGAGTGTCGAATCGGTTGAAGTACGCGAAGTCGTTTCGACGTTCGCGATAGAAACGTGTCTCATGGGCACGGTATAGTATTTTGAACAGCAGATTCTCGTTTATAGTTTTCGCCGTATATTCTGTGGGGTTATATAAACCGACTCAGTATTCCACACCGCTTTTCAGGGGGCCTCGGCGCGTCTGGGGAACCGCACAATGAGCGTGGGCACATCGCTTCGGCGACTGGGTGAATTCCTCGAAGAGTGCGAGCGGGCGGGAGCCGCGAGCGTCCGGGACTCGTCCGTGGCGGTCACGGAGTCGGGAGCGTCGGCGGACATCGAGTTCGCGCTCTCGCCGAGCGACGAAGCCGAGTCGCCCGTGCGGACCCGGACCCGGGAGACTGCAATCGAGTCCGACGGGACCATCGGGCTCACGCTCGAAATCGACGACGTCGTTCCGAGCGACCACGAACACGTCGACGTCGACGCGGCCGAAGTCTCGCTCGACGCCGAGCCGACGGCCGTCGTGACGGTCACAACCGACGCGCCCTCCGCGGAGGGTTCCGCGGGGCCCGACGTTCCCGAATCGCTCGGTAGCGTGCGGAGTCCGGACGTGCCGGCGTTCGAGGACACGGCGTATCTCGAAGCGGTGTACGCGAGGTACGAGACGTTCGACCGGATGGCGGCGGCGTTCGAGATGGACGTGTCGGACGAGACGGTCCGACGGTACATGATCGCACAGGGCGTCCACGAACCGGACTCCTACGAGACGTCGCTCGCCGACGAGTCGCCGGTGGAAACACCGGGACCGACGGCCGCGGACGATTCCGGCGGGTCGCCCGAGGCGCTCGCCGACGGAATCGGCCTGCCCGAGTCCGTGACGATAGACCAACTCGCCGACGCCGCCAACGACGCGAAGACGATTCGCGAGTTCGGGAAATCCATCGACCTCGACCGAACCGAAGCGCTCGAACTACTCCAGACGCTCGACCTGCTGGAGTTCGTGATGGGGCGTCTCACGACCGACGACGACCCCGACGTGAGTCGGAACGACGTCGTCGCGCGTATCAGACAGTCGGCCGGCGAGAACTAGCGGCGCTGCGCGACTCGGCCGCGGCGACGGCTTCGACGGCCGCGGCCCGCGGCTCCTGTTAGAAGTGAGATAGCACGTGGTTCGGCGACGAGAACGGTCGAGACGCCGGGAGGTCGGAGCTATCTCTCCTCCGAGACGTCGTCGACCGCGTAGCCCGCGTCTTCGATGGTGTCCACGACGGCGGCCGCGTGCTCTGCTCCTTTGGTCTCGATGCGGAACAGGAGATGGGCCTCGCCGACGTCGAGGGCGTCGACGGCGCGGACGTGCCGAACGTCGTGGATGTTCGCGTCGCGGTCGGCGATGAGTCGGGAGAGCCGCGCCATCTCGCCCGGTCGATCGCGTATCCGAACTCGCAGTCGGAGGGTCTGTCGGCGGCCGGTGAGCGCGTGGACGAGCACCGTCTGGAGCATCGTCATGTCGAGGTTCCCCCCGCAGAGAAGCGGCATGACGGTCTCGCCCTCGACGTCGAGGTCGTCGCTCAGCACGGCGGCGACCGAGGCGGCACCGGCTCCCTCGACGACCTGCTTGGCGCGTTCGAGCAGGAGGAGAATCGCCTCTGCGATTTCCCCGTCGGAGACCGTGACCACCTCGTCGACGTGTTCCTCGATGGTTCGGAGCGTCAACTCGGAGATGCCGCCGGTGGCGATGCCGTCGGCGATGGTGTTCGTGTCGTCGAGCGTCACGGGAACGCCCTTGTCGAGGCTCTCGTGGACCGTCTCCGCGCCCGCGGCCTGCACGCCGACGACGCGAATCTCGGGGTCGTGGTGTTTGATGGCGGTGGCGATGCCCGAGATGAGTCCGCCGCCGCCGATGGGGACGACCACGGTGTCCATCTCGGGAAGGTCGCGATACATCTCCGCGCCGAGCGTCCCCTGCCCGGCGACGATGTCGCGGTCGTCGTACGCGTGGACGAACTCGGCGTCCGAGCCCTCGGCGAGCGACTGCGCGTACGCCATCGTCTCCTGGAAGTCCTCGCCGACGAGTTCGACGTCCGCGCCGTAGTCGCGCGTCGCGTCGATTTTCGTCTGCGGGGCGTTCTCCGGCATCGCGACCGTGGAGTCGGCGCCGCACTCGGTCGCGGCGAGCGCGACGCCCTGCGCGTGGTTGCCGGCGCTCGCGGCCACGAACTCGTCGATTCCCCGGTCGGTGTCCTGTCGAATCTTGTTGTACGCGCCCCGCGTCTTGAACGACCCCGTCCACTGGAGGTGTTCCATCTTCAGGTAGACGTCCGCGCCGACGAGGTCGCCGAGGGAGGTGCTCCGCTCTATCGGCGTCCGCTTGACGACGCGGTCGTTTTCGAGACGCTCACGCGCGCGTTCGATGTCGCTGTACTGTATCGGGGACGGCCGCGTCTCGTTCATCGGCGACCCACTCCGGCGATCCGCCGTCCTGCGCGGTGAGGCGACGCACGCCCGTCGCCTCGGCCCCGGGACTTCCGGTGAGCTGTGATAGTTCTTAGCACGGTATGTGTGACGAACGTGACGAAGTTCCAATATAGAGCTATCGCCGGTCGACGAACTGCGGTGAGGCGTACGAAACACTGAAAACGTCGATTCCGGGAATTAGAGACCTCATGTTCGGAGATTCTTCGTGACCACCAAGGGCCACCTCGTCGGGGCGACCGACGCGACCACATACCATACGTTTTCTGTCAATTTGTGGTTTTCGTCGGTCGTCGTCGCCTCAGGTCCGGCCGCAGCGAAGCGTTATACCGCAGAGTCGAGATGCACCCACGATGCCTTACGACACCGTTCGAGAGACCGACCCGGCCGTCGCCGACGCGCTGGAAGGCGAACGCGGGCGACAGAACGACACCCTCGCGATGATAGCGAGCGAGAACCACGTCAGCGAGGCGGTCATGGAGGCCCAAAGCTCGGAGCTGACGAACAACTACGCCGAGGGCTACCCGGGAAGTCGGTACTACGGCGGCTGTGCGTACGCCGACGAGGTCGAACAGCTCGCCATCGACCGCGCGAAGGAACTCTGGGGAGCCGACCACGTGAACGTCCAACCGCACTCCGGGTCGCAGGCGAACATGGGAGTGTTCCTCGCGGTGCTCGACCCCGGCGACAAGATTCTCTCGCTCGATTTGACCCACGGCGGTCACCTGAGCCACGGACACCCGGTGAACGTCGCGGGGAAGACGTACGAGGTCGAACAGTACGAGGTCGACGCCGAGACCGGCTACGTCGACTACGACCAGTTGGCCGAAAAGGCCGAGGAGTTCGACCCGGACATCGTCATCTCGGGCTACTCCGCGTACCCCCGGGAGGTCGAGTGGGAGCGCGTGCAGGCCGCGGCCGAGGAGGTCGACGCCTACCACCTCGCCGACATCGCCCACATCACGGGCCTCGTCGCCGCGGGCGAACACTCCTCGCCCGTCGGCATCGCGGACTTCGTCACCGGCTCGACCCACAAGACGATTCGCTCGGGTCGCGGCGGTATCATCATGTGCGACGAAGAACACGCCGACGACGTCGATTCCGCGGTGTTCCCCGGCCTCCAAGGCGGGCCGATACTGCACAACGTCGCCGGTAAGGCCGTCGGCTTCGGCGAGGCGCTTTCCCCCGAGTTCGAGGAGTACGCCTCGCAGGTCGTCGATAACGCCGCCGCCCTCGGCGAGCGGCTACAGGAGCGCGGCCTCGAACTCGTCTCCGGCGGAACTGACACGCACTTAGTCCTTGTCGACCTCCGTCCGTCGCACCCGGACACGACCGGCAAGGACGTGGAAGCGGCCCTCGAAGAGGTCGGCATCGTCCTCAACGCCAACACGGTCCCCGGCGAGAGTCGCTCGGCGTTCAACCCCAGCGGGATTCGCGCCGGCACGCCCGCGCTGACGACCCGCGGTTTCGACGAGGAGGCCTGCCGGACCGTCGCCGACCTCATCTACGAAATCGTCGAGGCGCCGCACGACGAGTCGGTCAAGGGGTTCGTCGACCAGAAGGTCGACGAACTGACCGAGGAGTACCCACTGTACGACTGAGTCGGTCCGAGCGACTCACCTCGAACCGACCGGTCCCCGGGTCGCTCCCGTCGTCGCCGACACGAGTTGTCGGTATTTCGACTACTATTGTTTCGCCGGCAGCGTCGTTCGGGGAGCCTCAAGCGGCCGAAATCGGCGTGTACACGCCGATTTCGGCCGCCGAGTCGGGGCGGCGGCACACGTATAAGTACGGTCGTCGAGACCGGTTTCGACGAAGCGATATGTCCGACGCAATCAATCTCGAAACCGCGAAGGTACTCATCGAGGCGGCCGAAGCGGAGGCCGAGTCGATGGGGCTGCGGATGGTGATTACGGTCGCGAACCCGGAGGGTAACCTCGTCGCACAGCACCGGATGGACGACGCGTGGCTGGCGAGCGTCAACATCTCTCGGAACAAGGCGTACACGGCGGCCGCGCTGCAGATGCCCACCCACGAACTCGCCGAGGGGAGCCAGCCCGGCGAGTCGCTGTGGGGACTCCAGACGACCGACGAGAACCGACTCGTCGTCTTCGGCGGCGGTTATCCCCTCGAAGTCGACGGCGAACTCGTCGGGACCGTCGGCGTCAGCGGCGGCGAAGTGTCCGAGGATATGGCGGTCGCGAGCGCCGCGGTCGAGCGGTTCGAAGAGCTCGTCGAATAGCCGAACTGGCCGTCAGCCGCTTTTTTCGAGCCGTTCGTTCGACGGCCGAGTGCTCAGTTCCCGCCGTCTTCGAACAGTGCCCGGAGCGCCGAGCGGAGGATGTCGTATCCGACCTCGACCTCCGACAGCTCGATGTACTCGTCGTAGGCGTGGGCCTGCGCCATCGACCCCGGTCCCCACGTAATCGCGTCCATCCCGGCGTCGTTGACGAGGTTCCGAACGTCGGTCGCCGCCCGGATACCCCACGGCTCGGGGTCGACGTCTGCCCGCTCGGCGGCCGCGTCCCGAAAGCGCGCCGCGACCTCGCTGTCGGTCGGAACCGCCGCGGACTCGTAGACCCGCGTTCGCGTCCACTCGACGCGCAGGTCGTGTTCGGCCGCCACGTCGGACAGCAGCGCGTCGATTTCGGCGTCGACCGCCTCGACGGATTCCGATGGAACGAACCGCCTGTCGACCGTTATCGTCGCGCCCTCCGGGACGACGTTCTCCTTCGTCCCCGCCTCGAACCGCGTGACCGTCGCGGTCGGCCGACCGACGAGCGAGTCGGAGCGCGCTCGAATCTCCTCGTCGTACGCTTCGAGCGCGTCGAGAACCGGCCGGGCGTTCTGTATCGCGTTGTCTCCCTCGTCCGGTCGGCTGGCGTGCGACGGGTCGCCGCCGACCGAGATTTCGTACCAGCCGAGCCCCTTCGCGCTCGTCGCGGTCCGCAACGACGTGGGTTCGAGCACGACGCCGTAGGTGGCGTCGTAGCCGCGTTCGAGGAGCGTCTTCGTCCCCGGTTCGGCCGTCTCCTCGCCGACCGCCGCGTGGAACACGAGCGAGCCGTCGAGCTCTCCGGAGTCGAGCGCGTCGGCGAACTCGACCGTCGCGAGCATCGCGAGGGCGACGCCGCATTTCATGTCCGCGCTCCCGCGGCCGTACAGCCTTCCGTCTCGGACGGTCGGCTCGTACGGCGGGTGGTCCCACTGGTCTCGGTCGCCGGCCGGAACCACGTCGAGGTGGCCGTTGAGGACGACCGAGGGTTCGCCCTCGCCGACGCGGGCCGCGACCTGCGGTCGGTCGGGATACGGTTCCTCGACGAGCGTCGCCGAGACGCCTCGGGATTCGAGCCAGTCGTACACGAAGTTCGCCGCCGCCGCCTCGTCTCCCGGCGGGTTCTCGGTCTCGATTTCGACGAGACTCGTGAGCAACGATAGTAACTCCTCGTCCATGGTTTCGGTCGTCTATCGACAGAGACGGGCGCGGGATAATGGTTCGTGCGGTAGCTTTTTTCCGATTCGACTGTCAGCGTCGGAGGGTTCCGGCCCCGTTCGAACGCCGTGCGTCGCGCGTCGCTATTCGAGCGTGGAGATACGGCTGTCTCGGAGGAGCACCCGCTTGACGATGTCCGGGTCTTCGAGAAGACGGTGAGTCCCGTGGACGCCCTGACCGCGCCCGCGCCCGCGGACTTCGGACTGGATGACGTTGAGGAAGTCGAGTTCCTGCAGGAGTTCCTGCACGCGACGCTCGGAGAGCTGGTCCATGTCGAGGTCGTCGGCGACGGTGAGGTACTGCCGGTAAATCTTGTTCGTCGTGATTTCGGCGGTCTTTCGGCCGCCGGTCTGGAGGACCAGCGAGTAGAGGACGGCCTTCGACTGCGTGGCGGTCCCTTCGAGGAGTTCGCTGAAGCGGTCGGCCTCGCTTTTCTCCTTGGCCGCCCGCACGTGGTCGTCGGTGACGGTCTCGGCACTCTCGTTTCGCGCGATGCGGCCGGCGTTCCGGAGGATGTCGATGGCCTTCCGAGCGTCGCCGTGTTCCTGGGCGGCGAGCGCGCTCGCGAGGGGAATCACGTCGTCGGTGAGAACGCCGGGTTTGAAGGCGTCCTTCCGGTTTGCGAGGATTTCGCGAAGCTGGTTCGCGTCGTAGGACGGAAAGACGAGTTCGTCGTGGGCGAAACTCGATTTGACGCGCTCCGTGAGTTCCTCGGGGTAATCGATCTTGTTCGAGATGCCGATGATGCCGATGCGCGAGTCCACTATCTTCTGGTTTTCGCCCGCACGCGAGAGCTTTCGAAGCACCTCGTCGTCGCGGAGCATGTCTATCTCGTCGAGGATGACGATGGTCACGTCGGAGCAGGTGTCGAGCACCTGCCACAGTCGATTGTAGTAGTCGCCGGTCGACAGCCCGCGCTCGGGAATCGTCATCCCGCTTTTCGCCGGGTCGTTGACCTGCGAGGCGAGCGTCTTGATGACCGACGCCTCGGTGTGCTGTTCGCCGCAGTCGATGACGGCGATACGGACGTCGACGTCCTCGCGGACCGCCTCTTGTTGGAGTCGCTCGCTCACGAGCCGGGCGGTGAGCGTCTTGCCCGACCCCGTCTTCCCGAAGATGAACAGGTGGGTCGGTTCGCGTCCGAAGATGGCGGGGTTGAGCGCCTGCGCGACTTTCGACATGTGCTCGTCGCGGCCGACAATCTTGTCGGGACCGGGAAGATGAGAGATTTTGAGGATATCCTCGTTCGCGAAGATGGGTTGGTCGTACCGGAACAGCGGGTCGCGAGTCCCACCCTCGCCCTCGTCCGATGTCATGTGAGTTCGGTATTCATACTCACCCCTAATAAAGGTGAAGGGGTGGTCTCGCGTTTGTAACAGCGACAAATACGGCCGTTTGAACCGTACTTTGAACCCGGTTTTGGATTCGATGATCAACGAGTAGTGTCGCGCAAGTAAGACCGTCAGACACCACCCTCGCGTTTGTAACGCGCGAGACGGTCACGTGGATGACACGGTTCGTGGGGGTACACTCGCGTTTGTAACACGGGACCCGACAGACCACCCTCGCGTTTGTAATCGAGCGGGGGAGTACCGTCGCGTTTGTAACGCCGAGCGCTGGGAGCGGTGGTGCAGACACACCACCCTCGCGTTTGTAACGCGAATCGGTGTGGGGGTGGGTCGACGAGCGAGGTGTTATCGGTTTATTTTGCCCCTAGATTTACAAACGCGAGGGGGGTGTGTCGAATCCTCCTAGGGACTGGCGTAGCCGTTACAAACGCGAGGGTGGTGTGTGTGTGTTCCCGGACGTAGACGGACAAATCACGAGCAACACCCGTTTCTCGAAGAACAGCCACGATTCTCGACACCGAGCTATCACTAGTAGCTAGGCTAGTAGTGTAGCCACACTAGTAGTCTAGCTACACTACTAGTTCTACTACTCAACACAACACAACACAACAACGAACAACGAACCAGAGACCAGTCTACCGGGTTCCAGTCCACCGCCTACCCAGCGACGCCAGCACGTCAGTACGACATCCCGTCCCTCGACGCCCACCGAGTACCTGCCGAGTGCTCACCCGAGCAGTCCGAGTTCGCGGACGTCCTCATCGACCACTTCGAGAGCCGTTTCAGCGTCGGAGACTCGCTTCGCTCCCGTAATCACGACTTTCCCGCTCCCGAACATGAGGACGACGACGCTCGGTCCGTCGAGGCGGTAGACGAGTCCGGGGAACTGCTCGGGTTCGTACTCGACGGCTTCGAGACCGAGGCCGATAGCCAGCGCGTTCAGGTTGAGCGCCGCACCGAGGTCGGCGCTCGACACGATGTTTTGAACCGTGATGTCCGGCTCGTCGGGAATCGGTATTCCGAAGTCGGTGAACTCGTCGAACAGCGTTTCGATGGCCGTGTTCACGTCGTCGACGCTGTTCGCGCCGGTACAGACGATCTTCCCCGACCGAAAGACGAGACACGCCGACTTCGGGTCGCGGGTTCGATACACGAGACCGGGGAAGTTCTCCGGGTCGTAGTCGGTTCCGTCCATATCGAGCGAGAGTCGTTCGAGGTCGAGTTCGACCGGGACCTCCGTCGAAGCGACGACGTTCTGAATCTCGATGGACCTGACGGCGTTCACGTGCGACATCTTGTGAACTCGTTGACACTCGGTCGTGTTAAACTACCGGGGTCGTTCGCCCGCGTTAATCACCGGACAACTGGACAACAATCGAAACGCACGACGAAGTCGATGGCTAACCCACGAGACAAAAACCGAGAAACGGGGTTTCTTACGCGACGGATAACCGGCGAATATCATCTCTTCATAATTCTTTTCAGCGTCTTCTCCGATTACTCGCTATGGCGTTCACAGATACGATTCACGACGAGGCCGACGAGTTCTGGTCGGCCATCCTCGACCATCCGATGGTCGCCCGACTCGGGGAGGGGAGCCTCGACGAGGGGCCGTTCCGCTACTGGGTGCGGCAGGACTACGTCTACCTCGTCGAGTACAGTCGCCTCTTCGCGCTCGGTGCCGCGAAGGCCCCGACGCTCGACTCGATGGGGACGTTCGCGAGCCTCCTCGAATCGACCGTCAACGAGGAGATGGACCTCCACCGGAGCTACGCCGCCGAGTTCGGCATCGACACCGCCGACCTCGAAGCGACGACGCCGTCGCCGACGACCCGCGCCTACACGGACTTCCTCGTTCGCACCGCGACGCTCGGCTCGTTCGGCGACATCGTCGCCGCCCTGCTCCCCTGTATGTGGGGGTTCAACGAGACTGGACGCCGACTCGCCGACGCGGGCGTTCCGGACCACGACCAGTACGCCGCGTGGGTCGAGATGTACGCCGGCGACGAGTTCACCGAACTCACCGACTGGTGTAAGTCGCTCATGGACGACGTGGCCGCGAGCGCCACCGAATCGGACCGCGAGCGCTTCCGCGACCTGTTCCGCACGTCGGCGCAGTACGAGTACCTGTTTTGGGACGCCGCGTGGCGGCAAGAGGAGTGGCCGCTATGAGCAACACGGAGCCGTCGGCCCCCGAGACGTACGACGAGTTCGCCGCGTCGCGGTCGGACCCGCGCTTTACCGACTGGCTCCGCGAGCGCGCGGGCGAGTCGTGGGACGACGCGACCGCTCACCGACTGACGCGCGAACTCGCCGCCGACGAACTCGCAGACGACGTGTTCAGGCAGTATCTCGTGCAGGACTACGCCTTCGTGGAGACGCTCGTCGGCGTCTTCGGCCACGCCGTCGGCACCGCGCCGACCATGGAGTCGAAGTCCGAACTCGTCTCGTTTCTCGGCGTTCTGACCGACGACGAGGACGACTACTTCCTGCGGGCGTTCGACGCGCTCGACGTTCCCGAGTCGGTCTACGCGGACCCGAAAACCACGCCGACGACGCGCGCCTTTATCGACCTCCTCGAACGCGCCGGGGGGCAGGGCGGGTACGCCGAGACGCTGGCGGTGCTCGTCCCCGCCGAGTGGGTCTACCTGTCGTGGGCGACCGCCGCGGCGGACTCTGCCAACTCTCCCTCGCGGTTCTACCTCTCCGAGTGGATCGATCTCCACGCGGTCGACGACTTCGCGGCGTTCGTCGGGTGGCTCCGAACCGAACTCGACCGCGAGGGCGCAGCGGCCTCGCCGCGTCGGCAACGGCGGCTCGAACAGCTGTTCCGTCGCACGGTCGAACTCGAAGTCGCCTTCTTCGACGAGGCGTACGAACTGGCTCCGTCCACCGATTCGACCGGCGGTTCTTCCCAGCCGGGTGACGGCCGATGGTGAGCTCGACCGTCGCGCTCGGACTGACCGTCGCAACGCTCGTCGCCTTCACGGGCGTCGGCGTGTGGTTCTCCCGGGGTCGCGTCGGCTCCGTCGAGGACCTCATCACCGCGCGCGACTCCGCGGGGAGTCGGCGAACGACGGCGACGCTCGTCGCGTCCGTCATGGGCGTCTGGGTGCTCTTTTCGGCTCCCGAAGCGGGCGCAAGTTTCGGTATCGCGGCCGTCGTCGGCTACGCGGTCGGCGAGGCCGTCCCGATGCTCGTCTATGCCCGCCTCGGCCCGCGAATCCGGAAGCTCATCCCCGAGGGCCACTCGCTGACCGAGTACGCCCACGCGCGCTACGGGACCGCGATGTACGCCTTCGTCCTCCTCGTGAGCGCGCTCTACATGTTCATCTTCCTCGCCGCCGAACTGACCGGCATCGCGGGCGCGCTCTCGCTCGTCGCCGGCGTCCCGCAGTGGCAGACCGCGCTCCTCGTCGGCGGCTTCGTCCTCCTCTACACGAGTTACGGCGGCCTCCGGGCCAGCATCGCGACCGATGCGGTTCAAGCGGTCATCGTCATCCCGCTTCTCCTGCTTGCGTTCGCCGGCGCGCTCGTCGCGCTCGGCGGCCCCGCCGCCGCCATCGACGGCATCACGGAGACGAACCCCGCGCTCCTCGACCTCGGCGCGGTCGCCGGCCTCCAGTTCGGACTCGCGCTCGCGTTCGCCATCCTCGGCGCGGAACTCATCAACCAGACGTGGTGGCAACGCATCTACGCGGCCGACTCGTCGGAGACGGTCGGGCGGAGCTTTCGGACCGCGGCGCTCGCCAACGGTGCCATCGTGTTCGTCACCGCCTTCTTCGGCGTCGTCGCGGTCGGCAACGCCGCCGTGGTCACCGACCCCGCGAGCGCGGGCTACAACGCCGACGCCGCCTTCTTCGTCCTCCTCGGCGAGGCGTTCCCCGAGTGGCTCGTCCTCGCGGCGGTCCTCCTCGCGCTCCTGCTCGTGATGAGCTCCATCGACACGCTGTTCAACGCGCTTTCGAGCCTCGTGACCGCGGACCTCGCCCGCCTGCTCGCGGCGCCGAGCGACCGCCGCCTCGCCCTCGGGTCGCGGGCGCTCACAATCGCCGTCGCGGTCGCCGCGATTTACGTCAGCCTCCGCGCACAGAGCGTCCTCCGGCTGTTCTTCTTCGCCGACCTGCTCGGCGCGGCCGTCGCCTTCCCGCTCGTCTACGGCTTGTACTCGACGCGAATCACCGGTCCCGGCGCGCTCGCGAGCAGTCTCACCGGGCTCGCTGTGGGCCTCGCGTTCTTCCCCGACCTCCGCGGCGTCATCACGTCGATTCCGGTCGTCGGCGGCCTGCTGCCCGCCGCCGACCCGCTGTATCTCACCTCCTTCGGCGGCGCGTTCGTGGTGTCGACGGCGGCGGCGCTCGTCGCCGCCCGACTCACGGACGCCGGGTTCGACCTCGGCCGGCTCTCGCGGGAGATTCGGCGGTTCGACGACGGCCGAACCGACGCGCGGTCGTCCGACTGACGCGGGCCTTCCGGCTGTCCGCCTCAGTACTCGCTGACCGCCGCGGTCCCCACCGAGATTCGGACCAACTCGTTTTCGGGCCACGCCGACTCCTCGGTCCCGTACTTCCGGTTGATTCGCCGCGTGGCGTCTCGAACGGCGTCCTCGTCGGTGACGACGGTGGCCGTCCCGAGCACCGTCACCTTCCATTGCGCCTGTCCCCGCTCGTCTTTCTGAATGGAGAGCGCGACGCGCGGATTCTCGCGGATGTTTTCGAGCTTTCGACCCGAAGTGAGCACCTCGAACACCCCGCGGTCGGCCGCGTAGTCGAACCAGACGGGGGCGACGTGAGGCCGGTCGTCGACGCTGGTCGCGAGGTGCGCCATGAGCGGTTCGCTCGTCACGAGCGCCGCGGCGCGTTCGGAGAGGCTTGACATGGTTAGATATCTGTCTCCCGGCGTAAAACGGTGGCTCCGACCCGATTTTACAAACGCGAGGGTAGTCCCTGCTTCGACGGTTGTCTCCCGGCTCGCCGACTTCCGACCCGTAAACGTTCGCACCGTCTTCGGATTCTTATCAGAAATTTGCCGTTAACCGATGCCGTGATGCGGTTGTGACCCGTCCGAACCGGGTGAAATCCCCCGCATAACGGGCGCATAACAAAGGGGTCGGACGCGACAGTTCAGGCAGCTTACTCATGAGTATCGAGGTTCGGCGGGCGACTGAAGACGACGTCCACAACTGGGACACGTTCGTCGAACAGTCACCCCACGGCAACGCGTTCCATCAGTTCGACGCACTGGAGATTCAGGCGGCGCACGCCGGCGCGGAGTTGATTCCGCTCGTCGGTCGCAAAGGCGAGGAAGTCGTCGGGCTGTTCCCGCTGTTCCGAATCAACAAGGGGCCGATAGCGACGGTGTTCTCACCGCCGCCGGAGCTTCGGGTGGCGTACCTCGGTCCGGTCCTCCTGAACATGGACCACATGAAACAGCGAAAGCGCGAGGGCCGACACCACGAGTTCATCGACGACTGCCTCGACTGGGTCCGCGAGGAGATTCGTCCGCGGTACACTCACATCCGCCTCGGCGGCCGGTACGACGACCTCAGAGCGTTCTCGTGGAACGACTACGCGATAACGCCGCAGTACACCTACCACGTCGACCTCTCGCCCGGCGTCGACGACGTGTTCATGAGTTTCAGCAGCGACGCCCGGTCGAACATCCGGAACGCGCCCGACGACGCGTACACCATCGAGGAAGGCGGCCCGGAGGCAATCGAACAGATCGTCGAACAGGTCGCCTCGCGCTACGAGTCGCAGGGTATCTCCTATCGGTCGACTCCGGGGTTCGTCAGGGACCTCTATTCGACCCTCCCCGAGGGACAGATTCGACCCTACGTCCTCCGAACCGACGGCGAGTTCGCGGGCGGTATCCTCGTCGTCGACTACAAGGAGACGGTCTCGCGGTGGCAAGGCGGCGTTCGGACGGACATCGACTCCGACCTCGCCATCAACGACCTGCTCGACTGGCGCATCATGCGCGACGCGATGGACCGCGGGCGGACCACCTACGACCTCGTCGGCGCGAACAACCGCCGCATCAACCGATACAAGGCGAAGTTCAACCCCGAACTCCACCCCTTCTACAGCCTCGAACGGAACGCGGCGGGGATGAAGACGCTCGCGCACCTCTACAAGACGATTCGCGAGGGGGTGTAGCGGACTATACTGCCTCGCCTGACTGTTAGAGCCCCGCGTAGGGGTCGGGCTTCGCCTCGGTCAGGCGGTCGACCTGCTCGTCGCTGAGGTCGATGGCGGCGGCTTCGAGGTTCTCGGTCAGCTGTTCGACCGTGCGCGCGCCGACGATGGGGGCGGTCACGCCGTCGCGGTGCATGAGCCACGCGAGCGCCGTCTGTGCGGGCGTCGCGTCGACTTCCTCGGCGACCGCGTCGAGTTCGTCGTGCGCGTCGAAGTTCTCCTCGGTCAGGTAGGAGTCCTCGAACCGACTGGACTCCGCGGCGCGGGACTCGCCGGTGAGGCCCTCCTCGCGGGTGTACTTCCCGGTGAGGAAGCCCTGTCCGAGCGGGCTCCACGGGCACACCGCGATGCCGTACGAGCGGGTCATCTCCAAGTAGTCTCCCTCGATTTCGCGGTCGACGAGGTTGTACCGCGGCTGTGCGACGGTGAACGGTTCCCAGCCCTCGGCGCGGGCGATTTCGTTCGCCTTCGCCACCTTCCACGCGTTCGGTCGGAGCGTCGACGCGCCGAGGTAGTGGACCTTCCCGTCTTCGACGAGGCCGTTGAGCGTCTTCATCATCTCGCGCGTGGGGGTTTCGTCGTCCCAGCGGTGGATGTAGAGCACGTCGACGTAGTCGGTATCGAGGCGGTCGAGCAGGGCGTCGATGCGGTGGCGGACGTTCTTCCGGTTCGTCCCGAGGCTGTTCGGGTCGCCGCTTCGAATCTGCCAGTAGATTTTGGACGCGATGGTGAACCGCTCTCGGTCTCGATCTTCGAGCCAGTCGCCGATCCAGCGCTCGCTCGCCCCGCCGCCGTAGATGTCCGCGGTGTCGATGAAGCGACCGCCGGCCGCTTCGTAGGCGTCGAGGAGTTCGTGCGCGCGCTCCTCGTCGATTTCGACGTTCCCCCGTTCGGTCTCCTTGCCGAACCGCCAGGTCCCGAACTGGAGTTCGCTCGTCCGGAGGCCCGTCTCGCCGAACGGAACGAAATCCAGGTCGATGTCTTCGAGTGTCGTCATGCCCGCGCAGATACGCCGAATTACCGCAAAAACGTTGGGTAGCCGGAAGGCGATTGGGGTGAGTTGACCGCGTTCCAGTCAGGCGTTCGCGCGAATCAGCGACGCCAGTTCGTCGCGTACCTCGCTCGCGTCGGTGGTCCGAACCGTCGTCTGAACCGCCCGCTCGTCGAAGTCGCCGAGTTCGCTCAGCACGCCGCCGCGGCGGTCGACTTCGAGGTACAGTTCGAGCGCGTCTTCTCCCGGTCGGGGGACGACTTCGAGTTCGTCCAACTCACCGGCGAACGGCCCCGACGTGGGTCGGAACTCGAACTCCTGAACGAACCGCCGGGTCGAGGCGAAAACGCCGTGGGGGTCGGCCTCGCACTCGGCGCTGTGCAGCGAGAAGCCGAGGTCGTCGAGCGCGTCGAAGACGGACTGCAGCCGCGGCGTCGGTTGGACGTTCAGGTAGTCTTTGTCCTCGGGGTCGACTGCCAGTTCGATGTCGAGTTCCGTCTCGACCCACACGTCGACGTTCCCGAGGGTGACTGGGGCTCCGTGAGGGATGTCGAGCGACACGTCCCGGACCTCCTGTTCGTCGGGGTGGACCGTGAGGCTCTCCGCGAGGGTGTACTGCGCGATATCGATCTCACGGTAGCCCTCTTCGGTCCGGTAGCGGGTCTCCAGTTCGAACCGAATCTTCCCGATTTCCTGTTCCGTCGACCCTCCTTCGATGCGAACCTCGGCGTCGACCGTCTCACCGGGGCGGACGGTGTCGGAGGGGAGGACGGTATCGACGGTCGCGTTGCCGATCCCGATTCGTGCGAGGACCTTCTTCATGATGCACGCCGCAGGTGTCGCTCGCGGTGTAAGTATCTCGTGGCCCTCGCGATTCTCGTGACGGATCCGTGCGTCTCACGAGTCGGCCGGTCGGTATATCGTTCGAGGATTTCGCGTGTCACGGGGTAGTCGACCCCCGACCCCGAAAGCGGGTCACGGGTCGGCGTTCGGCCTCGCGCCGCTTCGCGTCCGGACCGGGTTCGGTGCCCACCATCGGGGTCCGGTTAGGCCGGCGCGACGGCCGTCACGTCACGTACACGTCGCCTTCGACTTCGTAGAGATACCCCTTGTTCAGGAGTTCGTCGACGGCCTCGGGGTCTTCGCCCGCCGAGCGAACCCGGCGGCGAGCGTCCGCCACGGGCATCCCCGCGTCGCGGTCGGTGACGAGGGGTCGGAGATGCTCGAACGCTCGCGTCGCGCGAGGAGAAAGCGGCGTGTGTCCACCCTGATTCGGTGTCATCGAGCCTCTATTCGCAACCACGGAGCGCTCCGTAAAGAAGGTGGGTGTCGATTCGGGTGTTCCGATACCCTCCGTTCTTCTTCGTCGGGTGTTCTCGCTTCGTCGCACACCGCTCCTCGAAACCCCCCGGGCGAAAATGGCCGACTCCTCGGGCTTCCGCCTCGAAGCCGGCGGTGAACCGCTCGCTCCGTTCGCGGATGCGTGAACCGATAGCTGTCCTGTGCTGTCTTGTCCTGCCTTGTCCTGTCTGCCTCGTCCTGCTGTTACCGTGGGACTTCGAACCGTCGGCCGGCGTCGTAGGGACAGACGTTTTTGAGGCTGTCGCAACGCGAGCCCTTCTCCCCATTACGGCCCCATTTATCCGGCAGTCCCCAACGAACGGCTGCACATGGTCGACGAAATCGCCACCGACGCCGACTGGAACGCCCTGTACATCGACGGCGAGTGGACCGAAAGCGAGAGCGGTGAGAGCATCGCAGTCGAGGACCCGTCGACCCGCGAGACGGTCGCGCACGTCCCTCGCGGGACGGAGGCCGACGTCGACGCCGCCTACGAGGCGGCCGCCGAAGCCCAAGCGGAGTGGGCCGAAGCGCCGCCCGCGAGACGACAGGAAGTCGTCGAGCAGTTCCTCCAGAAACTGCGGGAGTACGAAGCGGAAATCATCGACCTTCTCGCACACGAGGTCGGCGGCTCGCGCATCATGGGCGAGACGTCCGTCCAGATCGCCACCGACCACGCGAGCGAGGCCGCGACGCTCCCCCGGCGGATGCGGGGCGAGTACGTCGATTCCAACATCCCCGGCAAGGAGAACATCGTCCAGAAGAACCCGAAGGGCGTGGTGACGGTCATCTCGCCGTGGAACTTCCCGCTGAACCTGTCGATGCGGGCGGTCGCGCCCGCGGTCGCCGCGGGCAACGCGGTCGTGCTGAAGCCCTCGACCAACTCCCCCATCACCGGCGGGCTGCTGTTCGCCAAGCTGTTCGAGGAGACCGACCTCCCCGAGGGCGTCGTCAACGTCGTCACCGGCCGCGGCTCCGAAATCGGCGACCGCGTCGCCGGCCACCCCGAGAGCGACGTGGTGGCGTTCACCGGCTCGACCGAAGTCGGCAAGCGCGTCTCGGGCATCGCCGGAGAGAACCTCGCCGTCCCCGCGATGGAACTCGGCGGCAACAACGCCCACGTCGTGACCGAGGACGCTGACGTCGACCGCGCGGTCGACGCCGCGGTCTTCGGGAGCTTCGTCCACCAGGGGCAGGTCTGTATCTCCATCAACCGCCACATCGTCCACGAGTCGGTCTACGACGAGTACGTCGAGAAGCTGACCGCCCGGGCCGAGGAGTTGCCCGTCGGCTCCGCCCACGAGGGCGACACGGTCGTCGGCCCCATCATCGACGAGTCCCAGCGCGACGAGATGCTGGGCTACGTCGAGGAGACGGTCGACGCCGGCGCGACGCTGGAAACCGGCGGCTCGACGGCCGACCTCGACGGCGTCGACGACTCGCTGGTCGTCGAACCGACCGTCCTCTCGGGCGTGACGAACGACATGGCCGCGGCCTGCAACGAGCACTTCGGTCCCATCGCGCCCGTCATTCCGTTCTCGGACGTGGACGAGGCGGTCGAACTCGCCAACGCGACCGAGTACGGTCTCTCCGGGTCGGTCCACGCCGGCGACCTCGCCGCAGGCAAGGAAATCGCCCTCCGCATGGAGACCGGCAACGTCCACGTCAACGACCAACCCATCAACGACGAGGCGCACGTCCCGTTCAGCGGTATCGGAGCCTCCGGCGTCGGCACCTACAACAGCGACGCCTTCCTCGACGAAATCACGGAGGACAAGTGGATTTCTCTCCAGCACGAACCGCGCGACTACCCGCTGTAAGCCGGACGACGCCGAACTGAGTGAGAACTGCGGTCGGTGGCCCGATTCCTCCCTTCGTTCCGTCCTCTCACGCCCCGTCGTGCGCCAGCGACAACACGACGGCCTCGCCGGAGACGACCGTCTCGTCGCCGACGCTCGCGGTCGTCTCGACGGCGAGTCGGTCGCCGCCGAGCGACTCGACCACGGCCACCTCGGCGACCACCGTGTCACCGGGGCGGACCGGCCGCTCGAAGGACAGGTCCTGCGAGAGGTAGACAATATCGCCCGGAAGCCGCGCGAGCGCGGCGCTGACGACCGACGCGGCGAGCATCCCGTGGGCGATGCGCCCGCCGAACGTCGTCTCGGCGGCGTACTCCGCGTCGAGGTGAATCGGGTTCTCGTCGCCCGATACCTCGGCGAATCGGTCGATTGTCTCCTCGGTCACTGCGCGCTCCGCTCCCGCGCGGTCGCCGACGGTCGCGACTGGCATACGGTCGCTTCGACGGCCGCCGAACTCAATCCTCGGGTGCGGCGTGACGCCGATGTCTCGCCCGCCCTCACTCCCACGGGTTTGTCCCCAGCGCGTGGACCAGCAAAATCGCCCCGACGGCGATGCCGACGAGGACGAGCGCGACGGGGAACGCGGCGTCGAGGCCGGTCGAGAGATACGACACCCAGATTTGCACCGGGAGCGTCCGCGGGTAGTACGCCAGCATGAGCGTCGCGCCGAACTCGCCCATCGCCCGGGCGAACGTCAGAGTCACGCCGGCGAGGATGCCCTGTTTCGCCAGCGGGAGCGTCACGCGCCGGACGCTCCCGACGCGGTCCTCGCCGAGCGAGCGGGCCGCCGCTTCGAGCTGTCTGTCCACGCCGTCGAAGGCCGTCTTCGCGGTCACGACCAGAAACGGCGAGGCGACGTAGGTCTGGGCGAGGACGACCCCGACGAGCGAGCGCGTCAGCGGGACGCTCGTCAGTTGGCCGAGGCCGGCGGGGCCGACGAGCTTGAGGAGTAGCATCCCGCTGACGACCGGCGGGAGAACCAGCGGGAGCATCACCAGCGCCAGAATCACGTCGCGGCCGCGGAACGACGTGCGCGAGAGCCAGTAGGCCAAGGGGACGCCGAAGGCGACGGCGACCAGCGTGCTGAGCGTCGCCGCGACGACGGAGTTGGTGGCGGCGGTCAGGACGACCTCGCTCGTCACGTCGGCGGCCAGCGACGCCGGCGACTGCGCGAGGACGAGCGCGCCGATGGGAAGCAGGTAGTAGATGAGGAGCATCCCGGCGAGAACCAGCGTCAGGCCTCGCCACGTCTCGGGCAGGAGTCGCGTGACGCCGCGCTCGCGGCGGTTAGGCTGTCGGTGGGACATCTCCGAAGTAGTGTGGGTGGCTCTCGCGCACGGTGAACCCGGAGGGTTCGAGGAGGTCGCCGGCGGTCCCGACGAGCGCCTCGAACACCGACTTCGCCGCCGCCGTGTCGGTGCGGCGCGTCGCGGCGTACCGGATTGGCGCACCGCGGACGGTGACGCCCCCCGGAAGCGTGTAGGAAGCCGTCTCGTACGCCGACGCGTGGTCGGGGTCGCTCAGGTTGATTGCGGCCGGGAGTTCGAGGGACGGGTAGCCGCGCTCGACGGCCATGCTCCGGTAGACGAACGCCGCGTCGACGCCGCCGGCGTCGAACTGCGCGAGCAGTTGCGTCTCGGGGTATACCTGGTCGCGCCGGAGCAGGTCGTCGGCCAGCGCCGGCCGGTCGTAGTGGTCGGCCGCGAGCGCGAGCGCGAACCGCGTCCGGTAGCCCAGCGGGTCGAGGTCGGGGTCGGTTCGGCCGAGGCTGACCGCGTCGTCGAGGAGGGCGTCGGGCCACGACGCGGCTTCGGCGACCCGCGTTCCGCCGTCGGTCTGCGGGTTGTACGCGACGACGAGCGCGTTGTTGGCGAACGTGGCGTACCACGGCACCGAAAGCGGCGCGTCGAACAGCGTCGGGTCCGCGAGCGCGACGATGTCGGGGTCGCGTTGGCCGTCGGCGACCATCCGAGCCACGCGCGCTGAGCCGTGAGCCTCGACCTCGACGCGGGTCCCTTCCGGCGATTCGAATTCGGTGGTGAGCGCCCGCTGGAGGCTTCCGGCGGCGAGAACCGACACGGTCGGTGTCGAGCCCGCCCGGCCGAGACAGCCCGCCGTCGCGGTGAAACCGGCCGCCGCGACCCCGCCGACGGCCGCGAGGAACGTCCGCCTGCTCGACGCACCGCGCGCGTCACGACTCATCGCCGCACCTCGCATCTCATCGCCGCACCTCGCATCTCATCGCCGCACCTCGCATCTCATCGCCGCACCTCGCACCCGGCGGCGACCCGCGCCAACTCAGTGCGCGTGTTCACGTTCGTCACCGACCGGCCGACGCTCTCGGGAAGCGCGTCGAACCCGACGTACTCGACGCCGTCGACGCGGTCCAAGAGCGCCCCGAGGCCGTCGTCGGGAGCGAGTTCGAAGGCGTTGTCCCGGACCGCAGACCGACGGTACAGGGCGTGGAGCGGTTCGTGACCCCGCTCGGAGACGGGGACGATGGCCGGCGGGACGGAACGGTCGCCGCCGGTGGAGGCGAGGCGGTCACCGTCCGCGGAGACGAGGTGGTCGCCGTCGCCGTCTCGCCGGGCGGCGCGCTCGAACAGCGCCGCCACCGCGTGCGGTTCGAGAAGCGGCATATCACAGCCGGCGACGAACAGCCACGGTGTCGCGGCCGCCTCGGCGGCCGCGGCGACGCCGGCGAGCGGCCCCGACAGACTCGGGTCGTCGCCGACGAACCGCACGCCCCACGCCGCCGGAAGCGCCGCGGTGAGACGCTCGTGCTGGCCGGCGGTCCGAACCGCGACTATCGGGGGGCGACCCGTCACGGTTCGGAGCGTCCCGACGACGCGCCGAATTAGCGGCTCTCCGTCGAGCGTCGCGAGGGCCTTGTGTCCGGGTCCGAAGCGACTGCTCTCGCCGCCGGCGAGGACGACGGCCGTCGCGTCCGGCGCGGTCCGTGGACTCGGCGGGGTCGCCGCTGTCGGCGCGTCCGTCCGGCTCGGTCGGTTCTGTCTCTCTCGCGTCATCTGGTCAGGGCTTCTTGAAGATGTCTTCGAGCGATTCGGGGTCGGTTGCGGGGTCGAGCGCGCGCGCCTCGACGGCGCGGACGCCTTTCACCGTCCGCGACCCGTCGACGTCGGGGGCAATAAAGCGCGTCTCGTAGTCGTGTTCCTCGCGGATGGGCGTCCCGTCGCGGGCGTAGGCGACGACGGCGTCGAACGCGGCGTACACGTCGATGCAGACCCGATAGCCGTCGGCGCTCTCGACCACGAGGTGCGTCGTCTCGTCGTCGAGGCCGGCGTCGGCAAAGAGGTCGAGGACCGGAACCCCGGTCCACGTCGCGGTGTGTCGCGTCCCCGACGCGCACGCGACCGTCACCGTTCGGTCCTCGGCGGGCAACCCGCGTAGCTCCGGGCCGGACAGCGACACCCTACTGTCGCCGCGGACGAGAATCGGCTCGGAGAGGGGGGTCGCCGGCCGCGACCGGTCGTGGTGTGCGTGCATGCGTACTCACTAGTCCGATATTGGTTGACTCTAACGGTGTATGTAACCGCTGATAATTAAGGCTTTTAAAGAGCCCCCGAAAACCGAGTCGGCTCGGTGCGAGAGCGAACTGGCGATTCTATTCGGTTCGGCGGTTCCAACGCGGCCGAGTGTCAGTCTTTGACCACCTCTCGCGTCGTCCGGGCGAGCGCCGCGTAGAACGGCGACCGCGTCTCGGCTTCGACCCGGTCGCAGAGGTCGCCGACCCACCGCGTGAGATGTTCGTCGCGGAACTGGTCGAGGCGGTCGTCGCGGCCGCGTTCGGCGAGGTGCGCGCAGAACTCCAGTTCCGTCGCCACGTGGTCCGGCAGGTCGCGCTGCTCGGGCCGGTGCTCGACGCCGAACGCCCGATACCAGCGCTCGACTGCCATCGTCGCCGGCCCCAGTACCTCGCCGAACTCGTCGTCGCTCTCCCTGTCGCGGTAGACGCTCTCGTAGGGCGGACACGGCGGCCCGTCCGGGCCGATGAACAGCCGGGCGTACTCGCTCCGAAGCGCGTGGAGTTCGAGCGATTCCAGCGGGCCGAAAAGCGCCGACAGCCCGCCGCCGTTGGCGACGTCGACCAACCGCTCGGTCGGCTCGCGCCAGCAGGCCGCGAGGACCGCGTACGTCGCCGTCCGGGCCGACTCGAAGGCGTCGCCGGCCGCGCCGCCGGCCGCGTCGTGTTCCTCGCTCGCGTTTCGCGCGGCGGGTTCGTTCATCGGTCTTCCCCCCGCGTCTCGCCTCCGTCGGTCGCCACCGCGGTCGATTCGTTTTCGGCTTGAATCGGGACGTACCGGAGTCCGAAGGTGACGATGAGCGCGCCGATGGCGATGACGCCCGCGGTGACCGCAATCTCGACGAGCGTGGGGGTGTACGACCCCGCGCTCGCCCAGATGTCGGTCGTCACCCCGGCGTACTCGCCGCCGACGGAGATGCCGGGCGCGGCGTCGATGTTGGCCGCGTCGTAGCCCGTGAAGACCAACCGAACCCCCTCGAACGTCGTCCCGAACACCGCGAGGGCGCTGGCGGTGAAGATGACCGACACGCGCTCGCGGAACGACGGGAGCGCGAGCATCGCCAGCGGGACCGCCCCGCCGACGACCGTCCAGAGCCAGAAGTACGCCGACTCGCCGATGAGGAAGCTCCCCGTGATGGCCCAGAACCCGAAGTGGTCGGCCCACGCGTGCGGGAGGCGCTCGGCCGCGAGCAGGTAGACGACGTGGAACGCGAGGAAGATGCCGAGCACCTTCCCGAGGCTCGTGAGTTCCTCGCGGTCGACGGTAAAGCGGGTGAACCGCGAGGCGAGGACGGACACGACCAACAGCAGGCCGAGGCCGGAGACGAGCGCCTTGGCGATGAACACCGGCGCGACGAGCGGGCTGAACCAGTCGCCGCGGCCGATTTGCGTGGCGAAAATCCACCCGGTGACCGAGTGGAGCGCGACCGCGGTCGGCAGTGCGACGGCGGCGGTCCAGAACATGAGCGTCCGGTCGCGCTCGCGGCCGGCGTCCGTGTCCTCGACGCCGAGCGCCAGCCGCGACCCGCGGGCCGCGAGGTCGCGCCGGGTCAGGAGCCAGAGATACCAGAGGTTCAGCGCGCCGTAGAGGATGACGATGCCGAAGTCCCACACCATCGGCGACCGGAAGTCCGGCGAGGTGAAAAACTGGTAGAGGCGCTCGGGGCGGCCGATGTCGGGCAGGATGAGGAGCCCGGCGACGGTGATGCACGCGAGGCTCACCAGCACGCCGAGGCGGGCGAATCCCTCGTAGCGGTGCGAGTGGAAGAACTTCGGCGCGCTGGAGATGATGAGCCCGCCGGCCGACAGCCCGACGAACAGGACGAACATCATGATGTACAGCCCCCACGAGAACACGTTGCGCATCCCCGTGACGACGAGGCCGGTGGCGAGTTGGTAGGCCCACGCGGCGACGCCGACTACGACGAGCGCGGCGAGGAAGCCCACCCAGAGCTTCCCGGCGCTCCCGAACTCGGGGACGACGAACCGCGAGGTGGCGGTCTCTCTCGACATCAGTCGTCACCCCCCTCGAACGCGGGGACGTGCGGAAGCGCGTCGTTCGACAGCGAGCCGTGCGACCCGCCGCCGCCGCTTCCGCCGGTTTCCTCGACCGGACCGTTGTCCTTCGGCTCCGACCAGACCGACACGTCGTCGAGTTCGCTCTCCATCTTGTCGGAGGTCTGCGGGCGACCCGGACTCATCTCGCCGCGGATGTAGTACGTCTTCGGGTCGGTGCCGCGGTCTTCGAGCAGTCGCGTCGTCTGGTACTTCCTGATGTACTTCGAGACGGTGCTTTCCTCGTTGTCGAGGTCGCCGAAGATGCGGGCGTCAGCCGGGCAGTTCACGACGCAGGCGGGGTCGAGCCCCTCCTCGACGCGGTGGGAACAGAACGTACACTTCTCGACGACGCCCTGCGGGCGGGCCGGCACGTCGCCGGTCCCGTCTTCGGGGACCGTCTGCGGTTCGTCCCAGTTGAACACGCGGGCGTTGTACGGGCAGGCGGCCATGCAGTAGCGACAGCCGATACACTTGTCGTAGTCGATTTCGACGATGCCGTCCTCGCGGGTGTAGGTCGCGTTGACCGGACACACTTTCACGCACGGCGCGTTCTCGCAGTGCTGGCAGGCCGTCGGCTGGTAGGACATCTCCAGCGTGCCGTCCTCGCCGTTCTCCGGGTACGTCCCGGCCGGCGTGTCCATCTTGTCGCCCCCCTCGGTGAGCACGCGGTTCCAGTACTGGCCGAGGCCGACGTTGTTCTCCTGTTTACACGTCACGGCGCAGGCGTGACAGCCGATACACCGCTCCTGGTCGATTACTAAGCCGTAGTTAGTCATGGTCAGTCACCTCCCGCCCCGGCGCTGGTCGCGCCCGAACCGGTCGGCTGGCCGCTCGTGTACTTGCTCGTGTCGACGTCGCTCGGTGCCGGTTCGACCTCGACCCTGGTGTCGTAGAACGCGAAGTTCCCGGTCACCTCGCAGACGTCCGTGTGCGTCAGGTCGTTGTGGTGGCCGCGGACGTAGTCGCGTCCCCACCAGCCCTGGTCGGTGTTCACCAGCCCGGGTTGCATGCCGTCGTTCAGTTTCGCCTTCACGACCATCTCGCCGCGCTCGTTGTGGACGCGGACGTAGTCGCCGTCCTCGATGCCGCGGGCGGCGGCGTCCTTCGGGTTGATGTCCAACTGCGGCTCGTTGTTTATCTCCCGGAGCCAGTTTTGGTACTCGTACTGCGAGTGGATGCGCCACTTCGAGTGCTTCTGGATGAACATCAGCGGATAGTCCGCCGCCGTGTCCCAGTCGTCGGCCGTCCGGCTCTCCATGTGCTTCGGCAGTTCCAGCGTGACGCCGTTTTCGGTCGGCGCGTCCTCGTCGTACAGTTCCAGCCGGCCCGACGGGGTGTTGAACGGCCCCGTGAACTTGACGACCGGCGTGCTCACCTTCACCGTCCCCTGTTCTCTCAGCGTCTCGTAGTCCACCTCGTCGTCGTGGGCGAGCATCTCGCGCAGCGTCGCCGACTTGTCGCGGTTGAAGTAGTCGCCGAAGCCGAGGCGCTCGGCCAGCCTGACCAGCATCCAGTGGTCGGACTTCGACTCCCACAGCGGGTCGTGGGCGGGCTGGCGGTACATGATGTGGGGGTGGCCGCCCCACGTGTCCACGACGTCCTCGCGTTCGAACCAGTGGGACGCGGGCAGGATGATGTCCGCGTGCTGGACCGACGGCGTGTGGTGCATGTCGGCGACGGCGATGAGGTCGAGGTTCTTCGACGCCTCCAGCCACCGCTGTCTGTCCGGCATCTGGTTGGCGATGAAGTTCGACTCCTGGGAGTACATCACCTTCAGCTGATAGGGGTCGCCGGACTCTATCGCGGTGAGGATGTCCGTCTGCGGGAGCGACGTCGTTCCGGGCCCGTCCTCGGGTGAGCCGTAGCCGCCGTCGTCGTACGACCCGCCGAGCGGGTGGCTCCCCTGAATGCTCCCGTGGCGACCGAAGTCGCCGGTCAGCCCGAGGAGGATGGCGTACGCCTGCCCGAAGGTGTGGCCGTACTTGTAGCGGTCGACGCCGTAGCCCGAGGCGATGCCGCCGGGGCCGCGCGTGGCGAGCCACCGGACCGCGGTCCGGATGTTGTCGGCGTTGATGCCGACCTCGGCCGCGACGGCGTCGGCGTCGTAGTCGGCGACGTGGGCTTCGAGGAGCGAAAGCGCCGTGTGGCAGGCGACGCCGGCGACGGTGTACTCGCCGAACAGCGCGTACTCGCCGTACGTTTCGGGTTCGAGCGCGACCGGCTCGCCCGTCGACTCGTCGACCGCGACGGGCAGGTCCTCGGTCACGTCGTCGAACACGTCGCTCGCGTCGAGCAGTTCGCCCGTGTCGTCGCGGACGAGCGCCGGCCCGAGCGTCCGCCTTCTGAGGAACTCGGTGTCGTAGGTCTCGTCGTCGAGGACCGTCTTAATCATCGACAGGGTCAGGAGCGTGTCCTTGCCCGGCTTGATGGGGAGCCAGAGATCGGCCTTCGCGGCGGTGTTCGTGAACACGGGGTCGACGCAGACGAGCTTCGCGCCGTTTTCGACCGCGTCGAGGAGCTTCGAGGCGTCCTGTTGGAGGTTGCTGGCGAAGATGTCCGACCCCCAGACGATGACGGTGTTCGCGTTCCGCCAGTCGACCACCTCGTTGGTCGGCACGTTGAAGAAGCCGGCCCCGGCGAGCCGGCTGAAGCCGAGTCCGACGTTGATGTCGATGGACCACGACTTCTGGGTCCCGCCGAACAGCGACGACAGCCGGCTCTGGATGGTGCCGCTGACGCCGTTGTTTCCCGACCCCGTCTCGAAGTAGACGCTCTCGGGGCCGTAGTCGTCGCGGACGCGCTCCATCTCGGCGGCGATGTAGTCGAGCGCCTCGTCCCACGCGACGCGCTCGAACTCGGCGTCGTCGCCGCGGCCCTCGGGGTTCGGACTCCCCGGCTCCCAGCCGACGCGCTTCATCGGGTATTTGAGCCGCGTGGCGTTGTAGATGCGCTGGGTGTGCGACAGCCCGAGGGTGCAGGCGCGCTTGTACCGCTCGTCTTCGGGAATCTGCGGCTCGATTTTCCTGACGCGCCCGTCGCGGACGTGCGCTTCGAGCGGGCATTTCCCGCGGCAGTTCGGCGCGCACGCCGTCCTGATAATCTCGTCCTGTCCGACGTAGCTCTCGATGCCGGGGTTCTGTCTCGACGCCGCCTCGTCGCCGGTCTCGGCCAGCGAGGAGGCGTAGCCGCCGCCCCCGAGTCCGAGCGCGACGGCCGCGGCCCCGCTGGCCTTCAGCACGTCGCGTCTGAACACGCCGTCGCCGTCACCCCCCTTCGGGCCGCTCCCGTCGTCACTCATCGAACCCCTCCGGCTCGGTCGGGCGGGAGTCCTCGCCGAACTCCGCGACGACCGCCTCGTGATATTTCTCGTGGAACGCCGCGTCGGAGAGCTCGCCGTTCGAGACCCGAATCGCGTCGCGGGCCATCCGCAGTCCCAACTCGGCGTCGTAGTCGCCCCCGTCGAGGATGGTCGCCGCTTCCGACTCCCACTCGTCGAGCGGAGTCAGTCGCGGCTGTTGTGGGTCGGTCATAGGTACACACGTACTGTGGAGGCCTCCCCCGGTAGGCCGCCCGCTGGATAATGAAGCAGTTTATGTACTCGCCGACGCGCGGACCGCCTCGGACGTCAACCGTCTGCCGTTTTTCGCTCGGCCGACTCGGCCGTCACTCGGAGTCGAACACCGCCGTCGCGAGCTTCGCTTCCACCGCGTTCAGCCGCTGGGAGAGCGCCGACTTCGAGATGCCGAGCGCCTCCGCGAGCGCCGCCAACTCCGTCCGCCGCGGCGTCTCGTAGTAGCCGTGGTGGACGGCGATGAGCGCCGCCTCGCGCTGTTTCGCCGTGAGCGACGAGAGGTCGATGGTCGCCGTCTTCGACTCGTTCGAATCGCCGCGCCCGTCGGAGGTGAGCCGCCTGAGACAGACGCGCTCGGCCACCTCGTCGAGCCGCCCCACGAGGTTCGAAATCGTCTCGCGGTCCGAGAGATACGTCTCGACGACGATGTGTTTCCCGTCGGCGCGTCGGATACGCGGCACGCACCCGAACTCCCCGAACGCCCGACAGAGGCAGTCGTCGCCGACGTGCGTCGTCGTGTGAACCACCTTCGAGGTTTCCCCGTCGCCGACGGTTACTTCGGCGTGGCAGGTGTCTCCGTCAAGCTGGGTGTGAACGTTCTCGACCGACGACTCGGGGGCGGCTAACGGGCATGAACAGCGTTTCGCGGGCTCGATTTCCAACAGGAGTCGGATGTGTTGCTCTCGCGACGTGTCGTGTTCCGCCTCCGCGACGCCGCCCGTGGAATCAGCCATCGTGTTCAGTCGGTCAACACCGGGGAAGTGGGTTGTGCTGGTTCTCAGGTTTCGGAACTCCGCCGTCTCGTCGGCGCATAGACGGTCGCCGGCCCGAATCGAGGCGTCGGGTCCGAAATCCACACATTCATTATTCTCAGAAAGCATTTCTGAATTACATGTTCGGGGTCCAGTCCGAGCTGGCGGTATTCGTCCTCCTGATGCTCGTCTGGACCGTCTTCGTGCTCTACTCGGCGTCGGTCTTCACGTGGCTCGTCGAGGTGCTCGTCCTCGCGTGGCGACAGACGACCTCCGCCGGCGATGTCGTCTACGGCTACGACGACATCCAAGTGCGCGTCATCACCATCGACGCCGCGGACATCGTCCAGTCGACGGTCGACGCGGTCCCCGACGACCTCGCGGACGTGCGAGTCGTCGCCGAGAAGCCGATTTCGGTGGACGGCGCGTCGGTCCACGTCGTCCCGGAGGAGTTCACCTGCACGGCGACCCACAAGGGCCGAGCGCTCGAATGGGCGCGCCGCGAGGTGCCCTGCGACGAGGAGTTCGTCCTCTACCTCGACGAGGACACGCTGATGGCGAACTTCGCGGGGTTGCCGGAGGGCGATATCGTCCAGATTACGGAGCTTCCGCTGTACACCGGGTCGTGGGTGACGTACCTCTCGGAGGTGTTCCGCATCGGCTACCAGCGCGAACAGCGGGCGTTCGGCCGGTTCAGCTTCCCGCTGTACGCGTGGGGCGGCGGCATCGCGATTCGGTCGAGCCTCGAAAACGAAATCACGTGGGACTCGAAGACCATCACCGAGGACACGGACTTCGCGTGGCGCGCCGCCAGCGCGTCGGACCTCGATTTCACCGTGCTGAACTGCAAGTTCCGCAATCAGGCCCCGCCGTCGGTGCCGACGATGCTCAAACAGCGGCGGCGGTGGTTCTCCGGGACGCGGCAGGACTCAGACTTGCTCCCGCTGCACTATCAGGCGTTCCTGCAGTTCCGCCTCGTCGCGTGGGGCTTTTCGCCGCTCATCCCGCTGATAACGGTCGTCACGTTCCTCGTCCCCGGCGCGCTCCCCGACCTGATGCTCTACCGAATCGGCTCGCTCATCGAGTTCGCCACGCTGTTCGTCGTGACGGGCGTCGGCGTCGCGAGCTACTGGGCCGAGTCGAAACTCGCGCTCCTCGCGGTCCCGTGGACGCCGATTCTCGTCGTCCTCAACACCGCGGGCGCCCTCTGGGGGTTCGTCTCCCCGGTCGAACACTTCACCGTCACGACGAAGGTGCCGCTGGAGACGGTCGAAGAGCGCAACCCCGCGTTCGAACCCGGCTCGCTCACGGACCACGACGGCCGGAACGACCTGCCGGAACAGCTGGATGTGACCAGATTCACGAGCGAACTCCGCGAATCGTTTCATATCGATGATGATTAATATGGGCTCGTCCGAGCCGAGTCGTTCTCGCGGTTGCGCCCGATAATACCCCGATAAATACAGCGTGTTCGCCGGTACTGTCTGTCGATTTTCCCGCGTCGCCATCCCGTGGGAATCGAATCAAGCCTTATCCACCGAATCCGCGAACTGTTACTCGTATGTCACCGAGAAATCAAATTCATCATTATCGTTCACGGCGCTCGGCTGTGACCGGCACGACGGCCCGCGCGTACCGTCTCGGTACCGGGGGTGAGTTCCCGTGGCGATAGTCGACTCACTCGTCGGCAACGGGTTGTTCGTCCTGTTCCTCGCGGTGCTCATCGGGATGGGGCTCGGCAAAATCAGCGTCCGCGGCGTCAAGTTCGGCGTCGCGGGGCCGCTGTTCGCGGGGTTGGTGCTCGGCCACTTCGGCTTCACCGTCCCCGACGCGTACAGCGGACTCACGCTGGCGCTGTTCGTCGCCGCGGTCGGCCTCATCGCGGCCCACGAAATCGAGGGAACCGTCAAGGCGTACGGCCTCAACTTCGTCGCCGTCGCGGTGCTGATGCCGACCGTCGCGCTGGCGCTCACGTACGTCTGGACGCAGTTCGTCTTCCCCAACGCGTCGACGCCCCTCATCATGGGGTCGTTCTCGGGCGCGCTGACGAGCAGTCCGGGGCTCGGGTCGGCCATCGAGGCGCTCCCCGCGGCCGTCCGGCAGGACTACCAAATCGGTCACTCCGTCGGCTACGTCGTCGGCGTGCTCGTCATCGTCGTGTTCCAGCAGTTGTACCCCGTCATCGCCCGCCTCGACCTCGATGACGAAAAACGCCGCTTCGACGAGGCTATCGGCGGCACCGACGACGACGAATCGGGCTCGTCGGTCACCGAGGTGACGTTCAGCGTGATGGGCTACGCGCTCGTCATCGTCGCCGGCGCGGTCATCGGGTCGATTCCGATTCCGATGGGACCGTTCGGCACGCCCTCGCTCGGGACGACCGGCGGCGTGCTCGTCGCGGCGCTCGTCTTCGGCTACTTCGGCCGGGTCGGCCCCGTACCGACGCGGATGGACACCGGCATCCTCTCGGAGATTCGGGCGTTCACGCTGGCGATGTTCCTCGCGGTCGTCGGCGTGGGTGCCGGCGGCGGCTTCCTCGCCACCATCGCCGAGTACGGCCTCCAAATCGTGGCGGCCTCGGCGCTCACGAGCTTCGTCGCCATCCTCGCCGGCCTCGCGCTCACGCGGTACGTCTGGGGCATGGACTGGATAAGCGCCGCCGGCGGCATCACCGGCGGCCACACCGACACGAAAGGGCTCGCGGCCGCCGTCGACGCCACCGGGGCCGACGAGGTCGCCGCGGGCTACGGTAACACCTACCCCTTCGCGCTCCTGTTCATGGTAGTCTACGCGAAGCTACTCGTCCTCGTCATCCCGCTCGCCGCGTAGCGAGTCGAGAATCGAGTGCGTTCGACGCGGTCGCGCGCCCAGTGCGGTCGCGCCCGCCCTCGGTCGAAGTCGGTGACACCGACGACGCTCGGGGGCCGGCTCCCGCGCCGTGACAAAATCGACTGGCCGATTGATGGGCTCGGGGCACGTCCGCTCACACATGAACGCGCATGCGGGGGCCGACCCCGAACCCGACCCGGACCGGCCCCGGGGACGCGAGCCCTTCCCGGCGTACGGACCCGTGGACGCGGCACTCGGGTTCGTCGTCTTCTACCTGTTCGTCGAGCGCGCCACGCCGACCGTCGTCGATATCCTGACGAGCGCCGTCACCGGGCTCTCTGCGTCGGCGGTCGGCTTCGGACTCGCGGCGGTGCTGTGGTTCGTCTTCGCGGTGACGACGCTCGACCAACTCCGCCGGCAACTCGCGGCGCTCGGGCTCGTCTCCGACGACGGCCGCCGAACCGACGGCGCGCGGTCGGTGCGGGCCGCCCCCTCTGCGCTCCGACTTCTGTCGTCCGCCGTCGTCGCCGTCGTCGCCGGGTTCATCGCCGCGGTCACGTTCGACCGCGCCGTCGACGCGGGCATCGCGCTCATCCGACTCGTCGCGGACCTCGGTCTCGGCGTCTTCCTGTTCGGCGCGTTCCCCCTCGTCGAGTTCCTCGTGATGGTCGTCTTCTTCGTCTCGTTCGGCGCGGCGACGCGCTCGCTCGACAGGCTGGTCGTCGGGAGCGTCAGAGCCGCGTTCCGGGTGGTTCCCTCCTAGACCGATCAGCGAACCGTACTGTCCGTCGCGCGAGACGTATCGAACCACAAGACTGTTATCCTAGTTTTCTGATTGACAGAGACGAGAGTCCCCATGAAGCGTCGTACGTTCCTCCAACTGACCGGTCTCGGGGCCGTCGGCGGACTCGCCGGCTGTCTCGGTTCGAACTCCCCTCCCCCGCGGAAATCGAGCGTCGTCTCCGACTTCGAGGTGTCCGACGGCTCGCTCGTCGTCGACCTCGCCGACCAGACGTGGGTGATGTCCCGCTACGAAGCCGCCGACCAGTCGTCGCTGTCGGGATTCGACCCGCAGTCGCTGGCCGCGCTCAGCCCCGTCGGGGTCGCGAGCGCGAAAGGCAAGAGCGGCGGCGGTGGCGGCCGACGAG
>NZ_CSTE01000002.1:1612960-1857611 GCF_001368915.1 Haloferax massiliensis | reverse complement strand
GCCCCGCGGACTTCGCGCAGGGCGGCGGCCCCGACGTGGACGCGCTCGACGACGCGCTCGACGAGGCCCCCGACGTGCTCCGGACGGTCCTGAACGCCTGAGTCGGTCCCGCGGCTCCCGCGAGTTCGCTTCGTTTTCGCTTTTTCGCGCCCGAGACGGACGCCCTAAGTCGCTCGCCCGCCGAGCCACCGGTATGCCCACGGCAGTCGCGGACGGGGTCGAACTGTACTACGACAGCGAGGGCGACGGCGAGACGGTCGCCTTCGTCGGCGACGCGGGCTACGGCGCGTGGCAGTGGGGCTGGCAACACGCCGCCGTCGCCGGCCCCTACGAGAGCCTCGTGACCGACCTCCGCGGGGCCGGACGCTCCGACGCCCCCGCGGGACCGTACTCGGTCGAGACGCTCGTCTCCGACCTCGTGGCCGTCCTCGCGGACGCGAACGTCCGGAAGGCCCACCTCGTCGGGTTCGGCCTCGGCGGGCTGGTCGCGCTGGAGGCCGCGCGGACGACGAACCGCGCCCGGAGCCTCACGCTCGTCGGCACCGCCGCCTCCGGGGAGGGAGTCGACCCCGAACCGCTCTCTGCCGCGCCCGACGACCCGGCCGCGCTCCGCGAGTCGCTCGCGCCGGCGCTCTCCGAGGCGTTCCGCGCGGAACAGCCCGAGGTGGTCGACCAACTCGTCTCGTGGCGCGGACGCGAAGACGCCGACCCGGAGGCGTGGGCCGCGCAGGCCGCCGCCGTCGCCGACTACGACGCCGGCCCGCTGTACGAGGTGACGGTCCCGACGCTCGTCCTCCACGGCGACGACGACCCGGTCTGGCCGGTCGAGGGGGGCCGCGCGCTGGCCGAGGGACTCCCGCGCGGCGAGTTCGAGTCGTTCGCGGGCGCGCGGCACCTCGTCACCGTCGAGCGGTCGCGGCTCGTCAACGACGCGCTCGTCTCCTTTCTCGAATCGGTCGGCGACGACTGAGCGTCGTTCCGGCGCGTTCGCCCCGCTGTCGCGGCCGCCGTCGCGCCTCGCAGATGCCGGCAGTGAGCGGTCCGGGCGCAACTTCTTTAGAGCCCCGCCGATTGTCTCTCCACGATGACTCGCCCGCGACTCGCGTTCTTGGACGCCTCCCACGGCGATTCGAGCACGTCACGAAACTTCAGGCGCGAACTCGACGCCGACCTCGTCGAGTTCGACGTTACCGACGGCCGTCTCCCAGACCACTTCGACTACGACGGCGTCGTTATCAGCGGCTCGTCGTCGTCGGTCTACTGGGACGAGCCGTGGATTCGAAGCCTCGTGTCGTGGGTCGCCGACGCGGACGAGCGCGGCGTTCCTCTCTTGGGCGTCTGTTTCGGCCATCAGGTCGTCGCGGCGGCCCTCGGCGGCACCGTCGAGGACATGGGCGAGTTCGAACTCGGCTACAACGAAATCGAACGCACCCGCGCCGACGACGAGGACGACATCCTCGCCGGCATCGGCGAGCGATTCACCGTCTTCACCTCCCACGGCGACCGAGTGGCCGAACTCCCGTCGGGCGCGGACCTCCTCGCCGAAAACGAGTTCGGCGTCCACGCGTTCCGCCGGAACCACGCCTTCGGCGTCCAGTTCCACCCCGAGTACGACACCGACACCGCCGAGACCATCGCCCGGCAGAAGGAGTTCCTCCCCGACGAGCGGATTCAGTCGGTCGTCGACGGCATCACGCCGGAGAACTACGCCGCGGCCTGCGAGGCCAAGCGCCTGTTCGACAACTTCGTCGGCTACGTGAACCGGGCGAACGCGGGCTCGGTCGAATCGGCGGCCTGACGGCTCGACTGCCGTCTCGCGGTTTCGGAGCCGTCTCTGAATCACGACCGCCCGGCTTTTCGACCGTCCGTCTCCGCGAACCTCGACCGAGCGAATCGCTTTTCACCGCGCCGAGCGCAGAAACCATCATGCTCGATTATCTGGAATTGGAGGGCGACCTGACCGGCGGAGAGAAACTCGTCCGCGACGAGGCCCGGCGCTTCGTCGACGAGCAGGTCAAACCCGACATCGGCGAGCACTACGAGGCCGGGACGTTCCCGACCGACCTCATTCCGAAGATGGGCGAACTCGGCTTCTACGCGCCCAACCTCGACGGCTACGGCCTCCCCGGTCTCGGGGAGCTCGCCTACGGCCTCCTGATGCAGGAACTCGAAGCCGGCGACTCCGGCCTCCGGTCGATGGCGAGCGTCCAGGGGTCGCTCGTCATCTACCCCATCCACGCCTACGGCTCCGACGAGCAGAAACAGCGCTGGCTCCCGAAACTCGGGTCGGGCGAAGCGGTCGGCTGTTTCGGTCTGACCGAACCGCAACACGGCTCCGACCCGTCGGGGATGGAGACCCGCGCCGAGCGCGACGCCGACGGCTACGTCCTCAACGGCTCGAAGACGTGGATTACGAACTCGCCCATCGCCGACGTGGCGGTCGTCTGGGCGCGCGACGTGTCGGCGGAGGGGTCGCCGGTCCGCGGGTTCCTCGTCGAGACCGACCGCGACGGCGTGACGACGAACAAAATCGAGGACAAGCTCTCGATGCGCGCGTCGGTCACGGGCGAAATCGGCCTCGACGACGTGCGGGTCCCCGAGGAAGACGTCCTCCCGGGCGTCGAGGGGATGAAGGGGCCGCTTTCGTGTCTCACGCAGGCGCGGTTCGGCATCGCGTGGGGCGTCGTCGGCGCGGCACGCGACGCCTTCGAAGACGCCCGTCAGTACGCGAAGGACCGCGACCAGTTCGGCGGCCCAATCGCGCGGTTCCAGCTCCAGCAGGGCAAACTCGCCGAGATGGCGACCCAAATCACGAACGCGCAGTTGATGGCCCACCGCCTCGCCGACCTCAAAGAGCGCGGCGACCTGCGGCACCAGCAGGTGTCGATGGCGAAACGCCACAACGTCCGCGTCGCCCGCGAGGTGACCCGAACGGCCCGCGAGATGCTCGGCGGCAACGGCATCACGACCGACTACTCGCCGATGCGCCACATGGAGAACATCGAGACCGTCTACACCTACGAGGGGACCGACGACATCCACACGCTCGTTCTCGGCGCGGACCTGACGGGAATCGAAGCATTCCACTAGAACTCGGGAGCGGACGCCCCCGTGGCTTTCGCGGTCGTGCGTGACGCATGACAACAGTACACATACATTTATATCTCCCCGCCCATAGGATACGATAGAGGCCCCACAATGACCACATCGGCCCAGGACCGTCCGACGGCGCTCGACCTGTCTCGCGAAGAGACGTGGGTCGTCCACGCCGCGTTGCTCGACGCCATCGAGCGGGCGGTCGATGCAGACGAAGAGCCGACGCCGGCCCCCGGCCTGCTCGCGCGGGTCGAGGCCGGCGACGAAGATTTCGACAGCGCCGAACTCGACTATCTCGTAGACGCCCTCCGCACCTATCGGAAGCGGGCACCCGCCCGGGACGACCACCACATCTCGCGCGTCCTCGAACACATCGAGGCCGCGCGGGTATAGTCGCCCGCCCGACGCCCAGTTCGCTGCTTTCCTTTCGCCGTCCCCGACGCGGTCCCCGATTTCTCGCGTCGCCGATGCGGGCGTTTTAGTACGCGGTGCGGCCAACGCCCGGCGATGGCTATCGACTCGAACTTCGACCAGAACCGGGAACGTGCGGGCGAGGAAAACGGCGTCGCCGTCTGGGGACCCGTCGACCCGCCGGCGAAACTCGGCATCCACGGCACCCACGTCGCCGTCGACTACGACATCTGTCTCGCGGACGGCGCGTGCCTCGAAAACTGCCCCGTCGACGTGTTCACGTGGGTCGACACGCCCGACCACCCGGTGAGCGAGCGGAAGGTCGAACCGACCAACGAAGACCAGTGTATCGACTGCATGCTCTGTGTCGACATCTGTCCCGTCGACGCCATCGACGTGGACGCCTCGCGGCAGGCCTGACGCGAAGACCAGACGTTATCTCTCCGGGCCGCGTCGCGTCGGCCATGGGTCTCATCCACACCGCCCTCGTCGTCTCGGATATCGACGCCACGCTCGACTTCTACGCCGACCTCGGCCTCGAACAGACGAACGAGTTCGAACTCGACGGCGTCCGGAACGTCTACGTCGGTAGCGACGACACCGACATGGAACTGCAGTTCAAGTACGACCCGACCTCGGCGGCCCGCGTCGAACCCGCCGGCATCGACCACGTCGCGGTCGAAGTCGCCGACGCCGACCGCGCGTTCGAGGACATCGTCGAAGCGCAGTCGCCCGAGGTCGTCAAGCCGCCGGTGGACATCGACCCGGCGAACGCCCGCGCGGCGTTCGTGAAGGACCCCGACGGTTACGTCGTCGAACTCGTCGCGCTCGAAGACTGACTCCCCCGCGCCGCCGACCCGTCTCGCACGCCGATTTTCCCCGACGCCGACGCGTTGGCCACCCGCTTGGCCCGCCGCGGCGAACAGCTATTTGTTGCCAGAGCGTCAATACGAAGTCGCTATGTCTGAGGACGTGACCGCGCTGTTGAAGCGCGCCTATCAGGACGAGATCGAGACGGTGATGAACTACATGACGAACTCCATCGTCCTCGACGGCGTCCGGGCGGAGGAGATAAAGGAGTCCCTCCAGACCGACATTCAGGAGGAACTCACCCACGCCGAACAGCTGGGTAACCGGCTGAAGCAGCTCGACGAAAAGCCGCCGGGTTCGGCGTCCTTCGAGGCGCGCCAGCACGACCTCCAGCCCCCGGAGGACAGCACGGACGTGCTCGCCGTCATCAACGGCGTCCTCACGGCCGAGGAGGACGCCATCGAGACCTACCGGGCGCTCATCGACGCCGCGGAGGAGGCCAACGACCCAGTCACCGAGGACCTCGCCGTGACCATCCTCGCCGACGAGGAGGCCCACCGGACCGAGTTCCGCGGCTTCAAGAAGGAGTACGACCGCGAATAGCGTCGCGGGCGGCGGGCGACCGCACCCGCGACGGTCGGCGTGGTACCGGTGCGACGGTTCGGCGACTCCGATTATTCTTCATTTCAAAAAATGACCCGCCACCGACCGGTATCTCACAAATTATCATCCGTTACGGGAGTTGTACTCCCAGTTCTTCGAAACGGAGCTCTGTTTTTATCAAGGCGTCGCCCGAACGGCCGGTATGAGCACTGAACGCGGCAAAGGTACGGTCGCGGTCGTCGGCGGTGCGGGCGCAGTCGGGTCGAGCACGGCGTTCGCGCTGATGGAGAGCAGTCTCGTGGGCGAAATCATCCTCGTCGATATTGACGAGGAGCGCGTCGCGGGCGAGGCGATGGACCTCAACCACGGGTCGTACTTCACGTCGCCGGTCCGGGTGCGGACGGGCGACTACGAGGACTGCTGGGACGCCGACGTGGTCATCGTCACCGCCGGGGCCAGTCAGAAGCCGGACGAGACCCGCCTCGACCTGATGGAGCGGAACGCCGATATCTTCGCCGACATGATTCCGCAGATTACGGAGGGACTGAACGACGACGCCGTCATGCTCATCGTCACCAACCCCGTCGACGTGCTGTCGTACGTCACGTGGAAGGTGTCGGACCTGCCGGCCGAGCGCGTCATCGGGTCGGGGACCGTCCTCGACACGTCGCGGTTCCGTCACTCGCTCAGCCGCGAGTTCGACCTCGACCCGGCGAACGTCCACGCCTACGTCGTCGGCGAGCACGGCGACAGCGAGGTGCTCGTCTGGAGTTCGGCGAACCTCGGCGGCATCCCGTTCGGGTCGTACGCCACCAGCCACGGCGTCGACGACGTCGACGCGCTCAAAGCCCGCGTCGAAGCGGAGGTGCGCGAGGCCGCCTACGAGATCATCGAGCGCAAGGAGCGGACGAACTACGGCGTCGCCCGCTCGGTGGCCGCGACCACGGAACGCATCCTCGGCGACGACAACTCCATCCTCACCGTCTCGACGCTCGTCTCGGGCGAACACGGCATCGACGACGTCTACATGAGCCTCCCGTGTACCGTCAACCAAGGCGGCGTCCGCGACGTCCACGAGTTCGACCTCTCGGCGGACGAGACGACCGCGCTCCGGGAGTCGGCGGGCGTCATCCGCGAGTCCCTCGACCGCTTGGACGTAGAATAGAATCGAAGAAACCGGCCGCGTCACCGACTCAGTCGGCCGACGCGGGCGTCGTATCTGCGCCTGCTTCCGTCGTCGCGGCGGCCTTCGCGTCGAGCGCCTCCACGACGAGTTCGGAGATGTCCACGACGTCGATGTCGTCCTCGTAGTCGCCGGTCTTGCGGCCGTCTTCGTACATCGTCGCGCACATCGGGCAGGCGACGACGAACCGCTCGACGCCGCCGGTCGTGTCGTCGAGCGCCTCGCGCAGGCGCTCTTCGGACGGCTTCGACTCCTCGTCGTGGTCCATCCAGAGGCCGCCGCCGCCGCCGCCGCAGCAGAACGACTGGTCGCGGTTGCGCGGCATCTCGGCGAGTTCGACGCCGGTCGCGCGGATGACTTCGCGGGGCGCTTCGTACTCGCCGTTGTACCGGCCGAGGTGACACGGGTCGTGGTACGTCACCGTCTGGGCGGCGAGTTCGTCGCCCGCGAGGCCGAGGCGGTCGTCGCCGACGAGGCGCTCGACCAGTTGAGTGTAGTGGTACACCGGGTAGTCGAACGAGTCGTCCATCTCCGGGTACTCGTTTTTGAACGTGTTGTACGAGTGGGGGTCGGTACAGACGATTTTGTCGAACTCGCAGTCGGCCATCGCGGCGACGTTGTCCTCGACGAGCATCTCGTAGAGGCCCTCCTCGCCGACGCGGCGCACGTCGTTGCCGTCGTGCTGTTCGTCCTCGTAGAGGATGCCGTAGGAGACGCCGGCTTCCTCGAAGATGCGGGCCAAAGAGCGGGCGACGGCGCGGTTGCGCTCGTCGTAGGAGGGGTAGTCGCCGACGTACCAGAGGAACTCGACCGATTCGTCGCGGGCGTCGGGCACCTCGAAGTCGAGGTCGTCGGTCCAGTCGGGCCGCTTGCGCTGGGGGTCGCCGAAGGCGTTGCCGTTCTGGAAGATGTTCATCATCGCCTCCTGGACCGGCTCCTGCTGTTGGCCCGTCTCGGTGAGCCGGCGGTTCATCTCGGTGAAGTGCGTCAGGTGCTCGATATCGACCGGGCAGGCGTCCATGCAGGCCATGCAGGCCATACAGGACTCCATCGACTCGGCGTCGACGACGGAGGTGCTGCCGTCCGCGACGATGTCGATTGAGTCGCCGCCGGCGTCGACCGACTCGCGGTAGGTCTTCAGGTCGAGAATCACGTCCCGCGGGTCGAGGTTGCGGCCGGAGGCCTTCGCCGGGCAGGCGTCGGTACAGCGGCCGCACTTCGTGCAGGCGTCCATGTCGAGCATCGCCTTCCACGAGAAGTCGTCCTCGGAGACGTAGCCGATTTCGTCCGGCGGCGTGTCCGCGGGCACCGCCGGCAGGCGCTTGCCGGCCTTCTCGTCTGCGGTGACGACGTTGGCGAAGGAGGTGAGCATGTGCAGGGGCTTGGCGTAGGGGACGGCGGCGACGAACGCCAAGGCGAGGAGCGCGTGGGACCACCAGCCGAACCAGTAGAGCGTCTGCGCGAGGCCCTGCCCCATGCCCGCGGCCTCGAACACGACGGCGACGAAGTAGCCGACGAAGCTCACCGTCTCGAAGTCGGGGAAGTCGGTGCCGACGATGCGGACGCCTTCGAGGACGTAGCCGCCGACGCCGAGGAGAAACAGCGTCCAGACGAACGCGGCGTCCTCGAAGCCGGTGTGTTTGCCCCACAGTCGGGGGTGTCGGACCCCGTAGCGCCGCCACAGCGCCATCCCGACGCCGACGACGAACGCGAGACCCATGAGGTCCATGACGAACGAGTACGAGCGGTAGAAGTCGCCGACGAAGAAGGAACTGCCAGTCACCCGCCGCCACACGTCGATGTCGATGGCGAGGATGGTCGTCCCGATGAGGAGCGTCAGAAAGCCCCACATGATGAACGCGTGCATCACGCCGGCGAACCGGTCGCGCTCGAACTGCTTTTCGTTGGAGAACACCACCTTCGCCGCCCGAACCGTCCGCCCCGGGAGGTCGGACAGCCGGTCGAACGGGTCCTCGCCGCCGCGCGCGTACCGGGCGAACCGCTCGTACACCCCGTAGAGGAACACGAGCGACGCGATGGCGGCGAGACCGTAGAAGAGCGCCTCGCCGACCGGACTAATCGTCCAGAACGTCTCCCGCGTAACGTCCGCCTGTGCCGCAAAGTCCATAATCAATCACCGGAGAACGGAGGGTTAAATCTTGCCACCCACTGCACGCCGGTCGGCGGATTGTGCGGGTCCTCGGTTCAGAGCGCGGCGCTCGCGAGGAGCGCGGCGGCGAGGACGAGCCCGGGCGCGTCGCGCCGGCCGAACCGAATCTCGGGGAGCGTCGGGTTCCACGCGAAACACCGCGTGCGGAGGGCGAGCGCGAGCGCGTCGGCCCGCGCGAACGACCGCCGGAGGCCGCCGGCGGCGACGAGCGAGAGCCGTTCGTCCAGCCGTCGTTCGCTCCCGAGGCGGGCCGCCTGCGCCTCGCGGACGCGACGCAGGTCGCGGCGGACCAGCGGGAGAAACCGGAAGACGAGTGCGACGCCGACGCCGAGGGCAACGCCGAACCGACCCGGCACGAGCCGCTGAATCGCCGCGCGGGACTCGCGGACGGGCGTCGTCCTGACGTACGCCGCCGCGACGAAGAAGACGAGCAACACGCGGACGCTGGCGAGCGCGGGGTCGACGGCCGCCTCGGGGTCGAACCACGGCGCGCCGAGGCGGGCGGCCTCGACGACCGGGCCGAGCGCGAGGAACGGAATCGCATAGCGGAGGTCGCGGAGGGCCGAGACGGGGGACGCGTCGGCGGCGCGGAGACAGCCCGCGGCGACGACGCCGAGAACGACGAGTCCGGCGGGCGTCGTGTGCGCGAAGCCGGCCGCCGCGAAGGCGACCTGCACCGCGAGCTTGGTCCGCGGGTCGAGTCGGTGGGCGAGGCTGTCGCCCGGCTCGTAGGTCAACACGGCGGGCGAACGTCGAGGTCGGGGAGGCGGTCTGCGGCCTCGTCGGGCGCGGCGTCGAGGGCGACCCCGCCGTCGGCGAGGGCGACCACGCGGTCGGCCAACTCGGCCACGTCGCGCAGGTCGTGGGTGACGACGACGAGGCTCGTACCCTCGGCGCGGAGGTCGCGGAGGCGGGCGAGCACCGAGCGCCGGGCGGGTTCGTCGAGGCCGGTGAACGGTTCGTCCAAGACGAGGTGGTCGGGGCGCATCGCCAGCGCGCCGGCGATGGCGAGGCGTTCGACCTCGCCGCCGGAGAGGGCGTCGACGCGCTCGTCCCCCCGGCCGTCGAGGTTGACCGCGGCCAGCGACTCGCTGACGCGGCGGTCGATTTCGTCGCGGTCGAGGCCGAGGTTCTCCGGGCCGAACGCCACGTCAGCGCCGACGGTGGCCGCGACCAGTTGGTCTTCGGGGTGCTGGAACACCATCGCCACGGCGGTCCGGGCGGCGACGAGGTGGTCCGAGACGTTCCGGCCGTTGACCGACACAGACCCCTCGTCGGGGTCGAGCAGGCCGTTGAAGTGGCGGACGAGCGTGGTCTTGCCGGAGCCGTTCGCGCCCGCGAGGACGACGCACTCGCCGTCGTCGATGGCGAGGTCCACGCCATCGACCGCGACCGTGTCGCCGTACCGGTGGACGAGTCCCTCGACGCGAATCATCTACTGGGCGGCGATGGCGTCGGACCGGACGATGCCGACCGCGGCGGCGATTTTGAACGCCTCGGCGGGGATGAACGCGGCGGAGGCCGTCCAGAAGGCGGATTCGAGGCCGACGCGCTGGACGTACGCGAACCCGAGCGTCCCGAAGGCGTAGACGACGACGGTACCGGCGACCATCGCGCCGACGAGCCGGGCGGTGCTCACGCGGTAGTCGCCGACGCTGACGCCGCCGTGGACGACGAGGCCGACGATGACCGCGGCGACCGGGTACGACCAGAGGTAGCCCGCGGTCGGCCCGACGAGCGGCGCGAATCCGGCGGAGCCGCCGGCGAACACCGGCGCGCCGAGGCCGCCCGCGACGAGGTAGAGCGCCATGGAGCCGCCGCCCCAGACGGGACCGAGGAAGATGCCCGCGAGGAAGACGACGAGCACCTGCATCGTCACCGGAATCGGCGAGACGGGGTTCGGGAACGAGACGTAACTGCCCGCGCCCATGAGCGCCGCGAACAGGGCGGCGCGGGCGATGTTGCCGACGAGTTCGTCGCCGACGAGTTCGACAGACTCGCGTTCGGTTGCCATGCCAGTCGCTGTCTCGTAAACCTAGTTTAACCTATCGGTTTACGGAGTTCGCGGGCGGGGAGCCGGTTCGCGGCTTGTCGGGCGATTCGAGTCGTCTCTCCGGCGCTCGGCGGCGCTCGGGTCAGCATCATTAAAGACGCTGGACGTGCCATTCTCAGGGTATGGACGAAAAGACCGCCGAGCTCCGCGACATCTTCATCGAGGCGACCGGGTCGGACACCGTGACCGAACAGCAGTCCGAGTCGCGCGGGTCGCTCGCCGACGTGGACGACCCCGAAGCGGTCCGCGAGCGCGTCCGCGGCATCGTGGCGACGATGCGCGAGCGCTACGCGTTCGACACCGACCTCGGCGACGACGCGCTCGTCGCGCTCGTCGTCGGCTTCTTCGACGGCGACTCCGACGCCGACCTCGCGGTCGAACTCGACGCGTCGCCCGAGGCGGTTCGCACCGCCCGGTTCGACCTCCACCTCGTCCGCGACGCCGACCGCGAGTTCCCGTTCGACGCCGACCGCTTCGACAGCCTGCTCGTCGACGGCGCGGACGACGAGACCATCGCCGAGACGCTTGAAGTGCCCGTCGAGGTCGTTTCCGAGTGCCGCCCCGTCGCCGAGGCTGACATCCGTTCGAGCCGGGCCAACTACCGCTTCCGCGACGACTTCGCGGAGCTGTTGACCGACGACGACCTCTCGAATCGGCTGGCCGAGGACGCCCGCCGCGACGGCCTCCGCGAGGCGACCGAAGACATCGAGACCGACGTGTCACTGTAGCGGTCGGTCAGACGACGAAGGTTCTTAACCACTTGGGGACATACCCCTGTGCGATGGCGCAGGCCCCCCAGAACCGAGACCTGACGGAGCGGTTCATCGAGTTCTACCGAAACTACTACCGAGAGGAGATCGGGACGCTCGCACAGCAGTACCCGAAGGAAAAGCGGTCGCTGTACATCGATTACGACGACCTCTATCGGTTCGACGCGGAGCTCGCAGACGACTACATCACGAAGCCCGGGCAGTTCCAGGAGTACGCGGAAGAGGCTCTGCGCCTGTTCGACCTCCCCGCGGACGTGAAACTCGGGCAGGCCCACGTCCGGATGCGCAACCTCCCCGAGACGGTCGACATCCGGAACATCCGGGTCAACGACGACCACATCGGGACGCTCATCTCGGTGCAGGGAATCGTCCGGAAGGCGACCGACGTGCGCCCGAAAATCACGGAGGCCGCCTTCGAGTGCCAGCGCTGCGGGACGATGAGCTACATCCCGCAGGGAGACGGCGGCTTTCAGGAACCCCACGAGTGCCAGGGATGCGAGCGTCAGGGGCCGTTCCGCATCGACTTCGACCAGTCGAACTTCGTCGACTCACAGAAACTGCGCGTCCAGGAGTCCCCCGAGGGCCTGCGCGGGGGCGAGACGCCGCAGAACATCGACATCAACCTCTCGGACGACGTGACCGGCAAGGTCACCGCCGGCGACCACGTCACCGTCGTCGGCGTCCTCCACATCGAACAGCAGACCTCGGGCAACGAGAAGACTCCCGTCTTCGACTACTACATGGAGGGCATCTCGCTCACCATCGAGGACGAGGAGTTCGAGGACATGGAGATCTCCGACGAGGACGTGGCCGAAATCGTCGAACTCTCGAACGACCCGGCCATCTACGAGAAGATGGTCGAGTCCGTCGCGCCCGCCATCTACGGCTACGAACAGGAGAAGATGGCCATGATTCTCCAGCTGTTTTCGGGCGTGACGAAACACCTCCCCGACGGCTCGCGGATTCGCGGCGACCTGCACATGCTGCTGATAGGGGACCCCGGTACCGGGAAGTGTGTCGACGGCGACACTCGTGTGACGCTCGCTGACGGGAGAGACGTGCCGATTCGAGCGTTGGTCGAATCGAACCTCGATGACCCGAAACCCATCGATGATGGGGTTTGGGACACTGCGGACTTCACCGTCCCATCGCTCGGTCCCGACGGAACGCTCACGCCGCGACAGGCGACGAAAGTCTGGAAGCGAGAGGCCCCGGACCGAATGCTCCGTATCCAGACGAACACCGGCCGCGAAATCGAGGTCACCCCGTCCCACCCGTTGTTCACCCGTACCGACGGGATGACGACCGCGGTGAGGGCGGACGAGCTAACCGAAGGCGCATTCCTCGCGGCACCGCGCTCGCTTCCGGCGACGGGTCGGGACGAACTCGACGTCGACTTCCGGCGGTCGAAATCGCACAACGCGATTCGACTCGACCTCCCGGACGAGTGGCAACCTTGGCTCGCTCGGCTCGTCGGCTACATCGTCGCTGAGGGGTACGTCGAACAGCGTGACGATGCGACCGGGTTCGTCTCCGTCACGAACAACGACCGCGAAGTGCTCGACGACGTGGCGGACGCGTTCGACCGTCTCGGCGTCAACTACTTCGAGCGGACCCCACACGAAGGAAAGAGCGCGCGTGAGGTCATCTGTGGGTCCGGGGAGCTCGTTAGCTTCCTCGAAAATCTCTCCCCGACGCTCCTAGCGGGCTCGGCCGAGCAGCGAATCCCGGAACAGCTCATGTCGGCGAGCGCGGACACCGGCCGGGCGTTCCTCCGCGCGCTCATCGAAGGCGAAGGTCACGTCTCGGCGAGTCAACGAGAGATAACGGTTGCCTCGATGAGTCGCGAACTCCTCGAAGACGTTCGGACGCTCCTGCTCACCGCTGGTATCCGGTCGCAACTGCGTCCGCGACACAACGGGAGCTACCGGCTCCGAATCAGCGGCGACGACTTCGAGACGTACGTCGACGAAATCGGATTCGTGACCGAGCGGAAATCGCTCGCGACCGCCGAGTTCGGAGGAACGAACGGGAACACGAACACCGATTTGATTCCCGCCGGCGGAGAGCTTCGTGAACTCCGCGAGGCACTCGGACTCACGCAGGCCGAGTGTGGCCTTCCGCGCTCGACGTACCAGCACTACGAACGAGGCGACCGTAACCCGAGTCGTGGCAGTCTCGCTCGCGTCGTCTCGGCGTTCGAAGGCGCACTACAGAATCGAGACGACGAAGAAGCACGAGCGGTCGCTGACGGGGGCCGCTCGCTCGTGGACCGCGTCTCTGGGCTCCGGTCGCTCGTAGACGGCAACGTCGCTTGGGAGCGCATCGAGTCGATAGAGCGCGTCGAACCCGCCGAAGAGTGGGTGTACGACCTCGAAGTCGAAGGCACCCACAGCTACGTTTCTAACGGGCTCGTCTCGCACAACTCCCAGATGTTATCGTACATCCGCCACATCGCTCCTCGCTCGGTCTACACCTCCGGAAAGGGTTCGTCTTCGGCGGGTCTCACCGCCGCCGCCGTCCGCGACGACTTCGGCGACGGCCAGCAGTGGACGCTCGAAGCCGGCGCGCTCGTCCTCGCGGACAAGGGTATCGCGGCGGTCGACGAACTGGACAAGATGCGACCCGAGGACCGTTCCGCGATGCACGAGGGGCTCGAACAACAGCAGATTTCGGTCTCGAAGGCCGGCATCAACGCGACGCTCAAGTCGCGGTGTTCGCTCCTCGGCGCGGCGAACCCGAAGTACGGCCGCTTCGACCAGTACGAGCCAATCGGCGAGCAGATCGACCTCGAACCCGCGCTCATCTCCCGGTTCGACCTCATCTTCACGGTCACGGACGACCCCGACCCCGACGAGGACTCGAAGCTCGCGGACCACATCCTCAAGACGAACTACGCGGGCGAGCTGAACACCCAGCGGACGAACGTCGCCAACTCCGAGTTCACCGAACAGCAGGTCGACGCCGTCACCGACGAGGTCGCGCCCACCATCGACGCGGAACTGCTTCGCAAGTACATCGCCTACGCGAAGCGCACCTGCTACCCGACGATGACCGACGAGGCGAAACAGGTCATCCGCGACTTCTACGTCGACTTCCGCGCTCGCGGCGCCGACGAGGACGCCCCCGTCCCCGTGACCGCCCGGAAGCTCGAAGCGCTCGTCCGGCTCGGCGAGGCCTCGGCCCGCGTCCGCCTCTCGGACAAGGTGACCCGCGAGGACGCAGAGCGCGTCACGGGCATCGTCGAGTCCTGCCTGCGCGACATCGGCATGGACCCCGAGACCGGCGAGTTCGACGCCGACATCGTCGAGACGGGTCGCTCGAAGACCCAGCGCGACCGCATCAAGAACCTGCTCGAACTCATCCGCACCATGCAGGAGGAGTACGATGAGGGCGCGCCCCACGAGGAGGTCCTCGAACGCGCCAACAGCGAGCTGAACATGGACGAGAAGACGGTCAACGACCAGCTGGACAAGCTCAAGATGAAAGGCGACATCTACGAGCCCCGCGGCGACGTGTACCGCGCGACGTAGACATTCATCGCCCGAGTCTTGGCCGACTGCGTCGATGTCAGCTGGTTTGGGAGCGCCTGTGGACGGTCTCAATTCTTCCTCTCACAAGCACCGAGATAGTCAAAACTGTAAAGTTTATGAAGTCACCTCCCGGCAAGCTATCGCCGCCGAATCCTTTGAGAAGCTTCCGGAAGAGCAGTCAGAGAAATCTCCCTTTGCATCACAGCCCCCACTTCATATCGAGACGGATTCACTCTCCCCGCTTCGAGTACACCGATTGGGTGTATCCGCAACATAAGGCTCGAACAGGGGTGTAGCCAGCTATCGCCCGTGGTGCTGTCGTGAAACGGCCGTCAGATACCTATTTCGAGACGTCGACATGAATTCGAATACTAGCTCGAACAGGGCTGTATACTCTCTCTACGACGATTTCAACCACTGGTGATTCGCTCTGACTCACTGTCAGTCTCAGGTGGTTATTCGAGTGGACAGCATATTTCTATATCCCCGATACACCCCACCTACGTCGAGGTGTACCGGCAATACGGAATTTCGGTACAGTGCAGAACACGAGTTGAGTAGGAATCCAAAATTCACTAATTCGAGCCTCAGGGCCTATCGCGGATATTCATGGCCATGTAGACTATATACGAACTCACTCGGAACAGATGTCGAAGACGCCTTGTGAACGTCTTGTTGCGGATACACCCGTGCCCTGTACTGGTGATATCGTACACTCTCAGCCTTCAAGTCGAACATGAGATTTTATTGGCAGCCGACAGGGGTGTCGGCTGCCTGAAGCGGTCGAATTCGTATGAATCGACAAAAATCAAACAACGTACACCGGCGGATGGGCATCTACAAACAACTGAATGACGTCCCCTCTCGATCACGACTAGAGCGGTTTTCATCGACGTTTGAGACACGAGATGTGTGGGATGAATTCGTCAACTCACGGAACCCCAATTTCGATTCGAACGCGTACCGTGCAACATTGCGGAAAGCAGGCTCCGCATTCACGTCGTACATAGAGTCGCGGGGTCGGCATCACGCGTGTGCAAGACCGGTCGACGTGGAGGCGTGGCTTGCAGAGTTAACGGAGACGCGGACGCTCAACACAGTCTACTCTGAATACTGGATTCGTGTTGAAGAGTTCTTCACATGGCTTCAGCGGCATCCAGGATACCCACACGTGTATCATCCCGTGTGGATGGCGGCGGCGAGCTATCCCACGGCACAAGCGCTGTGGGCGAAGAAGACAGGAGAACAATGATGTTGGGAGGTGCACCGCAATGACCGACGACTATGACTCGACGGGCAATGCACTTCGCGATGAAATTGGCGCCGCGTTCGGACGAGAACGTGATCCCCTGTCGGTGTACGAGTCGACCTTCGAAGCGCTGGCGGTGGATCCATTTGAAGTCTTCCTGAAATGTGGCCTCGAGCCAGACGACCCTGCCCCTAGAACCACACAAGCATACCAGCAACTCATCGACGAGTGGACTCGCCATATGTCCAGTGTAGGACGGCACCCGGCGTGTCCGAGCGAGGACCATATCCTCCGGTACGTGGAGAACTGTCTCTCAACGCGAGAGCTGAAGCCCGTGACAATTCGGACACGGCTTCACCGACTCAATCGAGTGTATCGCTACTGGCAGGCCGATTCAGTGTTCCCGCATGATCCTGGCTACAATCCGTTCGAGTACGTGTTCGCGACAACGGATTTGTCACAACCCCCCTCGAAAGACCCGCCGAGAATTTCGCCAACGCGCCTCGGTGAAATCGTCCGCACGATCACCGACGTCCGCGACCGTCTAATTGTCGTCTTACAACTCAAACTGGGTCTGCGGGCGGGTGAGGTGAGTAACCTCCGACTGGCGAACCTCGCAGTTGACCACGAGGAACTGAACACAGCATACCCTGGACTTGGAACAACCCCCATCGTCGAGGACCTCTCCCAGGGGGTTTACATCCCGTCGAGATACGAGGAACCGGGGAATAAGTCACACCGAGCGCGACTCCTCCCACTAGATGACGAGGTGTACCAATCACTCGTGCAGCACTTATTGGTACGACCAGATACGGGGAGTCAGTGGGTGTTCCAGAGTCACACGACGGCTTCGCAAATCACCCCTGAAGCGATCAACCGCGTGTGGACGAGCGTGTTCAGGCCAGAGTATGACGAGACCGATGTTCATCGAGCGGTGACGAGTCATTACGGGCGGCATCGGTTTAGCACATACTGGCAAGTCGAGTGTGAGATCCCACGTGAGTTGGTTCAGTATATGCGTGGAGATCGAATTGAGAGTGCTGACCCGAATCGAGAGACGATTGACAGCTATATCCATACATACTATGAGGATATCGAGACGGTATATCTAGAAAATATGTACTCGCTGGGTCTTTCTACCGAATTCTCGTTGTGATGCGGTTGAACTCTGGATTGAAATCCAACAACCGCCAGCGGCCGAGACGCACGACTGTTCTCCCGAAGTACTCGACGCCCCGCGCGCTCAGCGACGGACGTACTCGCCGACCGAGCCGAGGACTCCGCCGGTGGCGGCCGCGGATTCGAGTTCGACGTCGAGGACGACCTCCGCGACCGCGCCGACGCCCGCCGCGAACTCGGCGTCGTCACGGCACGCCGGCGCGTCGGCGATGCCGTCCGCCTCGGTTTCGGGGACGACGACGTCCGCGTCGCGGAGTTCCCCGAACGTGGAGACGACGGCGTCGACGTCGGTGCCGATGTCGGCGGCCCGCGCGCTGAGTCGACCGACGGCGTCGGCACCGCGGTCCGTGGCGGGCGCGACGAGCGCGACTCGGTCGCAGGCCGCGGCGGCGGCGACCGTCTGGTTCGACGCGAGGAGCGGCGCGTCGACGAGGACGTGGTCGAAGCCGTCTGCGGCCTCGGCGATGCGCCCCTCGAACGCCCGCGCGGCGTCGGGCGTCATCGCCCGCGCGAGTCGCTCGAACGGGGCCGCGGCCGGGCAGACGGCCACGCGCCCCTCGGCGTCGGGGGCGAACGCGACCAGTCCCGATTCGAGCGGCACGTCCGCGTCGTCGGTGACGAGCGCCGTCGCGTCGGGGTCGAGCGTCCCCGAGACGTAGTCCGAGAGTCCCTGCGTGGCGAACGCCGCGTCGAGGACGGCCACGTCGCGACCGTCGTCCGCGAGCGCCGCGGCGAGTTCGAGCGTCAGTCGGGTCGTCCCCGCGCCGCCGGTGGCTCCGACGAGCGCGATAGTGGTGGGAATCGACATACCGCGATTGGTCGGGTGCTCAGATTAATAGCTTCGGTCGCCCGGTGTTGGTGTCGCTGGAAGATACTATTCAGCTCGTGGAGGTGATTGGGACGAACGGGCGAGCGACTACGCCGACCACTCGCCGTCGGCCGACGCCGGCCCCGAACCCCATGCGTCATCCGCGCAGGCCCGGTAGAAACAGACCTTGTAGGTCCGCCCGACGAGCGTGGTGACCGTCGAGGCGACGGCCACGACGGCGATATCGACCCCGGACATCGGCGCTTGGAACGCCGTCACCGCGCCGGCGACGGTGGTCGCCCCGTCGAGGGTGACGAACCAGAGCACCGGCAGGTCGACGACCGAGGTGGCGACGGTCGCGACGACCGCGTAGCCGACGACCCGCCGGAAGTTTCCGAAGACGAAGTTCACGCTTCGACTGAGCGACCCGCCCGCGGTCTTCCCGTCGAAGACGACGGCGGTGTCGAAGAACGTGAAGACGTAGATGACCGTCGCGAGGACCACGAAGGCCGCCCCGGCGGCGGCGAGTTCGGCGAGCGTGAGGGTCGCGGAGCCGTTCAGGACCGCGTTGAGCCGGTCGAAGCCGATGTAGCCGACGACGCCGCCGCCGACGACCATCGCGATGATCACGATGACGAGGCCGGAAAGGACGCTCGCGCCGAGCAGGCTGACGTAGTAGCGCTGTGCCGCGGTGGACGCGCGCAGGTCGGTGTCGGAACCGGGTCGCGCGTCATCGATGACGGTGTAGAACGCACCGATGAGCGCCGGTGAGCCGAACAGGAGCAGAAGCGTCCCGACCACACTGACGAGGCCGGAGGCGTTGTTCAACGCGTTCATGGCCCCGAACGCGAGGGCGAACGCGACGAGCACGGGCGTCTCGGTGACGACTTGGAGGGTCGTTCGAAACGATTGGAGGACTGTCACGACTGGCGGTACTTGTGGCGGCCATATATGCGTTCGTATCGATACTTACGGGGAAAGGCGGGGTTGACGGGAACGAGAACGGTCGCTTCAGCCCGAGATGGACGCCTCGATGTCGTCCAGTTCCTCGTCGGAGAGGTCGGGGCGCTCGCCCGCGACGGCGTGGATGGGACTGCCGCCGTCGCCCTCGAACCGCGGGACGATGTGGACGTGGACGTGGTCGACCTCCTGCCCGGCGGCGGGGCCGTCGTTGATGCCGACGTTCGTCGCGTCGGCGTCGACCGCCGACTCGACGCGCGGGACGAGGTCGTTCACGGCGGCGAAGAGGTCGGCCGCCGCGTCGGCCGGCACCTCGTCGAGGCGGGCGTGGTGCTCCTTCGGCACGACGAGCGTGTGGCCGGGCGCGAGCGGGTTGGCGTCGAGGAACGCAAGCGTGTGCTCGGTCTCGTGGACGATTCGACCGGGGATGTCGCCGTCGACGATGGCGCAGAAGATGCAGTCGGACATACGTGGCACGTCGATTGGCGGGAAAAAGAAAGTTCGGACCGGTTCGTGCGTGCCGTCTCGTCTGCTGCTCGGTTCGTCTGTCTCGCCGTCGGCGCCGGTAGAGAGAAATCGCCGACCGTCTCCCCGTCGATTGGGAGGGTAACGCTTCTGTGCGAGACGCAATTGCACGCAATCGAACCTGCAATCGACCCTCGATTGCGCGACCTCCCGCAGTTCCCTCGGCGAACTAGTTGATATTGCGCGCAATCCATCTCAGATTGCGCAATACGTCTATTGAATTGCGCAATAATCGGTGGGTTACCGCTCGGGCAGCAACGCCGCCAGCGTCTCCAGATACTCGTCTAACTCGTAGCCGAGACGCGACAGCCACACGTCGCGGTACGAGGGGTGCAAAAGCGGGACCACGGTGTAGCCGAACCGCTCGCTCTCGACGGGGTCGAGGACGGTGTCGAGAAAGCCGTCCAGCGAGGCGTCGTCGAGCGCGAGGACGCTTTCGGTCGCGTGGCGACCGGTCGGGACCACCACGTCGGGGTCGACGGCTTCGAGTTCGGAAACGAGGTGGTCGCGGCAGTTCGCCTTTTCCGCGGCGGTGGGCGCGCGGTTCGACCCCTCGCCGTCCGAGGGGAAGCACTTGACCGCGTTCGTGTAGAAGACGCCCGACTCGTAGCCGACGGCGGCCATCGTCTCGCGGATGCGGCGGCCCGAGTGCCGGGCCGTGTAGGACATCCCGGTCCAGTTGCCGCCCCGCCAGCGGTCGGCGTCCGGGTTGCCCGCGCCGGGCGCTTCACCGACGACCATCACCGTCGCGTCGTCGGGACCGACCCCCCACGAGATGCGGTTTCGGCACTCGACGAGCGCCGGACAGCGCGCGCAGTCGGGTTCGAGGACGAGCGTCTCGTCGTCGTCGGGGAACCGCGGGTCGGTGCCGGCCATCTACTCCGTCAGCGGGAGCACGATGCCGAAGATAATCGGCGAGAACAGGACCATCGCGATGCCGAGCCACTCGGCGTCGAAAAACAGCGTGCGCTCCCAGCCGGGGATGGCACCGCCGCTCACGGCGAGGGCGACTTTCGCGCCGATAGCGCCGAACAGGAACAGCGCGAGCCCCAGTCCGAGGCCGGTCTTGGTCATCCGCGGGTAGTCGATGTTTCCGTAGCGTCCCATACTATCCCGAGATGCGGGGACTGGCAAAACCGTTTCGAGAGACTGTGTGGTTCGTTAGCGTTCGAGTTCGGCGGCGAGAGCGGGCGCGACGGACACCTCGCTCACGTCGCGCTCGATGGTGTCGGTGCCGACGACGCGCTCGATGCCGGCGCGGGCGAGTTTCGTGCGGGCGTTGCGAGCCAGAAGCGGGTGGACGGTCGCACAGAAGACGCGCTTCGCGCCGCCGTCGGCGAGCACGGCGACGGCCTCGCTCATGGTCGACCCGGTGGCGATGATGTCGTCGGTGATGACCACGTCGCGGCCCGCGAAGTCGGCGTCGCTCGGCGTGATTTCCACGTCGGTCCCGGAGTGACGCACCTTCTCGAAGTAGTCGGTCTGGCCCTCGCCGTAGGCGTCGCGGACGGTCTCTGCGATGCCGATGGCCCCCGAATCGGGCGACAGAAACAGCGGGGCGTCGAGTTCGGGGAGCGGCTCGGCGAGTCGCCCGGCGGCGTCGACGATGTCGACGGGCGCGTCGAAGAACTCCGAGACGGCGTCCTCGTGGGGGTTGACGAGCACGACGCGGTCGGTCGTCGTGCTGACGGCGCGGGCGACCGCGCGGGCCGAAACCGGGTGGCCGGCCTCGAACGCCTTGTCCTGTCGGGCGTAGCCCATGTACGGGATGACCGTCGTGACCGCCGACGCGCCGGCCTCGCGGACGGCGTCCTGCAGTTGGAGCAGTTCGACGTAGGCGTCGTTGCTGGCGGTGCTGGCGACGATGGTGGCGGCGTCGGCGTCGAAACCGGGGACCGCGGCCAGCGTCTCGCCGTCGGGGAAGCGGTCGTACTCGACGGCCGCGAGCGACTCGCCGAGTTCGTCGGCGAGCGCGGCCGCGAGTGCCTGCGAGGATGCGCCGGGTACGAGCATACCCGTTCGTCTCTCGTGGGGGGTAAAACCGCTTTTCGTTGCGTTCAGCCCCGTCGCGTGTCAGCGAACCGCGACGCCGACCGCGTCCAACCCGAGCACCTGCGTCCGCCAGTCGCCCCCGGTCAGTCGGACGCAGAAGCTCCCCGCGTCGGTGACGGCGTAGGCGGCGCGGGCGTCGTGAGCGAGCGCGACGACCGTCTCGTCCAGCGGAATCGGCGCGTCGTCCCACGACCCCGACTCCTCGTCGCGCGCGACGACGCCGTCCGGGCCGACCGCGTGGGCGCGGCCGTCCGGCATCGACGCGACCGCCGAAAACGCCCCGTCGAGTGCGTCCATCCAGCCGTTTCCGAGCGCGTACAGCCCCGAGTCGGTCGCGGCGAGCGGGGTTCCCTCGGTCCCGCCGAGGCGGCCCGCGGGGTCGGACACGTCGTTCACGCCGCCGAGGCCGACGTGCGAGAGGCCGTCGTCGTCGCCGATGCGGTAGACGCCGTCGTCGGCCGCGACGAGGCTCCCGTCGAGGGCACGGACCGACTCGACCGCGCCGAGGTCAGTCCACCCTGACTCGTCGAAGCGGGCGACGCGGCCGTCCTCGTCGGCGGCGACGACGCGATTTCGGTGGAAGCCGACCGTCGTCGCGGGGCCGAAGTCGAGTTCGTGGTAGTCGTCGCCCTGCACGAGGAGCACGTCCTCGTCGGTGGCGACGGCGACTTCCCCGGGCGACCCGGCGGCGTCCCGCGCGGTACACCGGCGGTCGATGCGGAAGCCGCCGACGAGGTCGTCGGAGACGTCGACGGTCACGACCCCGACGCCCGCGGCGACGTACGCCGTCTGCTTGCCGGACTTGTCCGCGTACACCCGCTTTTCGTCGATAGAGAGGTCGAAATCAGCCATCCGTTGGGCCGAGGTTCGCGGCGCGGTTCGGAAAGGATTGTGGTCGTTCCCGCGGCGCGGCGACGGGCCGAACGGGCGCGTTCCGAGAAGCGAAACTACAGGAACTCCCGCACGTCCGAGTACCACATGTCGTGGTGGTCGAGTTCGCCGAGCGCCTCGGCCACGTCGACCGCGAGGACGTGCCAGCAGCGCTCGCCCTCGTCGGGGTCGAGGTTGTACTGGGAGTCCTTGCAGGTACAGCCCCGGTCTTCGACCACGTACTCGTCGTCGTAGCCGACGACCACGTCGAAATCGCGGTAGCGCTTCACCCGCCGCTCGGAGACGGCCTCGATGGCCGTGACGCCCCGGTCGCCGTGGGCGTCGACGATGGCCTGCACGATGTTCGGCGAGAGCCGCCCGGCCGCTTCGAGGGCCGCTCGCCAGTCGTCGGCCGAGTCCACGCCGGCGACTTCGTCGGTGGCGGTGAAAACGCATTCGATGCCGCGGGGTGGACCGACCGCCGCAGTCGCGTCGCCCACTCGCATCGCAACCGGTTTCCGCCCGCGCGGGCGACTGCGGGTATGCACGTGAGCGAGGGAGGCGTCGAAATCGAGGTTCCCGACGCCCGCGACGGGGCGTCAGCGGGGACCGGCGACGATGTCTTCTACAACCCCACACAGGAGTTGAACCGAGACATCACCGCGGCCGTCCTCCGCGCCTTCCGCGAGCGCGAACCCCGCGCCGAGAGCTACCTCGACGCGATGGCCGCCTCGGGCATCCGGGGCGTCCGCGCCGCCGCCGAGGGCTACGACGTGACCTGCGCCGACCTCGACACCGACGCCGTCGAACTCGCCCAGTCGAACCTCGACCGCGCCGGCAACGGCGGCGAGGCGGTCCACCGCAACGCCAACGCCCTCATGTACGATTCCGTCTTCGACGTGGTCGACCTCGACCCCTTCGGCACGCCGATGCCCTTCGCCGACCCCGCGTTCGCAAACACCCGCGACCTCGTCTGCGTCACCGCCACCGACACCGCCCCGCTGTGCGGCGCACACCAGAAAAGCGGCATCCGGAAGTACGGCTGTCTCCCGCAGAACACCGACTACCACCCCGAGATGGGGCTTCGCACCCTCCTCGGCGCGATGGTCCGCACCGCCGCCCGCTACGACAAGGCCGCCGTCCCGATTCTCTCGCACGCGACGCGCCACTACGCGCGGGCGTATCTCGAACTCGACGAGCGGGCGACGAAGGCCGACGAACTCCTCGAATCGACCGGCTTCGTCTACCACTGCGAGGACTGCCTCCACCGCGAGGCCGAGCGCTCGCTCATCGCCCACCCGCCCGAGTCGTGCGCCAACTGCGACTCGACCCGGATTCTCGAAGCCGGTCCCATCTGGCTCGGCCCCGTCTCCGAGCCGGCGTTCGCCGAGGCCGTCCGCGACGAGGTGACCGAGGACTTCGGCACCGCGAAGCGCGCCCGCAAGCTCCTCGACACGCTCGCGGTCGAACTCGACGCGCCGACTCACTTCGACCAGCACCGCCTCTGTAAGCTCTGGGGCCGCTCGGCCTCGAAGATGGAGACGTTCCTCGAAACGCTCCGCGACGCCGGCTACGACGCCACGCCCGCCCACTACCACGGCACCGCGTTCAAGACCGACGCGACGGTCGCGGAGATACGCGAGGCGACCGCCGCGCTCGACCCCGAAGCCTGACTTCGAGTCCTGCCCCCGTATCTGAGCGGCGACCGCCGACCCCCGCCGTAACCGACCCGTCCCGCCGTCTCGGCGGGTAGCTTCTTTGTCTCTCGTGTCGTTTCCGGGATACGTGAGCGCCACGATTCGAACCGTCGTCCCCGTCGCGCGGGCGGTCGTCGACACGATTCGGGAGAAGGAGATATCGTTTCTCGCGGCCAGCATCTCGTACTACGCGCTCGTCTCGCTGATTCCGCTTCTCGTCCTCGGCGTCGTCGTCGCCACCGCCATCGGCGGCGCGGAGCTGCAGGCGCAGCTCCAGACGCTGGTCGAGCGGTATCTCGTTCCGACCGGGCAGGACCTCGTCGAGGAGGCCCTCACGGACCGCACCGGACAGGGAAGCGTCGGAGCGGTGAGTCTCGCGCTGACGGTCTGGGGCGCGCTGAAGCTCTTTCGCGGCCTCGACATCGCCTTCTCGCGCATCTACGGCTCCGAGGCGGGGGGATTGGTCGACCAACTCCGCGACGGCGCTATCGCCCTCGCCAGCATCGGCGTCGGCACCATCGGCGTCGCGGTGCTGACCGCGCTGCTCGGCCTCCTCGACGTTCCGTTCCTCCGACTGCTCTCGCCGCTTCTGCTGCTTCTCACGCTCTGTGCGGCCTTCTTCCCGCTGTACTACGTTTTCCCCGACGCCGACCTCTCGCCGCGGCAGGTCGCGCCGGGGACCGTCTTCGCGGCCGTCGGCTGGACCCTCCTCGGGGTCGGCTTCGGCGTCTACGCGTCGGTTGCCGGCGCGTCGGTCGCGGGCGCGCTCGGGACGCTCCTGTTGCTCGTGACGTGGTTCTACTTCTCGGGGCTCATCCTGCTTTCGGGCGCGGTCGTCAACGCGGTCCTCGCGGGGGTCGGCGGCGACGCCCCGCCCGCGGAACCGCGTGACCCGCCGGGGGGACCGCCCGGAGTGGACCGGCAGGTACAACATACGGGAGGCCGACATGACGCTCGTACGGATATGAGCGACGACCGAGGTGACACCGATGGGCCGCGGACGGACGACGCCGGCGACGCGGAGACCGGCGCGTCCGTCTCCCCGCGCGGCGCTCCCGACATCGAGGAGCTGGAATCGCAGGTCGAGGAACTCCGGGCCGACCTCGACGCGTTCGAGGACGACGTGACCGACCGGACGGTCGAAAAGCCCAAGCTCGAAGCCGAGTTGAAGCGCTACGTCCGCCGCCGGATGCGCCGCGGGAAGGCCCGCGGCTGGGGTCCCTATCTCGTGCTCGGCTACGGCGTGGTCCTCACGCTCGGCGCGTTCTACTATCTCCAGTCGGACCTCATCGCGGTCGTCGCCATGCTCATCATCTTCCTGTCGACGCTCGGGCTCTACGTCCTGTTCGTCATCTTCGGCATCGGCCTGAGCGCCCTCGGCGTCCCCGGGCGCGCCATCGACGCGGTCCGCGAACGCCGCGGCTGAGATGTTCCGGTTCGCGCTTTCGCTTCAGACCCGCGGGTTCGGCGAAAACGCCCTTGCGCAGGCACCGGACGCGCTCGTCTTCCTGTTCGGCCTCGTCACCCAACTCGGCGACCAGTGGTTCTACTTCGTCGCGTTCACGTCGCTGTACTGGCTCTGTCGCCCCAGAATCACGGCGCGCCCGCGGCGGACCGCGGCCTCCTTCGTCGGCCTCGCGCTCGGGTCGCTGGCGCTCGTCACCGCGCTGAAAGTCGGCTTCGCACTACCGAGACCGCCGACCGCGGCCGTCGCCGGCGCGCCCGCGTGGCCGTCGCCGCTTTCGGACCTGTTCGTCTCGTTCACGACAGACGACGGCTTCGGCTTCCCGAGCGGCCACGCCCTCGGGACGACTGTCGTCTACGGGGCCGCGGTCTCGCTTCTCGACGTGTGGGACCGCCGCCGCCGACTCGTCGCCGCGGCGGTCGTCGTCGGCATCGTCTCGCTCTCGCGTCTCTTCCTCGGCGTCCACTACGGCGTCGACGTCGCGCTCGGCGTCCTCCTCGGCCTCGGCTTCCTGAAGGCGATTTTCCTCGTCGCCGCCGCGGACGACCCCGACGCGGCCGGCCACCTCGACCCGGCGCGCCTGTTCGCCATCGCGGCCGGTCTCAGCGTCCTCGCGCTCGCGGTGGTGTTCGCCACGGGCCTCTCCGGGCACACCGAAAACGCCGCGGCGGCGCTCGGCGGGTCGCTCGGCGGCCTCGTCGGCTGGACGCGACTCGCCGACCACGAGTCGCTGCCGACGCTGTCGCCGCCGGTGGCGCTCGTCGCGTTCCTCGTCGCGGGCGGCCTCTGGGTCGGCGTGGACGCGGCCGCCGCGCCGGTCCCGGTGACGGTGCTCGCCACCGCGGCGGTGGTCGCGTTCATCCTCGTCGCGCCACGTCTGCAACTCCGATTCGGCGGCGGCGAGAACGCGCGGCGCGCGGACTGAGTTCCTTCTCCGACCGACTTCGGCGGCGCTACGCCCGAGCGGCGGCGACGACGTCGGCGCACGCGTCGGGGTGACCGAGCCACGGAATGTGGCCGGCGGCGAGCGTTTCGAGCCGCGAGTCCGTCATCGACGCAATCGTCTCTCGGACGTCTTCGGGCGTGCCGAGGAAGTCTTCGTCACCCCAGACGAACGTCGTCGGCCGTTCGACGGCCCGCAGTTCGGACGGCGTCAGCCGTGCGCCCGCACGCCAGCCGCTGAGCGTCATGAACGACTTAAGTTCGCTGACCCCGACGGCCGACGCCCGCGGGTTGCGGTCGTGGGCGACCCTCGCGGCGACGAGTTCGGGGTATCGCCGAATCGTCCGGTCTTCTCCGACGACGGCCAGTTGCTCGACGACTGTCGCCTCGGTCGGGTGTCCCCGCGGGACGAGCAGTCGGGCGACAATCGGGACCGTGAACAGCCGAAGCGGAATCGGCGGGTTGGTCCCGGGAAACGCCGGAACGCCGCCGACGGCGACGAGTCGGCGGACTCGGCCGGGGCGCGCGAGAGCGAACGCGAGTCCCCAGTAGCCGCCCGTCGAATGTCCGACGACGTCCACGCGGTCGACGTCGAGCGCGTCGAGCACCCCGTCGAGGACATCGACTGCCACCCGGCGCTGGGTGTCGGCGTCGTATCGGAAGTCGTCGCTCAGGCCCCAACCGGGGCGGTCGAGCGCGAGCATCCGCGCGCCGCCGAGCCGACCCATCAGCGGGGCGAACATCGCGCCGAAGTTCATCACGCCGTGGACGAAAACCAGCGGCGGCTCGTTGGTCGGCTCGCCGGCGTCGACGACGTGGACTCGGCACGCCGGCGAGTCGAGGTCGACGTACCGCGACTCGAACGAGACTCCTTCCGCCTCGAACGCGACCCGTTGGGCCGTCCCGAACTCGCGCTTCGCGTCTGCGGTTTCCGCATCGGGCGACCGGCCGTCGGTTCTCCGTGTGGACGCCATCCGTCTACTGGGTAGCGTAGTCTGTGCACGGTGTTAACTATTGTCTGTGGTGCCTGCTCCGGACCGGCGCACTCGCGAATAGTCCGCGAGCTACCGGGTTCGGCGGCGGCAAAAAATAGTCCGTGTTGGGCGCGCGCGACGGTTAGAACGTTTCGAGGTACCGGTCGAGCTCCCACTGGGAGACGTCGACGAGGTAGTCCTTGAACTCGGAGCGCTTGGCTTCGACGAACTTCTCGAAGACGTGGTCGCCCAGGGCGTTCTGGATGACTTCGTCCTCTTCGAGGGCGTCGACGGCGCCGCCGAGGTCCTTCGGGAGCGTCTCGATGCCGTACTCTTCGCGCTTCTCCTCGTCGAACTCGTAGATGTTCTCGCGGACCGGGTCGGGGCAGTCGAGACCCTTCTCGACGCCGTCGAGACCGGCGTGGATGAGCGCGGCGAACGCGAGGTACGGGTTACAGGACGGGTCGGGGAAGCGGGCCTCGATGCGCGAGGCGGCCGGCGTGCGGGCGGCCGGCTTGCGGATGAGCGCCGAGCGGTTGCGGTCGGACCACGCGATGTAGACCGGCGCTTCGTAGCCGGGGACGAGGCGCTTGTAGGAGTTGACCGTCGGGTCGGCGACCGCCGTGATTGCGGGCGCGTGTTCGAGGATACCCGCGACGAAGCTCTTTGCCGTGTCGCTCAGGTCGAACTCGTCGTCGCCGTCGTGGAACGCGTTCTCGCCGTCCTGGAACAGCGAGATGTGGGTGTGCATCCCGGAGCCGTTGATGCGCGGGATGGGCTTGGGCATGAACGTCGCGTGGAGGTCGTGTTCGGACGCGATGGCGCGGACGACGGACCGGAAGGTTGCGACGTTGTCGGCCGTCGACAGCGCGTCGTCGTACGTGAAGTTAATCTCGTGTTGGCCCTCGGCGACCTCGTGGTGCGAGGCCTCGATGTCGAAGCCCATGCTTTCGAGGCCGTAGATGATGTCGCGGCGCACGTCGGACGCGAGGTCCTTCGGCGCGAGGTCGAAGTAGCCGCCGGCGTCGTTCGTGACGGTCGTCGCGCGGCCGTTCTCGTCTTCTTCGAACAGGAAGAACTCCGGTTCGGGTGCGACGTTCACGTCATAGCCGAGTTCCTCGGCGCGGTCGATAGCGCGCTTGAGGACGCCGCGCGGGTCGCCGCTGAAGGGCTCGCCGGTGGACGTGTTGAACACGTCACAGATGAGACGCCCGGCGGCGCTGTTTTCCTTCTTCCGCCACGGGAGGACGGCGAACGTCGACGGGTCGGGTTCGAGGCGCATGTCGGACTCCTGGATGCGCACGAAGCCGTCGATGGAGGAACCGTCGAAGTAGATTCCCTCGGTGAACGCCTTCTCGGCCTGCGAGGCCGGAATGGAGACGTTCTTGACCGTTCCGAGAATGTCGGTGAACTGCAGTCGGAGGAAGTCGACATTCTTCTCTTCGATCTCGTCGATGACCGACTGTGCCTCGTCGCTCAGGCCGCCGTCGGTGAGTGCGTTGTCTTCCGTCATTTTCCTGAACACGCGATTCGAACACCCGCACTATAAAGACCTTTCCGCTTAATGCAATTCCCCGCGGTGTGCCACAGAATTGGATATTCGTAAAATTCTAATGCCCCGGGAGGGTGTGTAGATGTAATGACGTACGAAAACCTCGACGCGAAGCTCATCAACGCGCTCCTCGGCGACGGCCGAGCGAGCCTGCGAAGCCTCGCCGAAGAACTCGACGTGTCGGTGACGACCGTCTCGAATCACCTGCGAGACCTCGAAGACGAGGGGGTTATCGAGGGCTACACGCCCCGCGTCAACTACGACGCGCTCGGCTACGACGTGACCGCCGTCATCCAACTGAAAGTCGAGGGCTCCGCGCTCCCCGAAATCACCGAGCGCCTCCGCGCGGAAAAGCAGATGATTTCGGTGTACGAGGTCACCGGCGACTACGACATCATCGCTATCGGCAAGTTCCGCGACACCGACGGCATGAACACCCAGATCAAGAAACTGCTCACCGACGCGGACATCCGCGAGTCCAACACGTCGGTCGTGCTCAACGCAGTCTCCGAAAACGAGCAGTTCGACCTCGAACTCGACCAGTAACGCCGTCAGACGATTCGCGTTTTTACGTCGCGCATCTCGGAGTCGCAGTAGGGACACCGGTACCGCGTCTCGAAACCGTCGGGCGTCGTCGTGGTCGCCGTTTCTATCTCGTGGACCGCCACGTCGCGCCCACACTCTCGACACTGAACCGCTGGCATCGGTTCGTGTTCGTCGACTGGTCGAAATAAATCTACTGGCATGTGTGTATAGTTGTCACTCTCCCGTCTATAGATGGAAGGGCACCGCTTCGACTGGAGACTCCGAGTTTCGCTCGATGCGGCCGGAGTTCCGCCCGCGTTTCCGCGCCGTTTTCGACGGCCGCTCGAAGGCTCCCGTTTCGACTGGAAAACCCGACGACACGGGTCGATTCATCGCCCGATAAACTGGAGCTGAAATGTTGCGAGTTGTCCGCTTAACGGGCGAAGCCGCCGACCCGGTCAGAACTCGTCTTCGAAGACGAACGTGCCGTTTCGCTGGACGACCTCACCGTCGACTTCGATGACCGAGTCTTCGGACATGTCGACGATCATATCGACGTGCTCGGCGCTCTCGTTGAGTTCGTTTTCCGCGCCGACCGTCTCGGGGTACGCCGATCCGACGGCCATGTGGACGGTGTCGCCCATCTTCTCGTCGAACAGCATGTTGTAGGTGAACTGGTCGATGCTGCGGTTCATGCCGATGCCGAGCTCGCCGAGGTAGCGCGCGCCCTCGTCGGTGTCGAACACGCCGTCTAAGACCTCCTCGTTCCCCTCGGCGGAGTAGTCGACGACCTCGCCGTCCTCGAAGCGGACGCGGACGCCGGAGACCTCGCGGCCCTGCCGGTACAGCGGCAGGTCGAAGTAGACCTCGCCGTTCACGGACTCTTTCACGGGCGCGGTGAACACCTCGCCGCCGGGGAGGTTGTGTTCGGCCGTGTCGTTGATGGCGGTGTTGCCGGCGATGCTCATCGTCACGTCGGTCTCGTCGCCCGACGTGATGCGGACCTCGTCGCCGTCGTTGAGGATGTCGACCAACTGCTGTTGGAGTTCGCCCTGCGCGTCCCAGTCGAGGGTGACGGCGTCGTAGACGAAGTTCTCGTAGGCCTCGGTGCTCATGCCCGCGAGCTGGGCGCTCCCCTTCGCGGGGAACTGGGTGAGACACCAGCGCTTCGAGAGCATCTCGCCCTGCACGGGCTTGTAGGCGCGCTTGTACGCGGCGTTCGTCTCCGGCGGCACGTCGCTCTGTTCGGTCGCGTTCGTCTCGCCGCGGACGCGGATGATGACGTCCGTCTCCTCGTAGAGCGCCAGCACGTGCGCGGGCGTCTCGTAGTCGTCGTCGCCGGCGCGGAGGAACGCGCGGGTGAACCGCGGGTTCGCGTCCATCGCGACGACGTTCGCGCCGCGGTCGCCGAGGAGTTCGTGGACGGCCGTGACGAGGTCCTCGGCCACCGCGGGCGCGGAGACGACGACGTTGTCGCCGGCCTCGACGCTCGTGGAGTGGTCGACGATGGTCTGTGCGTGCTCGCGGATGCGCGGGTCCATACCGCGTCGTGTGTGTCCCCGGGGCAAACACCTTTCGAAGCGCAAATATTGCGACACCGCGGGGAAACGCCCCGCGGACCATCGTTTATTTCTCCGTCGGCGCGGTCTCTCCGCGCATGATAGACCTCCGAAGCGACACCGTCACGCTCCCGTCCGACGAGATGCGCGAGGCCGCCCGCGACGCCGCCGTCGGCGACGACGTGTACGGCGACGACCCGACCGTGAACGAACTCGAAGCGCGCGCCGCCGAGCTGGTCGGAAAGGAGGCCGCGCTGTTCGTGCCGTCGGGGACGATGGGCAACCAAATCGCCGCCCGCGTCCACGCCGACCCCGGCCAAGAGGCGCTCGTTGACGAGAAGGCGCACGTCTACAAGTGGGAGGTCGGCGGCTTCGCCCAGCTTTCGGGCCTGCAGGTCCGCGCCTACGACGCCGGCGAGCGCGCCGCGCCGACGCCCGAACAGGTCCGCGACCACGCCCGCGAGGAGTCGCTTCACGTCGCCGGCACGGGCGTCCTCTGCCTCGAAAACACCCACAACGCCCGCGGCGGCGTCGCGGTCCCGAAAGCCGACGTCGACGCCGCGGCCGACGCCGCCCGCGACCTCGGGATTCCGGTCCACCTCGACGGCGCGCGCCTGTTCAACGCCTGCGTCGCCCTCGACGAGGACCCGACGGCGATGGTCGAGCGCGTCGACACGGTGATGTTCTGTCTCTCGAAGGGGCTCGGCGCGCCCGTCGGCTCGATGCTCGCCGGTTCCGAGGCGTTCATCGAGGAGGCCGTCCGCGTCAGAAAGCAGTTCGGCGGCGGCATGCGGCAGGCCGGTCTCATCGCCGCGCCGGGGCTCGTCGCGCTCGACAACGTCGACCGCCTCGCCGACGACCACGCGAACGCGACGGTCCTCGCCGAGGGTCTCGACGCCGTCTCCGGCCTCTCGGTGCCGACGCCCGACACGAACATCGTCGTCGTCGACTCCGAGGGCGCTGGGATGACGGCCGAGGCGTTCGTGGAGTTGTGCGACGAGGCAGGCGTTCTCGGCGGCACGTTCGGCGAGTACCACACCCGCTTTACGACGAACCTGAACGTCTCGCGCGAGGACGTGGAAGAAGCGGTCGAACTCGTCGCCGACGCGGTCGAATCGCGGTAGGTCGAGAGGGGCCGCCGTGAGTCGCGGTCGGCCGCTGGCGGCCCACTCGGTTCGTTCGGATTACAACTCGGGTTCGATGTAGACGAAGTGGACCCGGTCGTCGGCCGCCCTGAGTTCGGACTCGATTTCGGTGATGTGGTCGTCCAACTCTTCGGTGTCGAGTTCGGGGTCGAAGCTCACGTCGAGGGCGACGAGCAGTTTCTCCGGGCCGACGTAGCTCGCGCGGAAGTGGTCGACGTGGACGACCCGCGGGTCGTTTTTCACGATGTCGCGGAGGGCCTGTTCCTCGTCCACGGGGACGCTCTCGCCGATGAGGAGGCGCTTGTTCTCCCACGCGAGCGCGATGGCGAAGCCCATGAGCAGTATCCCGATGAGGAGCGCCGCGGCGGCGTCGAACATCTCGTTGCCCGTGAACTCGGTGAGGCCGATGCCGACGAGCGCGAGCACCGCGCCGGTGAGCGCGACGGTGTCCTCGGTGAACGCCGTGAGCGTCGTCACGTCGCTCGTCTGCCGGAAGGCCTCGACGAGGCCGGTCCACTCGTACTCCTCTATCTGCCGGCGGAGTTCGGCGTGCGCCTTCAGGAAGGCGTAGCTCTCGAAGGCGATCGCCCCGAGGAGGATGGCGACGTTGACCCACACGGGCTCGATTTCGAAGCCGGCGAGGACGAGCGCCTCGCCGCCCCCGCCGTGGGCGGGGTGCATCAGGGCGTCGTAGCCGTGTTTGGCCGACTCCCAGCCGGCGATGCCGAACAGCATCACGGAGACGAGAAACGAGTAGAAGAACTGCGATTTCCCGTGACCGAAGGGATGGGACTGCGTCTCGCCGCGCTTGCTGTCGCGGATGCCGATGAGGAGAAACACCTGGTTGCCGGTGTCGGAGATGGAGTGGTACGTTTCGGAGAGCATGGAGGGACTCCCGGTCGCGAGGAAGCCGAGGAACTTGAGAATCGCAATCGCTCCGTTCGCGAAGAGCGCGGCGACGACGACGGACGTACTGCCTGCCATGTCGTGGGCCACTCCCCCCGCCCGGATAGAGCTACCGACGCAGAACCGGGACACCGCTCGCCGACCGCGGCGGTCCCCGACCGGTCCTGACCGCCTCCGACCGCCTCCGACCGACCCGACGCAACAGTCGGTAGGTTTCAATCCCTCCGGCCCCTAGCCCGGCGCATGCTCGTCGTCGTCTCCGACACCCACAGCACGGACGGTCATCGACTGACTAACCGAACCCTCGACGCGGTCCGCGAGGCCGACCTCGTCGTCCACGCGGGCGACTTCATGCGCGAGTCCGTCCTCGACGCGTTCATCGACGAAGCCGACAGCTTCCTCGCGGTGTACGGCAACAACGACGGATCAGAGATACGCGACCGGGTTCCCGCGGCGCGGAACGTCACCTACGGCGGCGTCGAGTTCGCGGTGACCCACACCCGCCGCGGCGGGAACACCGCGCTGTCGATGTTCGGCCGCGAGCGCGGCGCCGACGCGGTCATCTTCGGCCACAGCCACCGGCCGGGCTTCCACGGCACCGGGCCGATTCCGCTCCTCAATCCGGGGAGCCACGCCCAACCGCGGGGCAACCGCAAGGCCCACGCGGAACTAGAGGAACTGCCGGACGGCGGACTCCGCGGGCGACTCGTCACGGTCGACGGCGACACCTTCGAGACGTTCCGCATCGTCCCCGACGAATAGCGGGGCGAGGTCCGGTGGAGGGCCGGAAGAATCAGCGGGAACAGACCCGAGCGGGTCTGTTGAGGGTAGTCCGAGGCCACGCGGACGACGGGGTGAGGGGCAGGGGCACGGATGGCAGTCCCGTCGCCGTTGGGGGCCACGCGCGACCTCGTACTCACTCCTACGGGTGACGGTATCAAATACGCACCGTAAGCTCAAACAGCCGTTTTAGTCACGCAGTACGCCCACCGCGACCCACGCGAGAAGCACGGTCAGCCCGCCGAGGAAGAACAGCGCCCCCGGCGAGAGCGACCCGATTGCTCCCGCGAGCCCGTTCGACCCGCTCGTGAGCTGTGCCGCGGTCTCCGTGGCCGTCTGTGCGACCGGCGTGTCCGGAACCGGCGTCGGCGTCGCGGCCGCGGTCTCCGTCGCGGTCCGCGCGGCCTCCGTCACCGTCGGCGTCGACTCGACCGCCGTCCGGGTCGCCTCCGCGGTCTGCGCCGTCGGATCCGACGTCGTGGTCACCTCGGCGATGCCGAACCCGCCGCCGTCGGTCGTCGTCGCCGTCTCCGTGGCCGTCCGCGTCGCGGTCGACGTTGGCTCGGCCGCCGCGGTCGTGGTGGCCGCATCGGCCTGATGGGTCGCGTTGAGTCCGCTTCCCGCCCCGCCGCTCTGGCCGGCTTCGGAACCGCCAGCGCCGTCCGCGCCGCCGCCCGAGGCGCCGAAACCGAACGGGAGCACCGACCCGGTTCGGGCGAGTCGGTTCACGACGGCCGCGCCGATGCCGAGGACGCCGACGCCGCCGATGAGGCGCGTGAGCGCGCCCTTCAGCCCCTTCGTCTCGTCCTCGCGTCCGGCGACGACGACGAGTGCCCGGTCGGCGGGCGTGTAGACCTTCATCTCGCGGCCCTTCTCGGAGTACCTCGTGTCCGCCACTTCGATGAGGCCCGCTTCCGAGAGGTTGCCGAGGTGGTACTGGACGTTCTGGAGGGACGTGTCGACCTCGGTTGCGAGGTCGGAGGGCGTCGCCGGCGACTCGTGGAGCGACGCGAGGACGGACCGGGCGGTCGACGAGGAGATGGCTCCGAGCAGGTCGTCGGCCTCGTCGCTGTCGAGGCCGATGACTCGCGGGTCTCGGTCACCCCGGTCGTCGTCCGAATCGCCCGGGCTGGAGGGGATGAGGTCGGCCATCGAATCGGCGTTACTCGCCGCTTCCCATGAGTGTTCGTATTCTTTCACGACGCGTCGCCGAAATTGCTATACCTCGTGCCCGCCGAACCCATCCACATGACCGACCCTCTGGTCGTAGACGGCCTCGTCGACTTTCTCGCGGGGAATCCCGTGTTCGTCGGGCTGCTCGTCGCGCTGTTGCTCTTCGTCTTCTTCGGGTATCTCCTCGTCCGTCGGACGCTTCTCGGACTGAGCGAGGGGTACGACGAGGCGCGCCGCCGCTGATGGACGGGACAACAGCCGACGCCGACGACCGCCGGGGGGTCGCCCCGTGGTAGCCGCCGCGACGCTCGCCACGTTCGTCGTCGCCGCGCTCGCCAGCCTGTTCATGGCGTGGGCCATCGGCGCGGGGTCGTCTGGGTCGACGCCGTTCGCGCCCGCCGTCGGAGCCAACGCCATCTCGGTGATGCGCGCGGGTTTCATCGTCGGCCTGCTCGGCTTCGCCGGGGCGTTCCTGCAGGGAGCGAACGTCACCAACGCGGTCGGCACCGAACTCATCGGCGGCGTCACGCTGACCGCCGCGGCCGCGGTCGTCGCGCTGCTCACCGCGGCGGTGCTCGTCGCGCTCGGCGTCTTCGCCGGCTACCCCATCGCCACCGCCTTCACGGTCACCGGCGCGGTGGTCGGCGTCGGCCTCGCCATGGGCGGCGACCCCGCGTGGGCGAAGTACCAACAGATCGTCTCGCTGTGGGTGCTCACGCCCTTCGTCGGCGGCGGCGCGTCGTACGCGACCGCTCGCCTCCTCCGCGCCGACGGCGTCTCCGAGCGGTGGACCGTCCCCGCGCTCGCCGGCATCGTCGGGCTGCTCGTCGCCAACATGGAGTTCGCCGGCCTCGGCGGCGCGTCGGGGTCGGCCTCGGTCGCCCGGGCCGCCGCGGTCGAACTGACCGGAGTGGCCGGCCTCGGCGAGACCGTCTGGTTCGTCGCCGCCGTACTCCTCGTCGCCCTCGCCGCGGCCGCCGTAGTCGGCCGGTGGGTGACGACCGACAAGACCCGGGGCCAGCGGCGGTTCCTGCTCGTCCTCGGCGGCCTCGTGGCGTTCTCGGCCGGTGGCAGTCAGGTCGGCCTCGCAATCGGACCGCTCGTCCCCCTTCTCGACGCGGTCGCGGTCCCGCTTCCGGCGCTCCTCGTCGGCGGCGGACTGGGCCTCCTCGCGGGGTCGTGGACCGGCGCGCCGCGCATGATTAAGGCGCTCGCGCAGGACTACTCTTCGCTCGGGCCGCGGCGCTCCATCGCGGCGATGATTCCCTCGTTCGCCATCGCCCAGACCGCCGTCGCCCTCGGCGTCCCCGTCTCGTTCAACGAGATTATCGTCAGCGCCATCATCGGCTCCGGCTACGCCGCCGGCGGGTCGGGCGTCTCCGGGCGGAAAATGCTGTACACGGTCCTCGCGTGGGTCGGCTCGCTCGCCCTCGCATTCGGGCTGGGCTACGGCGTCTTTACGCTCGTGTCGAGCGTACTCGGTCTGTGAACGTTCGTGGCCTCCGCGTCGCGCTCGCCACCCTCGTCGCCGCGCTCTGGGCCGCCTTCGGCGTCTACCACGTCGCGATGGCGGTCGTGACCGGTATCTCGCTCCGCGGGTTCGCCTTCGGTACCGTCGGGCTCGGCGGGTTCGCGCTGGCGATTCGCTTTCGTGGACGGGCACGACGGCTCGGCGACGGCACCGCCGACGCGACCGGGCTGGTGTTCCTCGCGCTGGCGTCGCTGGTGCTCGTGTTCCTCTCGTTTACGCTTCTCGGGTGAGTCCCGCGGACGACGGGTCGAAAACGAGTTCCGCGTGCGGTCGGCCGCCGAGACGGACCGGGTGCCGTCCCGATTAGGTGTCGGGTTCGACTTCCGCTTCCTCGTCGCCGTTCTCGTCGCCGTCGCCGTCGGCGGCTTCGACGCCCGTGTTGGTCTGGATGCGCGCTTTCATGATGCGCGTGTTGTCGACCTGCTCGATGCGGATGATGATGTCGTTGTAGCTGATCTCTTCGCCCTCCTCGACGAGGCGACCGGCGCGGTTGAAGATGAAGCCGGCGAGCGTCTCGAACTCCTCGCCCTCAGGGAGTTCGATGTCGAGCATCTCGTTGACCTCGTCGATGTTGACCTCGCCGCGGACGAGGTAGGTGTTCTCGCTGACCTCCTCGAACGGCTCTTCCTCGTCGCCTTCGAGGATGTCGCCGACGATTTCCTCGACCATGTCTTCGAGGGTGATGAGCCCCTCCGTGGTCCCGAACTCGTCGATGACGACGACCATCTGCATCCGCGTGTCCTGCATCTCGGCCATCAGCTCGTCGACGTTCTTCGACTCGGGGACGTGGAGCGTCGGCGAGACGATGTCGGCGATGCCGACGCCGCGTTCGCCGTAGTACTTCTCGCGGACGAGGTTCCGGATGTTGACGATGCCGATGATGTTGTCGAGGTTGCCGTCGTACACGGGAACCCGCTCGTGGTCGGCCTGCACGCACGTCTCGATGGCCTCGTCGATGGTCGCGTCCTTCGGGACGGCGGTCATGTCGAGGCGCGGGGTCATGACCTCCTTCGCGATGGTCGAGTTGAACCGGAAGATGCGGTCGAGCATCTCGCGTTCTTCCTCCTCGATGACGCCCTCGCGCTCGCCGGTCTCGATGAGGTTCTGAATCTCGTCGCGGGTGACGTAGGTCGTCTCGATGGCGGTCTGTCCGCCGGTGACCTTGTTGATGACGCGGGTCAGGTAGTCGAAGAAGACGACGAGCGGGAGCAACAGCAGTTCGGCGTATTTCAGGGGCCGCGCGATGCGGAGGGACCACGACTCGGTGTTTTCGACCGCGTAGGACTTCGGCGCGCTCTCGCCGAACAGCAGGACGACCGCCGTTATCCCGAACGTCGCGATCGCGACCGCCTCGCCCTGTTGGAAGCCGACGAAGACGAGTAGCCCGGTCGATATCGAGGACATCGCGATGTTCGCGATGTTGTTTCCGACCAGAATGGTCACGAGAAGCCGGTGCGGGTCGTCCTTGAGCGCTTTCACCCGTTCGGCACCCGGCACACCGTCTTCGACCATCGAGTCGACGCGGTGTTTTGCAAGCGAGAACATCGCGATCTCTGACGAGGAGAAGAACGCCGAGAGACCGATCAGGACGATGATTCCGATTACGCCGAGGACCGTTATCGTCGTGTCGTCCAGCGGAATGTTCGAGACCTGTGCGGCCGCGAGTGTCGTGGCTGGTGGTAACTGTAGCGGCGGCAAACCCATGTAACTACGTTGTCTTGCGCGGGACCGGAATTAAGAGTTGCCCTCGAACCCCCTCGCTCGACGTCTCGGTCGCCTTCGCCGAGTCGCCCGCCGAACCGATATTGCGGCGCGGATCCCCGCGAGCGAAGGGCTTAGGCGACGCTCTTCCCAACAACCCCGCATGTCCGACGAGCAACCGGCGATTACGCTGTACCGACTGCAGGCGTGCCCGTACTGCGAGCGGGTCGTCCGCACGCTCGACGAGCAGGGCCTCGCCTACCAGTCGCGGTTCGTCGAGCCGATGCACTCCGACCGGAACGTCGTCAAGCGCGTCTCGGGCAAGCGCTCGGTCCCGGCCATCGTCGACGACAACACCGGCGTCACGATGTCCGAGTCGGCGAACATCGTCGAGTACCTCGAACACACCTACGGGGAGGGAGCCTGATGCCGGACTTCGACGTCGTCTCCCTGCTCGACCACGACGCGCCGTCCGTGGGCGACACCGCCCCGGATTTCACCCGCCCGCTCGTCAACGCGGAGTTCTGGGAGGACGCCTCGCTCTCGGACCTCGCCGACGACGGGCCCGTCCTCCTCGTGTTCCACACGATGGCGGGCGCGTTCCCCGCAACGTACGTCTGGAACGAGCTCCGCGACCGCGGCGTCCCGGAGGACGTGCAGGCGGTCGGCGTCTCCATCTCGTCGCCGTACGAGCACAAGTCGTTCCTCGAAGCGCGCGACGTGGACGCCCGACTGTTCTCGGACCCCGCGGCCGGCGTCGCCGCCGACTACGACCTCGAACACGACCTCGACGGGATGACCGGCGTCACCGAACACCGCCCCGCCGTGTTCCTCCTCGACGAGGACCGAACGGTCCAGTACCGCTGGGTCGCCGACGAGTGGCCGGACTTCCCGGACTACGAGGGTATCGAGGACGCCCTCGACGACCTGTAGCCGGACTCGTCTCCGAAACGACGCGCGGGTCGGTTTCTCGACCCCGCCGCGCCGACCGCGCTCCCGTCCCCGCGCGGAATCGCCGTTTCGTCACGCTTTTTCGCCCGTTGCACGTCGGCTCTCTCATGAGCGACGACGACGTGCAGCGTGCCGCCGACGCCGTCCGCCGCGGCGAGGCGGTCGTCTACCCGACCGAGACGGTCTACGGCATGGGCGCGGACGCGACGAACGCCGACGCGGTCGAACGCGTCTTCGACATCAAGGGCCGCGACCGAGACAACCCGCTTTCCGCCGGCTTCCCCGACGTGGACGCCGCGCTGGAGCACGTCGTCGCCGACGCCCGCGAGGAGGCCTTTATGCGCCGGTTCCTCCCCGGGCCGGTGACGGTCGTCGTGGAGCGGCGCGACAGCCTCCCGGACGCGCTCGTCGCCGGCAAGGACCGCGTCGGCGTCCGCGTCCCCGACCACGAACTCGCGCTCGACCTCTTCCGCGCGGCCGGGACGCCCGTCACCGCGACCAGCGCCAACCGCTCCGGAACCGGGAGCATCACCCACCCCTCACAGCTCTCCGACGAGATTCGGGACGCCGTCGCCGTCGTCCTCGACGGGGGGACGACCCCCGGCACCGAGAGCACCGTCGTCGACCCCGGTCGCGGCGTCGTCCACCGCCGCGGCGCGATGGCCGACGACATCGAGGCGTGGTTAGACGAACACGCCGACGACGCGTAGCGGGCGGCGGCCGCCGTCTCGCCGCCCCGCCGTCGGCGACGCGACCCACCTCACCGCCCGAGCAGCGACGACAGCGACCACGTTTTCACGCCGCACCGCTCCCGGTAGGCGCACGACTCGCACTTCGCGGAGTCCCGGAGCCGCGACGGGACGAAATCGAGGTCGCGGGCGACGCGGAGCGTCCGCCGATAGGCCGCCTTGTTCCCCGTCGTGAGTCTGACCGTTCGGACGACGCCGACCGCCGGGTACTCGACCAGCGCCCGCGGTATCGACGCCTCGCGCTCCCACGCGAGCGCCTTCGCCAGCGCGACCGCCCTGACGCGCTGGGGCTCCCAGACCCCCCGTTCGGGCGGTTCTCCCGGCGAGACAAGCGAGGGAATCGGCGGCTGGTCGTCGTCGTCGTCGCCCTCGCCCTCGCCCTCGCCGTCGTCCCCGCCGGGACAGCGGACGAGTTTGTGCGCGACGCCGCGGCAGTCCTTGCCCGCGAGGAGTTCGTCGCGGGCGACGGGGTCGGTGAGCGCGTCCCAGTCGTCGCGCTCGCGGAGTCGGACGAGGTTCTCGCGGTACGCCGACGGCGACACCGAAATCGGCCGCGCCGCGAGTTCGTCGTCGTTGGCGTCGAGTAGGGCGGGATATTCGAAGGCGAGCGCGCGAACCTCGCGGACCGCGGGCGGCGGCGCTCTGTCGCCGTCGCGGCGGGCGTAGTAGAGCTGTCGCGGGCAGTATGCGGCGCGAGCGAGGTCGGACGCGGCGACGAGGGAGGACACGGACCGGCGTGGCCCCGTCATCGGCTAAGAGCGTTTGGACGCGACCGCTCGGCCCGTCGTCGCCGTGGGTGCATTAATACGGCCGCGTCCCTTGGTTGACTGACATGGCATCGACGCCCTCCTCCTCGTGGCTCCGGATGACGCGGCCCGAACTCGCCGTGTTCGTCTCCGGAATCACGAGCATGGGTCTGGAGATTCTCGCCGGGCGGATGGTCGCCCCCGAATTCGGTAGCAGTATCTACACGTGGGGGAGCATCATCGGGGTCTTTCTGGCGGCGCTGAGCCTCGGCTACCACCACGGCGGCCAGCGGGCCGAACGGGCCTCGCACGGGGCGCTCGTCCGCGTCTTCATCGGCACGGCGGCGTACATCGCGGGCGTCATCCTCCTCGGCGACCTGTTCATCCAGTCGACCGCCGGACTCCCCGTCCCGAGCCGGTTCGCGTCGCTCCCCGCCATCACGCTCCTGTTCGGCCCGCCGACCTACTACCTCGGCTTCATCAGTCCCTACGCGGCCGAACTCTCCGGGCGGTCCGACGTGGGCGCGGCCTCGGGCCACGTCTACGCCGTCGGCACCGTCGGCAGCATCATCGGCGCGTTCGCCACCACGTACTTCCTCATCCCCTCTCTGAGCGTCACCAACATCGGGCTCGTCTTCGGACTCGTCTCGGTCGTGACGGCGCTCGCGCTCGCCCGCCCGGACATCGGCCGCGACGAGGCGGTCTGGAGCGTCGGTATCGCCGCCGTCCTCGTCCTCGCGTCGCTGACCGGCGGCATCGGTCTCGACTCCCGCGGCACGACCGTCTACCACACCCAGACCGCCTATCAGGAGCTTCGCGTCGCCGACGCTGACGGGACGCGGACGCTCTACCTCGACGGCCAGCCCCACAGCGCGATGGACCTCGACGACCCGACGCGGCACGTCTTCGACTACACCTCGTACTTCCACGTCCCCTTCCTGTTGTCCGACGACATCGACCGCGTGCTGTTCGTCGGCGGCGGCGGGTTCACCGGCCCGCGCGTGTTCTTGGAGAAGTACCCGAACGTGACCGTCGACGTGGTCGAACTCGACCCCGAGGTCGTCTCCGTCGCCGAGGAGTACTTCGGCGTCGAGGAGTCGCCCCGCCTCAACGTCCACACGATGGACGGCCGGCAGTACCTCAGAGAGACGAACCGGACGTACGACCTCATCGTCCTCGACGCCTACCGGAAGGACAAGGTTCCGTTTCAGATGACGACACGGGAGTTCATGCAGCTCACCTCGGACCGCCTCGACGAGGACGGCGTCCTGTTCGCCAACCTCATCTCCGCGCCGAGCGGTCCGGCCTCGCAGTTCTACCGCGCGGAGTACAAGACGATGCGGTCGGTCTACCCGCAGGTGTACAGCTTCCCCACCGCGGGGAGCGTCGTCGTCCAGAACATCGAGGTCGTGGCGACGAAAGACGAGACGCTCGTGACGGCCGCGGAGCTACAGGCGCGCAACCAGCGCCGCGACATCGGCATCGACCTCGCGGCCGAACTCACGTCTTACCGGAACGACGAACCCACCGACGACGTGCCGCTTCTCACCGACGACCGCGCGCCCGTCGACAGCCTCTTGGACCCGATGGTCGGCCAGCGATACGTCGTCCAGCGCACGAACGAGACGAACGAGAGCGAAGCGGACGCCGCCGCCGCGCTCGCCGTCGCCCCTCGGTCGTAACTCCGACCCGCCCCTGACGACGCCGTCGTCCCGGTGTTTATAGTACCGGGAACCCACCGCTTTCGCATGGGAACGAGTGATGCCGCGGTCGGGTCGGCGACCGGCGAACACGAACACACGAGTCGGTGGCCGCTGGTCACCGCCGGCGGTGCCGCCGGACTGTACGCCGGTGCCGGACTCTTTCTCGTGGGATCGGCGCTCGTGCCGACCGCGATTCCGCTCGTCCTCGTCGGCCTCGGCGTCCTCGGCTTTCTCGGCGGCATCGCCGGGTGGACCTACGAGGCGTTCATCGCCGACTGGGCCGATTCGACGGGCGACAGCGCATCGACGTACGTCAGCGGTATGGCGCTGTTTCTCGTCTCCGACGTGGCGACGTTCCTCGCGGGGTTCGTCTACTACGGCTTCATTCGCGTCGGCACGTGGCCCCCGACCGAACTCCCCTCCCTCCTCGGGTCGCTCGTCCTCGTGAACACGCTCCTGTTAGTCGTGAGCAGCGTCACGCTCCACTACGGCCACCACGCCCTCGAAGCCGGGAACCGCCGCGGCTTCCTCGGCGGGATGGCGGCGACCGTCGCCCTCGGCGTCGTCTTCCTCGGCGGGCAGGCGCTCGAATACTACGAGTTCGTCGCCGAAGAGGGCTTTACGCTCACGAGCGGCGCGTTCGCCAGCGCCTTTTTCGGCCTCACGGGCCTCCACGGCCTGCACGTCTCGCTCGGCGTCGTGCTCCTGTGTCTCGTCTTCGGACGCGCGCTCCGCGGACAGTTCACGGCCGAGCGGGACACGTCGATTCGGACGGTCGCCCTCTACTGGCACTTCGTGGACGCGGTGTGGATTCTCCTCGTCCTCGTCGTCTACGTCGGCGCGGAACTCGGGTGAGGAGAGGTGCGGAGACGGCGTCGCCTCCGCGTGCTCTCTCACTCCGCGCGCTCTTCGATCGACACCAGCGTTCGATACGCGGGCGGCGTCAGGATGCCGATGACGCCGAGGACGATTGCGAACACGCCCAGCGGTAGCTGGAGCGGTGCGGCAACGAAACAGGGGTTCTCGGCGACGACGGTGACGAAGTGGCGCTCGCCCTCGTAGGTGACGAAGCTCCCGTTGAGAAACTCGTCGTAGTGTCGGAACTCGCCGTCGACGCGCGCCTCCCCGACGGAGTCGTTGAGGGCGTCCCTGAACGCCTCCTGCTCGGCCTCAGAGAGGTCCTCGTAGGCGAACCGCGTCAGGTTCGGCCGCGGGTCCTCGCCGAATCGGGCCGTGGTCTCCTCGGGTGAATCGACCGCGATAGTGGGCGTTCCGCAGGTCGTGATGTCGTCTTGAATCACGTCGTACGTGGCGGGGACGGCCGCGGCGATACCGACGGCGACGAGTAACACGCCGAGGAAGGGCGCGACGTAGGTGAAAAACACCGAATCGCCGCGCCGGCTCATTCTCCACCTCCCAGCGCGGCCCGCTGTCTCGACCGCAGGTACTGGAAGGTGACGGTCAGTCCGAGGCCGTACGACCAGTGGGCGACGAGGCCGAACGCGAGGTAGCCGACGAGACCGAGTCCCTGCTGGCCGGTGTAGAACGCCACCACGAACCCGGTCCAGATGAGCGTCGAGAACACCAGTCCGCGCTCGAAGAGCAGCCGCCCGGGGAGGAACTCGCGGAAGGCGAGGAAGAGAAGCGGCCACGTGACCGTCCCGCCGACGAGAAAGAGGACGGAGCCGAGGGCCGGGGTCGCCGGGAGCCCGACGAGCTCCGCGATTTCACCGAACGAGGCCGGGTCGAGCACGCCGATGAGCACCGCCGTCCCGAGCCCGCCGGTCATGAGGAGCGTGCCGACGACGCCCCCGACAGCGGCCACCGAGGCCTTCCGCGACACGTCCTGGATGACTGAGCCGACGCCGCCGGCCAACCCGTCCGGTTCGGCGGAGGGGTCGAACGACCGCCGCACCGACGACGGCGCGGCCGGCGACAGTCCGTACCGCGTGACCATCCGGGACTCGAACCACTCCCACTCCTTCGTGAACTGCCCCGTCGACTTGAGGTCCCACGGGTCCGTCGTCTCGACCGGCGCGCCCCGCCAGTACGAGACCACGACGTTGTAGAGCCACAGCAGGACGCTCAGCCCGATGACGTACGCGCCGACGGTCGCGATCTGGTTCGCGAACTGGTACTCGTGGGGGTAAATCGCGTGGCGTCGCGGCAGTCCCAACCCGCCGATGATGAGGAGCGTCACGAAGGTCACGAGCGACCCGACGATCATGAGCACGGCCTGGAACTTCGCCAGCCGCGTGTCGTACCAGCGACCGGTCATGAGCGGATACCAGTAGTAGCTCGCGGCGACCATCATGAACGGGATGATGCCGACGACGATGAGGTGGAAGTGGCCGACCACGTAGTACGTGCCGTGGTAGAGGATGTCGACGGGGATGACCGCCAGAAACACGCCGGTGACGCCGCCGATGATGAACGTCGAGATGCTCCCGGCACAGAGCATGAAGGGGGCGCTCATCCGGATGTCGCCCTCCCACATCGTCGCCAGCCAGTTGAAGACCTTGATGGCGCTGGGGACGGCGATGGCGATGGAGACGGCCATGAACGACGCCTTGATGCGCGGGTCGACGCCCGTGACGAACATGTGGTGCGCCCAGACCCCGAACGAGAGGACGCCGAGGCCGAGCGTCGAGTAGACGATGAATCGGTACCCGAAGAGCTTCCGACCGACGAACTTCGGGAGAATCGTACTCATGAGTCCCGTCGCGGGAAGGAACAGGATGTAGACCTCCGGGTGGCCCCAGAACCAAAACAGGTGCTGCCAGAGGATCGCACCGCCGCCTTCGACGGCGAAAAACGTCGTCCCGAAGTTGCGGTCGAGGAGGAGCATGACGAGCGCGCTGCCGAGAAGCGGGAACGCGAACAGCGCCAGCCCGCTCGTCACGAGGATGTTCCACGAGAAGATGTCGAGGTTCGCCCACGTCACGTCGTCGGCGCGCTCGTGGACGATGGTCACGATGAAGTTGATGGCCCCGACGGTCGTCGAGACGCCGCTGAGGTGCAGGCCGAGAATCAACAGGTCGAGCTGCGGGTTCTGGCTCTGTACCGAAAGCGGCGCGTAGAGCGTCCACCCGACGCCGACCTCCCGGAGGCTGAGGAAGAACCGAATCGCCTCCTCCGGGAAGAACAGGCCGAGCAACTGCCCGCCGACCTGGACGAACAGCCCCATCCGGACGAGCAACAGCGCGGGCGGGAGGAGCCAAAAGCCGATGGCGTTGACCCGGGGGAACGCCATGTCGTCCGCGCCGACCAGAAGCGGGATGAAGTAGTTGGCGATGCCGAAGAACACGGGGAGGACGAAGAAGATGAGCATCGTCAACCCGTGGGTCGTAAACAGCGCGTTGTACGTCTCCGGCGTCCAGATGTCCGCGGGCGGGGTCAGAAGCTCCGTCCGGAGCATCATCGCGTCGATACCGCCCCAGACGCCCGCGAGCGTCCCGAAGAGGACGTAGAGGATGCCGATTTCTCGGTGGTCCGTCGTCGTCAAGATGCGGAACAGCTGTCTTTGGAACCGGCCGAGCTCCGCACTGATGCTCTCTTGGACGGTCGCGCCGCCGTCGCTCTCGACGGTCTTCTCGCGTCGGAGCCGAACCCACAACACCGCCACCGAGAACACGACGAGCGCGAGCGCGGTCACTTCGACGAGGGCTCTGTTCGTCATCGGGTCGACTCACCGCCCGTGACGTCGATGGAGGGACCCGGGATGATTGCCATTACGTGGCGTTTACTGTGTCCGGAAATAAAACTAGGTTGCACGACTCCCGTCGGTGCGACAAACCGAACTGTCGGGAAAAACCAACTGACGGCGGTGACTAACCTATTTGGCCCTCCGCGTGGTAGCCGACGTAATGAGTCGCCTCCGGTCGCTCGTCAAACTCGCACTCGTTGCGGTGGCTCTCGGTCTGGTCGCGACCCCCGTCGCCGCGCAGTCTCTCAACCGCGCGGCGATCGACGAACTCAACACGCAACTGCTCTACGTCGCCCTCCCGCTCACCCTGTTCGTCGAGTTGGTCCTCTTCTACGCCATCTACCGCTTCCGCGACAACGACGATCCGAAGCCCACCACCGACGACCCCGCACTGGAGATTACGTGGACCGTGGCGACGGCGGTCATCCTCGTCTTCGTCGGCATCTCCGGCTACTACGTCCTCACGAACCCCTATCTCACGCCCGCTGTCGCCGCCGAGTCGGGCGACGACGCCGCCGATATGGAGGTCGAAGTCGTCGCGTACCAGTGGGGATGGGAGTTCCGCTATCCCGAGGAGAACATCACCACGCAGAACCGCCTCGTCGTCCCCCAGGACAGGGACGTGCGTCTCGTGATGGAGTCCGAGGACGTCATCCACTCGATATACGTCCCCGACCTCGGCGTCAAACAGGACATCTTCCCCGGTCAAGAGCAGGTCGCTCGGACCCGCGCGACCGAGACCGGCGAGTACGACCTCTACTGCGCCGAACTCTGCGGGACGGGCCACAGCAGGATGAACGGACAGGTCGTCGTGATGACCCAGTCGGAGTACGACGCGTGGGTCGACGCGAAGACCTCCCCGAACGGCTCCGCGACGGCTGTATCGGCGACGAACAACTCGACGAACAACTCGACGGCGACGGCGTCGTGACGAACATCACCGCGGCACCCGCGTCGGCGACGAGCGACGCCGCGGTTCGCCCGCCCGTCGGGTAACGCTCTCGGACGAACCCGTTATCCCGTCCTGTCGAGCGCCTTGCGGTACGCTCGCGGACCCGCCACGGCGGCAGTTCCCAGCACCATGAGCATCGCGCCGGTTTCGAGCCGCTGGCTGGTGGCGGTACCGGGCGCAACGACGCCCGCGATGAGCAGTACTCCCACGACGAACATGAGTCCGCCGAGAACGTCGAGCGGTTGAATTGACACCGTAATCGAGAGGATTCCCGCTCGGCGCAAAAGTGTTCTCGCCGCCAACCACCCCGATTAGGACGACCAGCAGTAGGCAGAGTGCGACTTTCGCGCGGCAATTCGCGCCGAGTCGGCGCGACCACCTCGCCGGGGGCGCCGCTCAGTGGCCACCACCTCCGACGAGGCCGCGAGACTCACGCCCAGACACTCCTCTGTTGGGGTGAAAAGTAGCGGCAAAACGAGCCGCTTTGTTTATAAGCCCAATGGGACCGCCCGGATTTGAACCGGGGTCACGGGCACCCAAGGCCCGAAGTATACCAGGCTAACCCACGGTCCCGCACATACGACTCTCCCCGTCGCGGAGTAAAGGGTTTCGTTCCGCCCCGTCAGGTCAGGGGGAAGAAGTACGCGACGCCGACGGTCGTCACGACCCCGAGAAGCAACTGGAGCGGGCCGCCGACGCGGATGTAGTCCGTGAACTTGTAGCCGCCGGGACCGTAGACGAACAGGTTCGTCTGGTAGCCGACGGGAGTCATGAAGGCCGTCGAGGCCGCGAACATGACCGCGAGGACGAACGAGAACGGGTCGGCTCCGAGGGTCGTCGCGGCCTCGATGGCGACCGGAATCATGAGCACGACGCTCGCGTTGTTCGAGATGACGTTCGTCAGGAGCGCCGTCACGAAGTAGAACACTCCGAGGACCGCGATGAGGGGGAGGAACTCGCCGCTCATCACGACCAGTTCGGCGAGGAGTTCGGCGGCCCCGGAGTTCTCCATCGCGATGCCGAGCGGGATGACGCCCGCGAGGAGGAAGATGACGTCCCACTGGACGGCGTCGTACAGCTCCGTCGGGCGGAGACACTTCGTGGCGACCATGGCGAGCGCGCCGAGGAGCGCGGCGACGACGATGGGCAGGAAGTCGAGCGCGGCGAGCGCGACGACGCCGGCGACGATGCCGACGGCCACCGGAATCTTCGACTCGCGGTAGTCGTGACGCTCGATTTCCTGGGCGACGATGAAGTTGCGGTTGTTGTCGAGACGCTCGATGCTCTCGACGGTCGCCTGCACGAGCAGCGTGTCGCCGACGCGGAGGGGGAGTTTGTCCATCCGCCGGCGGATGAGTTCGCCGCCGCGGCGGAGCGCGAGCACGGTCGCGTCGTACCGCTGTCTGAAACTCGCCGAGGCGAGCGACTCGCCGACCAGCGCCGACCCCGGCGCGACGACGACTTCGACGAGGTTCTGGCCGCGGTCGGCGAGTTCGAGTTCGTCTTCGGTGACGGTCGCCGGCACGAGGTCGAGGCCCTCCACGTCGAGCAGTTCGACGAGCGTGTTGCGGTCGGTCCGGAGGGTGAACACGTCGCCCGGCTGAATCTCTTTCGGGCCGAGCGGTTCGAGGAAGACGCTCTCGCCGCGGATGAGCTGGAGGAGGTCGACGTCGAACTCGGTCTCGACGAGCGCCCGCTGGACCTGCTGCCCCACGAGCGGGGAGTCCTCGCGGACGACGACCTCGGTCAGGTAGTCGGCCATCTCGAACTCCTCGGTCAGGTCCCGCCGCGGCTCGATGCGCGCCGGGGTGAGTCGCCGACCGACGGTCATGAGGTAGACGACGCCGACGGCCATCACCACCGCGCCGAGCGCGGTGAACTCGAACATCGTGAACGGCGCTTCGCCCGTGATGCGCGAGTAGACGTCGCTGGCGAGGATGTTGGTCGAGGTTCCGATGAGCGTCAGCATGCCGCCGAACATCGACGCGTACGACAGCGGTAAGAGGAGCTTCGAGGGGGAGGTCCGCCCGCGGTCGGCGAGGTCCGTCACCATCGGGAGCAGGATGGCGACCGCGGCGGTGTTGTTGATAAAGCCGGAGATGGGACCGACGACGCCGACGGTCGCGCCGAGCTGTCGGAGTTCGCTGTCGCCGGTGAACGTCGATATCTTCGCGCCGAGAAGCTGGATGATGCCGGTTCGCTGGACGCCCTCGCTGAGGATGAACATCGCGAGGACGGTCAGCGTCGCCGTGTTGGCGAACCCCGAGAGGGCGTCGCCGGGGTAGGTCTCGAACAGGACGATTGGCGCGCCGAGCATCCCCGCCGAGGCGAGCGCCTCGGAGGCGGGCTGAATCAGCATCAGCGACACCATCACGCCGATGGCCGTCACGTCGACCGGAACGGGCTCGGTCGCGAAAAACGCCAACGCGACGAGGATGACGGCGAAGACGACGAGGATGTCCGGCGTTATCGCTACCACGCGGTCATCGATGCGTCGGCGGCCAAAAAGCGTGCGGGATTCGGACTGTCAGCCTCGGCCGAGGGCGTCCGAATTCACCGGCCTTCCTCGTCGAGTTCGAGGTCGGCGACGATTTCGTACGGCGACGACCCCTTTCGGATGCCGTCGAGGATGGCGAACGCCTCCCTCGGCGAGAGGAACTGCCGGGTCACGGCGAGGCCGAGCGGCGTCGGGTCCAGCCCGTCGATGAAGCCCCACTCCAAGAGCTTCCCCACCGCGTGCGTCGTCGGCAACTCGCCGAGCATCCGGTTGTTGAGCGCCTTCGCCTTCTTGCCGGCGACGACGATGTTCGCCAGCGTCTCCTCGACCGCCGAGGACTGGTCGTACACCGTCCTGACCTCCTCCATCTCGCCTTTGAGGAGCTTGAACGCGACCTCGTCTTCGGTCATCTCCATCGTGTTGTGATAGCTCGCGTCGGGTTCGACGAGCAGGTAGACGACGCCCTTGTCGTGGTAGTCGGGGCGGCCGGCGCGGCCGAGCATCTGGCTGAACTCCTGGACGGAGAGCCACTCGATGCCCATCGCCAGCGTGTCGAAGATGACCTGCGACGCCGGGAAGTCGACGCCGGCGGCGAGCGCGGCGGTCGTCACGACGGCCGCGAGGTCCTGATTGGCGAACTGCCGCTCCACGCGCTTTCGCTGGCCGTAGTCGAGGCCGGCGTGGTACGCCGCGGCGTTGTAGTCAATCTTCCGGGCGATTTCGTGACACCGCCGCCGCGAGTTGGTGAAGATGATGGTCTGGCCGCGGTAGCCCTTCGAGGACTTCGAGTCGAACGCCTGTCGCACCAGGCGGTTCTCGATGCGGGGCTTTTCCTGCCCGTCCGCGAAGGTGACGTGGCGCTCGATGGGGACGGGGCGGTCCTCGTACTCGACGAGGTTCGCCCGGAGGTTCTGTGCGAGCCACTTCGGGTTGCCGACGGTCGCGGAGAGGTAAATCCACTGCGCGCCGCCGTAGCCCTCGCTGCGCTTCGCGCGGGCCTCGCAGTAGTGTTTCAGGCGGGCGATCATCCCGTCGAGGCGGTGGCCGCGTTCCGCTTCTTTCAGGGTGTGGACCTCGTCGATGACGACCGTACCGATGTCGCCGAGGTCCTTCCCCGTCCGGAGCGCGTGGTCGATGCCCTCGTAGGTGCCGACGATGACGTCGGCGTTCGGGTCGAAGCGGTTGCCGTCGTCGTTGATTCGGCTCGCGCCGACCCGGATGGTCACCTTGCCGAGGTGGCCGTAGCGCTCCTTGAAGTCCTCGTGTTTCTGGTTGGCGAGCGCGACGAGCGGGACGAGAAACAGCATCTTGCCCTCGCCTTCCAGCATCCGGTCGATGCCGGCGAGTTCGCCGACGAGGGTCTTCCCGGTCGCCGTCGCGCTCACGACGAGTTGGTCGTCGCCGTCGAGCAGTCCGTTGTCGATAGCGAGGCTCTGGACGGGGAGCAGGGTGTCGAAGCGCTCGGTCAGCATCGACTTCAGGTTCGGGTGGAGGTCGAGCGTGCTCGTCTCGACCAACTCCACGTCCTCCGTCGTCGCGCTGATGGTGTCGAACTTCGTCAGGTCGGGGTCCAACTCGCCCTGCAGTAAGTTCGTGATGCGGGTCAGGTCGCCCGTCTCGTAGAGCAGTTCCTCCAGCCGCTCTTGGGCCGCCTGCGTGAGGCCGCCCGCGAAGGAGAGTTCGCCCTCCAACTCTTTGACGGCGCAGTCGCGGCAGATGTGCTCGTGTTCGGCCTTGATGGCCGTGTCGTCGGTGATGGGCGAGTAGCGGCCGTTGACGGCACAGCGCCGGCAAGTCCGGACCGTCAGCGCCTCCAACTGGTAGCCGTCGAGCATCTCTTTCAGCTCGTCGCGGCCGTCTTTCGGCGTCTGCTGCGAGATGCGGATACGGGCGGCCGACCGGGCGAGTTCGACGAACTGGCTCGGGTCGCGCGGCGAGTCCTCTCCCTTCCGCGTCACCAGAAAGCGCAGGGGGCGGGGCCCCGCGTTCGTCTCTTTGAGTTCGAGCTTGCCGCGGAGCACCCGCTTTCCGTCCCGGCGGGCGACGACGAGGTAGTCGTCTCCCGTCTGGTGGAGAAACAGCGTGTCGACGCGGGTGACCTGTTTAGACACGATGCCTGCTACGGCGACGTGGTATTTCAGGGATTCGCCTGCGACCGCTCGGGCTCGCCAGCGACCCGCACACGGCTTCGTACCGTGCCTCCTCGCCCCCGGCCCCCGAGGGCCACCGACGGCGCGCCGCGCTCAGGCGTCGGCGTCGTCGGCGAGTTCGATGGCGTCGTCGCCGTTGGGGACCGCACAGAGGAACGCCCCCTCCTCGTCGGACTCGTTTCGGTACCAGTGGACGACGCCGGCGGGAATCAGAAGCGAGTCGCCGGCTTCGACCTCGTACTCCTCGTCGCCGATGCCGACGACGTACCGGCCCGACAGGACGTACTGCTCGTGTTCGACCTCGTTGGTGTGTTTCGGCACCGACGCGCCCGAATCGAGGACGAACCGCCGGATGGCGAAGTTCGGCGCGCCGTCGGCCTCGGAGACGAGGACGCCCTTCGACATCCCGTCGGCCGCGCCGACCGCCTCGTACTCGATATCCGCGCTCCGTTTGACTACCGGCTCCGGTCGGGAATCGCTCATATCTCTCCGTGGATTGCCTGCCCGCGTAAGCATTTCCCCGTCTCCCCGCCCTGACTGCTTAAGGCCCCTCCGGGGTTACTACGGGTATGCGAGGAATCCGCATCGGTAGCGTCTTCGGCATCCCGATAAAGTTGGACCTCACGTTCCTCATCGTTCTCCCGCTTTTCGCGTGGCTCATCGGCTCGGACGTGACGAATCTCGCGCTCATCGTCAACGACCTCTTCGGCGCGAGCATCGACGGCGCGGCCATCTCCGCGGGGTCGATGCAGTGGGTGCTCGGGAGCGCGGCCGCCATCGGCCTGTTCGCCGGCGTTCTGCTCCACGAGTTCGGCCACTCGCTCGTCGCCATGCGCTACGGTTACGAAATCGAGTCCATCACGCTCTGGCTCTTCGGCGGCGTCGCCCGGTTCAAGGAGATTCCCGAGGACTGGAAACAGGAGTTCACCATCGCCGTCGCCGGCCCGCTCGTCTCGGTCGCCATCGGCGTCGTCTCCTACGCCGGCTTCCTGTTGCTCCCCGAGTCGCAGGCTCCCGCGCAGTTCGTCCTCGGCTACCTCGCGCTGGTGAACGTCTCGCTCGCCGTGTTCAACATGCTCCCCGGTTTCCCGATGGACGGCGGGCGCGTCCTCCGGGCGCTCCTCGCGCGGAACCGCCCGCACGCGAAAGCGACGCAGATGGCCGCCGAGGTCGGCAAGGTGTTCGCGTTCCTGCTCGGCCTGTTCGGCCTCTTTTTCAACCTGTTCCTCGTCGCGCTCGCCTTCTTCATCTACATGGGCGCGTCCGGCGAGGCTCAACAGACCGTCCTCAAGGCGACGTTTCAGGACGTGGTCGTCCGCGACATCATGACCGCCCGCGAGAACCTCGACGTGGTCGACGAGAGGACGTCGGTCGCCGAACTCCTCGAACGCATGTTCGTCGAGCGCCACACGGGCTACCCGGTCCTCAGAAACGGCGACCTCGTCGGCATGGTCACCCTCGACGACGCCCGCGGCGTCAAGGAGGTCGAACGCGACGCCTTCCGCGTGGACGACATCATGAGCGACGAACTGGCGACCATCACCCCCGACGCCGACGCGATGGACGCCATCGCCCTCATGCAGGAACGCGGCGTGGGCCGCCTCCCGGTCGTCGACGAGGCGGGCGAACTCGTCGGGCTCGTCTCTCGGTCGGACCTCGTCACCGCCTTCAACATCATCCGCAGTCGCGGGTCGCTCGACGCCATGCCGCGCTCCGACGCCGGACTCGCACAGCTCCGCTGAGCCCCTCTCACTCGCCGTCGGAGCCGCCCAGCCTCCCGTCGTCGCGGCCGATTCGACTTCGTTCTTCGCCGCCTGCCTCCTCCTCGCGCGCCGCCTCGACCGCCGCTTCGCTCTCGTAGAGGTCGACCGTCGCGTTCGACCGGAACCACGCCATCGCCTCGTCGAGGGCCGCCGGGTCGCCGCCGGTGAGTTTGATTCGCGTCGGCCCGCCGCTGTTGGGGTAGCTCCCGACGCCCACGCCGAACCGCTCGGCGACGACGCCGAGTTCGCGGGCGACGGCCCCCTCCGGCGCGTCGGCGTAGACCTCCCGCGACCGAACGTCGCCGGCGAACCGCTCGGCGATGGACTCGAACATCGGCTTCATCTCCGTGGGGATGCCCGGCAAGACGTAGACGTTCCCCGCCCGACAGCCGGGTGCGAGGCCCTCCTCGTTCGGGAGCACCTCGGCGTCGGCGGGCATCGACGCGTACCACTCCGGTTCGAGGTCGAAGTCGATGTCCGGCCGGCGTTCGAGAATCGCCGCGATGGTCGCTTCGACCTGCGTTTCGGCGTCGTCGTCGACGACGAACGCTCGGTCGAGGCCGGCGGCGACGGCCTCCATCGTGATGTCGTCCGGCGTCCCGCCGAGACCGCCGGTGACGAGGACCGCGTCGAAGGCGGCCGCCCAGTCGGCGACCGTCTCGGCGATGACCCCGTGGTCGTCGGGGACCGTCTGAATCCGCGCCACCGTCGCCCCGCCCTCGGTGAGCCGTCTGGCCAACCACGTCGCGTTCGTGTTCTCGATGTCCCCCGCCAGCAGTTCGTTGCCGACGGTGAGGATGGCGACCTGCATGGCGGGGTAGTTAGGCTCCCGAAGGAAAGACGTGCTCGTTTCCGGCGTTCTCTTCGGGTTGTCGGCGACGGCCGAAGTCCCGCCGCTTCGGAACGGTCGCTCTCGGTGTGAGTGCGGAAAAGTGAGAAGGGCCGGCGGCGACCGTGCGCAACCGAGTCGTCACCCGGTCGGTACCGTGGGACCGACGGGGTCTTCGTTGTCCTCCGGGTCGCCGCGGTTGAGTATCGCGTCGCGGATGCGGTCGAACACCGAGTTGTCCGCGCGGAGTTGGGTTCTCATCCCATCTGGTATGTTTGTCTATGACACACTTGGGTCTGGTGGGAGGTTCGAGGCGCTTCGCGCACGCGACGCGGTGCTCACCGGTCGAAATTTAGAGAAGAGGTCCAGGTGCGAGAATTGAACCCGCGTCTCAGCCTCCACAAGGCTGAAGGATAGTCCACTACCCCAACCCGGACACGTTGCAACCCTTCCTAATCCGCTACGACTAAAATACGTTACGCTACGGTCCCGGAATGACAGTACGTAACAGAGGTCGCGCCCATCGACCACTCCGCGTCGGCGAGCGGGACGCTTTTGCCGCGGTGGCTCGAAGTCGCGGGTAGCAGTGGCTATCACGGACAAGATCTATCTCAAAAACCACCGCCAGATCGTCTCGCAACTGGATACGAACATCCCCAAGCGCGTCTTCAGCGGTGCGACCCTCGAAATCCTCTACTCCGGCGAGGGGCTCGCCAAGGTGGACGACGCCACCCGCGACCGCCTGCTCGACTTCGCGCAGGACTTCCTCGACTGCGAGAACTCCGACGACATCTACACCGGCTACCCCGAGCGCCAGTTCATCGAGTACCTGCTCGAACTCCGCGCACAGGGTCTCGGCCCCGACGCCATCGTGGACGTGATGAGCGACGACTACATGGTGTACGCCTACCCCGGCGACGTGCTCTCGTTTCTCGACGACTCGGTCCGGACGCTCGAATCGGTCGAGGCGCTCGCGGACGTAGAAGGCAACAGGGAGATGCAGGACGACGCCCGGCGGGCGAAGCAGGACCTCGTCGGTCCTCGCTGAACCGAATCGGTACGAGCGGACGCCGAAGCGGACTGGAGAGCGCTTAGCCGAGGCGGAACGACGGCTCGTCGCCCGTGTCGAGGTCCTCCAGTTGGATGACCTCCTCGACGTCGTCGTGGTCGTTTTCGACCTGCTCGCGCAGGTAGTTCACGTAGCCTTTGTGTTCTTCGAGCTGTTCGCGGAGGTGTTCGGCCTCCAGTTCGAGGCGCTCGTGTTCGCGGATGAAGCTCTTGGGAACCTCCACGGTCGGCGGGAACGACTCCTCTTCGCCCTCGCGCATCTTTTCGAGTTCGTGTTTCGGGACGACCTGTACCTGACCGTCGTGGGCAACTAACGTGTCCACGTAGTCGCGGAAGACGGCGGACAGGGAGATGTCCCGCTCCTCGGCGATCTCCCGAAGGGTCTCGAACGCGTCTTCGTTGACGCGAAACGAGATGGTCTTGTTCTTGTTGCCCATGATATTCCTCGGTCCGTGGTGAGGCCACTTAATGGTTCGTCAGACGAGGGGTCTCGGCGTCGTGAGTCGTCGTAAAAAGGGGCGTGTGACGGTGGAAATCGGCCGTCGTTTCGGTGGCGGGTGTGTTCGGCGGCCGGTCTGACGGCCGGTTCGCATCCCGCCTATGCGCCGGCTCGCGGGCGAGTCGCTCGCTTACGCGCTCAGTTCGTCGGCCTGTTCGAGGCTTTCGAGCGCGGCGATGGCGGCGCGTTTGTACTCCTCGGGGTCGAGGTCGTAGTGCTCGCGGGCCATCCGCGCGTACTCGTCGCCCTCGTCGTCGAACGCCGCGATGCGGTCGAGCGTCTTGTCCGCGGTCTCGGTCACCCAGCGGTCGCGCGTGGCCGCGTCGACCTCGGTGATGGACTCGGGGCGGACGGAGACGTTGATACTGCCGTCGTCGGTCTCGTAGGTCCGCGGCTTGCCGACGACCGCGACGTAGGCGGGCGCGTCGAGGTCGCGCAGCGCGCTGGCGGCCTCGGGCTGGTACTGGCCGGCGTAGACGAAGAACGTCCCCGTCGGGTCGACGATGCGACCGCGCCAGTACTCGTTGTCCTCGCCGACGTCTTCCTTCTCGGTCAGCGTGCCGACGAGGAAGACGCGGTTGGCGCTCTCGCCCGTCGGGAGCAACAGGTAGACGGGCGCGCGCTCGTCGTCCGACTCTTTGAACGTGTAACCGGCGTCGTTGAACTCCTGTGCGAAGACGCGCCGGGCGACCTCTCGGGTGGGGATTTCGTTGGAACTCATTTACATCGACCTCGCTTTGATGAGCAGTTCTTCTGCGTCCGCCGGCTCGCGCAGCCGCTCGACTTCGTTGGCGAGCACGTACCGACCCAGCGTCGGGCCGGTGACGCGGTAGTAGAACCCCACGAGGTCACCGCGCATCTCCTCTTCGACGATGGTGGTGTCGAGGGCGTCCATGGCCATCTGCTTCGCCTCGTCCAGTTCGATACCGGTCAGCTCCTCGGTCATCTCCCTGTTGAAGATGACTTCGTGGACCTCGTCGCCGTCGTCGACGACGGCCTTGATGCGGAGGTCGAACTCGCCTTCGACGCTGCCGTGTTCGGAACAGCGCCCGTTCTGGAGGACGCGCGTACAGCCCTCCTCGGGACAGCGCTTGATGAGGCCGCTTCCGGACTGGATGTCCACGAGCGCGCCCTCGACGCTGGTCGAGTCGTCGCCGACTTCGATCTCCTCGTCGAGTTCGGTGATGCTCGTCGTCCGGTTGAGCTTCACGGAGAAGTTGCCCTGGTACTCGTCTGTGACGACGTTGCCGAGCGCGTACGACTTCCCCTCTTCGAGTTCGGGGAGTTCGGACGTGGTGAAGGCGATGAACTTCATCCGCCCGGAGTCGTCGCCGAGCAGGCCGACCTGCGCGACGGACTCGCTCCGGGGTTCCCAGAGTTCGACGACCTTCGCGCGCACGTCGACCCACTGCTCGTCTTGGTCGATGTCGTTGAGCAGGGTCTGTTCGTTCCCGCCGGAGCCGCCGGCGAGCTCGTCGCGCTCGATACCGGCCTCGTCGAGGTAACTGTTGACGACGCTCCGCCGCGCTTCGTCGACGGGGACGCGGTACTCGGTGACGAGGCTCTCTAAACGTTCTTCGACTTCGTCCGCGGACACGTCTAAATGGTCCGAGAACTGGTCGGCTATCTCAGCCGCGTGGGTTCGCAAATCAGTCATGGTCTACCTCGCCTCCACCTTGGTTTCCATTGGGAGGCATACTGAGCTTGGATGCGTACTCATATAAAAAGTTGCAAACCCCGCAGTGAAAGTGAACGTCACGCCCGAGCGCGCGGCGGAACCGTCGCACCGAGCGAGGAATTGATAGCCACGGGGACGCATTCGACACCATGGACGACCGCCTCGAAAGCATCATTCGAAGCGCCGCTCGAAACGCCGGCAAGCGCTACGAGGAGGTCAAACGCGCCTATCGGGACGGCCGCGACTCGTCGCCGGCGCACTCGCTCCCGCGGGACGGCGAGGGCCGCGCGAAACTCGTCTGTCGCCGCCACGCCGAGCGCCGCGCCGTCGCCGTCGACCGGAAGGGTCGCCCCGCCTGTTTCGACCCCGACCACCCCGACTGCCAGGGCTGCGTCGAGGACATCCGCGAGGGGATAGTCGAGACGTGGTAGGCGATGCTGTCGGCGACGCGGTCGGCGACGCCGCCGGCGACGTGGTACGGTTTTGGGGCTGTAGCGCCACCGGGACGTATGGACCGACCACTCGTCGCGCTCGTCCTCGCCGGCGGCACCGGCACCCGCCTGTACCCCGCGAGCCGGAGCGACCGGCCCAAGCAGTTCCTCCCGCTCGGCGGCGACCGCTCCCTCCTCGCCGAGACCGTCGCCCGCGCCGACTTCGCCGACCACGTCGTCGTCTCGACGCGCCCCGCGTTCGCCGACGACGTCCCCGACCACGCCCCCGACGCCGAGGTGGTGGTCGAACCCGCGGCCAAGGACACCGGCCCGGCGCTCGCCTACGCGACCCACCGAATCGCCGAGCTGTACGACGACCCGGTCGTCGTCGTCCTCCCGAGCGACCACCACGTCGGCGACGGCTTCGCCGAGGCGATGACCCGCGGCGCGCGCGTCGCCGCCGACACCGGCTCGCTCGTCGCCTTCGGCGTCGAACCCACCCGTCCGGACACCGGCTACGGCTACATCGAACCCGGCGCGGACCGCGGCGACTACCGCGACCTCGCCGCGTTCCACGAGAAACCGGACGCCGAGACGGCCGCCCGCTACGTCGACGAGGGCTACCTCTGGAACGCCGGGATGTTCGCGTGGACGCCCGAGGCGCTGTTTTCCGCCGCGCGCGACTCGCCGCTTTCCCCCCTCCTCGACGCGCTCGACGACGGCGACACGGACGCCGGCTTCGCGGCGGTCGAGGCCGTCAGCGTCGACTACGCGGTGATGGAGCGCGCCGCCGACGCGGCGGTCGTCCCGGTCGGCTTCGAGTGGGACGACCTCGGCTCGTGGGATGCCCTCGAACGCATCGTCGACGCCGACGGGGACGGCAACGTCGCGCTCGGCGACGACCCGGTGTTCGTCGACGCCGCGGACAACGTGGTCGCCACCGACGGCGCGAACGTCTCGCTCGTCGGCGTCTCCGACCTCGCGGTCGTCGCGTGGGACGACCGCGTGCTCGTCGTGCCGAAGGAACAAGCGCAGAGAGTCCGCGAGGTCGTCTCGCGGCTGAAGCGGAAAGAGATGTTCTGACCGAACCGTTCTTTTCCGCGTAGTTCAGCCGGATTGACAGTATGAGTGACCGTTACCTCCCGAACCGACGGCAGCGCGTCGAGCAGTTACTGACGCAGTACGAGTGCCTCCAGAGCGAAAAACAGGACCTCATCGACCAACAGGGTAGGCGGATTCAGGGCCTGATGGCCGCCATCGCCGCCGTCATCGGCTACGCGCTCTACGCCGGCCACCTCGTGTATCTCGGGATGGTCCCGATTCTCATCGGTCTCGTGTTCGTCGAGGTGATTCTCACTCACAACCAGATGCTCTTCGTGGCGAAGCACCTCGCGGTCATCGAGGCGGCGCTCGCGGGGTCGTCGGACTCCCCGTTCAGACACGAACGCGTCCGCGGCGGCGTCTTCGGCGACGAGCGTGGGAGGGGAGGGCGACTGTCGCTGGCCGACGTTCCGCACCTGTTTCAACTCGCGCTCGGCGTCGTGGCCTACGGCTGTTTCGCCGTGATTTCGACGCGCCCCGTGGCTTGGGAGCGTTACGGCGGCAACGTTCCGTCGGTCGCCGGCATCGACCTAAACGCCGGTCTCGTCGGTGCGGCGCTTCTCGCGTACTTTGCCGGCCTGCTCCTCGTGGGAATCTCGCACCTCGCGCTCAGGTCGCGGGTTCACGGGGACGTGGCGGCGTCGGTGTCCCCCTCAAAAATCGCGCCGTGACCGGCGGGGCTCAGGCGCTCCGCAGTCGCCCGCCGTCGACCGGAACGCACGCTCCGCTGACGAAACTCGCGCGGTCGCTGGCGAGGAACGCGACCACGTCGCCGAGTTCGCGCGGGTCGCCGACGCGGCCCAGCGGAATCCCGTCGGACCACGAGTTCAGTCCCTCCTCGTAGGTGTCGTGGTCGCCGCGCTCGACGGCCGCCTCCACCAGTTCCTCGATGCGGCTCGTCTCGTGCGCGCCCGGCAGCACCGCGTTCACCCGCACGCCCGGCGCGAGTTCGCGCGACAGCGACTTCACGAGGCCGATGACGCCGCGGCGGACCGCGTTCGAGAGGATGAGGTCGTCGATGACCTCCCTGACCGACGTGGAGGTGATGCAGGTAATCGTGCCCGCGTCGCTCGCTTCGAGGTGCGGTCGCGCCGCCCGCACGGTCCAGACGGCGCTCATGACGAGCATGTCGAACGCGCCGTACCACTCCTGTTCGGTCAGGTCGGCGAACCCGCCCGGCGGCACGCCGCCGGCCGAGGTGACGACGTGGTCGACGCCGCCGAACTCCTCGACGGCCGCCTCGACCAGCGCCTCGACGTCGTGCTTGCTCGTGATGTCCGTCTCGACGCCGAGCACGTCGCCGTCGAGGTCGCCCAGTTCCGATTCGGTCGCCGCGAGGCGCTCTGAGTCGCGCCCGCAGACGACGACGTTCGCTCCTTCGTCGGCCAGCGCTTCGGCGCTCGCGCGCCCGAGGCCGGCCGAACTCGCCGTGACGACGACCGTGTCGCCGTCGAGTCCGAGTTCCATGCGAGAGGCGACGGCCGCCGCGAGCAAAAGCGTGGGCCTCGCGGCACGACGTGTGGTGAACCGAGCCGCTGGGCTCGGAGACGCGACAGGCGGGACGGACGCCGCGCTCCTCGGGCGCGGCTCAGACGCCGTCGGCGTGCCGGCGGACCCGGACGCGCCCGTCGCTCGTGACGCCGACGAAGAGCTGTTCTTTGATTTCTCGTCCCTCCACCGCGTCGCCGGCGGCGTCAGAGACGATTTTCATCAGGTCCGGCGCGGTCTGGTTCACCTTCACGCCCGCCTCGTCGCAGGCGTCGTACACCTGCTTGGGCACGTCGTAGAGGTCGCTCCCGGCGGGGACCTCGACGCGGACAGGCGCGGTGAGCGCGTCGACGAACGTCACCGTCTCGCGGGCCTTCTCGACGTTGGCGCGGGCGCTGGCCTCGATGCTGGAGACGTTCGCACGCGAGGTGCCGAGGAAGTCGGCGATGGTCGACTGTCGGACCCCCCGCTCGCGCAGCGCGAGCACCTCCGCCTGCCTCCGGGTGAGCACGCTCGTTTCCGGGTCGAATCCCGCCCTGTCGAGGAGTTGGTCTACGTCGGGGACCGTCTCGTCGTCGCGTCCGGCGTCGCTCATACCTCGGGGTAGGTCTCGGGGGTGAAAAAAGATACAGCAGGCTGACTGTCCACGGGACGCCGCCGACGACTCGGCGTTACTCGCCCCAGAAGTTGTCTCGGCTCCCGAGCGCCTCGGGGCGCTTCGGGCCGTCGCGACCGCTCCCCGTCGATTCGGCGTCGGCGTCCGCGGTTTCACCCGATTCGATATCCTCGGCGTCGGGGTCCATCGGCAGGCGCTCGACGATCTTCTTCGCGCGGGCATGGCTCCCTTTCACCTGGTCGATTCGGACGACGGCGCGCGCGTCAGGCAGGAGCCCGTCGACGAAGACGATGAAACCGTCTTCGGTCCGACCGACGCCGGCACCGCTCTCGTGGATGTCCTCGACGGTGACGATGACCTCCTCGCCCGGCTTGACCGGCTGTTGTTTGAGCTCGGAGATGGGCCGTTCGTAGTGGTCGCACCACTCCGCCCCGCCCCGGTCGCTGTAGTACTGACACCCCATGCCCGCGATTCGTTCTGAGAAGCTCGGGCAGTCGTCCGCGAGTGGACAGTCGGACATGCGGGGAGGTACACTAGGGGCACTCTAAACGCTTGCGGGTAGCCCGCCGGCCGCCGAAACGCTTTCCGTCGCGCGCTCGAACTCCGCGGTATGGCAGAACGCGTCCCCGAGTTCGCGCTCCTCATCGGCGTCTTCCTCGGCCTCTCTGCGACCGTCTCCGCGGCGGTCCTCTCGGGGGCGCTGTTTCGCCCGCTTCTCTTCGGCGCCGTCGTCTGTTACCCCTTCGCCGCCTTCGGCGTCCTCCGGTCGGACGACCCCTCGGAGGCGTTGCCACCCCGAGTCGTCCTCGGCCTCGGCGCGGCCATCGGACTCCTGACCGCGGCGACCGCCGTCCTCGAACGCGCGACGGTCGAACCGCTCGACGGGCTTTTCGCCGCCGTCGTGGTGTCGCTTCCCCCCGTCGCCTACGCGGTCCGCTTCGGCGCGGGCGTGAACCCGCTTTCACCGGTCGCGTCGCTCGCCTGCTGTGCGGTCGTCGGCGCGGCGTTCCTCGCGCTCGCCCCGCGCCTCGGGACGACGAGCGCGCTTCTCGGATTCGTCCTCGGGCTCTCGGGGGCGCTCTACGCCGACGCCCGCGGCTTTCGACCGACCCATCGCCAACAGCGCGCCGGCGTCGCCGCGGGCGTGTTCGTCGGCGTCGCGGTCGCGGGCATCGGCGTCGCAATGCGTCTCCCCCTCGGGCCGACGACTGCCGCGGCCGTGGTCGCGGCGCTCACGCCGAGTCTGTTCGTCGCGCTCGCGAGAACCCGGACACCGAACCGCCGCTATCGGTCGTGACGGTCGCGCAAAACCCCGAACGAAAAACGCCGGTACTCAGGCTAACGGCGTCCGCTCGACCACGGTTCCATCCCACCTTTTTCCGGAGTTCGCATTCGCTCACTCCGCAAAAATCTGGACCAAAAACGCCGGTACTCAGGCTAACGGCGTCCGCTCGACCACGGTACCGTCGTAGGTCGGGTACTGCTCGACGATTTCGCCGTCGTCGACGTCGCCGTCTTCGATCATCTCTTCGAGGAGCCACCACGCGACCTCGACGTGGTTCGACTTGATGCTGTAGAACTCGTCGGGGACGCCGAGTTCGATGAAGCGCTCGGCGGGGGTGTAGGTCTTCCCGTAGACGAGCGTGCCGTCGTCGGTCACCTCGTCGAAGGGCCGGCGGAGGTTGCGAGCCATGCGCTTCAGGCGGTTTCTGTGCTGGGCGGCGTCCTTGAACACGGAGGTACAGAAGTAGACGCGCTCGTGGTCGCCCATCTCGTCGAGGATGGCCTCCTTCGAGCCGTCGACCGCCGACATGTGGCCGTCCTGCAGTTCGTAGCCCTTCTCCTGCATCCGGCGGTAGTTGCCGTCGGACATCTCGAACTCGTTGATGTTGCAGAACTCGGCGGCCCCCTCGTCGAGGAAGTCGAGGAACTCCCGCTCCGCGCGGATGCCCGGAATCTCGAACGCCGGGGTGAGGCCCTCCTCGCGGGCGATGTAGAGGATGTCCTCCCACTCGGTGCCGTGCATGTCACCCCAGAGTTCGAGCGGCGGGTGGAAGCGAATCTCGTCGAGGCCGGCCTCGGCGAGGCGGCGCATGTTCTCGCGCCCGCCCGTGATACCCGTATAGAGGTGGATGTGGTGGTCCTCGCCGAACTCGTCTTTGAGAAGCGAGATGTAACGGCAGGTCTTGTCGAGCGCCTCCTGCGGCTCGCCGCCGGTGATGGACGACCCGAGCGCGTCCATGCGTTTCGCCTCCTCGATGACGTCCGCGTCGGACTCGACTTTCCGCTCGTTGGCGTACACGTCGGTGACGTTCTTGCGATTCTCGCCGAGCGGGCAGTAGAAACAATCGCGCTGGTCGCAGTACCCGTAGACGAACAGCACCATCTTCCCGCCCATGGCGCACTGCTCGCATCCCTTCGAGATCATTCGATTACGGAACTGTACTTGGCGCATCGCCAAAAGGCGTCCGACTTCGTCCGGAGCTCCTCCCGCTCGCCGGTACGGTTATTGTTGTATGTGTCTGACAGTACGCCATGTCTCTCGGTCCCGTCACCCGCGCTGAGGGTCCGGTTCGGGTCCTCATCGTCGACGACACCGAGGCCGTCGCGGACACGGTAGCGGCGCTCGACGACTGCGACAACCTCGACGTCGCGGCGGTCGCCGACCCGACGGCGGCGCTTGAGGCGCACGCCGAATCGCCGTTCGACTGTATCGTCACCGAGTTCGAGTTCGACGGCACCGCCGGCCTCGACACCCTGCTCAGCGTCCGCGAGTCGCCGAACCCGCCGCCGGTGATTCTGTTCACCCGACTCGACTCCGAGGACGTGGTCAGCGAAGCGTTCGCCGCCGGCGTCACCGACGTGGTGGACAAGCGGTCGACCGACGCCCAGTTCGCGGTCCTCGCGCACCGCATCTCGAAGGCGAGCGTCGCGGCCCGCCAGTCGACCGAACTCGACGAACTGCACGAGTGGGTCCGGGTCATCGCCGACCAGTCGCTCGTCGGCTTGTACGTGATTCGAGACGGTCGAGTCGAGTTCGTCAACGAGTACCTCTCGAACCTGCTCGGCTACGACACAGACGAGGTGGTCGACCGACCTATCACCGACTTCATCGTCGAGGAAGACCGCGCCATCGTCGACGAGAGCCTGAGGGACCGGTCGCACGGGAGCGTCGAATCGATGTCGTACACCGTCCGCATCCGCGACAACGCCGGCGACCTGACCACGCTGGAAATCACCGGCCAGCGGACGACGGTCGACGGCGAGCCGGTCGTCGTCGGGACCGCGATGGACGTCACGGCCCGACTGGAGTCCGAACGGCTCCTCAGGCGCTCCGAGCGCCTCACCAGACAGATCATCTCGTCGCTCCCGGATATGGTGTTCATCTCGGAGCCGACCGAGTTCGACGTCATCTACATCAACGACCAGTTCGAAGACGCCTGGGGACGAGACGTGTCGCTGCTCTACGAGGACCCGTTTTCGTTCCTCGACCTCATCCACGTCGACGACCGCGACCAACTGAGACGGGCCATCGACGAGATGTTCGCCGACATCCGAGACGGTGTCGCCGACGAGCAGTACGAGTTCGAGTTCAGATTCCTCCCCGAGGGAAGCGACACCATCCGCTGGGCGAACGCCCGCGCGGTCCCGCTCCTCGACGAGCACGGCGACGTGACGAACATCATCGGCGTGGTCTCCGACCTCACGGAACGCATCAGTCACGAGCGCGAACTCGCCCAGCAGAACGCCCGGCTCGACGCCTTCGCCCGCGTCCTCTCGCACGACATCCGCGGGCCGCTGGCGGTCGCACAGGGCCGGCTCGAACTCGCCCGCGAACTCGACGACGACTCCCACCTCGACCACGTCGAGCGCGCTCACCGCCGCATCGCCGACGTGGTCGAAGACGTGCTCTCTCTCGCCCGCGACGAGCGTTCCGTCTTCGACGCGTCGGAGATCTCGCTGGCCGATTCCGCGGCCACCGGCTGGGAGATGTGCTCGTCGAACGTCGACCACGTCCGCTGTGAAATCGGCGAGCTCCCGGTGGTCGAAGCCGACGAGAGCCGGGCGACGCGCCTCTTCGAGAACCTGTTTCGGAACGCGCTCCAACACGCTCGGGGCGGTCGCACCGACGCGACCGGCGACGACTCGGACCTCGTGATTCGCGTCGGCGCGCTCCCGTCGCACCGCGGCTTCTTCGTCGAGGACAACGGCCCCGGCATCCCGCCGTCGATCCGCGACCGCGTCTTCGACTCGGGCTTTTCGACCAAAGACGGCGACGGAACCGGACTCGGGCTCGGTATCGTCCGGCAGATCGCCGACTCCCACGGCTGGGCGATCCGGGCCGTCGACGGCGCGACCGGTGCGCGCTTCGAGGTGCTTTTCGACCCCGTCGGCGAGGCCGGCGAGATGGCGTGACTGGCCGCGGCCCGCGAGGGGGTCGCGACAGCGTCGCGGCGGTCGCCCGCTCGCTCCGCGAGACCGACGGACCGCGCCACCGCGACCGCGCCCCCGAAAGCAGATATATCCCCGTGGCATAGGAGTCAACGATGCTCTTGGTCCTCTGTGTCGACCTCGACGACGACCTCGGCCGCAAGACGGGGCTGTCGACGCCCGTCGTCGGTCGACAGCGCGTCGAGGAGGCCGCGGTGGCGCTGGCCACCGCGGACCCGGAGGACTCCGACGTGAACGTCCTCTTTCAGGGCATTCAGGTCCACGACGAACTGCTCGAATCGGAGGACGAGGAAGTCGAGGTCGCGGCGGTCACCGGGTTAGAAGGCAGCGACGTGAAGGCGAACCGCGCCATCGGCGACGAGATAGACACCGTTCTCGCGAGCCTCTCGACCGGCGAGCCGGTCCACGCCATCGTCATCACCGACGGCGCACAGGACGAGTCCGTCCTCCCGGTCATCCGCTCGCGCGTCCCCATCGACGGGGTCCGTCGGGTCGTCGTCAGGCAGGCCCAGAACCTCGAATCGATGTACTACACGATGAAGCAGGTGCTCGCCGACCCCGAGACCCGCGGGACCATCCTCGTCCCGCTCGGCATCCTGCTTCTCATCTACCCCTTCGTCACCATCGCCAGTTTCTTCGACGTGCCCGGCGCGGTCGTCCTCGGCCTCATCTCGGCGCTCCTCGGCCTGTACACGCTGTTCCGCGGCCTCGGCCTCGAATCGGCGGTCGACGAGGCGGCAAACCGCGCGCGGAACGTCCTCTACGCCGGCCGCGTCACCATCATCACCTACGTCGCGGCCGCGGCGCTCCTCGTCGTCGGCGGCGTCCGCGGGGTGGAACTCCTCGAAACCGTCTCCGAGAGCGTCGCGGGCGACCCCGCTCCGGGGCTCATCCTCGCCACGCTCGTCCACGGCGCGGTCGAGTGGTTCGCCGCCGCCGGCATCACGAGCAGTCTCGGACAGGTCACAGACGAGTACCTCCACGACCGATTCAAGTGGCGCTACCTCAACGCGCCGTTCTACGTGTTCGCCATCGCCATCGTACTGTACGCGCTGTCCGGTTTCTTCCTCCCCGAGGGGGTCGCCGGGGTCCGGAAGTTCTACCTCCCAGGCCTCGCCGTCGCGCTCACGGTCGGCACGCTCCTCGGCGTGCTGAGCACGCTCACGTTCGCGGTGGCCGAGTCCCGGTACCCGACCGGTTCCGACGGCGAAAGCGAGCAACCGGCGTAAGCAGTCGCGGGCGGTCGCGCCGCTCGGGGCTGTCTGTGTCGACATCGTCAGTTCGGAACTCGAACCAGACTCCTCAGCTCTCGCGCACGATGACGAACTCCGCGAGGTCGCGGAGATACTCCAGCGGTTCGGAGTCGTCGACGCCCGAGGCGTCGAGGGCCGAAAGCGCCTCGTCGGCCTGCTTTCGGGCCCTGCGGTTCGCTTCTTCGGGGGTCAGGTCCGTCACCTGCACGAGCGACGGTCGGCCCATCTCGGCGTCCTGCCCCGTCGGCTTGCCGAGTTCTTCCGCGTCCGCGGTGGCGTCGAGCACGTCGTCGCGAATCTGGAAGGCGACGCCGACGCGGGCCGCGTAGTCGCCGAACGACTCGACGACGTGTGCGTCGCCGCCCGCGGCGACCGCGCCGAGTTCGGCCGCGGCGCGGAACAGCGCGCCCGTCTTTCGGTGGGCGAGTTGCATGTACTCGGATTCGTTGCCGGGGACCGCGACCAGTTCGGTCGCCTCGCCCTCGCCGAGTTCGACCATCGACTCGGCGACGATGCGGGTGGCGCGGTCGGACGACGACAGGAGGGCGAACGCCTCGCCGAGCAGGCCGTCGGAGGCGATGATGGCCGGCCCGTAGCCGTACTCGGCCCACGCGCTCGGCGTGCCGCGGCGGATGTCGGACCGGTCGATGATGTCGTCGACGACGAGCGAGGCGTTGTGGACGAGTTCGACGCCGACCGCGAAGTCGACGGCGTCCTCGGGGGTGCCACCGACGGCCTCGCAGGCGAGGATGGTCACGGCGGGGCGGACGCGCTTGCCCCCCGCGAGAGCGACGTGGTCGAGTTGGTCGGCGAGCTCCGACGGCTCGACCGCCGAGACGACCTCCTCAAGGCGGTCGTTTACCATCGTGACCCGGCGCTCCAGGTATTCCATTGTCGGTTCGTAGGGTTGGGTAGGGAAGTACGTACCGGATTTGGAGAAACCGAGCGCGGGAACCGCCGTTGGCGGCCGTTTTTGACCTACCGAGTGGGTCGTGATTGTGCGCCCGTTCAGGCTCCCCTCAGCCGACGCTCTGCTCGTCCACGCTGTCTTGGGTACGTACCGTGAGCGAGGCGCGTTTTTGGTGACGCGGTTGCCGAGGGCGGCTTCAGGCCGCCCGCAGCGCAAACGGTTCTATTCGAACTGCTCGATGAGTTCCGGCACGACCTGCAACCACCTTTTCCCGAACGCTCACGAGTTCGCGTCCGGGAAAAGCTGGACCAAAAACGGGAGGTGGTTACTCGAACTGCTCGATGAGTTCCGGCACGACCTCGAAGAGGTCGCCGACGATGCCGTAGTCGGCGATGTCGAAGATGGGCGCGTCCGGGTCGGTGTTGATGGCGACGATGTTCTCCGCACCCTTCATCCCGGCGACGTGCTGGACCGCGCCGGAGATGCCGATTGCGATGTAGAACTTGGGCGTGACGACCTTCCCGGACTGGCCGACCTGTCGGTCCTTCGGGAGCCAGCCGTTGTCGACGATGGGCCGCGACGACGACAGCGTCGCGCCGAGCGCGTCGGCGAGTTCCTGCACGAGTTCGATGTTCTCCTCTTCTTCGATACCGCGGCCGACGGAGACGAGCACGTCTGCGTCGGTGATGTCCACGTCGCCGCTTCCGACCTCCTCGAAGCCGGTCACGCGCGAGCGCACGCGAGACTCGTCGAGGTCGAACGAGAACGCCTCGACGGCGGGCTCGCCCGGCTCCTCGGCGGCGTCCCACTCGCCGGGTCGGACGGTGACCGCGGCGCGGTCGGCGTCGACCTCGACGGTCGATTCGACCTTCGAGGCGTACATCTCGCGGGTGACGACGAGGCCGCCGTCGTTCCGGAGGTCGATGGCGTCGGTCACGAGCGGGCGGTCGAGGCGCTCCGCGACCGCGGGGGCGTAGTCGAGGCCGTTGACCGTGTTGCCCATGAGGACGTACGTGGGGTCGAGCTCCCCGGCGAGCGCTTCGACGGCCTGTACGGACACGTCGTGGTTGAACTCGTCGCCCTCGGCGACGGTGTGAATCGCGTCAACGCCGGCGAGCGAGAGCTCCTCGGCGAAGGCGTCCACGTCGCCGCCGACGACCGCGAGGTGGAGGTCGCCGCCGGTGTCGCCGACGAGGTCGGCCCCGGCGGTCACGAGTTCGAACGACACGTCGCGGAGGCTTCCGCGGCGGTGCTCGACGACGGCGAGCACGTCGCTCATTGCGCGCCCACCCCCTTCTCGCGGAGGACGGTCGCAAGGTCGGCGGCCTGCTCCCCGGCGTCGCCCTCGAAGTAGGTCGCGTCGGACTCGGTCTCCGGCTCGTACACGTCGGTCAGGACGAGGTCGGACTCGACCGCCGCGGCGTCGAGACCGAGGTCGGAGAGCGCGAGCGGTTTGATCTCCTTCGACTGAGCCTGTCGAATCCCGCGCAGGCTCGCGTACCGCGGCTCGTTGATACCCGTCTGGATGGTGAGGACCGCGGGGAGGTCGACTTCGGTGAGCTCCTCCACGCCGCCTTCGAGTTCGCGGCGGACGCTCGCCACGCCGCCCTCTGCGTCGAGGTCGAGGGCGTTCACGACCGCGGCCCACTCGAAGTCGATGGCCGAGGCGAGCGAGACGCCGGTCGCGCCGAAGCTGTCGTCGTTCGCCTGCACGCCCGTCAGGACGAGGTCGGGGTCCTCGTCCTCGACGACCGCCGAGAGGAGGCGCGTCTTCGCGCCCACGTCGAGCAGGTCCACGCCGTCGAGCGCGTCGTCCCACACCCGGACCGCGCGGTCGACGCCCTTGGCGAGCGCCATCCGGATGGTCTCTTCGGACCGCTCGGGACCGATGGTGACGGCGACGACCTCCACGTCGTCGTCGCTCTCCTCGGAGATTTGGACGGCTTCCTCGACCGCGTACTCGTCCCACTCGTTGAGGTCGTAGTCGAGGTACTGGTCCGCCACGCTGAGCCCGTCGAGCTCGAAGTCCTCTTCGACCTCGGCGACCTCCTTGACGGTTACGAGAACTTTCATCAACGTTCACTACCGACCGGGGCGAATAAACGTTTTCGCACCGCGGCCGTCCGCACCGCAGTCGTTCGATTACTCCGCTTCGTCGTCCTCGTCCTCGTCGGGAAGCGAGATGAGGTTCTCGCGGCCGAGCCGAAGCTTCTCGACGCGTTCCTCGTCGGCCATCGCCGACAGGAGCTGTGAGACCTTGGCGTCGGACCAGCCGGTCTCCTTGACGATGTTCGCCTGCTTCATCCGCCCGCCGCTCCGTTCCAAGAGGAGTTCGACCCGCTCTTCGTCCGAGAGCAGGTCGAGGTCGACGTCGTCGTCGGACTCCTCGCCGTCGCCGTCGTCCGGCGCTGGCTCGTCGGTCGGCTCCGACACCGACTCCTGTCGCGGCTCGGGGCTCACCGACGTTCCGGCCGGCTCCGTCCCGCTCGGCCGCCGCCGGGTGAACAGGACGACGCCCGCAACGGCCACCGCGAGGATGACGGCACCGCCGCCGACGAGCGCCCACGGGACACCCTGGTCCGTGCCCGTCGAGACGTACGCCACGGTCAACTGGTCGGTCGACTCGAAGGTCCGCGGCCCCTCGACGACGACGGCGTTGTTCTCCAGGGGAAGCTCCGTGTCGCTGACGGCGTGTCCGGGCGGCGTCTGAATCGTGAGGTTCTGATTCGACCGAAGCGACGTGAGCCACGTCTCGCCGTCATCGGCCGACAGGGCGTCGCCGAGGCGCAGCCCTTCGTCGGTCTGTTCTAGGAAGTTGGTCCAGGTGAACGTCAACACGAGGACGCCGGTCCCGTTTTCGACGTATCCCCTCGTCGTCGCGTTCTGAACCGTCATCGACCGGCCGGCCTGCTCGGCGGCCATCTGACTGACGCGTCCGAAGAACGCTTCGTCGGGACCGACGTCGGTGGTTCCTTGTTCGTACTCCTGTGCGTACTCCTCGAACGCCGCGGTCTCGTTTCGCGTGTCGAGCTCGTAGCGCATCTCGATTCGCCAGTCTGCGGAGCGGTCGGCACGCAGTCGAATCGAGATTTCCGTCTGCGGCGACCGTTCGAGACTCGTCTGCTGGGCGACGACCGACGGACGCCCGAAAGCGGTTGTCTTGTCCGCGCCCGCGCGCGTGTCCACGGCGGAGACGCCGACGACCGTGTCCGCGCTCTGCGCACCGGCAGCAGCCGCGTCTGTGGCCGCCACCGGTGCTGCGACGCCGGCGACGATGGTGAGGAGGGCAACGATGAGGGCGGCGCTCCGCATACGTAAATCCGTTTCATCCGGCGATGAAAACGCTTTCCATCGATTCAACAGTGTCAGACGCCGCCGAGATGCGCTCTCCCGCCGTCGCCGACGCCGACAGCGTCAAGAGGGTCATTTTAGTACCGCCGCCGTGTACCCTCACGGCGATGAAGGCCCTCCCGCTCGTCGTCGTCATGCTCCTCGTGGCGTCGCCGGTGCTCGGCGCGGTCGGTCCCGCCGACGGTTCGACTCGCTCGATGGCTCCCGACGGGGAGGTGTCCGCACAGGTCGAGTCGCCGACCAACGAGACGACGCACGTCCTCGACGTCCCGTCGTCGGCGCTGGTTCGGTCGACGGTCGAAGCCCACCACGTCGACCTCGGTCCGTCCCTCGACTTCTCCGCACTCAGGGCCGGCGGCCAGATTCAGACGGGCGCGTCCATCGAGCGCATCGAGTCCGCGACCGACGACAGCACGCGACAACAGCTCATCCTCGACGAACTAAACAGCATCGAGCAGCGCGCGATTGCGCTCCAGAGCGCGCAGCGCTCCGCTATCGAACGGTTCAACGCCGACGACATCACCGCGCGAGACCTCCTCATCGAACTCGCGCGAATCGACGCCGAGGCGCGAGAACTCGACGAGCGGCGCGTCGCCCTCCGGGATATCACGACCGAGACGCCGGACTTCTCGATTAGCTCCGGGCGGCTCGCGGCGCTCGAACGCGAACTCGATACGTTCACCGGCCCGGTTCGGAGGCACGCCGTCTCGGTCGTGACCGGCCAGTCCGACCCCGCGCGGTTCTCCGTGCGGACGAGCGAGACCGGGGTCGTTCTCAGTGTCGTGACCGACGGCGAGTACGTCCGCGAGGCCTACCGCGCGGACCTCCGCAACCGCGACCAGAACACGGTCTCCTACGAGGAGGCGCTCGACATCGTCGCGGAGGACTACCCGACGATCTACTCAAGCCGCGCCGCGCAGAACGGGACCAACGTCATCAGTGCCGGCGACAGCCACCGCGTACGCATCAACTACAGGGACGGTCAGTTGACCGCGTACGTCGACGCCGGAACCGGACGAGTGTTCAAGGAGTCGCAGACGCGCCCCCTCGAATCGATTACGGCCCGGGACAGCGCCACCGGGGTCAGAGACGGGCTGGCGCTCACCGTGGACCGGACCTATCCCGGTGGACCGCTTCGCATCGGGTTGAACGAAAGCGAGTCGGGCGACCCGGTCGACGCGAACGTCACGATCGGACTCGAAGCCACTCAGGAGAGCACGCTGTTGGGCCACACCGGGTCCGACGGGACGATCTGGACTGTCTCGCCGTCAGCGCCCTACACCGTCACGGTCATCAGGGGTAACTCGGCGGTCGTGCTCACGACCTCGCCGACGCCCATGCCGTACCTCGCGGGGAACGCGACCGCCGCGGAAAACGGCACCTCCCCGACGGTCACGTCGACGCCGACCGAGTCGACCGAGTCGACCGGTTCCGTCTCGACGGTCTCGCAGAGCGGGCCCGCCGGCCCGCCCGCCGACGGTTGACCGGAGCTTCTTATCCCATGACGGGGCCACCCCGTCTCGATGCCTCGCCAGTTCCGCAACTCGACCCGCGGCTCGTCCGTGCTCCTCGGGAGCGTGCTCCTCATCGGCCTCGTGGTCGTCGTCGCGGCCGCCGTCGGCGCGGCGGCGTTCGACGCGGCCGACTCCTCGCCGACCCCGACGCGGCCCACGGCGCTGTCGCTGTCCGTCTCGGGTGACACGCTGTCGCTGGTTCACGAGGGCGGCGCGCCGCTGGACGTGGACTCGCTCGCGGTTCGAATCTCCGTGAATGGGGAGCCGCTCGCGCACCAACCGCCCGTGCCGTTCTTCTCGGCCAGCGGCTTCCGACCCGGCCCGACCGGCCCGTTCAACGCCGCCGCCGACTCGCGGTGGACCGTCGGCGAGACGGCGACGCTCGAACTGGCTGGGACGAACGACCCGGGCATCGAACCGGGTGCGACGGTGACCGTTCGCGTCTTCGACGGCGACACGCCGGTCGCGGCGCTCGAAGCGAGAGCGTCGTGAGTCGGCCGCGGCGAAAACGAGCGCCCGAGTCGACCTCGGCGCGGTTGGGGCTTACTCCTCCGGCGCGCGCGCGATAGTCACGATGGCCCGCGGGCTACCGGGTTGGCGCTGGAGGATGTGGTGTTCGATGTCGACGAAGCCGGCGGCCTCGAACATCCGGTCGGCCTCCTCCTCGTCGTAGAACAGCATGATGGCGTCCGCCAGTTTCTGGAAGACGCCGGACTTCGGGTCGTCGGGGCCGACGACGAGCACCTTGTTCCCCGGTTTCACGACGCGGCGGAACTCTTCGAGCGCGGTGACCGGGTTCGGCCAGTACTCGATGGAGCCGGACGACCAGATGACGTCGAAGGTGTCGTCAGCGAAGGGGAGCCGTTCGGCGTCCCCGCGGTAGAACCGGACCTCGTCGTTCTTGCCGAACTTCTCCCACGCCTTCTGCATCTGGTGGATGCTCTGGTCGAGGCCGTGAACGTCGTCGGTGTAGCGGAGCAGTCCCTCGGTTCCGAAGCCGGTGCCACAGCCCACGTCGAGGACGCGGTCGCCTTCCTGGATGTCGAGCATCTCCAGCGCCTCGTCGCGCATCTCCTCGTTCCAGATGAACGGGTTCACCCGGTCGTACACCTTCGAGAGGTACTTGTAGAACAGGCGGGCCCGCGCTTTGTTTTCGAGGACTCCCATCGCGCCGGGATTAGGACTCACCGATGATAACGGTGCGGATTCGCCGCGCGAGTCGGCGTTCGAGGGGGGTCTCGGTCGCGCCTTTCGGGGGTCTGTCGCAAACTTTCCGCAAACACCTTATACAGCGCTTGTGCAACGTTCCTGTGATACGAGTATGCCGAGACAAGAGGTTCTCGAACGAATCAAAACGGCCGAGCAGGAGGCCGACGACATCGTTGAAGAGGCCGAGGCTAAACGTGAGGAACTCGTCGCGGAGGCGCGTAGCGAAGCCGATGAGATTCGCTCCGAGGCCGAAGAAGAGGCCGCGGAACTCGAATCCGAGCGTCTACAGGAGGGACGCGCGGAGATAGAGGCGGAGCGAGAACGTATCCTCGAAGAAGGCGAGGAGGCCCGCGACGAACTAGTTGCCGAGGCGGAAGACCACATCGACGACGCGGTCGAGTTCGCCATCGGCCAATTCGAGGAGGCGGTTGATGCTCAGACCTGAGCAGATGAGCAAGGTCTCGGTGACCGGTTCGAAGGGCGTCATGCCCGAGGTCATCGAAGCTACCCACGACCTCCGACTGCTGCACGTCACCGAATACGACGGCTCGTGGCGGGAGGAGTTCGGATTCGAGACGGGGACGCCGATCGAAGGCGCCGAGAGCGCCTCCGATAAACTCGTCACCATCCGCTCGCTCAAGAGCATCCTCGGCGTCGAAGAGACCGAGGCCGGCCGCCAGCGCATCGTCCCGGACGACGCGCTCGAAGAGCCCCTCGAAGAGATCCGCACCGAGGTCAACGAACTGGACGACCGTCGCTCCGAACTGCGGAGCCGCCTCGACGACATCGACGAAGAGGTCGACGCGATGGAGCCGTTTGTCGACCTCGGAATCGACCTCGACCTGCTTTCGGGCTACGAGTCCCTGCAGGTCGTCGTCGGTCAGGGGAAGGTCGAAACCGTCGAGCGAGCGGTCGTCGACGCCGACGACATCAACGCCTACGAGATATTCTCGGGCGAGCGAACCCACGCGATTTTCGGCCGTCCCACGGAGGACGCGTCGGAGACTGCGCTCGTGGACGCGCTCGTCGGCACGGACTTCGCGACGCTCGAAATCCCGGACGCCGAGGGGAGCCCCGAAGACTACATCCAGGACCTCCAGCAGCAGAAGCGCGAGCTGGAATCGAAGCTCAACACCGTCGAGTCCGAACTGAACGACATCGCCGTCGAAGAGGGCGAGTTCCTCCTCGCGGCCGAGGAGCGACTGGCGATCGACGTCCAGAAGACGGAAGCGCCGCTGTCGTTCGCGACGACCGAGAACGCCTTCGTCGCAGAGGGCTGGATTCCCACTGAGCGATACAACGAGTTCGCAACCGGGCTGAAGGACGCCGTCGGCGAGCACGTCGACGTCGAAGAGATCGAACGCGCCGAGTTCTCGCGCGACGGGCACGACCACGCGCGCGAAGAGGTCGCCGAGAGCGGTAGTGCGGTCGCGGCCACCGACGGCGGAACGGTCTCGATGTCCAGCGACGACCCACCGGTCGTCCAGAAGAACGGCGGCGCGGTCGAGCCGTTCGAACTCCTCGTTCAGGCGGTCAACCGCCCGAACTACTACGAGTTCGACCCGACGGTCATCCTGTTCCTGACGTTCCCGACGTTCTTCGGGTTCATGATCGGTGACTTCGGGTACGGTGTCATCTACACCGCCATCGGCTTTTTCCTCTACTCGAAGTTCGACGACGGCGCGCTCAAGAGCATGGGTGGCGTCACCCTCGCCGCGGGGCTGTTCACGACGCTGTTCGGCATCCTCTACGGCGAGATATTCGGCTTCCACCTCATCACCCAGTACTTCTGGGAGGGGATGCTCGGGCTGTCGCACCCGCCCATCGAGAAGGGGCTGTCGCCGGCCACCGCTGAGTGGGCCCTCGGTTGGCTCACCGTGAGCGTCGTCGTCGGTATCATCCACGTCAACGTGGGCTACATCTTCGACTTCGTCGAGAGCTACGAGCTCCACGGCGCGAAGGAGGCGGTCCTCGAAAGCGGTTCGTGGATCCTCATGCTGAACGGGCTGTGGATCTGGATCTTCAGCGACGCCCTCGGTGGCGTCCCGCCGGAGTTCCTGTTCACCACGTTCGCCGCTGACGGGCTCATCCCGCTCGGCTTCTCCGGCTTCTCGTTCACCGTCGGCTGGGTCGGCTTCGGGCTGTACATGCTCGGCGCGGTGCTGCTCGGGATGGCCGAACTGGCCGAACTCGTCGAGTTCGCCGCCCCGCTGTCGAACGTCCTGTCGTACACGCGTCTCGGCGCGGTCCTCATCGCGAAGGCGTCGATGGCGTTCGCCGTCAACCTGCTCGTCTTCGGCGTGTTCGTCACCGGCGAAGGGAGCGAGGCGGAGTGGCACTTCGGTCTGGGCCACATGTATCACGTCGGCGATATGTACCACGGCCACGAGGTGACCGAAGTCATGTTCGGCGGTCTCTTCCATTCGGGGGCCGCGGGCGTCGTGGGCGGGCTGCTCGTCCTCGTCGTCGGCCACCTCGTCGTCCTCGCGCTCGGCGTCACGAGCGCCGGCCTGCAGGCCGTGCGTCTCGAATACGTCGAGTTCTTCAACAAGTTCTTCGAGGGCGGCGGTCGCGAGTACATGCCGTTCGGCTACGACCGCGAGTTCACGACCGAAGACTAACCCTCTAATCGGTCCTTTTTTGACTTTGTCCGTTCGGAGCGACTGCTTTTGCAATGACGACGATTCCACCGTCGTAGACAGACTGCTCCGAACGTTTTGGGAACCTTTATGATACGGCTGCCAGCACATACGGACGTTCGGAGACGACAATCCGGTACTCAGGAACACACAATGATTGAAGCAATCGAACCCCTCATGACTGTACTGCAGAGTGAAGCCGCTTCCTCACCCGCTATTACCTCCGACGCTGCGGCGGCCCTGGCCGTCGGTCTCGCCGCCTTCGGCGCCGGCTACGCGGAGCGTGGCATCGGTTCCGCCGCGATGGGCGCCATCGCAGAAGACGAGGACCTCTTCGTCAACGGGCTGATCCTTACGGTTCTCCCCGAGACCCTCGTCATCCTCGCGCTGGTCGTTGTCTTCGCGGCCTAAGCACCCCCTCTCTTTCCCATCATGAGTTTGGACAACGTTGTTGAGGACATCCGAGACGAAGCCCGCGCACGTGCGGAGGAAATCAAAGAGGCCGGCGAAGAACGAGCCGAAACGATTCGTTCCGAAGCCGAGGCCGAAGCCGAAGCGCTCGTCGAAGAGCGCGAGGCCGAAGTTGAGCGACAACTCGAACGGGAGCGCGAACAGGCGCTCTCCAGCGCGAAGCTCGAAGCCAAGCAGGCCCGGCTGAGCGCCCGCCGCGACGTGCTTCAGCGCGTCCGCGAGCAGGTCGAGACCGAGCTCGCAGAGCTTGAGGGCGACCGACGCGAGGAGTTGACCAAAACCCTCCTCGACGCCGCCTCCGTCGAGTTCGAAGACGAGGACGAGGTCCTCGTCTACGGCCGTGCGTCCGACGCTGGCCTCCTCGAAGATATCCTCTCCAATTACGACGGTTACGAACTTGCCGGTGAGCGCGACTGCCTCGGTGGCGTCGTGGTCGAAGGCACGAATTCGCGCGTTCGGGTGAACAACACCTTCGACTCGGTCCTCGACACAGTCTGGGAGGACAACCTGAAGGAAGTGAGTACGCGACTGTTCGACGACCAATGAGCACTGCTGGCGGCTCGAATCCCGAATACGTTATCGCTCGTGTTCGAGCGCGGCGCAGTGCGCTGTTCGGCGAAGAGGACTACCGCAAACTGGTCCGTATGAGTCCGGCCGAAATCGCCCGATTCATGGAGGACTCGGAGTACGAGACCGAGATCAACGCCCTCGGGAGTCGGTTCTCCGGCGTCGACCTCATCGAGTACGCGCTGAACCAGAACCTGGCGAAGCAGTTCAACGACATCCTCGACTGGTCGGGCGGCCGCCTCTACGGCCTCATCGCGCGTTACCTCCGGAAGTTCGACGCGTGGAACGTCAAGACGATTATCCGCGGCCTCTACTCCGACACCCCCCGCGAGGAGGTCGAAGCCGACCTCATCCGCGCCGGGGAGTTCAGCGACAGCCTCATCTCGCGTCTGCTCGATGCGACGGAGATCGAGGAGGTCGTCGAACAGCTGTCGGGGACGGTTTTCGGAGAGGGACTCGCGAAGGCGTACGACGACTTCGAGACCGTGGGCGTTCTCGTTCCGCTCGAAAACGCCGTCGACCGCGCCTTCTACGAGCAGTTGCTCGAAGGGCTCGTCGTCAGCGAGGAAACCGAGCAGTACCACGAGTTCCTCCAGGCGGAGATAGACTTCCGAAACGCCCGCAACGCGCTCCGAATCGCTCGCAGCGGCACCGACCTCGACCCCGTGGACTACTTCATCGAGGGCGGTGCGTTGTTCCGCGCCGGGGAGATCGCGTCGCTGGCGACCAGTCCGGACGAACTGGTGTCGAAGATCCGTGACAGCCGGTACGGCGACCGCCTCTCGTCGGCCCTCTCGGACCTCGAAGAGGCGGACAGCCTCATCGGCTTCGAGCGCGCCCTCGACGCGGCGCTCTTGGAGTACGCGGACACGCTCGGTTACGTGTTCCCGCTTTCTGTCACGCCAATCGTCTCGTACATCCTCGCCAAGGAGCGCGAGGTCGACAACATTCGGGCGATCGCCCGCGGCCGCGAGGCCGGGCTGGACCCCGATGCAATAGAAGAGGAGCTGGTCACCATATGAGCCAGGAAATCGCAGTTATCGGCAGTCCGGACTTCACCACGGGCTTTCGGCTTGCGGGTGTCCGCAAGTTCGAGAACGTCCCGGACGAAGCGAAGGACGACGAACTCGACGAGGCCGTGACGCGGACGCTGGAGGACGAGGACGTCGGCATCATCGTGATGCACGAAGACGACCTCGACCACCTCTCGCGTACCGCGCGGCAGTCGGTCGAGCGAAGCATCGAGCCGACGCTCGTGACGCTCGGCGGTTCCGGCGGCGCGAGCGGCCTCCGTGACCAGATCAAGAGAGCAATCGGTATCGATCTGATGGACGAATAACCAAACATGAGTCAGGCAACACAAGATTCCGTTCGCGAGGACGGTGTCATCGCAAGCGTGAGTGGTCCGGTCGTGACCGCCCGTGGCCTCGACGCCCGCATGAACGACGTCGTCTACGTCGGCGACGAAGGGCTGATGGGCGAGGTCATCGAAATCGAGGGCGACCTCACGACTATTCAGGTGTACGAAGAGACCTCCGGTGTCGGTCCCGGCGAACCCGTCGAGAGTACGGGCGAACCGCTGACCGTCGACCTCGGTCCGGGGATGATGGACGCCATCTACGACGGCGTCCAGCGTCCGCTGGACGTGCTGGAGTCGAAGATGAACTCGGCGTTCCTCGACCGCGGTGTCGACGCGCCGGGTATCGACCTCGAAAAGGAGTGGGAGTTCGAACCCACCGTCTCCGAGGGCGACGAGGTCGCCTCCGGCGACGTCGTGGGGACGGTCCCCGAGACCGTGACCATCGAGCACAAGGTCATGGTCCCGCCGGACTTCGAGGGCGGCGAGGTCGTCGCCGTCGAGGAAGGCGAGTTCTCCGTCACCGAGACGGTCGTCGAACTCGACAACGGCGAAGAAATCACGATGCACCAGGAGTGGCCGGTGCGTCAGGCGCGCCCCGCCGCCGAGAAGAAGACCCCGCGCGAACCCCTCGTTTCGGGACAGCGCATCCTCGACGGTCTGTTCCCCATCGCGAAGGGCGGAACGGCCGCGATTCCGGGTCCGTTCGGCTCCGGGAAGACGGTCACGCAGCACCAGCTCGCCAAGTGGGCCGACGCGGACATCGTCGTCTACGTCGGCTGTGGCGAGCGCGGCAACGAGATGACCGAGGTTATCGAGGACTTCCCGGAACTCGACGACCCGAAGACGGGCAACCCGCTTATGGCCCGGACGTGCCTCATCGCGAACACGTCCAACATGCCCGTGGCGGCCCGCGAGTCCTGTATCTACACCGGCATCACCATCGCGGAGTACTACCGCGACATGGGATACGACGTTGCGCTCATGGCCGACTCCACCTCCCGGTGGGCCGAGGCCATGCGCGAGATTTCGTCGCGTCTCGAAGAGATGCCCGGCGAAGAGGGGTACCCCGCGTACCTCGCCGCGCGTCTCTCCGAGTTCTACGAGCGCGCCGGCTACTTCACGACCGTCAACGGCGAGGAAGGCTCCGTCTCCGTCATCGGCGCGGTTTCGCCGCCGGGCGGCGACTTCTCCGAGCCGGTCACGCAGAACACCCTGCGTATCGTCAAGACGTTCTGGGCGCTCGACGCGGACCTCGCAGAGCGCCGTCACTTCCCGGCGATTAACTGGAACGAGTCGTACTCGCTCTACCAAGAGCAGCTCGACCCGTGGTTCGTCGAGAACGTCGAGGACGACTGGGCCGAAGAGCGCCAGTGGGCCGTCGACGTGCTCGACGAGGAGAACGAACTGCAGGAAATCGTTCAGCTCGTCGGTAAGGACGCCCTGCCGGAGGACCAGCAGTTGACCCTCGAAATCGCTCGCTACCTCCGTGAGGCGTACCTCCAGCAGAACGCGTTCCACCCGACGGACACGTACTGCTCCCCCGAGAAGACGTACGGAATCCTCACCGCCATCCACACGTTCAACGACGAGGCGTTCAAGGCGCTCGAAGCCGGCGTCCCCGTCGAAGAGATTCAGGCCATCGAGGCGGCTCCCCGGCTGAACCGCATTGGTGTGCAGGAAGACTGGGAGGCGTACATCGAGGACCTCAAAGCAGAGATCACCGAGCAGCTCCGCGAGCTGTACTGAGACCATGAAGGAATACCAGACCATCACCGAAATCAGCGGCCCGCTGGTGTTCGCCGAGGTCGACGAGCCGATCGGTTACGACGAAATCGTCGAAATCGAGACGCCCCAAGGCGAAACCAAGCGCGGACAGGTTCTCGAATCCTCCGAGGGCCTCGTCGCGATTCAGGTGTTCGAAGGCACGAGCGGTATCGACAGGAACGCGTCCGTCAGGTTCCTCGGCGAGACCCTCAAGATGCCCGTGACCGAGGACCTCCTCGGGCGCGTGCTCGACGGGTCCGGCCAGCCAATCGACGGCGGCCCCGAAATCGTTCCCGACGAGCGTCGGGACATCGTCGGCGCGGCAATCAACCCCTACTCCCGCGAGTACCCCGAGGAGTTCATCCAGACCGGCGTCTCCGCCATCGACGGCATGAACACCCTCGTCCGCGGCCAGAAGCTCCCAATCTTCTCCGCGTCGGGGCTTCCCCACAACAACCTCGCGCTCCAGATCGCCCGTCAGGCGACGGTGCCCGAGGACGAAGAAAGCGGCGAGGAGTCCGAGTTCGCAGTCGTCTTCGGCGCGATGGGTATCACGCAGGAAGAGGCGAACGAGTTCATGGAGGACTTCGAGCGCACGGGCGCACTCGAGCGCTCCGTCGTCTTCACGAACCTCGCGGACGACCCCGCAGTCGAGCGGACGGTCACGCCGCGTCTCGCGCTGACGACCGCCGAGTACCTCGCGTTCGACAAGGACTACCACGTCCTCGTCATCCTGACCGACATGACCAACTACTGCGAGGCGCTCCGCGAGATCGGTGCGGCTCGCGAAGAGGTCCCCGGTCGCCGTGGCTACCCGGGTTACATGTACACCGACCTCGCACAGCTCTACGAGCGCGCAGGTCGCATCCAAGGTCGCGACGGGTCCGTCACGCAGATTCCCATCCTCACGATGCCGGGTGACGACGACACGCACCCGATTCCTGACCTGACCGGCTACATCACGGAAGGCCAGATATACATCGACCGCGACCTCAACTCGCAGGGCATCCGCCCGCCGATCAACCCGCTTCCGTCCCTGTCGCGTCTCATGGACGACGGTATCGGCGAGGGGCTCACCCGCGAGGACCACGCCGACGTGTCCGACCAGATGTACGCGGCGTACGCGGAGGGTGAAGACCTGCGCGACCTCGTGAACATCGTCGGCCGCGAGGCGCTGTCGGAGCGCGACAACAAGTACCTCGACTTCGCCGAGCGCTTCGAAGCCGAGTTCGTCAATCAGGGCTTCGACACGGACCGGTCCATCGAGGACACCCTCGACATCGGCTGGGACCTCCTGTCGACGCTCCCGAAGTCCGAGCTCAACCGTATCGACGAAGAGCTCATCGAGGACTACTACGACGAAGACGCCGAGTCGGTCGAAGCGGAAGCCTAGACCGCGGCGAACGCCGCGTTCGTCCCTCGGTTCGATTCTCCTCTTCTATTCGCGCCGTTCGTTCTTCGAGCCGTGCGGCCGCGCGTCGCCCGCGGGAACTTCCTTACGTCTCGCCGTCTACGTCTCGGCATGGACGCCACTTCGTCTCCCGTCCGCGTCCTCGCGGTCGTCGGTCCCGCCGTCGACCGGGAGCGACTCGTGGACGCGCTCTCGCCGCTTTCGGTGTCGGTCGCCGGGTCCGTCGAGGCAGTGGGCCGGCGCGCCGCCGACGAACGGGTCGACTGCGTCGTGCTCGCGACCGACCGGCTCGCGGACGTCGAGGCGGTCCACGGGGCAATCGCGGTCCCGCTCGTGGTCGTCGTCCCGCCCGACGGCGACCTCTCGGCGGCGGCCGCCCGCGACGCCGGCGCGGCAGACGTGGTCCCGGTCGTCGATTCGAACCTCTTCGAGCGGCTCCCGGCGCGGGTCGAGAGCGCCGTCGCGTGGCGTCGCCGCGGCGCGGCGGCCGCGAGCGAGATAACGGAGGACCTGAAGGAACAGGCGATAGACGAGGCCCCCGTCGGCATCACCGTCGCCGACTGCTCGTTGCCCGACCGACCGCTCGTCTACGTCAACGAGGCGTTCGAGACGATGACCGGCTACTCGGCCGACGCGGCGCTGGGGCGGAACTGCCGATACCTTCAGGGACCGAACACGGACCCCGAGCGCGTCGCCGAACTCCGCCGCGCTATCGAGGCCGAGGAGTCGGCGTCGGTCGAACTGCTGAACTACCGCGCGAACGGCGAGACGTTCTGGAACCGGGTCGACGTCGCGCCCCTGAGCGGGCCGGACGGCGAGGTGACCCACTACGTCGGCTTCCAGACTGACATCACGGAGCGCGTGCGCGCCGAGGCGGCCGCCGAGCGGTACGCCGCCGGAGTCGACGAGGAGCGCGCACGCCTCCAGACGCTCGTCGAGCACATCGAGGGACTGTTGGGTGACGTGACGAGCGCGCTCGTCCGCGCCGAGAGCAGACGGGAGCTCGAAGCCGCCGTCTGCGACCGGGTCACCGCCGCCGGCTCGTTCGACTGCGCGTGGGTCGGCCACTGCGACCTCTCGCCGGCGGTCATCGTTCCCAACGAGCGGGCCGGAGCCGACACCGGATTCCTCGACGATCTCGAAATCGACCGGTCCGACCCCGACGACCCCACCGCTCGCGCCGCCGAGACGCGAACCGTCCAGTCGGCGACCGTCGGCGAGGGGGGCGTCTCCGCCGAGCCGGTCGTCCCGTTCGACTCGGCCATCGCGGTTCCGCTGGTCCACCGCGAGACGCTCTACGGCGTGTTGACCGTCTACACTGACGCCGCGGAACTCGACGAGCAGGTCCGGGTGGTGTTCGGGACGCTCGGGCGGGCGGTCGGCGCGGCCATCGACGCCTTCGAGAGCCGGCGGTCGCTGCTGTCCGACGAGCGACTCGAACTCGAAATCGAGGTGCGCGACGAGACGCAACCGCTGGTCCGACTCGCCGTCGCGGGGGCGTGCGCGCTCGACTACGAGGGCGCGATCTCTCACGACGACGGGACGCTCAGCCTGTTCGTCTCGACGGACCCCCCGACAGACGGACTCGCGGACGTCGAGGCCGATGTGGATGGCGATGGCGACTTCCCCGGCGTGGCCGGCGTGACCCGGCTCCCCCGCGGCGACGGCGTCGGCCTCTACGAGGTCGTCTTCGACGCGGGGTCGCTGACGCACCTCGTTGCCGACGCGGGCGGGCGGCTTCGCGGCCTCGAAGCCGACCGTGACGGCTGTCGGTTCACCGCGGTCGTCCCGGACCGCGGCGCGGGGCGGGCGCTACTCGACGACCTCTCGGGGGCGGCCGCCGGCGTCGAACTCCGGGCGGTCAGAGAGCGGTCGGCCCCGCCGCGGACGGGTCGGGGGTTCGCCGCCGAGGTGAACGCGGCGCTCACCGACAGACAGCAGACCGCGCTCCAGCTCGCGCATCTCGGCGGCTTCTTCGAGTGGCCCCACGCCGTGACCGGCGACGAGCTCGCGGCGGCGATGGACGTCTCGCGGGCGACGTTTCACCAGCACCTCCGCGCGGCCCAGCGAAAGCTCGTCACCGGTTTTTTCGAGGAGGGGACGCGGTAGCGCCGCGCCGACCTCCGGGGGGACGCCCCGGCGGTCCGGAGACGTCAATCCACCGAGCGTTCTGACCGATTTCGGGCGGTCCGGCCGGCCAGACAGTAAAAGATTAACACCCCAGGCGAACAACCCCCGCTAACGATGGCCGAAGACGTCAAGCCGACCCGCAAGAACTTGATGGCGATCGAAGATCGCATCGAACTCTCCGAGCGGGGCCACGACACGCTCGAACAGAAGCGTGACGGGCTCATCATGGAGTTCATGGACATCCTCGACCAGGCCCAAGACGTGCGGGCCAACCTCAATCAGGACTACGAGCGCGCGCAGAACAAGATCAACATGGCCCGCGCCATGGAGGGCGACGTGGCGGTTCGCGGCGCGGCCGCCGCGCTGAAAGAGTACCCCGAAATCACGACGCAGTCGAAGAACATCATGGGCGTCGTCGTCCCGCAGATCGAGTCCTCGCGCGTGAAAAAGAGCCTCGACCAGCGCGGCTACGGTCTCCTCGGCTCCTCGGCCCGCATCGACGAGGCCGCCGACGCCTACGAGGAACTCCTCGAATCCATCATCCTCGCCGCGGAGGTCGAGACGGCGATGAAGAAGATGCTCGAAGAGATCGAGACGACGAAGCGCCGCGTCAACGCGCTCGAATTCAAACTGCTCCCGGAGCTCTACGAGAATCAGGAGTACATCGAGCAGAAGCTCGAAGAACAGGAGCGCGAAGAGATTTTCCGCCTGAAGAAGATCAAGGCGAAGAAGGAAGAAGAAGAGAAGGAAGAACGCGCCGCGGAGAACGCGGCCGCCGAAGCGGAAGCGGCGACGGCCGACTGACCGGACTCGCCCGTTTTCTCTCTCGATTCCGTCTCCTCTCGGTCGGGTCTCCGACCGCTTTTCATCGCACCGGCGCGTAGGGACTCCCATGTCCTGTCCCGACTGCGACGGCGAACTCGCCGTCTTCGCGGTGCCCGAACCGCTCGAAGCCCACGCGCCCGAGGCGGCGCTGACCGTCGGGTTGTGCGCTGACTGTCTCGCACTCCGTCCGACCGACGAACCGGTGACGGAGGGCGATTCGCGGCCGCTCGCGGACGCGCTTCCCGAGGGCGACGCGGGCGCGGCGGTCGCACTTCTCGTCGGCATGCTCGACTCGCTGGCGCTCAACCGCGCCGGCATCGTCGACTGCGTCGAGTTCGCCGAGCGGTCCGGCACCGACGTGCATCTCACCCTCGACCGGCTCCAGCGGGCGGCGACAGACCCCCACTTCGACGTCGCCCGTCGGCAGAGCCAGTTGGACGCGTTCCTCTGAGCGCCGCCGCTCCGTGCCGTCGAAACCGTGGCGTGAAGACGCCGAGGAGGAGGCCGCTTAGACGCCGGTGGAGTACCGGAGGATGCCGGCGATACCGCCGAACGCGTCGTAGAGCTGTTCGCCTTTCTCGAAGTCGGTGCTGATGAACTTCGTCTCGGTGCCGCGCTGGTCGGCGAGGTCCATGAGCCACTCGATGACGTCCTCGCGGTCTTTCAGTTCGGCTTCCGAGCCGTCGTCGCACTCGTGGGTTGGCGTGTCGCGACGGTGGTCGACGAGTTCGTACTCCTCTTGGCCGCCGCAGTCGTAGACGGCGATGTCCTTTCGGAGGTCCTCGGAGATGAGGAGGCGGTCGACCGACCCCATCACGAGGTTCTTCCGGGTCGCCTCGAACCCGTAGGTGGACTCGTTGCCGCGGTGGAGTTTCTCGAAGAACTCCTCCATCTGCTTTTTGTCCTTGATGACCTCCTGGTCGGCCAGCGCGTCCTGGCCGGCGTCGACGAGGTCGTAGAGACCGGACTCGTCGGTGTAGGCCACGTCGAACTTCCCGACGACGAGGTCCTGAATCTCGTGGTGGAGGTAGTCGCCGTCGAGGAACTCGTCTTTCGTCGGGGAGGGACCGCCGACGAGGACGCCGTCCATCTCGTGTCGCTTGGGGACGAACAGGTCGTTGGCCATGCCGGCGACCTCCTGATAGAAGTTGTCGATGGCTTCGAGGCGGAGGCGGGCGAAACGCTGGGCGGACTGGCCGCCCTTTCGCTGCTTGCCGGGGACGAGCGACGAGGCGCTCTTGACCGGTTCGACGCGCTTGCCCTTGAGCCAGCCGACGTTGGCCTCGCGGCGGTCGAGGACGATGAGGCCGAACAGGCCCTTGTCCATGAGCATGTCTTCGAGCGGCCCGGTGAGGAAGTTCGAGTCGCAGTGGTACCGGAACGACTGAATCGGCTCCGGCGGGCTTTCGAGCACCTTCGTGACCATCGTCGTCTGGCCGCCGCCGGCGTCGACCGCGCCGGAGAACATCACGATGCCGTTGTCCGGCGGGAAGTTCCCGTAGTACCGGAGTCGGTCCTTGATGCTCGTCAGGGCGTCTTGGACGTTCGTTCGCGTCTGCTTCGATTTGATGTTAGACGCTTCGCTGTGCTCCGTGATGACGTGTTCGACCACGTCGGAAATCTGCTTGTCTTCGGGGATGTAGATGGTGACGAGCTGCGTTCCCGACCCTTCGTACTCTCGCAGGTCCTCGATGACCTTCTTGAACTCGTACTTTCGGCGGTCTTCGCTCGCCTCCTCGGCGTCGCTACTCATCACTCCACCTAGTCCCTCCAGCGGCTAAGTAACCTTTGACTGGGCACGCGCCGCGGTATCTCGCCGCACGAGGGTCCGTACGACCCGACCGCGGAGACGGGCGCGGTCGGAGAACATTTATGTGGCTGTCACGGGTGGACTTCGACGTTGGAATTATGGCCCGGGTGTACGCAGTTGCCAGCGCGAAAGGCGGGGTTGGAAAGACGACGACCACGGCCAACCTCGGGACGACGCTCGCGATGGCCGGTCACGACGTCGTCGTCGTCGACGGTGACCTCGGGATGCCGAACCTCGCCGGCGCGCTCGGCGTCGACCCGGACGGGGCGACGCTTCACGACGTGTTGACAGGCGAATCGGCGGTCGAGACGGCCGTCTACGACGGACCGGCGGGACTCTCGGTGGTTCCCGGTTCGAACGCCCTCGAAGCGTTCGCGACCGCGAACGTGCGGGAACTCGACTCCGTCATCTCGGCGCTCGAAGCCACCCACGACATCGTCATCATCGACACCGGCGCGGGGCTGAGCGACGACACGTTCGTCCCGCTGAAGCTCGCCGACGAGGTCGTCTTGGTCTCCACGACGGAGCGCGAGGCGCTCGGCGACACCGAAAAGACCCGACAGCTCGGCGACCGCATCGGTGCCGACGTGGTCGGCGTCGTCCTCACGCGGGTCGACCAGTCGAACCCGAACGCCGAGGTGGTCGCCTCGCTCCTCGACGCCGGCGTCATCGCCGTCGTCCCGGAGGACCCGGCCATCCGCGAGGCGCTCAACACGCAGATTCCGGTTGTCGCCCGCTCGCCCGACAGTATCGCGGCCGCGGGCTACCGCGCGCTCGCCGAGGCGCTCACCGGCCAGCCGGTCCCGATTCCGGACGCCGCGGCGGACGCTGCCGAGTCGGAGGCGGACGCGGAGGACGCAGCCCCCCCGACCGACGGCGACGACGCGGATGACGGCGAAGCCACCGAACCGGAGACGGACGAACACGCCTCGGTCGTGCCGGCCGACGCCGACTCCGCGGAGGCGTCGGAGACGGTTCCGGAACCTGAGACAGCCCCGGACTCGGACCCCGAATCCACCCCCGACGACGTCGCCGCCGCGGCCGCGGACGAAGACCGAGTCACGGCGGAACCCGAGACCGAACCGGAACCGGCATCCGAGACCGAACCGGAACCGAACTTCGAGCCCGAGGAACCACCGGAAGCCGACGCCGACGCCGGCTCCGACCCCGACGACGAGTCCGCGGCCGACGACGACCTCGCTGCGTCGATTCCGTTCTCGGGTGACCCCGTCGAGGACTCGGACGCCCCCGCCGCGGAACCCGACTCGTCTCCCGCCGACGACGCGGGCGACGCCGACGGCAACTCCGATGCGGTCGCCGACCCGGTCGAAGCGGCGGACCCCGACCCCGCCGCCCCCGCCGACCCTGCCGACCCCGCTGAGGACGACGCGACGGACGCGCCGACCGACCCGCTGGCCGCCGACGCGGCCGACGACTCGATGATCTCCGATTCCGAGCCGGTGGGCGAGGAGGGTCCCGACACCGACCCGCTGGCGGCGGACCTCGAAGCGGTCACCCGCGGGACCTCGACCGCCGACGAGGAGGCGGTCGGCGACGCCAACGATGCCGACGACGCCGACGACGCCGACGACGTCGTCCCGGATGTCGACGCGGACGCCGATTCGGCGGGCTCGGACCCGCTCGCGGAAGACGCGGCCGACTCCGAGTCGGTCGCCGACCCGACCGCCAGTTCGGTCTCGGACGAGTCGGCCGAGGCGGCGGGGGCAGAGGCGGACGCGCCCGACGCGGACGAACCGCTCGTCGCCGAGGCCGAACCGAACGCGTCCGGGGCCGACGCGGACGCCGATGACGACGACGAGGCTGACGACGGCGACGAGGAGGGCGTCTACACCACCTCGCTCGTCGAGGAAGTCGAATCGTTCGACGACGACGAGCGCGACGAGAAGAAGAAGGGATTCTTCAGGCGCTTCCTCGGCTAAACGGGAAGGCCTTTTACTCGCGTCTGCGGAATGGCCTCTATGGCAGAATCCGAGTCCGTTCCTTTCTGGTGGATAGTCCTGTTTCTCGTGCTCGCGCTCGGCAGCGGAGCCGCCGTCGTCTTCTCGGTCGGCGGGTCGCTCATCTCCGGAGCCGCGGTGCTCCCGTTTTTCTTCTGAACCGCTCGAAAAAACCCGTCTGCGAAGAACTCGTTTAGCCCGCGGTCACATCGACTCGGGCGCTTCCACGCCCACGATGGAGAGCGCGTTCGCCACCGCGTTCCGCGAGGCCTCCACGAGCGCGAGGCGGGCCGCACCGACCTCCTCGTCGGCGTCGAGCACGGGGCACTCGCGGTAGAAGGTGTTGAACACCTCGGCGAGTTCGCGGGCGAACGTCGCCACGGTGTGCGGTTCGAGGTCGTCGGCCGCGGTTTCGACGACCGCGGGGAACCGCGCGATGGTCGCCAGCAGGTCGCGCTCGGCGTCGGTCGTCAGCACCGAGGGGTCGACCTCGCTCGCGTCGAGGCCGGCGGCGGCCGCCTCGTCGGCGATGCCGCAACAGCGCGCGTGGACGTACTGGATGTACGGCGCGGACTGGGCCTCGAAGTTGAGCGCCTGGTCCCACTCGAAGGTGATGGTCTTCGTGGGCTGTTTGGAGACGATGTCGTAGCGGACCGCGCCGATGCCGACCTGCCGGGCGATGCGGTCGATGTCGGCCTCGTCGAGGTCGTCGTCGCGGGTGCGGCCTTCGAGGCGGGTCTCGACCTCGTCGCGGGCGCGGTCGATGGCCTCGTCGAGGAGATCGTCGAGCATGACGCCCGTCCCCTTTCGGGTGGACATCGTCTCGCCGCCGGGGAGGTTGACCCACGAGTAGATGACGTTCTCCAGTTTGTCCACGTCGTTGCCGAGGATGTCGAGCGCGGCGCGGAGCTGTCCGGACTGGAGCTTGTGGTCCTCGCCGAGGACGGTCACGGCGCGGTCGAAGTTGTCGAACTTCCACTCGTGGTGGGCGAGGTCGCGCGTCGTGTACAGCGAGGTGTCGTCCGACCGGAGGAACACGAGGTTCTTCTCGAAGCCGTAGTCGCCGAGTTCGAGCTGCCACGCGTCTTCCTCGTAGACGGCGTGGTCGGTCTCCTTGAGGCGCTCCGCGAGGTCGCGGGTGCTCCCGTCGAACATGAAGCGCGTCTCCTTGACGAACTCGTCGAACTCCGCGGGGAGGCGTTCGAGGCACTCGCGCATGCCGCCGAGCACCTGGTCGACCACGGTCTCGACGCGGGCGTACGTCTCCTCGTCGCCCTCCTCGATGCCCTGGAGAATCTCGGTGATTTCGGCTTCGGCCCGTTCGACGTCCTCGGGGTCGGCCGCTTCGAGGAAGGCGTTGCCCTTGCGGTAGTAGCGGACGAGGTCGTACTCGACGCGCTCCCGCGCGGGTTCGCTGTCGAGGTCCTCCTCGTCGAACGTCTCGTAGGCCCACGTGAAGACGGCCATCTGGCGACCGGCGTCGTTGACGTAGTAGTGGCGCTCGACGTCGTTGCCGGCGAAGTCGAGCAGGTTGGCGACGGCGTCGCCGATGACCGGGTTGCGGGTGCGGCCGACGTGGACCGGGCCGGTCGGGTTCGCGCTCGTGTGCTCGACGACGACGCTGTCGCCGGTCGCGGGCAGGCGACCGTACGCCTCGTCGGTCGCGGCGGCTTCGAGGGTGTCGTCGTAGTAGGCGTCGGAGACGTGGAAGTTGACGTACGGTCCCTGCGTGTCGACCGCGGCGAGGTAGTCGTGGCCCTCGACGGAGAGTTCGTCGGCGATGTCGGCGGCGATTTTCGGCGGCGGCGCGCCGACGACCCCGGCGAGTCGGAAGGCGACGCTGGAGGCGAGCGTCGCGGGTACGTCTTCCGGCGGTTCCTCGACCCCGAGGTCGTCGGTGGGCAGGTCGAGCGACGAGAGCGCCGCAGAGAGCGCCGTCTCGACCTCCTCACGGAACTGTCTGAACATGTACGCGGATTCTCGATAGGCGGCTAAAGGCCTTTCCGAACCGTCCGAGCGACCGCGGACCGCGCCGAGTGGGTTCGTTCGTTTCCCGCCGTTCGTTGGGTCGCCCTGTCCCTCCCCGCGAAAGCGCCTTACTAGTAAGGTAGTAGTGGTATGCTTCCGGGGGACGACAGTCGAACCACGGGGCGGCGACCCGCCGTCCCCACCACCCACCCATGAGTCAATGCAACCACTGCGAGACGTTCGTGTCGAACAACTTCGTCCGCGTCTTCGGCGACGAGGACGGCAACGTGTACGCGTGTCCCAGTTGCTCGGCGAACGCGGGTATCTCACAGGTCAGCACCGAGCGGCGAGCGTCGTCTCTCTGAGGTCGCGCTTCGGTCACGCCACGCCGCTCGCGTCTCCCGCGCGCCGCCGCGCCGACCTCGGCGGTTGACTCGCCTGTCGACGGCCCCGGAACCGGCCGCGTCCTCCCTCGAACGACCCCGTTCTCGCCGCGGTAGACTGACCGACGGACTTACCCGTCCGCGATTGATACTGTGGCGCATCCACCGGGGCCGCGTTCCCCGGTCGCCCCGCCACCATCTCATTTTTGGAACGCATTCCACTTACGATACGCTTATGGGCGGCGCGTTCGAAGCGGGAGGTATGTCAGAATCGGCAGTCGCCGCGGCGGTCGGGTACGACGAGTTGGCCACGCTCAAGCTCGTCGCGCTCGACGGCGGGCGCTCCGGCCCGGTCAAGCTCTCCTGTTCCGGGGTCGCGAACCGGCTCGACGTGTCGAACCAGACGGCCTCTCGCCGCCTCCAGCGCCTCGAAGAGGCCGACTTCATCGACCGCGAGGTCGTCGCCGACGGCCAGTGGATAACCATCACCGACGCGGGCGAGTCCGCGCTCAGACAGGAGTACGCCGACTACCGGCGCATCTTCGAGACGCCTTCCGTGGTCGTCCTCGACGGCGAGGTCACCGGCGGGATGGGCGAGGGCCGCCACTACATCTCGCTTCCGGGCTACATGGAGCAGTTCAAAGACCGACTCGGCTACGAGCCGTTCCCCGGCACGCTGAACGTCCGCCTCGGCGACGACGCGGTCCGCGCCCGCGCCGGGATGACCGCCCTCGACGCGGTCCCGATAGACGGCTGGGAGGACGACGAACGCACCTTCGGTCCGGCGACGTGCTACGCCGCCTCCGTCGCGGTCGGCGGCGACTCCTACGAGCCGGTCCACATCATCGTCCCCGAGCGGACCCACCACGACGAGTCGCAACTGGAGATAATCGCGCCCGACAAGCTCCGCGACGAACTCGACCTCGACGACGGCGACGCGGTCACGGTCCGCGTCGAGGAGGCGGAGTACGAATGAGCCGTACCGCCGAATCGACCGGCGACTTCGACTCCGTCTCGCGCGTCCTCGACGCCTTCCGCGCCGGCGAACCGGTGCTCGTCCACGACTTCGACGACCGCGAGGGCGAGACGGACCTCGTCTACCCCGCGGGCGCGGTCGGCCCCGCCGACGTGGCCCGGATGCGCAACGACGCTGGCGGCCTCGTCTGCGTCGCCCTCCCGAACGACGTCTCCGAGGCCCTCGGGCTGCCGTTCATCGACGAGGTGCTCGACCACCCGGCGGCGTCCTCCCACGACCTCGCCTACGACTCGCGGTCGTCGTTTTCCTTCACCGTGAACCACCGCGACTCGTTTACGGGCATCACCGACCGCGACCGCGCGATGACCATCTCGCGGCTCGCGCCCGTCGCCGAGGCCGCCCGCACCGGGGAGTACGACGCCGACGACTTCGGCGGCGAGTTCCGCGCGCCCGGGCACGTCCACCTGCTCCGCGGCGCGCCGAACCTGCTTTCGGACCGGCAGGGCCACACCGAACTCGGTCTCGCCTTGGCCGACGGGGCGGGCATCCCGCCGGCGGTCGTCGTCTGCGAGATGCTGGACGACGAGACCGGCGCGGCGCTCCCGAAGGACGCCGCCCGCGACTACGCCGACCGACACGGCTTCGCCTTCGTCGACGGCGACGTCCTCATCGACGAACTCGTCTGAGCGACCGCGGGGTCGCCCCGATTTACCTTCTCCTTTCTCACTCGCGCCCGTCGCGCCACGACCACGTCGGTTCCCACCCCAGCAGTCGCTCCGCCTTCTCGGTCGAGACGAGCGCCTCGTGGCCCGAAAGCGGCCCTTTGGTCTCCGCGCCGGGGTAGACCTCGCTGGCGAGCATCGCCGACTCGACGGTCGTCGAGGTGTCGGCGGCCGCGGCCCAGAACACCTCGTGGCCCGCGAAGTCGGCTTCGAGTGCCCGCCGGACGAGTCGCGCCGCGTCCTCCCGACCCAGATACGCAAAGAGCGTGTTGCGCGCGGTGTGGAAGTGTCCGGCGTCCCGCAGTCCCGACAGCGAGCGGTCGGCCTCGGCGAACGTCTGTCTCGCCTCCTCCTCGCTCGGCATCCACGGGAACCGGAGGCTGGCGACCGCCTCCGGGGCGTCGTCGCGGCGGACCACCCCCGCGGCGGTCCGTTCGGCGACGTACTTCCCGAGGCCGTAGGGGTTCGAGGGCGTCGCGCGGTGGGTCTCGTCCACCGGGAGGAAGTCGATTCGGGCCGGGTCGGGCTCGAAGCTCCCGCCGATGGCGCTCATGCTGGAGGCGACGACCACGCGGTCGATGCCGAGCGCGGCGGCGACTTCGAGGACGACGTAGGTCGATTGGACGTTGCTCTCGAAGACGCGGTGGCCGGGGTCGTTCGTCGGCGTCGAGATGGCTCCGAGGTGGACGACCGCGTCGGCGTCGACGTCGCTGAGCGCCGCGGTGAGGTCGCCCGGGTCGAGCGCGCTCACGCGGTAGTCGTGGTCCGCGAGCGACGACTCGCTGTGCCGCGAGAGGTTCGTGACGGTGTAGCCGCTCGCGCGGAGGTGGGCGACGACGGTCGGCCCGAGATTCCCGGTGCCGCCCGTGACGGCGACGGATTCGAGGCTCATACCCCGTCATGGCGGCCCGCGGACAAAACCGCGGGGGCCGCGGTAGTCGGGTCGTCATGATTTTAGAGGGGGGCCGCCGAAGGCCACTACATGGGATTTGACGAGATGGATGTCTCGACGATCTGGATGAATGGAGAATACCGGGACTGGGAGGACGCGACGGTGCACGTCCTCACCCACGGCCTCCACTACGGGACGGGCGTCTTCGAGGGGGTTCGCGCCTACGACACCGACCGCGGCCCGGCCATCTTCCGCTGGGAGGAACACCTCGAACGGCTCTACAACTCCACGAAACCCTACGACATGGAGATTCCGTACACGCGGGAGGAACTCACCGAGGCGACGCTTGAGGTCATCCGCCGCAACGACCTCGACGGCGGCTACATCCGCCCCATCGCCTTCTACGGCTACGACTCGCTCGGCGTCAGCCCCAAGGACAACCCGACCGATGTCGCCATCGCGGCGTGGCCGTGGGGGACCTACCTCGGCGAGGACGCGCTCGAAAACGGCGTCGACGTGATGGTCTCGTCGTGGCGCAAGCACGCCTCCAGCCAGATTCCGACGAACGCGAAGACGACCGGTCTGTACGTGAACTCCATGCTCGCGGGCGAGGAGGCCCGCCGCAACGGCTACGTCGAAGCCATCGTCCTGAACAAGGAGGGCAACGTCGCCGAGGGCCCCGGCGAGAACATCTTCATGGTCCGCGACGGGAAGCTCTACACCCCCGGCCTCTCCCAGAGCATCCTCGACGGTATCACCCGCGACACCGTCATCACGCTCGCCCGCGAGCGCGGCTACGAGGTCGACGACAGCGCGACCATCAGCCGCGGCGAACTCAACACGGCCGACGAACTGTTCTTCACCGGCAGCGCCGCCGAAGTGACTCCCATCCGCAAGGTCGACAACGTCGTCATCGGCGAGGGCACCCGCGGCCCGGTCACGGAGGAACTGCAGTCCGCCTTCTTCGACCTCGTGGAGCGTCGCACCGACGACCACGAAGAGTGGTTCACCTACGTCGACGAGCAGTAACCGTAGACGCCCGCGAACGCGAGCTTCCTTTTCACGTCGCAGTCTTGCCGCGGGGCGAGAGTGACGACCGTCGCCGAACTCTCACTCGTTGCTGGGGACCCGCCCGTCGCCGGTCTCCTCCGTCACTTCGATGTCGAACTCGTCGACGCCCTCCTGTTCGGCGAACCCGGCCGAGAGGACGCGCGTGAGGGCCTCTTCGACCTTCTCGCCGGTCTCCTCGATATCCTCGGGGTCGACTTCCATCACGAACCCGGTGGTGATGTTCGGCGCGGTCGGCATGAAGATAATCTCCTTTCCGTCTTTCGTCGTCTTCCCCGTCTTGAACGCGGTCATTCGGATGCCCGGCCACGTTTCGAGGCGGACCGGCTTCTGGAGGTCTTCGGTGCCGGTGAGCGCGGTTTCGACCGCGAGCTTAGAAGCGTTGTAGACGATTCGGACGAGCGGGACCTTGTTCATCGCCGCGTCGATGCCCGATTCGAGCACGCGGCCGACGGTGGTCCGCATGAGGTAGCCCACCGAGAGGACGAGAAGGAGGAAGATGATGATAGCAATGAAAAAACCGAGCACCTGCGATTCGGTGGTCGGCTCCTGGCCTGGCTCTAACAGGACCGTCGAAACGAACGGTAGCTGTGTGATGCTATTGTAAAATATCGTAAATATGTAGATGATGACGATGAGCGGAACGAGGACCACGAGGCCGCTGGCAAAATCGCGTCTCCACGAGGACATTGATATGGAGTACGTGAACCCGCGGGCATAAGGGGATTTCTAGTGTGGGACGAGAGACACGCGCCGCGTTCCGGCGCTCGCTCAGACGCCGACGACTGCGCGGAGCGCGAACAGGGCGTTTTCCTTGCGCTCGCGGACGCGCCGGTAGAAGTAGGAGAACCACTTGTCGCCGTAGGGCGCGTACTGCCACACCTCGACGCCGTCGGCGGCGAGTTCGCGCTGGGCGACCTCGCGCACGCCCATGAGCATCTGCACCTCGTAGTCGCGGTCGTACTCCGCGCCGAGGTCCCGGGCGTAGGCTATCATCTCGGGGTCGTGGCTCCCGACGGCGATGCCGCCGTCGTACTCCCGGAACAGGTACGCCAGAAGCTCCTTGTACGCCTCGTTGACCGCCGATTTCTGCTTGTGGGCGACCGCGGCGGGCTCGTCGTACGCGCCCTTGACGAGGCGAAGCTTTCCCGGCACGTCGGCGAGGCGTTCGAGGTCGTCGGGCGTGCGCTTGAGGTTCGCCTGCACGCACAGCCCCATTCCGCCGTCGAACTCGCGGGCGAGTTCCTCGAAGGCGTCGAGGGTCACGTCGGTCGTCTCGTGGTCCTCCATGTCGCACCACAGGAAGACGCCGTGTTCGTCGGCCGCCTCGGCGATGCGCCGGTAGTTCTCCTCGAACACGCGGTCGCCCGCGTCGAGGCCGATTTGGGAGGGCTTGACCGACACGCAGGCGTCGATGCCGGTTGAGGCGATGTCCTCGACGAGTTCGACGTACGCCGCCGCGTCCTCGTCGGCGGGCGCGCGCTCGTCGTAGTGCTCTCCGAGGAGGTTGAGGATGACCGCCACGCCGTCGTCGTTCATCCGTCGGGCGTGGTCGAGCGCTCCCGCCGCGGACTCTCCGGCGACGAACCTGCTCGCGATGGGCGGAATCATAACGAACGATTGCGACCGTCAGCTATTGAGGGTTATCATCGATTCGGACGCGAAATCGAACGACTCCGGCGCGTCGAGCGGCGACGAACCGTCGGAACTTACATTCCTCGCCGCGGACGGGTCGGTATGGTCGTCTCTCTCGTCGCCACCGCCTTCTGGGCGATGTTGCCCGCGTACGTGCCGAACAACGCCGCCGTCCTCGCGGGCGGCGGTCGCCCTATCGACGGCGGGCGCACGTGGGGCGGGCGGCGCGTCCTCGGGGACGGAAAGACGTGGCGCGGTACCGCCGCCGGGACGCTGGCCGGGACGTTCCTCGCCGTCGTCCTCAACGCCGTCGGGCCCGCGGTCTCGGACCCGCTCGGCGTCGCGCTTCCGACGTTCCCGCTCGCCGCCGGGTTCGGTCTCGCGCTCGGCGCGATGCTCGGCGACATCGGCGCGTCGTTCCTCAAGCGCCGGTCGGGCCGGGAGCGCGGGGCCGCCTTCCCCGGTCTCGACCAACTCGACTTCGTCGTGGGCGCGCTCGCCCTCGCGTTCGTCGCCGCGCCCGGGTGGTTCTCGGCGACGTTCACCCTCCCCGTGCTCGCGGTGGTGCTCGTGATGACGCCCGTGCTCCACGTCGTCACCAACGTCGGCGCGTACCTGCTGGGGCTGAAAAACGAGCCGTGGTAGGCGGTCGAGCGTCCGCGCGGCGGGTCGCCGACCGACGCGCGCACGGCCACGAGTTCGGTCACCCGTTCGCTCTCCCGGCCGTCCTCTCGGCTCCCGCTCGTTCCTGTTACGAACCCGAGATTACCGCGAGACACCGCGATTAACTCGGCGTAATCCGGGCCAAACGTTCCGTACTGCGCTGGACGGACGCCCCGGTTCAAGTCCCTCCGAGGGTTGCGACTCGGTCAGATGAAGACCGAACGTATCTCGCTCATCGTCGGTGGACTCGTGGCCGTCCTCGCGGCCGTCGGGACGGCGGCACCGTGGCTCGCACCCGGCGGGGTCGACTGGACCGTCGCGGGCGAACTGCTGGTCGTCGGAACGACGGCGCTTTTCACCGCCACGGCCCTCGTCTGGGTCGTCCTCACCTACGTCGTCGGCGCGGGCTACGAACCGCCGCCTCCGGAGTACGGCCCCGACGAGATTCAGGTCCGAATCCTCACCGTCGACGCCGAGTCGGTCGTCCAGTCGACCGTCGACTCGCTCCCGGCGTCGTTCGACGAGGTCCACGTCGTCGCCGAGACCGACATCGACGTCGCGGGCGCGTCGGTCCACGCCGTCCCCGGCGACTTCGACTGCGACGCCGTCCGGAAGGGGCGCGCAATCGAGTGGGCGCGGCGGACCCTCGAAACCGACCGCGAGTACGTCCTCTACTTGGACGAAGACAGCCTGCTGGAGTCGTTCGACGGGCTTCCCGGCTCCGACGTGGTCCAACTGCGCGAGCGGCCGCGCCGGACCGACTCGCTGTTTTCTTACCTCGCCGACGTCTACCGGATGGGCGTCCAGATAGAACAGCGCGCCTTCGCTCGCCTCTCGATTCCGCTGTTCGCGTGGGGCGGCGGCATCGCCGTCCGCCGGGAGGTCGAGGAGGCCGTCACGTGGGACCGCGAGACGCTCGTCGAGGACACCGCGTTCGTCTGGGCGGCCGCGCAGGAACGCGACGACTTCGCGTTCGACCTCGCCACGGCGACCTGCGCCAACGAGGCCCCGCCGTCGCTCACCGAGATTCTCCAGCAGCGCCGCCGCTGGGCCGCCGGCAACCTCGACGCCGCGACGGCGCTCCCCGCTCACTACCAACTTCTCACCCGCGTCCGCAACTACGCGTGGGCGCTCTCGCCGGTGGTCACCGTCGTCGCGGTCCCCCTCTCGGTCCTCGGCGTCGGCCTCGTCGCCGGCGGCCTGTTCGCGCTCGCGTCGCTCGGACTCGGCGCGCTCACGGCGTTCTGGTACCTGCGGGGCGTGGTCTACTACGGCCGCGACAAGTTCTCGTGGGCGCTCGCGGTCCCGCTCGCGCCGGTCGTCACCGTCGTCCACTCGATGGGGACGGTCGCGGGCATCCTCGACCCGCCCCGGGACTTCCGCGTGACGAAGAAGGCCGGGAAGTAGGGACCCGCCCCGATTGCCGCGGTCGCGGGGGTCGGCGCGACCGAACCGCCCCGAACCGCCCCGAACCGTCCCGCTTAAGCGCCTCCCTGAACCCTCTCGAAACAAGATGGCGAACGCAGCACTCATCGAGGCGCTTCGAGCCGCCGACGCGGTCCAGTTCGGCGAGTTCGAACTCTCCCACGGCGGCACGTCGAGCTACTACGTGGACAAGTACCTCTTCGAGACCGACCCCCGGTGTCTGAAGCTCATCGCCGAGGCGTTCGCGGAGCGCGTCGCGGACGACGACAAACTGGCGGGCGTCGCGCTCGGCGCGGTCCCGCTCGTGGCCGCGACCGCGGTCGAGACGAACAAGCCGTACGTCATCGCCCGCAAGAAGGCGAAGGAGTACGGGACGGCCAAGCGCATCGAGGGCGCGCTCGACGAGGGCGAGGAGGTCGTCGTCCTCGAAGACATCGCGACGACCGGACAGAGCGCCGTCGACGCCGTCGAGGCGCTCCGCGAGGCCGGCGCGGTCGTCGACCGCGTCGTCGTCGTCGTGGACCGACAGGAGGGGGCAGCGGAGCTGTTAGCCGAACACGACATCGAACTGGAGTCGCTTCTCACCGCCGAGGACCTGCTGGCCGACGCCGACCGCTAATACACGCTTGTGACTAATTCACTCGCAATCTGCAATCGAAGTATTCATTTTTGTGCAAGTACGAAGCCGGAGGCATGAACAGAGCAGAGAAGGCCGCACTCCAGTTGCAGGCTGTCTCCGTGCTCCGGATGCTCAAAGAGACCCGGACGTACGACGAGCTGGCCGAACTCACGGGACTGCCGGCCGGCGACCTCAACCGCTACGTCAACGGGCACGTCCTGCCCGGGGTCGAACGCGCCCGCGAGGTCGTCGAGGGCGTCGGCCGCGACGCGCTCGCAGACGAACTCGAAGCCCGCGTCCGATTCGACGACGAGGGCTACGTCGACAACTCCGACGTCGTCTTCGACCAGTCGTTCCTCGACCTCGTCGCGCCCGTCGCGGCGAACGCGCTGAACCTCGAACGCCCCGACGTGATTCTGACCGCGGCGACAGACGGCATCACCCTCGGCGCGGCGATGGCGAGCTACTTCGGCGCGCGCCTCGCGTACGCGAAGAAGTCGAAAGAGACCGCCGTCGAGGACTTCATCGAGTCGCGCCAGCGCCTCGCGTCCGGCATCGAACTCACCTACTACCTCCCCGCCAGCGCCATCGACGACGGCGAGCGCGTCCTCGTCGTCGACGACCTCATCCGCTCGGGCGAGACGCAGGAACTCCTCTTGGACATCGCCTTGCAGGCCGACGCCGACATCGCCGGCGTCTTCGCGCTCATCGCCGTCGGCGACGAGGGGACGAACCGCGCCCGCGAACTCACCGACGCGCCGGTCGGCGCGCTGAGCAGTTTCGACTGAGGCTCCCCCGCGGCCGCTCGAATAAACGGCCCCAAACTCGTTAGTTCAATTACAACTGGTGGGAAAATGGGCACTTCTGTGCCATTCGTTCACGTCGAATGGGTCGTTTAACTCATGTTCGTGCATAATTCTTCTCGGTCGGATGGTAATGCTTATGTGTGCAATCATGGGTATGCTTAGTCGTGCATTATGGGGCTCTCTGAAACCCTCGCAAACTACTTCGACGTGCATGAACACGGGTCCACGATCAGGACCGAGATTCTCGCGGGCATCACGACGTTCCTCACGATGTCGTACATCGTGGTCGTCAACCCGTCGCTTCTCGTGGATAATCCGAACATACCGGGTGTTGACGGCATCGCCATCGCCGGGTACGCGCCAGGTGAGATTCAGTCGATGCTCGCCGTCGTCACCATCATCGCGGCCGCAATCGCGACCACGGTCATGGCGTTCTACGCCAACCGACCCTTCGCGCAAGCGCCGGGGCTCGGCCTGAACGCCTTCTTCGCGTTCACCGTCGTCGGCGCGTTGGGCGTCCCGTGGCAGACGGCGCTCGCGGCCGTCTTCGTCGAGGGAATCATCTTCATCGCGCTCACCGCCGTCGGCGCGCGGGAAGCCATCATCAAGGTGTTCCCCGAACCGGTCAAGATGGCCGTCGGGACCGGTATCGGCCTGTTCTTGGCGATTATCGGGTTGCAGGCGATGGGCATCGTCGTCGACGACACCGCGACGCTCGTCACGATGGGGAACCTCGCGTCGAACCCCGTCGCCATCGTCTCCATCGTCGGTCTGTTCTTGACGTTCGCGCTCTACGCGGCGAACGTTCCCGGTTCTATCATCATCGGCATCGTCGGCACGTCGCTTCTCGGCTGGGGCCTCACCGTCTCGGGCCTCGTCGCCCCTGAGGCCAATCTCGTCGCCGGTTCCTCCGCGGCGACCTACGACATCACGCCGCTGGCCGGGGCGTTCGTCTCCGGCTTCGGGAACGTCGAGGCGTTCAGTTTCGCCCTCATCGTCATCACGTTCTTCTTCGTCGACTTCTTCGATACCGCCGGCACGCTCGTCGGCGTCGGGCAGGCCGGGGGCTTCCTCGACGAGGACGGTGACCTCCCCGACATCGACAAGCCGCTGATGGCCGACGCGGTCGGCACCACCGCGGGCGCGATGCTCGGGACGTCGACGGTCACGACCTACATCGAGTCCGCCACCGGCGTCGAGGAGGGCGGGCGCACGGGACTCACCGCGCTCGTCGTCGCGCTCCTCTTCCTCGCGTCGCTCGCAATCGTCCCGCTCGCGACGGCCATCCCGCAGTACGCCTCGCACATCGCGCTCGTCGTCATCGGCGTCGTCATGCTCCGCAACGTCGTCGACATCGAGTGGGACGACCTTACCTTCACCATCCCCGCCGGCATGACCATCCTCGTCATGCCCTTCACGTACTCCATCGCCTACGGCATCGCGGCGGGCATCGTCTCGTACCCGCTCGTGAAGGTCGCCGCCGGCGAGTACGACGAGGTCAGCGCCGGCCAGTGGGCGCTCGCCGTCGCGTTCGTCCTCTACTTCGTCGTCCGCACCTCGGGGATGCTGCAGGCGCAGGTCTGACCGCGCCGACGACTCTCTCTCCGCGCTGATTTTCTCACGACCCGATCGGATTCATAAAGTATTGAACAACTGCGGTTCTAAGCTACTCCGTATGAATATTCCCAACGAGCGGCTCGCCCTCCGCGGAGCCGTTTTCCTCCTCATTATCGGCCTTCTCACACCCTCTGCGGTCTCCGCGTTGACGTACGACCCCTCCCAGCAGACGAGCCTCGAACCCGGGACCGTCACCAGCCCCGCCAACGGTTCGACGCTGGTGAGCGTCCAAGGCTACACCTTCCAGGGCAACACGAACCCGAAGAAACCCGCTCGCGTCGTCTCGGTCGGCGAACGCGGGAGCCTCCAGTGGACCTACGACGACTCGGTCGGCGGGAGCGCGTGGTTCTTCGACGTCGACCCGCTCCCGAACGGGAACCTGCTCGTCTCGTCGCCCCGCGGGACCGACACCGTCGTCTTCGAACTCGACCCGGACACCCGCGAACGCGTCTGGGAGCAGCGGTTCGACATGGAAGACACCCACGACGTCGACGCCTTCGGCGAGGACGAACTCCTCATCGCCAACATGCGCGAGTGGAACGACTCCGCCGGCGTCAGCGAGGACCGAATCGTCGTGTACAACCGAACCACCGACGAAATAACGTGGGAGTGGTACTTCAAGGACCACTTCCCCGCGGACACCGACGGCGGCTACAACGCCGACTGGAGCCACGTCAACGACGTGGACTACATCGGCGACGGTCGGCTCCTGTTGTCGCCGCGGAACTTCGACCAAGCCATCGTCGTCGACATGGAGTCCAAAGAGATCGTCGAGCGCCTCGGCACCGACGACGACTACGACGTGCTCAACGAACAGCACAACCCCGACTGGCTGGTCAGCGAGAACGGCACGCCGACCATGCTCGTCGCCGACAGCGGGAACAACCGCATCGTCGAGTACGCGAAGGAAGACGGCGAGTGGGTCCGAACGTGGTCCGTCGGCTCGAACACGCTCAACTGGCCGCGCGACGCCGACCGCCTCCCCAACGGGAACACGCTCGTCGTCGACACGCTCAATCACCGCGTGATAGAAATCACGCCGACCGGCGAGGTCGTCTGGGAGTTCTACGCGACGTGGGGGCCGTACGACGCCGAGCGGGTCGCCCACGGCGACGAGTCCTCGGGGCCGACGATTCGGGACCTCAACGCCAGCGGCTCGTACCCAATCACCGGGAGCGCGAACCTCACCGCGGGCGGGAACGAGAGCGTCGGCTTCGTCTCGCGGGTCCAGTCGACGTTCTCCGGGACGCCGCTCGAAGAACCGATGAGCGGACTCTCGACCCGACTGTCGCACGTGCTTCCGTGGCTCCGCCCGGTCTGGATGACGCCGTGGGACCTGTTTTGGGCGGCGTGCGCCGTCGGCGTCGGCCTCACCGCGACCGGCGGAGAGCTGTATCTGATGCGCCGGCGGCTACTCGACGCGCTCCGCGGGTTGTTCGGGAGGTAACGCCGGCCCCGCAGCCGACCCCGCGGCGCGCCTTTCGGGGTCGTGTGGCGAGGTCGCATAAGACCATGGCACTCTTTAGCCGCGGCTCCGTACCACGGCGTGATGTCCGATCTCGTCCTCTACGAACTGCAGGGCTGTCCGTACTGCGCGAAGGTGAAGAACAAGCTCGCCGAACTCGACCTCGACTACGAGTCGCAGATGGTTCCCAGCGCCCACGCCGAGCGCACGGAAGTCGAGGAGGTGAGCGGTCAGACCGGCGTCCCCGTCCTCGTCGACGAGGAACACGGCGTCGAGGGGATGGCCGAGAGCGACGATATCGTCGACTATCTCGAAGAGACCTACGGCTCGGCGGCGTAACCCCGTCCGCTCCGTCCGGCCCGTCCCGGGGTGAGCGTTGCGACCCCGCCTACTGTTCTCGCTTTCGACCGCGGGCGGTCTCGTAGCTCGCGCGAAGCGCGTCCGAGAGTTCGGCGACTCGACTCGGCTCGATATCGACGGTCACCCACGACCCGACGACGCGACCGTTCGCCTCGAACGGCAGGACGCGGTGGCGCGCTGCCACCGCCGCTCGCGACGCGGCCGGTAACGACGTAAACGAGAGCCCCTGTTCCGAGACGACGGCGAAGAGCGTCCCGTTCGCCCGGAACGACGGACGGCCGAAAAGCACCGTCCGCTCGACCGCCGGCCACGAAGCGGCCTCCCGCCACACCGCGGCCGCGAGCGTCTCGACGGCGGCCCGCGACCGCTCGCTCGTCTCCCCTCTCCCCTCGGCACCACTCCAGTTCGACATCACAGTCGCTACGCTGGCGAGGAGAATAACGATAGTCGCTCGGGCGGGCGCGCCCGACGCCGCCGGGCTGGCGCGGAGTTAGCTCTCGGCGGGGTCGCGGGTCCGCTCGCGAATCAGGTCGCGGATTTCGTCGGGGTCGTCGATGGCGGCGAGTTCCTCGCAGCTGACGATGCCGGTGCCGTCGACCGACTCGCGCTTCTGCTGTTCCTCGACGAAGTACACCGAGCGCGTCCGCGTGATTTCGCCGAGCGACGACATGATCTGGGCGCGCTTTTCTGCGCTCCGGGTGAAGGGCGAGTGTCCGGTGAGGACGTTCGTCTCCTTTCTGCGCCCGGCGTCCTCGCTGACGGCCTTGAACGGCGCGCGGGCGGTCGGATGGACGGTGAAGCCGGCGCGCGTCAGCACCGACAGGACGTGTTCGTCGTCGGGGTCGACGTCCGGGTCGTCTGGCGTCGGCTCGGCGTCGCGCACGTCCTCGGCACCCGTGAGCACGTCGACCGGGTTCGAGAAGGGGCGGTCGAACAGCTCTTCGAGGTGAATCGCCACCTCGATGCTCGCGTTCATGCCGTTTTCGTACTTCGAGACGGTGCGCCGCGAGACGCCGAGTTCGGTCGCGAGCTGCCCGAGGCTCCACCCGCGTTCTTGCCGCTCTTCGGCGAGCACGTCGCCGTCGAGACTCACGTACAGCCCGCCGGGGGCGGCGTAGATGAGCGGGGGAACTTCCTCGACGAACAGGTCCATGGCGGTGTCGGGGTTCAACACCGGCACGCCGTGGCGGAAGTAGACGACGCCGGGTTTGAGGTCCTCGTCTCGGGTCCGAAGCCCGACGACCAACGGCGTGGCGTCGAGGTACGAGCCGAGGCGTCGCATCTCGGAGCCGGTGATGCCGTCGAACGCGTCGATGTTCCCCAGTATCTTGAGGAGCAACAGGTCCTCGCCCCTGCGAGCGGCGAGGTCGAAGCTCTTCGGCCGGATGGCGATGCGGTCGCTCACGACGAAGCCCGCGTCTTGGAGCATCGCGGCGACATTACCAACCAGCGCTGACCGGGACATAGGGGGCAATAAGCGATTCGGCCCATAAAGCGTTTTCCCCGATATCGCCGCCCTCGCCGTGGTGTATCCGTTCTCGATGCCGCATTTATATAGCCGAGGCCGTCCCGAAAGGCGTTACTGCGCCCTCCGGCAATCTCCGCTCATGACCGTCATCGGCCTCGACGACACCGACTCCCGCACTCTCGGGATGTGTACGACCTATCTGGCGACGCTCGTCGCCGAGGCGGTCGAGGCCCGCGGCGGGACCGTCGAGCGGCGACTCCTCGTCCGCCTGAACCCGGCGGTCGAACACAAGACCCGCGGGAACGCGGCGCTGGCGATTCACACCGACCTCCCCGCGGGCGCGGCGTTCGACCTCGCCCGCGAGGAACTCGACCGCTGGGCCGTCCTCGACGACGACCGGACCAGTCCGGGCCTCGTCGTCGCGCCGGGGTCGGCCGACACGGTTTCGACCGCCGTCGCCGAGTTCGCCCGCGACGCCGTCCGCGACTTCCACGACCTCGACGCGGCGGTCGACCTCGCCGAGCGCTCCGGCTTTCTGACCGAGGGCTGGCACGGCGGTCGAGGCCGCATCGGCGCGCTCGCGGCCGTCGGCGCGTGGGCCGCCTTCGACGAGTGGACCTACGAACACATCACCTACCGCGAGTTCCACCGCTGCGGGACGCCCCGCGATGTCGACTTCGACTCCGTCTTCGACGCCGCCGACGCGGCGTATCCCGACGCGTGGGACACCGTGGACCGCGAGGAGGGCGAGGCCGTCTGCGTGCCGAACGCGCCGGGGCCGATTCTCCACGGCATCCGCGGCGACGACGTCGACACCGTCCGCGAGGTCGCCGCCGCCATCGACTCGGAACCCGTCGACCGCTCGGCGACGTTTCTCACGAATCAGGGGACCGACGCGCACCTCCGCGACGGCGTGGTCTCGGCCCTCCGCGACGGCCGCGCCTACCGCGTCGCCGGCACCGTCGCCTCCGAACCGGAGACGCGCCCCGGCGGCCACGTCTTTTTCGACCTCGAAGCCGACGGCTCCGTGGTCTCGGTCGCCGCCTTCGAACCGACGAAACGCTTCCGAAACCGGGTGCGGGCGCTCCGCGTCGGCGACGCGCTCACCGCCTGCGGCGAGGTCGGCGACGGGACGCTCAAACTGGAGAAGTTCGCGGTCCGTGACCTCGTGCGGACCGAGCCCGCGACGCCGACGTGCCCCGACTGCGGGCGGACGATGAAAAGCGCCGGCCGGAATCAGGGCTACCGGTGTCGCGACTGCGGGACCGACGCGCCCGGCAAAGTCGACCGAGCGGTCGACCGCGACCTCGAACTCGGCTGGTACGAGGTGCCGCCGTGCGCCCGCCGGCACATCGCCAAGCCGCTCGTTCGCGGCGGGTTCGACGCGGCGACGCACCCGGAGCGCTGAGGTCGCGGTTCGGGGGTTCGGCGTTCAGTCCTGAACGACAAGGACGTTCGTGTTCTCGCGGCGGTCGACGAACGACCCCCCGGCGGGTGGTTTCACGTCCACGACGAGCGTCCCGTCCTCGCGGTTCGCGCCGAGTTCGGCGTCGACGTGAACGGTCGCGGACCCCCCGTCGCCGGTCTTCGCCGTCGCCACGCCGTCGATTTCGGCGGTTCCAGACTTCACGATGACCGTCGCGTCCTCCACGGGGTCGCCCTCGTGGTCGACGACGGTGAAGTCGAGGTCCTGTTCGCCCGGACCGACCACGTCGGGCGTCGGCTTCACGTCGAGTTCCGAGGTTGCGAGTCCCTGCACGCCGGAGAGCATGTTGAGCATGACGCTCATACTGGCGACGCCGACCACGAGGGCGATGACGAGGCGGACGGGGAGACCTTCGATAGCGCGCGTGTCTGACCGGAACATATCGAGCATAGCCCGTCTGGCCGCGGGTTCGTATATAAACCCTCGTCCGGGGGTTCAAGTCGCATCGCGCGGCCAGTCCGCGCCATGCACACTATCGGCCGCAAGTCGGACGAGGACGGCCCGGTCTGTCGGTTCGGATGCTACCGTGCCCGCGACGGGAGCGACGGCGCGGCCGTCGGCCTCGACGTGAACCGCCCGCACGCGGCGGTCGTCGTCGGCAAGCGCGGGAGCGGGAAGTCCCACACGCTTGGCGTCATGGCCGAGGGACTGGCACGCGCTGCGGGCGTCGCGCCGGTCGTGATAGACCCGATGGGCGTCTTCGACGGCCTCGCCGAGTCGCCGATAGACGCGGCGGTCCACGACTCGCCGAGCGTCCGCGCCGACGCGCTCCCGCCGAGCGCGTGGCCGGAGTTGCTCGGTCTCGACCCCACTGCCGCCGCGGGGTCGCTCGTCTGGCGTCTCGCGGCCGCGGAAGACTCGCTGTTGGCGATGCGCGGGGCGGTCGCCGACGCCGACGCCGCGCCCGAGGCGCGCAGAGCCGCGGCGAATCACCTCGCGCTCGCCGACTCGTGGGACGTATTCCACTCCGACGGCCTCGACCTGCGGTCGCTCTGCGGCCCCGCGCCCGACGTGCTCGACCTCTCGGGGCTGGACGCGACCCCCGCGAACGCCGTCGCCCGCGTCGTCGCCCGCGGCCTCTACGACGCCCGTGTTTCGGGCTCGGTCTCCTGTATTCCGTGGTTGCTTCTCGACGAGGCCCACGCGTTCGTCGGCGGACTCGCCGACCCGGCGCTCCGGACGCTTCTCACGCGCGGGCGCGCTCCCGGCGTCGGCGTCGTCCTCGCGACTCAGCGGCCCTCTGCGCTCCCCGAGGTCGCCGTCTCGCAGGCCGACCTCCGGGTCGTCCACCGGCTCACCGCCGGTCCGGACGTGTCGGCGATGGCGGCCGCCGACCCGACGTACTTCGACGAGTCGCTCCGCGCTCGGCTCCCGCGGGAACGCGGGTGCGCGCTCGTCGTCGACGACACCACGGAGACCGTCCACGACGTGCGGGTTCGCCCCCGAGAGACGCCCGACGGCGGCGCGACGCCGAGGGCGGTCTCCGAGCGCGACCGTTCCGAAACCGTGGAGTAGTCTGGCCGGAGAAGGGCCGTATGGACCGCTCGGAACTGGCGCTGGTCGCCCTCGGCGGGTTCGCCGGCGCGATACTGCGCTACGCCGTCTCCGTCGCGATTCCCGGTGCGGGCGGCACGCTCGCGGTGAACGTCCTCGGGTGCTTCGCCCTCGGGACGTTCATCACGTCGGTCTCCTCCCGCCGGGCGCAACTGTTCTTCGGGACCGGGCTGCTCTCGTCGCTCACGACGTACAGCACGTTCGCCGTCCAGACCGCGTCGCTGTCGCCGATGGGCGGCGCGCTCAACGTCGGCGCGAACTACGCGCTCGGCTTCGCCGCCGCCGCGCTCGGCCTCGCGTTCGGGGGGCGACGATGACCCTCCCGCTTCTGTCGGCCGCCCTCGTCGGCGTCGGCGGGATGGCCGGCGCGGTTTCCCGGCACACCGTCGACCAGCGAGTCGTCGGCAAGTGGAGCACCGTCACCGTCAACGTCCTCGGGAGCGTCGCGCTGGGATTCATCGCCACCGCGCCCGTGGGCGACGCGACCGCGACCCTCGCCGGAACCGGCTTCTGCGGCGCGTTCACGACGTTCTCGTCGTTCGCGGTCGGCGTCGCGGAACTCGCCGATGCGGGCGACTACGACACGGCCGCTCGGTACGCGTTCGGGACGCTGTTGGCGGCGTTGGTCGGGGTTGCGATTGGGGCTGCTGCTGGTGGGATTGTGGGATGAGAGTAAGTGATATGTCACCCACTATGTTCCGTCAAGAATAACGCATCAAGTACGCCGGTGAACTCATCCAGAGGCTGGTTAATTAACTCTGACAGGAGCTTGTTTACTGGTTCAACCCCTTCCACGACTGCAGTATGAAATTCTGGACTCTGTCGAAACTCTTGACTACTGATCTCTAGTGGAGACCGTGCTGAGTAGGAAGCGCAAGTCGGCCATCTTGAGTCAAACGAATTTGGCTAATTAACTGAGCTTGACCTCTTTGTGACGCTTGTATAGATACACAACTCCTGCTGGAATCGTTATCAGCTGCACGGCTGAGAACACAAACGAACCAAGGTGCAGTACGCTAATGACTCCCCACAATACTCGGTTCGGTGTCCAATCGCTGTTGTTCTGCTGGAGCGCTTTGACATCTAGGTAAAGACATATTGAGTACAGAGGCACTGTCTAGTTAAGCCAGTTTGAGGAACGAGCAGGTCCTTGAGTGAATTGATCATGACGCTCGCAGACCTTCTCAGCGAGTGCTTTGCGGCGGATTTAGAAGAAACTTGGGAGCGTGAGCGGACGGCGACACCCGTCAGGGTGTTCGCCTCCAGCTCAAAGTGCGAGTCGACCGCTTCCATAATTCGTGGGTGGGCAGTCATGGGAGCGTCCGCGAGTGGTTTATACAATTTGCGCAATACTATAACTTCCACCGACCGCATCAATCGCTCGACGGACGAACGCCGGTTGAGGAGGTCACTAACTAGACAGTGCCAGTACAGAGGTGCTAGAAGACCACCGATCAGAATCGTCGCCGCTACCGTAATCAAGGAGAATAGAAATAATAATCCAGTCTCTGGACCGGATGGAACGAGAGTTGGGGGAGAGCCAACTTGGGGTTCGCTAACTAAGTGGAGGAGACCGTACGAAGCCCATGTGAGACCTAAAACTCCGATGAAGAATGCCACTCCATACCACCACCGTGAGTTAGGAGGTCTGGACATATCATCTGACATGGGCTTTTCTGACTGAACTCGACTGTTCCTGAATAATAAAACCGCTGTAGTGGAAGGCGCGAGGATACTGTGTCAACTTATCCTTCGAGACGCCTCGCTGGAGGAGTTGAAATCAGAGACGCGCCCGAGGCGGGAGTTCACCGAACAGCGTGAGGTGAACTCAGGAACTCCCGTGAGTGAACGACGTGAACGAACGGGTGTGACGGGATTTGAGCCTCGGTCGCTTTGCTCACTCCGTTCGCGTCACTCCTTGGTTCAAATCCCACCCGCCAACGTTCACAGATTTCACTCGCTGTCGCTCGGCGACGAGACGCCTCGCTGGAGGAGTTGAAATCAGAGAAGCGCCCGAGGCGGGATTTGAACCCGCGTCACGACCGTGACAGGGTCGTATGATGGGCCACTACACCACCCGGGCTTACTGAAGTGAGTTTGCGGTACGGAGAGCGCCCGAGGCGGGATTTGAACCCGCGTCACGACCGTGACAGGGTCGTATGATGGGCCACTACACCACCCGGGCCCTCCGTCTGCACTCATCCGTAGCCGAGGTTTATAGATAAGACTTACCATCTGGGTTGCCCTTGGCCCGCGGTACCGCGATTCCTGCCCCGAAGACATTTATATCACGACACCCCATGCCAAGGTGTGACGATTCGCGCATCTCCGGTGCGTGACTGCCGATAGCGTCGCCTTTCTTCGACGCAGTTGGCAAGTGTTAAATGGGTGCGTCCCAAAATCAGCCGTAGTATCCCGTGACAGCTTCTTCCAGCACCCAGCAGCACCATACATGGTAGACGTAAGCCAACACAAACTGGTTCCGGAACACACGAAACTCGACGACGAGGCCGTCGAGGACGTGTTACAGGAGTACAACGTCGAGAAGACGAATCTCCCGAAGATCAAGCTGAAAGACCCGGCGCTCCCCGAGGACGCAGAGCCCGGCGACGTCATCAAGATCGTTCGGAACTCTCGAACGACAGACAAAGCAGTCGTATACCGACTGGTGATTGAATGAACCGACAAGCGCGACGCGAGGTCTCTCGCAAGTACTTCTCCGAAGAACGGCTCGCTGAACACCACTTCCGCTCGTTTAACGCGTTCCTCGAACGCGGCATGATGGACGTCGTCGAGGAGAAGGCGACCATCGAAACGGACATCGGCGACAAGGAGGGCGAGGAACCCGTCTACGTCGAACTCGGTGGCGTCCGCGTGGAGACGCCCCGCGTCCGCGAGGCCGACGGCTCCGAGGAACTGCTCTTCCCGCAGGAAGCGCGCCTGCGCAACATCACCTACTCCGCCCCCGTGTTCATGGAGATGTCCATCGTCCGCGGCGGCGAGGAAGAAGAGGAAGTCGTCGTCGACACCGCGGAGACGAAGGTCGGCCGGATGCCCATCATGGTCGGCTCCTCGAAGTGCAACATCGCGGAGCTCTCCGACGAGGACCTCGTCGAAATCGGCGAGGACCCCGTCGACCCCGGCGGCTACTTCATCGTCAACGGCTCCGAGCGCGTGCTCATGACCTCGGAGGACCTGGCACCGAACAAGATTCTCGCCGAGTACGACACGAAGTACGGCGACGAGATTCAGGTCGCGAAGACGTTCAGCCAGCGCCGCGGCTACCGCGCGCTCGTGCTGTGTGAGCGCAACCGCGAGGGGCTCCTCGAAGTGTCGTTCCCGTCGGTCTCCGGGAGCGTCAACTTCGTGACGCTCGTCCGCGCGCTCGGCCTCGAATCCGACGAGGAGATCGTCCACCGCGTCTCCGACGACCCGGAGATTGTGAAGTTCATGCTCGAAAACCTCGAAGAGGCCGAGGTGCAGACCCAAGAGCAGGCCATCGAGGCGCTCGGCAAGCGCGTCGCCGGCGGGCAGGGCAAGAACTACCAGCTCAAGCGCGCCAACTACGTCATCGACCGCTACCTGCTCCCGCACCTCCACGAGGAGGGCGCGGAAGAAGAGGAAGTGCGCATGAACAAGGCGTACTACCTCTGTCGCATGGCCGAGGCGTGTTTCGAACTCGCACTCCAGCGCCGCGACTCCGACGACAAGGACCACTACGCCAACAAGCGCCTGAAGGTCTCCGGCGACCTCATGAAGGACCTCTTCCGGACGGCGCTCAACAAGCTGGCGCGCGACGTGAAGTACCAGCTCGAACGCGCCAACATGCGGAACCGGAACCTGACGGTCAACACCGTTGTCCGGTCCGACGTGCTCACGGAGCGGCTCGAACACCCCATCGCGACGGGCAACTGGGTCGGCGGCCGTTCCGGCGTCTCGCAGCTCGTCGACCGCACCGACTACATGGGTGTGCTGTCGCACCTTCGCCGCCTCCGGAGTCCGCTGTCGCGGTCGCAGCCGCACTTCGAGGCGCGCGACCTGCACGCGACCCAGTGGGGTCGCATCTGTCCCTCCGAGACCCCCGAGGGACCGAACTGCGGTCTGGTGAAGAACTTCGCGCAGGCGATGGAGCTCTCCCAGAACGTCGAGGACGAACAGTCGCTGAAACGAGAACTCGCGTCGATGGGTGTCGAGGGTATCCCCGGCATCGACAGCGTCGACGCCGCACCCGCGGACGACTAACATGGCTCAGGCACAGCGAGAAGCGAAAGTATACGTCAACGGTAGTCTCGTCGGGACCCACCCGGACCCCAACCAACTCGCGGCACAGATTCGAGAGGCGCGCCGCCGCGGCGACGTGAGCCAGATGGTGAACGTCTCCGTCAAAGAGCGCACCCGCGAAGTCATCATCAACGCCGACGCGGGCCGCGCCCGCCGTCCGCTCATCGTCGTCGAAGACGGCGAACCGCTCCTCGACGACGACCACGTCGAGGCGCTCGACAACGACGAACTCGACTTCGACGACCTCGTCGAGCGCGGGCTCGTCGAGTTCATCGACGCCGAGGAGGAAGAAGACATCTACGTCGCGGTCGACGAGGACGAACTCAACGAGGACCACACGCACCTCGAAATCGACCCGCAGCTCATCTTCGGCATCGGTGCCGGGATGATTCCGTACCCGGAGCACAACGCCTCGCCCCGCATTACGATGGGTGCAGGGATGATGAAGCAGTCGCTGGGGCTGCCCGCGGCGAACTACCGCATCCGCCCGGACACCCGCCAGCACCTCATGCACTACCCGCAGCTCTCGATGGTCAAGACGCAGACCACGGAGCAGATCGGGTTCGACGAGCGACCGGCGGCCCAGAACTTCGTCGTGGCCGTCATGTCCTACGAGGGCTTCAACATCGAGGACGCGCTCGTCATGAACAAGGGCTCCGTCGAACGCGCCCTCGCCCGCTCGCACTTCTTCCGCACCTACGAGGGCGAGGAGCGCCGCTACCCCGGCGGGCAGGAAGACCGCTTCGAGATTCCGTCCCAGGACGTGCGCGGCGCGCGCGGTGAAGACGCGTACTCGCACCTCGACGAGGACGGCCTCGTCAACCCCGAGACGGTCGTCGACGAGAACTCCGTGCTGCTCGGCAAGACCTCGCCGCCGCGGTTCCTCGAAGAGCCCGACGACATGGCGGGGCTCTCGCCGCAGAAGCGCCGCGAGACCTCCGTCACGATGCGCTCGGGCGAATCGGGCGTCGTGGACACGGTCACGCTCATGGAGGGCGAAGACGGCTCGAAGCTCGCCAAGGTGTCCGTCCGCGACCAGCGCGTTCCGGAACTCGGCGACAAGTTCGCGTCCCGTCACGGACAGAAGGGCGTCGTGGGCCACCTGGCACCCCAGGAGGACATGCCCTTCACCGCCGACGGCGTCGTTCCCGACCTCGTGCTCAACCCGCACGCCCTGCCGTCGCGCATGACGGTCGGCCACGTGCTGGAGATGCTCGGCGGCAAGGTCGGCGCGCTCGAAGGCCGCCGCGTCGACGGCACCGCCTTCCAGGGCGAAAACGAAGAGGAGCTCCGCTCGGCGCTCGAAGAGCGCGGCTTCATGTCCTCCGGCAAGGAGGTCATGTACTCCGGCGTCACCGGCGAGAAGATCGAGGCCGAAATCTTCGTCGGCATCATCTTCTACCACAAGCTGTACCACATGGTGAGCAACAAGCTGCACGCCCGCTCGCGCGGTCCCGTGCAGGTGCTCACCCGCCAGCCGACGGAGGGTCGCGCCCGCGAGGGTGGCCTCCGTCTCGGGGAGATGGAGCGCGACACCGTCATCGGACACGGTGCCGCGATGGTGCTCCAGGAGCGCCTGCTCGACTCCTCCGACAAGGAGAAGGTCTACATCTCCGCCGACACCGGCATGGTCGCCGTCGAGGACCGCGACCAGCGCCGCATCTACGACCCGGTCACCGGCGACGAGGACAACATCCACGAAATCGAGATCAGCTACGCGTTCAAGCTGCTCCTCGACGAGATGGTCGCGCTCGGCGTCCGCCCGCGAATCGAACTGAAGGACGCGGTCTAACCACTCATGTCAATGCAGACACCCAAAGAAATCGGCAGCATCCAGTTCGGGTTGATGGACCCGGAGACGTACCGAGACATGTCCGCGACGAAGGTCATCACCGCGGACACCTACGACGACGACGGCTACCCAATCGACATGGGTCTCATGGACCCGCGGCTGGGCGTCATCGACCCCGGTCTGCAGTGCCGCACCTGCGGCCAGCACTCCGGGTCGTGTAACGGGCACTTCGGCCACATCGAACTGGCCGCGCCCGTCATCCACGTCGGCTTCACGAAGCTCATCCGCCGCCTGCTCCGCTCAACGTGTCGCGAGTGCGGTCGCCTCTCGCTCACGGACGAGGAGGCCGACGAGTACCGCGACAAGCTCGGTCGCACGAAGGAACTCGGCGACGACTGGAGCGACGTGATGAAGTCGGCGGTCCGGCAGGCCCGCAAGGCCAACCGCTGTCCCCACTGCGGCTCGCCGCAGCACGACATCAAACACGAGAAGCCGACGACCTACTACGAGGTCCAGAACGTGCTCGCCGGGGACTACTCCGAGCGCATCGCCGAAGCGATGCAGCCCGACCCCGACGACGAGGACGACGAGGGCGTCGACCCCGTCACCCTCGCCAACGAGACCGGTCTCGACGCCGAGCGCGTCAATCAGGTGCTCGCCGGCGAGTTCCGCCCGGTCGGCGACGACCGCAAGGCGCTCGAAAAGGCGCTCGACCTCGACCTCACGGAAGAGGACATGAACAAGCTGATGCCCTCGGACATCCGCGACTGGTTCGAGGACGTCCCGGACGAGGACCTCGTCACGCTCGGCATCGACCCCAGCCGGTCGCGCCCCGAGTGGATGATTCTGACCGTCCTCCCCGTCCCGCCGGTCACGGCGCGTCCCTCCATCACGCTGGACAACGGCCAGCGCTCCGAGGACGACCTGACTCACAAGCTCGTGGACATCATCCGCATCAACCAGCGGTTCATGGAGAACCGCGAGGCGGGTGCGCCGCAGCTGATTATCGAGGACCTGTGGGAACTGCTCCAGTACCACGTCACCACGTTCATCGACAACGAGATTTCGGGCACGCCGCCGGCGCGCCACCGCTCCGGCCGCCCGCTGAAGACGCTCAGCCAGCGCCTGAAGGGCAAGGAGGGTCGCTTCCGCGGCTCCCTGTCCGGCAAGCGCGTCAACTTCTCGGCGCGTACCGTCATCTCGCCGGACCCGACGCTCTCGCTCAACGAGGTCGGCGTCCCGGACCGCGTCGCGTCCGAGATGACCCAGACGATGAACGTCACCGAGCGCAACATCGACGAGGCTCGACAGTACGTCCGTAACGGACCCGAGAGCCACCCCGGCGCGAACTACGTCCGCCGCCCGGACGGCCGCCGCCTGAAGGTGACCGAAAAGAACTGCGAGGAACTCGCGGAGAAGGTCGAACTCGGCTGGGAGGTCAACCGCCACCTCGTCGACGGCGACATCGTCATCTTCAACCGACAGCCGTCGCTGCACCGGATGTCCATCATGGCGCACGAAGTCGTCGTGATGCCGTACAAGACGTTCCGCCTGAACACCGTCGTCTGTCCGCCGTACAACGCTGACTTCGACGGCGACGAGATGAACATGCACGCCCTCCAGAACGAGGAGGCCCGTGCCGAGGCGCGCGTCCTCATGCGCGTCCAAGAGCAGATTCTCTCGCCGCGCTTCGGCGAGAACATCATCGGCGCGATTCAGGACCACATCTCGGGCACCTACCTGCTCACCCACGACAACCCCGAGTTCGTCGAGACGCAGGCGCTCGACCTGCTCCGCGCGACGCGCGTGGACACGCTCCCCGAGCCCGCGGGCGAAAACGAGGACGGCCAGCCCTACTGGACCGGCCAGCAGATCTTCTCCGAGCTCCTGCCGGACGACCTGAACATGGAGTTCACCTCGAAGGTCGGCGACACGGTCACCATCGAGGACGGCCAGCTCGTGCAGGGCACCATCGACGAGGACGCCGTCGGCGCGTTCGGCGGCGAAATCGTCGACGCCCTCGCGAAGGACTACTCGAAGACGCGCTCGCGCATCTTCATCAACGAGATCGCCTCGCTCGCGATGCGCGCCATCATGCACTTCGGGCTGTCTATCGGTATCGACGACGAGTCCATCCCGGACGAGGCGACGGCGCAGGTCGACGAGGCCATCGACGCCGCCTACGACAAGATTCAGGAGCTCATCGAAATCTACGAGGCGGGAGAGCTCGAATCCCTGCCGGGGCGCTCCGTCGACGAGACGCTGGAGATGAAGATCATGCAGCGCCTCGGCAAGGCGCGCGACTCCGCCGGTGAAATCGCCGAAGACCACTTCGAGGAGGACAACCCGGCAGTCGTGATGTCGAAGTCCGGCGCGCGTGCGTCCATGCTCAACCTGACCCAGATGGCCGGCTGTGTCGGCCAGCAGGCAGTTCGGGGCGAGCGCATCAACCGCGGCTACGAAGGCCGCACCCTGAGCCACTACCAACCGGGTGACCTCTCGGCAGAGGCCCACGGCTTCGTCGAGAACTCCTACCGCGCCGGCCTCACGCCGCGCGAGTTCTTCTTCCACGCGATGGGTGGCCGCGAGGGGCTTGTCGACACGGCAGTCCGGACCTCGAAGTCCGGTTACCTCCAGCGTCGGCTCATCAACGCCCTCTCCGAGCTCGAGGCGCAGTACGACGGCTCCGTCCGCGACACGTCGGGGACCATCGTCCAGTTCGAGTTCGGCGAGGACGGCACGAGCCCGGTGAAGGTCTCCTCGGACGACGAGACGCCCATCGACGTCGAGAACATCGCCGACCGCGTCCTCACCTCGGAGTTCAGCTCCGCGGAGGAGAAAGAACGCTTCCTCGGCGAGCGCGAACCGCCGACCAACCTCTCCGAGCACGCCGAACCGCGTGTCGACGCCCGTGCGGGGGTCGAATCCGATGACTGAACATGACGCAACCGCCGACTACGAGTTCGTCGACGACGCCGTCGTCGACATCGTCGAGACCAAAGAGCTGTCTCGACGACTGAAGGACCGCATCTACCAGACCATCGAAGAGCGCGAGGGCGTCACCCTCGACCAGGCCGGCGAAATCGCGCAGGCCGTCGAGGCGCGCTACCTCGACACCCGCGTCGACCCGCTCGACCCCGTCGGGACGGTCTCGGCGCAGTCCATCGGTGAGCCGGGGACGCAGATGACGATGAACACGTTCCACTACGCGGGCGTCGCCGAAATCGACGTCACGCAGGGACTGCCGCGGCTCATCGAACTGGTGGACGCGCGGAAGACCCCCGACACGCCGATGATGACGGTGTACCTCGACGACGAGTACGCGAACAACCGCGAACTCGCCCACCAGGTCGTCTGGAACATCGAGTCCACGAAGATTCTGGCGCTCGGCGACATCTCGACGAACGTCGCCGACATGGTCGTGCAGGTCAACCTCAACGACGAGACGCTCCTCGAACGCTGGCCGACCTACGACGACGAGGGCGTCATCGCGAGCGAAATCGCCGAGACCATCGAGGACGCGCTCGGCATCAAGACCCGCCGCGAGGGGACGCTCATCGAGTTCGGCCCCGAGAGCCCGAGCTACCGCCGGCTCCTCCAACTCGTCGAGGAACTGCGCGACATCGTGTTCAAGGGCATCGAGGAGGTCTCCCGCGTCGTCATCCGCAAGGAGGACAACGAGAGCACCGACGGCGAGGAGTTCGTCCTCTACACCGAGGGCTCGGCGTTCGGCGACGCGCTCGCAATCGAGGGCGTCGACGCCTCCCGGACCACCTCGAACAACATCCACGAGGTGCACAAACAGCTCGGTATCGAGGCCGCCCGCGAGGCCATCATCGACGAGACGATGAACACGCTCCGCGAGCAGGGTCTCGACGACGTGAACATCCGCCACCTGATGCTCGTCGCGGACATCATGACGAACGACGGGACCATCGAGTCCATCGGCCGTCACGGTATCTCCGGGTCGAAGGACTCCGTCCTCGCCCGCGCCGCGTTCGAGGTCACGGTCAACCACCTGCTCGACGCCGCCATCCACGGCGAGGAAGACGACCTCGACGGCGTCATCGAGAACGTCATCGTCGGCAAGCCGATCGCTATCGGCACCGGTGACGTGGACCTCCGCATGGGCTCGCTCGACGTCGAGGACGCGGACGCCAACGCGGCACCCGAACCGTCCGACGACTGACGATGAAAGTTACGCTGTCGGATACGGCTCGCCGCTTCATCGCCCTCTTCGAGGAGGAGACGGAGGCGACCGCCCACGACTGCCTCGTCTTCGACGACCGGGTCGTCTTCCTCGTCGCCGCGGGCGACATGGCGACGGCCATCGGCCCCGGCGGGCGGACCGTCCAGTCGGTCGAACGCCAGCTCGGCCGGACGGTCGAACTGGTCGAGGACGCCGACACGCCGGAGGCGTTCGTCGCCAGCGCGCTCGCGCCGGCGGCCGTCCGACACGTGACTCTCTCGCGGCAGAACGACACCGTCGCGTACGTCGAGGTCGCCGACGCCGACCGCGGCGTCGCCATCGGCGCGAGCGGGAAGACCATCGACACCGCCCGCGAGCTGGCGCGTCGCCACTACGACATCGACGACATCCAGTTGACGTAGGGCGGTCGACGCGACCACACGTTTTTGTCCCCACCGAACGGCGAGCTACGCATGTCGCCGATACGACAGTCGTTGGGGGTCGCAGTCGGGCAACTCGACCCGACGGGGTTTTCGGAGTACGAGGAGCTCGCGAGCGCGACCGCGGGGTTCGCCGCGGCGGCGGTCGCGGTCTATCTCGTCGGTCGGCTGCTCGTGGTTCCCGCGGTGACGAGGCTCGTCGGCTCCCGCAACCGGAACAACCCGACGCTGAAGTCGGCGACGGAGACCTACGCGCACGCCTTCGTCATCGTCGTCGCCGCGCTCGCCGGCGTCATCGGCGCGGGGTACGCGTCGGTCCTGACCGACACGGCGCTCATCGTCGCGGCGCTGACGCTCGTCGTCGGCGTCGCCGGACAGGAGGTCATCGGCGCGCTCATCAGCGGCCTCTTTCTCGTGGCAGACCCGGACTTCAACGTCGGCGACTGGATATCGTGGCCCGGCGGCGAGGGCGTCGTCGAGGCGGTCGACTTCCGGGTCACGCGCGTACGGACGGTGAACAACGAGACCATCTCGGTGCCGAACACGGAGCTCACGACGAACGCGCTTACCCGACCGTACGGCCGAGAGCGCTACCGAATCACCGAGCGCGTCGACGTCGCGTACGCCGACGACACGGAGCTGGCGCTCCGCGAACTCGTCGAGACGGCGCGGGAGGACGACCGCGTGCTGGACGAGCCGGAGCCGACCGCGCGCATCCTCGAATTCGCCGGGAGTTCGGTCGGGCTGCAGGCGGAGTTCTGGGTCGCCTCGCCGATGGACGTGAGCCTCGTCGACGTCCGCTCGGGGTTCCGGCGTCGGGTCAAGCGACGATTCGACGAGGAGGGGCTGACGCTCGGACCGGCGTCGGGACGGGAGGTCAGCGGTCGCCTCGACGTGGACCTCGTCGGCGAGCGCGGCGGCGAGTGACCCGGCCGAACGGGGGCGAAAACGGCCGGTGTGGCGACGGTTCGCACGGAGGTCGAAACGACACCATCTCCGGGCGGTTTAGTCGCTCTTCGACGCGGAGGTGCCGCCGTTCGAACCGACGAAACGACCTCAGATTCCTCCTTAGGGGCCGCTAATCGCTCCTGAAGCCGTCTCGCCGGATTCGAAAAGGGAGGCTTAAGTAGCTCCATCTGGAACTGTTGTTCACTATGGCGAACGGCAAATACGCCGCGCGCAAGCTCAAGCAGGACCGGCAGAAGCGCCGCTGGTCCGACTCTGAGTACGCGCGCCGTGAGCGCGGTCTCGGCAAGAAGTCCGACCCGCTTGAGGGTGCCCCGCAGGGTCGCGGCATCGTCCTTGAGAAGGTCGGTATCGAAGCAAAGCAGCCGAACTCGGCGATTCGGAAATGCGTCCGTGTTCAGCTCATCAAGAACGGAAAGCAGGTCACCGCCTTCTGTCCCGGTGACGGCGCGATTTCGTTCATCGACGAGCACGACGAAGTCACCATCGCCGGTATCGGCGGCGCGAAGGGTCGCGCGATGGGTGACCTTTCGGGCGTCAACTACAAGGTCGAGAAGGTCAACGGCGTCTCGATGATCGAACTCGTCCGCGGAAACGCCGAAAAGCCGGTGCGCTAACAATGTCGGAAAGCGACGCACCCGAGCCCGAGTCCCCCGCGAGCAGCGAGGAAGCGAAAGAGAACGCGCTTCTGTTCGGCGTCTGGGACGTCTCCGAGATGGAGTACACCGACCCCAGCATGAGCCGGTACATCAAGGCGACGCCCATCGCCCACACGATGGGTCGTCACGCCTCGAAGCAGTTCCAGAAGTCCGAAATCAGCATCGTCGAGCGGCTCATCAACCGCCTGATGCAGACCGAGGACAACACGGGACACAAACAGAAGACGAGCAAAATCGTCAAGGAAGCGTTCGAAATCGTCAACGAGCGCACCGAGGAGAACCCCGTGCAGGTGCTCATCCGCGCGGTCGAGAACGCCGGCCCCCGCGAGGAGACCGTCCGCCTCAAGTACGGCGGTATCTCGGTCCCGCAGGCCGTCGACGTCGCCCCGCAGCGCCGCGTCGACGAGGCGCTGAAGTTCATCGCGCAGGGTACCCTCAGCGGTTCCTACAAGTCCACGACCACCGCCGCCGAGGCGCTCGCACAACAGCTCATCGGCGCGGCCGACTACGACGTCCAGACGTACGCTATCTCCCAGAAAGAGGAGAAAGAGCGCGTCGCCGAAGCGGCCCGGTAATCTCTCCACTCTCTTTCGTTTTTCACCGCGGCGAGTGACGACGCCGCACGACGGGGTCGCTGGTTCGTTCGCTCGCTTTCCCGCAGTCGTCGCGCGGCGTTCAGTCGGCCGCCACGCCGGGGTTGACGACGTAGTTTTTCACCACGTCCACGAGCGTCCGGCGGTACTCGCTTTTCGAGGGGTCAGCGGCGAGCGTCCGGAACCGCTCTTTGAACGTGTCGAGCGACACCGACGGCGCGTCGTCGGCCGCGGCGTGCGCGAGGTCGTACAGCCGGTGGTCCGGTTCGACGAGGTCGTGCCGTTCCACGAGCGCGAGGGCGAACGCGGCGTTCACGGCCGTGATTTCGGGGTCCGACCCCGCGGTGACGAGTCGAGAGCCCGGCCGCGCGGGCGACTGCGGTCGGTCGGCGAGCGCCGCGGCCAGTTGCGATTCGAGGAACTGGACGAGTTTGTCCGCGGGCGCGACAGACAGCGTCAGGTCGTCGGCGTAGATGTCCTTGCAGTGGTTGGCGATCTGGTAGCAGTGCGCGAGCTTTCGGCGCTCGACGGTCCGGCCCGCGAGGGCGAGGAAGACCGCCTCGCGCGTGGACTGGTAGTGCGAGACGTGGCCCTCCTCGTTTCGGGCCATGTGCGATAGCTCGTGGAGCGCGAGCTCGCGGGCCATCGCGCTGGTGGCGGCCTGCCGGGAGATGTTGAGGACGTGGTGGTCCTGATAGTGGCCGGCCCACGTGCGGGAATCGGGGTCGTCGCGCACGCGCACGAACACGGGGTACGAAAGCTCGAACTCGGTTTCGAACAGGTCGGCGGCGCTCAAGAACGGGTCTGCCGGCGCGCCCCCGACGACTCGGAGGTCCATTCAAGTTGAGGAATGTTATCAACCAACATGACTCTTGCGCCGACCGCGGCGACGAGATTCGCGTCCGGCGGACAGTCTCGGGTATCGTGACAAAAATGCTCATACCCCGGCGGTAGGACGGCTGAAAATGGGAAATCCGCTCGGCAAAAACACTACTCTTTTGACCCTCCTGCCGGTAGACCCCTGTATAATGGGCCGACGAAAGAAGATCGTCCAGGAATGTGAGAAACTGATGGACAAGCCGGAGCAGATCCGGAACATCGCCATCGCCGCTCACGTCGACCACGGTAAGACGACCCTCTCCGACAACCTCCTCGCAGGTGCGGGCATGATCTCCGACGAGACTGCCGGCCAGCAGCTCGCGATGGACACGAAGGAAGACGAACAGGAACGCGGCATCACCATCGACGCCGCAAACGTCTCGATGACCCACGAATGGGAAGGCGAGAACCACCTCATCAACCTCATCGACACGCCGGGCCACGTCGACTTCGGTGGCGACGTGACGCGCGCGATGCGCGCCGTCGACGGCGCGCTCGTCGTCGTCGACGCCGTCGAGGGTGCCATGCCGCAGACCGAGACGGTCCTGCGTCAGGCGCTCCGCGAGGGCGTCAAGCCGGCGCTTTTCATCAACAAGGTCGACCGCCTCATCAACGAACTGCAGGAAGGTCCCGAGGAGATGCAGAAGCGCCTCGTCGACGTCATCACCGACGTCAACGAGCTCATCCGCGGGATGACCGAGGAGAAGGACTACGACTGGACGGTCTCCGTCGAAGACGGGACCGTCGCCTTCGGGTCCGCCCTCTACAAGTGGGGCGTCTCCATGCCGTCGATGGAGGAGACCGGCATCTCCTTCGGCGACATCATGGAACTGGAGCGCGGTGGCGACCGCCAGGAACTCCACGAGCGCACGCCGCTTTCGGACGTCGTCCTCGACATGGTCGCGGAGCACTTCCCCAACCCGCTCGACGCCCAGCCCCGCCGTATCCCGACGGTCTGGCGCGGAGACTCCGAGTCTGAAATCGCGCGCCAGATGCGCGAGGTCGACGACGACGGCGAAGTCGTCTTCATGGCGACCGACATCTCGATGGACCCCCACGCGGGCGAAATCGCGACGGGTCGCCTGTTCTCCGGAACCATCCGCAAGGGCCAGGAGCTCTACGTCTCCGGGACCGCGGGCAAGAACCGCGTCCAGTCCGTCGGTGTGTTCATGGGCGGCGAGCGCGAGGAACTCGACCGTGGTGTCCCCGCGGGGAACATCGCGGCCGTCACGGGCCTCCGTGACGCCATCGCCGGTTCCACCGTCTCGTCCGTCGAGATGACGCCGTTCGAGTCCATCGAGCACATCTCCGAGCCGGTCATCACGAAGTCCGTCGAGGCGGAGCGCATGGACGACCTGCCGAAGCTCATCCAGACGCTCCAGCAGGTCGCGAAGGAAGACCCGACCATCCGCATCGAGATCAACGAGGACACGGGCGAGCACCTCATCTCCGGTCAGGGCGAACTCCACCTCGAAGTCATCACCCAGCGCATCCGCGACAACCAGGGCATCCCGGTCCGCACCGGTGAGCCGATTGTCGTCTACCGCGAGCAGGTCCAGGGCAAGTCCCACGAGGTCGAGGGCGTCTCCCCGAACCGCCACAACAAGTTCTACATCACGGCGGAACCCCTCTCGCAGGACATCGTCGACTCCATCAAGCTCGGCGAAATCTCGATGGACATGCCCGAACTGGAGCGCCGCGAGGCGCTGCAGGAAGCCGGCATGGACAAGGACACGTCCCAGAACGTCGAACACATCCACGGGACGAACATCCTCATCGACGACACGAAGGGTATCCAGCACCTCAACGAGACGATGGAACTCGTCATCGAGGGTCTCGAAGAGGCGCTCGACGACGGTCCGCTCGCCGCGGAGCCCGTCCAGGGGACGCTCCTGCGCCTCCACGACGCGCGACTCCACGAGGACACCATCCACCGCGGTCCCGCCCAGGTCATCCCTGCGACGCGCGACGCGGTCCACCGCTCGCTCATCGCGGGTCAGGTGAAGCTCCTCGAACCCATCCAGAACGTCCGCATCGACGTCGCCTCCGAATACATGGGCTCGGCCTCCGGCGAGATTCAGGGTCGCCGCGGCCGCGTCGACGACATGTACCAGGAAGGTGACCTCATGGTCATCGAGGGCATCGCGCCCGTCGAAGAGATGATCGGCTTCTCGTCGGACATCCGTTCGGCCACGGAAGGCCGCGCCTCCTGGAACACGGAGAACGCCGGCTTCCGCGTGCTCTCGGACAACCTCCAGCGCGAGAAGATCATGGAGATCCGCGAGCGCAAGGGCATGAAGCTCGAGCTCTCGCAGGCTATCGACTACATCTAAGCGCGACCGCCGCGCCTTCTTTCGTTTTTTCACCCGGGCAGCCATAGCCCCGGTTCGTCGGCCCGTCTTCGCGTCGCCGCAGGCCGGTTCCCGTGTCGCCGCCGGCGTCTTTCTCGTCTCGCCGCTCGCCGTCGCGCTCGCGGTCGACCGCCGTCCGTGACACATGCCAGCACGCCCTCGGCGTCGGCAAACCGTGTCGGCTGCGAAGGCTTATACCGCGTGGCCGAATCACGGGTAGATATGCGTAAGGGCACGTCTCTCGACTCCTGGCGCGACGACGCGAAACCACGACCGAGCCGCGCGTCGCGGACAACAGCGTCGGGACGGCCCTCGGGGGTGGGGCGATGAGCGCACAGGACATCGACGGCGGGAGCGACGCCGAGGCCGACGGGAGCGGCGAGATGCCGAAACCGCACACGATTCGGCTCGAACTCGTCGACGAGCCCGGACAGCTTCTGGCCGCGCTCAAGCCCATCTCCGACAACGGCGGCAATCTGCTTTCCATCTTCCACGAGCGCGGGAGCCTGACCCCTCGCGGGCACATCCCCGTGGAGGTCGACCTCGAATGCCCGCCCGACCGCTTCGAGCGAATCGTCGAGGCGCTCCGCGACGCCGGCGTCAACGTCATCCGCGCCGGCGCGGAGCACTTCGGCGAGGAGGTGATGGTCATCCTCGTGGGCGACATCGTCGACTCCGACCTCTCGGACACGCTCCACCGCATCGAGTCCTCGGCGGACGCGACCCTCCAGGACCTGTCGCTGTCCGCCCGCGAGGGGACCGACGAGGCGTCGAGCGCCCGGCTCCGACTCGCGGTCCGCTCCGGCCGCGTCGACGAGACGCTGTCGGTCGTCCGCGACCTCGCCGCCGAGAAGGGTCTGCACGTCGTCGAACCGCTCGCGGAGGGCTCCCAATGAGCCTCAGACTCGCCGTGCTCGGCGCGGGCGCGGTCGGCGGCTCGGTCCTCGACCTCGCGGGCGACTACGGCCACGACGTCGTCGCCTTCGCGGACTCGTCGTCCTCGGTGGCCGACCCGGACGGTCTCGACCCGAGCGCGGTCCACGACCGCAAAGAACGCGAGGGCGTGGTCGGCGATGCCGCCCCCGAATCGGTGTTCGACGCCGACTACGACGTGTTGGTGGAGGCGACGCCGACGACGCTCGGCGACGCCGAACCCGGCTTCTCGCACGTCGAGCGCGCGCTGGGCGACGACCGCCACGTCGTCTTGGCGAACAAAGGTCCGGTCGCCGAGCGCTATGCCGACCGCAAAGAACGCGAGGGCGTGGTCGGCGATGCCGCCCCCGAATCGGTGTTCGACGCCGACTACGACGTGTTGGTGGAGGCGACGCCGACGACGCTCGGCGACGCCGAACCCGGCTTCTCGCACGTCGAGCGCGCGCTGGGCGACGACCGCCACGTCGTCTTGGCGAACAAAGGTCCGGTCGCCGAGCGCTATGCCGACCTGCGCGCGCTCGAAGCCGAAAGCGAGGGGACGGTACAGTTCGAGGCGGCCGTCGGCGGCGCGATTCCCATCCTCTCGACCATCTCCGACCTCGGCGCGCCGCACGTGACCGCCGCTCGCGGCGTGCTGAACGGGACGGCGAACTTCATCCTCTCGCGGATGGCCGCCGAGGGCCTCGACTACGAGCACGTGCTCGCGGAGGCACAGGACCTCGGCGTCGCCGAGGCCGACCCGACCTTCGACGTCGACGGCATCGACGCCGCGCTGAAGTTCGTCATCCTCGCGAACGTCCTCTCGGACGGCGAGACCGAGTACGCGCTCGACGACGCCGAAGTCGAGGGCATCCGCAACGTTCCGGGGACGGCGCTCGACCTCGCCGCCGAGGACGGCCGGACAGTCCGCCTCATCGGCGAGGCAACCGCCGACGGCGTCCGCGTGGCCCCGCGGCTGATTCCGCAGGGCTCCGCGCTGTCGGTCACGGGCACGCAGAACATCGTCCAGTTGGAGACCAAACACGCGGGGCAACTGAACATCAGCGGCCGCGGAGCGGGCGGTCCCGAGACGGCGACGGCCGTTCTGTCCGACGTGTCTCGTCTCGAATAGACCGGGAGACAGCCTGTACCCCTCGTTTTCTTTGACAGTCGACCTCGACCGGCCGTTCCGTTTCCGCGACCGTGGTATGGTTCCGCAAATCGCAGTACGGCGGTTAGACGGCCCGTAGCGCGTATCGAAATCGTTTTAGGGGTTTCAGCAAAAACATTCCCCACAGAGCGCCTTAGCGCGTGACCACACCAATGAGCGACAAACCCCACCAGAATCTGGCCATTATCGGCCACGTCGACCACGGTAAGAGTACGCTCGTCGGCCGACTCCTGTTCGAGACCGGCTCCGTCCCGGAGCACGTCATCGAGCAGCACCGAGAGGAAGCCGAGGAGAAGGGCAAGGGCGGATTCGAATTCGCCTACGTCATGGACAACCTCGCCGAAGAGCGCGAGCGCGGTGTCACCATCGACATCGCCCACCAGGAGTTCGACACGGACGAGTTCTACTTCACCATCGTCGACTGTCCTGGCCACCGCGACTTCGTCAAGAACATGATCACCGGTGCTTCGCAGGCTGACAACGCGGTTCTCGTCGTCGCCGCCGACGACGGTGTCGCGCCGCAGACCCGCGAGCACGTCTTCCTCGCCCGCACCCTGGGCATCGGCGAACTCATCATCGCGGTCAACAAGATGGACGTCGTCGACTACAGTGAAGACAAGTACACGGACGTCAAGGAGCAGGTCAACAAGCTCCTCAAGCAGGTCCGCTTCAACTCCGACGACGCGACCTACGTCCCGATTTCGGCCTTCGAGGGCGACAACATCGCCGAGCGCTCCGACAACACGTCGTGGTACGACGGCGACATCCTCCTCGAAGCGCTCAACAACCTGCCGGCACCGCAGCCGCCGACGGACGCGCCGCTGCGCCTGCCCATCCAGGACGTCTACACCATCTCCGGCATCGGTACGGTCCCGGTCGGCCGTATCGAGACGGGTACCCTCAACCCCGGCGACAACGTGAGCTTCCAGCCCTCTGACGTCGGCGGCGAGGTCAAGACCGTCGAGATGCACCACGAGGAAGTCGACCAGGCCGGACCTGGCGACAACGTCGGTTTCAACGTTCGTGGCGTCGGCAAGGACGACATCCGCCGCGGCGACGTCTGTGGCCCGGCTGACGACCCGCCGAAGGTCGCCGAGACGTTCAAGGCGCAGGTCGTCGTCATGCAGCACCCCTCGGTCATCACCGCTGGCTACACGCCGGTCTTCCACGCCCACACGGCGCAGGTCGCGTGTACCATCGAGTCCATCGACCAGAAGCTCGACCCCGCGTCGGGCGAGGTTGCTGAGGAGAACCCGGACTTCATCAAGTCCGGCGACGCCGCCATCGTGACCGTCCGTCCGCAGAAGCCGCTCAGCATCGAGCCGTCCTCCGAGATTCCGGAGCTCGGCAGCTTCGCTGTCCGTGACATGGGTCAGACCATCGCGGCCGGCAAAGTGCTCGAAGTCAACGAGCGATAACGATGCAACAGGCACGCGTTCGGCTCGCCGGCACGAGTCCGGAAGACCTCGACGATATCTGCGACGACGTCCGCGAGATCGCGAACAAGACGGGCGTCAACCTCAGCGGGCCGATCCCGCTGCCCACGAAAACGCTCGAAGTCCCCGCCCGCAAATCGCCTGACGGCGAGGGGACGGCGACGTGGGAGCACTGGGAGATGCGCGTCCACAAGCGTCTCATCGACCTCGACGCTGACGAACGCGCTCTGCGCCAGCTGATGCGCGTTCAGGTTCCGAACGACGTCAGCATCGAGATCGTCCTCGAAGACTAACGACGGCGCTGTCCGGGTTCTCTCGGACCGCCCGTTCGTGACGGCCCGCCCGTCACACTCGCGGCTGTCGAGGCGCGCGTCCGGAGGACTCTGCCTCCGAGCTGACCTTCAGCGCTAAGGCGCGTGTCATCTCACTTCCGTTCGACGCGCGAGCAGACGCCCGCATAATCGCCCGACGGAACGGGATGCTATCGCATGCCCGGCCGCGGACAAAACATAGGGTATAAGTGTATCCCACGACTCCGTGGGAATGAGGGCTCGTAGATCAGTGGCAGATCGCTTCCTTCGCAAGGAAGAGGCCCGGGGTTCAAATCCCCGCGAGTCCACTACCATTTTCGCGACGCAACCCAGCGAGTCGTGACTCCGTGAGGAGTCCGACGAGTACCTTCTGCGTCGCGTGATGTAGTGCCTGTTCGAGCGGGGATTTGAATCAGGGAGCGAGAGGTGAGCGAGCGTCGCGAGCGAACGGGAGCGACCGTGGTTCAATATCCCCGCGAGTCCATTTCCTTCGGTCGTTTCACTCCCTCAGTCACTGGACTCGCTTGCCCCCACTCGCTTCGTCTGCGGGCGACCCGTAAGTCGCCCGCAGGGCCAGCGAGACGACACGGTCGTCTCGCACTGCTCGTGGGGACCCCGCGAGTCCACTACTTTCTCTCGACACCAAACCGACGAGCAGTGGCTCTGTCAGGAGCCCTGCGAGTCACGCCAGTGTCGATCGTCTGGATATGCGCGACCTCTCGCGACATCAAAAAGAGCGACTGCAGAGCGGCGAGACCGCGACGCTCGCCGAGGAGTTGGTCGCCGAGGTTTACGACCTTGACCACCGACCAGACGACGCGTTCTGGTACGACTGTGTCCATCCCAACAGCGGCGCGAAGACCGAGGTCAAATCCACCTCCGTACGGATCGGCGAGAAGTACCCCGCGCACGGACGCTTTCGACTTCGACACGACCAGACGCGCTCGTTACTCGCGGCGGACGCTCGGGGCGTTGCGTGGTTCGCGTTCGTCCTCTACGACTTCGACAGGGGTGAGATTCGGATTCGTCGGGCGAAGCCGTCGACGGTGAGTAAGTGGGTACGTGAGGCTGGTGGGTGGAACGAAGCCGGCCACGAGGAGTTTGAGGAACAGCGGAAGATGTATTTGATGACCTAGTACCGATCACCTAGTCTTGGTTGCTATCCCGGTGAGGGACTTCTAGCTTTGCTTGGTAGTGCACTCCAAGAGCGAAGAGCACGTACGCAGCAGCAAAGGTGAGTAAATAGCTGTCTGAATTGGCATATGGTGCCAAAAAAGGGTGTGTGAGTAGTATCACTGAGGCAAACGTCAAATTCCTTAGTGGGTTCTTGAGAGCTAAGGAGTCCTCACTAAACACTAATTTTGAGAGAACAGATATTAAAAACCTATTTAGTTTATTGGCTATTTGTTCTGAGTATAGAATTAATGCAGCAATATGGCGGACATACGTAAGTCCTATTACTGTAAGTATCCCAATAATAATTAAAATGCTGGTTACTTGGTTGAAGACTGTAGACACCACTAAATCGAATATAATCGCGAGGGAAGATAGTGTCAAGAATAGTGATGTTGCTAGTGTTGCCCTGATAAACTCTCCTGGATTGTCACCCTTCTTGAAACTTTCAATTACATCTTCGTAACTAGATGGTTTCTCAACATGGTCTCCGAAAACTGAATTGTACCACTGATATACCTGCTCTAGTGCCGTTTCAGTGTCTTGACTATAATATCGTTCGCTGAGATATCTCAGTTGTGCATTAGATTTTCTCCGAGCGTTATAATATGTGATTGACGAGAGTGAAATTGACATTACCATCCCAAATATGGCAAGAACAGTCATCGGATTGTTAAGATCCCTTGCCATGTCAACAATAATCGAAGTCTCTTTATTCTCGTTATTTGCTGCAACTCGTGACACTAGACTAATCAGAGATATTGTTAGTGGAATTATGAATAGCTGAATACTTAAAATTGAGAGAGAGTCACTTGCCAAGTTATCATAAATATTTTTCCGATAGTTGATTATTTCATGGAATAAGGAATCTTCAGGCATGTATTTTGTTGTCTCCTACACTAATAGATTTCATTTTAACGTAGTTCTTCAGGATTTGTGTATAAGTCTGATTTTTGAAGTGTGAAGGAATATCCACAAGTAGTAATCAATTCTTGTATTGTTTTGACAACCCATCCATCGGTTTCCGGATGTATATAGACCTCATTAATTAATTGGTCTACATTGATATCCAAGTTAATGCCCGGCGGCATGTTCTCTATAGCTAGTTGGAACATGTCTACCCCGTCTGCTAGTTCAAGAATGTGTTTGTTCTGCTCAATTTTTTGTCTAACCCGCGGGATCAATTTGGGCTCTAGTACAGCTAGTCTAAATTCTTGCTCGTGTTGGAAGCTTTTTCGTTTGTGAAAAACTGGGCTGTAGGGTCCTTTAGGCATGTCGTCGTTGGAGTAATCAAGGTATTCAACACACCCAAATGAGTAGTCCATATATCCTGATAAGTCGACAGCCGAAATCAGCGACCCAAAATCAGTTTTTATCGCGACACTCTGATTTGATATTCCGTATAATTCCCATAACGCAGCAGATTGGTTCTCGTTTTTGTGCCAACAGCTCGCATACGAAGTCTTACTAAAGTTTGTCTGACCTTTTGGCGGCTCATAATCTTGCCCTTCTGGAGACGGGATTTCTTCTTCAAATGCTGTTAGTCGTTTATTTGACCACACGCCTTCGAATGGGTCGTCAAACTGAGTTATTTGAGGCAACCATATCTGTTTCTGGACTAACATGGAGAAGAATCTAGTAAAATCAACATATCTCCATAGAGTTGCATTGGTTGATGGCTTTGATGGTCTCCAAGAATTAGGAAATGTTTCTTCTGTCTGATTAACTTCTATGGTATCCTCTAGTACATCCTCTATCTCTAACTCATATTCTCTCATGTTTGGTCTAATATGTGTGGTGTTTTTTGGCAAGCTTAATATGAGTATGTACGATATTTAGTCTTCAACCTTTGCGAGAATAGATGGGTCATCAATCGCTAACTGCATAAGACGGCGAATCGCCTCTGCGCGCGACAGATCAAGTGGAACAGTACCTTCTACTTGTGCTCTTTTGAGGGCTCGATCAAATTCCTCGGCGAAGTCATTGCTGACCTGCGCGGAGACGTTTTTAGTCCCATTGTCCGGGCTCGTGCTCATATTTGGTGTAACGACTTAGTGATTGATGAGGTGTGGCCAATAACTCATTGACTCAATAATTCTTTGGGTCAGTAAGTTATACATCACTATTCTGCTCACTTATTCACGCATGGCACTATCGGTTAACGTCACCATCTCGATGCCACCGGAGATGGTCGAGAAAGTCGACGAACAGAGCAAGAACCACGGAATGAGTCGTGCTGAATACGTCCGCCATCTCATTCAGCAAGCACCCGACTCGCCATTCGATGAACCAGACCTGCGACTCACCGAGAGTCCACAGGTAGACGCTTAGAAGGGGGACTGGAGCCTTGGAAACTCACCACTCCCCCGCGAGTCCACTACCATTTTCGCGACGCAAGACTATGAGTCGTAACTTAGGGGTCCGACGAGTCACTACTGCGTTGCGGACAGATGCACGTCCAGTTTCTCATTTCTGTCCCATGCCGAGTTGATATGCCACGAAGTACGTACTGAACATTGATATGAGAAGTACGGTGCAGAACGTGCTTAGAAAATAGAAGAGTTCAACGATTGAATTTGGTGAGCTGACGCCAAGGAACCGTGATACGGCCGCAGAGAATCCAATAGGGGGCAGCGAAATAATTATCAGTCCAAATTTACTGGACCATGCGCTGGACCGCCCCTGCATGAAGTCTTTTGGAGGGGATTCCATACTATAATCACACGCAAAGAAATGTTTTAAAATTATCATATGCGTCTCACGGTCTGAGCTACTGCTATTTTCGTGACGCCACCCACCGTGACGAATACTGAGCTGTAGCGTTCGCGGCTACACAATCGCGACCCGAACGAAGTACCACTCTCCCTCGTACCGGACGAGTTCGGGTCGGTCAGAATCGCTGAACGCGAACGGATTCTCCTCGTCGGGTCCGAACGTAACCCGGCCATCCAGCGCGTCCCGAAACACCTCTTTCCGCGGTTCGGAGAGGTTCTCGAAGCGGGCGGTCTTGTTATCGGGCCACGTCTCGGCCCGACTTCCGTTCTCCAGTTTCGAGACGGAGACGAACTCGGTCCCGTACGCCGGATCGCCGGTCGTCGGCGTCTCGTTGGTTGGCGTTGAGTTGTCAGTCGGTATCGGAGCGGTCGTTAGTATGGTCGTCGGTGTTCCGTCGGTCATCGTCGCAGTTGAACTGGGGCCACCGGCACAGTCGGCGACGAGGAGGACACAGAGAACCAACCCGACGCGCCAAGCGAGGGCCATTCGTCAATCTTCACTTCCACCGAACCCGACACTTTCACTCCGCTCATGGCGGACCCTCTTACCGTCTCGCTTCGAGGGCGTCGGTATGGAAACGCGACGAGGCGAACCCCCGTCGGACCCGACGGCCCTCTTTCGAGCAATCGTGTCGAAACTCCGCGAGACGCGCCGCGGGGTCCACCAACACCGGATGGCGCAGGCGTTGCTCCAGAGAGACGCCAACGGCTCGCGGCTGATCGGACTCGACGCGGACACCGAGCGGGCGGTCTTTTTCAATCCCGCGTCGCGGACGCTCGAACTGATCCCGTTCGACCGGGAGGGAACGCACGAGGAACGCGCGGAGGTGCTGTCGCGTCGGCTGAGCGACCCGTCGTCGTGGGTCGAAGCCAACGCCGCAGAGCTGTCGTGGGTGCACCCGCACTTCCGGTGGGCCTGCGGGTTGGACGACGCGGGGCAGTCGTGAGTCGAGAATCGTGAGCCGTATTCGTGAGTCGCGTCTAACCGCGGTCGGTGTCCAACCGTGAAGAATTATACGCACGCCCCGCGCACAACACGTTCATGAACGACGAGGAACTCGACGAACTCCGGTCGTCGCTCACGCCTTACGAGTCCAGCGGCGGCGTCACCACCTACCAGAACACCGTCTCTATCGCCTGTCCGGCGTGCGAGAAGCCGTTCGACGACTTGGTCGTCTGCGAGAACGACTACAACAGCCTCGAACTGAGTATGCTGCTCGACCTCTGTGTGACACAGCACGACGGCGACGTGCTGCTGTTCACGCACAAACAAGAGGAGTAGACGGTCGCGGCGAGGGAGCGAAGGCCACCGTTTCGACACCTCGGTTAGTCGAATCTGTCGCTCTGCGGTCGGCTCGTCGGAATCGGCTGGTGGACTCCTGTCGGCCCTGTCTGTCAAAAACGAGTCGGTCGAACGGGAGCGACCGCGCGGTTACTCGCGCGGCGGGAGGCCGTTTTCGTCGATGACCTCGCCGTCGTCGTCGACGGTGACGATACCGCGGTTGTTGACCGCGTAGGGGTCCAAGCCGACCTCTTGGAGGAACTGCTTGTAGAGCCGCTCGGCCGTCTCGGCGTCCTTCTGTCGGTCCGAGGCGCGGTCGCAGAGTTCGACGAGGTCCTCGGGCACGTCGTTCTCGTGGACGATCCAGTGGTTGATGAGGTCCGACAGCCGCCGGATGGGCGAGGTGAAGTGGCCGTAGATGTCGAAGTTGAGCGCGTAGTGGCCGCCGAAGGGGTCGTTCATGTACTTCGCGCGGGGCATCACCTTCAGCACGGCGCGCTGAATCTTGTTGAGCGTGCGGGAGTTCGCGCTCTCCAAGGCGTCGTTGACGGCCTTTCGGGGTTCGTCCCACGACGTGGACTGGATGCTCACGCCGTCGAGTTCGGTGATTTCGCGGAGCGCCTTGTCCCACTGGTCGGGGGTCGGCTGCGGGTGAACGCGGTACATCGCCTCGACGCCGCGGTTCCACATGAGTTCGTGCGTGACGGCCTTGTTCGCCTTCAGCATGCACTCCTCGATGATGGTGTGGGCGCGGTCCCGGCTCGGGTTGAGGACCAGCGAGCCGTCTTCCTTGCGCTGTTCGTGGAGTTGGTCGGCGAGGTCGAAGACGAGGGAGTTCTCCTCGTGGAGGGGGAGGTCGGGGTCTTCCAGCCGGTTTTCACACTGCGTGTAGGTGAGCCGTTCGTTGGAGTGGATGACGGACTTGTAGATGTCGATAGACTCGAACGAGAGCGTGTCCTTCTTGATCTCCATCTCGACGGTGTGGGCGAGGCGGTCCTCCTCGGGGACGAGAGAACAGACTGTCTCGGCCAGCGCCGGCGGGAGCATGTGGATGGTGTAGGCGGGGAGGTAGACGGTGTTGCCGCGCTTGACGGCCTCGGCCCACATCTCCGAGCCGGGGTGGACGTAGTGGGTCACGTCGGCGATGTGGACCCACAGCGTGTACGTCTCCTCGTTCTCGCGGATGCTCAGGGCGTCGTCGAAGTCCTGGGCGTCGACGGGGTCGGTCGTCCACGTCGTGAGGTCTCGGAGGTCTTTGCGGTGTTCGAGTTCGTCTTCGATTTCCTCGTGGACGCCGTCGGTGCGCGCACGCGCCTCCGAGAGGACTTCCGGTGGGAACGCGTCACGAATCTCGAACTCCTCGAACAGGTCCTCGCGCTTGTTCTGGAGGTGTCGCGCGAGTTCGGCGTCTATCTCCACCGGTCCTTGCCCTTCGGCGGTCCCGGCGTACGCCTGCGCGTCGTCTGACATAGCCCCGACTAGACGGGGCAGGGAGAAATGAGTGTCGGGCACGAGCCGCGACGGACGAGAATTGATATCACTCGTCAGCGCGCGTTTGCGCGGACCGGCGACGGGCCGCCGAACCCGTCTTCAGCGCCCGCGCTCGCCGGGGGATTCGTACCGCTCTTTGACCGCGTCGAAGTAGCGAAGCAGGAACTCCTCGTTGGAGATGCCGTGTTCTTCGATGTCGACGAGGAGGCCTTCGAGCTCCTCGCGGGGCTGATGACAGAGTCCGCGGTAACAGGCCTTACAGAGGTGTTCGAACCGCTTACCGTGCCGTTCCCAGCGGTTCCCCTCTTTGTCGTACTCGCGCGCCGCCGACCGGAGGACCGCGTCACCGCATGCGATGCACACGACGCGCTTCCGGTCCCGGTTCGTCCGGGAGCGCCACATATCGTTGGTGTGGACCCAATCGTACTTAGCAGTTTACCCCACACAGTCTGACGCGCGTCGGACGCCGGTTCGGCTCGGTTCATCTCGCGGCGGTCGGTCGTCAGTCGTCAGTCGTCAGCGGTCGGTCGCCCGCAGTCGGTCGCCGCCGTCGCCCACTCGACGCGGAGCGGTCGATTTATCGGCCGTGAGCGTCCACGACCCGGTATGAAGGTCAAGTCTCGCCACCACCTCCGAAGCGACGAAATCGACGCGCTGTGCGACTCCATCGAATCGTCCCTCGGCGTCGCCCTCGACGGCGACGCGTTCGAGGCGGTCGAGTTCGCCGACGCCGACTACGAGGTCGTCCTCGTCGACGGCGAGCCGGCGGTCATGTACGTCGACGACCAGCCGTTCCTCACGGTCAAGGGCGCGAACCAGTTCCCGCCGACGACGAACGTCGTCACGGTCGACGCGGGCGCGGTCTCGTTCGTCTCCAGCGGGGCCGACGTGATGCGCCCCGGCATCACCGAGGCCGACGACACCATCGAGGCGGGCGACCTGGTCGTCATCGCGGAGGAGACCCACGGCAAGGTGCTCGCCGTGGGTCGCGCGCTCGAAGACGGGGCCGACCTCGTCGGCGACTCCGGCAAGGTCGTCGAGTCAATCCACCACGTCGGCGACGACCTCTTCGAGTTCTCGGTCTGACCCGCGGTCGCAGGACTCGGCGCACGCCGTGTGCGCTCCTCTCGGCTACGCTTCGGCGTACTTCTCCAGCGCCGCCTCGTACCCCTCCCGCGCCATCGAGAACGTCTCTCGAAGGTCGCGCAGCGGCGTCTCCGTCGCGTCGACCCGGAGGTCGTTGTAGTACGGCTCCGTCTCGCGGTCCTCGGTGGAGGTCACGACGACCGCCGCGCTCTGGATAGCGAGGTCGTCGCGCTTGTCGCCGCCCGCGGCGTGTCCCGCGCCGAGCGCGTCGATGAGGCGCTTCGCGAGCGGTTCGTCGCCGTCGGCGTTCCGCTCGTAGGCGTCGGCGGCGGCCTCGACGACTTCCTCTCCCGTGAGCAGGTTGCCCGCGACGGTGTAGTCGTCGCCCTCGCGGTGGCCCGCCCAGCCGAGGCAGTCGTCACCGGTGAAGGCGAATGTCGTCTCGGAGCCGACGCCGTGGAGCTGTCGCTCCGCGCGGCCGTCGTCGGCGTTCAACAGCGCCCGCAGGGCGTCGTCGACGGCGAGGCCGTCTTCGAGGTAGTCCATCCCCTTCCGACCGAGTTCGACGTTCGTCAGCGCCTGTGTCGCCACCGCGCCGTGTTCGCTTGCAAACGGGCAGAGCGCGCCGACCCCCGGGAGTCGGGTCGTCACGGCGACGCCGAAGCGGTGCTGGTCGTCGCCGTCGGCGTCGACGTACGACTCGCGGACGCAGATGCTGAAAGTCATCGTGTTCGTCTCCCCCCGCGCGCCGCGGGGTAAAAACACCCCGCGAAACGGCGCGGCCGGCGCGCGTCGAGTCGAGAAATGTCTGCGTTTCGACAGTCGTCTGACGTAAGAACTAACCCCGTTGTGGCCTCTCTACGTCCTATGGGTATCATGAGTAAGATTCTCGGTGGTGGTGGTTCCCGAACGACCGAGGACTACGTCGAACTCGACCTCGACGACTTCGACACCGCTCGCGGCGACGCCGGTCTCTCGGTTCACATCGCCGAGATCGGCGGCCAGCAGGACGTTATCGCCATCAAGGACGCCGTCTACGACGGCAATCTGGTCATCGCGGACATCACCCGCCACACGACCTCCGACAACACGATGGAACACATCATCGACGACCTCCGGCAGGTCGCGCGCGAGGTCGACGGCGACATCGTCCAGAAGGGCGACGACCAGATCGTCATCACGCCGACGGGCATCTCCATCTCGCGACAGAAGCTCAACGGCTGACGCCGGCGGACGACATCTCCCTTCCACTCCGATTTCTCCCCGACTCGCGGACGCGAGCGATGCGGTTCGAACGGCCCGAACCGATGGCTATTCGGTCCTCTCGTTCCTAGAGTCGTCCGAATGAGCAAGGACTACATCGAGGTTCGCGGTGCCGAAGAGCACAACCTCAAGAACCTCGACGTTCGCATCCCCCGCGAGACGTTCACCGTCGTCACCGGCCTGTCGGGGTCAGGCAAGTCCTCCCTCGCGTTCGACACCGTCTACGCGGAGGGCCAGCGGCGGTACATCGAGTCGCTTTCGGCCTACGCGCGGAACTTCCTCGGCCAGATGGACAAGCCGAAGGTCGAGGCCGTCGAGGGCCTCTCGCCCGCCATCTCCATCGACCAGAAGAACGGGGCCAACAACCCCCGGTCGACCGTCGGGACCGTCACCGAACTCCACGACTACCTCCGCCTGTTGTACGCCCGCGTTGGCACCCAGTACGACCCCATCACGGGCGAGGAGGTCGGCGAGCAGTCCGCACAGGACATGGTCGACCAGATTCTCGAACTCCCCGAGGGCACCCGCGCGAAGGTCGTCGCGCCGGTCGTCCGCGACCAGAAAGGCGAGTTCAAAGACCTGTTTTCGGACCTCGTCTCCGAGGGCTACGCCCGCGTCGAGGTCGACGGCGAGGAGTTCGACCTCTCGTTCGAGACGCCCGAACTCGACAAGAACTACGACCACACCATCGACGTGGTGGTCGACCGCGTGAAGGTCGCGCCAGAAGCGCGCTCGCGCATCGCAGACTCCGTCGAGACCGCGCTGGAGGAGGCCGGCGGCGTCCTCAAACTCATCGTTCCCGACCCGCCCGAAGACCTCCCCTTCGCCTCCAACACCCGGTCGACCGGGTCGCTCGCGGGCGAGGGCGACGACCGCCTCGTCGTCGAGTTCTCCGAGGAACTCGGCAATCCGAACTCGTCGTTCCGCTTTTCCGAAATCGAGACGCGGTCGTTCTCGTTCAACAGCCCCCACGGGGCCTGCCCGGAGTGCGAGGGCCTCGGCAAGGCCAAGGAGGTTGACCCCGACCTCGTCGTCACCGACCCGTCGAAGCCGCTCAAGCACGTCTTCGAGCCGTGGAGCTACAACCGGACGTACTACCGCCGCCAGCTCGACAACGTCGCCGACCACTTCGGCGTCAGCGTGGACACCCCGTTCGAGGAGCTTTCCGACGAGGTGCAGGACGCGTTCCTGTTCGGCACCACCGAGGACGTGGTGTTCGAGTGGACGACGAAGAACGGCACGCGCCACAAGGAACACCCATTCGAGGGCGTCGTCGGCAACCTCGAACGCCGCCACGTCGAGACCGACTCCGACCGGACGCGCGACCACATCGAGGAGTTCATGGCCGTCACGACCTGCCCCGACTGCGACGGCTCGCGGCTCAAAGAGCAGTCCCGCCACGTCCGCGTCGGCGGCACGACGCTCCCCGAGGTCAACCGCATGACCATCGCGGGCGCGCTCGAACACTTCGAGGGCCTCGAAAGCGACCTCTCGGAGCGCGACCGCACCATCGCACAGGAGATTCTCAAGGAGATTCGCGCCCGCCTCGGCTTCATGACCGAGGTCGGCCTCGAATACCTCACGCTCGACCGCGAGGCGGCCACGCTCTCGGGCGGCGAGTCCCAGCGCATCCGCCTCGCCACGCAGGTCGGCTCCGGCCTCGTGGGCGTCCTCTACGTCCTCGACGAGCCGTCTATCGGCCTCCACCAGCGCGACAACGACAAACTGCTCAACACGCTCGAAGGCCTCCGCGACCTCGGCAACACGCTCATCGTCGTCGAACACGACGAGGAGACGATGCGCCGGGCCGACGAAATCATCGACATGGGCCCCGGTCCGGGCAAGCGCGGCGGCGAGGTCGTCGCGCAGGGCGACTTCGACGACATCGTCGCGGCCGACGACTCCATCACGGCCGACTACCTCTCGGGCCGCAAGGACATCGACGTGCCCGACGCGCGGCGCGAGGGCGACGGCGAACTCGTCGTCCGCGGCGCGCGCCAGCACAACCTCGACGACCTCGACGTGCCGATTCCCCTCGGGACGTTCACGGCCGTCACCGGTGTCTCGGGGTCGGGCAAGTCCACCCTGATGCACGAGATTCTCTACAAGGGGCTCGCGCGCCGGATGAACGACAACACCTCCGTCGACCCCGGCGAGCACGACGCCATCGACGGCTACGACGAAATCGAGACGGTGCGGCTCATCGACCAGTCGCCCATCGGTCGCACCCCGCGGTCGAACCCGGCGACGTACACCGGCGTCTTCGACTACGTCCGCGAGCTGTTCGCCGAGACGAAGCTCTCGAAACAGCGCGGCTACGAGAAGGGCCGCTTTTCGTTCAACGTCAAGGGCGGCCGCTGTGAGGCCTGCAAGGGGCAGGGCAACGTCAAAATCGAGATGAACTTCCTCTCGGACGTGTACGTGCCCTGCGAGGAGTGCAACGGCGCGCGCTACAACGCCGAGACGCTCGACGTGACGTACAAGGACAGGACCATCGCCGACGTGCTCGACATGGAGGTCGACGAGGCGCTCGACTTCTTCGAGGCGAACTCGCAGATTCGCCGCCGCCTCCAACTGCTCCACGACGTGGGCCTCGGCTACATGCAGCTCGGCCAGCCGTCGACCACCCTCTCCGGCGGCGAGGCCCAGCGCGTCAAACTCGCCGAGGAACTCGGCAAGAAGCAGACCGGCGACACGCTCTACCTGCTCGACGAGCCGACGACCGGCCTCCACAAGGAAGACGAGCGGAAGCTCATCGAGGTGCTCCAGCGCCTCGTCGACAACGGCAACACCGTCCTCGTGGTCGAACACGAACTCGACCTCGTGAAGAACGCCGACCACATCGTCGACCTCGGTCCCGAGGGCGGCGCGGGCGGCGGCACCGTCGTCGCCAGCGGCACGCCCGAGGAAATCGCCGAGAACCCCGACTCCCACACGGGCCGGTACCTCCGCGACTACCTCCCCGACGTGGACGAGGAAGGCCCGCGGTCGGACCGCCGCAAGCCCGCGAAAGTGGCGAACGACGACTGAACCGCCCGTCGTCGCGGCATCTCGTTTTCGACGGTCGCTTCGCGCCCACCGGGGAGCGACTGCCGGCGGACCTGACATTCGCCTGCCAAACTAGTCGAGAGAAAAACATTTCAAATCGCAACGCGTCATCTGTATGCGTATGTCACGCATACTCAAGACATCGGGGTTCCTCGGGCTGGCGACGATGATGGTGGTGGGGCTGTACCAGTACACGCTACTGGAATCTGGGGGCGTGCCGTCGTGGCTGGTGGGCGGCCACGCGCACTTGGGCGTGCTCTCGATTCTCGCGGTCGTGATGGGCTTTGCGGTGGACGCGTTCGCGCTGACGGGGCGGCTCCGGGCGGCGGTGAGCGGGCTGTTCGTCGTCGGGCAGTGGCTGTTGCCGCTCACTATCTGGGTCGGCGTCGGGCTCGGACTGTTCTTTTTGGTTCCGACGACGTTCCTGTGGGGGCTCTGTCTCATCGTCTCCATGCTCATCATGGCGTGGCAGGCGTGGGTCAGCGAGCCGACGACGCCCGGCGGGATGCCGGGTCCCGCGTCGCCGGCCGACGACTGAACGCGCGCCTCGACTTTTTTCAGCGCCCCCGGAGCCATCAGCGCCGCCGGTACCACCAGTAGCCGACGCCCGCGAGCGCGAGCGCCACGACGAGCGCCGGGAGGACGGGGAACGTCGTCGCCGGTTGGACCACCTCGACGGCGACCCGCTGGGTGCCCGTCGAGAGCTGTCTGCCGGCGTCGTCCTCGTAGTTCACGTCGACGCCGACGACCTGCGTCTTCGGGACGGCGTCGTCGCTCACTTCGAGGTCGAAGACGACGAGGCGCGTTTCGCCGGCGTCGAGCCGGGGGACGAACGCCACGGCGTCCTCGCTCGAAAGCGGCTCCTCGGCGACGAGTCTGACCGTCACGTCGGTCTGCGGCGTCGCCTCGGTGTTCGTCACCGCGAGGACGAGCCGGCCGGTCGAGTCCACCTCGAACGTCGCGTTCCGCGGTTCGACCGCGACGGCGGGCGTGTCGGTGCTCACGGCCGCGAGCACGTCGGTCCGGTCGGCCGCGCGCAGTTCGTCGCCCGGCGGCCGGTACTCGACGACGAACGGGAGCCGGCGCGTCCCCGGCGTCGACCCCGCGGCGATGCCGATTGCGTACTCGAACCCGGCCGACTCGCCGGGCGCGAGCGTCCCGACGGTCACGTCGACGTCCGTCGGCGTCAGCGCCGGATCCTCGGTTTCGAGGCGGAGCACCACGTCGCGGGCCTCGGTCCCGCCGACGTTCTCGACGGTGCCGACGACGCGGCCGACGCCGCCGACCCTGAGCGTGCTCTCTTCGACCGTCACGGCGAACGCCGGGCCGGCACCGGGGTCGAGACCGGCGACGAGCGACTGGGTCTTCCGGTCGCCGCCGGGGTTGCGGAACGAGACGGCCACGTCCAGCGAGTAGGGCCGGTCGAGGGCGTCGTCGGCGACGCGGGTGCGGAAGCTCACGCGCCTCGTCTCGCCGGGCTCCCACGCGCCGACGTAAGCCTCCGCGGCGGGCGCGCCGGCCCCGAACGTCACCTCGGAGTCGGCGGAGGACACGCCGACGGTCGCGGCCGCGGCGGTCGCGTCGCCGACGTTCACGAGTTCGAGCGTCAGCGTGCCGGTGTCGCCGACGGCGACCGCGGCGTCCACGTCCGCGAGTTCGAAGTCGGCCCCGCGGGTCGGACGAACCCCGGCGACGAACGCCCGCGAGGTCCGTTCTTGGCCGTCCTCGTCGCGGTAGCTCACGGTCAATTCGACCGAGTAGTCGCGGACGATGGCGTCGTCGGCGACGCGGGCGCGGAACTCGACGCGCTCTGTCGCGCCCGCGTCCCACTCGCCGACGAAGGTCTCCGCGGAGGCGACGCCGCTCCCGAACGTTATCTCCGGGTCGGTCGAGGTGGCGGTGACGGTCGCGTCCGCGGCTCCGACGGGACCGACGTTCTCGATGTCGAGCGCGACGGTCCCGCTGTCGCCGACCGCGAGGGCCGCGTCGACCGCCCGGACCTCGAACGCGGGGCGGCGCTCCACGACGACTTCGAGGTCTCGCGTGACGGTTCGGCTCCGGTGGGTGGCGTCGACGTCGTCGCCGTCCACGAACACCGAGGCGGTGTAGTCGTAGGTGAACGTGACGGGTACGTCGTAGGTGCCGGGGCGAGCGCCCTCGGCGACGCGGAGGCGGAGCGACACCGGCCCGGAGACGCCCTCGGGGACGGTCCCGACGGGAATCTCGCCGCTGAGGACCGTAATCGGCCCTCTCGAATCCGCGCTGATGGTCAGCGCGCGGGCCGTCTGGACGAGCGCCTCGTACTCCTCGGGGCCGTCTTCCGTGACCGTCCCGCTGTTGACGACGAACACCTCGACCGCGGTCTCGGTGCCCGCGACGAGCCGGTTCTCCGGCGCGATAACCGTGAGGTCGGGCCTCCCGGCCACCTGACTGACGGCCGCGGCGCTCCCCGTTGCGCCGAGGAGGGCGGACACGACTAGTAAGGCGGCGAGGAGCGCCGCGCTCGTACGCCGGCCGCGGGGAGTCATGGTGAGGAGACCGGCGGGCGACCCCGCTTCAGTCACCGTAGATACGCGGTATGTAATCTTAACAACACGCTCGGCTCTCGGCCGGCGGTAACGTCACGCAAGGGATACGTTCGGGGCGCGCCTACGTGTAGTATGTCCGTCCCCGCCATCGACATCGACGGTCTGACGAAGTTCTACGGGGACGTTCGCGGGGTCGAGGAGCTCTCGCTTTCGGTCCCGGAGGGAGAACTGTTCGGCTTTCTCGGCCCCAACGGCGCGGGGAAGTCCACGACGATTCGCCTGTTGCTCGGCCTGCTCAAACCGACCGACGGCACGGCGCGCATTCTCGGCGTCCCGGTGGACGACCGGGACAGCTTCCTCGACGTGCTCGGTCGCGTCGGCCACATCCCCGGCGACCCGCGGTTTTACGACGACGTGAGCGGCCGCAAGACCCTCGACTACTTCGCCGGACTCTCCGGCGACGACCGGCGCGACGAACTCCTCGACCGCTTTCCGGTGCCGCTCGACCGCCCGGTCCGGGCCTACTCGCGCGGCAATCGGCAGAAACTCGCCATCGTGCAGGCGTTCATGCACGACCCGCGGGTGGTCGTGATGGACGAACCGACCTCGGGGCTGGACCCCCTCGTCCAACAGGAGTTCTACGAGTTCCTCCGCGAGGAGCGCGACCGCGGGGTGACGGTGTTCTTCTCGACGCACATCCTCGGGGAGGTCCGCGAGGTCTGCGACCGCGTCGCCATCATCCGCGACGGTCGGCTCGTCGCCGTCGAGGACATCGACGACCTGCTCGCGCGGAGCGGGAAGGTCGTCTCGGTCCGGTCGCCCGACGCCATCGACCTCGCGGACTTCGAGTTCCCCGAGACCATCGACGCGCGCATCGAACCCGACGGCTCGCTCCGACTCGTCACCTCGGGCAACTACGACGCCCTCGTGGACGCCCTCGACGGCTACCGCGTCGACGACCTCGAAGTCCGCGAGACGGCCATCGAAGACGTGTTCATGCACTTCTACGACGAGGGAGGCGGCGAGAGCGGAGGCGAAGGTGACGGCGAGAGCACCGTCACCGACGGCGAGACCGACGACGCGGCGGAGCCGTCGCCCGCAGACGCCGAGGAGCCCGCGGATGCGTGAACTCGACATCGCGGCCTTCGAGTTCGCCCGGCGGCGGCGCGGCCTCCTCGTCGTCTGCGTGCTCCTCGTGGCGACCGCGGGGCTCACCATCGCCGTCTACCCGTCGTTCGGCGAGTCCGACATCGACTTCGCCGAACTGCTGGAGTCGTATCCCGAGGAGCTTCAGGCGGCGTTCGTCGGGAGCGTCACCGACATCTCCTCGCTGGAAGGCTACCTCGTGGTCGAACTCTACCAGCTCGTCTGGCTCCTCATCGTCGGGAGCTACTTCGCCTACGCCGCGGGGTCGCTCGTCGCCGGCGAGGTCGACCGCCAGTCGGTCGAACTCGTCCTCGTGCGGCCCGTCTCGCGCACGCGGTTCGTCGTCGGTAAGTTCCTCGCGATGCTCCCGGCGGTCGCCGTCGTCGACCTCGCGCTCCTCGCGGCCGTCGTCGTCGGCGCGGGGCTCATCGACGAGGAGATTCACCTCTCTCGCCTCCTCGCGGTCCACGCCGTCGGCGGCCTCTACCTCCTCGCCTGCGTCGCCATCGGCCTCCTCGCGTCGGCGTTCTTCGGGCGGGTCCGCCGGGCGCAGGGCGCGGCCATCGGCGTCGTCTTCGGGACGTTCCTCCTCGACTCCCTGACGGTCGACACCGACTACGAGTTCCTCGGCTCGCTGTCGCTCACGCGCTATCTCGACCCCGGCGAACTCCTCGTCGCCGGCGACGTCGATTGGGGCGGCGTCGCCGTCCTCGTCGCCGTGACGTGCGCCCTCGTCGTCCTCGCGGCCGAGGTGTTCGAGCGACGCGACCTGTCGTAGTCGTCGTCCCGTCGCGTCCCCGAGCGGTCACACGACCCGCGCGAGTGCCGCGAGCCGCCGCCCGGTACCCGCGCTTTTCACCGCCGAGCGCCTACGTCCCCCATGCACCTCTACGCCGCAGCGAACGGCGCGGTCCTCGCGGTCTCGGGGTCGTCAGAGGACTTCACCGCCCGCCGGCGACTCGACGAGCACCGAGTCGAGTGCGTCGCGGCCGACCCGCGCGCGCCGACCCGAGCGTTCTGCGGGACCTTCGACGCCGGCGTCTTCCGAACGACCGACGGCGGGGGGTCGTGGCACGCGGTCGGCACCGACGCGCTCCCCGAGTCGGTGACGAGCCTCGCCGTCTCCCCGGCCGACCCCGACGTGATTTACGCCGGTACCGAGCCCTCGGCCGTCTTCCGCTCTCGCGACGGCGGCGAGACGTGGACCGAACTCGCGCCGCTTTCGGACCTCGATTCGGCCTCGTCGTGGGCGTTTCCGCCCCGCCCGCACACCCACCACGTCCGCTGGATAGAGCCGGACCCGACCGACCCCGACCGACTGTTCGTCGCGGTCGAAGCCGGGGCGCTCGTCCGCTCTCTCGACGGCGGCGAGACGTGGCAAGACCGCGTGCCGTCGAGCAAGCGAGACACGCACTCGATGGCGACGCACCCGGACCGACCGGGCCGCGTCTGGGTCGCCGCGGGCGACGGCTACGCCGAGACCGACGACGCGGGCGAGACGTGGACGACGCCGACCGCGGGGCTGGGCCACGGCTACTGCTGGAGCGTCGTCGTCGACCCCGCGGACCCGGAGTCGGTGCTCCTGACGGCCGCCTCCGGGCCGATGCGTGCCCACCGTGTCGAGTCCGCGGAGGCGTACCTCTACCGCAGGCGGGACTCGCCGGACGACGACGGCGGCGACTCGTGGGAACGCCTCGACGAGACCGGACTGCCGACCGGGCCGGGGGCGACGCGCGCGGTCTTGGCAGCCGGGCGAACCGGCGGCGAGTGCTACGCCGCGAACGACCGTGGCCTCTACCGGACGACCGACTTCGGCGACTCGTGGGACCGAATCGACGTCCCGTGGGACGGGACGCGGCGGACCGCGGCGGGGCTGGCTGTCGTCGCGTAGTCGGGGATTTCCGTCGGAGGTCCCCTCGCCCGAAGCGAGAAGATTCATTGGTCGTCGCGGCGACGCCCCACTATGTACGATTTCGCCGTCGTCGGCGTCGGTCCCGCCGGCGCGCGGTTCGCCCGCCGCGCGGCCGACGCGGGCTACGACGTGCTCGCGCTGGAGAAAGGCGAGGTCGGGACGCCCCTCGCGTGCTCCGGCCACGTCAGCACCGATATCTGGGAGTACGTCCCCGACGAGGCGCGCGACCGCCTGTTTCAGAACCGCATCTACGGGGCGAACTTCCGCGTCGGCGGCCCGAACTCGAAGGCCTATCCGTTCTACAAGCAAAGCGAGGTCTCGAACGTCATCGACCGCGTCGAACTCGACCGCACGCTCGCCGACTGCGCCCGCGAGGCCGGCGCGGACGTCCGCGAGGGCCACACCGTCACGGCCGTCGAGGAACTCGACGACCGGGTCCGACTGACCGCCAGCGTCGCCGGCGAGGCCGGCACCGTCCAGTTCGAGGCGAAGATGGTCGCCGGGTGCGACGGCCCCACCTCGCGGGTCCGCCGGGCGCTTTCCCTCCCCGAACCGTCGGAGACGCTCCACGGCGTCCTCGCGTTCGACCCCGAGCCGGACGACGGCGACTTCGTGGACGTGCACCTCACGGTCCCGCGGTTCTTCGCGTGGCGCATCCCCCGCGGCGACGCCGGCGTCGAGTACGGCCTCGCGGCCCCGCCGGGCGCGGAGGTCAACGAGATGTTCGACGCGCTCACGAACACCTACGACGTGGAGACGGAGCACTTCTGTTCGGGAGCCATCCCCATCGGGCCGCCGGACCGGACGACGACCCGGCGGGCGTTCCTCATCGGCGACGCGGCCGCGCAGACCAAGCCGTTCACCGGCGGCGGCATCCTCTACGGGATGACCGCGGCCGACATCGCCGCGTCGACCATCGACCCCGACGACCCCGAGACGCTGTCGGCCTACGAGGACGCGTGGCGGGACGAACTCTCCCGGGAGATTCGGCTGGGCCACCTCGTGCGCCGGTGTTACTCCTTTCCCGAGTGGCTCCAGCGGGTCGGTCTCCGGTCGCTGTCGGGCGAAATCGGCGTCCACATGGACAAGCCGAGCTCGTTCTTCTCGCGCGAGCACCTGAGGAAACTGCTCTGAGGCGGCCGCGGGCCGCCGGTCGCACCGACTGCCGATTCTAGTTCTCGCCCGGGTACGTCGGAATCCGCGCCGACACCGCGCTCCCCTCGACGAACGGGAGCGGCTCGCGGGTCGCGTCGATGCGGTCGCCGTCGACCGCGACTTCGAGGGCGTCGGTATCGAGGCCGTAGTCCACGAGCGCGAAGCCGATGGGCGCGTCGAGCATCGGGCTCTCGACGGCGCGGGTGACGGTGCCGACCGACTCGCCGCCCGCCGAGACCTCGGCACCGGATTCGGGGAGGGCGTCGGCGCGGAAGCCGACGAGCCGGCGCGAGGGCCGCCCGCGGTTTTCTATCTTCGAGACGAGTTCCTGACCGACGAAACAGCCCTTATCGAAGTCCAGCGCGTTGCGGACGCCGACGACGTTCGGGACGTTGCCGCGGAGTTCCGTCTCGAAAAGCGGCGTGCCGGCCTCGGCGGTGAGGCTGTCCCATGTCTGATAGCCGACGGGGACCGAGGGGTTGCCGTAGAACAGGAGCGCGTCGAGCACGTCTTCGGCGTCCTTCGCGCGGCAGATGACGTCGTAGCCCTCCTCGCCGGTCGGGTTGTCGGAGGCGACGACCGTGACGCCGAGTTCGCCGCCGATAGAGCCGCGGACGAAGGAAAGCTCCGGCTCGGGCGCGCCCGCCCCCGAGAGGATGCTCGCCACCTTCTCGGTCGACTGCGGGCCGTGGACGCCGAAGACGCCGAACTCGTCGGAGGCGTCGCGTATCTTGACGCGCTGGAGGAACGTCTTCGAGCGCCACTCCTCGACGAGCGGCTCCGCTTGGTCCCGCGGGGTGAAAATCAGCAGTCGCTCGCCCGCGTTGTAGACGTACATCTCCGTCTCGATGCGGCCGTCGGGGTCGAGAAGCAGGGCGTAGACGCCCTCGCCGTCCTCGTCGGGGACGGTGTTGGTCACCGCGTTGTCGACGTAGTCGACCCGGTCTTCGCCCTCGACGACGACCACGCCGTAGCCGTGTTCGATGACGCCGACGCCGTTTCTGACGGCGCGGTGAGTCCGTTCGGGGCGGCCGTAGTGGCTCACGACCTCGATTCCGCCGCGCGTCTCGAACGTCGCACCGTGTGCCTCGTGGATGTCGGCGACGAGTGTCATTGCCCCCCGTTTCGGTTTCAGCGCGTAAAACCCTCCCACTCCCGGACGACTCGCCCGGCTTTCGGTCGGCCGGGCCGGTCCGGTCCGCGCGTGGGCGGACAGGCAGTCAAAACGAATCTGTGGTCCGCGTCGGCCCGCTCAGAGTCCGAACCGCTCGCGGAGTCTCTCGAACAGCGACGCGTCTTCTTCGACGGCTTCGCTCGGGTCCGGAACGACGCGCTCGTCGGCGTGGATGAGGACCCCCGTGTCGGCCTCCTCGACCACGATGAGGTTCTCGTCTTTGAGCGCCGAGAGCGCCTCCTCGATGGTGTCGATGTCGGCGTCCACGGCGGCACGGAGTTCGAACACGGTCATTCCCTCGTCGTGGCGGTCGACGAGCGCGTCGAGCACCGCGACCTCGATGTCGCGGCGGTTCCGAAACTCCCGCCTCGCTCTCATAGCGGGTACATCGTTCGCCTCCTGTTTACTTGTACCGCCCGTCTGACGGGCGTCGGACGGGCAGGGGGTACCTTTTTGTTTCCGAATCCCGGAATCCTCGCGTAATGGGACTTACTTGCCGTCTTCTCGGGCACTCCTACGGAGACGCCGAGACGGAACGGGAGCGCGAGGAACGCGGCGACGAGGTGGTCGTCTCGATTCGGGAGATACAGGTCTGCTCGCGGTGCGGCCACGAACAGGTCATGAGCGAGAACAAGGAGGTCACGGCCATCCGAACGCCCGAGGAGGTCGGGATGACGGAGGGCGAAGTCGAGACCGCGGCCGCGGGCTTCGAGCCGGCGAAGCCACAGCCCGGCGTCTCCGAGGGCGAGGACGCCGCCATCGAGACGGCTCCGGACGCGGAGACGCGGGCCGGGGTCGACGCCGCCGAAGCCGACGCCGCGGGCGACGCCGAGGCGGACGCCGGCGCGGACCCCGCGGCGCAGCAGCCGGCCGAGGCCGCGAACGCCGCCGACGCCCAACCCGCCGCCGAGTCGGACCCGAGCGGCGACGCCGGTGCCGCCGACACCGGGAGCGCCGACGCCCCGCCGGTGACCGACGACGGCGTCATCCTCGACGACGACGAATCGCAGTCGGAACCCCGCGACCGGACGCAGTGGCCCGACGAGGTCGACGAGGTCGAGACCGACGACCCGACGCCGCCGGCCGACGGCGACGACGCGGAGTTCATCGACGCGGACGCCGACGCCGAGGCGGAGTCGGAACAGCCCCGAGAGCGAGAACGCGGTGCGTGGCCCGACGCGCCGGGCGACGACGAGGGCTGGAACGCCCAGCCAGACGACGGAGAGCCCGTCTCGGTCTCGTTCGGCGGCGGGCTGACACCGGAGGAGAGCGCCCCGCAGGGCCGCCAGTCGAACGGCCAGTACGTCGAGGCGGAAGACGAAGACGATTTCGTCCGCGCCGACGAGTCGAACGTCGGCAACGAGGCCCCCGACGACGCGGTCGAGTACTACTGCCCCAACTGCGGCCACGCCCGCGGCGCGTCCTCGTCGTCGATGCGGGCCGGCGACATCTGCCCCGAGTGTAAAAAGGGCTACATCGCCGAGCGGGAATCCTGACTGCGCCACGGCGTCACAGGCGTCGCGGAGTCGCGAAACAGGTAAACCGTACCCTGTCGAAAAGGCGTCCATGAAGGAGTACAAGATGCGTCGTGGGGAGACGCTCGAAGAGCGAATTCCGGACATGAAAGCGACGGTCGAAGACTACTTCGGCCCCATCACCGGCACCGAGGAGTTCAAGGGAAGCGACCTCTACGTCGTCGGCGAACCCAAGAACCCCGTGTTCACCCGCATCGTCGCCGGCGCGGTCAAGTACAGCGGCAAGAAGGACAAGCTCGCGGTCAACTTCGAGGAGGCCGACCCGGCCGACCTCGCTCCCGAAGACCTCGAAGCCGCGGGCGAGGCCGTCAGCGCGAAAAACGACTTCCTCCTTGAGGCGACGGGCCGCGACGCGAAGTCCCGCCGCGATTCGATGAAGCGCGCGGTCGAAGACGACGCGCCCGACGTCTGAGCCGTTCGACGCGACCCGATTTTCTCGCGTACCCGAGCGTCGAGCGGCCGCGCCGCCGGCGAAACGTACATAGTGCTAGCACGTGACGCTCCGGCTGACAGCGACCTCGCCAGCCACGAACACGAATTTTTATTTCGATTGTGAGTAAAAATCTCCGGCACGGTTAAGTGATGCCGGGACGAACGGGTTGGTATGGCTATCGAAACTATCCTGCTCGCGATCGGCGCGGGCGACGCCGACCGAATCGACAGACTCGCCGAAGAGACCATCGACGTGGCCGGACCGACCGGCGCGACGGTCGTCATCGGGCACGTCTTCACGAGAGACGAGTACGACGACGCGCTCGACAACCTCGATTTCGACATCACGGCCGAGGAGGTTTCGGCGGACGACGTGGCCCGACGACACGCCACCGTCCGCGAACTCACGCGCCGCTTCGACGAGGCGGACGTCGACTACGTCATCCACGGCCGAGTCGGCCACCACGGCGAGAAGCTCGTCGAACTCGCGGGCGAGGTCGGCGCCGACCGCCTCGTCGTCGGCGGTCGGAAGCGCTCGCCGACCGGTAAGGCCGTCTTCGGGAGCGTCGCACAGGAGGTCATGCTCGAAGCGCCGTGCCCCGTGACGTTCGTCCGCGCGGACACGAAGTGACGGTCCGCGGGCGGCGCGAGCCCTGATCTCCCCGGCTCTCGCAGGCAACTACATATCTTAGCGCGCCGTCAGCTTCCGCATGGACCACTCCATCGACTACCGCCCGTCGTTCGCCCTCCTCACCGTCTCGCTCGACGAGGGCGAGTCGCTCCGGTCGGAGGCCGGCGCGATGGTCAGCTACTCCGACGGTATCGATATCGAGACGAACGCGAACGGCGGCCTGTTCGGGTCGCTCAAGCGGAGCGTCCTCGGCGGCGAGTCGTTCTTCCAGAACACGTTCAGCGCGCGGCAGGCGGGGGAGGTCTCCCTCGCGCCCCCGCTTCCGGGCGACATCGTCCACCACGGTCTCGCCGACGAGACGCTGTACGTCCAGTCCGGGTCGTACCTCGCTTCGGACCCCGTTCTCGACCTCGATACCTCCTTCGGCGGGGCGAAGACGTTCTTCGGCAGCGAGGGGCTGTTCCTGCTCAAACTGACCGGCACCGGCGACTGTTTCCTGTCGAGCTACGGGGCCATCCACGAGGTCGAACTCGGCGACGGCGAGCGCTACACGGTCGACACCGGCCACATCGTCGCCTTCGACGAGACGACGGACTTCTCGGTCGAGCGCGTCGGCGGCCTGAAGTCCACCCTGTTCAGCGGCGAGGGACTCGTCTGTACCTTCACCGGGCCGGGGACCGTCTGGACGCAGTCGCGCAGCATGGACTCGTTCCTCTCGTGGCTCATCCCCAAACTCCCGACCAACAACTCCGCGTGATCCCGAACCGAGAGTTACATCGCCGCGAGTAAATCTGCCGAAAATCCCGCTTAGTTAAGTGGTGGGCGCATCCCTATGGGAACGATGGCGTACTACGTGGGCGTCGACCTGGGGGCGACGAACGTCCGTTCCGTGGTGGGCGACGACGAGGGAACGATCCTCGGGGAAGCCCGTGACAACACACCGCGCGGCCCGACGGGAATCGCGGTCACCGAGGCGGTCCTCGGCGTCGTCCGCGAGGCGTGTGCCGAGGCGGGCATCGACCCGAGCGACGCGGTCGCGGCCGGCATCGGCGCGATCGGCCCGCTCGACTTGGCCGAGGGCGCGGTCGAGAACCCGGCGAACCTCCCGGACACCATCGACCGCATCCCGCTGACCGGTCCCCTCTCGGTGCTGTTGGAGACGGACGAGGTGTACCTGCACAACGACACGAACGCCGGCGTCATCGGCGAGCGGTTCCACTCCGACCGCAACCCCGACGACATGGTGTATCTCACCATCTCCTCCGGTATCGGCGCGGGCGTCTGCGTCGACGGGCACGTCCTCGCCGGCTGGGACGGCAACGCCGGCGAGGTCGGTCACCTGACGCTCGACCCGAACGGCTTCATGACGTGCGGGTGCGGCCACAACGGCCACTGGGAGGGCTACTGCTCGGGGAACAACATCCCGAAGTACGCCCGCGAACTCCACGAGGAAGACCCGGTCGACACCGCCCTTCCCGTCTCCGACCCCGACTTCTCTGCGGTCGACGTGTTCGAACACGCCGGCGAGGACGAGTTCGCCGACCACATCATCAGCCAACTGGGCCACTGGAACGCGATGGGCGTCGCCAACATCGTCCACGCGTACGCGCCGCTCATCATCTACGTCGGCGGCGCGGTCGCGCTCAACAACCCGGACCTCGTGTTAGAGCCCATCCGCGAGCAGATGAGCGAGATGGTCATGTCGAACATCCCCGAGATTCAACTGACGACGCTCGGCGACGAGGTCGTGGTCGAGGGGGCGTTGGCGAGCGCGATGACCGGTGGCACCGGTGACCGGTCTCGACTGTGATGTCGAGACGACTCACCGGTGGTAGCGCAGGCGGAACTGGCGACCGCTCGCGGCTGTGAGGTCGAGACGACACGCGGTGGTCGCGCAGGGGAACCGGCGACCGACCGCGATTACAACACGGCGGTTCGTCTCTCCGCCATCGAATTATCTCGATTGATACTCGGTGGCGCAGTCTTATAACCCCCGTCGAGAAACGCGATGACGTGCACCCGACGACGCCGAGTCATTCGGCGCATCGGTCGGCGCGTTCCCGTTCTCGTCGAACCGCACGGTGCACGGGCGTTCCACCGGAAGCCTAGAACGGGACCGGTCGACACCCCCCACCACCATCGTCGACCGACCGACGCTCGGCGTCGCCGGCTGGTTGGCCCGTCGTCGCGGGCGGCGCGACTGAGGGGAACGGCTCCAGCGCCGCCTCGCCGCCTCGTCTCCTCGCCGCCCCGCGTGGTTCCCGCGTCGAATCTATCACGAACGACCGAGACAGCCTTTCTCTCGTCGGCCGGCGCGGTGGGAGAACCGTTTCATTCTAATCCGTGGGGTTCGAAGCATCGGGGTATGAGCGACGAGTCGGAGAGCCTCAAAGAGCGCGTCGAGACGTGGATGGTCGGTCAGATGCCGATTATCCAGATGCACGGCGGCAACAGCGTCGTGCGCAAGGCCGATGCGGAATCGGGGGAAGTCGTCGTCGAACTCGGGGGCGCGTGCGCCGGGTGCGGCATCTCGAACATCACCGCCCAGAACATCCAGTCGGACCTCATCATGACGTTCGACGAGGTGACCGACGTGCAGGTCAAGGTCCCCAGTTCCGGCGACCACGGCAGCAGCACCGTCGAGGGCGGCCGCGGCGGCGAACTGCAGTACGGCGACGAGGGACCGGGGCACTTCTAACCCACCTTTTTTCACGGGGTCCTCGGCAACTTCGTTGCCTCGAACCCCGCCAAAAAATCTGGACCAAAAAGGCGGCTACTCCCTTCGGTCGTAGCCGTACTGTTCCCTCCGACACGAGCGCCCCGTTCCGCGGTTCTCAATACGTATCCAGCCGTGTCGGCCGTGACCATATTGGTCTTTTTCACGCTCGCTCTCCGCGTGGCCTTCGCGGGGTGTTCGTCTGCCGGCCCAGATATCGGCCGCCGACGCCTCCCGCCACCACGACGACCGAGCCCTCCCCGGCAACGACGACTGACCGTCTTCCGAAGTTGCGACGCCTACCCCGACAGCGCCGACTCCAGACTCGACGCCACCGACCGCGCCTTCTCGGCCAGTTCTTCCGAGATGTGGCCGGCCTCGACGGCCGCGTCGAGTTCGTCGTCGTCGACCCGCTCGACCGTCCCGTCGGCGTGTTTCACCACGTCGACGTGCAGGTCGATATATCGAATCTCGTCGGGGAAGCACTCGACGGGCGTGCAGATGTTGACGTAGGTCCCCTTGACCGCGCCCTCTGAATCGCGGTACACCGTCGGATACCACCAGCGTCCCTCGCGGAACTTCGTGACCGCGACGTCGCCGGACTCGCGGTCGACGCCGAGGGCGTCGTAGGTGCCGCCGCCGGTCATGCCGCGCCGGAGTTCGACGGTTCCCTCGGGGTCGCGCTCCGTCACCTCGCCGGAGCCGAGCGTGATGAGCCGACCGTCAGGTTTCCCGTGGCCGATTTCCACGTCGTCGCCTTCGAGCGGGCCGAACTGCGCGGTCACCACGTCGAAGGGGAACTCGCCGTCGCCGACCGACCCGCAGAGCGCCTCCGCGAGGTCGACGCCGGCGGAGGCCTTCGGCGAGGCGGCCTTCGTCCGGTGGTGGCCGGGCATCGTCGTCTCGACGGCCCGGCGCTGGGAATCGAGTTCGAACCTCGTCTCGCGGCCGAACCAGACCCACGTCGTCGCGGTTGGAGCCGCGACCGCCCGCGGGGCGTCGACGGGGTCTGAGAGCGCCTCGTCGAGTTCCGCGGCGACCTCGGCCGCCCGGTCGAGCGCGTCGTTCAGGGCGCTCATGTCGGCGTCGACGGCGTCGCGGTGCCAGCGGATGCCCCAGCCCTCGGGCGGGTCGCCGCCGAGGAGGTCCGTCATGCCCGCCAGTTCGCGGGCGGCGGCCTCGTCGCGGGTGTCGACGCGGACGCCCTCCGAATCCGGTTCGAGGGTCGCCAGCCCCGCGACGGCGCGGACGTCGCCGGTCAGTTCGGCGCGGCGGGAGGCCCACGGCGGGGCCGACTCGGCGACCTGCACGCGGACCTCGTCGCCGACTTCCACGTGCCCGTCGAAGTCGCCGTACGAGAGGTAGCCCTCGGTCTCGCCGAGGTCGCACACCGCGCCGCCGCCGAGGGTGTCGGTCACGCGGGCGTCGAACACCGCGCCGGTCGGCGCGGGGTCGTCCCACGCGAAGGTGTCGACGCCGAGGTCTGAGAGGCGCTCCGTGGCCGTTTCGACCGCCTCGGGCGCGCCGGTCGCGCCGACGCCCTGCCGGTTCCGCGTCGTCTCGACCGACACGTCGTGGTCCGACGAGTCGAACTCGGCGTCGAAGCGCTCGCGAATCGGGCCGGACGCCTGCACCACGTCGTGGCCGGCGTCGAGGAAGAGGCTCGTGAGCGCGGTGGCGTAGATGCCGCGGACGCGGACCCTCATAGCTCGTCGGCGTCGCGGGCGAAGGTGACGCGGGCGTCGACCGTCGGGCCGAGCGTCAGTTCGACCTTCTCGTCGGTGAGCACGCGGCCGCCCTCGATGGGGACGCCCCACGAGTCGAACTTGAGGTAGCCGCGGAGCTCCGCGCCGTGAGTGTAGAGGTCGACGTGGTCGACGGCGTGTTCCTGCACGTCGCTCGCGCTGTGGGCCATCTCCATGTCGGAGTAAAACGTCCCGCCGTCGCCGAAGAACGCGGCGATGGCGTCTGCGTCCGATTCGACTGCGTCGCTCACGAGGTCCGACGCGGCCCGGAGGTCGTCGGTGTCGAGGCCGACCTCGCGGAGCGCCGCCTGTTCGCGGGGGTCGAAGTGCATACCCGCCCTTCGGAGCGGAGGCATTAACGTCGTGCGGTCGGTCGTCGGCCGCCAGCCACTCGACCGTCAGCGGTTCGGCCGCTCGCGGGATGCCGTGGCCGAAGCTATTACCAGATGCGATACCCTTTACCCCACGTGATGGACCAGCAGGACCCAGTCGAGCAGGCGTCCGACGGATCGGCCGACCTCTACGACATCGCGACGTGGGAGGAACGAACCTCGGTTGACGGGCTCGCGGTCGCGCTCTACCGGGTGCTGGTCGCGTCGACCCGCGCGCTGGTCGTTCTCGCCGCGCTCCTCATCCTCGTCGGTATCGGCGGCCTGTCGGCGCTCACCGACCCGCAGGTCGGCGCGCTCACCCTGCTGTCGGCGCTCCCGGCGCTCGCGCTCGCCGGCTACGTCTACTACTCCGACGTGACCGACGACGAACCGCTGTCGATGCTCGTGGTGACGTTCCTCCTCGGCGTCCTCACCGCCACGTTCGCCGCGATTCTCAACTCGCTTCTGAGCAACGTTGGCCAGACTATCGCGGCCGAGTTCCAGTTGGCGCTCGGCTTCCTCGGCAGCGCCGTGTTCTACTTCCTCGTCGTCGGCCCGGTCGAAGAGACCGTCAAGCTCCTCGCGGTCAGGCTGTACGCCTACTCCCACGACAGCTTCAACGCCGTCATCGACGGGGCCGTCTACGGGGCGATGGCCGGCCTCGGTTTCGCCACCATCGAAAACGCCCTGTACATCACCCGCAACCTCACCTCGTCGGGGCTCGACGTCGGCTCCGGCGGCGTCGGCATCATCGCCGCCGGCGGAACGATTACCGCGGTCCGGGCGCTCGCCGGGCCGGGGCACGTCATCTACTCGGCCATCGCGGGCTACTACCTCGGTCTCGCCAAGTTCAACAAGGAGAACGCCGGTCCGATCGTCATCAAGGGCCTCGTCCTCGCGGCGCTGGTCCACGCGACGTACAACTCGACGGTCGGCATCGGGTCGACCGTCATCGCGGGGATAACCGGCCTCGGCGGTCTCGCGGCCTTCCTCGTCTACGTCATCATCTACGACGGCGTCTTCGGGCTCTACCTCATCGGGAAGCTCCGCCGCTACAGTCGGGCCTACCACCGCGCCCACGCCCCCGGTCCGAGCGCGGCGTCGTTCAGCTCCGAGCAGACGGAGTTCGAGGACTGAGTCAGCGAGACGTGCGAACCGGTCGCCTACTCGGCGACCAACCGCTCGGCGTAGCCGTCGAGCATCGATTCGACGTACTTCGCCACCACGTCGACCTCGACGTGAATCGGGTCGCCGACCTCCTTTTCCGAGAGCGTCGTCAGGTCGTAGGTCGTCGGGATGATGGCCACGGCGAAGGAGTCCCCGCGGCGGTCGGCCACGGTGAGGCTGATGCCGTCGAGACAGACCGAGCCCTTCTGGACGACGTACTTCGCCAGTGACTCGGGGAGGTCGAACTCGAAGAACCAGTCGTCGCCGACGCGCTCGACGTTCGTGACCGTCGTCGTGCCGTCGACGTGTCCCTGGACGATGTGGCCGTCGAAACGGTCGTCGGCCGCGAGGGCCCGTTCGAGGTTGACGCGGTCGCCCTCGACGACGTCGCCGAGGTAGGTCTTCTCGACCGTCTCCGCCGCGAGGAACACCTCGAACCAGTCGTCGCCGAACGCCTCGACGGTCAGACAGACGCCCGAGACCGCGATTGACTGGCCGTGGTGGAGGTCGTCGAACGCGAGGTCGGTCCGGATGCGGAGGCGGCGACCACCGTCGGCGTCGGTCACGTCGACGATTTCGCCCGGCCCCTCCACGATTCCCGTGAACATACCGCGGCTTCGGACGGGTGAAGTTAATGCCTATCGTTTCCGTTCTCTATCACGTTTCTGTGACGATCTCGCCCATACAATTTTACGCTCGTCGTCCGGAGAGTCGGTATGGACGTTCTGGCTCGCCTGCGGAGCAGTTTCGTCACGGGTCTCATTCTCGTCACCCCGCTGGCCGTGACCGTGTTCGTCCTCCAGTTCGCGTTCAACCGCATCACCGCCGCGCTCCGCCCGGTCGTCCGTCAGGTGACGCCGTTCCTCGCCGATGCGCTCAACTACTCCGGCGACATCGTCCTCATCTCGCAGGTGCTGTCGGCGCTCGTCATCGCCGTGGCCGTCTCGCTTCTCGGCTACCTCGCGTCGATGAGCCTCGGCCAGCGGCTCTTCGGGAGCTTCGAGCGCGGCGTTCGGCTCCTCCCGCTCGTCCGCACCATCTACTTCGGCGTCCGGCAGGTGTCGGAGTCGCTCACCGAACCGACCGCCGGCTACGACCGCGTGGTGCTGGTCGAATACCCGCGCGAGGGGCTGTTCTCAATCGGCTTCGTCACCAACGAGGCCCCGCCGTCGGTCTCCGAGGTCTCCGACGACGACCTGTTTACCGTGTTCGTCCCGCACAGCCCGAACCCGACCGCCGGCGCGCTCATCATGGTCTCGCCCGACGAGATTCGCGAACTCGACATGCCGGTCCGACGCGGCCTCCGGCTTCTCGTCACCACGGGCCTGAGCGTCGACGACCCGGAGACGCTCCCGTCGGGGCCGGCGGGCTACGACCCCTCGAACGGCGAGGACGGCGTCCGGGCGGAGACTGACCAGCGTCGCAACGCGGGCGAGAGCCGAGCCGAGTGACCTAGACCCCCCACAAGAGGACGATACCGGCCGTCGTGACGACCGTGAGAAGAAGCTGGAGCGGCGCGCCCACGCGGAGATAGTCGGTGAAGCGGTAGCCGCCCGGCCCGTACACCATCAGGTTCGTCTGGTAGCCGATGGGCGTCATGAACGCCGTGCTCCCGCCGAAGGTGACCGCGAGGGCGAAGCCGAAGGGGTCGGCACCGAGGCCGAACGCGGTGTCGATGGCGACCGGGAGCATGAGGACGACGCTCGCGACCGGCGTGATGACGTTCGCCAACAGCCCCGTGAGCAGGTAGAACGCGGCGAGCACGACGACGACGGGCAGGTAGGTCGCGGCGACGCCGACGAACTCCGAGAGGAGCGCGACGCCGCCGGTCAGCTGGAGCGCCTGCCCGAGCGGAATGACGCCCGCGAGGAGGAAGATGACGTTCCAGCTCACCGCGCCGTAGGCGTCGCTCGCCGAGAGACAGCCGAGCGTGACCATCGCGGCGACGCCGCCGAGCGCGGCGATGGCGATGGGCACGACGCCGAGCGCGGCCAGTCCGATGACCGCCGCGATGACGGCGAACGCGCGGAACGACGTCGGTGACAGTCCGCCGTTGTCCTCGATGAACTCGTCTGCGACCTCGCTGGTCACGACGAAGTCGCCGCTGTCGCGGAGGTATCGCGCCGTCTCGTTCGTCGTCTGGAGGAGCAGTGAGTCGCCGACTTGGAGTTCCACGTCTCTGAAGTGCTCGCGGATGAGGTCGCCGCCGCGCCGACGGACCGCGAGCACCGTCGCGTCGTAGCGCTCGCGGAGTCGCGCGCCGCCGATGGTCTCGCCGACGAGGCCGGACTCGCGGGGGACGACGAGTTCGACGAGCGCCACGCGCTCGGGGCGGTCGAGTTCGGCGTCGGTGACCGACGCGCGCGGGAGGAACCGCAGGTCCGCGAGGTCGCAGAAGCGCCGAATCGTCGCCGGGTCGCCCCGGATGGTCAGGATGTCCCGCGACTCGACCTCGCGGTCGGAGTCGGCCGCGATGAAGTGCTCACCGCCGCGGAGCACGTCGAGGATGTCCACGTTGAGGTCGCGGTAGGTGTCGTCGGAGACCTCGCCCGCCGGGATGCCGACGAGCGGCGACCGCGCGGGGACGAGCACGCGGGCGAGAAACGGCTCGACGCCGTAGTTCCCGGTTCGGTTTCCGGGCTCGATTCGCTCGGGAAGGAGCCGCGGCGCGACCGTCAGGAGGTAGCCCGCGCCGACGACGAACACCACCGCACCGAGGGGCGTAAACGTGAACATCGAAAACGGCGGCAACCCGGTCGCCGCGGCGTAGGCCTCGCTGGCGACGAGGTTCGTCGCCGTCCCGACGAGCGTGAGCGTGCCGCCGAGCATCGAGGCGTACGAGAGGGGAATGAGGAGCTTCGACGGCGAGACGTTCGCCTGGTCGGCGAGGTCCGAGACCATCGGCACGAACACCGCCACGACCGGCGTGTTGTTCACGACGCCCGCGACGGGGCCGGTGAGGCCGACGACCGCGGCGAGCAGTCGGGACTCGCTCCCGTTCGTAAACGAGGCGACCGCGTCGCCGAGGACGCGAATCGCGCCGGTCTGTCGCACCCCCTCGCTGAGGGCGTACATCGAGAGGACGGTGATGGTCGCGGCGCTCGAAAACCCCGACAGCCCCGTCTGGAGGTCCACCCGCGTCCACGGTTCGAGGACGACGAGCGCGACGATGACGCCGATTGCCGTCACGTCCGGCGGGGCCGCCTCCGTCACGAAAAGCGCCATCGTGACGACGACGAGCGCGAAGACGACGAGCATCCCGGACGTGACGGCGACCATGCTGGCAGTCGATTCGGAGGCGGCTTAATGCTACCCCGCGCGACGGTCGGCCGCGGCGACGGGTCGCCCGGCTCCCACCTCTCAAACGACGCGCTCGTCCGACCGCCGGTCGCGACGCTTTTAGTCGCCCGCGGAGTATCCTCGGGCGATGCGACTCGGAATCCTGGAGATGGTCGGTCTCGCGGCGACCCTCATCTTCGCCATCCCCGTCGGCGGCTTCGGCCTCACGCTCCTCGCCGACGGGCGGACCGCCTTCGGCGGCGCGATGCTCCTTCTCGCGGTGCTCATGGTCGCGCTCCCGAAGTTCCTCACCATGCCGCAGGACGTCCCCTCGCTCGCGGCCGAGAAAGTCATCGGCGGCGTCGCAAAAGACCCGGACGACGACGAGTAACTACCAGCGACTCGGGTCGAGGCCGGTCGGCGCGTCGCCCAGCAGTCGCGGGCCGTCTTCGCCGACGACCAGCACGTCGGTCAGTTCGACCCGGCCGTGGTCCGGGTGCGTGACCGCGGCGCGGACCCGCAGGACGTTGCCGGCGACGAGTTCGCGGTCGCCGTCGAGCGGCGGGACCTCGCGGGCCGCGATGCCGATGCCGCCGCCGACGTCTCTGGTCACCTCGTCGGCCATCGAGAAGCCGAACGCGGCGGTCTCCGCGCGGAGCTCGCTCCCGAGGAAGCCGGCGTCGTCGCCGGGGTCCGCCTCGACCAGACTGACCTTTCTGGCGGCGTCGCAGGCGACGTGCGCCCGGCGCTCCCACCCGCCGTCGGGGTCGACGACGAACGTGCGAGCCAGCGCGCCGCGGTAGCCCGTCGGGCCGCGCGGGCCGACCGCGACGACTATCGGCTCGCCCGGCCGGAGTTCGACCGGTTCGTTCCCGTCGCCGCGGGTTCCCGCTCGGACCGCCGTCGCGCCCGCGGCATCGACGCCCTCGGCCGCGAGCGTCGCGTTCACCTGCCGGCGGAGTCGCTCGGTCGACAGCGGCGCGCCGTCCCAGCGGAGGGCGGGCCGGTCGTCGTCACCGTCGCCGCCGTCGTCTTCACGACCGCTGTCGCCGTCGCCGCCGTCGCCGTCGGTGGCTTCCTCACCCGTCGCCGCCGCCAGTATCGCGGCCGCGCGACCGACGCCGCGAGTCGCCGCGCGCTGGGCGGCCTCGATTGCGTCGCGCTCGGCGGCGTCTTTCACCGCGCGGGCGGCTTCGACCGCCGCGGTCGACGCGAGGTCGTAGCCCGCCGATTCGAGGTGGAGCGCGGCGTCGTGCGGAATCGTCCGGGGCGCGAGGACGGTCCCTTCGGGAGCGCCGTGTTCCGCGAGGACGGCCGCGGCGGCCTTCCCCGGCGGCCTGTCGTCGACGCGGACCGAGGCGACCGACAGCGACGGCGGTTCGACGGTCGAGGGGACCCGGAGATGCGTCTCGCCGTCGACGCGGACGAACGCGAGGTCGCAGTCGAACTCGCGGCCGGTGAGGTAGCGACTCGTCGGGTCTGAGCCGCGGGAGACGGCGACGAAGCCGACGGCGTCTCGCTCGGAAACGGCGGCGTCGATGGCGTCGCCGCCGCGCGGACCGCTCCGCACGGGACGTTACGCCTCGGGTTCGGGCGCGGGCGGTTCCTGCGCGGCGTCGACGAGTTCCTGCGCGGGTGCCTCCCGAATTTCGTCGTGGAGCAGGACGCTGATGGGCAGCGTCGGCGCGCCGGTGACGAGGTTTTCGAGGACGATGAGGCGCTCGCGGGCGCGGGACATCCCGACGTAGAAGACGCGGCGCTCGTTGTCGGTGATGAGCGGGACGGGACTCGTCGTCGAGGTGAACTCCTCGATACCGCGGGCTTCGAGTTCCTCGTCGGAGACGGAGGCGGCCATCTGTTCGACGACCTTCTCGGTCAGGTCGGTCGCCATGAACACGTGGTCGGCCTCGCGACCCTTCGCGGAGTGGATGGTGCCGACGCGGACGCGACTCGGGTCCATCCCCTCGTAGTCGCCGCCGAAGTACGCGTCGACGGACTTGCGCTGGAAGCTCGTCACCTTGCGGACCATGTCGCTCGCGGACGAACTGTCCGGAGCGAACGGCGCGAAGTTCTTGATCTCCTTCGGCGTGAACTCGATGTTCGTGATGTCGTCGACGCCGACTTCCTCCTGTCTGTCGTCGATGGCGTCGAAGAGGTCGTCGCGGTCGTTCGTGCCGAACGCGGAGTCTTGGAGCATGTCCGCGAGGCGGCGCGCCTCCAGCCCGTCGACGGGCTCTTCGGCGTCGAGCGCCTCGACCGCGCGGACGTACTGCGTGAGGCGGTCGGTCCACATGCGCTGGTCGGTCAGCGTCGAGAAGGGGATGCCCGACGGGAGGAACTCATCGATGAACTGGAACATCTGGTAGCGCGCGCGGAACAGCACCATCACGGTGCCTTCGTCTTTCTCGACGGTGTAGCGGACGTTCCGGGCGAGTTCGAGCATCGACGGGCTCTCGACGGCCTCGACCGCGCCGCCTTCCTTGCGGGGTTTGAGGTCCTTCTCCTGACGCTTGTCGATGTGGCGAATCTCCCGGTTGACGACGTTGAGGACGTTCGACGGGAGCCGGTAGGAGTTCGGGAGCACCACGTCCTCGTCGCGTTCGGCGTCGAGGAGGAGGTTCGGGTCGGCGCCCTGCCACGCGTAGACGACCTGGTCGTCGTCGCCGGCGATGAGGACGCCCCGCATGTGGGGCTTCCACTCCTCGTACACGTCGTACTGGAGGGTCGTGATGTCCTGGAACTCGTCGATGACGAGGTAGTCGACGTTGGGGACGAGCGCGCGCTGCTTGACGCGTTCGAGCATGTCAGCGAATCCGACCAGCCCGTGTTCGCCCTTGTAGGCGCGCCACGCGCGGATGGCCTCGGGGATGTCGATGCGGTCGTCGTCGGAGGGCCACGTCGGCGTGTACTTGTTGCCCTCCTGTGCGTTCGGGTCGACTTCCGGCGGGAGGCGGACCTCCTCGACGTTCCACTGGAACGGCACGTCGTACCAGTCGGAGACGTCGCGGCGGGTGCGCTGGAGCCACTGGCTCGTGGCGATAATCTTGTTCCCGATGGTGGTCGAGCGGGCGGTCCGGCGGCCCGCACCGCCGTACTCGTCTTCGAACTCGATGCCGTAGTCCTCGCAGAACTCCTGTTTGTCGCTCTCGCCGACCACGTCGTTCCGCGAGAGACTCAGCAGTTCGTACGCTTTCGCGTGCATCGTCGAGACGTTCCCCTTCAGCGACCGCGGGTTGATGTCGAGCCGCTCCGCGAGCCGGTCGCGGACCTCGGCCGCCGCGGCTCGGGTGTAAGAGACAACGAGAATGTCGCGGATGGTGACGCCGTCTTGTTCGAGAATCTCCTCGACCTTGTCGAGCAAGGCCGTGGTCTTCCCGCTTCCCGGGCCGCCGAACAGCCGGGTGACGGTCACGTCGGATTCGCTCATTGTGCACGTTCACGGTCTTATCGGTGATAAGCGACGTGCTTCGGACGAGGGCGAACGCGCCCGGAGTAGCGTACTCGCCGGGCGTTCGCGAACGGCTCACCGAGCGGGTGAAAACCGTCGAGAACAGGTGCTCGTGGCTTGGTCAGTTCGGACGCGTCAGGCCTCCGGCACCCACCCGCAGACGGAGCAGGTCGCCGCGCCCATGTCGTGCAGGGCCCCGCAGTCGGGACACTGCAGCTTGTTATAGGATCGGTCCCAGCGTGCCGGTTCTGTCTCGTGACCGCGGTCGGCCAAGAACTGGTCGAACAAGTCGTCACTGGGTGCTGAGGCCATACATGGTATGATATGCCATACCCCTATTTAGTTCCTACGACGACTCCGAGCCGTCGAAAACCGGGTGACTGCGCCGGACTGTCCGTCTCGTCTACAGGTCGTACAGCGACCCGTATTTCGACTCGACGTAGTCGAGGAAGTCGTCGGCGGCGAAGTCCTCGCCGGTCGCCCGCTTCACGAGGTCGTTGGTCTCGTAGCGGCGACCATGCTGATGGATGTGCTCGCGGAGCCACTCGCGGAGGTCGCCGAACTCGCCGTCGGCCAGCTTCCCGTCGAGGTCGTCGATGTCCGCCTCGGCGGCCGAAAACAGTTGGGCGGCCATGATGGACCCGAGCGAGTAGGTCGGGAAGTAGCCGAAGTTCCCGTACGCCCAGTGGATGTCCTGCAGACAGCCCTCGGAGTCGGTGTCCGGGCGGATTCCGAGGTACTCCTCGTACTTGTCGTTCCACGCCTCCGGCACGTCCTCGACTGCGAGGTCGCCGGCGATGAGGTCGCGTTCGAGTTCGAACCGGATGACGATGTGCAGGTGGTAGGTCAGCTCGTCCGCCTCGACGCGGATGAGGTTGTCGTCGTACACCTGATTGGCGGCCTCGTAGGCCTCCTCGACCGTCGCGTCGACCTCCGGGAACCGGTCTTCGAGCGTGGGCAGGAAGTGCCGCCAGAAGCCCCGCGAGCGCCCGACGTGGTTCTCCCAGAGCCGCGACTGCGACTCGTGGACAGAGAGGTTGCGGTTCTCGCCGAGCGGCGTCGCGTAGTGCTCGTCCGGCAGGCCGAGCGTGTACAGCGCGTGGCCGAACTCGTGGACGGTCGAGAACAGCGACCCGAGCACGTCGGACTCGTCGTAGCGGGTGGTCACCCGGGCGTCGAACTGCGTCCCCGACGAGAACGGGTGCGGGGCGGTGTCGAGGCGGCCGCGCTCCCACGGGTAGCCGAGCGTCGTGAGCGCGTCGCGGACGAGCGCTTCCTGGTCCTCTTCGGGGAACTCGCCCTCGAAGGCGTCCACCGCGAGGTCGACGTCGGACTCGCGGATGTCCTCTATCATCGGGACGAGCACCTCGCGCACCTCGGCGAGAATCTCCTCGGCCTGTTCGAGGGGCAGACACGGCTCGTAGTCCTCGAACAGCACCTCGTAGGGGTCGCGGTCGGGGTCGATGTGCTCGGCGTACTCCCGCTTCAGTTCGACGTGCTTCTCCAGATGGGGGGCGAACGTCTCGAAGTCGTCTTCGGCCTTCGCCTGCTTCCACGCCGGGATGGCCTCCGACGACGCCGCGGAAATCTTCTCGACGAGGTCGTTCGGCACGCGGGCCGCCCGCTCGTAGTCGCGGCGGAGTTCGCGCAGCACGTCGGCCTGCTCGTCGGTCGGGTCGTCGGCCTCGGCCGCGTCGAGCAGGTCGCCGAACTCGTCGTCGGTCAGGAGTTCGTGGCTCAGGGCGGAGAGCGCGGACATCTGCTGAGAGCGCGCGGGCGTCCCCTCGTCGGGCATCATGACCTGCTGGTCCCACGAGAGGATGCCGCCGGCGTTCTCGACGTTGGCGATTCGCTTGTACTTCGTGAGGAGCCGGTCGTACGCCGACTCCGAGTCGGATTCCGCGGAGGACTGTGCCATGGTACGAACGGTGGTCTCGGAGGCGTATTAAACCGCAGGAGGCGGGTATCGGTGCGGGTGTTTCGAGATTCGTCCGCGACCGGTCGCTCACACTCCGCCGACGCGACAGCCGACACCGACGACGTCGCAATCGACAACGCAACAGCCGTGACCAACACCGCGAAAGCCCCCGCGAGCGACGGCTCCCGCGGCGACGCGCGCTCCTCGGCCTCCGGCCTGCGGTGCTCACGCCGCCGGGGTTCGCCCTCGCTCGCGGCCCCTTTCAGTCCCGCCCGGTGGTTTGTCGGGCGTCGTCGCGGGTTGAGTGTTCAGGCGTCGTCGCGGGCGGGGTTGGCGGCTCTCACCAGCCTTCCACGAGGTCACGGTACGTCTCGTAACACCGCGCCAGCACGTCGAGCGACACGCTCTCGTCTCTCGTGTGCGCCTCGCCGGGCTCCGAGGGGCCGTAGACGACGCAGGTCGTACCTGCCTGCGCCAACCACCCGGCGTCGGTCGCGTGGGGCTTCGTCGTCTGTTCCGGCTCCGCGTCGCCGCGGGCCTCGTGGACCGACCGGGCGGCGTCGAGGACGCGCTCGGCGAAGTCGGCGTCGTCGCACGCCATCGGCGGGAGGTCCTGTTCGACGACCCACTCGACGCCCTCGATTTCCGCCGCCAGCGCGAGGTCGGCGAAGCCGCCGGGGACGGTCCGCTCGTCGATGGTCACCTCGCAGCGGTCGGGGATGACGTTCCACGCGCTCCCGCCGTCGATTTCGGTGACGGCGAGGCTCCCCGAGACGGGGCGGCCGAGGACCTCGGCGTCCGGCACCGAGAGGCCGCGGACCACGTCCACGGCGTCGGTCGCGCGGTAGACGGCGTTCTCGCCGCGCTCGGGTTCGCTGGCGTGGCAGGCGGTCCCGGACGCGACGAGGGTGCTCGCCCGACGGCCCCGATGGGCGACGACCACGTCCGTCCGGTCGGGGCCGGTGTAGTTCGTCGAGCCCTCGGCGACGACGGCGTAGTCGAGTTCGAGGCCGTCGTCGAGGGCCGCGCGGACGCCCTCCCCGCCGATTTCCTCGCCGACGAACGAGGCGAAGACGACCTCCGAATCGGCGTCTGCGGCCGCGTCGCGGAAGGCGAGCATCGAGGCGGCGACGGCCCCTTTCATGTCCGCCGCCCCGCGGCCGTAGAGGCGGCCGTCGCGGGTCTCGACCACGTAGTCGCCGCCGTCTGTGGTCTGTCGGTCGGCCGGCGGGACCACGTCGTGGTGGCCGACGAGTGCGAGCGATTCGCCGACGCCGGGGTTGACGCGGGCGACGACGTTCCCCGCGTCGTCTCTGGTCACGTCGGCGTCGGTCTCCCCGCGGAGCCACGATTCGATGCGGTCGCCGGCGGCGGTCTCGTCCTCGTGGCTCGGCACCGACACGAGCGCCGCCGCGAGGTCGCGGAGTTCGTCCATGCCGGCCCGTCGAAGGGTCGCCTCAAAAGCGTGTGGCGTCCGGCAGTCCGCGCGTGGCCCCGCCGCGACCGCGGTCGGGCACCGTCCCGCGGCCGCCGGTAGTTATCAGATTCCGAGAACGCGCGACCCGGCTTATTGCGCGTTCCTCGCACGTCCGAGTATGCGACTCGTCTCGACGTACGAACGGTTGCTCCGGGGAAGCATGGACGCGCTCGGCATCTCGGGCTCGGTCGAGAGAAAAGTCGTCGCCGCCGTCGCCATCCAGTTCGCGGTCTCGCTCGCGCAGGCCGCGCTCCCGTGGGTCGCAACCGGCGCGTTTCGACTCGAACTCTCGGGGCTCCTCCTGTTCGGTGCCGGCCTCGCGTTCGTCAACACGATTATCATCACGCGAAAGGACATCGTCTCGCCCATCGAGTCTCTCTCGTCGGCGGCCGCGGGCGTCGCGGCGGGCGACCTGTCGACCCGTCCCCCGGACGTGACCGGGAGCGACGAGGTGGCCCGACTCGCCGACGACTTCGGCGCGATGCACGACCACCTCTGCGTCGTCGCCTCGCAGGCGGGGGCGCTCGCCGACCAGCGGTTCGACGACCCGGCGCTCGACGAGGACCTGCCGGGCGAGTTCGGCGACGCGCTCGACCGGATGCAGCGCGACCTCGCCGACTACACGCGCAACCTCCAGCACCTCGTGGAGGCGTTCGCGGAGGCGACCTCGCGGGCGCAGGCGGGCGACCTCACCGCCACCATCGACACCGACGACTGGGGCGTCGACGACGAGCGATACGCGGAGGTCGCGGCGACTTACAACGACCTCGTCCGCACCCTCTCGTCGACCATCGGCGAGGTGCAGTCGTTCGCACAGGAGGTGTCGCGGATGAGTTCGACCGCCCGCGAGCACGTCCGCCGGGCCGACGCCGCCAGCGAGGAAGTCGCCGCCTCGGTCACCGAAATCTCCGACGGCGCGGGGGCGCAGACCGACCACCTCCAGACCGTCTCCGACGAACTCAACACGCTCTCTGCGACCGTCGAGGAGATAGCCGCCTCCGCCGACGAGGTCGCGATCACCGCCGAGACGGCCTCCGAGCGCGGCGAGGTCGGCCGCGACGCGGCGACCGAGGCGATGGAGGAGTTAGACACGGTGGAGGCCCGCATCGACCGCACCGCCGACGCCGTCGCCGAACTCACCGAGAGCATCGAGGAGATTGACGAAATCGCGGCGTTCATCGAGCACGTGGGCTCGCAGACCGACCTGCTCGCCATCAACGCGGCCATCGAGGCCGCCCACGCGGGCGAGGCGGGCGACGGCTTCGGCGTCGTCGCAGAGGAGGTCAAGTCGCTCGCCGAGGAGACCCGCGACTCGGCCGACGAGGTGTCCGGCCTCATCGCCGACATCACCGAACACTCCGAGGAGACGCTCGCCGACGTGCGGGAGATGAACCGGCAGGTCGCCGACAGCCTGGAGACCGTCACCGAGGCCATCGGCGAGTTCGAGAGCATCGTGGACATGGTGACGGACATCGACGCCAGCGTGGCCGAGGTGAGCGCCGCGACCGACCAGCAGGCCGAGTCGGCGGCGGACATCGCCGCCCGCGTCGACGACGTGGCGAACATCTCCGAGGAGACCGCCGGGCAGTCGCGGACCGTCGTCGAGACCGCACGGGAGCAGTCCGAGTCCATCGGCGACCTCGCGGACCAGACCGAGGTGCTGTCGTCGCAAGCCGCCGACCTCGACGGCCTCGTCGAGTCGTTCGAGGTCGTCGACGGGGAGCGGGCGGTCGCGCCCGGCGACGACTGAGTCGAGGGCGCGGGGCGCGGGACGCGGTATCACCCGACGCCCCGCCGGCGGTGTCACCGCTTTTATCTACAACCTTATCCGTCACCCGCCCAAACTCACGCGCATGAAAATAGTGCCGGACACGAGCGCGGTCATCGACGGTCGCGTGTCCGAGCGAGTCGACGACGGCACCTACGAGGGTGCCGACGTCCTCGTCCCCGAGGCGGTCGTCAGCGAACTCGAATCGCAGGCCAACGACGGCCGTGACACGGGCTGGGAGGGCCTCTCCGAACTCCAGCGGCTCGCCGAGTTCGCCGACGACGGCGTCATCGACCTCAAGTACGTCGGCCGTCGCCCGAGTTCGGGCGAGACGAAAGGTGCCGGCGAGGGCGACATCGACGCGCTCATCCGCGATATCGCCACCGAGCGGTCGGCGACGCTCCTGACGAGCGACGTGGTGCAGGCCGAGGTGGCGCGGGCGAAGGGCGTCTCGGTCGAGTACGTCGAGGCCGCGGTCCGCGGCTCCGGCGGGCTCATCATCGAGCGGTTCTTCGACGACCAGACGATGTCGGTCCACCTCAAGACCGACACCCGCCCGAAGGCCAAACGCGGCGCGGTCGGCGAGATGCACTACCAGCCCATCGCCGACGAGCCGACCGACGAGGCGACGATGAAGGAGTGGGCCGACGACATCGTCAACTCCGCCCGCGCCGCCACCGACGGCTTCGTCGAACTCTCCGAGCCGGGCATGGACATCGTCCAGTTCCGCGACTACCGCATCGCGGTCGCCCGCCCGCCGTTCGCCGACGGCATCGAAATCACCGCCGTCCGGCCCATCGTCAAGACCGAACTCGACGACTACGAGTTCGCCGACGAACTCCGCGACCGACTCGCCGAGCGCCAGCGCGGCGTCCTCATCGCCGGGTCGCCCGGTGCCGGGAAGTCCACGTTCGCGCAGGCGGTCGCCGAGTTCCTCAACGACAGCGACTACGCCGTCAAGACGATGGAGAAGCCGCGCGACCTGCAGGTCGGTCCCGACATCACCCAGTACACCGCCCTCGGCGGCGACATGGCGAAGACGGCCGACTCCCTGCTGCTCGTGCGCCCGGACTACACCATCTACGACGAGGTCAGAAAGACCGAGGACTTCTCGGTGTTCTCCGACATGCGTCTGGCGGGCGTCGGTATGGTCGGCGTGGTCCACGCCACCCGCGCCATCGACGCGCTCCAGCGCCTCGTCGGCCGGGTCGAACTCGGCATGATTCCGCAGGTCGTCGACACCGTCGTCTACATCGAGGACGGCGAGGTCCACACGGTGTACGACGTGCGCACCGAGGTCAAGGTTCCCGAGGGCCTCTTCGCGGAGGACCTCGCCCGCCCCGTCATCCAGATTCGGGACTTCGAGACCGGCACGCCGAAGTACGAGATTTACACGTTCAACCGGCAGGTCGTCACCGTCCCGCTCGGCGAGGACGGCGAGGAGAAGGAAAGCGGCGTCTCCCGGCTGGCGAAACAGGAAATCGAACGCGAGATTCGCTCCATCGCCCGCGGGCACGTCGACGTCGACTTACAGGGACAGAACCGCGCGGTCGTCTACGTCGAGGAAGACGACATCTCCTACGTCATCGGGAAGGGCGGCGGCCGCATCTCCGACGTGGAAGACCGCCTCGGCATCGACATCGACGTGCGGACCCACGACGAGAAGCCGTCGTCGTCGGGACAGCACGCGGGCGCGAACGCCGGCGGGCAGTCCGGCGCGTCCGGCTCCGGAGACGGGGCCGACGAGGGCGTCGTCGTGACGCCCGAGGTCACCTCGCGGCACGTCGTCGTGCGGATGGACGGCCACGTCGGCGAGACGGTCGAGGTCCGCGCCGACGGCGAGTACCTGTTCACGGCGACGGTCGGCCGCGGCGGCGACATTCAGGTCTCCCGCGGCAGCGCCATCGCCGAGGAACTGGAGAACGCAATCGATAGAAAACAGCAGATTACGGTCGTTCCGGCCTAACAGAACGGCCGAATCGTCGTTTTCGTCGGTCGGGGTTCGACCGGGTCGACACGTCGCAACTGGTCTCTTCTGACACCGACTGCGAAGCGTGCGGTGGTTCCGCGGCGGTTCTGGTTACTCGGCGCAGCAGGCCTTTTCCTTGCCGCCGTCGGCTTTGGCCTGCGCCTGCTGCGGCGCGAGATCGGTCAACTGATAGAGGTTCTGTCGGGCGTCGGCGAAGTAAACGTCCTCGTCGACGATACCGATTCCCTCCAGTCGTTCGAGCGCGTAGCGAACGGTTCGCGCCGAGAGCATCGACTCTTCGACGATGCCTTTCTGGGTGAGCGGACCGTTGTATTCGAGCACTTTGAACACAAGCTTCGCACTCGGTGGGAGGTCGTCGAGACTCTCCTCTTCTGTTCCAGCCATCGTTACGAATCGAAACGCGCTACCAGCATAAACCTTGTTGGCCGGCGACCGGCCGACAACGCTTTATCCGGGGGCGGCGGGAGGAACGAACGGCTTTTGACGCCGGATATCGCAGGGGAACACATGGCCACGGAAACGCAGACCGGACTCTCCAGTCACATTCGCGGAGTGACGGTCACGACACTCGCCTGCCTCGCCGGCATCGCCGCCGCGGTAGTCTCGGGTGCTGTGGTGGGGACGAGTCCCGAGGCCGCGACCAATCAGTTGGCCGTGGGTATCCTCGGAGCGCTCGTTCTCATCCAGTTCCCGGTGCTTCGCGTCGTCGGCGTCGACGTGGGCGACTTCGGCGCGAAGGACTATCTCTACGTCGTGTTCATGACCTTCGCGCTCTGGTTCATCACGTTCGCCATCCTCCTGACTTCGGGTGTTCAGCTCTAACGATGGCCGACGATAGTATCGCCGTCGTCGACTTAGACCGGTGTTCTCCCGACCGCTGTAGCTACGAGTGCTCGAACTTCTGTCCGCCGAACCGGACGGGCAAAGAGTGCATCACGCTCCGCGGCGAGGACGCCGAGCAGGGCGGTCCCGACCAGGTGCGCATCTCCGAGGAAATCTGCCTCGGCGAGACCTGCGGCATCTGCGTCGAGAAGTGCCCCTTCGACGCAATCGAAATCATCAATCTCCCCTCGGAACTCGACGAGGACCCCACCCACCGCTACGGCGAAAACGCCTTCTCGCTGTACGGGCTTCCGGTCCCCGAGTCCGGGTCGGTCACGGGCATCCTCGGACCGAACGGTATCGGGAAGACCACGGCCGTCCGCGCCCTCGCGGGCGAGATGGTCCCCAACCTCGGCAACTACGACGACGACCCGACGTGGGAGGCCGTCCTCGACCGCTTCCGCGGCACCGAGCTCCAGAACTACGTCGAGCGGGTCCGCGACGGCGAGGTGTCCATCGCGCGCAAGCCGCAGTACGTCGACCAGATTCCCAAGCAGTTCGACGGGACGGCCCGCGACCTCCTCGAAGCGACCGACGAGCGCGGCGCGCTCGACTCCTACATCGACCGCCTCGACATCGGGCCCGTCGTCGACAACGACATCGAGACGCTCTCCGGCGGCGAACTCCAGCGGGTCGCGCTCGCGGCGACGCTCGCCCGCGACCGCGACTTCTACTTCCTCGACGAGATTTCGCCGTACCTCGACATCGGCCAGCGCGTCACCGCCGCGCGGCTCATCCGCGAACTCGCGGAGGACGAAGACCGCGCGGTGCTCGTGGTGGAACACGACCTCGCCATCCTCGACCTGCTCGCCGACACGCTCCACGTCGCCTACGGTGAGCCGGGCGCGTACGGTGTCATCACCGACCCCAAGTCGGTCCGAAACGGCATCAACGAGTACCTGAAGGGCTATCTCTCGAACGAGAACATGCGCATCCGCCCGGAGGCCATCACCTTCGAGGAGCACGCGCCCCGGGAGACGACGAAGGCCGAACCCCTCGTCGAGTACCCCGACCTCGCCAAGTCCTACGGCGACGGCGAGTTCTCGCTCGACGTGGAGTCCGGCACCATCTACAACGGCGAAGTGCTCGGCGTCGTCGGCCCCAACGGTATCGGGAAGTCGACGCTCGCACAGCTGTTTACGGGCGACCTGACGCCCGACGTTGGCGACCTCGACTTCGCGCTCGACATCTCGTACAAGCCGCAGTACATCGAAATCGACCAGCCGATGCGGGTCGACGCGTTCCTCTCGTCTATCACCGACCAGTTCGGCTCGTCGTACTGGAACACCGAAATCGCGAACCCGCTCCAGCTCAACCGCATCATGGAGCGCAACCTCACCGACCTCTCGGGCGGCGAGCGCCAGCGCGTCGCCATCGCGGCGTGTCTCTCGCAGGACGCCGACCTCTACCTGCTCGACGAGCCGTCGGCCCACCTCGACGTCGAACAGCGCGTGCAGGCCACCTCGGCCATCCGCCGCTACGCCGAGAACCACGACGCGACGGTCATGGTCATCGACCACGATATCTACATGATGGACCTGCTGGCGGACCGCCTGATGGTGTTCGACGGCGAGCCGTCCATCGAGGGCCACGCCTCGAAACCGCAGGAGATGCGCGACGGCATGAACGACTTCCTGTCGGACCTCGACATCACGTTCCGCCGCGACGAGCGCACCCAGCGCCCGCGCATCAACAAGCCCGACTCGCAGCTCGACCGCGAGCAGAAGCGCGCCGGCGAGTACTACTACGCCAAGTAGCGACCCGGTCGCCCGTTCGCGTTCGCGTTCGCGTTTCCGTCCGCTTCGTTTCCGCTCTCGCTCTCGTTTTTCGTTCCGTCTCAGCCGGCCGTTTCCCGCCGGCAGCGACCCGGTTACACGCCGCGCCGCGAGTGACTCCGATGTTACTACGGACGTTTTCACGGCCACGCTCGAAGACGTGGGCATGACGAACGATTCCCCATCCGACGGCTCGCTCACGGACGACACCCACCTCGGCCGGGTCGCGCTCCGCGTCGGCTCGCTCGACCGCGTCGTCCCGTTTTACCGCGACGTGGTCGGCCTCGCGGTCGAGCGCGAACGCGACGGGTCGCGGGCGGTTCTCTCGGCGGGCGAGACCCCCGTCGTCGTCCTCGACGAGGACCCCGACGCCCCGGAGCGCGGTCGCCGGGAGGCCGGGCTGTTCCACCTCGCGGTTCGCGTGCCCGACCGCGGGGCGCTCGGCGACGTGCTCTCCCGCGCCCGAACCCGCGCCAGCGACGCCGGCGCGACGCTCTCCGGCGCGTCGGACCACCTCGTCAGCGAGGCGCTGTACTTCCGCGACCCGGAGGGCAACGGCGTCGAGGTCTACCGCGACCGGCCCCGCGAGGAGTGGCCGTGGACCGACGACCGCCGGGTGTCGATGGACACGCTTCCGCTGGACCTCGGTGCGCTCGCCGACGACGCCGCCGGCGACGAGGTCGCGCCCGCCGGCACCGACCTCGGACACGTCCACCTCGAAGTCACGAACGTCCCTCGGTCGCAGGAGTTCTACGTCGGCGCGCTCGGGATGCGCGTCCGCGACGAGGGCTATCCCGGCGCGGCGTTCGTCGCCGCCGGCGAGTACCACCACCACGTCGGCCTGAACAGTTGGAACACCCGGAGCGCCCCCGTCGGCGAGGGCCGCGGTATCGAGTGGTTCGAAGTCGTCGTCCCCGACGCCGCGACGCTCGACGCGGTCCGCGAGTCGCTGGCCGCCGCCGGCCACGAGGTCGAGGCGGGCGGGTTCGGCGACGGCGACGGCACCGGCGACGCGGCCGACGCGACCGATTCGCTCGTCGTCTCCGACCCCGACGGAATCGGGGTTCGCGTCGTTCGCGAGCGCTGACGCGTCGGTCTTCCCGAACGAATCGTTTTGTCGCTCGTCGTCCAACGAGAGGGTATGATATCGAGCGATTCGAGCGAGCGCCGTCGCGGGCTCTCCCTCCGGAGCCCGGCGTTCGACGACGGAAGCCCGATACCCCGCACCCACGGCTACGCGACCGAAAACGAGAGCCCGCCGCTCCGAATCGGCGGCGTGCCCCCCGGAACCGTCTCGCTCGCCCTCGTGATGGACGACCCCGACGCGGTGAAACCCGCGGGCGAGGTGTGGGACCACTGGCTGGTCTGGAACGTCGACCCCGAAACCGACGCCATCGAGGCGGGCGAGACGCCGCCGGGCGCGGTCGAGGGAACCAACAGCTACGGCGAACCGGGCTACGGCGGCCCGAACCCACCGGACGGCGAGCACGCCTACCGGTTCCTCCTGTACGCGCTCGACACCGCTCTCGACCTCGACGCCGGTGCGGCGAAAGCCGACCTGAAGCGCGCCATCGCGGGACACGTCGTCGCCGAGACGAAACTGACCGGGACCTACGCGCCCTGAAACGGACGGAAACGGGTCACCCGGTCAGCGGCCGCCGTCGGACTCGACGACCGCGCCCGCGCCGGAATCAGCGCCCGGTCCGGTCCCCGTCCCCGCGCCGCCATCGCCGTCTCCGGCCGCCCGAAGCGTCACGTCGTAGCCGAAGGCTCGAATCACGTCGAGGTTCGTCCGCACGTGGTCCGTGACGGCGGGAATCCGCAGGCGACCCCCGGCGAGCGCGACCCAGACGAGGAGTTGGTCGGCCATGTGGCGGTCCACGGGCGCGTCGCCGCGGAGCCAGTCGAGGAACGACGCGGCGGCCCGCGACCCGACCGTCTCGGCCGGCGTGCCGCGCTCGCCGTAGGCGTCGAAGCCGGCGACGACCGACGCGGAGCCGTCGTCGCCTCTCTCGTCTTCTCCACCCCGCGCGACGACGACCACGACCGACCCGGGCGAGTCGCTTTCGACCGACGAGACCGCGGCGCGAGCCGGGAGGTCGACGCCCGCCTCGGCGAGCGTGTCGCGGACGCCCTCGACCTGCCGGTCGGCCACCGCGGCGTCCGCGAGCGAGTCGCTTTCGACCGAGTAGACCCGGAGTTCGTCGGGGTCCGCGCGACGGTCCAGCGCCAGCGGGGTCGGCTCGGCCGGTTCGATTCGGAGCGAGAGCGTGCCGCCGCCGGCCGGGTAGAAGCCGCGGCGAGGCACCGAGACGCCGAGGTCGACGCCGAACGCCGAACACAGCGGGCGTTTTACGTACCGGAGGTAGTCCGCCGGCGGCGACCACCGAACGTCGGTGCCGCCGGTGACCGAAAGCGAAAGCGGGTCGTCGAGGGCGACGGCCGCGGGAAGAAGCGTCTCGCAGACGAGCGTCGCGCTCCCGGCGGTGCCGACGGCCGCCTCGACCGGGTCGGCTCGCACGTCGCCGGGCGAAAAGCGGAGTGTTGAGGAGCCGACCTCGCCGCCGTCGACGTCGGCGTTCGAGACGGCCGCCGCGACCGAGACGCAGGCGACGTGCTGGGCCTTCAGCCCGGGCGTCGAGCGGTTCCCGCGGACGTTCGTCATCTCGAACGGCTCGCCGGTGACGAGCGAGAGCGCGAGCGCGGTTCGCAGGGGTTGGCCGCCGCCGTCGCGGCCGTCGAGTCGGCGCACTCAGCGGACGACGGTGACGGGACAGGACGCCCGCTCGACGAGTTCCTTGGCGACGCTCCCGACCAGCCCCTCGTAGCGCTTCGAGAGGCCGCGGTGGCCGACGAAGATACCGTCGGCGTCCGCCTCGTCGGCGTAGGCCGGAATCGCCTCGACGGGGTCGCCGTAGAGGAGTTCCGCGGTCGCTTCGACGCCCGCGTCGGCGGCGCGTTCGGCGGCCGCCTGCAGGACGCGCTCGGCGCGCGATTCCGCGTCTTCGAGGCTCTCGGCGACGATTCGGTCGCCGGTTCTGGCGACGCCCGCGACCGGTTCCTCGCCGCCTTCGACGAGGACTTGCGGTTCGACCGCGTGGACGACCGTGACCGTCGCACCCAGGGGTTCGAGCATCGAAAGCGCGTGGTCGAGCGCCCTGTCCGCGGCCGCAGAGCCGTCTACCGCAACGACGAAGTTCATACTCGTATACAGGTGCCGAGACGAGAAAAAGGGTGAGACGGTGTTCGTGCCCTGAGAACTAGTGGACGAGCCGACTGCAGGTGCCGCAGAGGTTCTCTTCTTTCACGTCGACCTCGCGGACCGTCGGCGAGAAGGACATGACGCACTTGTTGTTGTCGCAGTGTTCGAGGCCGAGGGTGTGGCCGATTTCGTGGACGACCTCCTTTCGCACGCGGTCGGACAGCACCTCGTCGGCGGGCTTGTTCGTGATGCCGCCGTCAGTGGAGGTCTGGAGGCGGTACGTGGAGATGACGGAGCCGTTGCCGTTGAGGTACGCGAGGCCGAAGACGTAGTTTCGGCGGCGGTAGTAGAGGTCCTTCTCGGTGATGCCGATGTTCTTCTCGCCGCGTCCGATGCGACTCGCGAGTTCGATGAACTGCTCGGCCCGGTACTGGTTTCGGCTCCGGTCGAACGCGCCCTCGGGAATCGCCTGATTCGAGTGGACGGTCACGTCGCAGTCGTAGACGGAGCGGAGTCCGGCGGATGCCTCCCGCTTGACGGCCGCAGAAATATCCCCGATAGGCACGATATCGACGAGCATGCGAGGGATTAAGCGGGGGCGCTTCATAAATATCCCGACGTGGAAAAATCGCTGCGCGACGCGCTCGTCGCACGGTTATCCGACTTCGACCGCGCGGTCGAAGTCGGGGTCGGTCGGGAGTCCTCGACGGCGGTCGCCCTCGCCGACCGCGGGGTCGACGTGGTCGCCGTCGACGTGCACGACTTCCCCGTCCCCGACGGCGTCTCGTTCGTCCGCGACGACGTGTTCGCCCGCGCCGACGCCTCCGACCTCGGCCCCTACGCCGACGCCGACGTCGTCTACGCCCTGAACCTTCCCGTCGAACTTCACCGGCCGACCGCCGAAGTCGCCCGCCGCGCCGACGCCGACTTCCTTTTCACCACGCTCGGCTACGACGAGCCGTCGATTCCGGTCGCCCGCGAGTCGCTTCCGGGCGACACGCTGTACGTCGCGGAGCGCGGGCGACCGGGGCGACCGGGGCGACCCGGTCGGTCCCGAGAGTAACCGCGACCCGCCCGGTCCCAAGAGTAAGGCACTTGCCCGCTCGTCGCGCCGTTCCGGTATGCACGCGGACGCTGTCGTCCTCGATATCGACGGAGTGCTCGTCGACGTCGCCGACTCCTACCGGCGCGCCATCGTCGAATCCGTGGACCGACACTACGGCACGACCATCACCCGCGACGAGGTCCAACTGTTCAAGGACGCCGGCGGCTTCAACAACGACTGGGAACTGACGTACGCGGCGGCGCTGTACGTCCTCGCCGCCCGCGAGACCGACCTGTCGGTCGCCGCGTTCACCGACGAAATCGAGGCCCGCGGCGGCGGCCTCGACGCCGCCGAGGCGACCGTCGAGGCCCTGTGTTCCGACCCGAGCGTCGTTTTCGACGAGTGGGACCCCGAGGCGCTCCGGCGGACGTTTCAGGCGCTCTACCTCGGGAGCGACCTCTACCGCGACCTCGAAGGCGGCGAGCCGCCGTTCGAGGCCGCCGGCTACATCCACGACGAACCCGTGCTCCTCCGTCAGGAGACGCTCGACGCCCTCGGCGACCGCGAACTCGGCGTCGTCACGGGTCGGCCCAGCGCCGAGGCCGACATCGCGCTCGACCGCGTCGGCCTCGACGTGGCCGACGACCACCGGTTCACGATGGACGACTGGGAGGAGGGCAAGCCCCACCCGGCCGCGCTCGTGACGGTCGCCGAGCGCCTCGGTGCCGAGTCGGTCGTCTTCGTCGGCGACACCCTCGACGACGTGAAGACGGCGCTGAACGCCGACGCCGCGGACCCCGACCGCGTCTACTACGGCGTCGGCGTCCTCTCGGGCGGCCTGACCGGCGACGACGGCCGACAGAAGTTCGCCGAAATCGGCGCGGCCGCCGTCGTCGAGGACGTGAACGAGGTTCCGGACCTGCTCGACTGATGGGACACCTCCGCGCCTTCGTCGTCACGCTGCTCGCGCTCGACGCGCTCGTGGTCGTCGTCGGGACGTACCTCCTCCCGCCGGACCCCGTCACGCAGTTGTTCCTCGTCGGGCCGCTGTTGCTTTTGGCCCCGGTGGTCGCGTGGTGGCTCGTCTACCGCGACGGCTTCGAGCGGGTGCAGTCGCTCGTCGAGTCCGACGACGACGCCTGACGCCTCACCCCGATCGACCCCCGAACCGCGCGCCGAGGTCGTCGACCAGTTTGACGGAGACGTACACCGGGAGCACCCATAGCAGCGCGACGCAGAAGACACCGAGCGCGGTTCCGAGGACGCCGTCGATATCCGGCCCGGTTCCCATGAAAATCAGCACGACGAACCACAGCGTCAGCGCCTGAAAGTACCTCGACTCGTTCACGCCTTCGTGACAGCCCTTTGAACTTATAGCTCTGTTCCCTCCCGAACACAGGCAGAACCGACCGGTCGCACAACCCTTTAGGTCGGTTCGGTCCGGAGGTGTGAGTATGCGAATCGCACTCCTCGGTGGGACCGGCGACATCGGCGAGGGCCTCGCCCTCCGCTGGGCCTACCACACCGACCACGAGGTCATCGTCGGGTCGCGCGACCCCGACAAGGCCCGCGAGAAGGCCGACGAGTACGAGACCGAACTCTCCAGCCGCGGCCGCGACGTGAAGGTAAACGGCTTCACGAACGAGATGGCCGCCGACCGCGCCTCCGTGGTCGTCCTCGCCGTGCCGCCGTACCACGTCTCCGACACCGTCGAGGCCGTCGCCGACTCCCTGTCCGAGGGCGACGTGCTCGTCACGCCCGCGGCGGGCATGAAGCGCGACGACGACGGCTTCCACTACCACCCGCCGAAGGCGGGGAGCGTGACGGCGCTCGTCGCCGACGCGGCCCCCGACGACGTGCCGGTCGTCGGCGCGTTCCACAACCTCGCGGCCGGCCGACTGGCCGACCTCGACGCCGACCTCGGCATCGACACCCTCCTCGTCGCCGACGACGAGGACGCGAAGGAGACGGTCCGCCTGCTCGCCGAGGGCATCGACGGCCTCCGCGCGCTCGACGGCGGCGGCCTCGCCAACGCCTCCGAAATCGAGGGCATCACCCCGCTTCTCATCAACGTCGCTCGGAACAACGACGGCATGCACGACCTCGGCATCCAGTTCAAGTAGCGCCGTCCGACCCGCGTCTGAATCCCGTTTTCACGATAGTTCCGACCGCGGCACCGTCGCCGCCTCTCCGTAGAGCGTCCGCGCCACGAGCAGTCCGACGACGGCGACGAGCGCGACGCAGGCGAGGTACTCGACGCGGAAGCCGACCACCTCGGCCAGCGGGACGGCCACGAGCGGGCCGAGCGTCGACCCCGAGTCGCCGAAGACGTTGTAGACGCCGCCGAGTTTGCCCACGTCGTCGGCCGGGCTGAGGTCGCCGAGGTAGGCCAAAAGCGGCGGGTTCGACCCGCCGACGCCGACGCCGATGAGCGCCACGCCCGCGAGCGTCGAGGGGAGCGTCGGCACGAGCGCCAGCAGGGCGAACCCGGCCGCGAGGACGCCCAGCGCGGGGAGCGTCAGCGCCGCGCGGTTCGACAGGCGGTCGGAGTACCGCCCGACTGCGAGCGTCGTGACGCTCGACGCGACGACGCCGACGGCCATCACGACGCCGCTGACGCCGGCCCCCGAGAGACCGCCGAGCGAGATGTCGTTCGCCGTCGCGTACAGCACGGCCGTCGAGAGGAGGACGCCCGAAAACAGAAAGCGGACGGCGAAGTTGACGGTGCCGACGGTGAAGATGCGGACGTCGGAGCCGACCAGTCGCGGCACGTCGCGGAGCGAGCTCGCCGCCGTCACGTCGGTCTGCACGTCCGGGAGGACGGAGATGGCGACGAGGGCGGCGAACAGGCCCGCGCACCCCGCGACGGCGAACGCGGTGGCGTAGCCGAACGCGTCGGTGACGAGGCCGCCGACGACGAGACCCGCGGGGAAACCGAGGCTCTGCCCGCCGCGCATGTAGCCGACCCACTTGCCGCGGTTTTCGCCCGAGGTGACGTGCGTGATGGTGCTGAACGCGCCGACGAAGACGAACGCCGAGCCGACGCCCCAGCAGGCCCGCGACAGGAGGAAGACGGTCGCGCTGTCGAGCGGAATCGGACCGGGGTCCAGCCCGAGGACGTAGCCGAACGGCGACAGCCCCTGCACGACGAACCCGGCTATCATCGGCCGGCGCGTCCCCATCCGGTCGAGTATCTGCCCGGCGGGCGTGTTCACGACCAGTCGGGTGAACCGGTTCGCCGAGAGGATGAGGCCGACCACGAACGGCGTGATGCCGATGATGGGGCCGAGCGTCGGGAGCGTCGGGAAGGCGACGCCCGCGCCGACGCCGCCGAAGAAGACGCCCGCGATGAGGCTCCCGGCGACGAACTCGACCGACGGCTCGTCGCCGCCGAACAGCCGACTCACGCGGCCGACCCTCGGGAGGCGGGCGCGGCGCGATGTGACGTGACGTGCGAGAGAGTGGACCGGCGGATACGAGTTCGAGGGGCGTGCATCGAGAGAGTGCGCTATCGTAAACGCACGCTCTTGGTGTTTTGCAATCGGGCCGTCTCGTCCGGGAACCGCGGCCGGTGAGGGGCGGCGGTCGCAGTCGCAATCGAAGTCGCGGCCGCGGTCGCAGTCGCGTTCGCGGAAGACGGTCGCCCGGCCGCTCAGAACCGCGTTTTCAGCTCTTCGCGGAGGTCGTCGAGCGAGGCGTCGTTCATCGACAGCACGACGAGCAGGTGGTAGACGAGGTCGGCGCTCTCGTAGAGCAGTTCCTCGCGGTCGTCGTCCTTGGCCGCGAGGATGGTCTCTGTGGCCTCCTCGCCGAGCTTTTCGAGGACGTAGTTCTCGCCTTTCTCGTGGGTGAAAAGCGTCGTCGTGTAGGAGTCTTCCGGGAGGTCGGCCTTGCGCGACTCGATGGTCGCAAAGAGTTCGTCTAAGACCTCGTCGGTCGGGGTGTCGGCGTCCATGGTCGCACGACGGACGGGCGCGGAAAAAGACCCTCTGGTTCCGGCGGGCGACGGTCACTCCGCCAGTTACTCGGCCGCTCAGGCGTCGGCTTCGACCGCCAGTTCGTCGAAGAACGCGAGGTCGTGGAGGCGGCTGTCGGGCGTCAGTTCGGGGTGAAAGGAGGTGCCGACGACGGGACCGTCGCGGACCGCGACGGGGTTGCCGTCCCACTCGGCGAGCACCTCCACGTCCTCGCCGACCTCGTCGATGAGGGGCGCGCGGATGAACACCGCGGGGAACGGCGAGTCGAGGCCGGCCACGTCCAGCGGGGCCTCGAAGCTGTCGACCTGCCGGCCGAAGGCGTTGCGGTCGACCGTCGCGTCGAGGAGGTCGAGCGTGGTCACGCGGTCGTCCTTGGCGTCGCGGGAGGCGACGATGAGGCCGGCGCAGGTGGCGAGGACGGGTTTCCCGGCGTCGACGTGGGCGCGAATCTCGCCGGCGATGCCCTCGCGTTCGAGGAGTCGGGAGATGGTCGTGGACTCCCCGCCCGGCATGAGCAACACGTCGCAGTCGGGGACGAGGCCGTCGCTTCGAATCTCGACGATTTCGGCGTCGACGCCGTGAGCGTCGGCGGCCCGCTCGACGGCGTCGGCGTGCTCGGAGACGTCGCCCTGCACGGCGACGACGCCGGCGCGTAGCGTAGTCATGGACGGGTCTCGGGAAGCCGCAGACAAAAAGCGTCCGCTCGGCGGTCGGCGGTCAGAACGCGAGCGAGTTCAGCACCAGCACACCGATGCCGAACAGCGCTCCCGCGGCGAAGACGGTTTTGGGGTCGATTCGAATCGCGTTGCGGTCCTCCGCGTCGAAGTAGCGGACGAGGCCCGCGCTCGACATCAGACCGCCGCTGTTCTGGCCCTTGCTCATGTTCCACCGTCCGTGCGTCCGCCGCCTAAACGTTTCGGCTCGCTTCGGAGCCGCGTGGCGCGCGGTCGGGGCGCTCGCCCGAATCGCCGGCAAACGCGCCTCTCTTCGACCCGGTTCGCGGGCGTCTCGGCGCTCGACGACGCTGAATCCGTCCGTAACGCCCGGACGGACAACCGGAGAGCCGCGGGCCCATGAGTAATCCTTATGCGCGGGGACGGGCAAGATGCGTCGGGATACGATGACTGTTCGACTCTTGGACTTCTACGCGGACTGGTGCGGCCCTTGTAAGACGCAGGACCCGATTCTCGACGAACTCGAAGGCGACTACGAGAGCGTCGAGTTCGTCAAGGTCGACGTCGACGAGGAGCAGGACGTGGCCAACCAGTATCAGGTTCGCTCGCTTCCGACGCTCATCGTCGAGAACGACGACGGCATCGTCGACCGCTTCGTGGGCGTCACCCAGCGCGACGATATCGAGTCGGCGCTGAGCCAGGCCGGCGCGTAAGCGCGCCGCGGACCGCCGCGTTTTCCGACCCATCCGGACGCCCGCCGAGCGCCCCGCGAGCGCCGGCGGCGTGTCTCGCAAGCGTTATACGACCGGCGGCGGGACTCGTATGCATGGCTAGTGACGCTGCGACGAAGCGGACGCTCGAGAAGCAGATTTGCATGCGGTGCAACGCGCGGAACCCCCAGAAGGCCAAGCAGTGCCGCAAGTGCGGTTACAAGCACCTTCGACCCAAGTCGAAGGAACGCCGCGCCGCGTAACCCCGTACGCTTCTCTCTCAGGCGTCTCGCCGATACAGCGCGAACAGCACCGCGAGCAGCGCGAGCTGGACGAGTTTGTCCGCGACGCCGCCGATGCCGAAGATATCCGGCCAGTTGAGCGCGACGTAGAGGACCACCTGCCCGGCGGTGAAGGGGATACCGAGCAACACCACCCGCGAGCGGAGGCGCTCGTCGCCGCGGAGGACGCCGACGATGCCCGCGGCGAACCCCGCGGCGGCCCCGATGAACGCGATGCCGAGCGGGTCGGCGAGGTTCGCGGCCAGCGCGCCCGCCCCGAGTACGAGGTGAATCACGCCCGTCACGGCCGCGAGGCCGACGCCGACGTAGTGCAGTCGCGTCAGGTCGCCGTTCCGTCCGCCCGCTGCGTCGGTCGCCATCTCACTCCTCCGGGTACTTCGGCTCGCGCCGCTCCGCGCGTTCGATGGCGCGTTCGAGCGCGTCGCGGACGGTGTCGCCGCCGGCCTCGTTCTCGAAGGGGTCGCCGTGGCCGGCGTACAGCGCCTCGACCGTCGAGGGAAGGCGGTCTGAGAGCGTGTGCAGGCTACTGATGAGGCGCTCTCGGGACTGCCCCGGCATGTCGGTGCGGCCGAAACTGCCGTCGTCGAACGCGCCGTCGTTGTAGACGAACACGTCGCCGGAGAACAGCGACCGCCCGCTCACGAGCGAGACGTGGTCGTCGGCGTGGCCGGGCGTGTAGACGGCCTCGAACGACTCGTCGCCCATCTCGACGTGGTCGCCGTCCCCGAGTTCGTGGGTCCGAAGCGGGTGGTCGGCGTAGGCGTACACGTCGGGGTCGAACCGCTCGACCACCGCGTCGAGTTCGCCCACGTGGTCGGAGTGCTGGTGGGTGACGACCACCGCGTCGAGGTCGTCGGTGTGCTCGGCGACGACCGCCTCGACGCCCGGCATCGTCCCGGCGTCGACGAGGACGGTTCGCTCGCCGAGGACGAGGTAGGCGTTGCAGGTGAACGTCTCGGCGTCGGCGGTGACTGAAACGACTTCCATACCGCCTCGTACGCGCCCGACCGGAAAAAGTCGGGCGGACGAGGCGTCCCCTGCTCGCGCGAATCGCCCCCGAACATCGGGCTCGCGCGACAAATCCTTTTTGGGGCTCGGTCGTGTACGTATGACTGTATGGGATTTGGGAGCTACGACGAGTCCGAACAAGGAGACCAGAACGTCGACTTCGACGAGGAAGACGGCGTCACGACGAGTGAGGAGAAACACGAGGGCGAGGTCGATTTCGAAATCGGCGCGTCCAACGACGAACTCCTCGACCGGCTCCAGGAGATTAAAGACGAGTGAAGCCGGGGTCTCGCGCCCTCGGGGTCGCGGAATCCTACTCCGGGGCGGCGCGCGCACCCACAGACGACGCTGACGACGCTCATTTTTCCACAGACCCGTCTCCGGAGAGCGTCCTCTGCGGCGCGGTCGTTCGCGCGGACCGGGTCGTCGACGGCCTCGCCTTCGAGACGTGCGCCGTCGGCGGCGACGACGCGACCGACGCCATCGACTCGCTGTACGCCTCCCTCGACCGGGAAGACGTGCGCTATCTGCTCGTCTCCGGCATCGCCCCGGCGTGGTTCAACCTCGTCGATATCCGCCGCCTCGCCGCGGCGCTCGACCGCCCGGTGTTGTCGGTCTCCTTCGAGGAGAGCGAGGGGCTCGAATCCGCGCTCACCGAGCAGTTCTCGGGCGCGGCGCTCGACCGGCGACTCGCCGTCTACCGCGCGGCCCCGCCCCGCCGACCCGTCGAGGTGAACGGCGAGACGGTGTTCGTCCGGGCCGCCGGCTGCGACGACGACGAGGCCGCGCGGGTTGTCCGCGGATTTACCCCGTCCGGCGGCCGCCCCGAGCCGATTCGCGTGGCCCGGATGGCGGCCCGCGCCGCGCGACGCTTCGCCGGGGATTAAGCCGCCCCCGCCCTCCAATCGGGTATGGAACACATGGAGGGCCTCTGCGTGACGGGCTGTGAGCGATGCCCCGAACTCGTCGACTCGCGGAGTCGCATCGTCAACGGGGTCGGCCCCGACGACGCCGACCTGCTCTTCCTCGGCGAAGCGCCGGGCGCGAAGGAAGACGAGGGCGGCGAGCCGTTCGTCGGTCGCTCCGGCTCCGTGCTTGACGACGCGCTCCGCGAGGCCGGACTCGCCCGCGCCGACGTCCGCATCACCAACTGCGTGCGGTGCCGCCCGCCGGACAACCGCGACCCGACGAGCGACGAGCTATCGAACTGCCGGGGCTACCTCGCCCGCGAACTCGAACTCGTCGACCCGGAGCTAATCGTCACGCTCGGGAAAGTCCCCTCACAGCACCTCCTCGACCGCGGCGTCGCCATCACGAACGAGTCCGGGTCGGTCGTCGACGCCCGCGTCGGCGACGCCTCCTACCGCGTCCTCCTCTCGGTTCACCCCGCGGCGACGCTGTACGACCGGAGCCAGCGCGAGGGCTTCTTCGAGACCATCGCGCGCGCCGCCGACCTCTCGGGGCTCGCCGACTCCGCGGACGGACAGGCCAGCCTCGGCGACTTCTGAGCGCGGCGGGAGAGCGTTCTCCGGGCCTCAGGCAGACGCGTCGCCGACCTCGATTCGCTCGCCGGCCGACCCACCGTCGCGGTCGGCCCGTTTTTCGGCGCGGGCGTGCTCTCTGAGGTGTGCGCCCGCGTCGAGCGCCGTCTTGACGACGACCATGACGACGAGCGCCGCGGCGGGCGCGCCCGAGGCGGCGACGAGGAACGCGCCGAGGATGATAGTCAGATGGAGGACGATGACCCGGCGGTACGGTTCGGACATCTGTTTGCCGGGCGAGACGCTCCGGTACTCCTCGCGGCCGACGAAGTTGACGGCGAACGACCCGCCGTGGCTGAGGAGCGTCGCGCTTGCGGCGAGGAGCACCGCCCCCAGCGGGACGCCGCTGACGCCGCCGACCGCGCCGGCCCCTGGCGCGAAGGCGTCGAACGACCAGACGAACACGCCGTGGACGACCCAGAAAATCCCGTAGTGCATGGCGAAAAACCCCGCGATGGGGACGTTCGAGGGGTAGAGGTGAAAGCCGTCGCGGGGCGATTCAGGCGGCGAGAGGTCCACTCGTCGGCCGTTGACGGTGGCGTTGATGCTCGCCCCGCCGCCGCCGCGGCCGCTGGCGGCGAGAATCTTGGGGACGTTCAGGAGGCCGACGACGCCGCTTTCGAGCCAGTAGGCGACGAGGAGCGCCTTCAGGCTCCAGTCGAACCAGACGACGCCGACGAGCGGGACGAGGTTTGCGACCACGAGCGCGGCGAGGGCGACCGGCGAGGAGACGGGATGCGACCCCGAGGCGGCGGACGGCGGCGACGAGGTGGAACGCGGCGACGACATGGGCTACGCTGTGAGACGCGGGGGTGCGATAAAAACCGTACCGCGGGCGAACCGCCGAGCCGGGTCGCCGCGTTACTCCCAGATGGAGCGGGCCATCCGCTGGGGGAACTCGACGACGAGTTTGAGGAGGCTCGTCCCCTCCTCGTTGCCGCGGATGTACGACCGGACCCGCTGGCTCACGAACTCGACGGAGACGACGAGCATGAAGATGACGAGAATCGTCGCCATCATGTTCGTGTACCTGAACAGTCCGCGTTGGGTCTGGAGCACCTGACCGAGCCCGCCGCCGCCGATGAGCCCCATCGTGACGCCGATGCGGACGTTGATTTCGAGGATGTACATCGTCCACGCGATGAAGGGCGTAAAGACCTGCGAGAGCATCCCGAAGACGACCTTCTGGGGGCTGTTCGCGCCGGTCGACTCGATGGCCTCTATCGGTCCGTCCTCGACTTCTTCGAGGGCGTCCGTGAACAGGCGACCGAGGTTCCCCATCGTGTCGGTCCCGATGGCGAGCGTCGCCGTGAACGGCGAGACGCCGCCGAGGGGGATGTAGATGAGCGCCCACACCAGCGCCGGGATGGCGCGGATGACGCTCATCGTCCCGCGGAAGATGAAGTTGAACGGGTAGGGCGTCACGCGCTCGGAGCCGAGGACGCCGAGGATGAGCGCGCCGGGGATGCCGAGGACGGTCCCGGCGAACCCCATCGCGAACGTGACGAACACCGCGCCGAGAACGGGGTTGCCGTCTTGGAACTGGAGGAGGAGGTTCCGCTCTTGGATGAACGCCCAGTACTGGCTGACGTCGACGAAGGGGACGACGCCGAACAGCGTCCCCGGCGGGAAGAAGTCGCCCAGCGCGTCGGTGAACTCCGGCCAGTACTCGACGATTTCGCCGACGGAAAAGCCCACCTCGCTCAGCGCGTTCGTGAAGAACCACGCGAAGAGGACGAGGACGACGACCGAAAACAGCAGTCTGACTCGCTTTGCGATCTGGATGTTCCGCAGCGCGTCCTCGATTCGGTCGGTATCAGTACTCATGTGACCTCGCTCCGCTCGTGGCGGCCGCGTTGTTCTCGGGCGGGCCGTCGGCCCGTTCTTCGCGGATGGCCTCCGTCTCGATGTCGCCGTAGATGCGGTCGATGACGTCGACGTTGAAGTCCTCGCGGTAGCCGTCGAAGACGATCTGTCCGTCTTTCATCCCGAGGAACCGCTCGCCGAACTCGCGGGCGATGTTGACTTGGTGGAGGCTCGCGATGGTCGTCAAGTCGCGCTCGTCGGCCGCGTCGCGGATGTATCGCATCACCGTCTCCGCGCTCGCGGGGTCGAGGCTCGCGACGGGCTCGTCGGCGAGCAGTAGGTTCGGGTTCTGGACCAGCGCGCGGGCGATGCCGACGCGCTGTTGCTGGCCGCCGCTCATCTTCCCGGCGCGCTGGTTGGCCTCGTCGAGCAGCCCGACGGTTTCGAGCGCGCGGAGCGCCTCCTTCTTGTCGTCGCCGTCGTACAGGCCGAGCAGGCTGCCGAGAAACGAAGTCCGGCCGAGTGCCCCGGTGAGCGCGTTGCTGTACGCGCTCATCTGTCCGAGTATGTAGTGTTGCTGAAATATCATTGCCACGTCGTTTCGAGGTCCCATCACGTTCGCGTCGTCGATGGTGATCGACCCGCTCGTCGGGCGAGTGATCCCGTTGAGACAGCGGAGGAGGGTCGACTTCCCCGCCCCCGATTGCCCGAGGACGACGACGAACTCGCCGTCCGGGATAGTGAACGAGACGTCGTCGAGGGCCGTGACATCTCCGTAGGATTTGCTGAGGTTCGTTACTTCGATCGTACTCATTATCGTGTCTGTCGCGTCGCGTGGTTCGCGTGCGGTCGAAACCGTTCGTCGGGTATCGACCGCACGGCACGGGAACAAAACCGGGGAGTTCGCTCTTACTGACCGAGCGTGACGCCGAGTTCGTCGAGGACTTCCTGAACGGGCGCGTAGTCGTCGACGGACCCCTGGTCGACCCCGGTAAACCAGAGCTGTTGGTCGTCGCTGAGGTCCTCGTTGATGAGGTCCTCCTCGGTCACGTTGAGCAGCGCCTCCTCGATGTCGTCGTACAGCCCCTGGTCCATGTCGGTGCGGCCGAGAATCGGCGCGCGCGGGATGGGGTCGGAACACGAAAGCAGTTGCAGTTCGGGCGACTCCGTCCCGAGGTCGCCGTCGTTTTCGGCGGACATTTCGAGGAACTGCTCCGGGAACTGGTCTTCCGGGACGTGCGGTGCCGTCGAGAACGCGCCCGTGCCGGCGGCGACGACGTCGTCGCGGTTGACGAGCGTCTCGCGGGCCGTGGAGTGGTCGGAGAACTGCGCCTCGAAGTCCGCGGGGTTGCCGTCGGGGGCGCCGCCCGTGTCGAGTCCGGCTTTGCTCAGCATGTACAGCGGGAACAGCGACCCGCTCGTCGAGAGGCGGTCGGCGAACGCGACCGTCTCGCCTTCGAGGTCGGTCAGCTCTTCGATGCCGCTGTCGGGCGTCGTCGTGATGAGAGAGAAGTACCGCGAGGCCCCGTAGGCGATGCGGATTCCGATGACCTCGGTGATGCCCTCGTTGCCGCCCTGAATGGCGATTGCGGGCGCGGCGTCGGCGATGTCCGCCTGTCCGCTGTCGAGCGCCTGCAGCACCGCCGCGTAGTCGGCCGCCACGGTGGATTCGACCGTGACACCGACTTCGGACTCGATGTAGTTGAAAAGCGGCTGATACTGCGCCTCCACGTCCACGTCCGACTCCGCGGGCGTCAGCGCGAACATGATGGACTCCGGCGATGACTCGGTCGACGTCGTCGTCGCCTCGGTCTCCGAGGGCTCCCCCGACTCCGCCGTTGTCGTCGTCGCTTCCGAGCCGTCGTCGCCACCCGTACATCCACTGAGCGCCGTCAACCCCGCGACGCCAGTGACTCCTGCCGTTCTGATGAATTCTCGTCTACTCGCCATTGAACTCGTTTTATGATTCCGACACTTGTTGTTAAGATTTGCTATTTTTTCTCTATATTTGTATTGAATAGAAACGGGTTTTCCCCGGTTGCGGGCTCTATCGCCCCAGCGAGCGCCCGTGAAGTCTTCGCGTCCGGACTTCGGACCTCCCCTCACGGGACGGGTCGGGAGCGCGCAGCAGAATTGTGCGGCCGGTCTCCGACGGCTCTCGCGGAGAACTCACCCCGAGGGAAAGTCACTTTGCTCCCCTCTGCGGACCATTCGATATGAGCACGACACAGCCGCCCGAGGAGACCCTCGCCGACGTGGTGATGGTCGACTACGGGCTCGGAAACCTCCGGAGCGCCATGCGCGGACTCGAACGCGCGGGGGCGAACGTCGTCATCTCCGACGACCCCGCCGACTTCGACGACGCCGACGGCATCGTCCTCCCGGGCGTCGGCGCGTTCTCCGAGGGGATGGAGAACGCCGGTCCGTTCCGCGAACCGCTCGCCGAGGCCGCCGCCGACGGGACGCCCGTCTTCGGTATCTGCCTCGGAATGCAGATGCTGCTCACCTCCTCGGAGGAGGCCGACCACGCCGGCGAGGGCGAGGTGGAGGGACTCGACTTCATCCCCGGCCGCAACGTCCGGTTCGACGAGGGACAGAAGGTCCCGCACATGGGCTGGAACGAACTCAACGTCCGGCGCGACCACCCGCTCGTCGAGGGCGTCGACGGCGAGTACGCCTACTTCGTCCACTCGTACTACGCCGACCCCGACGACGAGCACGCGGTCGTCGCGTCGACCGACTACGGCGTGGAGTTCCCCGCGGTCGTCGCCAACGAGGCGGGCACCGTCTTCGGCACGCAGTTCCACCCCGAGAAGTCCGGCGAGACCGGGCTGACCATCCTCCGCAACTTCGTCGAGTTCTGCGCGGAGCGATAGGCCGAATCTGCCTTCCCCGACGGTCTTTTGTCGCCGCTTCGTGAAGGGGCGTCCATGCAGGCAGTCACGCTCGGTCCGGCGGGCACGTACTCCCATCGCGCCGCCCGCGCGGTCGCCGACGACGTCGCCTTCCGAGAATCGGTCACCTCTATCGTCCAAGCGGTCGCCGACGGGTCGTTCGAGCGCGGCGTCGTCCCCATCGAAAACAGCATCGAAGGGAGCGTCACCGAGAGCCTCGACGCCGTGGCGAACTCGGAGGTGAGCGTCGTTCAAGAAATCGTCACGCCCATCCGCCACGCGCTGTTGGCCCAGAGCGCGAACTTCGACGTCGTCGCCAGCCACTCCCAGGCGCTCGCGCAGTGTCGGTCGTACCTCGACGAGAACTACCCCGACGCGAAACTCGAAGCCGTCGCCAGCACGGCCCGCGGCGTCGAGCGCGCCCGCGCCGACCCGACGGTCGCGGGCATCGGCCACCCGGATAACGCGGGTGACGACCTCGAAATCATCGCCGAGGACATCCAAGACCAGTCGTCGAACGCCACCCGGTTCCTCGTCATCGGCCCCGAGTCCGCGCGCTCGGACGCCGGCGGCAAGAGCTCGCTCGTCGTCTACCCGAACGCGAACTACCCCGGCCTCCTGTTGGAACTGCTCGAAGCGTTCGCCGAACGCGACATCAACCTCTCGCGCATCGAGTCGCGCCCGAGCGGCAACCGCCTCGGCGACTACCTGTTCCACATCGACGCCGACGCCGGCCTCTACGAAGAGCGGATGCAAGGGGCGCTCGAAGAAGTCGAGGGAATCGCCAGCAACGGTTGGGTCCGCGTCCTCGGGTCGTACGACACGCGACACGTCCTGTACTGACGCCGAGTCGGCCGCGACGCCCCCCAAACGCGCCCCGCCCGGTCGCTCTCAACGTGTGAGTCTGAGCACATCTTTCTTTGTCGTCGGCGACGTAGCTAAGCGCGTATGCAGCGAAATCCATTCGACGAGATAGAAGACCTGTTCGACCGGATGGGCCGGTCGTTCGAGGAGTCCGGTATCGGTCGGTTCCAAGACATCTCCCTCGACGTCGTCGACGACGACGAGGCCATCGAGGTCGTCGCCGACCTCCCCGGCTTCGAGAAGGACGACCTCGACGTGAGCGTCAGCGGGCGGCGGCTCACCATCGCGGCCGACCGTGAGGAGTCGAGCGAGGTCGACGACGAGCAGTACGTCCGCCGCGAGCGGAGTCAGCGCTCGGTCTCGCGGACGATTACGCTCCCCGCCGAGGTCGTCCGCGACGAGGTGACGGCGTCGTACAAAAACGGCGTCCTGACCGTGACGCTCCCGAAGGCCGAACCCGCGGGCGACGACTCGACCGAAATCGACATCGAGTGACGCGGCTCATCTTTTGAATACCGGCGCTCGGGCCCCCGAGCCGTGCGAACTGCTATCCACGTTCCGGCAACGATTATCTCCTCAGACGGCGTCCATATGCCTCGGTGAAAACACACATGATGCGACGTACCAACCCCTTCGACGACTTCGAGGAACTGTTCGAGCGAATGTCCCGCCAGTTCGACGACATGGGACGACAGTTCGACCGCTCGGGCATGATGGCGCAGGTCCGCCACGAGATGGCTATCGACGTCACCGACCACGACGGCGAAATCGTCGTCACCGTCGACCTCCCGGGCTACGAGAAGGAGGACATCTCCCTGTCGGTCGCCAACCGCACGCTGACGGTCGACGCGACGCGCGAACTCGACGAGGAACGCGCCGAGGGCGAGTATCTCCGCCGGGAGCGTCGCCACGAGTCCGCCCGCCGCACGATTCGTCTCCCCGAGTCGGTCGACGAGGACGGCGCGTCCGCCAGCTACCACAACGGCGTCCTGACGGTCACCCTCCCCAAGCGCGACGTCGAACCCGACGACTCCCGCCGCATCGACATCGACTGAGTCGCTTCGGCGCTCGCGGGCGTCTCTGACTCGCCGCCCGCGTTGGTCTCCCGGTGGTGGGCACGCTACCCCGCTCGGTTCTCAATCTCCGCTTTTCGTCCCGGCTTCCCCGTCTGTCCCGCGCGACCGAGTGGCAATATCTGCCGTAATCAGACAGCCACGCAAGTCGAGTATAGGAGTTATTTTAGGCCGGGGTACCACTACCACGGATATGGACTACGACCCGCAGGAACTCGAAGCGCGTTGGCGGGAGCGCTGGTCCGAGTCCGGCCGATACGAGGCCGACCCGGACGCGGACGCCGACGACGCGACGTTCGTGACGGTGCCCTATCCGTACCCCAGCGGCGGGATGCACATCGGGCACGCGCGGACGTACACCGTTCCCGACGTGTACGCCCGCTACCGACGACAGCAGGGCGACAACGTCCTGTTTCCCATCGCGTGGCACGTCACCGGAACGCCCATCATCGGCGCGGTCGAGCGCCTGAAAAACCGCGAGGAGAAACAGCTCTCGGTGCTGACGGACACCTACAACGTCCCCGAGGACACGCTCTCGGACCTCGAATCGCCCATGGGCTGGGCGCGGTACTTCATCGAGGAGCACTACAAGAAGGGGATGCAGTCGCTCGGCCTGTCGGTGGACTGGCGGCGCGAGTTCACCACGAACAACGAGCGCTACTCGAAGTTCATCGAGTGGCAGTACCGGACGCTCCGCGAGCGCGGCCGACTGGAGAAGGGCCTCCACCCCGTCAAGTTCTGTACGAACGAGGAACAGCCGGTCACGACCCACGACCTGCTGGAAGGCGAGAACGCGGAGTTCCAGGAGTACACGCTGGTCCGCTTCGGCTGGGAGCGAGACGGCGGCGACGTGGTCGTCCCGATGGCGACCCTGCGCCCCGAGACGGTCCGCGGCGTGACCAACGCCTATATCGACCCCGAGGCGACCTACGTCGTCGCCGACGTCGACGGCGAGACGTGGTTCGTCTCCGACTACGCGGCCGACAAACTGGAGTATCAGGCCCGCGACGTGGAGATTCTGGAGACCGTCGAGGGTGCCGAACTCGTCGGCCAGACGGTCGAAAACCCAGTCACCGGCGACGACGTGCTCGTCCTGCCCGCCGACTTCGTCGACGCCGACAACGCGACGGGCGTCGTCATGTCAGTCCCGGCCCACAGCCCCGACGACTACGTGGCGCTGCAGGAGGCCAAGGCCGACGCCGACTACCTCGAATCGTTCGGCATCGACCCCGCCGACGTGGCCGCCATCGAGCCGATTCCGATTCTCGACATCGACTCCGAGGACGACGCGTACGGCGAGATTCCCGCGAAGTCGGCCGTCGAGAACCGCGGCATCGAGTCCTCCGACGACCCCGCGCTCGAAAAGGCGACGAAGGACCTCTACAACAAGGAGTTCCACGCGGGTCGGCTCAAGGAGTTCTACGGCGACTACGCCGGCGGCCTCGTCGAGGAGGTCCGCGACGACTACAAGGCCGACGGCGTCGAGGCCGGCCAGTTCGACGTGATGCAGGAGTTCTCCGAGGAGGTCGTCTGCCGCTGCGGCGGCGACGTCGTCGTCGCCGAACAGGACACCTGGTTCCTCTCGTACGACGACGAGGACTGGAAGGGGCTCGCTCACGACGTGGCCGACGGGCTGGACGCCATCCCCGAGAACACCCGCGACGAGTACCACCACACCATCGACTGGCTCAACGGGTGGCCGTGTATCCGCAACTACGGCCTCGGCACCCGCCTGCCGTGGGACGACCAGTTCGTCATCGAGCCCCTCTCGGACTCGACCATCTACATGGCGTACTACACCATCGCCCACCGCCTGCAGGAGATTCCGACCGAGGAACTCACGCAGGAGTTCTTCGACGCGCTGTTCTACGGGGCCGACGCGGTCGACGACGCCCCGGAGAAGGCGCTCGAACTGCGCGAGGAGTGGGACTACTGGTACCCCGTCGACTACCGGTTCTCCGGCAACGACCTCATCACGAACCACCTGACGTTCTACCAGTTCCACCACGGCGAACTGTTCGACGAGCCGCAGTGGCCCCAGGGCATCGTCATCATGGGCATGGGCCTGCTGGAAGGCCAGAAGATGTCGTCCTCGAAGGGACACGTCGTCCTCCCCGGCGAGGCCATCGGCGAGTACGGCGCGGACACCGTCCGCTTCTTCCTGCTCAACTCCGCGGAACCGTGGCAGGACTACGACTGGCGCGACGACCTCGTCGGCTCGGTCCACGACCAACTGGAACGCTTCTGGAACCGCGCCCGGGAGATTATCGCCGACCCCGGTCCGGACGAACGGCCCGAACTGGAGACGGTCGACCGCTGGCTCCTGTCGAAACTGCAGGACACCGTCCGCGACGTGACGACCGCGATGGACGAGTCCGAGACGCGGTCGGCAAGTCAGGCGGCGTTCTACAACTTCGAGGAGTCGCTGCGGTGGTACCGCCGCCGGACCGACCTCGACCGCCCCGCGGCGAAGTGGACGCTCCGGACGGTCCTCGAAACCCGCCTGCGCCTGCTCGCCCCGTTCATCCCGTTCATGACGAACGAACTGCACGAGCAGTTGACCGGCACGCCCGCCGAGGACGCGCCGTGGCCCGAACCGGACGAGGCCTTCGAGGACGAGTCGGTCGAACTCGAAGAGCGGCAGGTCGAGCGCCTGACCGAGGACGTGCGCGACATCATCGACGTGACCGACTCCGACCCGGACACCATCCGCGTCTACGTCGCCGCCGACTGGAAGCGCGACGTGTTCGAGACGGTCGTCGACAACGGCGATAACGTCGGCGCAATCATGGGGCAGGTCATGCAGGACCCCGACCTCCGCGAGAGGGGCAACGACGTCAACGACCTCGTGCAGGACCTCGTCGACCAGACCCGCGGCCGCGACGAGTCGACGCTCCGCGCCCAACTCGAACTGGACGAGGCCGACACCTACGAGCGCGCCGCCGACTTCCTCGCCCGCGAGTTCGACGCCGAGGTCGAGGTGTTCGCCGAGGGCGACCCCGACATAGTCGACCCCGCCGACCGCGCCTCGAAGGCGATTCCGTTCCGCCCCGCGGTCCACCTCGAATAGTCGGGTTCGACGAACCCGCTCCGCGACCGAAACGCCGCGTGTCGGCCGAACGCGCGACGACCCCGGCGCGGACTGCCCCTCCGGCGCTCGATTTATCCTCTCGCCGAACTAACACTACCGCATGAGCGAAGACGACTCCCCGAGTCTCGCACAGAAGGCCTACCGCACCGTCACGCCGGGGTCCCGAACGCATCCGAACAGCGAGATGGACTCCATCGGCTGGACGATGTTCCTCCTCCTCGTCGTCCTGATGGTCCCGCTTCTGCCCTTTATCGCCATCGTCTACGTCCTCTCGAAGCTGTTCGACTATCTCGCCGCACAGCGCGGGCCGAGCCCGTAGCTCGCCGAATCGGACTGCAAAAGGAAAACGGTGAATGCCAGCGGCGTCGCGTCGGGCGGCCTTACTCGGCGAGACCGAGGAGGTCGAACGCGTAGCCGTTGTCGTTTTCGAACGCGTGCTCGTAGGCGACGTGCGCCGCCGCGACGTCCTGAATCGCCAGTCCCGTCGAGTCGAAGACGCTGACGCCGTCGGCGTCGGTGCGGCCGTCGAGGTTCCCGAGGACGATGTCGCCGATTGCGCCGTAGATGTCGTCGTCGGTGAGGACGCCTTGATTGTACGGGACGTTGATTTCGCCGGAGTGAGTGGTCTGGGCGTGGTCGTCGATGACGAGCTTGGCGTCCAACAGCACCTCGTCTGCGAGTTCGTGTTTGCCCTCGGCGTCGGCACCCATCGCGTTGATGTGGGTGTGGTCGCCGACCGCCTCGCGCGGGACGATGGGCGATTCGACGGGCGTCACGGTCGACAGCACGTCACAGCTCGCGGCCTCCTCGATGGAGCCGGCGCGGATGTCGAACTCGTCTTCGAAGGCGTCGATGAAGTCGGCGACGCGTTCTTCGTCGAGGTCCGAGATGACGACTTCCTCGATGTCGCGGACCTCGCTGATGGCGCGAAGCTGCGTGTACGACTGGACGCCCGCGCCGACGATACCCATCGAGGAGGCGTCCTCGACGGCGAGGTGGTCGGTGGCGACGGCCGCGGCCGCGCCGGTGCGGAGCATCGTGAGTTCCGTCCCGTCGAGCAGCGCCAGCGGGAAGGCGTTCTCCGGGTCGGAGTAGATCATCGTGCCCATGACGGTGGGCAGGTCGTACTTGTCGCCGTTGTCGGGGTGGACGTTGACCCACTTGATGCCCGCGGCGTCCCAGTCGCCCGCGTCGAGGTAGGCGGGCATCGACCGGAAGTCGCCGTTGTACTGCGGCAGGTCGATGTAGGACTTCGGCGGCATCTGGGCGTCGCCGGACTCGTAGGCGGCGAAGGCGTCCTCGATGGCCGAGATGAGCTCCGGCATCTGGACGTTCTCGTGAACGTCGTCCTTGTTCAACAGCAGCGTCTTGCGCATAGAGACACGTTGCCGTACCTGCTACTTAGTTCGTTCCATTTCTGAACACAACTGCAACTGTTTCTAAGAAAGTGGTAGATTTATCCAACTGTGCTGGTCTCGATGATTCGGTGCGGTCGGCTCCCGTCGGACTGGAGGTCGATGTCGCGGTCGACGTTAGTCGGTTGCCGCTCCGTCGCGTGCCGCCATTCAGACGGCGTAGCCGAGGCTCTCCGTCCGTGTGGGGTGCGTTCTCGCTAAAATAACGTAGTCTGTCGCGCGGTGCAGGCGTCGGGGGACGAGTGAGTGAAGGCGTTAGCCGATCTTCACATCGCGCCGCCCATACCGCCCATGCCACCCATGCCGCCGGGTGCGCCGCCCTCGTCGTCGTCGTCGCCGCCGGTGGAGAGGTCACCGGCCGCGATGATGTCGTCAATCTTGAGGACGAGGTTCGCGGCTTCGGAGGCGGAGGCGACGGCCTGCTCTTTCGCGTGGGCCGTCTCGACGACGCCGGCCTCGAAGGCGTCTTCGACCTCGCCGGTGAAGACGTTCAGACCGGCGCGGACTTCGCCGTCTTCGTGGGCCGCGCGGAGGTCGACGAGCGTGTCGATGGAGTCGAGACCGGCGTTCTCGGCGAGCACGCGCGGGACGAGTTCGAGCGCGTCGGCGAACGCCTCGACGGCGAGCTGCTCGCGTCCGGAGACGGAGTCGGCGTAGTTGCGGAGGCGCGAGGCGAGTTCGACCTCGATGGCGCCGCCGCCGGCGAGGACGCGGCCGTCGGCGACCGTGGACGCGACGACGTCGAGAGCGTCCTGAACGCCGCGTTCGAGCTCGTCGACGACGTGGTCGGTGGAGCCGCGGAGCAGGAGCGTGACGCCGTGGACGTCGTCGCCGATGCCCTCGACGTAGAACAGCTCGTCGGCCTCGTCGCGGCGGACGGAGGCGCGGCCGAGGTCGGCGGCCTCGATGGAGTCGAGGTCGGAGACGACCGTCGCACCGGTGATGTTCTTGAGGAAGCGGATGTCGGACTTCTTCGTCCGGCGGACCGCGAGGATGCCCTCCTTGGCGAGGTAGTGCTGGGCGAGGTCGTCGATGCCCTTCTGGCAGAAGACCACGTCAGCGCCGGAGTCGACGATCTGGTCGACCTTCTGCTTCAGCTGGGCCTCCTCTTGGTCGAGGAACTTCTGGAGCTGGTCGGGGTTCTCGATGGAGACGTTCGTGTCGATGTCGGTCTCCTCGACCTCGACGGGCTCGTTGAGCAGCAGCACGTCGGCCTCGTCGAACTCGACCGGCATGTCGTCGTGGACGGGGTCCTTGTCGATGACGGCACCGGAGAGGAGTTCGGACTCGGACGCGGAGCGACCGGTCTGGGTCTCGATGGCGACGTTTTCGAGGTCGACGACGTGGGAGCCGTCGTGGGCCTCGACGGTGACCTGCCGGACGGCGCGGACGATGAGGTCCGCGAGAAGCTCCTTGTTGAGCTCGGAGCTCTTGCCCGTCATGGAGGTCTCGGCGACCTTCTTCAGGAGTTCCTCGTCGTCGGGGTCGACGCGCTCCGCGATGTCGTCGATCTCCTCGCGCGCCTTCTCGGAGGCGAGGTTGAAGCCGCGGATGATGGCCGTCGGGTGGATGTCCTGTTCGAGGAGGTCCTCGGCGTTCTTGAGGAGTTCACCCGCGATGGCGACCGCCGTCGTCGTTCCGTCGCCGGCTTCGTCCTCCTGCGTCTCGGCGACCTCGACGATCATCTCGGCCGTCGGGTTGTCGATGTCCATCTCCTTGAGGATGGTGACGCCGTCGTTCGTGATGGTGACGTCGCCCATCGAGTCGACGAGCATCTTGTCCATCCCCTTCGGGCCGAGTGTGGAACGTACCGCCTCGGCGACTGCTCGTGCGGCGCGGATGTTGTACGCCTGCGCGTCGCGGTCCTTGACGCGCTGTGCATCCTCGCCCATGATGATCATCGGCTGACCCTGCTGCATTCGCTGGCTCATAGACAGGCCTTGATTGTTTGTGATTCTATAAAAAAGCTTCGCCGACGAATCGGAGGCCGGAATCCGAGCGTTCGGCGCGTACTCCCGATAACCGCGCGACTGAGGTCCCCTTCGAGGTGTTCGGGGGGAACGTATGGTACGCTATTTCACACCACAATTTGCGCCCGGCCGAACCGCTTTATACGCTACTCCTCGACCGGCTCTTTCCAGTGGACCGTCACCGTCCCGACGGCGAACGCGTCGTCGCCCCCGTCGTCGCGGACGACGCGGATGGTGTTCGTCCCTTCGACGAGGTGCGCCCCGGTCACGGTGTCGACCCAGTACTGCCAGCCGTCGCCCGGCGGGATGTCGAACCCCGAAAGCGGGTCGCCGTTGATTCGAATCTCGTGGCCGTACTCGCCCACGTCGAACGCCTGAATGCCGAGATACGGCTCTCTGGGGTCGTCGGTCGGGACGTCGAACTCGAACGTCGCCGTCTCGTCTCCGGCGTCGTCCGCCCAGTCGAGGTCCAGCGTCTCGCCTTCGGGATGGAGATGCGACCCGATGAACACGGTCGCGTAGTTCGCGCGGTGGTGCACGCTCACACGTTCTGCTGCGCCGGATAAAAATTCGCGTGGTCGGCGGCCGGGTCGGCCGCGTCGTCAGTCGTCCTCTGGGAGTTCGTCCGCGAGGAACTCGCCTTCGGCGTCGTCGTTCGCGGCGTCGAGCGGGGGCTCGTCGTCGTTCTCGTCTAACACCGATAACTCGCGTTCGTACAGCCGCTCGGTGAGTTGGGTCCGCTTGTTGAGGCCCTTCTTCTCGCGGCCGGTCTTGGTGTCAGGCATTGTCAATCGTGGTATCGTATCCCATGGGGATGAATGTTTTGTCCGGACAGTTGATACGGTCGGGTCTGTGGTTGTGCCTTCGATTGGGTGTGTGGTGGTAGTGCCTCGGGTCGCGTCGAACTGGGGGTGCCCTGCCAGTCACGACGTAAGTAGTCCTTGGCGGGTGGTGCGATAGACTCCGCCGACGGTTCCCGCCGTCCGGCGATTAAGCGAGAGGCTATGTGCCTCGGGCGCGAGAGGCGGGGTTCGAGTCGGTGTACTCGGTGCGGGTCTGGGTCACAGATATGGGTTTTCGGAGACGTGTCGGGAGCGGGATTTGAACCTCGGTCGCTCCGCTCACTCTGTTCGCTTCGCTCCCTGGTTCAAATCCCTCTCAGAAACGCTTCACGAAAACAGCCGTCCGCGACGCGCCGAGACGCGTCGCTCGGAGGTGTAGTTTTCAGAGAAGCGCCAGGAGAGGGATTTGAACCCCCGATCCCAGAGGGAACACGCTTTCCAGGCGTGCGCCTTACCGCTCGGCCATCCTGGCTTACAACGCAACGTTCCCGCCTGGATAATTTAAGCCCTTCCTTTCCGTTCGAGTCGCGGCTCGATGGCGTATGTCACGGACGCGACCGCGACGCCGGCGACGACCGCCACCGCGGCGACCGCCCCGAACGACGCGTCGATGCCGACTCCGAGGAGGACCGCGCCCTGCGCGAGGACGCCCACGAGGAGGAGGCTCGCTGCGCCCCACGCGAGCGCGGACCGGACGCGGCGGGCCACGTTACTCCTCGTCGACGACGGCGACGGCCTCGATTTCGACGCCGACGCCCTTCGGCAGGTTGCCGACCTCGACGGCCGAGCGGGCCGGCGGCTCCTCGTCGAAGTAGGTCGCGTACGTCTCGTTCATCTCGTCGAAGTCGTCGATGTCGGCGAGGAACACGGTCGTCTTCAGCACGTCGGTCGCGTCCGCGCCGGCCTCAGCGAGAATGGCCATCACGTTGTCGAGCGACTGCGTCGTCTGCGTCGCGATGTCCTCGTCGTCGAGGAGGTCGCCGTCCGGCGTCAGCGGAATCTGTCCCGCCGTGTAGAGCAGCGAGCCGTTGGTCGTCGCCTGACTGTACGCACCGACCGCGGCCGGCGCTTCGTCGGTCTCGATGACGCGCTTCATACGCGGTGGATTTCGCCACGACGCCATAAAATAGGGTGGAACGACCGGGTCCGCGGCGGAGCGTCCCCGCCGCGGTCAGCCGGGTTACACCGATTTCCCGGAGAGGCTGATACCGGTCGTGAGGACGCCCGAGGCGAACAACAGCCCCATCCCGAGCGCGGTGACCACGTCGCCGTCTCGGAGGGCGACCCCCGCGACGGCGACGCTGACGACGACCAGTCCGAGGCCGAGGAGGGTCAGCGGTTTGGTGAGCGATTCGACGGTGGGTTCGGTGTTGGGGAGCGTAGCCATGATTGGATGGGTTGGTGTGGGTGTCGGGTGCGGTCGGTCAGGAGTACGATTCGCCGGTCTCGACGGGGCCGCTGAACGTCGAGTAGAGGATGCCGAAGTAGGTGAACACGAGCGGCAACAGAAGCGCCGACGCGACGCTCATGATGTTCAGCGGGAGCACCGACACGATGGCGTCCGCGACGGTCAGTCCGGTCGCGGGGTCGGCCAAGGGGAACATGAGCGTCGCCACGAGCGCGACGAACGCGAACACGAGCACCGGTACGGTCCCGAACGCGAGCGTGTAGCGCCCCTCGCGGAGCGAGAGCAGATAGCCCGCGGCGGCGGCGAGGCTGACGACGACGAGCGCCAGCGGCACCGGTGCGAGGACGCCGAGGTCGGGGCGGACGGCGACGAGGTAGCCGAGCGTGACGACGACGAGCGCGAGGTAGGCCGCCATCGCCCGGGGGCCGTAGCCGGCCACGTCGCGCTGGAGGCTCCCGCGGGTCTTCATGGCGAGGAAGCCGACGCCGGCGACGACGGTGAGCGCGACGACGGCGAGACCGACGACGACGCCGGGCAGCGACAGGAGCGACTCGACGCCGAGGAGCCAGTGGGCGGCGAACACGCCGAGGAAGAAGGGCGCGCTCACGCTGCCGACGACGAACGCCCGACCCCACCACGTCTGCCACGCCTCGTCGTGGCGCTGTTCGTACATCTCGGGGGCGAGCCCGCGGAGGATGAGCGCCCCGAGGATGGCGAACATGAGCAGGTAGTGGCGGCTGAAGAGGTTCGCGTACACCGCCGGGAACGCGGCGAACAGCGCGCCGCCGAAGACGACGAGCCACACCTCGTTGCCGTCCCAGAAGGGGCCGATGGCGGCCAGAAGCGTCTCGCGTTCCTCGTCGTCGTCGCGGGTCGCGAAGATGGCTCCGACGCCGAAGTCGAAGCCGTCGAGGAACAGGAACATCCCGAGGATGAAGAAGACGAGCCCGAACCACAGCTCCTGCAGTGGGAGGCCGAAAAGCGGGTCGGTGGCGAACGCGCCGTAGTCAGTCATCGCCGGTCACCCCCGAGGGCGAGGCGGCCTCCGAACCCCCCGCCGTCTCGTCGACGCTCGGCGGTCCCTCGCGGATGATGCGGCGAATCACGTAGGTGTAGAGCGCGAGCAGGCCGGTGTACACGACGGCGAAGCCGACGAGCGTGAGCGTCGCCTCGAAGCCGGTGAGTCCCGGCGACACCCCCTTGCTCGTCCTGAGGACGCCTTGGATGACCCACGGCTGTCGGCCCACCTCGGTGACAATCCAGCCGACCTCGACGGCGAAGATGCCGAGGAGCGACGAGCCGACGAACGCCTTGTGTAACAGGTCGTCGTCGTACAGCTCGTCGGTCCACCAGCGGTAGGCCGCCCAGAAGGCCAACAGGATGAACCAGAACCCCGCGGCGACCATGAGCCGGAACGACCAGAAGACGACGGCGACCGGCGGGGCCTCCGTGTCGAACTCGCTCAGGCCGGTGATTTCGGCCTGCGGGTCGCCGCCGCTGGCCAGCCACGACGCCCCGCCGGGGATGCCGATGCCGAACAGTTCCTTCGCGCGCGGGTCGGTGATGCCGTCGAGGCTCGTCGGGACGGCGAAGATGTACTCGGGGACGTAGCTGTCGGTCTCCCAGACGGCCTCCATGGCGGCGAACTTCTGCGGTTGGGTCTCGTAGACGTGCCGGCCGTAGGCGTCGCCGTGAATCGCCTGAAACGGCGCGGTCACGAGCAGGACGACGAGCGCGATTTTGAGCGTCTTTCGCCAGAAGCGCGCGCCCTCGCGGTCGTCGTCGGCGGTGATGCCGCGCTGCCAGACGTGGTACGCCGCGACGCCGGCCATGAACAGCGCGACCGACAGCACCGCGGCGTTCTGCATGTGGACGAACATCCACGGGAACCGCGGGTTGGCGTACGCCGCGATTGGGTCGACGAGCGAGACGACGAGCTGGCCGCTCTCGCGGGCGAGTTCGTACCCCCGCGGCGTCTGCATCCACGAGTTGGCGACGAGAATCCACACCGCCGAGAGCCACGTGCCGAGACCGACCGCGACGGCCGACACCATGTAGAGCGCGTCGGAGACCTTCTCGCGGCCGAAGACGAACACCCCGAGGAACGTCGCTTCGAGCATGAACGCCATCATCCCCTCGGTGGCCAGCGGGCCGCCGAACAGCTCGCCGGCCGCCGTCGAGAACGCCGCGAAGTTCGTCCCGAACTCGAATTCGAGGACGATTCCCGTCACGGTGCCGACGACGAACGAGACGGCGAAAATCTTCGTCCAGAACCGCCTGAGCTGTTCGTACACCGGGTCGTCGGTGCGGATGTCTTTCCACGTGAAGTAGATGAGGAAGGGCGCGAGGCCCATGCTCATCACGGGGAAGATGATGTGGACGATGGTCGTGAGCGCGAACTGCAGCCGGCTGGCGATGACTGGGTCGAGCATGGTGTGGGTTGCGGGTCGCTGACGACGGGGCGAACCGAGGAGTGGGGCGGGAGCTTCCCTCTTAAACGCCTTGGTATTGGGGGAGGGTCAACCCCCGCATGCTTCCCACGAACTGAAAATCATCGTAGACGGGTCCTACCCCCCGAATTCGACATAATTGTATGGGTAAAAAGCGAGCGTTCGTCGGCGTTCGCCGGAGGATCAGGAACGCACTCTCATTCCCGCGACGCGCCCGTCTTGGACGAACTCCGGTCGCTGACGCACCGTCCCGCCGCCCCAGCCCCCCGACCGTCTCGACCGCCCCGACCGACAAGCATACGCCGGAACAGTTCGGATTTATCACATGAACCTCCTGTGGCAGGCGGTCCACGTCGGAATTGCGGTTCTCGGCGTCGCATACCTCGCGTTCCCCGCGCGAGTCCACGCGTTCGGGTTCGAGTTCCTCCGCCGCTCGCCCTCGGAGGAGTCCGGGGAGTCCGCCGCACCCGTCTGGCTCTACCGGGGTATCGGCGCGCTCCTCGTGTTTATCGGGGTCACAGGATTCGTCTGAGTGCCGGTCGCAAACCCGGTCCCCGGCCGCTCCCGGCGACGCGGTCAGTCGAGGACTTCCACGTCGTAGCCCGCGTCGCGGAGTTCGCCGAGGAGCGAATCGACGTGGTCGGGCCCGCGCATTTCGAGGTCGATTTCGACCTCGGTCGCGTTTAGCGCGATTTTCCGGGAGGTGCGGTCGTGCCTGACGGCGTAGATGTTCGCCTTTTCGGCGGCGATAATCCCGATGAGCTGTTCGAGCGAGCCGGGGCGGTCTTTCAGTTCGGTCCGAATCTTGAGGTACCGACCCGTCTCGACGAGGCCGCGCATCACCACGGTCGTCAGCGTGTTCATGTCGATGTTGCCGCCGCACAGCGCGGGGACGACGACCTCGTCCTCCTCGTAGTCGAACTTCTGGAAGAGGAGCGCCGCGAGCGCGACGGCCCCCGCGCCCTCGACGAGCGTCTTCGCGCGTTCGAGCAGGTAGGTGAGCGCCACCGCAATCTCCTCGTCGGAGACGGTGACGACCTCGTCGACGCGCTCGCGGATGACCTCGAAGGGCTTGTCGCCGATTCTGCGGACGGCGATGCCGTCGGCGATGGTGTCCACCTCGTCGATGGTCTGAATCGACCCCTTGTTCAGCGAGTCCGCGGCGCTGGAGGCCTGTTCGGCCTGCACGCCGATGACGCGGGCGTCGGGGAACTGTTCTTTGATGGCCGTCGAGATGCCGGAGATGAGGCCGCCGCCGCCGATGGGGACGACCACGGTGTCGAGGTCGGGGCAGTCCTCGGCGATTTCGAGGCCGATGGTTCCCTGTCCGGCCATGACGTACTCGTCGTCGAAGGCGTGGACGTACGTCCGGCCCTCCGACTCCTCGATTTCGTGGGCCTTCGCCTGCGCCTCGTCGTAGTCGTTGCCGTAGAGCACCACGTCGCCGCCGTAGCGCTCGGTCGCTTTCACCTTCGAAATCGGCGCGTACTCCGGCATGACGATTTTCGAGTTCACGCCCGCCCGCGACGCCGCGAGCGCGACGCCCTGCGCGTGGTTGCCGGCGCTCGCGGTCACGACGCCGGCGTCTTTCTCCTCGTCGGAGAGCGTCGTGATGCGGTTCGTCGCGCCGCGAATCTTGAACGACCCCGTGCGCTGGGTGTTTTCGAGCTTCAGGTACACCTCGGCACCCGTCATCTCCGAGAAGGTGTGGGAGTACTCCAGCGGCGTCTGCCGGGCGACCGCTTCGACGCGCTCGCGGGCGGCTCGTACGTCGTCAAGCGTGAGCATGGTCGGAAATCGCCCGTGTCTGTGTTTAATCGTTCGGGAACCGGTCCGCATCAGGGGCGTGATGTCAACCCTCACGGTCGTCGGTTGAGAATCCGGCCTCGGCCCCGACAACGCGCGCCGTCGCCGTCGCTCGCCGGTCGGTGAAGGGGAAAGGGGGAATGCACGCGTGTGACGTGCAACTGTCTTTCTGGTCCCCGTACATATAAACGTCCCCCACCCGGAGTGAAAGTGAAATCGAACGACGGCGGCGACCAAGCGCTCGCGTCTGACGCTCGGCATTCGCGCGTCGCATCGAAAGCGACCGACGGGACCGCCGCTTCCGGTAGCGTCAACTGCGCGAGGTCCGTGGCCTCGGCATGAACATCGGTCGCCTCCGGCGGGTCTGGAAGCGCATCTTCTCGCTCGCGTGGCCGGTGATGGCCGAGCAGACCGCCCAGACGGCGATGCGGACCGTCGACGTGGCCGTCACCGCGGCGCTCTCCCCGGCCGCCGTCGTCGCTATCGGCCTCGCCGACCTCTACGCCCGGTTCCCGCTCCGCATCGGCCTCGGCCTCGGCGGCGGCGCAATCGCGCTCTCCAGTCAGGACACGGGGAGCGGCGCGGACGCCAACCGGAGCGAGGCCATCTCGACGGCGCTCCTCCTCGCGTTCCTCGCGGGAATCCCGTTCCTGATTTTCGGCTTCACGCTCGGCGAGGCGGCCATCGGCGCGTTCCCTGCGAGCGACCGTGCCGTCGCCCTCGGAACGACGTATCTCGCGGTCATCTTCGCCACGTCGCCCGCGCGGTTGGTCTCGCTCGTCGGCTCGCGGTCGCTGCAGGGCGTCGGCGACACCCGGACGCCGATGCTGGTCAACGTCTTCGCCAACGTCGTCAACATCGGGCTGTCGGTCGGCCTCGGCTTCGGCCTCGTCGGCCTGCCGGCGCTCGGCGTGCTGGGCGTCGGACTCGCCACCTCGACCGCGAACGTCCTCTCGGCGGGGCTGCTCCTCGTCGCGCTCGCCCGCCCCGCGTCGCCGACCTCGCTGGTCCGCCCCCGCGACCGGACGGTCGCCGGCCAACTCGTGCGCATCGCCACCCCTCGGGTCGGTGAGGGCATCGCCGCCGAACTCGCGGAGTTCCCGTTCAACGCGCTCCTCCTCGGCTTCGGCGACGCCGTCAACGCCGGGTTCCAAATCGGCCGCCGGGTGTACCAGCAGGTCGCCAGCCCGCTGGCGCGCGGCTACAACGTCGCCGCCAGCGTCCTCGTCGGACAGGCGCTCGGGTCGGGCGACAGCGAGGCCGCGCGGTATCAGGGCGAGGCGGTGGCGCTCCTGTCTGTCGTCTCGGTCGGCGGTATCGGTCTCCTGCTCGCGGCGTTCACCGAACCCGTCGTCGGCCTCCTCGGCTCCGGCGGCGGCGCGGACATCGAGTGGGCCGTGAAGTTCGCCGTCGCCTACGGCCTCGCCGCGCCGGGACTGGCGCTCTTCGTCGGCCTCTCCGGGTCGCTCCAGGGCGCGGGCGCGACGCGAATCCCCTTCGTCGCCCGGCTGACCGGGGTGTTCGGCTTCTTCGTCGGCCTGTCGTACCTGCTGGTCGACGTGTTCGACTACGGCCCGCTCGGCGCGCGAATCGGCATCGTCCTGTCGTTCACGTGGATGGGGCTGTTCGCGCTCGTCGCGTTCTACTACGCCGACTGGGCGGGCCACGCCGACTCGCTCATGGTCGAACGCGGGAGCGTCGGCGTCGACGACGTGGGCGAAGACGACTGAGCGAGGCGCGCTCGGACGACGGACGGCGGAGACGGAAGCGGGAGCGCCCCCGGCGGGCGACGCGTCGCTCCGGGTGACGGGGAACGGGAAAAAGTCGCGTGCGACGCGTCGCCTATCGCTCGTCGACCGACGGGAAGTCGAGGTCCTTCTCGCCGGTGTAGCGGGCGCGGGGGCGGATGAGACGGTTGTCCTCGTACTGTTCGAGGACGTGCGCTATCCAGCCGCCGACGCGCGAGACGGCGAAGATGGGGGTGTAGAGGTCGATGGGGATGCCCATCTGGTAGTACGTCGACGCGGAGTAGAAGTCCACGTTCGGCGCGAGACCCTTCTCCTCGCCGATGTACTCCTCGATGGCGACCGACATCTCGTACCACTTCATGTCGCCGGCGGCCTCGCCGAGCGCCTCGGACTTCGCGCCGAGAATCTTCGCGCGCGGGTCCTTGACGTTGTAGACGCGGTGGCCGAACCCGGCGACGCGCTCGCCGCGGTCGAGGGCGTCTTCGACCCACTCGGTCGGGTCCATGTCGCTGTCGTCGACGTCCTTCAGCATCCGCATGACGTTCGCGTTCGCGCCGCCGTGGAGCGACCCCGAGAGCGTGCCGACGGCCGAGGTGACCGCGCTGTAGAGGTCAGAGAGCGTCGAGGACGTGACCATCGCGGAGAACGTCGAGGCGTTCAGGCCGTGGTCGGCGTGGAGCACGAGCGCCATGTCGAACGTCTCTGCGAGCACCTCGTTCGGCTCCTCGCCGTTGAGCATGTAGAGGAAGTTCGCGGCGTGATTCAGGCTCTCGTCGGGTTCGACGTAGTCGTCGCCGCGACGGAAGCGGTCGTAGGCCGCCAGCACCGACGGCATCTTCGCGGTGATGCGCTTTGCCTTTTCGAGGTTGACCTCGCGGTCGGTCACGTCCTCGAAGTCGGCGTTTTCGTCGTACGCCGACATCGCGGAGACGAGCGTTCGGAGCGCCGCCATCGGCGACTCGTCCTGCTCTGCGAGCTCGCGCGCCACGTCGAGGACGCCGTCGTCGAGGCCGCGGTGGGCCGCGAGTTCGTCGGAGAACGCGTCGAGTTCCTCCCGCGTCGGCAGCTCTCCGTGCCACAGGAGATAGAGCACTTCCTCGTAGCTTGCGTCCCGTGCGAGGTCTTCGATATCGTACCCGCAGTAAACGAGTTGTCCCGCGTCGCCGTCGATGAAACTGAGCTTCGATTCGGTGACCAGCACACCTTCCAGCCCCCGCTTCAGTTCGCCTGACATACCCAAAACGTTGCCTACCATATCAAAAAAGCGTTACCGTTTTCACTCATATGTTATCGACCGCCATACACATACGACGGCAGTCCCGTCTGTCGGTTTCGCGGACAGTCGGTGTCTAAAATAGTGTTCGACAATTGTCGTCATTTCCGGCCCCCTTATACGGGGCTCCCGAGCGGGTCGCACGCGCCGCTCGGACGACCCGCGCAGTCATATACGTCGGCGGCGTAGTTCTCTCGAACCACGGTGGCACCACTATTCCTGGCAAGCCTTTTGCCGTCCCGTCGTGAAGCCGGGCGCATGAATCCGGAGGACATCGAGTACGAGCCTGTCAGCGTCAAGGCCGTCCTCGCCGAGATGAAAGACACCGCGGAGTTACTCATCGACCTCTCGTACTCCGCCGTCCTCCACGCGAACGACGACCTCGCGGCCGAGGTCCTCGACCTCGAAGAGCGGATGGACATCCTCCAGCTACAGGCGCGTATGAGCCTGATGATGGCCGCCCGCAGCCCCGAAGACGCAGAGGAACTCGCGCCCGTCCTCGGCGTCGTCGGCGCGGCCGAGAAGATTTCCGACGCCGCGGGCGACATCGCCAAGGTCGTCATCGAGGACATCGGCCTCCCGGACGCCATCCGCGCGGCGCTCCCCGAGGCCGTCGAGACGACGATTCGGTGCGAACTCACCGACGAGTCGCCGTACGCGGGCCGGGACCTCGGCGACATCAACATGGAGACCGAGACGGGCGTCCGCGTCGTCGCCATCCATCGCGCCGGCGAGTGGGTGACGAACCCCGACCACGAGACGACGCTCCGCGCCGGCGACGTGCTCCTCCTCCGCGGCCGCGACGACGGCCTCCAGACCGTCCACGAGGCCGCCACCGGCCTCCGGTACGACCCGCCGGACGTGCCCGAGCCGACCATCGAGGACCTCGAACGCGCCGTCGACTCCATCGTCCTGATGAAGGACATGAGCGAACTCGCCGTCGACCTCGCCTACGGCGCGGTGCTGTTCGACAGCGAGGGCGTCGCCGAGGAGGTCGAGGAGCTCGAAGCCGAGGTGGACGCGCTCAAGTCCCGGTTCGAGGCGTGGACGCTCCGCGCGGCGAGCCGGGTCGAAGACCCCGTGTCGCTCCGCGGCCTCGTCCAACTGGCGGGCGCGACCGAGATGATTTCGGACGCCGCGCTCGAAATCGCGGAGGGCGTCCTCCGCGGCATCGACGCCCACCCGGTCGTCGCCGCCGCGGTCAAGGAGTCCGACGAGGTCATCATCCGCCTTCGGGTCGCCCCCCGAAGCGACCTCGCGGAGGCGACCCTCGGCGACCGGCGCGTCAAGACCGAAACGGGGATGCGCGTCATCGCGGTCCGCCGGGCCGGCGGCCGCGAGTGGGTCGTCTCGCCGGGGTCGGAAACGCGGCTCCACGGCGGCGACCTCATCATCGCCAAGGGGACCAGAGCCGGCGCGGAGCGACTGGGCGAACTCGTCGGCGACGAGCGCGAGTTCGACGAGTAGGCCGAGACCGAGCCAACGGAACCGACGGCTCAGAGCGACTTACTCAGTCGGTACGCAGAGACGAGCGTCAGCGCCGTCGCGACGAGCAGCGCCGTCGCGGACGCGAGGACGAACGCGAGGAGGAGGAACCAGCCCTCGGGGCCGAGTATCGGGTACTCGCGGGTGCCGGCAAAGGGGCCGAACAGTTCGAGGACCCGAAACAGGTAGGCGACGACGGCCAACGCGAGGCCGACGGTCGCCCCGATAGCGGCGTTTCGCGGCACGTCCAGCGCCTGCACCAGTCCCCCCGTCGGCGGTCGGTCGGGAACGTCGTCTGTCACGGTCGCCGGTTGCGGCCGCGAGACCATAGCGGCAACGCTTTCCTCGGGGGACCTCAGCGGACCGAACCCCTAAAGGGAGGTGGGTCCGAGGTTGGCGGTATGATTACCTTGGGAACGGCGAGCGCGGCCCCGGGGGAGATGGACGTGGGCCGCCTCGAAGTCGGCGAGTCCCGCGACGGCGGGAGCGTCGGCCTGCCCGTCGCCGTCATCAACGGCGCGTCGTCGGGCAAGACGCTCTACATGCAGGCGGCCTCGGACGGAGACGAACTCAACGGCGTCGGCGTCATCCAGCGGGTCGTCCCGCAGCTCGACCCCGCGGAAATCTCCGGGACGATTCTCGTCGTCGGCATCGTCAACTACCACGCCTTTCAGGTCGCGCAGCACCGGAACCCGATAGACGACACGAAGATGAACCGGGCGTACCCCGGCGACGAGCGCGGCACCTCCTCGGAGCGCATCGCGGCCGCGACGTTCGCCGCCGCCCGCGACGCCGACCTCATCGTCGACCTCCATCAGGGCTCGACGAGCCGGATGATAGACGAGGTCCGCGTCCGCTGTGGCCGCCACCACCGGATGCACGCCAAGTGCCTCCGGCTCGCCAAGACGTTCGGCTGCGGCTACGTCCTCGACCAGAAAGGTCCGGACGGCCAACTCGCCCGCGCCGCCCCCGACGCCGGGATTCCGACCATCGACCCCGAACTCGGCGGCTGCGTCGGCTGGGACGAAGAGAGCATCGAGAAAGGCGTCCGCGGCGTCTACAACGTCCTCCGCGGCTACGACTTCCTCGACGGCGACGTGGAGCTGAAAGCCCAGACCCGCGCCCGCGGCTTCGACCAGTACGGCTCGCCGGTCGGCGGGCTCGTCCGGTTCAAGCGAGACCTCGGCGAGCGCGTCTCCGCCGGCGACGTGGTGTTCGAGGTGACCGACGTGTTCGGCAAGCTCAAAGCCCGCGTCACCGCCGACCACGACGGCATCTTCTGGCGGGCGCGACGCCTCCCGCAGGTCGCCTCCGGCGAGTACGTCTGCTCCGTCGGTATCGACCTCGACACGTACTGACACCGGCTCCATTCCACTCCACTCGACCCAATCCCACTCGACTCACCCACCCACGTTCATGACGACATCACCCGAACTCCCGACCCGGCTCCGACTCGCGTGCGACGCCTGCGGCGAGACCTACGACGCGTGGCGCTGGCGCTGTGCCTGCGGCGAACCGCTGGACTTCGCGGCCGACCCGACGCCGTCGGCGGCCGCCCCCGCCGACGCCGACCTCGACTACCGCGACGGCCTCTGGGCGTTCGACGAGTTCCTCCCGACCGACCCCCACGCCAGCCTCGGCGAGGGGATGACGCCCCTCGTGGACGCCGCGGAGTGGGAGGCCTCGTTCAAGCTGGAGTACGTCTTCCCCTCCGGCTCGTTCAAGGACCGCGGCGCGACGACGATGCTCTCTCTCGCGTCCGAACTCGGCGTCGAGCGCGTCGTCGAGGACTCCTCGGGCAACGCGGGGGCCGCCGTCGCCACCTACGCCGCCCGCGCCGGCATCGACGCCGAAATCTACGTGCCCGCGTCGGTCAAGCCCTCGAAGCTCCGCGCCATCGAGCGCGCCGGGGCGAAGCCGGTCCGAATCGAGGGCTCCAGACAGGCCGTGACCGACGCCTGCGTCGAGGCAGTCGAGGCCGACGACGCGTGGTACGCGAGCCACGCGTGGAACCCCGCGTTCTTCGCGGGCACGGCCACCGTCGCCTACGAAATCGCCGCCCAGCGCGACTGGTCGGTCCCCGACGCGGTCGTCACGCCGCTGGGCCACGGGACGCTGTTCCTCGGCGCGTACCGCGGCTTCCGCGCGCTCTACGAGGCGGGCTGGACCGACCGGATGCCCGAACTGTACGGCGCGCAGGCCGCCGGCTACTCGCCCATCGCCGACGCCCGCCACCACACGGCCGACGAGACCAACGACGTGGCCGACGGCATCCAGATTCTCGACCCCGTCCGCGAGGCCGAGATTCACGAGGCGCTCGACGACACCGGCGGCGACGCCATCGCCCTGTCGGCCGACGCGGTCGAAGACGAACTCGACCGGCTCCACCGCCACGGCTTCTACACGGAGCCGACCTGCGCCGTCGCGCCCGCGGCGCTCCGCGAACTGCGCCTCTCGGGCGTCCTCGACCGCGACGCCGACGTGGTCGTGCCGCTCACCGGAAGCGGACTCAAGTCGTAATCTCGCTCAGAACACCGCCGAGACGGCGACGGTCACCGCCGGAGCCAGCGGAACAGGGACCAGCCGCGTCCCGCGCGTTCGCCTCGCTCTCCGCCCCCGTCGCCGCCTTCGTCTCCGCCGTCGCTCACCCGCGCTTCGAGGTCGCGCCGTCGCTCCCGCTCCGCGTCGAGTTCGCCGCGGAGCCGCTCGTTTTCGTCGACGACGTCGTCGAGCCACGCCCGGAGTTCGTCGAACCGGTCGAACGCCCCGCGCTCGCCAATCGGCGACGCGTCGGTGGGTGTCGCCGGCCGTCCTCCCGGGTCGGTCGCCGCGTCGTCGTCGCGTCCGCCACGCCGCCGTCCGTCGTCCGACGGCGTGGACGACCGCCGGACCGCGCTGGACCAGCCCGACGGGTCGTAGAACTCGCTCGTCTCCCGAATCGCTCGCTGGACCGTCTTCGCGCCGTAGGTCGACCCGTCGGCGTACGCGACCTCGTCCCACTTCGGCCGAAAGAGCCCGGAGTCCCGAAACAGGCGACACATCTGTCGCGCGTCGCCGGCCGTCCAGAACGCGAGGATGGAACACAGCGCCGCGTCCGCCTCGTCGCGGTCGTCGTAGTCGCTCGCGTCACCGCGCCACAGGTGGGTGAACGTCACGCGGTTCACGGTGGTCGAGGCGCGGTCGACTATCTCGTCGTCGTCGAGGTCGTTACCCGGACCGCTTATCTCGTCGAGGCGGGCGTCGGCGGGGGCTCGCCCCGCGCTCGGCGCGTCTGGGTTGGTCGAGTCGAGTGCGTTGACCGACTCGACCGGCGTCACCGTCGGCGGCTCCGGGTCGACTTCGACGTACGCGCCGTGAATCGCCGCGAGCGCGTCGCTCCGCTCGGCGACCGCCGGGGGCGCGCCGTCGACGCGGTCGCCCGTCACGGGACAGAACCGCGCGCCGGCCGAGAGTTCGAGGGCGTCGGCTCGGGTGCGTCCCAGCGGGAGCGTCCCGCGGACGATTACTTGCAGGCCCGTCCCCGAGGGACTGACTTCCGTGTAGGAGTCGAGCCGGTCGACGAGCGTCCGCGCCCACGCCGCGGTCGCGCCGGTGTCGGTGTCGCGGCAGTTGTCGAGTTCGATACTGACGAAGGGGTCGTCGTCGGTGAAGACGTAGCCCACGCCGTCGGCGCGACCGTCGCGAACGAACGCGAGCGCTTCGTCGAACGTCGCCCACGTCGAGGCGTCGGTCACGGACGCGGGGCCGCCGGTCGCGTCCTGTAGAATCGCCGTTTCGGCACCGTCGCACGTCTCTGTCCGCCACCCGACCCAGTTGGCCCGTTCGAGCAGGTCGTCCGGGAGCCGTTTCCGCGTCGGGATGGGTGGCGTCATCGCTACTTCCGGTCTCTGGAGCGATGCAAAAGCTGTTTCCCGCGAGTTATCTGTTTTGATAATTCGGGTGTCATCATCACCGCTCTCCGGGGCGGCCGGTCTCGACTGCGATTCAAAGAAAAGCTCACTGCGCGCGGGGCTTGCCCGCGGATTCGGTCTCGGTATCGGTCGTCTTCGCGCCCTCGTAAGTGTTGAAGCCCAGCAGGTCGTTGAGCGGGCACTTCTGGGTGACCGCCGTGGTCGCGAGGACCGCTCCGACGAGGAGCGCCGCGACGGCGACGACGAGTCCGAGGGTCCCCGCCGCGATGGTCAGGAAGCCCGCGAGACCCGCCGCGCCGACGACGATGAGCACCGGTCCGAGGACGGCGCGCGCGATGCGGTCGTAGCCGCCGACGTTCTTCTCCATGGTTGATTCACCGGTACTAGCTACGCGCTCGGCGGCTAAATCGTGGATCGGTGGTTCTCGCCCCCGGAGAACCGTGACTGTCGCGCCGGCCGACGCGTCGACCCTCCCGCTCGTTCGTCTACCCGCGGCCGCCCCAGTCTATCCAGTCCTGTTCCCAGCCGTGGCCGGCGTGCCAGCCTCGACCCTCGTACTCGGGGTCCTCGCGTCGCGTCCGGTTTCTGACGATGCTCCCGGTCTGCTCGCCGTCCACGAGCAGCGGTTTGAACGACAGCGGGCCGAACGACTCGGCAACCTCGCCGTCCTCGACGGCGACGAGCGTCTGCTCGCCGACGCCTTTCGGCATGACGAGTCGGCCGCCGTCGGCGAGTTGCGCGAGGAGTCTCGCGGGCGGGCGGACCGCCGAGGCCTCGACGAGGATGCGGTCGAAGGGCGCGTAGTCGGCCAACCCCTCCGCGCCGTCGCGGCAGTCCACGAGGACGCCGCCGTAGCCGGCGCGCTGGAGGTTCTCGCGCGCCTCGTAGACGAGCGAGCGCGTGATGTCGACGGCGTGGACGTGCGCGTCGCCGACGATTTCGGCGAGGACCGCGGCGGTGTAGCCGACGCCCGCGCCGACGACGAGCACCTCGTCGTCCGGTTGCGGGTCGAGCGCGGAGAGCAGGCGCGCGACCGTCGTCGGCGCGAGGATGGTCGTGTTCGTGTCGCGGTGCTCCGTCGGGCGGTTCTGATACGGCGAGTCGGTGACGAACTCGTGTCGCGGGACGCTGCGCATGGCGATGGAGACGGCCTCCGGGAGCGACTCAAGCGAGTGCTCCAGGCCGTCGACCATGTCGTCGCGCAGCACCGAGTTGTCCATATCCGAACTCGGGGGTCGGTCCTAATCAACCGCACGCTCGCCGACGACCGCCTGCAGGTCGGTCCCCGGCACGTCTCGGACCGCACAGCCGTCGAATCCGGCCGATTCCATCCACGAGCGAACCGTCGCCTCGTCGTAGAGGTCGCCGCGGCCCGTGGCGAGCGCGTCCACCGCCCGTCCGGCCGTCGCGTCGGTCGAACACCGACCGTGCAGGCTATCGACGAAGACCGCCGCGCCGCCGGGTTCGAGGGCGTCGCATGCGCCGGAGACGAGCGCCCGCGATTCGGCCGGGTCGCGCCCGGCGAAGGCGTCGCCGGCGAAGACCAGCTTGAACCCCGACACCGGCGGGTCGGTCGGGTCGCCCGCGACGAGGTCCACGCCGGCGCGCGAGAGGAGCGGTCGGACGACTTCCACGGTGTCCGCGTCGTCGACGAGGGTCACGTCGCGGCCGCGGGCGAGAAACTCCCGGGCGAAGACGCCCGACGCGCCGCCGAGGTCGAGGACGCGCGTCGCGTCGGGTGCCTCGCGGACCGCGGCGGTGACGCAGGCCCGGACGACCGATTCGTCGGTGGCGTCGTGCGCGCCGAGTCGGTTTCGAAGCCAGTCGTCCGGGAGCGCGGGCGACCCGCCGGACGCCATCGTCTCCGGGAGGTCGGCGTAGAGCGAAAAGCGGTCGAGCGCGTGCGGGAGGCGGCCGATGGAGCGCACGTCGCGCTTGGCGAGGAAGCCGAGCGCGCGGTTGGTTATCTCGTACTCGTCGCCGACGCGCTTGATGAAGCCCATCGCGGCCAGCGCCTCGACGGTGATGCGGGCGGCTCGGGAGTCGATACCGGCGGTTTCGGCCACGGCCTCGACGGTGCCGGCGCTCGTCGTGAGCGCGTCGATGACGCCGCTCTCGCGGGCGGCCCACAGGAGCGCGAGCGATTCGACCGACGACTGCGACCGGTCGCGGGTAGGCATGGTCGCACCGACGGGGCCGAAAACAAAAGGTCGTGCGTTGGGCCGGCGGGACGGGCCGTCGGCGGCGGGTCGGAGCGGTTCGGCGTCGGCTCCGCCTTACCAGGCCGACCACGCGGTCGAGGTCTGGTCGCGGGCGTAGACGCGCTTCGCGTCCTTCGCGTACACCATGTCGCCGGGGTGGTCGAGCTTGCCGTGGCGGTACTCGGGGGCGTCCGAGCGGACGACGAGGCCTTCGATTTCGACCTCCTCGTCGCCGAACGCCTCCGTCTCGCCGACGACGAACTCGTAGTCGCCGGGGACGTTGACGGTGACGCTCCGGGTGTCCTCGCGCTTGCCGTCCTTCGGGTGGATGGTGACGTTGACCGCGACGTTGTCGACGACGCGGGTCCAGACGGTCTTCACGTCCGCGACTTCGGCCTCGTCGGCGCGCTGTTCGGGGCCGACCTCGATGCCCGTGATGCGAACGAGCTGAATCGCCTCGGGCGTGTCGACGATGAACTCGTCGCCGACCTCGATGGTCGTGCCGACCGGCACGGGCACCTCGGTCGAGACGGAGTCGCCGTCCTGCGAGACGACGACGTTCATCTCGGTCTCGTCGGGAATCTCGACTTTCTCCTTGTGGACGTGGCCGCATTCGGTACACCGGACGGTCGAGTGACCGCCGGGCTTCAGCACCTCGTGGACGGTGGGTTCGTCGGGCGAACACGTCGGACAGGAGAGGGGGACGCGCTCGCCGGCGTCGGGTAGGCTCATACGGGTCGCTAGCCCATCAGGGCGTAAAAAGCCGCCTTTCTCCGTTTCGGCGTGGGAGTCGGTGGCAGGACGCTCGTTCGGCGACCCGCTGGCCGCGCGGCCGCGGTCGCGGCGTGCGCCCGCTCAGGGTTGCGGCAGGTCGACTTCCTCGCCGTCGGCGTACACCGTCGGCTCGCGGACGATGCCGTCGAGGTGGAGCGGCGCGTCGGTGTCGCCGCCGATGCCGGCGTCGTCGCCGATGGCGATGTGGACCGTGCCCGCGGCCTTCTCGTCGAGCAGGACGGAGCCGACGAGGTCGGTCACGCCGACGTTGGTGCCGATGCCGATTTCGGCGAGGTTGTAGGCGTCGTCGCCGACCTCCTCCGCCGCGGCCTCGACCTGCTCGCGGATGTCGTCGTCGGAAATCTCGGTGACGTAGCCGTCTTCGACCTCGAAGCGGAGCTCCCGTCCCTCGTCGAGGAGGCCGTGGGGCATCATCGTCCCGTCGACGACGTAGGTGCCCGTCGCGGACGCGGGGCTGAGGAAGATTTCGCCCGCGGGGAGGTTCGAAAACGAGCCGGCCTCCGCGATTGCGCCGGTGTCGGCGAGCCACTCGCGGTCGCCGCGGACGAACGTGATGTCCGTGCCCTTCTCGGTCGTGACGCGCAGTTCGTCGGCGTCGCTGACGGCGTCGAGCATCGCCGCGCTGTGGTCGTAGATGGCGTCGTAGTCGGCGTCGAGGCCGGTGACGAACACCTCCTCGGTGATGCCCGGAAGCGTCGCGCCGCGAGCGCCGGCGTCGCAGGCGTCGCCGCGGGCGCGGGTGTGGCTCAGGCTCTTCGTCGTCGGCGCGAGGAAGGCGTCGCAGGCCTGCATCGCGGCGGCGACCGGCGCGGGCGGCTCCTCGCCGTGTTGGTTCCCCGGCGGGTAGCGGACGATTGCGGCGTCGTCGGTCACCTCGCTTGCGACCTCGTAGAGCGCCTCGCCGATGCGCTCGCGCTGGTCGTCGGTGACGACGACGAGCGACTCGTCGGGCTGGAGGTCGAGACACTGGCGGACCGCCGTCTCGCTGGCGGCGCGGAGGTCTGCGTCGGATTCGGGCATGTGGACACCTGCGCCGCCGGCGCTGTTAGGCGTTCCCATCCCGTTCCCCCCGTTCGGTTCTGGCCTCTCCCGCCCCGAATCGGGGGTTCACTCGCGTCGGAGGTAATCGAGGGACTCACTCGCCCGAGAGTTAATTTCTAAGTATTAACCATCGAAATAACTATAGTCGGCCCCGGTCGTTTGTCTCCCATGATACGAGTGGGTGTCAACGGCTACGGCACTATCGGCAAGCGCGTCGCCGACGCGGTCCACGCGCAGCCCGACATGGAACTCATCGGCGTGGCCAAGACCCAGCCCAACTTCGAAGCGCACACCGCGGGCGAACGCGGCTACCCGATGTACGCCGCGATTCCGGAACGTTCGCCGCTGTTTTCCGAAGCCGGCGTCGACCTCGCCGGCGAGGTGGACGAACTGGTTGCCAAGGCGGACATCATCGTCGACTGCACGCCGTCCGGCATCGGCGCGGAGAACCGCGAACTGTACGAGACCCACCACACGCCCGCCATCTTCCAAGGCGGCGAGGACGCCGACGTGGCCGACGTGAGCTTCAACGCGCGGGCCAACTTCGACGCCGCCCGCGACGCCGACTACGTCCGCGTCGTCTCCTGTAACACGACCGGCCTGTCGCGCATCATCGCGCCGCTCGAAGCCGAGTACGGCGTCGAGAAGGTCCGGGCGACGCTCGTCCGCCGCGGCGGCGACCCCGGTCAGAACTCCCGCGGGCCGATAAACGACATCCTCCCGAACCCCATCAAGATTCCTTCTCACCACGGCCCCGACGTGAAGACCATCTTCCCCGACCTCGAAATCGACACGCTCGGGCTGAAGGTGCCGGCGACGCTGATGCACGTCCACGCGCTCAACGTCACGCTCGAAGACGACGTGACCGGCGCGCACGTCCGCCAACTGCTCGAAGGCGAGAACCGCGTCTACGTCATCCCGGAGGGGATGGGCATCGACGGCGCGGGCAAACTCATGGACTTCGCGCTCGACGCGGGCCGCCCGCGCGGCGACATGTGGGAAAACTGCGTGTGGGGCGAGTCCATCGGCGTCAACGGCCGGGACCTCTACCTGTTCCAGGCCATCCACCAGCAGTCCGACGTGATTCCCGAGAACGTCGACGCCATCCGCGCGATGTTCGACACCGAAGACCAGCAGACGAGCATGGAACTCACGGACCAGACGCTCGGTATCGGCATCTCCGGTAGCCCGTCCGGTTTCGCTGAGCAGGCGCGCGCGGAGTTCGCCGACGACTAACGCGAATCGCCTGTTCAGTTCGGTGCGGTCGCGGCTTTTTCACCCATTCGGCTGTTCGAATCCGCAGCAGACGGTGTCGTCTGACGCTGTGCGGTTAGTACAGAGAAACCACATCTCAATTAGTCCAGCGCACGGGTGTCGGATTCATCGGTATCAGGTTAGAATAAATACATGCCGACAGTAGCGTCTGTTACTGATATGAGCCCTCCTCTTCCCCGCCGCCGATTTCTCGCACTCGCCGGTGCAATCGGAACGGCGGCCCTGTCTGGGTGCCTCAATACTATTACGCGACGTGACCAGAACGTCTGTTCTTCGGGTTATCGAGACGTTGGGGACGTTTTCACCAATCGATCGATAGTGGACTACCTTCGATATGCGTCTCTGACAGTGCCACAATCTGTCTCGCCAGGTGAGCAATTCGTCGCGACGCTCACAAACGAGTCTACTGACTCCCTCACCACACTCGGGAAACCACGATACATGATTCAGCGCTTGGTCGATAAGGGGACGTGGCGAAACACAATCGGTGTGCGAGACGAGTACGAGTGGTCATCCTCTGAACAGATACTGGCCCCTGGCGACGAGCTCCGATGGGAGATGGAACTCAGTGCGAACGACTTCTGGGGACCATTTCAACGGTGTACGATACATACGGCAGGAACGTACCGATTCATCTACTGGGGATTCTCCGATAACGATACGGGAATCGCACTCGCCGCACCATTCGAGATCGTGGAATAAGAGTCGGAACGTTCGTACGCGCTACCGAGCAGCTGTTTCACACGACAAACAGCTGACTGGGAAAACCAAACGGCCCGCCAGCTCGCTTGCCCCTCACAGCGACCGCGACGCCACGTTCCCGGTGTCGAGGTCCACGACCGCGACGTGGAACTCGTCGTCCGCGCCGGGAATCGGCAGGCCGCCGGGGTTGACGTGCGTCGTCTTCCCGCGGTGTTCGACCACCCGCTCGTGGGTGTGGCCGCGCAGGACGAAGTCGTACGTTTCGGACTCGACGAGGGCATCGACCAGTCCGGCCTCGGTGCCGTGGTAGACCGCTATCTCCTGGCCGTCGAGGGTCAGGCGCGCGAAGTCGCCGTGGTAGGTGCCGAACGACTCGACCGCCTCGCGGAGCGCCCACTCGCCGTCGTTGTTGCCGCGGACGGCGTGGAAGTCGAAGTCCGCGTCGAACGGCGCGGCCGAGAAGGGCGCGACGATGTCGCCGCAGTGGACGACCGCGTCCACGTCCTCCGATTCGAAGTGCGAGACCGCGGCTTCGACGTAGTCGAGGTTGTCGTGCGTGTCGGAGACGACGCCGAGTTTCATGCGCGTCGCTTCGGCGGCGTCGGCTATCAACGTTGGGTGACACTTATGTCCCGCGCGGTCCCCGTTCGGGACGTGTCAGAACGCGACGACTCCGACGGCGACGCGGGCGAGACGGACGGCTCCGCCGAGACCGCCGCCGACGAGGCTGGGGAAGTCGGGTCGCCGGCGCTCAGCGTGACGCTCGGCGGCGGAACGAACGTCGCCATCGGCGCGGCGATGGCGGGCTACGCGGCGTTCAGCGCCGGGTGGACGCTGGCGGTTCGCGCCTCGGGGGACTTCCCCGACGACAACGCCGTCGGCGGACTCCTCACGTTGTTGGTCTTCGCGGGTGGCGTCGCGATTCTCGTCGACGGCGCGGCCGGCGTGTTCGCCGAGAAGAGAGACGGGTGACGCTGCGCGCGTTTAGTCCTGCTTCAGCGCCTCGACGCCGGCGAGCGGCGCGCCGGTCAGCGCGCGGATGTACGCGCCGCCGGCGATGGAGACGTGGCCGAAGTCGGCTTCGTCCATGCCGTACATCTCGATGGCGCGGGAGGTGTCGCCGCCGCCGACGACGGAGAAGCAGTCGGTCTCGGCGATGGCGCGGAGGACGCCGGTCGTGCCGACCGCGAACCGCTCGTCTTCGAACAGGCCGAGCGCGCCCTTCACGAAGACGGCCTCGGAGTCGCGGATGATGGGGTCGTACTCGTCGACCGTCATCGAGCCCACGTCGAGGTACGCGCGGTCCTTCTCGGTGATGTTGGCGACCGCGATTTCGCCGCGGTCGTCGGTCTCGTTCTCGTAGGCGAGGTCGACCGCGAGCTTAATCTGGTCGCCGCGCTCGTCGAGCAGCGACTCGATGGTCTCGCGGTTTTCCTCCCACTGGTCGTCGAAGAAGTCCATCCCTTCGAGGTCGAAGCCCACGTCGTTGCCGGCCGCGCGGAGGAACAGTTCGCCGGCGATGCCGCCGAGGAGGAACTGGTCGACCTTGTCGCCGAGGTTGTTCATCACGTCGATGACGTCGGTGGCTTTCGTCCCGCCGACGACCATCGTCACCTGCCCGTCGAACTCGCGGGTGGCGATAGAGGAGTTCGCCTCGTACTCGGTCTGCATCACGCGGCCCGCGTAGGCGGGTAACACGAGCGGGAAGCCGACCAGCGAGGCGTGCGAGCGGTGGGCCGCCGAGTAGGCGTCGTTGACGTAGGCGTCGACGTGCTCGGCGAGGGTCCGGACGAACTCGGTGTCGGCCTTGACCTCGGGGTCTTCCTCGGGGAGTTCCTCGTCGCACATCCGCGTGTTTTCGAGGAGGAGCACCTCGCCGGCTTCGAGCGCGTCGATGGCGTCGATGGCTTCGTCGCCGTAGGTGTCGGCGACGAACGCCACGTCGCGGCCGACGTGGCTCGCGAGGATGTCGGCGTGCTGTTCGAGCGAGACGAAGTCGTCGCCACCGGGACGGCCCTGATGGGCCATGAGGACGACGCGGTGGCCGGCCTCGGCGAGTTCGCGGACGGTCTCCGCGTGGCGGTCGAACCGTCGGTTGTCTTGGACCTCGCCGTCTTCGATCGGCGAATTGAGGTCGAGTCGGACGAGTACGCGCTGCTCCGGGTCGAGGTCGTCGAGGGTCTTGAACATCGGGTGGAAGAACGTGGAGGGATTATTTAGTGGTGGGTAGCTCGCGCTGAAATCGCGGGCGATTCGCGGCGGCGGTGTCTACTGGTGCGTGACGAAGTGGGCGACGTCGAGCATCCGGTTGGAGAAGCCGAACTCGTTGTCGTACCACGTCAGAATCTTGTAGAGGCCGCCGTCGTTGACCTGGTTCGTCGTGTTGAGGTCGACGGTGCTGGAGAACGGCAGGCCGAGGATGTCACGCGAGGTGACCTCGTCGTCCGTGTAACCGAGGACGCCAGCGAGCGGGCCGGAGTCGGCCGCGGCGCGGAAGGCGTCGTTGATCTCCTCGACCGAGGGCTTGTCTTCGAGCCGGACGACGAGCTCGGTGAGCGAGCCGTTCGGCACGGGGACGCGAATCGCCATGCCGTCGAGCTTGCCGTCGAGCTGGGGCAGAATCTCGGTGGCCGCCTGCGCCGCGCCGGTCGTCGTCGGGACGATGTTCTCGGCGGCGGCGCGCCCGCGGCGCTGCTTCGCGTGGGGGCTGTCGATGAGGTTCTGGCTGCCCGTGTAGGCGTGGACGGTCGTCAGGAGACCGTTCTCGATGCCGAACTCCTCGTCGAGCACCTTCGCGACCGGCGTGACGGAGTTGGTCGTACAGGAGGCGTTCGAGACGATGTCCTCGCCGTCGTACTCGTCGTGGTTGACGCCGTAGACGATCTGCTTGACGGGCTCGTCGCCCTTCGGCGGCGCGGAGATGACGACCTTGTCCGCGCCCGCTTCGAGGTGTGCGGAGGCGTCTTCCTTCGTGCGGAAGATGCCCGTACATTCGAGCGCCACGTCCACGTCGAGTTCGCCCCACGGAAGCTCCGCGGGGGACTGGACGTTGTAGAGACCCACCGAGGTGCCGCCGATGGAAAGCGAGTCGCCGTCGCGCTCGACGCCGTCGAGTCGGCCCATGACGGAGTCGTACTTCGCGAGGTACGCCATGTCGTCGAAGTCCATGACGTCGTTGATGGCGACCAGTTCGACCTTCGGGTTGTCGAGGACGGCACGGAAGATGTTCCGGCCGATGCGGCCGAAGCCGTTGAGTGCCACCCGCACCACGTCCGATTCGTCCACGTTCTCGCCCGCGCTGAGGTAGGATTTTTCACTCATGTTCGAGTAGTATCCGTATTGATATCCCGGGCGCAAGAGTATATCTGTTTCGGTAAATCCGACTGAATCGAACGTTACCTTTCATTCACAGTCACAATACCGACAGAAACGAACAGAATCGGTCAGACACGTGCGGAGATTGATACGCCAACTGGAGGGTCGAGTGGTCGGGCCGTAGACGGGCGCTCGCGGCCGAATTCTGGCGATTCGCTGGCAGGTGACTGTCACAGGCAGAAACGTTTTATCCTCCGATTTCATAGCGGCCCTCATGGTCAGAGACGACCGCGACGACCCGTTCGACAACATCTTCGACGAAATCGAACGGATGATGAACGACATGACCGGAGGCGACGCCGGATTCGCCTCCGAGACCCACATCGACGTGTACGATGAGGGCTCTACACTCCGACTCGTCGCGGACCTCCCGGGCGTCGACAAAGACGCCATCGACCTCAAGTGCGACGGTGAGACGCTGACTATCAGCGCCGCCGGTGACCGCCGCGAGTACGACGAGCGCATCCGCCTCCCGGCCCGCGTCGACGAGCACTCCGCGTCGGCCACCTTCAACAACGGCGTCCTGCAGGTCACGTTCGACCGCGCCGAGGACTCCGCCGCCATCGACGTCGAGTAACGACTCGACTTCGCCGCGGCCCGCTCAGGACTTCTTTGCGACCCGCTCGACGAGCGCCGCCAGTCGGTCGAAAAAGCCGTCGTCGTACTTCGCGTCGTCGTCGATGGTCGGCCGGGCGTTCGTCTCCGAGACGACGACCCGTCCGTCGGATTCGAGCAAGTCAACCCCCAGATAGCGGATGCCCAACTCGTCGGCGACCGCCTCGGCGAGGTCGCGGTGTCGCTTCGGGAGGGCCACGCCGACCGCCTCCGCGCCGCGGTGGACGTTGTGCTTCCAGCGCCCGCCGTCGCGCGCGCCGTCGGACAGGCGGCGCTCCACCGCGCCGACGACCTCGCCGTCGAGCACCATCGCCCGGTAGTCTCGCGCGTCCGGGAGCCACTCCTGAATCAGGAAGGACTTGTCGCCGGTCGCTCGGAAGTCGTGGACGAGGCTCAGCACGTCCGCGTGGCCCGAAAGGGAGTCCGGGTCGTGGGCCTTGGCGATGCCGACGCCCCGAGTCGTCGAGTTCGGCTTGACGACCACGGGATAGTCGAGGCCCGCGGATTCGACGGCGTCGAGCAGGTCGGACTCGTCGGCCGGGTTCGAGACGCAGACGCTCCGCGGGACCGGCAGGCCGGCGCGTTCGAGCGCCGCGATGACGCCCGCCTTGTTCCGCGAGGTGAGGACGTCCTCGCGCGTGTTCACCCACGGGAGGTCGTGTCTGGCGGTGACGACGCCGCCCTCCATCGGGCGGGAGGGATAGACGAAGCCGACGTCGAACGGCTCGGCCGGCGGCGTCGAGAGGTCGAGCGCGAACCCCTCGGCGGGGAGGTGTCCCACGTCGATGCCGCGGTCGCCGAGCGGGCCGCGCATTCGCTCGAACGTCTCGCTGGAGGTGGTGACCGCCAACCGAAGCATACGCTACGAGGCGGGGTCCCGGGGGAAAAATGGTGGGTTCGAGGCGAGGCGCGTTCCGAGCGCGCCGGCGCGCAGACGCGAACTTACGCGACGAGCAGTTCTTCGCCGCGGTCGACGACGATGCGGCACGGCGGCGACATCTTGTTGTACGCGCGGCGGAAGGCGTCCTTCGCCGTCTCCGCGTCCTCGACGTCGCAGTAGATGGTGAACACCGTCTCGCCCTTGGGGATGCGAGCGGCGGTCCCGACGACCTTCCCGAACGACTGGCGCATCCCGTCGGAGACACGGTCCGCACCCGCGCCGGTCGCCTGCTTGTTCTCGCGGATGACGTGGTGCGGGAACTTGCGCAGAATCATCTTGTACTGCTTTTCGCCCGCGTGCTTGAGCATGAGGCGGTTGGCAGACAGACGCGCGGATTCGAGCGAACCGTGGCGAATCTGCACTTCCTCTTCGACCTTCAGGCTGATCTGGACGGGGTAGTCCTCGGGGTCGGCCTGCAGGTCGCCCATGTTGTGCTGTGCGATCTTCGAACCGGGGATGCCCGTGATGTACTCGCGTCGGGTGTACGCCGGGTTCGTAATCTCCCGGTACATAGAGGCGGGTTTGTCTGACATGGTTACTTGTGAAACCGAAGGGTCAGGCGGGCTAAAAACGCTTCGAAGCTTCATTCGCCCGCCGCGGTCGTGTGAGGCGCTGGCACGCCGGTTCGTCGCGGCGGGCCGCCGAACCGTAGTCGAGCCGCGCCGAGCGCCGGTGGCGGACGGGCCGCCCGTCCCGGCCGGGAGACACGCTTATGCGCCGCCACCGTCACGATTCGGACCATGTTGCTCGTCTGCGACTGTATGCCCGCGAACGGCCCCGCGTACTTCACCGACGCGCTCGCCGACCTCGCCCTCGCCGGCCGCGAGGGGACCGTTCACTCGCTTCCCGACGACGGCCTCCCGACGCTCTCGGACGTCGACGCCGTCGTCATCACCGGGAGCACCGCGGGCGTCTACGAGACCGACGGGCGGCCGTGGCTCGACGACGCGCGCCTGCTCGCCCGCGACCTCGTCGCCCGCGAACTGCCCACGCTCGGCGTCTGCTTCGGCCACCAACTCGTCAACGACGCCCTCGGCGGCACCGTCGAAGCCGGCGACCAGCGCCGCGGCATCGCCGACGTCGACCTCGGCGACGACCCCCTGTTCGAGGGCGTCTCCGGGCGCATCCCGATGGTCCACGGCGACTACGTCGTCGCCCCCGGCGACCGCATGGAGACCGTCGCCTCCGCGGACTACTACGACTACCTCGCCACGCGCCACGAGGACGCGCCCGTCTGGACGGTCCAGTACCACCCCGAGTTCACGGCCGCCCTCCTCGACCGCGTCGCCGACGACTTCGGCTGGCCCGAAAGCGACGCCGACCGCGACTTCGGCGACGTGACGGCCGACCGAACCGTCGAGAACTTCGTCGCCGCCGCCGGTCTGGACTGATTAGGCGTCGTCGCGGTTGCCGTCGCCGTCGTCGGTGTCGCGGTTGCCGTCGCCGTCGTCGTCTGCGGTCTCTCCTTCGTCCCGGCTCTCGCCGTCGTCCTCCTCGACCGGCGGTTCGCCCGTCTCGGGGTCGAGCGCGACGAACTCCAGCCCCTCGCGGTCGAGCATGTCGGCGGCTCGCTCCGTGACCGAGGGGGCGACGAGAACGCCGCGAACCGGCTCGTCGTCGCCGAACTCGCGGTGGAGCGCGTCCACGTACCGGCGAAGCTGACTCGCCGCCGAGGGGCCGACGCGCCGGCGCTTCAACTCCACGACGACCGCGACGCCGTCGGCGTCCTCGCCGAAGATGTCGATAGCGCCCGCGTCGCTCTGCCGCTCGGTTTCGAGCGGCTCGAAGCCCGCTTCGAGGACGTCGGGGTCCGAGAGGATGTGCTGGCGCAGGTCCTCTTCGCTCCCGACGAGTTCGAGGTCGCTTCGGTCGTCGACGGCGTAGGCCGAACACTGCTCGACGCGCTCGAACTGCACGTCGAGTCGCTCGTCGGGGCTCGTGCGCGTGCTCCGGACCAGAAGCCGGCCGTCGCGGACGCTCGCGGAATGGGTGCATCCCGGCGGCTGCCAGTTGACGGGCGTCCGCTTCTCGTCGGTGTGGACCAGAATCGAGCCGTCCGGCTTCAGCACCACGAGGCGGTCGCCGGGACCGAGTTCGCTCGTCGCGCGGCCGTCGTAGTCGACCGTACACCGACCGAATATCGTCACCATGTCGCCGCGCTCGAAGGCGGCTTCGAGGTGGACGAGGGCGTCTCGGTGCGTCGGCCGGTGGAGTGTGTTCACCGTCATCCGGGTGTCGTCCCGCGGTTCGTTGTCGTCGGGGATAAGCCCCGCGTCGCGCGCCGCCCGCGGCGCTCGCCGGTCGTTCCGATTCGCTGGCAGGCTTATGTCGCCTCCGTGCGTATATCTCACATGGCCCCGAGTTTCGCCGACCACAACCGAATCGAGATGCCGGCCGAGGAGATAGACCGCCTGCTCCGCGAGGAGGGCGTCGGCGTCCTCTCGCTCGCGGACGACGGCGTCGCCTACGGGATTCCCCTCTCGTTCGGGTACGACGCCGACCGGGGGCGGCTCTACTTCGTCTTCCTCCGCCCCGGCGAGTCCTCGAAGAAGACCGACTTCGCCGAGCGGACCGCCCGCGCGAGTTTCGCCGTCTGGAACGCCCCCTCGCGGGACGAGTGGGAGAGCGTCGTCGTCGACGGCGAACTCCGCCGGGTCGACGACGGCGACTGGGACCGCGTCCGCGACGTGCTCGAAGACAACGCGTGGTACCCGACCCTGTTCTCGGAGACGGAGCCGATGCAGGACATCCTCGGCTGGGAGCTTCGTATCGACGCTCGGTCCGGTCTCCAGCGCCGGGGCGCGTGAGCGCCGCGCCGCCGAGTGACCCGCCGCGGCCCGGACCGTGACGACCCGCGCGCGCCGGTATCGTTATCGAAGCCGGGACCGTCTGAGAATTCAGCCTATGCGACGGACGACGTTCGAGGAGGGAAGGAAGCTCGCGGCCGCGGTGCGGACGCCGAACCCCTCTCTCTCCCGCGTCGCCCGCGACGCGAGCGAGGAGGTTCTCGCCCTCGTCGACGCGCCGTTCCGAGACGTGGCCGACGCCCACGACCGGCTGTCGGCGCTCGAATCGCTCCTGTACGAGCGCGGCGACCGCCGCGCCGCCTTCCTGACTATCTACGTCCGCGTGACCGCCGAGGTAGACCGCGGACTCGGCGGCGACGAGTTCACCGACCCCGAGTGGGTCGCCGACTACCTCGTCACCTTCGCGGACCACTATCGCCGGGCGTTCCGCGCCTTCGAGCGCGGCGACCACGACGACGTGCCCGACCCGTGGCAACTCTCCTTCGAGACGGCGCTCGCCGGGGAGTCGCTCGTCGTGCAGGACGTGTTGCTCGGCGTCAACGCGCACGTCAACTACGACCTCGCGCTGGCGCTCCACGAGGTCGGTATCGACCCCGACCGCCCCGCGAAGTACGACGACCACCGCCGCATCAACCGGGTCCTCCGCCGTCTCGTCGACGAGGAACAGGCCCTCATCGCCGAGCGGTACGCCGACGGCGTCGCCGATATCGACGAGTCGCTGGGGCGGCTGGACGAGGCGCTGTCGTTTTTCACGCTCCGCGAGGGGCGACGGAACGCGTGGCGCGGTGCGGTCGCCCTGACGGACGGCCGGTTCCGCCCGGTCGAGCGCGTCGTCTACTGGTACTTGCGGAGCCTCACGATGGGCGCGGGCCACTTCATCCTCGCGCCGAGTTCGAACCCCGCGGTGCGCCGTAGACTGGCGCAACTCGAAGCCGGCGACGGGCCGAGTACTTAAACCTCCCCGGATAGCGCGGGAGGAGATACCTCCCGTTGCCGGCTGTCTGTAGATGTATGAACGCGTCATCTGTCTCCGCCGTCGAACAGTCGCTGACCCGAAACTCGCGCCGCAGTCACGTCCTCTCTGACCCGTCGAGCGCCCTCTCCGCGCTCAGCGACGGTGACAGCCGGCGCATCCTCGCCGCCTGCGACGAGGCCCCGCGGACCGCACAGGAGTGCGCCGAACTCTGTGACGTGCCGCTGTCGTCGGTCTACCGGAAGCTCGACCAGCTCACCGAGGCGTCGCTCCTCGACGAGCGACTCCGTATCCAGACCGCGGCGCACCACCCGCGGGAGTTCGCGACCAACTTCGACACGCTCTCGTTTTCGTTCGACGACGCGGGCGTGTCGCTCGCGTTCCGGCAGGTCGCCACCGACGGCGGCGAAGACGGCGCGGAGGGCCGGTCGCGATGAACGCGGTGAGAACGCCGTCGCCGTCGCCGACCGCGGCGCGCGTCGCCGGCCCGACCCGACGGACGGAGCGAACGGAGACGGCGCTCGCCTCGCCGGAGGTGGACTGATGAGCGCGATGTCGCCGACGGACGACTACGAGTTCACGTGTCCGCAGTGCGGCGAGGGGTTCGCCGTCAACGGCGGGATGCGCGCGGCGGTCCTCGAACGCGGCTGTCCCATCTGCGGAAGCCCCGCCTCGACCGACGCCTTCGACCCATGTCCCGCGTGAGTCTCACTCCGTCGTCGCGTCCGGCCGCGGCGCGCGGCCCGGCGCGCGCTCGGCGTTCGAAAAACAGTAGGCTACATATACGTGTGCCACGCGTACTACGAACCACATGAGCGACAGCGCGGACTACACATTCGTCTGCCCGGAGTGTGCGGAGTCCATGCTGGTCAACGACTCCATGCGCGACGCCCTCCTCGAAAACGGCTGTGTCATCTGCAGCGCCGCGCTCACGCCGGACGCGTTTTCGACCGATTGAGCGCCCCTCGGCCGCGGCCGAGCCCCCCGGTTTCGCCAGACTGGGCTCTCTCGGGCACCGCCGAGAAGTAACAGTAATTACGTCGGCCACGAGTTTGGTGGTACGAACCGATGTCTCTGGACCAACAGACCGAACTCTCGCCCGACGAGATACACGGGGTTCTCGCTCGTCACGAGACGGGCGTCCTCTCGCTCGCGAAGGCGGACGAACCATACGCGATACCCATCTCCTACGGCTACGACGGCGAGAGCGGTCGGTTCTATCTCCGACTCGTCTCCACGCCCGAAAGCGAAAAGCGGCAGTTCCTCACGTCGTCGCCGCGGGCGCGACTCGTCGTCCACGAGTCGAACGACGGGAGCTATCGGAGCATCATCGCCGAGGGGACGCTCGAACGCGTCGACCCCGACGAGCTGACCGTCGAACGAATCGTCCAGTACGGCAAGGCCAAGCGCCCGCTGTTCGAAATCTGGGGCGAGACGAAGCGCGACCTCGACATCCAACTGTTCGAACTCGACCCCGAGACGCTGAGCGGCCGAGCCGTCGAACTGGACGGCGCGGAGCCCGAACAGTAATGCCCGCTGTCGTCGCATCCGGGACGGCCCTCGTCGCGGCGGTCCCCTCGTCCCGCGGCGACCCCCAAATCGCCCGCGCGTAACACGATGCCAGCCGGTATTCGCGCCACGGTCGAGTTCGCCTCGCCGTCGGTCTGCCCCGTCGCCTCGGTCGCTCACTCGACGGACTCCGTCGTCGATTCCGTCTCGACCAGCGTCGTCTCGACCCCCGGCGACGTCAGCGTCTCGGAGTTCGTCGTCGAGGCCGACGACCCGCCGGAGGCGTCCGCGCTCGAACCCATCTTCTCCTACGGGTCGAAGCATCTCTACCGCTACACCCACGACGGGAGCGCCGGCTGTCCCTGCGAGTGCCTCGGCGAGTTCGGCTGTCCGGTCGACCGCTACTTCGCCCAGCGCGGCAGCCTGACGCTCGTCTTCCACGCCGCCGACTACGAACAGCTACAGGCCGTCATCGGCGAGCTTCGCGACCGCTTTTCCGGGCTCGACATCAAACGCCTCGTGCGCTCGCCGACCGGCGACGCCCCCGGCGACAGCGTCTTCGTCGACCGCGGGAAGCTCACCACCCGCCAGCTCGAAGTCCTCCAGACCGCCTACGGGATGGGTTACTTCGAGCGCCCGCGCGGAGCCAACGCGACCGAGGTCGCCGCGGAACTCGGCATCAACCAGTCGACGTTCTCGGAACACCTCGCCGCCGCCCTGACGAAACTGCTCGGCGATATTCTCGAAGAGGGCTAGCGGCCGCCGCGTCCCCGCCCGCCGGGAGTATATAAACGTCCCACGCTATCGGGGCTGTCCGTTGGTCCCCGTTCGCCGATTCTACAGAAGTATGAGTCAGGCTTCGCTCCCGTTCGATTTCCGCTCTGCAACCGCGTCGTCCGAACCCCGCGTCGTCGACGACCACGCCGAGGTCGACGCGCTGTTCTCGCTTCTCGAAGACGACGACTGCCGGTGCATCCTCGACGCGACCGACGGCGTCGCCCGCTCGGCGAGCGAACTCTCGGAGGCGTGCGACCTCCCGCTTTCGACGACCTACCGAAAACTCGACCCGCTCGCGGACGCCGGCCTCCTCTCGAAGCGCCTGCGCATCTCGCGGTCCGGCACCCACACGGCCGAATACGAACGCACCGTCGACGACGTGACCGTCTCGGTCACCCCGTCGGGCGTCGAGGTTCGGGTCTCGCACCGCGACGTGACCGAGTCGGCGTCGGTGACGGCCTGAGGTGCGCGCTCGCGTTCGTCGCCGACAGCGCCGAACCGACGCGATTCGCTGTGCCTACTTAAGATTCTACTCGTCGTACGGTCGCCGTGTACTCCAACCGTGTTCCCGTCCTGATTGTCGCAGTTCTCGTGCTCCTCGCCGGATGTGCCGGCGGCGCTGACGTCGCACCGGCCGCCCAGACCGACGACACCGACGGTATCGACGACACCGGCGAATCCACCGGCGGCTCGGCTGTCGACGGGTCCACCGACGGCGACGACTTCGAGTTGAACGACCCCGAGCGCCTCCTCCGCGACGCCGGGAGCTTCACCGTCAGTTGGTCGTACACCGGCGTCGACGCGGACGGCGTCGAGACCGCGGTCACCCGCGAGTTCGCCGCCGACCTCGAAACCGAACGGTCGCACACCCGCACGACGTCGACGACCGACGGCCAACCCGACTCGGGGGCCGTCGAGCAGTTCGTCGCTGACGGCGTGACGTACGTCCGGGTCGGCGACGGCGACGAGGCCACCTACACCTCCTACGAGGGGTCGACGGAGGTCCTCGCCACCGCCATCGCGCTCTCGCAGGCCCGCGCGTACGGCGCTGACGACGACCTCACGTTCGCCGGCACCGAGACGTTCGACGGCGCGTCCGTCGAACGCTACGAGCTGTCGGCCGCCAACGAGGCGCTGATTCTCGCCGGGTCGGCCGCGGCGCAGGGCGAACCCGGCACGCTGGAGGTCACGAGCTTCGAGTACGTCGTCCTCGTCGACGGAGACGGCCTCTCGCGCCACGAATCGTGGGCGTTCTCGGGGCGGATGGACGACGGGACCGAAGTGAGCGGGTCGTGGGAGTACTCACTCACGGGCGTCGGCTCGACGACCGTCGACGAACCCGCGTGGCTCGGCGAGGCGCGGGCGTAGGCGAGGATTCAGCTGTCGCTCTCGGTCTTAACATGGGACCGCCTCCCGGATTTGAACCTCACTCGCGACTCGGAGAGTTACTCGCTGGTTCAAATCAGTCCGGCGTCGTTTCTTCGATTCTTCGCTCCGCTCAGAATCGTAGAATATGCCGCCTCCCGGATTTGAACCGGGGACAGCTCGATCTTCAGTCGAGTGCTCTCCCAGTCTGAGCTAAGGCGGCGCGATTCGACAGACGCACAGGAGCGAAAAAACCATTTCGAATTGCGGCGCTACGACCCGCCGTACTCCGACTCCTCCCACCCCGTCACGTCGCTCGGGATGAGTTCGCCGTTGACGTGCCACTCGCGCGGGCGGAACGAGATGCCGAGCAGGGTCGCGTAGAACCCGGCGACGAACGCGACGATGATGTTGCCGGGGATGCCGCCGATGCCGGCGCTCCCGACGAGCGTCGCGCCCTCCGTGTACGTCGTAAGCTGGATGACCCACGCGACGAGCATCACGAGGAAAAGCGGCAGGTACACCCGGCGGAGCCGGTGGGCCAGCGCCTCCTCGAAGGGTATCTTCATGTTCGGCGTGCGGTAGTCCTCGCCGAGTTTCTTCCGCCAGTCCTCGTCGAGGACGCCGCCGTCCGGGTCGAGCGCGTACGCCCAGACGTTCTGCTGAAACATCCGAACCCGCGAGCGCCAGATGTCGTACGCGCGGAAGCGCCGCGCCTCGATACAGAGGAAGATGCTCAGCGTCACCACCCCGAGGAGGATGATGTAGTGCGGGTGCGTTTGTGCGGAAAACGACCACGTCAGAATCCCGGCCATCAGCGTAATCGCCCAGTTGCTGGTCCGGTCCAGCCGCTCCCGCCACGACTTCATCCGGTGTATCTCGCCCCGGTAGAGGTGTGCGAACGACGAACCCGGGCCCATCGTCTCGTCGAAGACGCCCGCGCCGATGTGGGAGTCGTCTATCCCCGCGGGAGGTTCCAGCTCCCCGTCGTCGGACATTGTTGTTCGTTTGATGCACAACTACCGAGGGATAAGAGCCTTCTGGGTCGCGGGTCGGAACGGTGGCTACCGCGCGCCGCGCGGACGCCGCACGCCCGACGCCGGGCGGTCCCGCGGCTCAGGGTGTGTAAAAAATTCTCAGAAATCGATTCGTCTGTCTCTGAATTCGGAGACCGAATTACAGGCGCGTGACGTTGGTCGCGCGCGGGCCCTTGGGGGCCTGTTCGATGTCGAACTCCACTTCCTGACCCTCTTCGAGGTCCGGACCGCCAACATCTTCCATGTGGAAGAACACGTCGTCGTCCGCGTCGTCAGTAGAGATGAAACCGTAGCCGCCAGTGTCGTTGAAGAAGTCGACCTTACCTTTCGCCATTGCCTTTGAATCAAGCGACCTCACGCGGATAAGTCTTCTGAAGAACGCCTCTGGGTCCAGCGGTGCCGTGTGTTCGGTTCTCCGGGGTTGAAACGTCTGAATGCTGTCTTGTTCGATTGCGCCGCCCGGAATTCGATTGCCGCCGACCGAGGGTGACTCTCGGTCGCTCCGCTCCCTCGGTAGTTCGCAGAAAAATGCCGCCTCCCGGATTTGAACCTCGCTCGCAAATCTTCGATTTGCTCGCTGGTTCAGAATTCGGTCGGGTGGCAGTTACAGTACCTGCCACGCTCGCTTCGCTCGGTGGTCAGGTACAGAGAAATGCCGCCTCCCGGATTTGAACCGAAAGAAGACTCACTCCGTTCGACTTCTTGGGTTCAAATCAGTCCGGCGTCGTTTCTTCGATTCTTCGCCCCGCTCAGAATCTCAGAATATGCCGCCTCCCGGATTTGAACCGGGGACAGCTCGATCTTCAGTCGAGTGCTCTCCCAGTCTGAGCTAAGGCGGCTCGCACTCTTCCGAAGCCGGACCGAATCAAAAAGGCTTTCGAATCGCCCGTCGGCGTCCGGTCAGCGGTGCCGGCCGCCCGTCGGGCTCGCCCGCGCCCGCTCCGCCCGCGAACGAATCCCCTTGAGCATCTTCCGCTCCATGGCGAACTGGACCGGCTCGACGACCAATCGGTTCATCGCGCGCTCGCGGAGCGTCTCCGACCGCCCGCGGAACCTGACGACCAGCCGCGTCGCGCCGGGCGCAACCTCGTGCAACGCGAAGGTCCACGTCGCCGGGCTCTCTCCGGTCTCCCAGCCCGGCGCGCTCAACACGAGGCTCCGCTCGGGGTCCACGAAGGCGACCCGGAACGACGGCGCGCCCGACCCCGGCGGGCCGAGTCGTATCTCGTCGCCCACGTCGAGTCGCTGGTGCTGCGGGAGGATTCGGTCCGCGTTGTGAATCTGCAGACCGAACAGGTTCTCCAGTCGCTCGTAGCTGTAGAACCCGCCGCGGCCCTGTCCCAACTGGACGACCCACGGCCAGACCGCCCGCGCGGGGGCCGTAATCGTGATCGCCCGCGTCGAGGTGACGTCCGCGTCGCCGACGAAGTCGTCGCCGGGGAGCCAGCCCGTCGCCTCGTCGTCTGTCGTCCCCCAGCGCCTGTGCCACGGCCGAACCGCAAGGAGGTACGCCCCGACGACGCCGATTCCCGCGAGACCGAGTGCCCGGATGAGTCGTCTCGTGCCCATTTCCTTCACCGTTCGTGCCCCCTTGGAGAGGTGGTGAGATAACCCTACCTCCGGGACTCCGCGACCCGAACGAGCGCGACCCAGACGACCCCGCCGAGGACCGCGCCGACGAGGTTCGCCCCCGCGTCGGCGACGCCGAACGACCGATACGGGAGCACCGCCTGCACGACCTCGATGCCCGCTCCGAACGCGCCGGCGGCGACGACGGCCGCCGCGACTTCCTCGCGCCCCCTCGCGCGAGTCGCGGCCGCGAAACCGAATCCGAGGCCGGCGTACCCGGCCGCGTGGACCCACTTGTCGAGGCCGACGAGTCCGAGCGGACCCATCGGTGTGAGGCTCCCCGGCGGCGTCGGAACGACCGACGCCACGAGGACGACGAACGCGTACCCGAGGGCGACGGCCGCCCGCCGCGGGTTCTCGCGGAGTCGCGCGATTGGGTTCACTACTCGGTGGTGGGTTCGTGGTGGGCTAAAAGGGTTCGCGTCCTCGTGGCTCCGACCGCGACCACGTGAAATTAAATAGCAGGTTGGCGACACGTTTCGACAACCGTGTCGCTACTCCCCCGCTGGTTCACCTCCAAGAACTTCGCAGTACAGCTCATCATCCTCGCGTTGGTCTTCGACCCGCTCGGATTCGTCGGCGGCTACCTACTCGGTCCGTCGCTGGGTGTCGAACCGCTCGTCGGCGGCGCGTTCGGTCTCGTCGCCGCCAGCGTCCCGGTGTCTCTTTTGGTGATGCAACGAAGTGTGTGAGCGGCATCGGGCGGATTCAAACCTCGGTCGCTCGTATAGCAGTCGGTGCTCGGGCGGATTCGAACCTCGGTCGCAACGAGTTGCTCCCTGGTTCGAATCGCCCTCGGTTCACTAATTCGTGTTCGCTGTCGCTCACACAGAATTAGTGGGCTCGGGCGGATTCGAACCACCGACCTCAGCCTTGTAAAGGCCGCGTCATAACCAACTAGACCACGAGCCCTGCACCTCAATCGAACCGGTTCGCGCTCATAACGGTTTTCGTTTCGACCGGTCCCCGGAACCCTTAGACGCGCGGCGACCGTCACGTCCGGCAATGACCTCTCGCGCGCGAACCGCTCTGCTCGTCGTCGCCGTCGTCGTCGCGGTCGCGAGCGTCGCGTACCTCACCAACCCGGCGGTCGTCCCCGGCTCGACCGACGGCTACGAACGGACCACGCTCACCGTCGTCGACGACGAGACCGGCGAGACGCTGGCGACCGTCGACGCCCGCGTCGCCGACACCCGTGCCAAGCGCTTCACCGGCCTGAGCGACACCGAATCGCTCGCCGAAAACGAGGGGATGTGGTTCGTCCACGACTCGTCGGGCACCTACGCCTACGTGATGCGCGACATGGACTTCCCCCTCGATATCGTCTTCGTCGCCGAAAACGGCACCATCACGCGCATCCACCACGCCGAACTCGACCCCGAGGGGACGAGCGAGTCCGACCTCACCCGCTACCGCGGAACCGGGAGGTACGTCCTCGAACTCCCCTACGGCTACACGAACGAGACCGGCATCTCCGCGGGCGACCGGGTCGAAGCCGAGTAGAAGCGAAACGCCCGAAGGGCCGGCGACCGTAGGCCCCACCATGACAGAACACGTCGCGGCGCTCTCCGAACTCGAAGGCTGGCGCGCCGAGGGGTTCGCCGCGCGGGTCCACTACCGCGGGGCGGACGACGCCTACAGCATCGAGTACTACGAACCGTCCGACTGCGTCCTCTACTGGAAGGTGAAAGGCGACGGCGAAGTCGCGGTCCCCGTCGGCCGCGACACGGTCCCCGACCCGCTCCGCGAGCGCGTCCGGCAGGACCTCGTCGAGGCCGGCGTCGACCCCGACGTCGAAGACCGAGTCGTCTGACGTCCGGGTTGCGTCCGACCCGCTCCGACCGGTCGGTGTTCCAGTACGTCACAAAGCCTGATACGTAGTTGGTAACAATCTCACAATATCTGTATTTGTGCCGACGTGTTGTAGTCGAATGTGTTCTATGTCGACACACATCACGAGGAGAGGTGCGCTTCGCGGACTGGGGCTCGCCGCGCTTCCGGCGCTCGCGCCGGGCGTGTCGCGGGCGAGGCCGACCGGGACGGTGCTCTCGGGATGCGCGAGCATCACCGAGTCGGGGCGGTACTACCTCGACGGAGACCTCGACTGTCTGGAGATTTTCGCCGACGACGTCCGCGTCGACGGCCGGGGGTACGCCGTCGTCGGCGAGACGGCTATCTCGGGCAGTCGCGTCTCGATAGCCGACATCGCGCTGACGAAGGGCGGACGAATCACCGATTCGAGCCGGGTGACGATAGCGGACTCGCAGGTCACCGGCTATCCGAGCGACGAGAGACAACAGCTCGTCATCGCGGACTCGTCGCGCTGTGCGGTGACGAACACGAGCTTTTTCATCTTCGAATCGGAGAGCGTCGTTCTCAGACGCACCACGCGGACCCGATTTGAGTCCTGCACGCTCATCAGTCCCGTCGTGCTCACGCTCGTGGACTCGCACCGAAACGAGTTCGTCGACTGCGAGTTCCTGACCGAAGACTTCCCGGTGAGGCTCGTCGGAAGCTCTCGAAACCTGTTTCGACGGAACCTCGCCGACGGCGGTGGTCCCGGCTTCCACCTCCGCGACAGCCACCGAAACCGCTTCGTCGAGAACGAGGTCCGTATCATCATCGCCGGGTTCGAACTCGTCGGAAGCGACCGCAACGCCCTCCGCGAGAACGTCGTGACGACCGGCCTCTCGGCCCACGGCGTCACGCTGGACGACTCCCACCGCAACCGACTCATCCGGAACGACCTCTGCGGCGTCAGCCAACAGCCGGTCGTCGAATCCGGCGGTTCGAGCAGGAACACGGTTCGGAACGCCTCGTGTTGAACTACCGGCGGCCCGCTCCCGCACCCGAGTACTTTACTGCGCGCGCCCCTTGAACCGCTGTCGTGTCCCCTGAAACCGACGACGACCCGTTCGAGGACCAACGAGCGCGGGTCGACAACCCGATGCGGCGGCTGTTCGCCGAGTACGGCCGCGACAACACCTTCGAGTTCGTCGTGGGCGTCCTCGCGAGCGTCGCCGCCCGCGTGCTCGACCTCATGCCGCCGGTCATCCTCGGCCTCGCCATCGACGCCATCATCCGACAGGACAAGTCGTTCGCGGCCGGCTTCCCCGTCGTCCCCGAGGCGTGGATCGCCCCGTTCGTCCCCGCGACCAGAGACGGTCAGTTCTTCTTTGCCGTCGGCATCATCGTGTTCAGCTTCACCGCCGGCGCGCTGTTCCACTGGCTCCGCAACTGGGGGTGGAATGCCTTCGCCCAGCAGATTCAACACGACGTTCGGACCGACACCTACGACCGGATGCAACTGCTCAACATGGACTTCTTCGCCGACAAGCAGACCGGCGAGATGATGTCCATCCTCTCGAACGACGTGAACCGCCTCGAACGGTTCCTCAACGACGGGATGAACTCGTTTTTCCGCCTGTCCGTGATGGTCGTCGCCATCGCGGTGGTCCTCCTCTCGTACAACTGGCAACTCGCGCTCGTCGCGCTGCTGCCGGTGCCGCTCATCGCGCTGTTCACGTGGAAGTTCGTCGGCATCATCCAGCCGAAGTACGCCGACGTGCGCTCGTCGGTCGGCAAACTCAACTCCCGGTTGGAGAACAACCTCGGCGGCATCCAGGTCATCAAGACGTTCAACGCCGAACCCCACGAGTCCGACCGCGTCGACGGCGTCTCGATGGACTACTTCGACGCCAACTGGGACGCCATCAACACCCGCATCAAGTTCTTCCCGGCGCTCCGCATCCTCGCGGGCATCGGCTTCACCCTCACGTTCGTCGTCGGCGGCCTGTGGGTCATCAACGGACAGGGTCCCGGCCCCTTCACCGGCGACCTCGAAATCGGCGAGTTCGTCACGTTCATCCTGCTCACCCAGCAGTTCGTCTGGCCGCTGGCCCAGTTCGGGCAGATCATCAACATGTATCAGCGCGCCCACGCCTCCAGCGCCCGCATCTTCGGCCTGATGGACGAGCCCGCGCGACTGGCCGAACAGCCCGACGCGCCCGACCTCGCCGTCTCCGAGGGCCGCGTCGAGTACGACGACGTGACCTTCGGCTACGGCGACGGCGAGACCATCGTGGAAGACATCTCCTTCGAGGTCGACGGCGGCGAGACGCTCGCGCTCGTCGGCCCCACGGGCGCGGGGAAATCGACGATTCTCAAGCTCCTGATGCGGATGTACGACCCCGACGAGGGGCGCGTCAGCATCGACGGACAGGACGTGCGCGACGTGACCATCTCCAGCCTCCGGGAGTCCATCGCCTACGTCAGCCAGGAGACGTTCCTGTTCTACGGGACCGTCCGCGACAACATCACCTACGGGACGTTCGACGCCGACGACGAGGCGGTCGTCGCGGCCGCGAAAGCCGCCGAGGCCCACGAGTTCATCTCGAACCTCCCCGAGGGCTACGACACCAAGGTCGGCGAGCGCGGCGTGAAGCTCTCGGGCGGCCAGCGCCAGCGCGTCTCCATCGCCCGCGCCATCCTGAAAGACCCGGACATCCTCGTTCTCGACGAGGCGACCTCGGACGTGGACACCGAGACCGAGATGCTCATCCAGCGCTCGCTGGACGAACTCACGGCCGACCGGACGACGTTCAGCATCGCCCACCGCCTCTCGACCATCAAGGACGCGGAGCAGATTCTCGTCCTCGAAGACGGCCGCATCGTCGAGCGCGGCACCCACGACGACCTCCTGTCGGAAGACGGCCTCTACGCCCACCTCTGGGGCGTTCAGGCCGGCGAAATCGACCAACTCCCCGACGAGTTCGTCGAGCGCGCCGCCCGCCGACAGGCCGAGGTCGACGCCGGCAACGACTGAGCGAAGCGCCCACCACTAAGGGCGGGGCCGACCCTTCTGTCGCCATGCGACTCTCCGAGGCCACCTGGACCGAGGTCGCCGACCTCGACGCCGACCTCGCGGTCCTCCCGGTCGGAAGCACGGAACAGCACGGCCCGCACGCGCCGCTCGGCACCGACGCGCTCAACGCCGAATCGGTCGCCGAGGCCGGGGCCGAGGCGTTCGACGGCGAGGTCGTCGTCGGTCCGACCATCCCGGTCGGCGTCGCCGAGGAACACCGCGCCTTCGACGGCACGCTGTGGGTCTCGCCGGACACCTTCCGCGCGTACGTCCGCGAGACCGTCGAATCGCTCGCTCACCACGGCTTCGACCGCGTCGTCGTCGTCAACGGCCACGGCGGCAACATCGACGCGCTCGCGGAGCTCTGCCGGCGCGTCTCGCGGACGGGCGACGTCTACGCGGTCGCGTTCACGTGGTTCGACGCCGTCGGCGAGCACTCTTCGGACATGGGCCACGGCGGCCCGCTAGAAACCGCGCTCCTCCGCCACACACACCCCGAACTGGTCCGCGAGGACCGAATCGACGAGGCCCGCGAGGGCGGTGCCGACCGCTGGGGCGAGTGGGTCTCGGGCGTCAACCTCGCCCACGACTCCGACGAGTTCACCGACAACGGCGTCGTCGGCGACCCGGCCGACGGTGACGCCGAACGCGGCGCGGAACTGGAATCGCTCGCGGCCGACTCGCTCGCGTCGCTCCTCGACGCGGTCGAGAGCCGAGAACTCGACTGAACGGTCAGCGACTCGCGCGGCGATTACTCTTCGTCTTCCTCGTCTTCTTCGGCGTCGTCGGCCGCCGCTTCCGCCGCCTCAGCCGCGTCGGTGAGTGCGCCGCGAAGTTGCGGCATCGTGTTGGTGAGTTCCCCGACGAGTTCGTGGGCCTCATCGACCATCTCGATGAGCTCTTCGAGCTCTTCGATGGCCTCTTCGAGGTCCTCGGGGTCGTCGAACGCCTCGGCGCGCTGGCCGATGACGTACCACTTCTTGGCCTGTCGGACGTGCTCGGCCGCGCCCTCGACGTTGAGCGAGGACCGGAGGCCGTTGAGGACGCCGAGGACGTTGTCGGCCTCGGCCTCCCACACGTCGTCCGGGTCGGGCAGTTCCGACCGCGCCTCGCCGAGGTGCTCCTCGACGTCGGCGCGCATCTCCGCCGCCGCCTCTCCGAACAGGTCGTCGTCGCCGAGCGTGCTTTGACTCATGCTCACACGTTCGGCGCGTGGGGGTTTAAAAACGACCCCGAAAGTGAAAGTGAAATCGAACGACTCGGTCGCGGTTGCGGCCGTTTTCCGACCTCACTCGACGGACACGAGTTTCATCAGCGGGTAGCCGTCCTCCATCTCCATGCGCGTCCGGACGCGAACGCCCTCGTAGTCGATTTCCATCTCGACTTCCATGAACCGCCCCGTGAGTTCGGTGTAGTCGGCGGCCGACTCGGCGAGTTCGGCCTCCAGTGCGCCGTCGAGAATGTGCACGGAGACCGACTCGCAGTACGGTTGATTCTCGATGGCCTCGGCCATGGCCCGTTCGAGGCTCCGGGCGCTGTCGGGCGAGACCGGCGTGCCGGCGAACTGGTGGTAGAGCGTCCCGAACTTGATGCCCGCCTCGAAGCAGGCCGTCTGCGGGTCTGTGACCATACCGGGAACTCCGCCGCCGCCGGGTAAAGTTCGCCGGTCGAGGTGGCGAGCGAGCGCGAATCGGTCCTTACTTAGCCTCCCTCGCCGGACGTTACACCGAATGGACCAGCCGGTTTTGCTGACGGGGGCTGGCGGGCGCGTCGGCCAGGCGATACTAGGGCACATCGGCGACGCCTACGACTGGCGGCTTTTGGACCGCGAGCCACTCTCCGACGAGAAGATTCCCGAATCGGTCGACCCCACGGAGGTGTACGTCGCGGACGTTACCGACGAGACCGCCGTGCGAAACGCCATGGAGGGCGTTCACGCCGTCATCCATCTCGCGGGCGACCCGCGGCCCGAAGCGCCGTGGGACAGCGTCCTGCGGAACAACATCGACGGCACCCAACAGATGTTCGACGCCGCGGTCGACGCCGGCGTCGAGAAGTTCGCGTTCGCCTCCTCGAACCACGCCGTCGGCGCGTACGAGACCACGGACCGGACCCCGGACATGTACCGTCCGCACCACGAGTTCCGACTCGACGGGACCGAACTCCCGCGCCCGAGTAACCTCTACGGCGTGAGCAAGGCCGCAGGCGAGACGCTCGGCCGGTACTACCACGACCACCACGACATCTCTGTCGTGAACGTCCGCATCGGCAACCTCACCCAGCACCACCCGCCGAAGGAGTACGAACGCGGACAGGCGATGTGGCTGTCGTACCGCGATTGCGGGCACCTCTTCGAGTGTTGCATCGAGGCCGACTACGACTACGAAATCGTCTACGGCATCTCCGACAACGACCGGAAGTACTACTCCATCGACCGCGCCCGCGCGGTGCTCGGCTACGACCCGAAGGACAACTCCGCCGAGTTCACCTTCGAGGGCGAACCGCTGGACGATGCCTGACTGCGGCGTCGGAACTCCGATTTTCGGGGCTCTCGAACGCCCGTTCTCCAGCTAGGTCGTCGTGTGGAACGGCCGGTCTGGAGGCGTGCGAACGGAACGGGAGAAAGTTTATAGAAATTCGACACGAACGGGAGCGTAATGTCGTTACTGGGTTCCAGTGCGGAGAACTCGGAACTCTCGCTCCGCGACGCGGTGTTACTCGTCTGCTCCCTGTTCGTCTTTCACCTCGGTCGGGGATGGGCGCGGGGACTCGTCGAAGGGGACTATCTGCTTGGCGTCGTCGGCTTGCTCCTTGCCCTCGCCCCGGTCGTCTGGCTACTGCTCGTAATTAGGAAGGAGTATCTCTGAAACGATATCGTCTCCGACGACGTTCGACGGACCGCTCTTTTTCTCACTCGAACAGGCCGCTCACGTCGTCTTCGCGGCGTCGCCGCCGGCGGACGTGCTCGCCCAAGCGCTGAAACACCAGCCCGCGCTGGGCCTCGTTGCGCACGAAGTCGAACACCATCGCCGTGAACTGCGTCTGTTCCCCCTCGGCGATTTCCCCGCGGGCGTATTCGACCGCGTCGGCGACGACCGACTCGTCGTACCCGTCCAGTTCCTCCGCGAGCGTCTCGGCCGCGACGGCGACCGCGTCGAAATCGAGGTCGTCGTAGGTGACGACCCGTCCGTAGACTCGGAGCGCCAGCGGGTCGTCGGCGACGGCGGGGTCGGCTTCGAGCCGTGAGAGGAACGACCGAACCCCGGCGAGGTCGACGCCGCGGTAGTCGTCGCCGAGACCGTCGAGGTACTGCCGGGCGCTCCGGGCGAGGCCGACCGCGCCGGAGTCGTTGCCGTCGCGGGCGTGATGGACCGCCGCGGTGAACTGGATGAGGCCGTGGAGGAACCGCTCGTCGTCAGTGTCGCGTTCGAGCGACAGCCACCGCGACTCCCACGCGCCGTGGGCCGCCCGGTACGCGCCCGCGTTGTAGATGGCGACGCCTGCGCGAAGCGAATCGTCCATGCGAACCGTTCGCCGCCCACGAGTAAAGATTCCGCGAAGACGGGGCTCGCCCGCCGTAGGCCTTGCATACTTATCCCTCTCGGGAGCATATGAGGTATGATAGCACATGAATGCCCTCGAAACCCTCGTCGGAGGTGTCGAACGATGACCCAGTCTCCGGTTTGTATCCGCTGTGGTGAGCAGTACCTGTTCACGCGGGCGTACAAAGGCAACTACTGTCGGGACTGTCACGGGTCGTGGGCCGCGAAGCCCCGGTCCGAGGAGACGCCTCGCCCCCGTCCGCAGCGGTCGCGGACGACCTCCTCAGTCCGCCGCCGGGAGGACGACGGGCGGTCGCCCGACCTCGAACCGCCCTACGATGAGGCGTAAGCGCGCTTTTTCCGGTCTGGACTGCCGAGAGCGCTCGGCGTTCCGCGGGTTTCCCCGACGTTTCGGTTCGATTCGACTCGGTAGGCTCCCGTTAGCGACGGTTAGTCCGTGGGTTCACCCCGTCGATTGACTCGGCCGGTGTCTCTATACGTCGTCCGGACGACCCCTACCGAAATGTCGCCCGAGCCGATTACCATCCATCTCGTCGGGGACTCCACGATGGCCGATAAGGAGGCGAACGAGCGTCCTGAGACCGGGTGGGGAATGCCCTTCGCCGACTGTTTCGACGACGCCGTCACGGTGGCGAACCACGCCCGAAACGGCCGCAGCACCCGCACCTTTCTGGAGGAGGGTCGTTGGCGTCCCGTGGTCCGCCAGTTGACCGAGCGCGACTACGTGTTCGTCCAGTTCGGCCACAACGACGAGGTGCCCTCGAAGGAACAGCACACGACCGAGGCGGCGTTCGTCGACAACCTCCGCAAACTCGTCGGCGAGACGCGCGAACGCGGAGCGACGCCGGTGTTACTCACGTCCATCGCGCGCCGCCACTTCGACGGCGACGGCGTCCCGAAAGACACTCACCGCGAGTACGCCGACCTGACGAGAACCGTCGCGCGCGACCGTGACGTTCCGTTCATCGACATGGACGAGCGAACGCGGTCGCTCCTGGAGGAACTCGGCCCCGCAGAGTCGACGGCGCTCTACAACCACCTCGAACCCGGCGAACACCCGAACTATCCGGAAGGAGTCGCCGACGACACGCATTTCAGCGAGCGCGGGGCGCGCCGCATGGCCGAACTGGTGCTCGACGGAGTCGAAGAACTGGAGCTCGGACTGGCCGCTCACGTCGAGTCCTGACGGATATTTGAACTCACTCACTTCGCTCACTACGTTCGCTACGCTCCCTGTTCAAATCTCCTCGGTGGCCGCTCACCGCGGACAGACCGAGAGCCACAGAGGACTCTCGGAGAGTAGTGCTCTAAAGGAAAGCGTCCTGACGGAGATTTGAACTCCGGTCCCTGGCTCCGCAAGCCAGGAGGATAGTCCACTACCCTATCAGGACTGTCTTACTGCATTCTCCGGTACTCGACGGTTACTTAAGACGGTTACGATGTGGACTCCCAATGAACCGCGGGACCACGGCACGAGGCGGGCGTCGGTGTGCGTGTCGCACGCAAGGACTTTTTCGCCGGCAAGCCTAGCCCCGGACGTGAATCGACGCGCGCTCCTCCTCGGAACCGCCGGGCTGTGCGCCTCGCTCGCGGGGTGTTCGAGCGGCGGCGACGCGGCGGAGCAGTCACCGGCGGGCACCGGCGACGAGACCGGGACCGCGT
>NZ_CSTE01000002.1:1470614-1611905 GCF_001368915.1 Haloferax massiliensis | reverse complement strand
GGTCGTTCACGCCCGTCCGCGCCGACGCCTGCCCGGCCGACGGCGGGGCGCTCGCGTCCGAGACGGAGACCGGTGTCTCCGTCGTCGGGTGCGTCTCGGGGGCGACCGACTGCGCCATCGCCCGACTCGCGCGGGCCGACTACGACGCGGCGTCGGACACGGTCACGGTCGTCGTCGAAACCGTCGAGCGAGCCGACGCGGAGAACTGCGACGAATCGCCTGTCGCCCGCGGCTACGAGGCGACCCTCCGATTCGAGAGCGGCCTCCCCGGTCGGGCGGTCGTCGTCCACGACGACGCGAACGGCCGCCGGGAGGTCGCTCGCATCGACGTGGCCCCCTGACGGTCGCGTCCGAACGTTCAAAGCCGAGGGCGCGGCCACCCTCGCTATGTCGCTCGATTTGTGCCGTCGCTCGCGCGTTCCAATCCGGAGGAAAACAACGCTTAAGCGCCGCCCTTCCCTGTTCGACCATAGTATGAGTACGACGTTTGGTCTGCGGCGACGCGCGCGCTTCGTTTCGGGAGGTGACGCCTGATGGGCGTCATCCGGGAGGTCTACGACGACCTCGACACCGATGTCGAGTTCGAGGAGTTCGAGGCGGCGGTCAACGACAAGGTCGAACAGATGGGCGGCCTCGCCGACGAGGAGACGGCGGCGATGCTCATCGCCCACGAACTGCGCGACGAGGAGGTACACGGCATCGCCGACATCGAACCCGGCATGGAGGACGTGAAGTTCCTCGCCAAGGTCGTCAGCATCGGCGAGGTGCGGACGTTCGAGCGCGACGGCGAGGACGAAGACGGACGGGTCGTCAACATCGAGGTCGCCGACGAGACCGGACGCATCCGCGTCTCGCTGTGGGACGAGATGGCCGCCGGCGCGAAGGAGAACCTCGAAGTCGGCACCGTCCTCCGAATCGGCGGCCGTCCGAAAGACGGCTACAACGGCGTGGAAGTCAGCGCCAGCAAGGTCGAAGAGGACCTCGACGCCGAGGTCGACGTGCAGGTGCTCGACACCTATCGCGTCGAGGACCTCGCGCTCGGTCTCTCGGACGTGAACCTCGAAGGCAAGATTCTCGACGCCGGCACCGTCCGGACGTTCGACCGCGACGACGGCACCGAGGGTCGCGTCTCGAACCTTTCGGTCGGCGACCCGACCGGTCGCGTCCGCGTCACGCTCTGGGACGAGCGGGCGGACCTCGCCGAGGAACTCGAACCGGGCCAGTCGGTCGAGGTCGTCGACGGCTACGTCCGCGAGCGCGACGGCTCGCTCGAACTCCACGTCGGCTCCCGCGGCGCGGTCGAAGTCATCGACGAGGACATCGAGTACGTCCCCGAGACGACCGACATCGGCTCGCTCGAACTCGGTCAGACGGTCGACATCGCCGGCGGCGTCATCGAGGCCGACGGCAAGCGCACCTTCGACCGCGACGACGGCTCGGAGGGACAGGTGCGAAACATCCGCGTCAAGGACGGCACCGGCGACATCCGGGTCGCCCTCTGGGGCGAGAAGGCCGACGCCGACGTCGACCTCGCGGACTACGTCGTCATCACCGACGTGGAAATCAAAGAGGGCTGGCAGGAGGACCTCGAAGCCTCCGCCGGCTGGCGGTCGTCCGTCACCGTGATGGACGAAGCCCCCGAGGGCGCGGCCGGAACCGACGCCGGCGGCTCGGCACCCAGTCCGCCGAGCGATCAGGGCCTCGGCGCGTTCTCCGGTGACGGCTCGTCCGGTGGCTCGTCCGGGTCGTCCGACGGTACGTCCGCCGCGAACGGCGGGTCCTCGTCCGACGCGTCCGCGGCCGAGTCCGCCGGCGAGGAAGTCGAGTTCACCGGGACGGTCGTGCAGGCCGGGACGCCGGTCATTCTCGACGACGGCACGCAGACCAAGACCGTCGACACCGACGCCGACCTCGGCCTCGGCGACGAGGTGACCGTCTCCGGGACAGAGACCGACGGCCGCATCAGCGCCGAGACGGTCGAGGTCCACACCGGCGCACAGCGGTAGGCGGCGACGCGACGGCGCGACGGCCGGTCGCCCGCCACCCCGCCGTCGAATCTGACTCATTGTTCGCCCGGTTTCTGCGGGCTCTCGGCGCGAAATCCGACCTCTCGGGAGCCCTCCGTGCGATAAAATACAGAAGGGACCGCGACGGAAAGGATTATACGCCGCACGGACCCGATATGTGGGTATGAGTGTCGAGCTACCGTTCGCCCCGGTAGACGCGATTATCCGGCAGAACGCAGGTGAGTTGCGAGTGAGCGCCGGCGCCGCCGAGGCGCTCGCCCGCCGGATTCAGGACCGCGGCGCGGAACTCGCGATAGACGCCGCCGACCGGGCGACGGCGGACGGTCGCAAGACGTTGATGGCCGAGGACTTCGGCGTTCAACAGGTCGTCGACCGCGACGAACTCTCCCTCCCTATCGCCCCCATCGACCGCATCGCTCGCCTCCGAATCGACGACCGCTACCGCGTCGCGATGGACGCTCGAATCGCCCTGGCCGATATCCTCGAAGACTACGCCGTCAACGTTGCGAGCGCCGCCGTCAAACTCGCCCATCACGCCGACCGGCGGACGGTCCAATCCGAGGACATCGAGACCTACTTCTCCCTCTTCGAATAATGCAATTCGGCTACAGCGAAACGTGTCTCGACCACGACACCGGGCCGCGGCACCCAGAGACGGCCGACCGACTCCGTGCCATCCGGCGCGGACTGGCGAAGCGCCACGGCGTCGAGTACGTCGACGCCCCGCCCGCCGAGAAATCGACCGTCGCGGCCGTCCACGACGACGGCTACGTCGACGAGTTCCACGACTTCTGTCTCGATGGCGGCGGCAACTGGGACCCCGACACCGTCGCCGTCGAGGCGTCGTGGGACGCCGCGCTCACGTCCGCCGGTCTCGCGGAGTGGGCCGCCCACGCCGCGCTCGACGGCGACGACGGCCGCGACACCCCGTTCTCGCTCGGCCGGCCGCCGGGTCACCACGCCGTCGAGGACGACGCCATGGGATTCTGTTTCTTCAACAACGCCGCCGTCGCCGCGCAGGCGGTCATCGACGACGGTCTCGCCGAGCGCGTCGCCATCTTCGACTGGGACGTCCACCACGGCAACGGCACGCAGGACATCTTCTACGACCGCGGCGACGTGTTCTACACGTCCATCCACGAGGACGGCCTCTACCCCGGTACGGGCGAGGTCGAAGAGACCGGCGAGGGCGACGGCGACGGTTCGACCCTCAACGTGCCGCTCCACGCCGGCGCGGGCGACGCCGACTACGTCTACTCGTTCGACGAGGCCATCGCGCCCGCCGTCGAGCGGTTCGACCCCGACCTGTTCATCGTGAGCGCCGGCTTCGACGCCCACCGCCACGACCCCATCTCGCGGATGCGCGTCTCGACCGAGGGCTACGCGATGCTCACCGAGTGCGTCCAGGAGCTCTGTGCGGCGACCGACGCCGCCATCGCGTTCGTCCTCGAAGGCGGCTACGGCCTCGACACGCTCTCCGAGGGCGTCGCGACCGTCCACGAGACGTTCGACGGCCGCATCGCCATGGACCCCGAGGAAGACCCCGACGAGAAGAACGTCGAGCTAGTCGACGACGTGCGCGCCGCTCACGGCCTCGGCGCGAAGTAGCGACCCAACTCGGCACCGAACGACTCGGCGAGCGCGGCCACGTCGTCGCCGACGAGCACGTCGTATCCGTCTTCTTTGAGCGTCGATTCCACGTGTTTTCCGAGCGCCACGTCGAACAGCGCGTCGCTTTCGAGGAAGTCGGTCGCCGAGGTGAACTCCCGGCCCCGCTCGACCACGTAGCGGTCGCCGTCGAGGAACGGCCCGTAGTGGTCGTCGCCGTCCTCGTACGCGCCGTAGAATCCCTCGGCGTGCCGGCGGACGTGGACCGGCGGCCCCTCGTGGCGCTCGACCGCCGGGCGCTCGGCGACAGAGAGTTCAGCGAAGAGGACGGCCTCGCCCTGCCCCTCGCCGTCGCTGTCGGCGAACGTCGCGCGCCGGAACACGTCGAAGCCGCGCCTGTCGAGGCCGTCGGCGACGCCGGTCAGCGACTTTCTGAGCTGGGGGTAGAGCTGGTCGTCCACGAGGTCCGGGCAGTCGAAGACGACGGCGACGGCCGTGGTCCCGCGGCGGTCGAGGTGGTCCCGAACGTCGTCGTCGTCGAGCGCCGGCGGGTCGGGCCGAAAGAACAGCGATTCGCGCGGGTCAGAAAGCAGGTCGCGGGCGTAGTGCTGGAGTCGGGCGACGTTCTCCGCCGAGCAGACCGCGGCGACGTTCCGCTCGGGGTCGGTCGGGTCGATGACGACGAGCGGGTCCGAGAAACGCCGCGTCCCGTGGTCCTCCGGGTCGAACTCGACCTGCGGGCTCCAATCGGCGGCCGCCCGGAGCAGCGGTTCGAAGCCGCCGTGTCCGACGACGAGGAGTTCGGCGAGATAGCCCGAGAAGCCCTCGGTTCGGAGGTCGCTCCCGTAGGCACCGATTCCCTTCAGGAAGCGCTTGAACACGCGCACGTCCGCCGCGAGGTCGTCGTCGAGGCGCTCTGTCAGGTAGGCGTTGTGAAACGGCGTCCGGTCGACCGCCGAGCGGATGTCCGAGGCGGACGGCACGTCGTAACAGGGGACGAGGTCCACGTCGAAGCCGTCGTAGTCGCCTTTCACGTAGGGGTGTTCGGCGTACTCCTCGTGGCCGTCGGGGAGGACGGCGTGGCCGACTTCGAGGCCGTACCGTTCGAGCTCCTCGCGGTCGAGGTCGGCCGGGAAGCGCACGAACAGGTCGATGTCGCGGTCGCCCGAGAGCCACGTGCCGCGGGCGGTGCTGCCGACTTGGAGCGCGTCGGCGTCCACCGGGAGGTCCGCGAGCGCGTCGTGGACGCGCGATTCGAGGGCCGCCGCCGCGTCTGCGAGCGCCCGACGCTCCGCCTCGTCGGGGTCGATGCGCTCGCGGACCGCGGCGACGACCGCGGCGAGGTCCGAGTTCGTCATGCTCGCTGGTTCCCCGCGGGCGGGCGAAAGCGTGACGGTGCTCGTGCGACCGCGTCAGGCGGTGGCATTCGCCAGCCGTCGGGCAGAAACGAAAGCCCTATCAAGAAACATCGAATACGAGAGAGTGCAGACGAAAGCCGCCGTAGCTCAGTTGGTAGAGCACCTCGCTGTTAACGAGGTTGTCCCAGGTTCGAGTCCTGGCGGTGGCGCTTCTCAGTTTCCCGCGCCGACGAGCGGTTCGTCTCCGGTTCGCCGGCGACGGCTTCTGATAAGACATAAGAGGGACGACGGGAAAGAATCGACCGAGGGCCCCTAGCTCAGTCTGGTCAGAGCGCTCGGCTCATAACCGGGTGGTCATGGGTTCGAACCCCATGGGGCCCATAATGATTTTAGCCGTTTTGTTGATGATGGAAAAGGCACACTACGGACCCTAACGCGCCTACATTCGCCGTTTCCGCGAAATCTCAGAACGCGCAAAAATCCTAATTCCATAAGCTCTGCTTACGGACCGGGCTACCGTCGGGCGATAACTTTAGCCGGGGGTGTTCGGTAGATGTCGCAGGCTCGTCGAGCGACGCACCTGTGGCGGTACGTTCGATACCACTGCGGCAGTTGCAAAGCGTGGTGTCTCGTTGACCGCGCTGAGCGCGCGGCGAAGATGCGCGAGGACCCCACGTCGGCGACTTCCGGTTGAGCGTCGACCTCTGCCTCGAACGCCGCCTTCGCTTCCGGTTCGACACTGACCATGAGGAGGTGTCTCGCGTCGTCGAGTCGAATCAGTTGCGAGAGCGAAACCTCCCGGTTCGGAAGCGACCGAGCTAGCCCGACCAGGGGGAGCAACTCCGACCGCAGGAGGATTTCCGCGACGATTGCCATAGCCATCGGTCGGTGTCGAACCATATCTCTCCTGTCCGTGGCCGCGGTCGAGTCGGAGCACCCCGCGTCGGGGCCTCGACGGCCGAGACGAGGATTGACGCGACTACCGGTCTCACAGCTTTTATTTCGGTTCCGGTCGACTTCACAGTTCCAACTGGCTCTGCGTTCGTAGTTGATGGCGAGGACGAGCTACACAGCGGGAGGACGGCGATCACACCCGGACTCGATAGACGGCGCTTGCGGGCGTCTACCTCCAGAATTTCGATGATTAGCTCCGTCTGAGAATTTTTACTATTATCCCGAGTAAATGAATATCAATCGTTAAGTACGATGGGTTCGATATTTTTCATGCATGTCACGCGATAGCCAGTCTGATGATAGCCGACTCAGTCGGCGCCAGTACGTCGCCGGCGCGGGAGCGCTCGCGACGATGGGGCTCGCCGGCTGTTCCGGCGGCGGTGGTTCCGACGACGGTGGCGACGGCAGTACTACTGAAGCGGGTGGCGACGGCGGCGACAGCGGTACCAGTGAAGACGGCGGCGACGGCGGTAATAGCGCCCCGGTCGAGGTGCTTCACGGCTGGACCGGCGGCGACGGCGCCGCGGCGGCCGAAGCGCTCGAAGAGGCGTTCAACGAGGCCTACCCCGACGTCGGCCTCGACATGAACCCCATCGGCGGCGGCGGGAATCAGAACCTCGACGCGGTCGTGGCGAACCGGCTCCAGAGCGACGACCCGCCGGGCTCGTTCGCCAACTGGCCGGGCCCGAACCTCCTCCGCTACGAGGGCGTCCTCGGCAGCGTCGACGACGTCTGGGAGGAGAACAACTTCGAGGAAGTCATGATCGACGAGGCGGTCGAACTCCACAAGCAGGGCGGCAGTTACCGGGCCGTCCCGCTGGGTTCCCACCGCCTGAACTGCCTGTTCTACAACGTCTCGGTCGTCGAAGAGGCCGGCATCGACGTCGAGTCCCTGAACAGCCCCTCGGCGCTCATCGACGCGTTCGAGACGGTGCAAAGCGAGACCGACGCGGTGCCGATGACTCACGCGATGTCCGGCACGTGGACGACGACGCAGCTGTGGGGCGCCGTGATGCTCGGCGTGAACGGCTACCAGCCGTACATGGACTTCCTCAACGGTGAGGCCTCCGAGAGCGCGGTTCGTTCGGCGTTCGAGACGACCGCCGAGATGCTCGAAAACTACATCTCCGACGACGCGGCCTCGCTCAACCTCACCTCGTCGAACCAGAACATCATCAACGGCAACGCCGCGTTCATCCACCAGGGCAACTGGGCGGCCGGCGCGTTCCGGAACGCCGAGAACTTCGACTACGGCGAAGACTGGGGCTTCAAGACGTTCCCCGGCACGGAGGGGATGTACACGCTCCACATGGACTCGTTCCTCTACCCGGCCGACAACCCGACGCCGGAGGCGTCGAAGGCCTGGTCGGCGTTCGTCGGCAGCCCCGAGGCGCAGATTGCGTTCAACCAGTACAAGGGCTCGATCCCGACGCGGACCGACGTGAGCATGGACGAGTTCGGCCCGTACCTCCAGGAGACCGCCGAGGACTTCGCCAACGCGGAGTACCGTCCGCCGAACCTCCAGCACGGCCTCGGCGTCCCCTCCGAGACGATGACGGCGCTCAACGAAGTCATCTCCTCGGAGTTCACCGGACCGTACAACGTCGATGCCGCGACGCAGGGGTTCCTGGACGCGGTCTCGAACTGAACCCTAAGAAATGTCAAATTTTTATCAACGAGTGCGCCGCGCGATCACCCCCAGCTCTGGCGACGAGCAGCGGGTCGACGGTGACGAAGGCGAGCGCGACGAGGTCCGCACCGACGGTGGCGTCGTGAACGAGGACTCCCGGAGTTCGGGGTCCGAGTCGGGCGTGTTGGACCGCCTCGCCTCGGGAATCGACGGGCGGTTCGGGAGCGACTTCCTCGAATCGTCGATCTTCTGGGTCCCGCCGTTCCTGCTGATGGGGCTTTTCGTCTACGGCGCGGTCATCTGGAACTTCCTCATCTCGCTGACCGACTACCAGCGGTTCGCGAACGCGCCGGACTACTCGAACCTCGACTTCGAGATGTACACGCGGGCGCTCGCGGACTCGGGGTTCATCGACGCCGCGGTCAACACGTTCATACTGCTCGTCGCGTTCACGGTCGGGACGCTCGCGGTCGGTCTCGTACTAGCGATTCTGATCGACCGCGGAATCCGGTTCGAGAACTCGTTCCGGACGATCTACCTGCTGCCGATGAGCCTCTCGTTCGTCGTGACGGCTCAGTTCTGGCTGTGGATCTACAACTTCAACAACGGGATTGCCAACCGCGTCATCGGCGTCTTCGGACTCGGCCCGATTAGCTGGCTCGGCAATCAGGACATCGTCCTCTGGGCCGTCATCTTCGCGCTGATGTGGCAGTTCTCCGGGTACGCGATGGTCGTGTACCTCGCGGGGCTCCGCGCGATTCCCGACGAGCACTACGAGGCGGCGAAGGTCGACGGCGCGTCGACGCTGAAGATGTACTGGCGGGTCATCATCCCGCAGTTGAAGGGCGCGACGATAAGCGCCGCCGTCGTGTTGATGGTGTTCGGCATGAAGGCGTTCGACTTCCTCTACTCTCTGGTCGGCGGTTACCGGCCGCCGAACGGTGCCGACATCCTGGCCACGAAGATGGTCCGCGAGGCGTATGCGAACCTCAACTGGGCGTACGGCGCGGCGATCGCAATCGTCCTCTTTGCGATGGCGCTCGGCGTCATCGGCCCGTACCTCGTCTACGAATACCGGAGGAACAACCTATGAAAGACGACACGCTTCGAACGGACGGCGGAACTGCGACGATCACGACCCGGCTGCGCCGGAACGTCGATCAGATGACGATCGAGGACGCCGGCCTGTACGTCGTCCTGCTGTTGGCGGCGGGGTTTTATCTCGTCCCAATCGAGTCCGGCTTGGTCACGTCGGTCAAGACCGGGACCGCTATCGTCCAGACCGCGCCGTTCGCCCCGCCCGGACCGTCCGGGTTCACACTGGCGAAGTGGCAGACCGCGGTCGAAGCCCTACTGCGCGGGATGGGAAACAGCATGCTGTACGCCGTGCCCGCGACGATCATCTCGGCGTTCGTCGGGAGCATCACCGCGTACGGGCTGACGATTCCGGACTGGAAGCAGTCGTACAAGGCGCTGGTGCTGGCGCTCATCATCGCGGGGATCTTCATCCCGTACCAGGCCGTGCTAGTGCCGCTGACGCAGTTCTGGTCGCAGTGGGCTCAGCTCACCGACCTGCTTTCGTTCGTCTGGGCGCTCGGCATCCCGAACGACTACGTCGGCATCGTCGAACTCGTGGTGACCCACGTCGCCTACGGGATTCCGATCTGTACGCTGCTGTTCCGGACGTACTACAAGACGATGAGCGAGGAGATGATCGAGTCCGCGCGCCTCGACGGGGCGACGCTCCGGCGGGTGTACCGACGCATCGTCTTCCCGCTTTCGGGGCCGATGTTCGCCGTGGTCCTCATCTACCAGTTCACCCAGATCTGGAACGACCTCCTGTTCACGCTGGTGCTCGTCTCGACGGAGTCGAGTCCCGCGGCCCCCGTCGTGTTGATCCTCGCGGGGCTCGGCACCTCGATGGAGGGACAGGACTTCGCGCTCCGGATGGCCGGGGCGTTCTTCGCGGCGCTCCCGACGCTCGCGGTGTACATCTTCTTCGGCGACGAGTTCGCCGAGGGGGTGGCCGCGTGACGCGTCGGCACTGCGACGTGACCGCCGTCGAGGCCGTCTCGCACGGCGACCGCGGCCGCCGGAGGCGCTCGTCGCGGCGCGGAACCGACAGCTCACCAACGATACCTACTCAGAGATATGGCAACGCTTGAACTCGATTCGATAACGAAGACGTTCCGGGACGGCGACGAGGAAATCGTCGCTGTCGACGACATCTCGATGTCCATCGACGACGGGGAGTTCCTCGTCGTCGTCGGTCCGTCGGGCTGTGGGAAGTCGACGACGCTCCGGATGATCGCGGGATTGGAGTCGATTACGTCGGGCACGATTTCGCTCGGCGACCGCGTCATCAACGACGTCCCCTCTCAGGAGCGCGACATCGCGATGGTGTTCCAGTCGTACGCGCTGTACCCGCACATGACCGTCCGTCAGAACATGTCGTTCGGACTGGAGGAGTCGACGGACCTCCCGGACGACGAAATCGGCCGGATGGTCTCGGAGACGGCCGACCTGCTCGACATCCCGAGCCTGCTGGACCGGAAGCCGAGCGACCTCTCGGGCGGCCAACAGCAGCGCGTCGCGCTCGGCCGCGCCATCGTGCGCGACCCCGAGGTGTTCCTGATGGACGAACCGCTCAGCAACCTGGACGCGAAGCTCCGCGCGCAGATGCGGACGGAGCTCCAGCGACTGCAGGACGACCTCGGCGTCACGACCGTCTACGTCACCCACGACCAGACGGAGGCGATGACGATGGGCGACCGAATCGCCATCCTCGACGGCGGGGAACTCCAGCAGATTGCGACGCCGCTTGAGTGTTACCACGAGCCCGCAAACCAGTTCGTCGCGAGCTTCCTCGGCGAGCCGTCGATGAACTTCTTCGACGTGACGCTCGAAGGCGACCGCCTGGTCGGGGACTCCTTCGAGTACCCGGTCGGCGCTGAGATACGCGACGACGTCGGCGACGCGACCGACCTCGTCCTCGGGATTCGACCCGAGTCAGTCGAACTCGTCGACGCCGCGAGCGGCGACCACGACTTCGAGATGGCGGTCGACGTCGTCGAACCGATGGGCGACGAGAACACGCTGTACCTGTATTTCGACCCCGACGCGGACCCCGAGACCGCAGGGACGCTGGTTGCGACCACGGACGGCCTCACGCGCATCAGTCCGGGCGAGACGGTCGTCGCGCAGATTCCGGAGGAGGCGATTCACCTCTTCGACCGGAAGACGGGCGAGGCGCTCCACAATCGGTCGATGGAGGAAGCCGCACAGCAGATCGACCTCGGCTGAGCGGACCGGCACTCCTTTTCCCGTCGTTCGGTCGCGCGCCGCTTCTCACCAGGGGTGAGTCCGGTCGACGCCTTCGGCGATGAGCGCCGCGGCGGCGACGTGGGCGTACGCGCACCAAGCGAGCGCCAGGAGGGCGGCGACGCTCCGCGCGATCGTCGCCGCGAGCGCGCTCCACGAGAGGACGACGAGGACGGCCCCGCCCACCCACGCGAGGAAGTACGTGCCCGAGGCCGCTCCGCGAAGGGCGTCTCGCCGAAGCCCGGAGCGGAGTCCCTCGCGGACGCTCACGGCGGTCGCGACAGGCAGGAGATACGCGCAGACGACCGTGACGAGCAGCGCCACGGTGGCGAGCATCGCCGTCGTCACGCCGCTCAGCACGGCCGGAACCGTGCCGGTCGCGGTCGCGTAGCCGACGGCGACGACGGTGACCGCGGCCGGGAGGAGGTAGACGGCGGCGACGCCGACCACTCGCCCGGCGAGTCTGAGCGTCTCGGTCGTCGCCAACGGGGGAAAGCCGTCGCCGGCGAGCACGCCGCCGAGGAGGCCGAAGAAGGCGAGAAGCGGGGCGACGGCGAGCAGCGCCGGAGCCAGAAGCGTGAGGTCGGGCCAGAGTCGCGCCGCGAGGCGGAAGAGCGTCCCGGCGAGAAGGAGCGCGACGAGGCACGTCGCGGTGCCGTCCACTCGCGTGCGGTCCGCAAACGGGTACCGGAGGGCGTCGACGAACACGTCACGCTCCCCGCGTGCGGTCGGAGACGCCGCGCGTCGGCGAGTCGTCGGCCGCGCTGGTCACTGATCGGAACACGGCTGTTCGCTCGACGGCACCGCGCAAAAGGGTGTTGATAGCACGACTAGTCGGCCCCGAGCGGGGGAACACACGATACGTTTACGACCGAATCGGATTCGAGAAACCGCGACCTCGTCCGCGTCGACCGCGGGGTCGAAAATAATATACTGAATCTGGTAGGTGATTCGGTGAGACCAGAATATCTCAGCCGAACCGTTCGTCCCCATGCGCCTGCTTAGCACGTTCTATTCGCCGCTTTAGAAGCAATTGGCGAGATTCACGAAACGAGATTTTAGGCGACACGAAAAATTGTTCGTTCTCGGATAAGTATTAAGTGTCCCCAGCCCCAACTACCAGTCGAGATGAGCACACAGAAGTCAGTCCTCAAGGAAGCAGGCAGCGTCGGCGACAACCCGGTTCGTCTCGACACCGAGAAGGCCGAACAGATCATCGAAGCGCTGAACACCGACCTCGCGGACGCGTACGTCCTCTACCACCAGCTCCACAAGCACCACTGGAACGTCGAGGGTGCCGAACACCTCCGCCTCCACGAGTTCCTTCAGGAGGCCTACGAGGAAGTCGAGGAGGCCGCGGACGAAATCGCAGAGCGCCTCCAGTCCATCGGCGGCGTCCCCCACGCCAGCATGCCCGCGCTGAGCGAGGCCGCGACCGTCGAACCCGAGGACGAGGACGTCTACGACATCCGCACGTCGCTCGAAAACGACCTCGAAATGTACGGCGACATCATCGAGAGCTACCGCGAGCACATCGAACTCGCCGCGGGTCTCGGCGACCACGCGACGGCGCACATGCTCCGCGAGCAACTCATCGAAATCGAAGAACACGCCCACGTCATCGACCACTACCTCGAAGACGACACGCTCGTTCAGTAAGCGTCGCCGCCGACGCGTCGGAGGACGCGGTTCCCGTTCCGACGGCCGACCCTTTTCTCGCGAACGCTCCCGCGACGCGTAGCGACTGGACTCGCCGCGCTCGCATCCCGAGCGCCCCCCGAACAGGACGGGACCGCGTCACGCCGGGCGTTATCGCGTCACGTCGATGGTCACGTCGCTCGAAATCCAACCGTCGCTGTTGCCCGACTCCATGAACACCGACTTCCCCGGCCCGCCCTTGCAGACGGATATCTCGGGGGAGTCGGGTCGGTCGGGCTCCGACGCGGATTCAGAGTTCGACTGCGTACCAGCGGCCATTGCGAGACTTTAGGGAAACCTAAAACAAAAAGGGTGCGGTTCTGATTCGGCGCTTGCCGTGCTAATTGTTGACAAACCACAGATTCGGTGTCGGTCCGTGTCGAGCCGTTCACCTCGCGGGCGTGTCGGGCGACGACTGCGACCTCGTCTCGGTGCTCCCGTCCGCCTCGTCGTGGTCGGCCTCGCCGCGGAGCAGCGTCGCCGCGAGGCGCTCGGCGACTGTCCGGCTGACGTTTCCGACGAGTTGCATCGCCTCGTCTTCGTGGTCGTCGAGGCCGAGCACGTCCCGGCAGAACCGCGAGAGGGTCCGGTAGGTGTCGTAGAGGTCCGCGGCGGCGTCGCGGCCCTCAGCCGTGAGCGTCGCGCCCTCGTACGGCTCGTAGTCCACGAGCCCCTTGGCGTCGAGGTTCTGGAGGCGCTCCGTCGCCGCGGGCGGCGAGCGGTCGAGCGCGTCGGCGACGTATCCCGGCGAAATCGGCGCTTCCTCGCCGCCCTCCCGCTCGGCGATGTACAGGGTGAGGAGGTACTGCGGCGCGCCGATCATACGCGGCGGACGAGGTGGTCGCGGACGGCTCGCTGACAGTCCGCGCAGACGCCGCTCGTGCGGACCGCGGCCGTCAGGACCGGGTAGTCGGTCGCGCGGTCCTCGTAGAGGTACGCCGCGAGATGTCGGTGGTCGACTTCGACCGCCGCGGTTTGGTGGGTCGCCCCGTCGAGACGCCGCTGTCGCTCGCGGACCAGTCTGTCGCACGCCTCGCGGTGGTCGGCGAGCGTCTCGTGACGCCGCCGGAGGGCGTCGAACCCCAGCGCCGAAAGCGGCGTCTCGTCCGCCCGGGTCAGCCAGTCTTCGCACTCGTCCAGCACGGCGAGCGCCGCCCGGAGCGACCGCTCCTCGCCGTCGAGCGCCCGCCGCATCCCGTCGAGGCCGCGCTTCCGGTCCGTCGCCGCCGACACGACCGCCTCCTTGACCGCCGGCGTGAACCGCCCTCCCGTGTCGGAATCGAGCGCCGCCGCGACCTCCGGCCCGAACTCCTCGCGAATCGTCACCGAGAGCGGTTCGGACTCGTCCCCGTCGGCGACGCTGTGGGCGCGTATCGTCTCCGCGAACAGTTCGCGGACCCGTCGCCGTCCCGCGCCGGCGTCGGCGTTTCGCCGGGTCGGCGTCGGCGTCGATGTCGTCCCGCACGCGGTCGCTCGCGCGGTGTCCGCCGGCGGGCGCGCCGACTGTGCGGCGAGCTTTCGCACGCGCCGCTCGAACCGCTCGACGGCCCGCCGCTTCGCCAGCACCTGCTCGCGCTCGCGCTCGACGCGGCCCAGCGCGTCTCGGACGCCCGCGGCCTCGTCACCAGCCACGTCCGCGCCCCGTCTGTCCGGCGCGCCCGACCCGGTGGTCTCGCCGCCGAGACAATCGCGCATGTTCAACACGCACCCGCGGCGGTTCCGCCGCCGCACGCGAGCGCGCCGCGTCGGTTCGGTCCCGACGACCGTTGGGACTCCTTGTCGGCCATATTCTTTAGGGCGGCCTAAAACAACATAGTGTCTTCGGTTTTTAGGCTATCCTAAATAGTGGTCGCACGGTGGCAGACGGGGCACCGACCGCGTCGCCACGGTCGGTTCGCGGCGGTGCAGTCGGGGCCGGACGCCGGCGGTCGGGCGGTCACTCCTCGGTCGCGTCCGGGCGGGTTCCCTTCGGGACGCCCCAGCCGAGTTCAGTGAGCGACGCCACGCAGACCGCCGCGACGACGACGTGCATTACCATCAGCACGACCACGCCCGGCACCGTCGCGCCGGGGTCGGCGTACAGGAGTCCGATGTCGGGGAGGAACGACGCCACGAGCACCGCGCCGGCGACCCTGACGAACGTCCGGTCCGCGTCGGCGACGCGCCCCGTGAACAGCCCGTAGACGAGCGTCGCCCCGACCGCGCCGCCGGCCGAGAAGAGCACGACCGGCGGGTACGAAAGCGGCGCGAAGGGCTCTACGAGCCCCGTTTCGAGGACGAGCGTCAACAGGAGCGCGTTCGCGACGGCCGCGACCGCCGCGGTCGCAAGCCCGCGACGCGTGAGGTCCGTCCACGTCGGGCGGACCGCGGGTGTCACGGTTGCCATGCTAGTAAGTAGCACGCGCCGGGTGAAGAATCTACGCGTCTTCGGCGATTCGTGACGCTCCGTGAGTCCGACACGCGGGTCGAAACCGGTCGGGGCGTCGGCCCGACTCAGTTGCCCGGTTCACCTCCCCGATTCGGCCTGCCGACTGCCTCCCCGACTCAGTTCTCGGTCAGGAGGCGACGGAGCACGTAGTGGAGGATGCCGCCGTTTTCGACGTACGTCACCGCGGCGGGCGTCCCGACCTGCGCGGTCACGTCGAACTCGATTTCGGTCCCGTCGTCCCTCGTGGCGACGACGGTCAGTTCGTCGTTGACTTCGAGGCCGTCGTCGAGGCCGCGGATGTCGAACTGCTCGGAGCCGTCGAGGCCGAGCGATTCCCACGAGTCGCCGTCTTCGAACTGGAGCGGGAGGACGCCCATGCCGACGAGGTTGTCGCGGTAGATGCGCTCGTAGCTCTCGGCGATGGTGGCGCGAACGCCGAGGAGGTCCGTGCCCTTGGCCGCCCAGTCGCGGCTGGAGCCGGTCCCGAACTCGACGCCCGAGAGGACGACGAGCGGGGTCCCCTCCTCGCGGTAGCGCTGGCTCGCCTCGAAGACGGTCGTCTCCTCGCCCGTCGGGTGGTGAATCGTGTAGCCGCCCTCCACGTCGTTGAGCATCTGGTTCTCGATGCGGACGTTGGCGAACGTCCCGCGCATCATCACCTCGTGGTTCCCGCGGCGGGAGCCGTAAGTGTTGAAGTCCACGGGGTCGACGCCGTGGTCCATGAGCCACTGGCCGGCCGGGAGTTTCGACCCGAACGGCCCGGCGGGGCTGATGTGGTCGGTCGTCACCGTGTCGCCGAGCGTCAGGAGACAGCGGGCGTCCTCGATGTCGGAGACGCCGGGTTTCTCCAGCGGGAACTCCGTGAAGAACGGCGGCTCGCGGATGTAGGTCGACTCGTCGTCCCAGTCGTACACGTCGCCGGTCGGCGCTTCGAGCGCCTCCCAGCGCTCGTCGCCCTCGAACACCTCGGCGTACTTCTCGCGGAACATCGAGGGGTCGACGCTGTCGTGAATCGTCTCACGGACCTCGTCGGCGTCCGGCCAGATGTCCGCGAGGTAGACCGCGTTGCCGTCGTCGTCGGTTCCGAGCGGGTCGGTTTCGAGGTCGATGTCCATCCGCCCGGCGAGGCCGTAGGCGACGACGAGCGGCGGGCTGGCGAGGTAGTTCGCGCGAATCTTCGGGTGGATGCGCGCCTCGAAGTTGCGGTTGCCGCTGAGGACGCTCGTCGTCCACAGGCCGTGTTCGTCGATGGCGTTCTCGATGGGTTCGGGGAGCGGCCCGGCGTTGCCGATGCAGGTGGTACAGCCGTAGCCGACCACGTCGTAGCCGAGCGCTTCGAGGTGCGGGAGCAGGTCGGCCTTCTTCAGGTACTCCGTGACGACGCGACTCCCCGGCGCGAGGCTCGTCTTGACGTAGTCGGGCACGTCGAGGCCCTTCTCCAGCGCGTTGCGCGCGAGGAGGCCCGCGGCGACCATGACCGAGGGGTTCGAGGTGTTCGTACAGGACGTGATGGCGCTGACGACGACGCTCCCGTGGCCGATTTCGACCGTCTCGCCGTCGAGGTCGACCTCGACGCGCTTCGTCAGTTCGCCGAGGTCGGGCTCCTCGGGTGCCGCCTCGGGCGTCTCGGTCAGCGTCCCGCCGTCGCCCGCGAGTTCGCCGTCGCCGCCGTCGCCTCCCTCGCCGAGCCAGCGGACGATGGCCTCCTCGTCGACGTCGTCGACGACCTCCTCGAACTCGCCGTGGAGCAGTTTCCGGAAGTGCGTCTTCATGTCGCCCATCGGGACGCGGTCCTGTGGGCGCTTCGGCCCGGCGAGGCTCGGTTCGACCGCCGAGAGGTCCACGTCGACCGTCTCCGTGTACTCGGGGTGTTGCTCGCCGAAGAGGCCCTGCGCGTCGAGGTACTCGCGGACGAGTTCGATGTGTTCGGGCTCGCGGCCCGTGAGTTCGAGGTAGTCCAGCGTCGCCTCGTCGACCGGGAAGACGCTGATGGTCGACCCCTGTTCGGGGGCCATGTTGGAGATGGTCGCCCGGTCGGGGACCGAGAGGTTCCCCACGCCGGGGCCGAAGAACTCGACGAACCGGTCGACGACGCCGACCTCGCGGAGCTGTTCGGTGACGTGCAACACGAGGTCGGTCGCGGTCGCGCCCTCGGGGAGTTCGCCGTCGAGTCTGACGCCGACGACCTCGGGGAGTTTCATCGTGATGGGCTGGCCGAGCATCGCCGCCTCGGCCTCGATGCCGCCGACGCCCCAGCCGACGACGCCGATGCCGCCTATCATGGGCGTGTGGCTGTCGGTGCCGACGAGCGTGTCGGGGAGGAGCCAGCGGTCGCCGCGCCACTCGCGGTCGTGGACGACGCGCCCGAGGTGTTCGAGGTTCACCTGGTGGACGATGCCCGTCCCCGGCGGGACGACGCTGAAGTTGTCGAAGGCGTTCTGCGCCCACTTGAGCGCCTTGTAGCGCTCGGCGTTGCGCTCGTACTCCAACTCGACGTTCTTCTCGTAGGCGTCGGGCGAGCCGAAGAAGTCGACCTGCACGCTGTGGTCGATGACGAGGTCACACGGAACCTCGGGTTCGACGATTCTCGGGTCCTTGCCGGCGCGGTCGGCCGCCGACCGGAGCGCCGCGAGGTCGACGACCGCGGGCACGCCCGTCAGGTCCTGTAGCACCACGCGGGACGGCGTGAACGGGACTTCGACGTTCGGCACGTCCGGCTCCCACGAGGCGGCGTTTCGCACGTCCTCCTCGGTGACGATGTCGCCGTCGACGTTCCGAATCACCGACTCCAGCAGGATGCGGATGCTCACCGGCAGCCTGTCGAGTTCGCAGAGGCCCTGTTCTTCGAGAACGGTCAGGTCCGCCATCTTGTACGTGGTTCCGCCGTGTTCGAACTCACGGATGGCGTCCAGCGTATCTACGTCGCTCATCGTCGACCGTTAGGGTCTCCGCGGGCTTGAATGCGGGACTCGTTCTCACGTCGTCGGAATCGAGGCGAACGGAGGGGCAGAACGGTACCATCTACAGGGGGCCGCGGCTCACGGCGACCGCGGGTGGGACTTCCCCAGTTCGCCGGCGACGATGACGCCGCCGTGTTCGAGAAGCGCGTACGAACAGTCCCAACAGCTGTACCGCAGGTCGTGGCCGCGGGCGACGACCACGTCGGCGCGCTCGCCGCAGCGATAACAGGCACGGCGGCCCGCCGGGTGGATGACGCGCATCGCCCTCGGACTACTCCTCGGGGACGCCCGCGACGCCGACGAACTCGTTGACCTCGTCTTGGACGTACCGGCGGACGCGCTCGCAGTAGTCCCACAGGAGGTCGTTGAACTGCTCTCGCTCCGGCTCGGTCAGGCTCTCGCCGCCCCGGGACCACGACGCCGGAATCTCGGGGTGTCGGGTGCAGACGACCGAAATCGGGTGGTTCTTCGGATGTCCCATGACGACGGCGTACTCGTCCGTGCCCCAGAGCCCGTCGTCGCCGTCGCCCGCGAGTTCCGCGTCCACCTCGTCGAGAAGCTGTCGCTCCTCGGACGTGACGGCGGCGTCGTCCCCGGCGAACAGCTCGCGGTACGCCCGGTCGCGGGCCGTGTACGTCCACCCGTCGAGCCGCTCCCGCGCCCCTCGAAGGAGTCGTCTATCAGCTTCCATGCGTACCAAAAGGCGCGCCGAGGTGATAGGCGTAGGCCCGTTTCGCTCCGTCACCTCCCGTCCCGTCGATTCAGTCGAGCGACCGCGCCGCGGTCAGTTTCTCCCTGAGCCGGTCGGCGTCGACGCGGAACTTGAACGCGGGTCGGCCGTCGACGTAGACGTACGGCACGCGCTCGCCGTACGTCTCGCGGAGTTCGTCGTCGGCGTCGACGTTCACGAGGTCGATATCGACCGGGACGTCCGCCTCCTCGGCGACGTCGCGGACGGTCGCCTCCGCCTCGTCGCAGAGGTGGCACTCCGTGCGCGTGTAGATGACGATGGGGACGGCGTCGCTCATCGACGGATGTCGTCGCCGCGGCCTGTTGAGTCTTCTCGTCGGCGTCGTCCCCGGCGGCGGTTGTCCCGAACCGTCAGTCCTCGACGATGCCCGTGAACTCGTCGACCGGCATCACCGAGTAGTCGACGCTCAGGGTGTCGCGGGTCGCGCGAATCTTCCCGACGAACGTCGAGATGTCCGAGAGCTGTCCTTCGAGGACGAACAGCTCCATGCAGTAGTGGTTGCCGACGTGGTTGTGGAAGTTCGACTTCACGAGGCCCTCGTACTCGTGTCGCAGGCCCATCATCCGCTCTTCGACGGCGGTCGTCTCGTAGTCGAAGATGACGGTGACGACGGCCATCAGCTCGCGGTCTTCGAGCTTCTTGTCTTCGAACTCGCCGAGGAGGTTTCGGGCAGCCTCCCTGACGACCTCGCTTCGCCCCGTGTAGCCGTGCTCGCCGGCGAACGAGTCGATTCGTTCCAGAAGCTCCTCCGGCATGGAGACGCTGACGACGGTCATATATTAACTCCGATGGGTAATCCTATTAAAGATTCGTATCGCTCCCCGAATCGTCTTCGCTCGCGCCGCGACGGGGGAACGGTGCCTGATGTATCTGTTGGCCGACCCCGCCGCGGATATCGGTCGCCGATTCGCGTCGAAACCGCGGCTGACGGGGGTTTCGTCCGGGTGTTCTGCCGCCGTCGGCGTTTTCGATTCAGATACCGGAGGCGAACTGTTGATATAGGAGAAGCGACCAGTCACAAATCGATCGAATCCTCGTATGGCGACAACATCCGAACCCGGACTCTCCGAGACGCGAATTCACGAGGTACTGAGTAACGACCGCCGTCGGATGGCCATCGAGTTCCTCCAAGGCGGCGACCTGACCCTCCGAGAACTCTCGGAGCGCATCGCGGAAGCCGAGACCGGGGAGTCGCCGCCGCCGCGAAACATCCGACAGAGCGCCTACGTCTCGCTGCAACAGACCCACATCCCGAAGCTCGCCGAGCTCGACATCGTGACCTACGACGAGGAGTCGAAGGTCGTCTCGCTGGCCGAGGCCGGCGACGTGACGGTCTACATGGAAGTGGTCCCCGAGGGCGAACTCTCGTGGAGCGAGTACTACGCCGCCCTCGCCGCGCTCGGTATCGTCCTCATGATCGCCGTCGTCGTCGGCGTCCCCGTCGTCTCGAACGTCGGCGCGCCCGCCCTCGCCGCGCTCGTTTTCGCCGTCCTCGGCGGCTCGGCGGTCTACCAGCGTTGGTCACAGGAGCGCTGACGCGCTTCGTCGCCCCGCTTTTCTGTCGATTTCCCGTCCCCCGCCCTTCGCAACCGGCCGGACTCCCTTTCGACCGCTCGACGCTCGGAGACGACGGGGACGCCGACGCCCGCCGGCGTGACAGTTAGGTCGTCTCCGCCACGACTCGGCGTATGCACGACTCGGACGACCCGGACGGGCCGCCGACGGTCTGCGACGAGTGCGGCGCGAGACACTCGTTTCGGCGGCGGTACGTCACCGGCGGCGGCTGGCGAACCGTCTACCGGTGTTCCGAGTGCGGGTCCCGCGCGTCGAGCGACGCCGACGACGGCCCCGCGTGACCGAGCGAGTCGCGGCGGGAGTTGGCGGCGACCGCGGCGTCAGCAGTAGGTGTCGCGCATCGTCCGCGCGAACAGCCCCTCGCGGTCGAGCGCGATGGCGACGAGGACGAACTCCTCGTCGAGGGGGCGCAGGACGAACACCTCGCGGGGCGCGTCCGGCGCGTCGGTCTCGTCGTCGAGGCGGTCCAAAAGCGGGTCCAGCGGGACGACGCCGTCGCCGAACTCGTCGAACAGGTCGCGCGCGCCGGGCTGTTTCGCGAAGACGTAGAGCACGGCGTTCGGGTCGCCGTCGGTGCCGTAGGTGACGCGCGAGCCGATGGCCTCGCCGTCGCCGGTCGCCCGCCACGTCTCGCGGGCGGCCTCGAACAGCCCCGTCGCGGCCCCGACGAACCGAAAGCGGGTCCGGTCGCGGACCGTCACGGCCGCAAAGCGCGGGTCGCCGTCCTCCCAGCGCAGGGTGGCCTCGATTTCGTTGCCGGGTTCGAGCGCCGAGACGCGCTCGGCGAGGTCGCCGCCGTAGCCGGTCTGCGGCACGTAGGTCGGCGAGTAGGCGTCGTCGGCGTCGGTCTCGACGGCCGGGTCGGTCCAGTCGATACGCTCGTCGGGGAGTTCGAGCAAGAGGAGTTCGTCTCCGTCGCGCGGACTGCGATAAACCCGGAACCGGCCGGCCGTCGTGACCTCCATATCCGCGGCTACTGGGCGGACGGAAATACGCCTGCCGGTCGGCCGTCCGGTCGTCGGGACACCCGTCGGCGTTACCGCGAGATGCCGTCGCCCTCGTCGGCGACGACGCGCTCGACGTCCTCGGGGTTGACGACGGCGATGTCGCCTTCGACCGTCCGCTTGAACGACGCCGTCGCCGAGGCCCACTCCAGCGACTCGGCCACGCTTCCCCCGCCGAGGTGCTTTGCGAGATAGCCGCCGACGAAGGCGTCGCCGGTGCCGATGGCGTCGTACGTCTCGGCCTCGTAGACGCCCTGTTCGAACACCGCGCCGTCGGACACCGCGAGCGACCCCGCCTCGCCGCGGGTGACGACGACAGTCTCGATGTCGTAGTCTTCGGCGAGTCCGCGGGCGACGGACTCGGCGTCGCCGTCGCGCCCGAGGACGGTCGCCGCGTCGCGCTCGGCGGCGAAAAGCAGGTCGATAGAACCGAGCAGGTCGCGGTAGGCCTCGGCGGCCTCGTCGGGCGACCAGAGCTTCGTCCGGTAGTTCAGGTCGAAGGCGGTCATCGTCCCGGCGTCCTGCGCCGCGTCGAGCACGTCGGCCGTGGTCTCGCGGAGCGTCTCGGAGAGCGCGGGCGTGATGCCGGTCGTGTAGCACACCTCGGCGTCGCGGACGGCGTCGAGGTCGAACTCGTCCGTCTCCAGCGTCGTCACGGCCGCGTCGGCGCGGTCGTAGACGACGTTCGTCGGGCGCGGGGCCGCCCCGTGTTCGAGGTAGTACACCCCCTGTCGGGAGTCGTCGGCCCAGACGACGCCGTCGGTGTCGACGCCGTGGCTCCGGAGTTCGCCGACGATTCGCCGGCCGAGCGGCGAGTCCGGGAGCTTCGAGCACCACGCGGCGTCCCGTCCGAGTCGGGCGACGGCGACGGCGACGTTGCTCTCCGCGCCGCCCGCCTGCACTTCGAGTTCGCGGGCGGTTTCGAGTCGCTCGCCACGCGGCGGCGACAGCCGAAGCATCGTCTCGCCGAAGGTCACGAATGCGGTCATGAGAGGCCGTTCGCGGGCGCGATATAAACCTCCGGCGTTGCCGTCGAACGAAGCGCCCGCGGTCGATTCGGCCGCCCTCCCGGCCGGGTCACGCGGAGGTCAACCGTCTGACGAGGTAGATGAACGCGATGGGGATGCTCAGGAACGGAACCGCCACGAGGTAGTACACGGGTGAGGGAACCCAGTCGCTCTCGCGGGCGAGGTCGAGTCGGTCGACGTGGAGCGCCAGCGGCCCGACGACCACGGCGGCCGCCGTCCCGTAGAGCCGAATCGCCTGCCCGACCGCGTCGGCCCACGGCGGCACGCTCGGCCCCGTCGCCGCGGTGAAGAGGTACGAGACGACGAGCACCAGCGGCCCGAAGCAGATGCCCAGAAAGACCAGCGGGTTCATCGCCTCCACCGTCTCGGTGCCCGGACTTGAATCCTCGCCGATGCTATCGCTTCCGAGAATCGGCGGCCGGGTCGCGGACAGCGGCGGGCAACGCGACCGACCCGCTCGGTTACTCCTCGCTTCGCCGCCCGCCGTGGCCGGGGTAGTCGCGCTCGAAGCGCGAGGCGATTTCGTCGCGGTCGAACTCGACGATGACCGGTCGGCCGTGGGGGCAGGCGTAGGGGTTCTCGCAGTCGTCGAGCGCCGCGAGCAGGTCGAGCACGGAGCCCTCCCGGAGCGACGTGTTGCCCGTAATCGAGGGGTAGCACGCGAGGTCGGACAGCAGTTCGTCGGCGACGGCGTCGACGGTCTTCCGGCCGCCGTCGACCTCCTCGCGGACGAACGCCGTCAGCGCGTCGCGGAGCAGTTCGGGGTCGAGCGCGGCGTCGAACACCGCCGGCACGGTCCGCACCGAGACGGTCCGCTCGCCGGTTCGCCCGGCGTGGAAGCCCACCTGCGCCAGCGCCTCGCGGTACTCCTCGAACAGCGCCGCCTCCCGCGCGGTGAGTTCGAGTTCGACCGACTCGGCCAGCGCCTGCGTCGGCGTGTCGCCCTCGACTTCGCCCTTCAGGCGCTCGTAGTTCACGCGCTCGTCGGCGGCGTGCTGGTCGACGAGGACCAGCCCCTCGTCGGTCTCGGCGACGATGTAGGTGTCCGCGAGTTGGCCGATGATTCGCATCGACGGCAGCGAGTCGAACTCGGGCGAGAGGTCCGCCTCCTCGCCCGAGAGGTCGCGCTGGGTCGTCGGCGCGGCGATGCGCGAGGGAGGGCTTCGGGACGCGTTTTCGTCCCCCTCCGACTCGGCCGACGACGCCGCGTCCGGCGTCGGTTCAGATTCGTCCCCGTCGTCGGTCGAAAGCGACGACTGGTCTGTCGTCTCCGGCCCCGGCGCGAGGTCGTACTCGCGGGGCGGCGTCGGCGACGCGGACGACGGGTTCGAGGTCTGAGCGGGCGATTCGGCGGGCGTCTCGGTAGTCGAACCGGACGCGTCGCTGTCAGCCGAATTGTCGGAACCGACTCCCGCCCCCCGTTCAGTTGCAGGCGTGGTGTCCGGGTCGGCGTCGTCGGTCGCGGTCGCGTCCGAGTTCGCCCGAGCGCCCGACTCGCGGGCCGCTCGTGACTCCCGAGCCTCCCGCGCCGACTGCACGTCCCGCGCTGACGTGGGTTCCGCACCGCCCGATTCGCCGTCTGACGCCGACTCCCGGACTTCGTGGGGGTCCAGTTGCGCCGCGTCGTCGTCCGACGAACCGGGTTCGATAGCCGCCTCGTCGGCTTTCGACCGGCCCCGCGGGGCCGACGACCGGACGAGACCGTGGCTCAGGAGGGCGTCTTCGACCGCCTCGGTCACCTCGCGCTTGACGCCCGCCTCGTCGTTCCAGCGGACCTCCATCTTCCGCGGGTGGACGTTCACGTCCACGGCGTCGGGCGCGACGTCGACGAACAGCACCGCGAAGGGGTACCGGTCGGCGTCGAGTTGGCCGCCGTAGGCGTCGAGGACGGCCTCGCGGAGCACGCGGTCGGTGACGTAGCGGTCGTTGACGAACGTCGAGAGGTAGTCGCGGGCGCTCCGGGTCGTCTCGGGGTGGCTCACGAGCCCCGAGACGGAGACGCCGGGGGCGTCGTGTTCGACCGGGACCATCGACTCCGCGACCTCGCGGCCGTACACCGAGAGCACGGTCGATTGCAGGTCGCCGCGGCCCTCCGTGGCGAACACCTCGCGGTCGTCGTGTTCGAGCGAGACGGCCACGTCGGGGTTGGCGAGCGCGTAGTGGGTGACGACCGCGTTGACGTGGTCGAACTCGGTCGCCGTCGTCTTGAGGAACTTCCGGCGGGCGGGCGTGTTGTAAAACAGGTCGTCGACCTCGACGACGGTCCCCTCGGGACAGCCGGCGGGTCGAATCGACTCGACCTCGCCGCCCTCGTATTTCAGCTCCGTGCCCACGTCGCCGCCGCGGGGCTTCGACCGGATGGTCAGCCGCGACACCGCGCCGATGGTGTGGAGCGCCTCGCCGCGGAAGCCGAGGGTGCCGACGCCGGCTTCGAGGTCCTCGATGTCGCCGATTTTGCTCGTCGTGTGCTCGCGGACGGCCAGTTCGAGGTCTTCTTCGCTCATGCCGACGCCGTCGTCGCGGATGCGGACGCCCTCCACGCCGCCGGCGTCGACGGCCACGGAGATGCGCGTCGCGTCCGCGTCGAGGCTGTTTTCGAACAGCTCCTTGACGACCGAGGCGGGCCGCTCGACCACCTCGCCGGCGGCGATGCGCTGGATGGTCTTCTCGTCGAGCTGTTTGATGTCGCTCATTCGCCGTCACCGCCGTCGAGTTTCGACTGCCACGCCTGCACCTTCGCCATCAGGTCCAGCGGCGACGTGGCGTTCACGTCGGTCGATCGCAGTTCGTCGAGGACGGCTTCGGTCTCCGGGTCCAGCGCGGGCTCGGCCTCGGCCTCGGTCCCGGCGTCGGCCGCCTCGGACTTCGACTCGACGGCCGCGGCCGCGTCCACCGAGCCGTTGCCCGCCGCGTCGTTGCCAGTCGCGCCGTTCGCGGGCGCGCCGGAGCCGGCCGAATCGCCGCCAGTCCCACCGACTTCGGCGACGTTCATCTGCCCGCTTCCCACGTCGAAGACGGCCTGTACGGGCTCCGAACTGCCGGAGCCCTTCGCCTCGATGGCCTTCTCCTCGCGGAGTCGGTCGAGCACGTCGGCGGCGCGGTCGACGACCGGGCGCGGAACCCCCGCCAAATCGGCGACGTGAATCCCGTAGCTCCGGTCGGTCGGCCCGTCGACGACGGTTCTGAGGAACGTCACGTCGCCGTCGCGCTCGTCGGCCGCGACGTGGACGTTGGCGACGCGGTCGAGGTGGTCCGCGAGGGTCGTCAGTTCGTGGTAGTGCGTGGCGAACAGCGTCTTCGCGCGCACCTCGTTGTGCAGGTACTCGGTGGCCGCCCACGCGATGGAGATGCCGTCGTAGGTGGCGGTCCCGCGGCCCACCTCGTCGAGGATGACGAGCGAGTCCTCGGTCGCCGAGTGGAGGATGTTCGAGAGTTCCTGCATCTCCACCATGAACGTCGAGCGGCCCTGCGCGAGTTCGTCCAGCGCGCCGACGCGAGTGTAGATACCGTCGACGACGCCGACGGTCGCCGAGCGGGCGGGGACGAAACTGCCGACCTGCGCGAGGAGCGTGATGAGCGCCGCCTGCCGCATATACGTCGATTTGCCGGACATGTTCGGCCCGGTGACGATGAGGAAGCCGCGCTCGTCGTCCATGTGCAGGTCGTTCGGGACGAAGTCGGTCGTCGTCTCCACGACCGGGTGGCGACCGGCCTCGATGTCGAGCGCCCCGGCGTCTGTGAGTTCGGGGCGCGTCCAGCCGTTGCCGGCGGCGTGGGTGGCGAGCGACGCCAGCGCGTCGATTTCGGCGATGGTCCGGCCCACGTCCTGTAAGAGTTCGGCGTGCTGAGCAACGCGCTCGCGGAGGTCCTCGAACAGTTCGTATTCGAGGTCGCCGCGGGCCTCTTCGAGCCGGAGAATCTCGCGTTCCTTCTCCTCTAACTCCTCGGTGACGAAGCGCTTGGAGTTCTTGAGCGTCTTTATCTGCCGGTAGTGGTCGGGCACCTGGTCGGCGACCGACTTGCCGACCTGGATGTAGTAGCCGTCGGTCTTGTTTCGGTCGACGGTGACGTGCGAGAGGCCGTGGGCCCGCTTCTCGCGGTCGGCGAGCGTGTCGAGCCACGACTTCGCCGACTCGTGGCGCTCGATGAGGTCGTCGAGTTCGTCGTCGTAGCCTTTCTGGAACAACCCGCCCTGTGTGACCGTCTTCGGCGGGTCCTCGGCGAGCGCATCGGCGAGTTCCGCCCTGAGGTCGGCCGCGGCGTCTCGGTCGGGCCGCGCGACGACGTCCGCGAGCGGGGAGTCCGCGAGTTCGGTCCCCTCGATGGCGTCGGCGAGCGCGGGAAGCACAGAGAGGGTGTCGCGGACCGACAGCAGGTCGGACGCGCCGGCGCTCCCGGACGCCGACCGGGAGGCGAGCCGTTCGAGGTCGTACGCTCCGTCGAGCACCTCGCGGACGCGCTCGCGGGCGAGGGCGGCAGACGCGAGCGACTGGACGGCGTCGAGTCGGCGGGCGAGTTCGTCGCGGTCGCGCCGCGGGCGGGTCAGCCACTCGCGGAGGAGTCGGCCGCCGGGCGAGGTGACGGTGTGGTCTATCGTGTCGAACAGCGACCCCGAACGGTCGCCGTGCATCGTCTCGATGAGTTCGAGGTTGCGCTGGGTGGTCGCGTCGAGTTCGAGGAGGTCCGAAGGGTGGTAGACCTGCAGGCGCGTCATCGACCGGAGGACGCCCGCGCCCGTCTCCTCGACGTAGGCGAGGACGCCGCCGGCGGCCCGAGTCGCGAGGTCGGAGTCGAGGCCGACGCTATCGACCGTGGACGCGCCGAACTGCTCGCGGACGGCGTGGCGGGCGCGACCCGGCGCGAACGCCTCGGCGGAGAAAAGCGAGAAGGAGGCGTCGGTGGCCTCGCGCAGTCGCGAGAGCGTCTCGTCGTCGCCGCGCAGGTCCGGGCCGGGGAGGACCTCGACGGGGGCGAAGCGGTAGAGTTCGGCCGCGGCGTCGTCGACGGTCGCGGCCTCGGTGACGAGGAACTGGCCGGTCGTGATGTCGGCGAACGCGAGGCCGACGCCGTCGCCGCCGGTCACGACGGCCGCGAGGAACTGCGCGTCGGCGCGCGACGTTTCGAGGAGCGTCCCCGGCGTGACGACGCGCTTTACCTCCCGGCGGAGGTCGCCGGACTCGGTCTCGTACTGGTCGGCGACGGCGACCCGGTAGCCGCGCTCGACGAGCGCCTTGAGGTAGGGCGTCAGGTCGTTCAGCGGCACGCCCGCCATCGGGTACGACGACCCGTGCGAGGACTTCTGGGAGACCGTGAGGTCGAGTTCGCGGCCGACGGTCTCGGCGTCGTCGGCGAAGAACTCGTAGAAGTCGCCGCACTGCATGGCGAGCAGGTCGGCGTCGGTCTCCTCTTTCAGCGAGAGGAACTGTCCGACGATTCCCTGAGTAGTCATGTCCGCACGTGGGCGGGCCGGCGGATAAAACGCTACGATGCCCAGACCATCGGGGGTGCGCGTGCCCCGGGTCCTGACCGCCCTGCTCGCCGACCCGACTACGGGTCGAATGGTACTACATCCATGTTTCGTGTTCGATATTGGACAATAATCCCAAAAATACAGCGTATGATAATCGGCGGCCCAAAATTATATACGGGAGCTGTCTCGGAAAATCTGTGACAGTCAGGTACGACAGACGAACGTTTCTCCGCACCGCCGCCGGCGCGGTGGGACTCGGCTCGCTGTCCGGGTGCGTGGGGACGTTCGGAACGGAGTCCGGGGAACCCGTTCGATTCGGGGCGATGTTGCCCGTCAGCGGGTCGCTGGAGCAGGTTGGAACGCACGGCAAGCGCGCCGCCGAGCAGGCGGTCGAGGACATCAACCGGGCGGGCGGCGTGCTCGGGCGACCGGTCGAACTGACCGCCGTGGACACGGAGGGGTCCGCGTCGGTCGCGACCGACGGCTACGCCTCGCTGGCCGACGCGGGCGTCGTCGGCTTCGTCGGCGGCCTCGTCAGCGACGTGTCGCTCGCGCTCGCGCCGAAGGCGGCGGCCGACGCCGTCATGGAGATGAGTCCGGCGAGCACGAACCCGCGGCTCTCGGACGCCGGGCGCGCCGACGGCCGGAAGTTCTTCGGCCGGACCGTCCCGAGCGACAGCCTGCAGGCGACCGCGATGGCGAAGATTCTCGACGCGCCGCAGTACGCCGACGCCGACCGAGTCGCCCTCCTCACCGTCGACGGAGCCTTCGGCTCCGACCTCGGAACCACGCTCGCCGACCAACTCGACGCGGAGGTCGTTACCGAGGTCAGCTACGACCCGAGCGCGGAGGGCTTCGGCGGCGTCGTCGACGAGGTGTTCGCCGACTCGCCCGACGCGGTCGGCTTCGTCAGCGTCCCCGGGCAGGAACGGGGCGTCCTCGACGCCTACGGCGCGTCCGACCACGAGGCCCCGTGGGTCTTCTCGGCGGGCCTGTTCGACGGCGAGATTCCGCCCTACTACGAGGGCTTCTACAGCGCCTCGCTGTCGTCGGTTCGAACGGACGGCTACTTCGACCTCTCCCAGCGGCTCTCCGACATCGCGCCGCTCCAGCCCTACGCGGCGAACGCCTACGACGCCTTGTTCCTCATGGCGACCGCGGCGGAGTACGCCGGCGAGGCGTCGGGTCCGGCCATCGCCGACGCCCTGCAGGTCGTCTCGGGCGGGACCGGCCACACTGTCTCCGTCGGCGAGTTCGACCGGGTTCGGACGCTCGTCGACGCCGGCCGCGAACTGAACTATCAGGGCGCGTCGAGCGGGGTCGACCTCACGGAGGCGCTCGAACCGCTGAGTTCGTACCTCGTCGAGCGGGTCCACGACGGCTCCGTCGAGCAGGTCGAGCTCCTCCAGCGCCAGTTCTTCGAGTCCGGAGGTGCGCAATGAACCCGTTCTCGCGGCTGACGAGCCTCCTCGAACGGGCGCTTCCGAACGTGATTCGCCGGCGCTACGCGGCGAAGTTCGGCGTCGTGCTCCTCCTCATCGCGCTCGTCATGGGCGGCGCGGGCGCGTACATCCACTTCGACACCAAGTCGGTCGTCGAGTCGCAGACCGAATCGCAGATTCGCGGCGCGGCGGCGACGGAGGCGAAGTCGGTCTCCGACTGGGTGACTTCGAAGGAGTCGACCGTCTCGTTCCTCGCCGAGTCGCTCGCCGACCAGCCGGCGGGCACCTCGGCGGCCGACCACCAGCGGTGGCTCGAAGGGAAGCTCATCCAGCTCTCCGGCGACGTTCGCTCGCTCCACTACGTCGACGCCGACACCGGGGCGGTCGTCGCCAGCACGACCGACAGCGCGACCGGCCAGTCGCTCGACTCGCTGTCCGCGCCGTGGGCCGACGACGCCGCGGCGCTGGCGTCGGGGCAGTCCGTGACCGTCTCCGAGCCCTACGAGTCCGGCGGCGAGCCGATCGTCGCGTTCGCCGCGCCCGTCTCCGGAGCCAACGGCGCAGTCGTCCTGACGGCGTCGCTCGAAGCCGGCTCCCACCAGTTCGAATCGCCCTACGCGACCGGCGACACCAAGGTCGTCACCGAGTCCGGGACCATCCTGTTCGACAACCGCAAGGCGTCTATCCTCGACGAGTACGCGGCCGCCGACGGCTCGTCAATCGAGGCCATCGACGCGGCGCTGTCCGGCCAGACCGGCTACGAGGTCGTCTCCGCCCGCACGGGCATGGAGTCCGGCGAGTACGCGATGGCGTACGCGCCCATCACCGGCACCGACTGGGTGCTCACCTACCACGTCCCGGCCGAACGGGCGTTCGCGCTCCAGTCGCAGGTGACGACGAACGTGATGCTCCTCGTCGCCTTCGCCGTCGGCGCGCTGTTCCTCGTCGGCGCGACCATGGGCCGCGGCACCGCGCGGTCCCTCTCGGTCGTCGCCCGCAACGCCGACGACATCGCCAGCGGCGAGGTGGACGGCGACCTCCCGAACACCGCCCGCATCGACGAGATGGGCCGGCTGTACGACTCCTTCGAGTCGATGCAGGCGTACCTGACGACCGTCGCCGGGCAGGCCGAGGCGCTCGCGGACAAGCGCTTCGACGACCCCGTCCTCGACGAGGACATCCCGGGTTCCTTCGGCGAGTCGATGGGCCGAACGCACACGGAACTGGAAGCCCTCATCACCGAACTCGAAGCGACGGCCGCCGAGTTCAGCCAGACGATGGCGGACGCCGCCGACGGCGACCTCACGCGCCGGATGTCGGAGGACGCCGACAACGACGCGATGAACGAGATGGCGCGGTCGTTCAACGACATGGCCGACGAGCTCGAAGCGACCGTCGCGGAGGTCGTCGAGTTCGCCGAGACCGTCGCCGCGGCCAGCCAGGAGGTCACCGCGAGTTCCCAGGAGATAGAGCGCGCCAGCCGGCAGGTCAGCGAGTCCACGCAGGTCATGGCCGAGGGCGCGCACGAACAGCGCGAGAACCTCCGGCAGACGACGAGCGAGACGAGCAACCTCTCTGCGACCATCGAGGAGGTCGCCTCCTCGGCGAGCGAGCTCGAAGAGACGGCCCAGCACACCCTCGAAGCGAGCGAGGACGGCCACGAGGCGGCCGCCAACGCCATCGACACCATCGAGACCGTCGAGACCCAGACCCGCCGGACGGTCGACCGCATCGAGGACCTCGAAGGCGACATGGCCGAAATCGGCGACATCGTCGAACTCATCACCGACATCGCGGAGCAGACGAACATCCTCGCGCTCAACGCGAACATCGAGGCCGCCCGCGCCGGGACGGCCGGCGAGGGCTTCTCGGTCGTCGCCAACGAGGTCAAGGAACTCGCCGGCGAGACCAAGGCCTCCGCCGAGGAAATCGAGGCGACCATCGAGGAGGTCCAAGCGAAGTCTGCGGCGTCCGTCTCCGAGATGCGCGAGACCCGCGACGCCGTCGACTCCGGCGTCGACGCGGTCCAGACCGCCCGCGACTCGCTGGACACCATCGTCGAGAACGTCCGGGAGACGACCGACGGCGTCGACGAAATCAGCCGGACCACCGACGAGCAGGCCGCCTCGACCGAGGAGGTCGCGTCGATGATGGACCGCGTGTCCGATATCAGCGACGAGACCGCCGAGCGAGCCGAGTCGGTCGCCGCCGCGGCCGAACAACAGACCGCCTCGCTCAGCGAGGTCTCCGACGGCGCGGACCGCCTCGCCACCCAGTCCGAGCGGCTGATGTCGCTCGTCTCCGAGTTCACCGTCGACCACGACGGCGCGGACCGCGACGGCGCGTTCACCGACTCCGACGCCGCTTCGGTCGCCGAACTCGACGCGCCGGCGACTGACGGCGGCCTCGACGGCGACGGCACCGACCGCACCGACGACGGCCGTTCCGACTGACTCGTCCCCGGTTTCGGCCCCCGCCGGTCCCCTTCGGCTCTCCCCCGCCCGACGACCGCTTTTCTCGACCGTTCCTCTCCCGCACCCACTCGGTAGAAGATACCGCTTCTGTACCATCGAATATCAACAATGATAGCTCGAAGCGTAGCGTTATACCGGCAATCGACGTGAGGTAGACGCATGGACCTGCTTTCGCGACTCGCGGCGCTGGTCCCGGGGGCCGGGGCTCGGACGCGGACCGACGGCGGCGCACAGGCGGACGAACGAGAGACGGTCGCGGCGGCGGCCGAGCAGTTGCACGCCGGTGCCCTGCTCGACGGCGTGGGGATGCCGGTGTTCGTCCTCGACGCCGACGGTCGAATCATCGCGTGGAACGCCCCGATTACGACGCTCACGGGCGTCCCCGCTGCGGAGGCGCTCGGGTCGGAACACGTGAGCGAACTGTTCTACCCGGACGGCCGGCGGGCGAAGACCCTCGCCGACAAGGTGCTCGACGACCCGCGGGGCGCCGACGTGGTCCACGGACTCGACGTGGTCGACGAGGGCCGCCGGCTCTACCGCGACACCAGCACGATGACGGACAGACACGGCGCGAAGCGGCACATCTCGTTCACCGCTCAACCGCTGTTCGAGGGCGACGAACTCGTCGGCGTGGTCGAGGCCGTCCACGACCGGACCGACGCGGTGGAGAAACAGCGGGCGTCCGAGGCGCTCGTCGAGGAGGTCTCGGCCACCATCGGGAGCCTCACCGCCGGCGACCTCTCGGCCCGGGCGTCGTTCACGGACGACCGCGGCGTCCTCGACGACGAGACGCTGGCGGTCGTCTCGGACCTCAACGAGATGGCGACCCGGTTCGACCGCCTCGCCAGCGAGGTCGACGCCACGACCGCCGACCTCGGCGGGGCGATTCAGCGGGCCGCGACCGCCGCGACCGACATCGAGTCGCAGGTCACGGAGCAGGCGGACCTCCTCTCGACGGGCGCGGAGGAGATGCAGGAACTGTCGGCCAGCATGGAGGAGATCGCCGCCACCTCAGACGAGGTCGCGTCGGCGGCGAACCAGGCCCGCGTGGCCGCCGAAAACGGCCACGAGGCCGGACAGAGCATCAGAACCGCGACCGACCAGGTCATCGATATCTCCGACGAACTGCTCGACAGCGTGACCGAACTGCAACAGCGCATGGGCGTCATCGAGGAGGTCGTCGAGGTCATCGCCGAAGTCGCAGACCGGACGAACCTGCTCGCGCTCAACGCGAACATCGAGGCCGCCCGGGCGGGCGAGGCCGGCGAGGGCTTCTCGGTCGTCGCCGACGAGGTCAAACAGCTCGCCAACCAGACCCACGAGCACACGGAGGAGATCGCCGACAGCATCACGGAGATTCAGGAACAGGCCGACGAGACGGTGCTGGCCTCCGAGCAGTCCCACGAGCAGATTCAGGTCGCCTCCGGCGAAATCGAGGACGTGCTCGCCTCGCTCTCCGAAATCGCCGACGCCGCGGATTCCGCGGCCAACGGCGTCACCGAGGTCGCCCGCGCGACCGACTCGCAGGCGACGAACATCGAGGAGGTCACGAGCACGATTCAGACGGCCCAAGAGCACGCGACCGCCGCCGAGTCGTCGACGACCGACATCACCGACGCGACGGCCGACCAGACGGTCGCGCTCGACGCGCTCGCCGACCGGGTGGACGCCCTCGTCGGCGGCGACGCCGCGGCGGTCGAGGAACTGGACGCGATGGACTTCGACGACGCGGTCGACGGCGCGGACGCCGACTCGGTCCGCGCGGCGACCGACGGCGGGTCCGACGACGAGTTCGGCGGGTTCCAGTTCGACCGGTAGCGCGACCGACTCGGAGCGTTCGACGACGCCGCGTTGGAGTTCTCTCCTCAGTCGAGGCTGATCGCGCAGCTCTCGACGTAGTCGATGTCCTCGATGGAGTCGACGCCGCCCTCGCCGCAGACGGGGCAGTCCGGGTTCTTCCGGTACGGGACCGTCTCGAACGTCATGTCCATGGCGTCGTAAAACAGGAGCCGCCCGTCGAGCACCTCGCCCTCGTCGAGCAGGAGCTTCATCGCTTCCGTCGCCTGAATACAGCCGACCGTTCCGGGGAGGACACCGAGGACGCCCGTCGTCGCGCAGTCGGGGACGGTCCCCGGCTCGGGCGCTTCGGGGAACAGACACCGGTAACACGGCCCCTCGGGGACGAGCGTCGTCGCCTGCCCCTCGAACTTGTATATCGCGCCGTGGACCAGCGGGATTCCCTCGAAGCGACAGACGTCGTTGAGCAGGTAGCGCGTCGGGAAGTTGTCCGAGGCGTCGACCACCACGTCCGCGTCGGCGACGATTTCGTGGACGTTCGACTTGTCCACGCGGGCCTCGACCGGTTCGACCGACACGTCGGGGTTGAGCCCGCGGACGAACGCGGCGGCGCTCTCGGCCTTCGGGGTTCCCACGTCGTCGTCGCGGTGGATGACCTGCCGCTGGAGGTTGCTCCGCTCGACCGCGTCGTCGTCGACGACGACGAGTTCGCCGACGCCGACCGCCGCGAGGTACTGGATGGCCGGCGCGCCCAACCCGCCCGCGCCGACGACGACGACCCGCGCGGAGAGCAGTCGCCCTTGCCCCTCCGGGCCGACCTCGTCCATGATGATGTGCCGCGAGTAGCGGTCCAACTGGGTGGCGTCGAGTGAGAGCGTCATATCCCGAGGTTGGCGTCGCCCCCGAATAAAGCCGCGGCACGGGCGCGCCCCGCGTCTCGACTCTCAGCCCGTCGTCGCTACCGCCGACGACATCGCCGGAAGCGACGCGCCTTTGGCGCTCCGCCCGCTCACGTCGGGTATGGTCGCCGAGACGACGCCCGACGAACTACGCGAGAGACTGGCCGACGACGACGAACTCGCCGTCGTCGACATCCGAGACCCCTCGTCGTACGCGTCCGGACACATCCCCGACTCGGAGAACCTCCCGGCGGCGACGCTCGGCCCCGAGGTGTTCGACCGCGAGTGGCCCGCCGAGGTCGTCGTCTCGTGTTACGTCGGCAAGAGTTCGAAGCAGGTCGCCTCGGTGCTCGACGACAACGTCGACGCCGACGTGTCCAGCCTCCGCGGCGGCTTCGACGCGTGGGACGGCGCGGTCGAAGACGGCTCCGCGGACGAGGGCGAAGCGGACCTCGGTCCCACGTCGCCGTTCTGACAAAATTTTATCAAGAGTCGCGTCGGAGTCCGGCGTATGGCTCTCCCTCTCGGATTGCTCCCCGTCTTCGTCCTCGCGCTGACCGTCGGTGTCGCCACAGTCGTGACGCTCGGCGCACACCTGTTGTGGCGCGGGTGGGACCGCCCGTTTCAGTTCGCCCTCCAGCGCGCGTTCTTCGCGGCGGGTGTGTTCTACCTCGGCGTGACCGTCGTCGTGTGGGTCGTCGCCGGCGGCAGTTCGATGTGGGAAGTCGCGGCGACGATTCTCGTCGCGGGCGTCGCCGCCGCCGGCGTGTTGTGGACGCTGCCGCTCCTCGTAGGACAGCGGCTCGTCGCCCGGTTCCAACAGCTCGACTCGGAGACTGCCCTTCGGTTTGCGACCTACGGGTGGCCGATTGCGATGTTGGTCGTCGCCACGCTCTTCGTCGCACCCGGTGGACTCACCGACGGCCACCTCTTTTCGCTCGGCGGTCCGCAGATGTGTCTCGTCGGATTCTGTGGCGTTAGCCGCGCCGTCGTCGCCGTCGTCGTTCTCCAAGTCGTCGTCGCACTCGTGGGACCGGGTCTCGTCGGTGCGGGACTGTACGCCACTCGATGGGACGCGCTATCGCTCGACGGTCGATAAAGAGAGAAAGTTGGCGCGGTGCGCGGGGCGTTACTTGCCGCGGCCGTTGCCGGAGCGGATGGAGGGACGGATGTGCTCCGTGCCCTTGCCGCGGTTCTGGAGACCGCGGTTCTTCTTGCCCGCGTTGGTGAGACCGCGGAAGGCGCGGCCGTCGTGGGTGTCGTCGCAGATCCAGTTGAGGTCGTCGTCGTTCTGGATGGCCGGGTGCTCGGGGTCGACGAGGATGACTTCCTGCCACTTCTGGGAGCCGTCCTGTCCGACGCCGTAGGAGTTCAGCACGCGCAGGTTGGGGTGCTTGCGCGAGGCGCGCTCCTCCGCGATGCGCGGGATGGACTTGCGGCGGCCGATGCGGTTGACGCCCTGGCGCTTCGTGCGGCGGCCGGCCTTGTGGCGCTGTTTGCGCGCGCCGCCCTTGCGGACGGAGACGCGGACCACGACGATGCCCTGCTTGGCCTTGTAGCCGAGCTCACGGGCCTTGTCGAGGCGGGTGGGGCGCTCGATGCGCTCGATAGCGCCCTGCTCGCGCCACTCCTGTTTTCGCTGCCACTGGAGTTCGGCCAGCTTGCCTTCCTTCGGGGTCTTCCACGCTTCCTTGATGTGGGAATAGAAGCTTCGTGCCATTGTGTATCACCGCGGGCGCTTGCGATTCAGTCCGTCGGGGAACTCCCCTGAGACCACATTTCGTCCCGTGCGTGACGGGTGCCCTCTGGCGTGCCCGCGTTGCCAGCGAGTTGGCGGATTTTCCCTATGGGGAGGGTTAAGAACTTCGGATTAACAGCGGGTGTGCGAACGAGAGCCAATGGTCGGCGCTGGCGAGGTGTCCTGTCAGCACATTATAATACGGCGGCGGTGTCGTATCGGAACGTGCCCTCTTCGGATACGCCTTCCACGCGGAAACAGGTCCTCGTCGCTGCCCTTCAGTGGGGTCTGGTGCAGGCCTTCGTCTTGGATACCCTCGGCGGACTCCTCGGGAACTACTACCGAGCGACGACAGCCGCGTTCTTTCCGCCCGACTGGGTGACGTCGATTCAGTTCGCCGCACCGCTCGGACTCGTCGTCGGCGCGCTCGGTGGGTACCGTTGGATTACGACTGGCCGGGGTTCGACGTCGCCGTCGGCCCACCGTCGTCGCGTCGTCTTCGTCGGGTCGTTCGTCGTTTGCTGGGCGCTTGCTATCGTCCCCACGATGGCGTTCCAGTTGCTGCTCGGCGAGCGGCTGTTTACGGTCCCGTTCTTCGTCCTTCCGACTCTCACCGCCGTCGCCGCATTCGGTGTCGCGCACCTGCTCGCCTATCGGGTCGACCGCGAGTGGTACCGTCGCCACCGCGGCAGGCTTCTCGGGTCGGCGAGGGGTGCTATCGTCGGGCTGATTCTCGGCATGGCCGGGTTCGCCGTCTACGGGAGCTACCTCGCGGCGACACGGACGAACTTCAGTCTCGACGGTGGGCCAGCAACTGTGGTGGCGACTTGTCTCGGCGCAGTTGCCGGCTACGCCCTCACCGACTCCGAACGCGGTGGGGACCGCGCGGCGGAGTTTCTCGTCGTCCTCCTGCCCTCGCTTCTCGTGTTGAGTCTCCTGATGGGACTCGTCTCGGCCGCGTTCACCGTACTCGGAGTGTCGGACCTCGTCTCCTCGTCCGCCACGTTCGTTCTCCCGGTTGTGTTCTCCCTCGGTTTGGCGAGTTATCTGACGTACCGGGCGGAGACGAGAGTCTACGGACGACTTGTTGGTCAGTGACGCGTACTCGGCGGTAGAGACCCCCAAACGGAAAGAGAGGCGCGCGTCGGCGGCCCGACGCCTATCCTTCCATCCCGCCGAACGACAGGCCACCTTCGATGTAGCGCTGTGCGAACAGGTAGATGAGCATGATGGGCGCGGCGAACGTGAGCGCGAACGCCGAGAACCGGGCCCACGGGATGGAGTACCGGCCGACGAGCGAGTACAGCCCGACGGGCAGGGTGTAGTTGTCCGTCGAAAGCAGCGTCTGGGCGACGACGAACTCGGTCCATCCGGTGAGGAAGGTGAAGATGAACACCGTCGCCAGCCCCGCCTTCGACAGCGGCAGGATGACCTCGGTGACGATTTTCCACGACGGCGCGCCGTCTATCATCGCGGCCTCCTCGTAGGAGACGGGAATCCCGTCCATGTACGTCTTCAGGAGCCACGTGTTGAACGGGACCGCGGTGGCGGCGTAGTACGCCGACAGCGCGAGCTTGTCGTCGTTGAAGCCGAACTGGACGAACAGGGCGTACAGCGCGATGAGGAGCGCGACGCCCAGCCCGCCGCCGATTTGGGTGAACAGGACGTAGCCGTACAGCACCTTCGAGCGGCCGATGAACTGCCGGCGCGACAGCGCGTACGCGCCGGGGACGATGAGACACATGGCGAGTATCACCGTCGGAATCGCCACGGTGAGGCTGTTGGCGAAGAACCGCTTGAACTCCGAAGTCTCCGTGACGCCGTACTGCGACACGTCGAGGAACGTCAGTTCGGGCGTCTGGAGGAACACCTCGTAGCCGCCGAGGCCGATGCTGATTCGGTAGCTCGGGACGATGAGGTCGCCGACGACCCAGAGGAACGGCTCGATGGTCGGGTCAGCCGGCCACAGGCGAATCCCGCTCGACGAGTACAGCGACGCGCCGGTGCCCGAGAAGGCTCCGACGGCGACCCAGTACAGCGGGAACAGCAGGAGCGCGACGACGACCGCGGCACCGAGGGTGACGCCGGCGGTCTTCAGCACGGTCGCGGGGCTGATGCGCCCCTCGCGGACGCCTTCGAGGGTGTACTTGGCGTCCTTGAGCGACTCGACGGGAGCCATCGCGGCGTTCCGCGCGTCGTCGGCGAGTTCGGCCGCGATGTCGGAGATGACGCTCATGCGTCGTCCACCCCGTCGGCGAGCTGTCCCTTCTTGACGTTCAGCATCATGAAGACGCCGATGACGGCCACGGCGACCAGCATGATGGCCGCGCCCTCGCCGTACTTCTGGAAGCGGAACGCCTCGCGGTAGCCGTAGACGATGAGGAGTTCGTTCGTCCGCGACGGCCCGCCCTGATTGAACACGTACGGGATGAGGAACTGCTGGAACGACGCCGCGGCGGTGAGAATCGAGGCGAACAGCACGGGGCGCTTGATAGAGGGGAGCGTCACGTGCAGGAAGCGGGCGAAGAAGCCCGCGCCGTCAATCATCGCCGCCTCGTGGAGTTCCTCGGACACGTCCTGGAGGGCGCTCACGGTGATGATGACCATGAACGGGTACGCCAGCCACGCCTCGGTGACGTTGTAGGCGAGGAAGGCCATCCAGCGGTCGGAGAGCCACGCGACCGAGCCGAGACCGGCCGCCCGGAGGAACTGGTTGGCGAGGCCGAACTCGGCCGAACTGAAGATGCCGCGCCAGATGGTGATGGTGAAGATGCCCGGGAGGCCGAGCGGGACGATGATGAGCGCGCGCATGAACCGCTTGCCGCGGACGCGCTTGCCCGTCACCACGAGACCGACGCCGAGACCGACGAGCACCTTGAGCGCGACCGACGTGGCGACGAACAGCCACGTCACGCCCATCGAGTTCCAGAACTGCCCGTCCGAGAGGACCCGAACGTAGTTGGCGAGACCGACCCACTGCTCTCTGCCCTGGAACAGCGTGGCCGGTTCCGCGTTGGTAAACGAGAGGTACACCAGATACAACACGGGAAACAGCATGAACGCGAGGAAGACGAACAGCCCCGGGAGCACCAAAACCAGGGGCAGGTCGTCCCTGCTCACCACCGGGCTGTCCGCGACGCGCTCGACGGCGCTGTCGACGACGCTCATCGTCCTTACTCCCAGTTAGACCGGATGTTCTCTTCGGCGCTCGTGAACGCGGCTTCGAGCTCCGCGTCGCCGTTTTTCACGCTGTTGAAGGCGTCTTCGAGCGGCCCCCACACGTCGCCCATGTTCGGGTGCGTCGGGATGGGCGTACCGAGCGAGACGGACTCCGAGAAGCCCCGGACGGCCTCGGGGAGGTCGTCGCTCGCGGCGAGTTCCTCGTGGACCGGGATGTAGCCGAACTCCTCGGCGTTCGCCGAGAGCACGTCCGTGTTCGTCGTGTACCACTCGGCGAACGCGCGGGACGCGGCCGCCGTCGCCTCGTCGCCCTCCAGCGTCGAGGTGAAGTAGAGCTGTTTGACCGTCGTGTACGGCTTGGGCTCCGCGTCGCCCTCGGGCGAGGGGAGCCGGGCGATGCCGGCGTCGATGTCGTTCGAGCGGACGTCGCCGAGGAACCACGGCCCGTTGATGGCGAAGGGCGCGTTGCCTTCGAGGAAGACCGCCGCCTGCGGGTCGTAGCCGGTGTCCTTCGGCTGGTACGGGACGAAGTTGTCGAGGATGAACTGGAACCCGTCGAGCGTCGCCTCGTTCGACAGGCCGAGTTCGACGTTCGACTCGTCGAAGTAGTAGCCGCCGAAGGCGTGCGCCCACGCGCTCATAAAGTAGGCGTCGAGCGGGTAGCTGAGCCCGTACATCCCGTTTTCGGGGTCGTGGTACTCCTCCATGACCGCCGTCATGTCGGCGACGGTCTCGGGCGCTTCGTCCACCATCTCGCGGTTGTAGATGAGGCCGACGGTCTCGGCCGCGTAGGGGAGCGCGACGGTCGCGCCGTCGAACTGGACCGCCTCCTGTGCGGGCTCGGTGTAGACCGAGAGGTCCACGTCCAACTGGTCGCTCTGGTCCGAGAGGAAGCCGTTCTGGTAGTACTCGCCGGTCCAGTCGTGGGCCCAGTCGAACATGCCCGCACCCTGCCCGGCCGGGATGGCGGAGGTCGTCTTCTTCCGGAGGTCGGCGATTTCGGCGGGCTTGGCCGTGTGGGTCGTCTCCGAGGTGAACGTCTCGGCGTTCGCTTCGAGCGCCTGTTTCTCGGCTTCCGCGCGCTGGTGCCAGAGCGTGAACGCCCCGCTCGGCCCCGCGGAGTCGGCGTCCGCCCCCGCGGTGGTCTCGTCGCCACCGTCGCCCTCCGCACCGCTCTGTTCGGGTGTCTGCGTCGAATCGGTCTCCGACACGCCCACGCAGCCCGCGAGTGCGCCGACGGCCGTCGTGCCTGCCAGTTGCTTCAGGATTGTGCGGCGGTTCATTGGCATAACGAATCTATGATGAACTATGTGTTCATATATTTAATAGTTCGGAATGACGCCCGCATTCGCGGCGAAAGTCGCCAGTTCGGCGAGCAGTGAGAACTTCGAGAACCGTCGATAGAAGGCGTCTCGTGGCATCGATAGCCGTTTGAAATTTAATACGAACTATTGCATCACAAATTCAGAAAATAGGAAAACGATTATGGACGATGGGGACAGACGGGGAGTAATGGCACGTCTCACGCTCGAAGCGCTTCGCAAGGAGTACGACCGGGGTCGCGTCGTCGCCGTCGAGGACCTCTCGCTCGACGTCGAGGACGGCGAGTTCATCACCGTCGTCGGCCCCTCGGGGTGCGGGAAATCGACGACGCTCCGCATGGTCGCGGGGCTCGAATCGCCCTCCGGCGGCGCGATTCGAATCGGCGGCGAGGACGTCACGGACCAGCACGCCCGCAAGCGCGACGTGGCGATGGTGTTCCAGAACTACGCGCTGTACCCGCACAAGACCGTCATGCAGAACATGGCGTTCGGCCTGCGGATGAGCACCGACCTCTCGAAGGACGAGCGCCGCGAGCGCGTCCGCGAGACGGCGTCGATGATGGGCATCGAGGACCTCCTCGACGACAAGCCCGACGAGCTTTCCGGCGGGCAGAAACAGCGCGTCGCGCTCGGCCGCGCCATCGTCCGCGAACCCGACGTGTTCCTGTTCGACGAGCCGCTTTCGAACCTCGACGCGAAGCTCCGAACCACGATGCGGACCGAGATTCAGCGCCTCCAGAACGAACTCGGAATCACCTCGCTGTACGTCACCCACGACCAGGAGGAGGCGATGACGATGGGCGACAGAATCGTCATCCTCAACGACGGGAAGCTCCAGCAGGTCGGCCGCCCGAAGGACGTGTACGAGAACCCCGCCAACGAGTTCGTCGGCGGCTTCGTCGGCTCGCCGTCGATGAACTTCCTCGACGTGTCGGTCGAACGCGAGGGCGACCGCCTCGCGCTCGTCGGCGACGGGGGCTTCTCGTACCGCCTGTCCGAGTCGTTCTCGGCGACGCTCCGCGAGGCCACCGACGCGACCGACCTCCGCGTCGGCATCCGACCTGAGGACGTACGCACGGCCTCGTCAGGCGCGAACGTCGTCGACTCGACCGTCGGCGTCGTCGAGCCCATCGGTTCGGACAACTACCTCCACCTCGACATCGGCCCGGACTTCATCGCCCGCGTCGACTCGGACGTCGAACCCGAGACGGGCGAGACGGTCGGCGTCACGTTCGACGAGTCGGACCTCCACGTCTTCCACCCGCGGACCGGCGAGTCGCTCCTCTCCCGCGAATCGAAGCGGCGGGCGGCCCCGACGCAGTAGTCGTGAAGAAGTAGTTCGCCGTTTTCTCTCGGTCCCCTCGCCGTTCGACAGCCGCGCCGCCGCCGACTTACATCCCGTCGAACGCGTCGTCGACGTCGAGCGTCGCCAGCGTCGCCAGCCGGAGCGCGTGCGGCCAGCCGAGCGGCGTCGCGCTGTCGGGCGTGCCGTCGTCGAAGAACTGCTCCGCGAGGTAGCCCCCGTCGGTGCACAGCGGGCCGTCGGGCAGGACGAGGTCGAGGAGCGCCCGGCCCTCGTCGGCGAACGCCCCCGCCCGGTCGTCGTCGTGGGCGGCCAGCAGGGCGGCGAGTTCGACGCCGGCGTTCGCGCCCCACGCGGTCGAGACGGTCCAAATCTTCTCCGAGGACTGCTCGCGCGTCCGCCAGTCGTCACCCTCGAAGCGGACGAGTCCCTTCACGTCGCTCTCGTCGGGGTCGTGCCAGAGCCCGTCGAAGACGGACTCGACGTGGCGGACGAGCCGGTCCAGTCGGTCGTTATCCACGGGTTCGAGTCGGTCGTAGGTCCGGTGGGCCGACGCGAGCGCGAGCGCGGCGGAGTCGTAGCGGTCGTCGAGTCCGCCGTCGGCGACGCGGAGCGCGTAACAGCCGCGGCCCTCGCTCCAGAGGAGGTCGATGCCCTCGTAGACCTCGCGGGCGCGCTCCGCGGCGCGGTCGGTCAGCGCCGAATCGAGGTCAGACAGCGCGAGTTCGGCGTAGGCTTCGAGGAACGTCGCCGCGGTGTGGCTGAACCTGCCGGTCATGTTCTCCCACGCGTTCTGGCAGTCCACGGGGAGGCCGTCGTCGCCGAGGGTGTCGTCGAGGCTGTCGAGGGCGAGCGCCAGCGTCCCCTCGATGTCGGCGCGGAGGTCGTCGTCGGCACAGCGGTCGTGGTAGGCCGCGAGGAAGGCGATGACGCTCCCGGTCTGGTCGGCCTGATAGTCGGCGTCGTCGCCGGATTCGAGGCGGGCGTTCGCCCAGCCGGGCGCGAGCGACCCGTCGAAGGGCCAGACGCGGTGGGGCCACGAGCCGTCCTCGCGCTGGGTGCGGCAGTAGGCGCGGGCGCTCCGCTCGTGCCACGCATCGAGGCCGAGGTCGAGTCGCTCGTCGGACTCGAAGAGGAATTTCGAGATTTCGGCGTCGTCGCGGAACCACGTGTAGCCGTAGCCGCCGGAGTAGGCGTAGTAGGGGTCGAAGTCGGGGCCGGCGATGCGGAGGCCGAGCGCCCCCGAAAGCAGCGAGAGCACGCGGACGTCATCTCGCATCGCGGCCGATTCGCGGTGGTCGGGAACCGCGCCCTCGACCTGTCCAGCGGCGCGCTCGCGGAGGTCGTCGAGGTCGCGCGCGACGAGGTCGCGGACGGTTTCGAGCGCCTCCTCGCGGTCCGTCTCGGTGTCGTCGGTGAGCAGGTGGCCGACCGCGGCCGCGCCCGCCTCGAACGGGACCGTCCCGACGATTGCGCCGCTCAGTTGGCCCTCCTCGTAGCAGTCGTCGGTGCGGGGCCGCGGCAGTTCGACCTCGCCCTCCGAGAGCAGTTCGTCGAAGCCCTCGGGAACCCGACCCTCGACGTGGTCGAACGCGGGCGACGACGCGAGGAAGTCGTGTTCCTCGGCGTGGTACGCCTCGACGGCGTCGCCGTGAGTCAGTTGCCCGACGAGCGTGTCGCGGCCGTCCGGCTGGAAGTGGACGAACGCGACGAGTTCCACGTCGGCGTCGGTCTCGAACCGACTGACGTGGCCGTCGCCGACCGCGAGGTCGTACTGGGTCACGTCGCCGTGGGGCGTCTCGTGGTCGGTGACGACGAGCGCGCCGTCGTCCGCGTACGACTGGCTCGCGCCCTCGTCGAACCAGTGGACGCCGGCCTCGTCGCCGACGGGACGGACGCCGAACCGGGAGCGCTCGACGCCCCAGAGCCCGGACAACGGGTAGCCGAAGTCGCGGAGCGAGCCGTCGGTCTCGACGTGGACCAACCGGCTGCCGAGGCCCGAAAACAGGCCGCTCGTCGTCCGTCGCTCGCCCGGGAACCGCGTCGGGTGGTCTGCGTGCCGCTTGTAGTCGGCCAGCGCGTCGCGTAGTTGCATCGCTGAGTCGTGGGGCCCCTGCAGATAATAATCTTGGTGTAATGTTCCTTCAAACTTTCATGCCGTTTCGAAACGGTAAGGGTCCCCCTCCCCCGAGGGTGGATATGCATCACCCCGGTCCGCCGCGAGTCACGACGGTCGGTCGTCCGGTCGAACTCGCTCCGAGAGCCCCGAAACGAGACGCAACGTACCGGTGGCGCGTCCTCGACGCGCCGGCCGAGAGCGCCGTCGCGGTCGGCTCCGGGCCGGTCGTCCACCTCGACCCCGACGTTCCCGGCACGTACCGCCTCGAACTCGACGCGCCGGACGACCGCCACGAACAGACCGTTCGCGCCTTCCCCGACGACCGCCGCCCGGCGACGATGACGGTCCCCGCGGCCGACCTCGAACCCGCGTCGCCCGACGAGGTGTCCGTCATCGGCCCGTTCAACGACCGCCTCGTCGGCCGCGACCGCCCGCGCCGCGCCGGCGACGACTACGCCCTCGACGTGGCGCTCCCGCCGGGCACGCACCCGTTCGGGTTCGCCCCGAACGACGACCTCGCGGAACAGGTCCGCGGCGAAGTCGCGGTTCCCGGACCGGGCCGCCCGCGGGTTCGACTCGACGCGCAGGAAGTTGCAGACGGAGACGAACTCGTCGTCGTCGCGGACGCGGAGCCCGCGCCCGACGCCGCGGAGGCGACGCTCGCCGTCGAGTTCCTGTTCGACGGCCGCGACGCGCTCGAACCGGGCGACTGCGAGATCGACGGCGACAGCCTGCGCGTGCCGGTCGAGACGCTCCGCGAGTCCGACTCGTCGGAACCGGTCCGCGTCCACGCCGTCGCGGTCCAGACGACGACCGAGTCGGAGGGGCCGTACGTCCGGCATTCGATTCTCGACACGCTGGTCGTGGACTCCGGGGACGCGGGCGGCGAACCCGGTTCCGGCCCCGCTGGCCTCGCCGTCTCGCGCCCCGGCGACGCGCCCGAGTGGGCCCACCACGCGACCGTCTACGAGGTGTTCGTCCGGTCGTTCGCCGGCGAGACGCCCGACCCGACGTTCGACGAACTCGCCCGGCGCGTCCCCTACCTCGACTCGCTCGGCGTCGACTGCCTGTGGCTCACGCCGATACTGGAGAGCCACACGACCCACGGCTACCACGTCACCGACTACTTCGAGACCGCCTCGGACCTCGGTTCGCGCGAGGACTTCGAGGCGCTCGTCGACCGCTGTCACGACGCCGGCATCCGCGTCGTCTTCGACCTCGTCATCAACCACACGTCGCGGGACCACCCGGCCTTCCAGTTCCACTCGACCGGCGTCCCCGGCTACGAGGACCACTACGCCCGCGTCCCCGAGCGCGAGGACCCCTCCGACGTCGACTGGGGCGGCCCCGGCGCGGCGGAACACTACTTCAACTGGACGCGCATCCCGAACCTCAACTACGACTCGCCCGCGGTCCGGTCGTGGATGCTCGACGTGGTCGCCGAGTGGGCCGGCGTCGTCGACGGCTTCCGCTGCGACGTGGCGTGGGGCGTCCCTCACGGCTTCTGGAAGGAGGTCCGCGAGCGGGTGAAGGCCGACGACCCCGACTTCCTGCTCCTCGACGAGACCATCCCGCGGGACCCCGCGTACCACGAAACCGAGTTCGACGCCCACTACGACACGACGCTGTACGGGGCGCTCCGCGAGGTCGGCGCGGGCGAGAAACCGGCGACGGCCATCTTCGACGCCGTCGCCGACGCCCGCTGGCACGGCTTCCCCGACGACGCCGTGCAACTCCGGTACGTCGAGAACCACGACGAGGAGCGCTACCGGAGCGCGGTCGGCGACGACGCGCTTCGGGCGGCCGCGGCCGCGACGTTCACGCTCCCCGGCGCGCCGATGATTTACTACGGCCAAGAGACCGGCGTCGAAACCCAGCGCGGGACGATGCGCTGGTACGACGCCGACAGCGACCTCGTGGGCTTCCACCGGCGACTCTCCCGCCTCCGCGACGCCCACGAGGTACTCCGCGTCGGCGGCGTCGAACCCGTCCCCGCCGGCGTTGCTCCCGCCGGAGACGGCGGCGTCGAGTCCGACCGCGTGGTCGCGTTCGCCCGCGACGACGGCACCGACCGATTCGTGGTCGTCCTGAACTTCGACGGGGAGCCGACGACCGTCGAACTCGGCGCGGACGTCGAGGGGACCGACCTCCTGACGGGCGAGCGAGTCGGCGCGAACGACGCGGTCGGGGACGACGGGGGCGTCCGCGTCACCGTCGCCGACGCGGTCGTGCTCCGCGCCGTCGGCGAGTCGAGCCATTAAGTACCATGGTCGATGACAGTCCGACCATGGACGACCGGGAACTCGCCGACCTCCTGAAGCAGTTCGGGCTCTCAGAGAAGGTCGTCGACACGTATCTGACCCTGCTCGAACTCGGGGAGGCGAAGGCGAGTCAGATCGCCGACGCGGCGGGCGTCTCCAAGCGCTACGTCTACAGCGTGAGCAAGGAACTGGAATCGCGCGGGTTCGTGGAGATCAACGACCACGTCGTGCCGACCACGATTCGGCCGCTGCCGCCGATGGAGGTCATCGAATCGCTCTCCGAGAGCGTCGAGTCCATGCGCCCCGCGCTGGAGGAACGCTACACGGCCACCGCCCGCGACGAAGAGCGCTTCGAGGTCATCAAGTCCCGCGTGACGGTGCTCAAGCGCATCGCCGAGCTCGTCGGCCGCGCCGACTCCGAAATCACGCTGTCGCTCCCCTACGACGTGCTCGGCGAGGTCGAAGACGAACTCCGCGCCGCCCGCGAGCGCGGCGTCCTCGTCTCCCTCGTCGTCAGCGGCGTCGAACCGCACGACGACCTCGCGCTTGACGGCGCGGCCTCGCTCGTCCGCGTCTGGCACGAACTCATGCCCACGATGCTCACCGTCGACTCGCGGACGGGACTCATCTCCCCCGGCGAGATGGTCGCCCGGTCGAACTCCGAGTCGCAGGCCATCGTCTTCGCACAGCCCCACCTCGGGCCGGTCATCGTCGGCTCCTTCTTCGGGAACTACTGGCCGATGGCCGCCGAGGCGTACACGACCGACCCCGACCCGCTCCCGGCGACGTACCACAACTTCCGCCACGCCGTCCTGCAGGCCGCCCTCTGCGACCGGGCGGGCATCGACCTCGACGTGACCGTCCGCGGGCGGATGGTCCACACCGACGGCCCGACCGAACTCCGCGGCCGCGTGGTCGATATCCGTCAGGGCCTCCTCGAACCCGCGAACAACTCCTTCCCGGTCGAGAACGCCTTCGTCATCGAGACGGCCGAGGGGACCTACAGCGTCGGCGGACAGGGCGCGTTCGTCGAGGACTTCGAGGCCGACTCCGTCGAGTTCGCGGCCGTCGAGTAGACCGACCGCCCCCGTTTCCGAGACGCCAGCGCCGCCGGCCGTGCGGTGCGTTCGCAGGCCCGCCACCGAATTATTACGTGGGCCTCTCGTTTGACGCTCATGGACCGCGACGGAGCCCGTCGCCTCGCCGCGCGGACGCTCGCCGTCACCCGCGAGAAGAACGTCACGGTGACGGCCGCGAGTCTCGCGTACTACGCGTTCAACTCGCTCGTCCCGCTGGCGCTCCTGCTTTTCGTCCTCGTCACGACGTACGGCCGGGTCGAGTCCCTGCTCCCCACGTTCGAACTGCTCCTCGGCCTCGACCTCTCGCAGTTCGAATCGACGCTCAGACAGGTGAGCGGGCAGTCGGCCGGGCGATTACGCGCGGCGGCGCTCGCCCTCGGCATCTTCCTCTGGAGTTCGTTCCGGCTGTTTCGGGGGATGGACAGCGTCTTCAGCGAGGTGTACGGCGCGCGAAAAGAGGTCTCGATGCTCAGGCGGTTCCTCAACAGCGCGCTCGTCATGGCGACGGTCGCGGTCGGCGTCGGCGTCATCGCCGCCGTCGGTCTCGTCGTCTCTTTCCGCGTGACACAACTGCTGTGGTCGGTCGCCGCGCCGATTCTCCTGTGGGTGGTGCTCACCGTGCTTTTCGTTCCGATGTACGCGCTGTTTCCGGGCGTCGACGTCGCCCCGCTCGAACCGGTTCCGGGGGCCGCGCTCGCGGCGCTCGGCTGGACGGCGTCGCTACAGGTGTTGCGCGTCTACTTCGGCGTCTCCCAGAGCATCGAACTCTACGGTGCCGCGGGCGGCGTCCTGCTCGTTCTGACGTGGCTGTACGTCGGCTCGCTGGCCTTGCTCCTCGGCGTCGTCGTCAACGCGGTGCTGGCGAACCGGGTCGACGCCGACGCCGACTGGTATCCCGGCGACGAGGCGACAGACGACGCTAACGGTGGCGCCTAGGCTCGAAAAACGTGTTCGGTCGTCCCTACAGCAGGAACGTGACGATGGCCAGCACGAGGAAGACGACGACGAGGATACGCGCGACCTTCATCGACAGCCCGGCGACTCCTCGGAAGCCGGCGAGTCCGGCGACGATAGCGAGTACGAAAAACACGATACCGTAGTAGAGGAGACCGCCGCCGCCGGCCTGCAGCGGCGCGGAAGCGGGCATGCCGAGCGCCGCGAGTGACGCGAGCGTCATCGACCGGCGGTGGGCGACGTCCCCCCGCGTTTCACCTCCCGCACGTGTGCGACGGGTTTCGGCGGCTTCGGAGCGCGAGCGTCTCCGGTCTCGTCGGCGTGAACTGTGTGTCTCATCGCGGTCGTGATTGCCGCCCGCGCACAATGAGGCCGGTCCCTGCATTGGCAAGGCTCGGTCCATCGCGGGGCGTGCTTCGCCGACGCCGACTTAGCGGCGGTTCAACGCTTCGGTGGCGAGTTGCGCCGCGAATCCGGCGCTGCTCCACCGGAGCGAGAACGCTCCGGCAGCCACCAATAGCACTCCCCGTTTGGTTCGCCCCTTCGTCAGCGCTCTGGCCCCCGCGACGACCGAGGTCACCGCGCTCAGCGCTTTCGTCCACTTCGAGTCCAGCAGTTGGTGTCCGATCACGCTCTGAACGAGTATCCGAAGCGGTGTAAGCGGCGGGCTTGCGCGTGCCCCGGGCCGCCCGCTGGGCGCGCCGCCCGCAGACAAATGTACCACGCTCGCCTATCCACCGCTATGGCAACTATCGTACGGGGAGCGATCCCGTCCGAAGAATTCGCGTTAGGTCACACGCTCTCCGCGCTTCCGGACGTCGAAATCGAGTGCGAACGCATCATCGAAAGCGGTGAACACACCGTGATGCCCCTGGTGTGGATTCGTCACGCCGACCGCTCGGACATCGACGACGCCCTGCGGGAAGACCCGTCAGTCGACGAAGTCACCTGTCTCTCCGAGTTCGACGACGAATTCCTCTACCGGATGGCGTGGGTCGACCACGTTCACCTGCTCCTGCAGATGATAACGAACTCTCACGCGACGATTCTCGACGCGTACGGCTGGGGCGACGAGTGGCAGTTCCGCGTACTCTACCCGGCTCGCGACGACTTCGCGCGAACGCACGACTTCGCGGCGGAACACGGGCTGAGATTCGAAGTCGAGTCGATTCGAGAGATGGACGCCGAACCGGCCGGCCGGTACGGCCTCACCGAAAGCCAGTTCAAGGCGCTCGTGACGGCGGCGCAGGAGGGCTACTTCGAAGTCCCCCGACGAGTCTCGCTCTCCGAACTGGCCGACAAGATGGGCGTCTCGCACCAGTCGCTCTCCGAGCGACTCAGACGGGGGACAGATGCGCTCGTCGAAGACTCTCTGCTCATCGGGTCGGTCCCGGACGACTTCCGGGACTGAGACGCCGGAACCCGAATTTCATATCGCAGTATGTGGTTTATTTTCACCCGTCGAGCGGTCTCCCAGCGGTCGAGACCGGTAGCTGACGCTCGTACGGGTGGAAACCGGGTCGTCGAGCGAAAGGCCGTCAGGCGTGGGCGGTGACGCTCTCGAACTCGTGTTCGGCGATGGCGGCCGACAGCGCGTCGATGTCGACGTCATCGGGCATCTCGGCGGGGTACTTGCGGCGGAAGTAGCCGACGATGTTCTTCGCGTCGCGCGCGAGGAGCTCGCGGGCGTTGTCGTGGTCGGTCGGGACGGCCTGCGGCCAGTCGAAGACCGTGATACCCTGTTCGCCGACCGCGACGTTGTACTCGGACATGTCGGCGTGGACGTAGCCGGCTTCGTAGGCGTCGGCCATCTCGGAGAGAATCAAGTCGAGGACGCCCGTCACCTGCTCGGGTTCGAGTTTCGCCTTGGCGAGTTCGACGCCGTCGAGCTTCGCCATGATGATTGCGTGGCGGTTGTGGTCGACGGGACGCGGGACCGACACTTTCGGAAACAGCGTTTCGAGCGCCTCGTACTCGCGTTCGGCCGCCTTGCGAGCGGTGTAGAGCCACGAGACGTGGTTGTTCTCGGAGGTGTAGTCGCGCTCGCGGCGCACCTCGCGGAAGTTGGTGTACCCCTCGCGGTGGAACTTGAGCGCCAGCGGCTTGAACGACTGCACCTCGAACACGTCGCTTTCCTTGCCGACGCCGAGCGGCGCGCCGAACCCCTGGATGGTGTCTCGCTGGGCGAACGTCCGGAGGGCGAGCGCGTCGTACCCCTCGACCGTGAGCTTGTACCCCTCGTACTGGATGGTCTTGCGCTCGACGAGCTCGCGGGTCATACAGCGGTCGATGCGGTAGTCGACCTCCTCGGCGGTCAGCCCCGAGTTCTTCGGGAGCTTCCCCCGGTTGACCCACTCGCTGAAGCGCATGCCCTGCTCGACGCCCGAGAGGAGATAGAAGTCCTCGGGTTCGAGTTCGGCCATGACGCCGGCGACGTTCCGTACCATGCACGTCCGTCCGTCGGCGAGGCGTAAAAGGCCCGCGAGTCGGCGAACGTCGCCCGCGATAAATCTCATGTGACGATACGAAATCGGGTGTGGCGACTCGCGGAGTGTCGGAAGATGGTGCTGGCGGTCGGCGTCTCGCGTCAGAACTGACCGGAGAAGTTGCTACGGAGAGGTGGTCTACCTATCGCTCGGGACCGTTAGTAGTCCGCGAAACTGCCGTTACAGAGACACCTGCTCACCGTCCTCGGGGACGAGGACGTTCTCGGTCTCCGCTCGCAGTTCCTCACGAGAGAGCAGACAGTGATTGATGGCTTCCATGTGGACAACTGCCACGGTCGCATCCGTGGCCTCCCGGACGGCCGCGATGTCCTCGACACCCATCGTGATTGGTTCGCCTTGGTCGAACTGTGCTTCCCCACCGTTGAGGACGACCATCTCAGGTTCGAACCGGTCGAGCGCTTCCGCTACCGGGTCGTACCAGATGGTGTCCCCGGCGATGTACAGCGATTTCTCGCCCTCGAAGACGAACCCGGAGACCGGACCCATCCCCTCGGCGAGTTCGCCGTGGCCGTGCTGGCCCGGCGCCCGGTGAATCGTCACCCCGTCGAACGACGTCTCGTCCTCGACGGGTCGCACGTCGGCGAAGCCCTCGTCACTGAACGCGTCTGCGTCCTCTGGTTGGCAGAACAGCGGCACGTCCGAATCGAGTTTCTCTCTGGCTGCCTCGTCCCAGTGGTCGGGGTGGCGATGCGTGACGACCACGGCGTCGTAGTCGAGTTCGACGTCCGGGAGCGGCACCAACGGATTTCGCTTCTGATTCGCCGTCGTGAGGAACTCGGGCACCGCCGGATTGTCCGTCACCGTCGGCATCTCGCCCTGCGGCGTGAACATGGGGTCAACGAGGAACGTGGTGTCATCGACCGTCGCAAGCACCGTCGCGTTTCGCACGAGTCGTACGCGAATCTCGGAGTCGCTTGTCATACGCACCTTGCTTGGGGAGTTGACCGGTTACGATTTGTTCTGAAATATTCCAACTCCCTCGGGTCGAGTGTGGTGGCGACTACTCGATGAATTCAACGTCTCCGAGGTCGAGGGACGTGTCGATATCGACCGTCATCGAATCGGCGGCGAACTGTTCGGCGAGCCACGCCTCGGCCCGGTTGAGTCGATACTGGAGCGTGGAACTCGGCACGCCGATTTCCTCGGCGATTTCGCTAACCGAGGCCTCTCGGGGTTCCTCGTAGTAGCCGTGAGTGAGTGCGGCTTCCAGTGCCGTCTTTTGCGCTGTCGTAAGGTCGTTCTGTGTTCGTCCGTCTTCGAGCAGGCAGGGCGGTTCGCCGAGTCGTTCGACCGTCAGCGAAAGTCCGTCCCGGAGATTCGCTCGAACCTCGTCGTGTAAGGCTCCGAGCGAGCCGTCGACGAGGAGGTTCCAGCGGAACTGGTCGCGGTGGCGTTCCGACCGCAGTATCACTCCCTCTCCGAGGTGGTTCGCGGCGGCGGTTGGGATCGACCGTCGGTCGTCGCCTTCCCGCTGGAGCGAGTAGATTTTCCGCGATTCCGGGTTCGACGAGAGAATCTCGCACCTGTACTCGGTGATCGGTGCGCCGCACATCCCAACCAGACTCGAATCTTGGGCGACCCGTTCGAGGCGCTCGTCGTACTCGTCGAGGCCGGACGGTGTGCCGACGAGTTTCTCGACGCCCCATACTGCCTCGCTGGTCGCTTGTACCTGCATCGACCGCGCGTACAAATCGGGGTGCTCGATGAAGGCGTCCATCAACGGGTCGACCCCTCGTTCGTACTCGACGGTGAACACGACCTCGCGCATTGTGGGATAGTTCCGCTCAGAGGGTATAACCACTCGGACTGGCCCCGACTCCAGAACCGCTCTTCTGGTCGGTTGTACGTCTCCCGAGCGGCCGATTCAGTCAGCGAACCCGAAAATAAGTCACTCCCCTCGCTTCCGCGGCTGTGGACTCACGCCGCGTCGAGGTGGAACTCGACGACTGCGCCCTCGTCGTCCTCGGTCGCCGGGAGCCGAAGCTCGCCGCCGTAGGCCTCCACGATCCACTTCGAGAGCCAGAGGCCCAGCCCGTTGCCGTGGGCGAGGTCGCTCTCTTCGACGTTCTGTTCGATGAGTTCGCGCTGGTGGTCGGGGATGCCCGGCCCGTCGTCCGCGATTCGCACGACGACCTCGCTGCCGACGCGCTCGTAGGTGATTTCGACCGTCGGGGCGGGGCCGGCGTGTTCGAGCGCGTTCTCGACGATTTCGCGGAACGCGATTTTCAGCTTCTTCCCGCCGACGACCGCGGCGGAGTCGTCGCCGCGGACGGTGATAGTCGCCTCCGGGTTGGCCGCCGAGCGGTCGTCGACCAGCGGTTCGAGGAGCGCGCGCGGGTCGACCGTCTCGCCCTCGGGGTCGCTGTCGACGAGTTGGGTGACGGTCTTGACCTGGTCGCTCATCGTTCCGAGGTCGTCGCCGGTCGCTTTCAGTCGCTCGCCGATGTGGACGGTCGCGTCGTCGCCGCCGTCAGTGGCGAGTTGGTCGCCCCAGCCGAGGAGCAACTGCGCGGTGTGTCGGAGGTTGTGGCGGACGAGCCGATTGATGACCGCCGAGCGCTTGTACTGCTCGGACAGCTCGCGGGCTCGAATCCGGCGCACGTCGTTGAGACCGATGAGGACGTGCGCGACGGCGCTCACGCCGACGACCACGGCGGCGCTGAAAAGCGGCTCGCTGACCGTTCCGCCCGCGGCCCGCTGGTAGCTCCCGATGAGTGCGAGGACGAACGCGGTGACGACGACGCCGAGGAGGTTCCAACCGGCGACGCGGTCGATGTGAACGGTCTTGAGGTCGCTTCGGTAGACGACTGGGCCGAGGGCGACGAAGAGCACCGAGATGACGAGTCCGAAGGCCGCAGCGACGAGTCCCGCGAGGTCGGATGCGACCGAGCCGACGCTGTTCGAGACGATGGCGAACAGGGCCAGCCCGGTGAGACTGAGCGACCCTGCGCTGACGAGACGAGAGACGTTCACAGTTCGTTGACTCTCGTTGGAGTAATAACGTTTCTCTGAAACGAGTTGTCACTCGGCGTTGACGCGGTACGGGAGGCCCTCGGGGTCGAAGACGCCGTCGGCGTCGCACTGCGCCGACACCGGGCCGACGGTCGCCTCGCTGTCGGTCGGATACCACGCGCGGCCGGCCGGCGAGACGACGAAGCGGGCGTCCCGGTCGCCGACGAACACGAGCTCGCCGCCCTCGAACGATTCCAGCGGTTCGATGCCGAGCGCCTCGGTCAGAGACGCCACGAACGACTCCACGTCGGGGACGGCCATCCCGACCTCGGTCGCGCCGCGGAGGTCGGTCGCCGGGTCGAACTCGCCGGTCGCGTCGCCGTCGTAGCAGACGTACTCGACGACGTTGCCCTCGGGGTCCTCGAAGTAGACGGAGTCACAGCCGAGGAAGTCGAACCGGACGCTCGGCCCCTCGTCGGTGTCGAGCACGGTCACGCCCTCGCGGTCGGTCAGCCACGCGACCACGGAGTCGACCGCGGCGGAGACGGTGAACGCGAGGTGGCCGGGGTCGGTGTCGCCGAGTTCGAACCACAGAGTCGTCTCCCCGGCGGTCGCCGAGCGCTGCGACCCGGGAACGGCCGCGAAGCCGAGCGTCTCGACGTAGAACTCACACAGCGAGATGGGGTCGGTCGCGGCGAGGGCGACGCGGGTGAACTTCATGGTCCCACGTCACCGCGACGCGGTTTAACGGAATCGCTCGCGTCGGCCGACTCTGCCGCGGCGGCGGTCGGTGACCTGACCGGTGACCGCCGCAGCGGGCCGCACGGACTCGCCGCGACGGTCGAGCGTCGAAATCGCTTTCTCCCGGATGGACGAAACCGACGTATGAACGACTCGCAGGAATCGATTGCCGACCGCGAGTGGCGGCTGATTCGCGAGGAGGTCCGACCGGGACCGATGCAGATGGCGCTCGACGAGGTCGCGGGCGAGACGGCCGCCGCGGGCGGCCCTCGGACCGTCCGGGTCTACTCGTGGGAGCCGAGTTGCCTCTCGCTCGGGTACGGACAGGACCCGGAGACGGTCGACTGGGACTACTGCGACCGCGAGGGAATCGACGTGACCCGCCGACAGACCGGCGGCGGCGGCATCTACCACGACCGTCACGGCGACGTGGCCTACTCGATCGCCGCGCCGAAATCGGAGTTACCGGGCGACCTCATGGACTGCTATCACCTGCTGTGCGAGCCGATTCTCGACGCGATTCGCGCGGTCGGCGTGGACGTGGACTTCGTCGACGACGACGTGCCCGTCATCTGGCACCCCGCCTGCTACCTGCGGGCGCTCCACCCCGCCCACGACATGGTCGCCGCGGGCCGGAAGGTCGCGGGCAACGCCCAGTACCGCCGCCGCGACGCCGTCGTCCAGCACGGCTCTCTCACCTACTCGGTGGACGCCGAGACGCACCTCGGCGTCTTCGACGGCCACGACGTGACGCCCGAGGCGTTCCGCGAGCGCGTCGTCGGCATCGACGAACTCGCCGACGCCTCCCGCGAGGCGTTCGTCGCGGCGCTGACCGAGTCGCTGTCGGGGTTCGTCGACGCCGAAGAAGGGTCGTGGACCGACGACGAACTCGACCGGGCGCGGGAGAAAGTCGAGGGGAAGTACCGCGCCGACGACTGGGTTCGCCGCCGGCCGGGGTCGCGGTCCGAGTGAGCGGCGGCCGGCCGGGCCGCCGACTCCGAAGTCCCTTTGTTCGGGTACCCCGTCGGACTCTCCATGCAAGTCGGCGCACACGTCTCGATGTCCAGTTCGAAGGTCTCCTCCGACGAGGAGACGCCACCGCACGGTAACGTCGCCAACGCCGTCTTCCGGCAGGTCGCCTTCGGCGGCAACTGCGGGCAGATTTTCACCACCTCGCCGCAGGTGTGGCGCGACCCCGACATCTCCGACGAGGAGGCCGAACTGTTCCGCGAGGAGACCGCCGACAAACTGGCCGGCCCGTGGGTCATCCACTCGTCGTATCTCGTCAACCTCTGTACGCCCAAAGACGGCCTCCGGCAGAAGTCGCTTGACTCGATGCAGACGGAGGTCGACATGGCCGACAAACTCGGCATCGAGTACGTGAACGTCCACCTCGGGGCCCACACCGGCGCGGGCGAACAGCAGGGCCTCGACAACGCCGTGTCCGTCCTCGACGACCTCGACATCCCCGACGGCGTCACCGTCCTCATCGAGTCCGACGCGGGGTCGGGAACGAAGATGGGCGACGACTTCGCCCACCTCGGCTACGTCCTCGAAGCGTCCGAACAGGACCTCGACGTCTGTCTCGACACCGCCCACGCGTTCGCCGCGGGCTACGACCTCTCGACGGCCGCGGGCGTCGACGAGACGTTCGAGGAACTCGACGCCGAGGTCGGTCTGGAGCACCTCAAGTGCGTCCACCTCAACGATTCGAAACACGAGTGCGGGACGAACAAGGACGAACACGCGCTCATCGGCGAGGGCCTCATCGGCGAGGAGGGCATGCGCGCGTTCATCAACCACGACGCCATCGTCGACAACGACGTGCCGCTCGTCTTGGAGACGCCCACCGAGGACGGCAAGGGCTTCGCGTGGAACATCGACCGCGTCCGCGAACTCCGCGCCGACGGGGAGTAAGCCGCCGAACGGGGGGCCGCTGAGCCCCCGCATCGACTGTTTCGACTGTTTTTTGGGTCGCCGCGCCCGACTCCGCGTGTGCGACGTTTCTCGGAATCGTACCTCCGGCGGACGCGAGAGGGCATGTGGGACGACTCCCGAGCGGCCCTCGCCGACCTCGACCTCGGCGGTCGGACCCGCATCCTCGACGTGGGCTGCGGGACCGGCGAGTTCACGCGCGTCCTCGCGGAGGCCGCCGACGCCCGCGTCGTCGGCGTCGACGCCGACACCGACCTGCTTTCTGTCGCCGCCGACCGCGCCGGCATCGAGGCGGTCGCCGGCGACGCGACCCGACTCCCCTTCGCCGCCGACAGTTTCGATTTGGTCGTCTGTCAGGCGCTCCTCGTGAACCTCCCCGACCCGACGGCCGCGCTCAGCGAGTTCGCCCGCGTCTCGTCGGACCTCGTGGCGACGGTCGAACCCGACAACGCCGCCGTCGGCGTCGATTCGACCGTCGAGGCGGAGGCCGCGCTCGACCGCCGGGTCAGAGACGCCTTCCGCGACGGCGTGGCGACCGACGTGGCGCTCGGCGACCGCGTTCGTGGACTGTTCGCCGACGCCGGCCTCTCGGTCGTCGGGACCCGTCGGTACCACCACCGCAAGCTGACCGAACCGCCGTACGACGACCACGACGTTCGGAGCGCGGCCAAGAAGGCGACCGGCGAGGGACTGGACCGCCACGAGGCCGACCTCCGCCGCGGGCTCGACGACGACTCCTACGAGTCAGTCCGCCGGGAGTGGCGCGAGATGGGCCGCGAGGTCGTCCAGCAGATTCGAGACGGCGAGTACCGCCGGGCCGAGGTCGTCCCGTTCGACGTGACGACGGGCCGGGTGTAGCCGGGCCTGCTCGTCGGGCCGAACCGATGGCCGAGTCACCGGCCGAAAAACGAGACCGTCCGTTCAGTAGCCGACCGCGAGCTGTTCGTGGACGGCGTCGCCGCTCTCCAGTTCGTCAGCGAAGGCGATTGCGAAGTCCTCCATCGAGATGCGGCTCTCGCCGTCCTCGTCGGCGACGAGTTCGCCGCGGGCGGTCCGGAACTCGCCGGTCCGCTCGCCGGGTTCGATGAGCGCCGCGGGCGCGACGTAGGTCCACCGCAGGTCGTCGGCGTCTTCGAGCAGGCCGTACGCCTCGATGGCGGCGCTCGCGACGGGTTTCCACTCCTCGGGGAACTCCGGCGAGTCGATGAGTCGCGTGTCGGGACCGACGTTCAGGATGCCCGCGCCGCCGGTCCAGACGAGGCGGTCGACCGAGGCGCGGCGCATTCCGTCGAGGACGGCGTCGAGCATCTCGACGAGCGCTTCGGGCGACTCGTCGCCGCTCGGGCCGAGCGCGGAGGCGACCGCGTCGTGGCCCGCGGCGAGTCGGGCGATTTGGTCTGCGTCGGTCGCGTCGCCGGCGACCGCCGAGAAGTTGGGGTCGTCGACGCCGTCGACCGCGCCGCTTCGGGAGACGCCCGTAACCGCGTGCCCGCGGTTCAGGAGTTCGTTGGCGATTCGAGTACCGATTCGGCCGCTCGCACCGAGGAGGAGTACGTTCATGATGGGTGTGTTGTGTGTCGTGGGTCGTGTTCGTCGTCCGGTTCGCCGCGACGATGCGGTTACATCGTCATACTTGGTCAACGAGGGTGAGTTTAATATACCTAAGCGAACCTCGGTGTGAGTAGGTCACACCGATGTCACCGCACCAGAGCCTCGAAGCGAAGTACGAACAGTGCCCGGTCATCAAGACGCTCGAAGAGATCGGGTCGCGGTGGCGGATGACGGTTATTCACGTGTTACGCGAGGGTGACCTCCGGTTCAACGAACTCAAGCGCGCGACGGGCGCGAACTCTCAGACGCTCTCGCGCGTGCTGGACGACCTCCAGGAGTTGGGGTACGTCGAGCGGGAGGTCGAAGACGGCAGCCCCATCGCAGTGTACTACTCGCTCACACGGAAGGGCGAAGAGCTGCTTCCGGCGTTCGACGACATCTACGAGTGGGGCGAAAAATGGATGTCTGCGGACGGCGGTGCGGAGTCGTAACCGGCGGCGCGCGGGCGCTCAGCCGAGGAACAGGTCGACGAAGTTCCCGTTCGACTTGCCGCGGTAGAGTTCCGAGTAGCCGCAGTTCGCACACGAGACGACGGTGAACTGGCGGTTCTGGATGTCGAACATCTTCGAGAGGCCGCTTCCCGTGGTTGCGATGGAGTCGATTTCGGTCTCGGAGTGGCCGCATTTCGGACAGCCGTCTCGGTCGGCGCTTGGTGGAGGGCTCATGTTGAACCGTTGAACTACCCCCGTGAAAAATGTACCTCCGAAACCACTTCCTTTCTCGCGCCCGCTGGTGAGCGTATGCCCGCCGGTGGTCTCGTGTTCCTCCTCTTCGTCCTCCTCAGCATCGGTGCCGCAGTCGCCCTCTACGCCGCGATTCGAGACGAGACGCGGGACCCGCCGACGATGAGCCGCGACGAGGCGGAGCGTCGCGCACGCGACGAGGGGATGCGCTACAACGAGGCGCGCGGCCGCGAGACCGACCGCGCCGACGACCGCGACTGGTAGCCGGTCGCCCCCGACTCGGTCCGGCCTCGACTCGGCTCCGCCCTCAGACCACGTCGCCGCGGACCGACGTGCCGGTCTGTTCGGCCCGGTAGGCTCGCATCGCCTCGACGGCCGTCTCGGCCTCGTCTCCCTCCAGTCCGAGCATCTCCAGCGCGCCCGAGAGCGTCGGGAAGGCGAACTCGCCGTTTCGGAGCTTCGACATCGCGTCCGACGACCGCTGGCCGTCGGCGTAGAGGCAGACGCCGCGGGGGTCGAGAATCTGCTCGTAGGCCTCGCGTTCGACCGCGCCCTTCAGCCGCTGGGTGACGTTGTCCTCGAAGGAGGCGTTGCACACTTCGAGGTGAACCGGTTCGTCGTCGTCGGGGAGCAGGTGGGCGGCGAGACACTTCTCGGGGGCCGCGTAGCCGTTTGTGTTGGCTCGAAGCAGGTCGGGATGCTCGCGAGCCCACTCGGCGCGGACGCTCTTGCCGACGCCCTTCACGCCGTGAGACCGCTCGAACGACTCGGCCGCGCCGGGGTCGCCGCGGAGGAGGATGTCTTTCGTCACGTACACGTCGAGTCGGTCGAGGGGGTCGAGGCCGAGCGCCACGTCGCCGTAGACCCACACCTCGCGGACCGGGACGGGGAGCGTCTCGGACTCGACGGCGTCGACGACGGCGGCAACGCGGTCGAGGGCGGCGTCTCTGTCCATCGACTGTCCCTGGGGGTCGGAGGGCCAAACCGGTTGCGACCGAGCGCGGTCGGGTCGTCGGCCGAGCGCGCGAGCGACGCCGCGGTCGCCCCGAGGCGAAACCCGTATCCCTCCTGCCGGGCAACCGACCGGCAATGGAGTGCGACAAGTGCGGCCGCGACGCGGTGATGCACGCGGCCTACTCCGGGGCCCATCTCTGCGACGACCATCTCTGCGCCTCGGTCGAGAAACGCGTGCGCCGCCGCATCCGCGAGGACAACATGCTTCCCCGCGACGCCAGCCCGGAGAACCCCCAGACGTGGGTCATCGGACTCTCCGGCGGCAAGGACAGCGTCGTCCTCACACACATCCTCGACGACACGTTCGGGCGCGACCCGCGCATCGAACTCGTCGCCCTCACCATCCACGAGGGCATCGAGGGCTACCGCGACAAGTCCGTCGACGCCTGCGTCGAACTCGCCGAGGACCTCGACATCCACCACGAACTGGTCACCTACGAGGACGAGTTCGGCGTCCAGATGGACGACGTGGTCGAAAAGGACCCCGAGAACATGGCCGCCTGCGCCTACTGCGGCGTGTTCCGCCGCGACCTGCTCGAACGCTTCGCCGACGACCTCGGCGCGGACAAACTGCTCACGGGCCACAACCTCGACGACGAGGCGCAGACGGCGCTCATGAACTTCTTCGAGGGCGACCTCAAGCAGGTCGCAAAGCATTTCGACGCCAGCATCGGCGACTTCGAGAAGCGCCGCGACGCCGGCGAGTTCATCCCGCGGGCCAAGCCGCTCCGCGACGTGCCCGAAAAGGAGGTCGCGCTCTACGCCCACCTGAAGGACCTCCCGGCGCACATCACCGAGTGTCCCCACTCCTCGGAGGCCTACCGCGCCGAGATTCAGCAGTTGCTGTTGAAACTCGAAGAGAACCACCCCGGCACCCGCCACTCCATCATGGCGGGCTACGAGGAGTTGGCCGAACTGACCGCCCGCGAGTACCGCGGCGAGGGCCGCGTCGACCTCAACGACTGCGAGCGCTGCGGGTCGAAGACCGCCGGCGACGTCTGTCGGAAGTGCCGGCTCATCGAGTCGATAGAAGCGGTCTGAGCGGGACGGACCTCGTTTTCGGCGCGTGTCTTACGGGTCGGACAGCGCCGGGTGTGGAGTCGCATCGACCGAGTCGGCGGCAGCGCTCACGGTCGAAAACACCACGTCAGCAAAAAGAACCCACGAAACCCGACGGGCGCGGCGGCGTCCGCGCGGGTCGGACGGGGCGTTACCGGATGACGTCGAGACCGTTGTTCTTCTCGACTTCGTCGCGGCCGCCGTCGGACCACGTGCCGCTCTGCGCCGTCTGGGCTCGTTCCGAGCTATCGAACTCCGAACCCGAACCCGAGTGCTGTTGTTGTGACTCGCGCGACTGGATGCTCTGACGCGACTTGTCGGCCTGCTTCTGCGTCGTCGGGCCGAGGACCTGCGCGGACTGGACGCCCGTCATGATGGCCATGACGCGGACTTTCCCCTTGTACTCGTCCTGAATGCGAGCGCCCCAGATGACGTTCGCGGCGGCTTCCAGTCGTTCGGTGATGTTGCTCGCGATTCCCTCGGCCTCCTTCAGCGTGAGGTCGGGACCGCCCGTGATGTGGACGAGACCGCCGGACGCACCGCGGTAGTCCACGTCCAAAAGCGGGTGGTTCATCGCGTCGTTGACCACCTCTTGGGTCTTGTTCTTGTCTTGGGTCTCGCCGACGAGCATCACCGCGACGCCGCCCTGATTCATGATGGTCGACATGTCGGCGTAGTCGAGGTTGATGAGCGACGGTTGGGTGATGGTCTCCGAGATGCCCTTGACGGTCTCGGCGATGATCTGGTCCATGACCGAGAACGCCTTGCCGATGGGCAGGTTCGGGACGTAATCGAGGAGGCGGTTGTTGTCCAGCACGATGATGGAGTCGGCCTCGTTCCGGAGGTTTTCGAGTCCCTCCTCGGCCTTGACCGTCCGGGCGCGCTCGACGTTGAACGGAGTCGAGACCATGCCCACGACGATTGCGCCCTGCTCCTTTGCGATCTTCGCGACGACGGGGGCCGCACCGGTCCCGGTGCCGCCGCCCATCCCCGCGGTGACGAACACGAGGTCGGCGTCGCCGAGCACGTCCTTGATCGTGCCCTGTGCCATCTCGGTTGCACGTTCACCCATCGACGGGTCACCACCGGCACCGAGACCCTGCGTCAGGGACTTCCCGACGAGGATTTTCGTGTCCGCTTCGATCATCTTCAGGTGCTGCTTGTCGGTGTTGATGGCGACCGTGTCGGCCCCCTCGACACCGATGTTGTACAGGCGGTTGATGGTGTTGTTGCCGGCACCACCGGCGCCGACGATGACGATTCGCGGGTCACCGAACTGGTCGTCGCTGTCGTCGAGCGACGACTGCGTCTTGCGCTCGGCCTCGTCCCGTTCCATCGCCTCGCGAACGATATCCTGCATAGTTACACCTTTGCCCAGCCGCGCTTGCTGGTAGATTCGCGCTGTCGCTTGTCTGTCGTCTGTTCATTGAGCATCTCGCGAACGGCGGAACGGATTGCTTCGGATCGGTTCGGGAACTCTCCCGTCTCGACCATCCGCTCGACCTCCTCGATCTGCTGCTTCGGAATTCGTAGTGTCACACGCTCCATGTTTACATTCCCCCGGTAAGACGGCGCGCCGCACTCGTGTGCGTGTGTCTTACACCCGGAAACCGACGGACGACGCCGGGTTTCGGGCCGTCGTCGGGTGGCTGTAAGACAACCGTCTTACGCGATAATCACCACAGAGGGATAGAATATAAATGTAACGGCGATTGTAAGACAGGAGCTGAATATCCCGTATAGGGGGCTTTAATCGCCGGTTATGCTTGTTCCAGAACGTCGGCCGCGGGTGTCCGACGGCCGCAGTCGGGGCAGAACGCCCAGTCGGAGCGGAGCTCGTCCCCGCATTCACAGAACACGCGGTGGGACGTCTTCTCGCCGCAGTTCGGGCAGTACACGTGGTCTGGACCCACGGATTCGCCACATTGGCTACAGCTCATCTCGGAGCCGTCCGCGTCTGCAGACTCCAGTTCGTTCCGTGTCTTACGAACCGTATCCGGGGTCGATTCGCCGTCGACGCCCGCGTTTACGCGGGATTCGTCGCTCGAACCATCGACGTTGATGTTGACGTTCAACTCCGAGGGCGTCGGACGTTCGGCCTCGCGGGCCGCCGCGGCTTCCTCGACGAGCGACGGGAGGCGTTCGTCCAGTCGGTCGTCGACGAGTTCCTCGACCCGCGCCGAGAGCGCACCGTCCAGCCCGTCGTCCCCGGCGGCGGTGTCGGACGCGTCGCCCGCGGCGTCGTCACGTTCCAACTCGTCGAGGTACTGACGGAGCGCCTCGCGCATCACCTCGCTTTTCGAGGTGTCGAGGCGGTCCAGACGCTCGACGAGGGCGTCGTCGGCGCGGAACGTGATTTTACTCATTACTCGGGGATTATCTCGGCGGCATATCAATGTTCGCACGTGTCTGACACACAGCACACGCACGCGGCGGCGAGAATGATAATGGTTAAACGCGTCGACCGGATAGCAGTCGGTGACCGCTCTTAGCTCAGCCTGGCAGAGCAGCCGACTGTAGATCGGCTTGTCCCCCGTTCAAATCGGGGAGAGCGGATTGAATTTCAACACCCGCGAGCGGAGCGAGCGGTGTTGTACGTGAAGGACGTCTCGACCCGATTTGAGCAGCGAGCAACGCGAAGCGTTGCGAGTGAGTTCAAATCGGGGAGCGCGGGCCATCGTCGAGAGGGGACACGGCCACACTCGTTTTCGATTCTCCGCCGCCAAATCCCTCACGAACAATCGGAGTATATCTCGCCGCGACCCCGTGATTTACTGCCGTCTACCCGCAACCCGACAGCATGAATCTTCGACCGCTCGGCACGACCGGATTCGACGTCTCTGAAATCGCGCTGGGTACGTGGCAACTCGGCGGAAGCTGGGGTTCGGTGACCGACGAGGAGGCGTACGACGCCATCGAGGCCGCCCTCGACGCGGGCATCAACTTCCTCGACACCGCGGACGTGTACGGCGACGGCGACAGCGAGCGCCGAATCGGAGACGTGCTCGCCGACCGCGACGACGACGTCACCGTCGCCACCAAGGCGGGGCGTCGGCTCGACCCGCACGAGGCCGACGGCTACAACCGCGAGAACCTCGAACGGTTCGTGGACCGAAGCCGGGACAACCTCGGCGTCGACTCGCTCGACCTCGTACAGCTTCACTGCCCGCCGCGGGACGTGTACTACCGACCCGAGGTGTTCGACGCGCTCTCGGAGCTCCGCGACGCCGGGAAGATAGACCACTACGGCGTGAGCGTGGAGAAGGTCGAAGACGGGCTCAAGGCCATCGAGTACGACGGCGTGGAGACGGTCCAGATTATCTTCAACCCGCTTCGACAGCGACCCGCGGAGCTGTTCTTCCGGGAGGCCGAGCGCCGGAACGTCGGCGTCATCGTTCGCGTCCCGCTCGCGTCGGGGCTGCTCACCGGTGCCCTCTCCGAGGACGCCGAGTTCGGCGAGGACGACCACCGGAACTTCAACCGACACGGCGAGGCGTTCGACGTGGGCGAGACCTTCGCCGGAATCCCGTTCGAAGACGGCCTCGCCGCCGCGGACGCGATACAGGAGGTCGTCCCCGAGGGGGTGTCTCTCGCGCAGTTCACGCTCCGCTGGATTCTCTCGTTCGACGCCGTGAGCACCGTCATCCCCGGGTCGAAGTCGCCCGAACACATCCGCGACAACGTCGCCGCGGCGTCGCTCCCGCCGCTGTCGGCCGACCAGTTCCAGCGCGTCGAAGAGGTCTACGACGCGTACGCGCGAGAGCACGTTCACCATCGGTGGTAAGCTAGCCCAGTCGCGGGCTCGGGGTGTGACTCCGCGGTTCCGTGGACGGACGGATAGTTGCTACCCTCCCACAGAAGACACTTACCACCCGACACGTTCGGTTCCGGTAGTGCCCTCCCGCAAGACGCTTCTTTTGGCAGTCGCCGTTGGGGTCGCGCTCGTCGGCGGGTCGGTTGCGCTCGACGCGACGACCCCCGACAGGACGTACACCTACGAGGCGAGAGAACTGTCTCCCGCTCCTGAGGACGCTGCCGAGGCCGTCGTGGACGACACCACGGTCGACCCGGCGGGGCCGTCGGCGGTGTTCGTCGCCAGCGACGGTCCCGGTGACCGACCGGAACGGACGGCACTCCGCGATGCCGCAAACGGGTCTCGAACGAAGGCAGAGTTCCCCGACTCGCTCGTCGACCGCCGGTACGCCGTCGTCGGGACTAGCGGCATCACCTCGGACGTCGATGAGGTCTACCGCCTCCACGAACGCGAGGACGATGGGACGGTGCGAGTCACCGCCGAGCGAGTCGCGTTGCACGCGTTCTACGACGAGCTCGCGGTCTCCGCCACCACCCCGCGACGACGCGAACTCGTTCGAACGGGGGAACTTCGGACACACGAACGCCTTACTGCGGTTCTCATCGCGTACGACGGGCGGTACTACCGCGTGACCCAGCCACCGCTATCAGTCCGATTCGAGGGTGTGAGAACCGACCTCCACAACGCGGGGTACGTGCTCGGAAACGGGATTGTACTCGTCGCGGGGGTGTGGTACGTCCTCGAACGGTGGGGGCGATACGTCTGGGGAGATGGCCCCGAGGTCCGTCGCTGACGGCCAGCGAGAAACCCGGCGAGACCGGGACGGCCGAACCCCCCGCTTCGCTATATTCAAGTACAGTTTCGCCAATGAAATTCTAGTGGCAGTCACGTTCGACCTCTTCGGTACGCTCGTCGACGCCGAGTACCCGTCAGACCCCGGTGCGGCGGTCGCAGACGCGCTCCGCGAGTACGGCGTCGCCGTCCCCGACGACTGGGACGACGCCTACCGCGAGGTCCACATCGACGCGCCCGAGGGCGCGGAAGTCCCGCTTCCGGCCCACGTCGCCGCGGCGCTCCGCTCTCGGGGCGTCGACTCGCCGGACAACGCCGCCCGACGAGCAGTCATCACGGCGTTCGACCCCGAGGTGACCACCCGTCCCGGCGCGGTCGACGCGGTCGCGGCTGCCCGCGAGGCCGGCGCGGTCGGCCTCCTCTCGAACTGCTCGGTCCCCGAACTCGTCGCTCGGACGCTCATCCGGTCGGACCTCGACCGGCGCGGCTTCGACGACATCACGACGAGCGTCGCCTGCGGGTGGCGAAAACCCCACCGGCAGGCGTTCGAGGCGGCCGCCCGCGGCCTCGGCGTCGACGCGGCCGAGCTGGTCCACGTCGGCGACGACCCGGACGCAGACGGCGGTATCGAGGCGGTCGGCGGCCGGTTCGTGAACCTGCGGGAGACGACGCTCGAATCGGTCGCGGCGAGACTGCGCGCCGGGGAGGACCCGTGCCCGTGACCGCCGCGGCCGCCGTCGTCGCCGCCGCGGCGCTGGACAGGGGCTTCGCCGAACCCCCAGCACGTATCCACCCGGTCGCGCTGTTCGGCCGACTCGTCTCGCCCGTCGACCGCGAGTGGTCCCGTCCGACGCGGGTCGGCGAGCTGGCGCGGCGGCCGTCGTCGCCCAACTCGGGGTGGCCGATGGCGACGCTCGCGGTCCTCCTCCAAACGCGACTGGAAAAGCCCGGTCACTACCTGCTCGACGGGGGGCCGGAGGCTCCCGACGCGGCGACCGCCGCGCGGGGCGTCCGACTCGTCTCGCGGGCCGGCCTCCTCGCGTTCGCAGTCGCGGGGGTGGTCGCGTGGTTCTGACCGCCCTCCGCGGCGCGCTCGGCTTCCTCACCCGCCTCCCCGTCGGCGGCGACGAGTCCAACTGGGACGCGTTCAGGCGCGCGCCCGCGACGTTCCCGCTCGCCGGCTACGTCGTCGGCGCGCTGGCCGCGCTCCCGTTTTTGCTCCCCCTGCCGATACCGACCGCGGCCGCGCTGTACCTCGTGACGCTGTATCTCGTGACGGGCGTCACCCACGCCGACGGCCTCGCGGACCTCGGCGACGCCGCGGTCGTCCACGGCGACGCCGACCGCCGGCTGTCGGTCCTGAAAGACTCGCAGACGGGGGTCGGCGGCCTGCTCGCGTTCGGGCTGACGCTCGTCGTCCTCGCGCTCGGCGCGTTCGGCCTCGCGGGCGCGGGGGGTCGCGTCGGCCTCACGGCCGCCGTCGCAATCGCCCTCGCCGCCGAGGTCGGCGCGAAAGCCGGCATGGCGACGCTGGTCTGTCTCGGCGCGCCCGCCCACGAGGGACTCGGCTCGGCGCTCGTCGGCGAGAACAGCCCGTCGGGGCTCCTCGCGGTCGCCGTGGCCTGTCTCCCGGTCGTCGCGCTCGCGCCGGTCACCGGCGGCCCCGCCGTCGTCGCGGCGCTCTGCTGTGGGCCGGTCGTCGCGCTCCTCGTCCGCTCGTGGGGGCGCGCCCGACTCGGCGGCGTCTCGGGCGACCTGCTCGGCGCGACGAACGAACTGGCCCGCGCCGCGGCCGTCCACGCGGGGGTGGTGACGTGGACGCTCTCGTGATGTGCGGCGGCCGCGGCACCCGCCTCGACGCGCCGGTCGAAAAGCCGCTCGTGGACATCTGCGGGCGGCCCATGCTCGACCGAGTCGCCGCGGCGCTCCGCGATTCGAGCGTCGGGACCGTCCGCGCGGTCACCTCGCCGCACACGCCGAACACCCGCGAGCGAGCCGCCGACCTCGGTCTCGACCCCATCGAGGCCCCCGGCGACGGCTACGTCTCCGACCTCGACTTCGCGCTGGACCGCGTCTCCCGGCCGGTCGTCACCGTCGTTTCCGACCTGCCGCTCGTCGCTCCCGAACACGTCGACGCGGTCGTCGCGGCCGCGGACGGCGGGGCCGCCACCGCGTGCGTCCCCGTCGAACTGAAGCGCGACCTCGGAGCCAGCATAGACGACGCGCTCGTGTTCGACCACGAGGGGACCGCCGTCTGCCCGACTGGGCTGGGCGTCGTCGGTCCCGCGGGCGCAGACGCCGATATCGACGCCGAGACGAACGCCGGCACTGACACCGACGCAGACACAGACACCGATTCGACCATGTACCTCTCCGCAGATTCCAGACTGGCACTCAACGTGAACCGCCCGACAGACATCGCGCTCGCGGAGGACCGATGCGAGTAGTCCTCGTCGCCGGCACGACCGAGACGGCGAAGATTCCCGGCATCAGCGCCGCGGGCGCGGACCCGTCGCTCGTCGGCCACACGCCGAGCGCCGACGCCGAAATCATCGAGTACGGCGAGCCCGTCCGCTCGCCGGTGACGCCGGTCAGTCCGACGGGCTGTCCGACGCCCGCGGCCGTCACCCGCGCCGTCAAACAGCTCACCGGGTTCGACGTGCTCACCGTGGACGCCGGCCTCGCCAAGCCGAGCGCCGCGCCGACCATCGACGTGGGCGCGCGACCCGGCCGCGACATCCGCGAGAGCGAGCCGGTCCCGACCGCGCCCGGCGCGTTCGAGGCGGCCCGCCGGATGGGCCTCGCGCTCCCCGAAGACGAACTCGTCATCGGCGAGACCGTCCCCGGCGGGACGACCACCGCGCTCGCCGTGTTCCGCGCGCTCGGCGAGGAGTTCCCCGTCTCGTCGTCGCTCCCGGACAACCCGACGAGCCTGAAAGAGGATGTCGTCGCCGAGGCGTTCGAGGCCAGCGACGTCGAACCCGGCTTCGCGGCCCACAAACCCCGGCGCGCCGCCCGCTATCTCGGCGACCCGGTGCTCCCGGTCGTCGCCGGCCTCACCGTCGGCGCGCTCGAAAACGGCGTCGACGTGACGCTCGGCGGCGGGACCCAACTGCTCGCGGCCGCCGCGCTCGCCCGCCACGCCGGCGCGAGCGGCGACCTGACGCTCGCCACCACGTCGTACCTCGCCGAGGACGTGCCCGAACTGGCCGACGCCGCCGAGGCGTTCGACCTCGAACTGACCGTCACCGACCCCGGCTTCGAGACGCACCCGCTGGACCGCTACGCCGCGGGCGAGGCCAAGGAGGGCGCGGGCATGGGCGGCGCGCTCATGCTCGCCGACCGGATGGGCGTCCTCGACGACGTGGAGGCGGCCACGCTCGACGTGCTCTCGACGCTGGACCCCGAGGCAGTCGAGACCGGGACCGGAACCGGAACCGCGGCGGCCGACGCCGGCGGCGCCGACGCCGACATCGACGATGGACCCTGAATCCGTCCGCGCGGGGAGCCGCGTCCCCCACGGCGGGACCACCGACCCGACCGTCCTCGACTTCAGCGCGAACACCAACCCCGAGCGACCCGACGACGTCGAGGCCGTGTATCGGGAGGCGTTCGACGCCGCGACCCGCTACCCCGACGACGACTACGCCGACTTCCGGGCGGCCGCCGGCGACTACGTCGGCTGTGTCCCCGAAGCGGTCGTGCCGACCGCGGGCGGCCTCGAAGCCCTGCGGCTCGCGTTCGAGGTGACGCTCTCGCCGGGCGACACCGCGCTCGTCCCCGAACCGAGCTTCGGCGAGTACGACCGCGAGATTCGCCTGCAGGGGGCGGAGCCGGTGGCGGTCGCCCACGACGAACTCCTCGACGCCGACCCCGCGGGCCACGCGGTCGCGGTCGTCTGCACGCCCAACAACCCGACGGGTGAACTCGCGTCCGCGTCCGACCTCCGGGCGTTCGCGGCGCGCTGTCGCGAGGCCGACACAGTTCTCGTCGTCGACGAGGCGTTCCTCGACTTCACCGACGAGCCGAGTCTCGCGGGCACATCCGGCGTCGTCGTCGCCCGGTCGCTGACGAAGATGTTCGGCCTGCCGGGCATCCGCGCCGGGTTCGCCGTCGCCGTCGGCGACCTCGGCGACCGACTCGCTCTCGACGCCCGCGGCCGCCGTCGGCGCGCACTGCATGCGGGACGAGGCGTTCGTCTCGCGCACCCGAGCGCGCGTCACAGACGAACGCGAGCGACTCCGCGAGACGCTGTCTGAGGCCTTCGACGTCTCCCCGTCGGACGCGCCGTTTCTCCTCGTGGACGTCGGCGACCGCGACGTCGACGCGGTGGTCGAGACCGCCCGCGACCGCGGCGTCGCCGTCCGGGACGCGACGACGTTTCCGACGCTCGACTCGCACGTCCGCGTCGCGGTGAAACGCCCGGACGAGAACGACGAACTGCTCCGGGCGCTCGCCGCTGTCGCCGACGATGTTTGAGGCGACGCGCCGCGACGGCGTCTGCCGGCTGGTTCGCCCGGAGACGCGCTGGCTCTCGACTGGCTACGCCGGCGGCGAGTCGCGGGCCGACGCCGCGTTCAACGTCACCGTCCCCGAGGGCTGGCCCGAGACCGACCTCGACGCGTATATCGAACGGCGGCTCTCGGCGGCCGGCTTCGACGAGCGCGGACCGACGCTCCTGACTGGCGTGGGGCAGGAACACGCCCGGCGCGCCCGGTTCGGCCCGGTCGAAGTCGTCGCCACCGCGGGCGTGTCGAACCCGGCGGAACTGCCGATAGACGGCGAGCCGAGCGACTGGGACGACGCGTCGCCCGCCTCGGACGCGGCGGCCGGCGACGACCGAGAGGAGCGGGACGACCCGGTCGGAACGGTCAACGTCCTCGTCGGGACGACGCGGTCGCTGGAGCCGGGCGCGCTCGCCAACCTCGTCGCCGTGGCCGCCGAGGCGAAGGCGGCGACGCTCCTCGCGCGCTGCGGCGCGCCGGGGACGACGACCGACGCGGTGGTCGCCGCGTGCGACCCCGCCGGCGACCCGGTGACGTTCTCGGGGAGCGCGACCGAGGTCGGCAACGCGGCGCGGGTCTGCGTCCGCGACGCGGTGCGCGCGAGCCTCGATTCGCGGTACGACGCCGACTCGATTCCGCGGGGCGTCGGCGAGGCGAGTTACGGCGTCGTCGCCGACGAGCGCGCGACCGTCTCTCCGATCTGAGAACTGCCGGCCAAACGCCTTCTCGGCCGAGAAATCGACGCTGGTAGCTAAGTGGTTCCCGCAGAAGCCTTGATTATGGTCGGTAGCTAGCACGTTGGTATGGACCCCGGTTCCGTTTCCGACGTCGGCCACGTGACCCACGGCGGGACCGCCGACCACTCGCTCGTCGATTTCAGCACCGGCTCGAACCCGGAGCGACCGTCCGGTCTCGCCGGCGTCTACGAGTCGGCGCTCTCCACGGCGCGGCGGGACTCGCTGGACGACTTCTCGCGGTTCCGCGTCGCCGCCGCGGAGTTCGTCGGCTGTAACCCCGACGAGGTCGTCCCCGCCGCGGGCGTCGTCGAGGCGATGCGGCTCGCGGTGGGCGTGACCGTCTCGCCGGGTGACAGCGTGGCGCTTCCGGCTCCCTGCTGTGGCGAGTACGCCCGCGAAATCCGGCTCCAAGGGGGCGAACCGGTCCACGTACCGCACGACAGACTCTTGGAGCGCGTCGACCCCGCCGCGCACGCGGCGGTGGTTCTCAGCTACCCCGCGAACCCCGTCGGGACGGCGTACCCGAGAGGCGAGCTTCGGGCGTTCATCGACGACTGTCGCCGGGCCGACACGCCCGTCGTCGTCGACGAGTCGTACCTCGGATTCACGCGCCTCCCGAGCACGGCCGGCCTCGACGGCGTTATCGCGCTCCACTCGGTGACGAACGTCTTCGGCGTCCCCTCGCTCCGAGCGGGCTTCGCGGCCGCGACCGGCGACCTCGGCGACCGGCTCTCGCGGGCGCGCTGTACGCGGGTGCTGTCGGCCCCCGCGGTGGAGGTGGCGACCTTCTGTCTCGAACAGGACGACTTCCTCGAAGCGACGCGCGACCGGGTCGAGCGGGAGCGCCCGCGGATACTCGCGGAGTTGGACCGACTCGGCTACGACCCCCACCCCGCCGACAGCGCGCTCGTGTTGTTCCGCGCCGCCGACGTCGACCGCGTGCTCCGCGAGACTCGGCGGCGCGGCTTCGCCGTCCGCGACGCCCGCGACTATCGGGGTCTCGACTCGCACGTCAGAATCAACGTCCGCCGCCCGGACGAAAACGACAGCCTGCTCGACGCGCTCGCCGAGGCGGCCTGAGCGCCGCGTCGACGCCGCCGACCCGACTCACGGGCGCGAGCCGCACCGACCGACGGTCTCAGCTTCGTTCCGGGCGGGGCGCGAGACTCGTTTGCACGCCGTGATTCGAACAGACGTCACCGATTCAGGTACACGATGAACGCGATGGCGAGGAGGGTCGCGTACACCGCGAACGTCGAGTCTTCGACCACGAAAGCGAACGATTGGATAACTATTCTGAACATCGGTGGTCGTTTCACACCATGATGTCCTCGCTATTAATGTTTGTTACCTATTGACACGATATTCGTCGGCGCGCGTCCATCCCGTTCCGAACACTTATGCGAAATCGCCGGACACGTGGGGGCATGGTCGAGGCGTTCGCCGTCGCCAGCGGGAAGGGCGGCACCGGGAAGACGACGAGTACGCTCGCGCTGGGGATGGCGCTCGCCGAGGACTACGACGTGACCGTCATCGACGCGGACACGGGCATGGCGAACCTGCTTTTCCACGCCGGATTGGACGACGCCGACGTGACGCTCCACGACTTACTCGTCGACGAGCGCGACGCCGCGGTGTCCGACGCGGTGTACGAGCGATTCGGCATGTCGGTCGTCCCCTGCGGGACGAGCCTCGCGGCGTTCGAGGCCGCGGACCCCGGCCGTCTCCGCGACGTGGTCGCCGAACTCGCCGCCGGCACGGACGTGCTCCTCCTCGATTCGCCCGCCGCGCTCGGCTCGAAGAGCGCGGTGCTCCCCGTCGTCCTCGCGGACCGCATCGTCGTCGTCCTCCAACCCACCGTGCCGTCTCTGTCCGACGGGCTGAAAGTCCAGGAGTACGCCCACTCCTACGGCACCGACACGGCGGGCGTGGTGTTCAACCGCGTGCGCCCCGACGAGAACGTGGATACAATCGCCGAGCAGGCCGGCCGCTACTTCGGCGGGCAGACGCTCGCGTCGGTTCCCGAGAGCGACGCGGTCCGCGCGGCCCGCCGCGAGGGGAAACCCCTCCTCGCACACGCGCCCGACGGCCCGGCCGCTGACGCCTTCCGCGAGGCGGCCGCCCGACTCGACGTGCGCGACGGTGACGGCCGCGAGGTCGCAGAGCGGTTCAAAAGCGCCGTCGTCCCCGAGCGGATATGAGAATTCCACGGGGCGAACTCCGCCGGTCGCGCGTCGTCGACGACGCCGCGGCGGTGCTTCGGACGGTGCTCGACGAGGAACTCACCGGGTACGTCGTCTTCGAGCCGCAGGACGCGCTGCTCCTCGGCGAGGCCACCCGCGGCGTCGTCACGTTCGAAGACGGGGTCCCCGTCCTCGCCTACGACACGGAGCGCGAGGTCGGCGGCCGCGACGGGCTGGAGGGGTTCGCCGTCACCGGCCCGACCCGCGCCGCGGTCCACGCCGTCGACGCCGACGCCCTCGCGGACGCCCACGAGGTCGAGGCGTTCCGCGTCCCGCCGGGCGAGCCGGCCCGCGTCCTCGCCGGCGACGAGCGGTTGGCGGCGAAGACCCTCGACGCCGCCCCCGACGCCCGTCGCGAGGAGGGCCGCGACCAGAGCGCGGTCGAATCGTTCCTCGCCGACGCCGACGCCATCGAGGAGATTCGGTCCGAGGCCCGCGAGGAGGCTCGCGCGCGGGCGTCGGAGTGGGGACTCGACGACGTGCTGGCCGACGACGCCGGCGATGCCAACCCCGGCGACGACGCTGACGCCGCCGCGATAGACGCCGGCTCAGACAGTCGCTGACACGCTTCTCGACGGCTGAGAACCGTCTTCTGTGGCTATCGCTCTGCGGCGTCTCTACGGAAGTATGTCCGCCGAGAAATCCCAGACTCAGACCCTGACCTTCGCCGTCGCCGCGGCAGCCGAATCGCCGACCGAGACCCGCGTCTCCGCCCGCGACTTCGAGTTCGTCGTCGACGAGCCGCAGTCGCTCGGCGGGGAGAACGCCGGACCGAACCCCGTCGAGTACGTCCTCGGCGCGCTCGCCGGCTGTCTGAACGTCACGTCCCACGTCGTCGCCCGCGAGATGGACCTCGACGTTCGGGACCTCGAAATCGCCATCGAGGGCGACCTGGACCCCGGGAAGTTCATGGGCAAGCGCGAGGACGGCCGCGCCGGCTACGAGGAGATCCGCGTCGCGGTCACCGCCGACGTCGACGCCGACGCCGAGACCATCGGCGCGTGGCTCTCCGCGGTCGAAGCGCGCTGTCCGGTCAGCGACAACCTGAACAACGCGACGCCGCTCGCGCTCTCGTTCGACCGGCGGGAGTGAGCGACGGTCGCCCCGCGGGGACAGAGCCAAACCGCCGTCCTCCGTAGTGCCCCTGTGACCGTCCTGCGCCTCCTCCGACTCCGCCGCCCGGCCGACTTCGCGGACTGGTACCGAATCGGTGCCGAGTACGTCCACGACGTGGCCGCGGGGATGGGGCTCCGCGTCGGCGACTTCGAGTCGCGGGTGGTCCGCGCGACGGACGCCATGCGGGCGGGGCGGACCGACCTGCCGCCGGACCTCGCCCGCTCCGTCGCCGCCGACCTGCTGGCCGACGCGGTGTTTTGCGACCCGTTCTGTCAGTGGATGCCGTTGTGGTACGAACTCGGCCTCGCGGCCCCGTGTGCCTACGCCGAGTACCGGCTCCGCCGGGTCGCCGAACAGTACGCCGACGACCTCCCGCACCTGTCGGTGCCGCGGTTTTCTCGCCCGGAAGACGTGTACGTCGACGGCCGGCCCGCGACGGCGTACGTCGACGGCTTCGCCGAGCGGTTCGTCCTCGCCGACGCCGTCCTCCACCTGGAGTGGTTCGCCTACGTCGCCCGCGAGTCGGGCATCTTCGTCCCCCCGATGTTGATCGAGCGGACCAGAGAGCAGACCGTCGCCTACTACGCCGGCCGACGGGCGGAACTCGACCCCGACGTGCGGACCTTCCAGCGACTGCTGTTTTCGGACGACGAGTGGGTCCGCCGCATCGCCGACGTGTACGACGTCGACAGCGTCCTGTTCGACTACTGGGCGCGAACCCTCGCGCGGGAGCGCCGCCGACTGTCGACGTTCGACGGCTGACCGACCGGTCGCCGAGGTGTGCGTTCAGTGCACACGCATCATATGACATTTGAAAAATGTTTTAACGGTGGAGGTAGTACGCGTCTACTGCAGGTAGATACCTGCACTTGGGTTGCGTATACCGGGGAGGTTTTTCCCCAGTGTCCGTGGAGTGCGGGCGGGTGCCCGGTCGTCCGCGCTCTTCCTTCTCATCCGTCGAGCCGCGCGTTCGTCGCGCAAACGGTATCGGCTTCGGCGTCGGTCACGCCTCGGGGAGTTCGACAGCGCCGAGTTGCGTGAGCATGCCGAGCATGTCCGGCTGGACCCACCGCTCGGCGATCACGCCGTCTTCGATGCGGGTGAACACCATGTTTCCCACCTCGATGGACTTCCCGGTCGGTTCGATGCCCATGAACGCGCCGTCGTGGGTCCCGCGGAGCGTGACGCGCATCGCGACCGTGTCGCCCGCCGAAACCGTGTCTTCGACCGTCGCCGAGAAGTCGCTGAACGACGCTTTGAGCCCCGAAATCTGGGCTTTGAGTTCGTCGCGTCCGCGGACCTCGCCGAGCGGACTGTGGTCGCGGACGTCCGCGGCGCAAATCTCGTCGACGAGGCCGATGTTCCCCTCGCTCGCGACTTCCTCCGGGAAGCGTCGAGCGAGTCGCTCGTTCCCGGTCGGCGTCGGTGTCGGTGTGCTTGCTGATGCCATCTCTGTGTTTCCTTCTGTCGCACCCGTCCACAGACGGCAACCCTCTCACTTCCCGTCGGCGGCGGATACACCAGCGTATACGCCGTGCGAGATGTTAACTATTATTCGTTGTAAATAGAGTGTCGCGGAAGCGTCTGTGTTTTGTTAATGCATGACTCGCGGCGCTCACGAACACGACCGACGAACGCTCAGCGAGTGGAAAATGAATAATACGATAGAAAATTCCCCAAACAGACGTAAATAAACCAATTCTGGATTAATACGGCGGTATTTGCACGATGTTCGAACACACACCCGAGTCGGGGGTGTTGCCCTCGATAGTGCTTGTGTGTAAAGCGAGCACAACTCGATTCGCGCACGGTATCCGGGTGCGGTAATCTTTGTAGCGAACCTGAGTACATTTCGGGCCGACGCACGTACGGCGAACCCTCAGTGATGACTCTCTCACAGCAGACGGGCCGACGGTCGCGGTCGGCGACCGACCCGTTCGAACGCAATACGTATATGGGTGTGCTCGCTCGATTTCCGACAATGAACGACACGGTAGTACGGTGTTGTGCGGATGAGTGAGGTCCGCAACGACGTTCAGGCGTACACGCTCCGACTCGAACTCGTCGACGAGCCCGGCGAACTCCTGCGCTCGTTGCAACCCATCGCCGAACACGGGGGGAACCTCCTCTCGATTTTCCACGAGCGCGGCAACGTCACCCCGCGCGGCTACATCCCGGTGGAAGTCGACATCGAGGCGACGCCCGACCGCTTCGACAACATCGTCGAGGGGCTGAGCGAGGCCGGCATCAACGTCATTCAGGCCGGAACCGAGCGCTACAGCGAGCGCCTGACCATCATCCTCTCGGGTCACCTCATCGAGACGGACCTCTCGGACACGCTGACGCAGATAGAGGCGACCCGGAACGCGACGGTCACCGACATCTCGCTGTCCGCGCCCGCGGGCTCCATCGACGTCTCCAGCGCCCGCCTGCAACTGGCCGCCGAATCGGGGTCCACCGAAGACGTCCTCTCGGCGATGCGCGACATCGCCGACGAGAAGGACCTCCAGCTCGTCGAGCCGCTGACGGTGGGGGGTCGCGCGTGAGGCTCTGCGTCCTCGGTGCCGGCGCGGTCGGCAGCGCCGTCGTCGAACTGGCCGCCGAGCACGGCCACGTCGTGACCGCGTTCGCGGACTCCGAGAGCGCCGTCGTCGACGCCGACGGCATCGACGCCGACGCGGTGCTCGCGAAGAAGCGGGAAGACGGCGTGGTCGGCGACGCGGACCCCGAGTCGGTGTTCGACGCCGACTACGACGTGTTGGTGGAGGCGACGCCGACGACGCTCGGCGACGCCGAACCCGGCTTCTCGCACGTCGAGCGCGCGCTGGGCGACGACCGCCACGTCGTCTTGGCGAACAAAGGTCCGGTCGCCGAGCGCTACGCCGACGTGCGCGCGCTCGAAGCCGAGAGCGAAGGGACCGTCCGCTTCGGCGCGACCGTCGGCGGCGCGCTTCCCATCCTCTCGACTATCGAGGACGTGGGCCCGTCGCGCGTGTCGGCTGTCTATGGCGTGCTGAACGGGACGGCGAACTTCGTCCTCTCGCGGATGGCCGCCGAGGGACTCGACTACGAACACGTGCTCGCGGAGGCACAGGACCTCGGCGTCGCCGAGGCCGACCCGACCTTCGACGTCGACGGCACGGACACGGCGCTCAAGGGCGTCATCGTCGCCAATGTCCTCTCGGACGGCGAGACGGAGTACGCGCTCGACGACGCCGAAGTCGAGGGGATTCAGGAGCTTTCGGGCAGTATGCTCGACCTCGCCGCCGAGGACGGCCAGACGATTCGACTCATCGTCGAAGTCGCGGACGGCGCGGTTCGCGTCGGCCCGCGGTTAGTGCCCGAGCACGGGGCGGTCGCCCCGTCGGGAACGGAAAACGCCGTCCAAATCGAAGCCGACTACTGCGGTCGACTGGGTATCACCGGCCAAGGTGCCGGCGGTCCCGAGACGGCGAGCGCGGTGCTGACGGACGTCGAGCGGCTTGCCGACTGACGCCGGCGGTCGAGTCCGCGGCGAGAAGAGATGAAACGAGTCTGCTGACGGCGGGCGGCCGCAGGGTCGCCGGCGTCAGTCCGAGAGCGTCAGTTCCTTCGGCACCGACACCTCGCTCCGGATGGTGTCGATGACCTGTCCGTCGACGCGCTCGTTTTTCGTGAGTTCGATGAGCGAGGCGAGCTTTTCGAGCGGAATCTGCCCCGGCGCGTAGTCATTGTCGTCCGCGAGGAGGGGCGCGTATCCGAGCTTCGACCCGTAGAGGTGGCCGATGACGCGCGTGTGGCTCCCGATTTCGCCCATCGAGATGCCGGCGACGTCGATGCCGCGGTTGGTCGCGTCGTTGACGGCCTCCAAGAGCGTGAGCGTGTCACCTTGATTCTGGGGGAAGACGGCCACCTTGGCGACGTCACCGAACTCCGCGCACTGCTCGATGATGGCGTCGAGCACGTCGCGGTCGGGCGTCTCCTCGAAGTCGTGATGCGAGATGATGAGCTGCACGTCGTTCTCGCGGAACTCGTGGGCCAGCCACTCCTTGGCGCGGACGGTTTCGAGTTCGATGTCGACGAACTCCACGGCGTCGTACCGAGATGCGGAAAACAGGTCGTCCAGCCGGCCGGTGTCGCTCGCCTTTCCCCCGAACCAGCGAGCGCGATTGGTCGCGATTATCGGGAGTTCGCCGTCGTACGCGGCGAGTTGTTCGAGCGGGTCGTCCGCTTGGTCCATTCGGAATTCGATGAGGTCTGCCACCCCTCGCGCGTCCACCTCTCGTGTGAGGTCGTTTGTTGTCGCCGCCAGTGCAGACTCGTCGAGTTTCATGTGAACGCCTATCACCCCGCCGCCTATAAATGTTAGCTGTCGACGCAAGAGTTCTCACCTCCTCGTAGACGGTGAGAGACGCCGTTTTCGGCGGATTTTCAGGAACGTTCATCGATGATGTCGAGTTTGAGCCGAACAGTTATCAGTCCCAACTTGAATGTAGCCGAGAAATCGTCGATATTCGGGAGTCAGAGTCGGCCATCTGTTCTTCGACGGGGCGAACGGGCACCGGCAGTCGGCGTCCGTCGGCGACGCGATGCCTCCGTGAGCGGCCGGCCGTCCGGTCGTCCGGGACCCTCGGTTCGAACGGCGTTCGCTCGGGCCAAAACGGCTCTGTTTGAGCCGAATATGACTGTTCTCATTGAATATACTACATCTGATATAATTGGCGGATTATCGAGCACGACGCTCCCGAACCGAGACGCTTCTCGCTGTCGACGGTCGCGGGCGGTCCTCGGACGCACTCGCCGGCTCGGCGCGAACTGTCGCGTCGATGCGCCACGCGTGTTTCTTCAGGGCTCACCTCGCCGAAGCGACCCATTCGAGGAGGTTCGACAGCGTTCCGAGGTCGATGTCGTCCTGAGCGCGCTCGTCACTCACGATGGGCGCATAGGCGATAGACGCGCCGTAGAAAACCCCGATAACGCGGGTGTGGCGGCCGATATCTCCCAGCGCGTAGCCGGTGACTCGCACCCCCCGCTCGGAGGCGGCGTTGAACGACTGTAACAGCGCGAGCGAGTCCGACTTCTCCTCGGCGGCGACGACGAGCTTCGCCACGTCGCCGTAGTCACTACATTCTGATATTATCGTCGATAACTCCGATTTCTGAGGAGTCCTCTGTCGGTCGTAGTGGGAGACGATTAGTTCGACGTCATGCTCGCGCAGTTCGTCCCGAAGCCACTCGCACTCGCGGATCGTCCGCAGCTCCACGTCGACCATCTCGACGGCGTCGAACGCGGCGGCGGCCGCGAGGGTCTCCAGTCGGTCGGACTCGCCGGCGGTGCCGCCGGCCCACTCCGGCCGGTTCGAGACGATGAGCGGGAGCGTCCCGTCGTAGTCGTCGAGCGCGTCGAGCGGGCGGGTCGCCCCGTCCATCCGGAACTCGACGTAGTCCGCGATGCCCTCCGCGGCCGCCGCTTCGGTCAGCGTCTCGGTCACTCCGGCCAACGCGTATGCGTCCGCTGCCATGGAACTCGATACCGAACACTCGCATAAAACAGTTCCCCGCCGAGCGCTCCTCGGCGTCATCTGTCAGTCCCCCGAAACCCGACGCTCAGTCACGCACGTCCGCGTTTCGATACTGTTGGAACGGTACGAGAGTCACGGAATCCCCGTCGTCGACGCCGCTCCCCCGACTACAATTACAACATTAATTCTGTAATCATCATGGTCTTACAGGCCAAATTCGTTTCAACGATGTCGAAACGAGAGGCGTCTGTGGCGGCGGGTTTCCGACCGAGACGAACTTACCGCCGCCACCAAGATTTAAATCGGGGAGTTCCGTATCCCTCAGTATCGATGGTTACGCAGCAAGTCCTAGTCACGGGTCCGTTCGGTGAGGCGGGCGAAGCGATTCTCAACCACCTCGCAGAACGCGACGAGTACGAGTTCACGTATCTCGACCGGACCGAACATCCGGAGTACGAGACGTTCGTCGCCGACATCGCGGATTACGAGGCCATCCGCCCGGCGTTCGACGGGCAGGACGCCGTCATCCACCTCGCCGCGCAGTCCGACGCGGGCGCGGCCTTCGAGGACATCGTCGAGCCGAACATCATGGGGACGTACAACGTCCTCAAGGCGATGGAGGACGCCGGCGTCGAGAAGCTCATCTACGCCTCCTCCCAGCGCGTGATGGGGCTGTACGAGGAGGACCTCGCGCCCGACCTCTACGAGGAGGACTACCCCAGCGAGTACGACCCGCTCCGACTCACCCACGAGACGCTCCCGAAGCCCGACGGCTACTACGGGGCCTCGAAGGTGTTCGGCGAGCACATCTGTCGGACGCACGCCCGCCGCGACGGCGCGCCGAGTCAGGTCTACTCGATTCGCATCTCCAGCGTCCGGACCGAGCGGTACGACCACCCCTACGGCGACGCGGAGCGCGGCGTCGACCGCGGCGACGAGCACAAAGTCGAGGAGGGCGAGGTGTGGGACCAGTCGCAGACGGGGTCGTGGGAGCGCGGGAGTCCCGAGTACGAGGAGATGGTCAAGCGGCTCAAGGCGACGTGGACTTCCCAGCGGGACTTCGCGCACCTGCTCGAATGCTGTCTCGAAGACGAGTCGGTCACCTACGACACGTTCTACGCCGTGAGCGGCAACAAGGCCCGCTGGTTCGATATCGACCACGCGAAGGCGGTCCTCGACTACGAACCGGCCGACGACGGCTCCGAGTGGGACAGCCCGCCCGAGTGAGACGACGAAAAACCGTCACCGCGAGCGACGGCCACGCCCGGCGGCGGTGAGATACCTCGCTCAGTACTGCTTGATTTTCAGCTCGATGATGTTCTTCTTGTTCAGGAGCGCCGGCCCGAGTTCCTCTTCGATGCGGCCGTCCTCGATGCGGCTCATCGGGCCGCTGATGCTTATCGCACCGACGGCGTCGTCCGGTTCGGAGACGATGGCGGTCCCGACGGCGCAGACACCGGGGTAGTGTTCCCCGCGATTGATGGAGTAGCCTCGGTCGCGAATCGCTTCGAGTTCCTCGTGGAGCGCCTCGCGGTCGGTGATGGTGTCGTCGGTCAGGGCCGGGAGGCCGCGGCGGTCGACGATGCGGTCGACCTCGTCCCGCGAGCGCTCCGCGAGCATCGCCTTCCCCGTCGCCGTCGAGTGGAGATAGAGGTGGTCGCCGAGCGGCGCGTCGTCGTCGATGGACTCCGGGCTCTGGGCCTTGTAGAGCTGGACGGCGAACCCGTTTTGCTCGACCGTGACGTTGGTGTGCTCGCCGGTCTGTTCTTTCAGTTCGTCGAGCTCCGGCTTGGCGACCCGGTACAGCGCCATCCCGTCGCGCATCGCCCCGCCCATCTCAAGAAACCGGAGGCTACAGCGGTACTCGCTTCCGACCTTGGCGACGTAGTCGGTGTCGACGAGCGTCGCCAGGTGGATGTGCGCCGTGCTGACCGGCATCTCCATGTCCTCGGCGGTCTCCGACAGCGTCGCGCCGTCGACCTCGCGGAGGTATCTGATGATGTCGAACGCCTGCTCGACGCTCTGTATCCGCCGCGAGCCCGACCCGGTGGAGTTCGTCATGTCCCGACCATGGGCCACCGCGTCCCTAATAGCACCGATTCGTTTCAACGATGTTGGATTTCGAGGTGGCGAACGCTTCGGCCACCGGCGTCACGTGCCGAGGCGTCGCTCGTCGTCGGTCGGGTTCTCGGGAAAAAACGCGGGCCGCGCGGATGGCATGACTGTCGGTGGGCGGACTGTTCGGAGCGTTCGCAGTCGCTGTCCGCCGCGTCTTCGGTGGCGTTACTGAATCGAGTCCTCGGGACCGACGATGGTCAGGTTCTCGAACAGTTCGTCGTAGCCGTTGAGTTCGTAGAGATACTCGCCCTCAAGGACTTCCTCGCGGACGGAGTCCTCGGCGCTGAGCTTCTCGTGGGCGCGTTCGAGGACCTCGTCGGCCCCCTCGCGGGGGATGACCGCCAGCCCGTCGTCGTCGCCGATGACGATGTCGCCGGGGTCGACGCTGACGCCGCCGACGGAGACGGTGACGTTGATGGAGCCGGGGTCCTGCTTGAGCGGTCCCTGCGGGTTGACGCCGCGGCCGTACACCGGGAACTCCATCTCGGCGATTTCCCGGCTGTCGCGGTACGCGCCGTCGATGACCAGTCCGGCGAGGCCGTTGGCCTGACACGAGGTGCACATCAGTTCGCCGACGTGGCCGGTGTCGGTGTAGCCGTCGCAGTCGATGATGAGCACGTCGCCCGGCTCGGTCAGCGTAATCGCCTTGTGGATGATGAGGTTGTCGCCGGGCGCGGCCTTCACCGTGACCGCGGTCCCGGCCATCTCGACGCCGTCGTAGGCGGGGCGAAGGCCGGCGTCCATGGTCAGTCCGATGTTGCCGGTCACGTCGGAGACGATGGTGCTCGGAATCTCCTCGAACGCCTCGACGAGTTCGCGGTCCGGTCGCTCTACGTCGGGCTCTATCGTGTGCATACCCGACCCGATGCGGACGATTCACGTTAAACTATCGGTCGGTCGAACGCTTGCGGTCCGCGTCGCGCCTCGCGGGCGCGCTTCGGGCCGGACTGCCGTCGCTCGCGGTGACGTGAGAGCCGGCGAAAGGGAGAAGGGCGCAGGTACGTGTCGCGTGGTGAGTCGGTCAGTCGCGGGGCTCGGAATTCGACTGCGGCGTTACTGCTTTTCGATGCCGAGTTCGTCGACGAGGTTGCCGTAGAACTCGTACTGCTGGTCGAGGAAGTCCTGGAGCTCGTCGGGGTCGCGTTCGACGCGGATGAAGTTGTTGTTCTCCATGAACTCCACGAACGAGTCGTCCTCGTAGACGGCGCTGTACACGTCGGCGAGCTGTTGTTTCAGCTCGTCGTCGATGCCGGCGGGCGCGAAGTGCGCGAGCCACGAACCGATGGAGATGTCGAGGCCCTGGTCAGCGAGCGTCGGCGTGTTCGGCAGCGCCTCGACCTGCTGGTCGAACGCCACGCCGAGGGCGGACAGCCCGCCGTCTTGGACCTGCGGGGCGACCTCGGCCGCGCCGACCGCGGTACAGTCGACCTCGCCGTTCACGACGGCCGTCATGGCCGGGGCGGCTCCCTCGTAGGAGATGTGCTCGACGTTGACGCCCGCCTCGCTGGCGATGCCGGCGGCCGCCATGTGCCACGACGAGCCGAACCCGGAGTTCGCCATCTGCAGGGTGTTGTCCTGCCCGTAGGTAATCCACTCGTCGAGCGTGGAGAACTCGGCGTCCTCGCTGACGACGAGCGCCGCGGGGAACTCGGTGTACTGCATGATGGGCGTGATGTCGTCGGGGCTGAGGTCGGCGATTCCGAGGTGCTCGAACAGCGCGATTTCGGGGGCCGTACAGCCGATGGTGTGGCCGTCGGGGTCGGCGTTGGCCGCCGCGTTCATCCCGACCGAGCCGGAGCCGCCGGTCTGGTTGCTGACGTTCCACGAGACTTCGGTGTGGTTCTCGGCCGCGTCGGCGACCGCGCGGCTCGTTCGGTCGGCCCCGCCCCCGGCGGACCACGGCGAGATAATCTCGACCGGGCGGGAGGGCCACTCTTGCTCTCCCGAGAGGCTGCCGAGACAGCCGGCCGAGAGCGCAACCCCACCGACGCCGGCGGCCTTGATGAAGTTCCGTCTGTTCAGCGCGCTGCGTCCACTCCGATTGCTAATGGTGTCGTCTCCCATTGTACCCGAATGTTTGAACAATCCATACAATAAGCATTGTGGTCGCTCCGAATATGGCGCGGCGGTCGATATCGCGTGCGGTCGGACGGTTCGCGCCGCCGCGAGCGCTGGGTCTGCATAGAGAGTCGCGCTCGACGGCGCGCGAGCAGACTCCGCGAGCCGCGGGTCCCCGTCGACCGACCCCGCAAGCTTCTCCCCCAAGAACGTAGATTTATACCCCGGCGGTTTTCAAGGAGATGTATGCGCGGGTTAGCCAAAACGAGCCGAGAGCCCGGAGCTATGGAACTCGTCGACGTCGAGACGCCCGAGCCGGCGTCGAACGAGGTCCTCATCGAGGTCGACTACGCCGGGCTCTGCGGGAGCGACGCGGGAATCTACAAGTTCAAGTCCGCCTTCGAGCGGATGGAGATGCCGACCATCATCGGCCACGAGTACACCGGCCGCGTGGTCGAACGCGGCGACGACGCCACCCGGTTTTCCGTCGGTGAGCGCGTGGTCGAGCGGCCGATTCGCGGCTGCGGCGAGTGTTTCCAGTGCCAACTCGGCGAGGAGAGCATCTGTCAGGACGCGGTACTGACCGGCATCGACCTCGACGGGGCGTACGCCGGCTACATCGCCGTCCCCGAGTCGGCGCTCCAGACGGTCCCGTCGAACGTCGAACCGAGACACGCGGCGCTCGTCGAGCCGACGGCGATCTGCACGCGCGCGGTCATCCGGAACTCTCGCGTCAAGGCCGGCGACCGAGTGCTCGTCGCCGGCCCGGGGCCCATCGGATTGCTCTGCGCGCAGGTGGCTGCCTCGCAGGGCGCGGAAGTCGTCGTCGCGGGCGTGGGTCGGGACACGAACTACCGACTGCCGCTCGCGGAGGAGCTCGGCTACCCCGCGGTCAACATCGAAGAAGACGGCCTGACCGCCACCCAGCGCGACCTGACCGGCGGCGTCGGCTTCGACGTGGTGTTCGACACGACCGGCCACCCGTCGGGACTGCCGATGGCGGTCGAGCAGGTCCGCAAGGGCGGCCAGATCGTCCTCGTCGGTCAGACCGGCGAGACCACGATGGAGTACACGCCGCTCGTCCGCGCGGAGGTCGACCTCCAGTGTACCTACGGCGCGACCTTCGAGGACTTCGAGCGGGCGTTCCGACTCATCGGCTCGGGCGACGTGGACCACGCCACGTTCCTCGACGACCGGTTCCGGCTCACCGAGTCCGAAGACGCCTTCGAGGCGTTCCTCTCCGGCGAGACCTGCAAGCCGGTGTTCGACGTTTCGGTCCTTCGGGACTGACGCGACCGCTTTCGTCTCGCTCGCAGTCACCCTCAGCGACGGTTCGACTTTCTGCGACAGTTCGACTCTCAGCCACGGCTCGTTTCACAGCCGGAGCATCGCGGCCGCAGTTCCTCCACCGCTCGCCTGACTCTCCGCCGGTCCGGATTCAGCGCGGCCGCTCCGCGGTCGGTCGTCGGAAAAGCATGCCGTTGGTGGGCTATCGAGGTGGGTGACGCCGCCGGCGTCGCTCGGTTCGACGGGGCGTGGTCACTCCGGCCGGGGGTCCCACTCGCGCTCGACGAGGAAGTCGTCGAGTTTGCCCTTGGGGTCCTCGAAGACGTGCGAGCCGTGGAAGACGAGAAGCGTCTCGAAGTCGTACTGCAGGAGGTCGTAGAGGTTGATTTCGGCGGCCTCGTGGTCGTCGTTGAACAGCGCCGGCGGCGGGAGGAGATACCCCGCGGGGAGGCCCGCGCGGTCGGCCCCGTCGAGGGCGTCCCCGGAGATGAGGATGCCGCGGTCTTCGAGCAGGAGCGCCGACGTCGCCTTCGTGTGGCCCGGCACCTCGATGACGCGGATGTTCCCGTCGAGCACGTCGCCGTCGGTGAACGTCACGTCCGGTTCGTAGTCGATGGCCTCGTGGAGCTTCGACTCGTTGGCCGACGCGACGAGTTCGGGGTCGAACGCCTCCATCACCGACGGGAGGCCGCCGTGGTGGCCGTGGTCGCCGTGGGTGATGATGACGCGGTCGACGCCGCCGTACTCCCGCTCCAGAACCTCGACTAACTCGTCGCCGTCCTCGTCGAAGCCCGTGTCGACGAGCGTCGTCTTCCCCGCCGGCGTGTCCTTCAGGACGAGGACCCGGACGTGTTCGAACTGAATCTGGTCGATACCCTCGGTGACGCTGCTAACACTCATTCCGGTGGAACAGTAGTTCGCAGCGCTGGTTAATTCTATCGATGGACGCGAAACGCGGCGTCGCCGTCGACGAACGTATCTGATTCGTGACTGTTCCGGCCGGCGGCCGCGACCCGTCCGTTGGCGGCTTTCCGTCGGTGGGAGCCGGTCCCGAGCGTAACGGGATGGTCACTTCGACCACAGCTCGTCGTTCGTGTCGAAATCGTGACTTTCAGCGCCGAACGGGCGCGGAAAGACCAATATGTTTATTACACACGATTGCTTGGTATCATACCACGAGGCAGAACAAATAATGGTGATTCAGAAAGTCGGGGCCGCCCTTGATAGAATCGGCTTGGAGAGCGTTCGTTCAAGTCCGCTGTCAGTCTTCTTCATCCTGTTTTCGGTCGTCGTCATTTTCTTCGCGAGCCGGTTCCCGTCGGGGGACGGCGTCGGGCCGTCGTTCTTCCCGATAGCGGTGTCGGTCGGCATCATCTTGTTCGCGGGTATCGACGTACTGACCGGTTCCGAGACGGAACTCGAAATCTCGGAGTTCGACTTCAGGCCGGCGGCCGCCGTCGCGGCGTTCCTCGTCGGATACGTCCTGTTGATGCCGGTTTTGGGGTTCCTCGTGTCGACCATGCTGTTCATGCCGGTCGTCCTCTACTACTCGAACATCCGGTCGAAACTGCTGGGTGCGGCGCTATCGATTGGATTCCCGATCGCGCTGTTCTACATCTTCGCCCGGATTTTCCTCGTGCGCCTGCCTGAAGGGGTTATCCCGGTGTCACGGCTGCTGCCGCAGCTTCCGCTGGTGGTGACCTTCTGATGGTCGTCGAATACATCACCCAGGCGCTCGTCAACCTCGCCGACCCGTTCGTCCTCCTGCTCATGGTCGGCGGGATACTCCTCGGCATCCTCATGGGCTCGATTCCGGGGATGACCGCGACGATGACCATCGCGGTCCTGCTGTCGTTCACCTTCACGATGGAGCCGAGTCAGGGGATGATTCTCCTGTTGGGCATCTACGGCGGCGCGGTCTACGCGGGGTCGATTCCGGCGATTCTCATCCGCACGCCGGGCACCCCGTCCGCGGCGGCGACCATCTTCGACGGCCACCCGCTCTCCCAGAAGGGCGAGGCGGGTCGTGCGATTCGCGTGAGCACCATCGCGTCGTTCGTCGGCGGCGTCATCAGCGTCTTCGCGCTGATGTTCTTCTCGCCGGTCATCGCCGACGCCGCCCTCCGGTTCCGGTCCCCGGAGTTCTTCGCGCTCGCCTTCTTCGGACTGACCATCATCGCCAGCGTGAGCGGCGACTCGCTCACGAAGGGCATGGTCTCGGGGCTGCTCGGGATGCTCGTCGCGACGGTCGGTATCGACCCCGTGACCGGCTTCCACCGCTTCACGTTCGACGTCCCCGAACTGCTCACCGGCGTCGAGTTCATCGCGGTCATGATCGGCCTGTTCGGCATCGCCGAGGGGCTCCGCAAGTACTCCCAAGGCATCAACAGCGGGAACGACCGCGTCGACCAGGAGATAACCGGCGTGTTCCCCTCGCTTTCCGACCTGCGGTCCATCGCGCCGGTCAGCGTCGGGTCGGGCATTCTCGGCTCGTTCATCGGCGCGATTCCCGGTGCGGGCGGCGACATCGCGGCGTTCATCACGTACAACGAGGCCACCCGCTGGCTCAAAGACAGCGTCCCGTCGTTCGGCGAGGGGAACATCCGCGGCGTCGCGGCCGCCGAGTCCGGGAACAACGCGAGCACCGGCGGCGCGCTGATTCCGACGCTGACGCTCGGCATCCCGGGCGACTCCGTCTCCGCCATCCTCATCGGCGCGCTGTTGGTCCACGACGTGAACCCCGGTCCGGGCCTGTACCAAGAGGAGCCGGTCCTGCTGTACACTATCTTCGTCGGGTTCCTCCTCATCTACGTGTTCATCCTCATCTTCGGCATGCTCGGCGCGAACTACTGGGCGCGGCTCATCAACATCCCGAAGTCCCACATCTGGCCCGTCATCCTCGTGCTGTGTGTCATCGGAGCCATCGCCCTCCGCGGCAACGTGTTCGACGCGTGGATTATGCTCGGCGCGGGCGTGTTGGGCTACGCGATGCGGCTCCGTGGCTACCCGCTGGCCCCGATGGTGCTCGGGCTCATCCTCGCACCCATCGCGGAGGAGAATCTCCGTCGGTCACTCGTCCTCTCGGGCGGCTCGCCGACCATCTTCCTCACGAGCCCCATCGCCCTCGTCATCATCCTGCTCGGTCTGGGCGCGATTGCGCTGCCCGCCGTGCGCTCGATTCGCGCTAACGCGTAACGCCGCTTCCGTCCCCGCCGCTTTTCTCACGCCGCGTTCGGTCCGCCGTCTGGTTTCCTCTCGTAGTTCTCACCCGAGTTGGGAACCGACTGCCCGGCGTTATCGACGCTCACGGCGCTTCGACGGCTAGCAACGCGAGCGCTCGGAGTCGATACCGGAGCGGGCCACTCGAACTGAGCGGCTGTGTTCCGAGGATGTTGAAATACAGTGATAATTTTCTACTAGTGGGATGCGAAATTACAGGCATAGAGATGTAACGAAAATGGGGCGATTTCGGTCGAATTACGACATCATTGAAAGGTGTGCCCGTCCGACGGTCGACGCCGCGTGTTGGCGGGGGGGACGGCCGTCGAAACGGCGAATCGCGTCGACGCGGCGCTCGGCGGTCGCTTCGAGTGGGATTCGGCGAAACGATATTATATCCCACCGTGGTACACACGGGTATGGTCGTTGTTGCAGCGGTCGACCGTTCAGGTCGGTCATCACACGTTGTCGCGGAAGCCGCATCGCTGGCGGCGGCGTTCGACGAACCGGTCCACGTCGTCCACGCGCTGACCCGCTCGGAGTTCGTCGACCTCGGGCTGACGAGCGCGCAGGCCGAAGCGCCGAAGGACATGGAACAGATTCGGTCGGCCGCCGCCGAGATGGCCGAAGACTCGGTATCGGGGCTGGACGTCCCGTCCGAGACGGTGGGGCTGGTCGGCAGCCCGGCCGACGAAGTCATCGAGTACGCCGAAGCCCAGGACGCGAGCTACATCGTGGTGAGCCCGCGACGCCGCTCGCGCACCGGAAAGATGCTGTTCGGGAGCGTCGCCCAGTCGATTCTCCTGAACGCGCCGTGTCCGGTCGTTTCGACGCTCGCCGACGAGGAGTAGCGTCGCTCCGGGGCGATTCGCCGACCGGCCGCCGCTCGGTGCCGACTGTCGGACGCCCGTTACACGCGGCTGAGAACGCGCGTTTCCCTTTTTAACGCCGCTCGTCGTAGCGTCGACCGCACATGACCGTGACAGCAGTCGCAGACGGAGTGTACACGATACAGTTCGACCACGTCCGCGTGTTCGTCATCGAAGACCGGCCGACCGGCACGACCACGCTGGTCGACGCGGCGTTCCCCGACGACGCCGAGGAGTTGGTGTCCGCGCTGGACTCGGAGTTCGGCGGCGTCGACCGACTCGTCGTCACCCACGGCGACGAGGGACACTTCGGCGGGACCCCCGCCGTGCTGGACGCGTTCGACCCCGAACTGCTCGTCCCCGGCGGCGCGAAGGGATTCTACGACGCGCTCGACGTCGAGGCCGACCGCCACTTCCGCCACGACGACGCGCTCGACGGCGGGATTCGAATCGTGCAGGTCCCGGGGCACACGGTCGCAAACAGCGGCCTGCTCTTGGAGGACGACGGCGTGTTCATCGCCGGCGACGTGGTCGAGGGGTCGGACCGCCGCGGCCTCCCGCCGGGGTACCTCGTCCCGCCGGCGGCGCAGTTCAACGACCTGAGCCACGAGGAAGCCGAGCGAAACCTCGTCAAACTGTTCGACTACGACATCGAGACGGTCCTCGTGAGCCACGGCACGCACGTCGAGGAGGACCCGCTCGGGAAGTTGGACGACTGGCTCATCGACCGCCAGTGGACGCTGTCGTACTGAGCCGTTTCGAGTCGGTTGGCGACGCGCCCGACGGGCCGCCGCGGAGACGCACAGCTAGCGGCGATTCGAGAGCCGGCACTGTCTGGTTAAGTCAGTTTGAGAAACGGGCCGGTCGTTGAGATAATTCGGGATGAAGTCCGCAGACCCGCTCAGCCAGCGCTTTGCGGCAGGTTCTGAAGAAACCGAGCGCGTGAGTTGACGGCGACGCGACGAGACGCGCAGCGTCTCGTTTGCCCACCAGAAATCAAAGATTTCTGGGGACGTCCCAGACTCGCAGAGCGGGTTTGTGGGCTCGAAAGACGCACTGCGTCTTTCGGACGTTCACGAGCGCAAAGCTCTCGTGCGCCCGTTAGGGCGTTCGACGCCCGGCTCCGGACGACTAACTGTCCGCTTAAAGAACAACAGAGACTCTCCGGATACTTGGCGTTCAACGCTCTCACCAAGTCGTCTGGAAGTTCACATGTCGGCTGGCTGTTAGTGGTCACAACCCGCCTGAGACGAAACCGAAACGGATTGCGGTCGACGAGGCCGCTGTCAAAATCAGTGGCGAGTGGTATTGTTCATTTAACACAATAAAAATCGGGACAACCCCGATTTTTGACGTCGAATCGTTCGGACGAACTAGTGCTGATCCGACTGCAGCGTTTCTCCATCGGTTCTCTGAGAAATACGGCCTCTAAGGCGCTGTACTCTCCGTTGACGGCTACGGTTATCCGACTGTGATCTCTCGATTAGGATTGAGCGGTCGGCTTGACGACGTTGAGCGAAACCTCGCCGGAACGTGGTTTCACACCCGCTAAATCCGAGTCGAACGCTTCTGTGATACCTCGGTGGTCAGTCGCGCGGTCGCCTGCGGTGTTCTTGTCTTATATATTCAATACTGTGTGTCCAACGACCGCATCAATCGCTCGACGGAAGAACACCGGTCGAAGGTCACAACTAGACAGTGCCAGCGGGCGAAACGTGTTAGGTTTCTCATTGACATCCCCCCGCCCTGAAGGACGGGGTTTTAGCCTCGAATCTTTCATAACCACAGTGGGACTCCGACGAGCGCGCCGACGCTCGACCACGCCACCAGCGGCGCGAAATTGTGACCGTCGTTCGTCCGCTTTACATCGCTGGACGGAGACGCGCCAACAGGTCGAGATCCCATTGCTGTGTTCGTTCCCAGAGCAACACTGCGGGCGGGAGTGCGATCACCGCCGCCAGGAACGAATAGGTGACACTCAGGCCGATTAGGACGCCGAAGTTGCCGAGAATCGGGGTGATGGCGAGCGCGAGCGCGCCGGTCCCCAGCGCGGTCGTCAGCATACTGCCGAACAGCGCGCCTCCCGTTCCGGTCAGCGTGATCATCATCGCTTCGTGCGCGCCCGTCGTCGCGTCGTACTCGTCGATGAAGCGATGGGTCGTGTGTACCGAATAGGCGATACCGACCCCGACCGAGATGGAGAGAATCGTCGCGGTCAGCGCGTTCAGCGTGATGTCCAGATACCGCATCGTCCCGAGCAAGAACGCGATGGCGATCAGTATCGGGAAGACGTTAACCACGCCGAGGAGCGGTTTGCGCTCCAGGATTCCGTATATCGCCACGAGGAATGCGGCGGTCAGCACGACTGCGAGGACGAGTCCCTGAATCGCCGACTGGAAGATGCGGTCCATCACCGCCGCACGGACGACGATATCTCCCGTGGACGTCGCTTTAAACTGGAACGTGTCTGCCAACTCGTCCCCACCGGTCGTCACCGCTGTCTGTGAGGCATCGGAGTCGGTCTGATATTCGACCAGCCCGGACCGGTAGTCTTCAGTGAGGTACTGTTCGGCCCGCCCGCTCGCCGAGGATGCGAACAGTTCGTCGTAAATTCGTTCGAGATTCTGGTCGGGTATCCCGTTATCGTTCTGGTCGTTCCGAGCGACTAAGGCGGCGAACTCTTCGTCTTGATCCGCGTGGGATTGAATGACGGTCACGATGCTCTGTGCCTGTGCTTGCCCACCGGGTCCAACTGCGAACGACTCCGGGGGGTTGTCGTTCGGAGCTACGAGGGTTTCGAGCGCGTGATCTTCCTTGAAGTTTCCTTCGGCATATATTTTCACGGTACTCCCCTGACTGCTCCCGAACTTATCATCGAGCAAGTTGATCGTTGACGTGATCGTGTACTCGCCTGGCGCGAACGGTTCAGGCAAGCCCGTGACGTAGGCCGGGAGCTCCTCGGGCGGGAGGAAGTCCTCGTTTTCGAACGAGGTGCCGACGCCGGCCCCGTACGCGCCCATGGCGACACTTGACAGGACTAGTCCCAAGACGATTACCGTCGGTGCGTGCTGGCTCACCCGTGCGGGGAACGCTAACACCCGTCCGAGGGCTGAGTCCTCGGACGCTATCGGGGACGAGTTGAACTCCGGGACGCCGAGACGCGTGCGCACGTTATCGCACACCAACTTGGCTGCGGGTAGAAACAGCCCGAAGATGAAGAACGTAAACAGGATACCGACCGCTGACGCGATGCCCAAATTCCGAATCGGCGTCAGGTCAGAGATGACGTTTGCACCGAATCCGAACACCGCAGTCACGGTGACGATGACGAACGCGATCAGGAGCTGGGCGTTCGCTTCTCGCATCGCTTCGACCGCTTCGAACCCGCGTTCCGTCTCCTCTCGGTAGCGGTTGATGATGTGGATCCCGAAGTCGACGCCGACCGCAAGCAGTAACACCGGGACCGAAATCATCTGCTGGCTGAACGGAATCCCCGAATACCCGAGGAACCCAAACGTCCAGATGATCGTCATCACGAGCGCGACCAGTCCCAACAGGACGTCTATCGGGTCACGGTATGCGACCACCAAGAAGAACAGTAACAGTAGAATCACGACGGGCATCACAATCAGGAGCGAGTCCTGCACAGACTGCGAGATCTCTGTTTCGGTCGTCCCTGACCCGAACGCACGAACGTCGCCCGGCGTATCGTCAGCGACCGCTTGAAGGTCCGTCTGGACGGCAGTCAGGTCGTCATCACCGAAGCTCCCGGGGAAGTCATGCGAAATCGTCGTAATTGACGCAGACGCGGAGACGCTGGTCGGATTGAAATCGTTCGACACTACTCCGGCAAATCGGGGTCCATCTCGGAGTTCTCGAACTGCCTGTCTGATTTCGGACGGAGTCGCACGTTCGAGCGTTCGCCGATGTTCTGCCGGCGTCGTCGCCGACGGGTTGAGATGCTGCGCAATGATTGGAGCCGGGCCACGAGCCGATTCCATCCGGAACTCGTCGCGTTCGGCAACGCGTTCGAGCAGGCGAGCGTCACGGACGAGTGCCTCCTTCGTCAGGACGTTGCTGTTCGTCCGAATGAGTTGCGTCGTCGTCTGGGCATCCGTCTGGAACGGCTCCTCGAAGTTCTGCTCGACCTCTTCGAGGGTCGCCTGTTCGGGTAAGTCATCCGTGAACGCGTCAAGCCCGCCCGCGCTCATCTGTACAGACCCTAACCCGCCGATGAACACGCCCGTGAGCAGCAAAAAGGCGATGACAACTACGCGCGGGCGGTCCACGATTGTCGTGTTGAGTCGTTCTGTCGCCGTTTCAATCCTCTCAGCCAGTGGCATTACTTACGCCTCCAGTAGACGACTGCGACACCGCCTGCGACAACCACCCCCAATCCTACGATGAGCGTGATGGGCGACACGCCGCTGTTCTGCGGTTTGACAGCGTCCAGCGGCTTTCTGAACGTGTCGGTGAGATGGGTGCTGCCGTCGCTGTCCGTATACCGGAAGTCGAACGAAATCGGATACGTGCTTCCCGCCGTTGCAGCGGACGCCGCAGTCACTTCGAACGCCAGCGTCGTGGACTCACCGGGCTCTAAGGTCTCGATATAACTCGTGTCCGAGGCCCCGGCGCTGAGGGGGTCGTCGGCGAACAGCCGCGCTTCGACGTCGGTGACCGTCTCGTTGAGGTTGTTCGTCACTTCGACGGTGACGACCCGCGATTTACCCACGGTGATCGTCCGGTCGGAAACCGCGAGTCCGAATTCGTCTCGGTCCGGGCCGATAGTCGCCAGGAGGTCGAGTTTGTCGTAGGTCCGCCGATCTCCGTCGCCGTCACGATACCGAACCTCGACGTTGAGTAATTTGTCGCCGACCTCTGCCTCACTCGTAACTTCCATCGGGAGTCGGAAGGACTTGGATTCGCCCGGAGCGAGCGACCCGACGGCGGTGGAATCCTCGCTCGGGACGACGGATGCCGGATTGTCCACCGGCCGAATCGTCACGCTTCGTACCGTGTTGGGGCCGGTGTTCTCGACTGTGCCGACGATCTCTCCGTCTTCGCCCACTCGGAGCGACGAGGACACGTCCGAGAAGGCGAACGACTGTGCGGGGAGCGATTCGACAGTGGTCGTGATCGGGTCGGACGTACGACTAATGCCGTCGGTGTCGTCGTAATTGACCACCAGATCCACCGCGTATGCGCGCACTGCCGAGTTGGACTCTAGCGCGGCACTGTACGTGACCGTCCGGTTTTCGCCCGGCTCCCAGTCGCCGACGGACGCCGTCGAGGACGTGTCGCCGGACTCGAACGTCAGGGAGCTACTCTTTGACTCTGCGTTCACACTCGCGGCTTTCGCAACTTCCGAGCCGGTGTTCCTAAGCGTGACCGAGATATCGTTATCGTCGCCGACTTGGGCCGTCGCGTTTGTCTCGATGACCTCGAACCGAGCGTCGTCCTTGATCTGAATCGTTATCGAGCCGGTCTGCGTTCGCGTGGAATCGGTTCCTTCGGTGGTTCCGCTGGGACCGTACCGAAGTTGGCGGGTGTACGAGTACTCGTAGGTGACGGGAATCTGATAGGTCCCCGGCTCGGCGTCTTCCGGAACCGTGACCGAGACTGTCTTCTCCGTGCTTCCAGTCGGGAAGTTCCCGATAGAAACCTGTCCGGTTTGGACGTTGATTGGTGCGTCTTCGTCGTCTACTTCGAACGTCAATCCCCTCGCAGTCATCACCTCCTCTTCGTACTGCGATGGACCGTGTTCGATAATCAGTCCGCGGTTGACAACCGAGATTGTGAGCTCGTCAGTCGTGCCAGCTGAAAGCGTCCCAGACGAAGTTGCAAACGTGATATCCGGGTTCCCAACGATGTCTCCGGACTGTGATGTCTGAGCGGTCGCAACAGTGGGGACCGCACCAGCGATGAACCCCACGACGAGAACGGCGGTGAGCGCGATGGCCAGCGGCCGCGAGCTACGAAGTGTATCCTGTATCATTCTGACCCTTATTGAGTACTTAGTCAAATCCGTGGCGGGGAGATTAATGTGTCGGTTCAGGTCAACAGCGTGCGTGACTCTGACGCGGAGACCCCGCGTAGATGGCAGATAGATAGTCTTCAGCGACCATCATTCGAAGAGGGTAACCGCTAATTAGGTGGAGGGGCAACTCGACAGCATGGACAAACGGGCCCCTCTTTTTGTCGACGAGCCTGACGATACCAAGACGGAGATATTGAAAGCGACGTTTGACGCCCTTGCCGAGCACGGATATGCCAATCTGACGATCGACCGAATCAGTCAGCACTTTTCCAAGTCAGAGGGGTTGGTCTTCTACCATTACGATGGAAAAGACGACGTTCTTTTGGACCTTCTCAACTACTTACTTTCTCGATTTAGACAGGTCGGGATGCCCGTCTCTGACGATGGAGACCCGGAAACCAGACTTCGGAGCCTCTTTGACCAAGTTATCCCCGAGCCCGACGAGCAACAAATCCGAGATTACGAAACGGTACTGACGGAGTTGCGAATGCGGGCCGCACAAGACGAAGCGTTCCAAGAGTGCTTCAATCAGTCTCAAGACATTTTCCGCGAAACGATACGGGAGATACTGCAGGACGGTATCGAATCTGGCGATTTCAGGGAGATGGATCCGGAGTTAGTCGCGAATTTTCTGGTAACGCTCGTGAGCGGGCGGACGTTTGAACGGGTGACGACAGGTATCTCTCGCCCCATCCAGTCAGAGCTGGATAACTATATCAAATACAGGCTCTTGGCAGACGCGGAAGACAACGTCTGAGAACGTGGGAAGACAGCTCTCCCACTGTTCACCCCTTAACTAGACGGTGCCCCGAGAACCCGATAGATAATAATCGCAGATATACTAGAAAATGGATAGTTCCGTATCGCGGAATTGGCCCGATTAACGGTTCGAAAACGGAATGTTCCCACTACACACGGTCGAAATGGCTAACTTCGCGTATTACTCGGTCGCAAGTGTTCTCGTAGTTTGGCGATGACTCATCACTGCTAATATCTACACGAATCGCTGATTTAGCCATCCTATGGGGTGGTTCGCTCCTACAGTCTCTCTCCGCTGTACGAATCGCCGGAACGTATCTCTCGAAGGTAATTCGTGGGTTTAGTCTGATCGTTGTCGTTAACGAGAGTCCCCGACGGACCGGCCGTTTCTCCGGCCGCGCGACGCCCGCCCCGGCCCTCAGTTCGGACGCACGGCGACCGTCAGGTCCGTCCGCGACCGCGGCGTGGCGATGCGCACGTCCACGAGGACGGCGACGACGGCCGTCTCGCCCGCGCGCTCTTGCACGACGACGCCGCCGTCGGCGACGCAGGTTCCGAACTCCCGGTACGGACCGTTGGGGCAGTTCCTGAACGCCCAGGTCCCGGCCGCCGAGTCGTTCGTCGTCAGCGCGACGCCGCCGGGCCGCGCGCGTTCGACGTTCGCCAGAGCGGGGTCGAGCCGAGAGCGAAAGTCGGCGACTGCGGCGTCTCTCTCTGCCCAGTCGTACCGACCCGCGACGCCCGCGGTCGCAAGTTCGACCGCGTCCTCGGTCGTCTCGACGACGTCGTCCAGCGGCGGTGCCTCCGTCGTCTCGGTCGCGCCGGCGTTGATGACGGATGACCCGTCCGTCGAGAGCATCAATAGTTGGACGAAGCCGTGGACGTTGAGCCGACCTCTCTTTCGACCGGAGTACACCCTTGCAGACGCCCGCAACAATACTTCTCCCCCCAACGTGTCGACCCAACAAATCCAGCTATTGCACTCCACCACACAAAGTCGGCAATTGCCGGCCACCAGTTCGAGTGGAGCAACGCGTGAGAGACGTGTGCTGGCGAGCGAACACGGGGAGAACGGGGTTGTTGCGAGTGATACACAAGGAGATGTCGCGACGAGTCAGTCGGGTGAACGCGACGCAACAGGTCCGAATAACTACTCTCGAAAACAGGCGATACACCCCCCGTACGATGGATTGTATCCGGGATAAAGGAAACTCACCAATCGTGAACAGTAGCACCCAGACGAGTGTGAGCACCAGCGAACGGAACTGGTATCGAAGCCACACACGTCCCGAGCGTGGTCGAAATGAGGTATCCGAGCAACACCGGGGTGCCGGAGAGGGTGAACTGAGTGGTCTCGACACCGGTTCGCTACACCCCGACGCCGGTCATACCCGAGTACACCCTTGCGGAAGCAGGCCGTCCATGTACATCCCTGGAAACTGGGGGTGTAGCGCGTGTATCCCGGTTTTACCTCGTCACCACGGGTGTAGAATCGCACCTGATTATGAGCCTCGTGAATGTGCGGTGACCGTCGCGAAGTCGAAGGAATCTGTTGTTGGCCGCAGCCGAACGAACGACCGCGCGGATGTGGACTGCATAGTGATCATCGGTCACGATGGTTCGACATAATTCCTGCGCTATGTGTAGTTGTGATAATATGACCACTGTCCGTTCTATTGCGTAGTGTCGCACCCTATTTCGCAGGCAGATCACTGAAAATTGCTGCCTTCAACTACGATGGCCCAGCTAATAGTGTCGCGTTGGTCTTGTATAATCCATATTTGCGTTCTGCCCACGCAAACGAATCATCGTCATCTGTCTCAAGCAGCGCATAAGGGATGCCATTGTTACCACAACTCCCGACCTGCATCACGGTCTGGTCAAACAATCCGAGATACTGTGGGAGTGGGTCGTCACAGACGTAGACGGACACTCGGCCTGTTGCAATCATGTCTTCGAAGAGCTCACCCAACGAGTCTGACTGGAGCAACTGAGCAACAGTACGGTCGACAATCACCTCATGTTCAGACTTGTTTTCGAGGATACTTCGGTATTTGACTTCCATCGATTCTCGACCAACGGAGGGCAATAGACCCCGGTATCGATGCGCCGCCTGAACCGTCTCAATATGACTGTCTAGTGGCCCGAATGAATTGTTTGCCTCAGCAACCCAGATTCGTGCACCCCGTAGATTCTTGAGATCGATATCGAACCAGTCAGGGTCGACCAACTGTAAAAACGGCGCAAGCCGTGTTATCGTCTCAATTGTCTCCTGAAATTCGACAAACACCTGGCCAAGAAATTCCCCAACGGGGGTGAGAACATACATTCCGTCTTCATACGCCACAATTCCAGCAGATTCTAACTCACGTACCCCTCTGTCAATCGTGGACCGGGAGACGTCTAATTCGTCAACAAGTGTATGTTTATCTCTCGGCCCCTGCAAGAGACAGTCAAGGAGTGCGGAACGACGGTTCAAAATCTCGATAGTGTCAGCATCAATGGATACCATGGTGTCTCCTCGTTGGGTTAACATATTTGTCTGGATATGATATATAAATTGACAAATCATGTCTGAAGACAGAATGTCAATGATTCCAACACGTCGGCGAATATCGCCAGCCATCTCCGAGGTTGAACAGACGAAAACCCGGAACATCTGCTGAATAATATTTATCATCTGCCATTCATGAGTATACTTCTTATATCAGTTCGCAGAGCATGACGGAACACCCGACGCGTGACGTAACGACTGCGCACAAGCAAGTATACATGGTAGCATGCCACACACAAAGCCAACTAGTAAACGGTTCTTTCAGCGCCAGTCAGCCCTCGTACTATTCGTCGTTATTTCATTGCTGTTAGTCCCTGTCGGGTCGGTATACGCAGACGAATCTGCAGGCATCAAGCGCGTGCGGATTATACGAAATCAAGGAGAATACCTGACCCTTTAGGGTCAGGATGAATCCGACACTATTCTACCCATCAACCGGTCGGTGGCACGGCAGGATATTCCACGCCACATTCACCACGTTTAATACAATAATATTCATAAGTACTTATGAACACAGCCCGATGCTGAAAACAACCCGCACATATCGAGCGAAAATCGTCAACCACCAACAGGTAAGTGACGACCTCGATAACTGCGGGCACTCAGCCTCGAAACTGTGGAACGTCGCCCGCTACCACATCCAACAAGAATGGGATTCTACCGGCGAGATTCCGTCCGAAGCCGACCTCAAGCGCGAATTAAAAGACCACGAACGATACAGTGACCTCCATTCTCAGTCAAGTCAGCGAGTTCTAGAAGAACTTGCTGAGTCGTTCAACGGATGGTTCAAAAAGCGCAAGAACGGTGACACAGACGCGAATCCCCCCGGCTACCGAAAGCGAGGCGACAAGCACCCGCGTTCCACCGTGACGTGGAAGCAGAACGGGATCAAGCACGATTCCAAGCACAACCAACTCCGTCTGAGCAAGGGTTTCAACCTGAAGAACCACCGCTCAGACTTCATCCTCGCAGGGTACGAAACACGACCTGACGTGACCGTGGAGAATATCCAACAGGTTCGAGCCGTGTGGAACGGCGACCGTTGGGAACTTCACCTTGTTTGCAAAGTCGAAATCCCTGTTGAGGAAGCACCCGGAGACGACACGGCGGGAATCGACCTCGGTATCAGTAACTACCTCACTATCGCCTACGACGATGGTGACGCCGAGTTGTATCCGGGGAACGTACTGAAACAGGACAAGCACTACTTCACCCGTGACGAGTACGACACCGAAGGTGAGAACGGCCCGTCACGCCGTGCACTCCGTGCCCGGCAGAAACTCTCGCGTCGGAAAGACCACTTCCTGCACGCCCTCGCCAAGCACATCGTTGAGCAGTGCATCGGCCACGAGGTCGGTCGTATCGCCGTCGGTGACTTGAGCAAGATTCGAGTGGACGAGAACGGCGAGTCGCGGAATTGGGGGCGGGGCGGGAATAAGAAACTCCACGGCTGGGAGTTCGACCGCTTCACCACGTTACTCGAATACAAGGCCGAAGAACACGGTATCCTCGTTGACCGAACGAGCGAGAGAGATACAAGCAAGACTTGTTCGTGTTGTGGGCGAAAGCGTGATGCGAATCGTGTAGAACGTGGCTTGTACGTCTGTGAATCGTGTGGTGCGACGATGAATGCAGACGTGAACGGTGCGGTGAACATCCGACGAAAGATAACTCAGAATCCTCCGACGGAGGATATGAGTAACGGTCGTTTGGCACGGCCAGTAGCCTACCTGTTCACTCAAACCTCGGGGCGTTTCGCACCGAGCGAACAGGTGGGTTGTGAATCTTAATATCCCAACGCTCGGGATTCCCGCGTCTTTAGGCGCGGGAGGATGTCAATGATACTGTTGACCGTGACGGTGACGGGTATTACTCTTCGTTCACTATTGAACTCCTCCTCGACACCAAGTGCTGGGGTTGTTACGACAAAACAGGCATCATCAGTGACCCTCAGATGGAGCCAGTTATTCTCATGTCGATTGAGGGGTCTCGAATCGGTCGAAAGAACGTGGGTATGAACGACGACAACGTGCTCGTTGAGTTACCTACGAGAGACGACATGTGGGATGAGCAGTTTTCGCGACGTGAATTGGCCATCGAGATTAGCTTGTGGGATGACGATGCACCACCACCGAATGCCGGCATTCTCACGACGGAGGTAGACGACAAAATCGATTCGTGGTCCGATACTGTGAAGTACGAGCCCAGCAGCCAAGACCAGCCGGGTGTGGATACTGCAACTCAGTCAGAATCGACGAACCAGCAGTCTGGCGCACGTGAGCAAGACGACTCATCGTCGTCAAGCACGCAATCCGAGCCGACGTATCAAGATACTGATGGCGATGGGATTACTGACAGCGATGAGCGGTCGCTTGGCACAGATCCGCGGTCGGAAGATACGGACGGAGATGGTCTCACTGACAACCGGGAGCAAAGCGGCCCAACGGACCCGACGATGAGTGATTCCGATGGCGATGGGCTCTCAGATGGTTCTGAAGTGAATTCGCACGGCACAAATCCCACGTCTGCAGATTCTGATGGTGACGGGCTTACTGATAGTGCAGAGGTTTCAGGACCGACGAACCCAACAATGAGTGACACCGATGGAGACGGACTCTCTGATGGGGACGAACAGTCACACGGGAGTGACCCTGTGATGGCCGATAGTGACACCGATGGGCTTACTGACGGGCGTGAGGTGTCACTCGGGACCGACCCGACGAATATGGACTCCGATGGGGATGGACTCTCTGATGGGGACGAAGTGAATGATATCGGTACCGACCCGACGGCGGTGGATACTGACGGTGATGGCCTCGAGGACCATGCGGAAGTCACAATTCACAACACGGACCCAACACAGGAAGATACGGACCGCGATGGGCTTGTCGACACACGAGAAGTCTCCGATACGGGCACGAACCCATTGCAAGTCGATACTGATGGAGATGGATATGAGGATGCCGAAGAGGTTGACCTTGGAACGGACCCAACAGCACCAACTGGCGTGACTGACTACTGGTTGTCTCGACTGCTGAACGCAATCGGTGCCTAGCTCATCGCGCTTTCATTCCTTTTGTAACCTACGCACAGTCGTTTTGAACGCCCCCGCAGCGACGATTCGAGGGCCTCCGTGCGCGCCTCGGCCTTCGGCCTGCGGTGCTACAGTCGGCCGTCTTCGTCCTCGCCGCGGCCCCGTTCACTCCCACCCGGTGACTGGTCGGTAGCCGTCACGTCTGTGTTCGACTCGTGTGCGCTTTCGTATTTCATGGTGCGCCTGCAGAGGTGCAGGCGCGTGTTCTGGCCTGTGTTGATTCACAATGTGTCTAAACTGCGAGAGGGAGCAGACTGTCGATAGCGCCGAACAACGGATGGCATTCGAACTGTACGCGTGGCTTCGCCTCTACGCGGACGAAGGTGTCGCCCCCGCGCAATTCGTCCAGTTACTGTTGCGGACGGCTGTCGTCGTCGACGAACTGGATGGAGTTTCGTGGCCCCCCGGGCGAGATACGACGGCGTACACGCAACTGCTGGCGCGGACAGAACAGGTGCGCGAACGGTTGGATATCAGTGACGTAAACACAGGGACGGGGTCCTCTTGGGTCACTTCGAACTCGTTCCGCGGTCGACAACGACTTGCCGAGTCTGTTTGGCGTCGATCCCGAACAGGAGACCAGCGAGAAATAGGAGTTCGTTCCCCTGGTAGTACTGTGTGACAATATAGTCGATGAGGCCGATATCTGGCGCGGCCACACCGAAGATGACTAACAGAAGCGCGACGATGGCCGCGAGTCCGGCAACCGTTCGAACCACAACCCCCGAGACGAAGCCGACGAGGAACACGACGACTGCAGTGAGTAGACTCATCGATTCTCTCAGAGGTGATACAGAAGTAAAGTCGTCGTGGCCCATCGTTCTCACCTCGATTCGAGTAACTCACTCACACTGCTCCTTTCACGAAACTCCGAAATCGAGAGGAAGAACTTGTGTTCCGACCAGAGTTCGTCGAAGGCGATTCGCTCGGTTCCCTGTGCTTCGGCGACTCGTTTGAACGCCGCTTGGAGTGCGCTTGCAGAGAGTCGTGTCCGTGGATTGCTCTCGGGATTCAAGTTCAACAGCGCGCTCGGTTTCGTCTTCTCAGGTCGCACCTCGCCATCGAGAAGACAGCCGGTTTCGACGAGGGCGGCGACCACGTGTTGGTCGAGCGGGACGTACAGGTCGGCACACCACGTCTCCTTGAAGCCGAACGCGTGGACGACCTTGCGAAGATACTCGTTGGCGATTTTCGGGCCGACACCCTCGATGTCGGTGAGATATTCGTACGCGTCTGCGTGGGGGTCCAGCGACCGAAGCGTATCGGCACTGAACGCCTCTCGAGCGGTCTCAACCTGTTCGATGCTTTGGGGTCCAGCCCGTTGGCGAATGGTGATGCTGAAAACAGTATCGAGGTCGCCAGCAATCGTCTCGGGTGTAATTTCGTAGATGGTCTCGTACTTCTGGCGAGTGAAGTGGACGTGTCGGCCGACGCCGTCGTGTGCAGCGGTCGGAAGCGCTTCGAGGACGGCCCCCAATCGCTCCTCATCAATTTCGAGTCCCATGCGAACACTTCACACCGAAGCTATGTGACGATATTGCTGGCTGTCACGTCGGGTCTCTCCAAGCAGTTCATCGACGACGTGACCGAGTAGTGGGCGTCTCCCAAGCGTCGCTCCCAAAGTGAACAGCGACGCGCGTCCGTACGCTTGGGGGCGACTGCTCGGGTTGTGCGCGCTCCGGCGGGCAGACCGTTCCTGCCGGGCCCGGGCGTTTCGCGCTGCCGTTGCGTCTGCGACGGACGGGGCACGGTCACGGGGCCGGGTCGGGCCGGGTGCAGCCACCCGATACCGGTCAGCCCCGAGGGCGGGCCTGCGAGCGCTCGGCCCGCGTCCGGGCCGTGACCGAGACCGGGGTGGCTGCATCTTCACCAGCCGTTGCGTCGGCGCTCCCTCGATGCGGTCGCGCCGTCGGCCGGCTGGTTCAGACGTGGCCGCTTGCGCGGTCCGGGCGGACTGCTCGCCGTTCGGGCACTTGCCCTCACCCCTCGTTCACCCGGGCTGCGGTGGCTACTGGGGGCTCGCCGTGCTCACCCCCATATGCCACGGTCCGGGGCTCACTCAGGGCCGGCTGTGCGGCCTGCCGGGCGTGCGCTCAAACTCGGCCGCGACGAACTGTGGGTCCGCGGGCGTCCAGCCCGCACCGGGCTGCCGCACGAGGCGTTTCCGTTGCGTCTGCGACGGACGGGACAGGCTCGTGCGGGTCCGGGCGCGGTGCTGTTCCGGCGGGTCCTCGCTCTCTGCGGCCTCGCTGTGGCCGTATGCGACGCCGTTCAGGACTGTCAACCTCCCGCTTGCCGTCTCGTCGTCCCGGTTCAGCCGTTGCGTCTACGACGGACGGCCTGCACGGGGTCGACGACCCGCGGGTCGGTAGATTGACTGCCCTGACCGCGCGCTCACCTCAAGGTTCACCCCCGTACTCGTCTGTGGGGGACACCTGTTGGCGACGCGCCGCGCCGGGCAAGCCGGCGAAGGCGCGGCGGCGTCGCCGTGAGACGATTGGTGTCGGTCAGTCTGTGAGAACACTGCGGCTGGAGAGTCGTGATGTCGGAAGAAGACGCCGAGTGAGCGCCTTTCAGAGAACTACAATGAGTAGTAAGAAACAGTTCCGTAATGAAGTTTCGCACAGCAATCACCCCTCGACAGTCGACGACGACGTAGTCGATGAGACGCCAGCGCTCCATCCTACGGTTGAACTCGAGATTCAAGCCAAGGTTGACCTGAATAACCCTGAAGCGGTTGGTCGGGGACTGACCCTCGCGGAAGAAGAGCGGCTGGCTGCACGTGAGTGGGAAATCGAACAGACGCGTGCACGGTGGGACCGGAGACAGACGTCGAGTCGGGAAGCGCGGACGGCGACGGCGGTTGAACAGTCAAGTATCGAAGCAACGAGAGAGTTCAAGAAGCGTGCAGGGTGTGTGAATCGGTGGGCCGACCCCGAGGAGGCAGACCCGCGTGAGCAACTGACGGCTGAACAGTTGGGCGTTGTGAACAGGGAGGCGGCACGGATGCAGTCGAAACTCGATGCGTGGTCACGGGCGGCGATCAGTCGGCGGCTGGCCGAGGTAGTCGCAGACGGGAACTCGATGATGAGCGCGGTCGTGGGTGTGTTCGAGGAGTTGCAACAGGCACCCGGGACGGTGATTCCGATTGCGGCGGTCAGCGAGGTCAGTCGTCGTGAAGTGTCGATAGAAGGAACGATTACGCAGTTGTGGGAGTCGTCGAGCGCGGCGATTCAACAAGTGGGACTCATCGAGGACGAGACGGGACGAACGAAGGTGACTGTCTGGGAGAAATCGAGACAACCGGCTGTGAGAGAAGGCGAGCGGGTGACGCTGCGGAACGTCGCAAAGAGCTGGTACGGTGGACGCGTGTCGGTGGCTGTGACGGGGTGGTCCGACATCAGCTTCCCAGAGCGCGAGGCGTGGTGGGCTGAGTAGGCGTCGCCGGCGGGTGTGTTCTTTTTTTACGTATCCACCAGCCCAGACCCCACCTCCCCACCCACCGCTCCGTGCTCGCACCTGCGGTGCTGCGCGCGCAGCCACGACCTCAAAAACAGGAATAGGTCTCTCCGCTCATTGAGAGGCAACCAGTACAGAACCGACTCATCAACCACCCTATAACTTAGTCAATTGCTGACAGTAGCAGCGGCCATGGCACGGGAAATGATGTGCAGTTCTTGCGGAAACGTCCAGTCATACAACAACATTGCAACGGCTCCGGATCGATGCCCGAATTGTAACCAGCCGTGGCAGCCTAACTACTAATTCGACTTTTCCAATCCAGAGTTGGTGACCTCGCTACTAGGGAAAGGTTCGCCTCAGAATGGCCATCAAATGATTCAACTCTCAAACACCAGTTAATCAACTCAGATAGTAAAATCATGATTAGTAAAATCGTGATTAAGATACTCCAGACGCGTCTCTCAGACAGCCGTTAACCACGGCCATTCGCGCTCCGAATTTTATCTGCCCCCTTCGGGTGCGGGGCGGCAACTCGCCCTGCTGATTCGAAATGTCACAGCCAGACACAGCCACGCAGACAGCGACGTTCAGCGACGCACCCACCCGTACCGACGAGATGCACGACGCACTTGACAACTGGATTGCCGACCTCCTCGATGAGACGACCACCGCACACGCAAGCGACGCATTCCAGCGGTGGCTCGACGTCCAGTGCCAGTTTCACGATTACTCCGCGCGGAACGCTCTCCTGATCTCGCTGCAATGTCCGGATGCGACGCACGTCGCGGGCTACCGAACGTGGCAAACGGAGTTCGACAGACAGGTCTCGGAAGGTGAGTCGGCGATTTGGATCTGGGCTCCAATCACAGCCAAAGTCTGTCCGGCCTGTGGCGAACCGAAGTCCGGCCACGACGACGACTGCGAGAGCGACGGTGTGCCGTACTCCGAGTGGTCGAGTCAACTACGGTCGTTCAAGCCGGTCCCCGTGTTCGACGTATCGCAGACGACGGGCGAGTCGCTTCCGTCGTTGGAGACCGCCACGTACGGTGACGCGAGCGGACTCGTCTCCGCACTCTGTGCCGCGGCGGAGTCGCTCGGGGTGGACGTGTCACTCGTGTCTCCGAGTGAGTGGACTCACGGCGCAGCGCGCGGTGTGTGTGAATTCCCGCAGGGACACCGACCGAGCGTCGCAGTCAGACAGCGACCGAACGAGGCGGACATGGCGACGACGCTCGTCCACGAGTTCGCTCACGGACTACTGCACGCAGACCGGACGAGCCTGCCAGAGCAGTCACTGCGCGAAGTCGAAGCCGAAGCAGTCGCGTATCTCGTCGGTCGCCAGTTCGGGTTGGATGTGTGTAATTCGGCGTTCTATCTCGCTGCGTGGGCGAGCGAGGACGCCGAGTCGGTGCTCGAACGGCTCAATCGGATTCGGTCGGTGACGGTGTCGATACTCGGGGCGGTCGACGATGCAACAGGACTGGACCAACGAGTACGATAGCGTGGAGTCACGGAATATCGCCTGAAGAACCACACCGGTTCCAGTTTCACTCTGTACCTGACGCCTATACGCACGCCAGCCAACCACACCCACATGATTCGGGACGCTGAGGTGCTCGACGAGGGCTTTGTGCCTAACGACCTCCAACATCGGGATGCGGAACTCACGCACCTTGAGTCCGTCCTGCGGCCGTTTGCGGACGGCGCGTCTGGCCAGTCGGTCATCATCACCGGTCCGACTGGTGCCGGGAAGACGGTGACAGCCAAATACGTCAGCAACCAGCTCACAGAGGCTGCGCCAGCGGTGCAGGCGATTCACTTGAACTGCTGGCGGAGTCACACGCAGTTCCGGGCGTTCTATCGGATTCTCGACGAACTCGGGTTGGCGACGGACATCCACCGCGGGTCGACACCGCACGACGAACTCATTTCGCGACTCGAAGCGTACGACGGCAATCCGGTCGTCGTCGTTCTCGATGAGGCAGACCAACTCGATTCGACGGACATCTTCTACGACCTCCATTCGCTGCCGAAGTTCGCCCAACTCATCGTCGCGAACGACCGCGACCAACTCTTCGGGAGGCTGAATTCGCGACTCCAGAGTCGACTGCAGAGCGGCGAACACGTCACGATGTCGCGATACGCGCCTGACGAACTCGTGTCGATTCTTTCTGTTCGCGTTCGCTGGGGGCTGGACGCCGGAGCCGTCTCACAGGAGATTCTCGAGCGAATCGCTGATGCCGCCGCTGGGGACGCCCGCGTCGCCCTCGGGATGTTGCGTCGCGCGGCCAACTACGCTGTCCGTGAGCAACGAGACGAGATCACGTTCGACGTGCTCGAAGCAGCGATGCCGGACGCGCGGGCGCAGATTCGACAGCGAAACGTCGATGCGCTCAACGACCACCAGCGAGCGGTCTTGGATACCATCCGTGCCTACGGGCCGTTGAGTCCCCAAGAGATCTACAGCCACTACGAACAGCAGATGGACGACCCGAACCAGCTTCGCACGGTCAAATCATATCTCTCGAAGCTGACCGAGTATCGGTTAATCGAAGCCGAAGGGTCGACCAGAGACCGGGTGTATCGACCAGTACAATCGAGTTGATGTCGGCTCCACGTTCTCGCCCGCGTGTCGACCGCGTCTGCGGAGTACAGTCACGAAGTAACAGCGCAAATTTGTGACTGGTGTGTGGTCTGACTGACTGGTTCTGTGACCGCACAGAACGCGAGATACACGATGGGATAGCTCAAAGCCGGGAGTGGGAAGTGAGCAATCGTCAGAACTGGTCTGTTGGCGCGCGTTCACATTCGAGCCAGTGAGCGCCGATGAGTTCTGTCTCGACCTCCTGTCGCTTGTGGAGCGCATCGTGATTGTCGAGTTGCGCGTAGCTGTAGTACGACTTGCCGTCGCGCTCGCGGCGATGGGTCTGCAAGCGACTCTTCAGATTCGAACTCATGCCGATGTAGTGCAGGCAGTCGTCCGAATCGCTGTTCCAGATGCGGTAGAGTCCGTCAGATGCTGGGACGGTTGGTGGTACAGCAGCGAGTCGTCTTGGTGGTTTCCAGTTGAGCCCCATCCAGTCGTCGGCGAAGAGCGAGTCGGCGTTCGACCAGTCGAGCGGGCCAACACCAGGCTCGGAATTTGGCTCGGATTCACCCGGTGCAAGCGGTCCCCCGACGTCCCCATCACAACTGTAGCTCGACTGCCGATAGCCGGGTATCATCCGTCCAAAGTTGGCAGTCGGGCTTCGACCAATATTTCGGCGGTGAACCGCGATTAGTGCTGCTTCAAGGCCCTTCCTGTCCTGTGTGTCTTCGGCCAACGAGGGCGTCGTCCACGACACTTCCAGCCCAGGTCCATCTCGGTCGACGATCGCCCACAGACACGGCGCGGCAGTATGTGGGTCTCGGTATGGCATCTGGTTGGCGAACGCACCCCTCGCGAGTGCGTGGATAGTCCACTCGTGCTTCTGCCGGTTTCTCCCACGTACACCAAGCCGTCGTGATCTGGGTGGCGAACACGATAGAGTCCTGGGTCGGTCGTGGCGCTCTGCAGGTGTCCTCGTGTCTTGTCCAGCGGACCCCACTCGGACCACTCGAGTCCGAGCCACTCTCTCAGTTCGACGGGATCACTCATGTCTGTTCGTTGTACCACGCCAATGTCTCTCCAAACATCAAGCCCGCTGTCGGAATGTGGATCTCGACTGGATGTGGGTCGAGCAAGGGGAGCAGTTCTTCGTAATAGGCTTTCCCGGCGTGGATGACGAGCGTCACATCCTCATCGAGAAGCCCTCGTTCTTCGAGGTCGGCTGTGACCTCACGCGCCCACTCTCGACGAGTCTCGACGTTGGCGGTCGTCAGAGTCTGCTCGTATGGCGAGATTGGCGGTCCGTCTGGGTCAAGGACATGGTGTTTTGCAGAGAGGACCAGCCAGTCGTCGTGGTGTCGTTCACAGTACTCGCGTGCTTTCCTGAAATAGGGTGATTCGTCGTACAGTAATCGTGGAACAGCAGGCTCGTCACGCTTTGACTTAGTGCAACTCACCAGGCCGACCTCCGTCATTGGCGTATCTACGTCGTCTCCTGTGATGAGCTTATTCAACCACCCACGAAATCACAGCACCCTGCTTGTGGACCGAATGCTGGAGTCCGTCAAAATGCGATAGTTGGCAGACCCTCGCCTCGATGTCGTACCAGTACTCGATGTCTCGAACGACCTTGTCAGCGATGTTCGCTGCTGTGTATTTTTCGGACAGCGACTCGACTGTGTGTGGATCATCGTCGGAACGGGCGTAGAACAGCCCTAACAGCCCACCTGAATTGCTGAACTCCGATTGGGAGAGTCGGTGTAGTCTGTCAGGAGGGTATTGTTGTGGAACGGACTAAACACGTGTTTGAACATGTGCGGCTCCGGGTCGCCATTTGCTCTCCAGTAGCGGATGAGCTTCGCTTCAACCGGCGTTCCGCCCGGTAACACCATGTCACACTTGCCGTTCTCGTTCGGATACTCGACCTCACGTTCGATGCCCGTGTAGCGTGCGTCCTCTCGGCGGAGCTGTTCAAGGAGCAACGCTAACTGACGCTCTTCGTTTTCTGACCCGATACCGTTGCCGTACTGCCCCTCAGTACTGCTATCAACGTCGTGAATGACTGTTGCCAGTGCTTGTGTTAGTTCTTCAAGCGACAGCGCCTGGGTCATCTCAATGCGACTCTCCTCGGAGAGCGAGGACTTCAATCAGGCTGGTCTCACTTCAAGCGCCATCGGAGGGCTTGGTAAACTCCTCTGGGACGTCCCCCACCAGGACCGAGAGGGGTCGCGCTCACTCTCCCGCCTCCACGACGCCTCACGACGGCGCAGGCATTTCGTGCACTTCATGCGTTGCACGAATCTGACCACTACGCCGTCTCGTGGTTTCACACCGAGGACTACGATTTCGTGAACTCGTGTACCGACCCGAGTTCGCTTATCGGACTCCTGAGCGAACAGGTGTGTATGCGACCAGAGTTCCAACAGCGTCGTCGCGATGCGGCGACTGAGACGGCGCAGGCAACCCGCGACGCATCCCCACCCGAACTACCGACACTCGATGGCGGCTGCCACCGACTCGTCGTCGAAGACGAGCCGCGACCGGTACAGATTCTGCAGGCGCTCGTCTTGGACCACGCTCTCACCACCGGAGGCGACGTACTGTGGCTCGACGCCGCCACCCACGCGAACGCCGCGTCGCTGACGCGACTCTCACCGAGTCGCCGACTCCTCGACCGCATCCACGTCGCCCGGGCGTTCACGCCGTACCAGCACGCGGAGTTGGCGACGACGCTCCGGTCGACGGTTGCCGAGGAAGACATCAACCCATCACTCGTCGTCTGTCCCGGACTCGACGCGCTCTACGATACGGACGAGGTTTCCAATTCGGTCGGGAAACAGCTCCTGTCGCGAGCGCTCGCGGCGATTAAGCGAGTCGCGCGGGAGGTAGACGCGAGTCTGCTCGCGACGCACCTCGGCCGGCCTGAAACGAATCCGTACGCAGAAATCGTTGCCAGGGCCGTGCCATCGACGCTCTACTGCGAGCAGACGCAGTTCGGCCCGCGGTTCCGTGGGACCGACTTCGAGACGCTCGTGTATCCCGATGCGACGGGGATGCAGACGACGCTCGCGTTCTGGCGGACCGTCTTGGCGCACCGAGCAACCGCGTCGGACATGGCCGTCGAACCAGCGACGCCGAGTGGGGTGATGGTCGATGGGACGCAGTAGTCCGACCTATCGCGACCTGCTGCGGCGACTCGAACACGACTGGGACGACTTCGAACGCGCGCTTCGACGCCAGGATACGGGTCCGTACAGTCGATTGTGGGGGAATGCAACGCGATACGCGGACGCGGCGGGCTATCAGAATCCGCAGGAGCCGATGGACGCGGTGTTTCTGTCGATGCTCTTGGCGCACCAGCGGGCGCTCGAAGACCTCTACGACGAACTGGATGTGGCTGACCAGGCGGCGTGGTCGCCCCTTACCGACCGAGAGTGAGAATGTGCTACACGTTCGATTTCATCGACGGCGACGTGTATCGCTGGACACCCGCAGGCGATGACGGGCCCGCAGCGTACGACATCGATTCGACGTATCGCCCGCGCTTCTACGTCCGGGGGCCACGCGAGACACGAGCAGCGTACGAACAGGCACTCGAACCACACCCATCGGTCGCCGCGGTGGAGACGGTCGAACGGCGGCCAGGGTTCGGCGAGACGTACGAGTCGATGACGCTGGTTGCCGCAACGGCAGTCGATGCGGTGCCGACGCTCGCCCGCCAAGCCAACCAGGTCGCGCTCCCGGGCGAACTTCGGTGCTACAACGTGGATTTCTCCCCGGAGTTCCGATACTGCCTCGAAACCGACACCGACCCGACGCCGAACACGCGACTCACGACAGTCGAGATTCACCTGCCGCGAGCGCGTGCAACTGACGAAGAACTGTCGAGGGTGACGGTCGATGGCGAGACGGTCCGCGGGTCGCAAGCGACCGTGGTCGATGCGGTGGCGACGCGCGTCGCCGAGCGCGACCCGGACGTCCTGTTTGTCAACGCGGCCGCGGTGATTCCGCGATTGTTCGCGGCGGCACGCGACGAAGGTCGCACGCTCGAACTCGGTCGTGGCCCGCACGCAGCGACGTTTCAGCAACTCGCTGGCGAGTCGGCGTACCACTCCTACGGACAGGTCGGTCACTCGCCAGCGCGCTACAACGTCCCCGGTCGCGTCGTCATCAATCGCTCAGCCTCCTTTTTCCTCGACGAGACGAATCTGGCTGGCTGTCTTGATCTCGTCGAGCGGTCGCGGAAACCACTCCAAGAACAGGCGTGGGCCTCGATCGGAAACGTGCTGACCGCAATCCAGATTCGAGAAGCACAGCGTCGGGACGTGCTGGTCCAATGGCGGGCGTGGCGACCCGAATCGTGGAAGACGATGGGGTCGTTGTACACCGCCGACCGGGGTGGATTCACCTTCTCCCCGAACGTTGGCGTCCACACCGACGTTCACGAAGTCGACTTTTCGAGTCTGTACCCGAACATCATCATCACTCGGAACATCAGTCCGGAGACGATTCGGTGTGACTGCTGTTCGACGCGCGACGTTCCCGAGCTTGGGTATTCAATCTGTGATCGTGCCGGCTACCTGCCTGACGTCCTCGCCCCGCTCGTCTCGGACCGCGATGCGATCAAAGCCCAACTCTCCGAGACGACCGACTTGCCTGAGCGTGAGCGCCTCGAGGGGAAGTCGGCCGCGCTCAAATGGATTCTCGTCTCGTGTTTTGGGTATCAGGGCTTTTCGAACGCGAAGTTCGGGCGTATCGAGTGCCACGAGGCAATCAACGCGTTCGCGCGGTCGATTCTGCTCGACGCCAAAGACCAGTTAGAGCAGGCCGGCTGGGACGTCGTCCACGGCCTCGTCGATAGTCTCTGGGTGACGCCTGCTCCCGAGTGCGACCAGCGGCCGCTTACGGCGGTCTGCCAGGACATCACCGATGACGTCGGCATTCGATTAGAGTACGAAGGCGCGTTCGACTGGGTCGCGTTCGTCCCGAAGCGTGACTCAGCGGCGGGCGCGCTGACGAAGTACTTCGGCAAGTACGCGGACCCGACAGCCGATGGGTCGACGTACAAATACCGAGGCATCGAGTGTCGTCAGCGGAGCACACCAGCCTTCGTAGCGTCCGTCCAGAAGGAGCTCATTCGGACGTTCGACCAGTACCGCGACCCCGGCCCAGTCATCGACAACCTGGCGGCGCATCTCGAAGCGCTGCACGCGGGTCGCGCCGACGTCGCGGACCTCGTGGTCAGCACGCGAACGTCGAAACCACTCTCTGAGTACGACCAGGCGACCCAGATGGTTGCGGCGCTGCAGCGAGCCGATAGCCTGTACGACGACGACCCGCCTGCTGGCGGGACGGTCGCGTACGTCGTCGTTGACGACGACAAGCGCGGCCGTGAGCGCGTTTCGCTCCGCGAAGAAGCGCCGTCAACGTACGATGCGGGGTTCTACGAGACGGCGCTGATTCGGGCGGCGACGAGCGTGCTAGCTCCGTGTGGCTGGACCCAAGCACGAATCGAACGAGCACTCGCGGAGACGACCGAGACGTCGCTTGGCCGGTGGGCGTGAGCGACCGCCGGGAGATTTTATCGCCCCCTGTTGGGTGCGGGGGCTCACCACGAGCGCTCGTCGTTCTAATGACAACGCAACGACCACCTAGCAGACAGTCAGCAACGTCAGCGACTCACCGCGGTCACGACCTCGTCCGTGTGACTGAGTGGCTTCCAGGAAGCAAGCCAACTGACTATGATATCGAACTCTCCGACGGAGACGGCTATCGAACGCGGTTTTGGCGCTGTCGGAACTGCGGTCACGAGCGGAACCGGCGCGACGAGTTCCGCGAGCCGTGTCGTGCGACGGCCGGTCGCCCACTCGTGAGCGACGGCGGCTACGCAGTCGAAGACTCACGGACGTGGAAAGCACTCACCGAATCGATGACTGTCCGGTTCGGGACCGTTGGCCCGCGGTACGACGTCGAGTCGTCGAGCGGGAACACCTACGAGGTCGATATCGCGGCGGGCATATGCTCTTGCCCAGACCACCAGAAACGCGGTGTCGAGTGTAAGCACCTCAGGCGGGTATTGTTCGAACTCCGGACGCGCATCCTGCCCCAGCCGGACGGTCGCTTCGCGCGGTGTGCAGCAGAGTCGCGACGAGAGACGAGTGCGTTCGAGCAATCGCGATGAATTCTATCTCCCCCTGAGGGGTGTGGGAACTTCCCTCGTACTTCCGATGACAACGAACGATACCAAACACGACAGCGGCATCGCCGAGCGAACACCGACCGGACACAAGATCCAGGTCATCACCGAGTGGGACGACGACGGAACACCGTCGATCGAAACACTCACGCAGTTCGACCAGGGTCGGCGGCGTGTCTGGCGCTGTGTCCAGTGCGGAGACGAACGGAACGAGCCGTCCGGGTTCGAGCAGGGCTGTCCATCCCAACCGGTGTAGGTCGCGGTCGACGTGACAACGACACCCGGCGCACCGCCTGCCAATTTTATTCCCCCCTTGAGGGGTGCGGGGTGGTGAATCAGGCCACCTCACGACCGACAACAATGTCTCTGAGAGAAATCTACGACCGGACCTTCGACGAATCGTGCGGGAAATCCATCGACGCTAGCGAGTGTCCCGAATGTGACGGACGACTGAGGACAGATGGCGGTGAAACAGCCTGCGAGGGGTGTGGACTCATCGTCGACCAGTACTATTTCGACCATACGCATGGTCCGCGTGTGTTCGACGAAGATCCACACTCAGTTCCACGAACGGGTGGAAAACTCACCCCGACGCGGCACGACAGAGGCGTTTCAGCGGAAATCGGCTACAACCGTGATGCGAACGGACGGACGGTATCGTCCAAGAAGCGACGCCAACTCCACCGGCTTCGGCGCGAGCATCGGCGGGCACGCTTCGAGTCGAAAGGGGAGCGGAACCTCGCGACGGCGCTCGGTGAGATTATCCGGATGGGGAGCGCACTCGACTTCTCGTGGAGTCTCATCGAAGAGGCGAGTCAGCTCTACCGGCATGCCCAGGACGCAGACCTCATCCGAGGGCGGTCTGTCGAGATGATTGCCGCGGGGAGCCTGTATGCGACGTGTCGGCGGCGTGGCCTGCCACGTCCACGTGATGAAATCGCGAGCGTCGCGCGCTGTTCGTGTGACCAGGTCCAGACGGGCTACCGGGCGCTCAATAGCGAGTTAGGAATCAATGCTCAGGTCGTCACCGCTCGAACGTACGTTACTCGGCTCGGGTCGGACAGCGGACTCTCCTCACAGGTACAGTCGCGGGCGTACGAACTCGCGACGAGTGCCGATGAGGAGGGGATTACAAACGGGCGGAATCCAGCTGGCGTCGCCGCAGCGTGTCTCTATCTTGCGGGAACGGAGTTGGATGTCGCCCCGACACAGACCGAACTCGCCACACTCGCGGACGTGTCGGTCCCAACGCTCAGAGCGCGCTACGTCGAACTCACCGAACTGACGTGAGAGAGGCGAGCGCCTCCGTCAAATTCTCAAAGATGGTATTTTAATCTATAGTGTTATAGCCGATGGTTATGATGACCACCCATGAATGAAACTAGTTTTGCAAGGAGGAAATTTATCGCCGCAACTACTGCCGGGTTGGTGGGAGCGATTGCTGGCTGTACTGGGGGAGAAAGTGAGGCAGAAGCAGTGAATACGAATTCTGGGTCAACACAGACTACACAGACTAGTGACGATTCTGGCCAGTTAGCGCCAACCTGTGAGACGTCAAAGATTGAGGACGAATCGCTCACCAAAGCTCGGTGGGAAGGATATGCGAATGGCACAACAGAAATTGAGAGTGTAGAGTTAACAGTCTCGAGTGTTGTTGATTTCCCGACACAAGTTGCCGCACAAGTCTTTTTCTACAGAGAGAAAGGAGGGTTTGAGCCATCAACCATCACGAAAAAGGAGTTTGGTGTACTTTCACCGAATGAACGGAAGACACTCACCATTACCAGAACAGGACTTAATTCCAAAGATTGGGACGTAGAACTGCTGTTTAGCTGTCCCTGACAGTCGTTCTGTAGTATCTAGCTCTCCTCGAGCGCGCAACTTGAGAAAAACGGCGGCGACAGTCGGCTGCTTTCGGCTCAGGTGTCTTCGTCGTCCGCATCGGAAGCGGCCGGCGGGCGGCGCGAGAGTCGGTCGAAGCGCGACTGAGCGGCCTCGGTTCGCGCCTCGGTTTCGTCGGGTTCGTACTGGCCACCGTCGTATGCGCCGTCGGCGACGGTAATCGTCAAGACCGCGTTTTGGTTTCTCGCTCGCCACGGCAGTTCGTCGCGGTCGACGACGAGTTGGTCGATATCCCGACCGTCGGCTTCGACGAGCAACACCGCGCGGTCGTCCTCGAATCGGTCGACTGTCGCCGTGTACGTCCCGTCTGGAATCATGCGTACGTCTCTTCGAGTACGACTGCACCGGTATTATCCGTCACGGTGATGGTATCGCCACCGTTGTTCCAGATGGCCGAGCCGGAGCCCCAGTAGTAGTCTGTCGACGTATCGGTCCCCGTTCCGGTATGGAGGGAGAGGGTCTCGCCTGCGGCGAGTGTCGTGTCCGGCGGGAACGTATAGGCCCGGCCTGCGGCATCGGTAACTGTCCAGCCGGAGATATCGAGGGCGTCACTCCCGGTGTTCTCGAAGATGATGTACTCGTCGTTCAGGTTGTCCGCGTCGTCTCCCGCGGCGTCGGCGTGGACGTCCGCGACTGCGAGCGACGCGGCTGGGGTCTCGGTTTCGGTCCCGCCGTCAGTTGCGACTGGCGTGAGCGTCGTGACCGTTCCGTTGGTCGTGATGGTCGTCCGGGCCGTCACCGCACCAGTCGTCCCCGGTTCAATTGGCATTCCCTCGCGGAGGCGTGTCGGCTCGGTCGGTGCATCCCGTTGGGTTCCCACGGTGATTCGCTGGCCGTCGCTTTCGAAGACAATCGTGCCGTGGGTTGCCGTCCAGTACGTCGGCACGGACTGTGCTGCCAGCCGGGACAGCGTCTCTTCGTTCGGGTGGCCATATTGGGAGTCGTATGCGCTCGAGACGACGGCAACGTTCGGCTGGGCCGCCGCCAAGAACGGCGCGGTTGTACTCCCACCTGAACCGTGGTGGCCCGTTTTGAGCACCGTCGCGTGCAACTGTGAGCCGTACGTGTCAAGGAGGTACTCTTCGGCTTCGTGTTCGGCATCACCGGTAAACAGGAACCGACTCGTTCCGAACTGGGCCATGAGGACGATACTGTTCTCGTTGCGGTCTTCGTTTGCTAGGTAGCCCTCGGGCGGCGACAGCACCTGCGAGGTCACGGCACCCATCTGAATCTCGTCGCCGGCCTGTGTCCGGTACAGCGGCACGTCGTGTTGTTCGACGGCGTCGAGATACGCCTCGTACGTCTGCGACGTGGAGGTGATTCCGGGGTCGTACACCGCACCGATACCGTCTGCCTGTGTTTCGAAGTAGTCGATAATGGCGGCATTCCCACCGATGTGGTCCGCATCAGCATGCGAGGTTACGAGGTAGTCAATGCGGTCGATATTGTGTGCTTGGAGGTACGAAAGCACATGTTCGCCGTCGTCTCGGAAATCACCGGTGTCGATAAGCATCGTCTCTCCGTTAGGGGCGATGAGGAGCGTACTGACGGACTGGCCGACGTTGATGAAATGGACTTCGAGTGTCCCGTTGACTGACGAAACAGTCTGTGGTGACAGTGTCGTCGCAGTCGGTGCCGTCGTGGACGTTGCTGCCGGCGATGCAGTTGTTCCTGTCTCGGGTGTGGGGCCACCGGCACCAGTACAGCCGGCGATAAAGACGAGGAGGACGACCGCAACCGTCCGAGCCTGGAGAACCATACGACGACATCGGCGGCAGGTGGTTTATGTTTTAGCCGTTGGCGAGTGGGCTTTCCGCTCGGTCATGTACCGAATCCAAGTTGACGACCGCTGTCTCGTCAGGCACCGCCCACACCTCAATCCCGCACCATTCGCCGTTGAGTCAGGTGAGTGCCTGTGAGTCCCCCAGTCAATCAGAGCCGTGGACAGTGTCTTGGACGACTCGAATCTGCCCGTATGGGCAAAAGAGCAAGCGTGTACTACTGCTTTCCGGAGCCGAGCGAATGGGTGAATTATCCTTGGGAGACAGATTTTTGCCTCGCTCGAATGGTGACAGCGTTCAACTCATCATCGATTGGGTTGGTTTGGTGACTATTGCTTGTCTTTCTCAATAGCGAGGGATATATCTTGCACAGAACTCAATTATGATACTGATAAAGTTCAATCATACTGGGCCACGTGCGTTTTCATCACAATTCCCATCAGGGAAATTAATATTGGTGGCTACTGTTGGCGAGCAATCGTACTGCGATTTTATTACAGCCGACAGGGGTGTCGGCTGTATTCGGTCGACAATTACGTATGAGACGAACGAAATCAAGAGTTGCGATAGATCGCGTTGGAATATACGCTCGTATTGGTGACGTTCCTGAGGTTCACCGACTGTCACGGTATCAGCCGACGTACCAAGACCGAGATGTTTGGACCGAATTTTGTGAGGAATACGAGTACGGACGTGGCTCTGGTCGACGGTACAACGAGGCCGTTGATCGGGCTGGATCACATTGGCTCGAACATATGGGCGATTTGCAGCGTCATCACGCCCTTGCGACACCAACACACGTTGAGCGTTGGTGTCGACGCCTTCTCGATACTAAATCACCTGCAACTGCGTACAATTACTGGGTTCGTGTGAAGCGTTTCTACGATTGGTTGTTGTGGCATACTGACCACCCACATCGGTATTCTCCAGTAATGCTTGCTGTCATTGCCGGTGGTGCGACTGGTGCCATTTGGGATGTGAAAATTGAGAAATGGGATACCGTTCGCCCACGGCACAAGGAAGAGGATTCTGCGTGACTGAACACTCATCAACTTCTCGTGAGACATTAGCGGATGAATTCGGTCAGTCCATAGACCCACTTGCCGCGCTTGAACCAACGTTCAAAGAGACGACCGTCGACCCATTCCAGGTGTTCTCAGAGGAAGTACTAAACGCACGGAATCTCTCTTCAGCAACTCTGGGACACTTTGGGTATGTCTTCGACGAGTGGCGCTCACATATGTACGAGATGGGACGACATCCAGCTTGTCCTGCGCTCGAACATGTGGAGGCTTACATCGAGACACAGCGTGCACCAAAACAAGAGGGTGGCCGCGGAAACACGTCACGAACAATTAAAGAAAAACTACGCAAGCTCAACCGGGCGTATCAGTACTGGCAGGCAGACCCTGTGTTCCCACATGAAGACGGCTACAACCCATTCGAGCTGGCCAAGAAACGGGTCCCGTTGCGTGTCAAGAAGACTAAGGAGCATCGAAAGGTCACAATTCCAGAGCTTCGAGATATGATTGCCTCCGTAACCAGTCTCCGGGGGAGAACACTCATCATGCTTCAGTTGAAGCTTGGCTTACGCGCTGGTGAAGTTTCGAACCTCCGTCTCGAAGACTGTCGACTAACAGAGTCACGTACAAATGAAGCATATTCCAACCTCGGCTCGCACGAAGCACTAGGCACACGGTCAAACCTGGTGTATATTCCGTCTCGGGATGAGCGGAACGGGAACAAATCGGTTAGACCGCGACTGCTCCCATTAGATACAGAGCTACGTTCGCTTCTTGATCGCTATCTTTATGCACGGCCGAAGAACGGAGAGCCATGGCTGTTTCTTTCGAAAAAGAGCCACACCCAGATGACAGTAAAGGGTGTGAACAAGGTCTGGAAGTCAAACTTCCATCCGGAGTACGCAGAAACAGATTCATACCGACCGATTACGAGTCACTTCGGTCGACATCGATTCACCACATACTGGCGTGTTGAGCAAAATCTGAATCGGCAACTCGTGAAGTATCTCCGCGGCGACCGAACTGGTAGTTTCACGAATAGTAGTGGGATCGATGCGTATCTTCACGCCTATTACGAAGACATCGAAGCAACGTACCGGGAGAAGATCTACAGACTAACTCAGGACGTTTAGGCAGGCCGAGTGCAGAGTTACTCTACAGGCGGAGCAGGCCGAGTGCCTCGGGGCTTGACCCCGAGGCGGTTCACTCAGTATCTGCAGTCATCTCTTCGGCGATGTCTGCATAAATCAGGTACACGCTATTCGGCCCGCACCGCCTGAATCCGAAGCACCACCTCGGTCCCGCCCTCCTCGCGGCGGTGGTACACGACTGTGCCGCCGAGCTGGTCGACGCCCCACTTCACCAGCCAGAGGCCGAGGCCGCTCGCGTGTCTGAGCTGCGTCTCGCCGTGGGCGTTGATGGCGGCGAGTTCGCTCGCGTCGATTCCGGGCCCGTTGTCCTCGATTCGAATCACGAGTTCGTCGTCCTCCCAGCTCGCCGTCACGGAGACGACCGGCGTCGACGACCCGTTGTGCTCGACGCCGTTTTCGACGAGTTCCCGGACGATGGGTTCGAGCGTGGGCGCACAGACCACGTCGTTGTCGGGGAGTTCGAGGAGCCGGACGTTCGCGCAGGCGAAATCGGCGCGGACGGCGTCCGTGGCGGCGCGTATCTGGACTGCGGCGGGGTGGAGTCGAGCGTCGCCGTTCCCGTCACTGCCGCGGGTCGCGCCGAGCTTTCGCGCCTTCTGGCTGATGTTGACGAGCGTCTGCGCGTGGTCTTGGAGCGTCTGCGCGTGGTCCCGCGCGTCGTCGAACTCGCCGCCGTCGATGTCGTCCAAGACGAGGTTGGCGTAGCCTTCGAGGAGGTTCGCCTCGGTCCGGAGGTTGTGGCGGAGGACGCGGTTCATCACTTCGAGTTGCTGGAGGTTCAGCCGGCGGTCGGTCACATCGCGGAAGACGAGCGCGTGGCCGATGTCGCGGCCGTGATGGTCGCAGAAGGAGCTCGTCCGGAGTTCGAAGTACCGCTGGCTCGACCCGAGTCTGACCGTGACCTGGTCTGTGTCCCGCTGGTCGGGCGAGAACTCCTCGACGACGTCCCCGACGGGACGGCCCTTGAGCTCGGCGGGGGTATCGTTCAGAACCTGCGCGGCCGCCCGGTTGACGTCGGTGACGCGCCATTTGGTGTCGGTGACGACCACCGCGTCGGCCATCGTCTCGACGACGCGGTCGCGGGCGACCCACCGCGGGACCGGCCGGGATTCGAGGAGTTCGTAGCGGCTGATGGCGACGGTGCAGGCGAGCCCCGCGAACGCGAACGCCGCGGGAGTCATGTCGATCGCCGCGCCGTAGAGTTCGAGGAGGGTCGTCGCGAAGTTCCCGAGCACGGGCATCAGCGTCCCGAGGATGAGGGTCGTCGCCTGCAAGCGGTAGATGTTCGGCATGTCGAGCGCCGTCCGGAAGATGACGATTGCGCCGGCGAGCCACAGCAGGTAGCTGTATCCCAGTACGATCCAGTACAGCGGCCCCCACTCCGTCTGGAGGACGGTGATGGTCCGTCCCACGGCGGGAACGACGGTGACCGAGGTCCACATCATGTGGTGTGCGGAGTTGGTCCAGACGGCGAGGAGGCCGACCGCCGGGAGCAACGAGAGGACGCAAAGCGACGGCGGCGAGGTAAAGCGGTCTCGGCCGGCGTAGGAGAACGCGAAGAAGAACCAGGCGATGGGGGCCGCGAGGACGCCGACCCACTGGAGTTTGGCGAGCGTGAGCTTGAGTGCGACGTCCGCGACGACGAGTTCGAGGAGATAGCCCGACGACCACCAGCCGCTGGCGAACGCGAGTACGGCCAGCCCGCTGGCACCGGGCATCGACCGCCGCCGCCACGCGAACAGGGCGACGTAGCCGCTTACGACCCCGGTGGTGACCATCAACCCGACGACGACGACCACGAGGGGGGTCGGCTGTGTGAGGAGTTGGGAACTCACCGTTCCCCCGAACACCAACTGGCCGATGGTTCCCCACTCGTGGTTCGGAGTCACTACAGTGGTAATTCACACGGTGTAACAAAAGAGTATTCGAGAATCTGCGGTGGCTGTCTCGACGCGGACCGGCGCCGCGTCGGTCCAGCGTCTCGGCTCTGGTCGACGCGTCACCCGAGCGTCCCGCCGGTTCCGGCGACCGCGGCGACGACCGCGATGCCGGCGGCCATCAACGCGCCCTCGGCGTCGCGGAGCGTACAGAGCCGTTCGACCGAGCGGTCCGACCCGGTGAGCGCGTGGGTTATCAACGTCGAGTAGGCGACCGCGGGCAAGAGCGCGAACGGTGCCCACGCGGGGACCACACCGACTCGGGCCGCGGCCCACACGAGTCCGAGCGACACCAGCTCCAGCGCGTAGAGGCTCAGTTGCGTGCGGCGGACGCCGAGGACCGTCGGCAGGGTCTCGACGCCGTTTCGCGCGTCGCCCGTCACGTCTCGGACGTTGTGGACCTCGACGGAGATGGCCGAGCGGAGGAAGAACCAGACCGCCGCGACGGTCGCGCCGGCGGCGTACTCGGGGGTCGTCGCGGCGACCGCGAGCGGGGCGAATCCGACGAGGACCGCCCACGCGAGCGACACCGAGGCGGTGTTGACGAGGAAGACGTCCTTGAGCCGGTCGACCGAGGGAAGCGGCACGAGCGGGGCGCTGTAGAACACCGCGACGACGCCCGGGAACAGCGTCAGCCCGAGTCCGTAGACGCCGCCGTGCCGGACGGCGAGCCAGAGTGCACCGACGATTGCGAGCGCGGAGAAGCCGGCGTACATCCGCGGGTGGGCGGCGACGAACGCGGTCCGCTCCGCGTAGTTCTCTTCGTCGGCGTCGAGGTCCGCGAGCTTGTCGAAGTTGTAGATGCCGACGGTGATGAGAAAGCCGACGACGAGGGCGGCGTTCGGCGGGATGCCGGCGAGCGAGGACGCGACGAACACTTCGGCGATGGTCGACGCGCCGAGGAACACTGAACTGTGGACGACCGCACCGTACAGGCGGGGTGGAACGATTCGCATTGCACCTTCGAATCGGTTCGCCGACGAATTAGATGTGCGGCAGGCAACAGTTCTTCCCGGTTGTTCGCTTCGCGCTCGCGGTCGAACGTGTTCGGGGCCCCGCTCATTCTCCCTCGGCGCGTATGTGGACGCATGAAGACGCCGACAGCCGAGCGGGAGGAGACGACGGCGACAGGAGAGGCGGCGGCGACGACCGAGCCGGCGGAGACGACTGTCGAGGTCAAACTGACCGGCCACGTCAGGTCGGCCGCGGGCACCCACCGGACGGAGTTCACCTTCGAGGGCGAGACGCTCCGGGCGTTCCTCGACGCGTTCTTCGCGGCGTACGACGTGCGCGACCTCGTCATCGCCGAGCGGGAGGCGGACGCGACGACGCGGGGGTGGGCGCGAGTCGACCGCCCGCCGGGGACGTGGCGGAAGAACCCCGAAGGGGAACAGACGCGGCCCTACGCCCGCGTGCTCGTCAACGGCGTGTTCAACGAGAACCTCGACGGCTTCGACACGCGACTCGAAGACGGCGACCGCGTCGCGCTGATGAAGCCGTTTCTGTTCTGCCTGTGAGCGGGGTACCCGAGGAGGCGTCCCCTCGGGCGCGGCCGCGAGTCGTCCCGACGCTTGACAGCCGCAGGACTGACGTTCGCGGCCGACAGATAGCCGGTATGGAATCGCCCTCCACGGACGACTCGACTCGCGACCGCGGCCCGGACGAGGCCTTCTGCCGCGACTGCGGCGCGGTCATCGACGCGCGCGCCGAAATCTGCCCCGAGTGCGGGGTCCGCCAGCGCGACCCGCCGAAGTCGTCGGTCGACTCGGCGCTCGACGACCTCCTCGAAGGCGGCAACCCCTTCGTCGCGGCGGTGCTGTCGGCGATTTTCCCCGGCCTCGGACAGCTGTACAACCGCGAACTCGAACGCGGCCTCGTCTTCGCGGTCGGCTTTATCATCGCCTCCGTCTCGGTGATGGTCTTCGTCGGCTTCCTCCTCGCGCCCGCCGTGTGGCTCTACGCGGTGTACGACGCCTACACGCGCGCCGAACTCCGGGCCGAGGAGTTACGGCGGGAGTCGGAGCGGGACCGCGAGACGGAGATTTCGGTCGACGAGGAGCAGGGCGACGAGGCGGCGGACGACGAGCGCGAGGAGTAGACCAGGACCACAGGGCCACGGGCCGAGTGCGCCACTCAGCGGGTGACCAAGACGATACCGAGCACGGCGAACGCGATACCCGTGAGTTTCGTCAGTGTGAGGTTCTCTCCGAGAACGACGATTCCGATGACGGCCGCGACGACGAAGTACATGGCTCCGAGGGTCGAGACGACCGTCGTCGAGCCGTGGGTGAACCCGATGTACATCGAGATGAGGCCGATTCCGGTGAACAGTCCGGCCACCCCGGCGAGCAGTCCCCCTCTCGCGGTGACTGCGAGCGACGCGTCCGAAACGACGATGAAGCCGAACGCCAGAACCGCCGCGACGAGATACGAGATGGCGGCGGCGGTCCGCGGGTCCATGGACTCGGAGGCGGCGTTGCCAACGACTATCCAAATCCCCCACGTCACCATCGTAACCAGGCCGAACAAAACAGCCGAGTCCACCTCTGCGAATTCCATCGGTGACGCCTCGCGTCGCTATTCAAAAGAAACCGGACCTCCACTATAATCGGTGTATATGCGGGGGCGGCTAGCCGCGTGTGGAACTCGATTCGGTGAGGCGACGATTACGCGAACTCGTCCGAGAGGTCGACGTCCCAGTCCGGCGGGAGCAGCGGGTCGGGGTCTTCGTGGACGAACTCGACGCCCTTGTCGGGGTCGAGCGGGTGGACCTTCGTGCGCATCGTCTCGCCTCCGTCGAGGAGCGAGAACATGCGTTCGGACTCCGCGAGGCGGTAGTACAGGGGGAGACAGACGGCGACTTCGTCGTCGGTGGCGCGGACGACGAGCGCGAGGTAGACGAGGCCGCCGGAGACCGCGCGGAACGCCTCGTACTCGTCGAACGTCGCGCCCTCGACGGCGGCTTCGAGGTCGGGGTAGACGTCGTCGCCGACGACCACGTCGAGTCCGACGTGTTCGACCACCTCGTCGCCCGTGCCGGGGACCGGAACCACGTCCCCCGGGAGGGCGACGACGACGGTCCAGTCTCGCTCCCGATAGTCGTCGGCGAGCGCCTCGCACTCTTCGACCACCGTCTCCCACGTGCCCGACTCGTCCGAGAGCGGATGTTCTTCCATGCGGCATGGTGTCGGAGTCCGGTACCTAAACTTTGGCTTCTCCCGCTCCCGCCGCCGTCACCCCCGTTCGCACGCCGCGCGGGCGGTCGCGGGAAACGAAAACGAACTGTCAACTCCCCCGCATCAACTGGCAAAAATTGAAAAGGTATTTCACGCCATGCAGGTCATTCCCAGTCAATGAGGAATCTACTCTCTCTTTCGGACCTCCGCACGCAGTTCTCGACCGGCCGGGGTCAGGTCAAGGCCGTCGATGGCCTCGACCTCACGGTCGGCGAGGGCGAGACGGTCGGACTGGTCGGCGAGTCCGGGTCCGGAAAGAGTGTGACGGCGCTGTCGGCGATGGGGCTCGTCGACGACCCCGGAGAAATCGTCTCGGGGTCGGTCGAACTCGAAAGCGCCCGGCTCGCAGACGAGTTCCGCGAGGAGTACAACAACCCCGCCTTCGTCGACGGCGACGTGGTCAACCTCGTCGACGCGCCCGAGGAGGCGCTTCGGGCCGTCCGCGGGCGCGAACTCGGGATGATTTTCCAGGACCCGATGACCTCGCTGAACCCCTCGCTGACGGTGGGCGAGCAGGTCGCAGAGAGCCTCCGACTCCACCAGTACGGCGGCCGCCGAAAGGACTCGTGGTTCAACGCGGTCCGCGAACTGCTCCCCCGAATCAGCCGCGACATCGACGACGAAATCGTCGAGCGGACCATCGAGGTGCTCGAATCGGTCGGCATCCCCGAACCCGGCGCGCGGGTCGACGAGTTCCCCCACGAGTTCTCCGGCGGGATGCGCCAGCGCGTCCTCATCGCCATCGCGCTCGCCTGCCAGCCGCGCGTGCTCGTCGCCGACGAACCCACGACGGCGCTCGACGTGACCATTCAGGCGCAGATTCTCGACCTCATCGACGGCCTCCAAGAGGACCTCGGCATGTCGGTGCTCATGATTACCCACGACCTCGGCGTCGTCGCCGAGACCTGCGACCGGGTCGCGGTCATGTACGCCGGCGAAATCGTCGAGGAGGGACCGGTCGAGGAGATTTTCAACAACCCCTCGCACCCCTACACGTACACGCTCCTCGAATCGCTCCCGAGCGAGGAAAAAGAGCGCCTGACGCCCATCGAGGGCAACGTGCCGGACCTCATCGACATGCCCGAGGGCTGTCACTTCGCGCCCCGGTGTCCGTGGGCCCAGCCGGAGTGTACCTCCGGTGAGATACCGTACAAGCAACACGGCGACGACGCGGTCGACCACCGCTCGAAGTGCGTCCTCGACGACTTCGACACGAGCGAGTACGGCGGCGACGCCATCGAGTCGTCGACGGGCACCGAGCCGACCGACAGGCCGCTTCTCGAAGTCGACGGCATGCAGAAGTACTACGAGCAGGCCGACGGCATCCTCGACCGGTTCCTCGGGGCGGACGACCGGAGCGTGAAGGCGGTCGACGGCATCGACTTCACCGTCTACGAGGGCGAGACGCTCGGTCTGGTCGGCGAGTCGGGCTGTGGGAAGTCCACCGCCGGGCGGAGCCTCCTGCATCTGACGCCGCCGACCGGCGGGCGCGTCGTCTTCTCGGGGACCGACCTCTCGGGCCTCGACAGCGACGAGCTCCGGGCGATGCGCCGCGACATGCAGATGATCTTCCAGGACCCGATGTCGTCGCTCGACCCCCGGATGACCGTCGGCCAGACCATCCGCGAGCCGCTCGACGTCCACGACCTCCCCGTGTCCGACCCGGACGTGCGCGGCGAGGTCGACGTCACCGTGACCGGCATCGATGCCGACCGCGTCTCGGTCACCGCGAGCGACGAAATCGACGCCATCGTCGGCTCCTCGAACGGCGTCGCCACCGCCACCGTGACCGTGACCGTCGCCGACGGCGAGGTGGACGTGGCCGTCGAAGAGCGCCTCCGCGCCGAGGTCGAAGTCGAGCGCGAGGGAGACGTCGTCTCGGGCGTCACCGTCCGCGTCACGCCGGGTGACTCGACCAGCGAGCGCCGCCGTCGCCGGGTCCACCAACTGCTCGACGCGGTCGGACTCGAAGTCGGCCAGTACGACCGCTACCCCCACGAACTCTCCGGCGGCCAGCGCCAGCGCGTCGGCATCGCCCGCGCGCTCGCGGTCGACCCGGACTTCATCGTCGCCGACGAGCCCGTCTCCGCGCTCGACGTGTCCGTGCAGGCGCAGATTCTCAACCTGCTCGAAGACCTCCAGGAGCGCTTCGGGCTGACGTACCTGTTTATCGCCCACGACCTCTCGGTCGTCCGGCACATCTCCGACCGCGTGGCCGTGATGTACCTCGGCGAAATCGTCGAGGTCGCGCAGACCGACGAGCTGTTCGACGACCCGCGACACCCCTACACGCAGGCGTTGCTGTCGGCGATTCCGGAGCCCGACCCGGCCGCCGAGACCGGCGACCGCATCATCCTCGAAGGCGACGTGCCGAGCCCCATCAACCCGCCGTCGGGCTGTCACTTCCGGACGCGGTGTCCGCAGGTCATCCCGCCGGCGGACCTCGACATCGAGCAGGCGGCCTACCGCGAGGTGATGGACCTCCGCCAGCGCGTCGAACGCGAGGCGCTGGACGTCGAGAGCGCCCGCGACGCGGCGCTCGATGCGGGCGATCCGAGCGCCGAGGCGACGGTGAGCGCCGACGGCGGCACCGCCGACGCCGGCGCCGTCGTGGACGAGCTCCGCGAGTCGCATCTGTCGCATTCGCTGTCGCCCGAACTCCGGGGCGTCGTCGACCGCGCGCTCGAACGCGTCGTCGCCGACGACTGGGAAGAAGCGGCCGAGATTCTCCGCGAGCGGTTCGAGAGCGTCTGCGAGCGGGACGCGCCCACGCTGGGTGAACAGACGCACCCCGCGGCGTGTCACCTTATCGACGAATAGACGGCAATCAGGCCCCGATACGGGGTCTCGTCACCTGTCAGACGTTTTTTGATTGTCTCGTATTTTTACCGGAACAGGTCGGTTGTGTCACTCGTTCCCGCGAATAGACCTTCGTTATTTTTATAGGGGTACATCGATAGGTACACGTATGTCACAAGATGGCAATAACGTCCCGCGGCGTCGGTTCCTGACGGCCGCGGGGACCGCCGCGGCGACGGCCGCGCTCGCGGGTTGTTCCGGCGGCGGCGAGGACACCACCACCGAATCCGGCGAGACGACCGGAGAGGGCGAGACGGACCAGACCGAGCAGACCGAAGACGACGGTTCGGCGCAGGTCCTTCGCTACGGCCGCGGCAGCCACTCGCCGACGCTCGACTTCCAGAACAGCACGAGCGGTGAGGTCGCCAAGGTGACCGAGCAGCTCTACGACACGCTCATCAACTTCGAGCCGGGCCAGTCCACGCTGACGCAGGGACTCGCCACCGAGTACTCGCTGGAGGGCCAGTCGGCGTCCATCACGCTCCGCGAGGGCGTGACGTTCCACAACGGCGAGGAGTTCACGGCGGAGGACTTCGTGGCGACCTATCGCCGCTTCGTCGACAGCGACTACGAGTACTACGCCGGCGACGACTACGTCTCGGCGTACGGGCCGTTCACCCTCGGCTCGTGGATCGACGAGATTCAGGTCGACGGCGACTACTCGATGACGATTCAGCTGACCCAGTCGTACGCGCCGTTCCTGCGTAACCTGGCGATGTTCGCGGCGGCGGTCCACTCCCTCGCCGCGATCGAGGAGTACGGCACTGACCTCAGTTCGAACCCCGTCGGCACGGGTCCGTTCCAACTGAGCAACCTCGACGACGCGAACGAACTCATCCGCCTCGAAGCCAACCCCGACTACTGGGGCGAGGTGCCGAAGGTGGACGAGGTCGTCTTCGTCACCATCGGCCAGAACTCGACGCGCGCCCAGTCGCTCGCGTCGGGCGAACTCGACATCATCGACGGGCTCGGCGCGCAGTCGTCCGTCCAGGTCGAAAACGCCAGCAACGCGAGCCTCGTCCGGACCGAGGGCATCAACATCGGCTACATGGCGTTCAACATGGCGAGCCGCGAGGAGTTCCGCGACCGCCGCGTCCGGCAGGCCGTCAGCCACGCCATCAACACCGAGGCCATCGTCAACGAGATCTACTCGGGCTTCGCGACGCAGGCGAGCCAGCCGCTCCCGCCGAACGTCCTCGGTCACAACGACGACATCGACCCGTACCCGTACGACCCCGAGGAGGCCCAGCGCCTCCTCGAAGAGGCCGGCTACGGCGACGGCTTCTCCTTCGAACTGGCGACGTTCCAGAACCCCCGCGGCTACAACCCGTCGCCGATTCAGACCGCCGAGACCGTCGCGTCCAACCTCGGCGACGTCGGCATCGAAGTCGACATCAACCAGCAGTCGTTCGGGCCGTTCCTCGAATACACCGCCCAGGGCCGCCACGACGCGTGTTTCCTCGGCTGGTACACCGACAACGCCGACCCGGACAACTTCATGTACGTCCTCCTGCACCCGCAGGTAGAGGAGGGCGAACTCACGGAGGGACAGGACTGGGTCAGCTTCGAAGCCGAAGGCTACAACACCAGTAACCGCTCGGCGTGGGCGAACCGCGAGTACATGGACCTCGTCGAGCAGGGCCAGAGCACCTACGACGAGGCCGAACGCGAGTCGCTGTACAACGAGGCGAACCAGATTGCACACGACGAGGCCCCGTGGGTCTACCTCGACTACGCGGACGAGCTTCGCGGTGTCTCCAACCGCGTCAGCGGGTTCCAGATCGCCGCCATCAGCGGTCCGTACCTCAACCTCGTCAGCCTGAACTGAGGCACTGACCGCGCTTCGACTTTCATGATTTCCACACGATTCGTACTCAAGCGGCTGCTGTTGCTCGTCCCCGTACTGGTGGGAGTGGCGTCGCTCGTCTTCTCCATCCTGCATCTCTCCCCGGGCGACCCGGCGCTCACCATCGCGGGCGAGCGCGCCAGCGAGGAGTTCGTCCGGCAGATCGAAGAGAGCCTCGGCCTGAACGACCCCATCTGGGTGCAGTACGGGCGGTTCCTCGCCGACGCCGCGCAGTTCCAGTTCGGCGAGTCCTTCATCATCCAGCGGAACACCGCGGTCCGCGAGGTGCTCGCCAACAAGCTGCCGGTCACGCTCGAACTCGCCATCTACGGCCAGCTTATCGGCATCTCGCTGGGCATCCCGCTCGGTATCCTGAGCGCCGTCAAGCAGGACAGCATCACGGACCACCTGACCCGCATCGGCGCGCTCGCCGGCATCAGCGTGCCCATCTTCTGGAGCGGTCCGCTTCTCATCTTGCTGTTCGCACAGATGCTCGGCTGGCTCCCGACGAGCGGCCGTATCTCGGTGCTGTACAACGTCGAGGCCATCCGGGTGACGGGGCTCGTCACGGTCGACACCCTCATCGCGGGCAACTGGGACATGTTCGTCTCCGCGGTCCGCCACATGATTCTCCCGGCGTCGGTCATCGGCGTCTACTCGATGGCGCTCATCTCCCGGATGATGCGCTCGTCGATGCTGGAGGTCATCCGGCAGGACTACATGCGCACCGCCCGCGCGAAGGGCCAAGGCTCGAAGATAACGGTCCTGAAACACGGCTTCCGCAACGCGATGATTCCCGTCATCACGGTCATCGGTATCCAGTTCGGTGGCCTGCTCGGCGGCGCAGTGCTGACGGAGACGGTGTTCGCCATCGGCGGCATCGGGACGCTCCTGGTCGAGGCCATCAAGGTCGGCGACTATCCCATCGTGCAGGGGACGGTCCTGACGTTCGCGTTCCTGTTCACGCTTGTCAACCTCGGCGTCGACATCACCTACTCCATCCTTGACCCGAGGATCGAACAATGAGCACGGAAACCACGACCACGAACGAGACAGCGGCGGACGTCGACCAGCGCGGGCTCATCGACCGCCTGACCGCGTCGCAGTTCGTCTCTCGACTGCTGTCGAACCGCCTCGCACTCGCCGGCATCGCCATCATCGTGGCGATGGTGGTCATCGCGCTGTACGCGCGGCTGTTCTTGGACCTCGACGTCATCACGCAGTCGCAGCTCGGAACGAACCCGAACCGCGCCGCGCCGAGTCTCGACTTCCCGTTCGGCACCGACGGACAGGCCCGGAGCCTCCTGCCGCGAGTGGCGTACGGCGCGTGGTACGCGATGCTGTTCGGAACCGTCACGGTCGCCGCCTCGACCGTCCTCGGCGTCGGTCTCGGCATCGTCGCGGCCTACTACGGCGACGTGACCGACAACGTCATCATGCGGACGATGGACGTGCTGCTCGCGTTCCCGTCGCTGTTGTTGGCGCTGGCGCTCGTCGCCATCTTCCCCGACGACCTCGGGCTGTGGCGGGCGGTCGCCGCGCTGACGCTCGTCTACACGCCGCGGTTCGCCCGCGTCGTCCGCGGGGCCGCGCTGACCGTGCTCGAAAACGAGTACATCGACGCGACGGTCGCGCTCGGCGCGGCCGACCCGCGGGTGCTGGTTCGGCACGTCCTGCCGAACTGCCTCGCGCCCATCACGGTCCAGAGCACGCTCAACTTCGGGCTGGCCATCATCGACCTCGCGGCGCTGTCGTTCCTCGGCTTCGGTGCCGAGGCCGGCACGCCCTCGTGGGGCCTCATGCTCTCGAACGGCGTGAGTCAGGGCCTGCTCACGGGCGTCTGGTGGTGGTCGTTCTTCCCCGGGTTCTTCCTCGCGCTCACCGTGCTGGGGTTCAACCTCCTCGGCGACGGCATGCGCGACGCGCTCGACCCGCGAATGCGCGAAGCGGTCGACTGACCGCCCGTGTCAGCGCCACCGGAGCCGGGGGACGCAGACGCGCGTCCCGCGCTCGAACGGGCGGCGGTTCGGTTCCGCCTCGTCGGCACCGCGGCCCTCGCGGGCGCGCTCGTCGCCGCCGTCTGGCTGGCCGCTCGGCTGGTCGTCGGTGACTTCTCGGCGAGCGTCGAGACGACGTTCGCGCTCGGCTCGCTCGCGTTCGGGTTCGGCCTCCTCGGGTGGTCCGGGGCGGTCGCACTCGGCCGCGGCATCGAGTCGATGCAGGCGCACCTCGACACCGGAACGGGCTGGACGGAAGCGGACGCTCGGCGGGCGATGGCCCGGATTCTCGGGTTCGGACTCGGCGTGATGCTCGGGGCGACGGCGGTCGGTTCCGCCGTCGCTGTGTTCGTCGCCGCCGCCTGAGTCGGCCGAACGAAGACTCGGCGTCAGGCCTTCGGCAGTCGAAGCTCGATAACCGTCCCGTGCGGCTCGTTGTCCACGATTTCCATCGAGCCGTTGCTGTTCGTCACGGCCCAGCGGACGAACCAGAGCCCGAGCCCGTTCGTGTGCCGAAGCGGCGACTCCCGACCGGAGTTGAGCGATTCGCGTTCGAGCGACGGAATCCCCGGTCCGTCGTCGGCGACGCGGATGACGACCTGCTCCGGGCCGTCGTCCTCGCTGACCGAGAGCTCGATTTGGACCTCGTCGCCGCCGTAGACGACCGCGTTGTCGATGAGTTCGTTCACCGCGAGTTCGAACGTCTCGTGGGCGCACGCTCGCGTGTCCGCCGGCGAGTCGACGGTGATGGTCGCGTCGGGGTAGCTGAGCCGAGCGCCCTCGACCACGTTGCGGACGCAGTCGGCGACGTTCTGCGGTCGCACTCGCTCTGTCACGTCGGGGTCGAGCGCGGAGCTGAACTTCCGGGCCGTCTCGGCGAGCGAGAGCAGTTCGCTCGTCGCCCGCTCGATCGCCGCCGCCGACTCGCGCACGTCGCCGTCGTCGGTCCGCTCCAGCACCATCGTCGCGTGCGCCTGCGCGATGTTCATCTTGTTCCGGAGGTTGTGTCTGATGACGCGATCGAGGACCGAGAGCCGGCGTTCGTGCTCTTGGAGTTCGGTCACGTCGCGGCCGACGCAGACGATGCCCTCGAACTCGTCCTCCGAAGACTTCGCCGCGATAGTCGTCTGAAACCGTCGCTCCGCGCCGTCTCGGTCGACGACGACCGTCTCCATGGTCTCTTTGTCGCTGTCGCCCGCGAGAAGCGACGCGATGGACTCCAACAGCGCTTGCGAGTGGTGCTCGCCGAACACCGTCGAGACGTGTTCGCCGACGAGGTCGTCGGGGTCGCGGCCCAGCAGATCGGCGGTCGCACTGTTCGCGAGGACGAACCGGAGGTTGTCGTCCAGCGTGTAAATCGGGTCCGCGGTCGTCTCGACGATGCGCTCGTAGCGTTCGAGTTCTCTCGACCGGGCCTTTCGCTCGGTGATGTCTTGGACGGTTCCCCGGAAGACGGGGCCGTCGGTTTCCGGCGTCGTGACGCCGCGGACGTTCACCCAACGCACCTCGCCGTCCGTCGTCACCAGCCGGCACTCGACCGACTGCTCTTCGCCGGTCGCAACGAGGCGCTCGAACGCCGCTCTAGCCTCGGGTTCGTCTTCGGAATGGTAGAACGAAAACGCCTCTTCGAGGTCGAACGTCTCGCCCGAGTCGACGCCGACGAGTTCGGCGAGCCCGCTCGTGAACAGGACGTCTCCGGTCCGTGTGTTGACCTCCCACGCACCGACCGAGGCGATTCTCTGGCTCTGGTCGAACAGGTCGAGCAATCGCTCGCGCTCGCGCACCTGTCGCTTCTGTGCTGTCACGTCCTCGATGGCGGCGATCACGCCGATTCGCTCCCCGTCGCTTCCGGTCAGGGGGGCGGCGTTGACGACGAGCCATCGGCGCTCGTCGGCGACGTCGATGCCGTGTTCGTAGCCACTGACTATCTCGCCGGTCTCTCTCACCCGGTCGAAGGGGAGGTCCTCGCGGCCGAGCGGGTCCCCCCGCTCGTCGACGAGGTCCCACTCGGGCGCGTCGTACGGCTGTCCGAGTACGACCGACCGCCGCAGACCGAGAATCCCCTGGGCCGCCTCGTTGGCGCGCACGACGACCTCGTCTTCGTTGAGGACCGCGATGCCGACCGGGCTCGTCTCGAAGAGCTGTTTGAGCGTCTGCGTCTCGTGGACGAGTTGGTTCCTGAGCGCGTGGCGGACGGTCGCGTCGGTCTGGAACCCGACGAAGTGGGTGAGTTCGCCGTCGTCGTACACCGGCGATATCTTCAGTTCGTTCCAGAACGGCGTCCCGTCCTTCCGGTAGTTGGTGAGGCTGACCGTGGCGCTCTCACCGTTTTCGACCGCCTCGCGAAGCGTCTCGACCGGCTCGGAGTCGGTTTCGGCCCCCTGCAGGAACCGGCAGTTCCGGCCGATGGCCTCCTGTCGGTCGTAGCCGGTCATCTCCTCGAAGGCGTCGTTGACGTACGTGAGCGGTTGGTCGCCGTCGGCCTCGGTGATGGTGATGCCGACGGTCGCGCCGTCCATCGCGCGGCGGTACAGCGCGAGTTGGAGCGACTGCCGTCGGGTCTGGAGGAGCGACTCGACCCGCGACCGGATGACCGCGCTCGGCGCGGGCACCGCAAGCACGTCGTCTGGGACGTCGCTGAGGCGTCGCGCGGCGACGCGCTGTTCGTCTTGTTCGACCGTCAACACGACTGGCACGAAGCGGTCGCCCGCGTCCGATTTGCGCGCTTCGAGGTCGGCGGTGACGGCGGGGTAGGTCGCCATGTCGACGATACAGAGGTCGAACTCCGGGAGTGGGGGTCCGTCCTCGCGGCCGCGCTCCCAGACGACGACCTCGTACGCGTCGAGGAGGTCCGCCAGTAGCTCGCGGTCGCGAGCGCCGCGAACTGCGAGGAGTATCCGTTCCTCGCCGGACGCGTCACGCGCGGAACGTGCTCCGTTCCGGGACGCGTCTTCGTTCACGGTCACTCAGCCTCGTTCCACGTCGGCGTCCCCGTGAGGATGCCTCGAAGCCCGTCGAGCGGTTCGCCGACGGTGATGCCGTCCGTCCCGATTTCGAACGACCGGAGCGTCGGCTCGAAGCCCCCGAACCGCTTTTTGAGGACGCCGACGGCCTTGCGAATCTCGCCGCGAACCTCGATGTAGCGAATGAACAGGATGTTGTCCGCGAGGTAGCTCACGTGGTTGTCCGAGGCGTGGAACGCGCCGGTGACCTGCTGTACCTCCTCGGTCAACACGACCGTGACGCCCATGTTCTTGAGGTACCGCGCCAGCGCGTGGAGTTCGCGGCGGATGTCGCTTCGCTCGTCGGTGAGGCTGAGTTGGTAGCCGGCGGTGCCGTCTATCAGCACGAATTTCGTGTCGTTGGCCTCGACCTCGGCGCGAACCCGCTGGGCGAACTCGTCGGTCGAAAGCGAGAGTGGTTCGACCGCGTCGACCCGGAGGTCACCCGCCTCGACGAGGTCGTCTATCGGGATGCCGATGGACTCAGAGCGGTGTCGGAAGCTCCGTTTGCTTTCCTCGAAGAGGTAGATTGCGGCGCGCTCGCCGCGTTCGGCCGTCGCCCGCGCGAACGCGGCCCCGGTGGTGGACTTGCCGACGCCGCTCGGGCCGCTGACGAGCGTGATGCTCCCCCGCTCGATGCCGCCGCCGAGCAGGGCGTCGAGGTCGTCGATGCCCGACGAGAGCGGCTCGATAGTGAACTCGCGGTGGTGCGAGTCGGGGACGAGACGCGGGAAGACGCGCATCCCGTGACCGCCGTCGATTCGCATGCCGTGCGGCCCCGCCTGAGAGTCCGACCCGCGGAACTTCTCGATGCGGACCGACCGCCCCGAATCGGACCGAGACAGCGATATCGAGCTGTCACAGAGGTACGCGAGCGTCTCGTCGGTGTCGCCGCTCGACGGCTGGCTCGTGAACAGCGTCGTCGCACCCGACCGCTTGAGGTAGCTCAGGAGCGACGAGACGAGCCGGCGGAACTGGTATCTGTCCGACGAGAGGCGACCGAGTTGGCTCAGCGGGTCGATGACGACTCTGTCGGGGTCGTGTTCCTCGATTGCCTCCCGGAGTTCGTTCGCCGTCGACTTCCCTTCGACCTCGCCCGGCGACAGCATCGTGTAGGCCTCGTCGTCGAGGAACGCCTCGGGCGACGGCCCCAAGTCGAGAATCGGAACCTCCGAGAGGTCGAATCCGAGCGTCTCGGCGTTCGCCCGGAGGTCGGCGTCCGACTCCTCGAAGGAGATGAAAAGCACGTCCTCGTCGTTTTCGCGTCCGGCGGTCAGGAAGTGGTAGCCGACGATGGTCTTTCCCGCCCCCGATTCCCCGCGGACCATGTACGTCCGGTTCGGCACCAGCCCGCCGTCCAGTACCGCGTCGAGCCCGGATATTCCCGTGGAGAGCCGCGGGGGGAGATTCGTCATGCTCTACACATCTGTCCGACGGACCAAGAAACTACCACCGTCTCGAACTGCCACGCCCCGGAACAGCACGCCTCAGTGGGGCGTCGGAACGAGAGCGTGCGTTCGGGGAGCCGTGGTGTTCGGCCGGTGAGTGGTGACGTCCGACGAAACTCAGGCGGCCTCGGCCTGCGTCGCGGTCTTTCGAATCTCGTCGAGGACGGAGTCGAGAGCGAGCACGTCGGACAGCGCCTCCATCGCACTGGAGAAGGGGACGTCGAGCGCGTAGCTGTAGTAGTTCCCGCGCGAACCGGTGCGGTTCTCCTCGGCCGAGAGGATGCCGAGCATCCGGAGGTCCGAGAGGTGGTTGTGGACCGACCGCTGGGCGAGCGGGTCGATGCCGGCGGAGTTACACAGCCGGAGGTACTCCTGATAGAGGTCGCGCATCCGACACGGCGTCTCGTCGTGGGCGGCCTTCGAGACGACCGCGAGGAGCGCGAAGTGGCCGTTTTCGGTGAGTTCGCGCATCCCTTCGACGACGCGCTCCTGTTCGAGTTTCTGCCGGGCGATGTCGACGTGGTCGAGCGTGATTCGCTCGTCGTCTTTGTTCTCGGCGTGTTCGCCCGCCAGCCGCAGGAGGTCCAGCGCCTGTCGCGCGCTCCCGCTGTCGCGGGCGGCGAGCGCCGCACAGAGGTTGAGCACGCCCTCCTCGCAGGCGTCCTCGGCGATGGCGACCTCCGCGCGCGATTCGAGGATGTTCTGGAGCTCGGGCGCTTGGTACGGCGGGAAGTGGAGTTCGCGCTCGCAGAGGGTGTCCTGCACGCGCGGGTCGAGCTGGTCGTGGAACTTGAAGTCGTTCGAGATGCCGATGAGGCCGACCTTGGCGTCTTCGAGTTTCCCGTTCGACCGCGCCCGCGGGAGTTCGTAGAGGAGTTCGTCGCGGTCGCCGATGGAGTCGACTTCGTCGAGGACGATGAGCACCGTCCCGCCCACGTCGTCCAGCTCCTGAAACAGCTTCTTGAAGACGGTCTGTTGGGGGTAGCCGGTCGAGCTAATCTCCGCGCCCGGCGGTCGAAGCTCGTTGACGAGTTCGACCGCCACCTGGTACGAGGAGTTGAGCGTCTTGCAGTTGATGGAGATGACGCTGAGGTCCACGTCGTCGTACTGCGAGACGTCTTCGAGGAGCATTTCGAGGAGGAACTCGGTGACCGCGGTCTTTCCCACGCCGGTGTTGCCGTACAGGAAGACGTTGTTCGGCTCCCAGCCGTCGACGACCGGTTGGAGCGCGTCCATGTACTCCGAAATCTCGTCGTCGCGCTCCTCGATGCGCTCGGGCTTGTAGGACTCCCCGAGGGCGTCCTTGTTGGTGAAGACGTTTTGTTTTCGCTCGAACCGGCGCATTAGCGTCGGTCCGTTGTAGCGTCCCCTTATTTAAAACCCCGATTTCATCTGATTCATGTGAATTGCGGCGGTGGTATCGGTGGGTGATGGGCGGCGTGTTCTCGTCTCGAATCGTCGTCTCCTGAATGTCTCTTGCTACCGAGTGTTGTGGTCCGTGTGAACTCGTTTGAACAGACACACACCACTATTGCAAGTGAACGAGAGTACGTGAGAGTGACTAGTAGAACAACAGAGCATGCGTTCAACTAAAGCGTTGACATGAATCGGCGCTCACGATGCGAGTCCCGGCCAGACGAGTCTGCGGCGAGCGGCGCGTAGGCGACCTGAAACAGGAAGAATCACCTGCAACGGTGGTGGGTGGTGCGGGGCGGGTCCCGTTCGCGGTTCACTTGCACCGGTGCTCTCCCCGCGCAGTCGCCGATGCCACCCCCCCACGGCGTCGCCGCGCTTCACGCGCAACGGTGGTGTCTGTGGGTGCGCCCCGACACCTCGCTCCACCGCCAATTCACTTGCAAACGTGGTGTGTGGGTGTCGAGCCTCGACTTTCGTCCGCCGCACGGACGAGTAGTTCACTTGTCGGAGTGGTCTGTCCGGCCGCGTCGTCTGCGGGCCTTCGTGTGGCACCACCGACACAGCGCGACCGACGCTCCGCTCGACTCGGCTGGTCGGCGGGATGACAGTCGTCCCTCCGACGACCGCTCCGTCCCTCGAAATGTCTTTACCTCGGTTACTGTTACCTACTCCCGTGGACCGTTCCGCCCTCCGCGCGCTCGCGCTCGCCCTCCTCGCGGTCGTCGCCCTCTCGGTCGTCGCCGCCACCATCGACTCGACCGTCGTCACCAGCGGCGGCCCGATAGGCTTCGGTGGCGGCGAGACCGGCGGCGCAGTCACCGGAGACACAGACCGGACCGGCGTCCAACCGACCGGCGGTTCGTCCGGCAGTCTCAGCATCCCGACGCCGTGTCTCCCGTGGTTGCTCTCGCCCGGAATCCTCGCGGCCGTCGCCCTCGTCTTCGCCCTCCTCGGCGCGTACGTCTACCGCGAGACCGGTTCTCTGCTCCCGCCGCTCGCCATCTACGCGGCGGTCGGGCCGCCGGTCGTCCTGCTTTTCGCCCTCCTCACGGCGTGTCGCCGCGAGTCCTCGTTTTCGTCTCGCGCCGCGGCCGCCGCGCGGAACGTCTCGTTTCTCCCCGCCGGTGGCGGTGGCAGTCTCGGCGGCGGTGGCGCGGCCCAGAGCGTTTCACCGCCGACGGTGCTGTTCGGCCTCCTCCTCGCGGTCGCACTCGTCGTCGCGGTTTTCATGCTCGTGACGGGGACCGGCGACTCGCCCGAGGCCGACGGCGAAGCCGCCCCCGTCGACGAGGACGAAGGGCCGGACGTCGCCGCGGTCGGGCGGGCCGCCGGGGCCGCGGCCCAGCGCATCGAGGACGGCGACGCGGACGTGGAAAACGAGGTGTTCCGCGCGTGGGGCGAGATGACCGCGCTCCTCGACGTGCCGAACCGCCGCGCCGCGACGCCCGCCGAGTTCGCCGACTCGGCCGTCGACGCCGGCATGGACCGCGACGACGTGAGCGCCCTGACGACGTTGTTCGAGGAAGTTCGCTACGGCGGCTTCGAGGCGACGCCGGAGCGAGAACGCCGGGCGGTCGACGCGCTCAGGAACATCGAAGACGCCTACGCCGAGTCGGCGGAGGGCGACCGATGACGCTCGCACGCCGGCTGTTCGTGTTCGTCGGCGTCGTCGCCACGGTCGCCGGGTTCGCGGTCATCGCCGGCGTCTCGCTCGGCCTCGAACTGACGGACGTCTTCCTCGGCCTCGTCGCGGCGCTCGCGGCGTTGCAGGGCCTTCGGTACGTCCAACACCGCCGCGACACGACCCCGAACACCACGGTCACCGGCGACCCGGAAGCGCGGATTTCGGTCCCGGTTCCCGGTTCCGACTTCGACGACGACCTCGTGTCGGCGGCGGGTCGGCGAACCCGCTGGGCCGCCCGCGAGCGGGTCGTCGACCGCCTCGAAACCCGGGCCAAGGGGGCGCTCGTCGCCCGCGGCGGTCACGCTCCCGAGGAAGCGGCCGCGCTCCTCAAAACCGGCGGGTGGACCGACGACCCGGTCGCCGCGCGATTTCTCGGCGCGTCTGTCTCGGTTCCGCTTCGACAGCGCGTCCGACTCCTGCTGTCCGGTCAGTCGTCGCTTTCCGACCGCGCCGAACGGACCGTCGCCGCGATAGAGCGAGTCGGCACCGCCGACGACCCCGCGGGTGAGCGCCGATGAGTCGCGGCTTCGACACCGACCGCTGGACCGGCCTCGACGGTCTCGTCCTCGTCGCGGCCGCCGCCGGCGTGTTCACCCGCGAGCCGTCGCTCCTCCTCGCGGCCGGCCTCGGCGTCGTCGTCCTCGCCTACGTCCGGGTCGCGGCGATCCCCGAGGTGTCGCTCCGCGTCGAGCGCGACCTCTCGGACGCGACGCCCGACCCCGACGACGAGGTCGAAGTCACGCTCCGCGTCACCAACGAGGGGCCTCGGACGCTGTTCGACCTCCGCGTCGTCGACGGCGTGCCGCCGGCGCTCGGCGTGGCCGACGGCCCCGCCCGACTGGGGACTGCGCTCAGACCGGGAGCGACCGCGACCGCGACGTACACCGTCACGGCCGTCCGCGGCGAGCACGCGTGGGGCGAGACGGTCGTCGTCGTCCGCGACCCGAGCGGGGCCGTCGAGTCCCGCGAGACGTTCGGCGCCGAGACGACGCTCCGGTGTGAGCCCGAACTCGCCGCGACCGCCGACCTGCCGCTTCGGGGCCTCACCTCGAAGTACGCCGGGCGCGTCGAGACCGACGTGCCGGGGTCGGGACTGGAGTTCGCGTCCATCCGCGAGTACCGCCACGGCGACCCGATTCGCCGCATCGACTGGAACCGCCGCGCCCGCACGGGCGAACTCGCCACCGTGGAGTTCCGCGAGGAACGGGCCGCGGCAGTCGTGCTCGTCGTCGACACCCGCGCGGAGGCGCACGTCGCCCCCGACGACGAGGCGGAGACCGCGGTCGAGCGCTCCGTCGACGCCGCGAGCGTCGCATTTTCGGCGCTCCTCGACAGCGGCGACAGCGTCGGCATCGCGGCGTTCGGCCCCGACGAGTGCTGGCTCGCCCCCTCGTCGGGCGTCGACCACCGCGCCCGCGCCCGGCGACTGTTCGCCACCCATCCGGCGTTCGCGCCGACGCCGCCGGACGGGGCCTTTTTCGGCTCCGTCGTCGTCCGACGGCTCCGACGTCGCCTCGCCAGCGACGCGCAGGTCATCTTCTGCTCGCCGCTCGTGGACGACTACGCGGTCTCGGTCGCCCGCCGGTTGGAGGCCTACGGCCACGCCGTGACGGTCGTCTCGCCCGACCCGACGGCGACATCGACCGTCGGCGCGCGACTCGCGCGCATCGAGCGCGACCTGCGGCTCCGCGAACTCCGGCGGAGCGGCGTCCGCGTCGTCGACTGGGGTGACGAACCGCTCGGCGTCGCGCTCGCGCGGGCCGAAGCGGGGTGGTCGCGGTGAGCGAAATCACCCGCAAGCCGACGCGGACCGGGACCGCGATGGCGCTGTCGGCGGCCGGACTCACCGTCCTCGCGCTCGGCTTTACCACGTCGACGGCGGCGGTCGGCGGCCTCACCGCGACGGTCGCGCTCGCCGCCGGACTAGTTCGGGGCTCGCGGCGCATCGTCGACGCCGCGGGCGGGCTGTTCTTCCTTTCGCTCCTCTTCGCGGGCGCGAGCGGGGCCGGGACGGAGGCGCTCTTACTCGCCGCGGTCGGGTCGATACTCGCGTGGGACCTCGCCGACAACGCGCGCTCCGTCGGCGAACACCTCGGCCGCGAGACCGACACGCGCCGGCTCGAACTCGTCCACGCGGCGGCGACGCTCGTCGTGCTCGCGGTCGGCGCGGCCGTCGTCTAC
>NZ_CSTE01000002.1:1410598-1469836 GCF_001368915.1 Haloferax massiliensis | reverse complement strand
GGCCGCCGGCGGCCAGCCCGTCACGGCCGTCGTCTTACTGTTGGTCGGCGTCGTCGCGCTCGTGGCGGTCGTCACGCGCTGAGCGGCCGTCCGCTTCACGTCTCCCGTCTCCGTTCTCCCGTCTCCGTTCTCCCGTCTCCGTTCTCCCGTCTCCGTTCTCCCGTCTCCGTTCTCCCGACTACTCCAGCGTCGGCACGGTCACCCGGCCGAGCACGTCGTCGACGACATCCGATTTCCGCACGTCCTCGACCCGCGCGTCCGGCGTCAGAACGAGGCGATGGGCGAGGACCGACTGCGCGACGCGCTTTACGTCGTCGGGCGTGACGAACTCGCGGCCCTCGATGACGGCGCGGGCGCGGGTCGCCTCGAACAGCCGCTGGGTTCCGCGGGGCGAGACGCCGATGCGGACCCGCCGGTCGGTGCGCGTCTCCCGCGCGAGTTTCGCCATGTATTCGAGCAGGTCGTCTTCGACGCGGACCGACTCGGGCGCGCGGCGGACGGCGGTGACGGCGTCGCGGTCGAGCACGCGCTCGACGCTCGGGCTCTGTTCGCTCCGGCCCGCGCGCCGGTGGAGGAGTTCGACCTCGCCGTCGAGGTCGGGGTAACCGATGGCCGACTTCACGACGAACCGGTCGACCTGCGCCTCGGGCAGGGTGAACGTCCCCTCCTGTTCGACGGGGTTCTGCGTGGCGATGACGAAGAAGGGGCTCGGGAGCTGGTGCGTCTCGCCGTCGACGGTCACCTGCCCTTCCTCCATCGCTTCGAGGAGCGCGGCCTGCGTCTTCGGCGGCGCGCGGTTTATCTCGTCGGCGAGGACGACGTTGGCGAAGATGGGGCCGGGCGAGAACTCGAACGTCCGCTCGCGCTCGTCGTAGATGTTCGTCCCGGTCACGTCGGCCGGGAGGAGGTCCGGGGTGAACTGTACGCGGGAAAACGACAGTCCGAGCGCGGTGGCGACGCTCCGCGCGGTGAGTGTCTTTCCGGTTCCCGGGACGTCTTCGAGGAGGACGTGGCCGCGGGCGAGGACGCCCGTCAGGACGGTTTCGAGGAAGGCTCGGTCGGCGATGACGGCCTCCGAGATGGCGTCGAGCACCTCGGCGCACGTCTCGCTGGCCGTGTCGATGTCCATACACCTCTCGGGTCTGCGTGCGACTTATTCCCGTTGGTCGGCGGGATTCGGTCGGTCGGCTACCAGTTCTCGACCCCGGCCGCCCCGCTCGGCCCCGTCCGGCGCAGACTCGCCGACTGCGTCCGTGTGACTCTCCGCCGCGGCCCTCGGAAATCGAAACGGATTAAACTATCCGCGAGAGAGACAACGATGGAAGCCGAGGTAGCCTAGCCCGGCCAAGGCGGTAGATTCGAAATCTACTGTCCATTCGGACACGTGAGTTCAAATCTCACCCTCGGCGCTTCTTCCGAACGTCACCTCGCGAGAGACGTTTATGTCTCTCGCCTCTCGTGACGAGGATGTGCGACCACCTGAGATTTGAACCAGCGAGCGAACGCAGTGAGCGAGTGAGGTTCAACTCTCACCCTCGGCGCTTCTCGCGGCCACAACACTCTGAGCGGCGCGTCTCGTCGCGCCGCGACTTCGTGGCCGCGCCTGCGACGGCCTAGGGTTACATTTCGTCACTCAACCCCACTCTGCCAGATTTCTGACCGATAGAATTGTTAGATTTTATTCGGTGTCGTCGTCCTCCAAGGCTTTTCGCTCGGGGGGCCGGCTGGCGCAGTCGCGGCGCTGCTCGTCGGAGGAGTCGTCGGCTATACCGTGCTATTGTTCTCTGCACCGTCTCGGAGCGATCTTCGTCGAAGCTGACGATGCCCGTGGGGTTCGGAGGCGCGGGACGAACGCCCTCCCGAGTTCAAACTTCGCTCTTCAAACCGACCCGGACTTCCACCGCTCTCGATGGACGAGTTCGCTCGTGTCGATGCGCTCGCGCCACCCCTCTCGCTGTAGCACCGGCTCCTCCGGAAAGCCGTCCTCGGGGTAGCCGACGCAGAGATACGCAATCGGGTCGACGTGGTGCGGAATGCCCAGTACTTCGCGGACCTCGTGCGGGTAGAGAAACGACACCCAGCCGACGCCGACGCCCTCGGCCCGCGCGGCCAGCCAGAGGTTCTGCACGGCGAGGCACGTCGAGTAGGCGTCCATCGCCTGCATCGTGTTGCGCCCGAGGACGTGCGGCGCGTCGCGGGTCGGGTCGCAGGTGACGCAGATGTTCACCGGGGCGTCGGTGATGCCCTCCAACTTCAACCGACCGAACTCCGACTTTCGAGGCTCTCGATAGCCCTCGCGGGCCGCCGCAATCGCCCGCTCCGCGATGGACGCGATCTCCGCTTTCGTCTCGTCGTCCTCGACGACGACGAAGTCCCACGGTTGCGAGAAGCCGACGCTCGGGGCGTGATGCGCGGCGTCGAGCAGTCGCGCCAGCGTCTCCTCCGGAATCGGGTCGTCGCCGAACCGCCGGATGTCCCGCCGCGCGTATATCGACTTGTACACTCCCGACCGTTCGCGCTCCGTGAACCCAACCATCGTTTCGATAGTCCAGACTGGCTTGCAAATCGGTTCTGATACGCCCGACTGCTCACGCTTCGTCCCCCAAACAGTTACTAATCAGACACGAATACCGGACCGTATGGACGCCGCGCTCGAATACAAACTCGACACGGTCATCGCCCTCCTGTATTTGCTCCTGCTCATCGAGAGCTACCGAGTGGCCGGCTACTTCGGTGCCGCATTCGTCGTCATCGTTACTATCATCGTCGTCGTCATTCGTCCGGAGTAACCGCTTCGACGTTTGAAGCGAGTGCCGCCGTTACACGTGACTAGCGAGTCTTCCGCACGGGGCCGTGCAGTCCCTCGATTTCACTTTCACTCTACTAGGATGCGATACATATCCCCTGCCCGCGTCAGCGCAAGTATGAGTGCGAACGTAGCAAGCGCGGACACGAGCGAACGGGACGGGACGCGACGCATCGACGTGACGACGGTCCGGACCGGCCGCGTCGCCGACTTCGCCGAGACGGAACTCGGCGACGACGCTATCGGGTTCGAGCGCCGCGGCGGCTGGACCTATCTCGTCGCCAAAGAGACGCGGTAGTCCGGATTCAGTCGTCCCGGGAGCGGGAGAAAAACGCGGACGCAGACGCGACAGGTTCGTTTTCTCAGTCGTCAGCCGACGCGGGCGTCGGCGACGTGTGATTCGGCGCGAGCAGTCGGTCGAGCGCGTCCACCATCGCCTGGACGCTCGCCCGCGTGATGTCGGCGTGCGACGCCGCGACGGTGACGCTTCGGTCGCCGAGCGACATCGTCACCTCGACGGTCACGACGGCGTCGGTGCCGCCGGTGATGGCGTCGACGTGGTACTCGTCGAGTTGGGCGTCGGCGTCGGGGCCGAGCGCCTCGCGGACGGCCTTCACCGCGGCGTCGACCGGGCCGGAGCCGGTGTCGGAGGCGACGCGCTCTTCGCCCTCGACGCGGAGGCGGACGCTCGCGGTCGGCGTGCCGCCGCCCGAGGCGGCCGTGAGGTCGAGCAGTTCGACCTGTCGGGCGCGCTCGCGGCCCTGTACGTCCTCTGCGAACGCGAGGAGGTCGGCGTCGGTGACGCGCTTGCCGCGGTCGCCGAGTTCCTTCACGCGCTCGACGACGGCGGCGACTTCCTCGTCGGTGGCGTCGACGCCGTGCTCCTCCAGCGCGGCCTTGACGCCGGCGCGACCGGCGTGCTTCCCGAGGACGAGGCGGCGCTCGCGGCCGACCGTCTCCGGCGGGTACGGCTCGTACATCGCGTCGTCCTTGAGCGTCCCGTCGGTGTGGATGCCGCTCTCGTGGGTGAACGCGTTCTGACCGACGACCGCCTTGTTCGGCGGGAGCGAGACGCCCGTGGCCTGCGCGACCTTCTGGGCGAGCGCGTAGAGTTCGTCGAGCTTCACCGACTCCACGTCGTAGCAGTGGTCGAGCGCGATGGCGACCTCTTCGAGCGCGACGTTGCCGGCGCGCTCGCCGATGCCGTTGACCGTGGTGTGGACGAGGTCGGCTCCCGCGGCGAGGCTGGCGTGGACGTTCGCCATCGCGAGACCGAGGTCGTCGTGGGTGTGCGTCGAGGTCGGGCCGAGCTCAGCGAGTCGGGAGACGACCTCGTAGGTGTGTTCGGGGCTCGTGTGGCCGACCGTGTCGGCGAAACAGAAGCGGTCGGCGCCGGCGTCGTGGCTGGCGCGCGCGAGCGATTCGAGGAACTCCGGGGCGGCCCGCGAGCCGTCCTCGCCGATGACCTCGACCCAGAGGCCGTGGTCCTTGGCGTAGGCGACGAGCTCGTCGGTCGTCTCGACGACGCCCTCGCGGGTCGTCCCGACCTTCGACTCGACGTGTCGGTCGCTCGCCGGCACGACGAGCGTGATGCCGTCCACGTCGCAGTCGAGCGCGAGGTCGACGTCGTTCTTGACGCCGCGGGCGAAACTCGTCACCGTCGCGTCGAGGCCGAGCGACGTGACGCGCTTTATCGTCTCGCGCTCGCCGGGGCCGGTGCAGGCGCTGCCGGCTTCGATGTAATCGACCTCCGCGCGGTCGAGCGCGCGGGCGATATCGGCCTTCTGGGCCGGCGTCAGGGAGACACCGGGGGCCTGCTCGCCGTCGCGGAGCGTGGTGTCTAAGAGCTGTACTGAATCAGAAGTGCGTAGCTCGGGGGTCTTCCCGAATCGTTCGTTCACGGTAGAATCGTGTCCTTGTGGGTTAGAACCGTCGAATTTCACAGCCAGCCGTCTCGCGACGACTTACTCTATCCTCCGTCGGTGTGGTAGGTTCCGACATAGTAGTTGAAGACATTTGTCGATGAAGGGATAAAAGAGATGGTTCCGACAGAAATTGGTGTCTCTCCGGGGACCGCGCTGGACGGGCGTCGATTCGAGGCCGACGAGTCACTCCGAAATCTCGACCAGGTCGCCGGGTTCGACGCCGTCGGCCGCGCCCGCGGGGAGTTCGACGATGGTGTCGGCCATCCCGAAGCCGATGCCCGTCCACGCCGATAGCCGCTTTTTCTTCGTCACCTCGTCGCCGACGAGCCAGAGCGCGTCGATGTCGAACGGGACGAACACCATGTGGAGGCTGTGACGGTCGGCGTCGTCGAACCGGAAGACGAGGGCGTAGTCGTCCGGCACGGAGCCGCGGAACATCAGCCCGCGCGCCTGCGAGAGAAACGAGTCGGCCGTCTCGACGTTCGACGCGAGGGTCGATTGGTCTCCGTTCCGTCGGTGAACGAGTCTCACGGGGCCGGCTTCGACGGCGGGCGTGATGAATCCACCGTCGAGACGGCGGGCCGTCCGCCGCCGAGAGCAACGTTTAGGCTTCCCCCGCCCCGAACGCGCCCCATGGAGCGGACGCCGACAGGGACGCCCGTGGGGGTCGATGACCCCTACGACCACGCCGGCCGCTGCGACCACCTCACGAGCGACGGCGCGTGCCGGCTCGCCCGCGAGTACGCCGACCGCAACCCGGCGTTCGCCCGCGAGCGCGCCCGAGCGGACTACGAGTGCGTCGCCGCCGCTGAGGGCTGTGACTTCCGCGACTGCCCGCACTACGCCTCGACGACGAACGGCCGCGAGTGCATCCGGTGCGGCCTCGAAGAGGTCCGCATGGCCCACGACTCGGCCGCTCGCCCTTTACTCGAAGAACACCACCTCTCGTACGGCGGCCGCGGCGGTGACAGCGACGGCGATGGTAACGGCGACGAACCCTCTCACGAAATCACGGTCGCGCTGTGTCGGTGGTGCCACACGAAGGTCCACAAGTCGTTCGCCCGCATCGACGACGACGCCTCGCCCGACGTCGAGGCCATCGCCGAGCGGGAGGGTCGCCGGACGAAGGAACTCGACGAACTCGGGTTCCAGACGGCGCGGGACCGCGCCGGCGACGAGTGAGTCGTGGGAGCGGAGAGGAGGGTCCGTTGGAATCCGTCGAATCTGATGGAACGCGTGTGGCATAGCTGGAGGATGTAGTCAGCAGCGAGCGGTCAGGCAACTCTGCCACCGGAGTGGTACTTACCCATGAACGTCCTGAACACAGCGTGAAGTGATTCTGAAGTCCTCGTTTGGAGCGGTCGTGAACGTGAGTGCCATGTCGCGATCACACTGCATGACGTACACCTCCAACAGCTCGTTTTGGTACGTTTCGACTACGTAAACGGTTGTCTGACTTTCGTTCCAGTCGTCGACAAATTCCGTACTGTTGCCATCCGGGACTGTCGACACGCGCTCCGAACGTACCGGGTCGTGGAGCGTGACATTGGTGTAGTTCGCCTCAGTCTGTAGTTCCGCTCCCCGAACGAGCTTCTGACGACCGTCTCTCGTGGTAACGTCGAAGCGAAGGTTCTCGTAGCTCTCGTGGGTGCTTTGGAAGACCGTGACCAAGTAACTTGTCTCCCGTTCGTTCTCGATGAGAATCTGTGTCTCGTGGTCGGAGAGCGGTGATGTACAGCCGGCGACCAGTACGAGACCGGCCAAGAGACCAATGAGAATCACTCGGTGGGAGAGCGGTCGCATGACTTAATTTCACTCTCTCTGCTCGCATGCGTTTTGTGGTATCACGTCGAAGCGATGTCGTTGAATTATGAGAACACTCGCGCCAAGGAACCCACCCAAACATCGAAGCGAACTCGCCGCGACCCAACCGCCCTCGACGTGCCAATCTGATGCACGGATACGCCCATCTCGACCACTATTCGATTGACTTTTAGGCACGGTGGTCCAATCCGGGACATGACCCGCATCGTCGTCATCGACAACCACGGGCAGTTCACCCACCTCGAACGGCGCGCGCTCCGCGACCTCGGCGTCGACACCGAACTCGTCGACAACGACACCGACCCCGCGGACATCGACGCGGACGGCATCGTCCTCTCCGGCGGCCCCGACATGGACCGCATCGGCCGCAGTCCCGACTACCTCGACCTCGACGTGCCCGTCTTGGGCATCTGTCTCGGCATGCAGATTCTCGCCGAGGAGCTCGACGGTCGCGTCGGCTCCGGCGACTACGGCGGCTACGCCGACGTGGACGTGGAAATCCTCGACGAGGACGACCCGCTCATCGGCTCGCTCGCCCCCGAGACCCGCGTCTGGGCCAGCCACGCCGACGAGGTTAAGGAGGTCCCCGAGGGCTTCACCCACACCGCCACGAGCGACGTGTGCACCATCGAGGCCATGAGCGACGCCGACCGCGACCTCTACGGCGTCCAGTGGCACCCCGAGGTCGCCCACACCGCCGAGGGCGAGGAAGTGTTCGAGAACTTCATCGACATCTGCGAGCGGTAACCGACGACTGCGAGCGGCCGGTCGCCTTCGACCGCGGCCGTGTTTTCCGCGGTGACTCGCTTTTCTCTGTCGCCGCGGCTCAGTTCTCTCCCTGTCGCCGCCGCGGAAAACCGCATCCCGGCGACACGATGCGCCGTCTTTCATGGTCGTTCCTCGGAAGCAAGCCGAGACATTTACCGGCCTCCGTTCTGTCTGTTCGGGAAATGACCTCCACCCAGAGCGACCTCGCTGGGCTCTCGCGGTTCATCTTCCGCGCGCCCAGCTGGTACACGAGCCTCGGGTTCGCCCTGCTCGTCGCCGCGATGGCGGGCATCGGGGCGTTCGACTCCGGGGACCTCGCCGGCTCGTGGCGGGGCATCTTCTTCCTCGGCAGAGACGCTTGGGAAGGTATCTTCTTCATCGGGATTCCGACCGTCGTCGCGGCGTTCGGCACCACCGGCGTCGACCGGTTCGTCGGCGGGAAGCTGACGCACAACCGCTCGTCGCTCCTCGCGCTCGCGGGCGAGGTGATCATCGTCACGTTCCTCACCGGGGCCGCCATCGTCTCCGTCTTCACGGGCCTCGGCCAGACGTTCGTCTTCGACGCGCTCGTGGTCGCCCTCGCGTCGGTGTTCGCCTTCCGCCTGCTCATCGTGATGGCCGTCTCGCGGTCGTCGATTCTCATCGCGGCGGTCCCGGCGAGCATCCAGACGCTCACGTCCGCCGCCCTCCTGTTCGTCTACAGCGGGACGCTCCGTTTCTTCGAGGTCGGCGGCCCCATCCTCGACGCCTATCTGATGCCGTATCTCGCCCGCCCCGACCGGGCACCGCCCGAGCTGTCGGCCATCGCGCTGAGCCACTTCCAACTCCTCGCCATCACCTGCGTGATGTACGCCCTCGGCGTCTACGTCTTCCTCCGCATCGTCGACCGCCCGTGGCGTCGCGGACTCGGCGTGTCCGTCCTCGACTTCATCCGCGGCTTCATCGGCCACATCGCCGAGGGCACCCGCGAACTGGAGGACTTCTTCGAACAGCTCGGACAGGAGGCCATCGTCCCCGTCACCGTGCTCTCGTTCGAGCGCGAGGACGGCACCGAGAAGGCCCGGTTCGTCCTGCCGATGATTCACCCGGGTCCGATGGGCGAAATCGGCGGCGGCAACTTCCCCGAGCGCGTCGCCCGCCGGGCCGAGGGCCTCGTGTTCCCGCCCCACGCGACCGCGGGCCACGACTTCAACCTCGTGACCGAGCGCGAGGTCGACGTGGTCCTCGACGCGGCCGACGACGCCTACGAGCGCATCGAGTACAGCTCCGAGGTGACCGAAAGCGCCCGCGTCCAGTCCGGCGACGCGAAGATGCTCGGCCAGCGCTTCGGCGACGACGCGCTCCTCGTCTCGACGTACGCCCCGCAGTTCGCCGACGACGTCGAGTACGCGGTCGGCCTCTCGGCGTCCGCCGAGGCCCGCACGAGTGGCCTCCGGGACGTGCTCCTCGTCGACGCCCACAACTGCAACAACGGGCTCCAAGGCGCCGACCTCGGCCACGTCACCCCGGGGAGCAAGCGGTCGTTCGACATGATTACCGCGGCCGGGCTCGCGGGGGAGGAACTCTCGGCGTCGCCGCGCGGGTCGCTCTCGCTGGGGACGGCGTTCGACCCGACCGACTGGACGCCGCGAGAGGGCATCGGCCCGCTGGGCATCCGCGTGGCCGCGACGACCGTCGGCGACCAGACGACCGCGTACGTCCTCATCGACGGCAACAACATGGAACCGGGCCTGCGCGACCGAATCGTCGAGGCGCTGACGACCGGCCCGGAGGCGAGCGTCGACGTGGCCGAGGTGATGACGACGGACACCCACATCGTCAACACCGTCGAGGCGGAAAATCAGGTCGGCGCGGCCATCGACCCCGACGAACTCCGCGAGACCATCGAGCGCCTCGTCGACGACGCGCTCGCGGACACCGAGCCGGTCGTCGCCGGCATGGCGACCGAACGCGCGGAGGTGACGATTTTCGGCAACGACCGCACCGAGACGCTCGCCAGCCACGCCAACGTCGTCGTCTCGATGGGCGGGGCGCTCGCAATCGCGCTCATCCTCGCGGCGATGGCCGTCAGCCTGCTCGTGTTCTTCCTCGCGTAGGTGACGCCGGCGGCCGGCGGCTCGTCTTCGTCCGGCGTTCCCTTCCACCTCTCGTTCTCCGCGGTTCCGGCGTCGCCACTCACGAGTTGATGCGAGCGACGAGCGACCGCCCGTCGCACTACTTCAGCGAGAGCGTTCGCGTCTCGATAGCGCCGCAACTCGGACAGACGCGCCGATAGAACACGCTCGACCCGGTCGTCTTGGCCGACCACTCGCCGTCGTCGTCGGTGAAGCCGCACTTCGAACAGGTGCGGTCGGCCTCGCTGTATCGCTCTCGTAACCGGTCCAACGCGGTCGTCCCTCTCGGCGTTCTTCGTATTGACATGAGGTAACATACATCACTATCATGTTTAATTGTGTCGGGCGGTTTCACACCGACCTCTGGTGATACTTGCGGAATCCGAAATTCTGTGCGCGAATCGCTTCGCGTTCGTTCCGCGCGACGGCCGCGACGGCGCGGCCGCTCGCCGGGAGAAACCGAGTGCGGGGGGTGCCCGCGAGAACGTCCCTTACTCCTCGTCGGCGGCCGCGAACAGTTCGTCCACGGCCTCCTGCGCCGTCAACGCCGCCTCCTCGGCGACCGCCTCCGCGTCGTCGGCGTCGTCGGGCGCGTTGACGTACACGTCCACGTCGAGGACGCCGTCTTCGAACGTCACGGTGACGTCGAAGTCCTTGACGCGGGACTGCTTGAAGCGGGCGAAGATGAGGCCCTCAGCCGCCTCCGCGGCGGTCTCGACCACCTCTTCGTCCGTCGGCTGTGGCATTTACGCGCCGCCGGGGCCCATCGGACCCGCGCCGCCCGCGCCGCCCTGAAGCATCTGCTGGAGCTCTTCCTGCAGGCTCTCGAACTTCTCCTGCACGCGCGTCTCCTGCTTCGTGAGCTGCTCGACGCGGACTTCGAGGCTCTCGACCTTCTCTTCGAGGTCGTCCTTGGCCGACTCGTAGTCGGTCTCGATGAGGAGTTCGCCGACCTCGCGGTACATCTTCGAGTCGCCGTCGATCTCTTCGAGCGTGGTGAGCGCCGTCTGCGCCTCGTTGAGCGCGCTCTCGGAGGACTGCTTCTGCTCGGAGACGTTCTGGGCGGTCTCCTGAAGGTTCTGCAGTTCTTCGAGCTTCTCCTGGGCTTCCGGCGGTAGACTTCCCTGCATACCCGAACCGACGGGACGCCGGCCCTAAAACACCCGCGGTCTCCTACGCGGACTCAAAAAGCGGGCTCCCCGCCGAAGCGACGCGCTCTGCGGTCTCCACGAGGCGTATCCACGAGTTCACGCCCGCGCGGAGCGCGACGAGGTCGCCGGCCTCGACGGTGACGACGACGGTCCGGCCCTCTCGGGCGACGCGCGCGCCGGACCGGGCGTCGTCTATCTCGCCTTCCTCGACGGCGACGCTGCGCTCGACGACGCGCGCGCGCCGCTCGGTAGAATAGTCGAATTCGAGCGAAGCGCTGTGCGCTGGGCGCACGCTACTCGACGGCGACTTCTTTGACGTTGGGCGACCGCTCTTTCAGCAGGACGCGGTGGCCGCAGTACGGACAGCGGACGCCACCGAACTCGTCCAGTTCGACATCGCGCTTGCACCGGGAACACTTGTAGCTCATTGTGAGATGGAAAGCGTCGAGGCTACTTGGGAGTTATTCGTCCTCGCCGGTGAGCGCGGCGCGGATGGAGCGGCGGACCTGCTTGCCGGCGGGGGTCTGCGGGCGGTAGGTGCCGCCGGTGAAGACCTCGCCGGTCTTCTCGTTCTTCCAGACGCCGGTTTCGACGCGAGTGACGTCGTCGCCGTCGACCTTGGAGTTGCGCATCTCTGCTTCGATTTCCTTGACGCGGCGTCGAGCGACGCGGCCGTACCGCGCGCCGAAGCGCCCGGAACTACCGACGGATCGTGCCTTCTTCTCGGCCATAGTACCGCGAACTACCTCGCCGGTATGGATAAACCCTACGAGTCGTCTCGGGACCTGACGGGCCTAGACACGGCTTTGTCGCCGGCGCGCGTACGGGAGGCCATGACACAACACGTAGTGGTGGGTGCCGGTCCCGTCGGACTCGCGGTGATGGAACAGCTCCGGGAGCGCGGGGAGGCCGTGGTCGCGGTGACCCGCCACGAACCCGACTTCCTCCCCGAGGGCGTCGAGAGCCGCCTCGCCGACGTGCTCTACCCCGACCGCGCCGTCGCCGCCTTCGCGGGCGCGGACGTCGTCTACCACTGCGCTCAACCGCCGTACGACGAGTGGCCCGAACTGTTCCCCGACCTCACCCGCGGTGTCGTCGCCGGGGCCGAAGCCGCCGGCGCGCGCCTCGTCGTCGCCGAGAACCTCTACATGTACGGCCCGGTGCAGGTCCGCCTCACCGAGGACCTCCCCTATGCCGCCACCGGCCCGAAGGGGCAGGCCAGAGCCGAGTGCGCCGACATCGTCCTCGACGCTCACGAGGCGGGTCGCATCGAGGCGACTATCGGCCGCGCCAGCGACTTCTTCGGCCCGCGCGTCCGCGAGTCGGCCGTCGGCGAGCAGGTGTTCGGGGCCGCCGTCGCCGGCAAGCGCGCGAAGGTGTTCGGCGACCCGCGGCTCGCCCACACCTACACCTACGTCCCCGACTTCGCCCGGGCGCTCGTCCTCCTCGGCGAGCGCGACGAGGCGCTCGGCGAGGTCTGGCACGTCCCGAACCCCGAGACGGTGTCGACGCGCCGGTTCGTCGACCTCGTCTACGAGGCCGCCGAGGTCGACCCCGGCTTCCCGCACATCATCGCCGCGCCGGGGCTCGCGCTGACTCTCGGCGGCTACCTGAGCGCGCCGCTGAAGGAGCTCGCGGAGATGCGCTACGCCTTCGAGGAGCCGTACGTCGTCCGCGACGCGAAGTTCCGCGAGGCGTTCGGCGACGCCGTCGAACCGACCCCCCTGCGAGACGCCATCGCCGAGACGGTCGCGTGGTACGAGTCACAGGGGGAAGCGGGCGAGACGGAGCCGGTTCGCATCGAGACGGTCCCGGAGGGGGCCGCCGAGTCGGCCTGAGTCGGTCGCCTTCCTCTCGCTCGGCGCTCTCACTCGCTACTCGTCTTGTAACCCGTCTTCGCGCAGCGCCTCGTTCAGGTCGTCGCGGACGCGCTCGCCCGTCTCGCGGTTCATCGCCGTCGTGACGATGCGGTTCTCCTGGACGCTCGACCCGTCGCGGAGCAGGAGTCTGACGTTGCCGTTGTCGTCGGCGCGGGTGACCTTCGCCCGGAGGCCCGTCCGCGACCCGGTGCCGCCGGCGTCGATGGGGCCGGGGATGACCTTCTTGACGTGCGGGTGGCCGGCGACGACGCCGATTGCCCGGCGACCCCGCCGCCCGCCGATGAGCGTGCTGTGGCTCCCGCCCAGTTTCTCCGCGGGCGGGATGTCGACGACTTCGAGCGTCCGCTCCCCGCGGGTGTCGAGGACGCGCTGGACCGGGTCGTCGTCGGAGACGCGGTAGAACTCGTGGTGGAGTTGGGCACGCGTCTCGCGCAACGGAGCGCGCTCGCCCGCGGCGTACACGGTTTCGGGGCGCTTGCGTCGAATCTCGTCGGCGACGAGGCCGGCGAAGTTCCGGAGCTGGACCACCTTCGTCTCGTCGTCCGACTCGGGAACCGTCGTGACCGTCGTCTCGCCGAGCACGTCTTCTTCGTCGAGGAACGTCAGCGTCGCGCGGTCGGCCGCGAAGACGGCCACGACGGCGTCGCAGTTGGCGGTGTTGCAGGTGAGACAGTAGTCTCCCGGCTTCTCTAACGGGTTTCCACACCGCCGACAATGCATATCGACGTGTCGGGCGTGCGCGTACAAAAGGCCGTTTATGCGGTTCGAGGCGGACGCGCCGCGACTCCCGACACACGACTCGTCCGGCGAAACATATTCGTCCCCGTGTCCGAGACTCCACTCCGTATGCGCCGCCGCGCCCTTCTCGCGTCGCTGTCGCCGCTCGCGCTCGCCGGTCTCGTCGGACTGGTCGCGCTCGCGGCCGACCCCGAGACGACCGTCCGTCTCGCCACGCAACTTGGCCAATCGGCGCTCGACACGGGTCGGGGGGTCGCCTCGTATCTCAGCCGGGCCGCGCCGCTTTCGACCGCGCTGTTCGCCGCGCTCGCGTGGGTCGCCGCCGGGAGCTTCCGCGCCTTCGTCGCGCACCGCGACCCCGCGGACACGCGGACGACCGCCGAACACGCGTTCGCGCTCGTCGCCTCGGCGACCGTCCCGCTCGTGGTCGTCTTCGCACGCGACCGGCCGGTCGTCGTCGCCGGCGCGGGCGCCCGCGGTCGGTTCCGCCTCGGCGCGACCGTCTCGGCGCTCGCGTTCGCCGTCCCCGCGTGGTCGTACTTCCCGCCGGCCGCGGAGGCCGCCGGCTTCGACCCGGAGTCCGTCGGCCTCGCGGTCGGGTTCGCGGTCGCCGCGACGCTCCTCTCGCTTCCCTTCGCGGCCATCGGCTACGCGACCACGCGCACCGCGGATGCGGAGAGACGGGCGGGACCCAGCCCCGCCGCGAGCGCCGCAGAACAGTAGGTTCGCGTCTCGGTTCGATTGTACGTTCGCGTCTCGGTTCGCTTTTCAGAGGTCGAGCGGTCCGGCCTTCAGGTACTCGCGCATCACGGCCGTCGCGTACGAGCCGTGGGGGAGCGCGAAGTCGAAGACGAGGTCGTCGCCAGCGCCGTCGGCGTCGTCGGCGTCGCCGCTCTCGCGCTCCACGTCGAGGTCGGTGCGGACGAGAATCGCCCGGCGCGTCCCGGTCGACCGGAAGTTACCGGGGAGGTCGAAGTCGCCCGGTTCGAGGTCGAGGTCGTCGAGGACGCCCCGCTCGATGTCGCCCTGTTCGCCCTCGGCGAGTTCGGTGTCGGTGCCGACGAGCGGGGCCGTGACGAACGCGCGGCCGCGCTCGATGTGCCGGCCCATGACCTCGACCCGGCGGCCCGTCGCGGTCTGGAGGCGGCTCACGTCGGGGAGTTCCAGCCCCTCGGGCGCGTCGCGGTCGGCGAAGCAGACCACGTCGCCCTCGACGGGTTCGTCGAACGGGAGGCCGCGGTCGAGGCGCTCCGAGAGCATCCGGTTGAACGCGTAGGACTGCGCGGCGTTGACGAACAGTCGCTGGAGGTTCGACGGGACCGATTCGAGCGCGTTGCGCCAGTCCGCGTCGGTCTCCGCGCCGTCCTCGGCGAGTCGGTGGAGCATCCCCCGCTCGTAGCCGAGGTAGCCCGGAATCGCGTCGAGCGCGCGGTGCCAGTCGGGGTCGGCCGACGCGGCCTCCTCGTCGACGACGGCGCGGCCTTCTTGGGTCTCCTCGGGTTCGTCCTCGGTCGGCCCGCCGCAGTACGCCAACACGGCCTCGCGCCACTCGCCGCGGACGACGTGGAGGCCGACTTTGTGGGTGATGGGGCGGATGCTCCCGAACCGCTGGTGGCCGAAGAAGTTCGGAACGCCGACGCGACCCTCGCGGCCGCCGAACTCGGCGAGGGCGTCGGTGACGGCCGCGGCGTTGTCGGGGTGTTCGGGGTCGCGGACGCGGATACGGAAGCCGTTGCCCGCGAGGTCGCCGAAGTTCAGCGTGCGCCCGAGGCGGCCGACGACTTCGATATCGGCGTTCGGAATGTCGGGCACGTCGGCGGCGTCGCCGCCGTTGACGGTGAACAGCTGAGTCGTCACGGCGTGTTTGTCCTTCGTGCCGGCCCACGAGACGCGCTCTCTGCTCGCGCCGAGTTCGTCCGAGAGCCGCCCCGCGAAGTCGTTGGTGTCCCAGCCGCGGAGGCTGACGCGGAGGACGAGGTTCGGGAAGTCGCCGGTCGGCGCGTCCGGCGGGCGGACGTTCAGCGAGTCGAGTTCGAGTTCGCGCACGCGGAAGTCCTCGGGGGCGACGCGGAGGCGGCCGCCGACGCCGTCGGCGTCGCTCACGTAGCTGTCGATGCCGACCGCGCGCTCAAGCGGGTGTGCCTCGCGCATCAGTACAGCGAGAGGTCGCCGGTCACGCGGTCGATTTCGTCGTCGTCGGCGGGGCCGACGGCGAGCGCCGTCACCGTGCCGGGGTCGAGTTGCGTGTGCCCCGCGTCGCGGATGATGGCGTGGGGGATGCCCGCTCGCTCTGCCTTGTCGGCGAGTTTGAACAGTTCGGACTCGCCGTTGGCCTTGAGGACGACCTTCTTCTGTCCGCCGCCCTTCCAGCGCTTTCGCGTCTGCGAGTCGGTGTCCTCGTAGGCGGACAGCGAGGCGTGGGCGACCTGCGCGGCGAGCTTTCCCCGGCCCATGCCGAGGTCGGCGCGTGCGACGATGGCCTGTTTCATGCCCGCTACTCCCCGCCGACGCGGTAAATGTCCTCCCATCGCGGGCGTCGCGTGCGGGGCAGAAGACATTTCACCAACATCTCCGTGGTTCGACCGATGGCAGGTCCCCGAACGCCCCTCCGCAAGCCGCGCGAGTACTTCGCGTCGCGGCCGCGACCGCTCGATGCCGGGCGGGCGCTCGCCGTCGTCGCGCTCGTGACGCTCGTCGTCGCGGCCGCCACCGGCGGCATCCTCGTCACGTTCACCCAACAGCTCGACCAGCGGGTCACCGTCGACAACCCCGCACACGCCCCCGAGATGATGTGCGAGAACTACGAAGAGGGCGGCCCGTTCGCCGACATGGGCGCCCCCGCGGGCTGTGACCCGTCGGTTCCCGAACAGCTCGACAAGCGCCTCGGCGACCTCGTCTGGGAGGAAATCTCGTGGGTCCCGTGGGCGATGCTCGTCGGCGTGCCGCTGTTCTGGCTGTTCGAGGCGGCGGTTCTCCACCTCGGCACGTCGCTCGTCGGCGGCGAGGGTGGGTTCGCCGAGACGCTGACGGTCGCCGCGTGGGGGATGGTTCCGAGCGCGGCCCGCGCCGTCGCGCTCGCCGGCTACCTCGCCTACGCCCTCCCACGAATCGACCTCCCGTCGACGCCCGACGCCGCGGTCGCCGCGATGCAGTCGGCGCTGTCCGGCTTCGGCCTCGTCAGCGGGGTCGTCGTGGTCGTCACGGTCGCGTGGGCGACGTACGTCAGGACCTACGGGCTGGCCCGCGCCCGCGACCTCGACGTCGAGTCGGCCGCCGTCGTCACCGTCGGCCTGAGCCTCGTCGGCCTCCTGTTCGAACTCCTCTGAGCCGCGCCGAGAAGGTGGATTTACTTGTCCGCGACGCGCTCCCTTCGAGTATGATACTCTCCGACTCGGACATCCTCGCTCGCCTCGCCGAGGGTGACCTCGTGGTCGACCCGATAGACGACGTGGACATGCAGGTCCAGCCCGCGAGCGTCGACCTCCGTCTCGGCACCGAATTCCTGGAGTTCCAGCGCACGAACATCTCCTGTATCCACCCGAACCGCGAGAGCGAGGTCTCCGAGTACGTCCGCGAGACGCACGTCCCGGAGGGCGACGACTTCATCCTCCACCCCGGCGACTTCGTCCTCGGCACGACCAAAGAGCGCGTGGAGATTCCCGCCGACCTGCTGGCGACCGTCGAGGGCCGGTCGTCGCTCGGCCGCCTCGCGGTCGTCATCCACGCCACCGCGGGCATCGTCGACCCCGGCTACGAGGGCCAAATCACGCTCGAACTGTCGAACCTCGGCACCGCGCCCGTCGCGCTCACCCCCGGCATGCGCATCTCTCAACTCGTGTTCACGGAGATGAAATCGCCCGCCGACCGCCCCTACGGGGTCGAACGCGGGTCGAAGTATCAGGGCCAGCGCGGGCCGCAGGCGTCGCGGCTCAGCTCCGACCCCGAGTTCGGTGGCGGCGAATGAAGTTCATCGAAGAAATCGTCGTGGACGCGTTCCTGCCCACGTTCCGCGCGCTCCTCGCGGAGGACCTCCGGGACCGCGGGTTCACCCAGTCGGAGGTCGCCGACGCGCTCGGCATCAGCCAGAGCGCCGTCTCGAAGTACGCCCACGGCGAGGTCAGCACGAACGAGCGGGTCGCCACCGACCCCCGCGTCGTCGACCTCGTCTCCCGCGTCGGCGACGGCCTCGCCACCGGCGACATAACGCCCGTGCAGGCGCTCGTCGAGGCCGAGGTCCTCATCCGCCAACTGGAGGAGGGCGACCTGCTTTCGGACCTCCACGAGGAGGAGATGCCAGAACTCGCCTCCCACGACGGCTTTCGGAGCATCCACGACCCCGAGGGTCGCCTCCGAACCGTCGAGCAGGTCCGCTCGTCGGTCCGCCGCGGCCTCCGCATGCTCACGAACACCTCCGGCTTCGCGGGGCTCATCCCGAACGTCGGCTCCAACCTCGTGGAGTCGCTGCCGGACGCCGACAGCGTGGACGAGGTGGCGGCCATCCCCGGTCGCATCTTCGACGTGAAGGGGCAGGCGACCGTCCCCGGCGAGCCCGAGTTCGGCGTCAGCGGCCACGTCGCCGGCGTCCTGCTTTCGGCCCGCGCCGCCGGAGCCGACGTGAACGCCGCGCTCAACATCGTCTACGACGCGGGCGTCATCGAAGACCTCGAAGCCGCGGGCTACGAGTGCATCGAGTTCGACCCCGACGCGCCGACCGACCCGGTCCGCGAACTCCTCACCGGCCGCGACCTCCCGGAGACGTTCGTCGTCTACCAGAGCGGCGGCTACGGCATCGAACCAATCACGTACGTTCTCGGCCCCGACGCGCCCGCCGTCGCCGACGTGGTCCGCGTCCTGCTCTGAGGCTCCCGTCCCATGACAGCCGAACAGCCCGATTCCCGTTCCCGTTCCCGCTCTCGCTCCCCGTCGTCTGTCGCCCAGTCGTTCTACACCCGCTGGGCGACGCTCTACGACGCGCTCGCCCGCCGCGCGCCCGGCGTCGGGAGCGTCAGAACCGAAGCCGCCGACGCGCTCGCGCTCTCTCCCGGCGAGACGGTCGTCGAGATGGGCTGCGGGACGGGCGCGAACCTCCCGTACCTCGCCGAGCGCGTCGGCCCCGAGGGGACCGTCGTCGGCGTCGATTTCTCCCCCGGCGTCCTCGACGTGGCCCGCGAGCGGACCCGCGAGTACCCGAACGTCCACCTCGTTCGCGCCGACGCGACCCGGCCGCCGGTCGCGCGTGAACTCGCAGAATCGCCGGACGCCGTCCTCGCCACGTTCGTCTCGGGGATGTTCGACGACCCCGCGGCCGTGGTCTCGTCGTGGGCCGACCTCGTCGGACCGGGCGGCCGGCTCTGTCTCGTCGACCTCGCGGAGACGACCGACCCGCGCTGGCGACCGCTCAATCCGGCGTTTCGGGCGCTCGTCCGCGTCACCGCGCCGCCGGGGTCGCGCACGATGCGCGCGTCGCCGACGAAGATGCTGAACCGGCGGCTCGTCGCGGCCCACCGGGCGCTCGAATCGCGGTGTCGGGTGACTCACGAGACGACCCACGCGCTCGGCTTCGCTCGGGTTCGTGCGGGCGCGGTGGAGTAGCAATCGCCGTCGTGCGGTCCGACCGGCCGACAGAAGCGATATGTCGCCCCGCTGTCGACGGGTGGTATGGCCTCGTTCCTCGCGGAGCTTCTCGGCGCGCCCTTCAACGCGTTTCACCTCTTGTTCTTGGGGCTCGTCGGCTACTGGGTGTCTCTCGACGCCGCCGAGCGGGGGAGCAACGCGAGTCTCCTGTGGGCGCTCGGCTGTGTCGTCTTCGAACCGCTCGTCGTCGGGTATCTGCTCTACCGGAGCCGTATCGGCGGGCGGACTGAGCCCGCGGGCGTTCAGGAGCGGCTCGTCGGCAGTTTCGTTATCGGTCACTTCGTCGCGGCGCGGCTCTGGTTCGCATTGCGACTCCTCGACGTAATCGCGTCGGTGGCGTACCCGCCGGTCGTCGAGTTGCAGTACTATCTGGCGTTGCTCGCCGTCGGTGTCGTCCCCGGCTTTCTGCTCGTGTGGAACCGTGGGTGGGCGCGACTCAGGCGAACGCTCGGCTGGGTTCACGAGCAGGAACGCGAGGGAATCTAGTAACGGAAAACGGGTCGGGAGCGACCCAGAACGAGTGTCAGAGGCGTCGGGGGAGCCGACAATCGGACCGTCGGGAGACGGTCAGTCGTCGGCCGGAGCGGGACCGGAGATGCTCACCTCGGGCGCGTCACGGCCGAGTTCGTCGAGACAGGACTGCGCCGCCTGCCGGCCAGAGAGCAACATGGCACCGAACGTCGGGCCCATGCGCGGCAGGTGGTGGGCGGTGGCGACGGCCATGCCGGAGGCGACGACGCCGGGGTGGACGACGCCCGTCGCGTCGACGATGCTGTCTTCGCTCTCAGAGACCCACATCGAGTCGTGGCCGGGGGAGTCGTGGCCGGGCGCGCCGTACTCGCCGTCGGCGGTCTTGTCCATGCCCGTGTTGTGTTCCTTGGCGTGTTCGATGCCGTTCACGTCGAGGACGCCGCGCTCGGAGAGCTTCGAGAGGACGACCGCGTCGTGGCCGGTCGCGTCGAGGACGAGGTCGGACTCGACCGCGATGGGGTCGACGCAGGTGAGTTCCCGCGGGAGCGCGTGGACCGGCGTCCAGTTCATGACGATGCCGCCGACGCGGTCGTCCTCGCGGAGGACGACGTCGGTGAACTCCGTCATGTTCTGGATTTTCGCGCCGGCGTCGCAGGCGGCCTTGATGAGCGCGGAACAGGCGTGCGGGCCGTCGGCGACGTACAGCCCCTCGGCCTCGTCGCTCTCCTCGTAGGGGACGCCGAGTTCGTCGAGGACGCGCTGGGCCGGGTCGCGGACGGTCACCTTGTTCATCAGGAAGCCGCCCAGCCAGAAGCCGCCGCCGAGGTAGTTGTTCTTCTCCACGATGGTCACCTCGACGCCGCGCTCGGCGAGTTCCTTGGCCGCGACGAGCCCGGAGGGCCCGCCGCCCACGACGATGACCTCGGTGTCGGTGCGCTCGCGGAACTCCTCCATCCACGAGTCGGAAATCGCGCGTGTGACCTGTGCTTCTGTCGCGTCGGTGAATCCGTCGAACGACATACCACCTAGTGATACCACCTAGTAGTAAAGTCTGGTGGTCGCGGCCGCGGCGACCTAGATATATCACGGACTATAGTGTATGTTGTACCCATGGCGTACGTAGTCAAGATGCCCAAGCTCGGGTTAGAGATGAAGTCCGGCGAGCTCTCGGCGTGGCTCGTCTCGGAGGGCGACGAGGTCACCGAGGGCGAGCCGATCGCCGAAATCGAGTCGGAGAAGACGACCGCGGAGATTGACGCCAAGGAGGACGGCGTTCTGCGGCGCGTCGTTCTCGCGGAAGGCGAGTCGACAGCGCCCGGCGGCGCGTTGGCTATCGTCGCCGGGGCGGACGAGGACATCTCCGGGTTAGAGGCGGACGCGGGCGTCGGCGAGGGCGGAGACCGCGGGGGCCGAGACGACCGACGCGACCGCCGCGAGCGAGCCGGTCGAGACCGAACGCCCGCTATCCGGGATGCGCCGCACCATCGCCGACCGACTCGGCGAGAGCTACCGCGAGGCGGTCCACGTCACGGTCGACCGCCGCGCCGACGCGGAGGAACTGCTCGCCGCGGCCGACGCCGCCGACGACGCCCTCGACGCGGACGTATCGATAACGGACGTCCTCCTGCTCGTACTTTCGGCGTCACTCGACGAGCACCCCGAGTTCAACGCGACTTTCGAGGACGGTGTCCACCGGCTCCACGGGGAGCACAACATCTGCGTCGCGGTCGACATCGACGAGGGGCTCATCGCGCCGGTCGTCCGCGACGTCGCCTCGCTGTCGCTGGCCGAACTCGCCGAGACCCGCGCCGAGGTCACCCAGCGGGCGCTGTCGGGCGACTTCACGATGGACGACCTCTCGGGGGGCACCTTCACCGTCTCGAACCTCGGCGTCCTCGGCGTCGAGTCGTTCGACCCGATAATCAACCCGCCGCAGGTCGCCATCCTCGGCGTCAACACGATTCGCCGGGAGGCCGTGCCGACCGACGACGGCGACGTGACCGTCCGGCGGGTCATCTCCTTTTCGCTGTCGTTCGACCACCGCATCGTCGACGGGGCGGACGCCGCCCGCATGCTCGGCACGCTCGTCGAACACGTCGAGAACCCGTGGTCGCTCGTCATCGCCGCCGGCGGGCGGTGAAAAAGGCTCACCCGAGCCTGAAGCGCCCGTCGTCGGCCGCCCGTTCGAGGACCGCCTCGACGTCGACCAGTCGCGGGCCGTCGCTCACCGGACGGAGGCGGACGGTCCCGTTTCGCACCTCGTGTTCCCGCTCGCCGTCGACGCTTATGACCCCGCGGTCGACCTCGAACGCGTAGTCCTCGCCGTCGTCGAGGACGCGGTGTTCGGCCACGTCGACCGTCGAGAGGCGTCCGGGGACGGTAATCGCCCTGACCGTCGTGGCCGGGCTGGTCGCCGCGTCCGCCGCATCCGGCGCGTCTGTCCCGTCAGCCCCGTCGCGGGACAGCCGGAAGCCGACGCCGCCGGGGTCGTCAGGTCGGTGCGTGACGAGACCGCCGGCGATGCCCGAAAGCCCGATTTCCGCGGGCGACGACCGCGAGACGACGCCGCCGACGATGTCGCTCGGGTCGAGAATCGCCCGCGTGCCGACGAAGGGGCGGTCGAGGACGCCGACGGTGGCGAGGCCGCGGATGACCGTCGTCTCCTCGGACCGGACGACGTCGACCTCGACGGTCCCGTGGCGCGTCGTCGCCTCCGCCGCGGAGACGGCCCCGCTTCCGACGAGGGCGGCGGCCGCGCCCGCGACCGTGCCGTCGACGGGCGTCGGGACGACGTTGTTCGTCCCCGTCGAGATGCTCACGACCGGCACGTCGCCGATGGTCTGGGCCACGTCTCGCGTCGTGCCGTCGCCGCCGAGGACGACGACGGCGTCGGCGTGGTCCGCGAAGTGGGCCGCGGCCGTTCTGCTGTCCCGACCCGACGCGGTGACCGTCATGTCTACGAACTCGACGCTGACACCGTCGGGCGCGTCGTCGACGATGCGGTCGGCGAGCCCCGTGTTGTCGGGCATGACCAGCACCTCCGCGTCGTCGACGAGCGTCAACCCCGCGAGGACGCAGCCCGCGGTGCGGCGTTTCGCGTAGTTGTTACTGACGCTCGCGCCGCCGGTGAGCCGTCGGATGTCGCGGCCGGCGGCGGGGTTGACGACGAGCCCGATAGTGGTCGTCACTTACACGATGCGGTTGATTGCGGCTTCCACGTCGGAGCCGTGGGGGAGCACCTCCTCTTCGAGCGCGGGGCTGAAGGGGATGTGAACGTCGGCGACGCCAACCCGCTGGATGGGCGCGTCGAGGCTGTAGAACGCGTTCTCCATGACGCGCGTCGCCACCTCGGCGTGGGTCCCGTACGAAAGCGGGCTCTCGTCGGCGATGACGAGGCGGCCGGTCTTCTTGACGCTCTCGACCAGCGTCTCGGTGTCCATCGGGTAGAGCGACCGGAGGTCGACGACCTCGACGCTCGTCTGCCCCGCGAGTTCCTCGGCGAGTTCGAGCGACTCGCCGACCATGCGCTGGGTGGCGACGACGGTCACGTCCTCGCCCTCGCGCTCGACGCTCGCGGTGCCGATCGGGATGGTGAAGTCATCGTCGAGCGGGACCTCGCCCTTCTGTTCGTATATCTGCTTGTTCTCGAAGACGATGACCGGGTCGTCCGACCGGATGGCCGACTTCAACAGGCCCTTGGCGGACGCCGGCGTCGCGGGCGCGACGGCCATCACGCCGGGGAAGTGGGCGAACCACGTGTGAATCGTCCCGGAGTGCTGGCTGGCCGCGCCGCTGCCGCCGCCCTCGGTCGTTCGGACGGTGACGGGCATCTCCGTCTTGCCGCCGAACATGTAGCGGTTCTTCGCCATCTGGTTGATTATCTGTTCGGAGCAGACGCCGATGAAGTCCGAGAACATGATTTCGACGACCGGCCGCGTCCCGGTCGCCGCCGCGCCGACCGCCGCGCCCATGAAGCCGGCCTCGCTGATGGGCGTGTCGCGGACGCGCTCCTCGCCGAACTGCTCGACGAGGTCACCCGTGACCTCGTAGACGCCGCCGAACTTCCCGACGTCCTCGCCCATGACGAACACGTCGTCGTCGCGGTCGAGCTCCTCGCGGAGGGCGAGCCGAATCGCCTCCCGGATGGTCATCTCCTTCGTCTGGTCCGGGCCGGTTCCGCTTTCGGTCTCGGTGCTCATCGGTCCTCACCTCCGTCGGCCCGCATCCCGCTGGAAAAGTCGCTTATCTCCGGGACGGCCGCGTTGAACATGTCCTCGTACGCCTCGCTGGGGTCCGGATACGCCGCCTCTTTCGCCTTTCCGACGGCGTCTTCGATCTGCTGGTCGATTTCGGCTTTCATCTCGTCGAACTCGTCTTCGGTTATCGTTCCCGCCTCTACGAGCCGTCGCTTGAACGTCTCGATGGCGTCGCGGTCCTTCCAGATCGCCACGTCCTCCTCGGTCCGATACGGCTGTTGGTCGCCCTCGAAGTGGCCGTGGTACCGATACGTCTCGGCCTCGATGAACGTCGGCCCCTCGCCGTCGGCGGCCCGCTTGCGCGCCTCCTTGACGGCCTCGTAGACGGCGGTGATGTCCATCCCGTCGACGGTGAAACCGGGGATGTTGTACGCCTCCGCGGTCTCGCTGAGGTTCTGGACGTTGTGCTGTTTCTCGACGGGCGTCGCCTCGCCGTACTGGTTGTTCTCGACGAGGAACACCGCCGGCAGGTTCCACGTCGCCGCGAGGTTGATGGCCTCGTGGACCTGTCCCTGTGCGACCGCGCCGTCGCCGAAGAACGCCAGCGCGACGGTGTCTTCGCCTTTCAGGTGCGAGGTGAGCGCGGCACCCGTCGCCAGCGGCGGCCCCGCGCCGACGATGCCGTTCGCCCCGAGCATCCCCGCGTCGACGTCCGCGATGTGCATCGACCCGCCTTTGCCGTTGCAGTAGCCGTTTGCCTTCCCGAACAGTTCGGCCATCATCAGGTCCGGGTCGAGTCCCTTCGAGATACAGTGGCCGTGACCCCTGTGGGTGCTCGTGATGTAGTCGTCCGATTCGAGGGCCGAACACGCGCCGACCCCGACCGCTTCCTCACCGACGTAGAGGTGGACGAACCCGGGGAGTTCGCCGTCGCTGAATAGGTCGGCCGCCTTCGTGTCGAACGCCCGAATCGTGAGCATCCGGCGAAGCGCCTCGCGCTGTCCATCCTCCGTCTCGATGTCTAGTACCACCATGCGACGTACCAACAAATGCCATAATCTATGATGACTTTTTCTCAACGTGGCAGTTATCGAGTCTGTCTCGCGGATGTGACTGTGCAATCGAATAACATGGGCGTGCCCCGTTTGTGATGGAAATCAAACATGTAGCGGCGGCCGCGCGATGGCGACCCAGTTTGCCGACCGGTTACACCGATGTCGCCTCCCAACTTTTGGTGGTCACGTCCCAACGGACGGCTATGCAAGCACTCCAGGTCGTGGTCGCATGAACATGCTCTACGAAGGCGAGTGGCGGACCGACAAGTTCGTCGCCAACAACGAGGACGGCGAGTTCGAGCGCCAGACGACCGACTTCCGCAACTGGGTCGGCGAGGACGAGCGGTTCCCGGTCGAGGCCGGTCGGTACCACCTCTACATCTGCCGGGCGTGTCCGTGGGCCCACCGCACCGCGATGACGCGCGCGCTGAAGGGCCTCGAAGACGCGGTTTCGCTGTCGCTCGTCGAACCCGTCCGCATCGACGACGGCTGGGAGTTCTCCGAGGACCTCCCGGACCCGCTGTACGGCGAGGGGTTCCTCCGCGATATCTACCTCCGCGCCGACGACGAGTTCACCGGGCGCGTCACCGTCCCCGTGCTGTGGGACAAACGGCGCGAGACCATCGTCAACAACGAGTCCCGCGAAATCATGCGGATGCTCGACGAGGCGTTCGCCCCCCTCGCAGAGCACGACGTGGACCTCAACCCCGACGGCTACGAAGAGGAGGTCGACCGCCTCATCGACGAAATTTACGAGCCGGTCAACAACGGCGTCTACCGCGCCGGGTTCGCAACCACCCAAGAAGCCTACGAGGAGGCCGTCGAGGAGCTGTTCGACGCGCTGGACCACTGGGACGAGGTGCTCGACGACCAGCGGTTCCTCGCGGGCGACGTGCTCACCGAGGCGGACATCGCGATGTTCGCGACGCTCATCCGCTTCGACCACGTCTACCACACGCACTTCAAGTGCAACAAGAGGGCTATCCACGAGTACGATAACCTCTGGAACTACACGAAGGAGTTCTACCAACTCCCCGGCGTCGCAAAGACGGTCAACATGGACCACATCGTCCGGCACTACTTCGTCAGCCACGGCGACATCAACCCCAAGCGCATCTACGGCGTCGGCCCCGACCTCGACTTCGACGCGGAACACGACCGCGACCGCCTCCCGGCGGACCTCCCCGCGGCGCTGACGGCCGACGACTGAGCCGTCTCCGCTCGGTTTTCGCGCTCGTCTCCGCCCCGTCCCCGTTCTCGTCGCCTCCCGCGACACCCTATTCCCGCTTGAAGCGCTATCACTTCACATGGCAAGCCGCGCGGCCCGCGCGCTCCGGCGAGTCGAACCGCCGCCGCGGGCGGTCGACTGGTCCATCTTCGCGCTCGTCGTCTTCGAGGCGCTTTCGGGCGTGCTGAGCCTCGGGGCCGGCCACCCGGCCAACGGCCTCCTGTTCGTCGTCCACGGCGTCGCCGGACTCTCGCTCGTCGTTCTCGTCGGGTTCAAGCTCCACCGCGTCCGCCGCCGCGTCCTCGACTCGCGGCTCCGCGACCGCCACACCGCGCTCTCGGTCGTCCTCGCGGTCGTCGCGCTCGCGGCCCTCGGCACCGGCGTCGCGTGGGTGCTCGGCGTCGAGGTCCGAATCGCGTTCTGGACGCTTCTCAACGTCCACATCGGCTTCGGCCTGCTCGTGGTTCCGATTCTTTTCGTCCACCTTCGGGCGCGCTTCCGCCCGCCCCGCCGGGTCGACTTCGCGGAGCGACGCCGGGCGCTCCAGTACGGCGCGATACTCGTCTTCGGCGCGGCGACCTACCGGGCGACCGAGACGATGGGGGCGCTCCGGGGCGTCGGCCGTTGGTTCACCGGGTCGCGGCCGCTCCCGCCCGGCGAGGGCAACGACGCCTTTCCGGTGACGAGTTGGGTCGCCGACGACCCCGACCCCGTCGACCCCGACTCGTGGTCGCTTTCGGTCGCGGGACTGGTCGACCGCCCGCTCGAACTCGACCGGTCGGACCTCGCGCCCGACGAGACGCGGTCGGCCCTCTTGGACTGCACGAGCGGATGGTACACCGAGCAGAACTGGACCGGCGTCAGACTCGGCGACGCGCTCGATACCGCGGGTTTTCACTCGTCGGCGCGGTGGGTGACGGTCCGGTCGGTGACGGGCTTTCGCTGGTCGTTTCCCATCGCGGAGGCCCGCGAGATGCTGTTGGCGACGCGCGTCGGCGGCGAACCGCTCTCGCACGGCCACGGCGCGCCGCTCCGACTGGTCGCGCCGAACCGCCGCGGGTTCCAGTGGGTCAAGTGGGTCGATACGGTCGAGGTGCGGCGGCGACGCGACCCGGCGCAGTGGTTCGCGGTGCTGGTAAGCGGGTTCAGCTAGCGGCGCTCACCACGGGAGAATCCACAGCACGTCCACGAGGCGGTCTAAAATCGTCTTTTCCCTCTCGTCGTCCTCGTCGGTCTTGTCGTCGGCGTCCGGGCTGTCCGGGCCGCGCGCGTCGCTGGAGGGCATACTCACACCATACTCGTCAACGTACGAATATTTTCTGTGACCGCGCGCGCCGAATCGAGGCCGGTAACGAGCGACGGGCGGCACGGTTCGGTCGGTGACGGAGGTTCGCCGACCGGTACCCATCGCGGTCGCCGGAACGCCGCGGATTCTGTGTGTTCGACCGTCAGGCGTTCGCGGAGGCCTCTGTCGCCGCGTCGCGGGTCGCGGCGCGCCCACCGTGAGACCGCCACGCGACGAGGCCGGCACCGAAAAGCAGGAGGCCGCCGGCGACGAGCAAGAACGGTTCCGCGCCGAGGACGAGTCGCGTCGTCCCGTCGAACGTCTGGACCGTGGTGTAAAGCCCCGGGTCACGGACGTAGTGGGACACGGCCACGAGCGAATAGCCGATTTCGACGCCGCCGACCGCGACTGGGAGGACCGCGGCGTACTTCCATCGGAGTGCGGCCAGCGCCCCGACGACGCCGACGCCCCCGAGCCGCGCCAGCAGGTACTCCTCGTGGTTGAGCCGGCCGCCCCACCCCGTCGTTATCGTCCCGTCGTATCCCGGTGCCACGTGGAGCAGTTCCTGATGGATTCCGACGACGACGGCTCCGAAGCCGGCGACTGCCATAACGACTGCGAGGGTTCGCTGACGGTCCATATCGACACGACACATGTCGCCCAGAAATAGCTTTGCGACCGGTCTGGTCTCGCCCGCTCCTCACTCGTCGCTTCCGCTCCGAATCGCGCGTTCGGCGGCGTCGAGGGCGGCGTCGGCGTCGAAGTCGGCGACGATGGCTTCCAGTTCCTCGCGCGTCGCGCCCGCGTCCCGCAGGTCGCGGGCGTGAGCCGCGACGTTCGGCACGGCGCGCACGATGTTGTCGACGATGGGGACCGTCGCGACCTGCGCCGACCGCGACATCGGGTTGAGGTCGACGACGATTTCGACTTTGTCCATCGCGCCGAGCGCCTCGGCCCGGTCGCCGTCCTCCAGCGGGACGACGACCACGTCGGCGCTCCCGATGCCGTCGGCGTCGACTTTCGCGCGCTCGTGGTCGATGCCCGGAATCCGCCCGTCGGCGGCGAGGCCCTTCACCTCGCTCGCGCCGTGGTCGCGCAGGTGGTCCACGATGGCCCGCATGCGCTCGTCGGTGCGGTTGAACAGGTTCACCTCGATGTCGGCGTCGACGGCCTCGGCGAGGTCGACGATTTCGCCGGGACAGAGCGCCGCGACGTTCCCGTTGACGGAGATGACCGGCTGGTCCGCGAGCAGGAGATGCGCCGCGGCCGCCCGCGCCGCCTCGTCCGCGCTCGGAATCGTCCGCTCGCCGAGGAGGTAGTCGAACGCCTCGCCGCGCCCCTGCGCGATGAGTCCCTGCCGGCTCGTGATACCCTTCTCGACGCCCTCCTCGATGCGGTGGCGGGTGAGAAGCGACTGGTATCTCGGGTGGCTCTCGGGAATCTCGATGTCGCTCATTGGTGGTGGGTCGTCGCCGCGGCAGTAACACGTTTTCTCATCGGGACGGGCGGGGCCCCGAAACGACGCCGACCGTCCAAGAGCCTTCGCGGCCGCCTACTCGCTCAGCAGCGTCGCGCCCGCGGGGTGGACGCGGCAGCGCTCTGGGTCGTAGCCGGCGTCCGACAGCCCCGACCCGACCGCGAACACCGTCTCGCCCAGCATCGCCATCGACCCGTCGCCGCCGGCCGCGCGCACGTCGTCGATGGCGGCTTCGACCCGGTCGGTCAGTAAACCGGCGTCGCGGGCGAACCGCCGCGACTCGGCGACGAAGCGGTCGAGCGTCGGCTCGGCGCGGAGTTCTTCGAGGGCCGTCTCGCCGGCGGCGGTGAGCGCCGTCGTGTCCCCGGACAGCACGTCGGCCGTCGAGAGGCCGCCGAACGCGACGTACTCGATTTCGGGGCGCGCGGGGATGCCGTCCATCCGACCGTGGGCCGGCGCGCCGGGGTCGATCCGAATCGGCATCCCGCCGCGGGCCTGCGCGACCACGTCTCCGAGGCCGGTCCCCGCGCGAACCTCAGCGACGTGGGCGAGCGTGACGAGTTCGTTTTCCGACCGGCCGCAGGAGAAGACCGCGTTCGCCGCGAGCGCCGTCCCGAGCGCCATCGCCCCCGAGACGCCGAAGCCCGCGCCGAGCGGGAGGTCGCTTTCGGCGTCGACGGCGGCCGTCGCGTCGAGCGCCCGAAGCACGTCCGCGACGGGGGGCATCTCGACCGCCTCGCCGTCGAGGCTGACGGTGGTCTCCTGCGCCGGTTCGACCGTCACGGTGACGCCGTGAGAGAGCGTCAGTCCCGCGCCGCGAGAGCCGGCGACCGCCGGGTCGTCGGCGGGGTGGGCGCTGAAAAAGCCCGTGACGTGACCGGGTACGAACGCCGTCGCGTCGTCGCTCATCGGTGGTTCTACGGCGGGGGTCGGTTAACGGTGTTGCGTTTCGTCGCGTCCGAGCCCCACCCGCCTCGTTCGCGGTTCGCGCTCAATCGCGGTCGAACTCCCGCTCTCGCTCCGCCTCGCCTGCCTCGCCCTCGCGCCGGCGTGCCGCGGCTGACTCCCGGGCATCGGTGACCGTCTCGGTCTCCAACAGTCGCTCGACTTTCGCCTCGAACTCATCCTCGGAGAGTTCGCCGGTCGCGTAGCGCCGCCGGAGCGCTTCGAGCGCGTCTTCGGTCTCCGTCGTCGACTCGTCCGCGCCGTCGCCGCGGCGGGACTCGTAGATGCGCGCGAGGGCGAGCGCGGCGGGGAGCACGCCCGCGAAGCCGACCGGGAAGACGACCCAGAACCACGACTCCCCGAGCGCGAGCAGGCCGAAGCCGACCAGAAAGATGAGCGCCACGACGACGCCGGCGACCAACTGTTCGAGCGACGAGTCCTCGTCTCCTTCGGCGTCGTCGTCGACGACGCGCTCCGCGTCGGTCAACGGTTGCCCCCGCGACGACGTGCGTGCATAGTGCTCTAACGTGTCCGAGAGCTAACGACTGTTTCGCAAAAAATGAGGCGCGTCAGTGGGCGTGTCGTCGCTTAAGACGACAGGCGCTGGCGGCCCGGCGTGTCGTCGCTTAAGACGACAGGCGCTGGCGGTCCGACGAGACTCGCGTGCGCCCGTCTCGTTGGCTCGCCACGTCTTCGCCCTACGGCTCAGACGGTGGCGGTCTCGCGGGAACTCGGTCGCGGCAAAGCCGCTCCCGGCTCCCGTGCTCGTGTTGCGCCTTCGTCTACGGACTCAGGCGTTGTCTGTCTCGTGGGAACAGAACAGCTTCCCGGATGTTCTCCAGTCCGAGCATCGTCATGATGAGTCGCTCGCCGCCGAGCCCGAAGCCGGCGTGCGGGGGCATGCCGTACTTGAACATCTTCGTGTAGTACTCGAACGCGTCGGGGTCGAGGCCCTGCTGTTCGAAGCCGGCGACGAGGTGGTCGAAGCGGTGTTCACGCTGGCCGCCCGAGACGAGTTCCATGTTCGGGTGCATCATGTCGAAGCCCGTCGAGAGCGTCTCGTCGTCGTCGTGGTCCTTGATGTAGAACGGCTTGATTTCGCTGGGCCAGTCGGTGATGAAGTAGTGCTCGCCGACGTCCTCGCCGAGCGCCTTCTCGCCCTCGGTGGGGAGGTCGTCGCCCCAGACGAGCTGTTCGTCGAGTTCGCCCGTGGCGTTGATGCGCTGGATGGCCTCCTCGTAGGTGAGCCGCGGGAACTCACCGGACGGCGCTTCGAACTCGTCTTCGAGACCGAGCGCTTCGAGCTCGTCCTGACAGTTCTCCTCGACGGCCTCGTAGGCGGCCGTGACGACGGCCTCACACACGTCCATCGCCTCCGTGTGGTCGATGAAGGCGGATTCGAAGTCGATGGAGGTCGCCTCGTTGAGGTGGCGGGGCGTGTTGTGCTCTTCGGCGCGGAAGATGGGGCCGACCTCGAAGACGCGCTCCAGACCGGAGCCGACCATCAGCTGTTTGAACAGCTGGGGCGACTGGTTCATGAACGCCTCCTTGCCGAAGTACGTGATGGGGAAGAGCTCGGTGCCGCCCTCGGTCCCCGTGGCGACGATTTTCGGCGTGTTGATCTCGGTGGCGCGGAGGTCGCGGAACTGCTCGCGGACGGCGCGCTGGACCTCGGCGCGAATCTCGAAGATGGCCTTGACCTCGTCCTTGCGGAGGTCGAGCGTGCGGTTGTCGAGGCGCGTCGAGAGCTCGGCGTCGACCTTGCCGGAGGGGTCGAGCGGGAGCTGCGCCTCGGCCTCGGCGATGACGTCGAGGCTCTCGGGCGTGACCTCGACGCCCGTCGGCGCGCGCGGCTCTTCGGCGACCTCGCCGGTCACGGAGATGACGCTCTCGCGGTGGACGCCGAGACCCGTCTCGACGAGGTCGTCGTCCATCTCGTCCTTCTCGAACTTGACCTGAATCTTGCCGGAGGTGTCCCGGAGAATCAGAAACGCGATGCCGCCGAGGTCACGGATTTCGTGGACCCAGCCGGCGACGGTGACCGTGTCACCGGGCTCGGCGTCGGCCGTGTACGTTCGGTTTCGCATACGACGTGGTTCCCGACCGTTCGTCTTAAACATCGTGTCTTCGCCTCGCTCTGAGGCGTTCGACCGTCCAGTCTCGCACGCGGCGAGTCGAACGCGAGACACGACTTCCCGTGGCAGTCGGTCCCGCGGTACTTAGTCCGCGGCGCGCGTCACCCCGGTATGGCTCCCGACTCACCGGACGCACCCTCGGAGTCCGACCCGGCACCGACCGCCGCCCGCGCCGCCGACCTCGACTGGTCCGAAAGCGGGCGGGGCGACCGCTTCGCGTTCCGCCGGAAGCGACTCGCGGACCGCGCCGGCGGCCGCGACCTCGGCTGTTCGCTCTACGAAGTCCCGCCCGGCAAGCGGCCGTGGCCGACGCACTACCACGAGGGCAACGAGGAGGCGCTGTACGTGCTCTCGGGGTCGGGGGCGCTCCGGACGCGAGAGGGCGCGGCCGACCTCGACCTCGAACCGGACACCTACGTCGCGCTCCCCGCGGGGGAAGACTACGTCAGGCAAATCGAGAACGACGGCGACGAACCGCTCCGGTACCTCGCGCTCTCGACGATGAACCACCCCGACGTGACGGTCTACCCGGACTCCGACAAAGTCGGCGTGTTCTGCGGCGCGCCGCCGGGCGGCGACAAGAACGCCCGGACGCTCCACGGCTACTACCCGCGAGACGCCGAAGTCGGCTACTGGGACGGCGAACCGACGAGCGAGGAGTGAACCGGATGCGCGTCGGGCTACCGTGACGGTTCCGACGCTGAGGTTTATATGCGAATCCGCGGCCACCTCGACTCGGACATGGACGTTTCAGACCTCGAAGCCGCGTTCGCACTCCCGCTCGCCGAAGACACCTCGCTCGATACGGCCGTCATCGGCGTCCTCTCGACGCTCGCGTCGGTCGCCACGCCGCTCGCGGGTATTCTGCTCGCGGGCTACGTCGTCCGCCTCGTTCGCGCCGGCGACCGCGAGGCGACCGCGCTCCCGTCGTTCGACGACCTCACCGGCATGGCCGTCGACGGCGCTCGTCTCTCGGGCGCGCTCGTCGCGCTCCAACTCCCCGCGCTCGCCCTCGCGACCGCCGCCCTTCCGGGGCCGGGGCCGTCGATTGCGATGCTCTCGTACGCGACCCACCCGGAGATGCTCGGGCTTCTCGGCCTCACCGCGCTCGACACCGCCGGACTCGTCGCGGCCGGCCTCGCCTCGCTGGCGGGGTCGTATCTCTCGCTCGTGGCGACGGTCGCCCTCGCCCGCGAGGGGTCGCTCGCCGCATCGGTGCCCGCGGTGCGCGACCTCGCGTTCGACCGCTCGTTCGTCCGCGTCGCCTCGGCCGTCGCGCTCGTCGTCTTCGTCGCCCGTCTGCTCGTCTTCCTCTGTGCTTCGGTGCCGGTCGCCGGGACCGTCCTCGCCGCGCTCGCGTCGTTCCTCTTTCTCGTCGTGTCGGCGACGCTCCTCGGCCGCGGCGCCCCGGCTGTAACGGCTCGCCGCGTCGACGCGACTCGCGATTCGCACGCCGACGGCGTGAACGCGGAGTCGGCGGAGTCGCTGAAGTCGGCGTAGAAACAGAAACCGCGCCCGTGGGGATTACTCGGCGACGAGTTCGGCCGTCGCGTCCTTCGCGCCTTCGACCGTCTCGCGCACCGCGTCGACGCCCTCGTCGTGCAGGAGGTTGCCGACGACGACCGCGTCAGCGTGCTGGCCCATCTCGTATGCCGTCTTCTGCTTGAAAAAAAAAACGCCGTAGAACAGCGTCGCCTCGTCGAGCGCGTCGTGCGCCGCGCCGACCTTCTCGGGGTCGCCGTAGGTGCCCGAATACTCGACGTAGATGATTTTCTGCCCGAACATCTTCTCGGCGACGCGGGCGAACGAGGCCACGTCCTCCGCGGACTGGTCGGTGTCGGCGTCGGTGTACTCGGCGACCGACGACTCGGGGTTCAACACGATGTACGCCTCGGTGTGGGTGCGGTCCCAGTCCAGGCCGTCTTCGATGCGGACCCACTCCTTGTGCGCGCCGGTGATCCAAAACGAGTCGCTCGCGTTGAACACCGTCGGGATGAGATAGCCGTCCAGCGCGTCGTCGTCGATGACGACGCCGGGGTTCGACGGCTCCTGGTAGATTGGCACGTCGTACTTCGCGGTCGCCTCGATGACGCGCTCCATCTTCTCTTCTGTGATGTCGAGCGTCCCGCCGATTTCGAGGGCGTCGGTGCCCGTCTCACACACGTCTTCGAACGTCTCGCCGTCGGCGAGGTCCTTGTCCGGGTCGATTTTGGTGATATGATCCCAGTCTTCCCACGGATAGCTCATTGGTCGCTCTATGCTTGAGGGGGCGTAAAAAGCGTGCGGATGGACTGGACGTACATACGGCCAAGAGTGAATTTTAACCGACCTGTCACCAACTTCGGAGTACGATGAACGCTGTCGCGGCGACTGAGTACGTCGAACGCCAAGCGATGGCCCTGTCCGCGGAGGAGTTCGAGCTACTTTGCGAGTCGGTGCTCACGGAGTCGCTTCCCCCGGCGCAGTTCTCGGTAACCGCGTTCCGGCAGGACGGTGGCATCGATATCGACGGTCGCGTCAGTAACCCGCTTCTGGACGTTTCGCTCGGCGTTCAAGCGAAGCGGTACGACCCGAGCAATACGGTCGGTTCGCCCGCGATACAGCGATTTCAGGGCGCGCTGGCCGACACGGGATGCGACACCGGGACGGTTATCACGACGAGTTCGTTCACCACACCGGCCGCCGAAAGCGCCGAACGGGCGGGAATCCACCTGGTGGACGGCCCCTCGCTGTTCGAGTCGATGGTTGACCTTCGCGTCGGCGTCCGCCGGCAGAGTGCTCAGTTCGAGCCCGACGATGGGTTTTGGAGCCTGTTTGGAGAGCCCGATGAGGTGGGTGCGATACCATCTAAGCGAATCCCACTCGCCAATTCGTTCGAAACGCTGGATACCGTTCTCTCGGCTATCGGCGACACCCGCGGAACGAAAGACGACATCGTCGCGTACGCGAACGTCTCGGCCCGTCACGCGGACCTGTACGCGATTGCGGGCTGGATTCTCGGGTTCGTTCATCAAGAGTGGCCCGACGAGGGCACCCACAGACAGCGCCGCTGGTCGCTCACCCGAAGCGGCGCTCGGTACGTCGCCTATCGAACCGCGGACCTCGAAGACGAGGCCGAATCCTCTCTTCTCGGCGGGATTCGAAACGCGGAGATAATCGAGCGAATCTGCGATTCGCTCGCGGAATTGGGATCGTTCGGACACAGCGATCTCGTTGATTTCATCGCGTCCGAGTCGGAGCTATCTCGGAGTAGCGCGAAACGCCGGGGGAGTTCTGTCGGCGTTTGGCTCGCCCGGCTCCCCGAAGTCTCGGTCGAAAACGGCCGGAAAAAACGCTACGTTTGGTCGGAGAACTAGTCCGCCGCAGTCTGCCACTTCCGAACCGTATCCGCACCCACGCCGTCGACTTTCGCCGCGATGTCGTCGGGCTCAGACGCCTTCAGCGTCTTCACGTCCTCGATGCCGGCGTCTTTCAGCTTCTCGGCGGTCTTCGCGCCGATGCCGCTGATGCTCTCTAACTCGGAGCCGCCCTCGCCGTTCTGCTGGGCCTGGTACTCGCGGTAGTTGCAGATGGGACAGCCGAGTTCCCACGGTTCGCGGTCGCCCTCGTAGGTGATCCGGAGTTCCGGGAGGTCGTGTTCCTCGCAGGACTCGTCTGTCACCTCGATGTCGCCGCGGCGGGGGAGCGGCAGCGAGTAGTCGCAGTCCGGGTAGCGGGTACAGCCGACGAGCCGGGACCCGGAGCGGAGGCGCTTGATAGCTAGCTCTCCGCCTTCTTCGTCGCCGCACTCCGGACACGTCCCGATGACGAGGTCGTCTTCCTCGTCGGCCTCCTCGGCCTTACAGAGCGGACAGCCGTGGACGAACGTCTTGCGCCCGGCGAGCATCTTGATGTGGTGGAGGTCGTGTTCCTCGCAGGACTCCTCCATGATGAGCGGCTTGCCCGTGGAGGGGAGCGGGAGCGTGTGAGTGCAGTCGGGGTAGGAGTCACAGCCGATGAAGTACGAGCCGCGGCGGCTCTTTCTGACGACGAGGTCGCCGCCACAGTCGGGGCAGGTGCCGACGGTCTTGTCCGCCTTCAGCGAGTCCTGCAGTTGTTTCCCGAGTTCCTCGCGGGACTCCATCAGTCCCTCGAACACCTCTCCGAGCATCTCTTTGGACTCCTCGGTCACGTCTTCGAGGGTGGCCTCGCCGCGGGCGATAGCCAGCATGTCGGATTCGAGCTGCGAGGTCATCTCCTCGCTGACGATGAGCTTCGCGAAGTCCTCGGAGGCCTCCACGACGGCCCGGGCGAGACGGGTCGGCCGCGGCGGGTCGCTCTCGATGTAGCCGCGGTCGTAGAGCTTCTGAATCACGTCGTGGCGGGTCGCCTTCGTCCCGATGCCCATCTGTTCCATCGTCTCGATGAGCCGCGACTGGCCGTAGCGCCGCGGGGGCTGGGTCTGCTTGGCGTCGAGGTGCGTGTCGGACAGCACGAGCGACTCGCCTTCCTCGACGTCCGGCACGAACGACTCGGTGGAGTTGAAGTACGGGTAGACGTCGTGGTAGCCCGCTTCGAGCAGGCGCTTGCCGTTGGCCTTCAGCGACAGGCCCTCGACCTCTGCGACGACGCGGAGGTGCTCCCAGACGGCGTCCTCGGCGACGGTGGCGAAGAAGCGCCGGACGACGAGTTCGTACACGTCCCACTCGTCGTCCGAGAGGTCGGACGCCGAGGGGAGTTCGCCGGTCGGGTGAATCGGCGGGTGGTCGGTCGTCTCGTTGTCGCCTTCGGTCGGCTCGATTTCCTCCTGTTCGAGGAGGGACTCGGCGTCCTCCTTGAACCGGCGGTCGCCCTCGAACGCGCCGAGCAGTTCGCGCGGGTCGAGGTCGTCGGGGTACACCGTGTTGTCGGTCCGCGGGTAGGTGATGTAGCCGGCCGTGTAGAGGTCTTCGGCGATGCTCATCGCCCGCTGGGCGGAGTAGCCGATAGAGCCGGCGGCGCGGATGAACTGCGTGGTGTTGAACGGCGCGGGCGGCGTGTCGGTCCGCGTGCGGCGGTTGACCGACGCGACTTCCGCGGCCTCGACGCCGAGGAGCGTCTGGTAGGCTTCCTCCGCGTCCTCCTCGTTCCAGATGCGCTCGGCTTCGGTGCCGTCGTCGTCGAGGTAGAAGTACTGCGCCTCGAAGGACTCCGCGTCGCCGTCGGCGTCCTTCGTCAGCTTGGAGAACAGCTCCCAGTAGTCCTCGGGGTCGAACGCATCGATCTCGCGCTCGCGGTCGACGATGAGCTTCAGCGTCGGCCCCTGCACGCGACCGACCGAGATGAAGTCGTTGCCGAGCTGGCGGGCCGAAAGCGAGAGGAAGCGCGTGAGCGCCGCGCCCCAGACGAGGTCGATAATCTGTCGGGCCTCGCCCGCGGCGGCGAGGTCGAAGTCGAGGTCGTCGGGATTCTCGAAGGCTTCCGTCACCTCGCGGTTCGTAATCGAGGAAAACCGCACGCGGTCGACGGGCACGTCCTCGTTGACGTCGCGGACGAGTTCGTACGCCTCCTTGCCGATGAGTTCGCCCTCGCGGTCGTAGTCGGTCGCGATGGTGACCTTCCCCGCGCGGCGGGCGAGCCGGCGGAGCGCGGCGACGATGTTCTCCTGCGTGGGGTGTTTCTCGACGGGCGCGCCGATGAGTTCGACCGGCTCCACGTCGCGCCAGTCGTTGTACTCCGGCGGGAAGTCCACGCCGACGACGTGGCCCGACAGCCCGATGCAGCGCTTGCCGCCCCACTTGTAGACGTTCACGCCGTTCATTCGCTCCGCCTCGGCGGTCTCGCCGCTCAGGATGTCGGCGATGCGCCTCGCGGCGTTGTCCTTCTCCGTGATGATGAGTTCCGGACCCCTGCTCATTGAGCGGCGATATGACGTGGGGTGTCCTAAACCTTTCGTGCCGAATTCGTGCAGTAGCGGCCTCAACGCGCGCGGATACGGGCGGGCGGGTGAGCGCCCTCGCGCGCGAAGGTGTGTGTCTGCCGACGCGTCAGCGACACGCCGCGTCTCCCGTCGGATTTCGCCGATTCGCTCCGCCGACTCGACGCTGGGAGCGACGACGATACCCGAGACGACTGCGACACCAGAACCGATAACAGCCGCCCGCCGAACCTGACAGCGGAACGACTTTCTTCGATGGTTCGGAAGGGAGCGCCATGCGACAGCCCTCCACCGAACATCTCCGACTCGGCCTCGCGGTCCTCCTGATTTTCACGCCGCTTTGGGGGCCGGCGCTCGGACTCACCGGACCGACGTACACCTACGAGTCCGCCGAAATCGGGGTCGAGGACAACCGAATCGTCGTGCCCGACCGCGACGCTCGCTCCGGCCTGTGGTACGGCATCGACGGCTTCGCCTGCTCGCTCGGGTCGTCGGTGACGCGCTACTGCGCGCTGGAGGCAGCGACCCTGAACGGGACGCTCACGGTGGACCACCCCGACGTGAAATTCGGCTCCGGGCACCTCGACGCCGACGAACTGTATCTCGTCTACTACGACGGCCGGGTCTTCGAGCGCGAATCGACGTGGGAGGACGGCCGGTACGTCCTCTCGACGGCGCGCGTCTCGGCCGCGGCGGCGCTGGACCATCTCGCTCGCCCCCCAGACCAATATCCGACCGCGTGGGCGGCTATCGAAGACGGGTCGGCGACGGCGGACCACGAACTCTGGTCAACGGGAGCGGGCGCGAGAGTGTTCGAACTCGACGGTGACTACTTCCTCGTCTACCGGACCGCCGTGGACCGCCCGCTCCCGTCGTCACCGGCGGCGGAGGAGGCCCTGACGTGGTTCGCAGTCGTCCTCGGGTCGGCGATGCTGTTCGGCCGCGATAGTGACGATAACTGGTCGTAACCGCGCACATCGACCCTGAAAGGAAACGACCGCTCGTCGCGGAGAATCGCCCCCGAGTGGGACGGCCGGTTACTCGTCCAGTCGCTCGCGGAGCAACTGGTTCACGGTCCCGGGGTCGGCGCTCCCCTGTGACTTCTGCATGACCTGTCCGACGAGGAAGTTCAGCGCGCCGCCCTCGCCGTCGTGGTAGTCGGAGACGGCGTCGGGGTTCTCGTCGATGGCCTCCTGCACGAAGCCGCCGATTTCGTCGTCGTCGGCCTTGCCGAGCCCCTCTTCTTCGACGATGGTGTCGGGGTCTTTGCCCTCGTCGAGCATCTCGCGGAGGACGATTTCCTCGGCGTTCTTCGTCGTCACCTCGTCGGCGGCGACGAGCTCGACGAGCCGCGTGAACTCGTCGAGGCGGTCCGACACGTCCGTGATCTGCATGTCGCGGTAGTTGAGTTCGCCGAGCAGGTTGTCGGCGACCCACGTCGCGGCGAGGTCGGCGTCGAACTCGGCGGCCACGTCCTCGAAGAAGTCCGCGACCTCCTTGGTCGAGGTGAGCTTCGAGGCGGACTCCTCGTCGATGCCGTACTCGGTGTGGAAGCGCTCGCGGCGGGCGTCGGGGAGTTCCGGAATCGGAATCTCCTCTTTCCAGTGGGCGACCTGCAGCGGCGGGAGGTCGGCCTCGCGGAAGTAGCGGTAGTCCTTTTCTTCTTCCTTCGAGCGCATCGAGACGGTGATGCCGCGGGACTCGTCCCAGTGGCGCGTCTCCTGTTCGACGGCGCGGCCGCGCTGGATAGCGTTCTTCTGGCGGGTGACCTCGTAGGCCAGCGCCTTCTCTGCGCCCTTGTGGCTGGAGATGTTCTTGACCTCGGTGCGGTTGGCCGCTTCGAGCGCCTCGCCGGAAATCGTGCCGTCGCCGTCGACCTCGTCGGCGGGGACGAGCGAGATGTTGGCGTCGATGCGGAGCGAGCCGTCGCGGGTGGCGTCGAACACGCCGAGGTATTCGAGCACCTCTTCGAGCTTGGCGAGGAACGCGCGGGTCTCCTGCGGGCTTCGGAAGTCGGGTTCGGTGACGATTTCGACCAGCGGCGTGCCGGCGCGGTTGTAGTTGACGAGCGTGTAGTCCGCCGTGTCGATGCTGCCGCCTTTGTGCTGGAGGCTCCCGGGGTCCTCTTCGAGGTGGGCGCGCGTGATGCCGATGTCGCGGCGGGTGCCCTCGACGGACACCTCCAGCGTCCCGTCGGCGCAGATGGGCGCGTCGTACTGGGTGATCTGGAAGTTCTTGGGCAGGTCGGGGTAGTAGTAGTTCTTCCGATGGAAGCGAGTGTCCTCGGCGATGTCGGCGTTCAGCGCCTTGCCGATTTTGACCGCCGACTCCACCGCCGCCTCGTTGAGCACCGGGAGCGCGCCCGGTAGCCCGAGACAGACGGGGCACACGCGGGTGTTCGGCTCCTCGTCCTCGGCAGGCTCGGTCGAACAGCTACAGAAAATCTTCGTGGCCGTTTCGAGTTGAACGTGGACCTCCAACCCGATGACGACCGCGAGTTCGCGCTGTTCGAGCGCTTGCGCAGTCATTGGCCGCGCTTCGACGGCGGTGGGCTAAAGACTAACGGGACCGGTCGGCGAGACGCTCGCCGCGGGTGGCGACCCCGACGCGCCCGGTCGTACATGGTTGACAATAACTAACGAGGATTTATATACTGGTGTTTCATTTCTACGGTTCACACGAAACCGTTCACATATGACAAACGATACCACTTCAGACAGATGGGCACCGATTCGGACCGCCGGCCGGCTCTCGGCGCATCTCCGGACGCATCTGACGGTGCTTCTCATCGTCGTCGTCGCGGAACTCATCGGCACGATAACGTTCCCGCTCGGGCCGGGTCAGGTCGTGCTCCTGCCGCTCCTGTACGCCGTCGTCCTCGGCCTCGGCGTCAGTTACAGCGTCCTCGGGTCGGTCATCGAACCGCTCCGGTCGGTCGTCGACGAGGACGTGAGCCGCATCGCCTCGCCGCTTCTCGTCATCGCGCTGATGCCGCTCGGCGTCAAGTACGGGACGCTCGTCGCGCCGTCGTTTTACGACCTCGTGGCGGCCGGGCCGGCGTTCGTCTTACAGGAGTTCGGTAACCTCGGCACGATTCTCATCGCGCTCCCGCTCGCCCTGCTTTTGGGTCTCAAGCGCGAGTCCATCGGGGCCGCGGTCAGCATCGCCCGCGAGCCGACCCTCGGCGTCATCACCGACAAGTACGGCATCGAGTCGCCCGAGGGCCGCGGCGTCCTCGGCACCTACATGACCGGGACGGTCCTCGGAACCGTCTTCTTCGGCCTGCTCGGCGGCTTCGCGCCCGCGACGGGGCTTCATCCCCTCGCGCTGTCGATGGCGTGCGGCATGGGTTCGGCGAGCATGATGACCGCCTGTTCCACGTCGCTGGCGGCCGCCGCCGGCGGCGCGGGCGTCGCCGAAGAACAGATTCTGAGCTTCGCCGCGACGAGCAACCTCCTGACCGGCATCACGGGGCTCTACATGGTCATCCTCGTCGGCCTCCCGGTCATCACGCGCCTGTACGCGGTCCTCGCGCCCGTGCTCGGACGGGGCACCGCCGCGACCGACGGAGGTGAGTGAGATGTCGATGTCAACGCCGGAGTTCTCCGTCGAGTCGCTGAAGATGCTGCTCGTGGTGGCGTTCCTGACGCTGACGGCCAACTTCATCGCCACCGGCACCGGCTTCGTCGCCGCGCTCCCCGGCATGGCGCTCATCGTCGTCATCGGCCTCGCCGCCCTGCTCATGGGGCGGCTGATTCCGCTCGACCTGCCGGCGTTCGCCTACGCGATGGTGCTCGCCTTCGCGCTCGCACTGCCGTTTTCGCCGGTGCAAGCGCCGTTTCTCGCCGCCGTCGGCGAGGTGGACTTCCTCGCGACGACGACGCCGATTCTCGCCTACGCGGGCCTCTCTATCGGCCTCCAGACCGGGAAGATGAAGGAGGTCAGCTGGAAGCTCGTCCTCGTGGCGGTGTTCGTCTTCTTCGGGACGTTCTTCGGCTCGGCGCTCATCTCGCAGGCCGTGCTCTCCGCACAGGGGATTATCTGATGGCGGACCCCACGGACACGGCCGCCCGCCGACCGCGCCGGGGTGAGACGCGGTGACTGACGACCGCACCGCGGCCCTCAAAGCCCGCGTCTGCGACGCCATCGACGCCCGCGCCGACGAGATTATCGCCTTCGCGAAAGACGTACAGGCCGAGCCGGAACTCGGCTACAAGGAGGTCAAGACCACGGAGAAGGTCGTCTCGCTCTTCGAGGACCTCGACCTCGACGTGGAGACGGAGCTGGCGATCACCGGCGCGCGAGCCCGAGCCGGCTCCGGCGACTTCGTCGCCGCCGTCCTCGGCGAACTCGACGCGCTCGTCAACCCGGACCACCCGATGGCGGACCCCGAGACCGGCGCGGTCCACGCCTGCGGCCACAACGCCCAGCTCGCGCACCTCGTGGGGACCGCCTTCGGCCTCGTCGGCAGCGGCGTCGTCTCTGACCTCGACGGCGCGGTCGAGTTCGTCGCCGTTCCGGCCGAGGAGTACCTCGACCTCGACTACCGACGCGGCCTGCTCGAAGCCGGCGACATCGAGTTCTTCGGCGGCAAGCAGGAGCTCATCCGCCGGGGCTACGTCGACGACTGGGACGCCGCCGCGATGATGCACGCCGGCAGCGACACGCCCGAGCGGACGATTACGAGCAACTTCTCGACCAACGGCTTCGTCGGCAAGTTCGTCACCTACCGCGGGACCGAGGCGCACGCCGGCGCGGCCCCCGAAGAGGGCGTCAACGCGCTCAACGCCGCGATGCTCGGGATGAACGCGGTCCACGCCCAGCGCGAGCGGTTCCGCGACGAGGACCACGTCCGCGTCCACCCCATCATCACCCGCGGCGGCGACGGCGTCAACGTCGTCCCCGCCGAGGTGACGATGGAGTCGTACGTCCGCGCGGCCTCGGTCGAAGCGGTCGCGGACGCCAACGAGTCGGTCAACCGGGCGCTCGCCGCCGGCGCGATGGGCGTCGGCGGCGACGTGGAAATCGAGGACTACCCCGGCTACATGCCGCTTCGGACCGACGAGACGATAGTCGCGTTCTACGACGAGAACGCCCGCGACATCGTCGGCCCCGACGCGGTCACGGCGGGGACGCCGCACCTCTCGGGGTCGACCGACATGGGCGACATCACGCAGCTCGTCCCCGGTATCCACCCGTGGACCGGCGGCTTCGAGGGCGCGGTCCACGCCCGCGACTTCCGCGTCGTCGACGAGGAGATGGCCTACGTCATCCCCGCGAAACTCACCGCCTGCACGCTGGTCGACCTGCTCACCAGCCCCGAGGCGATGGCGGCGGTCCGCGAGGCGAAAGCCGAGAAACGCGGCCGCGAGGAGTACCTCGACGCGGTCCGCTCGCTTCGGACGACGACGACCGAGTCGTACCGCGACTGAGCGGTCGGCGACGGGGATTCAGACGCGGAACTCCCCTCACACGTATCACATTTTCGGTGATTGTCTGACGCACATTTATGTCTCACGCGCGGGGCTATGTTACCCATGAGTAACCGGGTGGAGGAACTCGAATCCAAAGTCGCAGAACTGCAGGCCGCCGTGAACGGGCTCACCGAGGAGCTCGTCGAGACCAAAGAGCGGCTTCGACAGCTCGAAGACGCCAACGACGTGGAGGTCCCCTCGCGGGCCGCGACCCGTCGCGGCGACTGGGAGACCGAAGACGAGGCCGCAGCGGACGCCGCCGCGGAGTCCGCCGACGCCGACGAGGTGGCGTCGGCCGACGGCGATGAGACTAAACCGGACGAGGCCGACGAGACTGACGAAGGCGACGGCGAGACCCCCGACGACGACATCATCGTCGCGTAATCGGGCGCGCCGTCCGAGCGAGCGTGCCCCGTGTTCATGCGGCGCGCTCCACCTGCGGGCGTCGCCCGCGCGAACACCAACCCATGCACATCAAAGAGCTCGTCCTTGACGGTTTCAAGAGCTTCGGGCGGCCGACTCGCATCCCGTTCTACGAGGATTTCACGGTCGTTACGGGCCCGAACGGTTCCGGCAAATCGAACATCATCGACGGCGTCCTCTTCGCGCTCGGCCTCGCCCGCACCCGCGGGATTCGCGCCGAGAAGCTGACGGACCTCATCTACAACCCCGGTCACGCCGACGGCAGCGACGAGGCCCCCGCACAGCCCAAGGAGGCCAGCGTCACGGTCGTCCTCGACAACTCCGAGGGGACGCTCGACCGCTCGCAGGTCGTCAACGCCGCCGGGACCGACAAAATCGGCGACGTCGGCGAGATAACAATCAAGCGCCGCGTCAAGGAGACGCCGGACAACTACTACTCGTACTACTACCTCAACGAGCGCTCGGTCAACCTCTCGGACATCAAGGACCTGCTCGCGCAGGCGGGCATCACCCCCGAGGGCTACAACGTCGTCATGCAGGGCGACGTGACCGAGATAATCAACATGACGCCCTACCAGCGGCGGGGCATCATCGACGAAATCGCGGGCGTCGCCGAGTTCGACGAGAAGAAAGACGCCGCCTTCGAGGAGTTGGAGGCGGTCGAAGAGCGCGTCGACGAGGCGGACCTCCGCATCGAGGAAAAGGAGACGCGACTCGACCAACTCGCCGACGAGCGCGAGACGGCGCTCACCTACAAGGGACTCCGCGAGGAGAAAGAAGAGTACGAGGGCTACCTGAAGGCCGCGGAACTCGAAGACAAGCGCGACGACCTCTCGCGGACCGAATCGCGCATCGAGACCACCGAGGCCGACCTCGAAGACCTACAGGCCGAACTCGACGAGCGACAGGGCAAGGTCACCCGTCTCGAAGAAGACCTCGAAGACCTCACCCGCGAGATAGAGCGCAAGGGCGAGGACGAACAGCTCCGCATCAAGTCGGAGATGGAGGAGATAAAGGGCGACATCTCCCGGCTGGAGACCGCCATCGAGGCCGCCGAGGAAAAGCGCGACGACGCCGAGGCCGAGCGCCGGAAGGCGTTCATCGACATCGACCGCAAGCAAGAGCAGATAGACGACCTCGAAGACGACATCCGCGAGGTCAAAGTCGAGAAGGCGTCGGTCAAAAGCGACATCCAGTCCAAGCGGGTCGAGCTCTCCGAGGTGCAGGCCGAAATCGACTCCGTCGACACCGAGTTCGACGAGCTGAAGTCCGAACTCGCGGAGCGAAAGGAGACGCTCGACGACCTCAAAGACGAGAAGAACGACCGCCAGCGCGCCAAGGACCGCCTGCTGGACGACGCGCGCCGCCGCTCGAACCAGATTTCGGAGACGCGGGACGAGCTCGAACGCGCCCGCGAGTGTATCCCCGAACTGAAGGCGACCGTCTCGGACCTGCACAGCGAACTCGACACCGCGGAAAAGAACAAGGCGAAGATAGACGGCGTCATCGAGGACCTGCAGGCCGAGAAGGCCGACCTGAACGACGAGCTCTCGGAGGTCACGGACGAACTCCAGACCAAGCAGTCCGAGTACGCCCGCCTCGAAGCCCGCGCCGGGAAGGACGGCGACAACTCGTGGCCCCGGGCCGTCACGACCATCCTCAACGCCGGCATCTCCGGCGTCCACGGCGCGGTCGGCCAACTCGCCTCCGTCGACGGCGAGTACGCGAAAGCCTGTGAGACGGCCGCCGGCGGCCGCCTCGCCAACGTCGTCGTCGACGACGACGGCGTGGGGTCGTCATGTATCGACCACCTGAAGTCCCGCAACGCGGGCCGCGCGACGTTCTTGCCCATCACGAAGATGGACAACCGGAGCCTCCCGCGCAAGCCCAACAACCCCGGCGTCGTGGACTTCGCGCGCAACCTCGTCGACTACGACAGCCAGTACGAGTCGATTTTCTCGTACGTCCTCGGGTCGACGCTCGTCGTCGAGGACATGGAGACCGCCCGCGACCTGATGGGCGACTACCGCATGGTCACCCTCGACGGCGACCTCGTGGAGCGCTCCGGCGCGATGACCGGCGGCTCCGGCGGCGGCTCTCGCTACTCGTTTTCGAAGTCCGGCGAGGGCAAACTCGAACGCCTCGCGAAGGAGATTACGAAGCTCGAAGACCGCCGCCGCTCGCTCAACGAGGAGATTCGGGACATCGACGACGACCTCGACGACGCCCGCGGGCGGGCCTCCGACGCCGCCGACCGCGTCCGGACCATCGAGCGCGAAATCGAGGACGCGGAGGAGGACATCGAGGACGCCGAAGCCGAAATCGACCGGCTTGACGACCGCCTCGACGAACTCCAGTCCGAACGCGAGTCGGTGGACGAACAGATGTCCGACCTCGACGACGAAATCGCCGACCTCGACGACGAAATCGAGACGGTCGAGGCCGCCATCGAGGACATCGAGACCGAGCTCGCGGACTCCGAGATTCCGAAGCTCACCGCCCGCGCCGACGAGATTCGCGCGGACATCGACGACCTCGAAGACCGGATGTCGACGCTCGACGGCCGGCTCAACGAGATTCAGCTCGAAAAGCAGTACGCGGAAGACGCGGTCGACGACCTCCACGACACGGTTGAGGCCGCCCAGAACCGCAAGGCCGAGGCTCGGGAGTCCATCTCCGAGGCGGAGTCGAAAATCGAGGAGCGCGAGGACGACCTCGAAGCCAAGCGCGAGGCGGTCGCCGAACTCGAAGAGGAACTGGTCGACCTCAAAGACGACCGCAAGGAGCTACAGGCGGACCTCCGTGAGGCCCGGAGCGCCCGCGACGAGAAGAAAGACCGCGTGAACGCGGTCGAATCCAAGCTCGAAAGCATGCGCTCGGCCGCCGAGCGCCTCGAATGGGAAATCGACGAGCTCGAATCGCAGGTCGGCGACTACGACCCCGACGAGATTCCCGACCACGACACCGTCGAGTCGGAAATCGAGCGGCTCACCGAGGAGATGGAGGAACTCGAACCGGTCAACATGCTCGCCATCGACGAGTACGACGACGTGAAAGCCGACCTCGAAGACCTCCAGGAGCGCCGCGACGTGCTGGTCGAAGAGCGCGACGCCATCGCCGACCGCATCGACCAGTACGAGTCCCAGAAGAAGGCGACGTTCATGGAGTCGTTCGACGCCATCGCGGAGAACTTCACCGACATCTTCGAGCGCCTGTCGAACGGGACGGGCCACCTCCAGTTGGAGAACCCCGACGACCCCTTCGAGGAGGGCCTGACGATGAAGGCCCAGCCGGGCGACAAGCCCATCCAGCGCCTCGACGCCATGTCCGGCGGCGAGAAGTCGCTGACGGCGCTCGCGTTCATCTTCGCCATCCAGCGGCACAACCCCGCGCCGTTCTACGCGCTCGACGAGGTGGACGCCTTCCTCGACGCCGCGAACGCCGAGCGCGTCGGCCAGATGGTCGACGACCTCGCGGGCGACGCGCAGTTCGTCGTCGTCTCGCACCGCTCCGCGCTCCTCGAACGCGCCGAGCGCGCCATCGGCGTGACGATGCAGGGCGACAACGTCAGCGCCGTCACGGGCATCCAGTTCGGCGACGGCGAGGCCGGCGGCGACGGAACCGACGCGGACGGACCGGGCGGCGACGACTCCGACGGCGACCGCCCCGACGACGACGCGGACGGTGGTGACGGCGGCGAGGCCGACGCGGACGTGGAAGCGGAGGTTCCGGCGGATGACTGACGACATCCCCGAACTGAACCTCTCTCGCGGCCGCGACGGCGACGAACGCGAGGCCGACGACGACGAAGTCTTCTCGTTCGCCCGCGACGACGCCGCGTCCGGCTCCGAGGCGGACGCCGCCCCCGCCGAACCCGACGCGATGGACGAGGTACTCCCGGGGGACGTGTCCGAGTCGGACGACGACGAGGTCGAACCGGTCGAACTCCTCGTCCAACTCGCCAAGGAGGGGACCATCGACCCGTGGGACATCGACATCGTGGAGGTCACGGACGCCTTTCTGAACCGCCTCGACGCGATGGACCTCCGGACGACCGGGCGGGCGCTGTTCTACGCGAGCGTCCTCCTGCGCATGAAATCCGACGAACTCCTCGCGCCGGACGAACCCGACGAGGAGGAACTCGAACCGTGGGAACTCGCCTTACAGGGCGGCGGCGACGAGGGCCACCCCGGCGACGACGACGGCGGGTCGCCCGGTTTCGACCCCATCGACGCGCTGGAAGACGAGATGGACCGCCGGCTCGAACGCAAGAACGCCCGCGGGTCGCCGGAGACGCTGGACGAACTCGTCCGCGAACTCCGGGAGGTCGAACGCGGGTCGTGGTGGAAGCGTCGCCGCGAGTACGACACCTCCGAGTCGCCGCGCGGCTTCTCCCGCGGGACGCAGACGCTCGACTACCACACGCCCGGCGAGATGCGCGGCGCGGGCGAACCCACGGAGGACGACGTGACGGGGACCGCCCACAACGAGGACATCGAGGCGGTCGTCGAAGCCGTCGGCGACGTGCTCGCCACCCACTACGAGAAGGGCCGCGACGAGGTGCTGTTCGCCGAGATACGCGACGTGGCCGACACCGTGATGACGACCTACCTCGCGCTCCTGTTTCTGTCCCACCGGAGCACGGTCTACCTCAAGCAGGACGACCTGTTCGGCGACCTCTGGATTCGGAACCCCGAGGTGTTCGACGCCGACCCCGGCGCGGGGTCTGAACCCGAGACGGCCGCCGACGGCTCCGAAGATGCTGATGGCGGCGCCGCCGACCCCGAACTCGAAGCCGAGGCCATCGCGGACGACTAGCTATTTCTCTCCGCGGATTGTCACTCTCGGACGTGCCCCATCCGACCCTGCTCTCCAGCACGCTCCGGCGATTGACGGTCGCGGTTTCGCTCGTCACGTCGGTGACGTTCGCAGTGATTTCGTCGGCTATCCTGTTCCCTCAGTCGGTCATCTGGCCGTTGGCGGTGCTGTGTTTCTTCCCCATTTTCTGGCTGCACTGCTACATCCCCGGCTACGTCTCGTACAGTCCGACCGCGTTCGGCCGCGTCCGCGAGGTGGTCACGTCGCCGCGGTCGGTCCGCGAGTGCGTCGTCTGCGGCGAGACCGACGACCGGGGCGTCGTCCGGGAGTTCTGCACGCAGTTCGTCGTCGCGGGTATCCCGCTCGCAACGACCGACCGCGGCGAAAACGAGTACTGCACGCGCTGTCACGCGGTCGAGTTCTCGCCGGCCGACGAGGCGGCGCGCGGCGAGCGCGAGGTTGCGGAGACGGAGAGCGATTCGACAGAATCCGCGGAACTGAACGACTGAACTGAGGCCGGTTCAGTCGACGTACCGGTCGATGAGCGGCGCGAGCTTTGCTTTCGTCTCGGCGGGGATGGCGTCGTCGGGGGTGTTGATGGTCCCTTCGAGCGCGGCGTGGCTGTCGGTCTCGTGGCCGTCGGGAATCTTGCGGATGGCGGCCTCGACGGTCTCCTTGATGGCCTCCTCGTTGGCCGCGGCGTTCTTCAGCACCTCGTCGAGCGTGACTTCGCTGTCTTCCTTCCAGACGTCGTAGTCGGTGACGCCGGTGATGGTCGCGTAGGCCATCTCGGCTTCGCGGGCGAGCTTGGCCTCGGGGATGGTCGTCATGCCGATGACGTCCCAGCCCTGCGCGCGGTAGTGCTCGCTTTCGGCCTTCGTGGAGTACGACGGGCCCTCGATGCAGACGTAGGTGCCACCCTCTTGGACCTGCGCGTCGGTCGCTTCCGCGGCGGCCTCGGCGAGGATGGAGACGAGTTCCTCGTCGTACGGCATCGCGAAGGGCTGGTGGACGACGATGCCCTCGTCGAAGAACGTCAGCGGGCGGTGTTTCGTGCGGTCGTAAATCTGGTCGGGGACGACGAGCGTCTGGGGCGGCAGGTCCTCTTTGAGGCTCCCGACGGCGTTGCTGGCGAGGACGTGGGTGACGCCGAGCTTCTTGAGCGCGAAGATGTTCGCGCGGTAGGGGAGCGTCGTCGGCGAGTGCTGGTGGTCCGGGCCGTGTCGCGGGAGGAAGACGACCTCGCGGCCGGTGTCGCCGAACTCGCCGACGACGGGCGTCGTCGAGGGCTCGCCGAACGGCGTCTCGACGGGTTCCTCGCGGGTGTTCTCCAGCGGGAGCGCCTCGTAGATACCGCTGCCACCGATGAATCCGATTTTCATACTCGGAGGTAGGGCAGGGCGCACAAAATCGTGGCGAATCGGGGGCTACACCACGACGCCGTGGTTCAACAGGTAGATGAGCACCGAGAGCGCGGGCACGCTGAGGAGCGTCGTCGCGAAGACGGCCGCGGAGACGAACTCGGCGAGCGAGGTGGCAGAGCCGGTCCCCGAGGCGTCGCCGAACTCCGCGACGAGGATGAGCGGCGTGACCGCGGCGGGCATCGCGGATTCGAGGACGAACGTCCGCGCGACCGTCGGGTCGCCGAAGCCGGCGACGAGCGCGACGCCGACCGCGACCGCGGGCGCGACGACTATCTTGAGCGCGGCGACGAGCCCGACCTCCGAGAGCGTCGAGCCGAGGTCGGCCCCCGCGAGTTGGATGCCGAGGATGAGGAGCATCATCGGAATCGACGAGTCGCCGACGAGCCGCAGCGTCTCCATCGCGGGAACGCCCGTCGGCGGGACGACGCCGAGCCACCGAGCGGCGAGCGCGGCGACGACGGCGTAGACGAGCGGGATGCGGACGATGCGTTCGAGGCCGACGCGCCACCCCGGCGCGCCGCCGTCGCGGTCGGCTCCCCGGCCGGCGATGTACACGCCCAGCGTGTAGATGAGGACGCTCTGGACGGCGAGGTAGACGACGGCCGTCGAGCGGCCGGTGTCGCCGAAGGCGAACGAACTGACGGGGATGCCGTAGTTCCCCGAGTTCGGAAAGGCGGCGACGAGGACGAGCGCGCCGAGGAGGGGTTCGGAGACGCCGGCGAGTCGGGCGACGCCGCCCGCGACGAGGAGCATGGCGACGTGGTAGGCGACGACGCCGGCGGTGATGGTCGCCAGCGTCTCACCGGCGAGTTCGGTCGTCGCGAGGCTGTAGAACACGAGGACCGGCGCGAGGACGTACACCGTCACCGTGTTGAGCGGTTCTGGGTCCACGTCGCGGACGCGCCCGAGGAGAAAGCCGACCGCGCCGATGGCGAGAATCGGCAAGAGCGCACTGACGAAGATAGAAAACAGCGACATGCGCGTGCTGACGAGCGGCACCCAAAGGAACGTTTCGCTTCGGGCGAGACCGGGCGGTGGGCGACTGTGAGAGGTCGGAGGGACGTCGAAGCAGACGGTCGAAGCGGTCGGATACGTGGCCCCGTTGGTATTCTCGTCTGGTGATAGTTTGTCGAGACTGTGCTGAATCCCCGGTGTGAGTCTTGTGTCCAGTGTCCGTGCGAACAGTCTGTTACCGGCGTGTACTGTCTCTCCGTCTTACTCTGGCCGAAACGAGTCGTCGGGGTCGAACCGGCTAAACGTCCGAAATAGCTGACCGTACGAAATCTCATCTATTTAGTATATATGCTCAGGAGTCGTCGTTACGGTGAGGTTTGTAATGTCTACAAAACGCGTAGCAGCCGAAGACGACGTCCGAGCCGCATCCGACCAGTTCTACGGGGCACTAGAAGCGATGGCGAACGGGAACGCCGACTCCATGGCGGACAGCTGGTCACACGAGGACGACGTGACGACCATGCATCCAATCGGTGGGCGGGAAACGGGATGGGAGGCCGTCTCCGGGTCCTTCGCCGGCGTCGCATCGGCGAGTTCGGATGGCACGGTCACCCGGTCGGACCAGGCCATCCGCGTCATCGGCGACGCCGCGTACGAACTCTGTACTGAGTCGGTGTCGTGGACGTTTGCGGGTGAACCGATGTCCCTGGAGGGTCGGACGACCAACGTCTACCGGAAGGAGAAAGGCGAGTGGAAGGTCGTCCATCACCACGCCGACCTCCACGCCGAGTTCGCCGAGAAAGTGGCGAACATGGGTGCCTGAGCGACCGACCGCCGGACGTCCGTACGATTCGACGGCCGCTTCGCCCGACATCCGGTCCTGTTTTCGCCCGTGAGCCGCGACGGCGTCTCTACGGGCGGTCGCAACCGCGCTGACTACATCCGCCGTCTGGGTCACACTCGCCCTGTCGACCTCAAGAGAATTCAACAGCGCCGAAGCAGTCGAACGAGGCCGGAGCGAGCGACCCCGCGTTCAGGCTCCGACGCCGTCGTTTTCGAGGAGTCGCCACGCGCCGTCGCCGGTGGACTCGACGTAGCCGCGGCGCTCCATCTCGGACATGACTTCCGGCATCCGGTCGGGTTGGGCGATTTCCATCTCGATGCGGTCCACGTCGTGGAACTCCGCGAGGTAGTGGCGGACGTCTTCGAGTTCGAACGTGTCGTCGTCGGCCTTCGCCATGACGCCCGAGGTGAGGTCTATCATGTCCTCGATGAAGTTCCACGGGTAGACGACCCACGCCCACGCTTCGAGGCGCTCGCCGACGTAGTCGGGTTCGAACTCGCTGGTCTGGAGGAGTTGGAGCGTCGCGGTCCGGACCTCGCCCGCGTTGCGCTCGTTGACGTACTCGTGTGCGCGCTTGATGGAGCCGCCGGTGTCGGCGATGTCGTCGATGATGAGCACGTCTTTGCCCTCGACGCTGCCTTCCGGCATCGGGTAGCGGACCTCCGGCTCGTTCGATTTCTGGGCCGTCCCGACGTAGTGTTCCATCTTCAGGCTCGTCAGGTCGTCCAGCCCGAGGAAGTCACAGATACACCGGCCCGCGAACCAGCCGCCGCGGGCCAGCGCGACGATGACGTCGGGCTCGAACTCGGATGTCTTGACCTCGTCCGAGACGTCGCGGCAGAGGCCGTAGATGTACTCCCAGTTCGTGATAGTACAGTTAAACTCGTCGGGGAGGTCGCCCATATCTTCCGTTCACCGTGCGTACTGCCGCGCCTGACGCCCTTTAATCTGTACGACTCGCCCCGCCCGTGTGTCGCCGTGTCAAAACCGCTCGAATCGAGGTTATCCGGCGACTAACCGGAGGACCTCCCGTTCAGGCAGATATTAACGCATGTTAACAAAGGACATAGTTATATCGAGTGCCGGAGTATGCGGATCTGTAGGTGGAACCAGAATGCACACGTGTGGTAACTGTGGTGAGTTCGTCTCCCGCGACTTCGTCCGCGTCTTCGGCAACGACATGGACGAGGTCGTCGGGTGTCCCGGCTGTATGAACATGCGCGAAGTGATGCAGGGCGACGGCGCGGCTCAAACGAGCGGCCGCGTCCGGTGGACCCGCGCGTGAGTCGGTCGCGGTCGACTAACTCGCGCCCGAATCGCGCCCGCTCGTATCGCCCTCCTCCCTTCTCACACGACCCGACCGCCGACCCGCTGGTTTGATACATCGCCGTGTAGTGCGCCTTTCCATGGATAGCCGACGCGCCCTCCTCGTCGACGCTTTCACGACCGAACCGCTGTCCGGCAACGCGGCCGGCGTCGTCCCCGACGCCGACGGCCTCGACGCGGAACAGATGCGCGCCGTCGCCGCCGAACTCGGCGCGAGCGAGACGGCGTTCGTCTGCTCGTCGGCCGCCGCGGACCGCCGCATCCGCTATTTCACGCCGCAACAGGAAGTCGACCTCTGCGGCCACGCGACTATCGCGGCCCACGCCCACCTCGCGGCCGAGCGCGAACTCGAACCGGGCACGCACACGCTGGAGACCAACGTCGGCACCCTCGACATCGAACTCGGCGACCTCGGCGAGGTGTGGATGACGCAGGACGCGCCGACGGTGCGCCCGCTCGAAATCGACTACGACCGCCTCGCGGCGGCGCTCGGCGTCGACGACGCCGCTCTCCGCGACGTGGGCGCGGACCTCCCCGTGGCGGTCGCCTCCACCGGGCTTCCCTTCCTCGTCGTTCCGGTCAACTTCCTCGAACACCTCTCGGGGGCCGACCCCGACGACGCCGCCATCGCCGACCTCGCCGCCGAACACGACGCGGCGGGCGTCTACGCCTACACCTTCGACGCCATCGACGGCGACTCCACGCTCCACGCGCGGTGTTTCGCGCCCGGCATCGGCATCTCCGAGGACCCGGCGACCGGAACCGCCGCCGGCGCGTGCGGCGCGTACCTCCGACAGGTCGGCGCGTTCGACTCCGTTCCGGACGAACTCCGTATCGAACAGGGCCACTTCGTGGACCGCCCGAGCACCGTCCGCGTGCGGGTCGGCGCGGAGATTCGCGTCGGCGGCCGCGCGGTGCAGTCGCTCGACGGCGAGGTCGTCGTCCCGGAGTTCGCAGACGACGACATCATCGAAGCCTGAAACTCCAGTTCGAAAACGAGACGGTGCGAGACGAGTCGAGATTCGACGGCCCGCGACGGTGGGGCCTCAGCCGATGTACCGGAGGTCGTCGTCGCTGGCGATGGTTCCCTGCTGTTGCTGTTGCATCTCCTGAATCTTCGCGGCGACCTCCTTCATCTCCTCTGCGCGCTCTTCGAGCGACTCGAAGTCGACGCTGAAGTCGAGGAGGTCCTGTAAGACTTCGATGACGACCTGCGCGCTCTGGGGGTCGACGAGGTAGCCGCTCGTCTCGCCCATCAGGCAGGTCGCGTCGAGGCCGCGGCGACCGCCGAGGCCGAGAAGCAGCCCGGAGACGCCGACGACGCCGCCGGCTGGCTCGTCCTCGCGGAACTCGATGCCGGCTTCTTCGAGTTCGTCGAGGCGGGACTCGTCGGCGACGGCCCCGAGGACCGACGGCTCGTCGACGAGTTCGCCGGTCGGGACGCCGCCCAGCGCGAACAGGCGCTCGACGCCGAACTCCTCGGCGATGTCGAGGAAGGCGTCGGTGAGGTGGTAGTGGCCCTCGTTGGACTGGGCCTGGTGGTCGCCCGTGAGGAGGAGGAGGTCCGGCCCCTCGCCGGGCGTCTCGACGGCGTGAATCGCGACGTGGGTCAGCTCGGCGACGCCCTCCTCGATGGTCACCTGCGGCGGGAACACGTCGGCGTAGACGCGGCGGACCAGCGTGGCCTCCTCGAACTCCTCCAGCAGGTGCTCGACGGCGAGTTTGCCGACGTTGCCGACGCCCGGTAACCCCTCGATGAGCACGGGGTCGGCGAGGTCGACCTCCTCGACAGCCTCGATTTCGATGTCGTCCATGCACGTAGTGGCGGACGCGCCGGTTAAGAGAGCGTCGGTAGCCGAAGCCGGCTACGCCGACTCCTCGGCGAGGCGGCGCTTCCGCGCGCGGCGGTACTCGCCGTAGGGGTCTTCGGGGTTGTAGGGCGCGGGCGCGCTGTTCTCCGTGGGTGCGCCGCACTCCGGACAGGTCTCAGAAAGCGAGTACACCGGGCGGTCGTGGCGGTCGCGCCACGCGCTGCACACCCGGATGTCTGATTTCATGCGATTACTCTTCGTCGCCGCTGCGTTCGCGATGGTACTCCGCGGTTCCGCCCGCGGCCTCGATGACCTCGCGGGCCCGAGCGACGCTCGATTCGAGCTCGGTTTCGGCGGTCTTGTAGTCGGGCGCTTTGACCTTGACGCGGTACTCGGGCGCGCCGACGTACGTGACCGACAGTTCGATTTCGTCGCCGATTTCGCCGTCGCCCTCGGCGGCCTTCAGGGCTTCCTTCACGTCGTCGACGCCGTCGCCCGCGGGCGAGCGCAGGTCGACGTAGCCGGTGACGTTGACGTAGGGAACCGACACGTTCTGACGCGCGGTCTCGACGATGGCTTCGAGTTCGTCGTCGCCGAGTTCGACGCCTTCGAGCGCCTCGATGCCGTGAATCGCGGCCTGCTCGAAGCCGTCGTAGAGCGACTCGAACTCGGCGAGCAGGGCGTTGGCGATGGACTGGTAGCGGTCGTCGGCGATGTCCTCGCCGAACGCCAGCGCCATCCACTTGTCGGCCTTCTGCTCGTTTTTCCACTCCTGAATCTTCTCTTTGCGCTGGTGCTCGTTGACGTCCTTTATCGAGAGGTCTATCTGCTGGGAACTCTCGTTGACTTCGAGCACTTTAGCGACGACTGTCTGTCCCTCGCGGACGTGGTCGCGAACGTTCTTGATCCATCCGCTGGCGACCTCGCTGATGTGGCAGAGGCCGCGTTTGTCCTCGTACTCTTCGAGGTCGACGAAGACGCCGAAGTCCGCGATGTCGTCTACCTTTCCGACGACGAGTTCGCCGGGGTCAGGCCATCCGCTGTACTTCATGCGAGGTCCTCCGGGGAGTTACGCCTCAAGTTCGTCGCTGTCGCGACGCTCGACCGTCTCGACGACCTCGCCGTGGAACTCGGCGTTGCCGCCGGTCGGCGTGGCGAGGGTCGTCCCGCAGACGGCGCAGTTGACGACCGAGGAGGCCTTTCCGAAGACGACCTGTTCGTTCTCGCAGTCGCTGCACGCGACCTTGTAGAAGTTTCCTGCCATGATTTACTCCTGGAACTCCAGGCGACCGGCGCGCCAGCCCTCGCGCATGTGGGCCTTGCCACAGTCGGAGCAGATGTACTTCAGGTGGGTCTTCTTCGTCGGCTTGTCGCCACCGGGGACCTTGGAGAACTTACCGGCGTTACCGATAGTGGCCTTGCCGCGTCGCGTCTGACGGGCGTTCCACTTCATGCCGGTCGGGCGTCCCTTCCGGACCTTCTCCACTTCGTGTTCGTGGTGTCCCTTGCAGTTCGGGCAGTACGTGTTGAAACGGCGTGGCATCTGCATAGATATCGACCTTGTGGTGGGTTTTGGTGTGGCCCGTTAAAACCCGTTTGGTTCGCCGCGGCCCCTGAACCCGCCGCGACCGGGCGTTCGGCGTGTCACGTGTGGGCAGGCCACGGTGACTCCGACCGACCGCGGAACGCCCGCCGCCCGGCGCACGCCCGAAGCCGAAGCGATTAAGCGGTGACTGTGCCAATCCCGGCACATGAAGAAGCTCATCATCCACGGCGACCCCGGCGTTCGGCGCGACGGCGTCATCGAGTACGACGGCGAGGAGTACGTCCTGTTTTCGGTCGACCGGCAGGGCGACTGGCACGGCCCCGACCGCGTCCAGCTGTGGTGTACCGTCGGTACGGAAGACGAGCGCGAGGCGTTCGAAAAGCGCGAGTTCGTCCCGCACTGGCTGGAAACCGAGGGCGTCGACGCCGAGGCGGTCGAAGTCGTCCGCGAGCGCGGCGCGGCCTAAGGTAGTCTCGCTTCTTCTACCTCGTAGACCGCGACCGACCCCGACCGGTGGACCGGCGTCAGCCACGCCACGTCCGTCTCTATCTCTCCGTAGCGGGCGCGCTCGCCCGGTCCGACCCACACGTACTGCACGTCGTACTGCTCGATGAGCCGCGCCCGCGTCGACTCGTTTCCGACGTACATCGCGTCCACGTCGCGCACGCGGCCGTAGTACGCGTCGGGGCCGCGGTAGCCGATTTCGTGCGCCCAGCCGGCGACCGTCGGAACGCCCGTCAGGCTCGATTCGGGGTTCCCGCGCCAGCCGTACATGACGCTCTCGCGTTCGTCCGTCACCGTCTCGGACCACGTCGTCCCCGGCGCGGTGAGCATCGTGGGGTTGCCCTCGACGGTCTCGTCGAGCCACGTGATGGCCGCCGACTCGTTTCCGTGCCGCCACTCCGCGAAGGCCGTCGCGTCCAGCGTCGCCTCCTCCCTGGGGGAGTTCGCGTGGTCAGCGACGGCCAGTCCTCCGTACACCGACGTGGAGGCGACGAGGAGGACGACGAAGGCGACGCCGGCGACCCGGACCGCGCCCCCGCGAACGCCGAGGTCGACCCTCGGGAGCGACACGTCGCCCGCGGCGACCGCGTCGCCGACGAATCCCGCCAGCACGGCACCCATCGCGCTCCCCCAGAGCACCCAGACCTGCATGTACGTCTTGAACACCGTGTTCATCCGACCGGGGCCGGCCTGCTCGTTCACGTAGACGAGTTCGACGAGCGTCACGAGGCCCGCGCCGGCGACGACGAGCACCGTCTCGAACCGCGGGTCGTCGGCGAACCGGAGGAGCACCCACCCGACGGCGACGAGGGGGGCGACGAGCGCGAGCGCGGCGAACGACTGCGCGGCCGCGACGACGGTCAGCGCCGCGAAGCTCCCGAGGAGCGCGACCCACTCGCGGCCGCCGAGTCCGTCTTGCGCCCCGAGACGACGGACGTAGTAAACCGCGAACGCCGCGAGGAACGCCCCGTGGACGAGCGCCAGCGCGCCGAACCCGCTTCGCTGGTCGGGCGAGAGAAGCTCGACCGTCCGGGCGCTCCCGCCGCCCGCGACCGCGCCGAGGAGGAACGGGCTGGCGAGGACGGCGGCGGCGACGCCGGCGAGACCGACCGCCGCGACCGTGCCGCCGAGGCGGGCTAACTCGCCGGCGACCGGGCTGTCGCCGACGGCCGAGCGAACGCGCTTTCGACCCGGGAACAACGTCCACGGGCGCGCGGGTGCGAACACCATCCCGAGGAACAGCACGCCGAACACCGACGGGAAGCTCCACGTGTCGACGACGACCTGCAGCGCGCCGACGAGCGTCGTCGCGGCGACGAGGAGTCGGCGCTCGCCGACCGCCTCCTCCGGCGTCCGGAAGTACGCAAAGGCGAGGCCGGCCGCGAGGAGCAGAAACGGCGTGCCCAGCATGTGGGCGTGGAGGTCGCCGTTGAGCCACGCGAAAAGCGGAAACTCGTTGATGGTGTCCGGAATCACGCGGCTCGCGTTCCAGTACGAGAACTCCGCGCTCCCGGCGAGCACCTGCGAGACGGTGTATCGCGAGCGTTCGGCGACGGCCTCCGCGACGGGCCGGCGTAGCCCCTCGGGGAGCGCGGCGAGGGCGAACCGCCCCGCGGTGACGAGGTTGCTGGCGAAGCCGACGAAGAACGCCGAGAGCAGGCCGCCGAGGCGACCGCTCGCGCCCGCGGCGGTCGCGACGCCCCGTCCGAGTTCGAACGCCGCGGTGACGAGGAGGCCGAAGAAGCCGGCGAGCGCGAGGTTGTAGGCGAACGACGGGTCGGTGGCGGTGAGTCGCGCGAGGAGAATCGACACGAGGTGGCCGCCGTAGTAGTAGCGGACCGGTTCGCCGGCGAACCACATGTCCTCCGGCGGGAGGACCGACGCGCGGGCGAGCGACTGGAGGAGGCCGAAGTCGAGGAACTTCTCGCCGCCGCCGGCGTGGACCGCCGGGTCGAGCGCCCGGAGCGCCACGGCGAACAGGAAGGCGACGAGGAACACCGCGGCCGCGTCTGCGACGGCGCGTCGGTCGATTTCGAGGTCGGGCGCGAGTCGGAAGTCGCCGCGGCGGAGCGCGCCGAGGTCGAGTCCCGCGACCGCCGAGGCGACGAGGAGCGTCCCGACGCCGGCGATGAGGGCGGCGGGCCCGAACGAGAGGTGGCCGACGTAGTACGCCGGGAGGGTCAAGACGACGAGCGAGACGGGGAGGGCGAGTCCGGCACCGCGACCGGGCAGGCGGCGGAACAGCCGGGTCGAGAGGGGAAGACCGACCGCCCAGAGGGCCGCGAACAGCAGCAACCACCGGACGACGAGGGCGTACTCCATCTGTCCGATGACTGCGCCGCGGATGCAATACGTTTTGTGATGGTCGGCGCGCCCCAGAGCGGTTCGCTTTTTACCCCATTGAGTGAATGGTCGTGCATGTCGCAGTCTGTCGGGGTGGTGGTCCCCGCGTATCGACCCGACCCCGAGCGTCTGGTCCCCTACGTCCACGCCCTCGTCGAGGTGCTGGACCCCGATGCGGTCCGCGTCGAACTCGACTCGCCGCGGCCCGAGACGCTCGACGCCCTCGACGCCCTCCCCGCCGTC
>NZ_CSTE01000002.1:1402797-1409588 GCF_001368915.1 Haloferax massiliensis | reverse complement strand
GCGACGGTGCCGACCTCGCCGTGGGGTCGCGCCGTCACCCGAACGCGACCGTCGCCTCCCACCAGACGGTCGCCCGGCGCTACCTCGGCGACGGGTTCGCGTGGCTGGCCCGCCACCTGACCGAGGTCCCGCTGTACGACTACCAGTGCGGCGCGAAGGCCATCACCGCCGCGGCGTGGAGCGACGTTCGGACCCACCTGTACGAGCCGGGATTCGCGTGGGACATCGAACTCATCGCCGTCGCGGGCGCGTTCGGTCACCGCGTGGCCGAGGTGCCGGTCGTCTGGGAGGACCAGCCGGACTCGACGGTCTCGCCGGTCGACACGACGCTCAAGATGGCCCGCGGCCTGCTCCGGTCGCGCCACCGCGCCCGGACGATTCGCGAGGACCGCCTCCACGAACTCATCGACGCTCGGAACGACGAGCGGACCCTCGTCGAGCAGTTCTCGGCGGAGGTCACGGATGACTGACCGGCTGTCGGAACTCGCTTCCGGCGTCCGGTTCGGCAAGTTCGCCTCCGTGGGTGCGGTCGGCGCGGTGTTCGACCTCTCTCTGAGCAGCCTCCTCATCGTCTTCTTCGGCGTCGCCAACGAACTCGCGAAGCTCGCCGGTGCGGAACTCGCAATCGTCGTCATGTTCGTCATCAACGACCGCTGGACGTTCGCGGGGGCCGGCTCGGACCTGCTCACCGCGAAGGTCCGGCGCTTCGTGAAGTCGAACCTCGTCAGAAGCGGCGGCCTCCTCGTGCAGGTGCTCGTCGTCCGGGCGCTCGGCGAGGTGCCGCTGTCGATTCCGGTCGCCGGTATCGACCTCTGGGAACTCATCCCGCTGCCCCTCGCTATCGGCGCGTCGATGCTCCTGAACTACGTCGCCGAAAGCCTGTTCACGTGGCGCATCGCGGCCCGTTCGAGTCAGCGCGACTCACGGTGAAAATTGACACACGGCTCCCGAAACAGAAGTCTTAACAATAGCAGACTCGTTTGTTGATTCAGCGGGATGGGATAGCCAGGAGATTCCGCCGGGCTCATAACCCGGAGATCGGTAGTTCAAATCTACCTCCCGCTATGGTTTTGCCGACCTCAACTCCTAAGCGCCGAGTCTCGGCTCGGCGCGACCCACGAGGTCGGCCACATAGCTCAGTAGAGTTGAACCGGGGAGCGTCAGCGACCGAGGTTCAAATCTACCTCCCGCTATTCTCCTGAAAACTACACCCCAAGCAGCGCGTTTTATCGCGCTGTGGCTGCCCGTTTTTCGTGGTAATCGCAACAGGTAGTTTGAACCAGAGAATCGAGCGAAGCGAGATTCGCGTCGTTCAAATCTACCTCCCGCTATGGTTTTGCTGACCTCAACTCCTGAGCGCCGAGTCTCGGCTCGGCGCGACCCACGAGGTCGGCCACATAGCGCAGTAGAGTTGAACCGGGGAGCGCCGCGAACCGGTGCGAATGAGGTCTACGTCTACGTTCTCGAACTCGCGACAGCGTGAGACCCGAACCTTCAGAAATTTCAAATCTGAAACACATATTGATAATCACTCCGCGAGTAGGGCCCGAGTATGCCCTCTACAGATTCGGGAACAGAGCTTTGGTCTGCGGTCCAGCGAGCGATACTCGGTGGACTCCTCGCCATCGTCGCGATACTCGGATTCGGCTGGACACGGCAACTGGCAACCGGTAATCTCCTCGTAGGTAGCTTCGGACTCCTCCTGTTCGTGGGTGCTGGCTACTGGATTCTCTCCCTCTTTCGGATGGGTCTCGACGAGTGAGGGCGAGACTTCGCGCCGTCGTCCCAATCGACCGCTTCCGAAGGAGATTTTCGACCCCGAGCCAACGAGAGCACAATGAGCGACCTCGAACGAATCTGCGCGGTCGGCGACGTGCCCGACGACACGACCTTTCTCTTTCGGGTCCGCGCGGCCGACGAAGACGACGCCGAGGAGCGCGAAGCCATCCTCGTCCGCACCGACGACGGCATCCGAGGGTGGCTGAACTACTGTATGCACCTGACGCACATCAAACTCGACAAGGGGTCGGGTGCGCCGATGCGCAACGGCGAGGTCATCTGTCAGAACCACGGCGCGTACTTCGAGGCAGACACGGGCTACTGCAACTACGGGCCGTGCGAGGGCGCGGTGCTCGACGACCTCGAACTCACGGTCGACGGCGACCACGTCTTCCTCTCTGACGACGAGTTCGACTACGTCGGGCAGGGCGAAATCGAGACCGACCCGGCCGACCGGAGTTCGAGTTCGAACGTCGAGTTCTGACGGCGAGCGCGGCGGCGCGGCTCAGTTCTCGTCGGCGTCGACACTGTCGCCGTCGCCGTCGCCGCTGCCACCGTCACCGCCGTAGTGGCGTCGCTCCACGTAGTCGTCGTAGAGCCGCGAGAGGAGGTTCGTCACCGGGCCGTCGCCGACCTCGATGCCGTCGACCGTCTCGACGGGTCGGAGTTCCCACGTCGAGTTCGTGAGGAACGCCTCGTTCGCGTCGCGCACGTCGTCGGGCGTGAAGCGCCGCTCCCGAATGGGGATGCCCTCCTGTCGAGCGAAGTCGAGGACGACCCGGCGGGTGATACCCGGGAGGACCGGGCCGTCGAGGCTCGGCGTACAGAGCGCGTCGTCGTCGACGAAAAAGAGGTTGCTCGTCGCGCCCTCGGTGACGTAGCCGTCGGCGTCGAGCATGAGCGCCTCGTCCGCGCCGGTGACCCGGAGTTCGACGCGCGCGAGGATGCCGTTGAGGTAGTTGTGCGTCTTCGCCCGCGCGGGGAGCGACCGGTCCGGGACGCGCCGGGTCTTGACCGTCTGGACCGACGCGGGGCCGTCCCACACGGGGTCGGAGCCGCGGCCGCCGCGGGCGAGCGGTTCCACGATGACGACGACGCGGGGGTCGACCGCCTCGGCCGGCGTGAGGCGGCCGCCCTGACTGCCGCGGGTGACCGAGAGCCTGACGTACGCCTCGTCGAGGTCGTTCGCCGCCAGCGTCTCGTCGATTCGCGCGCGCAGGTCGGCGTCGGACAGGCCGTGGTCCATCCCGAGCGCGTCGCACGTCTCGGCGAGTCGGTCGGCGTGGGCGTCCCAGTGGAACACCTCGCCGCCGTAGGCGCGGAGCGTCTCGAAGGCGGCGTCGCCGTAGAGGAAGCCGCGGTCCGTGACCGGAATCGACGCCGACTCGGCGGGGACGAGGTCGCCGTCGACGTGGTAGCGAAGCGACCGCCCACCGGCGTCGCCGTCGGCGTCTCTGTCTCCGACCCCATCGTCGCTCATTGCTCGGCCCCCCATGCCTCTGCTGCCGGGCCGTCGCCGGCGGCGAGCGCGACGAAGTTCCGAACGATGTCCTTCCCCGAGTCGGTGAGGATGCTCTCGGGGTGGAACTGGACGCCGACGTGGGGCTTCTCGCGGTGGCGGACGCCCATCACGACCGCCGGTTCGTCGCCCTCCCCAGTGTCGGAACCGCCGGCGTCTGCGTCCTCTGCGACCGTGTAGGCTGTCACCGCCAACTCGGGGGGCACGTCGCCGCGTTCGACCGCGAGCGAGTGATAGCGGCCGACTTCGATTCGGTCGGGAAGCCCCGAAAAGACGCCCGCACCGTCGTGTTCGACGAGCGAGGGCTTCCCGTGGACGACGTGGGGCGCGTGGCCGACGGGGCTTCCGAGCGCGGCACAGAGCGACTGGTGGCCGAGGCAGACGCCGAGCGTCGGGTAGTCGAGGTCGCGGAAGACCGGGACCGAGACGCCGGCCTCAGCGGGGGTGCCGGGTCCGGGCGAGACGACGATACCGTCGGGGTCGATGTCGCGGATATCGTCGGCCGAGACCGCGTCGTTGCGGTAGACGAGCACGTCGTCCGAAGCGTCTGAACCGCTTCCATTCGCGTTTTCGTCACGCGCCTCGGCGACCGCTTCGCCGACGTACTGCACGAGGTTGTAAGCGAAGGAGTCGTAGTTGTCGACGACGAGGATTCGCGTCATCGCTCGGCCCCCACGGCCATGCTGGCGCGCTCGCCGAGCGCCTCGTCGATGGCGGTGACGAGCGCCCGCGCCTTCGCCAGCGTCTCGTCGTACTCGTCTTCGGGGTCCGAATCGTGGACGATGCCCGCGCCCACGCGGAGATGGTACTCGTCTCCGAAGCGGACGAGCGTCCGGATGACGATGTTCAGCACGGCGCGGTCGTCGAAGCCGACGGCGAACATGCTCCCGGTGTAGGGGCCGCGCCGGGTGGCTTCGAGTTCGTCGATAATCTCCATCGTTCGGGGCTTCGGCGCGCCCGTGATGGTCCCGCCGGGGAACACCGCGGCGACGGCGTCGGCGAGGCTGGTCCCCTCGCGTCGGGTCCCCTCGACCAGCGAGACGAGGTGCATCACCTCCGAGTAGCGGTCCACCCGGCGGTACTCCGTCACCTCGACCGAGCCGTACTCCGAGACTTTTCCGAGGTCGTTGCGTTCGAGGTCGACGAGCATCGCGTGTTCGGCGCGCTCCTTCTCGTCGGTCGTCAGGTCGGCCTCCAGCGCGTCGTCTTCCTCGGGCGTCGCCCCCCGCGGGCGGGTGCCGGCGATGGGTTCGGTGACGAGGCGGTCGCCCTCGACGCGCAAGAGGAGTTCGGGGCTGGCGCTCACGAGGTCGACGCCGGGGAGTTCGAGCAGGCCCGAGTACGGCGCGGGATTGACCTCTCGGAGCGCCGCGTAGGCGTCTACCGGATGCACCGCGGCGGGCGCGACGAGTCGCTGCGAGAGGTTCGCCTGAAACGTGTCGCCGTCGCGGATGTACCGCTTCGCGGCGCGGACGCGGTCTGCGAACGCCTCGCGGCCGGGGGCGCTTGCGAACGTCGCCTCGTCGGCCTCGACGGGCGCGGCGACCGGGTCGGGGTCGCCCTCGACGGCCTCGACGGCGAGGTCGGTCGCCCGTCCCCGCGCCTCGTCGTAGACGGCGTCGAGGTCTGCACCGTCTTCGACGACGGGACAGCAGGTGACGCGGAGCGTCGTCTCGCCGTCGTCGGGCCGGGGCTCCTCCCACGACGCCACGAGGTCGTACAGGCCGAGTTGGAGATGCGGCAGTTCCCGGTCGTCGGTCGTCTGTTCGGGGAGCGATTCGAGTTCGCGGGCCGCGTCGTACGAGAGCCAGCCGAACAGGCCGCAGGGGTACGGCACGTCGCAGTCGCCGCGGACGAGCGTCTCCGCGTCGGCGAGCGATTCGAGCGCGGCGAGGCTCGGCGCGGTGTCGTCGCCGGAGTCGTCCCAGTCGCCGGCGGTCGGGCCGTCGGTGGGGTCGTCGACGGTCAGGCGCTCTGCGGGGTCGACGCCGAAGGCACCCCATCCGGGTTGCCCGCCGGTCGTCTCGTAGAAGAAGCCGCCGGCGTCCCGGCGAGCGCGTCGATAGGCGTCGAAGGGGTCCGAGACGGCGACGCGGGCCTCGACGGGGACGCGCGAGCCGGCGGACGCGACCGCGGCGGTCGCGCGAAAGTCGTCGCGGTCGGTGACGACGGTCGGTGCGGTCATTACCCACACCAGTCCGTCCGCCGGGTAAACGGTTTCGCGACGCGTCTGCGAGGTGTCGGAAGCGACCGCCGTTGTGAGAACAGCCGTCTCGGTCGCTCCCGGACGCGCGTCGGTTACTCCTCGCCGGCGCGGTCGATCCAGCGCTGGACGCGCTTCGGCGACACGTCGATTTTGTCGCCGACCTCGTCGGCGTCGGCCGCGGCGAGGTCCGCGGTGGTTTCGATACCGATCTCCGAGAGGCGCTCGGCGTACGCCGGGCCGATACCGCGAATCATGTCGACGGTCGGCGCGTCGGCGTCGGCGGTCGGCTCGTCGCCTTCGTCTTCGGCATCCGCTTCCGATTCACCTTCGGTGTCGGCGTCCACGCCTTCGTCTTCGGCGTCCGACTCGACCTCGGTCCCGTCTTCGGACTCCGCTTCGTCGGATTCCTCCGTTTCGGCCTCGTCGGATTCTTCCGTTTCGGCCTCACCGAGCTCGCCGGATTCGTCCTCGGCCTCGCCCTCGTCTTCGGCCACAGCGTCCGCGGCTTCCGTCTCGGGTTCCGGCTCGGGTTCTGGCTCCGCTTCGGTCTCCGCTTGGTCGTCCGGTTCGGCTTCCTCGATGGCGTCGGCCGCCGCTTCGGCGTCGTCACGGGCGTCCTCGTCGTCCGCTTGGGACTCGGCGTCGGCCTCGGGTTCGACCGCATCGTCGGCTTCCTCGTCGGTCTGCTCCGTCTCGTCGACCGGTTCCTTCACCGCGGCCTCGGTCTCGACGTTCGGTTCCTCGCGTTCGGTTCTGGTGTCGCGTTCGACCGTAACCGTCGCCGTGTCGTCACGTCCCTCCTTCGAGGAGGACGACGAGTTGCCACCAACGAGGGATTTCAAGAACGACGAAATAGTGTCAAGCAAGCCCATGTTACCTTCTCCTATGCAATCCCGTTATTTAAAAACCAGCGGCCTCAGTCGCTTTCGAGGTGGTTCCGGAGCTCGGCGTTCATCGCCTCGACGGGCGCGTCGCGGCCGGTCCACAGCTCGAACGCTTCGACGCCCTGCAGGAGGAGCATCCACGCGCCGTCGATGGTGGTCGCGCCGGCCGCGGCAGCCTCGCGGAGGAGTCGGGTCTCAAGTGGGGTGTAGACCGCGTCGAGCACGGCGAGGTCGCCGTGGAGGTACTCCGCGGGGACGGGCGTCTCCTCGGGTGACTCCATCCCGACGCTCGTCGCGTTGACGAGCACGTCCGCCCCCCGAATCCGGTCGAGCGTGTCGAGTCCGCCGCCGGTCGCGCCGGGGACGGCCGCGGCGAGTTCGACCGCGCTCTCGGCGGTGCGGT
>NZ_CSTE01000002.1:1000496-1401736 GCF_001368915.1 Haloferax massiliensis | reverse complement strand
ACCGACGACCACGGCGGCCGCTCCGTCGAGGTCGACGCCGTGGCGGTCGAACGACCGCGTGACGCCCGCCGCGTCGGTGTTGTACCCCGTCGGCGTCGCCGCGCCGAAGTCGATGGTGTTGACCGCGCCGATGCGCTCGGCCAGCGGGTCGGGGTCGACCAGTTCGAGCACGTCCTGTTTGAACGGGATGGTGACGTTCAGCCCCGAGACGCCGAGGGCGTCCGCGCCGCCGACGGCCGCCGCGATGTCGTCGCGGGCGGGTTCGAACGTGACGTACCGCGCGTCGAGGCCGGTCCCCTCGTAGGCCGCCTCGTGCATCGGCGGCGACAGCGAGTGGCCGACGGGGTTGCCGACGAGACCGTACACTTGCATGGGCGGGTGGTGACCTGCCGGCGATATAACTCGCCCGCCCGCGTCGGATTCCGCCGGGACCCGACGGCCGCCGTCGCGGCGGGTTCGCCCCGTCTCGCGCTCTCGCGTCGGTCGTCGCGGGCTTGCGGTGTACCGGCGCGCTTTTGGTGTCCCGTCGGTCTACTCCCGCGTATGTCGGCACTCGCAACCCTGCTTTCCTTCGATACCGCGCTCCTCGTGGCGGGTATCGTCGCGCTCTACCTCGGGGCCGAAGCCCTCGTCGAGGGGGCCTCTCGACTCGCTATCGGCCTCGGTCTCCGGGCAGCTATCGTCGGTGTGACCATCGTCGCCTTCGCGACGACGACTCCCGAACTCTTCGTCGCGGTGCTGAGCGGGTTGGGCTACAGCTCCGACCTCGGACTCGGCGCTATCGTCGGCTCGAACATCGCCAACATCGGTCTCGTCCTCGGCATCTCGGCGCTCATCCAGCCGATGGGCGTCTCGACGACGACGCTCCGCCGACACGTTCCGTTTATGATAGCCGCGGCGGTCGCGCTCGTCGCGCTCGGGATGGACGGGAACCTCAGCGCCGTCGACGGCGGCGTCCTCCTGCTCATCCTCGTCGCGTTCACGGGCTACCTGCTGTACCGCGCGCGGTCGGCGAAGGCCGACGCCCTCGGCACGGACGAAATCGACATCGAGGACGAAGACGAGGTGTCGGCGCAACTCAGAGACGTCGTCTACCTCGGTCTCGGCCTCCTCCTCCTGTTCGTCGGCTCGAACTGGCTCATTCAGGGCGGGCAGGGGCTGCTCGAATCCTTCGGGTTCGGGCCGCGGTTCATCGGGCTGACGGTCCTCGCGTTCGGCACGTCGCTGCCCGAACTCGCGGCGTCGGTCATCAGCGCGGTCCGCGGCGAGTCGGAGTTCAGCATCGGCAACGTCGTCGGCTCGAACATCTACAACGTCGTCGCCGTCCTCGGCATCCTCGCCATCATGGTCCCCGTGAACGTCCCCGCGAGCACCATCTCGCTGGACTTCCCGGCGCTCCTCGTGTTCACCTTCGGGGTCATCGGGCTGATGCTCCGCAACCGAAACGTGTCCCGCCTCGACGGCGGTCTCCTCGTCGGCGGCTACCTCGTCTTCTTCTGGCTCATCCTTCCCTGACCGGTCGCTGACGGGAGCGTTCGGCCGCGCGCCCGGTCCGCGGTCTCCCCGGGGTTCGAAACACAAGAGCTACCGGCTTCGGCTTCGCTCTTGTAGCCACGATGGTACGACGACGACTCAGTCACCCGCTGACCGCGGTGTTCGGAGCCGCGCTCCTGACGGTCCCGTGGCTGGGCCTGCACACGGTGCTCGGCGTTGACCTCGGGACGGGCGTCACCGTCGCCCTCAGCGGCGTCGCGGTCCTCGGTGCCTCGTTCCTCCTCGCGTGGGGTGCCGAGACCGCCGAGGCCGACGTGCCGCGGGCGTTCGCGCTCGCCATCCTCGCGGTGCTCGCGGTCGCCCCGGAGTACGCGGTGGACGCGCTCTACGCGTGGGAAGCCGGCATCAACCCCGGCTCGCCCGAGTCGGCGGAGGCCGCGAGCCTCGCGGTCGCCAACATGACCGGGGCGAACCGCATCCTCATCGGTATCGGCTGGTCCGCAATCGCGCTTTTCACCGTCTACCGCGCCCGCGACACCGGCGACGAGGCGGTCGAGTCCCGCCCCGGCTTCCTCGCGGACGTGGTCCGTCTCGACCACGGCATCGCGACCGAGATTCTGTTCCTCTTCGCCGCGACCGTGTTCGCCTTCTTCGTCCCGCTCGGGGCGGGCATCGGCGCGGTCGACATGTTCGTCCTCGTCGGCCTCTACGTGACGTACATCTTCGTGGCGATGAACTCGCCGCACGAGGACGAAGAACAGATCGGCGTCCCCGCGTACCTCCAGTCGTACCGGAAACCGAAGCGCATCGCCACGACGCTCGCGCTGTTCGTCTTCTCCGGCGTCGTCATCCTCGTCGCCGTCGAACCGTTCGCCCACGGCCTCGAAGCCCTCGGGAAGTCGGTCGGAATCCCCTCGTTCCTGATGATTCAGTGGGTCGCGCCGCTGGCGAGCGAGAGCCCCGAACTCATCGTCGTGGCCTACCTCGTCAACAAGGCGCGGTCGACCGCCGGCTTCAACGCGCTCATCTCCTCGAAGCTCAACCAGTGGACGCTCCTCATCGGGACGCTCGTCCTCGTCTACAGCCTCTCTGTCGGCTCTTACGCCCCGCTCCCGCTCGACACGCACCAGATGGGTGAACTCTGGCTGACGGCCGCCCAGAGCTACTTCGCCATCGCCATCCTCGTCACGTTCTCCATCAGCCTCCGCGAGGCGGTCGCCCTGCTCGGCCTGTTTTTGGCGCAGTTCGTCTACTCCGTCACCGGACTGGCGCTCACGCTCCCGATTCCGGGACTCGGCCCGGTCACCTTCGACGGCCCGACCTCGCTCATCGGTTTCTCCGTCGTCTATCTGGTCGTCGGAACGGCGCTTTTCGTCCGGCGACGCAAGCAACTCGCGGCGGTCGCCAAGCTCTCGATTCGACGCGTCCGCGGCGACTACGGCGCGACCGAGGTTCCGGCCGCGGTCGAGGACTGAACCGCCCCTCGCCGCTTCCGACGCCCTTTTCGCCGGGCTCGGCGACCCTCGAATCGTGATCGGAATCGTCGTCAGCCGCGCCGACAGCGCATCGGTACACATCGGCGAGCGCCTGCTCGAACTCGCCGACTGGGACGAACGGACCGACGGGGACCGACCCGACGCCGACGGCGGCGGCACCGTCTTCGCCCGCGACGGCTTCGAACTCCGCGAGTTCGACGCCCTGCACATCGACCTCGACGACCCCGCCGAGGCGTTCGACGCCGACCTCGACTTTCTCGTCGTCGTCTCCCGGCACGCCGGCGAGACCGGCGCGCTCCTGACCGCGCACTTCACCGGGAACTTCGGCCCCGCCGACTACGGCGGCGAGCCGGGTCGATTCGCCCGCGCGTGTCCCAATGCCCAGCGCGCCGTCGTCGAGGCGCTCCGCGAGCGCGCGCCGGACGGTTACGAGGTCGGCATCGAGGCGACCCACCACGGCCCGACCGAGCCGACGGTCCCCTCGATGTTCGTCGAGCTCGGGAGCGACGACGAGCAGTGGGACGACCCCGAGGGGGCCCGCGCGGTCGCGGCGGCCGTCCTCGACATCGAGGGCGTCGCGGCCGACGCGGACCGCCAGCTCGTCGGCTTCGGCGGCGGCCACTACGCCCCGCGGTTCGAGCGCGTCCTCCGCGAGACCGACTGGCGCGTCGGCCACATCGCCGCCGACTGGCAGCTCAAGGCGATGGGCGCGCCCGAGAACAACCGCGACGTGCTCCGCCGGGCGTTCGAGGCTTCGGCGGCCGACCTCGCGCTGGTCGATGGCGACCGCGACGACCTCGCGGCCGCCCTCGAAGCCGAGGGGTTCCGTGTCGTCTCCGAGACGTGGGTCCGCGAGACCGCGGGCGTCCCCCTCGACCGCGTCGCCGCCCTCGAAGCCGACATCACGACCGTCGAGGAGGGCCTCCGCTTCGGCGCGCGAATCGACGCCGACGACTACGAGGTCGTCTCGCTCCCCGACGGCCTGCTCGGCGAGGCGCAGGGCATCGACCTCGACGCGGCGCTCTCTGCCGTCCGCGGGACCACCGTCGCGTTCCACACGACCGAGGGTGGAACGCGCGCGGTGGGCCGCGCCGCCGTCGCGGGCGACGGCTACGACGAACTCGTGTCGCGGCTCTGCGACGTCCTGCGCGAGAAATACGACACCGTTGTCCGCGACAACGGGGCGGTCACGGCGACGACGCGCGCCTTCGACCCCGACGCCGCACGCGAGTTCGGCGTCCCCGAAGGCCCGGCGTTCGGCAAGCTCTCGGCCGGGCAGTCGGTCGAAGTCGACGGCGAGACCGTCGCGCCCGAGGACGTGTCGAAAGAGCGACTCATCGAGTTCGCCGTGTAGGTCGCCGCCGAGGCGGAGACGACCGATTTCGCCACGAGAGACGGTCTGTGTCTCGTGTTCGCATGACACGATTCGGCAGAAATTCGCGACTCGTCGGACGGACGTCTGACGCAAGGGGGAAAGATAATTAGTCGTCCTCCGTAAACCGTCTCCATAAATATGGACTCTATCGTGGGCGACGCAATCGACGAGGCCGAGGCCGAGGACATGGGGGATGAGTCGGCTCAGGTCGACGGCTCGGCCAACATCAACCGGTCCGGGACGATGACCGACGACGAACTGAAAGCGGTTCTCAAAGACCTCCAGACCAACATCACGGTCGTCGGGTGCGGCGGTGCCGGCGGCAACACCGTCAACCGGATGCACGAGGAGGGAATCAAGGGGGCGAAGCTCGTCGCCGCCAACACCGACGTACAACACCTCGTGGAAATCGGGGCCGACACGAAGATTCTCATGGGCGAGCAGAAGACCCAGGGCCGCGGCGCGGGCTCGCTCCCGCAGGTCGGCGAGGAGGCCGCCCTCGAATCCCAAGAGGAGATTTACGACGCCATCGAGGGCTCCGACATGGTGTTCGTCACCGCCGGTCTCGGCGGCGGCACCGGCACCGGCTCGGCCCCCGTGGTCGCCAAGGCCGCCCGCGAGTCGGGCGCGCTCACCATCGCCATCGTCACGACGCCCTTCACGGCCGAAGGCGAGGTGCGACGAACGAACGCCGAGGCCGGTCTCGAACGGCTCCGAGACGTTTCTGACACGGTCATCGTCGTCCCGAACGACCGCCTGCTCGACGCCGTGGGCAAGCTCCCGGTCCGACAGGCGTTCAAGGTCTCCGACGAGGTGCTGATGCGCTCGGTCAAGGGCATCACCGAACTCATCACCAAGCCCGGACTGGTCAACCTCGACTTCGCCGACGTGAAGACCGTCATGGAGCGCGGCGGCGTCGCCATGATCGGTCTCGGCGAGTCCGACTCCGAGTCCAAGGCCCAAGAGTCCGTCAAGTCCGCCCTCCGCTCGCCGCTTCTCGACGTGGACATCTCCGGCGCGAACTCCGCGCTCGTCAACGTCACCGGCGGCTCCGACATGAGCATCGAGGAAGCCGAGGGCGTCGTCGAGGAGATTTACGACCGCATCGACCCCGACGCGCGCATCATCTGGGGGACCTCCGTCGACGACGAACTCGAAGGCATGATGCGGACGATGATCGTCGTCACCGGCGTCGAGTCGCCCCAGATTTACGGCCGCAACGGCGAGATGCAGGCGCAGGCCGAAGAGCGCCTCGAAGACATCGACTACGTCGAGTAGTCGGCGTCGGAACCGCCGTCGGCCGCGCGAAACTCGCTTTCGAACCCGCGCCCGCACGGTTCGACGCCCGCCGCGCCCCGTTTCCCGTTCGCCGCCGTCAAGCGGTTGCGCTGGCCCGGATTCGACGGATTCGATGCGTTCGAGAGCGCCCGCCCGTCCCGTCGGTGCATCAATAGATAGAAAAAGCCCGACGCCTTAGGCCCCAGCAACATGGACGTTAAGTACGACCTGAACAGCTACGTTCGCGTGTTGAAACTCGCGAGCACCCCGTCGTGGCAGGAGTTCTCCCAGATCTCCAAAATCGCCGGCGCGGGTATCTTCCTCGTCGGACTGCTCGGTTTCATCATCTTCGCGATTATGAGCTTCCTCCCCGGAGGAGTCTGAGATGCCCATCTTCGCCGTCAAGACCACCGCTCGCCAGGAGCAGACGGTCGCGGACATGATTGCGACGAAGGAGTTCGCCGAGATTCACGCCGTCCTCGCGCCCGACTCGCTGACGAGCTACGTGATGGTCGAGGCCGACGACGACGGCATCGTCACGCGCGTCCTCGAAGAGATTCCCCACGCTCGCGGCCTCGTCGAGAGCGGCGGCGCGGTCGGCACCTCCAGCATGGCCGAAGTCGAGCACTTCCTGTCGCCGACGCCGGACGTGGAGGGCATCGCGGAGGGCGACATCGTCGAACTCATCGCCGGCCCGTTCAAAGGCGAGAAGGCGCGCGTCCAGCGCATTGACGAGACGAAAGACCAGGTCACCGTCGAACTGTACGAGGCGACGGTCCCGATTCCGGTCACCGTCCGCGGCGACCAGATTCGCGTCCTCGACTCCGAAGAGCGGTAAGCGTCCGCCCCGACGAGGGTTCTTTCTCTCTCAGTTTCGACTCGGCGCGCGCGACGAGCGGTGCGCCCCCCGGTGACTCCCATGTCCCCCGACAGTCCCCGACGAGCGCCGTCTCGGGCGACCGGCGACCGGCGTCGCGTCCCACCGCGACCGGTCCGCCCGTCTCTCGTGACCCTACAGCGCGCCCTGCTCGCGGAGCGTCTCGACGACGCTGTTGAGGTCAGCGTCAGCCTCGACGGCGTCTTTCACGTCTTCGCGGATGCGGACCGCCGAGGAATCGGCGTCGTACGCGCGGACGAACTCGGCGCGGGTGTGCTCGTCGAAGGCGTGACGAATCGCGAAGTAGCCCTCCGGGACGACGGTCCCGCACACCTTGCACTCGTGGCGCTCGTGGTCCACCGTCTGGTGGATGACCGCGCTTTCCACGTCTTCGAACCGACCGTCACACCCTTCGATTCCGCACTTCCACCGGGACATGTTCCCTCCGACGGCCGTGAGCCACAAAACCGTTTCTTCGACCGCCCGGCGTTCGACAAATAGCAACCACTAACTGGTCGCTGACCCGACCGTATCGTGTGAGCGCGACCACGACGACGCGGGTCGATATGCACGTGAAGATTCTCGACGAGCGGGTCGTCTCTCGCGCGAAAGCCCGCGGCATCGACGTGCTCGTCTACGCGCCGCACTTCGTCCGCCTGCCCGACGTTCGCGCCCGCGCGGCGCGCTTTTCCGACGACGACCTGCTCGTCGTCCCCGCCCGCGAGGTGTTCACGGGGTCGTGGCGCGACCGGAAACACGTCCTCGCGGTCGGCCTCTCCGACCCCGTCCCCGACTTCATCACCCTCGACGGGGCCTTCGCGGAGTTCGACCGGCAGGGCGCGGCGACGCTCGTCCCCCACCCCGAGTTCCTGACGGTGAGCCTCACCGCCGAGGACGTGGCCGCCCGCCGCGACGACATCGACGCCGTCGAGACGTACAACACGAAGGCCCTCCCGCGGGACAACCGCCGCGCCCGCGACATCGCCCGCGAGACGGGGCTGCCGGGGTTCGCGTCGTCCTACGCCCATCTCCACGGGAGCGTCGGCGAGGCGTGGACCGAGTTCGACCGCGACATCGACTTCGAGGCCGACCTCGTCGCCGCGCTCCGCGAGGGAGCAGACCGCCGGGTCGTCCGCCGCGCCGGGGTCTCCCACGCGCTCCGCGGCGCGGTCGAGTTCGCCCACCTCGGCTACGAGAACTCGTGGGGGAAAATCGACCGACTCCTGCTTTCGGGGATGGAGCCGACGCACCCGAGCCACATCGCCTACGACGGCCGGTTCGACGGCGTGAGCGTCTACTGATTTTTCGGTCCCGTCTGAAGCGCCCTCAGAGCACCGCGCTGAACGACGCCGCGGCGTCAGCCAGCGACACATCGAGCGAAAAGAGGTAGTAGTGGACGCCGGCGAGGACGCCGAGTTCGGCCACCGTGACGACGACGGTCACCGCGTCGGCGTGTTTCGAACTCGTCGCCACGCCGGTCGGCAGGTCGTACTCCTGCGGCGAAAGCGGGTAGAACAGCGCGATGCCGCGCTTCGAGCCGACCATGTCGAGGACGTAGTGGGTGGCGACGCCGATCCAGACGAACTGGAGGTTGCCGAAGACGAGCGGGAACACGAGGAATATCGCCAACACCGGGAGGTTGTGGAGCGTCTTTCGGTGCTTTCCGAAGGCGGTGTCGACGTCGGGAAACAGCGCGCCGAGCACGACCGGAAGCGACAGCTGACCGATCTTCTGGGCGAGGAGGAACGCCGAGTCGGCCGTCGGTTCGAACGACCGGGGGTCCACGGTGAGGATGACGCCGAGCCCGAGCGCCAACAGGATGGCGTTGAGCACGTGTCCCTTCTTGTTCATGGATGCAGACTGGTCCGCCGGGATACAAAGCTTTCCCACGGAACCGACCGACGGCGGCCCGCCGGACGACTCAGTCGGTCGTCACGGACTCGATTTCCCCGCGGAGGAGCGCCAGCGCCCCGCGCGCGATCTGTTCTTTCACCTGCGTCCGCGACCCGTCGTACTCGAAGCGCTCGACGCGAGCGTAGGAGTCGCCGGACCCCCACGGCGCGGCGAAGGCGACGCCGACGAAGACGGTGCCGACCGGCTTGCCGGGCAGGCCGCCCTCCGGTCCGGCGATGCCCGTCGTCGCCAGCCCCCACGTCGCGTCGGCCACGTCGCGGACGCCGGCGGCCATCTCGCGGGCGACCGGCTCGGAGACGGCTCCGTGTTCGTCCAGCGACTCCCGCGACACCGCCAGTTCGTGGCGCTTTGCGTCGTAGGAGTAGGTGACCAGCGAGCGATCGAAGTAGTCGCTGGAGCCGGGGACGTCGGTCAGCAGCGACCCGATGAGGCCGCCGGTACAGGACTCCGCGACGGCGACGGTGTGGCCCGCCTCGCGGAGGGTGTCGCCGACGCGGACCTCCTCGGGCGGGTCGGATGCGAACTCGCGCATACGACCGACCACGGGCGGTCGGGACAAAAGCGGTCTGGAGCGGGAAACAGCGATGGCGGTCGGGTCGGGTCGGGCTGGGTCGCGGTCGGCACCGACGCGACCGGGCAAAAGTCCACCGGCGGTTCCGAGACCGAGAAGTACACAAAGCCCCGCGGTGTCGGGTCCGACATGGACATCGACGTTGAGCCGACGGAGCGACCCGACGCCGACGAAGACGACGACGCCGGCGACGACGGGCCGGCCGAAATCGAGGTGGAAGTCACCGACCCCGACGAGGTAACCTCGACCGACACCGAGGGCCTCCCCGATGGCATCGACGCGCCCGACTACGTCCTCTACGGCGGCAAGGGCGGTGTCGGGAAGACCACGATGGCCGCGGCGACGGCGCTCGCCAGCGCGGCCGACGGCACCGCGACGCTCGTCGTCTCTACGGACCCCGCGCACTCTCTTTCCGACACGCTCGGCGTGCCGGTCCCCGACAAGCCGACTCGGATTCGCGAGGAGATTCCCCTCTACGCGGCCGAAATCGACCCCGACGCGGTCATGGACGGGCCGTTCGCCGGCGGCGACGGCTCGGGCGAGGAGTTCGACGACGAGACCGACTTCGAGACCGGCGAGTACGACGACGACAACCCCTTCGCCGGCGGCGACGCGGACTCGCCGTTCGGCGGTATGGGCGGGGGAATGGGCGGCTTCGAGGACCTCCTCGGCGGCGACGGGCCGATGGGAATGGGCGGCCCGATGCCCGGCGCGGACGAGGCCGCGGCGATGCAACAGCTCCTCGAATACATGGACGACCCGCGGTTCGACCGCGTCGTCGTCGACACCGCGCCCACGGGCCACACGCTCCGCCTGCTCGAACTCCCCGAGCTGATGGACTCCATGCTCGGTCGCATCGCCCGCATGCGCCAGCGCTTCTCCGGCATGATGGACAACCTCAAGGGGATGTTCGGCGGCGGCCCCGACGACCCGCAGGCCGGGATGGCGGACCTCGACGACCTCCGCGAGCGCATCGAGCGCCTGCGAGCGGTGCTCCGCGACCCGACGCGGACCGACTTCCGGGTCGTCATGATTCCCGAGGAGATGAGCGTCGTGGAGTCCAAGCGGCTCGTCTCGCGGCTCGACGAGTTCGAAATCCCCGTCCAGACGCTCGTCGTCAACCGCGTCATGGAGTCCGTCGAGGACGTGGCAAACGTGGACCCCGAGTGGATAGAGTCGCCCGACTTGGAGAACTGCGGCTTCTGTCAGCGGCGCTGGCAGGTCCAACAGGACGCGCTCCGCTCGGCGACGAATCTCTTCCGCGGCCGCGACGTAAAGCGGGTGCCACTGCTCGCAGAACAGGTACAGGGCGAAGATGCCCTTCGGGTCGTCGCGACCTGTCTCGACTAGCGTCGAGCGGGCCGGCGACGCGGATAGACGGCGCGTCTCAGGGGAGTTTGCGGGCGAAGCCGTAGAGCGCGTCGCGCCACGCGTCGGGCAGGAACCGGGCGAGGACGCCGACGCGGGCGACGGTGCCGGGCTGGTAGCGCGCCCGCGGCTTGGTCGAACTCGCGGCGTCGACGATGTCTTCTGCGACCCGTTCGGGCGGAATCGCGCCGGGACCGCTCCCGCCGAGCGCCTGCGAGTCGTCGAACAGCTTGTAGAGTTTCTCGTACGCGCCCGAGCGGTCGAGGCCGTCGGCGTCCTCGCCGTTTCCGTTGACCTCGGTCTCGACGCGGTTCGAGAACTGCGTCTCGACCGGCCCCGGTTCGATGAGGACGGCGTCGATACCGTACTCCTCGACCTCGGTGCGGAGCGCGTCGGTCATCGCTTCGAGGGCGAACTTCGAGCCGGCGTAGACGCCGGTGCCGGGGAAGGCGACGCGGCCGACGACGCTGGAGACGTTGACGATGGTGCCGTCGCCCTGCGAGCGCATGTGGGGTAACACGGCGCGGATGAGCCGGTGTGGGCCGTAGACGTTCACGTCGAACTGGTCGTGGACCTTCTCGGTCGGCACGTCCTCGACGGGGGCCATCTGGCCGTAGCCGGCGTTGTTGACGAGGCAGTCGATGCGGCCCTGCTCGTCGGCGATGCGGTCGACGACGCGGTCGACGTCCCCCTGGTCGGTCACGTCGAGCGTCGCGATGTTCGCGCCGCGTTCCCCCAGCGTCTCGATGTCGGCCGGGTTCCGGGCGGTGGCGTAGACCTCCCACTCCTCGTCGAGGAAGTCGAGCGCCGTCGCGCGCCCGATTCCCGAGGAGCAACCGGTGATGAGGACCGTCTTTTGATGCACGTCGGTAGGTCGGACCGTGCGCTGTTAAGTGTAGGCGGTTCGCCACGAGGCCGGACGGGGAACGCCGGTCGAATTCGCCCTCACTCGTACTGGGCCTTCGCCTCGTCGGCGTAGGCGTCGGCCAGCCGGGTCGGTTCGGGGAGCTTGTACGACCCCGACAGCCGGGAGACGAGGTCGACGGCCGTCGCCGCCGCGAGTCGGTGGCCGGGACTGACGTACAGCGGGTTGATAATCGGCCGCGAGTCGTACTGCCGCGACTGGAAGGCGTAGCCGATAGTCGTCTCCGGGCCAGCGGGGTGGCCGCCGACGGGGTCGACCGAGTCGTCGGCGCGAATCGGGGTTCGCCACCCCTCCGGTCGGCCGTCCACGTCCTCGTCCGGCGTCCCGCAGAGCAGCGACTTGGCGACGCCGATGCTCGGCGCGTCGCAGACGACGCCGAGGTGGGTGGCGAGGCCGGCCTGCCGGAAGTGGATGCGGCCCGAACCGTCGAAGACGAGCAGGTCGGGGTCGCAGTCGAGTTCGGCGAGCGCGTCGAGGATGGGGCCGCCCTCGCGGAACGAGAGCAGGCCGGGGATGTAGGGAAGGTCGAGCTCCGAGACGGCGTGGACGCGCTCGACCACCTCGCCGCCGCGGAGGACGACGACGGCGCTCAGCGCGCGGTCGTCCAGAAACGACTGGTCGATGCCGGCGACGAGCGGCGGTTGCGAGTCGGTGTCGGCGTCGCCGTCGACCCCCGTCGCCGCCGTGAGCGTCTGATTCCCCGTTTCCGGGCTGTCGAGCGAGACGCGCGCCGGGTCGAACGGGAGGTCGTCTTCGAAGACGGCGGCCTCGGCGACGCGGCGCTGGAGTGACTCCATCTCGTCGCGCGAGAGCCCGGGACGGGGCGCGAGGTCGGAGCGGACCGGGCGCATCTCAGAACCGGCCGGGGCCGCCGGGACCACCGGGGCCGCGCCCGCCGAGCGAGAGCTGCGAGGGGACCTTCCGTTGGCCCTTCACGCGCTGGCCGTAGGCGAGGCCGATGACGAGGCCGATGAGGTGCGCGAAGTGGGCGATGCCGCCACCGGCCCCCGGACTGAGGAAGAAGAACACCGAGATACCGGCGAACCCGAGCGTGAACAGCCAAAGCGGGACGGGAATGATGAAGTACAGATAGATGCGGAGCCCCGGGTTGAGGACCGTCAGGACGCCGAGGACGGCCATGATGGCCCCGCTCGCGCCGACGACTCCGGACGGGATACCCGGCGACAACACCAGCGACGAGCCGATCTGTGCGAGCCCGGCGAGCATCCCGCTGACGAGGAACAGCGCCGCGAACTTCCGCGACCCGACGTAGCGCTCCACCAGCGGGCCGAAGAAGAACAGCACGATGGAGTTGCCGACGATGTGGTAGAAGCCGCCGTGGGCGAATATCGAGGTGACCCACGTCCAGACGTACTCGGGGTGGGACGTGGTGAGGTAGAAGGCGCTAATCGAGAGCGAGCGGAAGCCGAGGAACTGCTCCAAGACGAGCTGCGAGAAGAACGTGAGCCACATCAGCGCGAGGAACAGGTAGGAGACGTTCCCGCGGAAGTAGCCTAACACGCCGCCGGCGCCCGTGAGCGAGCTGAGCAGTCCCCCGCCGCGGCCGCCCTGATTGTTCACCGAATCGTCGAAGGAGCTATCGAAGACGCCGGCGGGGTCGTCCCAGTCGGAGAGCCCCGCGCAGTCGTGGTTCTCGGGGAGGCGGTGTTCGGAACAGAACGTCCCGCCACACCGCGAACAGCGGTACGGCAGACTCTCGTCTTTGCCGCACACGTCGCAGATAGGCATTACCAACGCCTTACAGCGGCGAGATAAAAAGGGGTTCCCTCATGAACGTGGTGTGTTGGCGCACCTCTTGATTAGGGGTCGAATCCGCACCGTCGCCGGTTCAGCTCCCCGAATTGTCCGTTTCAGGAGACGGAAGTGGTGCGGCGGCGGCGCGGCCAACGCCGTCGCTCTCGACGGTCGTCGCGCGAGAAATACGGGATTACGCGTCTTCGGAGGACGATTCCTCGGCGTCTTCGTCCGCCTCGTCGGCGGGCGTGAAGTTCGTGGGGACGACGGTCGGGTGCTGAAGCCCGAGGCGGGGTTGCTTGGCTGCCATACGTGTCTCAAGCTACCGGACAGAGGGACTAAAGATTACCCATGCGCATAATTTATCGGCGGGCGCGTCAGCGATAACTGTCGGGTATCTGTGGCGACGACGGCGGTCGGTCTCCCGTTCGGACGATTCTTCGGGGGAGTGCCGCCGCGGACGGGCGCGGCGGCTCGCGGTCGAAGGCGGCGCGGAAAAAACGCGCGGTAACGTCGCTTACGCGAAGTTCTCTTCGTAGAGGTCCATCGCGTGTTCGATGGCGTCCTTGGCGGCCTGCTTGTCCTCCCAGCCCAGCGTCTCGACTTCCTTGCCGGCTTCGAGGTTCTTGTAGGTCGCGAAGAACTCGTCGATCTCGTCGAGCGTCTGCTGGGGGATGTCTTCGAGGTCCTCGATGTGGTCGTAGCGGGGGTCCTCGATGGGGACGGCGATGACCTTGTCGTCCTGCTCGCCGTCGTCATCCATCTTCATGAGCGCGACCGGGCGGGCCTCGATGACGCAGCCGGGGAACGTCTGGTCCTCGACGAGGACGAGCACGTCGAAGGGGTCCTCGTCGTCGTAGTACGTCTGCGGCATGAAGCCGTAGTCCGACGGGTAGTGGACGTTGGAGTGGAGCACGCGGTCGAGGACGACGCCGGGGATGTCCTTGTCGTACTCGTACTTGTTGCGCTCGCCTTTGAGGCACTCGACGACTGCGTAGATTTCGTCCGGCGCGTCGGGGCCGGTCTCCATGTCTTCCCAGAGGTTCACCATACCGAACCCATCCTCGATGCGGGCAAAAGTCCTTTCGGGATTGGTCTCGTATCGCTGCTATCCGGGTCTCGTCGGCCACTTTGAACCCCTCTATATGTAGAGGTATTCCCCACGGAATCCCACGACGTTACCGCTATGCGTGTGAGATATTCTCCAGATATGCCCGCGCGGCTACTGCCCGCTGTCTCCCGTTCGTCGCCGCGGCCCGCCTCTGTGCAATACTCGGCACACGTGTCCGCTCCGCCCCAATTTCATCGTATAGTGTCCTCGCATTCGACGGCGAAACCGACTGCTCGTTGACAAAGTTTAAATAGGACGGTGACATTTCCATATGCATGTCAGAGGCACAAACAATTGGCAACAAATCCGGTGCGGCTCGGGACCTCACCGCGTTCCAACAGAACATCCTCGTCATTCTCGCCGAGGAACCGATGTACGGCTTGGCCATCAAGCGCCACCTCGAATCGTACTACGACACCGAAGTTAACCACGGGCGTCTGTACCCCAACCTCGACGACCTCGTCGAGATGGGGCTGGTCGAAAAGAGCGAACTCGACAAGCGGACGAACCAGTACGAACTGACCGACGACGGCCTCCAGGCGGTCCTCGACCGCTTCGACTGGATGCTCTCGAAGTTCGTCACCGACGACGAGCGCGCCGAGATGGTCTCGGAGCTCGTCGAAGGCAAGCTGTAATCGGCAGTACACACCGCACGAACCGCGGGGTTCGCTCAGTTGTATTCGGGCACTTCGGCGTCTGCGGCGTCGAAGAGCAATTCGAGCGACTCCGGTAACAACGACCGCTGTTCCGCGGTCGGCCACGCGTTGCGTGGATAATATTCTTCGACGAACTCGCGCACCTCCGGAGCGCCGGCCGTCTCGATTCGCCGGACGTAGTGGTTCCCGAGGAAGTCCGCGAACGCGCGGGCGTTCGCCGCGTGGTCCGCGCCGTGTTCCTCGGCGACGGCCGCGACGCACGCCGCGTTGTGTTCCTCGACCGCGCTCCACTCGTGGTCCTCGCCGGTCCCCGACAGCGGGCGTTCGATTCCGCGGTCGACGTCGTCTATCTCCGTCGGGTCGACCACCCCGTCGTCGTCGACCCACTCGTCGGGGTGGAGCACCAACACGTCGTCGTCCTCGCGGTGTCGCGCGCGGAACTCGTACTCGCCCACGATGTCGTCGCGGGCGGACCGATACGCCTCGGCCTCGTCGGGGTCGACGGCGTCGCGGGCCAGCCGCGTCAGCCGCTCGGCTTCCGAAAGCACGTCTTCGGGGAGTTCTGACTCAGGCATCGTCGAGGGCCTCGTTGGCTAGGGAGTCGGCGCGGTCGTTTATCTCTCGCGGTACGTGCTCCAGCGACCACCGGTCGAACGCCGACAGCAGCTCTCGGGCCTTCACGCGGCGCTCCTTGAGTCCGGGGTCGTTGGTGTTCCACTCGCCGCGGACCTGCTTGACGATTAACTGCGAGTCGCCGCGGACGTCCACCTCGTCGTAGCCGTACTCCGCTGCGACCGACAGCGCCTCCACGAGCGCCTCGTACTCCGCGCGGTTGTTGGTCGTCTCGCCGATTCGCTTCGAGCCCTCGGCGACGATGCCGTCGCTCGTCACGATGGCCCATCCGATGGCGGCTGGACCGGGGTTCCCGCGACTCGCGCCGTCGAAGTAGACGTGCGCGCGGCCGCCTTTCGGCCGGATGAGCGCGAGCAGGTCCGTCGGTCTCGACCCCTGCACGACGACTTTCCCGTCGTAGGCGACCGCGCTGGCGTCGCCGCGTTCGGCGCGCCACCGCTCGTGGTCGGTGTTTCCGGGCGAGACGGACACGCCCGCGGCTTCGAGTCGTCGTCGGGCTTCGTCGGGGTCGCACTCGACGGTCGGCATACCGTCACCTCGCCGGGGACTCGGTAAAGGCGCTCCGTTCGTCACCGAGGGCCGGCGATACTGCGACGAACGCCGGCAAAGGTTGAAGTGCAAGCAAATAGACAATATATAAATGCGATGAAACGGCCTACCCGCCAGCGGGAGCGTGACCACGACCGGACTCGATGGGGAGACGAGTCACAGGACGACGAGACATCCGAAGAGGAGTTGGACCTCGACGACCTCGACCCCGAGGAAGTCGTTCGGACCGGCGACGGCGAGTTGATTCACGAGGAGACCGGCATCATCATCGAAGAAGAGCGCATCGACCCCGGCCCGGAGTGGCGGGCGTTCAACCACTCAGAGCGGCAGTCGAAGTCGCGCGTGGGCGCGCCGACCACGCAGACGATGCACGACAAGGGGCTGACGACGACCATCGACTGGAAGGACAAAGACGCCTACGGCCGCTCTATCTCCTCGAAGAAGCGGTCGCAGATGCACCGCCTCCGCAAGTGGCAAGAGCGCATCCGAACCAAGGACGCCGGCGAGCGCAACCTCCAGTTCGCCCTCAGCGAAATCGACCGGATGGCGTCGGCGCTCGGCGTCCCCCGGTCGGTTCGGGAAGTCGCGTCGGTCATCTACCGCCGCGCGCTCAGCGAGGACCTGATTCGCGGCCGCTCCATCGAGGGCGTCGCCACCTCGGCGCTGTACGCCGCCTGTCGGAAGGAGGGCATCCCGCGCTCGCTCGAAGAGATTTCCGAGGTATCGCGCGTCGAGCGCAAGGAAATCGGGCGGACGTACCGCTACATCTCGCAGGAACTCGGCCTGGAGATGCGGCCGGTAGACCCCAAGAAGTACGTGCCGCGATTCTCGTCCGAACTCGACCTCTCGAAGGAGGTCCAGTCGAAGGCGAACGAGATCATCGAGACGACCGCGGAACAGGGGCTTCTCTCCGGGAAGTCGCCGACCGGCTTCGCCGCCGCCGCCATCTACGCCGCGTCGCTTCTCTGCAACGAGAAGAAGACCCAGCGCGAGGTCGCCGAGGTCGCGCAGGTGACGGAAGTCACCATCCGGAACCGCTACCAAGAACAGATCGAAGCGATGGGCATCCACACCTGAGCCCCGCCCGCGCGAGCCGGACCCCTTTCTGACCCGGACGCGTCGCCGAAGGTTCATACCCGCGGGCGACCCACATCCGGTGAATGCGGCTCGACGAGTACATGGACATCGAGCGGGACGAGCGCGCCGAGCGGCGGCGACTCGCCGAGGAGAAGTCCTACGGCATCCTCGACCACCTCGAAACGTTCCAAGACCGGTTCGAGGAGACGGTGCAGGGAGACTCGCTGTACGGCGGCGTCTCCCCGTCTATCTTCGTCGGCCGGTCGAACTACCCGAACGTCTCGACGGGCATCCTCTCGCCGGTCGGCCACGACGAGGACGCCGCCGCCTTCGAGACGAGCGCGGCGTGGTACGACGAGGGCGTGAGCATCGACGACGTGTTCCAGCGGCGCACCTCGCTTCTGAACTCGAATCGCGGGACGAAGGTGACGAACGTCGCCGACTCGTGGGACGGCTTCCTCGGGACGCAACGCGAGGTCGCCATCGCCGACCGCCCCGTGACGGTCGAAATCGGCCTCGACGGGAAGCCATCTCTCGACCTCGACGCCAGCGCCGACGACGTGGCGACGCCCGTCGGCCCGCGGGCCCGCGCCCGCTCGGCCGACCTCGCGGAGAACCCGCACGTCCCCAAACTGGTGCAAAAGACGCTCGAAGACGACGACTGGAACGCCGAGGGCGCGATGACGTACCTCTACCGCCGCGGCTTCGACGTGTACGACATCAACACCATCCTCTCTGCGGGCGCGCTCGGCCAGACCGAACAACGCCGACTCGTCCCGACGCGGTGGTCTATCACCGCCGTCGACGACACGCTCGGCCAGTACCTCCGCGGGCAGGTCAAACACGCCGACAGCATCGACGGCGTCGAAATCTACCGCAACGAGTTCATCGGCAACGCCTTCTGGGTCATCCTCGCGCCGGGGCGCTGGGAGTTCGAACTCATCGAGCTGAAAGCGCCGGGGAGCGTCTGGAACCCCGACCCCGAGGCGGGGATGTACCTCGCGGCCGACCGCGAGGGCTACGAGGGGCGGACCGGCTACGTGAACGAGACGGCCGGCGCGTACCACGCCTCCCGGCTCGGCGTCCTCGAACACCTCAAAGAGCGCGGCCGACAGGCGAAGGCGCTCGTCATCAGACACGTCTCCGACGACTACTGGGGCCCGGTCGGCGTCTGGCAGATACGCGAGTCCATCCGCCACGCCTTCGAGGGCGAGACGGCCGACGCCGAGACGTTCGGCGACGCCGTCCGCGACGTGACGGAGTACCTCCCGGTGTCGCTCGCGGACCTCCGCCGGAAGTCCACGATGGCCGCCGGTCTCCAGACCGACATCTTCGACTTCGCCTGAGCAACTATTTTGACAGTCGGACGATACGTTCTCGTATGCTCCCGTTACAGGTCCCCGGCGGTCCCGAACTGCTCATCATCATCCTCATCTACGGCATTTTCGCGCTCCTCCCCGTGGTCGCGGCGCTCGTCGCGCTCTATCTCCTGTACAAGATTCGCGGCGACGTGAAGCGCATCGCGGACGCGCTCGACGCGCGAGACGGATTGTAAGTCGAGACGGCTGGATACGCTCGGTGACCTCGATTATGCCTCGGCCGCGTCGAGGTTGGCGAGCGCCTGTTCGACGAGTTCGCCCGTGTCGGCGATGATATCGGCCATCTCGTCGTCGTCGGGCGCGATGCCGATGAGGCGGGCGACGCGCATGATGCTCAGGTGGTAGACCACCTGCTTGCCCGGCTCTTCCTCCCAGATGACCACGTTGCACGGGAACAGCCCGCCCATCTTGTTGTCGGTGGCGTCGAGCGCGCGGTCCGCCATGTTCGGGTTACACGCCCCGAGGACGTAGTAGGGGTCGCGGCCGGCGTCGACCTTCTCGTTGAGCATCTCGGAGGGCGAGAATTCGGTGGCGACACCGAACCCGGCGTCGGTGAACGCCTCGCGGACGCGCTCGATTGCCGCCTCGTGTTCCATCTCAAGGACGACGCGTTCCTCGCCGATGTCTTCCGGTTTGATGGCGCTGGGGTCGATTGGGAGTGCCATGCACCTCTCTTGATGCTCCGACGGGGAAAAGGTATGGTAGTGTGCCGACTTCACACGAGCGAGTCGTCGAGCACCGATTCGACGAACGATGATTTCGCGGCCGTGTATCGACTTCGTTCGTCCGGGTACGCCTCGGCGAGTTTGCGCTTGCGTCGCTCGTACTCGGCCGCGAGGCCGTCGTCCGCGCGGAGCGCGTCGCGGAAGGCGACCTGCTCGCGGTGGCAGTCGCTTCCGAGTTCTGTTAGAGAGAGGTAGTGGGTCCGGCGTTCGGGCGGGCCGCGGACGAAAAACCGGCGGTCGGGAACGTCGTCGGGACGTTCCTCGTAGCCCGCGGCTTCGAGCGACCGCACGACGCCGCCGGCCTCGTCGCGGTCGGAGACGAGGACGAGCAGGTCGACGATGGGTTTCGCGGCCAGTCCCGGAACCGCGGTGCTCCCGACGTGTTCGAATCGGACGCTGTCGTCGCCTCCTGCGCCACCGAGTCGCGGTCGCAGGCGCTCGACCTCGCGCTCGTACGCCTCGCGCCAGCGCGGGTCGTGCGCGAGGAGTTCGACGGTGCCGCGGGCGAGGCCGAGCGACGGTGACGGTTCTTCCTCTCTCTCCGCGTCGTCACCGTCGCTCATAGCGGAATCGGGAGCCACTGGAGCGCCGACGCGACCCGGTCGGGCGGGAACAGCGGCGGGTGGAGCACGAGCCAGTCCAAGAGGATGAGGCCGCCGCCGTGGGCGACGATGGAGGGGAGAATCGAGTCGCTCTCGTAGTCGACGAGGCCGAACAGCACGTCCGTCGGAGCGGACAGAAGAATCTCTATCGGCGGCTTGCCGACGTGGTGGAACGCGTAGAGAATCGGACTGATGAGCGCGCTCTTCCGGCCGATTTCGCGGACGCCGACGCAGAGCAGGCCGCGGTAGTACGTCTCGGCGGCGACGACGACGAGCAGTTGCTGGGCGGCGTGCGGGAGAAAGTCCGCGAGCGCGGTCGAGGTGTGCCACATCGGGTAGTACGCCCGAATCGACGGCAGGCTCGACCCGACGAGGTAGAAGGGGAGGACGAACAGCGCGAGCAAAAGCGTGTTTCGGAGCGCCGCGCGGTCGACGTTCCAGCCGAGGTTACGGCCGTGGGCGAGCGCGAGCGCTCCGGGTACGAGGATGAACAGGAGGGCGTCGTGGACCGCGCGGTAGGTGAGGTCGCCGGCGGGAAGCGGCCAGAGGCTCCACGCGGCTCCGACGACGCCCCCGACGATGAGGGCGCGGTAGAGCCACGGGAGACCGGCGAGCCGGCGGCGTAACACCGCTAGTCCGTCTGGACCGGGCCGCGACCGACGATGTCGAGCACGTCGTCGACGAAGGCCTGTCGCGTCTCGAAGTAGGTCTCGTCGGCCTCGGCGAGCACGTCTTCGAGGCTCTGGGGGCCGTCGGGCGTGCGGATGACCGCGTCGCCCTCTTTGTTCAGGATACTGCTCTTTTCTTGCGGCCACGTCAGTCGGGAGGCGACGCGCGCGAGGGGCGCACCTTCGACGGACGCGCCCGTACCGAGTTCGACGGCGGGTGCCTCGTCTGCTTCCTCGTCAGCCATGCGCGGGGATTAGCCACCGCGCATGATAATCCCTTCGAGATTCACATGTGCCGCCGCCGCGCCGCCGGCGGCGTATCGGGTCGCCGTGCGCGTGTCGCCGCCCTGCGACGTGTCGAGAAGTAGATACTCGTCTGACGCATCGTTTTAGGGGCTGCTTTCGTAGTCGGTGCCATGACTAGTCTTTCGGAGGCGTACCACGGTGGCCGGGGCGGGCCGAGTCTCCGACGGCTGTCCCTGGGCTTCGGGGGGTTCCTCCTCGGCGTGCTGCTCGTCGTCGCGGGCATCGTCGTCGCGACCACCGACGTGTACACGTCCGGCGGGGCGACCCTCGGCGAAGCGCGCGAACTCGGGGGCATCCTCGGAGGCATCGGCGTCCCCGCCGTCTTCCTCGGCGTCCTCGCGGTCCTCCCCGCGAGCCGTCGAACCCGCGCCGCGTCGCTCATCGGCGCGAGTATCGCCGTCCTCGGCGTCGCGCTCTTCTCGCACGCGTACCCCTGCCAGTGGACCGGCGCGACCTGCGGGGCCGGCCTCCCCGACCTCACGCTCGAAACCGTCGCCGTCTACTTCTTCGGCACGGTCACGACGTTCTGGTGTCTGTTCGTCGGCGTCGCCAACTTCAAGACGCGGAACGACCCGGGCGGCACGGCCACGGTGCAGGTGACGAAGAAAGGCGAGACCCGCGTCGTCGAAGTCGAGAACTCCCGCGGCGGACTCGGCGGCATCGGCTTCCTCGGCGGCACGCCCGACGGCGACGTCCAGACGCAGACGAATCAGTCGACCGCGACCGCCGGGTCGGGGGCGACCGCGACCGCCGGCGCGACCGACGGCGGCGCGTCGACGCAGGACATCACCCCGCTCGACGCCGAATCCTCGGCGTCGCCCGACGGGCCGGAGACCGCCGACACCGCGGCGACGAACCGCTCCGGCGTCGACACCGTCCAGTCCAGCGAGTCCGCGCGCTCGCCGGCCGGCGCGGCCGACCACCCCGACGCGGACCGCCCGGCGAACGCCACCGTCGGCGACCGCTACTGCGGCAACTGCACGTACTTCGAGTACGTCCGAACCTCGGACGGGCTCAAACCCTACTGCGCGGCCCACGACGAGATGATGCAGGACATGGAAGCCTGCGACGAGTGGTTCCCGCGCCGCCGCGAGTAGTCTTCTGACGACCGCTTACCCTTCTTCCCCGTTCCATCTCGCTTCCACGTCGCGCCAGTGGCTCCCGCGCCAGAACACCTGTCCGCAGTCTCGACACCGCCACAGCGCCGTCTCCGCCGGGTCGGGCGCGTAGTCGGGAACTCGCTCGTCGCGACCGACGGCCTCCGCGCGGCCGTTACAGACGCCGCACCGCGACGGCCGCTCGTCCAGCGAGACCGCGAAGCCGACCGATTCGAGCTCGCGGAGCTGCGCGATTGGCTCCCGCTCGGCGAGGAGGACGCTCCGCGGGGCTCGCTCGGCCAGTCGCACGTCGCGGGTGAGGAGGACGCGACCCTCGGCGTCCGCCCGCGCGAGCAGTCCGTCGTCGCCGGGGTCGGCTCGGGGGTCGCGGCCGCCGTCGGACTCACCCGCCTTGTCGCCGCCGTCGAGCGCGTACTCGGCGTCGTAGCCGCACATCCGCAGGTAGGTGGCGAGCTTGCCGAGCATCACGTCCAGGAGGAGCGCGGTGTCGCCGGGAGCGCCGCGGTCGACGCCCGAGGCGACCGTGCCGGGATGGTCCGGCCCGACGTCGTCGGTCACTTGAGGAAGTCGGTCAGTTCCTCGACCGACCGCGCGTTCAGCACGTCCGCGGTCTCGACCCAGCCGCGGCGGGCAGTGTGGACCCCGTAGCGGGCGTGGTCGAGTTCGCCCGGTCGGTGGGCGTCGGTGTCGATGGCGACCGTCGCGCCCGCCTCGACGGCGATTTTGAGCGCCTCGCCGTTCAGGTCGAGGCGGTACGGGCTGGCGTTGAGTTCGAGCGCGACCCCGTTTTCGACGGCGGCCTCGGCGAGCCGCTCGTAGTCGAGCGGCAGACCGGGACGCTGGTTGATGAGCCGACCGGTCGGGTGGCCGAGGACGTTCACCGCGGGGTGCTCCATCGCGGTGACGAGCCGTTCGGTCGCCGTCTCGCGGTCCTGGTCGAGCGCGCTGTGGGGCGAGGCGACGACCACGTCGAGTTCGGCCAGCACGTCGTCGGCGACGGAGATGCCGCCCTCGGCGTCGATGTTGGCCTCGACGCCGGTGAACACCGCGATGTCGGACTCCTCGCCGACGGCCCGAACCTCGTCAATCTGGTCGAGCAGGTCGTCGTCCGCGACGCCGACGCCGCCGACCATGCCGGGCCCGGTTGCGTGGTCGGTGACGGCGTGGTAGTCGTAGCCGCGCTCTTCGGCGGCCGCGACCATCTCGGCGACCGTGTTGTCGCCGTCGGACCAGTCGGTGTGGGTGTGGAGGTCGCCGCGGAGTTCGCCCTCCGCGAGGAGGTCGGGCAGGTCGCCGTCGGCGGCGCGCTCGATCTCGCCGGTGTCCTCGCGCATCTCCGGCGGCACGAGCGGGAGGTCGAGCGCGGCGTACATCGACGCCTCGGTGTCGCCGGCGACGCGCGTTCCGGCCCGCGGGCCGTCGTCGGGGTCCTCGACGTCCGAGACGTCGAACATCCCGTACTCGTTCATCTTGAGGCCGCGGTCGATGGCGATGTTTCGGAGGTGGACGTTGTGGTCCTTGCTCCCGGTGAAGTACTGGAGCGCCGCGCCGTACTCCGCGGGGTCGACGACGCGGAGGTCGACCCGCATCCCGTTCACCCGGACGCTCGCCTTCTGCTCGCCCGCCTCGATGGTGTCGCCGACGAGCTCCCACGCGAGAAAGCGGTCGATGACCGCCGCGGCGTCGGCGCTCTCGGCGAGCACGTCGATGTCGCCGACCGTCTCGCGCCACCGCCGCATCGACCCCGCGGGTTCGACCCGCCCGACGGCGTCGTGGTCGCCGAGGTACGAAAGCAGGTCGTCGGCGACGGGCCGGGCCTTCCCGAGCAGTTCGCGGCCGGTCGCCTCGCGGGCGAACTCGATGCCGTCGAGGATGTTCGCCTCCGTCTTCGCGCCGAACCCCTTGACCTCCTGTATCTTCCCGTCGCGGGCGGCCGCTTCGAGGTCGTCGAGGTCGGCGACGCCCAGCGCCTCGTACAGTTTGCCGACCGTCTTCGGGCCGACGCCCTCGACGCTCGTCAGGCCGGCCATATCGACCGGCAGCTCCTCGCGGAGTTCCGCCAACTCCTCGATGCGGCCGGTCTCGACGTACTCGACGATTTTCGAGGCGATAGCGTCGCCGACGCGGTCGATTTCCTGGACCGCGTCTTCGCCCTCCTCAGCGAGTTCCTCGACGGGCGTCGGATGCTCGCGGACGTTCTCGGCGGCGCGGCGGTAGCTCGACGGCTTGTAGGCCACGTCTTTCGCCTCCAGCAGGTCGGCGAACTCCTCCAGCAGGGTCGCTATCTCGTCGTTTCGGCTCATCGGCCGCCCCGCTTGCCCTTGCCGCCGTCGCGGCCCAGCGCCTTCTTCAGGAAGTTCATCCAGCGCTTCTGGTCCGCGGCGGTCTGGCGGTGTTCCTCCCGTTCGAGGTCGACCGGTCGAAGCTGTTCGAGGGCGTTCAGCGCCCGGTCGATGCCGACGATGTCCTCGACCAGTCGCCGGCCCTCGTCGTAGCTCACCTCGTTGTCCTCGATTCGCTGGAGCCGTTCGAGGCGCTCGCGGCGGAGGTTCCGCTTCGCCTGGTCGACGCGCTCTTTCTCGCCCGACGGGACGGTGTCGCGGCGCTTTATCTCGAAGACGAACTCCCTGAGGTCTATCTCCTCGCCTTGGACCTCGATGCGGTCGGGAATCTGTGCGCCGACGGTCGCACCCTCCCGATTGACGCGCTCCAAGAGCTGTTTACGCTCGAACTCCTTCACGCCCTGTCGTTGTCCCGCGCGGCACTTCGCTCCTTCGCCCGGCCCGACACACCCCGCCTCGGACCGGCTGTCTCGCCGAGTGACAGTTTGGAACCGCCCCGTCGGAGTGCGCGCCCGGCGTCGGTGGCGTCGTTCTCCCCGACGGGCCTGATTCGCGTCTGACAGGTCTTCGGCGGTGTCAGCGCCCCGAAATCGCCCGGAGAGATTCGCCGCTTTCTCCGACAGCGGCCGCGTATCCGTCGTCTCTCGTCGCAAACTCCGGGTGAGAGACGAACCTTCTTATGGTTCGTCTCGGATACCGTGAGGTATGGGTTTGTTCGACCGTCTCCGCGGCAAAGATCACCCCCGCGTCGCCTTCATCGGCATCGACGGGGTCCCGTTCACTCTCCTCTCTGAGCATCCCGACGAGTTCCCCAACTTCGCGGCGCTGGCCGACGAGGGCTCTGCGGGCGACATAGACAGCATCGTCCCGCCGGAGTCCTCGGCGTGTTGGCCGGCGCTCACGACCGGCGTCAACCCCGGCGAGACAGGCGTCTACGGCTTCCAGGACCGCGAGGTCGGCTCCTACGACACGTACGTCCCGATGGGCCGCGACGTGCAGGCCACCCGCGTCTGGGACCGCGTCACCGACGCCGGCCGCGAGGCCACCGTGATGAACGTCCCCGTGACGTTCCCGCCTCAGCGCAACGTCCAGCGCATGGTCTCGGGCTTCCTCTCGCCCGGCGTCGACAAGGCCGCCTACCCCGACGACTTCCGCGACGCGCTCTCCGAGATGAACTACAAAATCGACGTGAACGCCAAGCTCGGTCACGACGACGACAAGACCGCGTTCATGGAAGACGCTCGGAAGACCCTCGACCGGCGGTACGAGGCGTTCGAGCGCTACATCGACCAAGACGATTGGGACCTCTTTTTCGGCGTCTTCATGACGACCGACCGGGTCAACCACTTCCTGTTCAAGGACTACGAGCGCGACGGGAAGAACAAGGACGCCTTCATGGAGTTCTACCGCACCGTCGACGACTACCTCGGTCGCATCCGCGACGCCCTCCCCGAGGACGTGACGCTCATCGTCGCGTCCGACCACGGCTTCACCTCCCTCGACTACGAGGTCCACTGCAACACCTGGCTCGAAGAGAACGGCTGGCTCTCCTACGAGGACGACGACCACGACTCGCTTTCGGACATCGACGAGGAGTCGAAGGCGTACTCGCTCATCCCCGGCCGGTTCTTCGTCAACCTCGAAGGCCGCGAGCCCCGCGGGTCGGTCCCGCAATCCGAGTACGAGGCAGTCCGCGACGAACTCAAGGCCGAACTCGAAGCGCTCGAAGGCCCCGACGGCAACAAGGTCGCAGACCGCGTCGTCGTCAAGGAAGACGCCTTCCGCGGCGACCACGACGACATCGCCCCCGACCTCGTCGTCATCCCGAACCACGGCTTCGACCTGAAGTCCGGTTTCAAGGGCCACGACGACGTGTTCGGCGTCGGCCCCCGCAACGGCATGCACTCGTTCGACAACGCGACGCTGTACGTCGACGACCCCGGCGCGGTCATCGAGGACGCCGACCTCTACGACATCGCGCCGACCATCCTCGACCTCATGGACGTCGAGTACAGCCGCACCGAACTCGACGGCGCGAGCCTCATCCAGCAGTAAGCGGTCGGCGGTCTCTCACTCTTATTGCCGTACTGCGCTCCGAACGTCCCGTTCGAGCCGGTCCGCGTGAGTCAGCCGCAGTTCTCGCGCGTCCGCGGGCGTGACCGTCTCGCGGCCGTCTATCTCGTGTGACACCGGGCTGTAGGCGTCCAAGTCGAATCCCATCCGGTCGAGGTACGACCGCACTTCCGTGGAGTCCAGTCCGTCCTCGATGGCGGCGTTGACGTAGCGGAGCACCGCGTCGAACTCGGGCAGGACGACCCCCTCGTCCGTCACGCGCCCGCCGTCGCCGTCGATTCTGAGAGTCGCGTCGTCGAGGCGGTTCACCACGTCCGCGACGCTGTTCGCCAGTCTGAGCACGTCGCTCGGGAGCGAGCAGTCGGGCGAGCGCCATTCGACCGTGCCGAACTCGGCTCTGAGTTGCACCGGCGTCCAGACCGCGCTCTCGGGGCTGAAGTTCGCCTCGATGGTCGCCCGGTCGACGCCCTCCTCCTCGGCGCGCACGAGGAACTCCTCGAACCGGCGTTCGAGGCGGCGCGACCACTCCCGCGTGTCGTCGGCGTAGCGCCACAGTCGCCCCTGATGCGGCACGTCGTCGTAGGTCATCCGGCGGTACAGCTTCGACCGCGCGCCCGCCGCCAACCGCTTCCCGTCGTAGTACGGCGAGGAGTTCACGAGCGCCAGCGCTGGGTCCAGCGCCACGAGCGCGTTGTACTGGTCGATCTCCCGACCGGGGCGCTGTTCGACGTGGACGTGCGTCCCCACGCAGTGTCGCGCGTACTGGAAGTCCGACCCGACGACGCGGTTCTGAATGCGCGTCCGGTCGCTGTCCAGTTCCGTCACCGACTCGTCGCTGAGCGGCGTGGCGAGCGGGACGAGCCGCTTTCCGACCTCCTCGGCCCGCGAGAGGACGTCCCCGAGCCGTTCGTACAACTCCTCGCGCAGCTCGGCCGCCGAGTCGCACGGCGTCGTCTTCACCTCCAACACCGGCTCGACGAACTCCCGTTCGGCCCCCGGCGAGGCGTCGACGAGCCCGCCCGGGTCGGTGAACGACCCGTCCTCCTCGACGACCCAGTACTCGACTTCGATACTTCGCCGGAGCGGGCCCGAGGTCGACTCAGACATGTCGACCCCGGCGTCGTGCCGAGCCGACTCTCACGCGCATCGCTTCGCTCCCCTCGAAAGAAATGTTTGTTAACACATGACATGGGTGGGCGGGGATACGGAAAAAACATTCGCAGACTGGACGATGCTCGCGGAATCGCTGGACGAACGTCCTCGATACCTCTCACTCGGTGGTCGTTCGGACCGCAGCGACCGCGTCGGCGCTCACAGCAGGTCGTCGAGGTCGTCGTTGTGCCACATCTCTTTGGGGTCCGCTCGCGTCTCGGTCTTCGCCCGGTCGATGGCCTCTCGGGCGCGCTCCATGAACGACTCGACCCGCTCGGAGCGCTCGACGCCGCCGAGGAGGACGAGCGACGCGATTCGGCCGCTCTCAAGCGGGAAGTCGCCGCCGCGGACCTCCAGACTGCCGGTCTCCTCTTCGACCCAGCGACGCGCCCGCTCGACGCCCTTCCGCGGGATGGTGTCGGGCTCCCCGGCGATGACGACGAGCGCGGAGTCCGCGTCGCTCGCGTCCGGCAGGCTCGTGCCCGTCAGGACGGCGCTGCGGGTCGTGCTCATGACCGCGTTGATGTTGTCCTCGGCGTTCGGGGAGGCCTCGGCGCTCGCGTATCCGAGCGCGGCGATACCTCCGGAACGGAGGGTGTTGATGACCTCGGAGCTGTCGACGACGCTCTCGCCGACGCCCTCGGTCGCCTCGCCGGCCGCGAGGAGCAGGCCCACGCGGCGAGCGATGGCCTCGTTGATGGCGTCGTAGCCCTCGCTCATCGACTCGCCGGACGACCGGAAGGCGTCGTTGTCGACGAGGAGGACGGCGTCGGCCTCGCGGGCGACGGTCTTGAGCGACCGGCCGGCGTTCACCTGATACATCGCCCCCTCGTCCCGTCCGGGCAGGATTCCGAGGACGTACACCGGCACGTCGTAGACGCGGGCGAGCGCCTTCGCGAGGACGGGCGCGCCGCCCGAGCCGGAGCCGCCGCCGAGGCCGGCGACGACGAAAATCGACTCCGCTTCGGCCGTCACGCGGCCGTCGAGGGCAGACATGACCTCGGTCTGGTCCGACTCCATGACCTCGGCTCCGAGTTCGTTGTCGCCGCCGACGCCGTGCCCGCTGACGCGGTCTTGGCCGATGAGCACGGTCTCGACCGGAAGCGACTGGAGGTCGGCTCTCGCGGTGTTCACCGCGACCGCGTCGAGCACCGCGCCGAACCCCATCCGCCGGTCGAACGACTGGAGGGCCGACGTGAGCTTCCCGCCCGCCTGTCCCACACCAATCAGGACGGTTTTCATACATGATTCACTCGGGCTGTCACCTTGAACATTCCTCACATGTGGAATGTTGGCTCACCCGACCGTTCGAATCGGCCCTCGCCCCGGAGCTTTATCACGGATGGCGGGACCACGCCGGTCCATGACGACCGACCCGACTCGCCGCGACGCCGCTGCCGACCGCGGTCAACGAGGACGTCGAGCGCCGGGCGAACGCCGCGCTCGCCAAGGCCGAGTCGCTCGAATCGGAACTCGTCGACGAGACGGCGTCGCCCGCGGCGGACCGCACGGCCGACGCGCTCGCCACGGACGCGGCGACGTCGCCCGCCGGGCAAGCCGATGGCGCGTACGACGATTCTCCTCGGCGTGACGAGACGGCCGGGACCGCCGTTCGCGCCGGTCGCGATTCTCACGTCGCTCCCGACTCCCGCGCCGGCGACTCCCGGAACGATACCTCCGGTTCGCGCGACGACCCCACCGACCGCGGACTGGCCGCTCGCCTCCGCGACGCGCTGTGATTCGCGTCGTCCTCGCGTGTCTCCTCGCGGTCGCCATCGCGGGCGTCGTCTTCCCGGCGGCCGACGCGGCCCGAACGGACGCGACGACGGTGAAAATCGGCTCGATGGCCGACGACATCGCGCACGCCGCGACGGCGCTTGCGGCGGCGGAAGACCCGACGCCGCCAGCGACGGGCTCGGCTTCGCGTTCCGCCGCCACGACGAGACGCCGCTGACGCTCCCCGCGCTCGTCGCCAACGGGACGCTGTCGGCCGACGCCGCGGCGCTCTGCTCGCTCGCGGTCGAACGCGGCGCGTCGGTCCTCGTCGCCGGCTCTCGCGGAGCCGGCAAGACGACGTTCCTCGGCTCGCTTTTGTGGGAACTCCCCCGCGACGTTCGCACGGTGCTCATCGAGGACACGCCGGAGCTCCCGGCGTCGAGCCTGCTGGACGCCGACCGCGACGTGCAGACGCTCCGAACCGACACGACCGGCGGCCCGGAGCCGACGCCGCAGGAGGCGCTCCACGCGGCGCTCCGATTGGGTGACGGCGCGCTCGCGCTCGGCGAAGTCCGGGGCGAGGAGGCCGCCGTCCTCTACGAGGCGATGCGCGTCGGCGCGAACGCCAACGCGGTCCTCGGAACCATCCACGGCGACGGAGCCGCCGACGTGCGCGAGCGCGTCGTCTCCGACCTCGACGTCCCGGCGTCGTCGTTCGCCGCCACCGACCTCGTCGTCACTTGCGAGCACGCGGACGCACACCGCGTCGCCCGAGTCGAGGAGGTCCGCCCCGTCGGCGACGACGCGGCGTTCGAGACGCTGTTCGAACACGACGGGCGCGCGCTCGAACCGACGGGGTCGGTCGCGCGCGGCGACAGCCTCGGGGTCGAGTCGCTCGCACGCCCCGGCGAGTCGTACGCGGACGTGCTCGACGCGCTCGACGCCCGCGCCGCCCACCTCGCCTCGCTCGCCGAGACGGAACGGACGGCTCCAGACGACCTCGCCGCGGCCCGCGCGGAGCGTGGTTCGGGATGCTGAGTCCGGACACGGCCGCGAGCGCGGGCGCGGACTCCGATGCGTCCCGGTTGGCCCACGCGGCCGCGACGACGCTCGCGCGGCTCTCGCCCGACTCCATCGACGCCGAGCCGAGCGACGACCTCAAACGGTCGCTGGCGTTTCTCGACTCGGACCTCCCCTCCGAGACGGTCGTCGCCGCGGGCTACGGCGCGGCGCTCCCCGCCGGACTGCTCGGCGGACTCGTCGCCCTCGTCGCTCGGCTCCCGACCGTCACGGTCGTCTTCGTCGCGCTCGCGGCCGCGCTCGGCGCGACCCACGCGGTCCACACGCTCCCCGTCTGGCTGGCGACGCTCCGCCGGACGCGGGCGCTCGGGAACGCGCCGGAACTCGTCGGCCGCATCGCGCTTCGGATGCGTATCGAGCCCTCGGTCGAGCGGGCCAGCGCGTTCGCCGCGCGCGGCGGCGACGACCCGCTTTCGACTCGCCCGCCGCGTTCGCCGCCGCGGCCGAGACCGCACGCGACCGGGACGCCTCGTGGCGACCCGCCGGCGAACTGCTCGTCGTCCGCCACGTCAACTGGGAGGGAACGGATGTCACCGTCGTCTCGGCGTAGGGCGCAGACCTCGCCCGTCGCCGCACTCACCGCGCTGTTCGTCGTCTGCGCGGCGATTTCGTGCTACGCGACGGTGCTCGACGACTCGTTGCCGACCGCCGACCGCGACCTCGCGCCCGCCGCGCTGTCGAACGTCGAGTCCGCCCTCGCGGACGACTCCGGCGTCGTCGTCGTCTCGCGGCTCTCGGACGCCCGCGACGCCTGTCCTGACGGCTTTTCCTGCCGCGTCGTCGTCGCAATCGACGACGACCGCCGCGCCGTCGGTCCCGACGCGCCCGCCGACGCCGACGCCGACTCGACTCGGGTCACCGTCCGCGCCGAACCCGGACGCGTCCGCTTCGGAACGCTCCGCGTCGAGGTGTGGCGATGACCGACCTCGTCTTCGACGTGACGGTGTGTCTGCTTCTCGTGAGCGCGAGCATCGGCCTCGTCGTCACCGCGGACGCCGGCGCTGACACCGGCCTCGGCGGCGATGCCGCGGTCGACGCCGACGGGGTCGCCTCGTCGCTGGCGACGAGCACCGCGACGGTCGACTACTCGCTCGCCCCCGGCGTCGACGCGGCCGACGCGTCGTTGCTCGATGCCGACGGCGTCGACCCCCGCGAACTCGAACGGACCGCCCACGGCAGTCTCGCCGGACTCCTCGCCCGCGCGACGCTCGGCGCGGTCACCGTCGAGGGCGCTCGCGTGACCCGCGCCCGCGACGACTTCCGGAAGCGGACCGCCGCCCGCGTCGCCTCCGAACTCCCGACCCGCGGCGTCTCCGTCGCCGTCTCGTGGACGCCGTTCCCCGGTTCGTCCGTCCGTGCGAACGACACCCTCGGTCCCGCGCCGCCGTCCTCGGCGACGGTTCACTCCGCGACGCTCGACGTGCCGAGCGGGTTCCCCGCCGCCCGGGAAGACGCGCTCGCCGCAAGCGATGACGGCTTCGACGCCGTCGCTCGGCTCGTCGCAAACCGGACCGTCGCCGGGCTGTTCCCGCCGGCGCTCGCCCGGCTCGCGCTCCGCGGCGACGAGCCGGTGTCGACGCTGATGACCCATCGGTACGAGCGGACCGGCGCGCTGGCGGGGGCCTCCGTCGCGCCCGAGGTCGCCCGCGAGGAGACCCGCGCCGCCAACGCCGACCTCGCGGCGGCGCTGAACCCGCGGTTCGCCGAGACGATGCGCGACCGGTACGACACCCCGCGCGCCGCCGCCGAGGCGGTCTCAGTGGGGCGCGTCACCGTCGTCGTCAGGACGTGGTCGCCGTGAGGCTCGCCGACGACGACCGGGGCCGGGTTCCCTTCGCCCTGCTCGGCGTGTTACTGCTCGTCGGGAGCGCGACGTTCTCCGGCGCGCTCGCCGGCCACGACCCCGTGGCCGACCGCCGCGTCGACGACGCGATGGACCGCGCAGACCGGCGTTCCGGCCGCGCCCGAACTGGCGAACGCGCTTCCAGCACCGAACCCGGCCGCGGAGTCGGCCGCGAGCGAGATACCGACGAACCGGACCATCAACGCCTCCGTCGGCTCCGCCGCCGACCACGCGCTTTCCGGCCGCGCCCGAACTGGCGAACGCGCTTCCAGCACCGAACCCGGCCGCGGAGTCGGCCGCGAGCGAGATACCGACGAACCGGACCATCAACGCCTCCGTCGGCTCCGCCGCCGACCACGCGCTGGTCGGATTCCTTGACGGCCGCGGCGACGCGCCGGCCTACGACGACGTGGTCGCGGACGCCCACCGCGCCGCGGTCGAAATCGAGACCGAGACGGACGTTCTCTCCCGGACCGAAGACCCGCCGGAGAACTCCGGACGCGGGTGGACGCTCGTCAGCATCTCGACCGACACGTCGTCGTCGGCCGAGACGGTCCCGACGAGAACGCCGGCGGTCGAAGCCGACACCGTCGTCGTCGACGCCGGCTCCCGCATCGTGACGACGGTCGAGACGACCACTCGGACGTTCCGTCGGGGCAACGAGACGCTCCAGACCGAAGCGCGGACGGAGACGAGGACGCGCGTCGACCTCGCGGCCGTCGTCGACCCGGCCGCCGTCTCCGCCCCCGTGCGCCCCATCGACCCCGCGAGTACCCCCGGCGGCGCGCTCGACGGCGAGAACTTCGCCGCGGCCGCCGACGCGGCCGCCGACATGGTCGTGACGCGCGGCGGCTTCGACGATATCGCCTGCGACGTTGCGACCGGCAACCCGCCCGAGCCGCGGCAGGCGACCGCGCCGATGGCATCTGGTCTCGACCGCTGGGTTCGCTCGGACCTCGTCGCGCTCGCCGACCGGGTCAGAGACCGGCGCGTGACGGCGTCCGCACGGCGAGTCGCCGCGGGCGAGGTGAATCTCGCCGCGGAACTCGCGGCCGACCTCCGCGCCGACCGCCGGGACCTCGTGGGCGCACCGGCCGCCTACGACGGCGTCGCGGACCGGACGCGCGTCGCGGTTCGCGCGACCTACCTCGACCGCGTGCTGGCGACGCTCGACCGCCGGGCGAACCAGACCGCGGCGGCGAGCGACGCGGCCAACAACGCGAGCAGGGACGCGGACTTCGGGTCGCTCTCGGAGGCGGTCCGCGCCGAGGAGGTCGCCCGCGCGGCGCTCGGTGACTCGCGAGCCGACGGCGCGAACGGAACTGCCAACGAAAGCGGCGTCAGGTTCGTCCCCGACGCGGACCCGATGTACCTCTCGCTCGGCGGCCTCGACGGCGCTTCGGTCCCGACGGTCGCCCGCGGCGGCACCTATCACCCGCTCGTCGCCCGCAACACCAACCTGTTTACGCTCCCCTACGGCGACGCCGCCGACACCGTTCTCGAACCGGTGTTCGGCTCGAACCGCCGCGTCCCGCTTCGCGTCGCGGCCCGCACGCTCCTCGCGGCCGACTCGACGCTCGAAAACACGAACGGGACGAACGAGACGCTCGCCGACAGACGCGACCGGCTCGAAACCGCGGTCGACCGGTCGGTCGTTCCCGCGGAGACGGCCGCCCGCCACACGCTTCGCGACCACACCAATCACTCCGTGACGGAGCGCCAACGGATTCTGGAGCGCTCGCTCGGCGCGTGGGATGACCCCGCTCACCGGGCGCTGGCGATTACGAACGGCTCCGCGGCGCGCGCAATCGCCGTCGAGGCGGCCGCCCCGGGAACCGTCGAGGCCGACCTCCTCGAACGCCGCCTCGACGTGGCGTTCAGAACCGTCCGCCGAGACCGCTCGACGACGGTCCCACAGCGGCTCACGAACCGGACGGTCGAGACGACGCGAACCGCCCGTCAGCAGGCCGTCGCCGACGTGGCGACCGACGCGGCGATGAACGCCACCGAGGACGCGGTCGCCGACCGCCTGAACGACACGCTCGACTCGCGGTTCGACACGCCGTTCAAGCGCGTCCCCGCCGGGATGCCGGTCGCGCCCGTCCCCGGCTCCTGGTACGCGACGGTCAACGTCTGGGACGTGGCGGTCGCCGGCGAGTTCGCGCAGTTCCGCGTCCACGCCCGCGGCGACACGGAGTCGCTCACGTACGCCCGCGACGGGTCGCCCGTCGCCCTCGACTGGGACGGCGACGGCGTCGCCGAGACGGTCGGCCGCGGCGACCGCGTTTCGTTCGAGGTGCGGACGCCAATCGTCGTCGCAGTCCCGCCGTCGGGCGTCGGCGTCGGCGACATCGACGGCAACGCGGACGAGCGCTCCGAGGGGTGGCAGGGAGGACCGGGCTGCACCGTCGCGGCCGACTGCCCTCCCGAGGAGTAGCCGCCAATACGACCCGAGTGGCAACCGTTTTGCCGCCGGAACGCCGAACCCGCGTGTATGTTGCACGACGCCGCCGCGAAGCCCGGAACCCTCTCGGCCGACGAGTTGCGGGCCGCCTACGAGGACGAGATTCGCCGCGCAGTCGACGCCGCAGGACCGGAGACGGCCGCCGAGGCCGCCGGCGTCTCGGAGGCCGCGCTGTCGAACGGCGTGTTGGACCTCACGCTCGAACAGGCCGCCGCGGTCCTCGAACTCGCCGACGGCAACCCCGACGCCGACGCCATCGTCTGGGAGTTCCGCGACCACCTCCTCATGGGTATGACGAGCGGCATCCTCGACGTGGACACGCTCGCGTCCGAGGTCGACCTCGACCTCTCCGGACAGGAGATTCAACAGGCCATCGAGGGCCGCACCGCCGCCACGCTGAACGAACTGGCCGCCATCCACCACGTCATCGCCGTCCGAAACGAGCGATGAGAGTCGCCGTCCTCGGTTGCGGCTACGTCGGCCTCGAACTCGCCCGCACGCTCGTCGCCGACGGCCACGACGTGTGGGGCGTCCGCCGCTCGGACGACGGTCTCGACGCCGTCGAAGCGACCGGCGCGGAAGCGGTTCGCGCCGACGTGACCGACGCCGACTCCCTCGGGGGGGTCCCCGACGTGGACCACGTCGTCTTCGCCGCGAGTTCCGGCGGCCGCGGGGCCGACGCCGCCCGCACCGTCTTCGTCGAGGGACTCCGAACGGCAATCGACCAGTTCGCCGGCCGCGATTCGCCGCCCGAGCGACTCGTCTACACGTCGAGCACGGGGGTCTACGGCGACCACGGCGGCGACTTCGTCGACGAGTCGACGCCGCTGGACCCGACGACCGACAAGACGCGCGTCCTCGCCGAGGCCGAGCGCGTCGCTCGCGAGCACGCCGCAGAGCGCGGAATCGAGGGGACCGTCACCCGGTTCGCCGGGCTCTACGGTCCGGACCGCTACCGACTCGACCGCTACCTGAACGGCCCGGTCACGGCGGGCTATCTCAACATGGTCCACCGGGACGACGCCGCGGGCGTCGTCGCGTACCTCCTCGAAACCGGCCGCGCCCGCGACGACACCGTCCTCGTCGTCGACGACGAACCCGTCTCGAAACACGCGTTCGCCGACTGGCTGGCCGACGAGTGCGGCGTCCCGCGCCCCGAAAAGCGCACGAAGGAAGAGCGCCTCGCCGACGGCGACCTCTCGGAGGCCGCCCGTCGCCGCATTCTGACGAGCAAGCGCTGTTCGAACGACTACCTCCGCGAACTCGGCTATTCGTTCGCGTATCCGACGTATCGGCAGGGTTACCGGGCGGCAATCGACGCGTACCGAGCGGACGGCGACTGAGCGTATTCCGCGGTCGACAGGTTCGAACCGCCGAAATTCTGTCACTCAGGATAGCTCGATTAGGGGGAATATTCATACGGTAGGCCTCGGTCGTGTTGTGTATGCTGGGTCCGGTGGGGCAGTTCGACACGGGTGCTATCTTCGAGTCTCTCGACTCGTTCGTGCGCACCCACCCCGAAATCGCGGCGGCGGTCGTCGTCGCGCTCGGTGCGCTCGCGCTCGTCGTCTACGCCGCGATTCGGTTCAAGCGGCCGATGGGGACGCGCTTCGCCGAGGCGCTGGAGGGCGTCGACGAAATCGCCGTCCTCATGCACCCGAACCCGGACCCCGACGCCATGGCCGCGGCGATCGGCGTGGCCTGTCTCGCGGAACAGGTCGGAACCACACCGACCATCCAGTTCGCCGGCCAGATTCGACACCAGGAAAATCGCGCGTTCCGAACCGTTCTCGACCTCGACTTAGACCCCATCGACCACGTGAGCGACCTCGCCGCCGAAGCGGTCGTCCTCGTCGACCACAACGAACCCCGCGGGTTCGCGGGGGCGGAGGGCGTCCTCCCATACGCCGTTGTCGACCACCACCCCGGCGACGGGACCGGCGAGGCCTTTACCGACGTGCGGACCGACTACGGCGCGTGTTCGAGCATCGTCGCCGAGTACTTCCGCGACGTGGGCGCGAAACCCGTCCCGCCGGACATGCACGCCAGCGAGGTGAACGCCTCCTACACCGTCCCTTCGCAGGTCGCCACGGGCCTCGTTTACGGGATTCTCACGGACACCAAACACCTCACCGCGGGCTGTTCGGCCGCGGACTTCGCCGCCGCCGGCTTCCTCTTTCCCGGCGTCAACGAGGACCACCTCGACCGCATCGCCAACCCCGAGGTCTCCCGCGAGGTGCTGGAGGCGAAGGCCCGCGCCATCGCCGGCCGCGACGTGCGCGGCCCCTTCGCCGTCGCCGACATCGGCACCATCTCGAACGTCGACGCCATCCCGCAGGCGGCCGACGAACTCATCCAACTCGAAGGCGTCACCGCGGCGGTCGTCTGCGGCGAACGCGAGAGCAACGTCTACCTCTCGGGGCGCTCCCGCGACGACCGGGTCCACATGGGCCGGACGCTGGAGTCCGCCCTCGACCACTACCGCGGGGCGAGCGCCGGCGGCCACGCCCGGATGGGCGGCGGGCAGATAATCCGGCCCGACGCCGTCACCGACGGCGGCAACGGCGAGTCCGTCCCCCGCGACGAACTCGTCGAACACATCTTCGAGGCGTTGTCGGGCGATATCTGACCCTCGGACCGGGCCGCCATCGCCGGACGCGGACCGGTGGCCCTTAACGGCCGGCCGCCGTAGGCTCGCCCATGGCTACAGGACGGGCGACGTGGGCCTACCGCGACCGGTTCGGCGACAGTTTCGGCCGCACCTTCTTCCGCCGGTTCGGCCCCGGCGTCGTCTCCAGTATCGGCATCGGAACCTACCTCGGCGAGCCGACCGACGCGGTCGACGACCGCTACCGCGAGTCGCTCGTCTCGGCGCTCGAACACGGCGTCAACCTCGTCGACACGGCGTCGAACTACCGCCACGGGCGCTCCGAGCGGGTCGTCGGCGACGCGGTCCGCGGGGCCGACGTTGACCGCGACGCCGTCGTCGTCGCCTCGAAGGCCGGCTTCGTCCCCTTCGACCGCGAGCGCCCCGACGACCCCGGCGCGCACGTCCGCGAGACGGTCCTCGACGCGGGCCTCGCCGACCCGGACGAACTCGCCCACGGCAGCCACACCATCGCGCCCGCCTTCGTCGACGAGATGATCGACCGGTCGCTCGACCTGACGGGGCTGGACCACGTCGACTGCTACTACCTCCACAACCCCGAGACGCAGTTGGCCGTCGCCGACCGCGAGACGGTGTACGACCGCGTCGAGGCCGCCTTCGAGGTCTTCGAACGCCGGGTCGCCGCCGACGACATCGGTCGCTACGGCGTCGCCACGTGGGAGGCCCTCCGCGTCGCGCCCGGCCACGACGCGTACCTGTCGCTGCCCGAACTCGTCCGCCGGGCCGAGCGCGCGGCCGACACCGTCGGCAACGACGAGCACTCGCTCGACGCGATTCAGCTCCCGTTCAACGTCGTGATGGCCGACGCGTTCACCGTCGAGGCCCACGACACCGACGCGGGCGAGGCGATGAGCGCGCTCTGGTACGCCCACGAACACGGCCTGCACGCCTTCACGAGCGCCAGCCTCGCGCAGGGCGACCTCGCGGCGGAGATTCCGGCGTCGGTGAACTCGGTGCTCGCCGGCGACACGGCGGCCCAGCGGGCGCTCAACTTCTCGCGGAGCGCGCCCGGCGTGACCGCCGCGCTCGTCGGTGCGTCGTCGGTAGAACACGTCGCGGAGAACGTCGCGGCCGGAACGTTCGATCCCCTCGGGGCGCGGACGTTCGATTCGGTCTTCGAGTGAGCGGCCGGCGACTCCCGTCGGACGGCCGCTATCGGTCGGTTCGGGGCTATCTGAGCTCTTTCCACTGGCGTCCGCAGTCGCCGCAGATGCGGACCGAGAACACTTCGTCCGGGTCGTTTTTCTTCTTCAGCGACTCGCCGCACTCGGCGCAGGTCAGCCGCTCGTAGGTGTCTTTCTCCAACTCCCCGTCTCGGAGCCCCTTCCGCGTTGTCTTCATACGTTCTCGTTTGTGCAACGAACATAAAAACCCGACGACAATCCCCGTTTTCACCCCGCACGACGTCTGGTGGTCTCGTGCAGTCGAAACTGTTGTCACCCCGCGGCGCGCGCTTCCGACCGTGTCACGTGGCCGCCTCTTCGGAACGCTCTGCGGGATGGTGCTGCTCGTCAACCTCGCGCGAGTCGTCTTCGCACCGCTTCTCGGGGAGTTCATTCTCTTCTTCGGGGTCGACCGGGCCACCGTCGGCATCGTCGCCACCCTCGTCTGGCTCGGGAGCGCCGTCCTCCGCGTCCCGACCGGCTGGCTCCTCACCCGCGTTCCGAGACACCGGGTGGTGCTCGGGACCGGCGTCGTCCTCGTCGTCGCCTCGGGCGTCACCGCCAGCGCGACCACCGTCGAGACGCTGATGGTCGGCGCGGTCTCGATGGGCCTCGCCTCGGGCGCGTACTTCGTCGCCGCCAACCCGCTCGTGAGCGAGCTGTTCCCCGACCGCGTCGGCCGCGCGATGGGCATCCACGGCACCGCCAGCCAGCTCGCGGCCGTCGGTGTCGCCCCCTTCGTCACGCTCGTCCTCGCGGTCGGTCCCGACCTCGTGCCGCGGCTCCCGTTCGTCTCCGCGGCGTGGCAACTCGTCTTCGTCTGCGTCGGCCTCGCGGCCGCCGTCGTGACGCTCGCGCTGTTCGTCACCGCCCGCTCAACGGACCTCCCCGACGCGGGCGCGGCCGACCGCGACCTCCTCGGCGCGGCCCGCACGGAGTGGCGGGTCATCCTCACCGGCATCGTCATCCTCGGCTTCACCGGCTTCGTCTGGCAGGGCCTGTTCAACTTCTACGAGCTGTACATGGTGTCGAAGGGCCTGCCGGCGACGACGGCGCGCAACATGCTGACGGTCGTCTTCGGCGCGGGCGTGCCCGCGTTCTTCCTCTCGGGTCGGCTCGCGGACAACCTCCCGCGCATCCCGTACATCCTCGGCGTGCTCGTCTCGTTCGTCGTCTCGGTGTTCGTCCTCACGATGACGACCAGCCTCGTCGGTCTCGTCGTCGTCACCGCGGTCGTCGGCTACGTCATCCACAGCCTCTTTCCGGCGCTCGACGCCTACCTGCTCGACACGCTCCCCGACGAGAGCCGCGGGAGCGCCTACTCGGTGTACTCGTTCGGCATGATGATATTCCAGGCCAGCGGGTCGGGCGCGGTCGGCACCCTGACCGACTTCGGCTACGCGTTCGACGAGGTGTTCTTCTGGTTCTCCGTCGGGCTGGCGGTCGTCGTCACGGGACTCATCGCGCTCCAACGCGCCGGGCGCATCCCGAACTGAACGGGTCGGTCGGGGGCGCTCGGAGCGAAGCCGGCAGCCGGTTCGGCTCTCGCCGCACTTTTGCTCGCCCGGGTCCACGACCGACACGATGGAGTACGTACAAGAGCGGGTCACGACGCTCCACGACCTCGCCGGTTCGGTCCCCGACGCCCCGACCGACCGCGCCGCCGTGGTCGTGCCGATGACGGAGCGGGAGTACGCCGGCCTCGCCGCCGAGCGGGTGCTGTCGACGCTGGAGTCGCTCTCGCCGGCGCGGGTCGTCGTCCCCCTCCGCGCGCCCGCCGACCGGGTCGCCCCGTTCGCCGACTGGCTCGACGAGTACGACCTGCCGCTCGACGTGCTGTGGTGCGACGGCCCCCGCGTCGCCGACCTCCTCGACTCCCACGGTCTCGACGGCGAGCGCGGCAAGGGCCGCGACGTGTGGCTCGCGCTCGGCTGCGCCGCCCGCGAGGAGTACGTCGTCGTCCACGACGCGGACACGAAGACCTACGACGAGCGGTACGTCCCGCGGCTCCTGTTCCCGCTGGCGCACGGCCACGACTTCTCGAAGGGCTACTACGCCCGCGTCGAGGAGGGGCGGCTCTACGGCCGGCTGTTCAGGCTGTTTTACGCCCCGCTCGTCCGCGCGCTCGAAGCCGAGACTGAAGCCCCCGTCGTCCGGTACCTCGACTCCTTTCGGTACGCGCTGGCCGGGGAGTTCGCGACCACCTCGGACCTCGCGGTGCGGATGCGGTCGCCGCGGAAGTGGGGCCTCGAAGTCGGCACCCTCGGCGACGCCTTCGCCCACGCCGGCTTCGACCGGAGCGCGCAGGTCGACCTCGGCGAGTACGAACACGACCACCGCTCGGTGAGCGGGCCGACCGGCCTCTCGGACATGAGCGAGTCGGTCGGGCGGACGCTCCTCCGGGCGGTCGTCGAACACGGCGGAGACGTCGAGTTCGACACGCTCGCAGAGCGCTACCGCGAGGCCGGGAACCGTCTGGTCGAGCAGTACGCGGCCGACGCGGCGTTCAACGGCTTCGACTACGACCGCGGAGACGAGCGCGAGCAGGTCGCTACCTACGCCGATGCCATCTCGAAGCCCGGCGAGGACACGCGGCTCCCGGCGTGGAAAGACACGTCGCTGTCGCCCGATGCGGTGCTTGCCGCCGCGAGCGCCGACCTCGACGACGTGCGGGAGGAGGCAGGACGATGAGCGAGGCGACCTACGACGACCTCGCGGGCGTCGTCGACCTCTTCGGCGCGCTCACCCGCGAGGAACTGGAGACGGCGCTGGGCGAACTCGCGTTCAAACAGGGCCGCGAGACCGACGGTGAGGCCCTCTCGGGCGCGATTTCCGACGCGGTCGACGCCTACTACCTCGTCCCCTACGAGGACGACGAGACGGACGCGGAACTCCTGACCGTCGGCCCGATGGCGTTTCCGACGCTCCCCGACCGGGCGGAGGACCTGCCGCACATCCTCGACTACCCGACCCGCGAGGTGCCGCGGGACGAACTCGCCACGCAGGTCGAATCCCGCCTCCGCGCGGCGGCCGCGAGCGCGGTTCAGGCCGGCGACGAAGACGAAATCGCCCGCCTACTCGACGTGACGTACGACCTCGAAGCGTGGGCCGACACCGACGTGGGGTCGATTCGAGACCGCCTCGACGCCGCGCTGGACGCGGAGGGGCAGGCCTAAGTCGCGGCATCTCTTTACGAATCGTGACGATGGACCTCGCGGGCGTCAGCCGACACGAGCCGGTGACCGTCGACGCGGGCCGACGGGCGGCCGTCATCGCCCCCGTCGTGTTCCGCGACGAGCGGCCGCACATCCTGTTTACGAAGCGCGCCGACCACCTCGGCGAGCACCCGGGGCAGATGAGCTTCCCCGGCGGCGGGCGCGAACCGAGCGACGCGGACCTGCGGGCGACCGCGCTCCGCGAGTCCAACGAGGAAATCGGGCTCCGACCCGAGGAGGCCGATTTCCACGGCCGACTCGACGACATCCGAACCGTGACCGACTACGCCGTCTCGCCGTTCGTCGCCACGGTGCCCGACCGCGAGTACGAACCCGACCGGCGCGAGGTGGCCGAAATCGCGGTGCTCGCGGTCGACGACCTGACCGCCCGCGCGAACTACGAGTCGGAGCGCCGCGACCACCCGCAGTACGGCGAGATTCGGCTCCACTTCTTCCACGTCGACGGCTACACCGTCTGGGGCGCGACCGGGCGGATGCTCGTCCAACTGCTCGAACTCACGACTGACTGGCGCGTCCCCGAGGAGGTCGACCGCGTGGTCGACCCCGACGCCGACTACCCGGTGTAGCGCGGGACGTTCTATCGACGGGCGGGCCGGCGCGGCCGCTCGCGGTGTCTGCGTCAGTTCGGAAAAACAAACCGGCGTCAGCGTGTCGTCGCCCCCGCGACAACTCCCTTCCCTTTCTGCCCCCGGGTACCCCCTCAGCCGAGGAGGTACTTGAGCGCGGGGCGCTGTCGGACGAACTCCATCTTCTCGATGATGGCGTCGAGGCCGAGGATGCGGCCCGCCGCGAGCGCGCCGACGATGGCGAACATCATGAGGCCGAACAGGTCGCCGTTGACCACGCCGTGGCCCCAATCGGCGTTCCCGAGGTAGAAGAACACCATCAGGACGCCGCCGAAGAAGGCGGCGAGCCGAACGAGCGCGCCCACGATGAGCCCGAGACCGATGAGGAACTCGCCCCACGGAACCATGAAGTTCGTGAGGTCGAGGAGCCACGGGGTCGCGGCGGCCCACGCGAAGAAGCCCTGCAGCGGCGAGGCTGCGGGGGCGTTCGCGAGGTAGCCCGCGGCGCTGAACGGCTCACCGGTCAGCTTCCCCCACCCGGCGTGGAGGAACCAGTAGCCGGTGATGATGCGGGTCAACACGAGCACGTAGCCCGTGACGCCCCGCGAGTAGTCGAAGTCCATTCTGTTCCCCAGCATCTCGATTTGTGCGTTAGCGGGCATCTCGGTTCACCTTACATCTGAATCGTCGGCCGCGAACCCCATATAACGGCGACGCGATTTCCGAATCCATAGAACTGGGAATGACCGAAAACGGGCGTTTGAGACTGTCACGATTCGTTTTCGAATACTAATCGGGGTTCAGAATTGCGTCCAGAATACAATCGTGTCGGTGCGCGGGTGAACACGGCGGTCTCTCGCGGTGAGACCGACTGGCACGCGATTCGGAGCCGGTCGCGGCCGGGCCGATAGACGGTATATAAACGCCGCCGCGACGAGCCAGCATCGCCGTCATCGACAGGGTTTTGGCCTCCTCCGCGCTACTCGTTCTCACATGGTCGCACAGACGATGGATCGCGTTCCGCGACGGTACTGAAATTTCTGTGGTGATAGCATGCTGACCGCCGAGCGCGCGGTCTCGAAAGCCGGTCTGGACGCAGTCGCCCTCAAGCCCGCCGAGTGCGACGTGCGCGAGGCGCTGTCGGTCCCGCTCGACGTCGTCGCCATCGACTACGAGGGCCGCGAGCGACTCCCCGACGAGGACGTGCTGCGCGAACTCGCGGCCGAAAAAGAGGTTCGCCTGACCACGCCGGTCCGCGCCGACGGCTTCGACCCGCTCGGCGACGACTCGCTGTACGAGTGGCTCCCCGACGGGATTCGGCAGGTGCTCGTGGCCGGTCACGGCGCGTATCTGACCGACGACGAGGCGGGCCGCGCGGTCGCCCCCCGGCTCCGCGCCGCGAGAGAGCGCGCGCCCGACGCGTGGGTCGGCACCGAGGGCATCGAGCGAATCGCCCTCGCCGCCGGCGGCACGCAGTACGAACTCCTCTCGCGGTCGACCCGCCGGGACGTTCGGGCGCTCCGAGCGGCCGGCTTCGACGGCGAGGTCGCGGTTTACGCCCCGACCGCCCTCACCGACGACGACGACGAGATTCTCGACGCCGTCGGCGCGTACGTCTCCCGCCGGCGGCCCGTCGCTCGCGCGCTCCCCGACGACGCGTCGACGACCTCCGCGACGCCGGCATCGACCTCGTGGTCGGCTACCCCGCCCGCGGCGTCGACGAGTTCGCCGAGTAAGTCGGGCGCGCCGCCCGGGATTCTCCGCGTCTCCGAACTGACCGCCGAGCACCGGAGGCCTTTTAGGCGGTCGGCGGAGAGGACAGGTGACGGCACGGTCGGGTGGCTCCTTTCGGACCCACGTGGTTTCCACGCGGGCCACGGCCGGCCGACCTACCCCGTCTCTCAACACATCCAGAGCGACCGCGCCGCGAAGTTCTCGGCCACTCCCACGACCGGCGAGCAACTGCCATTCAAGTCGGTCGCCGACCCAGACGGGGTATGAACGAATCAGCGCGCGTCGCGGTCGTCGGCGCGGGCGCGGTCGGCCTGACGACCGCCTTCGACCTCGCCGAGCGCGGGGCGCGGGTCACGCTGTTCGAGCGCGACGCGCCCGGCGGCGGGGCGACGGGCCGCGCCGCCGGCATCTGTTACGACGCCTACGCGGAGGACATCGACGTGGCCGTCGCCGACCGCGCGATGGCCCGGTTTCGGAGCCTCTCGGGCGACGGCGGGTTCGCCTTCCACGAGACGCCCTACGTCTTCCTCGCGCGCGAGGGCGACGACGCGGCGGCCGCGGCGCTCGAAGGGGCGGTCGAGCGAATGCGCGTCCACGACCGCGCGGTGTCGCTCGTCGCGCCCGACGAACTGGCCGGCCGGTTCCCGGTTCGGACCGACGACGTGCTCCTCGCGGGCGTCGCCGAGAACGCCGGCTGGACCGACCCCGCGGCCTACGTGGACCTGTTCGTCGAGAAGTGCGAGTCCGCGGGCGTCGAGTTCCGGGTCGGCGACGCGGTGTCACTCCGGGCGGACCCGCCGGGCGTCGCCGTCGACGACGTAGTGACCGCCCGCTTCGACGCCGTCGTCGTCGCGGCCGGCGTCCACTCGCGCCGCCTGCTCGCCGACGCGGGCCACCCCATCGCGCTCAGACCCTACCGGGCGCAGGCGCTCGTCGCCGACTGCGACTACCGCGGGCCGACCGTCTACGACGCGACAGAGGAGTCGTACCTCCGGCCGCACCCCGCGGGCGTCCTCGCGGGCGACGGCGTCGAACCGGTCGAACCCGACCCCGACGACTGGGACCCGACCGCGGACGACTGGTTCGTCGCCGACGCCCTCGACGCGGTTCGACACCGGACGGCGGTCGGCGATATGGGCGAGTCGGAGGCAGACGGGTCGACCGAACCCGAACTCGACCGCGCGTGGGCCGGCCTCTGCGGGGCGACCCCGGACCGGAACCCGCTCGTCGGCGCGGTCGCCGAGGGCGTCTTCGTCGCCGCCGGCTGGCACGGCCACGGCTTCATGTGGGCACCGGCAATCGGCGAGCGACTCGCGGAGGCGGTGCTCGGCGACGGTCAGGAATCGATTCCCGGCGCGTTCGACCCCCGCCGCTTCGACGGCGACGAGGAGTTCGCGGTGGTCGAGGGGATGACGCTCGACGGCGACTAACGAGAAAACGAGGAACGGCGGGCGCGTCGCGCCCAAGACTGCACGTCAGGCGTCTTGGTCGTCCACGTCGCCGAAGTCGACTTCGTCGTCGTCGGACTCGGCGTCGGCGTCCGACTCGTCGTCCTCCTCGGTCACGGCGATGTCGCTCGCGCGCTCGTCCTTGGGAATCCGAATCTGGAGCGTGCCGTTCTTGCCGACCGTGGCGGTCCCCTCGGCGGCCTCGACCGAGGCGTCGGAGGGGATGGTCGCCTTCCCCGAGAGCGTGAGACCGCGGCCGGGGAAGCGCATCTCGTAGCCCTCGTGGAAGTCGCGGAAGCGGTCGATGCGAATCTCGACCTCGCCGTCGAGGAAGCGGACCTGCACGTCCTCGGCGCGAGCGCCGGGCGCGTCGAAGACGACGAGGTAGGCGTCCTCGGATTCGAGCAGGTCGTGGGCCAGCGGCTTGCGCTCCTGCATCTGGCTGACGCCGCGGCCGACCCGTTCGAGGACGGCGTTCGCCGCCGACTCGCCGAACTTCCGCAGGTCGCTCATAGCTGAATCTCCTCCAGCGCGCGGGACTCGCCGCAGTACGGACAGGAGAAGTCCGCCACCGTCACGTCGTCGGGCATATCGTAGGTGTAGTGCATCTCGAACATATCGAGTTCGCAGTCCTCGTTGGCGCACTTGACTTCGAGGGTCGCGGGCATGGCCGTCAGTTACGCTCCCACGCTCATAAACGCGCGGGAGGCGGAAGCGCCCCACGACGCGGCGCGGGGCCGCGAGCGCCGACCGGTTGCGTTTTCCGCGTCGAACCCGAACCGCGACCGATGACCGACCCCGCCGACCTCACCGTGACTATCGTCGACGGGTACGTCGACGAGCCGGCGCACTTCGGCGTGCCGCCGTACATCTCGACGTATCCGAGGTTCACCGCGGGTGCGGTGGTCGACGCGGGCGTCCCCGAGTCCAACGTCGTCTACCACACCATCGACGAACTCCGCGACGACAGACAGAAGTGGCGCGACGTGGCCGACGCCGACCTCATGATTTACATCGGCGGCATGACCGTCCCCGGCAAGTACGTCGGCGGGACGCCCGCCGAGCCAGACGAGGTGCGCGAACTCGCGTGGGTCGCCGAGGGCACCGCCCTGATGGGCGGGCCGATTCGCTTCGGCGTCGGCGACGAGAACGCCGGCGGCCAGGACATGGAGCGCAAGAACCTCGACTACGACTTCGTCGCCAAAGGCGACATCGAGGCGGCCGCCTACGACCTCGTCGACTCCGGCCTCGAAGGCTTCGGCAACCGCATGCGCGACAACGAGGAACTCGACCGCTGGGCCGCCACGGGCGCGTTCGTGGTCGAACAGCACCCGAACCACCCCGACCACCTCATCTGCGAGATGGAGACCTCGCGGGGCTGTGCCTACCGCTGTTCGTTCTGCACCGAACCGCTGTACGGCAACCCCGCGTTCCGCACCGCCGACTCCGTCGTCAAGGAGGTCGAGAACCTCTACGACCGCGGCGCGCGGCACTTCCGACTCGGCCGGCAGGCCGACATCCTCGCGTTCGGCGGCGACGGCGAAGCTCCGAACCCCGACGCGCTCCGCCGGCTCTACGGCGGCATCCGCGAGGTCGCGCCGGACCTCGGCACGCTCCACCTCGACAACGTCAACCCCATCACCATCGTCGGCTGGCCCGAGAAGTCCCGCGAGGCGCTCCGCGTCATCGCCGAGCACAACACGGCGGGCGACACCGCGGCGTTCGGCCTCGAATCCGCCGACCCCGTGGTCCAAGAGGAGAACAACCTCAACGTCTCCGCCGACGAGTGCTTCGAGGCGGTCAAAATCGTCAACGAGGTCGCCGGCTGGCGGCCCGGCGACGACCCCGCGGACGCGCCGACCCACGGTTCCGACGCCGCGAACCGCCTGCCGAAGCTCCTCCCCGGCATCAACCTCCTCCACGGGCTGAAAGGCGAGCGCGAGGAGACGTTCGAGCACAACAAGCGGTTCCTCCACCGCGTCTACGACGAGGGCCTCATGGTCCGCCGCATCAACATCCGGCAGGTGATGGCGTTCGACGGCACCGACATGTCCGACACGGGCGCCGACATCGCCCGCGACCACAAACAGCTGTTCAAGACGTACAAAAAAGAAGTCCGCGAGGAGATCGACCGCCCGATGCTCCGCCGGGTCGCCCCCGCGGGCACGGTCCTCCCGAACGTCCACCTCGAATACCATCAGGACGGCCGGACGTTCGGCCGCCAGCTCGGGACCTACCCGCTTTTGGTCGGGATTCCGGGCGAGCGCGAACTCGGAAAGACAATCGACGTGGCCGTCGTCGACCACGGCTACCGCTCCGTCACCGGCGTTCCCTACCCGCTCGACTTCAACGAGGCGTCGATGGACGAACTCACCGCCATCCCCGGCATCGGCCGGTCGACCGCCGGCGACATCGTGGTGAATCGCCCCTACGCCGACGCGGCCGACGTGGGCGTCGATGCCGACGTGACGAAGTACGTTCAGTAGGCGTCTCGAAACTCGAAACCTGATTCTTCACGTGCAACTACGCTCTCCCTGCGCTCCCGACTCGACCGGCGCGTTCACTCGCAAGCGTGGTGCGTCGTTCACTTGCAGTCGTGGTCTGTCGACCGCGGGAGAACTGTCGGTGAGGCGGACGGCGTCGAACCGAGAAAACAGCGCCGTCAGAAGTCGTCTTCGACGACTTCGCCGACGGCGAAGTTAGACTTGACTTCGGTGATTTCGACTTTCACGCGCTCGCCGACTTCGGTGCCGGGTACGATGATGACGTAGCCGCGCTCGACGCGGGCGATGCCGTCGCCCTGCTTGCCGATGTCCTCGATTTCGACGTAGCGGAGTTCGCCGGCTTCGACGGGCGGTTGCGGTTCGTTCGTGGGCGTCGGCCCGGCGTTCGATTCGGACTCGGCGGGTTCGTTCGACTCGCGGGAGATGAGCGCGACGCGGTAGGTCTCGCCGGGTTCGACGGTCCCGGTCTCGACTTCGCGGCGCGGAATTTCGACGACGTAACGGTCGTCCTCGGTGCGAACGTCAGCATTGAACAGACACAGGAGTTTATCTGAGATTTCCACCGTAAGACCTCCAATATGTGGTCAGGCCGGAGTGTTAAAGATGTACCGCAGTCAGCGGATTCGACTACTGAACCCGCGTCCCGTCGGGCCGTTTCGCGCCCTCCGAGTCGTGAACGACGACCTCGCCCGGGCCGGTCTCGACCGGTTCGTAGGCCTCGGTGACGCCCCGCGCCTCGCGTAGCTCTCGAATCGCCCGCTCTTTCAGCGCCCGCGCCAGTTCCTCCGCGTCCTCCCGGGAGATGTCCCGCCCGAGGCCCTCGCACTCGTGTGCGCGGACGACGCCCTCCTCGTCGACGGCCTCGCCCATCGGCTGGCTCGTCCCGCCGAGGGCGACGCTGAACGGGTAGGTCTCGCAGATGAGCGGGCGGTCCTCGTGGACCTGACAGGCACCCTGTCCCGACCCGTCTTCCTCGTAGAACCGGCAGTCGCCGCAGGCGGTCGTCTGGAGCGCCCACTCGAACGTCTCGCCCTCGGGGCCGTCGTCGCCCTCGACGAGGCCGTAGGGCATCGGGCGGGCCACGTCGCGCCACTCCGTCGGGGGTCCCGACTCGCCGTCCGAGTCGCCTCCGGCGGCGTCCTGCAGGGCGCGCACCTCGTCCGGAAAGACGGTCGCGGTGTGCGGCTCGGGGCCGTCGTCGGCCTCGTAGCCCTTGCAACAGGCCCCGCATCGCGTGCACTCGAAGCCGATGGACTCGATGGCGTCGGCGAGTTCCGACACGTCGAGGTCGCGGGCGCGGGCCAGTTCGGCGTCGAGGTCCATACCCGCGATGCGGGCGCGAGCCCAAAGAGGGGCGCGGTTTTTCGCGGGAGCGCGGCCCCCGACCACCCGCGAATCCGGACGCCGGCGACGCGCGCCCTATCGCGGTTCGACCCGCTCGGCCTCGGGGTCCCACCGGACCCGCCGCTCGGCGGCGAGTTTCTCGATGTGCGCGACGACCGTCGCGCGGGCGAGGTCGCGCACGGCGGAGACGTCCTTGTCGTAGGCGGCGTCGGTCACGGCGTCCGGGGTCGCGTTCCCGGCCAGCACCGCGTCGAGGACGGCCCGCTCGCGGTCGTTTCGGTGCGCGACGAGTCGCGCGAGCGTCGCCCGCGTGTCGGTAATTTCGGGGCCGTGACCGGGAAGCAGTCGCTCGGGACCGCGCGCGTGGAGTCGCCTGAGAGCGACGAGGTAGGCGCGCACGTCGCCCTCGGGCGCGCCCACGACGACGCTCCCCTCAGCCACCGCGAGGTCGCCGCAGAGCACGTCGTCGCCGGCGACGAAGCTCACGTGGTCGCGGGCGTGCCCCGGCGTGTCGAGCACGTTGACGCCCGCACCGACGGGGACGGTCGACCCCTCGGCGAACGTCCGATCGGGTTCGACCCCTGCCGCCGCCGCGAAGGCGCGCTCGCGGCCGCGGCGACACCAGACCGTCGCGTCGGTCTCGCGGGCGTAGGCGGCGACCGCGCCGACGTGGTCCGCGTGGGTGTGGGTGACCGCGAGGTGGTCGACGCCCTCGCGCGCGACGAGATCGTCGAGGTCGTCGGTGCGGGCCGCGGGGTCGACGAGCAGGCTGTCGCCGTCGTCGGCGACGAGGTAGGCGTTCGTCGCGCCGGTCGGCGCGCGGGTGGCGACGGGAACGGAGACGCGCGTGACGTGCATGGCGGCGGCTACGCTCGCCGATTAGTTAGGTAGTTCGAGAGAAGTGGTGGCTTGGTCTGCGGGAGTGCGCCCCCGCGGGCGTGTTCTGTCGCGCTATCGCGGGACCGCGCGCTTACGTGTTGAGGAAGTAGACCTGCTTTCGCGCGTCCTTGAAGGAGTAACGCGAGCCGACGAGGTCAGACTCTTCGAGACGGTTGAGCGCGTAGCGGACGGTGCGGTCCGGCAGCAGCGATTCCTCGGCGAGTTGGCCCTGCGAGAGGGGCGCGTCGCTTTCGAGGACTTTCGCGACGAGCTTCGCGCTCGGGGGAAGCTCGCGGAGGCGCTCTCGGAACTCGGCTTCCGAGAGCAGGTCTTCAGTATCTGGCTCTGCAGAGGTGGTGCTCATACCCGTCACAGTCGGTTGCTCCGTGTTAAGAGTTAGCTACAAGTGTGTGAAAAGAATCCAGACACATAATACACATATTAATATTCCGCGTTTGTTCGAAAATCGGCCGCGGGTAGCCGGCTCACTCCGCGTTTCGTCTCGTATCGACCGCGGGAGTGCCGAGTCGATAGCTTCCCAGCGGCGCGTGACAGTCCGGACAGTGGACGACGAGCCACCCCTCGCTGACGTGCCGTGTTAACGCGTCGGCCTCGCAGGTCGCGCCGCAGTTTTTACATGTTGGCATATGACATGATACGCGCTCAGCGGACGAAAAGCTCACTCCCACCGGTCGCCGGACCCCGCTACCGCACCGCGTATCCAGTACCGTTTTAGGGTCCCCCCCGCGAGTATGCGTAGCGTGAAAGGAAAGGAGTGGTACCAGGCCGACGAGGTCGCCCAGGAGTACGACTCGAAGCGGTTCTCCAAGGGCGGTCGCCTCATCGACCGGCGAGAGAAGGAGGCGGTCCTCGCGGCGCTCGGCCCCGTCGAGGACAAGAACATCCTCGAAATCGCCTGCGGGACCGGCCGGTTCACCGTGATGCTCGCCCAGGAGGGGGCGAACGTCGTCGGACTGGACATCTCGCGGGCGATGATGGTACAGGGGCGGGAGAAGGCCCGCAGGGCGGGCGTCGCCGACCGCATCGAGTTCCTCCGCGGCGACGCGGCGCGGCTGCCGTTCCCGGACGACCACTTCGACGCGGTGTTCGCGATGCGCTTTTTCCACCTCGCGGACACCCCGGCGAAGTTCCTCGCCGAGATGGCCCGCGTCTCGAAACGGCAGGTGTTCTTCGACACCTTCAACGACGGGAGCCTCCGGGTGGCCTACAACTGGCTGCTCCCGATGGGGTCGCGGCTCTACTCGGAAGGCGACGTGCGGCGACTGCTCGGCGACGCGGGACTCGACCTCGCGGGCGCGAACCACGACTTCGTCATCCCGTTCGGCTTCTACCGGAAGGTCCCCAACGGAATCGCACAGCCGTTCCGTTCGCTCGACCTCGCCGTCGGCGACTCGCCGCTCGGCGACGACCTCGCATCGGTGTCGTACTGGGACGCGCGGGTCGAGTCCGCCGACGAGCCGTCCCGACCGGCGACGCGGGCGAGCGACGCCGAGTGAGGCGTTCTCACGGCAGATTTTAACACGGCTCTCGATTCACATTTAAGTACGTCCACCGCAACTGTCGGGTATGGACCTCTCGGTTGTGCTCCCGACGCTCAACGGTCGGGACCGGCTCGCCACCAGCCTCGACGCGCTGGCCGAGCACGCCCCCGACGCGGAAGTCGTCGTCGTCAACGGTCCCTCCGCCGACGGCACGACCGGGATGGTGAGAGAGCGCGACGACGTGGACGTGCTGGTCGAAATCTCCGACCGCAACCTCAACGTCGCCCGCAACGCCGGCCTCGAAGTCGCCGACGGCGACGTGGTCGCACTCCTTCGATACGACCTCTCCGTCGAGTCGTCGTGGCTGTCGGCGCTCGAAGCCGGCATCGCCGACGCCGACGTGGTCACCGGGCCGATGCACCAGACGCTCCGCAACGGCATGACGACCGAGTCCCCCGAACGAAGCGCTATCAGCGGCCGCACGGTGACGTACTTCAACGGCGGGAACGTCGCGTTCCGCCGCGGGGCCATCGACGCCCTCGACGGCTTCGACGAGTACCTCCAGACGGGCGGCGCGCGCGACGCGGCCCACCGCCTCGCCGGCTTCGACCGCTCCGTCGCGTGGGCGCCCGAGATGTGCGTCCGCCGCGAGTTCGAGGCCGACGGCGGCGTCTCCGAGCGCGACTGGGGCTGGAAGTACCGCTCTCTGACCTATCGACTCGTGAAGAACTACGGCGTCAGACCGGGGACCGTCACGCGGACGGCGAAACACGCGATTTCGGACGGCGTCGACGCCGCCCTCGGCGTCGCGAAAGGAGAGGTGACGCCCTCGGGGTGGGCCGGAACCGGCCGCGACGTGGTCGGCGGCATCGCCACGGGCGTCTCCGACGGGTTGGTCGCCCGCGCCCGAGACCGGACCCGCACGCGGAACCCCCACGGTCGGTCGAAGCGCGCCGACCGCGCCGTCGCCCGCTACGACTGGCGCTGACTCGCGTTACTGTTCTCCGGGGCCGAGCGCCTCGATGACCCGCGCCGCGTTCTTCGAGAACGCCTTCGTCAGCGCGTCTTCCGACACGTCGAGCGTCAGAATCTCCATGACGCCCACGTTCGGATGGGTCTCGGGCGCGCCGCTGCCGAACAGCACGCGGTCCGGGTGTTCGAGCAGCGCGCGTTCGAGCACGCTCCGGTAGCGGACGAAACTCGTGTCGAGATAGAGGTCGTCGTGGTCGTCGAGGAGGTCGATGGCCTCGTCCATCAGCCCGCGGTCGAGCGGGAAGCCGCCGAAACTCGACAGGATGACCGGGAACCGACCGAGCAGCGACTCGGCGACGGCGCTCGGTTTGAAGACCCGTCCGCCCTCGACGAAGACGGGAAGCCCCACGTCTTCCAGCATCGCGAGCGTCTCGTCGTCGGGGAGTCCGTCGACCGCCGGCGCGAGCGAAAAGCCGTGGAAGCGGTCGTCGTAGGCGTACTGCTCGATGTCGTCGGGGTCGGCGTGGTGGTCCGCCCGCGACGACCTGAAGTTCCGGAGTCGCGCCGAGGCCCGGCCGCTCGGGTCGCGCGGGCCGTTGATGCGAGCGAACGCCAGAAACGGGCGGTCGACGCTCATCCGCGCGACCGCGTTGTTCGGGCGGAGGTAGCTCCCCTCGACCCGCTGTGCGCCCGGCGAGACGACGGCGCGGACGACGCCCGCCTGATGCAGTTCGCGCTCCAGTCGCTCGGGGCTTATCTCCCGCCCGCGCGTCGCGACCGATCGCTCGTCTGGGTCGAGACGGGCGTTCACGTCCACGACCCTGAACCCGTGTTCCAACTCCAGCATTGTGGTGTCACTCTCCGGTGGCCGCCAAATAGGTTGTAGAATCCGCCGCGGTCGTTTCACCGAGCTCACAGTACCGGGTCGTTCGTTCGCCGACGCGTGACGTTCATTCTTTCACGACAGTGCTGAGAGTGCCTGAAACGCAACTTTTTGACCTGCTATTGCCATCGTTCACGCGTGTGCCTCATCGCCGAGGTCGTCGCGCCGCTGTCCGCGCTCCCGTTCGGTTCCGCGGTCGAGGACCACGACGTGGAGCTCGAACTGGAACGCTCCGTCCCGCCCGCCTCGCGGGCGATGTCGTTCGTCTGGGTTCGCGGTCCCGACGCGGCGTCGTTCGGGGAGGCGGTGCGGTCGCTCCCGGGCGTCGACGACCTCACGCTCGTCGGTTCCGTCTCGGACCGGTCGCTCTACGGCGTCACGTGGGACGTCTCTCAGATTCCGGTCTTCGACGCGTTAGTCGAGCGCGACGCGGTTCTCTTGGAGTGTCTCTCGACCGCCGACTCGTGGTGGCTCAAGCTCCGGGTCTCGTCACACCGCGTGCTGACCGACCTCAGGCGCGAGTGGGCGGCGCACGGCATCGACACCGAGTTCGACCGCATCAGCTCGGTCGCGGCCGAGGAAGAGCCGATGAGCGGGCGGCTGACCGACACGCAGCTCGAAGCCCTGCTTCTCGCGCTCGACCGCGGCTACTTCGACGAGCGTCGGGACACCTCGCTGGACGAACTCGGCGCGGAGCTCGGCATCTCTCGGCAGGCGGTCGCCGCCCGCCTCAAACGCGCCTACCGGACGCTCGCAGAGCGGATTCGAGACGAGCGATCGCCGCGATAGCGGGTTACATAGTCAACCCACACCAATAGGTAGCCGACTACCCATTCGGACTGTATGGACGACCCGCTCGAAGATGGAGCAGGGTCCGTGGTGGTCACCTCGGTCGACCGGTACGACGAGGTGGCGGTCGCCATCGCCTCGGCGGTCGCGACAGCCACGGAACTCAATCCACTCGAACTCCCGCCCCTCTCGGATATCGGCGTCGACCCCGAAGCGCTCGACGTTCTCTTTCGCCTTTCTCACGACCCGTCCCGTCGGTTCTCGTTCAAGTACGCGGGCTATCTCGTCTCGCTGTTCGGCGACGGGACGCTCACCGTCGACACCCTCGACGAGTAGCGACGCGCCCGTCTCGGCGGTGCCTCGCTCGACCGCCGATTCGGGTCGTGGCCGCCTCCTCCGGATTCGAAAAACCGTCGCCCTGTCGTGCGATTTCGTAGCTCACTCCGGGCGAAACGTATTTATAGAACTGCAATCGTTGATAGCGGTTGAGGTTTCAACATGGCTTCACGAATGCAGCAACCGTTATACATTCTCGCAGAGGGGACGAACCGAACGCACGGCCGCTCCGCGCAGGACTCCAACATCCGCGCCGGGAAGGCGGTCGCCGAAGCCGTACGGACCACGCTCGGCCCGCGCGGCATGGACAAGATGCTCGTCGACTCCTCGGGCGAGGTCGTCATCACGAACGACGGCGCGACCATCCTCCAAAAGATGGACATCGAGCACCCCGCCGCGCAGATGATCGTCGAGGTCTCCCAGACCCAAGAGGAGGAAGTCGGCGACGGCACGACCACCGCGGCCGTCCTCACCGGCGAACTCCTCGCGCACGCCGAAGACCTCCTCGACGACGACCTCCACCCGACGGTCATCGTCGAGGGCTACACCGAGGCCGCCCGCATCGCGCAGGACGCCATCGACGAGATGGTCCTCGACGTGGCCCTCGACGACGACCTGCTCCGGAAGGTCGCCGAGTCGTCGATGACCGGCAAAGGCACCGGCGACGTGACCGCCGACGTGCTCGCCAAACACGTCGTCAAGGCGGTCCAGATGGTCCACGGCGACGGCGACGGAACCTTCCACCGCGACGACGTCCGCGTGCTCACCCGCACGGGCGCGTCCTCCTCGGCGACCGAACTCGTCGAGGGCGTCGTCCTCGACAAGGAGCCCGTCAACGAGAACATGCCCCGGTCCGTCGCCGACGCGACCGTCGCGGTCCTCGACATGAAACTCGACGTGCGCAAGAGCGAGGTCGACACCGAGTACAACATCACGTCCGTCGACCAGCTCACCGCGGCCATCGACGCCGAGGACAGCGAACTCCGCGGCTACGCGAAGGCCCTCTCGGACGCCGGCGTCGACGTGGTGTTCTGCACCAAGTCCATCGACGACCGCGTCGCGGGCTTCCTCGCCGACGCGGGCATCCTCGCGTTCAAGAGCGTCAAGAAGTCCGACGCTCGCGCCCTCGCCCGCGCGACCGGCGCGAAGCGCCTCGGCTCGCTTTCCGACCTCGACGAGTCCGACCTCGGCCGCGTCGACTCCGTGAGCATCCGCAGCTTCGGCGACGACGACCTCGCGTTCGTCGAGGGCGGCGCGGCGGCCAAGGCCGTCACGCTGTTCCTCCGCGGCGGCACCGAACACGTCGTCGACGAACTCGAACGAGCCATCGAAGACGCCGTCGACGTGGTCGTCGCCGCGATCGACAAGGGCGGCGTCGTCCCCGGCGCGGGCGCGACCGAAATCGCCATCGCCGACCGCATCCGCTCGGAGGCCGCCGGCATCGAGGGCCGCAAGCAACTGGCCGTCGAGGCGTACGCCGACGCCGTCGAGGCGCTCCCGCGCACCCTCGCCGAGAACACCGGCATGGACCCCATCGACGCGCTCGTCGACCTCCGCGCCCGCTACGAGAACGAGGGCATCGCCGGCATCATCTCCTCGGGCCGCACCGGCGAAATCGGCGACCCCGTCGAACTCGGCGTCATCGACCCCGTCGCGGTCAAGCGCGAAGCCATCGAGTCCGCGACCGAGGCCGCGACGATGATCGTCCGCATCGACGACGTCATCGCCGCCAAGTAACCGAGCCGCCCGCAGAACACACTCCCCACCGGCGGTGCGTCCCGCCGCCGGGCCACTTCGTGTCGCTTTTCGCGGTTTTGTTCTCGTAGTCGCTCCAGAGCCGCGCCGCCGAGGGATTCCTATCACGCGGGCCGCTACGTTCTTCCGTGGCGAGCGCCGAACTATCACCCAATGTCCGACGAAGTCGGGCTTCCGGAAGCCGTGTCGATGGCGATTGGAGGGATGGTCGGCGGCGGTATCTTCGCCGTGCTCGGCGTCGTCGCCGGCGCGGCCGGGACGCTCGCGTGGGCGGCGTTCGTCGTCGCCGGCGTCCTCGCGGCCTGCGCCGGCTACTCGCTGCTCCGACTGAACGGGCTGTGCGAGTCGCCGCGGTCGCCCGTCGGCTACGTCGAGCGGTTCACCGACGACAACACCACGCTCGCGGGCGTCGTGGGTTGGACGTTCGTCTTCGGCTACGTCGGGACGATGGCGATGTACGCCTACGCCTTCGGCGGTTACTTCGTCGAACTCACCGGCGTCTCGACGGTCGCCTCGGTCTCGATACAGCCGTTCGTCTCCGCGCTCACCGTCGCCGCGTTCGTGAGCCTCAACGTCTTCGGGGCGCACGCCTCGGGGCGGGCCGAAGACCTGCTTGTCGGCCTCAAGGTCGCCATCCTGCTCGTGTTCGGCGTCGGCGGCGTCGCCTACGGCGTGACCCACGGCGGCCTCGGCTTCGGCCTGTCGAACCTCGGCATCGGCCCGCTCGTCGCCGCCGCCGTCTCCTTCGTCGCCTTCGAGGGCTGGGAGCTTCTGCTGTTCGACCAGGAGAACATCGCCGACCCCCGCGAGACCGTCAGAAAAGCGGTTTACATCTCCATCGCGGGCGCGACCGGCCTGTACATCCTCGTCGCGCTCGTCACGACCAACCTCGCCGGCATCGACGCCATCCAGCAACACGCAGAGACCGCGCTCGCGGTCGCGGCCCGGCCGTTTCTCGGGCAGGCCGGGTTCGTCCTCATCTCGGTCGCGGCGCTGTTCTCGACCGGGAGCGCCATCAACGCCACGCTGTTCAGCTCCGCGCGGCTCTCGAAGCGCCTCGTCGCCGACGACCTGCTCCCGAGTCGCCTCCGCGACGAGTCCGCCGACGAGCCGATTCGCCCGCTCGTGACGCTCGGCGCGCTCGCGGCCGGGTTCGCCTTCCTCGGGAGCCTCGACGCCATCAGTTCGTTCGCGTCGCTCGCGTTCATCTGCATCTTCGGCGGCCTCTCGTTCCTCGCGTTCCGAGAGCGCGAGGACCTCGAAACCGCCGTGATTCCCGCCGTCGGGACCGTCGGCGGAATTAGCTCGGCGGCCGCGCTCCTGTGGCACCTGTTCGACGCCGAGCGCGGGACGTTCTGGACGGTCCTCGCGCTCGCGGTGGTCGTCGTCGGCGTCGAGGTGCTCTACTTCGAGCGCGAGGCCATCGCGGACGAGGTCCGCTCGGCCGAGCGGCGCGTCGAAAACGAGCTGTAGGGGTTCCGCTCTCGGCGCTCTCCCCGCCTCGGCCTCAGACTCGCGGGAGCCGCCAGTCGTAGCGGAGCGCGAGCACCCGCACCGAGAAGACGACCGCGGCGCACAGCCCCGAGGGGACGCCGGTCGGCGCGCCGACCGCGCGGGCGGCGAGGAAGGCGAGACCGCCGACGACCGCGGGCGTCGCGTAGAAGTCGTCGCGGAGGACGACCGGCACGCGCCCGATGAGGATGTCGGCGATTGAGCCGCCGCCGACGGCCGTGATGGTGGCGAGGATGACGACGCCGAACGACGTGACGCCGGCGTCGACGCCGACGAGCGCGCCGGTCGCCGCGAACGCCGACAGCCCGACCGCGTCAGTCGTCAGGAACGCCGGGTGGTCGCGCACGCGGCCCTCTATCGAGTGGATGAGGACGATGGCGACGCCGACGCCGACGAGCGCGACGCTCATGTCTCCCGTCCCCGCCAGCGACGCGGGCAGTCGGTCCACGAGCACGTCGCGGGTCGTCCCGCCGCCGAGGGCGGTCACGATGCCGAGCACCGAGACGCCGAACACGTCGAGGCCGGCCTCGGCGGCCTTGAGCGCGCCGGCGACCGCGAACGCGAGGAGGCCGACGACGTTCATCACCGCGAAGGGGTCGATGTCGGGGACGGCGACGGCGGCGGGAGCGGCGGCGAAGGCGAAAACGGGGGCGGAGACGAGGACGCCCATCAGTCGACCCGGAGTTCGACGCGGTCGCCGGGCGCGAGGCCGAACGCCTCGTCGCCGCGGCCGCGGTTCACGTCGCACTCGACGTTGCCGTGACTGCCGACGGTGAGCAGTTTCGCGCCGCGGGGGACGGCCTCGAAGGTGCGACCGACCGGCACCGACTCGCCGTTCACGGTCGCGCGGTCGCCGGCCGCCTCGCGGACGAACGCGCCCGGTACGTTGGTGATGCAGTTGCCGAAGTCGTCGACGACGAGCACCTCGCCGGTCGCCTCGCGGCCGTCGGCCGAGACGGTCGCCTCGGGGAAGCGGCGCTCGGCGAGCGAGTCGACGGGAACCGGCTCGAAGCGGTCGACCGACTCCAGCGCCGACGCGCCCGCGACGTGGGCGTCGGCGGCCGCGGGCGCGAACACGTCCCGACCGTGGAAGGTCGTCGACGCGGGGTTCGGAACGTCGATTTCGTAGGCTTCGACGGGCGCGTCGTCGGCGAGTTCGGAGGCGACGCGTCGCGCCGGCGGGCGGAGGACGCCGTTGTCGGGGCCGACGAAGACGTGGTCACCGACCCGGAGGACGACCGCGCGGCGGTCGGTGCCGACGCCGGGGTCGACCACGACGAGGTGGACCGCCGGCGGGAAGTACGGAAGCGTCTCGCGGAGCCAGAAGGCGGCCGCGCGAACGTCCTGTCGCGGGAGGTCGTGGGCCACGTCCACGAGTCGCGCGTCGGTCCGCGAGAGGACGACGCCCTTCATCGCGGCCGGGTACGCGAGCCCGAAGTCGGACGCGAGGGTAATCATCTCAACAGGGGTTGGGGTCGCGGTCCTCTCCGTCGGCGACGCGCTCTGCCCCGTCGGTGGCCGTGACGCGCTGGAGGCGCTCGATACCGTCGATTTCGCGGACCACGTCGGCCACCTCGTCGGGGACGAGCGACTCCCAGTCGCGGTCCTCTATCATGCGCTGGCGGACCTCCGTGCCCTCCAGCACCTCGCGGTTGAACATGGGCGATTGGTGGACCTCGACGCCCGCCTCCTTGAACAGTTGGATGACGAGCGGGTTGTTGGAGTACGCCACCTCGAACGCGGGGGACATCGACTGGACGTGGCTGACCCACACCGAGTTGCGGTCGAGGTCCTCGATGGGGACGGCGTAGGTCGTGATGTCGAAGTCGGTGACGGCCTTGTTGACCATCATGATTCGCTCGCCCGCGGTGAAGGGGTTCCGCGGCGAGTGCGAGTCGCCCGCGGACCCGATACCGAGGACGAGTTCGTCGACTTCGGTGGCAATCTCTTCGACCATTCGGTGGTGGCCGTTGTGGTACGGCTGAAAGCGGCCGATGTAGAACCCCCGCATGCGTCGGCCGTTAGTCCGGATTACTTATAAATACGCCGAGTTGGGAGAACTCCGGTATTCTGGTGGTAGGGCGGTCGAAACGCGAGGTTACGGCAAGGTACGCCGGATGAAACCGGGGAGAAAGTATATCAGTCGCAGGGCCTACGTTAGAAGTAGCGACGACAGTTCTATGAGTAACGATACGAACACCGACGACAGCCTCCACGAGCGGGAGGATTCACCCGACGACGCGCCCTCGGAAGAGGGCATCGACGACGGGGGGTCGCTCCAGCACGACGAGGCCGAAGAGGTCGACAAGAAGACGATCGACGACCTCGGGAGCGATGTCGAAATCGACGCCGACGTGGCCGAGAACGTGGACGAAGACGACCTCCTCGGTGGTCTCAAGATAGAGACGACCGACGAGATTCCCGTCCCGGACCGCCTCGTCGACCAGGTTATCGGACAGGAGCACGCCCGCGACGTCATCATGAAGGCGGCCAAACAGCGCCGCCACGTCATGATGATCGGCTCCCCGGGGACGGGGAAGTCGATGCTCGCCAAGGCGATGTCCGAGCTTCTCCCCCGCGAGGAGCTTCAGGACGTGCTCGTCTACCACAACCCCGACGACGGCAATCGCCCCAAGGTCCGCACGGTCCCCGCGGGCAAAGGTGACCAGATCGTCGAGGCGCACAAAGAAGAGGCACGCAAGCGCAACCAGATGCGCTCGTTCCTCATGTGGATCATCATCGCGGTCGTGCTGGGCTACTCGCTCATCATCGCCCAGCAGGTCCTGCTCGGCATCCTCGCCGCGGGTATCATCTATCTCGCGTTCCGCTACGGCTCGCGCGGCAGTGACGCGATGATTCCGAACCTCATCGTGAACAACGCCGACCAGAAGTCCGCGCCGTTCCAGGACGCCACGGGCGCTCACGCGGGCGCGCTCCTCGGCGACGTCCGCCACGACCCGTTCCAGTCCGGCGGCATGGAGACGCCCAGCCACGACCGCGTCGAACCCGGCGCGATTCACAAGTCGAACAAGGGCGTCCTGTTCATCGACGAGATCAACACCCTCGACGTGCGCAGTCAACAGCACCTGATGACGGCCATCCAGGAGGGCGAATTCTCCATCACGGGCCAGTCCGAGCGCTCCTCGGGCGCGATGGTCCAGACCGAGCCCGTCCCGACGGACTTCATCATGATCGCCGCCGGGAACCTCGACGCGATGGAGAACATGCACCCCGCGCTCCGCTCCCGTATCAAGGGCTACGGGTACGAGGTGTACATGGACGACACCATCCAGGACACCCCCGAGATGCGCCGCAAGTACGCGCGCTTCGTGGCCCAGGAGGTCACCAACGACGGGCGGCTCCCGCACTTCACCGAGGAGGCGGTCGAGGAGCTCATCCTCGAAGCCCGCCGCCGCGCCGGTCGCAAGGGCCACCTCACCCTCGAATTCCGTAACCTCGGCGGTCTCGTCCGCGTCGCCGGCGACATCGCCCGCGGCGAGAACGCCGAGCTGACCACCCGCGACCACGTGCTCCAGGCCAAGCGCCGCGCGCGCTCCATCGAACAGCAGATCGCGGACCAGTACATCGAGCGCCGCAAGGACTACGAGCTGTCGGTCAACGACGGCTTCGTCACCGGCCGCGTCAACGGCCTCGCCGTCATGGGCGAAGACTCCGGTATCATGCTCCCCGTGATGGCCGAAGTCACGCCCTCGCAGGGCCCCGGTCAGGTCATCGCGACCGGCCAGCTCAAGGAGATGGCCGAAGAGTCCGTCCAGAACGTCTCGGCCATCATCAAGAAGTTCTCCAACCAGGACCTCTCGGAGATGGACGTGCACGTGCAGTTCGTCCAGACCGGCCAGCAGGGCGTCGACGGCGACTCCGCGTCCATCACGGTCGCCACCGCCGTCATCTCCGCGCTGGAGGACATCCCCATCGACCAGTCGGTCGCCATGACCGGCTCGCTGTCGGTGCGCGGCGACGTGCTCCCGGTCGGCGGCGTCACCCACAAGATCGAGGCCGCCGCGAAGGCCGGCTGTTCGACGGTCATCATCCCCGCCGCCAACGAGCAGGACGTGATGATCGAAGACGAGTACAAGGAGATGGTCGACATCATCCCCGTCTCGCACATCAGCGAAGTCCTCGACGTCGCCCTCGAAGGCGAACCCGAGAAGGACTCGCTCGTGGACCGCCTCAAGAGCATCACCGGCTCCGCCCTCAACAAGGGCCAGGGCGTCAAAGGGCCCTCCAGCCCCAGCCCGCAGTAACGCCGGATGACCGACTGGGCGGCGTTCGCGGGCTTCACCGGCCTCGTCCTCGCCGTCTTACTCTCTCTCGCGCACTTTTCTCGCGGCGTCCCGCACGCTGAGGAGACCGGCTCCGACGCGCCCGCGGCTCCCCACGACTCTGAGTCCGGCCCCGCCCAAAACGCCCGAGTCGGTTCGCCGGACGACCCCGTTTCTACCCCCGCCGAACCGGACGAAACGCACGAACCAGCCGACCCCGACACCGTCTCGCTGGCCTCCTTCTCGGTCGATTCGACCGACGCGTCGCCGCGACCCGAGCCGCCGACGCTCCCTGGGGGCGACGGCGCGGCCGACGCCGAGTCCGACGTGACGGCCGGTTCCGAACCCGACTCGGACCGGGAACCCCCCGGCGTCACCGCGGCTCCCGTCTCGGCCGTCTCGGAGCGCTCCGCGTCCGCCGCCGACCTCCCGCCGCATCTCCTTCTCGCCAACGTCGCGCTCTCGCAGGCGTTCCTCGGCGGCTTTCTCGGCCTCGGCGCGTGGTACGCCGGCGTGCCGGCCGCGGCGCTCGGCTTCTCCGTCACCGACCTCCCGGCGAAGTTCGCTCTCGGCGTCGGACTCGGCATCGCGCTCTACGGGGCCAACCGAGTCGGTTCGACGGTCAGCGAGCGGTTCGGCATCGCGCCCGACGAGGCGGTCCGCGAGTCGCTGACGCCGCGGACCGCCGCGGGCTGGGTGTTCCTGTTCGCGGTCGCGCTTCCCCTCATCGCCGGCTTCGAAGAGCTGTTGTTCCGGGGCGCGCTCGTGGGAGCGGTCGCCGCCGGCTTCGACGTGTCGCCGTGGCTCATGGCGGCCGTGTCGTCGGCCGCCTTCGGCGCGGGCCACGGCGCGCAGGGTCGACTCGGCATCGTCGTCACCGGCCTCCTCGGGTTCGTCCTTGCGGCGGCGTTCGTCCTCACCGGGAGCCTGTTGGTCGTGGTCGTCGCCCACTACCTCGTGAACGCGCTGGAGTTTGCGGGCCACGAGCTGTTCGGCTGGTAGCGGCGGCTCACCACGTCGGCGTCGGCGACGACCGCCGAATCGCTCGCCGTCGCGGCCGCGGCGCGGGGATGCGTTCAAGTGTCCGCACCACGCGTAGCCGGTATGGACATCGACACGCGGCAGTTGACGCAGGCGGGGCTCATCGGCTATCTGGCGCTCGTCGTCGCGGCGTTCGCCACGGGGAACCCGACGCTTCGACTCGCCGCCGACGCCGCCTTCGGGCTGACGGCGGTTCTCCTCGGCGTCGTCACGCTCCGGATTCCGGTCGACAGCCGACTCAAGTACGTCGCCGGCGGCGGCTTCGTCCTCGCGGGGCTCTCGCAGTTCGCCGAGCTCGCGACCGGCGTCCAGTCGGTCGGACTCGCCAGCACGCTGTTCCTCCTGGGCGGCCTGCTCGGCTATCTCGCGCTCCGCCGCGAAACCAACGCGACGCCGTTCTGAGGGAGTCCGCAGAAATTAGATTCCTTCCGACTTTCGGAGCGCCTCGACCACGTCGTCGGGGGCGGCGCTCGGGCCGTCTTTCACCCGGTGGTCGGGGACGACGACCGGGACCGGGTTCGCCGCGAGCGCCTCGCGGACGACGCGCTCGGAGTCGTCGTCCTCGGGGTCGAGGCCGGCCATGCGGACGAGCAGGGCCACGTCGACCGTGTCGCCCCGCGGGACGTTCCGCAGGGACTCCAGCACGCTCCGCTGGTCGGTCGGGACGGTCAGGCCGATTGGGACCGACGAGAGGTCCGTCTCGCCCCGGTCGATGGCGGCCAACACGGCGTCGAGGTGTTCGTGGTCCGACTCGGCGTCCGCCGGCAGCGACTCCGGAAACGAGACGTTGATGACCTTTCCGCTGACCACGCCGACCTGCACCGGGCGGCCGAGCGTCGACGATTCGCGCGCGTAGATTCCCGAGACGGGCATACGTTCGGCTCCCGTCGCCGGAGGCTTGACCCTTCCGGCGACGGCGTGGGGGCTCGCACCCTTCGACGACTCGCGCTCGCCCGCGAGCGTGCGGGAGACGGTGAGTGTCCCCGCCGACGCAAGTCTTATGTACAGATACGTGCGTTAGTGTACATTAATGAACGCCAGTGGAGACGAATTAGCTCCCGACGTGCGCGCCATCCTGGAGGCCGCGCGGGAGCGACCCGGCGGGGAGACGCGCGTGTCGGTCGACGCGCGGTCGTTCCCGGAGGCCGTGGCCGAAACTGAGGCCGCGGGGCGGGTTCCCGTCATCGCCGAGGTGAAGCCCACGAGTCCGACGACCGAGGGCGTCCGCGAGGACGACCCGGTCGAACTGGCCCGCGAGATGGTCGCCGGCGGCGCGACGGCGCTGTCGGTCCTCACCGAACCCGAGCACTTCGGCGGCTCCGCCGAGTCGCTTCGGCGCACCCGCGAGGCCGTCGACGTGCCCGTCCTCCGCAAGGACTTCATCATGCACGAGGCCCAACTGGACGTCGTCGAGTCCGACCTCGTGCTCCTCATCGCGCGGTTCGTCGGTGACGACCTTCCGGACCTCGTCGAGGCGGCCCGCGACCGCGGCTTCCAGCCGCTCGTGGAGGTCCACACGCGCGAGGAACTCACGGCGGCGCTCGCGGCCGGAGCCGACATCGTCGGCATCAACAACCGCGACCTCGGGCAACTCGAAGTCGACCTCGGCACGTTCGAGGGACTCGCGCCGGAAGCGCCCGAGGACGTGCTCCTCGTGGCCGAAAGCGGCGTGAAGACGGTCGAAGACGCGCGGCGGATGCGCGAGGCCGGTGCCGACGCCCTCCTCGTCGGGACGGCCATCATGGACGGCGACGTGCGACAGAACACGGAGACACTCACACAATGAGCGCAGACGGCAAATTCGGCGACTACGGCGGACAGTACGTTCCCGAGGCCCTCATGCCGGCAATCGAGGAACTGACCGACGCGTACGAGCGGTACGTCCTCGACAACGAAGACGGCTTCATGGACGACTTCCGCGCGCGACTGCGGGACTTCGGCGGGCGGCCGACGCCCCTCCAGCGCGCGGACCGGCTCTCCGAGCGCTACGACCGCGAGGTGTACCTCAAGCGCGAGGACCTCGTCCACGGCGGCGCGCACAAACTCAACAACGCGCTCGGGCAGGTCCTACTGGCGAAGTACATGGGCAAAGAGCGCATCATCGCCGAGACCGGCGCGGGCCAGCACGGCACCGCCACGGCGATGGCCTGCGCGCACCTCGATATGCCCTGCGAGATTTACATGGGCGAGCGCGACATCAACCGCCAGCGCCCCAACGTCTTCCGGATGAAGCTCAACGGCTCCGAGGTGAACCCCGTCACCGTCGGCCGCGGCACGCTCAAGGAGGCCATCTCCGAGACGATGCGCGACTGGGCGACCAACGTCGAAGACACCCACTACGTCATCGGCTCCGTCGTCGGCCCACATCCCTTCCCGAGCATGGTCCGGGACTTCCAGTCGGTCATCTCCGAGGAGGCCCGCACGCAGGCCAGAGAGAAACTGGGTCGGCTCCCCGACGCCGTCGTCGCCTGCGCGGGCGGCGGCTCGAACACGATGGGCGCGTTCGCCGAGTTCGTCGACGACGAGGAGACCGCGCTCTACGCCGTCGAGGCCGGCGGCTCGACGCTCGAAGTCGACGAGGAAGCCGGCGTCGCGCCCAACTCGGCGTCGCTCACGACCGGCACGGAGGGCATCCTTCACGGCGCTCGCACCCGGCTCCTACAGGACCGCGACGGCCAGATTATGGAGTCGCACTCGGTGTCGTCCGGCCTCGACTACGCCGGCGTCGGCCCCGAGCTCGCGTACCTCGTCGACACCGGTCGCGTCACCGCCGTCAACGTCGACGACGACGAGGCGCTGACCGCGTTCCACCGGCTCTCCCAGATGGAGGGCATCATCCCCGCGCTGGAGTCGGCCCACGCGTTCGGCTACCTCGAATCGGTCGTCGGTCCCGACGCGCCCGACCCCGAGGAAGCGGACGACCTCGGCGAGTACGTCGTGGTCAACGTCTCCGGTCGCGGCGACAAGGACCTCGAATCGGCCATCGAGGAGACCTACGAGCGCGACATCGACATCGCGCCGAACATGGACGAGTTCACGGGGGGCCTGTGATGTCGCTCGAAGACGCCTTCGCCGACGGCCCGGCGTTCGTCCCCTACCTCGCCGCCGGCGACCCGGACTACGAGTCCTCGCTTCAGTACGTCGAGGCGCTCGAACGCGGCGGCGCGGACGTCATCGAACTCGGCCTTCCGTTCTCGGAACCCATCGCCGAGGGGCCGACCATCCAGAACGCGGTGGTCCGGTCGCTCGAAGGCGGCATGACGCCGACTCGGTTCTTCGAGTTCGTCGAGGACCTCGACGTGTCGGTGCCGCTGGTCTGTATGACCTACTACAACCTCATCTACCGCTACGGCGATGAACCCGGTCCGCGGCCGTTCGTCGAGAAGGCGGCCGAGGTCGGCATCGAGGGCTTCGTCGTCCCCGACCTGCCGGCAGAAGAGGCCGACCCACTGCGCGAGGCCTGCGACGAGTTCGGCCTCGACCTCGTCTTCATCGTCGCGCCGACGACCCGCGGCGACCGCCTCGACCGCATCATGGAACGGGTCTCGGGCTACGTCTACGTGCAGGCGCGCCTCGGCACGACGGGCGCGCAGTCGAGCGTCTCCGACCAGACCGGCTCGTCGCTCGAACGACTCGCCGACTACGACGTGCCCAAGGCGGTCGGCTTCGGCATCAGTAGCGGCGACCACGCCGAGCGCATCGTCGCCAGCGGCGCTGACGGTATCATCGTCGGCAGCGCGCTCGTGGACATCGTGGCCGAGGGCCACGAGAACGGCGACGACGCCGAAACGGTCGCCGACCGCCTCGAAACGCTCGCCCGCGAGCTGAAAGACGGCGCGGTCGCAGGCGCGTCGCAACGCCCACCGCATCCGGAACGCACATAACTGCTCTGCCACCCTTTCTCATACATGAACACAGACATCGGACTCTCCGCACGACTCGACCGCATCTCCACAGACGGGCGATACCTCATCGTCCCGATGGACCACGGCATCACCCTCGGCCCGGTCACGGGCCTCGTCGACATCGAATCCACCATCGACGGCATCACGCGCGGCGGCGCCGACGCCGTCCTCACGCACAAGGGCACCGCGCCGCGCGTCCACCCGAACAAGAACGGCAAAGGCTACATCGTCCACGTAAACGGCTCGACGGTCATCGGCCCGGACGAAAACGACAAGCGACTCACCGGCACCGTCGAAGACGCCCTCCGCGTCGGTGCCGACGCCGTCTCCTTCCACATCAACGTCGGCTCGGACTACGAGCCCGACCAGATGACGCAACTCGCCGACCTCTGTTCCCGCGCCGCCGACTTCGGCGTGCCCGTCCTCGCGATGTCCTACGCCCGCGGCCCCGGCATCGACGAACAGGACCCCGAGGCGCTCGCCCACGCCGTCCGCCTCGCCGAGGAAGTCGGTGCCGACGTGGTGAAGACCGCCTACAGCGGCGACGCCGACTCCTTCGGTCGCGTCGTCGAGGCCACGCGCCTGCCGGTCGTCATCGCCGGCGGCAGTCGCGGCACCGACCGCGAGACGGTCGAGATGGTCCGCGGCACGATGGACGCCGGCGCGGCCGGCGTCTCCATGGGTCGCTCCATCTTCCAGCACGAGAACCCCGAGGCCATCACCCGCGCCGTCAGCGCCGTCATCCACGACGACGCAGACGTGGACACCGCGCTCGAACGCGCCGGGCTCGGCATCGAGGCGTAACGCGGCCGCGGCGTTCCGACGCTTTTCGGCTTTTTCGACCCGGCCTACAGATAGATACCCGCCGAGCGCGAACTCCGAGCATGCGCGTCACGATGTGGGGGTTCGCGGTCGATATCGACGACCGACTCGTCGGCTGTTCTGCCGACTCGCTCCGAAACCAACTCGCCGAGTACGAAGACGGCGAGCGCCGCGAGTTCGACGTAGACGTTCGGTTTCCCGACTCCTTCACGGCGAGGTGATGCGCGTCATGGCGTCGATTCCGCACGGCGAGACGCGCACCTACGGCGAGGTCGCGGCCGAACTCGACAGCCACGCGGTCGCCGTCGGCCAGGCCTGCGGGCGGAATCCGGTCCCGCTCGTCGTCCCGTGTCACCGCGTCGTCGGCGCGGACTCCCTCGGCGGCTTCTCCGCGGCCGGCGGCGTCGACCTGAAGCGCGCGCTCCTCGACCACGAGCGCGGCGCGGTCCAGACGGGGCTGGACGCGTTCTGACCGATTTCATATCGCCGTAATTGATTTATTCTGCGGTCGAAGGAGTCGAGCGACGCCACGCGCACTGGAGAGGTGCTTCCACCGATTCGATTGAATTCGCACTCTCCGTCCTCCTCGGTTCGAATTCGGTTGCGGACTCGAACGATGGGGTCGTCGCGACTGAGTGCCCCCCGACCTTGCCGCGTGCACGACTCGAACACCTCCCGCTTCGATGCCGAGGTGCGTCGTTCCGGCCTCGACCCCGGGGTTTTTGTTCGGCATATCGGGTCGCGTGCGCTCCGAACCCGTGGGGTGCAACCGCGGCCAGTCGGCCCGAATCCTGGTCGACCCGCTTCCAACTATTCCAACGTCGGCAGTCGACCGACCTCGAATCGGTGTCCGTTGGCTGGCTTCCGGAACCGAGTGGTGATATCTCGACTCGACCGCGAGAGACTGAACGTCGATTCGTGGTGTCGGCCAGCCAACGCGCTGGTCGTTCTCGATTTACACGCCCACCCTCGTGTTCGGCACAGTCTGCCGTCGCGTCCTGATACGCTCGCTTACCGAACTTCGACTCGCATCACTGCGCCGAGTGGTGCTGAATCGTCGTTGTTCACCCACCATCTCACCCCATATATACCACATAATGCGATACAGAATTCCCAAAGCGCGTCCGCATCGTCTCGACGCGACCCGTTCGCCGTCCGTTGATTCATTCGCCACGTTCAAGCCCGCCCACCGAGTGAAGTCGATAATGACACGAAGCGTCTGGCTCAAGGCCGACGACGCAGTCGGCGACTGGGAGACGCGGAAGCGACGCATCACGGCCGGACTGGAAGCCGGCGTCGACTGGGTTCTCGTCGACGAGGGCGACGTCGAACGGGTGCGCGAACTCGGCGACGTCAACGTCGCCGCGTTCCGAACCGACGCGGACGTCCACGTGATGGAAGCAGAGGAAGACGACACCGAGCCCGAGGCGCTCGCCGACGCCTACATCGTCGGCAAGGGCGGCGAGGGCGACGCGACCGTCGAACTCCCCTCGGACTTCTCCGGGTCTGCCGACCTGACGACGCTCCGCCGCGGCGACGACCTCGCAAACGGGTCGTACGTCCGCATCCTGAGCAAGGACTACGAGGCGTTCGCCGAGGAGGCCGCCCGCGACGGCGACTACACCATCGTCATCGGCGAGGACTGGACCATCATCCCGCTCGAAAACCTCATCGCCCGCATCGGCGAGGAGACCGACCTCATCGCGGGCGTCACGACCGCCGAAGAGGCCAAGACGGCCTTCGAGACGCTCGAACTCGGCTCCGACGGCGTCCTCCTCGACAGCGACGACCCCGACGAGATACGCAAGACCGTCGAGGTCCGCGACGAGGCCGAACGCGAGTCGCTCGACCTCGTCTGGGCCGAGGTCACGGAGGTCGAACGCACGGGGATGGCCGACCGCGTCTGCGTCGACACCGGCACCATCATGGACCACGACGAGGGGATGCTCGTCGGCTCGATGGCCCGCGGCCTGTTCTTTGTCCACGCCGAGACGGCGGAGTCCCCGTACGTCGCGTCTCGGCCGTTCAGAGTCAACGCCGGCGCGGTCCACGCCTACGCGCGGACTCCCGACGGCGGCACGGTCTACCTCTCCGAACTCGAAAGCGGTGACGAGGTTCAGCTCATCGACACGAACGGACGCACCCGCGAGGCCATCGTCGGGCGCGTGAAGATAGAAAAGCGACCGATGTTCCGCATCTCCGCCGACTACGAGGGCGACCGCGTCACCACGCTCCTCCAGAACGCCGAGACCATCAAGGTCGAGACCCGCGAGGGGCGGACGGCCGTCACCGACCTCGAACCCGGCGACGAGATGCTCATCTACTACGAGGACACGGCTCGCCACTTCGGCGAGGCCGTCGAAGAGAGCATCATCGAGAAGTAGTTCCGGAGGGCCGTTTTTTCGAAGCCGAGGGCGAGGACGGCGGTCGGTGTCCGTCGTCCGTCTCTCTATCCCTCGACCGTGTACCATTCGAGTTCCGTCGCACACCACGGACAGAAGTCGAGGTTCCGGTCGAGTTCGCCGCCGCAGACCGGGCAGGTCGGCTCGCCGTTCGCGTTGCGACCGCGCGGTCGACGCCCGACGCGGTAGGCGTCGAGCGCGCTCAGAAACAGCAGTCCGAGGACGGGGAACAGCACCTCTCTGGGGAGCGAGTCCACCGTCACGGTCGCCGGGTCGGCGAACGTCGAGAGCAACACCAGCGCCGCGCCGAAGACGAAGGTGAACCACGCGATCGCGCGTCGCCACTCGCGGAGGTAGACGTGGCCGGCCCCGGCGATTCCGAGCGAGGCACCAACCACGCCGACGAGGGCGGCGACGACCGCGCGACGACGAGCATCGGGCATTGTTCGTTGGCGTCGTCGTCCGCGCTCTTAAACGTCTGGATTGTCGGACAGTCGACCAACCAGTACCGAAGCACGCCGATGAGTGCCTGATACCCGCGAATTCGAGCCTTCCGAACTCAGTCGGTCGTCGTCGCGTCTTCCGAGAGTTCGGGCCGCTCCGACGCCTCGGCCGCCTCTGCCCCGTCGAACGGCTCGTGTTCGACGACGAACTCGCGGTCCGCCCCGTCGGCCGACGCCTCGACCGACGACGCGCGGTACAGTCGGATGCGACGCTCCTGTTTCGTCACGACCGGGAAGTCGTAGTGTTCGGCGTCGTGACCCGGGCGGTCGTCGCGGTCGGCGACGAACTCTCTGTGTGCGTCCAGTCGGCGTTCGACCTCCGCGCGCGAGCGTTCTGGGAGGTCGTCGAGTCGGCGTTCGAACCCCGAGACGAGGTCGGCGTCGAGGTCGTAGCCGACGGAGTCCCGGCCGGCGAACATGGCCGCGAGCGTCGTGGTCCCGGTGCCGACGAAGGGGTCGAAGACGGTGTCGCCGTAGACGGAGTACATCCGAATCAGGCGCAGCGGCAGTTCGACGGGGAACGCCGCCGAGCGCTCTCTGGTCCCCGAATCGAGGCGCTGGTCGGTCCCGCCGAACTCCCAGAGGTCGGAGAACCAGCGGTTGCGCTCCTCCCAGAAGAAGGCGCTCTCGTAGCGCCGCTCGTCGCCCGGCGGGAACGACCGCGGGGCACCCTTGCGGACCACGAGGACGTACTCGTGTTCGAGCGTGACGTAGGCGTTCGGCGGGAGCGTCCCCGACCCCATGAACTTCGTCAGACTGTTGGTCGGTTTGCGCCAGATGGCGTCCGGGAGCGGCGTCAGCCCGCGTTCGGCGAGCGCGGTGAGCACGCGGGCGTGGTTGGCGTACTGGCGGAACGACCCGTCGAGGCTCCGCGTCGCGTCGCCGACGTTCACGCAGGCCATCCCGCCGGGCGCGAGCACGCGGGCCACCTCGTCCCAGACGGCGTCGAGCTGTTCGTGCATCGCCTCGAAGGCGGCGTCCCCGTCGCCCGCGTCGAGCGCCGCGTCGACGGCGTCGTCGCGCGCCGAAAAGAGGTCGTCCCACATCTCTATCATGGGGTAGGGCGGCGACGTGACGACGAGGTTCACGCTCTCGTCGGCGAGTCCGGTGTCGGCGGCGTCGCCCACCGCGAGGGCGTGCGTCGTGCGCATCGTCCGGACGTGTTCGCCCCGAAACAAAACCCTTCGCCTCGGCGCGGGGGCGGTCGGCGCCGCGACGGGCGACCGCGACCCGCGACTCGCCGGTGGCGCGTCGCGTCGAGCGCCGCCGCTGGCGGGCGAATAACCGAAAATCGAGTCGTTTCGTCCGGTCGAACCGTCGCTCGGCGCGGGCGTCTGGCGCGCGCTCAGACGAGACCGAGGTTCTCCTCGGCTTCGAGGAGTTCGTGGTAGCGGTTGCGGATGGTGACCTCGGAGATGTCGGCCACGTCGCTGACGGCGGCCTGCGTCGTCTTCTCGTTGGTGAGGAGGGCGGCGGCGTAGACGGCGGCGGCGGCGAGGCCGACCGGCGACTTGCCGGAGTGGACGCCCTTCTCCTTGGCGTTCTTCAGGAGCTGGCGCGCGCGCATCTTCGACTCGTCGGAGAGGCCGAGTTCGCTGGCGAACCGCGGGACGTACTGCTCGGGGTCCGCGGGCTTGACCTCAAGCGAGAGTTCGCGCGCGATGTAGCGGTAGGTGCGGGCGACCTCGCTCTTCTCGACGCGCGAGACCTCCGCGATTTCGTCGAGCGAGCGGGGGACGCCGGCCATGCGGGCGGCGGCGTAGGTACACGACGTGGCGACGCCCTCGATGGAACGACCCGGCAGGAGGTCGTCGTCGAGCGCGCGGCGGTAGATGACCGATGCCGTCTCGCGGACGTTCTCGGGGAGGCCGAGCGCGGAGGCCATGCGGTCGATTTCGCCGAGCGCCTGCTTGAGGTTGCGCTCCTTGGAGTCGCGGGTGCGGAACCGCTCGTTCCACTTGCGGAGCCGCTGCATCTTCTGGCGCTGCCGCGCGCCGAGGGAGTTGCCGTACGCGTCGCGGTCGCGCCAGTCGATGTTGGTCGACAGCCCCTTGTCGTGCATCGTGTTGGTCGTCGGCGCGCCGACGCGGGACTTCTCGTCTTTCTCGCGGGCGTCGAACGCGCGCCACTCGGGGCCGCGGTCGACGGAGTCCGCGGTCACGACGAGGCCGCAGTCGTTACAGACGGTCTCGCCGTGTTCGTCGTCGGTGACGACGTGACCGCCGCACTCGGGACACTGCAGCGTGTCGCCCTTCGTCTCTTCCTGTTCCTCGGCCTCCTGTCGGCCGTTCTGCGTGTTTCGTTCCTGCTCCTGTGCGCCGGGGTTTCGGGTCCAGATTCGTTCACTCATGGATACGACGGCGGGTGCTCCGGGAATGGGTGGTTAGAGGCGGATAGAACCCGGATGCTGTCCGTAACACCAGCAACCGCAGACGACCGCATAAATGGTTTGGTATCGCTTTCGGCGAGCGGCGGCGTTTACCTGTGTGAGGCCGTCGCACGGGTAATTGAGGTTCGTGATGGATTCGGGGACGCATCGGCATTCATCGACGATTCGCCGGCGACCGCCGACGCGACACATACTTTTTCCGAAGGGTCGTTGCCACGACTACCCATGGCCGCGAATCCCCGCGTCGTCTCGCTCGCGCCGAGCGCGACAGCGATTCTCACCGCCGCCGGTCTCGACGCCCACGTCGTCGGGGCGACCGTCCACTCGCCGACCGACAAGCCGGTCGTCGGCGGCTGGTTGAACCCCGATTTCGACCGGGTCGCCGAACTCGCCGCCGACGCCGTCTGCACCTGCGACGACCTCCAGTCGGACGTCGCGGCGGCGGCCCGCGACCGCGGCTACGACGTGGTCCACGTCGCGCCCGCGACGCTCGACGAGGTGTTCGATTCGTTCCCCGTCGTCTGCGACGCCGCGGGCGACGCCGGCGCGGGGGCGACGCTCGCCGAGGACTGCCGCGGCGTCCTCGCCCGCGTCGCCGACGCGCGGCGACCCCGAGGCGTTCGCGGCCCGCGGGTGGAACGTCGACGCCGCGGTCCACGCCGTCGACGACTCGCTTCTCAATCAGCCGAGTCCGGCCGTCGTTTCCGGCGTCGACCGACTCGCGCGACTGTTGCACCCCGACGCCGACCTCCCCGAGCCGTGGGTTCCCTCGGCGACCGAATCCGACGAAGGGAAATAACCGGGCGACGCGCTTCCGACATGGACATCGCGGTCGGAAGCGGCAACCCGGTGAAGCGGCGCGCGGTCGAACGAACCTGTCCCGACGCCTCCGTGGCGGCGGTCGCCGTCGACTCCGGCGTCTCCGAACAGCCGACGGGCCACGACGAGACCATCGCGGGCGCTGTCACCCGCGCGGAGCGGGCGCTCGACGCGGGCGACTACGACCTCGGCGTCGGCATCGAGGGCGGCGTGGCGACCTTCTCGGCCGGCGACGGCACAGACGAGACCGACCTGTACCTCGTGATGTGGGCGGCCGTGACCGACGGCGAGCGCGTCGGCCGCGCGGCGGGGCCGAGCCTCCCGCTTCCCGCCCGCATCGCGGACCGAATCGACGCGGGCGAAGAACTCGGGCCGGTGATGGACGACGTGCTCGGCACCGACGACATCGCGAAAAACGAGGGCGCGGCGGGCGTGTTCACCGGCGGTCGACTCACCCGAACCGACGCGCTCGAATCGGCCGTGACGGGCGCGTTCGCGCCGTTCCGTTGCGAGCTGTACTGACTCCCGTTACTCCGACTCGGCGAGTTCGCGCTCGTGGTCGCGCACGTCCGCGCTCTCTTCGACCGCGGTCGTCAGCGAGACGTTGAGCGACAGCATCGAGGCGACGCCGCCGACGACGGTGACGGCGTTTTTGACGGCGTGGTCGAGGACCGCCGCGGCGAGCGCGGCGGCGGGCGTGACCGGCGCGAGCGCGGCCATGAACACCGTGAAGGCGATTTCGTAGAGGCCGACGCCGCCGGGCGAGAGGGGAAGCACCTTCGCGAGGTTGCCGACGCTCACGGCGAAAAACGAGACGCCGACGAGGACGACGGGGTCGATATCGACGCCGAGCGCGAGCAGGACGACGACCGCGGTCACCACGTCGACGGTCCAGATGGCGAGGCTCGTCAGGCCGACGCGGGTGAAGGCGGCGCGGTTGCCGGCGACCGCCTGCAGGTCGGAGACGAACTGCTCGATGACGCCCGCGACGAGGTCGACGTAGGAGTCCGATGAGAACCGGCCGACGAACGCCCGGACGACGTTCCGGTCCGCGCGGGCCGACAGCGCGATGCCGAGGACGCCGAGGATGGCGACGACGCCGACGCCCGTGGCGACGTAGGCGACGGTGCGCACGTCGTCGGCGGACACGTCGACCGAGCCGCCGCTCACGCCGGTCGCCAGCACCGTGGCGATGTCGTCGAGGCCGCCGGTCGCCGCGAGGCCGACGAGGACGACGCCCGCGAGCCCCGCGATGGTGAGCAGGTCGAAGACGCGCTCGACCGCGAGCGACGCGAAGCCCGAGGGGTACGGGATGTTCCGGCGCGCCTTCACGACGTAGGCGCGCACGGCGTCGCCCGCGCGGGCGGGAAACACGAGGTTCCCGGTCTGACTGATGAATATCGCCCCCGTGAGGAAGCTCGCCTTCTCGCGGTAGCCGAGCTCGCCGAGGATGTCGCGGTAGCGAATCCCCCGGAGCGGCCACGAGACGACGTAGATAACCGCGGCGGCGGCGACGAGCGCGGGGTCGGCGTCGCCGAGCACCGAGATGACCTCCGAGGGGTCGATGTACAGCGTCATCAGCGCGAGCGCGAAGACGGTCAAAAGCAGACCGGCGACGATTGTCACCCGGCGGGTGATGCGCGGCCGGACCGACAGTTGCCACCACGTCCGGAGAATCTGGCTCCCCATCCCGAGGACGTCGCGGACGAGGTCGACTTTCGTGTCGCCTTTCGGCTCCCAGTCGACGGGGAACTCGGCGACCCGCAAGCCCGCGCGCTGGGCGCGGACGAGCATCTCCGTGTCCCAAAACCAGTGGTTGTCCTCCACGTCGTCGCGGAGCACCTCGAACGTCTCGCGGCTGAACGCCTTGAAGCCGCACTGGTGGTCGCGGAGGTCAGACCGGAGGAACAGCCGGACCAGCCCGTTGTAGACGCGGCTCGGCACGCCGCGTTTCCGCGGTCGGTCGGCGACGCGGTCGGGCATCCAGCGCGACCCGGTCGCGGCGTCGTACTCGCCGGAGCGGACGCGCTCGACCAGTTCTTCGAGGTGGCGCATGTCCGTGGCGAGGTCCGTGTCGAAGTAGACGAGCGTGTCGCCGTCGGCGGCCTCGAAGGCGCGTTCGAGCGCGCCGCCGCGGCCGAGGCGCTCGTCGCTGTGGTAGTGGCGAATCCGGTCGTCCTCGGCGGCCAACCGGTCGGCTATCTCCGGCGTCTCGTCGTCGCAGCCGTCTTCGGCCACGATGACTTCGAAGGCGTCGGCGGGGAGGAACGATTCGAGCGTCTCGACGGTGACGCGGACCGTGTTTTCGATGGTCCGCGCCTCGTTGTAGGCGGGGAGGACGACGCTCACTTCGACGCCGGCCGCGGTCGCGGCGGTCGGGCGTCGTTCTGTCGGGCGACCCATTGTCGTCGTATGGCCGCTATCCGCGTATGAATTTTCTGTCTTGGGACAGGTACGGTCCGTGAGACGGACAGTTCGGAACGTTCGGGTGTTCGGCGACCGCTTCGATGCGCCCCGGCGCGGCCCGACGCGCTCCGATGCGTCCGGCCTGTTCCCTCGTTGGTGTGTCCGCGTCGCGTGGGTGTTAGGCGACTGTACCTGCGACGGCTCGGTGGAGCCCTCCCGGCGGCTCGTTTTCGGTAAAAATCGCAAGACAGCGCCGTGTTAAGTTCCCGTACCAAACCCCTGATAGGCGTCTCGTCTCTCTGTGTAGGTATGAGCACGACCGCCTCCGCGACCGCAGTCGAGGGCGAGGTCCTCGACGCCAACCGCAGTCTCTCGGAGAAACAGCGCCGCATCCTCGACTACCTCCGCTCCAACGCCGGGGCGAAGACGTACTTCAAGTCCCGCCTCATCGCCGACGACCTCGACCTCTCGGCGAAGGAGGTCGGCGCGAACATGCGCCCCATCCTCGACGGCGACTTCGACGTGAGCGTCGAGAAGTGGGGCTACTCCTCGGGCACCACGTGGAAGGTGACCGTCTGAGCCCCCGCTGACGTTTCACTCAGGCCCCGCCGCACGCCGTCCTCGGCGTGCACCCCGGCGCGTCCTCCCTCGCGCCGCTCCCACCCGGAACGCCGTCGTCTCCCACCCACGCGTCGTTCCATCCCCGTTTTTCGGGTTTTCTCGCGTCCCAGCCCCGCCGCTGGGAGTCGGTATGGACACGGAACCGTCACACGGTACAGCGTCAGTCGCCCGTCTCGACCGCCGGCCTCGACTCGTCCGACCTCGTCAGGGGTCGAACCGGATGAGTTCGGCCGCGTCGTCGGCGAACGCCGCGGCGTCGGAGCCGAAGGAGTCGGCGTAGCGAATCAGGAGCGTGATGACCGTCTCGGGGTTGCGGACCGCGTAGCCGTCCTCGCGCGAGAGGAGGCCCACGGCGTCGAGTTTCTTCGCGTACGTGCTCACCGTCGCCCGCGAGACGCCGAGGCGGTCGGCGAGTTCGCTTCCCGTCGCGTCGGGGTCGCGAAGCAGGTGGACGAGCATCCCGCGCGGCGTGTCGCGGCGGAGATAGCCGAGCGCGACCTGCTCGAACTCGGAGAACCGACTCGCGGGGAAAAACCGCTTGTAGTCGCCGTCGCGGCGCACTTCGAGCGTGTCGTCGTCGACGAGGTTCCGGAGGTGGTACTGCGTCTCGCCGGTTCCCAACTGGAGGTCGTCGCGGACCTTCGAGAAGTGCGCGCCGGGCGTCGACGCGACGTAGCCGACGATGGCGTCCCGCGCGTCGCTCGACCCGGACGAGTCGTCGTCGCCGTCGTCGCCGCCCCCGAGGCCCACGAGCGGCGTCGCGGCCCCGAGCGCGGCGAACCGACGGAGGGTCGCGCGCTTGTCTTCGTCTACCCGGCGGTTCGACATCTACACCCACATACGAGACGGCGCGAAGAAAAGGGCTTCGGCATTCACACCCGTCCGAACCCGGGACGGTCGGTCGATGCGACTATTCGAGGTCCTTCTCGAAGGACATCTCGCTTTCGTCGTCGCCGTCGTCCTCGTCGCCGGCGTCTGTGGCCGGTTGGCCGTTGCCCGCGGAGTTCGCGTCCGCCGACTCGTCGGCCGCGGCGTCCGCGCCCTCGCTTTCCGCGACGACCTCGTCGGACGACTTGATGGGGGTCTCGTTCTCGTCGGCCTCGGCGATGACCTCGTCGGGCGACTTGATGTCGTTGACCTCCGCGCCGGCCTTGATGGCCTCCGCCTCCTGTTCGAGCTGTTCGACGTTCATCTCCGCGGCCTCGTCTATCTGTCCGAGAATCTCCTCGATGTCGTCGAGGCCGATGAGCTCGCGGGTCTCCTCGTCGAACTGCTTGCTGGAGAGGCCCTCCGTGTCCTGTACGTCGGAGCCGGTGAGCTGTTTGCCGTAGCGACCCACGAGCGACGTGAGCTCCTGCGGGAGGACGAACGTCGTCGACTCGCCCTGTCCGATGCGTTCGAGCGTCTCCATCCCCTTGTCGATGATGGCGCGTTCGCCCATCGACTCGGCGGACTTCGCGCGGAGAACCGTCGAGATGGCGTCGCCCTGCGCTTCGAGAATCTGCGACTGCTTTTCGCCCTGCGCGCGGATGATGTTCGACTGCTTTTCACCCTCGGCCTGTTCGACGGCGGAGCGGCGCTCACCCTGCGCTTCGAGAATCATGGCGCGGCGGCGGCGCTCGGCGGAGGTCTGCTGTTCCATCGCCTGCTGGACGTCGGCGCTGGGGTTGACCTCGCGGACCTCGACGGACTCCACGCGGACGCCCCACTCGTCGGTCGGCTCGTCGAGTTCCTTGCGGATGCGGGCGTTGATTTCCTGGCGCTTGTTGAGCGTGTCGTCGAGCTCCATGTCGCCGAGGACGGCCCGGAGCGTCGTCTGGGCGAGGTTGGAGACGGCGCGCTTGTAGTCGTCGACTTCGAGGAACGCTTTCTTCGCGTCCATCACCTTGATGTAGACGACCGCGTCGGCCGTGACCGGCGAGTTGTCGCGCGTGATGGCTTCCTGCCGGGGCACGTCGAGCGTCTGGGTCCGCATATCGAACGCGTAGGTCCGAGAGACGAACGGCGGGATGAAGTTGATACCCGGTTCGAGGAGCCGGCGGAACTCCCCGAACACCGTGAGCGCCTTCTTCTCGTAGGCGTCCACGATTTCGACCATCTGATACACCGTCACGATGGCGAGGACGAGCACGAGGAGGCCGGCGACGACGCCTCCGATACCCAGCCCCGCCTGGAGGGCAAGTAGGTCCATAAGCCCGCCTTGGGTTGGCAGAATGATAAGTATTCGTGTGGTTCGGCCGTCACGTCGGACGGTTTCGGGGTGACGGGGCGGCCAACGGCGGTTCGGGTCGATGCGGTTCGGGCCGACCGCGGCGTCGCGGACGCCGGTCAGACGCCTTCCGTACCCTCGCGTTCGAGTTCTTCGTCTCGCTCCGCGGACTCCTCGCGCCGTCGTCGCGCCCGCTCGCGGGCGAGTTCGCGGTCGATTTCGTCCTCGCCGGGGCCGACTGCCTCGACGGTCACGACGTTGCCGCCGCCGGGGTCGACGACGATGACCTCGGTTCCGACTTCCAACTCGCCGTGGACCGACCGGGCGGCGTAGTAAGGGTTGAACCCGCCCTCGTCGAGTTTGACCTCGCCGCTGGTCGGCGTGACGCGCTCCGTGACGCGCCCCATCTTCCCCGTCAGCGCGTCCGAGTCGCTCGTCTTCCCCTCTCCCTTGCCGCCGTAGATGTCGAGCTCTCGGTAGCCGTAGAGCGCGAGCGCGCCGAAGACCAACACGAGCAGGCCGAGGGCTATCGGGCCTGCGAGCGGCGCGATAAAGAGGCCGACCAGCCCCGCCGCGAGGAGGGCGACGCCGAGGACGACGAAGTGCGCGCCGGGGGCGATGGCCTCCGCGAGCGACAGGCCGAGCCCCGCGAGCACGAGCAAAAGCGGGAGCGTCTCGGGACTGACGAGACCGGTCTGTAACGGGAGCGGCGGGTGTGCCATACCGGGTCTAGGGCCGTCGCCCGATTAAGGATTGAGGGTCGAACGCGGCGCGGGTTCAGCGGGGGCGGCCGCTCCCCGCTCAGTCCTCGTCGTTCGGGTCGGTCGAGACCGACCGGTCGTGGACGAACGCCACGGAGTCCTCGTTCGTCGGCCGGACGAAGACGGTCCCGGTGGTCGCGTTCGTCGGCACGGAGAAGACGGTCCAGACGTGCGCGCGCTCGTCGGGGGCGAACAGCCCGCCGTTGCGGAAGCCGGTCGCGTTCGACAGCGGTTGGTAGCCGTAGCTGACGCCGTCGGACTCGAACACGAGCGCCGACTGTGGGAGCGACCCCGGCGCGTCGCCTCCGGCCGTGGCGTTGAGTCCGACGACGACGAACCGCTCTCCCTCCGGCGCGGCGTACGTTCGGTTGCCCACCCGAAGCGTGTCGGCGGTCCGGGCGTTCCACCGGGCGACTACGTCGGCGGAGTCGGCGCTCGCACCCGAGAGGGCGGAGACGGAGACGCCGCCTTCGTCTCCGCCGCCGTCGCCGGTCGGTCCGCCGAGTCCGTCAACCATCGGGCCGAGCACGGCGACGAAGCCGAGCGCGAGCACGAGCAACAGGACGGCGACGACGACGACGCGGACGCTCGGCGGCGACCCCGATTTCAGGTCGCCGACCGACGACGGGAGTCCGTCGCGGAGGGTGTTCCCAACGGATTTCCAGCCGCCGCTTCCGCCGTCACCGTCACCGCTACTTCCGCCTCCGCTTCCGTCTCCGCCGTCACCTCCGCCGTCGCCGTCACCGTCACCACCGCCGACGCCGATGCCGCTGGCGAGTCCGGCGAGTCGTTCGCGCGCGGCGGCTATCGGGAGCGACGCGAGCGCCTCTTCCAACGGTTCGGGCAGGTCGAACGGCAGGCCGAACTCGACTTCCGCCGTCTCGAACACCTCGCCGTCGGTGTACTGCTTGACGGTCTGTTCGAGGCCCTCGTCGGCGACGGTCCGGCCGAGTTCGTCGCGGTCGAACAGCGTCACGTCGTGGCTCGTGGCGAACCCGCGGACCGCGTCGGCGAACTCGCCCTGCGTGGCGACGACGACGGTGTCGATATCGCGCTTTTTCGCGTGCGCGACGAAGCCCTTGACGTGCTGTTTCTCGACCGTCGTCTCGACGGCCGGGAGCGCGAGCATGAGTCCCTTCGTGCCGTCGCCGCGCTGGCCCTGTACGAGGTATCTCCCCTCGCCGCGGGGCTGGACGTTCGTCTGCCAGTTCCGCTGGGTCCAGAGGTCCGCGAGGAACCGGACGAACTTCGCCGGGTCGAGTTCGACGAGTCTCGTCACTGTTCGCGTCCCTCCGGCTCGGTTGGGGCGGGTCGTCGGTCGTGTCCGCGTCGTCGGTCGTGTGTCATCTTGTCGTCTCGGTGTTCGTCCCGGCGGCGGCCGGCTCCGGCGGCCGCGAGACGACTGGGAGGGGGGTCGTCGCCGCGGCCGCGTCCGTCCCGGTTCGGGACCGTCGGCGTCGGAGCGCGGAGCGCCGCGGGGAGAATCGACGCGGCGACCGACGCGGAGGGTGCGCTTTGTCGGTCATTCCGTCCGTCCCGGTCGGGTGGTTGGCGGTGGTTTCCCTCGGGGTCACATAAATCAACAGTCCCGATTATCAAAACGGAAAGTCGGAGGCGAGACGGCGGCCGAACTCGGCGCTCGAAACAGGTCGCGGTCGGCGTCCGGCGGGTCGCTCAGAACGCGCCCGGGAACACGGTGACGACGATGAGTCCGACCGCGAGGAGGACGCCGAGCAGGACGAACGCGACGTTTTCGGCCCGCGGCGACTCCGGCTCGATGGGGAGCTGTTCGACCTCGGGTTCGTCGTCGATGATGCCGTCGGGACCGACGTCGTCGACGCCGAAGCGCCACTCGCCGTCGCCGTCAGCGTCGCGGTCGTCGTCGGCCTCGGGAGAGGGTGCGCGGGACATCGATTCGTGCGTAGGCGTCGCGTCGGGAAAGGGCTACCGCACTCCTACCGGCTGTCGCGGTCGTGGTTGATGACGTCGCCCTCGTAGACGATGCCGCGCTCGGCGTGGAGCGTGACGGTCGCGCCCTGCGCGATGGTTTTCGGAAGCGGCGCGCCCGACACCATCGGGATGTCGAGTTCGCGCGCGACGAGCGCCGGGTAGCCGGTCATGCCCGCGCGGGCGTCGACGATGCCGGCGAGCTTGTCGGCGTCGCCGTTGAACTCGCCGTCGAACTCGGCCGACAGCGCGAGAATCGCGCCCTCGGGGACGTCCGTGAGGTCGCCGTCCTCGGTGCGGTAGAGTGGGCCGGCGACGCGGCCGCCGACGATTTTCCGGCCCGTGGCGACGGGTTCGGCGGCGACGTGGACCTTGAGCATGTTCGTCGTGTTCGTCCCTTCGAGCTCCGTCATCATGCCGGAGAGGACGACGATGGTGTCGCCTGACTCCGCGACGCCGGCGTCGAGCGCGGCGGTGACCGCGTCGTCCATGACGCCCTCGACGCTCGGGCTGTAGTCGGCGTACTGCGCCGAGACGCCCCACGAGACGGCGAGTTGGCGGCGCGTCCGGTCGTTCGGCGTGACGGCGACGACGGGGACGCCGGGGCGGAACTTCGCGGTCTTCCGGGCGGTGTAGCCGGACTCGGAGACGGCGACGACGGCCGCGGCGTTCACGTCGCGGGCGAGGTAGCGCGCCGAGCGGGCCAGCGCCTCCGTGCGGGACCCCTCGTCGGCGGTCGGGACGCGCTGTTCTTGGCTCTCGTCGTACTCGGGGCTGGCTTCGACCTCCTCGACGATGCGGGACATCGTCTCGACGACGCGGACGGGGTGGTCGCCGACGGCGGTCTCACCCGAGAGCATCACGGCGTCGGTGCCGTCGAGGACGGCGTTGGCGACGTCAGACGCCTCCGCGCGGGTCGGGCGGCGCGAGCGGACCATCGAGTCGAGCATCTCGGTCGCGGTGATGACCGGCGCGCCCGCGGCCTGCGCTTTGCGGATGGTGCGCTTCTGGATGATGGGAACTTCTTCGAGGGGGCACTCGACGCCGAGGTCGCCGCGGGCGACCATCACGCCGTGGGCCGCCTGGATGATTTCGTCGAGGTTCTCGACCGCGCCGGCGCGCTCGATTTTGGCGATGATGGGAATCTCCGCGCCGAGGGTTTCGAGGGTGTCGCTGATGGTGTAGACGTCCTCCGCGTCGCGGATGAACGAGGCGGCGACGTAGTCGACTTCCTTCTCCGCGGCGAGCTTCAGGTTCTCGTAGTCGGAGTCGGTGATGAGGTCGATGTCGAGGTCGACGCCGGGGACGTTCACGCCCTTGCGCGAACTGAGCTTCCCGCCGGAGACGATGGTCGCGTGGACCGAGTCGTCCTCGACGTACTCGACGGTGGCCTCGATGCGGCCGTCGTCGAGGAGGATGGTGTCGCCGGCCTCGGCGGCGGTGATGGAGTACGACAGGCCGACGGCCTCGGGGGTGGCGTCGTCGCCCTCGTAGAAGCGGACCTCGCTTCCGGTTTCGAGGTAGATGTCCTCGTCGATTTCGGCGGTTCGCACTTCGGGGCCCTGCAGGTCGAGCATGGCCGCGAGCGGTTCGTCGGTCGCGTCGTCGACGGCGCGGATGCTGTCGATGACGTCGGACCGGTGTTCGACGTTGCCGTGGCTCGCGTTCATCCGGGCGACGCTCATGCCGGCGTCGGCGAGCCCGCGAATCGTCTCCCGGTCGAAGGACGCGGGACCGAGGGTGCAGACGATTTTTGCGTTTCTCATGGCATCGCCTACGAGTGACTGATAAAAAAGCCCGATGATGAACTCGGTGCCGAGTAACGGGTTCGCATACGTACTCTCTATAGTTCGCCCACCGAACTGACCGCTCGGTCGACCTCACGCAACTATAATGGTCGTTTGGTAAATTTCTCCGTCGTATCTGACGTAGCCGGGGTCGCGGAACTCGTTTCTGTCCGTTCCCTTCCGGAGCGTCACGGTCTCGCCCCCGAGCGCCTGCCGGAACGCCGACTGTTGGTCGGGCGCGAGGTTCTGATACGAGACGGCTCCCTCGCCCTGCGGGAGGTCGTCGACTCGGGTGACGCTCAGCCTCGCCGTCCCGCTTCCGCCGCCGAGACAGCCCGTCGAGAGGACGAGCGCCGCGGCGAGCAACACGCTGATTCGCATAGCCGGCGCTCCAGCGTCATCGCTCAAATCGGCTCCGGTCTCGGCGCGGGATTCGAGCGCCGAACGCCTGCTCAGGAGGAGACGGTCGTCCGGTAGACACCGCCGTCGTACCGGACGTAGCCGGGGTCGACGAACTCGTTTCGCGCCGCCTCGTTCGGTAGCGCCGCCGGTTCGCCGGTCGAGACCGCCTCCTCGAACGCCTCGCGCTGGTCGGGGTCGAGGTTGCCGAAGGCGACCGCGCCCTGTCCCTGCGGGAGTTCGTCCACGCGCTCGACGGTCAGCGTGCCCGCGCCGCCGCCCGTGACCGCGGCGACGACGCCCGCGAACACCGCGAGCGCGACGACGATTCCGACCGCTTCCCGTCTTCCGATTCGCATGGGCGACGCTCGGGAGTCGGCGCAGTTAGGCGCTGTGGTCCGCGTCTGGAACGGGGCGGCGTCGGAAAAAACGGCGCGTCGAAACGTCGCTCGCGGGCGGTCGCTTACTGGACTTTCGTGCCGGGGACGGCGTCGCCGTGGGTCGTCAGGAGGTCGGCCTCGTCGCCCGCGGCCAACAGCATCCCGTTGGACTCGACGCCGAACAGTTCGGCCTGTTCGAGGTTGGCGACGATGATGACCTTCGACCCGGAAAGCGAGTCGAGGTCGTGGAGCTGTTTGATGCCGGCGACGATTTGGCGCTCTTCGACGCCGATGTCGACGGTGAGCTTGGCGAGTTTGTCCGCGCCGTCGATGCCCTCGGCGGCGACGATTTCGCCCACGCGCAGGTCGAGGTCTTGGAACTCCTCGAAGGAGATGCGGTCGTCCGCGATGGGTTCGAAGTCGATGTCGGCGTCGGAGTCGGTGTCAGCGTCCATGTTCTCCTCCGCGTCCTCGTCGGACTCGTCGCTTTCGGATTCCGTCTCGGCCACGCGCGCTTCGAGCTTCTCGTTGAGCTCCTCGACGCGCTCGGCTTCGATTTTCTCGAACAGCGCCTCGGGCTCGCCGAAGGTCGCCGGCGGGGCCTCGAAGGCGTCGTCGACGCCGGTGTCGGTCACGGAGCCGTCCTCGCCGAGCTGTTCCCAGAGCGCCTGCATCTTGCCCGGCGCGACGGGGAAGAACAGCACGGCGATGGCCTTCGCGATCTGGACGCAGTCGCGGATGACCTGCGCCGCGGCCTCGGGGTCCTCGTCGGTGAGCTTCCACGGCTCGTTGCGCTGGATGTACTCGTTGCCGAACTGCGCGAGGCGGACGGCGGCGTTGCCGGACTTCCGGACCGAGTAGTCGTTGATGCCGGCTTCGAACTCGTCGATGGCCTCCTCGATGCGGGTTTCGACTTCCTCGGACACCTCCGCGTCCGGCGTCCCCTCGAAGTTGCGGTACGCGAAGAGCATCGACCGGTAGAGGAAGTTGCCGACCGTGCCGACGAGTTCGCTGTTCACGCGGTCTCTGAACTTCGACCACGAGAAGTCAACGTCCTGCTGGAACCCGCCGTTGGTGGCGAGGTAGTACCGCAGCAGGTCGGGGTGGAAGCCCTCGTCGAGGTACTCGTCGGCCCAGACGGCGCGGTTGCGCGAGGTGGAAAAGCCCTTGCCGTTGAGCGTGATGAAGCCGGAGGCCATGACCGCGCGCGGCTCGACGTAGCCCGCGCCGCGGAGCATCGCCGGCCAGAAGACGGTGTGGTGCTGGATGATGTCGCGGCCGATGATGTGGACGATGTCACCGCCGGACTCCGTCCGGCGAGCCTCCGAACCCGCGTCGGATTCGGAGACGCCCGCGTCCTTCCACGCGGCCTCCCAGTCGAACGTGTCGGCACCGACGCGTTCGGTGTACTGCTTGGTCGAGGAGACGTACTCGATTGGCGCGTCGACCCAGACGTACAGCACGAGGTCGTCGCCCTCCTCCCCGGGGTAGTCGATGCCCCAGTCCATGTCGCGGGTGATACACCAGTCCTGCAGTTCGCCCTCGATCCACTCGCGGGGCTGGTTCCGGGCGTTCGAGGTGCCTTCGAGGCGGTCGATGAACTCCTGGAGGTAGTCTTGGAGGTCGGAGACCGCGAAGAACTTGTGTTTGCGCTCGCGGTACTCCGCGGGGTTGCCGGTGAGCGTCGAGGTCGGGTCTTCGATTTCGCCGGGTTCGAGGTGGCGGCCGCAGCCCTCGTCGCACTCGTCGCCGCGGGCGTGCGCGCCGCAGTAGGGACAGGCCCCCTCGACGAAGCGGTCGGGGAGCCACTGGTCCGCGTCGGGGTCGTAGGCGACCGGAATCTCCTTCTCGTAGACGTAGCCCTCGTCTTCGAGCGTCCGAACGATTTCCTGGGTCAGTTCGGTGTTCGTCTCGTCGTGGGTGTGGCCGTAGTTGTCGAACTCGATGTTGAAGCGGGGGAACGTCGCCTCGTACTTCTCGTGGTGGCGGAGCGCGAACTCCTCGGGCGTGACGCCCTCCTTCTCGGCGTTGACGGCGACGGGCGTGCCGTGCATGTCAGACCCGCTGACGAAGGCCGTCTTTTGGCCGAGTGTTCGCAGCGAGCGACTGTAGATGTCGCCGCCGACGTACGTTCTGAGGTGGCCGATGTGGAGGTCGCCGTTCGCGTACGGCAGTCCACACGTCACCACTGCTGGCTTCTCCGTGGGGAAGTCCTCGTGACTCATATGTGTCGTGTATCTCGGAAGCGGGCCTAAAGCCCGCCGCTTCGGATGCGTCCGGCTGGCGGTGCGATTCCGCCCCGAGGTTCGCCGGGTCCGACCGTCGACTCACGTTACCGAGGCGACGGCCGGAGGCGGGTCCACCCGCGGCTAAAAGGAAGCGCGCATACGCATGTTGTCGGGGAGACCCGTCGCGGTCACACCGGTACTGAAGCCGAGCGCGCGTATAAATCATCGGGACCGCCGCAGTCGACCGACCGCGACGGGCTTCGAAGCAAGTGGCTGACAGCGGTACTGACGGCGACGCGACAACGACGGCGGGGTGAGTCGACCCGCGCGTTCGCCCCGCTCAGAGGAACGCCAGCGCGGCCTCGATACCGATGACCGTCACGACGAGGCGGCCGCAGGAGCCGACGAACGTCGCGGCGGCGAACCTGAGGTAGTCGTCTTCGAGGACCGAAAACGCGTAAATCGACAGCGTGTCGGGGAACCCCGGCACGCAGAGCGCGGCCGCGAGCCCGGCGAAGCCCCAGTTCTGTGCGATTTGGACGGCCGTGCGCTCGGTCCAGCCCATCACGTCGACCGGGAGCCGTTCGAGCGCCCGCTCGACGTAGCCCGACTCCGTCGTCTGGCGGCCGATATAGAACGCGAAGACGCTCCCGGCGGCCTTGCCCGCGCCGCTGACGAGGATGATGACCGCGAGTTTCGCGCTGTAGGGGAGCCCGAGGTCGAGCGGCGCGGCGAGAACGATTTCGCTCACGCCGGGGAGGGCGAAGGCGATGAGAAACGAGTACGCGAAGATGATGACTAACCCGACCCAGCCGGTGGCCGTCTCGACGAGCGACGAGAGCCACGAGAAGTCGGGGTACAGCCCGAGCGTCAGGTCTGCGAGCGATGCGAACGCGGTGAGGGACACACGAGAGGGTCGAAGCCAGTCGGTTGTAAGTTTTCAGGTTCGGACCGGCTCAGTTGCGCGCCGGTCCCGACCGGAGGTCGTCGAGGTCCGAGAGGAACGCCCGGAGCGACTCGCGGGAGACGTGCGGCATGCAGACGATGCGGAGCTCGCCGCTCGCGGTCCGCGAGATGCGCCAGCCGAGGTCGCGGAGCGACTCGAACTGCCCGTCGGGGACGCTCGCGGCGACCAGCGGGAGTTCGGGCTCGACGGCGTCGTAGCCGCGGGCGCGGAGTTCGTCGTAGAGCCAGTCGGCGTTGGCCTGCTGGCGCTCGTAGACGTCGCGGTAGCCGTCGGGCCAGAGTTCGCGCATCGCGGCGGCCGCGGAGGCGACGCCCGCGCCGCTTCGCGTTCCGGTGAGGCTCGCCTGCGACGCGGATTCGAGGTACGGCGTGTCGACCGCCAGCGAGTCGACGACCGACTTGTCGCGGAACAGCAGGCCGCCGGCGGGGACGACCGCCTGCCCGTACTTGTGGGGGTCGATGGTCATCGAGTCGACCGGGGCGTGGGCGAACGACCACTCGTGGTCGGTGAAGGGGAGGACGAAGCCGCCCCACGCGGCGTCGACGTGCATCAGCGCGCCGGCGTCGTGGGCGACCGCAGTCAACTCGGGAATCGGGTCGACGCGGCCGAACTCGGTCGTGCCGGCGACGCCGGCGACGAGGACGGTGCGCTCGTCGACGGCCTCGCGGACGGCCGCGACGTTCGCGCGGTAGTCGTCGTCCACGGGCACGATTCGGAGTTCCACGTCGAGCACGTCGGCGGCCTTCTGGAAGCTGAAGTGGATGCTCTCGGGGGCGACGACGTTCGGGTCGTCGTCGCGGGCGTGGTTTCGCGCGGCGCGAATGGCCTGGATGTTGGCCTCGGTCCCGCCGCTCGTCACGTAGCCGTGGGGGGCCGAGAGGCCGGTGATATCGCCGAGGTACGAGAGTGCGTCTTCTTCGAGGGCGGCGACGGCCTGATAGGTCGCCGGGTCGCCGGGGTTTGTGGCAAAGAACCGCTCTGCGGCCTTCCGGGCGGCCGGGTGCGGTCGGGTGCACATCGAAGAGAGGACGCGGTCGAACTCCTGCGGTGCCGCGCGCTGCATGCATCCCATTATAACCACACCCAGTATATCGGTTCCGCTCCGTTGCGCCGCGTCGCCCAGCCGACAGCCGCCGCTACGCGGACGTGAAACGGCGGAAACGCGGGGGGTCGGCGGGCTCTCGTCGGGCCTCAGCGGACCGAGTCGAGGAGGAGCCGCTGTTCGACGCGCTTGACCTCGTGTTGCACGTCGCGGACGGCGTCGATGTTGGCCGAGATGGAGCTGACGCCCTTGTCGACGAGGAACTGGACCATCTTGGGCTTCGAGCCGGCCTGCCCGCAGATGCTCGTCTTCACGCCCACCTCGCGGCACGTCTCGATGGTGTCGCCGATGAGCTTGAGCACCGCCGGGTGCAGCTCGTCGTAGATGTCGGCGACGTGCTCGTTGTTGCGGTCCACCGCGAGGGTGTACTGCGTCAGGTCGTTCGTGCCGAACGAGGCGAAGTCGATGCCGGCGTCGGCGAGCTCCTCGATGCAGAGCGCCGCCGCGGGCGTCTCTATCATGACGCCCCACTCGCGCTTTTCGGGGTCGATGCCGGCCTCGCGCATGTGCTCTTTCGCCCGGAGCACGTCCTCGGCGTCGTTGACGAGCGGGAACATGACTTCGAGGTTGTCGTAGCCCATGTCGAACAGGCGGCGGAACGCCTGCAGTTCGAGCCGGAAGACGCTCGGGTTGTCGAGGCCGCGGCGGATGCCGCGGTAGCCGAGCATCGGGTTGTGCTCGCGCGGCTCGTTCTCGCCGCCCTCCAGCTGTCGGAACTCGTCGGTCGGCGCGTCGAGGGTGCGGACGCGCACCGGCCGCGGGTAGAACTCCTCTGCGACCTCGCGGACGCCCGAGACGATTTCGTCGACGTAGGCGCGCTCGCCGTTCTGCTCGATGAACCGCTCGGGCGTCTTGCCGAGCGTCAGGACCATGTGCTCGATGCGGAGCAGGCCGACGCCGTCCGCGCCCGTGGCGGCGGCGCGCTCGCCGGCCTCGGGGATGGAGACGTTGACCTTGACCTCGGTCGCGGTCATCGGCTTGACGGGCGTCTTGGGGCGGGCCTCCTCGACGGGCTGGCGCTGTTTCTCCTCGGGTTCCTCGCCCTCGCGGATGGTCCCCTTGTCGCCGTCGATGGTGATGATCTCGCCGTCTTCGAGCGTCTTCGTCCCGTCGCCGGTGCCGACGACCGCGGGCACGCCGAGTTCGCGCGAGACGATGGCCGCGTGGGAGGTCATGCCGCCCTCGTCGGTGACGATGCCGGCGGCGCGCTTCATCGCGGGGACCATGTCCGGCATGGTCATCTCGGTGACGATGATGTCGCCCTCGGCCACCTGGTCGAGGTGGTCGAGCTTGGTGACGATGCGGGCGCGGCCGGAGGCGATGCCGGGGCTCGCACCGAGGCCGCGGATGAGCACGTCGTCGCCGGTCGCGGTCGCCCGCGAACTCCCGCCGCTGTCGCTTTCGCCTTCCTCGCCGTCGTCGCCCTCGGCGATGGTCGTAATCGGGCGCGACTGGAGCATGTACACCTCGCCGTCGTAGACGGCCCACTCCACGTCCTGCGGCGTCTCGTAGTGGTCTTCGACCAGTTCGCCGAGTTCGAGGAGGCGGGACACCTCGTCGTCGGTGAGGACGCGCTCGTGGCGTCGGTCGTTCGGCACGTCGCGCATGACGGTCTCGCCGCTTTCCTCGTCGCGGACGCACATCGTCTTCTTGTCCGCGATGGTCGCGGTCTCGACCTCGCCGGTCTCGCGGCTGACGACGTAGTTGTCGGGCGAGACGGTGCCGGAGACGACGGCTTCGCCCAGACCCCACGCCGCCTCGATGATAATCTCCTTCTTGCCGGTCGAGGGGTGGCGGGTGAACATCACGCCGGACTTCTCGGCGTCGACCATCTGCTGGACGACCACCGCGATGTCGACCTTGTCGTGGGGGAAGCCCTTGCGGTTGCGGTAGTAGATGGCGCGCTCGGAGAACAGCGAGGCCCAACACTCCTTGACGCGGTCGAGGAGGTCCTCCTCGGTGACGTTGAGGAACGTCTCCTGTTGGCCCGCGAAGGAGGCGTCAGGCAGGTCCTCGGCCGTCGCGGACGACCGGACGGCGACGAAGGCGTCGCCCTCGCCGACGCTCCGGTAGGCGTCGAGAATCTCCTCCCGCACGTCGTCCGGCATCGGCGTCTCCATGATGAGGTCGTGCGCCGTCTCGTGGGCCGCCTGCAGCGCCGCGGAGTCCTCGTGGTCGACCTCGACCGCGGCGAACAGCTCGTCGTCGATGCCCGCGTCCTCGATGAACGCGCGGTACGTGCTCGCCGTCACGACGAATCCCGGCGGGACGGGAAGCCCCGCACCGGTTAGTTCGCCCAGCGACGCGCCTTTCCCGCCGACCAGGTCGAGGTCGTCGGCCCGTACGTCGTCCAGCCAGACTACAGCCATGTGATGTTCGTATGGTCCCGCACCCCGATAAAGAAGTTTGCGAACGAAACAAGTATGAATGAAAACTCACTCGAAGGCGAGTATGAAATTGCGGCGTCAGCGGGGAGACGGCCGCTCTCAGCCCTCTCGGCGTTTCCGGCCGTGTTCCTCGCACAGGACGTCGCCGGCGTCGGGGTCGAGGTAGAACGGCGACCCGGCTTCGACCGGCCTCCCGCAGACCGCACAGCCGTCGTCGTGCCGCAGGAAGTACTTCCCCTCCGCGCGGCCCGTCTCCAGCCGTCCGGCGGCGACGGCCGGTCGCGTCAGTCCCTCCCCGATTTGGGTGCGCTCCGCGCTGTCGGCCTCCTCGAAGCGAATCGGTCGCATACCGGCGCTTGGTGCTCCCGCGGCAAATCGCTACGGGCAGCGAGGGGTTCATAATCGCTCGCCACGTGACTTCTAGCGTGCTTCCGGAGTGGGTCTTTCTGCTCCCGCCGTGGCTCGTCGTCGGCCTCGCGGCGGGTGCGGTCGCCTCCGTCGTCGTCGCCGGCGTCTTCGTCGTCGGCAGTCGCGTGTTTCCGGAGCGGCGGGTCTCCCGCGGCCCCCGCGTCGACGGGACGGGTCGCCGCCGCGTCGAAATCCGCGACTACCTCACCGCCATCGGCGAGCGGTTCGTCGAGGACCGCCCGGTCCGCGGCGAGACCGTGGCGTTCTTCCTCCCCGACCGCGGCGTCGCCATCACGTTCGACGCGCAGGCGTTCTTCCGCCTCGAACGCGCCGGCGTCTACGCCGTCCTCTGCGAACACGAGATGCCCGGCGGCCAACTCGGCCGCCGCCTCCCCTTCGACGTGCCGGACATCGAACCCGAACTGGCCGACCTCGACGACCCCGTGTCGGCCGCCTTCGACCGCCTCGACCTCCCCGCGAACGCCTCCTCTGAGGCCGTTCAGGACGCCTACCGAGCGCGGGTGAAAGACGTGCACCCCGACCACGGCGGGGACCGAGAGCGGTTCCGCGAGCTACGGGAGGCGTACACGATGGCGCGGGAACACGCCGAGGGCTGAGTGGCGAGTTCGACTTGAAAAATCGAGACCGGCGCGGAGCTACGGCTCCGTCACTTCGAACAGCACGCCCGCGTCGCGGAGCGCGTCGGTCACGCGCCCGGCGGCGTCCGTGCTGGCGACGACCGCGGCGACGAGGTGGCGGTCCGCGCACGCCGCGGCGAGCGCGTCCGAATCGACCGCGTCGTCCTCGGCGACCCGTGCGGGCGGCACCTGCAGGACGCGGACCGAGCCGGGTTCCATCTCGATGACGCCCTCGAAGCCGGTGACGCTGGCCGCGTCGCCCGCCTCGGCGTCGGTGGTGGCGACGCCGATGGCCGGCCCGTCGTCGCCGGGCGTGGCGTGGAGCAGCCCCTCGCGGAGCGATAGCGTCACGGTGTCGCCGGCCGCCACGTCGTCGGTGACGATTGCGGCGTCCTCGTTGACGCTCTCCAGCACGTCGTCGGTGACGTGTTCGGCGAACCGCTGGAGGGCGCGCGCCTCCTGAAACAGCCAGTCGACGCCCTCTTTCGTCACGCGGTAGCGCGACCGGCCCTGCTTGTCGACGAGCCCGTCTTCGACGAGGTCGCGGATGTACTCGGAGACCGCCTGACTCGTCACCCCGACCGCCTCGGCAATCTCGCCCTGACTCACCGCCGGCTGTCGGTCGGCTATCTCGGCGAGGATGCGAAAGCGGGTCGCGGTGCGCTTGTCCTCCAGTGCGCCGCTCATGTGCCGAACGTGGGACGCACCGATTAAAAAGGCCCCTGCTCCACCACGGAGTTCGACCGCCCTCTCGGGAGCCTTCGGTGCGACGCGCGCCTTCGGTGGAGACTTGTCTTCGACGCCCCTCCCCTCGGTCGTGACACGCGTCTCCGTCCGCGAGCGCGCCGTCTTCCTCCCCGACGCCGACGCGCTCGTCCTCGCGGACCTGCACGTCGGCCGAGCGGACGCCTCGGCGGTCGACTTCCCGCTCGGCGAGGGGACCGACCTCGCCGAGCGCCTGCGAGCCTCCTGCGCCGAGTTCGCCCCCCGCGAGGTCGTCTTCGCCGGCGACGTGCTCCACCGGTTCGACCGCGTCTCCGAGCGCCACGTCGCGGCCCTCGAAACCCTCGCGGAGACGTGCGACGACGCCGGTGCCGACCCGGTGTTCGTCGCCGGCAACCACGACACGATGCTCGCCGAGGTCTGGTCGGGCGACGTGCACGACGAGTACCGCCTCGCCGACGGGACGCTCGTCTGCCACGGCCACCGTGAACCGGACGGCGACGCCGACCGCTACGTCGTCGGCCACGACCACCCGACGCTCGCCGTCGAGGGTCGGCGGCGGCCCTGCGTCCTCTACGGTCCCGACGCCTACCGCGGCGGCGACGTGCTGATGCTCCCGGCGTTCACCCGCCTCGCCGCGGGCGTCGAAATCAACGGGATGCGGACGACCGACTTCGACTCGCCGCTGGTCACCGACGCGGGTCGTTTCCGACCGCTCGTCCGCGACGCTGAGGCGGGCGAGACCCTCACGTTCCCGCCGCTGGGGAAGCTTCGACGGTTGCTCTGAGGAGCCGAGGCGGGCGGCGAGTGGAAAAACGTCGGCGAAGCGCGCAGTTACGAGAGGTCGTCGCGGACGGCGTCGGCCGCCTCTTTCCCGCTCCGCATCGCGCCCTGAATCGACGACCACGCGGTGTAGTCGCCGGCGAGGTACGTCCGGCCGGGCGCGTCGCGGGCGTCGGGCAGGGACTCGTGGACGCCCGGCGGTTGCGCGAACTGCGCGAAGGAGATGTAGTCGGTGTGGAGCAGTTCGAGGTCGTCGAAGTAGCGCTCTGGGTACCACGCTTCGAGCGTCCGGCGGGTCTTCTCGAACAGTTCCTCTTCGGACTCGTCCTGTGCGGCCGCGCCGAGGAACGTGGCGTTCAGGAGTTCCGTCCCCGGCGGGGCGTACTCCGGCGCGACGGTCGACAGCGGGACGACCGTGTTGGGGTCGGGGCTCGGCGCGTTGAGCATGATGCGCTTGCCCGCGTCGAGGCCGCTCCCGCTCGGGAGCGTGTAGTACTGGGTGACACAGCCGTGGGCCTCGGTCGGGATGGACCCGACGCCCGTCAGCCGGCGCGCCTCCTTGGGGTCGGTGGCGACGACGACCGCGTCGGCTTCGAGCGATTCGTCGCCGGTGGTGACGACCGCGCCGTCGCCGTCGGACTGGACCGACTCGACGCGCTCGCCGAGGCGGAGGGTCGCGCCCTCGTCGCGGGCGGCGTCGGCGAGTTGCTCGGGGACCGCCCGCATGCCCGCCGCGGGGACCGCGGTGCTCCCCGTCGAGAGCATCTTGAAGGTGTACTCGAACACCCGCTTCGACGACGAGAGCGAGCGGTCGAGCGTGATGCCGCCGTAGAAGGGCGCGACGAAGTGCTCGATGTAGTCCTCCGAAAAGCCCCAGTCGCGGAGGTACGACCGGATGCTCCGGTCCGCCGAGGCGAAGATGTCCGCCTCGCCGCGGGTGCTCACGTCCTGTCTGAGCGCCAGCGTCCGGAGCTTGTCGCTCGTCGTCACCTCGGGGTTGCGGACAGACTCGAACAGGCCGCCGATGTCGCGGAGGGGGTCCGACAGCACCGCCCGTCGGCTCGGCCGGCAGATGGTCGCGCCGGGCGTGAACCGCCGGAGGTCCAGCGCGTCGAGGTCGAGTTCCCGCCGGACGGCGGGGTAGTCGGTGAAGAGGACCTGAAACCCGCGGTCGAGCGTGAAGCCGTCTTTCGTCCGGGTTCGGACCCGCCCGCCGACGCCGTCGCGCCGCTCCACGACGGTCACGTCGGCCCCGTCGGCGGCGAGGTGTCGCGCGGCGACGAGGCCCGCGAGGCCCGCGCCGACGACCGCGATGTGGCTATCGTCCATACCTCGTCTCTCGGACGGGCGACACAAAGCCGCTACGGGTGGCGGCCATCGACCGACGGGAAGGGCTTAGTCCCTCCCCCCGTAACCCCCGGCCATGCAGACGTCCGACAGCTTCTCCGGGCTGGTGTGCACCGAGACCGGCGACGAGTACGACGCGGACGCGACCGGCGCGAGCGACGCCGACGCGCCGCTCGACCCCGCCTACGACCTCGACGCGGTCGAGTGGGACGCCGAGACGCTCGCCGAGCGCCCCTTCGACACGATGTGGCGCTACCGCGAACTGCTCCCCTTCGCGGAGCCGGTGACGGCCAATGAGGGCGCGACGCCGCTCGTCTCGGCCGACGCGCTCGGCGAGGAGGCGGAAGTCGGGTCGCTTCTCATCAAAGACGAGGGTCGCAACCCGACCGGGACGTTCCTCGACCGCGGCTTCTCGCTCGCCGTCACCGCGGCGCGCGAGGCCGACGCCGAGGTCGTCGCGCACGCCTCGCCCGGCAACGGCGCGCAGTCGGCGGCCTCCTACGCGGGCCTCGTGGACGCCCGCTCCTACGGCTTCGTCCCCTCGCGGACGCCGTTCCCGAACAAGGCCATGGTGAACGTCCACGGCGGCCAGATGAAGGTCGTCGGCGGGCGCTACCCCGACGCGCTCTCGGCGCTCCACGAACAGCTCAAAAGCGACTGGTACACGCTCCAGGAGTTCGACACCCCCTACCGCCACGACGGCGCGAAGACCGTCGCCTACGAGGTGGCGGAGCGACTCGACTGGTCGGTCCCCGACTGGGTCGTCGTCCCCGTCTCGACCGGCGAACTCGCCTACGGCGTCTACAAGGGCTTTTCCGACCTCGTCGAACTCGGATTAGTCGAGTCGGTTCCCAAGCTCGTCGCGGCGCAGTCGGTCGGCTGTTCGCCGGTCGCCACCGCGTGGGAGGCCGACAGCGACGCCCACGAGGCGTGGAACCAGCCGGACACCATCGTCGGCGAACTGGAGATTCCCGACCCCGCCGGCGGGTCGCTCGCGCTCCGCGCCGTCCGCGAGTCCGGCGGCGCGGCCGTCGCCGTCAGCGACGACGACGCGCTCGAATCCGCCGTCACCGCCGCCCAGACCGCCGGCGTCGAGGTCGGCCCCGCGGGCGGCGTCGCGCTCGCCGGCGCGTGGGAACTCGCCGACGAGTTCGACGAGGACGACACGGTCGTCGTCGTCAACACCGAGTCCGGGACGAAGAACGCCGACATCCTCCGCAGCCACCTGATGGGACAGGGCGTCTGAGCCCGCGTCGGCCGACTGGTTCCCCGTTCGAACGTCCACGTTACCTCCATCAGACTTTTCCTTTAGACGCATCTAATCCGTGGTATGTTGAGCGACGTGATGGAGGACTATCTGAAGGCAATCTACACGCTCCAGATGGAGCAGGGACCGCCGGTTTCGACCTCCGACATCGCGGAGTATCTCGGAAAGACGCCGCCGACCGTGACGAGCATGGTCGGCAAGCTCGAAGAGCGCGGGCTGGTCGACCGCGAGAAGTACAAGGGCGTCGAGCTGACCACCGAGGGCGAGACCGTCGCGCTCGAAGTGCTCCGACACCACCGCCTCCTTGAGGCGTACCTCACGGAACACCTCGACTACTCGTGGAGCGAGGTCCACGACGAGGCCGACGCGCTCGAACACCACATCAGCGAGGAGTTCGAAAAGCGGGTCGCGGCCGCCCTCGGCGAGCCGGAGGTCGACCCCCACGGCGACCCCATCCCGAGCGCCGACCTCACGCCGCCGGACTCCTCGGAGCTGTCGGCGCTGTCGGACTGCGAGGTGGGCGACCGCCTCGTCGTCGCCCGCGTCAGCGACCGCGACCCCGCGGAGTTGGAGTATCTCTCCGAGGCGGGCGTCACGCCCGGCACGACCATCGAGGTGACCGACGTCGCCCCGTTCGGGATGGTGACCGTGCGCGTCGGCGACGGCGGCCGCGAGCAGAGCCTCCCGGAGTCGGTGGCCCGAACGATTCGCGTCCGACCGCCCGACGAGCCGAGTAACGAGGAGGTGTCGCCCGCGTGACCGGCTGGTGGGAGATTCTCGTCGTCGCCCTCGTCTCCCAACTCGCGGTCCTGCCGGGCGAGAAGGTCCAGTTCATCATCGCGGGCCTGTCGACCCGCTTCGACCCGAAGGTCGTCGTCGCGGCCGCGGGCTCGGCGTTCGCCATCTGGACGGCCCTCGAAATCGTGCTCGGGCAGGCGCTCAAGAGCGCGCTCCCGCCGGCCGCGCTCGACGCCATCACGGCCGTCCTGTTCGCCACGTTCGCGGTGTTGCTCTACCGATCTGCGCCCGACGCGGCCGCGGGGAGCGAGGCCGCGACCACCGACGGCGGCGTCTCCGCGTTCGACGACGCGCCGACCGTGCTCGGCCGCGAACTGTCGACGCAGGGCTTCGGCGGCTTCCTGCCCATCTTCGCCATGATGGCCGTGGGCGAGTTCGGCGACAAGACCCAGCTCGTCACCATCGGGCTGGCCGTGCAGTACGGCGCGACCTCGGCCATCTGGGCGGGCGAGATGCTCGCCATCATCCCGGTGAGCATCGCCAACGCGTACTTCTTCCACCGCTTTTCGGGCCGGTTCGACACGCGAAAAGCGTACCTCGGGGCGGCCGCCCTGTTCGCCTTCTTCGCCGCCGACACCCTCCTCTACATCGCCACCGACTTTTCGGTCTGGGAGACGCTCGTCGGCGCTGTCAGCGACGCGGTCCTCGGGCTGTTCTGACGCGGCCTCTGGGCGGTCTACTCCCCCACGCCGTCGCTTCCGCGCCATTTTTCACGGCATCGCGCCCAAGAGAGAGCCATGTCTACCCTTCTGCCGTCCCTGGGTGCCGGGTTGGTGTTCGGCCTGGCGCTCGCCGCGCCGCCCGGCCCGATGAACGCCGTCATCGCCGAGGAGAGCGTCATCCGCGGGTGGACCGCGGGCGCTCGCGCCGGCCTCGGCGCGATGAGCGCCGACGCGCTCTTCTTCGTCCTCGCGGCGCTCGGCCTCGTCGCGTTCGTCAAGCAGTTCCCGACGGTGCAGGCCGTCATGGTCGGCGCGGGCGGCGTCCTCATGCTCTACTTCGCCTACGGCGCGGCACAGGAGATGGACACCACGTTCCGCGAGGCCGCCGACCCCGACGAGGACAGCGCCGGCTTCACGAAGGCGTTCGTGCTCGCGCTGACGAACCCCTACCAGATTCTGTTCTGGCTCACCATCGGCGTCGGCCTGCTGGAGACCGGGACCGTCGACGTGCTCGCCCACACGCCGTATCTCGGGGCGTCGCTGGCGAACCTCCTCGTCGTGGAGACGGGAAGCCCGGCGCTCATCCTCGGCTTCTTCGGCGGCATCGCGGTCTGGGTGACCGGCTTCCCCGCGGCGCTCGTCGCGGCCGAACAGCGCGTCGACTCCTTCGCGCCGGCCGTCGCCGCCGTCAGCGCCGTCGTCCTCGGGGGCTTCGGCGTCGTCTTCATCTGGGACGCGGTGCGGTCGCTCGTGCTCTGACGCACGAAAAAATGAGTTTCTGAGTCGCTACATGTCGCCGACGATGTCGTCGGCAATCGTGTTCAGGTAGTTGCTGTGGTCGTCGCCGACCTGCCCCTCCACGTCGTGGTCGGTGTAGTTCGCCGGCGGCGTGTCGCCGTCTTCGAGTCCCGTCTCGCCGAGCGCCTGATCGAACTCGATGGCGTTGTACACCCACTGGAGCACGTCGTCGGCCTCGTTGTAGTAGTTGTGAACGCGGCCGGTCCGGTCGCGGATGGCCTCGTAGGTCGCGCGTCCCTCTTCCTCACCGGGGACCTCGTTGTCGGTCGCGGCCCCGAACGAGTGAACGGTGGCCACCTCGTAGCCCGGGTCGGTCCAGTCGCTTCGGCCGTCGAGGCTGCGGAGCGCGCTGAAGACCACCTGCGCGCCGAGCGAGTGGCTGGCGAACCGGAGGGTCGCGTCCGGGCAGGCCGCCTTGAGGTCGACGGCGAACTGCGCGAGCTTGCGGCCGTTCCCTTGGGCGATGTCCTGCGATTCGCCCCAGCCGAAGTCCAGGCCACCGCCCTTGCCGTTGTCCCACGTGTAGCCGACGAGCGTCCCGCCGTAGCCGGCGTCGGCGAGTTCGGCGTCGGCCAACGCTATCTTGTCGAGGGCGGCCGCCTCGGGGTCGTCGCCGTCCTTGTCCCAGCCGTGGACGAACACGGTCAGGTCTGCGGCGCACCCGGCGTCGACACCGGGCACGTCGCCGGAGGTGTCGTAGCCGCGGGCGGCGTGGCCGGACGCGAGCGAGCCGTCGTCGTCGAAGTGGTCGCGCGTCGAGACGTGGGGGACCGACGCGGCGGCCGCGGGGCCGCTTCCGACGACCGCGAGTCCGGAGAGCGCTGCTGCTGTCGTCGCGAGAAACTGCCGTCTGTGTGCCATGGATTTCCTACCCGAACGCCTTCGGGCACCTTTTGTGCGGGCCGGAATGTGATAAATCAAACTACGGTTCGATACGTTGAGATACTGTCTCACTGGGTTCCGAAACCGCCGCACAGCATCCCCGTCGTGGCGGGCGAGACGGTTCAGTTTCGTCCGCCGAGACGAGAAACACTATGAACCGCCGTGGCCGATTTCCGGGTATGTTCGATAAATCGACGTGGATTAAGCTCCCGAGGAACGTGCTTCAGGGCCACGGCGTGCTTGACGACCTCTCGGCCGCGGTCGACGAGCTGTACCTCTCTGGCGACCCGTTTCTCGTCACGAGTCCGTCGCCCGACCGAATCGCCGGCGACCGGGTCCGCGAGCAGTTCGACGGTATCTCCTCGGTCTCCCTCGACCGCGCGAGCTTCGAGTCGGTCGAGCGCGTCGTCGACGCGGCCCGCGAGGCCGACGCGGGCTACCTCATCGCCCTCGGCGGCGGCAAGCCCATCGACGTGGCGAAGATGGCCTCCGACCGCCTCGACTGCGGCTTCATCTCGGTCCCGACGGCGGCGAGCCACGACGGCATCGTCTCCGGGCGGTCGTCGATACCCGAGGGCGACACCCGCCACTCGGTCGCCGCGGACCCGCCGCTCGCGGTCGTCGCCGACACGGAACTGCTCGCGGAGGCCCCGTGGGAGCTCACGACCGCCGGCTGCGCCGACATCATCTCGAACTACACCGCGGTCAAAGACTGGGAGCTCGCCCACCGCCTGAAGAACGTCGAGTACTCCGAGTACGCGGGCGCGCTCTCGCAGATGACCGCCGAGATGCTCGTCGGCAGCGCCGACTCCATCAAACCGGGGCTCGAAGAGTCCGCCTGGATAGTGACGAAGGCGCTCGTCTCCTCGGGGGTCGCCATGTCAATCGCCGGCTCCTCGCGGCCCGCCTCGGGCGCGGAGCATCTCTTTTCGCACCAGCTCGACCGAATCGCCCCCGGCCGCGCCCTCCACGGCCACCAGGTCGGCGTCGGCTCCATCATGACCGAGTACTTCCACAGCGGCGCGCGCGGCGAGTGGACCGACATCCGCGACGCCCTGTCGACGATGGGCGCGCCGACGACCGCCGACGAACTCGGCATCGACGGCGAGACGATTATCGAGGCGCTCACGACCGCCCACGAGATACGCGACCGCTACACCATTCTCGGCAACGGCGTCAGCGAGGAGGCGGCCATCGAGGCCGCGACCATCACGGGCGTCATCTGACTCGGTCGGTCGCTCCGCGAGCGGGGGGTCCGCCCCTCGAAGCCCGTCCGGAACCCGAAGACGGAATACGCCGTCTTCCCAACCCCCGGCCATGGCAACTGCGAGCGCAGACAACCCCCTGAAGGAACACCCCGCGGCCGCGACCGCCGTCCTCTCGGTCGTCGGGTACGCCCTCGTCATCGGGACGTTCCTCGGCGTCGTCCCCGGGAGGGTCTTTCCCGACCTGTCGCTCCCACAGGTGAACCTCCTCTCGGACGCCATCGCCGTCGTGAACACGGTGAACGTCCTCGTCATCGCGGCGGGCTGGCGCTGGATTCGCCGCAACGAGGTCCGCAAGCACGCGGCCGCGATGGTCACGTCGTTCGGCCTCATCCTCGTCTTCCTCGTGATGTACCTCGCGAAAATCGGCGGCGGCGGCACCAAGGAGTTCGTCGGCCCCGCGTTCGCGTACTACCCGTACCTGGCGATGCTGGCGATTCACATCATCCTCTCTATCGTCTCGGTGCCGGTCGTCCTCTACGCGCTCATCCTCGGGATAACCCACTCCGAGCGCGAACTGCGGACCGAGACGCCCCACCGCAAAGTCGGCCGCATCGCGGCGAGCGCGTGGCTCGTGTCCCTCGCGCTCGGCGTCGTGACGTACCTGCTTCTCAACCACGTCTATAGCTGGGAGTACACGGTCACCGCCGTCGAGTCCGCGGGCGCGCTCCTCGCGCCCGTCGTCGGGGTCTGAGGCGCGTCGCAGCGTCTCGCTTCCCCCCCGCGGCGCTCCGGCTCCCGGTCGCGTCGCGTCCTCGAAAACTGTGGATTTTTATTGCGCGGCGTAGTGGCGGCGAATATGCGAGTCGCGCTCGTCTCGATGTACACGACGCACCACGAGGAGACGGGAGCGACCAGACGGCTCCGACGGACGGCCGAACTCCTCGCCGAGCGCGACCACGAGGTCACGGTGCTCTGTGCGAGGTGGTGGGACGGCGAGGTCGTCGAGTTCAAGCAGGACGGGGTGACCTATCACCGCGTGACCGACGCGCCCTCCGTCGGCGGCTTCGCCTCCCGCGTCCCCTTCGCCCTCCGCGAAGTCTCCCCCGACGTGATTCAGGTCGCGAGCTACCCGCCGTCGCACGTCACGGCGGTCAGGACCGCGGCGCGGTTCCTCCGGACGCCGGTCGTCGCCGACTGGTGGGCCCGCGACGACCGCGGCGGCTCGCGGGCCTACCGGCGGGCGGCGAAGGCCCCGAACGCCGTCTTGGTCCCCTCGGAGATGGTCCGCACGGAGGTCCGCGAACTCGGCGCGGCGGTCGACTCCACCCACCTCGTCCCCGAACCCATCAGCATGGACCTCGTCCGGAGCGCCGACGCCGAGGAGCGCGCGGACGTGGTGTACGCCCGCGACCTCGACGAGCACGCGAACGTCGAGAGCTTCCTCCTCGCGCTCGCGGAGCTCCGCGACAAGGACTGGTCCGCCGTCGTCATCGGCGACGGTCCCGAGCGCTCGACGGCCGAACAGACCGCCCGCGACCTCCGCATCGACGACCGCGTCGAGTTCCTCGGCGAACTCCCCGCGGACGAGGCGGTGCCCATCATGAAGGGCGCGCACGTCTTCGCGCAGACCGCGACGGTCGAGCCGTTCGCGACGAACCTGCTGTGGGCGCTCGCCTGCGGCTGTGTCTCCATCGTCGAGTATCAGGCCCGGTCGTCGGCCCACGAACTCGTCGAGGGGCGCGAGCGCGGGTCGCTCGTCACGAGCCCCCAAGAGCTGGCGGACGAAATCGTCGCCGCCCGCAGGTACGACCACGAGACGGTCGACGACGACTTCGCCGCCTACGACTTCCGGCGGGTCATCGAGCAGTACGTGTCGGTCTACGAGACCGAGCGCGACGACTACGGCTTCTTCTGAGTCGGCCATCGCGCCGGCGGCTGTCGCGGCGGCGACCGAACTCGGGCGAGCGCGGCCGCTCGCAACTGGTGAAAATCGAGAGGCGCGACGGCCGCGTCAGTCCTGGACGTCGTAGTCGCCGCCGTACTTCATGAAGAAGTACGCGAGGCCGAGCGTCGCGACCATCGCGAACGTCGTGGCCACGCCGAGGGACTTCGCGCTGTCGGGGACCTGCGGGAGGCTCGACCCGCCGCCGCCGCCGGTGCTGACGGTCGGCACGTCGCTGCCGACGGCGACCGCGCCGAGCATGCCGAGCGCCTCGTGGGGCACGCAGTGGTACTTCGTGATGCCCGCGTCGCCCTCTTCGAAGGTGTATTCGTAAGTGCTCCCGGCCTCGGAGACGGCCGCGCCGGAGTCGAGCGACGCGCCCTCGCTCGCGACGACGTTGTGGCCGCCGCCCTCGCCGGTCCACTCCCACGTCACGGTCGTTCCGGTGTCTATCCAGACGCCGGCGGGGGAGAACGCGAGGTTCCCGCCGTTACCTTCCGCGCCCACTTCGATGGTGACCTCGCTTTGGCCGCGGAGGTCTTCGTAGCCTCCGTCGATACCGTCGATGTGGCCGCCGAAATCTGGTTCTTCCGTCTGCGCCGCGGCCGTTCCGGAAGTGGCGGCGACCGCCGCGCCGCCAGCGGCCGCCCCGAGGAACGCCCGCCGAGACATATCCACGTTGCCGTCGGTCATGTCCGCCGCTTGGTGTGGGCCTGTAGTGAATACTTTGGTTCTCGTCCGACGGTCGGGGGTGCCGCGCCTCGATATAGGGGGATATCTCCCCGATGTCGGCCGCGCCGCCGTCGGCGTCGTTCGCGTCTGCGCCGGGAGGTCGCCGACAGGGACCGCCTACAGCGTGTAGTCGAACTCGCCCGTCTCGCTCTCCAAGAACGCCGTCAGGAGGTCGATGTAGGCGACCACGTCGTCCTCGTGGACGCTCTCGGTGACGGTGTGGAGATAGCGCGTCGGCATCGAAATCGCGCCGACGGGCTTCGCGCCGTAGGTGTTCTGGAAGCCGCCGGTGTCGGTGCCGCCCGCGGGGAGCAGTTCCATCTGGTAGGCGATGTCGTTGTCCTCGGCCACGCGCCGGAGGCGGCGGTGGACCTTCGGGTTGGCGATGGCGCTTGAGTCCTTGAGCTTGATGCCCGCGCCCTCGCCGAGTTTCGTGACGTGGTCGGCGGGGTCGAAGCCGGGCACGTCGTTGGCGACGGTGGTGTCGAGGCCGAGCGCGAGGTCGGGGTCGAGGTCGACGCCGAGCGCCTGCGCGCCGCGGAGGCCGACTTCCTCCTGGACCGTCGCGGCGAAGTGAATCGTCACCTCGGGGTTCTCGACCCGCCGGGCGGCCTCCAGCATGGCGAACAGGCAGACGCGGTCGTCGATGGCCTTGCCCGTCACGTGGTTGCCCATGCGGACGGTCGTCTGTTCCATCGTCACGAGGTCGCCGACGGAGACGGTCTCCTCGACGGTCTCGGCGGGCAGGCCGAGGTCGACGTACACGTCCTCGACTTTCGGCTCCTTCTTTTTCTGTTCTTCAGTCAGCGTGTGCGGGGGGACCGAGCCGATGACGCCGGTGAGGTCCTCGTCTTCGGCGTGGACGGTCACGCGCTGGGCCTTCAGGACGCGGGGGTCCCAGCCGCCGAGGGCGTCGAGCTGCAGGAAGCCCTCGTCGTTGACGTGGCGGACCATGAAGCCGATTTCGTCCATGTGGGCGGCGACGGCGACCTCGTAGTCTCCCTCGCCCTCGATGGTGCCGACGACGTTACCCATCGCGTCGACCCGGACGGAGTCGGTCGTCGATTCGAGGTCCTCGCGGACGAGCGCGCGGATTCGGTCCTCGTAGCCCGGGACGCCGCTGGTCTCGGTGAGCTGTTTCAGGCGGTCGAAGTCGAAGTCCATGCGAGTGCATGAATTGCCGGTGTAGATAAGTCCACCAGTCCCGGGCGGTCGTGCCGACACCGCGACCGCCCGCCGCGCCGTCTCGTAAGAACTATAAATATGATCTTTGTTTTTCCGGAACCCTTTTCCACTTCTCTCCGAAGGTACACAGTATGTCCGACACCGAATCTCAGCTCCGCGAGCAGTTCATGGACGCGTTCGAAAACGCCGATTTCCCCGTGAAGAACCAGATGTCGCTCGTCCCCGCGCTCCCGAACGGTCCGGGCACGAAGTTCAAGACGGACGAGGTGACCGTCACGGCGATGGAGCTGGCCGCGAAGCTCGGCAAGCATCAGGACTTCCCGTACGAGGACGCCGAGAGCCTCGTCGACGACATCATCGCCGGCCTCAAGGCCGAAGGCGTCATCTGAGTTCGGCCGTCGCGTGACCGAGACCAAACGCGCGCTCTGGGACCGCTTCGTCGACCGCTTCGTCGACGCCGCGGACCCGATTTCACTTTTCGAGACGACCGCCGACGGGACCGTCGAGACCATCGCGTACGGTCGCTCCGGCCGGCGGACGCTCCGCCGCGGCGAACGCATGGAGCGCCGGCTCCGCGAGGCCGGCGGCCGCGTCGTCGCCGACTACGACCGCCGCGAGGGTCGCTACGAGGGCCTCGTCTACATGATGTACACCCTCGACGGCGACGAGGTCGTCCCCCGGTACCTCGGCAAGTGCGGGAAGTTCGGCGCGTCCGGCACCGACCTCAACAGCAACCTGAAGAACGTCGACACCAACGACGGCAAGCTCGCGCGCTGGGGCTACGGGAACTACTACCACTTCGGCGATCTCTCGTCGGCCGCCTTCCGCGACGACGGGTCGGGGAAGTACGACCGCTGGCTGGACGCGCTGTTCGCTTCGACCGACCCGCCGCGGCTCCGCGAGCCGGTGTACTTCTGGGTCGAACCGTGGGCGGTCGGCACCGAGGGGCCGTACCCCGACACGCGGCCGTACCTCGAAGAACTGGAGTACCAGCTCATCGGCATCGCCTTCGAACTGTACCCCGAGCGCCTGCTCAACACCGAGGGCGTGCCGACGAACCCCGAGGCCTACGCGAAGATGCGCGGCTGGACCGACCGCGAGGACGCGCGGCTTTCGGACTTCTGACACCCAAACCGATTTCTCGTCGCCGGGGCAATTCGAGGTATGCGAACGTACGACATCGAGCGCTACCTGAACATCAGGAGCGCCTACGGCGCGTCCTTCTCGGCCGACGGCGAGCGCCTGTCGTTCCTCATGGACACGACGGGCGTCCCGCAGGTCTGGACGGTCGATTCGCCCGGCGCGTGGCCCGAACAGCGGACGTTCTACGAGGAGCGCGTCACCTTCGCCTCGTGGTCGCCCGAGCGCCCCGAAGTCGCCTTCGGCATGGACAACGGCGGCAACGAGCGCGCGCAGCTGTTCCGACTCGAACCCGACACCGGCGTCATCGAGAACCTGACCGAACACCCCGACGCCAAGCACCTCTGGGGCGGCTGGAGCCGCGACGGCGAGCGGTTCGCGTTCACCTCGAACCGCCGCGACAACGCCGTCTTCGACGTGTACGTGCAGGCTCGGGACGGGACCGGCACCGACGCCGAACTCGTCCACGAGGGCGACGGCTGGCTCACCGTCGGCGGCTTCTCGCCCGACGACTCGAAGCTCATCGTCCAGGAGGCGTACTCGAACTTCGACCAGGACGTGTCCGTTCTCGACCTCGCGACGGGCGAGCTGACCCACCTCACGCCGCATCAGGGGACGGTTCGCTTCCAGAGCCCCGAGTGGGGCCCCGACGGCGAGAACGTCTACATGGTGACCGACCGCGGGAGCGACACGCTCGAACTCGTCCGCTACGAGCTCGCCTCCGGCGAGTTCACGACCGTCGAGACCGGCGGCGACCACGAACTGGAGGGAATCAGCATCGACCACGATTCGCGTCGACTCGTCTACTCGCGGAACGTCGAGGGCTACACGGAACTCACCTTCGGCGAACTCACCGCCCCCGACCGCATCGACGCGCTCCCCCAGCCCGACCTGCCGAACGGCGTCGCCGGCGGCGTCTCGTTCTCGCCGGACGGCGAGCGCGCCGCGGTCACCGTCACCGCCAGCGCCGACACCGCCAACGTCTACGTGGTCGAGTTGGCCACGGGCGACGCCGAGCGGTGGACGCTCGCGGCGACGGCGGGCATCCCCCGCGACACGTTCGTCCCGCCCGAACTCGTCCGCTACCCGACGTTCGACGGCCGCGACATCCCGGCGTTCTTCACGCTCCCCGAGGAGTCGCCGGAGGGCGAGACGCCCGTCATCGTGGACATCCACGGCGGCCCCGAGTCCCAGCGCCGGCCGTCGTTCTCGTCGGTCAAGCAGTACTTCCTCTCGCGGGGCTACGCCTACTTCGAGCCGAACGTCCGCGGGTCGGCGGGCTACGGGAAGGCCTACGGCCACCTCGACGACGTGGAAAAGCGGATGGACTCCGTCGCGGACATCGAGGCCGCCGTCGAGTGGCTCCACGACCACCCGGCGGTCGACCCGGACGAAATCGTCGCCATGGGCGGTTCGTACGGCGGGTTCATGGTGCTCGCGGCGCTGACCGAGTACCCCGACCTCTGGGCCGCCGGCGTCGACATCGTCGGCATCGCCAACTTCGTGACGTTCCTCGAAAACACGGGCGACTGGCGGCGCGAACTCCGCGAGGCCGAGTACGGCTCGCTCGAAGACGACCGCGAGTTCCTCGAATCCATCTCGCCGCTCAACAACGTCGAGAAGATTCGCGCGCCGCTTTTCGTTCTCCACGGCGAGAACGACCCGCGGGTGCCGGTCAGCGAGGCCCACCAACTCGTCGAGGAGGCGAGAGAACACGCCCACGTCCGCGAACTCATCTTCGACGACGAGGGCCACGGCTTTACCAAACTGGAGAACCGCATCGAGGCGTACTCTCAGATAGCCGATTTCCTCGACGAGTACGTCCGGAGCGCGCCCGCCGCGGACGACTGAGCCGGACCTGCCTTATTTTCCGTTAGAGTCAAAGCGCGGGACGCCGAACCCCCGTCTATGAGCGCGGACTCCGAACAGCGAACGATCCGGTGTCTCATCGCCAAGGTGGGACTGGACGGCCACGACCGCGGTGCACACGTCATCTCTCGCGCCTTCCGCGACGCGGGATTCGAAGTCATCTACTCGGGGCTGCACCGCGCCCCGGACGAGATTATCCAGGCGACGGTCCAAGAGGACGTCGACGTGCTCGGCATCTCCATCCTCTCCGGCGCGCACAACACGCTCGTCCCGAAGGTGATGGCGGGTCTCGAAGAGTACGGCGCGCTCGACGACACGCTCGTCATCGTCGGCGGCATCATCCCCGAAGAAGACCGACCGGGACTCCTCGACGAGGGCGTCGACGCCATCTTCGGCCCCGGCACGCCGATGCAGGAGACCATCGACTTCGTGAAGGAACACGCGCCCGAGCGAGCGTGACGATGAGTCGGGCGGTCGAATCCGACCTCGTCGAGCGCCTCCTCGACGGCGAGCACCGGGCGCTCGCGCGGGCCATCACGAAAATCGAGTCGCAGTCGCCCGGCTACCGGGACATCGTCTCGGAACTCCACGCGCACACGGGCGGGGCGTCCGTCGTCGGCATCACGGGCAGTCCGGGAGCCGGCAAATCGACCCTCGTCGACAAGCTGGCGAAGCACTACCGCGACCAGGGCGAGACGGTCGGCGTCATCGCGGTCGACCCCTCCTCGCCGTACACCGGCGGGGCCGTCCTCGGCGACCGCATCCGCATGGCCTCGAACGTCGGCGACATGGACGTGTTCTTCCGGTCGATGAGCGCCCGCGGCCAGCTCGGCGGCCTCTCGACCGCCACCGCGGACGCCGTGAAGGCGCTCGACGCCTTCGGGAAAGACCGCATCATCATCGAGACGGTCGGCGCGGGGCAAAACGAGGTGGACGTGGTGAAGACCGCGGACACGGTCGTCGTCCTCGTCCAACCCGGCAGCGGCGACGACGTGCAGATGCTCAAGGCGGGCATCCTCGAAATCGGCGACCTGTTCGTCGTCAACAAGGCCGACATGGAGGGCGCGTCGCGCACCGTCGCCGAGCTACAGGAGATGATTCACCTCCGCGACGACCCGCGGGCGAACCTCGATACGGGCCACCACGGGGCCGAGGCGTTCGACGACGCCGGGCACGGGGGCGGCCACGGCGGGCACGCAGATACGGGCGATACCGGCGATACCGAGACCGACGACGCCCTTGACGAACCGCTCGTCTGGACGCCGCAGGTCCTCGAAACCGTCGCCACGACCGGCGAGGGAATCGACGAGTTGGTCGAGACGCTGGACGACCACCGCGACTACCTCGACGCCTCCGGCGAGTTGGCAGAGAAGGCCCGCAAGCGCGCCGGCGAGGAGATTCGACAGCTCCTCCGAAGCGACGTGAACCGGCTCCTCGAAGCCGAACTCGACCGTCGCGGCGGGGTCGAGGAGTTCGCCGACGCGGTCGTCGAAAAGGAGACCGACCCCTACGCGGTCGCAGAAGACGTGCTCGAACCGTTCCGGGAGTGTCTGGACGACCGGGACGACCGGGACGACTGACGCCGAGACGACCCGGGTGCGGGCGGGACGCCCCCGCCCGCCACCCCACCACGGGCGGGCGAATTAAGGCCACCGCGCGCCATCTACGTGACATGAAACTCCGACGAGCCATCGGACTGGCCGCCGCGGGCGTCGGTCTCACCGCCGCGACCAACGCGGCCCTCTCGAAACGCGTTGGACCCCTCGAACCGCCGCTCTCCGGAAATCACGGGACGTACCGCTGGCGCGGTATGGACGTGTCGTACGTCGAAGCCGGAAACGAGGACGACCCGACGCTCGTCCTCCTCCACGGTATCAACGCCGCGGGCTCGGCCGGCGAGTTCCGCGAGGTGTTCTCGGACCTCGCCGAGGACTACCACGTCGTCGCGCCGGACCTGCCCGGCTTCGGCCTGTCGGACCGCCCGGCTTTGTACTACTCGCCCGCGCTCTACGAGGACTTCGTCGGCGACTTCCTCGCCGAGTACGACGACCCCGCGGTCCTCGCCTCGTCGCTCACCGCGGCCTACGCCGTCGCCGCCGCGGCGCGGGACGACGTGTCGGTCTCGCGGTTCGTCCTCGTCTGTCCCACGTCGCGCGGCGGCCCCGACCCCAAGGAGTGGCTCCGCGAACTCGTCCGCGCGCCGGTCGTCGGCGAGGCGCTTTTCAACGTCGTCGCCTCCCGGCCGTCGATTCGCTACTTCAACGCCGACCACGGCTACTACGACCCCGAGAAGGCGGGCGAGGAGTGGCAGGAGTACGAGTGGCGCACCGCCCATCAGGAGGGCGCGCGCTTCGCGCCGGCGTCGTTCATCTCCGGCTACCTCAACACCGACATCGACCTCGCGGAGGCGCTGTCGTCCCTCGACGTGCCGACGACGCTCGTCTGGGGCCGCGAGAGCGACATCACGCCGCTGAAGCGGGGTCGGGACCTCGCGGACGCCGCGGACTGCAGGCTCGTCGTCTTCGACGACGCGATGTTGCTCCCGCACGTCGAGTTCCCGAACGCCTTCGTCGACACCGTCCGCAACGCCCTCGACTGAGCGGGACCGAAGCCGCGGCCGCGGCCACGAGCCGGCCTGACCCGACCCCAACCCGAACCAACCACCCGAACTGAACCGATGCTCGACTCCCTCTCGCTGTTCTCGCTGTTCCTGTACGGAGCCATCGCGCTCCTCGCGGCCGGCTTCTGGGCGTGGCTCCTCGGCTCGTACGTCTTCGGCTGGCGCTCGCCGCTGGAGGCGGTCGAGGCGCGCGAGGAATAACCCCGCGACGAGTGTGGGGCTACTCGCTCGCGGGCCGGAACACGAGCAACTGCTCGCCGGTGGTCGCGTTCGTGCCCGCGCCGACCGAGACGGCCGTGCCGAGGTCGACCCCGTCGGCGGGCAGGTCGCGGACGACGCCCGTGAGTTTGACCGGGCCGAACGACGCGATGGCCGTCACGTAGGGCGCGTCGTCGGCGAACTCCGGCGCGGGGACGTGCACCTCGGTGAAGGTGAGTATCTCGCCCGTCCCGGGGAGCGGTTCCTCGGTCAACTCGGCCGCGCCGCAGTGCGGGCAGGAGCGCCGCGGCGGGAGCGAGCCGTGACCGTCGGGACACGCGAGGTAGTAGCCCTCGCCGTCCGCGACTGCGGCCAGCCACTCGTCGTAGCCGGTGTCGGTCATCGGTCCACCTCCAAGACGTGGACGACCGCGCTGGCGACGGTCCCGCCCGCGTTGTGGGTGACGCCGACCCGAGCGTCCGGGACGGCGTCGCTGTTGCCGTGGTCGCCGCGGAGGAGTTTCGTCATCTCGACGACTTGGGCGGTTCCCGTCGCGCCGACCGGGTGACCCTTCGCCTTGAGGCCGCCCGAGAGGTTCACCGGGAGGTCGCCGTCGCGGGTCGTCTCGCCGCGGGCGGCCGCGCCGACTCCCTCGCCGTGGTCGTAGAGTCCGAGCGATTCGAGCGCGAGCACCTCGGCGATGGTGAAGCAGTCGTGGACCTCGGCCACGTCAACGTCCTCGGGGCCGATGCCGGCGTCGGCGTAGGCGGCGTCGGCGGCTTTCGTCGCGGCGGGCGTCCGCGCGAGGTGGGGTCTGTCCTGAAGTGCGGCCTTGTCGCCGCCCTGTCCCGACCCGGTGACGGAGACGGGCGCGTCGAGGTCGTGTCGCTCGGCGTAGTCGCCGCTGACGAGGACGACCGCGCTCGCGCCGTCGGTGATGGGACAGGCGTCGTAGAGCGAAAGCGGGTCGGCGACGACCGGGCTTTCGAGCGCGTCGTCGACCGTGATTTCGCGGTGGAACTGCGCGTAGTCGTTCTGCATCGCGTTGGCGTGGTTCTTCACCGCGACGTGCGCGAGGTCCTCGCTGTCGCCGCCGAAGGCGTCGAAGTACGCGCGGGCCATGAGCGCGTACGCGCCGGGGAACGTGACTCCCGCGCGGACCTCGAACAGCTCGTCCGCGGCGATGGCGAGCGACTGGGTCACCTCGGCGGTGCCGAGGTTGTTCATGCGCTCCATGCCGCCGGCGAGGACCACGTCGGCCGCGCCGCTCCGAATCGTCGCGACCGCCTGCCGGAAGGCGACGCCCGCGGAGGCGCAGGCCTGCTCGTAGCGGGTCGCGGGGCAGTCGAGGCCGGCGGCCTCGGCCATAATCGGCCCCTGATGGCCCTGCTTTTCGGCGAGTTCTCCCATGAAGTTGCCGTAGAAGAGTTCCTCGTAGTCGTCGCGGGAGACGCCGGCGTCCTCGCGGGCGGCGAGGGCGGCCTCCGCGAACAGGTCGCGGCCGGTTCGCTCGGGGTGACTGCCGAACTTCGTCAGTCCGACCCCGGCGATTCGCACGTCAGTCATGAATGAACGTACGTGATAGATGGTCCTTGAACCTGCCGCTCGCCCTCGGTCCGCCCCGCGCCTCGTCCCTCTCTTTCCCGCGCTCGCGGCCGCGACGCGGCGGGCCGCGGTCCCCATCGACGTCGGTCGATTTTCGCCCTCGATTGACGCTCGTTTTCGACCCATCGCAACGGTTACCACGGCCCCGCGAGACGGTCCACTATGAGTGACTGGATAGGCGACACGTTCACGAGCGAGGTCGGCTGGAACCACTTGGAGCGACTCGTCGACATCGGCAACCGGATGGCCGGCTCGCCCGGCGAGCGAGAGGCGATGGAGGCGACCCGAGACGCCCTCGACCGCGTCGGCGCGCGGAACGTCCGCATCGACCCCTTCGAGATTCAGGGCTGGGAGCGCGGCGACAGCGCAGTCTACGCCGCCGACACCACGCAGGACTGCATCGCGCTCCCGCGCAGTCCCGCGGGCACCGCGAGCGGCGAACTGGTCGACCTCGGCTACGGCCTGCCCGAGGACTTCGACCGCGACCTCTCGGGGAAGGTCGTCGTCGTCTCCACGACGGTCCCCGACCACTACGACCGCTTCATCCACCGCCGCGAGAAGTACTACTACGCCGTCGAGGCCGGCGCGGCCGCGTTCGTCTTCGCCAACCACGTCCCCGGCCAACTCCCGCCCACGGGGAGCGTCGGCACCGCAGAGGCTCCCATCGGTGACATCCCCGCGGTCGGCGTCAGCAAGGAGGTCGGCGCGCGCCTCCGCCGTCGGTTCGACGGCGACGAGGTGACCGTCGACGTGACCTGCGAGACGCCCGCGGCCGAAAGCGGGAACGTCCACGCCGAACTCGGCCCCGACACCGACGATGAGGTGCTCGTCACGAGCCACCTCGACGCTCACGACATCGCCGAGGGGGCGATGGACAACGGCGCGGGCACCGCGATGGTGGTCGAAGTCGCCCGCGCGCTCGCCGCCCGCGAGGACGAACTCGACACGCGCGTCCGCTTCGTCTGCTTCGGGGCGGAGGAAGTCGGCCTCGTCGGCTCCGAGTACGAGGCCGACCGCCTCGGCGACGCTCGGAGCGACGTGAAGGCCATCGTCAACAACGACGGCGTCGTCGCCGGGCGGACGCTCAAGCTCACCACCCACGGCTTCGACGAGCTCGAAGCCGCTGCCGACGCCGTCGCCGAGCGGTTCGACCACGACGTCTCGACGCTCCCCGAACAGCTCCCCCACAGCGACCACTGGCCGTTCGTCGCCCGCGGCGTCCCGGCGTACATGGTCGGCAGTGAAAAGGAGGGCCGCGGCCGCGGCTGGGGCCACACCCACGCCGACACCATCGAGAAACTGGAGTCGCGGACGCTCCGCGAGCAGGCGATTCTCCTCACGGAACTGACCGTCGAACTCGCCGACGCCGACCGCGAGATTCCCCACGCCGACCCCGCGGACATCGCGGCGGCGCTCGAAGCCGAAGACCAGGCCGAGGGCATGAAAGTCACCGGCGACTGGCCGTTCTGAGGCGTCGGCGACGCGGACGGTCCGCGGAATCTCTCTTTCCCACCGCCGGACCGAACCACGAGGGCTTTTATTCGCGGCGGCGTAGCACGGGACGATGCTACGGGGGCTCGCCGCGGGTGGACGACGATGAGATTCGGTATCGTCGGTGACGACTCGGTCGCCACCGCCGTCAGAGCGGCCGGTGCGTCGGTCGAGCCGGAGCCCGCCGACGCGGACGCCGTCGTCGCGGTCGGCGAGTCGGCGCTCTCGGCGGTCGCGCTCGGTGCCGAGTGGTCGTGTCCGGTCGTCCCCGTCGACTGCGCCGCGCCGTGGTCGCCAAAGCGGCACGAACTGGAGTCGCGGCTGTCCGCGTTCGTCGCCGGCGGCGGCCGCGTCGTCGACCACCCGACGCTCTCGGTCGGCGAGGACTCGTCGGCGCGCGCGCTCTTCGACGCGATGCTCGTCACGAGCGAGCCGGCGCACATCTCCGAGTACGGCGTCGCCCACGCGGAGACGGCGGTCCCCTTCTCGACGGACCCGACCGACGAGTCGCGCGCGGCGGCGCGCTGGACGCCGGTCGACGAGTTCCGCGCCGACGGCGTCGTCGTCGCCACCCCGCTCGGGAGCTCCGGCTACGCGCGCGCCGCGGGCGGCGCGGTCGTCGGTCCCGCCGCCGGGCTGGCCGTCGTTCCCGTCTCGCCCTACGCGACCCAGACGAACTCGTGGGTCCTCCAACCCCCGGTTAGACTGTCGGTCGAACGCGACGACGCGCCCGTCTCGCTCGTCGCCGACGACGAAGTCGTCCGGGAGATACGCCCGTTCGAGTCGGTGGTCATCGACCGCGACGGGAGCGTCCCGGTTCTCGTCGAGTGAGCGCGGGGCGGTTCGCCGCCGCCGCCGAGCGGCGACGCTCGACGCGGCGAAAATACGTGTTCCTCGTGAGCGATGCGAGCGCGGCGACGCGGAGAAGACTGCGTCGCGTGCTTAGACGATGAGATTCCAGTAGTCCGAGACGACGAAAAAGAGGCTCTGGAACGCGGCGTACAACAGCACGAGCGTGGCGGCGACGAGCGAGCCGTTCGGGCGTTCGAGCGGCTTGTCCGTCCGAGCCTCGACTTTGCGCGCTTCGAACTCGAAGAAGTCGGTGACGAACATCCCGACGACCAGCACGGTCAGCACCATGCCGCCGTGCGGTTCGACGAGCAGATAGAGGAACGAGGCCAACACGACCGCGCCCGACGTGATCGAGTGCGGGAGGTACCGAGAGACGGCCTCCTCGCCACCCTCCTCGGCCTGCCGGACGTGCGACCGGTGGGCGAGAAAGCGCGTCGCGAAGTTAGCGAGCACGAGCGCGAGCGCCAGGTGCGGGACGATCGGCTCGACCGCCGTCAACTGATCGAGCGGGACGAGGAACTGTAGTGGGTGCATACAGGACCGTCGGGGCGAGACTCATTAGAGTTTTTCCAATCCGACGCGGTAGGTCGACCGGAGCGCGACCGCTATCGTGAGGGGGTTCTTCCGCGACTCGAATCGAGATGAGAGGAGAACTGACTGCGCCTCGGCCGGCTTACTGCGCGTTGCGGCGCTCTTCGAGCGCGGACATGATCTGGTGGCCCGCGGGGATGAGCACCCAGAAGGTGAGCGCGCCGAGGAGCGCGAACCAGAGGAACACGTCCATCAGCGTGACGCCGATGATGTTGAACAGTCCCTCGGTCGCGCCGGACGACAGCGGCTCGATGAGCTGTTTGCTGCTCTCGAAACTGCTCGTCCGGTACCACGACGCGAGCACCAACCACGCGAGTCCGGACCCGGTCAGGATACCCAGTCCCTTGATGAATTCGTCAGCCATTGTTCGAGTCTTCGCCGGAGTCCTCTTGAGACTTTCCCATTCCTCGGGCGCGGAATCGGGTCCCGAGCGTGTAGACGACCGCGCCGAACGCGATGACGCTCAGCCCGACGACCGCGAGCGCCGTGCTGAGGAGGCCGTCGGCGACGCCGATGCCGAGCGCGCCGAGCGCGGCGGCGACGACCGCGCGGAGGGCGCTCACTTGGAGCGTCGCGGCGTCGAGGAAGACGAATCCGAGGACCACGCTGACGACCGCGATGAGCGTCGAAAAGACGGTGATCGTCTTGTAGAGCCGCATGGGAACGACGATATCGCGGCGGCCGCGCCGCGTCTCGTCGCTCTCGTGGAGTCGGTCGGTCGCGTCGCTGTCTGTCATTGGTGGCGCTAAGAGGGGACAGGTGGTAGTGGTTCCGCTCTATTTCGGCGGACGAAGCCGGTAGTAGCGGCGGTTGAGGTTGTACATGTACCCCTCGCGCATCGTCTTCAGCACCGCGTAGGTGATGGTCCCGAAGACGAACGGAAGCAGGAACGTCAGGTCGAACAGCAGGTCGACGTTCATGGGCATGAGGTTCTTGATGGCCAGAAGCGAGATGGTCAGCGCGAACACCACGCCGAAGACGCCGACCGCCGACCAGAACGGCTGCTCGACGGGGCGTCGGGCCGAGCCCTTGTTCAGGAAGGGCACGATGGCGATGAAGCCCACGACGACGACGTTCGCCAGCACGCCGTACGTGCGGTCGGCCATCAGCATCTGATCGCCCAGAATGGCGATCTCGGGGTTGAGGGGGCCGAGTTTGAGCAGGCCGAACGACCAGTAGAGATACCAGTCGGGCAGGATGACCGCCGGCGTGCTCGACGGGTTCGCCGGGGCCCCGATGTGCGGCGGCATCGTCGCCGAGAGGAACAGGATCATCCCGACGAAGAACGACGCGATAGAGAGGTTGCGGACGGTCTCGTGGGGCCACGTGGGGAACGCGAGCACGTCGCGTTCGACGTAGTCGGACTCCGTGCGGAGGTCCTGGTCTTCGCGGCGTGCGCGCTCGAAGTACTCGTAGGTAAGCCGAGAGAGGCCGGTCTTGCGAGCCTTGCGCTCGCTCCACGTCGGCGTCTCGTCGTCCGGGGCCACGATGCCCGCGCCGTCGGATCGAATCTCCTCGTTTTCGGGTTCGTTGTCGCTCATAGTTGTCACCTCAGTGCGGCTCCGCGATGCCCTGCACCCACACGATACCGATGTGAATCGCGATGAGCGTCGTCACGACGAACGGGAGCAGGAACACGTGAATGATGTACATGCGCTGTAGCGTCGACTGGCCCAGCGAGAAGCCGCCGAACAGGAGCTGTGCGACCCACTCGCCGGCGAGCGGAACCGACAGCGCCATCTCGACGCCGATCTGACCGGCCCAGAACGCGAGCTGGTCCCACGGCAGGAGGTATCCGGTGTACCCGAACACCATCGTCAGGCTGATCAGGACGATGCCGAGGAGCCAGTTCAGCTCGCGGGGTTCCTTGTACGACCCCGTGAAGTAGACACGGAGCATGTGTAGGAACACGGCCGCGACCATGACCTGCGCCGACCAGCGGTGGACGGAGCGGAGCATGAAGCCGAACTGCAGGTCGCGCATGATGAACTCGATACTGTTGTAGGCCGTGGTCGGGTCGCCGGTCGTCGCGGGCGAGTAGTAGAACCCGAGAAGGGCCCCGCTAATCGCCGCGACGACGTACGCGAGCGTCGAGAACAACCCGAGCGTGTACAGCGGATACCAGTACCAGAACTTGTTGTCGAGGTTGTACTGCTCGGTGTGGCTCTTCGGCATCTGGAGGTTGACTCGGTAGTAGAGCGTCTCCAGAAGTTCCAGATAATCGACGATGCGGAGTCGCTTATCCAGCCAGATGAGCGTGGTGAGGAAGGTGGCCTCGACCGGGGTGAGGTCCTTCTTTTTCATCCAGGCCTTGTGGTCGTAGTCGTCTTTGCGTTCGAGACTCATTGTTTATCGCTTGTAGTAGGGGTACACCGCGCGCTTGACCTGTTCCCACGCGTCGTCGCTGCTGAGGGCGACACCGTCGACGTCCTCCTCGCGGACGTAGAGGTCTTCCCACTTGCGACGCCGCTTTTTGACGATCATCACGTCGGGGAGGAACTCCTTGCGGTACAGCGCGAGGATGAACGCGAGGTCCACGAAGACGACGGCGAGGATGCCGCCGAGGAACATGTTCCCCGTGTCCGTCAGTCCCCAACCGGAGACGAAGCCGTAGGTAAAGAGGAACACGAACACGACCTCGATAATCGTCAGGAGGACGATAGCGATGGCCGCCGCGGTGCTCTCTCGCGCCGGTTCGTACCGGTGGATGTCGCCGTACGTGCTGCCGGTCGAAGACATTACTCGCCACCTCCGGTGTTACCCGTATTTGGGGACTCGCCGTACTTCAAGATGAAGAACGTGTAGATGATGGTGACGATGATGCCGAGAATCGTCGCCGAGCCGACCCAGTGTGCCTGAATCGGGACGCCGAGTTCGTGTAGTTCCTTCCGGCCGCCACCGCCGGTGCTCACAGTCGCCACGTCGTCGCCGACGGCGACCGCGCCGAGCATGCCGAGCGCCTCGTGGGGCACGCAGTGGTACTTCGTGATACCACCGCTCTCGAAGGTGAACTCGTAGGTACTTCCGGCCTCGGAGACGGCCGCGCCGGAGTCGAGCGACGCGCCCTCGCTCGCGACGACGTTGTGGCCGCCGCCCTCGCCGGTCCACTCCCACGTCACGGTCGTACCGGTGTCGATCCAGATGCCAGCCGGTGCGAACGCAAGGTTCCCGCCGTTGCCGGACGCGCCGACTTCGATGGTGACCTCGCTTTGGCCGCGGAGGTCTTCGTAGCCTCCGTCGACGCCGTCGAGGTGGCCATCGAAGTCGGGTTGAACCTGCGCTCCACCGCCGCCTTCCTGCGCAGCAGCGGTCCCGGCGGCAGCGGTCGCGGCGGCTGTCGCACCGCCAGCCGTTCGGAGAAACTCCCGCCTTTTCATACGGTCGTTCGTCAGGATGGGATGCGCTTAAACCCACCGACTATGCCGTCACGGAGGGTGTTTGCGAGGCGGGTTCGCGTCGGCCTCAGCCCTCAGAACTGAGGGCGTCTCTCTCGGGACCCTCGACCAAGGGCGAGGCGGTTTCGTCCCCGTCGAACGCGGGCACGAACTCGGGCCGCGAGTCGCCTTCGAGGCCTATGACGCGGAGCCTGTCCCGGTACTCCTCGGCGCGGAAGCGGTCGGACAAGCGAGCGTTTGCGACGACGACGAAGAGGAAGATGCCGACGAGTAGGAAGCCGAAGCCAGCAATCGGCGCGGCGATTGTCTTCGGGCTTGGAAGCCACGGCCACGACGCGATGAGTGCGAGTCCGCCGATTACCTGGCCGAACGCGACGATTTGGAGCATCCGATTCCCGAAGTCGCCGGTCCCCTGTGCGACCTCGTCGGGTTCGGGGAGCCTGACGGTCTCCGGCGCGTCGTTCACCTCGAAGTCCTCCATCGAGCAGAGCGCGACGGTCGGTTTCACGTCGCGGAGGACGGTCCCCTCGCCCTCGACGCTCCCGTCGGGGTAGACGACGGCGTAGCCCTCGTCGGAGTACGCGAGAATCCGCGGTTCGCCGTCTTCGGTCACGCGTTCGAGGACGGCGAACACCTCGCGAATCGCGACGCGGTAGCGGAGCTCCTGTTCGACGCGGTCGAGCAGCTCCTCGCCGACAATCCACGAGTCGGGGTCGAACGCGGCGTCCCACTCCTCGGGGGTCATCTTCGCCATGTCGGCCGGGCCGAAGTTCTCGAAGTCGTACTTGGCTTCGACCTCCTCGCGGAGGGCCGCGAGCTCCGCGTCGGACATCGCGGCGTCGGCGTCCGCGTCCGGCGACGTGCCGTCGTCGGCCGGGGCGGAAGACGAGTCTGACATCGCCCCGGAGTAGGGTCCACGCCGGTAAACGTGTTCCGACCCCGAACAGCGCCTCGTCGCGTGTGGCTCGCCGTGCGACGCTCCGAAACGTGGCGTCCAGTTGGTCCGGCGCTCGAAAGACGTGGGTCGAAACTCGAACCCGGGGCGTCGGCCCCGGCGCTCGGAGTTCGCCGAGTGGTCTAGCGCTCGAACGGAGCGCCGCGCATCGGTCCCTTTAGGCCGACCGGGTCCGAACGCCGTGCGATGGCAGACGAGACGACCCTCGCCACGCTCGCCGCGATCACCGTCACGGCCAGCTTTCCGTTTTACATCTACGGCGCGTGGATAATGATCGACGCCGAGACGGTCTCGTGGGACGTGCTCGTCTACCACCTCAAAATCATCTTCCCCGGGCTCGTGTTGAACACGGTTCCGGTCGTCGCGTGGATGCTCCCGCGGCTCTTTCAGCAGCTCAACGGGCTCAGCGCCCTCCACGCGATTCTCGGCCTACAAGCGTACGCGATGCTCGTCTTCGCGCTCACGGGAATCGTCCGTATCTTCCAGGCCAAGTGGGAGGCCGACCTCTACCGCGACCCGGACCCGGACGTGTCGCTCGACGACCTCCACGAGAACATGGGGGCGTGGCGCGGCCGCCTCCGCGTCGGCGTCTTCGGTTACGTCATCTTCTGGATTCTCGCGTGGCTGCTCGGCATCTACCGCTACCTGAGCGGCTACGTGTTGGGCTGAGCGCTCACCACGCCTCGCCGCTGGCGAGGTCGACGTCGTGGTCGCGCTTCGAGGAGGGACAGATGCCTTCGAGCACGCACGCGTCGCAGTCGGGGTTGCGCGCGTCGCAGACGGCTCGCCCGTGGCTGATGAACAGGTGGGTGAACTGCTGCCAGTCGCGCTCGGGGACGACCGGCATCAGGTCCTCCTCGATTCGCTCGGGGTACTCCTCTTCGGTCAGCCCGAGGCGGCGCGAGAGCCGCTGGACGTGGGTGTCGACGACGATTCCCTCGACGATGTCGTGGCCGTGCTGGAGGACGACGTTCGCGGTCTTCCGGCCGACGCCGGCGAGGTCGGTCAGCGCGGACATGGTGTCCGGGACCTCGCCGTCGTGCTTTTCGATGATGTCCGCGCACGCGGAGCGGATGTACTTCGCCTTGTTGTTGTAGTAGGTGATGGAGCTGATGTCGTCGGCCAGCTCTTCTTGGTCGGCGGCGGCGTAGTCCGCCGCGTCGTCGTACTTCTCGAACAGCTCCGCGGTGACCTTGTTGACGCGCTCGTCGGTACACTGCGCCGAGAGCATGACGGCGATGAGCAGTTCGAGGCGGTTCGAGTAGGAAAGCGAGATGGTGGTGTCGGGGTACTCCTCGTACAGTCGGTCGAGGACCTCCTCGGCCTGCGCCTCGCGGCTTTCGAGTGGCGTGCCCATACCCGTGGGTTCGACCCGGTCGGTTTCAGTCGTTCGGGTTGGGCCGGTCGCCGGTGCCGAAATACCGACGATTTATGATTCACGACCGCGACCGACCGGGTATGTCCGCGCTCGAACTCCCCGGCCGACGCGAATCGTGGCTGACCGCGGCCGCGACGCTCGGCGGCTACGGTCTCATCCTCACTGCGATGTTCCTCGCGCTGTTCGTCCTCCCGTACTTCGCGTTCGCCGCGTAGCCACTCGGCGGTCGGCGTCGCGCGAAAAGTGAATCCGAACGGAGTCGAAACCCGAACTCGGGCGGAACGAAACGTGGCTCGCGCGTCGGTTACGCGAACGCGCGCGAGACTTCCGCCTCGTCCGAGGATTCCTGCTGAATCTTCTCCCAGGCGTCGAGGAAGTCCTGCATGTATATCTCCGTGCGGTCGTCGCGGATGGCGAACATGCCGGCTTCCGTACAGACGGCCTTGATGTCGGCACCGGAGGCGTTGTCGGCCATCTCGGCGAGTTCGACGAAGTCCACGTCGTCGGAGACGTTCATCTTCCGGGTGTGAATCTGGAAGATTATCTCGCGGCCGTCCTCGTTCGGCTTGGGCACCTCGATGAGGCGGTCGAACCGACCGGGGCGGAGAATCGCGGGGTCGAGCATGTCGAAGCGGTTGGTCGCCGCGATGATGCGGATGTTGCCGCGCTCGTCGAAGCCGTCCATCTCGGCGAGGAGTTGCATCATCGTGCGCTGGACCTCGGCGTCGCCGGAGGTCTTCGAGTCCGTGCGCTTCGAGGCGATGGCGTCGATCTCGTCGATGAAGATGACGGCGGGCTCGTTCTCGCGGGCGACCTCGAACAGGTCGCGGACGAGCTTCGCGCCCTCGCCGATGAACTTGTGCACCAGTTCGGAGCCGGCCATCTTGATGAACGAGGCGTTCGTCTGGTTGGCGACGGCCTTGGCGAGCATCGTCTTCCCGGTGCCCGGCGGGCCGTACAGGAGCACGCCGGACGGCGGGTCGATGCCCACCTTCTCGAACATCTCGGGGCGGTCGAGCGGCATCTCGACCGTCTCGCGGACCTCCTGCATCTGCTCTTCGAGTCCGCCGATGTCCTCGTAGGTCACGTCGGGGCTGTGTTCGACCTGCATCACGCGCGCCCGGACGTCCGTCTCCTTGTCGAGCCGCTTGACGATGGAGAGAGAGTTGTTCACGGCGACGCGCGCGTCGGGTTCGAGCTCCTCGCGCATCTCGTCTGTCACTTCGGTGAGGGCCTCTTGGTTGTTACCGTGCTGCTTGATGATGACCCCCTCGTCGGTGATTTCCTGAACCGTCGCAACGAAGAGCGGCGACTGCTTGAGCTTCTTGTTCTCGTGGGTGAGTCGCTCAAGCTTCTGTTGATACTTGTTGTTCTCGGCGTTCGTGTCGAGGAGCTTGTCGCGCATCTCCTCGTTCTGCGTTTCGAGAACTTCGAGCCGCTCTTGAAGGGCGGTGATCTTCTCCTGCTGCGACGCCGAGTCCTTATCGTAGGGGAGGTCGACGTCGTCCACAGTATCGGTCATCATCCGGCATAGGGTGCAGGTTCATAAGAGGCTTCGGGTGTGTGAGGGATTCGCCGCCTAGGGCGCGTCTCCCGCCCGGATGACGAGTCTGACGTGCGTCACATAAATTCCTAGCGGTAATAATTCTGGATAGCAAATATTATCTAATAGCATCGCTTGGTGTCTCGTACGATGAGCACTACGGAAGCAGCCGAACGCGAGTCCGAACCCGACGCAGACGACCGCTGGGCGTCGGTTCGGGACATGCCCCCGAGCGCGAAGTTGGTGGCGAAGATTCTCGACTACGAGGACACGCTCACCCAGAGTCAGATCGCCGAGGAATCGCTTCTACCACCGCGCACCGTCCGCTACGCGCTCTCCCGGCTGGAAGACGAGGGCGCGGTCGACTCCCGGTTTTCCTTTTCCGACGCGCGCAAGCGGCTCTACACGCTCAACATTTAAGTCCGAACGCGCGGCCACGTCGTCGCATGTCTTCGCCCGCTCCCGACGACGTCGGCCGCGCGCTCTCCGCGCTCGCCGACGCCGACGCCGATATCGACGACCGGCCCGGCGCCCGTCCGCCCGCCGAGGTCGTCGCCGACGCGCGTGACGCCTTCCAATCGCTTTCTTCCGCCGCCCGCTTTCTCTCCGACGGCGGCGAACTGACGCTCCGCCGAGCGGTCGGCGAGGCCGCCCGACGCGGGAACCACGACTGCGCGCGTTCCGGGCGGGCGCTCCTCGCCGACCTCGACCGGCTCCACGTCGCGCTCGCCGACGCGGCCGACGGGTCGAATCGGGACTCCCGTGCCGCTGAGGGACGACCGCGGGACCCCGACCACTTCCGCTCCGGTCGCACAACCGTTTTCAGCGGCGGTGTCGAACCGAGTGATAGATGACACGGGTGATACACACCGGCGACACCCACATCGGGTATCAGCAGTACCACTCGCCGGAGCGCCGACAGGACTTCCTCGACGCCTTCGAGCGGGTCGTCGCGGACGCGCTCGACGGGGACGTGGACGCCGTCGTCCACGCGGGCGACCTCTACCACGACCGCCGTCCCGAACTCCCCGACCTCCTCGGGACGCTCGCCGCGCTCCGTCGCCTCGACGACGCCGGGATTCCCTTCCTCGCCATCGTCGGCAACCACGAGTCGACCCGCGGGGGCCAGTGGCTCGACCTCTTCGAGCGCCTCGGACTGGCGACGAGACTGGGGCGCGACCCCCACGTCGTCGGCGACGTTGCGTTCTACGGCCTCGACCACGTGCCGCGCTCCCGCCGAGACGAACTCGACTACCGGTTCGAACCCGCCGACGCCGGCCGCGCGGTGCTCGTCGCCCACGGCCTCTTTACGCCCTTCGCGCACGCCGACTGGGAGACGGAAACCGTCCTCGACGAGTCGAACGTCGACTTCGACGCGGTCCTCCTCGGCGACAACCACGTCCCCGACACGGCCGACCTCGACGGGACGTGGGTGACCTACTGCGGGTCCACCGAGCGCGCGAGCGCGAGCGAGCGCGACCCCCGCGGGTACAACCTCGTCGAGTTCACGCCCGACGCGGTCGACATCCGCCGGCGGACCCTCGAAACGCGCCCGTTCGCGTTCGTCGAGGTCGACCTCGCCGGCGACGAGGGCATCGAGCGCGTCCGCCAGCGCGTCCGCGAGTTCGACGTCGAAGACGCGGTCGTCATCGTCGAACTGCGGGGCGAGGGCGACGCCGTCACGCCCGCGGCGGTCGAATCGTTCGCCGTCGAGGAGGGCGCGCTCGTCGCCCGCGTCAACGACAAACGCGACATCGACGACGACGCCGAACTGGCGGCGGACGTGACGTTCGCCGACCCCGACGACGCGGTGCGCGAGCGGGTCCGCGAGATGGGGCTGTCGAGCGCCGCCCTCGACGTGGACGAGACGGTCCGCGCGAGCAAGGTCGCCGACTCGAACGTCCGCGACGAGGTGCGCGAGCGCGTCGAATCGCTCCTCTCGGAGGACCCCGACGCCTTCGTCGCCGCCGAGAGCGAGGGCGAAGGCGAGAGCGGGGACTCGGCGGATACGGCGGTCGCTGAAGACGTTGAAGCCGCCGAAGACGCGGCTGAGACCGAACCCGAGCCGGAGGCGACGACCGACACCGACTCGGAACTGGCTGACGCCGACGCGACGACCGACACCGACTCGGAAACGACCGCCGAACCCGATTCGGAGTCCGCCGCGGACCCGGTGGCGAGCCGCGACAGCTCGCTGGGTGATTTCGCGTGAGGTTCACCCACATCGCCATCCGGAACTTCAAGCCCTACGAGGACGCCGAACTCGACCTCCGAGACGGCGTCACGGTCATCCACGGCGTCAACGGCAGCGGCAAGTCGTCGCTCCTCGAAGCGTGTTTCTTCGCGCTCTACGGCTCGAAGGCGCTCGCGGGGACGCTCGAAGACGTGGTGACGACGGGCGCGGACGACGCCGAAATCGCGCTCGAATTCGTCCACGACGGCGGCGAGTACCGCATCGACCGCCGGATTCGCGTCTCCGGCGACCGCGCGACCACCGCGAAGTGCGTCCTCGACGGCCCCGGTGGGACCGTCGAGGGTGCGCGCGACGTTCGCCGGCACGTCGCGTCGCTCCTGCGGATGGACGCCGAGGCGTTCGTGAACTGCGCGTACGTCCAGCAAGGCGAGGTCAACAAGCTCATCAACGCGACGCCGAGCCAGCGGCAGGACATGATAGACGACCTCCTCCAGCTCGGGAAGCTCGAAGCCTACCGCGAGCGCGCCGGCAACGCCCGGCTCGGGGTCGAGGACGTGCTGACGAAAAAGCGGAGCATCCTCGAAGACGTCGAGTCGCAAATCGAAGCCAAGGAGGACGCGGACCTCCACGCGACGCTCAACGCGCTCGAATCCGAACTCGACTCCCTCGACGAGGAGATTTCGAACTACGAGGCCCAGCGCGACAAGGCGAAGTCGGCGCTCGACGCCGCCGAGGCGACGCTCGACGAACACGCCGAAAAGCGGGAGCGACTGGACGAAATCGAGTCGGCCATCGAGGACCTGACCGCGAAAATCTCCGCGGACGAGACGAAGCGCGACGACCTCTCGGAGCGAATCCGCGACCTCGACGCCGCCGCCGACGACCTCGAATCGGACATCGACGACGCCCTCGCTCGGGCCGACCTCGACGACGCGAGCGACGGGGCGATAGCCGACGCGCGAGAGGCGCTTTCGGAGCGCGAGGCGGAGCTTCGCGACGACCTCTCGGATGCGCGGACGCGGGCGCAGGCGTTCGAGACGCAGGCCGAGCGGCTCGCGGAGCGCGCCGACGACCTCGAATCGCGCGCCGCGGAGAAACGCGAGGCCGCCGACGCCGACGCGGAGACCGCCGCCGAGGCCGAGCGAGAGCTCGAATCGTTCCGCGAGACGCGCGCCGAGCTTCGGTCGTCGCTCGACGACGCCGAAGCGCGGTTCGAAGACGCACCCGTCGAACTCGGCGAGGCCGCCGACCTCCTCGAAGAACGACGGGAGGCGCGGTCCGACGCCCGCGAGTCGCTCGCGGAGACGGAGACCGAACTGAAGAACGCGCGCGAGCGGCTCGCCGAGGCCGAGCGCCTCCGCGACGCGGGCAAGTGCCCCGAGTGCGGACAGCCGGTCGAGGGGTCGCCCCACGTCGACGCCATCAGCGAGCGCGAGGCCGCGGTCGAGTCGCTGGAGGCCGACCGCGAATCGCTCGAATCGGCGGTCGAGTCGCGCTCGGCGGCCGTCGAGGCGGCCGAGGCGCTGGTCGAAGTCGAGAACCGCGCGAGTTCCCAGCGCGACAGACTCGACCTCGTGGACGAACGCATCGACGACCGCGAGGAGACCGTCGAGAGCCGCCGCGAGGCCGCCGCGGAGAAGCGCGAGGCGGCCGCGGAACTCGAAGCCGAAGCCGAAGAGAAACGCGAGGCGGCGACGACGCAGGCCGAGCGGGCCGAGGAAGTCGCAGAGACGGTCGCATCGCTCGAATCCGACCTCGACGCCCTCGGCGACCGGCGCGACCGACTCGATCGCGTCGAGTCGGTGGTCGACGCGCGGGCCGAGAAAATCGACGCGCGGGACCGGCTCCGCGAGAAGCGCGAGACGCTCGCCGAGGTGAACCGCGAGCGCCGCGAACACCTCCGAGAGCGCCGCGAGCGCCGCGACGAACTCCGAGAGACGGTCGACGAGGAGGCGGTCGAGGGGGCGAGACAGCGCAAGCAGAAGGCCGCGGCGTACCTCGAACGGGTCGAAGACGAGGTGCTTCCCGAGTTGCGCGACGACCGCGACGAACTCCAGAGCCGCGTCGGCGGCGTCGAGGCCGAACTCGAACAGTTGGACGCCCTCCGAGAGCGCCGCGAACACCTCGCCGAGCGCGTGGACGCCCTCGAATCGGTCCACGAGGAGGTCTCGACGCTCGAATCGACCTACGGGGACCTCCGGGCGGAGCTTCGCCAGCGCAACGTCGAGGTGCTCGAACGGATGCTCAACGAGACGTTCGACCTCGTCTACGCCAACGACGCCTACTCGCGAATCCGGCTCGACGGCGAGTACGGGCTGACGGTGTTCCAGAAGGACGGCACCGCGCTCGAACCCGAACAGCTCTCTGGCGGCGAGCGCGCCCTGTTCAACCTCAGCCTCCGGTGTGCCATCTACCGGCTCCTCGCCGAGGGAATCGACGGCGCGGCACCGCTTCCGCCGCTCATCCTCGACGAGCCGACGGTCTTCCTCGACGACGGCCACGTCTCGCGGCTGGTCGACCTCGTCGAGGACATGCAGAGCCGCGGCGTCAAGCAGATTCTCATCGTCAGCCACGACGACAAGCTGGTCGGCGCGGCCGACGACCTCGTCCGCGTGGAGAAGAACCCGACGACGAACCGCTCGACGGTCGAGCGGACCGACGCGCCGACGCTCTCGGCGAGCGCCCTCGGGGACGACTGAGCCGTTCGATTCCGCCGCGCTAGCCTACTCGCGGCCGCCGTTCGCCCGCAGCAGTTCGACACCCTCTCTCGCGGCGTCGGTCGCCTCGTAGCCGCGCTCCCCGTAGACCGTGGTCTCGGCGACGAGGCCGGCGACCCGGAACTCGGTCAGGAGGCCGTGGAGGTCGCTCTCGCAGAGGTCGTAGGCCCCGAGGAGGTCGACCACGGGGAGCGGCCCGCGGTCGACGAGGTCGACGAGCAGGCCGAGGCCGCGCTCGGTCGGGACCGCGACGAGGATTCGCCGGACCGATTCGGGGACGGCGCGCGCGGCGGTTTCGAGCGGGGACTCGCCGGTCTCCGGGTCGCGGACGCGACTGGCGTCGCTCGACTGCTTGACGAGGAGGTACGTCCGGCCGTCAGGTCCGCGGACGGTTCGCATATGTGTCGGCGAAGGGCGCGACGACTGTTAGCGATTGCGCTCGGCGGCGTCTCCGGCGGGTTCGCGTGCCTCGTCTTCTCCCTCGGCGAGTCCGTCGTCGTTCGTTCCGTCGTCGTTCGTTCCGTCGTCGCTCGGGTCTTCGTCGCTTTCGTCCCCGTCGCTCTCGTCGTCCTTCCACGTCCCCCGCTTGAACTCCCGGTAGATGGAGTAGACGCGGACGAGCGCGACCGCGCCGAACAGAAAGATGCCGCCGCCGAGGAGCGTTTCGCCGCGGAAGTAGACGAGCATCGGGCCGATAGTGATGCCCGCGAGGCCCACGTTCGCGAGCACGACGCTCGCCCAGAACAGGCGTGCGACGGCGGGGTTCACGTCGGCCGAGAACTCCGGTGCGTCGTCGAAGCCGTCGCCAGTGCTGGCGTCTTCGCCGGGGATGCGGACGCGGGGTATCGTCGGGAGGTCCCGTTCTGGATCGCCCCAGCGAGATTCCGGGTCGGCCCAGTGGGCCCTGCGGTCGCCCCGCCGTTTTTTCGGGTCGAACGTCGAGGCCGTGTCCTCCGACGGACGCTCCGCGTCGTCGTCACCGTCGGCCGCGTCGGTGGGGGGCGTCCCCTCGCGTCGCTCGTCGTCCGTCACGCTCGCGTCGAGACGCCGTGCCGAGAAAAAGTGTCCGTTTCGGCCGGGTCAGGCGCAGTCGTCGAGGCGCATCGAGCGCGTGGCCTCGACCCACGCGAGTGGGTTCTCCGCGTCGTAGAACACCACGCCACCGTCGATATCGTAGGATTCGACCGTCTCGGCTCCCGTCGGACCAGCCGGTCCGTCGCCGTCGATCGTGCCATCCCACCGCTCCGGAGTTGCGTGGTCGGTCATATCGTGTGACAAGGAATGTCATACATGGGTAAATGTCTTTCCGTGATTCGGGGTGCGGTTCGCGGAAACGCCGGGGTTTTTAGCCGCGCCGCCGAAGCGACTGCCATGACGCAGACGGGTCTGACCGACTTCGGGGGGAACGACGCCGACGGCGCGGGCGACGCGCGGCCTGACGAGGAGGCCGCCATCGTCGCCGGCGACGCCGGCCAGCACGTCTCCGACGTCATCGACACGGACGAGGTGCGGTTTCCCGACCCGGACGGGACGGTCGAACTGGCCGTCACGCAGGTCGACTACACCATCGAGGGCGCGGGCCGCGACGAGTACCCGGTGATTCACATCTTCGGTCGGACGGCGGACGACGAGACCGAGCACGTCCGCGTGCTCGGGTTCCGACCGTACTTCTACGCGCCCACTGACAGCCTCGACGACGACGCGCTCGACAAGGACGTAATCACCGGCACCGAGGACGGGTTCGAGAGTATTCGCGGCGAGGAACTGACGAAGATTTTCGGCCGCACCCCCCGCGACGTCGGCCAGATTCGCGACGAGTTCGACCACTACGAGGCGGACATCCTCTTTCCGAACCGCCTGCTTATCGACAAGGACATCAAAAGCGGCGTCCGCGTCCCCGCGCGCCGCCTCGACGACGGCGACGGGACGATTCAGATTCCCCACCAGGAGGTCGCGCCCGCGGAGGTCGACGCGAACCTCCGGGTGAACACCTTCGACATCGAGGTCAACGACCGGAACGGCTTCCCCGAGGAGGGAGAAGAGCCGATTATCTGTCTGACCAGCCACGACTCCTACCGCGACGAGTACGTCGTCTGGCACGCCGTCGCCGAAGACGGCCTCGGCAAGCGCCCCGATTCGTTGCCGAACTACGACTTTCTCGGGGAGGACGCGGACGTGGAGGTCAGGACGTTCGACGAGGAGGCCGAGATGCTCGACGCCTTCCTTACCTACATCGAGGAGACCGACCCGGACATCCTCACCGGGTGGAACTTCGAGGACTTCGACGCGCCGTACTTCCTCGACCGGTTGGAGGAGGTCGACCCGACGACCGACCTGAACCTCGACTACAACCGCATGTCGCGGCTCGGCGAGGTCTGGCGCGGCGGCTGGGGCGGCCCGGACATCAAGGGCCGCGTCGTCTTCGACCTGCTGTACGCCTACAAGCGCACCCAGTTCACCGAACTCGAATCCTACCGCCTCGACGCGGTCGGCGAACTCGAACTCGACGCGGGCAAGGAGCGCTACTCGGGCGACATCGGCGACCTCTGGGAGGAAGACCCCGAGCGCCTGCTCGAATACAACCTCCGCGACGTGGAGCTGTGCGTCGAAATCGACCGGAAACAGGACATCATCGCCTTCTGGGACGAGGTGCGGACGTTCGTCGGCTGTAAGCTCGAAGACGCGCCGACGCCCGGCGACACCGTCGACATCTACGTGCTCCACAAGGTCCACGGCGAGTTCGCGCTCCCCTCGAAGGGCAAACAGGAGTCGGAGGACTACGAGGGCGGAGCCGTCTTCGACCCCATCACCGGCGTCAAGGAGAACGTCACGGTGCTCGACCTGAAGTCGCTGTACCCGATGTGCATGGTGACCATCAACGCGTCGCCGGAGACGAAGGTCGACCCCGAGAGCTACGACGGGGAGATGTTCCGAGCGCCCAACGGGACGCATTTCCAGCAGGAACCGGACGGCATGATTCGGGAGATGGTCGACGAACTCCTCACCGAGCGGGAGGACAAGAAGTCGCTGCGGAACTCCCACGACCCCGGCTCGTCGGAGTACGAGCAGTTCGACCGCCAGCAGGCCGCGGTGAAGGTCATCATGAACTCGCTGTACGGCGTGCTGGGCTGGGACCGCTTCCGCCTCTACGACAAGGAGATGGGCGCGGCGGTGACGGCGACCGGCCGGAAGGTCATCGAGTTCACGGAGCAGGCCGCGAACCAAATCGGCTACGACGTGGCCTACGGCGACAGCGTGACGGGAGATCGCCCGGTCGTCGCCAGAGACCCCGGTGGGACTGTTCGAATCCTTCCTATCGAGGACTTGTTTGCCCGCGGAACGACTGAATCTGAGGTGCTCATCGCTGCCGACGGGGACGTCGTCGCAAGTGCCACTCCCGGGAAGACTCGCCGAGCGCTCGACGGGTGGGACGCCCTCTCTGTGAACGAAGATGGAGAGGCGGAGTGGCAACCGATTGCGCAGGCGATTCGCCATAAAACGGACAAACCGGTGGTGAACCTCCAACACAAGTTCGGTGAGTCGACGACGACGAGAGACCACTCGTACGTCGTCCCCGGTGAAGACGGCCTCACAACTGTCTCTCCGGACGACGTGGCGGAGCCGTATCGCGTCTCCGGGGTGCCCGACGTCGAGCCTGTCGAGCGGGTCGACGTCTACGAGGTCCTTCGTGGGTACGAACGCGAGTACGAGGACGGACGGAGCGTCGGGAGCGATAATTCGATAACGAAGCGGAAACAAATCCACGCGGACGACGAGTATGTCTGGTTCGGCCACGAGCACCACCGAGACGTCGACTCGACCGTCAAAGTCAAACGATTCGTCGATATCGACAGTGAAGATGGTGCAGCACTCATTCGGCTCCTCGGTGCGTACGTCCCTGAAGGAAGCGCATCCACTGGCGAGACGGCGACGTCGAAATTCGGGGCAAGTATCGCTGAATCCGACCGTGAGTGGCTAGCCCAACTCCAGCGAGATTACTCTCGACTGTTCGAGAACACGACCGCCGGTATCATTACGAGCGACCGACGAGCGGAGCGAACCGCCGAGTATCAAACGGACACAGGCGGTGCGTCGGTCACGTACAATGACGAGACGCTGAAACTGCAGATGATGAACGAACTCGCTGCTGTGTTCTTCCGCGAGTTCGCAGGGCAGACGTCGCGTGGTAAACGGATTCCTTCATTCGTCTTCCACCTTCCTGAGGAGAAGCAAGACCTGTTCCTGACGTTGCTCGTCGAAGGCGACGGGTCCCGCGAATTCCCACGATACACCGAAGCGTACGCACAGCGGAACTTCGACTTCGAGACGACGAGCCGAGAACTTGCTGCCGGTCTCTCGATGTTGCTCACGCAACGGGGGCAAAAACACTCGCTCAAGTATCGCAACAGCAAAGACTCGTACACTATTCGGACGTGTGGCACCTACCGGAAAGGCCGAGACCCCGTGCTGACCGAAGTCGACCACGACGGCTATGTGTACGACCTGAGCGTCGAAGAAAACGAAAACTTCGTCGACGGTGTTGGAGGTATTGTCCTTCACAACACCGACAGCGTCATGCTCGAACTCGGCCCCGACGTGTCGAAACAGGAGGCCATCGAGCAGTCGTTCGACATCGAGGAGCACATCAACGCCGCCTACGACGACTTCGCGCGCGACGAACTGGGCGCGGACGACCACCGCTTCCAAATCGAGTTCGAGAAGCTCTACCGGCGGTTCTTCCAGGCGGGGAAAAAGAAGCGCTACGCCGGTCACATCGTCTGGAAGGAGGGCAAGGACGTCGACGACATCGATATCACGGGCTTCGAGTACAAGCGCTCGGACATCGCGCAGATAACCAAGGAGGTCCAGAAGAACGTCATCGACATGATCGTCCACGGCGAGGACACCGAGGTCATCAAGGACTACCTCCACGACATCATCACCGACTTCGAGTCGGGGAACCTGCCGCTCGAACAGGTCGGCATCCCCGGCGGCATCGGCAAGCGCCTCTCGGCGTACGAGACGCCAACCGCGCACGTCCGCGGGGCGCAGTACGCGAACGCCTTCCTCGGCACGAACTTCGGCCGCGGGTCGAAGCCGAAGCGGGTCTACCTCAAGAAGGTCCACCCGTCGTGGTTCCGCGAGATGGAGTCCGGCGGGTTCGACCCGCAGGTCGACGACCGCTACCGCGAGTTCAAGCGCGACCCCGACGTCATCTGCTTCGAGTACGCAGACCAGATTCCGGAAGAGTTCGAAGTCGACTGGGAGACGATGCTCACCAAGACGCTCGAAGGGCCCATCTCCCGCGTCATCGAGGCGCTCGGCATGTCGTGGGACGAGGTGAAAAGCGGGCAGGAACAGACCGGCCTCGGAAGTTTCATGTGAGCGGTCGCATCGGCGACTAATGAAACTATATTTGGTTACATAGGTGGACGGCTCGTAACGTTGTTCGGCTGTCCGAAACCCGGACGCCCGTCGCGAATCGGCGCAATTCTTTTTGGATTTGAAAACAAATTTTCTTTCTACAAAAGGTGGCGGGGGTGAATGCGCAAGCATTATGGGCGATACTCCCCACCGTTCGAGTACGAGGCAACGAACCAACGATGGCAACTCTCGAGATCAAGAACCTCCACGCACGAGTCGCGGAGGAAGACGGTGAGCAGATTCTGCGAGGTGTCGACCTGGAAGTCAAATCCGGCGAGATCCACGCGCTGATGGGTCCCAACGGGTCCGGCAAGTCTACGACTTCTAAAATCATCGCCGGGCACCCCGCCTACGAAGTAACCGACGGCGAAATCCTCCTTCACCTGGAGGACGACGACTTCGGCGACCTCGAAATCCCGGACGACGCCCGCACGTGGAACCTTCTGGAACTGGAGCCGAACGAGCGCGCCGCGCTCGGCATCTTCCTCGGCTTCCAGTACCCCGCGGAAATCGAGGGCGTCACCATGACGAACTTCCTCCGCACCGCGCTCAACGCGAAGATCGACGAGCGCGAGGAGCTCCTGTTCGGCGAGGACGACGACGAGGAAGAAGAGGAAGCCGGCTACGACACCTCCCCGATGGAGGGTAACGTCGATGACGGCGAAGTCGGCGTCGCCGAGTTCCAGAAGCTCCTCAAAGAGAAGATGGAGCTTCTCGACATGGACGAGAAGTTCATGCAACGCTACCTCAACGCCGGCTTCTCCGGCGGCGAGAAGAAACAAAACGAGGTCCTTCAGGCCGCGATTCTCGAACCGTCGATTGCGGTTCTCGACGAGATCGACTCCGGTCTCGACATCGACCGCCTGCAGGACGTCTCGAAGGGTATCAACGCGCTGCGCGACGAGCAGGGCACGGGTATCCTCCAGATCACTCACTACCAGCGTATCCTCGAATACGTCGAGCCGGACCACGTCCACATCATGCTGGACGGCAAGGTCGTCAAGAGCGGCGACGCCTCGCTCGCGTCCGAACTCGAAGACAAGGGCTACGACTGGGTCCGTGAGGAAGTGTACGAAGCCGCGTAATCCCCCAACATCATGAGTTCCGACCAAGACCACCTCAAAGAGACAGATACGGAAGCTCGCTTCGAGTTCAAGAAGGAGCAGAAGGCCGCGTTCGTGGCCGAGAAGGGTCTCACCGAAGAGACCATCCGCGTCATCTCGGAGGACAAAGACGAGCCCGAATGGATGCTTGAGCGCCGCCTTCGCGCGCTCAAGCAGTACCAGAAGATGCCGATGCCGACCGACTGGCCCGGCCAGCCGGACCTCTCCGAGGTCAACGTGGACGAAATCGTCCCGTACATCCGCCCGGACGTGGAAGTCCGCGGCGGCGTCGACGACTGGCGCGACCTGCCGGACGACATCAAGGACACCTTCGACAAGCTGGGCATCCCGGAAGCCGAGAAGAACGCCCTCTCGGGCGTCGGCGCCCAGTACGAGTCCGAAGTCGTCTACCAGAACATGCAGGAGCGCTGGGAGGAGAAAGGCGTCGTCTTCATGAACATGGACCAGGCGGTCCAGGAGCACGAAGACATCGTCAAGGAGTACTTCATGACGAAGTGCGTCCCCCCGAGCGACAACAAGTTCGCCGCGCTTCACGGCGCAATCTGGTCCGGCGGCTCGTTCGTCTACGTCCCCGAGGACGTGACGGTCGAGATGCCGGTGCAGGCGTACTTCCGCATGAACTCCGAGGGCATGGGCCAGTTCGAGCACACGCTCATCGTCGCGGAGAAGGGCTCCGAAGTCCACTACATCGAGGGCTGTTCGGCCCCGAAGTACTCCGCGTTCAACCTCCACTCCGGCGGCGTCGAAGTGTTCGTCGGCGAGGACGCCCACGTCCAGTACTCGACCGTCCAGAACTGGTCGAAGAACACCTACAACCTCAACACCAAGCGCGCCATCGTCGAGAAGGGCGGCCGCATGGAGTGGATTTCGGGCTCGATGGGCTCGAAGGCAACCATGCTCTACCCGGCCTCGATTCTGAAGGGCCGCGGCGCTTCCGACAACCACATCACCATCGCCTTCGCGGGCGAGGGTCAGAACATCGACACCGGCGCGAAGGTGTACCACAACGCCCCCGAGACGAAGTCGACCATCGAGTCGAAGTCCATCTCGAAGGACGGCGGCCGCACGAACTACCGCGGTCTCGTCCACATCGCCAACGGCGCGAAGAACTCCTCGACCGCGGTCGAGTGTGACGCGCTCATGTTCGACAACGAGTCCACCTCGGACACGATGCCGTACATGGAGATTAACGAGTCGCAGGTCGACGTCGCCCACGAGGCGACCGTCGGCAAGATCGGCGACGAGGACATCTTCTACCTCCAGTCGCGCGGTCTCGACGACGACGACGCGAAGCAGATGATCGTCTCCGGGTTCATCGAACCCATCACGGAGGAACTGCCCATCGAGTACGCGGTCGAACTCAACCGACTCGTCGAACTCGAAATGGAGGGTAGCCTCGGATAACCAATGAGCGCGCAACTTCCCGCAAACCTGTCCGCAGAGACGGTACGAGAGATTTCGGACGCACGGGACGAGCCGGAGTGGCTCCTTGAGGCCCGCCTCGAAGCGCTCGAAGCACTCGACGAGCTCGAACTGCCGGACGTCATCCAGACGCCCGGTCGCCGCTGGACGAACCTCGAAGCCCTCGACTTCGAGTCGCTCGTCGACCCGCTGAATCAGGCCGACGAGACGACCCGCGAGTCGCCCGAGGGCGTCGTCGTCCTCCCCTTCACGGAGGCGCTCGACGAGTACGGCGACCTCATCGAGGAGCGCTTCGGCTCGGTCGTCGACCCCGAGACGAACTACCTCACCGCCCTCTCGGCGGCGCTGTTCACGACGGGCACGTTCATCTACGCCCCCGAGGGCGTCGACGCCGAGGACGTGAAGATTCGCGCCGAGATGAACTCTCGGTCGCTGTTCAGCCACACGCTCGTCGTCACCGAGCAGTCCTCGTCGGTCACCATCCTGGAGGCCATCGAGTCCGGCGACAGCATCGACGACGCGCGGTACTTCTCGAACCTCGTCGAAATCGACGCGGGCGAGAACTCGTACGTCCAGTACGGCTCCCTGCAGAACCTCGACGAGGAGACGTACACGTACTCGCTCAAGCGCGCCGACGCCGACACCTACTCGACGGTCAACTGGATCGAGGGGAACCTCGGCTCGCGGCTCACCCGCAGCGACGTCGAGACCGAACTCAACGGCGAGGCGTCGGAGACGAAAATCGTCGGCGCGTTCTTCGGTCACGACGACCAGCACCTCGACGTCAACGCCCGCGTCTGGCACAAAGCCGAGAACACGACGGCCGACCTCGTGACCCGCGGCGTCCTCGACGACGAGGCGCGCTCGGTGTACGAGGGCGTTCAGGACGTCGGCCGCGACGCGTGGAGCACGAACTCCTACCAGCGCGAGAACACGCTGATGCTCTCGGACCAGTCCGAGGCCGACGCGTCGCCGAAGCTCATCATCAACAACCACGACACCGAGGCGTCCCACGCCGCCTCCGTCGGGCAGGTCGACGCCGAGGACCTCTTCTATATGGTCTCTCGGTCCGTTCCCGAAGAACAGGCCCGTAACATGCTCGTGGAGGGCTTCTTCGTGCCCGTCCTCGAAGAGATTGCAGTCGACGAGTTCCGCGACGACCTCGAAGAGCTCATCGCCGCGCGGCTGCGCTGAGACGCGCCCGATAGCTCGCTGCTTTATTCTCAGATTTTATATATCCTGTCTTCCGCAGGAGCGGCAGATAGTCGGAAAACAGTCGTTTCGGCGTGATACTCCCGGATGGCGGTCCGTCACGAAAATGTCTATCTACCAATGTTTTTGCTTGCGCTCGACGTATTCTCTCCCGTCCGGGGTGGAGTACAACCGTCCAACCGGAGGGAGTACAATGTCAAGCAACAACGACGGAGAGTCATTCCGATACGACGCCGAGGTTCGCCCCGGTGAGAAACGACACATCATGTACGAGGTGGGAGAGTCCTTCCTCGGTGACCCGATAGAGATTCCGGTCACAATCATCAACGGTGTGAACAAGGGACCGCGGGTGTTCGTGAGTGCGGCGATGCACGGTGACGAGGTCAACGGCGTAAAAGTCGTCCAGGAGGTGGCAGACCGCTACGATCCACAGGAACTGTCCGGAACTATCGTCTGCCTGCACGTCCTCAACGTGCCGGGCTACCGCGCGCACCTGCGGTACCTGCCCATCTACGACCGCGACCTGAACCGGTCGTTCCCCGGGTCCGAGAACGGAAACGAAGGAAAACGCATCGCCAAGGTCATCTACGACCGATTCGTCTCCAACTGCGACATCGGTGTGGACTTCCACACGTCGACGCGGAACAAAGTGACCATCTTCCACACGCGCGCGGACATGAGCGACCCCGCAGTGGCCGAGGTTGCGAACGCCTTCCTCTCGACTATCGTCCTCGACGGGGCCGGTGCCGAGGGGATGATGCGGCGTGTCGCGTCGGAAGACGGGATTCCAACCATCACCGTCGAGATGGGCGAGGCCCACCGGTATCAACCGGCGATGGTCGACCTCGCGCTCGAAAACTTGCACAACCTCTTTGCCTACTTCGGCCTGATAGACGAGGAGTTCGAGACCGAACCGGCGTGGCAACGCATCGTCGGGCCGAAAGAGAAGAAGTGGATTCGGTCGACTGCGGGCGGGTGGGTAGATATGGACTGGGGGCCGTACCCGATCGTCGAGGAGGGGAACTCCGTCTGTACCATCTCTGACCACTTCAAACGCGAAGAACACGTCGTCGAAGCACCCTTCACGGGACTCGTCATCGGGATGGCCGCGAACCCGATAACCGTCCCCGGGCAGATTATCGCGCACGTCGTCTCTATCGACGACGACGACCGGAAGGTCATCGAGCAAATCGTCGACGAACAAGGATACAGCAGAATTGGCACCTACCACTGGATGGGTCGCCGCACGACGCCGAACGAGGACGTAGAACGGGCCCGAAGAGGCTCGACGACTCCCGAGGAGTCCGAGACGGACGAGTCGGAACCCGAAAGGGGAACCGCTTAAGTTCGTAACAGACTCACCTCTGAGTATGACTCAGCTGGTATCGCACGCAAACGGAGGACGCCGCCGATGAGCGTCGGGTATCAGGTCACGTCGGACCACCAACTCGCTCGGCTGCTCCAAATCGGAATCGTCCTCGAAGAAGTCGTGGAGGCGCGCGCCTACCACCACTACGAAGAGCTCGACGACGAGGAACTCGACGAAGAGATTCGTGACCTCCTGTCGCACGCCGCCGAAGAGTCGGCCGACCACCGAAACCGACTCGAAGCGGTCATCGAGCGTTTAGACGTCGACAGCGTCCCCTTCGAGGAGATCGAGGCGCTGGTCGAGGCCCAGTACGGCCAGACGAAACCCGAGGACTTCGACGGCGTTCTCTACGACCAGCTCTGTAACGAGGAGACCGCGTATAAGTTCTACGACGACGTCATCGAGGCCATCGAGGCGAGCGAGGTACAGTTCTCTATCGACCGCGAGGAACTCGTCGCGACGCTGTCGTCGATTCGCGAGGAGGAGGCCGAGGGCGTAGAAGAAGTGACGCGAATCATGGAAGACCGCGAGTGAAACGATGAACACGGCAGACCAATACGTCAAGGCGATTTACCTGTTGCAGGAGATGGAGAACGGCCCGGCAGCCACGGGCGCGCTCGCGGACATGATGGAGGTGAGTCCGGCGAGTGCGAACGAGATGATCGGCAAGCTCGAATCCCGTGGCCTCGCCGAACACGAGAAGTACAAGGGCGTCACGCTCACGGACGACGGCATCGTCCGCGCCCGCGACGCGCTCCAGACCTACTGCATCATCGAGCGCTTCCTCTCGAACGTCCTCGACGTCGAGGAGTTCCGCGCGGAGGCCCGCGAGCTCGAACCCGTCATCGACGGGATGATCGCGGAGCGACTCGACACCATCATCGACCGCAACTCCGACTGTCCCGACTGTTTCGACCCCGAGACCGACGCCTGCGAGTATCTCGACGTGTGCGGCGCGGAACCCGAGACGGAGACGGAAGCCGCCGATTAGTCGCTGACGCGACCGACCGGAACCGAAGCGTTTTCATTTACCAGCGGACAACCGACGAGTGGACGACATCACCGAAGTCCCGTGGTGTAGTGGCCAATCATAGCGGCCTTTGGATTGGTACGGTTCAATGCGTGCCGAGAAGACAGCCGCTGACGGCGGTTCGAATCCGCCCGGGACTACTAATTCTGTGGCGAACCGAACGGTGAGCCACGAATTTGTCACGGAAGGCGATTCGACACCCAGAAGACGAGAGGATTCGAGTCTTCGTGGTTCGAATCCGCCCGGGACTACTCGACACTTCTCCGACGACCTACCGCGAAGAGCGTGGCGCTTCGCCGCCGAGCGATTTTTATCGGCACACAATGACAGTACACCAACGTGTCTCTCCTGCACCCGGTGTCGGCCGCTCGCCACCTCGCGTACTCCCTCCACTACGCGCTCGTCCGGGCGAACTACGAGCGACGGCTCGTCGCCACGAAGAAACACGTCGGGCGGACGAGTTTCAGGAGCTACGAACTGTACAACCGCCACGGCAACGACGTGCTCTTACAGGCGCTGTTGCTCGGTCTCGACGACGGCGACGTGGTCGTCGACGTGGGCGCGAACACGGGCACCTACACCCTCGCGGTCGCGGCCAGCGAGCCCTCGGCGCGGGTGGTCGCCGTCGAGCCGCATCCCGGGGTCGTCGACCAGTTGCGGGCGAACGTCGAGGTCAACGACTTCGACGACCGGGTGGACCTGCTCGACTGCGGCCTCGGTGAAGCCGACGAATCGCGGGCGTTCCACCTGTCGAGCTACGACGAACTGGGGTCGTTCTCGCGGGACCACGCGAGCGCGTGGGCGGCGCGGGTCGTCGACACGGCGTCGGTGTCGATGCGGCGGCTCGACTCGCTCGTCGATTCTGGGACGGTCCCGCCGCCGGACCACCTGAAAGTCGACGTCGAAGGGTTCGGGCTGAACGTGCTCCGAGGGGCGGAAGCGGTCCTCGGTGAGCACCGGCCGACGGTGTATTTCGAACTGCACGACGCCCGCGGGAGCCACGACGAGGCGGCGGCGAAGGCCCTGCTCCGCGAGGCGGGCTACGAACTGGTCCCGGTCCGCGAGGGCTGGGTCTGCGAGCCGCGGGCGCGGACAGACGCGACCCAGTCGGGGTAGTCGGTGGGGGGTCGGGCCGAATCGGTTATTCGAGGACGAAGTTCACGCGCTCGTGCGCCGAGCCTTGGGTCGTCCGGCCGGTGACGGAGACCGGGCCGACGTCGCCCGTCGACGCGGCGTGGGTCCCGGCGCAGGCGGTTCGGTCGAAGGGGTCGTCCGCGTCGCCGATTTCGACGATTCGGACCTCGCGAATCGAGTCCGGAAGCAGGTGCAGGCGGGTTCGCTCGGGGTCGAGCGTCGCCTCGGCCTCCTCGCGGTCGAGGCTGTACCACCGGACGGGGAGATCGGACGCGACGAGGTCGTTCAGGCGCGTCTCGATGGTCCGGAGGTCGTCGTCGTCGAAGCGGTCGTAGGCGCAGTCGAGGTGCGCGTGGTCGGCGTACAGTTGGTTGCCGGTCGTCTCGGCGTCGAACTCGTCGAGGAGGACCGCAGAGAGGAGATGCTGGGCCGTGTGGTAGCGGCTGTGTGCCCGCCGCCGCGCCGCGTCGACGCGTCCGAAGACGGCCGTTCCCGGCTCGGGGGCGTCGCCCGCGACGACGTGTTCGATTCGGTCGCGTTTCCGTACGTCCGTCACGTCCCACGTCTCGCCGTCGCCGCTCTCGCCGTCTCTCGATAGGGTGCCCGTGTCGTTCGGTTGGCCGCCGCCGGTCGGGTAGAAATAGGTCCGGTCGAGGACGACGCGGTCGCTTCCGCGGACCGTCTCGACGGTCGCCTCGAACTCGTGTGTTTCCGCGTCGTCGAGGTATCGTGCGTCGGTCACGGCGGAGACGATGCGGCCGGGTGAGTTAACTCTCGCCGATGTGCCACGGGTTCACACCACCGGCCACGAGACCCGGTCTGTTCGCCCGAGAGCACGGTTCCCGCGACTCAGGGTGTCGTAACGCCTAAGAGTGGAACGACCCTCATTCCGTGTAATGAGAATACGCACGTGCCAACACCGACGGAGGTTCTGCCGTGGGCGTTGAAATCAAAGAGTCGGCGGTCTCCGACGCCGAGTTCGAGGACATGAAGCGCTTCGTCTCGGACTATCTCTCTGCGAGCGTCGAAAACGAAGACGACGGCGGGCGGATGCGCTGGTACCCGTGGCACTCCGCGGAGTACCGGTTCAACCACATCCTCAACGTCGTCGACCTCGCGACGCGCATCGCCGACCGCGAGGGCGCGGACGTGAACGTCGTCCGCGTGGCCGCCCTCTTTCACGACATCTCGAAGCTCGAAGCCGACCAGGACGTCCACGCCGAGGAGGGGGCTCGCGTCGCCCGCGAGTTCCTCAGCAGCCACGGCGACTACCCCGAGTCGTTCGTCGACCAGGTGTGTCAGGTCGTCTCCGACCACTCGTATCAGGGGTCGCTGACGGACGTGTCGCTGGAGACGCGCTGTCTCATCGAGGCGGATATCCTCGACAAAATCGGCGCGAACGGCACCGCGTTGATGCTCCTTCGGATGGGCTACGAGGCGCGGACCCACATGGACGCCGCCGAGATGGTCGAGCGCGTCTTCGAACGCGGCCGCGACGCCTCCGCGCGACTCGAAACCGACACGGCCCAGAGCTTCGCACACCAGCGGCTCAAGCGCGTCAAGTGGTTCCGCGAGTGGCTCGAAGAGGAGGTCCCCGAGATGGACCACGACGGACAGTTCAGCGGCTGAGTTCGTCTGGTTCGCCGCCTCGCCGCCTCGGTTCTTCGAGCGAGTCTCCCCGCCTCAGAGCGTGTCGAGAATCGAAAGCACGCGTTCTTCGGCGTCGCGACCGGGGTCGTGTTCGGAGCCGTCGCGGTCGCTCTCGCGGTGGTCGGCGACCGACCGGCGCATCGCCTCCTCGACGGGAGTGGACCCCCAGCCGAGGCTGGCGAGTTTGTCCGTCGAGAGGACGTGCGGGTAGTCGCGGTAGAGGATGAAGTCGTCCATCGAGAGGTCGGCCGCGGCGAGTTCGCGCTCGCCCGCGTGGACGACCTCGACGTCGGTGCCCGCGGCGTCGGCGATGACCTCGACCATCTCTTCGAGCGTGACGAGTCGTCTGTCGCCGACGTTGTAGGCCTCGCCCGCCTCGCCCTCCTCGGCGACGATTCGCATCGCGCTCGCCACGTCCTCGACGTAGGCGCGGTGCCAGACGTTCGTCCCGTCGCCGGGGACGACGACCCGGTCGTAGTTCAGCACGCGGTCGATCCAGTAGTCGAGGCGCTCAGTGTAGTCCTCGGGTCCGTAGACGATACACGGGCGGACGGACATCGCGTTGATGCCCCGCGAGGCCGCCTCGAAGACGACGCGGTCGCCCTCGGCCTTCCGCGGGCCGTAGCTCGCGCCCGAGTCGTCTGCCGCCTGCTCGTCGGTGCAGTCGCAAAGCGGCGTCTCGTTTTCGCGCTTCGGGATGACCTCGCTTCCGTAGGCCGCGCCGCTTGAGATGTAGACGTACGCGTCCACGTCGGCGAAGATATCGACCGCCGAAGCGACCTCGGCGGGCTTGTACGCCACGCAGTCGAACACCGCGTCTGGTTCGACGGTCAGTTTCGCGGTTCGGAGCGCCTCGTCGTCCGTTCGGTCGCCCTGGACGTGCTGGACGCGCGGGTCGTCCTCGAAGGGGTTGTCGTGGTTCCCGCGGTTGAAGATGGTCACCGCGTAGCCGCTGTCGAGGAGTTCCGAGACGAGGTGGCGGCCGATGAACCGCGTGCCGCCGATGACGAGTGCGTTGTCCATGTCCCGGTCGAGGGTGCGCGCGGTGAAAAACGTGCGAGAATCGGTGGCGGGTGCCGGGAACCCGCTTCGACCGCGTGGGTTTCACTCCACCCGTTCGAGTACCACGCCGTCTTCGAAGCCGCCGCGCTCTGCGGCCTTCTCTCGTGCCGCCGTCTCGACAGTCTCCCAGTCCTCGTCGCGTCGGGCGAGTATCGCGTCGACGACGGCGAACACGTCTGCGAGTTCTTCGACGGTCCCGGATTCGGCGAACTCCTCGGCCTCTTCGACCAGTTTCTCGCGCAGTCGCCGGTCGAACTCCTCGTCGTCGGCGACGTGGACGACCGGCGTCTCACCCGACTCGCGGATGATTCGAGGGACGTCGTCGCGGACGAGTTTGTCGTACTCGCGGGTCATACTGTCGAGTTCGGGCGCTCGGTGAAAAAAGGGGCGTCGGGGAGGGGTCGAAGGCTGGGTCCGCTATCCGTCGGTAGAGAGACTGACGGTGTCGGTGCTCTGGTTCCCGTCCGGCCCGGTGACGCGGAGCGTCACGTCGAGCGTCCCACAGAAGTCGAGCGTAATCTCGGTCGTCGAACCGCGCTCTCGGAACGACGCGCCCTCGCCGAACTGCCACTCGTAGGTCTCGACTTCGCCCGTCGAGGCAGTCCCGTCGAGGCCGACGGTGGTTCCGGAGTCGAGGTCCGCGGTCTCGGCGTCTTCGGGGTCGGTGACGATGCGGGCAACGGGTGCGTCCGAGGAGCGCGGGAGGTTCCTCGAATCGGGTGCCTCCGGACTCCCTTCGAGGGCGAACACCCCGGCTTGCTCGGTGGACTCCTCTTCCAGATAGCCCGTGAGGACTCGCCCGCCCGCGAGCGCCGGCGTCGATGCCTTTCGGGACGGTGCGCCCTGCTCGTGTCGAACCAGATAGGCCCACTGCTGGGACCCGTCTTCGGTCGAGAGCGCGTGTACCGTGGGGTGTCGTCGTTCGCGTTCGAGGTCACCGATAGCCTTGGGGATGGCGCTCCCGCCGAGGTAGACGGTGTCGCCGGCGACGCTCGGGTCGCCGTGGAGTTCCGTCGAGGTGTCGTGCGTCCACAGCATGTCTCCGGTGTCGGCGTCGAGCGCGTAGACCGTCGAGAGGACGCCCTCTTCGGCCACCGAGTCCACGTCGAGCGCGGTGGTGACGTAGACGGTGCCGTCGGCGACGGCCGGCGCGCTGATGAACCGCGCCGACTCCTCGCCTTCGGGCGTGAGTCTCGTCTCCCACTCGACGCTCCCGTCCTCGTCGCTGTGTGCGACGACTCGGTTTATCTCGTCCGTTCGGAACCGGTTCCCGGAGGAACGGTAGATACGACCGTTTTTGTGGGCCGAGTCGACGAAGCTCACACCGTCTTCCACCACCGCCGTCCACCGTCTGCTCCCGTCGTTCGCGTTCCACGCGACGAGTTCGTTCTTCTCGTCGGTGTACGTCGCCATCCCGTAGAGGGTCTCGTCGTCGCCGATGTAGGGGTAGGACCGGTACGACGCGTCGGAGCGCCACACGACTTCGCCGCTCTCGGGGTCGAGTTCCGCGATGACCGACTCCTGCTGGTCCGGGTCTGCGCTGGCGTTTGTCAGGTGTTGGACGTAGAGGGAGCCGTCGGCGACGAGCGGCGTCCCGAGCCACTTGGCGTCCGGACTCGCGTAGTCAGTTGGTGTCTTCTGCCAATTAATTTCGCCGGTATCCAGGTCGAGCGCGTGGAGTCCACCGTACTTGACGTCCGAATCGGTGTACCCTGCCTCGCTCGTCACGAAGAGCGTCCCTTCTGCCACGGCTGGCGTGTCGGTCACACGGCCGATTCCGGGTTCTGATGCCCCGTACTCCGGGGCGATGTATCTCCAACGCTCTTCGCCCGTGTCGGCCTCGTAGGCGACGACGCCCCCGCGGAACGTGCTGTCGTTGGTGTAGAACGTCTGGAAGACGGCCCCGTCGTCGACGAGTACCTCGTTCGCGCTGGTCTTATGCCACGTTCCGTCGAGCCACGACAGGTCTGCGTACTCGTCGTCGGGTGCAGATTCGGGAGCGACTGCGCCGGTTCGCCCCGGTTCGGCACGAGACTGCGACCAATCCTCGGTCGTGACCGTGTCCGATTCTGCCGTCGAGTGACTGTCCGCGAGCGACGTGCCGGCGACGCCGGATGCCGCGAGGGCACCGAGCGTGGCGAGGAGCGTCCGCCGCGAGTGGTCTCCGAACATATCCACGCCGACATGGCCCCGGACGGCACATCATTATCTGTTCGGTAAGTGATACGAAACAGTCCGGGAAAACACGCCGAACAGCAGGAAAACGCGGGGTGGCGACCGAACCGTCAGTCGCTGACGGTCGAGTCGGCCCTCAGTCGTCGCTGGTCGTCGCCGCGCCGACCTTGTCGGCACCGGCGTCGACGATTGCGCCCGCCTTCGCGGGGAGTTCGTTGCGGACGTCCTCGCGGCCGTCCTCGGCGATGACCTCGGCGTACGCGTCGGGCATCACCTTCACGAAGTCGCCGAGGACCGACTGCCAGTCGTCGAGCAGTTCGGCCGCGCGGTCGGAGTCGGTGTACGTGAGGTGGTTCTCGACGAGTCGGGTGAGCATCGCCTCGTCCTTGTCGTCGAGGTGGTCTTCGAGCGTCACCATCTCGGTGTTGGCCTTCGCTGCGAACTCCTCGTCGGGGTCGTAGACGTAGGCCACGCCGCCGGACATCCCCGCGGCGAAGTTGCGGCCCGTCTCGCCGAGGACGGCGACGACGCCGCCGGTCATGTACTCGCAGCCGTGGTCGCCGACGCCCTCGACGACCGCCTTCACGCCGGAGTTACGGACGCCGAAGCGCTCGCCGGCGAGGCCGTTGACGTAGCACTCGCCCTGCGTCGCGCCGTAGAGGGCGACGTTGCCGATGAGGATGTTTTCGGCGGCCTCGTAGTTGGCCTCGGCGGGCGTGTCGACGATGACGCGACCGCCGGACAGCCCCTTGCCGACGTAGTCGTTCGCGGCCCCGGTGAGCCGCATCGTGACGCCGCGGGCGAGGAAGCCGCCGAACGTCTGTCCGGCGATGCCGTCGAACTCACAGCGGATGGTGTCGTCCGGCAGTCCCTCGCCGCCGTGGGCGTTCGAGATGCGGTTCGAGAGCATCGCGCCGACCGCGCGGTCGACGTTCGAGAGGTCGCGGCGGATGACGACCGGCTCGCGGTTCTCGATGGCGTCTTCGGCCTCGTCGATGAGCTTGTGGTCGACGTGCGTCTCGATGTCCGCGTGGACCTGGTCTTCGGTCTTGCGGCGCGCGCCCGTCTCGGGCTCGGCCAGCACCGACGAGAGGTCGAGGTGCTTCGCCTTCTCGTGGTCCGTCTCGACCTGCCGGAGGAGCGAGGGACGGCCGATCATCTCGTCGAGCGAGGTGAAGCCGAGGTCGGCCATGATCTCGCGGAGTTCCTGCGCGATGAACGTCATGTAGTTGATGACGTGGTCGGGCTCGCCGGGGAAGCGGCGGCGCAGGTTCTCGTCCTGCGTGGCGACGCCGACCGGACAGGTGTTCTCGTGGCACTGACGGGCCATCACGCAGCCCGAGGTGACGAGCGACGCGGTCCCGAAGACGTACTCCTCGCCGCCGAGGAGGGCGGCGACGGCCACGTCGCGGCCGGTCTTCATCCCGCCGTCGACGGAGACGCGGATGCGGGAGCGAAGCCCCGTCGCGCGGAGCATCTGGTTGGCCTCGGCGAGGCCGAGCTCCCACGGGAGCCCCGCGTTCTTGATGGAGGTCTTCGGCGACGCGCCGGTGCCGCCGTCGTAGCCCGAGATGTGGACCACGTCGGCTTTCGCCTTCGAGACGCCGGCGGCGATGGTGCCGATGCCGGCCTCGGAGACGAGCTTGACGTTGATGTCGGCGTCGGGGTTGGCCGACTTCAGGTCGAAGATGAGCTGCTTGAGGTCCTCGATGGAGTAGATGTCGTGCAGCGGCGGCGGCGAGATGAGGCCGACGCCCGGCGTCGCGTAGCGGACGTGGGCGATCATCTCGTTTACCTTCTTGCCGGGGAGGTGGCCGCCCTCGCCGGGCTTCGAGCCCTGCGCCATCTTGATCTGAATCTCGTCGGCCGACGAGAGGTACTCCGAGGTGACGCCGAAGCGGCCGGAGGCGACCTGCTTGACGTTACACTCCTTTTCGGTGCCGAAGCGCTCCGGCGGCTCGCCGCCCTCGCCGGAGTTGGACTTGCCGCCGATGCGGTTCATCGCGATGGAGTTGTTCTCGTGGGCCTCCGGCGAGAGGCTGCCGAGCGACATCGCGGCCGTCGAGAAGCGCTTGACGATGTCCTCGACGGGTTCGACCTCGTCGATGTCCACGGGCTCGCGGTCGGAGTCGAATTCGAGCAGACCGCGGAGCGCCTTCAGCTGTTTCGACTGGTCGTTGACCAGTTCGGCGAACTCCTCGTACTTCTCGTAGTCGCCGGTGCGGACGGACTGCTGGAGCGTGCCGACGGTCTGGGGGTTCCAGCCGTGGTGGATGCCGGCCGAGCGGTTCTCGTACTCGCCCTGCCGTTCGAGCTTCGGGTCCGCCCCGAAGGCGGCGGCGTGGCGGGTCAGCAGGTCCTCCTCGATGACGTCGAGGCCGATACCCTCGGTGCGGATTTCGGTGCCCTCGAAGTACTCGGCGACGAAGTCGGAGTCGAGGCCGACGGCTTCGAAAATCTGCGCGCCGCGGTAGCTCTCGACCGTCGAGATACCCATCTTGGCCATCGTCTTGAGCAGGCCGTCTTCGAGCGCGTGGACGTACGCGTCGATGGCCTCGCCCTCGTCGGCCCCGTCGGGGCCGGCGACGATGTCCTCGATGGTCTGGTAGGCGAGGTAGGGGTTCACCGCGCCCGCGCCGTAGCCGACGAGCGTGGCGAGGTGGTGGACCTCGCGGGGGTCGCCGGACTCGACGACGAGGCCGGCGTGGTTCCGGAGGCCGTTGCGGACGAGGCTGTGGTGGACCGCGCCCGTCGCGAGCAGGCTCGGGATGGCGACGCGGTCGGGGCCGACCGCGCGGTCGGAGAGGACGACGATGTCCGCGCCGTCTTCGATGACTTCCTTGGCCTCCTCGCGGACGGCCTCGATGGCCTCCCGGATGTCGCCGCCTTTCTCGTAGGTGGTGTCGACGACGGCGCTGCGCATGTCGTCGTCGAGGTCCTTGATGGCCGCCGTCTCGGCGTCCGTGAGGACCGGGGAGTCGAGGACGAGCTGGCGCGCGTGGTCGGCCGACTCGTCGAGCAGGTTCCGCTGGAAGCCGAGCCGCGACTCCAGGCTCGTCACGAGCTTCTCGCGGATGTAGTCGATAGGCGGGTTCGACACCTGCGCGAACAGCTGCTTGAAGTACGTGAACAGCGGGCGGTTGAGGTCCGACAGCACCGAAAGCGGCGTGTCGTCGCCCATCGAGCCGACGGGGTCCTTGCCGTCGCGGGCCATCGGCTCTATCATGTGGTTGAGCTGGTCGTGCGTGTAGCCGAACGCGGCCTGCGTCGCGCGGAGCGACTCGACCTGTCCGCGCGAGGTGGAATCCACCTCGCCGGCGATGTCGTCGAGGTGGCGCTGTTGTTCGTCGACCCACTCGCCGTACTTCTCGTCGGTGAGGGAGTCGAACACCTCGGCGTCGGGGATGACGCGACCCTCCTCGGGGTCGGCCATGAAAATCTCGCCGGGCTGGAGGCGACCGCGGGACTCGATTTCCGCGGGGTCGGTGTCGAGCGCGCCGACCTCGCTGGCGACGATGAGGCGGCCGTCGGTCGTCACCTCGTAGCGGCACGGCCGAAGGCCGTTGCGGTCGAGGACGGCGGCGATGCGGTCGCCGTCAGTCGCCGCGACGAGCGCGGGGCCGTCCCACGGCTCGACCAACGAGGCGTGGAAGTCGTACCAGTCGCGGCGCGCCTGGTCCATCGCGTCGTCGTTGCGGTACGCCTCGGGGATGAGCATCCGCAGGACGTGCGGGAGTTCGCGGCCGCCCTTGAGGAGCAGTTCGACCGCGTTGTCGACGCTCGCGGTGTCGGACTGGTCGGCCTTCGTGATGGGCCTGAGCGTCTCGATGTCGTCGCCGAACGCCTCGTGTTGGAGGTCCGTCTCGCGGGCCCGCATCCAGTTGACGTTGCCGCGGATGGTGTTTATCTCGCCGTTGTGGATGACCTGGCGGTACGGGTGGGCGAGGTGCCACGCGCCCAGCGTGTTGGTGGAAAAGCGCGCGTGAACGAGCGCGAGTTCGGTCACCATTCGCTCGTCGCCGAGGTCGGGGTAGTAGTTCGGGAGCTGTTCGGCCGTGAGCAGTCCCTTGTAGACGATGGTCTTCCGGTCGAGCGAGCAGACGTAGAATCGTCCCGCGCCCTCGATGGCGAGGTCGTCGACCGCTTTCTCGGCGGCTCGACGCCCGAGGTACAGCGCCCGGTCGAACTCGTCTTCGGTCAGCTCGTCGGTCGGCTCGACGAACAGTTGCCAGACGTCCGGTTCCGATTCGAGCGCGGTCGCGCCGAGCTCTGCGTTGTCGGTCGGCACGTCGCGCCAGTCGAACACGGACAGCCCGTGGTCGGCCAGCGACTCCTCGACAACCGCCGAAACGCGCTCGCGGACCTCGTCGTCGGTCGGCATGAACACCGAACCGGCCGCGTAGAGGTCCGGAAGCTCCCCGTCGAGGACGGATTCGAAGAACTCGTCCGGTCGCTGGAACAGGATGCCCGCCCCGTCCCCGGTGTTCTCTTCAGCGCCCGTGGTGCCGCGGTGCTCAAGGTTCTCCAGGAGTTCGAGGCTGTCTGCGACGACTCGGTGCGAGGCGCCGTTTTCGAGGTCTACGACGGCCCCAACGCCGCAGTTCGACCGCTCGTCGGTCGGGTCGGCTAACCCGTCCTGAGCGAAGGGTGCGTCTATGTGTGGCTTGGTCATACGCCAATGGTACAGCTACCCCCATAAGCAACTTTTCCTGAAACCATAAGGGTGTTACAATGTCATATAAGGATGTATCCATACATAGTATGTCGACTAATGATGATTCGACGGACGACGAAAGATATGAATAACCGTGTAGGTCGCTTCGGGAGCCGGTTCAGTAGGACTTCGCGAAGTACGCGGTCTCCTCGGCGTCGTCGCCGCAGACCGCACAGTCCTCGCCGTCGTGAATCTCCGCGTCCTCGTCGTTCAGGGGCACCATGACGATTTCGGCGGCGATCTGGTCCTTAATCTCGTCCTCGCAGTCCTCGTCACCGCACCACGGCGCTTTCACGTAGCCGCCGTGCTGGCCGATGGTGCCGAGAATCTCGTTGCGGGCGGACGCCTCGCGGACGTTCGCTTCGAGGTTCTCTTCGGCGGCGGCGTAGAGCTTCGCGTACACCTCGTCGAACTGTTCTTCGACGGCCTCGGCGATGTTCTCGCGGTCGAGTTCGACCGACTCGCCGTCGGGGCGGTGGACGGCGGTGACGACGTCGTCGTCGACCTCGTTGGGGCCGATTTCGAAGCGGACGGGGACGCCCTTGAGCTCCCACTCGTTGAACTTGAAGCCGGGGTTGCGCTCGTCGCGGGCGTCGAGTTCGACGCGGACGCCGGCGGCTTCGAGCTCGTCGGCGATGTCCTCGGCGTAGTCGAGGACCTTCTCCTGCGTGTCGGCCTGCCAGATGGGGACGATGACGACCTGCTCGGGCGCGATGGTCGGCGGCAGGACGAGGCCCTGGTCGTCGGAGTGGGTCATGATGAGCGCGCCGAGCGAGCGCCACGACAGCCCCCACGAGGTCGTGTGGGCGGGCTCTTCGTCCTCGTCTTCGGTCGTGTAGGTGAGGTCGAACGCCTCGGCGAAGGAGGTTCCGAGGTAGTGGGAGGTGCCGGCCTGCACGGACTTGCCGTCGGGCATGAGCGCCTCGACGGTCGTCGTCGTGTCCGCGCCGGGGAACTTGTCGTGTTCCGGCTTCGCGCCGCGGAGCACGGGGATGGCGAGCACGTCCTCGTAGAGCGACTGGTACTGCGAGAGGCGAGTCATCGTCTCGTCCCACGCGCCGTCGCGGGTCTCGTGGGCCGTGTGGCCCTCCTGCCAGAGGAACTCCTTGGTGCGGAAGAACGGCTTCGTCTCCGTGGCCTCCCAGCGCACGACGGAGGCCCACTGGTTCACGCGGAGGGGGAGGTCGCGGTGGCTACGGACCCACCGGGCCATGTAGGGCGCGATGATGGACTCGGACGTCGGGCGGACGGCGAGGCGTTCTTCGAGTTCCTCGTGGCCGCCGTGGGTGACCCACGCGACCTCGGGGTCGAAGCCCTCGACGATGTCCTTCTCGCGTTCGAGGTAGCTCTCGGGGATAAACAGCGGGAAGTACGCGTTCTGGACACCAGTCTTCTTGAACTCGGCGTCGAGGTAGTTCTGGATGGACTCCCACAGCGCGTAGCCGCGCGGGCGAGTCACGATGAAGCCGCTCATGCCCTCCGGGCCGTAGTTCGCGAGGCCCGCCTTCTGGACGACCTCGGCGTACCACTCGCCGGTGTTGTACTGCTTCGACTCGGTGATACCGAGTTCCTGCTCGTCGCTCATTGCCCATCGGTAGCCGTAGCGAACCCTTAAACGCCCCGAAGGTGCCGGCGCGCCGCTCCGCCGCGCGGACCATCTCTCGCGGGCGACGTTCGGCGGTTCCGGCGGACGCATAGATACATATCGCCGGCTGCCCTACCAGCACGTGGTGGTTGGCGTGCTAACAATGGACACAATTGTGAGCGACGAGCGGCCGACTCCTCGGGAGGGGACGGTTCGAATCGAGCTGTGGGTTCCGAGCGGCCAGCGCGCGGAGTTCACTCCGGTCATCGAGCGACTGGACGACGCCGTCGAGCGCGGCCTCGTCTCGGAGTACACGGTCGAGACGTGGGACCGGTTCGTGGACCTCGGTGGGGAGTTGAGCCCGCGCGAGCGCCGCGCCCGCGACCGGCTCGCGTCGTACGCGCGCTGGGCGGCGACGCGCGGCGAGCGGCTGACGGGGTTAGGCGACCTCACGGTGCGCGGCGTCGGCAGAATGGGACCGGAGCGGCCGACGCGGCGGACGCCGCGGGCGATCATGGCGGAGTACGAAGACGGCGTGCTCGCGCACGTGACAGCGTGCGAGGAGTGCGTCGGCGCGTTCCGCGGACGGCTCCGCGACCTCGACTCGACGGCCGAACGCGAGCGGCCGTCTGACCCGGTCCGAATCGAGTGGTAGCTGCCCCGAAATCCGCTTTTCCGACGATACCATTCCGCCGTCAGCGCCGGCTGTCGAACGGCGAGTCCCCCTCGCGCCACGACCAGCCCGGCAGGCGCGTCTGAAAGCCCGCGGCGAGCGCGGCGTCGACGTCGAGGTCGTCGCGCCCGGCGGGGCCGTCGGTGTGGACTGCCACGTCCGCGAAGTGGAACGTCGCCTGCGCGAGGAGTCGGAGCGGCTCGCCGCCGGCGATGGTCGCGGCGAGTTCGCGGCCGAGCACCTCGTCGACGACGAAGCCCGGGTAGTCGTCCTGTACGTCCAACTCCTTGAGGATGCGGACGTAGGCCGCGACGTTGACGCCGACCTCGCCGTCGGCGAACACCGCGTCGACCGCGTCGCGGTAGGCCGCGTCGTCGACCTCGCCGACGCGGGTGTCGAACTGCTCGCCGAGTCGCCGCCGCGTCTCGTTGATGAGCGGAACGACCACGTCGGCGCGCTCTCGGACCCAGTCGTGCTCCGCCGAGACGGCCGCCGGTGTGAGGTTCATGGTCGTCGAACGCCCCCGAGACGCTTCGGCTTTGCGAAGGGTTTTATACTGGCGACATGGTACTGTCGGGTAAGCGGGTTTTCCCTACCTCTTCCCGCAGTCGAGATACAACCGTATTCAGTTCACTATGCTCTCTCCGCAGTCGGCCGAGACTGGCACTCGTACACGTGAACCGGCTCGCGTCGACGCTCCTGAGGTAGGGGTTCCCGAGACCTGCCGGCGCAGGACCGGACGGGTCGCTCGTAACTATGAGCTCCGTAGATAAACAACTCGAGAATCTGAAGGCAGAGATTACGAACGAACTCCCCCGCGACATCTCGGTTTCCGACGTCAAGTACGAGGGTCCCGAACTCGTCGTCTACACGCGCGACCCGAAGAAGTTCGCTCAGAACGGCGACCTCATCCGGAAACTCGCGAGTAAGCTCCGAAAGCGGATCACGGTTCGCCCGGACCCGGACGTGCTGTCGGACCCCCGCGAGGCCGAACCCAAGATTCTGAGCGTCATCCCCGAGGAGGCCGGCGTCACCGACCTCGACTTCCACATCGACACCGGCGAAGTCGTCATCGAGGCCGAGAAGCCGGGGATGGTCATCGGTCGCCACGGCTCGACGCTCCGCGAAATCACGCAGAAAGTCGGCTGGACGCCCGAAGTCGTCCGCACGCCGCCCATCGAGTCCTCGACGGTCTCGAACGTCCGCAACTTCCTGAAGCAGGAACGCGAGGACCGCCGCCGCGTCCTCGAACGGACCGGCCGGCAGATTCACCGCGAACAGCTCTCGGACGACGAGTGGGTCCGCATCACGACGCTCGGCTGCTGCCGCGAGGTCGGCCGCGCCTCCTTTATCGTCTCGACGCCAGAGACCCGCATCCTCGTCGACTGCGGCGACAAGCCCGGCTCCGACGACGTGCCGTATCTGCAGGTCCCCGAGGCGCTCGGGTCGGGCGCGAACTCTCTCGACGCGGTCGTTCTCACCCACGCCCACCTCGACCACTCGGCGCTCATCCCGCTTCTGTTCAAGTACGGCTACGACGGCCCCATCTACACGACCGAGCCGACCCGCGACCTCATGGGTCTGCTCACGCTCGACTACCTCGACGTCGCCTCGAAGGAAGGCCGCACCCCGCCGTACGAGTCCGAGATGGTCCGCGAGGCCATCAAGCACACCATCCCGCTGGAGTACGGCGACGTGACCGACATCGCGCCCGACGTGAAGCTCACCTTCCACAACGCGGGTCACATCCTCGGCTCCGCCGTCTCGCACTTCCACATCGGCGACGGCCTCTACAACGTCGCGTTCTCCGGCGACATCCACTACGAGGACACCCGCCTGTTCAACGGCGCGGTCAACGACTTCCCGCGCGTGGAGACGCTCGTCCTCGAATCGACTTACGGCGGCCGCAACGACTACCAGACCGACCAGCAGGACTCCGAAAAGCGCCTCATCGAGGTCATAAACGAGACGTACGACCGCGGCGGCAAGGTCGTCATCCCGGCGTTCGCCGTCGGTCGCTCCCAGGAGATTATGCTCGTCCTCGAAGAGGCGATGCGCTCGGGCAAGATTCCGGAGATGCCCGTCCACCTCGACGGGATGATCTGGGAGGCGACGGCCATCCACACGACCTACCCCGAGTACCTCCGCGACGACCTCCGCGACCGCATCTTCCACGAGGACGAAAACCCGTTCCTCGCCGAGGAGTTCAACCACATCGACGGCGGCGAAGAGGAGCGCCAGGACGTCGCCGACGGCGAGCAGGCCATCATCCTCTCGACCTCCGGGATGGTCACCGGCGGCCCCATCATGTCGTGGCTCCGCCACGTCGGCCCCGACCCGAAGTCCCGACTGGTCTTCGTCGGCTACCAGGCGCAGGGAACGCTCGGCCGCCGCATCCAGAACGGCTGGGACGAGATTCCCGTCAACGGCCGCGACGGCATGGGCCGGTCGGACACACTGAAGCTCAAGATGGACGTCGAGACGGTCGACGGCTTCTCCGGTCACGCCGACCGGCAGGGCCTCGAAAACTTCGTCAAGACGATGAACCCCCGCCCGGAGAAGGTGCTGTGCGTCCACGGTGACGAGCGCTCCGTGCAGGACCTCTCGTCGGCGCTCTACCACGACTACAACATGCGGACGTTCGCGCCGAAGAACCTCGAAACGTTCCGCTTCAAGTAACGGACCGCGTTTCCCGTTCGGCAGCTATCCTGTCTGCCTAGTATAAATACCAGCGAGCCGATAGAACCTCGATGAACGTTCTCAACCGCAAACCAGACGGGAGTGACATCCCCGTTATCATCGCTATCGTCCTCGTCGGAATTGTCTTCGCCATCGTTGGCGCAGTGGTTCTCGCGGCGGTGTTAGGTACCTTCGTACTCAGCGCGGGAGAGCAGGTTGGTCCCGCCCCGTCCGTGTCGTTCCAATTCGGCGTCAGCGACGGCACGGCGACGATAGCGCACGCCGGCGGTGACTCGTTTTCGGCGGGTGAGATGATTGTGGTCGTCGGTGAGACCGAACAGTCGTGGGCGTCGCTGTCGGGAGAAGACGGACCCGTAGCACGGGGCGATTCGATTTCGTTCGACGTTGCGAGCGGCGAGACTGTCGAACTCGTCTACGTGGGCGGCGACGGACGCGAACTCGTCGGTCGGTTTAGCGCGTAGTCAACCCCGCGAACGAACTTCGATTGGCGAACATTAATCAGGACTCTCGAACGAGTGGTTGCCATGCGTCTCGCACTTATCGCGCACGACGAGAAGAAGCCGGACCTCATCTCGTTCGCCGAGGAGCGGCAGGCCGACCTCGAACGCTTCGAGCTCATGGCGACGGGCACGACCGGTCAGCGACTCATCGACGCCACGGGGCTCGACATCGAGCGCAAGCAGTCCGGGCCGCTCGGCGGCGACATGCAGATCGGCGCGGAGATTGCCAGCGAGACCTGCGACGGCGTCATCTTCCTCCGCGACCCGCTGACCGCCCAGCCCCACGAGCCGGACATCAGCGCGCTGCTCCGCATCTGCGACGTTCACCAGACGCCGCTGGCGACCAACCTCGCCAGCGCGGACGCCGTCCTCGACGAACTTATCCGGCAACTCGACGGCGAGGAGTAACCGCAGGCACCGGGCCGCGCCGCGCTGGTCGCACGCGTCGTACCGAGCCGCGCCCGCCGCCTCGTTTCGCTTCGACACGCGGTATCACGCCTGAGAATCGCGGCGTATCCTTAATTAGCAGCGCGCCGGAGGCGACGGTATGAACGCCGCGACCCGCGCGCCCCTGACGCTCGCCGTGATTCTCGTCGTCGCGACCGCTCCGGTCGCCGCCGCGGCCGCCGCGACCGGTCCGACTTCGCCGTGTTTCCCCGGCGAAGGCCACCAGTTCGACATCGGCGGCGAGGGCGCGGGCATCGACCTCGTGGTCTTCCTCTCCGTCTTCGAGAACCTCGGCGGCGAGGGCGGCTTCGGGATGGAAGCCAGCGGCTCCGTCGGCAACGACTCCATCGTCCAACTCCGGGCGGGCGTCGCGTTCGACGGCGTCGGCCCCGCCGCGGCGTTCCTCTCGAACCCCTTCTCGCGGTTCAGCGTCGTCTACGACTACTCGATGAATCTCCCGATGTTCGCCGACTCGGGCGTCGAATCGAGCTACGAGGACGACGGCTCGCCGGTGAGCGGGCTCGAAACGAAGTCCTGTTAGTCAGTCGTCCGCGGCCGCGGGGTCGGTGACGGACTGCGCCGCCGCGTCGACGCCGACCATCTCGCACACGTCGGCCATCGGGCACGCCTCGGGGCCGTCGAGACACGCGGGCTTCCGTGCCTTGCAGAACTCGCGGCCGAACTGAATCATCGCGGTGTGGCCGAAGCCGCATTTCTCGTCGGGGATATCGCGTTCGAGCGCCGCCCGAACGCCTTCGTGGTCGGCGTCGGCGGGCGCGAGTCCGATTCGCCGAGCGATGCGGTGGACGTGCGTATCGACGGGGAAGACGCCGCCGCGACCGCCCGCGAAGAGGAGGACGCAGTCGGCCGTCTTGGGACCGACGCCCTTCATCTCCAAGAGGCGGTCGCGGACCGTCGCGGGGTCTTCCTCGCGGACGTAGCGGTCGAAGTCGGCCTCGCTCCCGAAGTCGGCCAGCACCTCCTCTGCGACCCCTTGGATGAGCTTCGACTTCTGGTTGTAGAGCCCGCCGGAGCGGATGGCCTCGACGATGCCCTCGCGGTCGGCCGCCGCCAGCGACTCGGCGAGGTCGCCGCCGCCGTACTGCGCCATGAGTTCGTCGTGGGCCGGCTGGCTCGCCTTGTCGCTCGTGTTCTGGCTCAGGATGGTTCGGACGAGACACTCGAAGCCGCCCTGCCCGCCGTAGGCCTTCCGCCAGTAGCGCTCGCCGAGCCGGTCGACGACGACCTCGGCGCGCGTCGCGGTCTCGGGGTCGGCGGGGTCGAACGCCGTCTCTCGGCCGCCACCGCTCGCGCCGCCGCTGATGTTCTCGGAGGGTTCGTCGGACATGTCCGGAGGTTACGACCGCGCGGTGAAAAGCCCACGCCGTCGGTCGTCTCGCGTCGGTCCGTCGCGGGCGCGGAGTTACTCGACTTCGATGGTGACGGTCAGTTCCGCGCCGTCGGCGAGCGCCGAGACGAGGTCGCGGTCGAAGCCGGCCGCGGCGTGTGCCGCGCCGACCGCACCCGTCCGGTCGTCCACGTAGTCGCTCGTGCGGAAGACGATGCTGCGGTCGCCCTCGAACGTGAGGTCCGGGTGCCCGCGGGCGCTGACGGTCTGCTCGTGGGCGTCGTCGCCCGCGCCCACGCGGACGTGCACGTTGATAGTCGCGTCGCGGGACTGGCAGGCCTCGACGAACGCCGAGTCGAAGTCGGCGGGCGTGCGGTCGGCCTCGACGCCGATGATGCAGTCGCCCGCGGGGGTGAGCCAGTCGTCTGTCGTCACCTCGAACGTGCTCGCGTGTTCGGCGCGCACGTGTTCGTGGCCGCGTGCGCGAATGACCTCTCTCATGGCGTGGCATCCGACCCGACTCGGTTTAGCCCCCACGGTTCGCATCCCCTTTATATATGGCCATGGCAAAGACTAACATAGTGAATACGGTCGATACGAGCGGTGTGGTAACTGTTTTCACCCGAATTTCCACCGAAGTATTTATTAACTGGTCGCCTGTATGTGTATGTACCTGAGCGCCTCCGGCGTTCCGGCGGCATCGCACGCAGAATGATCGGGAATTCTTATCCACGGTCGGTCGCACTCCCACGAGCAGCCGCCACGCACGGAGTGGTGATGGTATCGAGGATTGATTACGCATGGTAACGAAGCAGGAAGTACTTAGCGAGTTCGACGTGCAGGAACTCGACGAGGCACGAAACATCGATCTCCCAGACGAAAAGCTCGAGAGCGGCTCGAAAGGCGAACTCATCAAACTCGCCGGTCAACTCCGTGACCGCCGCAATGAACTAAACCAGATGGCTTCTGAGCGCGCGTCCAAGCGCGACGACCTCAACGCGAAGACTCGCGAGAAGGTCGACGAAGCCCAGAAGCACCGCGAGAAGCGCGACGAGATGAACTCGCAGGTGCAGGAACACAAGCAGAGCCGCAACGAGCTCAACGCGAAGGCCAACGAGCTGTTCGACGAGGTCGACGAGATGAAAAGCGACCTCGAGCTCGACGACGGCAAGGACATCGACGAGCTCAAAGAGGAGATCGAGCAACTCGAATTCCGCCAGCAGACCGAAGTCCTCTCGACCGAAGACGAGCGCGAGCTCATCGAGAAGATCGAGAACAAGCGCGAAGAGCTTCGCCAGAAAAAGGACAAGGTCGAAGAGAGCGGTGACCTCGAAGAACTCATCGAAGAGGCAGAAGAGGTCCGCTCCGAGGCGTCCCAGCACCACCAGAAGGTGACCGAGCTGGCCGACGACGCCCAGGAACACCACAACCAGATGATCGAGGCCTACCGCGAGGCCGACGACATCCGCGACAAGGCCGACGAGATGCACGAGCTCTTCGTCGAGGCCCAGGAAGCGGCCGACCGTCACCACGAGGACTTCGTCCGCGTCCAGAAGCGCCTCCGCGAGCTGGACAAGAAAGAAGAGCGCCAGCGCAAGGACTCCCGCGCCGAGGAGCGCGAGGCCGCCAAGGCCGAGGCCGAGGAGATCTACCAGAAGTTCAAAGAGGGCGAGACCCTCGAAACCGAGGACCTGATGAAGCTCCAGAAGTCCGGTCTGCTCTAAACTTCGGTCACTTTCTCTCTCTTCGTCGCGCTTGCGACGTATCATTTTTATCCCGTTCGAAGCCCCAGCGACAGCCATGAGTGATTCACCGTGACCGATAGCTTCACGCGCATCTACCGGCTGACCATCGTGGTCGTGTTCGCCGTCGTCGCGGCGGCGGTCGGCTGGATTCTGTTCTACAGCGTCCCCGACACGCTCGCGGACCTCGCGGGGCTTCTCTTGGTCGTCGGAGTCGTCGTCGCCGCGCTCCGCGTCGGCGGCAGGCTCGCCGCCTCGGCGTTCCCCGACTACGACGTGGCCGAAGTCGCCGTCGAAGGGCCGATATCCCGCGACGGCGGCGGCGGGCCGGTTCCGGGTCGCGGCGGCGGCACGCCCGCCGACGACATCGTCGAACAGATTGACGCCGCGGCCGACGACGAGAACGTCGACGCGCTGCTCGTCAGACTGAACACGCCCGGCGGCGAGGTGCTGCCGAGCGACGACATCCGTCGGGCCGTCGCCGACTTCGACGGGCCGACGGTCGCCTACGCCACCGACACCTGCGCCTCGGGCGGCTACTGGATCGCCAGCGGCTGCGACGAACTGTGGTCCCACGACGTGAGCGTCGTCGGCTCAATCGGCGTTATCGGCTCGTCGGTCAACGCCTCGGAGTTGGCCGACAAACTCGGCCTCTCCTACGAGCGGTTCGCCGCGGGGAAGTACAAGGACGCCGGGATGGCGCTCAAGGAGCCGACCGAGGACGAACGCGAGTACCTGCAGGGGCTCATCGACGACTACTACGACGACTTCGTCGAGCGCGTGGCCGAGGGTCGCGACATGGACCCGCAGGTCGTCCGCGACACGGAAGCCCGCGTCTACCTCGGCGAGGAGGCCCGCGAACTCGGGCTGGTCGACTCGCTGGGTACCCGCGACGACGTGGAGGACCGACTCGCCGAACTCCTCGGCCGCGACGGGGTGTCGGTCGAGGAGTTCACCCCCGAGGTCGGCCTCGCGGACCGCCTCCGCGGCGGCGTCGAGGGGGCGGCGTACGCCTTCGGCGCGGGCCTCGCCTCGTCGGTCGACTCCGACGACGGCTTCTCGTTTCGGTTCTGACGACTGGGAGGCTTTTTAGCCCGCGCCCGCGTTCGTCTGCCACGTGACAACGCTCGTCCTCTGTGTCGACCGGGCGAACGACATCGGCCGGAAGTCCGGGCTCTCGACGCCCGTCGTCGGCTGGGAAGCCGTCAGGTCGCTCGTGACGGACGTGGGGCTCGCGGACCCCGAGGATTCGAGCGTCAACTGCCTTCTCGCGGCGCTGCGGACGACGCGCGAGCTCAGAGACGACCGCGAGGACGCCGAAATCGCGGTCGTCTCGGGGACGAACGACAGCGCCGTCGGGGCCGACCGCGCCGTCGCGCGACAGCTCGACGACCTCGTCGAGCGGTACGACGTCGAGTCCGCGGTCATCGTCATCGACAGCGCGGAAGACGAGCGACTCGTCCCCGTCGTCGAAAGCAGGCTCCGGGTCGACGCGGTCGACCGCGTGGTCGTCCGGCAGGCCCACGACATCGAGTCGACGTACTACCTGCTCAAGCAGTTCCTCGGCGACGAGGAGCTTCGTTCGACGATACTCGTCCCGCTCGGCGTCGGTCTGCTTCTCGTCCCGCTACTTCTCGTCCAGTTCACGCCTGAGGTCGCGCTGGCCGGCCTCGCCGCCCTGATGGGCGCGGTGCTCCTCTACAAGGGGCTAGCCATCGACGAGTTCCTCTCGGACGCCCCCGACCAGATTCGCGACGCCCTCTACTCCGGGCAGGTGTCGGTCGTCACCTACGCGGTCGCCGCGGGATTGGCCATCGTCGGGCTGTTCCTCGGCGCGCTCTCCATTCGGACGCCCGGCGTCGGCGGGAGCGAGGAAGTGCTCGTCCCGTCGCTCCTGTTCGTCTACCACAGCGTCCCGTGGCTGGCGCTCGCCGCGCTGACCGCGAGCGCGGGTCGCCTCTTGGACGAACTCATCGGGAGCGAGCGCGTCTCCACGTCGTACATGAACCTCCCGTTCGGCGTCGTCGCCATCGGGCTGGTCGTCCGCGGCTTCGCCGGCTTCCTCCTCGAACGACAGGGCGAGTTGGCGAACCTCGAACTCCTCGGGCGACTCGCGCTCACGCCGGTCCAGCGGCTGGCGATGTTCATCGTCGCCGGTATCGTCGTGAGCGTCGTGGGCGTCCGCATCTCGGCGAGCGTCTCGGACGAGACGCTGGACGACGTGGTCGATGCGCCGCGAGAAAACGAGAGCTGAGGTCCTTCCGTTCCGCTTTCTCCCTCCGTGCCGTGTCGTTAGTTCGACGCTCGGTACTCGCCGTGTTTGACGCCGAGGGCGAGACAGACGGCCCCGAAGACGAGCATCGCGGGGGTCACCATCATCAGGACCGTACTGGTGGCCATCGCGTCCATTCCGACGAGGGCCGCGGTTCCGACGACGACGAGCGCGACGAGCAACGCGACTGTCTTGGGGAGGTCGAACTCCATGAAATTCTGTCGGGGCTCGTTCGACAAATCCGTTGCGGCTCCGAACTGCGAATCGAGCGTCGAACCGGAAAAACGCGGTTTCGGTCGCTTACCAGGGCGCGAAATCGGGGTCGATGCGGCGCTCTTCGGTCTCGATGGCGTCGATGGCCGCGACGTCTTCGTCGTCGAGTTCGAGCGCGAGCGACTCCCAGTTGTCGCGGATGTGTCCCTCGCTCGTCGCCTTCGGAATCGCGGTGACGCCCTTCTCGCGGAGCCACGCCAGCGACACCTGGGCCTCGCTCGCGTCGTGCTTCTCGGCGATATCGGACAGCACGTCGACGTCGAACACAGCCCCGCGGGCCAGCGGCGAGTACGCGACGAGTTCGATGTCCGCCTCGGCGCAGACCTCGCGGAGTTCCTCCTGTTGGAGGAGCGGATGCATCTCGATTTGGTTGGCGAAGACGCCGGACTCGGACAGTTCGACGGCCTCGCGGAGCTGTTCGGGTTCGAAGTTGGAGATGCCGACGCGTTCCGTCAGCCCCCGTTCGACGAGTTCGTCGAACGCCGCGAGGGTCTCTTCGGCGTCGTACTCGCGGGACGGCCAGTGGACGTACAGGAGGTCGACGTAGTCGACGCCGAGCTTTTCGAGGCTCGCTTCGGTGCTCTCGATGACGTCGTCGTAAGAGAGCTCGTCAATCCACACTTTCGTCGCGAGGAACACGTCGTCGCGGTCGACGTCGGCGGCGGCGATGCCCGCGCCGACCTCCGCCTCGTTTCCGTACGCTTGGGCGGTGTCGATGTGGCGGTAGCCCATCTCCAGCGCCGTCTGCACCGCGTTGCGACACTCGTCGGCGTCCGTGTTCTGCCACGTCCCGAGGCCGAGCATCGGCATCCCGTTCGCTCGCGGTGTGTCGTCTACTGAGGTGGGGTTCTCCGTCATGGGTGAGTGGTGGGCCGCGAGTTGAAAAGGCGTTCCGAAAGGGCGGACGAATTTCCGGCTTTCACGGCCTGAGAGTATGTCACACGGGGTCTCGGACGTTCGTCACTCGACGCCGACCGACGCTCGGCGGCGGATATTTTATGTGGTGTGTGGTAGCATATCTGTACGGTGGTCTGGAATGTCGTCCGCATCAGAGCCGTTGACAGAAGAGAACACGAACGCGTTCGCACACCGCATCGCGGGTGACTCGCTCGTCTACGAGTGTCCGAACTGCGAGTTCGGCGAGGTGCTGGTGACGGAACTCATCGAGTCCGACGACGCGCGGTGTCTCGATTGCGGGACGCGCTACCGACTCAACATCGAGACGGTGGAGTAACGAGCGGGTCGGCGGGGCTCCCGGTAGCGGTTCGGTCAGCCCGGTCGGCCGGACCCGCTCGGTCCCGCTCGGACCGACTCGGTCGGTCGGCTCTTTTTCCCAGCGGCGAGACGGTCATGCTCTCTGCGCGCCTCTAGAGGGTATGCCTCAACCACGCACAGCCCTCGCGCTCGCGCTCGTCGTCGCCCTCGCCGGTTGCCTCGGCGGGGTGGGCGGTTCGACCACGTTCGCGGCCCAGCCCGCGACGATTCCCGCGTCGGCCTACGAGGCACACGGCTACGTCCACGGCAACAGCACCGCCGTCCCGCTTTCCTACGACGTGGGCGTCGGGCCCGCCTCCCGCTCTGTCGGCGCGGAGGTCTGGGTGTCCGGATACTCGAAGACGACCGACGACGACGATATCGCGGCCCTCGTAGTCGTCTCGTCGCCGAACGCCGAGGTCGCCGGGCAGTCGGTCAACCCGCTTTCGAACCTCGGCAACCGCGAATTCGTCGCTACCGGTCTCGACGCGCTGGCCGACGCGCAGGCGCTCGGGAACGTCCCCGAGGTCACCGGCGTCCGCGAGGTCGGCGCGCGGAACGTCACGATGCTCGGGTCGGAGACGGAACTCGTCACCTACGCGGGGACGGTCGAGGTCGAACCCGGCGAGACCGCCGTCGACGGCGAGACGGTCTCCTACGGGGGCGGGACGGCCGAGGTGCGACTCCACCTCGCGACCGTCGAACACGACGGCGACGTGGTGGTCGTCGTCGCGGTCCACGGGGCCGACGTGGACGAGACCGAGGCGGTCGCGGCGCTCGCGGGCGCTGTCGAGCATCCGGGGACGGTCGAAAGAACGGTCGAAGTTCGGTGAGCGGGCGGCGCGGCGTCGACCGCGAGTTCGGCGGTCGTCGTTAGTAGAACTCGCGGACGAGGTCCATCGCGTCGTCGGGCGCGCCCGACGGGATGTCCGACATGTTCTGGTCGACGCCGAACTTCTCCTCGTAGGAGACGGAGCTCTCGTCCTTGTAGATGATGCCCTCGTACTCCTTCGACGAGTCGAGAATCTTCTCTTTGGCCGCGTCGTAGTCGGTCGGGTCGTGGTCGGTGTCCGCGAGGTCAACGAGGTTGTCGCGGAAGTAGTCGTAGGTGTCCACGTCGTTGAACGTGACACAGGGACTGAACACGTTCACGAAGCCGAAGCCGTCGTGCTCGATGGCTTCTTGGACGATTTCCGCGTGGCGCTTGTGGTCCGTCGCGAACGACTGCGCGATGAACGTGCCGCCGGCGGCCAGCGACAGCGCGAGCGGGTTGACCGGGGGCTGCTGGGGCCCTTCGGGGGTCGTCGAGGTCTCGAAGTCCTCGCGCGAGGTCGGCGAGGCCTGTCCCTTGGTGAGACCGTAGATGCGGTTGTCCATGACGGTGTAGGCCATGTCCACGTTGCGGCGGACGGCGTGGATGAAGTGGCCCGCGCCGATGGAGTAGCCGTCACCCTCGCCGCCGGCGGCGACGACGGTCAGGTCGGGGTTCGCCAGCTTGACGCCGGCGGCGACCGGGAGCGAGCGCCCGTGGACGCCGTGGATGGCGTACGAGTGCATGTACGTCCCGATTTTCCCGGAACAGCCGATACCGGCGACCATGAACGTGTTGTCGGGGTCGGTGCCGGAGTTGGCGAGGGCTTTCATGATGCCGTTCATCGTCCCGAAGTCCCCACAGCCGGGACACCAGGTCGGTTGTTTGTCTGACTTGAAGTCGGTGAAGCGGACGTTTGAGCTCATGCTGAGACCTCCTCTGCGTCGAGGGTGGCTTTGATTTCGTCTGCGAGTTCGTCCGCCTTGAAGCGGACGCCGTCGTATTTGTTAATGCGCTTGACACGGGTCAATGTGTCGTGCTCGACGACGTTGGCGAACTGCCCCGTCGCGTTACACTCGACGACGATGACCTCGTCTGCCGCCTCGATTTCCTCGGTGAGGTCCGGCCGCGGGAACATGTACGGAACCGACAGGAACCGAACGTCGATGCCGTCTTCTTCGAGGAAGTCGAGCGCCTCGATGAGCGCGCCCTCGTTGGAGCCCCACGAGAGGATGAGCGTGTCGGAGTCGGCGTCACCGAACTCGCGCGGCGAGAAGTCTTCCGTCTCCTTTGCGGTCTCAACCTTCCGGTCGCGCTTGTCGACCTGCTCGACGCGCATCGACCGGTCTTCGGTCCGCCGACCGAGCTCGTCGTGTTCGAGCCCCGTCGACATGTGCGCGCCCTGTTCCGTACCGGGGAACGCGCGCGGGCTGACGCCGTCGTCGGTGAGCGCGTGCGGCTGGAAGCGACCTTCCTCGTCGAGCCACTCGTCGATGGAGTCGTCGTCGACGACCTTGCCGCGGTCGATTTCGACTTCGTCCATGTCGAACGTCTCGGGGGAGAACGTCTGTTCCGTGACCGCCATCGCGAGGTCGGCGGCGACGTACACCGGAACCTGGTACTTCTCGGCGAAGTTGAACGCCTCGACGGTCTTCCAGAAGCACTCGTCGATGCTCGTCGGCGCGACGACGAACCGCGGAATCTCGCCGTGGCCGCCGTAGAGCATCATGTTGAGGTCGCCCTGTTCCTGCTTGGTCGGCATCCCCGTCGAGGGACCCGAGCGCATCACGTCGACGATGACGAGCGGCGTCTCGGAGGTGGCGACGAGTCCGAACGTCTCGGTCATCAGGTCGATACCCGGACCGGACGTGGCGGTCATCGACCGCGCGCCGGCGCGCGCCGCACCGAGCGCGAGGTTGATGGCCGCGAGCTCGTCTTCCGCCTGCACGACGTGCCCGCCGTAGCGTTCGATGCGGCCGGTGAGGTACTCCATCACGTCAGTCGCGGGCGTGATGGGGTAGCCGGCGTAGAAGCGACAGCCGGCGGCGATGGCGCCCATGCCGATGGCCTGGTCGCCGTTGATGAGCACGTAGTCCTCGTCGGTCGTTTCGAGGTCGTAGTCGAACTCGACGTCGTACTCGTCGTGGACGTATTCGAGTCCCGCGCGAGCCGCCTTCTTGTTGTTCTCGACGATGGCCTCGCCCTTCCCGCCGAAGCGCTTCTGGAGCGCGCTGTCGAGGTTCTCGATGGGGAAGTCCGCGACGGCGCACGCCGCGCCGAGCGCGACGACGTTGCGCATGATTGCGCCGCCCGCCTCCTCGGCGAGCGCCTTGAGGGGGATGTCCAGCCCGACCATTCCCTCGGGGATTTCGACGTCCGCCATGGTGGAGCGGTCGCCGTCGTAGATGATGACGGAGCCCTCGTGTAGTTCGTCGAGGTTCTCGTCGATTGTTCGTTGTGTGAGCGCGATGAGCACGTCGAGTCTGTCGACGACGCTCTGCACGGGGTCGATGGCAGTCCGAACCTTGTACGCCGTGTATCCGCCCCGGATTCGCGAAGCGAAGTCCTTAGAGGTGAACACGTGGCGTCCAGCCCGGGAGAGTGCCTGAGCGAAAATCTTCCCCGTGGAGTCTATGCCATCGCCAGCCTCGCCGCCGATGGCCCAGTTGAAGTCCGCAGGCATGCTGGGTGAAATCTACCCATAGCCGGGTCAAAAGCCTTCTGAAAATTGGTGTTAAACGTCGGTACTGATAACCGATAGAAACCTCACGAACAAGTTTATATATCGCTATTGAGCCCCATTTGTCTATCCAAACGGTGTGTGGGCGGCATTTTACTGAACGAATGTCCAATCATGGTGTGTTTCGCCCTCTCGTGACAATTATTTCCGGTTCACACCGTTCGGGCGGCTCACGCGGTTCGCCCCGCCCCCGGCGCGCGCGTCCGGGAAGGCAAGGCCCTTGTGAGCCTGCGACCAACCCGGAGGCATGGACGCAATCGTCACCGTCGCCGCGGTCAGCGACGTCGGTCCCGGCACGGTCGCCATCGAGTTCGAGACGCCGGACGGCTTCGAGGCCGAGCCGGGCCAGTTCGTCAAGCTCTCCGCCGAGGTCGACGGCGAGTCGTACGCGCGGTTCTACACGCTGTCGTCGCCCGGCGTCGGCGACACCTTCGAGGTGACCGTCGGCATCGACCCCGAGGAGGCCGGGCCGTTCAGCCGGCACCTCGACTCGCTCGTCGCCGGCGACGACGTCGAGATTTCCGGGCCGTTCGGGCGGAGCTACTACGACGGCGAGTCGCGCGTGGTCGTCCTCGCGGGCGGGCCCGGCGTCGGCCCCGCGGTCGGCGGCGGAGACCGCGAGCGCGACGGCCGCGACCGCGAGGGCGAACAGCACCGCGAGGACGGAAAATCGGAGGAACGCGACCGGCGAGTCTGCGGCCTCGTTCAGCGCGAGGAACGTCGGGTCCGGCGGCGAGAGCACCGGGACGGTCGCCCCCGCGGCGAGGAGCGACCCGAAGACGACGAACGCGAGCGCGAGTCCCCGGCCGAGGTAGACGCCGCCGACGTAGGCCGGTCGGGACACGTCGAACGTGCGGAGCACGTCGAGTTCGCCCGACTCGCGGTCCGACAGCACCGCGCGGTAGCAGAGCGCGACCGCGAGAAGCGGGACGAGCGCCTCCACGAACGGGAGCAAATCGAGCACCAGCGGGACGTAGCCGCCGCGCGCGCCCGACCCGGCGGCCGCGACCGCGACGACGGTCAGCGCGAAGACGACCGAGAGCGCGACGACCGCCGGGGTTCTGACGACCGTCCGAAGCTCGCGCGCCGCGATGGCGAACAGGTCGCCGACGCCGTCGAGGTCGCCGACGCTCATCTGCCCGTCACCTCCTCGGTCGCCACGAGGTCGCCGAAGGCGGTCTGGAGGTCCGCCGCGCCGACCGACTCGACCACCGCCCGCGGGTCGCCGTCGGCGACGAACCGCCCGCCGTCGAGGACGGCCACGCGGTCGGCGGTCCGCTCGACGGGGCCGAGGTTGTGCGACGAGAGGACGACCGCGACGCCCGCGTCGGCGAGGTCGGAGACGATACCGAACAGCCGCTCGACCATGCCGGGGTCGAGGCCGCTTGCCGGCTCGTCGAGGACGACCACTGCCGGGTCGCCGACGAGCGCCCGCCCGAGGCCGAGCAGGCGCGTCATCCCACCGGAGAGCGCGCCCACCCGGCGGTCCGCGGCGTCCGCGAGGCCGACACGCTCCAGCACCCCGGCCACGTCCACGTCTTCGTCTACGAACTGCGCGTAGAATTCGAGCGTGTCGGCCGCGGAGAAGCCGGCGCGGAAGCCGGGCTGTTGCGGGAGGTAGCCCACGCGGGCGTGGCCGTGACCGGATAGAGTGACGGTCCCCTCGTCGGGCGCGCGGACACGCGCGAGAAACCGTAAGAGCGTGGACTTCCCCGAGCCGTTGGGGCCGACGAGCGCGACGATTTCGCCGGGCGCGACCGACAGCGAGACGCCGTCGAGGACGCGCAGGTCGCCGAAGGCGTGTCCGAGGTCGGTCGCGGCGACGGCCGGCCGGTCGCCCTCGGCGTTCGGGTCGGGTTCTGGGTCAGCGTCGGCGTCGGCGTTCTCGCCCGTCGATTCGGCGGAATCCGTCTCGGCGGTCGTCGCGGGTTCGCGGTTCGGCATCGTGGTGGATTCGTCAGTCATCGGTCTCCTCCGTCGCGTTCAGGCTGGCGAGCGTCTCCGGTCGAACTGGCTCGGTCCGGGGCGCGGCGTCGACCACGCCGGACCCGCGGACCCCGGACACCGCGTCGCGGGCGCGGCGGAGCGCGCGCATCGCGGGCGATTCCGAGAGCGCGAGCGCGCCGGGTTCGCGGCCGAGTTCGGCGTCGACCGGCCCGGAGGGCCGGTACGCCCGGTCGTAGACGCCGTCGCCGTCGGCGTCTTCGAGCGGGAGAGCGCCCCAGTAGTTGCCCGCGCCGCCGGCGGTCCACGTCCGCATCGGGCCGAGCGAGGACTCGACGCGCACGTCGTTGTCGACGATGTCGTTTCGGACGACGACGTTCGTCGGGAACGTCGAACTCCCGCGGACGCCGACGCCGTTGCCGGCGACGACGTTTCCGACGTACACCTGTCGGTCGCCGCTCACGTCCATGCCGTAGTCGTTGTCGGCGAAGACGTTGTTTGCGACGTAGGTGTCGCTGCCGGCGGGCATGAACCCGAAGTCCGACTCGCGCACGTCGTTTCCGACCACGAGGTTGCCGACGGGTCGGGTCATGAGGACGACGCCGATGCGGTCCCCGCGGACGACGTTGTCGGCGACGAGCGCGTCTGAGGTGTACATCTGGTGGACGCCGTAGCGCCCGTCTTCCATGCGGTTGCCGCGGACGACGCTCCCGTCGGCGCGGTGGGTGTAGACGCCGTCGCGGCCGCCGAGGAACGTCGAGTCCTGGACGACCGCCCGCTCGCCGATGAGGACGACGCCCATGAAGCCGTCGGACGGCACGTCGGACCCGCGGACGGTTACATCGTCGACGACGCTGTCGGCGCTCTCGCGGGCGATGATACCGCTCGCGGGCGTGTCGATTTCGACCCCGCGGACCGCCGACTCGTTCGCGCCGTCGAGGACGACGCCGGCGTCGCCGCGGCCGTAGGCGAGTTCGACGCGGGTGTCCCAGTCGACGGACTCGTTTTGGGCGCGGACCCGTCGTGTCCCCACCTCGCCGACGCCGGAGATGGCGAGGTCACCGACCGCGCTCCGGTCGGCCCTGAGACGGACGACGCTCCCGTTTCCGTCGCCGACGAGTCGCGTCTCGCTTCCGGCACCGCGGAGCGTCACCGAGCGGTTCAGTTCGACCGCATCGACCGAGTAGGTCCCCGCGGGGACGTAGACGGTCGTGTTCGCGGGGGCCGAGGCGACCGCGGCTTCGACGGTCGGCGCGTCCTCGCCGACGACGGTCGAGACGGGGCGGTCGAACAGCGCATCACTCGCAGCGGTGGTCTGGTTCCCCCACTCGCGGTGGGCGGCGACCGACGACTCGAAGGCGGCGAGGCGGGACGAAAGCGGGTCGCCGGCGCGGTCGCGGAGCGTCGCCCAATCGACGACTTCGCCGCCGTGGGCGTCCGCGAACGAGCGCGCCGCGTCGGCGTCGGAAAACGGGACGGCGATGGGGCCGGAGGGAACTCGCGCGCCGGAGTCGACGACGAACGACGCCTCTGACGCCCTCGTCCAGCCGGGGTTGCGGTTGTGTTCGGTTCTGAGGTAGCCGTCGTCGTCGAGGTCGGGCGAGACCGCCGCGTAGTCGGTGACGAACACCGCGAGCGGGTCGCCGAACTGCCGGGCGCTCTCGGGGGTGGACACGTCGGCGGCGGCCGTGCGAACGTCGTAGTAGCCGATGATGTAGCGGTACCGCGAGAAGTGGACCTGCGCGAGCGGGACCTCGAATCCCTCGACCTCCGCCGTGCGAACGTCGACAGAGGTTCCGCCGGTCTTGACCGTATCGTCGAAGGCGACCGGCGAGACGGACCCGGAGGCGGGGACGACGAAGGAGACGCTGGCGAGGACGAAGACGAGCGCCGTCGCGGCGGCGACCCAGCGGGTCGTCTCGGGCGTGAGAAGCGCCATCGGTCAGCGCTCGGCTCCCGCGGGGTCGGGGCCTGCGGCGGGCTGAGTCGCCGCGTCGAGGCGCGCTGTGGCTGTCGCGCGGTCGTGCATGGCGAGGGCTAGGCGGTCCGGGGGTGATATGTGCGATGGTCTGTGCGTCGAAGCCTCGGGGCCGGGACGAACCGACCAGCGGGCCGGCTCCGACCCGAATCCTTAATCATCGTCCATACGGATTGGTGGACATGTACGACGAGGACGATTTGGCGTCTATCCGCGAGGCGCGCGACGAGTGGGAATCGGAGACCCGCGACCCGTTCGTGGAGAAGGGCGGCGAGCGCAAAGACCGGTTCGCCACCGTCTCCAACCACGAGGTGCGGGACCTCTACACGCCCGCCGACGTCGCCGACCTCGACTACGAGTCGGACCTCGGCTTCCCCGGCGAGGCCCCGTACACGCGCGGGGTGTACCCCACGATGTACCGCGGGCGGACGTGGACCATGCGGCAGTTCGCCGGCTTCGGCACGGCCACGGAGACCAACGAGCGCTTCCACTACCTCATCGAGAACGGCCAGACCGGCCTCTCGACGGCGTTCGACATGCCCTCGCTCATGGGCAAGGACTCCGACGACCCGCTTTCGGACGGCGAGGTCGGCAAGGAGGGCGTTGCGGTCGACACCCTCCGCGACATGGAGGTGCTGTTCGACGGCATCGACATCGGCGAGGTGACGACCTCCTTCACCATCAACCCCTCCGCGCCGGTCGTCTTCGCCATGTACGTCGCGCTCGCGGACAACCGCGGCGTCTCCCGCGACCGAATCGGCGGCACCTTCCAGAACGACATGCTCAAGGAGTTCATCGCGCAGAAGGAGTGGGTGATTCCCCCCGAACCGTCGCTCAAACTCGTCACCGACACGGTCGAGTTCGCCGCCGAGGAGACCCCGCGCATCCGGCCCATCTCGGTGTCGGGCTACCACATCCGCGAGGCCGGGTCGACGGCGGTGCAGGAACTCGCCTTCACCCTCGCCGACGGCTTCGCCTACGTCGAAGACGCGGTCGACCGCGGCCTCGACGTGGACGAGTTCGCCCCCCAGCTGTCGTTTTTCTTCAACTCCCACAACTCCATCTTCGAGGAGGTGGCGAAGTTCCGCGCCGCCCGCCGCATCTACCACGACGTGATGTCGGAGTGGTACGACGCCGAGGACGAGCGCTCGACGCAGTTGAAGTTCCACACCCAGACCGCGGGGCAGTCGCTGACGGCCCAACAGCCGCTCAACAACGTCGTCCGCGTCACGATTCAGGCGCTCGCCGGCGTCCTCGGCGGCACGCAGTCGCTCCACACGAACAGCTTCGACGAGGCGCTGGCGCTCCCCTCGGAGGAGGCCGTCACCGTCGCGCTCCGCACTCAGCAGATACTCGCCGAGGAGTCGGGCGCGGCCGACGTCATCGACCCGCTCGGCGGGAGCTTCTTCGTGGAGTCGCTGACCGACGAGATCGAGGCCGAGGCGATGGCCTACATCGAGGAGATTCGGGAGATGGGCGACGGCTCCGTCCGCGACGGCGTCCTCGCCGGCATCGACGAGGGCTACTACCACCGCGAGATAAGCGAGGCGTCCTACGAGTACCAGTCGCGGGTCGAAGACGGAGAGGAGGTCGTCGTCGGCGTCAACAAGTACGCCTCCGACGAGGACACCCGCCCCGACCTGCTCCACGTCGAAGACGAGGTGCAGGACAGACAACTCGCGCGCCTCGAAGCCGTCAAGGACGAGCGCGACGACGAGGCGGTCGACGCCGCGCTCTCCGACCTCCGCGGGGCGGTCCGCGACGGCGACAACGTCATGCCGGTGCTCGTCGACGCCGTCAAGGAGTACGTCACGATGGGCGAAATCATGGACGTGTTCGCCGAGGAGTACGGCACCTACCGCGAGACCATCGGCGTGATGTGAGGGCTCCGACGCGGTACCGCCATCACCGACCGGGATGACATGACCTTTCGTTGATGGAAACGAGCGTCGACGGGGGTTCGTAACCGACCGACGGCCCGGCGACCGCCCGCTGATGACGCCCCCGTCCGGACTGCGGGACTACATAGATTTATCATGGAGGATTGGTGTAGTTAACACGTACTATGGCAGACGGAGACACCGAACTGGAGGCACGGCTGGTCGAGCAAGAGGAGTTCGAACCCTCCGAGGAGTTCGTCGCGCAAGCGAACGTCTCCGACCCGGCCGTCTACGAGGAGTTCGAGGAGAACTGGCCGGACTGTTGGGAGCGGGCGGCCGAGATGCTCGACTGGGACGAAGACTACGACGAGGTGTTGGACGACTCGAACCCGCCGTTCTACGAGTGGTTCACGGGCGGCAAGCTCAACGTCTCGTACAACTGCGTGGACCGCCACGTCGAAAACGGGGACAAGAACCGCGTCGCCATCAAGTGGGAGGGCGAGCACGGCGAGACGCGGACCTACACCTATCAGGACCTCTACCGCGAGGTGAACGAGTTCGCGGCGGCCCTGCGCGACCTCGGCGTCGAGGAAGACGACGTGGTGACGCTCTACATGCCGATGATTCCGGAACTCCCCATCGCCATGCTGGCCTGTGCCCGCATCGGCGCGCCGCACTCGGTCGTCTTCGGCGGCTTCTCGGCCGACGCGCTGGCGACGCGGATGAACTCCGCGGACTCCCGATTCCTCGTCACCTGCGACGGCTACTACCGCCGCGGCGACCCGCTCGACCACCTCGACAAGGCCAACGAGGGCCTCGACGGCGTCGACCACGGCGTCGACGCGACGGTCGTCGTCGACCGCCTCGGCGACGACGGCTTCGGCCACGACCTGAAGGGCAACCAGCACGACTGGGACGACCTCCTCGACGAGCACGCCGGCGAGCGCGTCGACCCCGTCCAGCGCGACGCCGAGGACATGCTGTTCCTGATGTACACGTCGGGGACGACGGGGCAACCGAAGGGGGTCAAACACACCACCGGCGGCTACCTCGCGTACGCCGCGTGGACATCGCACGCCGTCCTCGACATCGAGAAGGAAGACACCTACTGGTGCTCGGCCGACATCGGCTGGATTACCGGTCACTCCTACATCGTCTACGGCCCGATGGCGCTCGGGACGACCACGGTGATGTACGAGGGGACGCCCGACTTCCCCGACCGCGACCGCCTGTGGGACATCATCGAGAAGTACGCGGTCGACATCTTCTACACCGCGCCGACGGCGATTCGCGCGTTCATGAAGTGGGGCAGCAAGTTCCCCGAACAGCACGACCTGTCGAGTCTCCGCCTGCTCGGGACGGTCGGCGAACCCATCAACCCGCGCGCGTGGAAGTGGTACTACAAGCACATCGGCAACGAGGACTGCCCCGTCGTGGACACGTGGTGGCAGACCGAGACCGGCGGGATGATGATAACGACCCTGCCGGGCATCAAGAAGATGAAACCGGGGTCCGCCGGGCCGCCCCTGCCGGGTATCGACGCCCAAATCGTCGATACGAGCGGGGAGCGGGTCGACGCCGGGCGCGCGGGCTATCTCACGGTGAACCGGCCGTGGCCCGGGATGCTCCGGACGCTCTACAACAACGACGAGCGGTTCATTCAGGAGTACTGGCAGGAGTACTCCGACGTGGACAGTAACGACCCCGACGACTGGGTCTACTTCCCCGAGGACGGCGCGAAAATCGATGCCGACGACTACATCACCATCCTCGGTCGCGTCGACGACGTCATCAACGTCTCGGGCCACCGCCTCGGGACGATGGAAATCGAGTCGGCCATCGTGGGCGTCGAGGGCGTCGCCGAAGCCGCCGTCGTCGGCGGGAATCACGAGGTGAAAGGCGAGGCCGTCTACGCCTACGTCATCACCGAGGAGGGTCAGGAGGAAGACGACCAGATGCGACAGCGTATCATCGAGGGCGTCGAGGACGCCATCGGCCCAATCGCTCGCCCCGAGATGGTCGTGTTCACGCCCGAACTGCCGAAGACGCGGTCTGGTAAGATTATGCGCCGCCTCCTCGAAGAGATAGCGAACGGCGAGGAACTCGGCGACACGACGACGCTGCGGAACCCAGAGATCGTCGAGTCGATTCAGCGGCAGGTCGAAGACGAGTAACTCTCGGCACCGCCGCCGTCGGCCCTACCGCGAATTTTCCGGTTCGTCCATCCACGCCGACAGCGACTGCTCGTCGCGGAAGTAGCGTCGCTCGCGGACGCCGTCGCGTTCCACCACGGCGAGGAGGTGCTTCTCGGAGAGCCGAATCTCCTCGCCGCTGTAGGTACACGGTTCGACACGCTCGTCGCCCGGTCGCCACAGCCGATGGGGAACGACGCGGACGATCGTCTCGTCCCGGCCCGTCGGCGAGCGTCCGGTGTAGTCCGAAAGCGCCATACGCGCGCTACGGGCTCTCCGAACAAGATATTTTCCTGCATAGTTCGCATAGTAATATAGTCTCCCGCGGCGCGAGACGTGCTATATTGCGACCCGATGTGCCAATTATTCTCATTCGGGTTCTGTCTGACACCAGCCCGCATATTTATTTTGAACGTTAGTGAAGGATACCGCGTATGAAGAAACAACTCCTGGTGACGGAGTTCCTCGACCGCGCGCGGCGGTACTACGGGGACGAGGAGGCGGTCGTGGCCACGACGGGCGAGCGCTTTACCTACGACGAACTCGGCGAGCGGGCCGACGGCTTCTCGGCGGCGCTCCAGTCCCGCGGCGTCGAGAAGGGCGACCGGGTCGCGGTGCTCGACCCCAACACGCACTACCACCTCGAAGCCGCCTACGGGTCGATGCAGCTCGGAGCCGTCCACATGCCGCTGAACTACCGGCTCGTCCCGGCCGACTTCGAGTACATGCTGAACGACGCGGACGTGACGGCGGTCTACGCCGACTACGCCTTCGCCGAGAAGATAGACGAGGTCCGCGACGAGATTCCGACCGAGATATTCGTCACGAACGACCCCGAGAAGGCCGCGGAGTCGACCGACGGCGAGTGGCTCGATTTCGACGAGTTGGTCGCGGAGTCGACCGACTACGAGCGCCCCGAGATGGACGAAGACGAGATAACCACCATCAACTACACCTCGGGGACGACCGGCGACCCGAAGGGCGTCTGCCGCACCCACCGCGCCGAGACGATTCACGCCTATCTCATCTCGATGCATCAGGACATCGCGGACGACGACGTCTACCTCTGGACGCTTCCGATGTTCCACGTCAACGGTTGGGGCCACATCTACGCGATTACCGGCCACGGCGCGAAGCACGTCTGCACCCGCGGGGTGGAGGCGGAGGCCGTGTTGGACGCCATCCGCGACGAGGACGTGTCGTATCTCTGCGCCGCGCCGACGGTGCTGAACATCCTGATGAAACGCTACCGAGAGGAAGGCGGCGTCGAGACGACCGGCGCGAGCCCCGTTCGCGCGGCGACCGCGGGCGCGGCCCCGCCGGAGGCGACGATTCGGACCGTCGAAGACGAGTTCGGCTGGCGGCTCATGCACGTCTACGGGGCCACCGAGACCGGCCCGCTCATCACGACCTCGGAGGCCGGGCGCTACCTGACGGACGGCGACGACCGCTTCGGCGTGAAGAAGAAACAGGGCATCGGCTACCTCGGCACCGACGTTCGCGTCGTCGACGAGGACGGAAACGACGTGCCGAGAGACGACCAGTCCATCGGCGAAATCGTCGTCGCGGGCAATCAGGTGATGGAGAAGTACTGGAACAAACCCGAGGAGACCGAAGCGGCCTTCTCGGCGCGGCTGGAGGGCTACTACCACATGGGCGACCTCGCGGTCGTCGACGAGAACGGCTTCGTCAGCATTCAGGACCGCAAGAAGGACATCATCATCTCCGGCGGCGAGAACATCTCCAGCATCGAACTGGAGGACACGCTGTTCGACCACGGCGAGGTCGCCGACGTGGCGGTCATTCCCGTCCCGTCGGACGAGTGGGGCGAGTCGCCGAAGGCGTTCGTCGTGCCGACGAACGGCGACCCCGACGCGCCGGGCGTCACCGCCGAGGCGCTCATCGAGTTCTGTCGAGAGCGGATTGCGACGTACAAGGTGCCGAAGGAAATCGAGTTCGTCGCCGAGCTCCCGAAGACCGCGACCGGGAAGATTCAGAAGTACGAACTGCGCGAGCGCGAGTGGGAAGACGAGGGACGGATGGTGGGTGAGGGATAGGAACGACCGCGTTAAGCCCGCCTTTCGGGGCGTAGCGGGACCTTAACCGCGGCCGAGGTGTCTCGTTTCGGAAGCGAACGCGGTTCAGCGGTCGTTGCAGGGGCAGTCGAGGCCGAGCGACCCGGGGTTGTTGTTGAACGCGTCGAGGGTGTCTTTGAGCGGCTCGCCGTCGACCATGTCGCCGCCGACGCTGACGTACCAGCTCGTCTGTTTGCCGCCGTTCGACCACGCGGAGTTTGTGAGCCACGAACCGGCCATATTCTTGACTTCCTCGATGGTGTAGCCCGCGTAGTCGCCGTACTGGATGGTCGCGCCGTCGCTCGTGCATCCCGGGTCACTGCCCGGTCTGTTCCGGAGGTTGAGGACGATGGCGAGGTAGTGTTTCGCCATGATGTTCGCCTTGTCGCCCTTCGTGGGCGCGACGAGGAACTCGCGCCACTCGTCGTGGGTCATGGTGACGCCGCGGAGGGTATAGTTCGTGCCATCCGGGCCGAGGACCGCCCAGTTGTCGGTGGAACTGCTGTAGTCCGGGTTGTTCGCCCAGTAGCCGGGCGTCTTGGGACACATGGTCGCCGCCGCGGAGCCGGAGACCGCGGGGATACCGATACCGATGCCGAGCGCCGACATCGCGCCGAGTCGGAGCACGGAGCGCCGAGTCGGTCTGAATCCGTCGTTCGAGTCGTTTGTCATAGTGGTGCCACGGGCGTGGCTGCCGCGTTATTCGCGCTTTGCGGGGTTAGTTATAAATCGGACATTCACGACGGCACGAGATTAACTGGTCTGTGCACGAACAGAAAGCGCGTTGAAACGGTGCTATTCGGGGATATATATCTAGTATTCTGATAGTTGGTCACCCGCGGTTCGACCCGCTCACGCGGTCGCCAACGCGAGGAAATCGGATCGACGCGTTCCGCGAGGAGACGACCCGCGCGGCCGACTCGTCGGCGTCGACGCCCGAACGGGTCGGACCAACGCGGCGGGCCAGTCCGACACCGGCGTGTATTTTGCGTCTGTGGCGCGTTCCGTGCCGCGGAGGACTCACTTCGAGAGCCGGGCAGCAGTCGTCGCCCGACGGGGACCTTATATGATACCGTAGACAGCACCAATCTATAATGATTGATTGCACATGTAATAGGGAATTCATACATAACTATTATTAAGGATGTATCCGCCGATGTGGTTATGGCACGGGATAGCAAGCCGCTCAATCGACGAGACGTGTTGAAGGCGACTGGTGCTGTCGGAACCGCCGGCTTGGCAGGGCTGGCGGGATGTACTGGCGGAGGCGACGGCGGTGGTGACACCGACACTGACACTGGCAACGGCGGCGGTGGCGGCGACGGTGGAGACGGTGGCGACGGCGGGGAGGAGTACCCGGCGCTGGGCAACTTCCCAATCGAGGGCGACACGGCCACGTTCGGGTTCAACGTCCCGCAGTCGGGACCGTACGCCTCGGAGGGCGAAGACGAGCTCCGGGCGTATCAGCTCGCGGTGAAGCACCTCAACGAGGGCGGCGGCTGGGTCGACTCGCAGTTCGACGACCTCTCCGGCGACGGCGTCCTCGGCTACACCATCGACCACGTGGACGGCGACACGGCCACGGACGCGGACCAGGCGCGGCAGTCCGCCTCGGGGATGATCCAGCGCGACGGCGCAATCATGATCTCGGGCGGGTCGTCTTCGGCGGTCGCCATCGCGGTCCAGGGGCTGTGTCAAAACGAGAAGGTCATGTTCATGTGCTGTCTGACGCACTCGAACGACACCACCGGAAAGGACTGCGTCCGCTACTCCTTCCGGGAGATGTTCAACGCGTACATGACCGGTCAGGCGCTCGCCCCCGTCGTCCGCGACGCATACGGCGAGGACCTGACGTTCTACCAGCTCTACGCCGACTACAGTTGGGGGCAGACCCAGCAGGCGTCGATGGAGCAGTTCATGACCGACGTCGCCGGCTGGGAGCAGGTGGAATCCGTCGCGACCCCGCTCGGGACCACCGACTACTCGACGTATCTCTCGGGGGCACAGAGTTCGGGCGCGGACGTGCTCATCTTGAACCACTACGGCCTCGACGGCGCGAACTCCGTCCAGCAGGCCGTCGACGCCGGTATCGACGAGGACATGGAAATCATCGTTCCGCTGTACAACCGCCCGATGGCGGAGGCGGCGGGCGGCGCGATCGAGGGCATCTACGGCACCGTCGCGTGGGACTCCCAGATAGACAACACGCCGTCGCAGGAGTTCACGCAGGCGTTCCGAGACGAGTACGACCGGACGCCGTCCGGTCCCGCTCAGTTGGCGTACGCCCAGACGCTCCAGTACGCCGCCGCCGTCGAGCGCGCGGGGACGTTCTACCCGCCGGAGGTCATCAAGCAGCTCGAAGACTACGAGTACGACAACATCGGCATGGGCGCGGAGACGATGCGCGGGTGCGACCACCAAGCGCAGCGCGACGTGCCGGTCGTGCAGGGGCTTCCGGCGTCCGAGCAGGGCGAGGGATCGTACTTCAACATCGTCAACATCACCAGCCGCGACGACCTCGGCTACGCGTGCGACGCGGGGCCGGCGGCCGAGTGTGAACTCGGGTCCTACGAGTAGGCACTCGCCCCACCGTTATCTTAATGAAAGTTAATCGCAGACAACCACGCACACGTAAATGAGTAAGATTAGCATACCCATGGTAGTACACGCCTCGAACCGTTGGCGCGGGGGTGGCGGTCGATGAGCCTTCTGTCGGACGTGCTCGTCATCCTGCTCAACGGACTGCAGCAGGGGGCTATCTACGTCCTCTTGGCGGTCGGTCTCTCGATCATCCTCGGCACGCTCAAGTTCGTCAACTTCGCGCACGGCGCGCTGTACCTCGTCGGCACCTACACGGGGCTGTTCGTCGCGCTGAACGTCCCGCTGTCGAACGGGAAACTGGCCGAGTGGGGCTTTTCGAGCTTCGGGCTCGACATCGGCTTTTTGGCCGCCCTGCTTTTCGTACCGCTTTTCGTCTTCGCGGTCGGCCTGCTGATGGAGCGGTACCTCGCGCGGGCGTTCTACGACCGCCCCGACACCGACCAGATTCTCGTCACGTTCGGCCTCGCAATCGTCGTCCAGGAGCTGTTCCGCGTCCTGTTCGGGAGCAACAGCCTGCCGTTCGAACAGCCCGAGCGAATCCTCTCTGTCGGCTCGTTCGCCGGTATCCCCGTCTCCGGCCCGATCGCGCTGCCCATCGTCGGTAACTTCCCGCAGTGGCGGCTCTGGGTCATCGGCATCACGGCCGTCCTCGTGGCGCTCGTGTACCTGCTCGTCGAGTACACCGACTTCGGGCTCGTCGTTCGCGCCGGGACCCGCGACGCCGAGATGGTCCGACTCCTCGGCATCAAAATCACCCGGCCGTACATCGTGGTCTTCGGCATCGGCGCGGCGCTCGCCGGGGTGGCGGGCGTCGTCGGCGGCCCGCTGAACGTCGTCAACCCGACCATCGGGACGAACATCCTCGTCCCGGCGTTCCTGACCGTCGTCATCGGCGGGGGCGGAAGCATCGCCGGCGCGGTCGTCGGCGGTATCGTCTTCGGCCTCACGACCGCCGCGCTCGTCGCCTTCGCGCCCGCGTGGTCGCAGGTCGGCCTCTACGCCATCGCGGCCATCGTCCTCCTGACGCGGCCGCAGGGCCTGCTCGGCGACGAGGAGGTGACGCCATGAGCGAGAAGGACGCCAACCCGAGCGCGAAGGACGCGCTGGTCGGCGGCAGCCTGTTCGGTCGCTGGGAGAAACTCCGCGGCCGCGAGGGGACGGTCGTCGGCATCACGGCCGTCCTCGTCGCGGTGTTCCCGTACCTCTTCGCCCGCGCGCCCGTCGTCTCGGGCATCTTGCAGGGCTACCAGAGCCTGGCGACGCTCATCCTCATCTGGGGCATCTTCGCCATCGGCTTCGACCTGCTTCTCGGCTACACCGGCCTGCTCTCGTTCGGCCACGCGGCCTTCTGGGGCGGCGCGGCGTACGCCGCGGGCATCGTCGCCAAGAACGTCAGCGGCGACCCCATCGTGATGGTCGTCTCGGGGACGCTCTTCGCGGTGCTGCTCGCGTGGGTGCTGGGCTTTCTGTCGCTCCGCCGGGGCGGCATCTACTTCTCCATCCTCACGCTGGCGTTCGCCCAGATGTTCTACTACATGGCCGCGTCGCCGCTGGCGTTTCTGACCAACGGCGAAAACGGCCTGACCGGCGTCGAGGTCGGCAGTTTCCTCGGCGTTATCCACCTCGAAGCGGACGTTCCGTCCGTCGGCGGGATGCTCCTCGGGACGTGGTTCTACGCCTTCGTCGGCGTCTTCTTCGTCGGCGCGGTCGCGGTCGCCTACCGCATCCTCAACTCGCCGTACGGGATGGTGTTCCGCGCCATCCGCGAGAACGAACAGCGCGCCGAGTTCGTCGGCCTCAACGTCTGGCGCTACAAGCTGATGGCGTTCATCATCTCGGGCGCGTTCGCGGGCGTCGCCGGGAGCCTCTTTACCATCCACGGGGCGTACGTCCCGCTCCAGTCGCTGTTCTGGACGGAGTCCGGCGACATCGTCGTCATGACCGTTCTCGGCGGCGCGGGCTCGATGTTCGGGCCGGTCCTCGGCGTCGGACTGTACCTCTACATCGAGAACATCGTCCAGACCATCCAAGCGCTGACGATTCCCTTCACGGACATCGTGCTGATTCGGGACTTCGGGTTCTACTGGCACCTGCTTTTGGGACTCGTCTTCGTCGTGGTCGTCTGGGTCGTCCCCGACGGCCTGTGGGGCATCCTGAACTGGCTCCGCGAGCTCGCGGTCGACCTCGGTTCGAAGGCGGCGAACCGCGTCCGCGCGCTCTCCGGCAACGGAGGTGACGGTCGATGACGCTCCTCGAAACCCAGAACCTCGTCAAGGAGTTCGGCGGCCTCGTCGCCACCGACGACGTGAACCTCACCGTCGAGGAGGACGAGCGCGTCTCCATCATCGGGCCGAACGGCGCGGGGAAGTCGACGCTCATCAACCTCATCACGCGACGGCTCGACCCGACCAGCGGCGACATCCGGTTCAAAGGCGAGTCTATCGTCGGCCTCGAACCGCATCAGGTGGTCCAACGCGGCGTCTCCAAGTCGTTCCAGACCGCCTCCATCTTCCCCGACCTGACCGTCCGGGAGAACGCGGAAATCGCGGCGCTGGCGTCCGAGCGCGGCGCGTTCGGGTTCGAGTTCCTGAAACACCGCGACAGCCTCACCGACGTCCACGACGTCGCCCGCGACACGCTGGACTCGGTCGGCCTGTTGGACCGCGCGGACACCGTCGCGACCGACCTGCCGTACGGCGACAAGCGTCGCCTCGAAATCGGCATCGCGCTCGCGAGCGACCCCGACCTGCTCCTCATGGACGAACCGACCGCCGGCATGTCTCCCGAGGAGACGAAGTCGACGGTCGACCTCATCGAGCAGGTCAAACGCGACCTCGGGCTCACGTTCGTCCTCGTCGAACACGACATGGAAATCGTCTTCAGCATCTCCGACCGCATCGTCGTCCTCAGCCGCGGCGGCATCATCGCCGAGGGCACCCCCGACGAGATTCGGGGCAACGAAGCCGTCCAAGAGGCGTACCTCGGAGGTGTCGAGCTGTGAGCCTCCTCGAAATCGACGCCATCGACGCCTACTACGGCGAGAGCCACATCATCCGCGACCTCTCGATGAGCGTCGAGGAGGGCGAGATATGCGCGCTCCTCGGCCGCAACGGCGCGGGGAAGACCACCACGCTCCGGTGTATCGCCGGGGCGACGCCGCCCGACGTGCGGGAGGGCCACATCCGGTTCAAGGGCGACGACATCACGGGCGTCCCCGCCGAGGACGTCTCCGTCCGGGGCATCTCGCTGGTGCCCGAGGAGCGGCGCATCTTCCCGAACCTCTCTGTCGCCGAGAACCTCCACCTCGCGGAGGTCGTCGACAACAAGTCGAACACGTGGGGGCGGTCGCTGTCGTTCGGCCACAAGGGAATGTCGACCGAGGAGGTCTACGACCAGTTCCCGCGGTTAGACGAGCGGAAAGACCAGCGCGCGGGGACGCTCTCCGGCGGCGAACAGCAGATGCTCGCCATCGCGCGCGCCCTGAAGCAGAACACGGACCTGTTGCTCCTCGACGAGCCCTACGAGGGGCTCGCGCCGAAGATCATCGAGGACGTGGAGGACGCGGTCGAGCGCATCAGCGACGCGGGCACGACCATCCTGCTCGTCGAGCAGAACGCCGCGGCGGCCATCAAACTCGCCGACCGCGCGTACGTCATCGACCAGGGCGGCATCGTCTTCGACGGGAGCGCCGAGGAACTCCGCGAGGACGACGAGACGCGCGAGCGGTATCTGGGGGTCTGACGATGGCCGCGACCGACGCCGACGCCGACCCCGAGACGGCGCTCGAAACGCTCATCGAGGCCGGCGCGGTCGACGAAGCGCCGGACGGGACGCTGTCGACCACGGCGGAGTTCGAGAAGACGCTCGCCGTCTACCACGACATCTACGGGGCGGTTTCGACCGAGGAGTTCCACCAGACCGTCTCGGACCTCTTCGGCGTCGCCCCCGAGAACGTCGAGGCGCGACTCGACGAGTTCGGCGTCACCAGAGCCGACGTGGTCGCGTACCTCGCGGCGAAGTCGTTTCTCGACGCGCCCGTCGAGCGGGACCTGCTTTTCGTCATGGCGGGGCTGCTCGTCGAGATGACCCCGTCGTCGCCGGTGCCGAGCGCGCTCGACGAACTCGACGACGGTTCCTTCGAATCGTACCTCGACGCACACCCGGACGCCGTCGTCCTCGTGTGGCGGCGCTTCTGCGAGCCCTGCGACGCGATGAAGGAGGACCTCGACGCGATTCTCGACCGCGTCCCCGGCGGGGTCGCGACTGCCGGCGTCGACGGCGAAGCGGCCGACGAGTTCTGCCGGTCCTTCGATGTCGAGTCAGCACCGACGCTCCTGTGTGTTCGGGACGGCGAACTGCGAGAACGAGCGTCCGGCCGCCGGACCCCCGACGAGGTCGCGGCCGTCCTCGACCGGGTCTACTAGCTTTTCCGCTTCGTCGAGCCCGTCACCATGACGGGCCGGTCGGAGTTCAGAATCACCGTCTGGGTGACGCTCCCGAAAAGCGCCTTCCCCGCGGGCGAGCGCTTCCGCCCGGCGGTGACGATGAGGTCCGCGTCCTCCTCGTCGGCGAACTCGATGATGACCTCCGCGGGGTCGCCCGACGACTCGTTGACGTCGTACTCGATACCGCGGTCTTCGAGGAACTCGCCCGCCTTTCTGACCGAGTGAATCTGCGTCGCCGACGCCCCGCTCGGGTTGTCGGTGAAACTGTGGATGAGTGTGACCTCCTTCTCGCCGGGGTCGCCGGGGAGTTTCGCGACCTCTTCGACGCACGCGAGCGCGTGGTCCGCGTCGTCGTCGATACCGATTACAACGTGGTACATACTACCACGTCCCGGTAGTGGATATTAGTATTTGTGTTGAACGATAATGCTGAATTAGGCGTCGTCGAGTCCCGCCGAGACGTAGACGACGAGCGCGAGCGGAGCGCCGAGGACGAGCGCGATGGTCAGCGCGCCGTAGGCCGCGAAGCCGACGGGCGTGGGGGGAAACGGCACCAGAAAGAGGAACCGCGGCGCGCTGAGTCCCGAGACGAACGTTCCGGTGAGGTAGCCCGCGGCCCCGGCGACGGCGACGAGGGCGGCGTACAATCCGAGGACGAAGCGGTGACCGCCGACGTTCGAACTCACGGCTCACGTTCGGGGACGGACGCTGTTAGGGGTTTCCGTTCGCCTCGTCGCAGTGGGGGTCGGTGTCGGCGTCCCCGTCCGCGTACCGATGCACCTTTGGCCGCACGCGCAAACAGTGAGGTATGTCGGATACGGATATCCTCGGACTCGTGCTCGGGGCCATCGCGGTACTGATGTTCGCGACGGGCATCCTCCTCGTCGTCTGAGTTCTCTCCGGTTTTCTGCGTCGCCGCCACCGAGAGCGGTCGCTTCTCTCCGCCGCGGTCACCGTCGCTCGTGAGCGGCGGCTTTGACGGGACGGACTCCGTGACGCACGCGAGCGACCGACACCGGCGGCGAGCACGGACTGCCGGCGTCGTCGGGCGCGTTCGCTCTCGAAACCAGCGTCCGAAAAATGAACCGCGACCGAATCGCCGTCGAGCGGCGTCGGTTACGCGTCGTCCGCGGAGTCCGCCTCCGCGTCGTCGACCGTCCGCCCGCCGTCGGTGGCGAGGTCGGTCTCGTCTTCGCCGCCGTCGGTGACGGCCGTCTCCAGTTTGCGTTCGAACCAGGTCCACTCGGCGGTGACGAGGTCGTCGTCGGCGAGGTCCCACGGGTCGCCGTCTTCGATTTCGCGGCCTTCGAGCCACGACTGGACGAAGTTCCAGACGAAGATGATCTGGCCGGCGAGCAGGATGAGCGCGCCGACCGTGGCGACCTGATGCAGCGTCGCGAACTGCGGCAGGTAGGTCGCGTAGCGACGCGGCATCCCGCCGTAGCCGAGCAGAATCATCGCGAAGAACGTCAGGTTCGTCCCGACCATCGAGAGCCAGAAGTGCCACTTACCGAGCGTGACCTGATACATCCGGCCGGTGTAGATGGGGTACCAGTAGTAGAGCCCGGCGAAGCCGGCGAAGGCGATGGCTCCCATGACGATGTAGTGGAAGTGCCCGACGACGTAGTAGGTGTCGTGGAGCACGAGGTCCACCGGAATCGACGCGAGGAAGACGCCCGTCACGCCGCCGATGATGAAGTTCGAGACGAAGCCGATACAGAACAGCATCGGCGTCGTGAGGCGAATCTTCCCGTTCCACATCGTCGTGATCCAGTTGAACGTCTTGACCGCGCTCGGTATCGCGATGGCCAGCGAGACGGCCATGAACGAGGCGCGGAGCCGGGGGTCGATGCCCGTGGCGAACATGTGGTGCGCCCAGACGCCGAACGAGAGGACGCCGATGGCGAGCGTGGAGTAGACGACGAACTTGAACCCGAAGAGCCGACGACCCGCGAAGCGGGGGAGCACGAGGCTCACGATACCCATCGGGGGCAACACGAGGATGTACACTTCGGGGTGGCCGAAGAACCAAAACAGGTGTTGCCACAGAATCGCCCCGCCGTCGACATCGAAGAACATCGTGCCGAAGTTCCGGTCGAAAAGCAGCATCATAATCGCGCTACCGAGAAGCGGGAACGCGAAGAGGATGAGACCGGACTGGGTCAGAATCGTCCACGAGAAGATGTCGAGGTTCGCCCACGAGACCTTCTCGTTGCGCTCCGTGAAGATGGTCGCGATGAAGTTGATCGCGCCCATCGTGGCCGAGACACCCGAGAGGTGCAGGCCGAGGAGCATCAGGTCGACGCCGGCGTTCACCTGGTTGCCGGACCCGACACCGGCCGAAAGCGGCGTGTACATCGTCCAGGCCGTCTGCGCCGGGATGACGTCCGGGATGGGGAAGAACCCGGCCCAGATGAGCAGCGCCGCCGGCGGTAGGAGCCAGAAGGCGATGGCGTTGATACGCGGGAACGCCATGTCGTCCGCGCCGATGAGAAGCGGGATAAAGTAGTTCGAGAACGCGGCGATGATGGGCGTCCCGAACAGGAACAGCATCGTAATCCCGTGGCTTGTGAGCAACGAGTTGTAGAACGTGTTCGAGATAAGCGTCATCGACGGGTCCGCCAGTTCAATCCGCATCAGGACGACCATGAGACCCCCCACGGCGAACGCGACGAGCGCGTACGCGCCGTAGAGCATCCCGATGTCCTTGTGGTCGACCGTCGTCAACCAACGGATGACCCCGGATGGTTTCTCCTCCGAGACGTACTGCTCTGCGGTACCGCCGACCGTGCCTCCGCCCGCGAGCGGGGTGTACGACCGCCAGTCTTCGACCCGCGCGAGCCACGCGGCGACGGCGATGAGGAAGACCCCCATGAGCACCGTCAGTGCTAACTGTCCGTTAACCTCCATGGAAGTGCCTGAGTAGTGCAGGGTAATGAAAGATTCGGGACCGCCCTGCGATTCGAGGTGCTTTAAGCCGTCTCGTCCGCGGCTTCGACGGCGTCGTCATCCGGCGATTCTTCGAGTTCGGCCGCCTCCTCGCTCTCTTGTTCGTGAAGCGGCTTCGCGCCCGGAACCGTCGCCTGCCCCGGCGCGTAGACGGTGCCTTCCTTCTCGGAGCCCGCGATGGCCTTCCCAGAGAGGTAGGTGAGCGCGGCGAGCAGTACGAACGGCGCGATGAGGAGCGCGTACTGCAGCCCCGACGTGAGCGATTCGAACCCAAACGGATTGACGAAGGTGAACGCCACCACGAAAAACAGGATGATGGCCAGCGGAACCATGTTGACCGTGAGGTCGAGGATGGTCTCCTTGTCGAACGTCTTGGTTGCCATATCGAGACACTCGGGGACGCCGTTCAAATAGATTGTTGGTTTCGCGTCCGGTCGAGGCGAGTCGGAGCGCCGCGGGGTCGTCCGCGGCGGTCAGAAGGTCTGTCGCTGTTCGCGGACGAACAGTTCGAAGACGACGCCGCCGACCACCAGCAGAATCGCGGCGGCGATGACCGCGTAGCCGCGGGTCACGAGGGCGATGTCGGTGAACGCGAGCCCCGCGCCGAACGCGAACAGGACGGCGGCGAGCGCGGAGACCGAGCGGATCGTCGAGGTGACGTAGCCGGACTCCTTGAGGATGCCGACGACGCTCCCGCCGAACAGGAGCAGCCCGCCGACGGCGAGGGGAAACAGGTCGAACAACAGGCCCAACTCGGAGATGGGAATCCCGAGCGCGATGAACACGGGCCACGGACTGGCCGTGCGGTACTGGTCGGAGAGTCCCGGCGCTTCGTCCATACGCGTCCGTTGGACTGTGTGGTAACAAGCCCTTCGGAACCGAGACTAGCGGAGGGAGATGCCCTGCCGAGCGAGGAAGTCGCTGACCGCGCGAATCTCGACCGGACTGCCGATGATTCGGCACGTCTCGCCGTTCGCTCGGTGGACCGAGACGACGAACTCCGATTCGAGGTCGTCGCGCACGCTCTCCAAGAGGTCGCAGGGGAGCACGATCTGCGTGCTGTCGCGGAGCGTTCGGGGGTCGGGCATCGGTGTTCATCGGGCGGTCGAAGGGGTCGTGTATAACCGTGCCGAAACTCGCCTCTTCACACACGCGAGACTACCTCGACACCCGACGCGTCGACGCGGCGGACCCGCCGCGCGGAAGGAAAGGGTTTTTCGACGGACGCGGCGGAACTGTTGACGATGGGACTGGAGGAGGAGATCGAAGATATCCGCGAGGAGATATCTAACACGCCGTACAACAAGTCGACCGAGGCGCACATCGGTCGGCTGAAGGCGAAACTCGCGGAACTGAAAGAGAAACTCGAAAACCAGAGTTCGGCCGGCGGCGGCCAAGGGTACGCCGTCGAGAAGACCGGCGACGCCACGGTCGCGCTCGTCGGCTTCCCCAGCGTCGGCAAATCGACGCTCATCAACGCGCTCACCAACGCCGACAGCGAGACCGGCGAGTACGAGTTCACCACGCTCAACGTGAACCCGGGGATGCTGAAGTACAGGGGCGCGAACATCCAGATACTCGACGTGCCCGGCCTCATCGAGGGGGCCGCGGGCGGTCGCGGCGGCGGCAAGGAGGTCCTCTCGGTCGTCCGCACCGCCGACCTCGTCGTATTCATGCTCTCGGTGTTCGAAATCGAGCGCTACGAGCGACTGCAACGGGAGCTCTACAACAACAAGATTCGGCTCGACACGTCGCCGCCGAACCTCTCTATCAACAAGAAGGGCAAAGGCGGCATCAACGTGACAAAAAGCGACAGCGTCGACCTCGAAGAGGAGACCATCAAGGGCATCCTCCGCGAGCACGGCTTCGTCAACGCCGAGGTGACGCTCCGCGGCGAGACGACCATCGACGAACTCGTCGACGGCATCATGAAAAACCGGGTGTACCTGCCGTCCATCGTCGCCGTCAACAAGGCCGACCTCATCGACAAGGACTACCTCCCGACGGTCGAGGAGAACCTCCGCGAGGTCGGCCTCGACCCCGACGAGGTGACGTTCATCAGCGCCGAGGCCGAGAAGGGCCTCGACGCGCTCAAAGAGGAGATCTGGGACGCCCTCGGGCTCATCCGCATCTACATGGACAAACCCGGCCGCGGCGTCGACTACGACGAGCCGCTCGTCCTCCGCGAGGGCGACACCATCGACGACGCCATCCACGAACTCGGCGCCAAGCTCGACGAGCGGTTCCGGTTCGCCCGCGTCTCCGGCCCGAGCGCGAAACACGACGACCAGCAGGTCGGCCGCGACCACGTCCTCGAAGACGAGGACGTGCTCCGCATCATCGCCCAGCGGTGACGACCGACCCGGCGGCCCGGTCGGCCTCGCGGTCGCCCGCGCGCCGCCGTCTCCAGTTACTCCTCGTCTCCGTCCTCGGTCTCGTTCCGTGGTCCGTCCAGACGTTCACCGCCGGGAGCGCCACGCTCCTGTTCCCGTGGGGCCTCGTCGGTTCCGCGACCGGAAGCGTGACCACCATCACCGACTTCTTCCTGCGGTTTACGATGGGGCTGCCGGACTACATCCTCGCGTGGCCGGTCGGGGTCGCCTGTTACGTCGTCGCGCTGGCGAGCGCGCTCTCGGGCGTTCTGTTCGGCCGCGAGGACGTTCGACTCACCGCGGCCGGACTCATCCTCGCCGGCGTGACCCAGTTGGAGGTCGCCCGCGGCTTTTCGGTCCAACCCGGTCGAACCGCGTGGCCGGTCGGGACCGTCCTCTTGTGGGCCGTGGCGGGGTTCCTGTATTGGTCACGCGCGGGCGAGCGCGACGCCGGCGGCTCCTCGCGCTGAGCGACATCACAGAACCGAACGACGCGCCCGTCGCCTCGCTCAGTCGTCAGCCGCCGTCTTCGGTCGGTAGCTCCGACTCACCGCCTTCCACGTCCCGGTTTTGAACCGGTAGTAGTTCAGCACCGCCGGAATCGTCGTCTCGGCGAGGAACGCCAGATAGAGCCCGGTGAGCCCGAGCGAGGTGACAGAGCCGATGTAGATGAGCGGAATCGACCCGAGGAACATCCCGACGAACTGGCTGCCGAACGTCCAGCGCGTGTCGCCGCTGGCGTCGAGCGGGCCCGCTGAGCCGCCGGAGACGCCCTGTAAGATGACGGCGAGGCAGGCGACGTAGACGAGGTCGATAGCGATGGGGACCGCCGGGGCGGCCGGGTCGTCCACGAACCCGAGGACGATGGGCCGGGCGAACACCGCCACGAGCGCCGCGGAGATGAGGTACGTGGCGACGGCGTATCGGATGACCTCGTTGCCGTAGGCCTCGGCGGTCCGTTCGTCGTCCTTGCCCAACGCCTGCCCGACGAGGCTCGACGACGCCAGCCCGAAGCCCCAGCCGGGGGTGTTCATGAGCCCCCAGATGCGGCGGACGATGACGAACGCGGCGACCACGTCCGGGCCGAAGCTGTCGAGGATGGCGAGCATCGGGAACTCGGCGGCGGTCCAGACGAGGCTTCGACCCATGACCGGGACGCCGATTTTGACGAGGTCGCGTATCGTCTCGGTGTCGAGGAAGGGGCCGAACGGGTCGACGACGACGGGGAACGCGCCGACGCCGGGGAGCGACCCCCGCGAGAGGCCGAGCGCGAACGCGCCGGTGACGACGACGTTCGAGAGGACGGTCCCGAGCGCCGCGCCCTCGACGCCGAGGTCGAGGCCGAAGATGAGCACCGCGTTGAGTGCGATGTTGATGACCGCCCCGCTCGCGCGGAGAATCATCGCGGTGTACGCGTCGTCGGTGCCGACGAGGACGCGGCTCCCGATGAGGTTCAGGCCGGCGAAGGGGACGCCGAGCCCGACGATTCGGAGGTACGCCGCGCCGAGTTCGATGGCTCCTTGGTCGCTGCTCAGGACGGAGATGAGCTCGGTGGGAAACAGCCAGAAGACGGCCGTGACGGGGAGCGTGGCGACGACGGTCAACAGCGCGCTCGACCGGACCGCGAGCCCCAATTCGTCCATCGCGTCCGCGCCGAAGCGCTGGGAGACGAGTGCGATGGTCCCGCCCGCGATGCCGCCGCCGAGCGCGAAGGCCAGTCCCCAGTACGGCCCGGCGAACCCGACGCCGGTGATGGCGACGGTCCCCGAGGCGATACCCACCATCGCCACGTCGACGGCGTTCTTCGACATCCGGGCGATGCCGGTGACGATGCGTGGCCACGAGAGGTCGGCGATGCGGACGGCGCGCTCGCGGTCGAGGAGACCGACTCGGGCGAGCGCCAGCCCGATGCCGAGGATGAGGAGTCGAACGGGGTTGGGGACCGGGAACACTGCTGAACCGTACCTCCGGGTAGTACTTATGCACCACGCAACGGTCGGAAAGTTCCGGTAGACGGCGTGTGACAACCATCGACGGTGGGTTCCGCGTTCGGTACGTTTTTCGCCGGCGCGACACATCTGTCGGATATGTCCGGAACCCTCGACCACGTGATGATTCGCGTCGAAGACCTCGAGGAGTCGCTCGACTGGTACACGACTCACCTCGGCTACGAGGAGAAGGGTCGCTGGGAGGCCGACACGTTCACCAACGTCTACCTCGGCCCCGAGGACCTCCACGAGGAGGGCGCGGTCCTCGAACTCACCTACAACCACGGCGACAACACCTACGAGATGGGCGACGCGTGGGGTCACATCGCGGTCCGCGTCCCCGAGGACGAACTCGAATCCTCCTACCAGCAGCTCATGGACGAGGGCGTCGAGGACTACCGCGACCCCGAGTCCTGCGGCGGCCGCTACGCGTTCGTCAAGGACCCCGACGGCCACGAGGTCGAAATCGTCAAGCGAGACCACGGCGCGAAGTGGAGCCTCGACCACACCATGATTCGCGTCGAGGACGCCGACGAGGCGCTCGGCTTCTGGACCCGCAAGTTCGGCTACGAGCACACCGGCCGCTGGGAATCCGACACCTTCGCGAACTACTTCATGAAGCCCGAGGGCGCGGCCGAAGAGGCGATGGCCGTCGAACTCACCTACAACTACGACGGCCGGAGCTACGAGATGGGCGACGCGTGGGGCCACCTCGCCGTCAGCGCCGACGACCTCCACGACTACTGGGAGACGCTCATGGAGCGCGAGGCCGACGACTACCGCGACCCCGAGTCGTGCGACGACATGTTCGCGTTCACGAAGGACCCCGACGGCCACGAAATCGAAGTCATCCCGGCCGACTTCGAGTCGCCGGAATAAGCCGCCTCGGTCCTGACGTCCCGGCCCCCGGCGTCCCGATTTTTCGCCGCTGCCGACTGTCCGCACAGCGGCGGTGCCGTGAGTTCGGGCCGCCGGCCGCCCCGGAAGTCGGCGCACGGAACGACAAGGGATTTAATCGGTCCACCGCATCCAATACGTATGCCCGGTCTCCTCTCCGACGTCCTCGCGTGGGTGGCCATCGGAACCTTCGTCGCCGGCGCGGTCGCAAACGGGCGGGACCGCGAACTCGGGCGACGGGTGATGACTGCCGCGTGGGTGCTGTTCGCTCTCTTCTGGCTCCAGCTCATCCCGCATTTCACGCTCGTCCACAAGAGCTACATCGAGGGCTTATTGACCATCGCGGCCGTCCCGGCGTCGCTGTACACCGGCTGGCTCCTCTACAACGGCCGCGACACGCTGTTCGTCCTCTCTCGCGCCGTCGCCGCCATGGGCGTGGTCTACCTCCCGTTCGAGACGATTCCCGCGTTTACGCTCTTCGGGGCGACCGTCCCCGCGCCTCGCGGCGTCCTCATGGAGACCGTCGCGGCACAGACGCGCTTCCTCACCGAGTTGCTCGGCTACTCGCCGCAGATGATTCTCGGTGATCAGGGGTATCTGAACACGTTCCTGTGGATGCAGGGCTCTCACCGAATCGAAATCTCCGTCGTCCTCGCCTGCACCGGACTCGGGAGCATCGCCATCTTCGTCGGCCTCATCGCCGCCGTCGAGGCCCCGATGCGACGGAAGCTTCGCGGCCTCGCCATCGCCGTCCCCATCATCTACGCGCTGAATCTGCTTCGGACGACGTTCATCTCCATCTCGGTCGGCAACCAGTACTTCCAGCTGTTCGTCGACGAAATCCTGTTTCTCTTCGGCTCGTCGGACCCGTACATGGTGTCGTTTTTCATCTCCGACCGCATCATCAGCCAGGCGCTCGCGGTCGTCGCGCTCGTCGGCATCACCTACCTCGTCGTCCACGAAGTGCCGGAACTGCTCACCGTCATCGAGGACGTGCTCTACATGGTGACCGGCGAGGAGTACGACCTCAAAAGCGAGTTAGGGCTCGACGGGCGGGCGTAACCGGCTCGCTTTTCTCCCGTCGTCTCCCGGTCAGTCGTCGTCGGACCCCTCTTCCGCTCAGCTCTCGTCGAACAGTTCCTCGGGCGCGCCGCCGAGCGCCGAGAGCGCGTCGGCTTCGACGTGGTGGACCTCGCCGGGGATGACGAGCATGTGGAGCGGGTCGCCGAACTCGCGCTCCGCGAGCGCCGACAGCCGGTCGGCGGCGACGACGGGCTCCGGACTCCCCGCCCGGCAGACCGCCACGCCGAGTGCGTCGCCGTCCCAGTGTTCGGCGAATAGTTCCGCCGCGTAGTCGGCGGTCATGTACTGGTCGCCGTCGACCTCGACGCCGCGGCGACCCTCCCAGTCGACCTTGATGTCGAGGTAGACGAGCGTGTGTAAGCCGAGGTCGCGGTTCGCTTCGAGGGAGTCGACGACGCTCTTCGGCACCGGGTCGCCGCCGTGGACGTACGGAAACGGGAGCGTGACGGCCTTCCCGAAGCGGTAGTTCTGAAGCCCCGTCAGGCCGCTGGCGGCCGATTGGGCGGTCACGCCGTGAATGAGGTGCGTCTCGATGCCGCGGTCTTCCGCGCGGAGTCGGAGGTCGACGTGGGTGGTCGAAATCATCGTGTCGCCGGCGGTGAGGAACGCGACGTGTTCGTCTTCCGCGGCGTCGAGTATCGGCCCGGGGTCCTGTTCGACGCCGGCGCGGTCGCGGACCTCGATGTCGATGTCGTGGTAGGCTTCGAGCTCCTCGACGGTCGCGCCGACGAGGTGACTCGTGTAGAACTCCGCGAACGCGCGGTCGGCGTCCGCGAGCGCCTCCCGCCCCTCGACGGTGACGGAGCGCTCGTCGTACAGGCCGAGTCCGATGAACGTGAGCATGTCCGTGTTCTGTCGCGGGCGGTGATAAGCGGCGTGACCTCCGGTGAGACGGCCGACCCCATTGTGTGAGATTACCCAACACACTATTGTAGTTTGACGGAAAATGTTACCTCTGTATGTCAACCGATAGTCGTACGCTAGAGACGGAGCTGTTCGGGCGGCCGGTACGGTTCGACTACTCGGAGCGCTGGGTCGGCTACTCGCTGTTCCTGCTCAGAGTGGTGATGGGGTGGACGCTGTTCCAAGGCGGCATCACGAAGCTCGTAACCTATCTGGATGCGGACCCCTCGAACAACTGGACCGCGGCGGGCTACCTCGCTAACGCGATACCCGAGGGGAACCCTCTGATGGGACTGTGGAGTTCGATGGCGGGAAGTCCGCTCATCGACATGTTAAACATGTGGGGGTTGACGCTGGCCGGGTTGGCGATTATCCTCGGCGCGTTCGTCCGCTTCAGCGCCTTTTGGGGCGCGGTTATGATGCTGTTCTACTGGGCGGCGGCGCTCGAAGGCGGCATCCTCGCGGGACTGCCGCTGGCCCACGGCTGGGTCGTCGACGACCACATCGTCTACGCGGTGCTGCTGTTCGGTCTCGGCGCGTTCGGCGCGGGCCGCATCCTCGGCGTCGACGCCTACCTGGAGAACATGGAGTTCGTGCGGCGCAATCGGTGGATGAGCCTCGTCATGGGCTGACTCCCCGCACCGGCGACCGCTTTTTCACCGTCCTCCGCGGACGGACCCGACGGAACTATCTCGACTGCCGTGGTTCATCCGACTGATGTCGACTCCTCGTGCGACGGTTTCTTGCCCGACGTGCGGACTCGAAGAGCGCTTTTCGAAGCTCGCGGACGCGCGCCTCCGAATCGAAGAACACCGCGCGGAGACGGGACACGACCCCGACTGGGAGCTGGGTCGGTTCCCGCCCGGTGTGGAGCGGATGGGCGACGAGGCGGGCGTCTGCGGCGTGAACGTCGATGGAGACCGCTGAGCGTGTGCCGACCGTCGGGCCGCCTCGGGGGTCGAGTCGGCGGATATGAGCTTCATAACAATACGACATTCCCTCGAACGAGAGGGTATGTGGTGTGAACGGTGCGGACGAGATACGACGGTCCGGAGGCACGCGATAGACGAGTTCACGGGACTCCTCTGTAGCGACTGTCGCGCAGTGTGGAATCGGTTCACGTCGGTGTAATCGGCGGACTCGATTCGGTCGCTCTCCCAGCGGATGCCGCGATAGACCCGGTAGCTACTTTTTCGCTCGCTCGATAGCTCCGCCCGATGGTCGACGGAACCCGAGTCGCGGCCGTGGACGAGGTCCCCGAAAACGGGTCGTATCTGTTCACCGCGGAGGACGCGTATTCGCGGACGAAGGAGCTCATTCTCGTTCGGTGCGACGACGAGCCGGGCATCGAAGCGTGGCCGAACACCTGCACCCACGAGAACCAGCGGTTCGACCGCGGGACCGGCGCGGCGATGCGCGACGGCGAGATTATCTGTCCGAAACACGGGTCGATGTTCGACGCCTGTTCCGGCGCGTGCGAAAACGGCGAGGCGGCGGGCACCAGCCTCCCAGACGTGGATATCGCGGTCGCCGACGGCGGCGTCTTCCTGACCGACGACGACTACACCTACCTCTCCGCGGGCGCGGCGCGAGAGGACGAAGACGACGAGGACGACGACGACATCCCGAGTTCGACGTCGCACATCGGGTTTTGAGCGCCCCTTCGACGGTCCCCGTCGCCGCTGCGCCGTCGCCAACGGCGGTGTACTGGTCGCCTACTGGTCAGCGCCGTCCTCGTCGAGAAACCCGTGATACGGGCAGACGAACTCGTCGCGGATGAGCTGTTCGTCGACGATGTCGAGCCCGAGCCCGTCCAGTTCCTCGCTGATGCGATTGAGGTCGTCGTGGTCCCTCCCGATGGCGTTGACGTACACGTTCCGCTCGCCGGTCATTATCTCTCGAACCGCGGTCACGCCGTGGACGTCGCGCGCCCAGTTCGCCAACGCGGAGCGCTCCGGGACGGGCGCGGTACAGATTATCTTCGTGTACAGCGGGTAGCCCGCGAGGTCGTAGTCGATGTCGACGTGGTAGCCGCGAACGATGCCGGTGTCTTCGAGCCTGTTGAGCCGCGTTCTGACGGTGCTCGACGAGAGACCGAGCTTCTCCGCGATGTCGCTGGACGACGTTCCTCGGGCGTCCTGCTGGAGATAGTAGAGGATGCGCCTGTCTACCGAGTCTAACTCGCCGTCTTTCATGCGTGGCCTATGCTGGACACGGTGCGACTATGAGTCTGTTCCATGCGTCGTGTCCGTGTCCGGCAGCGGTCCCCGACGCGCTGACTGGTCGTCCAGAATATAATGACGTATCGATTTCTGTAGGAGATTTATTTGACGACCCGTCAAAATAATGCGCTAGTTTAAGCACTTCCGTCACGGAGGGGGTGTACACACGGCCGGAGCCAAATCCGGCCCACCACACTCAGCACACATGACGTCGAATCACTCCGTCGCAGACGAGCGACTCACGGACTGTGAACAGCGTACGTACCACGTCTTGGGCGGCGGACACCTCGGTTCCGCCGTCGCCCGGCACCTGCGAGCGGACGGCCGCGCCGTCCGCGTGGTCGACGAGCTTCACGATCGGTCGGAGACCGACGGGGTTCGCGGCGACCCGGCGGACGTCCGAACTCTGACGGAAGCCGACGTCGCGTCCGCGTCGACGGTCGTCGTGGCCACGGCGTCGGACAGCCGGAACCTGCTTATCGCACAGCTCGTTCGCGCCCGCTTCGACGTCGAGCACGTCGTCGTGTTGGTCAACACGCCGGACCGCTTCGAGATGTTCGCCGACGCCGGCCACCAGCCGGTCTGTGCGACGTCCGTCCTGTCGGGCACGCTCGCGGGGGCCGTATGAAGGAGTTGGAACGCGACCTCGGACTGCCGTCGGTCTTCGCGATAAGCATCGGTGCGATGATCGGCAGCGGTATCTTCATCCTGCCCGCGCTGGCGCTCGAAGTCGCGGGACCGGCGGTGATAGTCGCGTATGCCCTCGCGGGCCTGCTCGTCGTGCCGGCCGCCCTGTCGAAGTCCGAGATGGCGACCGCCATGCCGAAAGCCGGCGGGACGTACATCTACATCGAACGGGGGATGGGTCCGTTGCTCGGGACCGTCGCCGGCGTCGGCACGTGGTTCTCCCTGTCGTTCAAGGGCGCGCTCGCGCTCGTCGGCGGCGTCCCGTACCTGCTTCTCCTGTTCGACCTCCCGCTCCAGCCCGTCGCGTTGGGACTCGCGGCCGTGTTGATACTCGTCAACGTCGTCGGCGCGAAGCAGACGGGTCGCCTGCAGGTCGCCATCGTCGTCGTCATGCTGGCCGCCCTCGGCTGGTTCGCCGCGGGGAGCGCCCCCAGCGTCCAGCAGGCCAACTACGCCGGCTTCTTCGACGCGGGTCTCGGCGGTCTCCTCGCCGCGACCGGCCTGGTGTTCGTCTCCTACGCGGGCGTGACGAAGGTCGCGAGCATCGCCGAGGAGGTCGAGAACCCCGGCCGGAACATCCCGCTCGGCATCCTCGGCTCGCTCGCGTTCACGACGGTCCTGTACGTCGCCATCGTGGCGGTCTTGGTCGGCGTGACGGACCCCGGGAGCGTCGCCGGATCGCTCACGCCGATGGCGGTGGCCGCCGAGGCGACGCTCGGCCAAGCCGGCGTGGTCGTGGTCATCCTCGCGGCCATCCTCGCGCTCGTCTCGACGGCCAACGCGGGCGTGCTCTCCTCGTCGCGGTACCCCTTCGCCATGAGTCGGGACAAGCTCGCGCCGCCGTCGTTCTCGGCGGTGAGCGACCGGTTCGGGACGCCCGTCGCCTCGATTACGCTCACCGGCGCGGTGCTGTTGGTGCTCATCGCGTTCGTCCCGATTCTCGACATCGCCAAGCTCGCCAGCGCCTTCCAGATTCTGGTGTTCGGCCTCATCAACGTGGCCGTCGTCGCCTTCCGCGAGGGGAACGCGGAGTACGACCCCGAGTTCACCTCGCCGCTCTACCCGTGGGTGCAGGTGTTCGGCGTCGTCACCGCGGCGCTCCTGCTGACGCAGATGGGCTCGACCGCCCTGCTCGGGGCCGTCGTCATCACGCTCGGGAGCGTCGTCTGGTACGTGCTGTACGCCCGGTCGCGGGTGCGCCGCGAAGGTGTCGTCACGGACGCCGTTCGCCGACAAGTCGGACAGAGCGCGCTCACCCGGACGGAATCGGCGATGAACGAGACCCCTCGCGAGGTGCTCGTCGCGCTCACGAAGGACCTCGACGACGGTCGCGAGCGCTCGCTCGTCGCCGTCGCCGCCGACCTCGTTCGCCCCGACGACGGCCGCGTCGTCGTCGTCCGATTCGAGGAGGTGCCCGACCAGGTCCCGCTCACCGAAGACGCCGCGGCGCAGTCGCCCGCGGACCGCTCGTACGAGGCGCGAATCGAGGCGCTCGCGGCGGAACTGGGCGTCGACATCGAGGCCGACGAGATAGTGAGCCACGACACGAAACACGCGGTGGTCAACTTCGCGCGCGGCCGCGGGGTCGACGCCGTCGTGGCCGAACACGAGCCGCTTCGGCTCCGCTCGCGGCTGTTCGGCGACCCAATCGACTGGGTCGTCCGCCACGCGCCCTGCGACGTGCTCTTGGTCGATAACCTCGGCTACGACAGTCCGGAACGGGTCGTGCTCTCCGGAGACGGCGGGCCGTATCCGCCGCGAGCGGTCAGCGTCGCGGCGGCCGTCGCCGCCGCGAGCGGGGGCGACGTGGTGCTCCGACAGCCCGCGAATCCGAAGATGACAGAACAGTACGAGCGAACGGTCGGCGAGTATCAGGCCGAGCTTTCGCAGTTGCTCTCCGTCTCGGTCCGCTCGGAGCCGCTACGGGCCGACGGAGGGCGACCGCAGGAGCCTGACGTGGTGGTCCGTCGCGGTCCCGACCGTGGACTTCGGAACGTCCGCTTCGCCGACCGACCGACCGCTCCGAGCCCGCGGTGTACGACGATAACCGTCTACCCGCACGGCTCGCGCCGACCGGGATTCGCACAGCGACTGCTCGAACGCCTGACGTTCTAGCCGACGCCACGGCGTTTGGGTCGGCGGGGCCGCGGCGTCGGGTTCGGTCGGAGAGACCGGCGTCAGGACGGTGGCCCATCCGCGAGTTCGATGCTGACGGTGGTCTCCCCGTCCAGGTCTTCGAGCCGCTCGGTTCCCGACTCGATGTGGCCGAGTTTGACGAGTCCGGACGCGTAGCCGAACTCCCGATAGAATACCGCGAGGTTCCCCCACGGCGCGTAGTAGGTGATGTCCCCGACCTCGGGGTCGACGCCGTCGTCGGAACCGCTATGACGGTGCGGCCGAGCCGTACAGCCACTCATCGGGTAACTCCCGAGGGTGCTCCTTGTATTCCCGAGCGACGGCGTCGGAGCGCCCGAGTCGAAGGACCCCAGTTTGTAATCCGAACCAAACGGACGTAGCGCGAGGTACACGAGGTGCTCGACGAGTTAGTTCGCTGAAAAAGTAAGCCGGTGGAGGGATTGTGAACCTCGGTCGCAAATCTTCGATTTGCTCCCCGCTTCAAATCCCTCCACACAGGGCTCTTCGTCTCACTTCGTTCGACAGAAAGAGCCGGTGGAGGGATTTGAACCCTCGGCCTATTCCTTACGAAGGAATCGCTCTGCCAGCTGAGCTACACCGGCGCGGTGGGCTTTCGAACGCATTCTTCCGTACCCCGGTTACGTAATTAAGACTTGCGAATCAGCCCGGTGTCTGCCGTTCGGCACCAGCCCGCTCACGCCCGCTTCGTCAGGCGAACGTCGAGACAGACGTTGTACTCGTGGGGGGCGTACGACCGGACGACGTGCTCGGTCACGACCTCGACTTCGTAGGTCGGTTCGGCGGCGGCGCGGACGGCGGCGAGTCCCGGGCCGAAGGGGTCGTCCTCGTGTTGGATGTCGTAGAGGTGAATCACGCAGTCGTCGCTCGCGAGGCGGACGGCGGTGTCGAGGAAGTCGCCGGCGCTGTGCGGGAGGTTCATGATGAGCCGGTCGGCCCAGCCCTCGTAGTCGGCGGCGACCTCGCGCACGTCGCCGTGAATCGCGGTGAGCCGGTCGGCCACGTCGTTCCGCTCGGCGTTCTCGCGGAGGAACGCGACGGCCGCCTCGTTGAGGTCGCAGGCGACGACCTCCGCGCCCGCGGCGGCGGCCGGGACGGCGAACGGACCGACGCCGGCGAACATGTCGAAGACGCGCTCGCCCTCGCGGACCGCCTCGACGACGCGGTGGCGCTCGGTCGCCAGTCGGGGCGAGAAATAGACGGTGTCGATGTCGAGGCGGAACTCGTGGCCGTACTCGCGGTGGACCGTCTCGGTCGAGTCGCCGACGAGCACGTCCCAGTCGCGGACGCGGAGTTCGCCTTTGACTTTCGAGGCGCGGTTGACGACCGTCTCGGCCTTGAGGTCGGAGGCGACGATGGCGTCGGCGATGTCGCGGGCGCGGTCGGGGTCGTCCTCGTCGAGGATGACGATGTCGCCGAGGCGCTCGTAGGAGGGTTCGAAGCCGAGCAGGTCGGCGGGCGTGGTCTGGGTCTCGCGGGCGGGCGGTTCGTAGTCGACGACCGCCAAGTCCTCGGGGACGGCGTCGGCGTCGACGACGGGGATGTAGAGCGTCCCCTCGGAGACGGTAATCTCGTGGTCGTGGTCGAGCAGGCCGGCGTCGGCGAGGCGTCGGCGCGCCGCCTCGCCCGACTCGCGGGGCACGCGGACGCAGGGGACGTTCATATCTCCACCACTGCGCGGTCCCGAGTAAGGGTGACGCTTCGCCGCAGGCCCCCGCGGACGCCGCGAGGAACCCCTTCCGGCGGGCGCGCCGCTCGCGGCGCTCGGCGCTCGGCGTTCGAAAAATTCGGGTTCCTCGGCTCGCCCTCCGATTCGCCCCTTGTTCGCCCCCCCGATTCACCGTGTGTTCCGGGTGGCGACCCGCCCCCGAGTCACACCTCGACGTGTTCGTGGTCGATGCCGAGGAACGATTCCGCGGTCTCGACCCAGTCGGCGAACGTTCGAGCCCCCTCGTCTCGCTCGTGGGGGAAGACGGCCTCGATGTCGTCGCCCCGGAAGACGATCCCCAGCGTCCGCGGGAGGACGACCGCGTCGTGTTCGGGTCCCATCCGACCGGAGCCGACCGTCGCCCGCTCGTCGAGCGTCGGGAGCGCGACCCCTTCCGTTCGCGCCCAGTGCCGACACTCGGCGAGTCGCTCGCGGACGACGGCGTCTCGCTTCGTCGGTGCGACGTCGGACTCGACGTCCACGTTCCGCCCCCACGTGCGGACGCACACGTCGTCGACGACCCCCCCGTCGGCGAGACGTTCGAGCCGGACGATCAGCGCTTGGTGTTCCTCGCCGAGGCCGTCCCGAATCGGCCGTATCCACAGTTCCACCCTCCGTTCGCCGTCGGTCTGCATGCTCCTCACCACCCGCTAGAGGGTACGGTCGGACCGAGAATAAGCCGAACTCATTCTTCCCACCCGCCGGGAATCGGGAACGCGAGCGAGCGCGGCGCGGCGGGCGTGTGCCGGAAGGTGAACGACGCGGGGCCGGGTTCGGGCGGAGCCGAGTTCGGTTTTATTCGCCCGGAGCGCGTCTGTGACGACATGTTCGACCACATCCTCGTCCCCACCGACGGTAGCGCCCACGCGACCCGCGCGGCCGAGTACGCCGTCGACCTCGCGGCGACTTACGGGGCCGCCCTGCACGTCCTCTACGTCGTCGACGTTCGAACCGGCCACGCGGACGCCCCCGTCGACGACGATTCGCGGACGCGCGGGGAGACGGCGGTCGGCGACGTCGCCGCCCGCGCCGCCGACCGCGACGTGCCCGTCGAGACGGAGATTCGCGTCGGCCTGCCGCACGAGACCATCATCGACTACGGCGAGGAGCGCGGCATCGACCTCGTGGTGATGGGGACCCACGGGACGAGCGGGCTGGAGCGATACCTGCTCGGGAGCGTCGCCGAGCGGGTCGTCAGGCTCTCGGACGTCCCGGTGCTGTGCGTGCCGCCGGTGACGGACGGCGAGTGATTCGGCAGGAACGGCGGGCGACCGGCCGACTGCGGAACGACCGACGGGCCGCGAGCGCGGACGTCAGCGAACGACCATCACGCTCATCGGCGCGCGCCCGGCGACCAACTCGGCGACGCTCCCGAAAAGCAGGTCCGTCTCGCCGGCGCGGCCGTGGCCGCCGAGGTAGACCGCGTCGACGCCCTTCCGGCGCGCGTAATCGACGATGGTCCGCGCGGGGTCGCCGCGGAGCGTCTCGGTCCCGAGTTCGACCCCGCTCCCGTCGGCCAGCGCCGCGAGTTCCTCGAAGATTCCGTCCGCGAGCTCCTGCGCCCGCTCGTACCACTCCTCGGAGCCGTGGAGCGGTTCCGTGCTGATGTCCGCGTCGAACGGGGCGCTGTAGCCCGGGTCGGTCGGGTTGATGACGTGCAGGGCGAGGACCGTCGAGTCGGCGTGCGCGAGGGCCTGTTCGAACGCGCGCTTCGACAGCGGGGAGCCGTCGACGGCGACGAGAATCGTTTCCATAACGATTATTGCTACGCTTTCTTGGCACAAAAGCACTCGCGGGAGCGGCGGGTGATGGCGTCGGCTCCGACGGCTGCTCGGCGGGGTCGCGGGGCGCGCCGGGCTTTTCCCCGCGGCGTGCGAGTAGCCACCCGTGTTATCCGTCCCCGACCTCTTTGAATCGCGGCGGGACCGGTGGCGGACCCTCGCGCTCGCCGCCGTCGTCGTCGCCGTCGTCGCCGTCGTCGGAACGACGCTCGTCGACCGCTTTCCGTTCCTCGCCGACCCGACGGCGTTGCGGACGTGGCTCCTCGGATTCGGGGCGCTCGCGCCCCTCGCGTTCGTCGGCGTGCAAATCGCGCAGGTCCTCGTCGCACCCATCCCCGGACAGGCCCTCGGGTTCGCCAGCGGCTACCTGTTCGGCGCGCTCTGGGGGACGGTCTACAGCATGGTCGGCATCGTTCTCGGGACGGCGCTGGCGGTCGGCCTCGCGCGGGCGCTCGGCCGTCCGTACGTCGAGCGCGTCGTCACGCCCGAGGCGCTCGCCGTGTTCGACGACGCGATGGAGACTCACGGGCTGGCCGTCCTCTTTCTCGTCTTCCTCGTTCCCGGCCTCCCCGACGACGCCGTCTGCTTCGCCGCCGGCCTCACCGACGTCCCGGTTCGGAGGGTCGTCCTCGTCGCGGCCGTGGGTCGGCTCCCCGGTTTCCTACTCGTGAACCTCGCGGGCGCGGCCGCCGCCGACGGCAACGCCGAACTCACCGCGATTTTCGTCGGCGCGTTGCTCGCGGCGTCGGTCCTCGGCTACCTCTACCGCGACCGGCTCATGGGCGCGCTTGGGTCGCTCACTGGGTGAAAAGCCGGTCGTTGAGCCACACCAGACACAGGTTCGCGGCGAGGAACGGGACGAACGCGCCCGCGACCCAGCCCCACTCCGTGAGCCCGAGCGGGACGACGCCGAAGAGGTCGGCGACCGGCGTGTACAGGAGGACGAGGTGGAGCGCGAGCGACAGGCCGACCGCGCCGAGGAGCCACGGGTTCGAACGCGGCGACAGCCGGTATCGGAGCCGCACCGACTGCGTGCGGACCAACTCGGCGGTGACGAGGAACGTGAACAGCACCGTCTGGGCGACGACGAGGTCGCCGGACTGGTCGAGCGCGTAGAAGAACACGCCGAGTCCGGTCGCGGTGAGCGCGACGCCGATGCCGAGAATCGAGGCCATGGTCCGGCGGTCGAGGACGCCCTCGTCGCGGGGGCGTGGTGGTCTGCGCATCACGTCGTTCGACTTGGGGTCCGCGCCGAGCGCGAGCGCAGGGAAGCCGTCGGTGACGAGGTTGAGCCACAGGAGCGCGACGGGCGTGATGACGAGCGCCGACTCGGCCGCGAACACCTCGGGGAACAGCGCCGCGCCGAGGAGCGTCCCGAGGAAGACGACGAGCACCTCGCCGGCGTTCGCCGACAGCAGGTAGTTGACGAACTTGCGGATGTTGTCGAAGATGCCGCGGCCCTCCGCGATGGCGTCGCGGATGGTGACGAAGTTGTCGTCGCGGAGCACCACGTCCGACGCGCCCTGTGCGACCTGCGTCCCGCGGTCGCCCATGGCGATGCCCACGTCGGCGTTGCCGAGCGCCGGCGCGTCGTTGACGCCGTCGCCGGTCATCGCCACCGTGTAGCCCGCGTCCTGGAGCGCCCGGAGGATGCGGACCTTGTGCTCGGGCGCGACGCGGGCGAACACGTTCGTCTCCTCGACGACCCGGCCGAGTTCCGCGTCGTCCATCCCGGCCACCTCGGTCCCCGTGACGACCGAGTCGGCGTCGATGCCGACCTCGCGGGCGATGGCGCGGGCCGTCCGCGGGGTGTCGCCGGTCGCCATCGTCACCCGAATCCCGGCGTCGAGGCAGTCGGCGACCGCCTCGGCGACGCCCTCGCGCGCCGGGTCGGTCATGCCCTGGAGCCCGAGGAAGACGAGTCCCGATTCGAGCGTCTCGTCGTCGGCGTCGGGGTCGACGCCGGGCGCGTAGGCGAACCCGAGCACGCGGAGCGCGTCGTCGGCGAAGGCGGTCACGGTCGCTTCGACGCGCTCGCGGCGCTCGTCGGTGAGCGGCTCGATTCCGCCGTCGACGAGGACGCGGTCGCACCGCGCGACGATTTCCTCGGGCGCGCCCTTCACGAGCGCGACGGGACCGTCGCCGGGCGCGTCGAAGTCGTCCACGACGACCGACATCCGCTTTCGCTCGGAGGTGAAAGGGACCTCGCGGAGCCTGCCGTCGGGGTCGCGCGAGCCGTCGAGGCCCGCGTCGAAGGCGGCGGTCACGAGCGCGACTTCGGTGGGGTCGCCGCGGTGGTCGCCGCCGTCGAGCTCTTTGGTGTCGTTACAGCGGGCACCGCAGGACAGGAGCGCCGCGAGCGCCGGGTCCGGGCCGGGACCCGGGTCCGAGGCGGTCGCGGACGCCGAGTCTGCCGCGGCTGCCGCGTCGGTCGCGGCCGATGCGCCGCCGTTTTCGGACGCGGACGCGGCGACGGTCGACGCCGAGTCACCGTCCAGCTGGACCGTCCGGTCGTCGGGGAGCCACGCGCGGGTGACGGTCATGCGGTTTTCGGTCAGCGTCCCCGTCTTGTCGGTGACGATGTAGTCGACCGCGCCGAGGCTCTCGACGACCGCGAGGTTGCGGACGAGCGCGTTGCGCTCCATGAGCGTCCGCGACCCCAGCGCGAGGGTGAGGGTGACGACAGCCGGGAGGCCCTCGGGGACGGCCGCGACGGCGAGCGTGACGGCGACGAGGAGGACGACCACCGGGTCGGTGGCGGTGAGGAACAGCTGGACCGCCGCGATGAGCAGGATGAGCGCGACGATGCCGACGCCGATGCGGCGGCCGAGGCGGTCGACCTCGATTTCGAACGGCGTCTCGCGCTGGCGGGCCTGCCCGAGTTGGTCGGCGATGCCCCCGAGTTCGGTGTCCATCGCGGTGGCGACGACGACGGCCTCCGCGCGGCCCCTGACCACGGTGGTCCCGGCGTGGAGGACGCTCCCCCGGTCGGCCAGCGCCGCGTCGGCGTCGACCGCCTCGGCCGCCTTGTCGACCGGGACGCTCTCGCCGCTCAGCGTCGACTCGTCAGCGCGGCAGTCGGCCGCCGTGAGAATACGGGCGTCGGCGGGGACGGCGTCGCCCGCTTCGAGGACGACCACGTCGCCCGGCACGACCTCGGTCGCGGGGACCGCCCGAATCGAGCCGCCGCGTCGGACCGTCGCCTCCGGCGTCGCCATCTCCCGGAGCGACGCGAGCGCCTGCTCGGCGCGGTAGTCCTGTACGAACCCGAACAGACCGTTTCCGAGGAGGATGAGCAGGATGAGCGCCGCGTCGGTGTAGCCCGGGTCGCGGCCGGGCAGGAGGCCGACGGCGAGCGAGAGGCCCGCGGCGACGAAAAGCAGGAGGATGAGCGGCCCGGTGAACTGCGAGACGAGAAGCGAAAGCGGCGAGACGCCCTCCTCGTCGGCGAGTTCGTTCGGTCCCTCCTCGTCGAGTCGGCGGGCCGCGTCGTCGGGGTCGAGGCCGTCGCGGCTCGACCCGAGTCGCTCCAGCGCCGCCCCGCCTTCGAGCGCGTGCCACGGGACGCCCTCGCGTCCGCTCGCTTCCTCGTCCTCCCGACGCGCGGGTACCTGCTCGTGCACGGTTCGACCGAACGACACGAATCGACGTATGTCCACCGGCGATTTTCACCCCGCCGCAGTCGGCGGTACGATGAATACCGTTCGGGCCGCACGTTCGACCATGTGTGTGGTGTGTCAGCGTGTCTAATCGGGTGGCGGCATCGAGCGAGAGCGTCTGTCCGTACTGCGGCGTCGGCTGCGGCATCCGCTACGACGCCGACCGCGGGAGCGCAGTCGGGTGGGACGGCCCCGTCAACACGCGGGGTGAGCTCTGTCCGAAGGGGGCCGCGGCGTGGGACGTGGTCGAACACGACGAGCGCCTGACCACCCCGCTGGTGCGAGTGAACGGCCGGCTCGTCGAGGCGACGTGGGACGAGGCGTTCGACCGCATCGAACGCGAGTTCTCCCGCGTCGTCGCCGACCACGGCCCCGACTCGGCGTTCTTCTTCGCGTCGTCGAACTGCACGAACGAGGAGAACTACCTGCTGCAGAAGACGGCGCGGGCGCTCGGGACGAACAACGTCGACAACTGCGCGCGGCTCTGTCACGCCTCGACGGTGGCGGCGATGGGCGACCGCTTCGGCGCGGGGGCGATGACGAACTCGCTTTCGGACCTCGGCGAGGCCGACGTGTTCCTCGTGACCGGCGCGAACCCCGCCGAACAGCACCCGGTCATCTTCCGGTCGTACCTGCTTCCGGCGCTCAAGTCGGGGACGACGATGATTCACGTCGACCCCCGCGAGAACCAGACGACGAAGGCCGCCGACATCCACCTCCCGGTCGAGTCGGGGTTCGACATCCCGCTTCTCAACGCGATGGCCGCCGTCATCATCGAAGAGGGGCTGGTCGACGAGGCGTTCGTCGCCGAGCGCACCACGGGGTTCGAGGCGCTCCGCGAGCACCTCTCGGGGCTCGATATCGACGCGGAAGCCGAGCGCGCCGGCGTCGACCCCGACGACCTCCGAGCCGCCGCGAGAGCCTACGGCGAGGCCGGCCGCGCGGCCGTCTTCACCGGGATGGGGATGAGCCAGCACCACTGCGGCACCGACAACGTGCAGGCGCTCATCAACCTCCCGCTCCTGACCGGCAACGTCGGCAAGGCGGGGACCGGCGTCAACCCGCTCCGCGGGCAGAACAACGTGCAGGGCGCGGGCGACGTGGGCGCGCTCCCGAACGTCCTGCCGGGGTATCGCCCCGTCACCGACGACGACGCCCGCGCCGCCGTCGCCGACGCGTGGGGGTTCGAACCCCCCGCCCTGCCGGGGCTCACGGAGGTCGAAGCGACCCACCGCTTCGGCGACGAGGTGCGGGCGGCCTACGTCTTCGGCGAGAACCCCGCCGTGACCGAGCCGAACGCGAACCGCGTCCGCGAAGCGTTCGAATCCCTCGACTTCTGCGTCGTCCACGACGTGTTCCCGACCGAGACGACCGAATTCGCGGACGTGGTGCTCCCGGGAAGCGTCTGGGCCGAGAAGTCGGGGACGGTGACGAACACCGACCGGCAGGTCATCCGGATGAACCGGAACGTCGCGCCGCCGGGCGACGCCCGCGCGGACCTCGATATCCTCCGGGAGCTCGCCGCCCGCGTGGCCGGCCTCGACGCGCCCGCGACCCCCGAGGGCGTCTTCGAGGAACTCCGGCGGGTGACGCCCATCTACGCCGGGATGTCCTACGACGGCATCGGCGCGGGGAGCCAGCGCTGGCCGTTCCCCGAGGGCGCGACCGAGGGGACCGCAGTCCTCCACGCCGACGCGTTCGAATCGGGGTCGAAGACCGCCCCGTTCCGGGCGGTCGAACACGTGGACCCGGCGGACCCCGTCGCCGACGGCGAACTCGTCCTCGTGACGGGGCGGGTGCTCCAGCACTTCAACAGCGGCGCGCTCACCCGACGCTCGGGCGTGCTGATGCGGATGCGCGGCGAGGACAGCCTGCAGATACACCCCGACGACGCCGCCGCTCGCGGCATCGAAGAGGGGGCGACCGTCCGCGTCGAAAACGACCGCGGGGAGGTCACGGTGGCGGCCGAGGTGACGCCCGCCGTCCGCCGCGGGACCGTCTTCGCCACGTTCCACTACGCCGACCCGCTCGTGAACCGACTGACCGGCGACGCGCTCGACCCGGTGGCGAAGATTCCCGAGTACAAACACAGCGCCGTCCGCGTGACGGTCGCGCCGGTGGAGGGCGGCCGATGACTGAGGGCCCGTCTGCGCCCCCCGCGTCGCTCCCGACGCTCGCCGACGCCCTCGGCATCGGCCCGGACGACCTCGTCTGCGCTGTCGGCGCCGTCGGCGCGGGCGGCAAACAGTCGCTTCTCTCCCACCTCGCCCGCGACCTCGACGGCGTGCTCACGAGCACCGTCCGCATCTCCGTCTTCGACGACGAGGTGGCCGAGGTGGTCGTCACCGACACCCCCGAGACCGCCGTGGTGGAGACGCCGACCCGCCCGCTCGGCGTCGTCGCGGAGCGCGAGCGCCCCGACCGCTACCGCGGCTACGACCCGGCGACGGTCGATCGAGTCGCGCGCGCCACCGACGACGTGGTGCTCGTCAAAGCCGACGGCGCGCGCTCGCGCTGGCTGAAAGCGCCCGGCGAGGACGAACCGCAACTCCCCGACACGGCCGACCTCGTCTGCCCGGTCGCCAGCGTCCGGGTGGTGGGCGAACCGCTCACCGACGAGCGCGTCCACCGACCGGAACTCGTCTCCGACGTGTCGGGGACGGCCGTCGGCGACGCGATATCCGAGTGGGACGTGGCCGCCGTGCTGGCGAACGACCGCGGCGGGATGAAAGATGTGCCAGAGACGGCGCGGGTCGTCCCGGTCCTCGACATGGTGGACGACGAGCGGCTGGCCGAGACGGCCGACGAAATCGCCGGGTGGCTCTGCGAGCATCCCCGGGTCGAACGGGTGGTGGCGACGTCGCTGGCCGACGACGACCCGGTCGTCGGGTTCTACTGACACCCCGCGAGGCCGACACCCGCGAGGCGACTATCTGGCGGTCTCGCGGCCCGTCAGCTCGTCGAGTTCGAGCTCCACGAGGTGGAAGTCGAGGTCGTCGACCTCCTCGTCGAACACGCGGACGCCGCCGAACAGTTCGTTGATGGTCGCCGCGTCGGGGCGCTCGTCGTCCGGGAGGACCCGAATCGCCCCGCGGGCCATGACGCTCCACGAGTCCTCGCCCGCGTCCTCGTAGCAGACGAACGTCGCCTCCTCGGTCTCCTCGATGAACGCGAGCTTCTCGCTTCCGCCGTCGTCGGTCAGACGGAACAGGAGCCGGTCGCCGTCGGCGTCGTAGAAGACGTGCGCTGGAATCGCGTAGGAGCGGCCGCCGTCGGCCAGCGACAGCACGCCCGACGAGGCGTCCGCGAGGCGTTCGGCGACCGTTTCGGGGTCGGTCCCGACGGTGTAAACGTATCTGATATCTCGCATACGTGTCGTTCGCGCTCTCGTCACATGAAACGGTGGTGCGCCGAAGGCGGGTTCGCGGGCGTCGGGTCGAACCTCAGGGGAGATAGAACTGCGACTTGGGGAACCGCTTGCGAACCTCCGGGGGCGCGTGGCGGACGATGTGCACGTCGTGTGTGTCGTCGCTCGCGACGTTGCCGCCGACGCTGACCAGCGGGACGACGACGCGACCCGCGTTCTCGCTGCCGACGAAGACAACGGCCGCGTCCGCCTCGGACGCGACCGCTCTGAGCTTCGAGACGATGTTCCCCGGTGCGGGGTCTCGACCGACTGAAACGGCCCGAAACGACGCCGACGGCGCGATGTCGACCGCGGTTTTGTGGAGTTCTCCGACGACCGTCTGCCGGTCGAACACCTCCCGCGACGGGACCCACCCCGCCTCGACGGCGTACGCCGAATCGTCGGGGACGACGGCGACCGCGAGCACGTCGTGGCCGGTGGCCGACGCGAACTGCGCGGCCCTATCGAGCGCGGCGTTCGCCAGCCGAGAGCCGTCGTAGGCGACGAGGTACATGCGTTCCGGTCGTTCTGCGACCGTGATAAATCAGTCGTCGGCCACCGACTCGATTCGCTCGCCGGACGACGCGAGTCGGTCGAGCGCCTCCTGTGCGGCGTCGCTCACGTCGTCGGCGTCGCGGTAGGAGTCGCCGAGGCCCACCTCGCGGCGGTGCCACTCGCCGTCGGCGAACGCGAAGATATCGACCCACCAGTAGAGCGTCAGCCCCCGCGCGAACTCGGTGATGGTGACGCGCCGGTCCGAGTCGGGCGACTCGTAGACGGTCTTGGCGCTCGCCTCGTCGGTGTCCACGTCGGTCTCGACGGTCCACCCCTCCGGAACGGCGAGCGAGAAGGGGTCGTCTGTCATCATCGTTCCCGACGGGACGGAGCGACTTGATTGGTCCGCTTTCGGCGATCGTCTCGGAAAGGCGACTCAGTCGAGCGACCGCGCCGAGTTGGCGACGACGAGCAGGCTCGACGTGCCCATGGCGACGGCGGCGAAAAGCGGGTTGAGCACGCCGAGGGCGGCCAGCGGGATGGCGACCGCGTTGTAGCCGAACGCCCACGCGAGGTTGCCGCGGATGCGGCGGTTCACCCCGGTCGAAAGCGAGAACACCTCGGGAATCGCGTCGATGTCGCGGCCGACGAGCACCGCGTCGGCGGCGTCGCCCGCGATGTCCGTCCCCGTGCCGAGCGCGATGCCGATGTCGGCGGCGGCGAGCGCGGGCGCGTCGTTGCTCCCGTCGCCGACCATCGCCACGGTCCCCCGGGCGCGGAGGCGCTCGACCGTCTCGGCTTTCGCCTCCGGCGGGACGCCCGCGAACACGTCCGTCACGTCCGGGTGGTCGCGGAACCGTCGCGCGGCGCGCTCGGAGTCGCCCGTGAGAACGACGACCTCGCGGCGTCCCCCCGCGGCGACGGCGGCGACCACGTCGTCCCACGCCTCGCGCGGTTCGTCGCCGACGACGAGCACCGCCCGAGAGCGCCCGTCCCAGCCGACGACGACGGGAACCGCGCCCTCGTCGCGGGCGGCCTCGACGGCGGTCTCGTGGGCCGGCGCGAGCGTCACGCCCTCATCGCGGAGGAGGTCGGGGTGGCCGACGACGACGCGCTCGCCGTCGAGTTCGCCGGAGACGCCGCGGTCGTGGACGGTCACGTCGTCGACCGAAACGTCGGGAATCGTCGCGTTCGCGTCCCCCTCCTCGATTCGGTCTTCGGCCGCCTCGACGACAGCGGTCGCGAGCGGGTGCGCCGAAAAGCGTTCGAGTGCGGCGGCCGCGGCGAGCGCGGCGGGTTCGTCGTCGCGGTCGTCGCTCCCGTCTCCCTGCTCGCCAACGTCGCTCCCGCCCTCGGTCTCGCCGTCACCGACGACGCGGAGGACCGCCATGTCGCCGTCGGTGAGCGTCCCGGTCTTGTCGAACACGACCACGTCCACGTCGGGGACGGCCTCGAAGACGGCCTCGGAGGCGACGACGATGCCCCGGCTCGCGGCCTCCTTGATGCCGGAGGCGACCGCCAAGGGCGTGGCGAGGCCGAGCGCGCAGGGACACGAGACGATGAGGACAGTGAGGCCGACGAGGAGCGCCTCGGTCGGCGTGCCGCCGCGGACGAGCGTCCAGCCGAAGGCGACGGCGGCGAGGACGAGCACCGTCGGCACGAAGATGGTCGCCAGTTTGTCGGCGAGGCGCTGGACGCCCGAGCGGGCGCTCTGGATGTCCCAGAGCAGTTCGACCAACCGGTCGAGCGTGCTCGTCGCGTCCTCGCCGACCGCGACGACGAGCGGGCGGTCGGTGACGACAGTGCCGCCGAGCACGTCGTCGCCGGGGCGCTTCGTCCGCGGCATCGACTCGCCGGTGACGAGCGCCTCGTCGACCGCGGCGGTCCCCTCGCGAACCGTCCCATCGACCGGCACGCGCTCGCCCGGCCGAACCTCCACGAGGTCCCCCGATTCGAGCGCGTCGAGCGCGACCGTCTCGACGGCGGCGTCGCCGGGGCTGTCCGCCCCGCCCGCGACTCGCCGGCGGGCCTCCGAGACGCGCGAGGCCGCGAGGTCCGAGAGCATCCCGGCGGCCTTCCGCTTGATGCGGTCCTCGTAGTAGTTGCCGAGCGTGACGACGAGGATGATGGCGACGGTCACGTCGAAGTAGACGTGGGTCTCGCCGACGAGGACGGCGGCCGTCGAGTAGACGTAGGCGCTCGTCGCCGCCAGCGAGACGAGCAGGTCCATGTTCGGCTGGCCGGCGCGGAGGCTGACGAGCGCCCCGCGGAGGATGGGAAAGCCGGTGTAAAACAGGACGATGGAGGTCATCACCCAGATGTTGCCGAGGATGTAGATGCCGTCGAACACGCCGAGTTCGACGACCGGCTGGAAGCCGACGTAGGTCGGGTACAGAAACAGGACGTACCACAGCATCACCATCATGCCGAAGACGCCGCCGCCGATGACGAAGCGGGCGACCTGGTTGTCGGAGCGCTCGGCGGCCTCGCGTTCCTCTGGGTCGCGCGTGCCGTAGCCGTAGCGCGCGAGCGTCCCCGACAGCCCGTCCAAGTCGGCGGTTTCGGGGTCGTAGGTGACGCGGACCATGTCGTTGGCGTAGCTGGCTTCCGCGGCGTAGACGCCCTCGCAGGTCCGCGCGGTGCCCGAGACGAACGCCTCGCAGGTGGCGCAGTGCATCCCGTCGACGGCCATGTAGGTCCGCTCGGCGTCGTCGGGCACCGCGTCGGCCTCGCCCGCGAGTTCGCGCTCGACCGTCTCGGGGTCGGCGCTCGCGGCGTCGCCGAGCGCGCGGGTGATTTCGAGACAGCCGCGACAGCAGAACTCGCCGTCTACCTCGTCGCCGGTGACCGGCGGCGTCGGCGTCAGCAGTCCGCAGAGGTCACAGCCCTCGGCGTCGTCGCCGTCGCTCCCGCCGCCGGCCGACCCGCGGGACCGCGTCGTGGTCGACATCGTCACAACGGTTGGTAGAAGGGCACGTGAAGGTGCGGGACCGACACGCCCAGAAGCATCAGCCCGTGGGACAGCGGGATGTAGCCGAGGACGAGGAACGCCGCCCCGAGCGCCCGGTGGAGCGTCGCCCGCCGGCGCGCCGAGACGCGGCCCAGAAGCGTCCCGTAGAGGAACAGCGTCGGAATCGTCCCGAGACCGAGCAGGCCGAGGAGGGCGGCGGCCCGGAGCGGCTCGCCCGTCGAGAAGGCGTACAGGTACGCCGGGTAGATGATGGGACACGGGAGCAGGCCGTGAATCGCCCCGAGGCCGAGGATTCGAGGGCCGCCGACGAGGCTGTCGACGCGGGCGGTCGCCCACCCGCTGACGCGGCCGAACAGGCGGGTGACCGCGGCCGGCGTGAACCGGTCGATGGCGGTCGACCGCCCGACGAGGTAGCCGACGCCGGTGAGGATGATGGCGGCCCCGACGAGCAGACCGGTCGCCCCGCGGACGCCGCTGCCGACGGCGACCACCGAGTCGAACGCGTCGAAAAACAGGCCGCCGACGAGGGCGAAGACGGCCCCGATGGCCGCGTAGCTCAGCGCCCGCCCGACGTTGAACAGGGCGTGTTGGCGGACCTGCCGGAGCGTGAGCGACCGGCTGTCGACGCCCTCGCGGTCGGCGAGGCGGTCGGCGTAGACGCTGACGAGCGGGCCGCACATCCCGAGGCAATGTGCCCCGCCGAAGAGGCCGACGAGGAGGAACGCGATTGCCTCGGGCGTCGCGGCGGGCAGTCCGAGCGAGATGCCGCCGTCCATCTCAGGCGGCGTGTTCGGCGTCGGTCTCGTGGTCGGCGTCGCCGTCGTGGCCGTGTCCGCCCTCGGTCGGACTCATGAGGAAGTAGATGACCGTGGAGATGAGAAGCACGTTGACGGCCGTGACGACGCCCGCGAGGGGGTTCTTCGTCACGCCGAAGATGACCGCTGGCAGGAGCGCGAGCAGTGCGACGGTTCCGGCGCGCCGTGGCGTGAGTTCCATATCGGTCCATTCGCGACCACGGTGTTTCTGATTTCGCCTATTCCCACCGCGTTGGAATGGGGTGTTGCGTTAAAGTCCCGTTATTCCTCATGACCGGGTATGGCCGTTGATTCGACAGCAGAGGGAGCCGCGTCCTCTGCCGCGCGCACTTCCACCGACGGAGGCGTGCCAGCAAACGCGGATTCCCAAGGAGATTCCGGGCAGGCCGAGCCCCCGGTGGATTCTATCGTCGGGACGGCCGACGACGGCATCGTTCGCGAACTCGGACACGACGACTTCGACCCGGTCGGGACGCTCGTGCTCGTGCTCATCTACATGGCGATTCTCATCGGCATGTGGGTGTTCATGTACTTCGTCGAGTTCCTCGGACGGGGCCTCACGGTGGTTGGATAGATGGAGATACACGCCTACGAGAAACTCTGGTTGGCGCTGGCGCTCGTCCTCATCGTCGGGTTCATCGGGACGATTACGTACGGGGCCGCCGGCGCGGGCATCGACATGATAGACGACAAGGGCGGCACGGTCGACCCGGCGACGCTCGACCAGCATCCGAAGTTCGGCGACCCCGGTATCGAGCGGACCGGCGAGAACAGCTACGACGTGTACGTCGTCGCCCGCCAGTTCGTCTTCGAACCCGGCACGACGCAGCCGCTCCGCGTCCCCGCCGGGAGCACGGTCACGTTCCACGTGACCGCCGCCGACGTCATCCACGGCTTCGAAGTCGTCGGCACGAACGCGAACACGATGGCGATTCCCGGGCAGGTCTCGGAGTTCACCGTCGAGTTCGGCGAGCCCGGCGAGTACGGGTTGCTGTGTAACGAGTACTGTGGCTCCGGCCACCACGTGATGGAAGGGCAGATTGTGGTTATGGAACAAGAGAAATTCGACAGCTGGTACGAACAGCAACAGGCGGACGGGGAGGCTGAGAACTGATGGCGACCGCATCCGGCGGCGGCGAGTTCGTCGATAAGTTCCCAGACGAGGCGGCCATCGTCAAGGCGAGTTTCCTCATCGCGTTCGTCTCGCTCGGAATCGGCGCGTTCTTCGGCCTCATTCAGGCGCTTCACCGCACGAACGTCCTCCGCGTCATCGACTCGGCGGACTACTACACGGTGCTGACGGGCCACGGCGTGCTTCTCGCCATCGTCTTCACCATCTTCTTCCTCTGTGGGGTGTTCCACTGGGCGGTCGCCAGAAGCCTCGACCGACCCGCCGAAAGCGCGCTGTTTTCGTGGGCGTGGGTCGGCCTGATGACGACCGGCACGGTTCTGGCCACGGTCGCCATCCTCGGCGGCCTCGTCCCGAACCTCGGCATGAGCGCGGACGTGCTGTTCACGTTCTACGCGCCGCTGCAGGCGCACCCGATATTCTACATCGGCCTCGCGATGTTCATCGTCGGCACGTGGCTCGCCGGCGCTGACTGGTTCCTCTCGTACCGCGCGTGGCGGCGGGACCACGAGGACGAGCGCATCCCGCTACAGACGTTCATGGTCCTCACGACCATGATCATGTGGTACGTCTCCACCCTCGGCGTCGCCGTCTCGGTGGTGTTCTTCCTCATCCCGTGGTCGCTCGGCCTCATCGAGAGCGTCAACCCGCTTCTGACGCGGACGCTCTTTTGGTACTTCGGCCACCCCATCGTCTACTTCTGGCTGATGCCGGCGTACCTGCTTTGGTACACCGTGCTCCCCAAGCTCGCGGGCGGGCGGCTGTTCAGCGACCCCCTCGCGCGCGTGGTGTTCGTGTTGTTCCTCCTGCTTTCGACGCCGGTCGGGATTCACCACCAGTACCTCGACCCGGGCATCGCGGAGGGCTTCAAGTTCATCGCCATGACGAACACGATGTTCCTGCTGCTCCCGTCGTTGCTCACGGCCTTCACGGTCGTCGCGAGCATCGAACACGGCGCGCGTCAGCGCGGCGGTGAGGGCTACCTCCGCTGGCTCGGCGCGCTCCCGTGGCGCGACCCCGCGTTCACCGGGATGGCGCTCGCGGGCGCGATGTTCGCCGCCGGCGGCTTCTCCGGCATGATAAACGCCGGGATGAACATCAACTACCTCATCCACAACACGCTGTGGGTGCCGGGGCACTTCCACCTCACCGTCGGCACGGCCGTCGCGCTGACGATGATGGCCGGGTCGTACTGGCTCGTCCCGCAGGTCACGGGCACGAAGCTCTACAGCCGGCCCATCGGCCTCCTGCAGGTCATCATGTGGTTCGTCGGCATGGTGTTCATGTCGAACGCGATGCACCGCGCCGGCCTCGCCGGCATCCCGCGGCGCACCGCCGAACCGCAGTACCAGAACTTCGACTTCGTGACGCCCATCGGGAGCATCTTCGAGCTTCGGGTGCAGATCGCCCTCGGCGGGACGCTCCTGTTCCTGTCCGTGGTGCTGTTCCTGTTCAACATCCTCCTGACCTCGCTCGGCGAGGAGTCCGACCGGCCGGTCGACTCCCACCTGCCCGAGCCGCTTTCGGGGCCCGAGGGAAGCCCGCGCGTCCTCGACAACCTCGCGATGTGGACCGGTATCGCGGCGGTGCTCGTCGTGCTCGCGTACACGCTCCCGCTGGCCGGCATCATCCAGAACGGCGGCGGGCTGTTCGGCGGGGGCCTCCCCGCCCCGGCGACCGTCTCGGCCGGCTTCGACCTCGCGGCCACGACGGTCACGAGCGCGTTCAACACCCTCTGGGGGGTGGTCGCGTGAGGCTCACGAAGGCGCGGGCGCTCATCCTCATCGCGTTCAGCGTCCCCGTCGCCATCGAACTCCGCACGGTCGCGGGCTTCTTCAACGTGGAGCTCCCGCTCATCGCCGTGGCGGTCATCGAGTTCCTCTTTTTAGCCCTGCTGTTCGTGCTGTACGGGCTCTACGGCGAGGGGTCGGAGTCGGCGGCGTAACCGACGGCTCGACTCGCAGTTTCGACCCCCTGATTTTCCGGTTCGTCGCCGCGGTACCGTCGCGCGACGACCCGCGTACCGACATAAATCCCCCGCGATATCGGGGGAGACGCTCGGCCAGTTTCCCGGTCGTTGAGAAGCAGTCTCCGTTTATATTCCGTAGTCTCGCCTACGTCTAAGCGACCATGAGCAACCTCGACCTGATGAAAGCCGGCATCGGCCTCGCGGTCGTCATCGGCATCGCCCTCACGGCGGTCGCCGGCTACGCGCTGTTTACGACCCTCGGCGGCATCGAAGGCCTGACCGTCGCCCCCGAACTCCTCGTGTCCGTCCTCTTCGGCGGTCTGCTCGTCGCGGCCGCCGCGAGCGTCCGTCGGGTCGCGCCCAAGCCGCGCACCCGCGTCTGAGAGCGTCGTCACCGACCGACCACGGCTCCGCTGACTTCCGTTCTCCGCGACCCGTCCCGCCGAGCGGCCGCACCGGGCCGACGGTGACTATTCCTCTCGCATCGACGCCCGCCGCGCCGCCGAGGCGAAAAGCGATATCGCTCGAACACCAATAGAATGACATGTACCACACCGTCCTCGTCCCCACCGACGGCAGCGCCCGCTCCCGCGCGGCGGCCCGCCGGGCAATCGACCTCGCGAGCGCCTACGGCGCGGCGATTCACGTCCTCGCGGTCGTCGACGCCGGCGACCTCGGACTGTGGACTGCCGCTGACGTGCCGGTCGAGCGAGTGCGCGCGAGCCTCCGGGACGCCGCCGAGATGGCCGTCGAGGAGATTGCATCGCTCGCCGGTGACGCGGGCGTCGACTGCGAGACCGAAGTCCGCATCGGCGTGCCGTACCGGGAGATTCTCGACGCGGTCGCCGAGGCCGACACGGACCTCGTGGTGATGGCGACCCACGGGCGGACCGGCCTCGAACACGCGATTCTCGGGAGCACGACCGAACGGGTCGTCAGGCTCGCCGAGGTGCCGGTGTTGACCGTCAGAGAGTGAGCGCAGACTCGCTCGCTCGGAGCCGGAGCCGCTCGATCAGACTCAGACCAGCGCCCTGAGTCCGTCACGGAGCGCCCGTCGGCCGTAGACCGCGAGGCCGACGGCTCCGGCCGCGCCCAACAGGAGGGGAATCACGTCGAAGCCGTCGACCGCCAGTCGGAGCGCGCCCCAGACGAGGAACGCCGCGGCCTGCGCGACGTAGAACGCGAGGGTTTCGTTGAACGGGACGAAGCCGCCGGCGAGGAAGACCACACAGAGGAGCGCGATGCCGACCACGTCGGCGCTCATCGGCGGGAGCCAGCCGAAGGCGACCGCGCCGACGGCGAAGGCACAAAAGACGACGCCGACCGCCAGACGGAACGGGGCGATTTCGGCGAACAGCGACTTGTCCGGCGGAACGACGTTCGAACCGCCGTCGGCCGGTGTCGTAGATGTCGGAGGCACAGTCGCACGTTCGTCCGGAACTGTCAAAATTCTATTCTCTCGTGCGGCCGCGGTCCGCCTACTCCACGGGGATACGACTGCCGCCGCCGCCGCGGTCGCTCCGGTCGTCGCGGTCGACGGCGGGGCGCTCGTCGAGTTCGACGACGAGCGTCAGCGGGTCGCCCTCGCGGACGATGCCGACGGCGACGGGTTCGCCGGGGCGCGTCTCGGTGATGAGATAGCGCATCAACTCCTCGTGGGTGCGGACCGGGTTGCCCTCGATGGCGACGAGCACGTCGCCGCCGACGGGGATTTCCGTGCCGCGGTAGTCGGCCGTCCCGCGACAGCCGTGGAGGAAGCCCTCGTCCCCGTCGGAACCCGCGGCGTCGACGACGAGGACGCCGTGCGGCGCGTCGAGGTCGTTCGCGTCGGCAACCGTCGGCGTCACGTCGAGGGTGCGCGCCCGGAGGTACGAGTGGCGGTAGCGTCCGTCGGCGACGAGCGCCGGGAGGATGCGATTGGCGATGACCGGCGAGACGGCGAAGCCGATGTTATCGCCCTGCTTGGCGCGGTTGACGCCGACGACCTCGTAGGCGGCCCCGGCGTCGTCGGCGTCGGCGTCGCCGTCAGATTCCCCGGCGGCGAATCCCACGAGCGGCCCGCCCGAGTTGCCGGGGTTGATGGGGGCGTCCGTCTGGACCACGTCCGGGATGGCGAAGCCGTTCGAGGTGGGAAGCGACCGGTTCGCCCCGGAGACGATGCCCGCGGAGATGGAGCCGTCGAGGCCCAGCGGGTTGCCGAGCGCGGCGACCGACCGCCCCGGCGCGGGGTTGTCGGCCGCCAGTGGGAGCGCCGCGGCGTCGTCGGGCAGGTCGTCGACGGCGACGACGGCGAGGTCGGTGTAGGCGTCCGCGCCCACGACCTCGCCGACGCGCCACGACCCGTCGGCAAATCGGAGTTCGACCCGGCCGGCGTCGCCGGCGTCGGCGAGCCGCGAGACGTGCTCGTTGGTGACGAGATGCCGGTCGTCGTAGACGAAGGCGCTGCCCGCCCCACCGAGCCGGCGGCGGCCGCCGACGTAGACGGAGACGACCGAGGGGATGACGTCGCGGTACAGCGCTTCGAAATCGGGATGCGTTGGCATGGTGGTGCGACGGGGCGGCACATACCGCTCGGGCGTCGCTTACCTCGGGTTAGTGCCCAGTGGATTTGAGCGTGTCGCGTGGTGACAACGGACACGACTGTCACCCGCGGAACCCGGACGGAGGCGGCGGCCGTGGGTTGCCACCGAAGCGATGCCGCGAGGCCCCCAATTTAATACTATCTGTAGTAAACGACGAGACAGCAATGGTCGCACTCGACGTACACGAGGACATGCAACGACTCGCCGACAGCGGCGTCGTCGCGGTGATGCGCGGCGCGGACGCGGACACCATCATCGACGTGGCCGACGCGCTCCACGAGGGCGGCGTCACCGCCTACGAAATCACGGCCGACAACCCCGACGCGATGGACCTCATCCGCGAGGTGTCGGCGTCCTTCTCGGACCGCGAGGCAATCGTCGGGGCAGGGACCGTTCTCGACGCGCCGACCGCGAACGCGGCCATCCAGGCCGGCGCGGAGTTCGTCGTCGGGCCGAACTTCGACGAGGGCGTCGTCGAGACCTGCAACCGCTACGGGACGCTCGTCGCGCCGGGCATCATGACCCCGACCGAGGCGACCGACGCGTACTCCGCGGGCGCGGACCTCGTGAAGGTGTTCCCCGCGTCCTCGCTCGGCCCCGGCCACCTCAAGAGCATGAAGGGGCCGCTCCCGCAGATTCCGATGATGCCGACCGGCGGCGTCGGCCTCGACAACGCCGCGGACTACATCGAGGCCGGCGCGGTCGTCGACGGCGCGGGCGGCGCGCTCATGGACGACGAGGCAATCGAAAACGGCGACTTCGAGGTCATCACCGAGACGGCCCGCGAGTTCTCGAACGTCATCGACGACGCGCGAGACGACTGAGGGAGAGCGGGTGGTCGTCCTAATTTAAATAATAGAATATATAATATGTATTTAGCTATCCAAGACGAGATATAATATAATGACAAAAAGGAACGAAAGGACGGCCGTTTGGAATGGAATTATGTTTAGTTCTGAACCAAAATATAAAAATACAGCAATAAATAAACTAATCTTATCATACCCCTTCAGGTTATACGACTGACTATCTCCGCTTGGGCTGAGTTCGTTTCCTTCCATTTGCGTTAATCACTCCCCTGTGAGAAAATAACCATGCCGGATTTATGATTTCGGCTCCTGAGTACCCATCGATCTGCTTAGAGCTGGTTTCTTAATTTTAGTTTGGGGTATATTGTTTCCCGTTTCTGAGGTCTTCTTGTTCGTAGGCCGGAGATACGGTCCAGGAATCCTCCTCGTTAGTAATACCAAAACTGATTCCATCATCGGATATATTGGTATCTCCTAGACTTGCCGAATCATACAGCATTGAATAGGAGAAATATATCTCTCGTTCATTTAGGGGAACAGATGTGTCTGGATCAATATAAAGCGTCATGTAATCTTGTAGATCTAAGTCACCTCCGACTTCACCATCTCCAATTAGTGGATTCTGACCTTTGAAGTATAGGCCATTATACCGTGCAATAGCTCCCCCTTCTGGTGTTTGCTTTTTGCCAAGCTCAACCATGTCAGATCCAAAGCTATACCAACTCTCCCCATCTCTCTCCGGGGGTTTACTGTAGTGGTCTGGGTTATAGCCAATCTTAGCTATATCTTTTGGCTTTCCAGTATATGCATCATCTATACCACTGTTATCGAATGACCAGTGTAACTCTACTGCGTCATAACTACCAAGGCTGTAGTAAGTCATTGTTAGAGTAAGGTCTTTTTCCTCAAATCCCGAAATGATCTGTGTTGACGGGCCATCTGTACTTGAACCCGTTTTCAGGTCTACTTTTGTTGTTTTTTGTTCATTCCCGTATTCTATATCTTTATCATCGATGTATTTGAACCATTTATCAAGGCTCCAATCTTTTTTATCCCGCTTCTTCATGGCTTTGTCAAATTTCACCACGCTGTCTTCTTTCCCGGAACTGATTGTTGGGACCAAACCAACTCCAGCAGCTGCACCCATAGCTTGTAGAACAGTTCGTCGATTCGGTTGTTCTATGTTCTTATCAGACATCCAACTAGACTCTGACAATCAAAAACCATATTCATTTCTAAACAGTTGGAAATCCAATATGTGTTTCAGATCTGTAATGTTTATAATATCCATTGGTTCCCACGTATTAACTCTAAGAATTGGTCTTGATTAATATTGATTTGTTGTTATTATCTCCGTTCAATACCTTCCTCTCTGAAACAACCGCTGAGTAGGTGTGTGATACTTGTCGTGGCGGGGTTACTGATACAAGGGGTGCGGTAGACCCACAGTCTCATCCTAACAATTGTTCAATATGGATTGAGTCGAATAAAGGGACAAGGCGTGCTGTATACACTCTCTATTCTGCACGCAATTCAGCTCAGAAATCACGGGTTCCAACGGATCAAATCCCCTCGAACCGCCCGCCAATCGCTTCTTACCGAATCGACCGCACGCGTTCTTCGAACCCATCGGGAACCACGTCGGCGAGCGCGTCGGGGTCCGACTCGCCGTTGGCCGCGACGAGGTAGGCCGCGCCGTCGGCGTCGCCGTAGACGCGCTGGAAGTCGTAGACGAAGCCCCAGCAGTCGGTCGCCTCGGGAATCTCGTCGCTCTCGGTGAGGTACTCCACCTGCCGGACGACCGCGTACTCGACGAGTCGGTTGACCGCCTCGCCGCCCGGCGTGTCCGCGTCGAACACGCCGAGTTCGCGGGCCTCCTCGGCGAGCGGGACGAGCCGCGAGACGGCGGCTTCGACCGCCGGGGGCAGGTCCCCGACGCTCCCGTCGGTGACCGTCTCGTAGGCGGCCGTCACCGCGCCACAGCCCGTGTGCCCGAGGACGACGATATCTGTCGACTTGAGCGCCGACACCGCGTAGCCGACGGCGTCGTTGACGACGAGCCGCCCGTCGATTTCGGTCCACACCTGATTGCCGACGTTGACCGACGTGAACAGCTCGCCGGCCCTGTCGGCGCTCCAGACCGCGTCGGCGGGGACCCGAGAGTCCGAACAGCTCACCGAGACGACCGCCGGCGACTGCGCCTCGCGGACGCCCTCGAAGTGGTCGGCGGCGAGGCTCTCGACGTGTCGCGCGTTCCCGGCCAACAGCGACTCCAGCACTGTTCGCGTCATTGGATTACGTTGCACCCGCACGTCGATATAGCTCCCCGCTCGTCGCGATGTTCACCGCCGTCGGTGGGTCCTCTCGGCTATCGACTGTCATCGGCCGACTCGTCGCTCGCCTCGGTGTCGTCGTCGCCCGCCTCGACAGACTCGCCCCAGATGAAGGGGTCGTCCGGCTCTCGTTCGACCCCCGTCTCTGTCTCCGCCTCCGTCTCCCCGTCTTCGCCCTCGTTTTCGTCCTCGGTGGTCGTCGGCTCGGCCTCCTCGACGAACTCGGGCGTCTCACTCACGTCGGCCTCGTCGTCGGCGACCGCCTCCGAATCCGACGCGTCGGCGTCGCGGTCCGGTTCCGCGGCGCGGATGCCGAGGGCGGCCTGTCGGGACTGCCGTCGCGCCTCGCGTCGCGCCGAAAGCGCCTCGCGGAGACGGTCGTTCAGCGTCTCCCGAAGCTCCGCCGCGTCGGCGACTTCGATGTCGACCGCGGTCGCGTCGCCGCCGACGAGGGAGATGCTCCCCGCGGTGTCGGCCGTGACCGTCGAGACGCGCCAGCGGCGCTGGAAAATCGTCCGGCGCTCGATGACCGTCTGCACGCGGTAGTAGGGGACGAACCGCGTCTCGCGCTTCCAGAAGCCGTTGCGGGTGACGAAGTGGTCCTCGGTGAGCGCGTAGCCGCGGTGCCGCCACTGGAGCGCGCCGGCGACGACGGCCACCGGGACGAGCGCCAGCGGCACGAACCACGGAATCTCCTGCGGGAGAAACCGGTTCGCGCCGTAGAGCGCGAGCGTCGCCGCGCCGAGGACCAGCGAGTACCGGACGGCGTAGCGCCGGCGGATGCGCGTCGGCGGCCCCTCGAACGTCGGCACCTCGACGCCTTCGAGGTCGGCGACGAGGCCGAGCACGCGGTCGCGGGTCGCGAGCGGGATGGCCGCCTCGGAGCCGCGACCGCCGCTACCCGACCCGTTGGACCCGTCCGAACCGGGGGCGTAGCCCGCCGTCTCCACGAGGAGCGTCGCGTAGCCGAACCGGCGCTTCAGGGGGTTGTCCTCGACGGTGAGCGTCTGGAGCTTGTCGAGCGGAATCGACCCGTTGTAGCGCTGGAGGAGGCCGCGTTCGTACTGGAGTTCGTCGCCGACGCGGGTCAGCCGGAAGCCGTAGTAGTTCACCACCGCGGAGGCGAAGCCGGCGGCCCACGACACGAGCGCGACGAGGAGCACCAGCGCGACGATGCCGACGCCCGCGGCCGCGGCGCTCCCGGCGGGGACCGGTACGTCCACGTAGGAGGCGACGATGGGGAAGGCGGTCGACCCGAACACGAAGACGAGGCCGGGGAGTCGGAGGTCGAACGACAGCGCGCCGACGATGGCCAACTCCCGCGGCGTCAGTTCGAACAGCAGTTCCTGTTCGGGTTCGGGCGCGTCGCCGTCGGTGCCCCCGCGCTTCAGGCGGGCGACCTCCGACTGGATGCGGCGGGCCTCCTCGTAGCTGACGAAGCGGAGGCTGCCTTCGGTCTCGCCGCCGCCCGCGGTTTCGAGGTTCACGGCGGCGATGCCGACCAGCCGCTGGGCGACGTTGCGGGAGATGTCGACGTTCTGGATGCGCCGGTAGGGAATCTCGCGGTTGCGCCGGGAGAACACGCCCGACCGGATGTCCAGGGTGTCCGGCGTGAGTTCGTACTCGAACCGGCGGAAGTAGGCGAGTTCGTAGCCGGCGATGCCCAGCACGGCGACGCCGACGAGCGCGACGGCCCCGAGGCCGCCGAGGAAGCCGCCGAAGGCGGTCCCGCCGGTGAACGCGAAGAACGCGAGCGCGAACACGATGCTGGCGCTGCGCTGGACCGCCCGATAGGGCACCGAGAGCGGCGACAGCCGGGTCATACCGCGTCGTCGCCCTCGGACGCGATTGCGAGGCGCTTCAGTCGGTCTTGAAGGTCCTCCGCGCCCTCGGGGGTCAGCCCCGGAATCGACACGTCGGCACCGCGGGAGCCGGCGGTGTAGACGACGGTCGACGCGAGGCCGACGAGCCGTTCGAGCGGGCCGCGGGTCGAGTCGACGTGCTGGACCCGGACGAACGGGACGACGGTGTTGACCTTGGTGAGGACGCCGCGCTGGAGGTACAGCGAGTCGTCGCGGACCTCGTAGCCCCACGCCCGATACCGGAGCAGGGCGACGGCGACGCCGACGACGAGGACGATGACGCCGACCGCGACGGGGACGTACGCGGGTATCGAGACGGGGCCGAACATCGTCACCGCGGTCGCCACGCCGCCGACGACGAGGGCGAACACGACCGCTCGGGCGACCCACAGAAGACGGATACGGGGGTGGAGGCGATTCACGGGAATCCCTCCGAGCGCGTGAACATCGTATACTCCGGCGTCTCCTCGAACGGATAAATAACTGTGGCCGCGACCGAATCGGCTTACGGGGTGGCGGCGAGCCGGCGTTCGACCCGTCGGGTCGCGGTGTCGAGCGTCGAGCCGACCGCCGCGAGCGTCGCAAGCACCGGGTACCGGACCGACAGGTCGGCGTAGAGGAACTCCGTCACGTCCGGCACCAGCGCGGAGAGCGCCCGTCGGTGGTGTGAAATCGTCTCCTGTCGCGCCGCGACGAGTTCTTCGAGTCGCTCGCGGAGCGCCGATAGCTCCTCGTAGAGCGCCAACAGCGCGTCGAAGCCGCGTTCGGAAAGCGGCGTCCGATCGAGGTCGCCGAGCCGGCCGAGGAGGGCTTCGATATCGTCGCGCATCGACGCCACCGACTCGGCCTCCTCGTCGACGACCTCGACGAACCGCTCGCGCTCGTCCAGCGACGACGCGGCCGCCGCGGCGACCGTGCGCCGGAGCGGCGGCGACAGGACGCTCGCCGACCGGAACGCGGTCGCCACGTCCGGGCCGAACTCGGCGGCGAGGCTCTCCTCGAAGTCGTCGCCGTACTCCTCGTCGTAGTGCGGGACGGACATCACGGTCCGCTCGTAGCTCCGGCGCAGGCCGGAGAGCGCGGCGTCGGTCCTGTCTCGCCCGCCCCGCTGGCCCACGAGCGTCGCGGCCGCGGGGGCCTGATTCGGAGTCGACGCCGTCGCCCGCGACGCGACGACCTCGCGGCGGAACGCCCGGAACGCCTCGCGTTCGTCCACGCAGCGGCGGCGCTCGGCGCGGAGTGCCTCGCGGGCGTCGTCGAGGCGGTCGAGGCTCACCGCCATCGAACCGCCCCCGGAACGTCCGAGCCGACGACCCGTCTCGGCGGCGTCCGCTCGTCGACGAGCGGGAGCGCAGACAGCTGCCCGCGCTCGGCGTGCGCGGCGATACCCTGCCCGTGGGCGGCCCCGGCGGCGGCGAGCGTGTACGCCTCGGCCATGCCCTTCGGTCCCGCGAGCGGGACGAGTCGGACGGTCGTCCCGCGGCGGTCGACGTCGACGAGGATGAACGCCTGCGGGAACGAGCAGGTCGCCGGGGCGATGAGTTCGCGGACGCCGGCTCGCACCGCCGTCGCGGGCCAGTGGATATGTCCGGAGAGCACGAGCGGCGCGTCGTGGCGCGCGAGCACCGCGGCGAGTTCGTCGGCGTTGCGGAGCTGGTAGAAGTCGGCGTCGGGGAACTGGCCGGTGTGGCGGCGGGGGTGGAAGACGTTGTGGTGGAGGACGACGACCGGGGTCGTCGCGTCAGCGAGGATCGTGTCGAGCCAGCGGAGTTGGGAGTCGGGAACGGCCCCCTCGTGGGTGTCGGTGAGCGAGAGGTTCGGGCCGCCGCCGGCGGAGTCGAGGCCGACGATGTCGACGCCGCCGACCCGGCGGACGAACGGGAGGGCGTCGTCAGCGTAGCGCGCCGCGAACTCGGCCGGCGTCGGGGCGTCGTAGTCGTCCCAGCGCTTCGGCACGTCGTGGTTGCCGGGAACCGCGACCCGCGGCCCCGGCAGGTCGCGGAGGAGTTCGTCGACCACGTCGTACTCCTCGGGGCGGCCGTCGCGGGTCAGGTCGCCGAGCAGGACCGTCGCGTCGACGTCGAGGTCGGCGATGGTCGAGACGGCGGTCCGAAGCCGCGTCTCGCTCCGGTGGTAGACTTTCCACGTGCCGGAACCCGTCGGCGTGACGTGCGGGTCGGCGACGACCGCGAGCCGGGTCGGCGTCTCCGAGACCGGTCGTGCGAGGCGCGCGAGCACCGGACCGGGACCGCGCTCGGCCGACCTCCCGACCGGCGTCTCCCCGATGGTCAGCGGGGCGTCCGGGCTCATCGGTCGATGGTCCGCGTGAACGTCCCCAGCGCGGTCTCCCGGTGGACGCGTATCCGCCCGGTCTCGGGACACAGCTCGATTCGAAGCGGCGACTCGGTGGCGCGCGTCTCGTCCCCGTGCATACACGTGGACTCACCCGGACCGAGCCCATAAACATATCGTACAGAATATATATTTTCTAACGTAGATATAGATACTCTACGGAGCCCTCGGGAGTCGGTGCCGGCGTCAGTTGAGGAGCAGGCCGGCGTCGACGAGGAGCAAGACGGCGACGAGCGCGGCACCGAGGTAGAACGGCGCGGCCTTCTCGGCCGGCGTGCGGACCTTCTTTTCGGCGAGGCCGTCTTTCGCGCGGGCCCGACCGACTTCGACGAGGCCGGTCAGGACGAACCAGAGCGCGAGCATCCCGAGGACGAGGTGGCCGCGGCCGGAGCCGAACAGGCTCTCGGCGGTGTAGCGCGTGCCGGCGAGGTGGCCGCCGGTGGCGAACATCACGAGCGAGGCCCCGCGGGACCACATCGTCAGCCGCGAGACGACCGATTCGAACGCGGCGGCGCGGATGTTCCCGGCGCGGGCGGTCGGCAGCACGGCGAGCGCGAAAAAGAGGACGCTCCCCGTCCAGAGACCGCCGACGACGAGGTGGAGCGTTGCCATCACGGTGTCGATGAGTGCCATGTCCGTCGGGTTAGTTCAGCGATGCTTGAAGGTTTCACCTTCGGGCGGGCGGGGCGGTGGACCGACCGCACGCGGTCGCCGGGTTCGCCGACACAAATTTATTTGTCACTCGGTCGAACGTTTCGAGCCATGTCAGGAGAACTCCCTCCCGAAGCGTTCAGCGACCTCTCGGTCACCGGCGAGGTCGCCGTCTCGCCGGACGGGTCGACGGTCGCCTTCACCGCGACCGAGTGCGACCCCGACGAAGACGAACGCGTCGCCTCCCTGTTCGTGGTCCCCGCTGACGGCTCCCGCGAGCCGCACCGACTCACTCGTCACCCCGGCGCGTCGTCCCCGACGTGGTCGCCCGACGGAAGCCGACTCGCGTTCGTCGCCGCCCGCGACGAGGACCTCTCTCGGCGGGTCGGCCGCGCGGACGACGAAACCGAAGGCGAGGCCGACGATGCTGATGACGCCGACACCGAGGATACCGACGATGGCGACGACTCCGACGACGAACCGCCAACCGGCGGCGAGAGCGGTCCCAAGCCGCAGGTCTGGTGTTTCGACCTCGAACTCGGCGGCGACGCGACCCAGCTCACCGACCTCGACGAGGGCGTCTCGGAGTTCGACTGGTCGCCGGACGGCGACCGCCTCGTCGTCTCCGCGCGCGACCCGACCGACGAGGAGCGCGAGTATCTCGACGAGCGGAAGGACGGCGGGCCGGTCGTGACCGAGCGGCTCCAACACAAAATCAACGGCGTCGGCTGGACCGACACGGTGACGACCTACCTGTTCGTCGTGAACCTCGACACGGGCGAGACGGAGCGCCTCGACGACGCAACCGCCGCGGGCGCGTTCGCCGACGCCGGCGGTCTCCAGCCCACGTGGAGCCCCGACGACCGAATCGCCTACGTCTCCTGCGACGCCGACCGCCCGGACGACACGCTCGAACAGGACCTGTTCGTCATCGACGCCGACGGCTCGAACGACCGGAAGCTGACGAGCGGCGGCTACGCGACCGGGACGCCGCGCTGGAGCCCCGACGGCTCCCGAATCGCGTTTCAGGCGGGTGACCACGAGAACTGGTACGTCCCGCGCGAAATCCGCGTCGCCGACCTCGATTCCGACGAGGTCCGGTCCGTCTCCACGTCGCTCGACCGGACGCTCGCGTTGGGGGCCTCGCCGTCGTGGGCGGGCGACGACGAACTCTACGCGCTCGTCGCCGACGAGGGGAAGTCGCGCATCGCGCGACTCGACCCCGATACCGACGCCCCCGAGCGCGTGTTCGACGCACAGGGCGAGTTCAGAGCGATACAGGGACTGCACGTCGCCGGCGACACGGCCGGCCTGCTCGTCTCCGACCCGGCCGACGGGTGGGACGCCTACGCCGTCTCTCTGGCCGACATCGACGCGGTCGACGCGGCCCACGCCGAGTCGTTCACCCGACTGTCGGCGCTCAACGAGACCGTCACCGACGAGTACGAGATGCCGAAGGTCCGACGGGTCGCCTTCGAGAGCGACGGCTGGGAAGTCGAGGGCGTCGTCTACGCGCCCGCCGACTTCGACTTCGACGACCCCGACCCGCGCCCGACGGTCGTCGCCATCCACGGCGGCCCCATCGCCTACGACGAACCGGCGTTCCGGTTCGACCACCCGGTGTTCACCTCCCGCGGCTATCTCGTCGTGCGCGTGAACTACCGCGGGAGCACCTCTTACGGGCGCGGCTTCGCGGAACAGCTCCGAGGGCAGTGGGGCTCGGTCGAGGTAGACGACATCGTCGCGGGCGTCGAGGACCTCGTCGACCGCGGTTGGACCGACCCGGAGCGCGTCTTCGGCTACGGCATCTCCTACGGCGGCATCGCGCAGGGCTACCTCGTGACCCAGACCGACCTCCTGACGGCGGCCGCCCCCGAACACGGCATCTACGACCTCCGGTCGTCGTACGGCACCGACGACAACCACCTGTGGACGAGATACGAGTTCGGCCTCCCGTGGGAGAACCCGGAGGCGCTCGACACCTCGTCGGCCATCACCGACGCCGGCGACATCGACACGCCGCTTCTGGTGATGGCGGGCGGGCAGGACTGGCGGTGTCCGCCGAGTCAGTCAGAACAGCTCTACGTCTCCGCGAAGGCACAGGGCGTCGACGCCAAACTCGTCGTCTACCCGGAGGAACAGCACTCGATTTCGACGCCCGAGCGGGCGACCCACCGACTGGAGCAGATTCTCGACTGGTACGAGCGTCACGACCCGGCGGTCGAGACAGACGACACGGCGGACGATACGGACGGCGGCGACTGAGAGGCGCGGGCGTCGGCGGCCTCACCGAAGCACCGCGGGCGGCTTCGCCGTCACGTCGAGGTCGGCCGCGTAGTGGAGTACCGGGTCGCCGCCGGGGTGGTCGAAGCCGCAGGCCTCGAACATCGTGTTCGCGCGAATCTCGGCTTCGACGCCCTGTATCGGCCACGGGTCGTGGTCGATGTCGCCGATGACGACGGGCCACTCGTCCGTGTAAAAGCGGTAGTTCTCGACGAGGAACGCGTCGAGCGACCCGGGGTCGAGGGTTCGGACCTCGCCGGTCGGTCGGTAGGTCGCCTCGAACCGCGCTTCCGGCGTCTCGGCGGTCGCCGGCCGGTAGCTCTCGTAGTCGACCGCGCCGTCTCGCTCCTCGACCGAGATGGTCGCGTAGTGGTACGGGAGCCGGTAGCCCAGTCGGGCCATCGTCACGCCGAGGCGGTCGGCGGCGTCGAGGGTGAAGAAGTAGACGCCGCGGGGGCCGCCGTCGGCGGGTTCGACGTAGGTCCGGAGGTTCACCTCGGGGAACCCCAACCCGATTGGCGACCCGCGCGGGCGGATGTCCGTCATGTCGAACGAGACGACGCCGAGCCACGCCCGCCCGTCGCGGGTCGCCACCGTGAGCCGGTCGGGAAGTCGCGGCTCCACGAGTTCGGGAGCGACCGGCCAGTGGGCGAACAGCGTGTGCCGCCAGCGCATCGACAGGAGGTCCATAGCGACCGTTAGGACCGCCGACGGGTGTGGGTTTCGGCGGTCGCGGGCACCGCCCTCTGCGGTCGATTTCCCCCAGCGAAACGCACAGGTGTCTGGCGACGAACTGTCATCTATGGGACTCGAAAACGCCAGCGGCACGTTCGACATCGGCGGCGACCTCACGGTTCACCGACTCGGCTTCGGCGCGATGCGCATCACCGGCGACGACATCATCGGCGAGCCGGACGACGTGGAGAACGCGAAGAAGGTCCTCCACGAGTCGCTCGTCCACGGCGTCGACCTCATCGACACGGCGGACTCCTACGGCCCCGCCGTCTCCGAGCGCCTCATCGGCGAGGCGCTCGCGCCCTACCCGGACGACCTCGTGGTCGCCACGAAGGGCGGTCTGCTCCGCAACACCGACGGCGACTGGAAGCCCAACGGCGACCCCGACTACCTCCGGAACGCCGTCCTCGGAAGCCTCGACCGCCTCCGCGTGGACACCATCGACCTCTATCAGCTTCACCGCCCCGACCCGCACGTCTCCTTCGAGGACTCGGTCCACGCGCTCGCCGAGATGAAAGACGAGGGACTGATTCGGCACGTCGGCCTCTCGAACGTCTCGGTCGAACAGCTCGACGAGGCGCGCGACATCGTCGACATCGCCACGGTCCAGAACCGCTTCAACATCGGCGACCGCGAGTTCGAGGCGAGCCTCGACGCCTGCGAGGAGTACGGCATCGGCTTCATCCCGTGGTACCCGCTGGGCGCGGGCGACCTCGGCGACCGGGCCGACGCCGTCTCCGCGGTCGCGGCGAAACACGACGCGACGCCCCAGCAGATCGCCCTCGCGTGGCTCCTGTACCGCTCCGACGTGATGCTTCCCATCCCCGGCACGTCCAGCGTCTCGCACCTCCGCGACAACGTGGCGGCCTCGCACATCGACCTCGACGACGAGGACATGGACCGACTGGCCTGACGTGGAGTACACCGTCGTACAGGGCGACATCGCCGCCCAGTCGGCCGACGCGCTGGTGAACGCCGCGGGGACGAGCCTCCGGATGGGCTCCGGCGTCGCGGGCGCGCTCCGTCGCGGCGGCGGTCCCGAACTGAACGACGCGGCGATGGCGAAGGGGCCGATAGCCCTCGGCGCGGCCGCCGTCACCGACGCCTTCGACCTCGACGCCGAGGTCGTGATTCACGCCGCGGCGATGCCCCACTACGGCGACGGGCGGGCGACCGCCGAGAGCATCCGCGACGCCACGCGAAACGCCCTGCGGGCCGCGGACGACCGCGGCTGTGAGTCGCTCGTGATTCCGGCGCTCGGCTGTGGCGTCGCCGGGTTCGACCTCGCCGACGGCGCGCGACTCATCTGCGAGGAACTCGCGGCGTTCGAGCCGAGTTCGCTCCGCGACGTTCGGTTCATCGCCTACGCGGACGACGAGTTCGAGACGGTTTCGCGGGTCGCCGACGCGGTCGGGTCGGGGACCGGAAAATGACGGTGAGCGACGCGACCGACCCGGAGCTGTGTCCGGTCTGTTCGACGCCCTACGACTCGGTCTCGCTCCACGACCGCGGCCTGCTCGTCAATCTCCTCGACAACGAGCGCTACCGGCGCGTCTGCTTCGAGCCGGTCGAACGCGACGGGCGGCCGCACGTCCGGTTTTTCCACCACACCCACGAGCAGGTCGGCGCGGACGACTGACCGAGCGGGGCGGCGGCGACACGAGCGCGTCTGATTCGACGCGCCCCGCCTAACTCCACGGGCGTTCCGTGAACTCGCCGGCCTCGATTTCGCGCTCTATCTCGCGGAGCGTCGCGTCGTCGACGCTGACGAGGTGACAGAGCGGGTGGCCGGGCGCGGCGACGGGGTTCTGGAGGACGCCGGCGACGAGGCCGGTAAAGGGCGCAGAGACGCGCTTTTCTCTCGTCTTGAAGTGGTCCGAGATGGTGCAGATGGTGTCGCCCTCGTGGACGAGGGGCACGTCGCCGTACTGCATCTCGACGAGGCCGCCCACGTCGGCGCGGAGCCACGTCTTGTCGGTCGCGGAGTCGATGACGCGCGACCAGCCCGGCCAGCTGACCGCCTCGTCCGGGAGGACGCCGTACTCGGCGAGGACGCTCTCGACGCCGTCGAGCGCGCGGTCGACCATCGCCGGCTGGAAGCGGTGGGCGCGGCCCATCTCGACGGTGATGGTCGGAATCCCGTCGTTGGTGGCGACGGTGCGGAGCGAACTCGCCTCGGCCTCGCCCGAGAGGATGAGGTTCGCGCCGAACGACCGCGCGAGGCGTGCGACCTCGGGGCGGTTCATGTCGGCGCGGACGTGGTACATCGTCGTCCGGTTGCGCGTCGAGGTGTGGAAGTCGATGCCGAGGTCGCAGGGCTCGACGAACCGGCGGTAGATTTGGTTCGCCATGCGCTCGGCCGTGTTCGCGCCGTCGCGGCCGGGGAACGACCGGTTCAGGTCGAGGTCGTAGATGGGGATGTAGCGCTGTTGGGCGAGGTAGCCGGGGACGTTCGCCACGTGGATGCAGACGATGGTGCCGTGGATGTCCGCGGGGTTGTACCGGCTCGCGACCTCCTGCATCACCTTCACGCCGTTGAGCTCGTCGCCGTGGAGCGCCGCGGTCATGAAGACCGACGGCCCGCCCTGCTCGCCGTTGATGACCGTGACGGGTATCTCGACGGGGTCGCCGAGGTACGTCTCGCTGATTTCGTATCTGAGGTGTCGCACCTCGCCCGGCGGCACCTCCGAGTCGTACCTGAACGGTTCGGGGTTCATGAGACGGTCATCGGCGGCGACGGGTAAGAAGGTTGACCGGTGGCGACCGACCGCCGCGTCGATTTACGTCGCTCGCGCGCCACGTTTCTCTCATGGCGACTCCTCGGCTCGACGACCCGCTCGACATCGGCGGGCTCACGCTCCGAAACCGGCTCTACCGCGCGCCGGTCCTCGAATGCGCGGGCACCGGACCCGACGCGCCCGAGCGCCTCGCGGCGGAACTCGAACCCGCGGCGCGGGCCGGCGCGGGCCTCGTCTGTCAGGGCGCGACCATCGTCCGCGAGACGGGCGGCTGTGCCGCGCCGGGGATGACCCGCATCGCGGACCCCGAGTTCGCGGCGTCGCTGTCGGCGGTGACGGAGCGACTCCACGACCACGGCGCGGCCGTCGCGGTCCAGTTGGAGTACGGCGGCCTGCGGAGCATGGAGACGTGGCACGCCGCGTACCGACGGGACCACCCCGACCTGCGACAGCTCGCCGTCTCCCGGCCGCCGCGGCTCCTCAGACTGCTCGACGGCCTCGGCTTTCTCGACTACGACGCCCACGTCATGACGACCGAGGAGGTGTACGACCTCGCGGCGGACTTCGGCCGCTCCGCGGCGATGGCCGTCGACGCCGGCTACGACGTTGTCCACGTCGCCGGCGCGAACATGGGCGTCGTCCACCAGTTCCTCTCGCCGTTCTACAACCGCCGGGACGACGAGTTCGGCGACGGCGTCCGGTTTCTGGAGGTCGTCGCCGACGAGGTCCGCGGGCGGGCGGGCGACGTGCCGCTCATGACGAAAGTGCCGGCCGAGACGGCCGCGCCGCCCGGCGTCCGCCGACGCCTGACCGAGGCCGACGCGGTCGACATCTGCCGCCGCCTCGACGACGCCGGCTACGACGCGCTCGTCCCCGTCTCGGGGTCGGTGTTCTGGGACGCGAGCATCGTCCGGGGGTCGTTCCCGGCTCGCGCGTGGCGCGACGACCGCTACCGCGACGGCTACGCCGCGGCCTTCGGCGGCCCGCTCCGGGCGCGACTCGTCGAACTCGGCAACCGAATCGAAGCGGCGTGGTACGACTTCGACCCGGCGTGGAACGCCGACCTGTGCCGCCGCGTCCGCGACGCCGTCTCGGTGCCCGTGCTCTGCGAGGGCGGCATCCGCGAGCGCGGCCACATCGACCGACTGCTCGGCGACGCCTGCGACGCCGTCGGGATGGCCCGGCCGTTCTACGCCGAACCGGAGCTCCCGGCGCGACTGCTCGGCCGCGACGTGGCGGCCGACACGCGGGTCGTCTGCGAGAACTGCAACAACTGCGCGGTGCCGCAGGCGACGGGCGCGCCGGGCGTCTGTCGAACGCCCGCGGTGTTGGCCCGCGCGGGGGCCCTCAGAATGGAGGGCGCGTACGACACAGCCCCCGAATCGGCGGATAGCGACGAGCCCGACCCGGAGAGTTAATAAGGCTCTCGTCGGTGAGTCTGGGTAATGGCGCGCGACCGGTCCGCGATGGAGTCGGCCGAACTGACGGCGGTGCTCGACGCGCTCGACGACGCGGACGCCCGAGCCATCATCAGAGGACTCGAAGAACCCATGACGGCAAGCGAAATCTCAGACACGTGTGACATCCCGCTTTCGACGACGTACAGGAAGCTGGACCTGCTCACGGACGCGGCGCTCCTCGCCGAGGGGACCCAGATTCGCGCGGACGGCCACCACGCGACGACCTACGAGGTCGCCTTCGACGAGGTGCGAATCGCGCTCAACGAGGACCGCGACTTCGACGTCGCGGTCGGCCGCCCCGAGCAGACGCCCGACGAACGCCTCGCGGACATCTGGTCGCGGGTCCGGAGGGAGACCTGATGGGGCACCTCAGCGCCTCGCCGACGATTGCGACGATGATAATCGTCGTCAAGACGGGCATCCTCGTCCTCGGCGGGCTCATCACCTACTTCAGCTACAAGGCGTACCGGAACACCGGTGCGGCGTCGCTCCGCGCGCTCGCGCTCGGGTTCGGCGTCGTCACGCTCGGCGCGATGCTCGGCGGTGCGCTCGACGTGATTCTCAACGTCGACCTCGCCACCGGACTGCTCTTCGACTCGGTGCTGACGCTCGTCGGCTTCGCGGTCATCACCTACTCGCTGTACGTCGACTGACGCTCGGACCGGGGGACTGTCTCCGGACCCGCCGAACCGCCTTCGAATCAACCCGCGACTCGCGGTCGCGCTCCCCGCCGTTTCTCCTCGTCGTCCGGCCACGAGTCGCCACTCCGCCCCGACCCGTGTCGCGCGCTACCGTCGGTCGATCGATGGCCGTTATTGTTCGAATTGTACAAAACTGTTATTAGGGTGCGGCCGGTATCGGTAGGTATGTCCGACGACGAACTGACCGATATTCGGAAGCAGAAACGCGAACAACTCGAATCCAAGCTCCGCGGTGACGGCGGGAGCGCGGCGAAAGAAACCGCGGCTGGGCCGGCAGAGCCCATCCACGTCGACGGCGCGTCAGAGCTGGAAGACGCCGTGTCGTCGTACGACGTGGTGCTCGTCGACTTCTACGCGGATTGGTGCGGCCCGTGCAAGATGCTCGAACCCACCGTGAAGAAGCTCGCGGAGAACACCGACGCCGCGGTCGCCAAGGTCGACGTGGACGCGAACCAGGAGCTCGCCGCCCAGTACCAGGTCCGGGGCGTCCCGACGATGGTGCTTTTCGCCGACGGCGAGGCGGTCGAACAGCTCGTCGGCGTCCGCGGCTACGACGACCTGAAGAACCTCGTCGAATCCCACCTCGCGTAAGCGTTCTCCGTCCCCGAGACTCGGGGTCGATTTATTGACGCTCTCGTCCGACCTTCGGGTATGCAACTCGTCGCCGAGCACATCGACATCGGCACCCGGTCGCCGACGGTCCTCCTGAACGAGAGCGACGCGGCCGAACTCGGGGTCCACGCGCTCGAACGCGTCCAACTGCGTCGGGGCGGCCGGACGACCATCGGCATCGTCGAGCTGACGGACGAACTCGTCTCCGAGGGGACCCTCGGCGTGACGCGCCGCCTCGACCACCTCGAAGGCGCGGTCGAGGTGTCGGTCGCGCCGCAGCCCGACTCGGTGTACTACATCCGCAAGAAGCTCGACGACATCGAACTCGAAGCCGACGAACTCTCGCGAATCGTCCGCGACATCTACGAAGAGCGCCTCGCCGACGTGGAACTCGGGGCGTACGTCTCCGCGACCTACACGAACGGGCTGTCCCTCGAAGAGACGATGCACCTCACGGAGTCGATGGCCGACGCGGGCGAGACCATCGCGTGGGAGGAGCCGGTCATCGCCGACAAACACTCCATCGGGGGCGTCGCGGGCAACCGCGTCACGCCGATTCTCGTTCCCATCGTCGCCGCGGCGGGGCTGAAGATTCCGAAGACCTCCTCGCGGGCGGTCACCTCCGCGGCGGGCACCGCCGACACGATGGAGGTCCTCTGCGACGTGGAGTTCTCCGTCCCGGAGATACGCGACATCGTCGGGGAGACCGGCGGCTGTCTCGTCTGGGGCGGCGCGGTGAATCTCTCGCCGGTCGACGACCGCATCATCCGCGCCGAGACGCCGCTTTCCATCGACCCGAAGGGCCAACTCATCGCCTCCGTCCTCTCGAAGAAAAAGAGCGCCGGCTCGACCAACGTCGTCGTCGACATCCCCTACGGCGAGGGCGCGAAAGTCGAGAGCCTCGCCGAGGCGCGCGAACTCGCGGAGGATTTCAACCGCGTCGGCGACCACCTCGGGATGGCCGTCGAGTGCGCCATCACGAACGGGGCCGCCCCGGTCGGCCGCGGCGTCGGCCCCGTGCTCGAAGCCCGCGAGGTCCTCGCCACGCTCGCCGGCGGCGGCCCGAACGACCTGCGGATGAAGGCGATTCGCCTCGCCGACCTGCTTTTCGAGTCCACCGGCGTCGACGCCGACGCCGCCGAGATTCTGGACTCGGGTCAGGCCGAGGAGACGTTCCGCGAGATACTCGCCGCGCAGAACGGCGACCCCGACGTGGAGGCCGCCGACCTCTCGCCGGGGCGGCACACCGTCGCGGTCCGCGCCGCCCGCGACGGCGTGGTCACGCACATCAACAACCGCCTCGTCAACGAAGTCGCCCGCCGGGCCGGCGCGCCGCGAGACCCCGGCGCGGGCCTCGAACTCCACCGCCGCGTCGGCGAGATGGCCGCCAGCGGCGAGACGCTGTTCACCGTCCACGCCGAGTCCGAGGACAAGCTCGCCGACGCGAAGGCGCTCACCGAGCGCGTCGAGACCGTCCGGGTCCGACACCCCGACGAGGCGCTGGTCGACCGGGTCTGAACGCCGTCCCCGCGGCGACCTTTTTGCGTCCGACGCCCGTAGTTCCCGCATGGACGACCGCGTACATCCCGAGGTCCGGCGCACCGCGACGGAAATCGACACGATGGAGACTCGCGGCGCGGCGACCATCGCCGACTCGGCCGCGCGGGCGCTCCGGACGCAGGCCACGGAGAGCGACGCCGCCGACGCCGAGGCGTTCCGGGCCGAACTCCGTGCGGCCGCGCGAGCGCTCTACGAGACGCGGCCGACGGCCGTGAGCCTCCCCAACGCCCTCCGGTACGTCCTCCGCGGCATGTCGAGTACGACCGTCGAGGGACTCCGACAGAACGTCGTCGAGTCGGCAGACGAGTTCTGCGCCCGCCTCGAACGGGCGCAGGCCGACCTCGGCGAGGTCGGCGCGAACCGCCTCCGCGACGGCGACACCATCATGACCCACTGCCACTCGACGGACGCGCTGGCGTGCGTCGAGGCGGCGGTCGAGCAGGGGAAACACATCGAGGCCGTCGTCAAGGAGACGCGACCCAGAAATCAGGGGCACATCACCGCGAGGCGACTCGACGAACTGGGCGTGCCCGTCACGCTCATCGTCGACTCGGCGGCGCGGCGCTACCTCAACGACGTGGACCACGTGCTCGTCGGCGCGGACGCCGTCGCGGCCGACGGGAGCGTCGTCAACAAAATCGGGACGAGCGGCCTCGCGGTCAACGCCCGCGACCGGGGGACGCCCATCATGGTCGCCGCGCAGACGCTCAAGCTCCACCCGGGGACGATGACCGGCCACACCGTCGATATCGAGATGCGCGACACCGCGGAGGTCGTCGACGACGAGACGCTCGCGGAGCTCGGCAACCCGACCGTCAAGAACCCCGCGTTCGACGTGACGCCGCCGCGCTACGTCGACGCCATCGTCACCGAGCGCGGGCAGTTCCCGCCCGAGAGCATCGTCATCCTGATGCGGGAGCTGTTCGGCGAGGGCACCTCGGAGCCGTGGGCGGAACCGGAGGCGCGAGCCGAACCCTAGGCAGGCCCCGAACCGTCGTCGCGGGCCGACACGCAGTCACGGCCCGCCGACGAGGTCGCCCATGACTTTCATCTCCGCCTTTCGCAGGTGCTCCGCCGCGGTGCTCGTCGAGCAGTCGAGCCGGGCGGCCACGTCGGCGACCGACCCGGTCCGCGGCTCGCGGTAGTAGCCGCAGTCGACGGCGGCCTCGACGGCCTCGCGCTGGCGGGGCGACAGCGACCCGGCCGAGACGCTCCCCGGCCCCGTGTACTCCCGGACCCGCACGATTTCCAGACCGCGGCCCTCGGGCATCTCCTCGACCGCCGACTGGAGGGCGTCGTCGGTGCCGACGAGCGTCACCGACACCGTGCCGTCGCCGCCGAAGACGACCGGCGGGACGACGATGAGGTCGCCCCGCGTGACGGCCGCCGTCTGCCTCGCGCCCGCCGGGTCGAGCCGCTCGTTCACCACGATGAAAAACGAGTCGCCGGGGAGCTGTGAGACCTCGTACGACCGGATGCGCTCTGTCTCCGCGAGCGCCGCCTCGTAGGCCTCGATGGCGGAGCCGAACACCTCGAAGACGATGGTGTTCCTGTCTGTCACCGTCGGGTTCCAGTGGTGGAGCTCGGTCCGCTCGAACGCCTCGTGGTCGGCGACGAACTCGTGCATCGGGTGCATCTGCTCGTCGTCGGGCGCGAAGCGAAGCCTGACGGATTTCATGCCAGCGGGTTGATTCGACCGCGACATAAAAACTGGCCGCACTGGTGAGGCAGAACGCCGAACCGACGCCCGGGCGAACGAGCGGGTGTCAGCCGCCATGTCACTCGAACGCCCGCAGCAGCCCCCCGAGTCCGACGACGACCCCGCCGCGCCCGCCGCCGACGACGCCGGTCCCCTCGACGCCGACGCGCTCCGGCGGGCGCTGGGCGACGCCGCCCTCGCCACCGAGGAACACGTCCACGCGCCCGCGGTGCAGATTCGCCCCGACGCGGTGCAGTCGTCGCTTTCGGCCCTCCGCGACGGTCTCGGCCTCGACCACCTGTCGTGTGTGACCGCACAGGAGTACGAGGACCGCTACGAGTCCGTCTACCACCTGAAGTCCTACGACGACCCGACCCGAGAGGCGAGCGTCGTCGTCCCGACGCCCCGCTCGGACCCGGTGAGCGAGTCCGCCGCGCCGGCGTTTCGGACTGCCGAGTGGCACGAGCGGGAGGCGTACGACCTCGTCGGCATCCGGTACGAGGACCACCCGGACCTGCGCCGCATCCTCCTGCCGGAGACGTGGCAGGGCCACCCGCTCGGGCTGGACTACGACCAGACGCGCCCCCAAGTCGTCCGGTACGACGAGAACGCGAACCCGCTCGCCGAAGACGGCCGCGCGGACACGAACACGATGCTTCTCAACATCGGGCCGCACCACCCGGCGACCCACGGCGTGATGCACCTGCAGGTCGCGCTGGACGGCGAGCAGGTCGCCGACGTCGAGCCCGACATCGGCTACATCCACCGCTGCGAGGAGCAGATGTGCCAGCGGGGAACCTACCGACACCAGATTATGCCGTACCCCGACCGCTGGGACTGGGGCGGCGGCGGCCTCCTCAACGAGTGGGCCTACGCCCGCACCGCCGAGGCGCTGGCGGACATCGACGTACCAGAGTACGCGCAGGTGCTCCGGACGCTGGCGGCCGAACTGAGCCGCATCCTCTCGCACATGCTCGCGGTCGGCGCGTACGCCCTCGACGTCATCGGCGACTTCACGGCGACGTTTCAGTACGCGCTCCGCGACCGCGAACTCGTCCAGAACGTCCTCGAAGACCTCACGGGCCAGCGGCTGATGTTCAACTACTTCCGGCTCGGCGGGGTCGTCTGGGACCTCCCCGAACCCCGCGAGGAGTTCTTCGAGAAGGTCCGGGCGTTCGTCGACGGCCTCCCCGAGAAGTTACGCGAGTACCGCGACCTCCTGACGGCGAACGAGATTCTGCAGGCCCGCACGGTCGACACCGGCATCCTCCCGCCGGAGGTGGCGAAGGACTACGGCGTGACGGGGCCGGTCGCCCGCGGCTCCGGCATCGACTACGACCTCCGCCGCGACGACCCCTACGGCTACTACGACGAACTCGACTGGGCGGTCGCCGTCGAAGAGGACTGCGACAACTTCGCGCGCCTGCTCGTCCGCCTCCGCGAGGTCGAGGAGTCGGCCAACATCGTCGCCCAGTGCGTCGACCTGCTCGAAGGCTGGCCCGAGGACGAACGGACCATCCAGTCGAACGTCCCGCGCACCATCAAACCCGACGACGACACCGAGGTGTACCGCGCCGTCGAGGCCGCGAAGGGAGAACTCGGTATCTACATCCGCGCCGACGGCACCGACACCCCCGCGCGGTTCAAGATTCGCGGCCCCTCGTTTTCGAACCTCCAGGCGCTCCCCGAGATGGCCGAAGGCGAGTACATCCCGGACCTCATCGCGGCGCTCGGAAGTCTCGACACGATAATGGGAGAAGTAGACCGGTAGTCGGCGCGGGCCGACGGGTCGCGTCGCGTCGCAGTCGGCGACGCAGTCGCGGTCGCTGACTCAGTCGTCCGACGGCGAGGGACCGGTCCCCTCACCCGAGCCGTCGGCGACGGCCTGTGAGCCAGACTGCGACGACGCGGCGGGACTCGTCTCGCCCGACGCGGCGTCGGCTCCGCCGCCGCGTTCGCCCTGCCCGACGTCGAACCGGCCGACGAGATCGTTGAGCGACTGGGCGGACTCCGACACCTGCTGGATGTTCCGCGTGACCTCGTTTATCGCGGCGGTCTGCTCTTCGGTCGCCGCGGAGACCGTCGCCGTCTCCGAGGTGGTCTCCTCGCTCACGCTCGACACGTCGTCGACCATCGAGACGACCTCCTCGGTCGAGACGGCCTGATTCTCGGTCGCCTGCGAAATCTCCTCGACGCCGTGTTCGGCCTCCCGAATCGCCCCGGAGATGTGGTCGAACATCTCGATGGCGTCGCCGATGGTCTCGGAGCCGCTCTCGACGCTGTCCTGCATGGACTGCATGGCGTCGACCGTGCCGTCGGCGCTCTCGCGCACCTCGTCGATTCGGGACTCGACCTCGTCTGTGGCCTGACTGGCCTCCTTGGCGAGCGCCTTGATTTCGTTGGCGACGACGGCGAAGCCCTCGCCGGCCTCGCCCGCGCGGGCGGCCTCGATGGAGGCGTTGAGCGCGAGCAGGTCCGTCTGCTCCGCGATGTCGTTGATGAGCTGGACGATTTCGTTGATTTCGCCCACCTGCTCGCCGAGGGCTTCGACCCGCTCGACGGCCTCGTCGGCCTCGGTCTCGATGGTCGATATCTCGTCTGTCGCCTCCGCGGCGTGCTCGCGCCCCTCGTCGGCGAGCGACACGGCCTCGTTGGCGGACTGGACGACGCCGTCGGCGGAGGCGGCGACCTCCTCGATGGTCGCAGAGAGGTCGTTCATCTCGTCGGCGACCGTCTGGAGCCGCTCGGTCTGCTGTTCCGCGCCGTGGGCGATCTCCTCGACCGACCGCGCGGTCTCCTGACTCGCGGACTCGATTTCCTTCGCGCTCGACACCGTCTCGTTGCTCACCGCCGCGAACTCGTCGGCGACGGACTGCACCTCGACGAAGCCGTCCTGGAGCTTCTGAATCCCGGTGTCGAGGTCGGACATGATGGCGCCGAACTCGCCGGGGAGGTCGGTCCGCAGGTCTTGGTCGAGGTTGCCGTCGCCGAGTTCCGTCCCCGCGGTTCGGAGCGCCGAGACCTGCCGTTGGAGGTTCTCCTGCATGTCGTCGAACGCTTCGACGAGTTCGCCGAGTTCGTCGTCGTTGGCGTCGATATCCTCGCTGTCGTCGAACCGCCCGCGGGCGAGCGACTGGGCGCGGTCACGGAGCGCCTCGATCGGCTCCGAGAAGTACCGCGCGGCGACGTAGCCGACGCCGACGACGACCACGATGATGCCGACCATCAACAGCAGGATGATGTTCCGAGAGGTGTCTGCGCGGTCGTTCATCGCCTGTCCGAGCTGTTCGACCGGCCCCGTCACGTCGGACTCGGGGACGGTCGCAACGAGTTTGTACTGCCCGTTGCCGAAGTGGAGCGGTGCGTACCCGACGAAGTACCGGGCCGAGTCACCGCTTTCGCCGGCCGTCTCGTAGGTGGTGAGGCCGCGCTGGACGAGACCGGCAGAGAGGTTCTCGGCGACTTCGCCTTCGACGGTTCCGAGCGACTCCTTCGGGTCAGTCAGAAGCGCACCCCCTTCGCTCACGATGCTCATGTGGCCGGTTTCGCCGACCGTGATGTCGTCGATGAGCACGTTGAGGAGGTCGAAGTTGAACTGGAGCGTGATGGTCCCCGTGAGCTCGTTCCCGTGGTAGACCGGCGCGGTGACGTAGACCGTGGTCCCGTCGTCGGTCGGTACCACCTCACTGACTTGGATTTCGCCTTCCTGAAGCCTGGCCGCGCTCTCGAACCACGCCTCGTCCGCGAACGAGGTGTCGGCCACCGACTCGGTGGCGATGCCGTCGTCTGTGCGCGTCGCTTGGACGATTCCCTGTCCGTTCTCGTCGGTGAAAAGCACCTCGTCGTAGGCGGGGCGCTCCTCGCCGTCGATGGTCACGGCGCGGGTTTCGAGGTAGCTCCGGAACGAGTCGTTAATCTGGCCGCGGGCGTCGACGACGGCGGCCGTCTGCAACTCGTAGTAGTAGACGCTCGGCGCGAGCACCCAGTCGAAGTCCTCGTGGTAGGCGTACGCGACGAACTTCTCCTCGACGGGGTTGCCCTCCTGAGTGGTGTCTTCCCACTCGTACTCGACGATGCCCCACTCCTCGCCGTCGCGGACGGCGGGGTTGGACTCGATTTCGGATGGGACCTGATTGAACGCCGCTATCTCGGCGTCGTCGACGGCGTTGACCCCGTCGTCGAGGCTGTGGTGGACGACGAAGTCGAGGTCGCCGTTCAGGACGAACGCGTAGCCGGTCGACCCGACGTAGCCCGGTCGGAACGCGTCGGAGAGCGTCCCGCCCTGTTGAACGCCGCTTCCCGCCGTGCCGGCGATTCGCGCCTCGACTCGGTCTTTCACCTGTTGTTGCTGCGCCGGCGTGAGGTCCTCCCAGTCCTGTCCGCCGTACTGGTTCGCGAGCACCGTCTGTTTCGTGGTCTCGACGGTGGCCCGCATCTGGAGCGCCATGTACCCCAACTGCGCTTGACTCTGTTCTTGGACGAGTTCCATCTCGCCGGCGCGGGCGGCCTCGTAGTTCTGCACCGGTGCCGAGTTCGCCAGCGCGAGGGCGTCGATTCGGCGGGCGTCGAGCAGGTTCTGGATCTCCTCTTGCCGGGCGGCGACGGTGTGGTTCAGGTCGCCGGTGATCTGCGATTCGAGCGTCGCCTCGCTTTGGTCTTGTGCATAGTTCCCAATGCTATTCATTCCCTGAACGCCTGCGACCCCGACGATCGCCACGGGAATCAACGAGATGGCGAGACAGAGTGCGATAAGTTTCGTTCGTATCTTCATGATTTGGATGATGTCGGCAGTCCACGGTGTCCCCCAATACGCGCCAAACACCCCGGAAGTAGCCGAATCGCTCTGAATCTAGCTCTGCCTGAACGACCGTATAAAACTCACGCGCCAATTATTATCTTCGATATTCGAACGCCGAACCGATTCGGGACGACGCAGACTAACGGGTCGATGCTCACTCGGTATTGCAGTAATCGCTCAATAAATTTCGAACGGTTGTCACGAAATAGCAAACGTTGCGAACACGGGGAACCCCGCGCCGCCACCGCTGACTCTACCGCGGCGTCTCGGTCCCCCACTTATCGAGGGCGACCGCGAGTTCGGGCGTCTCCTCGGCGGCCTCGGTGATAGAGCGCCCCTCGACGTAGGCGTCGATGGCCGACCGAAGGGCCACCGCGCCCGAGCGGGTGCCGTCGGGATGGCCGTGGATGCCGCCGCCGAGTTGAACGCAGACGTTCGTCCCCGTGGCGTCGAGCAGGTCGGGAAGCAGGCCGGGGTGGAGGCCGCCCGAGGCGACCGGTAGCACGTCGGTCGTCCCGTAGAGGTCGCCCGCGAGCCACCCGTTGATGCCGACGGTGTCCTCGTTGGCGAGCTTGCCGAGGCCGGCGGTGCCGGTGTGGAGCTGGTCGACGCCGCAGAGGCGGCTTATCTGCGCGAGCACCCGCATCGAGACGCCGTGGGCCGGCAGGCGGTCGAAGGCGGCGTGCATCGCGCGGTGGGCGTGGATGGCGAGGCCGTGTTTCTCGGTGCGCTCGCGGACGGTCTGGAGGCCCGCCCAGCCCGCGGTGATGATGTCGACCATGACGTACTCGCCGCCCTGCGCGGCCACCTCGTCCACTCGGTCGAGCATCGTCCGGGTGTCGGCGGTGACGTTGATGAGGTAGGACTTCGTCTCGCCCGTCTCGTCTTCGGCGTCGTCGCGGAGCGACAGCGACTCGGTCAGGCGGTCGGAGAAGGGGTTGAACGCCTGGTCGGTCAGGTTCTCGTCGTCCTTCAGGAGGTCGACGCCGCCGACCCACGCGTCGTAGCCGACCTGCGCGTGCGCGGCCGTCGAGAGGCCGACTTTCGGCTTGGGAACCGTCGCCGTGATGGGGCGGTCGGTGACGCCGAATATCTCCTCGCGGACCGACGACCCGTACAGCGGGCCGGGGTACGCCGAGACGACCGACTCGGGCCACTCGCAGTCGAGGAGGCGAATCGTGTCGACCGCCTTCATGCCCATGATGTTGCCGGCGATGCACGACAGCACCTGCGGCATGTTGCCGGGTTCGAACAGCCCGGCGGGGTAGGCGACTCTGATGAGGTCGCCGTCGATGTCGAACGTCGTCGCGCCCATGTCGGTGAAATCCGCGCCGGTCTGGAGGGCCGCCCACGTGCCGTTGGAGGACTCAGAGGCCACGCGACTCGCCGCCGCCTCCGTCGACATCCCCGTCGCGGGGTCGATGCGGAAGGTGCAGACGAGGTCCTCGTCGGTCGGTTCGTAGTCGAGGTCGAGGAAGTCTTCGTACGTGATACCCATAGCCTCGCCTACGCTCCCGCGAAGCTTAAAACGGCATCCCGAAGCGACTTTGGCCCCTCGACGCGAAGGGAAACGGTTCGGTGCGGGGCGACGTCATCACGGGAGCGACACCGGCCGGACCTCCGCTTCAGGGCGACAGCAGCGCCCGGACCTCGCGGAACTCGGGCACGTCGGCGTCGAGGGCGGCACAGAGCGCGTCGGCCGCGCCCAGCAACCACTCGGCGCGCTCCACGCGGGACTCCACGTCGCCCGGGCCGATTCGGTAGCGCTCGACGAGTTCCTCGATGTCCGAGCCCTCGGTCCACTCGTGGAGGATGCGGGCGGTCTTGACCGCCGTCAGCCACTCCTCGAAGGGGTCGGCGTCGTGCATCGCGGTGGTGAACTCCGCGGCGTGACTCCGGGCGTACTGATACATCTGCGCCCGCTCTTGGTTGCCGAGGTAGGTGTCGTGCATGTCGGGCGTGTCGCAGACGACTTCGAGGGCGGTCCGGGCGGTGACGCGGTCGTCGGCCATCGTCTCGATGGTTCGGATGCCCGAGACGATGCGCGCCCCGGTCGTCGGCGAGACGTACTGCCTGGAGGTCTGCGCGCCCAGCGTCGTCGCCGACAGCGTCTCCCCCGTCACGTCGAGGAGCTCCATCGCTTCGAGGTCCGAGACCACCTCGGCGACGAGTTCCGCGAGGTCCACGTTCGGGTTCTGGTGGGCGTAGTAGGTCGCCGAAAACACGTCGGCGACGCCGTCGAGGCTGTCGGCGAACCCGGAGGCGACGACCGAGAGGACGTGCGTCCGGAGCGCCTCGGGGTCGGCGAACTGCGAGTCGACGGCCTCCGCGTCGGCGGTGACGTAGCGGTCGAACAGTTCCGCCTTCGTGTCCGCGTCGCCGACGAGGACGGCCTCGCCGAACGGGTCGAGGTGCGGGCGACCGGCGCGGCCGCACATCTGGTGCACGTCGAGGACTGGAATCCATTCCATCGCGTCGCCGGTGTAGCGCTTCTGGTCGCGGATGACGACCCGGCGAGCGGGGACGTTCACCCCGGCGGCGAGCGTCGGCGTCGCGCAGATGACCGCGAGCCGGCGGTCCCGAAACGCGTTCTCGACGGCGACGCGGTGGGCGCTCCGCAGGCCGGCGTGGTGGAAGCCGACGCCGGTTCGGGCGCACTCCGAGAGCTGTCGGCCGGTCGCGGTCCCCCCGAGTTCGTCGAGTTCGTCGCCGAGGGCGGGCGCGGGCGAGAGGTCCTCGTCGGCGAGGCGGTCGGCGAGCGCCTCGGCCTCGCGGCGCGACCGGACGAACGCGAGGCACTGTCCGCCGGTCTCGACCGCGTCTTCGACGAGCGCGACGGTCGCCTCGGTCGCCTCGTCGTCGTTCGGGCCGGTCGGGGGAACGACCACGTCGAGGTCGGTGCCGTCGTCGAACTCGACGGACTCGTCGGCGTAGACGCCGGTGCGGAGCGAGACGGGTCGCCACGCGCTCTCGACGAGTTCCGCGTCGAGCCAGTCGGCGATGGCCTCGGGGTTGTCCACGGTCGCCGAGAGGGCGACCAGTTGGAGGTCGGGGACGCGGCGCTGGAGCGTCGAAAGCGTGACTTCGAGCGTCGGCCCGCGCCCCGGCGCGCCGAGGAGGTGGACCTCGTCGACGACGACGCACGCGAGGCGTTCGACCCACGGCGCGCCGTTTCGAATCGCGGAGTCGACTTTCTCGCTCGTGGCGACGACGATGTCGTGGTCGCCGAGCTCCTCTTCGGCCGCGTCGAAGTCGCCGGTTGAGATACCGACGCTCACGCCGGGGAGTTGGTCGAACGTCTCGTACTTCTCGCGGGCGAGCGCGCGGAGCGGGACGATGTACAGCGCCGGCCCGTCGGCGGTGAGCATGGCGAGTTCCGCGATGAACGTCTTGCCGCTGGCGGTCGGAATGGCGGCGACGACGCGGCCGCCCGCCGCGACGCCGGCCTCGACGGCGGCGGCCTGCGGCGGATACAGCTCCTCGATACCGTTCGACTCGTAGTGGGAGACGAGGGCCGCCGACAGCGGGAGGTCGCGCACGCGCATCTGTGACAGTTCTCGTGACGGACTCACATAAGTATCTTCGCCGACGGGAGTTCATCGGCCACCGGTCGGCCCGGCGTTCGGGCGGCGAGAACCCGGCGTGAAGGCGACCGACGACGGCCGATGGACGTGATACGAGAGTCGGAACTCTCGGGGCGATGCGGTGATGAAAAATCGAGGTCGTCATCGGCCGCGTGGTGGCCGATTATCGCGGAATCGGCTCGTGGTTCGTTACGCGTCGGGACCGGACCACCGCTGGAGGGTCGCGGAACTCGACCCCGCTTCGTCGGTCCAGACGATGCGGACGGTCTGGTCGGAGAGTGTTTCGCTGGCGCCGGAGGGCAAGATTGTGACCGTGGTTCCCGCCGTCACGTCGGTTTGCGTGTCTCCGTTCAGCCCGGTCCAAGTTCGGCTCTCTGATGCATTAGTGGCATCCGCTTCGGCAGTGCCGTAGATGCTGACGCCCGTCGTGATGTTCAGCTGGTCCGAGTCGATTGCGCCACCGCTCTCGTGGGTGATGTTGAGGTAATCTGCGCTACTCTGGTTGTAGTCGAAACTGAAGCTCGCCTGCGGAGCGGTCGCGGTCTGCTCGCCCAGTCCCAACACGAACGTCCCGATGACGGCCGCGAGGATGACGGTAATCGCGACCATCAGAATCACACCGATGACCGGCGACACCGCGTCGTCGTCTGCGAATAGTTGTTTGAGTTTCATGGTTTGTATGTCGTATACATACGCGGTTTATCCGCGGAAGTCCCACCCGGAAAGCGGTATGTATGGTTACTACATTGGCCGTCGGGAACATAAATCTAACCTAGTAAACAACAACAAAAATCACGTTCAGCTCTAGCACACTGTTCAGTCAAGAATCACGAAAGCAGGCGACTTCGGTGCGTCGCCCCGAAAAATCAGTCGCCGCGGGGGGCTCAGATGTAGTCGTGTTCGGCGAGGCGCTCGACGGCCTCGCGGAGTCGCTCTTCGCTCGCGGCGTAGGAGATGCGGGCGTAGCCCGGCGCGTTGAACGCGCTGCCGGGGACGGTCGCGACCTTCGCGTCCTGAATCGCGCCCTCGCACCACGCCTGGTCGTCGTCGTCGACGGGGAGCATCATGTAGAACGCGCCCTTCGGGACGGCCACGTCAACGCCGTGTTCGGCCAAGAGGTCCACGAGCATGTCGCGGCGGTTCTCGAACGCCTGGCGCATCTCCTCGACGTCGTCGTCGGTGCGCTCCGAGAGCGCCTCGACGCCGGCGTGCTGGACGAAGTTCACGGCGCAGGAGACCGAATGCGAGTGGAGCTTGCCGGCCTGCGCGATGAGGTCCGACGGGGCGTGGAGGTAGCCGAGCCGCCAGCCGGTCATCGAGAACGCCTTCGAGAAGCCGTTGATGGTGATGGTGCGGTCTTCCATCCCGTCGAGGGAGCCGAGCGAGGTGTGCTCGAAGCCGTCGTAGACGATGCGCTCGTAAATCTCGTCGGAGATGACGGCGAAGTCGTGTTCGACCGCGAGGTCGCGGACGCCTTCGAGCGCCGCGTCGGAGAACACGCCGCCCGTCGGGTTCGACGGGGAGTTGACGACGAGGAGCTTCGTCTCGTCGGAGACCGTCTCGGCGAGTTCGTCGAGCGCGGGTTCGAGCCTGAAGTCGTGCTGCGCGAGGTCGACGCGGCTGAGCGTGCCGCCGGCGAGCTTGACCATCGCCTCGTAGGAGACCCACGCGGGGTCGAGGAGAACGACCTCGTCGCCGTCGTCGACGAGCGTCTGGAACGTCTCGAACAGCGCCTGCTTGCCGCCGGGCGTGACGATGACCTCGTCGGCCTCGGCGTCGACGCCGTTCCCGCGGAGCTTCGCCGCGATTGCTTCCTTGAGTTCCGGAATCCCGTTCGACGAGGTGTAGCTCGTGTGTCCCGCGTCGAGCGCGTCCTTCGCCGCCTGCGTGATGTTGTCCGGGGTGGGGAAGTCCGGCGCGCCGACCGAGAGGTCGACCACGTCTTCGCCCTGCGCTTCCAGTTCGCTCGCGAGGTTCGAGATGGCGAGCGTCGCGCTCGGTTCGACGCGGCCGACTCGGTCGCTGAAATCGAAGTTCATGCCAACGCCTCCACCATATCGGTCGCGGCGTAAACCGCTTCCGCACCTTTGCTGACGCGCTCGCGGGCCTCAGCCCCGCTCATCCCGGGGCCGGAGACGCCGAACGCGACGGGTTTGTCGCGGTCCAACGAGACCTCTGTCAGCGACTTCGCGGTCGCGTCGGCGATGACGCGGTCGTGGTCGGTGTCGCCGGTGACGATTGCGCCGATGACCGCGACGGCGTCGACGTCGTCGCGGCGGGCGAGTCGGTCGGCCGCGAGCGGCGAGTCGTACGCGCCGGGGACCTGAATCGTTTCGACGACCTCCGCGTCGCGCTCGGCGGCCGCGTCGCGGGCCGCCTCCTCCATCTGCTCCGTGACCGACGAGTTGAATCGGGCCACGACGAGTCCGAGAGAGACCATGGCCGACCCTTCCCGTCTCGGATAAAAGAACTACCGACACCGACCGAATTTGGCCCCGGCGACGGCCAAGCACAAAAGTTGTATTGACGGCGTGGCGATGGGTGGGCATGAGTACTGACAGTGGGACCGAGACGGTCGCTCGGTCCCGTGCCCTCCTGGCGGTTTTCGGCGTGGCGGTCCTCGCCCTCCTCGTCCGCCTCGTCGACCTCGGCGGCCGCATCTTCCACTGGGACGAAGGCCGCGTCGGCTACTGGATTCTGCGCTATCACGAGACCGGCGAGTTCTCCTACCGGCCCATCATCCACGGCCCGTTTCTCCCCGTCGTCAACGACTACCTCTTTGCGGTCCTGCCGGCGACGGACTTCACGGCTCGGCTCCCGGTCGCCGTCGTCGGCGGCCTGCTCCCGCTTTCGGTCTGGCTGTTCCGCGAGCACCTCCGCCGCGACGAGATGGTCGCGCTCGCGGTCTTCCTCGCGGCGAACCCGATTTTGGTCTACTACTCGCGGTTCATGCGCAACGACGTGCTCGTGGCCGCCTTCTCGTTCGTCGCGCTCGGCTTCGTCGTCCGCGCGTACGACACCGGCCGCCTCGCGTACCTCATCCCCGCGGGCGTCTCCTTTGCGACCGGGTCGGCGACGAAGGAGAACTACGTCGTCTACCTCGCGTGTTTCCTCGGGGCGGCGTTCCTCGTCTTCGACCACCGACTGCTCGCCCGCACCTCGGCCGGCGAGTCAGCCCGCGACATCCTCTTTTCGGAGTTGCCGGCGAGCCTCCGCGACCGACTCCGCGCACGCGGGGCCGGCAGTCTCGGCTACGGCGCGGTTCGATACGCCGCGGGCGTCCTCGGCGGCCTGCTCGCGTTCCTCGTCGTCTTCGTCTTCTTCTACGCGCCGCGGCCCGACCTCTGGAACGCGCTCGGCGGCTCCACCGCGGTCCTCCCGGTTCTCGAAGCCGGGACCGTCGGCGCGGCCTCCGAGATGGTTGGCAGTTGGCTCGGCGGGAGCCACCAGTCTCACGAGTACCTCCCGTATCTGAAGGACTTCCTCGAAACGTTCGTCTACGGCGCGCCGGTGCTCATCGTCTTCGCGCTCGTCGGCGTCGTCGTGGACCGCTACGGCGTCGTCGCCGGTCGAATCCGGTGGCTCGTCGCCTTCGCCACCTACTGGGGCGTCGTGAGCATCTTCGGCTACCCGCTGGCGACCGACATCCAAGCGCCGTGGGTCGTCGTCCACGCGGTCGTCCCGCTCGCGGTCCCCGCCGCGGTCGGCGCGGCGTTCGTCTTCCGCTCCGGCGTGCGGGCGCTCGATAGCAAAGACGCGGTCGGCGTCGGCCTCGCGGCGCTCGTCCTCGTCGCCTCGGTCGGCGGCGTCGCGGCCGCGAACGTCGACTACTGGAACGCCTCGACCGACGAGGACAGCGAGGTGCTCCAGTGGGCGCAACCCGCGAACGACTTACAGGCCACGCTCGACGACGTCGAGCGCGTGTCGGCCGCCAACTCCGGGACGGACGTGCTCCTCTACGGCACGCACCCGCCGGACAGCGACGAGACGCACTTCTACGTCACAAACGAGTCGGACCCCCTCGGCGGGCCGTCGTGGCACAGTCGCCTCCCGCTCCCGTGGTACTTCGAGGGCGCGGACGTCGAGCGCACCAGTAGCGCGCCCGACGCGAACGTCTCCGAGGTGACCGCCGACGCGCCGCCGGTCGTCGTCGCCTACGAGTGGGACCGCGCCGAACTCGAACCCGAACTCGACGGCTACGTCGCGCGCCAGCACGCCTTCAAACTCTGGAGCGAGGACGTGGTCGTGTTCATCGACGAGGACGCCCTCGACGCCGCGAACGAGACGCGGGGCTGACGCCGGACAGCGGCGTTCGACCGCCCCGATTTTCCCTCGCGTTCGACGGGGGTGAGCGCCGCGAGCGCCCGGCGCGTTCGGCGTCGGTCCTGCCCCATTCTATCCACGCTCATGCATATCTGGACACCGAATGTGGCAACGTTTATGCACCGACGTACTGAACCCGCGACTGTGACCGTCACCGTACCCGGACCCACGCTCGGCGTCGTCGGTGGGGGCCAGCTCGGGCGCATGCTCGGCGAGGCCGCCGCACCGCTCGGCGTCAATATCGTCGTGCTCGACCCGACACCAGACTGCCCGGCGTCGGCCGTCGCCGACCAGATCGTCGGCGACTTCGACGACCCCGAGGCGATGGCGGAACTCGCCGCGCGGGCCGACGCGCTGACGTTCGAAATCGAACTCGCCGACCCCGACCTGCTCGACGAGTTGGCCGCCGAGGAGGGAATCGCGGTCCACCCCTCGCCCGACGCGCTGCGGACCATCGAGGACAAACTGGTCCAGAAGGACACCTTCGGCGAGGCGGGCATCCCGATTCCGCCGTTCCACCGCGTCGACGACGCGGCCGACCTCCGCGACGCGCTCGACGAGTTCGGCTCGGTCATGCTGAAAGCCCGAACCGGCGGCTACGACGGCCGCGGGAACGTCCCCGTCACCGACCCCGAGGACGCCGAGGCCGCAATCGAGGAGGTCGGCGGCCCGGCGATGGCCGAGGCGTTCGTCGACTTCGAGCGCGAACTGTCGGTCATCGGCGTCCGCGGCGAAGACGAGATTCGGACGTTCCCCGTGGGCGAGAACGTCCACGAGGAGGAGATTCTCCGCGAGACGGTCGTCCCGGCGCGGACGACCGACGAGGTGCGCGAGGAGGCCGACCGCGTCGCCCGCGAGGTGCTTTCGCATCTCCCCGGTCGCGGCGTCTTCGGCATCGAACTGTTCGAGACCGCCGCGGGCGACGTGCTCGTCAACGAGGTCGCGCCGCGCCCGCACAACTCCGGCCACTGGACCATCGAGGGCGCGCTCTCCTCGCAGTTCGAACAGCACGTCCGCGCGGTCCTCGGGTGGCCCCTCGGCGCGACGACCCGCCGGTCGCCCACCGTGATGGCGAACGTCCTCGGCACGGTCGACGAGAGCCAGCCGGCGCGGCTCGGCGGTCTCGATGACGCCCTCGCCGAGTCCGGCGTCTCGCTACACTGGTACGGCAAAGACGAGGTTCGGCCCCTGCGAAAGATGGGCCACCTCACCGCCGTCGGCGACGACGACAACCTCGAAACGCTTCTCTCACGCGCACGCGAGCTCCGCGACGGACTGCACTTCGACTGACCGACGACCGACCACGACACTACTGGACCTATGACGACAGAACGGGACCTCATCGACGAACTGCACGCACAGGCCGACGCCGACCGCGACCCCGAGACGACGCCCGACGTGGGCATCATCATGGGGTCTGACTCCGACCTCGACGTGATGTCCGGCGCGCACGAGGCGCTGGACACGCTCGGGTTCGGCGAGCAGACGGACTTCGACGCGCCGCCCGAGGAGCGGTTCACCTACGAGACGTACGTCGTCTCCGCGCACCGGACGCCCGACCTGATGTACGCCTACGGCGACACCGCGCGCGACCGCGGCGTCGAGGTCATCATCGCCGGCGCGGGCGGCAAGTCCGCGGACCTGCCGAACATGACCGCCTCCATCGCGTACCCGATTCCGGTCGTCGGCGTCCCCGTCCAGGAGAAGTCGGTCGACTCGGTCATCGGGATGCCGACGGGCGCGCCCATCGTCGCGGTCGACGCCGGCAAGTCGTTCAACGCGGCGCTGTCGGCGGTACAGGCCCTGTCCCGCGGTCACCCCGAACTCGAAGACCGGCTCGTCGAGTACCACGAGGAACTCGTTTCCGACGTGGCCGAGACCTCGGCCGCGCTCCACGACCTCGGGGTCGCCGGCTTCCGCGAGTCGCGGTAGCGGGCCGCGTTTCGCTGCCGGTCGCCACCCGGCCGTTTCCGCGTCTGTGGGGTCGCTATCGGCGTCGAAACCCCGCCCGTGCGGGGTTCCGGGCGTCTCTCGCGTATTTTCCAAATAGAAGCCCTCTCGCGCCCGAAACACACAAATCAATGTTTATAGGGGAGCGCTTCTAACCGCCGCACGTCAGGGAGACACGGCATGAGTGATTGGATTGCAATCGGTGCGATGGGCCTGGTCGGTGTCGGCATACCGCTCGCGATGATGGCGGTGTCGGCGCTGCTTCGCCCAAGCGTACCGGAACAAGGAAAGAGTGCCACGTACGAGAGTGGTGAGGTGCCGACAGGCACGGCGCGCGTCCAGTTTAACATTCAGTACTACATGGTCGCGCTGCTGTTCCTCGTGTTCGACATCGAGACCGTCCTGATTTTCCCGTGGACGGTCATTTACCGCTCGGCCCTCGAACAGGGCGCGTCGCTGGCGACGATTCTGACGCCGATGCTCGTTTTCATCGGTGTCCTCGTCGTCGGCCTCGTCTGGGCGTGGCGCAACGGCGCTGTCAAGTGGGTCAAAAGCCCGCAGGCCAGTCGTCGTAAGACAGAGAGGCAAGATGCATGAGTAGCGAACAGAAGCCATTCGTCACGGACGATACACAGGTACAGACCGAGACTCGCGACGCCCGTATGGCGGGGGCGGACGACCGGTTCAACTCGAAGCTTCGGGAGGCGTTCGGCTCGTCACCGTTCATCCTCACGAAGTTCGACAGCTTTATGAATTGGGTCCGCGGGTCCTCGATGTTCATGCTGCAGTTCGGTATCGCCTGCTGCAGCATCGAGATGATGCACACCTACGCGATCAAACACGACCTGGACCGGTTCGCGGCGGGTGTGCCGCGCGCGTCGCCGCGACAGGCCGACGTGATTATCGTGCCGGGGACGATTGTCTCGAAGTTCGCCCCGCGCATGAAGCGCGTCTACGACCAGATGCCCGAACCGAAGTTCGTCGTCGGGATGGGGTCGTGTACGATTTCCGGCGGCCCGTTCCAGGAGGGCTACAACGTCATCAAGGGCGCAGAGGAGGTCATCCCGGTGGACATCCACATCCCCGGCTGCCCGCCGCGCCCGGAGGCGCTCATCTACGGGATCGCCAAGCTCCAAGAGCGCATCGCGAACGGCGAGTCCAGTCCGGTGACGGTCAAGCCGTACGAACTGGAGCAGTTCGGCGACCTCGAACGCGACGAAATCGTCGACAAACTCGCCGCGCAGATCGACGAAGACGACCTCGTCATGCGGTACAACTGGGCTGATTCGCCATGAGTCTCGAAGAGCAGCAGTCCGACGAGCCCGCGGAACTCGAATCGGGCGTCAGTCGCGGCGACGAACTCGCCGACCTGCTCGGCGACCTCGTCGTCGGCCGCGAAGAGCACATGAACGCGCCCGGCCTCGTCATCCGACCCGACGAGGTCCAAGACGCGCTGTTCAAGCTCCGCGACGAGGCCGGTTTCGACCACCTCTCGTGTGTGACCGCACAGGAGTACGAGGACCGCTACGAGTCCATCTACCACCTGACGAAGTTCGACGACCGGACCGACGAGGTCTCGGTCGTCGTGCCCACGTCGAAGGACAACCCGGTCAGCCAGACCGCCGAACCGGTCTACCGGACGGCCGACTGGCACGAGCGGGAGGCGTACGACCTCGTCGGCATCCAGTACGAAGACCACCCGGACCTGCGTCGCATCCTGCTTCCGGACACGTGGCAGGGCCACCCGCTCGGGCTGGACTACGACCAGGACCGCCCGCAGATAGCGACCCTCCGCGAGCACGCGAACCCGCTCGAAGAGGACCACCGCGCCGGGGACAGCAACACGATGTACATCAACATCGGTCCCCACCACCCGGCGACCCACGGCGTGTTGCACGTCGAGACGGTCGTCGACGGCGAGCAGGTCGTCGACCTCGACGCCGACATCGGCTACCTCCACCGCTGCGAGGAGCAGATGTGTCAGCAGGGGACCTACCGGCACCAGATTATGCCGTACCCCGACCGCTGGGACTACATCTCGGCCGGCCTCCTCAACGAGTGGGCCTACGCCCGCACCGCGGAGGACCTCGCGGACATCGAGGTTCCCGAGTACGCCCAGATCATCCGAACGATGGGCGCGGAACTGTGCCGCATCGCGTCGCACATGATCGCGCTCGGCACGTTCGCGCTGGACGTGTACGGCGACTTCACGGCCATCTTCATGTACGCCATGCGGGACCGCGAAATCGTCCAGAACATCCTCGAAGACCTCACCGGTCAGCGCATGATGTTCAACTACTTCCGGCTCGGCGGCGTCGTCTGGGACCTCCCCGAACCCCGCGAGGAGTTCTTCGAGAAGGTTCGCGACTTCCTCGACGGGCTTCCGCAGGCGCTTGAGGAGTACCACGACATGATCACCTCGAACGAGATTTTGCAGGCCCGTACGGTCGGCACGGGCGTCCTGCCGCCGGAAGTCGCAAAGAGCTACGGCGCGACCGGCCCGGTCGCCCGCGGCTCCGGAATCGACTACGACCTCCGCCGCGACGACTCCTACGGCTACTACGACGAACTCGACTGGGACGTCGTCGTCGAGGACGGCTGCGACAACTTCTCGCGCCTGCTCGTGCGCATGCGCGAAGTCGAGGAGTCGGCCAAGATCATCCAGCAGTGCGTCGACCTGCTCGAAGACTGGCCCGAAGACGAGCGGAACATCCAGGCCAACGTTCCGCGCACGCTCAAACCCGAAGAGGACACGGAAATCTACCGCGCCGTCGAGGGTGCGAAGGGCGAACTCGGCATCTACATCCGCGCCGACGGCACCGACAAGCCGGCCCGCTTCAAGATTCGCAGCCCGTGTTTCTCGAACCTGCAGACGCTCCCCGAGATGTCCGAGGGTGAGTACATCCCGGACATGATTGCCTCGCTCGGCAGTCTCGACATCGTCCTCGGAGAGGTGGACCGGTAATGAGTCTGCAGGCAGTCCTTCCGGACACGGTCAGCGGCCTCCTCGGCCTCGAAGGCGTCCTCGGTGACGTCGTCGGCGGACTCGTCGGCGCGTTCCTCGTCGCCAACATCATGCTCATCATGACGGCGTTCGCCGGGCCGTGGGCCAAGCGGAAGATCACGGCCGCCTTCGGTGACCGCATCGCGGTCAACCGAATCGGTCCGTTCGGGCTTCTGACCATCGTCACGGACGCCGTCCGACTGCTGTCGAAGGAACTCATCGTTCCCGAGGGCGTCGACCGTCCCGCGTGGGACCTCGCGCCGATGGTCATCCCCTTCTCCGCGCTGCTCGGATTCGCCGTCATCCCGATGGGGAACGGCATCCAGCTCGCTGACCCCGAGACCGGTCTCGCGTTCGCCTTCGCCGCGGCGTCCATCGCCTCGCTGGGCATCGTCATGACCGGCTACGCATCGAACAACAAGTTCTCGCTCATCGGCGCGCTCCGCGCCGTCGCGGCCAACATCGCCTACGAGATTCCGCTCGTCGTCACGGCGGCCTCGGTCGTCATCTTCGCCGGGACGCTCCGCATGAGCGAAATCGTCGCCGTGCAGGCCGAACCGCTGCTTTCGGTCGCCGGCGTGACGATTCCGACGTGGTTCGCGTTCGTCAACCCCTTCGCGTTCGCGCTGTTCGTCATCGCGAACCTCGCGGAGGTCGGCCGCAACCCGTTCGACATCCCCGAAGCGCCGACCGAAATCGTCGCCGGGTACCAGACCGAGTACTCCTCGGTCTACTTCGTGCTCATCTATCTCGGTGAGTTCATCCACATCTTCCTCGGCGGCGCTATCGCGGCGACCCTGTTCCTCGGCGGTCCGGCGGGCCCGGTCCTGCCCGGGTTCGTCTGGTTCACCATCAAAATCTGGGCGTTCTTCCTGTTCACCCAGTGGGCGCGCTCCGCGGTGCCGCGCCTTCGCGTCGATCAGTTCCTCGAAATCGGTTGGAAGGGGATGCTCGTGCTCTCCTTCGCCAACCTGGTTCTCACGGCCATCATCGTGGGGGTGATTGCATGATCGGAATCCTGAAAGGCATGGCAGTGACGCTGAAGCACGCGCTCGACGGGCAGACGTTCACGGTCGAGTACCCCGAGACCGCGCCCGAAGTGAGCCCGCGTTTCCGCGGCGTCCACAAGTTCAGCCAAGAGCGGTGTATCTGGTGTCGCCAGTGTGAGAACGTCTGTCCGAACGACACGATTCAGATCGTTCAGGACGACCAGCGCAACGGCGAGCAGTACAACCTCCACATCGGCCAGTGTATCTACTGCCGGCTGTGCGAGGAGGTCTGCCCCGTCGACGCCATCCTGCTCACGCAGAACTTCGAGTTCACGGCGGACACGAAAAACGACTTCGTCTACAACAAAGAACAGCTCAAGAACGTCCCGTGGTACAAGGATATCGACCCGCTCAACTCCCGCAACCCCGACCGCAACGCGTGGGTCGGCGAGGGCGAAGGAGAGGTCGACTACCAGTAACATGACCGCGAGTGAATCGTTCGAGTCCCGTCAGCCCGCGTCCGTTACCGGACGCTGAGGACGTTCTCGAAATGTTCAAAGGGATATCTCAAGGAGACACACACAATGGTTTATGAAACCATCGCGTTCGCGCTGTTCGCCCTCGTCACCGTGGGCTGCAGCCTGGGCGTCGTCCTCGTGCGGGACATCTGGCATTCCGCACTCCTGCTCGGGGGCGCGCTCTTGAGCGTCGCGGTGCATTACGTGATGTTGCAGGCGGAGTTCCTCGCCGCCATGCAGGTCCTCGTCTACGTCGGCGGGGTCCTGATTCTCATTACGTTCGCCGTGATGCTGACGCGTATCAATCCGGAGGTGAGTAGTACATGACAACCAAACCGCAGCTGAAACTCGGTTCGCACCTCGTGCCCGGACTCGCTGCCGTCGCGCTGTTCGTCGTGATGGCGGTCGTGTTCCTCGGCGCGTCGTTCCCGGACCCACAGGGGTTCGCAGAGGGAGCAAACATCACCGCGAGCATCGGCTATTCGATGTTCAACCTCGGGTTCGGAAGCGTCGACGGCGAGAGCATGCTGGCCGCGTTCGAAATCATCGACCTCGTGCTCGTCGCCGCGCTCGCCGGCGCGGTGCTCCTCGCTCGCCGCGAGGACACCGCGGGGCAGATGCGAACCATCCTGACCGACGGCGGTCGGGAACTCAAGCAGACGCTGTTCGACGACGAGGAGGGTGACAACTGATGGTCCCCGCGCAGTATTACCTCGTCCTGTCGGCCGCCGTGTTCTGCATCGGCATCTTCGGCCTCTTGACCCGACGGAACGCGCTGTTGTTCCTGATGTCGGTCGAACTGATGCTGAACGCCGCGAACATCAACCTCGTCGCGTTCTCCTACTACTGGGGCAACGTGACGGGCCAGACGTTCGGGCTGTTCACGATGGCGCTCGCCGCCGCCGAGGTGGCGGTCGGTATCGGCATCATCCTCGTACTGTACCGCAACTTCGACGGCGTGGACGTGACTAACGCGACCACGATGAGGTGGTAACATTATGGCAGGTATCTTAGACTTCGCTCCGGCCATCGTCCTCCTCCCGTTCCTCTCGTTCCTGATCGCGCTCGGGGCGGGACGGTACATGCCGAAGGGAGGGGCGCTGGCGGGAATCGGCGCGACGGCGGGCTCGTTCGTCCTGTCCATCGCGACGTTCTTCGCCGTCAGCGGCGGACAGACCTACAACCAACACATCTACACGTGGGCGACCGGCGCCGGCGACGCGGTCTCGCTCGACTTCGGCCTGCTCATCGACCCGCTTTCGTCGATGATGCTCGTCATCGTGACGCTCGTCGCGTTCCTCGTCCACGTCTTCAGCCTCGGCTACATGAACGACGAGGGCGAGACGGGCCTCCCGCGCTACTACGCCGGGCTCGGCCTGTTCACCGCGTCGATGCTGGCGTTCGTCGTGTCCAGCAACCTCCTCATGGCGTTCATGTTCTTCGAGCTGGTGGGGCTGTGTTCCTACCTGCTCATCGGCTTCTGGTTCCGCCAGGACGGTCCGCCGAGCGCCGCGAAGAAGGCGTTCCTCGTCACCCGCTTCGGTGACTACTTCTTCCTCATCGGCGTCGTCGCGGTGTTCGCGACGTTCGGCTCGGCGGCGTTCGCCGGCCCCGAGGCGTTCCCGGTCCTCGCCGAGGAGGCGCTCCACGGCGAGCACGCGGTCAACACGTTCCTCGGCATGGGCGAACAGGCGTGGTTCACCGTCGTCGGCCTCCTCGTTCTCGGAGGCGTCATCGGTAAGTCCGCGCAGTTCCCCCTGCACACGTGGCTTCCGGACGCGATGGAAGGTCCGACCCCCGTCTCCGCGCTCATTCACGCGGCGACGATGGTCGCGGCCGGCGTCTACCTCGTCGCCCGGATGTACGGCTTCTACGCGCTGACCCCGACGACGCTCGCCATCATCGCGCTCGTGGGCGGCTTCACGGCCCTCTTCGCCGCGACGATGGGCGTCGTCAAGAAGGAGATCAAGCAGGTGCTCGCGTACTCGACCATCAGCCAGTACGGCTACATGATGCTCGGGCTCGGCGTCGGCGGCTACGTCGCCGCGACGTTCCACCTGCTCACCCACGCCTTCTTCAAGGCGCTCTTGTTCCTCGGTGCCGGTGCGGTCATCATCGCGATGCACCACAACGAGAACATGTGGGACATGGGCGGACTCAAAGACAAGATGCCCGTGACGTACTACGCGTTCCTCTCGGGCTCGCTCGCCCTCGCCGGCATCGTCCCGTTCGCCGGCTTCTGGTCGAAAGACGAGATTCTCTACGAGGCGCTCAACCACGGCCTCGGAACCGAGGGCGGCCTCGGGACCATCTTCCTCCTCGCGTACGCGATGGGGCTCCTCGCCGTGTTCTTCACCGGCTTCTACACCTTCCGGATGGTGTTCCTCACCTTCCACGGCGAACCGCGCAGCGAGACCGCGCGCGACCCGCACGGCTTCGGCTGGAACGTCAAGTTCCCGCTGGCCGTCCTCGGCGTGCTCGCGGCCGTCACCGGCCTCGTCAACATGGCCCCGGTGGAGGACCTCACGGGGATTCACCTCACGTTCCTCCACGACTGGCTCGACGGCGGCATCACCTCGCTGACCTCGCACCACTACCTCGAAGTGCTCGAAAGCGGCGTCGGCGCGGGACTCCACCCGGCCGGCATCGGCTCCATCGCGCCCGGGCTAGTTTCGCTCGCCCTCGCCCTCGCGGGCGCTGGGCTCGCCTACCGCCTGTACAACGTCCCCGAGCCCGTCGAACACACGGACAAGCTCGGGAGCATCAAGACCGTCCTGTACAACAACTACTACCAAGACGAGTACCAGGTCTGGATCGCGACCGGCGTCGTCCAGCCCGTCTCGCGCGCCCTCGATAAGTTCGATCAGGGTATCGTCGACGGCGTCGTCAACGGCGTCTCCAGCGTGAGCCTGTTCGCCGGCGGTCGCGTCAAGCGCATTCAGACCGGCGTTGTGAGCAACTACGCGGCGCTCCTCACGCTCGGTCTGACCGCGCTCCTTCTCGGTCTCGGTCTGCTCGGAGGTTGGTTCGCATGATAATCGAAGCGCTCATCGCAGTCACGTTCCTCGCCGCGCTGGTCACCTTCGTCCTGCCGGACCGGTACGCCGGCAAGGCGGCCTTCGCGCTGAGTCTGGCTCCCGTCGTCGGGAGCCTCTACATGTGGCAACAGTACGACGCGAGCGGGAACGCCCTTCTCGGCGGGAACATCGCGTTCGAGACAGACGTCGCCTGGTTGCAACTCGGCCAGTACGACATTCACTGGATGGTCGGCGTCGACGGCATCAGCATGCCGCTCGTCGTCCTCACGACCATCCTCACCACGCTCGCTATCGTCAGCGCGTGGACGCCCATCTCGGAGCGTCAGTCCCAGTTCTTCGGTCTGATGCTCCTGATGGAGGCGAACCTGCTGGGCGTCTTCACGGCGCTCGACTTCTTCGTCTGGTTCATCTTCTGGGAGGCCGTGCTCCTGCCGATGTACTTCCTCATCGGCGTCTGGGGCGGTCCCCGCCGCAAGTACGCGGCGATCAAGTTCTTCGTCTACACGAACATCGCGTCGCTCGTGATGTTCATCGGGTTCATCTCGCTCGTGTTCGGTCTCGGCGACTCGGTCTCGTCGTTCCGCCTGCCCGAAATCGCGCAGGCGTTGCAGGCCGGAGAGCTCGGGAGCTTCGCGGGGCTGTCGCCCGGCGCGCTCGCGTCGGTCGCGTTCGTCGCGATGTTCCTCGGGTTCGCGGTCAAGGTTCCGGTCGCCCCGCTTCACACGTGGCTGCCGGACGCCCACGTCGAGGCCCCCACGCCGGTGTCGGTCATGCTGGCCGGGGTCCTCCTGAAGATGGGTACGTACGCCCTGCTCCGGTTCAACTTCACGATGCTCCCGGAGACGGCGCGCGCCTTCGCGCTGCCCATCGCCCTGCTCGCCGTCGCGAGCGTCATCTACGGCGCGCTCCTCGCGCTGGCACAGCAGGACCTCAAGCGCATCGTCGCGTACTCCTCCGTCTCGTCGATGGGGTACGTCATCCTCGGTCTCATCGCCTACACCACCTACGGCGTCGGCGGTGCGACCTTCCAGATGGTCGCCCACGGCCTCATCTCCGGTCTGATGTTCATGGCCGTCGGCGTCATCTACAACACGACCCACACGCGTATGGTGACTGACTTCTCCGGACTGGCCGACCGGATGCCCGTCACCGCCGGCATCTTCGTCGCCGGCGCGTTCGGCTACATGGGCCTCCCGCTCATGGCCGGTTTCGCGGCAGAGTTCTTCATCTTCAAGGGCGCGTTCGAGTCCACGGTGATGGAGGCGATGCCGCTGTTTACCGGCGCGGCTATGTTCGGTATCGTCATCGTCGCGGGCTACCTGCTGTTCGCGATGCAGCGGACCCTGTTCGGACCGTTCCGGTTCGACGGCGACTACGAGATCACCGAGGCACCGTTCCACGACGTGGCACCGCTCGCGGTGCTGCTGCTTCTCACCATCGTGCTCGGTGTCTCTCCGGACATCTTCTTCACGATGATTCAGGACGCGGTTACTCCGATTCTCGAACTGGGAGGTGCGTTCTAGATGACGCCCCTCCAGACGCTCCCCGAGTGGGCGGCGACGGCTCCAGCCATCGTGCTCGCGCTGACGGGCCTCGCGCTGCTGCTCATCGACACCATCGACCCTGACTCCACGAACAACGGCCTCTTGGCCGGCACGGCGACGCTCGGCGCGCTCGCCGCCGGCGGTATCGCCGGCTGGTTCCTCATCGGTGGAACCGGCATGGAGTCCACCGGTGGCGCAATCACGCTGTACGGCGACGCGCTCGTCGTCGACGGGATGAGCCTGTTTTTCACGCTCATCTTCACCAGCGTCGCCGCGATGGTCTCTGTCGCCTCGTACGACTACCTCGCGGACCAGCAGTACCAAGGCGAGTTCTACGCCCTCGTGCTGTTCGCCGCGACCGGCATGACGCTCATGGGGATGTCGAACTCGCTGGCGACCGTCTTCGTCAGCCTCGAACTCGCGTCCCTGCCGTCGTACGCGCTCGTCGCGTTCCTCAAGAAGGACCGCGGAAGCATCGAAGCCGGCCTGAAGTACTTCCTCATCGGCGCGCTGTCGTCGGCGGTGTTCGCGTTCGGTATCAGCCTCGTGTTCGCCGTCACCGGCTCGCTGGTGCTCCCGGAAATCGCCGCGACGCTCGCCGAGGGAACCGAACTCGTCGGCGTCCTCGGCCTCGGCGTGCTGATGATCGCCGGCGGCTTCGCGTTCAAGACCGCCTCCGTCCCGTTCCACTTCTGGGCGCCGGAGGCCTACGAGGGCGCGCCCGCTCCCGTGAGCGCGTTCCTCTCGTCGGCGTCGAAGGCGGCCGGCTTCGCCGTCGCCTTCCGCGTGTTCACCGTCGCGTTCCCCCTCGAAACCGTCACCGCAATCGGCGGCGGGAGCGTCGACTGGTCGCTGCTGTTCGCGCTGCTCGCCGTCGTCACGATGACGCTCGGTAACTTCGCGGCGGCGACCCAAGAGAACGTAAAGCGCATGCTGGCGTACTCCTCTATCGGGCACGCCGGCTACGCGCTCATCGGTCTCGCGGCCATCACCGTCGACGGCGGTGCCGCGAACGGCGACGTGCTCGGCGCGAGCATGGCCCACCTGCTCGTCTACGGCTTCATGAACACGGGCGCGTTCCTGTTCATCGCCATGGTCGAAAAGTGGGGTCTCGGCCGCACGTTCGAGGACTACAACGGCATCGCGTCGAAGGCGCCCGTCGCCGCGACGGCGATGACCGTCTTCATGTTCTCGCTCGCGGGGCTCCCGCCGTTCGGCGGCTTCTTCTCGAAGTACGCCCTGTTCGAGTCGGCCATCGGCTCCGGCTTCTGGTGGCTCGCCGCGGTCGGCGCGGTCAACAGCGCGCTGTCGCTGTTCTACTACAGTCGCGTCGTGAAAGCGATGTGGATCGAGGAGCCGTCTGAGCCCCTCGAAATCGGCAGTCAGCCGGTCGGTCTCTACGTGGCGATTATCTTCGCCGCGGTCGGGACGTTGCTGCTCCTGCCCGGCTTCCAACCCGTCATCGAGACGGCCCAGACCGTCGCCGCGGCGCTCTTCTGAGCGTTCCGGCGATTCGGCCCGGTTCCGTTTCGGTTTCTTTTATTCGCGCAGTAACTCGCCGAGCGCCGATGCCAGCTCCTCGGAGCGCCTGAGCGTCAGGCCGTCGGTCGTGACGAACACGCCTTTGTCGTCGGCGGTCACCCGCGTCAGGTAGCCGTGGTCAAACGCGCGGACGGTGTAGCGGTAGTCACCGAGTTCGGAGCCGCGATAGGCGGTCCGGGCCTGAAACCCATCGGTCTCGTGTTCGACGAATCCGGTGAGGTCGGCGTCGGCTTCGAGGTCGCTCCGGAGGTAAATCTGGTCACAGCGGTCGTGGGTGAAGTACGTCACGCTCCTGAGGTCGTCGCCGACGACGGTTCGACAGGTTCGGACGAACGACTCGGCTCGCGATTCGGGGAGCAGTTGCGTCTCGAGTTCCATCGTATGTGTGTCATGGCGTGGCATGACATAATATCATCGCCGGATGGGAGGACGGTAGGGTTTTGCGGCCGGAGTTCGACCGTTCCTGTATGGTACGTCGCCTGGTTCTCGGCTGTGGGTCGCTCGGTGGGGGTCTCGTCGAGCAACTCACCGGTCGCGGCGGGACGGTGACGGTCGTCACCGACCGAAAGGGGCGCGCCGAGGACCTCCGCTCGGACGGTATCGACGCGAGAGAGGGCGACCCCGCCGACCCGTCGACCTACCCAGACGTGGTCGACCTCGTCGTCGTCGGCGGACAGTCTCCGCGGTCGAACCTCGACGCGGCGCGCGCGGCCAGCGAACACTGTCCGGACGCGCCGCTGGTCGTCTACCTCGGTGACGACGCCGACCCGTCGGTCCGCGACGAGGTGTACGACCTCGCCGACGAGGTCATCGACCCGCGGCGAGTGGTCACAGACCGCATCCTCGACGCGGTCGGCACGTCGCACACGGAGCGGCTGAACCGCCTGATGCGGGTCCTCCGAAACGTCGACGGCAAGCTCGCGGTCGTGATGCACGACAACCCGGACCCCGACGCTATCGCCGCGGCGCTGGCGCTACAAGCCATCGCCGAGCGGGCGGGTATCGACGCCGAAGCGTGTTACTTCGGCGACATCTCTCATCAGGAGAACCGCGCGCTCGTCAACCTCCTCGAACTGGACCTCCGCGTCCTCGACGAGGTACCCGCGGACGACGAGTACGCCGGCTTCGCGCTCGTCGACCACTCCCGGCCGGGCGTCAACGACCGCCTCCCGCCGGAGACGACGATCGACATCGTCATCGACCACCACCCGCCGCGCGCGCCGGTCGAGGCGGCGTACGTGGACCTCAGGCGCGGCGTCGGTGCGACGAGCACGCTCCTCGCGGAGTACCTCGAACGGCTCGGAATCGTCCCCGACACGACGGTCGCGACGGCGCTGTTGTTCGGGATTCAGGTCGACACCAACGACTTCACGCGGGAGGTCTCGACGGCCGACTTCGAGGCCGCCGCCTTCCTCATCCCCCACGTCGACGTTGACCTGCTCGAACGGGTCGAGACGCCGAGCCTCACCTCCGAGACGATGGAGACGCTCGCGCGCGCCATCTCGAACCGCGACGTCCGGGGGAACGCCCTCGCGTCGAACGTCGGCGATATCCGCGAGCGGGACGCCCTCGCGCAGGCCGCCGACCACCTCCTCGGGATGGAGGGCGTCGAGGTGACGGTCGTCTACGGCCTGATGGACGGGACGGTCTACGTCTCCGGCCGCGCCCGCGGTGCGCGGGTCGACCTCGGCGAGGCGTTTCGTGACGCCCTCGGCTCCATCGGGAGCGCCGGCGGCCACGCCGACATGGCGGGCGCACAGATTCCGTTAGGCATCCTCGACGACGTGGGCGACGACTCTCGGGAATCGCTGGCGACCATCGTCACGGACATCGTCGCTGGGCGGCTATTCGAGACGCTCGAACACGCGACGCCGACGCCGAGTCTGGACACCGACGTCGCCTTCGAGTACCCGCTCGATGAGTGAGCGCCCACACGTTTTTGCCGACGGTGGCCCTATGGGATGGGAGATGAGTACCAAAGCGACCGTCAAGGAGTACATGACGCGCGAGGTCCAGACCGTCTCTCCGTCCGACACGGTCGCGGACGTCGCCCGACGCATCGCAGAGAGCGACGGGCACAACGGGTTTCCCGTCTGCGACGGTCGCAAAGCGGAGGGGTTCGTCACGGCCCGAGATATCCTCCTCGCGGACGACGAGGAGTCCATCGAGACGGTGATGGCGACGGACCTCGTCGTCGCCCACCCCGAGATGGACGTGAACGACGCCGCCCGCGTCATCCTCCGGTCGGGCATCCAGAAGCTCCCGGTCGTCGACGACGCGGGCAATCTCGTCGGCATCATCTCGAACACGGACGTCATCCGAAGCCAAATCGAGCGCGCGACGCCCGAGAAGGTGGGTAAACTCATGCGGACGCTCGAACAGATTCACGGCATCACGGTCCACCAGGAGCGACGGACCGTCTCGCTTTCGAACCTCATTCCGACGCAGGCCCGCGTCTACGCCGACGAACTCGACGGCCGCCGCTACGAGCTCGAACGCGGCCTCGCCGAACCCCTCGTCGTCATCGACAACAACGGGACGTTGCTCCTCGCGGACGGCCACCACCGCGTCCTCGCGGCCGACCGCATCGGCATCGAGGAGATGGACGCCTACGTCATCGTCGTCGACGACCCGGTCGAACTCGGGATGCAGCGGACCGCCGAAAAGGAGGGTCTCAAGTCCATCTCGGACATCGACATCGTCGACTACGCCCGACACCCGCTGGTCGAGACGACCCGCCGGTTACAGTAGCTCAGTTCTCCACGTCGTACTCGGCCTTCCACGCGTCGACGGCCTCGCGGGCCTCGGCCTCCGACTCGAAGCGCTCGCCCTCGTAGCCGCGGCCCTCGGCGGACTGGTAGAGTCGGTCGACCCTGACGTGCCACGCGTTCGGCCCGCGTCGGAGCCGAATGGTCGCGTGGCCGTCGCTTCGCTCCCACTCCGCGATGCGGTCGTCCCGGCGGACCTCCGTCCAACTCATACCGGGCAATGACGGCGGAGGCCGAAGTGTCTACCCATCCGCCAGCGTCGAGGCGTCGGCCGTCACCGGGGCGGCCGGGCGCGTCTCCGCGCCGCAGTTCGGACAGATCGCGTACCCGAGGCGGTCGTAAGGGACCTCCGGCGACGGGCGCTCTAGCCCGCACTCCTCGCACGTGAAGTACGAGACCCATTCGAAGGACATACCGAAGCGTAGGATTGTCAACGTATTAATTAATCACCGCTTACCACCCGAGTCGGTCGCGTCGGCGACGGCGCGAAAAACGAAGTGCGACGGGGGTTTTAGGGTGTGACGGCGGCGCGCCCCCCGAGATTGGAGCGCGAGTCGGGGCGAGCGAGTCGCCGGTGTTCAGGCGGGCGTCGGTCCCTCGGGAGCCGACGAGTCGTCGTCGGACCGGAACTGCGAGACGAGGTCGAGCGAGTCGTCGGCGCTGCCGAGCAAGAACAGCGAGTAGTACCGGAAGTACGTCACGACGGGCATCTGGACGACCGCGCCGACCGCGATGGCCGCGAGGACGAACAGGACCCCGAGCGCGCCGAAGACGACCAGCCCGGCCGTCGAGGTCAACGCGACGTTCGCGGCGTTGAGCGCGAGGAACGCCGCGCCGCCGACGATGGCGAAGGGGATGGCGACGACGAGCAGGGCGAGGAGGGCCGCGATACCGATACCGATGCTCGCGAGGATGCCGAGGATGAACCGGACGATGACGTACAGTCCGAACTCGGAGAGTTCGGCGCGGAACACCGGAGCGACCCGCCCCCACGACGACAGGAGGGCGCGGTCCTCGGCTATCATCGTCGGGACGACGAAGTCGGTCGTCAACTGCATGACGACCGCGACCACGAACAGCAGCAAGAACCCGAGCAGTACGAGCGGGATGGCGAGGAGGGCCACCGCGGGCGTGAACGCGACCATGCCGAAGAACACCGCCGCTATCGGGAGTCCGATGACCGCGAGGACGGCGACGAGCAGGCCGACTTGGAACCCGAACAGCCTGACGCCGAGCCAGAAGCGCTCGCGGAACGGTTCGCGGATGCGCACGTCTTTCGTGACGACGGCGTCCACGAGGACGAACTGCATCACGGAGCCGACGAACGACCAGACGATGCCGAGGGCGATAGCGACCGCCGCGAGCGCGATAACCGCTGCGAGGACGTTCTCGGGGGTTACGAAACCGGGCAGCGAGTCGACCGGGATGTCGGTCGACCCGCCGCTGCCGGGCGCGGTTGTTCCGGCGTTGCCACCGGTGCCACCGCCACCGCCGAGGCCGCCGACGAAGAGGGCGATGAGTGCGAGGCGCGCCCACCGACCCGCGTCGAACGGGAGGAGGAGCGACGTCGTGGCGTCACGAGCGTCGTCGAGGGCGTCGATTGCTTTCCAACTCATGGCTAACAATGCGACGCCTCGCGGGATAAAGATGTTCGAGATCTAAGGTATCAGTTCGCTCGGTGGACTTTCTCGGGGGCGCGGAGGCCGTTACTCCGTGACGGCGGCCAGCGGGTCGAGGTAGCCCGACCCGTAGTACGCCCGGTCCGCGTCCGCTGGGACGGCCGCGGTGCGTCCGAGTTTCGAGGCGACCTGATCCGCGGTCAATCCCGGTTCGACCGACCGGACGAGTGCCGCGGCGGCGGCGACCTGCGGCGCGGCCATCGAGGTGCCGGCCTTCCAGCCGTAGCCGTTCGCCGAGCCGACGTAGTTCCCGTCGTCGTCGTAGGCGGGCGTCGAGACGGTGTTGTAGACGAGGTCGTAGAACCACGTGTCCGGATGGCTCTCCTGTGCGGAGAGGAGGGCGTCGCCGCCGGGCGCGGCCACGCCGACGGCGTTGGTCCCGTAGTTCGTGTAGAACGCCGGCGTCTTCGGCCCCTCCTCGGCGTCGCCCGCGTCGAAGGCAGTGCCCTTCGGTCCGGTCGCGCCGACGCTGAGCGCCTGCGCCCCCTCGTTGGGGAGGCTGATGAGGTCGCCGTCGTGTTGGAGGTCGGCGCTGTCGTTGCCGGCGGCGACGACGACGACGGTCCCCGAGCGGTTGGCGTGGGTCAGCGTCTTGTTCAGCACCTTCCCGTAGAAGCCTCCTTCACCCTGCCGAGGGACCGGGTAGGCACCGAGGCTGAGGTTCGCGGCGTCGCAGTCGATTTCGGCGCTGTAGACGACGGCCGCGAGGATGTCGGCGAACGAGGCGAGCGAGTTCGGCGAGAAGACGCGGCAGTCGACGAGTTCGGCCCCCGGCGCGGAGCCGACGACGCCCGTCTCGTTTCTGTCGTTCGCGGCGACGATGCCCGCGACGTGGGTGCCGTGGTCGCCGCCGGCGGGGACGCCCGCGCCGAACCCGTCGCCGGTGAAATTCCGCGAGAGCGACGTGTTGACCGCGTGTTCGAGGTCGGGGTGGTCGGCGGCGACCCCGGTGTCGATGACGGCGACGCGCGCGCCCTCGCCGCGGGTCACGTCGTGGACGGCGGGAATCCGCTGGCTCTGTTTGTCCCACTGCGCGCCGTATCCCGGCTCGTCGACGGCGCTCGTCGGTGCGGCGTCGTTGACCGCCGGCGCGTCGATTGCAATCTCCACGTCGGGCGCGTAGGTCACGTCCAGCGCGGCGACGGTCGATTCGCTCCCCTCGACGACGACCACCCCGGCCGGCGAGAGGTCGTAGACGAACTCTAGGTCGGCGTTCACCCGCGCCGACGCGTCTTTCCCGCCGAGGTCTACGATGAATCGGTCCGTCCGCTCGGCGGCGACGACGGTCGACCCGGCGGCGACGCCGCCGAGGAGGGAACCGCTCAGCTTCAGGAAGGCTCGCCTGTGTTGCTGACGCATACCAAACGACCCGGGCGTCGGAGACATAGTTGTTACGGCACATTTAGAGATTTAAAATAACACTTCGAAAAACCACAACGTCGTACCGGAGCCGACACGCTCAGGGGAGTCCGGTTCGAACGCTCGGCTCACATGGTAGGTGTCGAAACCGCGCTTCGTCTCGGCGGCGGCCTCGTGTTGTTGCTCGCGAACGCCTTCTTCGTCGTCTCGGAGTTCGCGATGACGCGCGTCCCCCAGTTCGAGGAATCCGCCTTCGAGGGCTCTCGCGGCCTCGAACTCGCGTGGGAGATGACCGAGCGACTGGAGGTGTACCTCTCGGGCTGTCAGGTCGGGATTACCATCGCCAGCGTCGGCCTCGGCGTCGTCGCCGAACCGGCCGTCGCGGCCACCTTCGACGCGATTCTCGGCGGCGGCGGGGCGGCGGGTTCCCACACGTCGCTGTCGGTCGGGCTGGCGCTCGTCGTCATCAACCTCTCGCACGTCGTCCTCGGCGAGCAGGTGCCGACGTACCTCGGCGTCGAGCGCTCCCGCGCGGTGGCGAAGTACACCGCGCCCGTCCTGTACGGCTGGACGAAGCTGATGTACCCGGTCATCGTCGTCGCCGACTGGCTGGCGAAGCGCCTGCTGTCGCTCGGCGGCGTCGAGATAACCCGGTCGTGGCAGGAGGCCGAACTCGACGACGAGGACGGCGACGGCTCCGGGAGCGGTGGCACCCGACTCAGTCGCGGCGAGGTTCGCAGCCAGATGGGTAATATCCTCGCACAGGGGTCGCTGCCCGAGGACCGCCGCGAGGAGGTGCTCAACGCGCTGCGAATCGGCGAGCTACCCGTCCGCGACGTGATGGTCCCCGCGGACCACGTCGTCGCGCTCTCGGCCGACGCGACCACGGACGAGAGCCTCGAACGCGTCCGGTCGAACCCCCAGCACTCGCGGTTCCCGCTCGTCGGCGACTCGCTCGACGACGTGCGCGGCGTCGTCTACGCGCCGACGGTCCTCTCGAACATCGACCGCCTCCAGTCGGGCGACCGCCGCCTCGACGACATCGCCGCACCCCCGCTTTCGGTCCCCGCGGACCTCTCGGTCAGCGACCTCATCGACCGCTTCCAGGAGGAGAATCAGGAACTCGCGATGGTCCGCGACCCCGAAAGCGGCTCCGTGGTCGGCCTCGTGACCGCCTCCGACGCCTTCGAGTCAATCACCGGCCAGCTCTACGACCCGCTCGACCTCGGGGCGTAGGACGCTCGCGGGTGGCGACCCGACGCGCTCGCGGACCGCCCACGCTTTTCCCCCGCCGCCCGTATCGACTCGCATGACGCCCTTCGAACGACGGACCCGCGCGTGTCAGGACCGACTGGCCGACGCGGACGCCGACGCGACCGCGCTGTTCCCCAGCCGAAACCTGCTGTACCTCTCGGGCTTCGACGAGGAACCCGCTGAGCGCCACCTGCTGCTTTTCGTCCCCCGCGAGGGCGACCCGGTGTTCCTCGTCCCCGACCTCTACGAGACGCAGGTCCGCGCCGAGTCGTGGGTCGCCGACGTGCGCACGTGGAGCGACGACGACGACCCGCGGGACGCCCTCGCGGACGTCGTCTCGGACCTCGACCTCGCCGGCGGGCGCATTCTCGTCGACGACACGATGTGGGCGCGCTTCTCGCAGGACCTCTGGGCGGCGCTCCCCGCCGCCGACTTCGGCCTCGCCAGCGAGGTCGTCGCCCCGCTCCGCGCGCGGAAGGACGACGCCGAACTCGACGCGCTCCGCCGCGCCGGCGCGACCGTCGACCGCGCGGTCGAGCGCGTCCGCGACATGGGCGCTGACGCCGTCGGCATGACCGAGAACGAGCTCGCGGCGGAAATCGAGCGCCTCCTCGCCGACGAGGGCGGCGAGGGGATTCCCTTCGGCCCGCTCGTCGGTTCCGGCCCGAACGGGGCGATGCCGCACCACGGCCACGGCGACCGCGTCATCGAGTCTGGCGACCCGGTCGTCCTCGACTTCGGGACCGTCGTCGACCACTACCCGAGCGACCAGACCCGGACCGTCGTCTTCGCCGGCGAGCCGCCCGCCGAGTTCGCCGAGGTCCACGGCGTCGTACAGGCCGCCCGGACCGCCGCCGTCGAGACCGTCGAACCGGGCGTCGCCGCCGGCGACGTCGACCGCGCGGCCCGCGAGGTCATCGAGGAGGCGGGCTACGGCGACCGCTTCATCCACCGGACCGGCCACGGCGTCGGCCTCGACGTGCACGAGGAACCCTACATCGTCGCCGGGAGCGACCGCGAACTCGAAGTCGGGAACGTCTTCAGCGTCGAACCGGGAATCTACCTCCCCGACGAGTTCGGCGTCAGAATCGAGGACCTCGTCGTCGTCACCGACGACGGCGCGGAACTCCTGAACGACACCGACCGCGGCTGGCGCTGCTGACCGGGAACCGTTTAACCCACTGACGTTCGTAGCGGGCGTATGGTCTCCCGACAGACACTCGTCGTCACCGGATTCGTCCTCGCCGCCCTCCCCACCGCCTATCTCGTGGAGCTAGTCACCGGACAGTTCGTCCTCTCGTTTTTCGCGCTCCTCGCGGTCGGCGTCGGTGCGCCGTCGCTCCTCAACGACTACCTCGATAGCCGCGAGGGTGGACAGAACGGGGTCTGAGTCCGAATCCCGAAAAAAGCGGTCGATGCCGACGCGTCGGCCGTTACTCGTCGTCGCCGTCGACAGCGTCGTCACCGGACGGTTCGATGTCGCCGATGATTGCGTCGATGTCGGCGTGTTCGTACAGCAGGTCGCGCATCCGGTTGACCGTGCGCTCGTCGCGGGTGCGGCCCGTGCTGACGATGTCCTCGGCGCGGTCGGTCACCGAGAGCGTGTCGCCGTTGACGAGGAGCACCGGGACGCCCTTCTCTTCGGCCTTGCCGATGACGGCTCCGACGGGTCGGTGGCCGCCGGTGAGGATGATACATTTGACGCCCGGGGCTTCGAGCGCGGCGCGCTGGATGTTCGCGCGGTCGCCGCCGGTGATGACCGCGGCGTTCTTCGTGCGGCGGAAGTAGCGGAGCGCCGCGTCGCCGCCCATCGCGCCGACGAGGAAGCGCTCGACGAAGGCGTCGGTCGGCGCGTCGGTGGCGAAGTTCGCGCCGAGTTCGTTCGCGAGTTCCTCGACGGTGACGCCCGCGAGGTCCTTCTCGGTCGGGACGACGCCGAGGACGGGGACGCCGCGGGCTTCGAGGAACGGCGCGACCTCGGTTTCGAGTTCGTCGTAGGCGGCGTCGCTCACGCGGTTGAACACGACGCCGGCGAGGCGGTCGGGGCCGATGTCTTCGACCGCCGCGACCACGTCGTCGAGGTCGCTCGGGTGCTGGTAGTCGGCGACGAGGACGACCTCGGCGTCGAGGAGGTCCGCCACGTCGCCGTCGGTGAGGTCGACGATGCCGCCGGTGCGGTAGGAGCCGCCGCCCTCGACGAGCATCAGGTCCTTGCCGGCCGAGATGTCCTCGAAGTGGTGGGAGATGACCTCCGAGAGCTCCTCGGCGTTCTCCTTGCCGCGGACGGCTCCCTGGATGAACGTCGGGGAGTAGACGACGGGTTCCAGTTGGTGCATCTCCGCGTCGATGTCGAGCAGTTCGCGGGCGAGCATCGGGTCCTCGTCGAGGGTCTTGCCGGTGCTGGACTGCAGGCGGGTGCCCTTGGGCTTCATGTAGCCCACGTCCAGTCCGCGCTCCTTGGCGAGGACGCCGAGTGCGAGCGTGATTGCGGTCTTCCCGGTGCTTTCTCCGGTCGAGGTGACGAGTACCGTGTTCATTGTTGAGTGATAGGGTGGTGAAGTGTTTAAAGTTCGTCCGGGTCGACGGTGAGTCGAACGTCGACGGCCTTCACGCCGTCCGGCAGGGCGACGAGCGGGTTGATGTCGAGTTCGAGGATGGCCGGGAAGTCGGTGACGAGCTGGGAGAGCCGCTGGATGGTCTCCGTGATGCCGCCGATGTCGACCGGGTCGTTACCGCGGGCACCGCGGAGCATCGGCGCGGCGTCGATCTCCTTCGTCATGTCCTCGGCCTCCGTCTCGGAGACGGGCGCGACGCGGAACGTCGTGTCTTCGAGGATTTCCACGAAAATGCCGCCGAGGCCGAACATCATGAGCGGGCCGAACTGCGGGTCGCGGTTCATGCCGACGATGGTCTCGACGCCGTCGTCGAGGTTCACCATCTCCTGGACCTGCACGCCGAGGATGTTGGCGTCGGGCTGGTAGTTCTTCGCGCGGGTGACGAGGTCCTCGTAGGCGTCGTAGACGTCCTCGTTTGCGACCCCGACCTTGACGCCGCCGATGTCGGACTTGTGGAGGATGTCCGGGCTGACGATTTTCATCACCACGTCGCCGTCGATGCGCTCTGCGACTTCGAGCGCGTCGGCGGGGTCGTCGACGATGTCGCCGGTCGGCGTCTCGATGCCGTAGGCGTCGAGCAGTTCCATCGCCTCGACGCCGAGTCGGGTCTCGTCGCGGTCCTCGACGGTTTCGAGGATTTCGCGGGCGCGCTCGCGGTCCACGTCGAACTCGGTGGGCGCGTCGTACTCGCGCTGGCGGATGTCGGCGTACTTCGAGAGCGCTTCGAGGCCGTCGACGGCGCGCGAGGGGTCGAAGTAGTTCGGGATGCCGGCGTCTTTCATCACGTCGGACGCGGCGTCGACGCGCTCGCCGCCCATGAAACAGGCGGCGATGGGCTTGTCGTGTTTCCCCTGCAGTTCGACGGTGTCGGCGGCGAGCTGGTTGTAGTCGAGGACGGCCGTCGGACAGGTCAGGACGAGCGCCATGCCGACGTTGTCGTCGGCGAGCGCCACGTCGAGGGCCTCCTTGAACCGGGCGTTGTCGGCGTCGCCGACGATGTCGACCGGGTTGTAGATGTTCCCCTCGGCGGGCAGCGACTCGGAGAAGGTTTCGAGCGTCTCGTCGGTGAAGTCCGCCATCTTCAGCTCCGACTCGCCGATGGCGTCGGTCGTCATGACGCCGGGGCCGCCGGCGTTCGTGATGACGGCCACGTCCTTGTTCTCGGGGACCGGCTGGTCGCCCAGCACGCGGGCGGTGTCGAACAGGTGCTGGACGGACTCCGCGCGGATGACGCCCGCCTGTTCGAGGCCGGCCTCGTAGGCGGCGTCGGAGCCGGCGATGGTGCCGGTGTGCGAGGAGGCGGCCTGCGCGCCGGCGTCGGTCTTGCCGGACTTGACGAGGACGATGGGCGTGTCCTTCGTCACCTCGCGGGCGGAGTCGATGAACTCGCGGCCCGCCGAGATGCCTTCGAGGTAGCCGATGATGACCTCGGTGTCGGGGTCGTCGTTCCACGTCTCGATGAAGTCGGCCTCGTCGAGGACGGCCTTGTTACCCAACGAGACGATGTCCTTGAAGCCGATGTCCTCGTCGTTGGCCCAGTCGATGACGGCCGTGATGAACGCGCCCGACTGGCTCATAAACGACATGTTGCCGTCGAGGGCCATGTCGGGGCCGAACGTCGCGTTCATGCCGACGTCCGTGTTCATGATGCCCAGACTGTTCGGGCCGACGACGTTGAGGTCGTACTCCTCGGCGATGTCGCGGAGCTCCTGCTCGCGGGCGGCCCCCTCGCTGCCCGTCTCGCCGAAGCCGGCGGTGATGACGACCACGTTCTGGATACCCGCCTCCCCGGCGGACTTCATCGCCGGCAGGACGACCTTCGGCGGGACGACGATGACCGCGAGGTCGGCGTCCGTCTCGCCGACGTCGCCGTAGCACCGCAGGCCGAACAGTTCGTCGTACTTGGGGTTGACCGGAACGACCTCACCGTCGAACTCGTCGATGAGGTTGTCCATGATTGCCCGCCCGACTGCTCCTTCGCGCTCGGTCGCACCGACCACCGCGATTCGGTTCGGCGCGAACAATTCGGATAGCTCTCCCATTACCTGTTGATTCCGGTCATTGACTGATAAACTCGGTGGTGTGGGCCGTCTCACGGCCTTTGGTGGCACGCTACAGTAGCGCAATTAATCGGGATTGTTCGCGATTTATACCGCGGAATTGGGCGGATTTCGCTCGTCAGTTGGGATGAGGTCGCCGCCGGCCTTCGGCGGCCAAACACATAATGCCATCCCCCGAAAACGACGGGTTATGTCCCCATCAGCAGACGGCACGCCCCTCCACCGGACCGCGGGCGTGAAAGTCGCCGTCACGGTGTTTCTCGCGCTGACGCTCGTCTACGCACTCCTCATCGCCCGGCAACTCCTCGCGTGGGTGTTCCTCCTCGTCATCGCCGTCGTCCTCTGGTACGCCGCCAGACTCGTCGTCGCCGTGGAGGAAATCGCGACACAGCTCGGCCGTCTCGCCGACGAGCGCGCCGGCTCCAACGACCGCGGCGACGAATCAAGCCGGGATTAAATCGCGGCCGACGCGCCCGAATCCGAGACGGTCCCGCCCGCGGGCCGGCAGGGAAAGAATCCGAAGATTCGCAGCGAGAACCGACTGTTCGTCCGTTCTCGCCGAGTATCGGCGAAATCTGAGGGTACCGATTACGAGATAATTTCAGCAACGGTTCTCCTACTATTAACTAACTGTCGGGAGCGCCATGTTCGACTCGGAACAATGTATCCGTTACAAGTCACGTTGACCGAGTCCGTCGCAGAGTTGACCAACGCCGTGCTCGCGTTCGTCCCGCGGCTCGCGGGCGCGCTGTTGATTCTCATCGTCGGCTGGTTCATCGGGAGTATCACGGCTCGCCTCATCACGCGACTCGCCGACCGCGTCGAGGTCGACAAGGCGGTGTTGGCGACGCCCGTCGGGAAGATTCTCGGCGGGACCGAACGGGCTGTCTCGGGCGCGTTCGGGACGCTCGGCAAGTGGTTCGTCTACGCCATCGCCGTACTGGCGGCCGCCGACGTGCTCGCGGTCGACCTGTTCTCCGAATGGGTCTCGACCGCGGCGTCGTACGCACCGTCGTTCGTGGCCGGCCTGCTCGTCATCGTCCTCGGGTTCGTCGTCGCCGACTTCATCGGTGACGCAATCACCCGGACCCGCGCGGCGACCGAGACGCCGTACACGAGCGTCTTCGCGGTCGGCACCCGGATGTTCCTCTACTTCACCGCGGTCGTCATCGGCCTGAGCACGATGGGCATCGACGTGGCCATCCTGTTCACCATCGCCCAGGCGTTCGCGTGGGGCATCGCCGCGGCCCTCGCCATCGGCGTCGGCGGCGCGGTCGCCTTCGGCGCGCGCGACTACGTCTCGGCCAACGTCGAGCGCTGGATGGGGTCGGCCCGCTCCGTCGCGGCCACCCCCGTCTCCCCGATGGGCGGCGACGGCGACTCACCCGAGGGCGCGTCGGCGGCCGACGACTGAGACCGCTCCGTTCCGGGTGCGCACACCGCGAAACCGGGTCCCTTTCTTCACCGACTATCCTCGGCGAGTGACCGCTTTCACGAGGAGAATTATCAGAATACATAGTATACGGTTCAGTTCGACTTTTCGGCCCGTCTAAACTGGTAGGTCGCCTCTATCTCCCACACAATACTTTAGGCTTGCCAAAATTATCTGGGATATGATAATACTTATCGGCACCGAGTGACTACCCTCGGTATGGACCAGTTTGCCGCTCTCACGTTCGTCTTTCTCGCCGGGCTCGTCACGGCCATCGCGACGGGTCTCGGCGCGATTCCGTTCTTCTTCGTCTCGGACGTGAGCGACCGCTGGAACGTGGCGCTGTGGGGTATCGCCTCGGGCATCATGGTGTCGGCGTCGCTGTTCGGACTCGTCTTCGAGGGGCTCGCCAACGGGACGCCGCTGCAACTCGGTATCGGGATGCTCGCGGGCGTCGCGCTCGTCCTCGTCGCCCACTACGTCATCGAGGGCGCGGACGTCGACCCGAAGCAGTACGAGGAGGCCGACTTCCGCAAACTGCTTTTGATTCTCGGCATCCTCACCGTCCACAGCTTCCCCGAGGGCGTCGCCGTCGGCGTCTCCTTCGCCGACCTCGGCCTCGACGGCGGCTTCCAGCTGTTCGGCTTCGTCGTCCCGCTGCTCGCGGTGTTCATGACTATCGCCATCTCGATTCACAACGTCCCCGAGGGGCTGGCAATCTCCATCCCGCTCCGGTCGATGGAGGTCTCGAACTGGAAGCTCGTCTGGTGGGCCATCTTCTCCAGTCTGCCCCAGCCCATCGGCGCGGTCATCGCCTTCTATTTCGTCCGCATCGCCCGGGAGTTCCTCCCCTTTGGCTTCGGCTTCGCCGCCGGCGCGATGGTCTTTCTCGTCCTCACGGAGTTCATCCCCGAGGCGCTCGAACTCGGCGAGCGCCTCCCGCGCGGCGGCCGGGTCGAACTCGTCGCCGGCCTCGTCGCCGGCTTCGCCATCATGGTGCCGCTGGCGTTCATCTGAGCGCGCCCGCTGAGACACATATGGTTCTGCGGGTTGTCAGAACAGCCGTGATGACCGGATTCGAACGGCGTTTCCCCGCGCTCGTCGTGATGTCGGGACCGAGTGAACCGCCACGCGTCCCGGTGAGCGAACGATGTCCGTGCTGACGCGGGTTCTCTCCGAGTTAGGGTTCCTCTGGGCGCTCGTCACGCTCGGCGGAGTTCTCGGGGTTCTCTGCTCGTGGCAACTCACGCGAGGGACGATATCTAGTCCGTACTTCATGCCCGTGGCGCTGGGCATCGTGCTCGTCGTCGTCGTGGCTGGGCTCTCCCTCGACAGGCGCGGCTACCTGTCGTAATTCGAGAAAATTCGGGTGCGACTGCCGCTTAGTGCGAGTGGCCGAGCGCGTCCGACAGCGGGACGCCGAAGCGCTCTTCGAACAGTTCCTCCATCTTCTCGTTGATTTCGGCGATGTCGGCCGGCGCGCCGCCTTCGCTGTGGTGGGCGACGACGTGGGCCTGCTGTGCGAACGCCTGTACGACGACGTCGGCGACGACGTCGGTCGGCTCTTCGCCCTGCTCCGAGAAGATGTCGACGAGGCCCGCGGGGAGTTCCAGCGCTTCGGTGTCTCCGTCCGGTCCCTCGATGGTGTACGTCTCAGTTTCGACCATGCCACCACGTGGGGTCGGCCGCGGGTTAAGGCTTGAGTTTGCGGGCGCGTCGGGGGCCCTCGGGACGCCTCGAACGTCGCGGGCGGGAGCGGTGCGTCCCCTCAGTCGGTCCGCGGAATCGCCAGCGTTCCGGCCGCGAAGAAGGCGACCGCGAGCGCCGCGAGCACCGCGAGGTTCGTGAGCCAGTCGCCGCCGCCGTAGGTGAGCGCCCGGACGCCGCGGGCGAAGTACGTGAGCGGCGAGAGGTTCAGCGCCGGGACGAACCACGCGGGAAGCAGGTCGGGCGTCACGAACGTCTCCGAGAGGAACAACAGGGGGAGCGCGATGGCGTTGCTCGCGGCGATGACGCCGTCCTGCGAATCGGCGACGCTCCCGATGACGGCCCCGAGGCCGCAGAAGAGCGTCACGCCGAGCGCGACGAAGGGGACGATGGCGAGCGTCGCGGGCGTCAGCGGAACCGACGCGCCGGTCACGAGCGCCGACAGCGCGAGGAGCAACAGCGCCGCGAGGCCGATGACGACGACGTTGACGAGCGAGTGCGCGAGGAGCCACTCGGCGCGCGACAGCGGCGTCGTCGCCAGCTTCTCGAAGCGGCTTCCCTCGCGGTGGCGGGCGATGGTGCTCCCGACCCGCGACAGCGGCGTGAACAGCACGACGACCGCGAGATAGCCGGCGATGTAGTACTCCTTCGGCTCGGCGAACAGGCCGCCGCCGGTCGGCTGGGTCTGCACGAGCGCCCCGAAGATGACGACGATGATGGCGGGGAAGAAGAAGGTGAAGAAGACCGCCGTCCGCCGCCGGAGGAACGAGTGCCACGAGGCGACGAACTCCGAGCGGACGCGGGCGGCGAGGCTCATCTGTCACCTCCGACCGCGGCGGCCGCGGCGGGGCGTGCGGCCTCGAACTGCTCGCCGGTCAGAGAGAGGTAGACCTCTTCGAGACCGGGCTGCTTCCAGACGAGCGACTCGTAGACGACGCCCGCGTCGTCGAAGGCGGCGACCACGTCGCCGATGTCGCGCGGGCCGACGCCGTGGACCGCGATGCCGTCACCCGTCACCGTCGCGTCGAGCGCGGGCGGCAGCGACACCGACCGGAGGGTCGCCTCGGCGTCGACGTCGCCGTCGGTCCGGACGACGAGACGACTGTCGCCGCCGTACTCGGACACGAGGTCGTCCGGCCGGCCGACCGTGACGAGTTCGCCCGCGTTGAGCAGTCCCACGCGGTCGGCGAGGCGCTCTATCTCTTCCATCGAGTGGCTGGTGAGAAACACCGTCGTCCCGCCGGCCGCGAGGTCCTCGACGAGCCCCCACAGCGACCGGCGGCCGGCCGGGTCGATGCCGGTGGTCGGTTCGTCCAGGAACAGCACGTCGGGGTCGTTGACGAGCGTCAGCGCGATGCAGGCCCGGCGCTGTTGGCCGCCCGAGAGGTTCTCGTACCACGTGTCGGCGGCGTCGGCGAGACCGACCTCGTCGAGCACCGCGCCGGGGTCGCGGGCGTCGTCGTAGAGCCCGGCGTAGTAGGCCACGAGCTCGCGGGCGGTGAGCCGACCCGCGGGCCGGAACTCCTGCGGGAGGACGCCGAGGCGCTGGCGGTCCACCTCGGTCGGGTCGCGCCCGAGGATGGCCGCCGACCCCGAGTCCACCGCGGTCGTGCCCGTGAGGGCGCGAACCAGCGTCGTCTTCCCCGCGCCGTTCGGACCGATGAGGCCGAAGACCTCCCCCTCGGCGACCGACAGGGAGACGCCCGAGAGCGCCTCCACGTCGCCGTAGGACTTCCTGAGGCCGTCGGCGGCGAGTACCTCGTCCATGTCGTACCCGTCGTCACTATCGGGTGGTAAGGGATTCGGAATCGCCGCTCGGTTCGAGTCGCGGAGCGGGCGGGAGCGCGAGAACGCATAGCCCGCTCAACCGTAGCAAGCCTTACTCCGCTTGCGCCGCACTTGGTTGACATGAACGGTTCCCGACGCGACTTTCTCGCCGCGACCGGCGCGGCCCTCCTCGGCGGCCTCGCGGGTTGTGCGAGCACCCCGACCGACGACGACGCCGGCGGAACGACTGGCGACGCGACGACCGACGAGACCGACGGCTCGACTGTGACCGCGGACACCGGGGGCGACGGCTCGCTCGCGGGCCTCGAAGTCGCCTACGAGACGGTGGCGACCGGATTCGCCTCGCCGGTCGACGTGGCCATCCCCGAGGCGTTCGGCGGGAGCCGACGGTTCGTCGTCGACCAGCCCGGTCGGATGTGGCTCCACGACGACGCGGGACTGCGAAACGAACCCTATCTCGACATCACCGACCGTGTCGTCGACGTCGGCGGCTACGACGAGCGCGGCTTCCTCGGCGTCGCCTTCCACTCCGAGTTCGCCGACAACGGGCGGCTCTACCTCCGGTACAGCGCTCCGAAACGGTCGGGGACGCCCTCGAACTACAGCCACACGTTCGTCCTGAGCGAACTGACGGTCGACCCCGGGGCGACGACGGTCTCGGCCGACTCCGAGCGGACGCTGCTCGAACTCCCCGAACCCCAGTCGAACCACAACGCCGGAGCCGTCGCGTTCGGCCCGGACGGCTATCTCTACGTCGCCACGGGCGACGGGGGCGGCGCGAACGACGAGGGCCGCGGCCACGTCGACGACTGGTACGACGCCGTTTCGGGCGGCAACGGGCAGGACGTGACCGAGAACCTCCTCGGGAGCGTCCTCCGCATCGACGTGGACTCGACCGGCGGCGTCTCGGGCGACGACGACCGGCCCTACGGGGTTCCGGAGGACAACCCGCTCGTCGGCTCCGACGGCCGCGACGAGCAGTACGCGTGGGGGCTCAGAAATCCGTGGCGGCTCTCGTTCGACGGCGAGGACTGCTACGTCGCCGACGTGGGGCAGGGCGCGTGGGAGGAGGTGAACCTCTTGGAGCGCGGCGGCAACTACGGCTGGAACGTCCGCGAGGGCGCACACTGCTTCCGCGCGGGCGACTGCCCGACCGAGACGCCCGACGGCGCGCCGCTCATCGACCCCGTGCTGGAGTACCCCCACAGCGGGGACGGGCCGTCCGGGGTGGCCGTCATCGGCGGCCACGTCTACCGCGGCGAGGCGATTCCGGCGCTGTCGGGCGCGTACGTCTTCGCCGACTGGCAGTCCGGCGGTCGGCTGTTCGCCGCCCGCCCGAGCGAGTCGCGGCCGTGGGACATCGCGGAGATCCCCGTGGCTGACCGCGACGACGGCGGGACGAACGTCCTCGCGTTCGGCCGCGCCCCCGACGGTGAACTGTACGTCTGCACCAGCGACCGGGGGGTTGTGACCGGCTCGTCGGGCGCGCTGAACCGGCTGACCCCGGTGTGAGCGTCGCCCCGCGCTTCACTCGGAACCGGGGCGTCAGGCGTCGCCGTCGACGTTGACCCGCCTGCCCGTCGTCGCCGACTCGTAGGCCGCCTCGGTCAGCGCGGTCACTCGGAGGGCGTCCTCGGCCGGGATGGCGAGGTCGGCCTCGTCGCGGGCGGCGTCCACGAAGTTCCGGAGCTTCTTCCGGGTTAGGTCCTCGAAGTCGGGGGTCGACGGCGTGGCCGTGTAGGTCGTCCCGCCCTCCGTCACTTCGATGGTCTCGCCGTCGAAGGCGACCATCCCCTCGGTGCCGATGACCCGGAGCGACTCGCCGGGGTCCGGGACGCTCTGTCCGTCGCCGGAGACGCCGACGCTCGCGGTGAGGCGGTCGCCGTCGCGGTCGAGGACGACCGCGAGCGCCGAGTTCACGTCCACGTCGTGACCGCGGTGGTCGACCGCCGCGGCGACCGTCACCGGCTTCGAGCGCGTCACCCAGAGCATCGCGTCGAGGAGGTGCGACCCCGAGTCGTACAGTTGGCCGCCGCCCGAAAGCGCGGGGTCGCCGCGCCACTCGTCTTTCGTCCAGCGAATCCACTCCTGTTCGAGGTGGCAGACCACCATGTGCGGGTCGCCGATGCGGCCGCTGTCGACGACGCGCCGCAGTTCGTGAAACCGCGGGTCGAAGTGGCGCTGGTAGCCGACCGCGAGGGTGAGCCCGCGCTCCTCGGCGCGGTCGATGAGCGCCCGCGCGCCACCGAGGTCCGTCACCATCGGCTTTTCGAGGTGGACGTGGAGGTCGGCGTTGAGCGCCGCGAGCGCCTGGTCGAAGTGCTTCGTGTGCGGCGAGGCGATGGTCACCGCGTCGAGGAACTCGGCGTCCAGCAGTTCCTCGGTCGTCTCGTAGGTCGGAACGTCGAACTCGTCTGCGAACCGCTCGCGCACCTCGTCGGCGGGGTCGACGCCGGCGATGACGCGGACCCCCTCAAGTTCGTTGAGGAGGCGGCACTCCAGCGCGCCGAGGCTTCCGAGGCCGATACCTGCGACTCTGAACATGCCGTATCAGTCGCGCGGAAGCCGCAAAAGCGTGCGGGCGAGTCGCAAGGAATTACCGGGATGCAGGCGTGAGTCGGCCATGGACGACGCAGTCCTCCAGCGGTTCGCCGTCGTACTCGCGTTAGTTGGTGCGGCGCTCCACGCCACGTCGCTCGCCGAGAATCCGTCGCAGGGGTTCGTCACTGTTGGGTTCGCGGTGCTCCTCCTCGCGCTCGCGCTCGGCGGCGGGCCGGTCGCGCGCGACCTGTTCGAGGCGGACACGGCCCCCGCCGAATCGCCCGACGCCGACGAACAAAGCTGAATCCCTCGCCGCTACTCGCACCCTTTAGTCGCCGGCCGTCGTGGCTTCGACCATGAGTCTCGACTATCGACGACTCGGGTCGACCGGCACCCGCGTCTCGGAACTGTGCTTCGGTACGTGGCGATTCGGTCGGAAGAGCAGCGGCGTCCTGGAGACCGACGAGGAGGAGGCCCACGAACTCCTCGACGCGTTCGAAGCGCGCGGCGGGAACTTCATCGACACCGCCAACGTCTACGGGAATCCGAACGGGACCTCGGAGGAGTACATCGGCAACTGGCTGGCCGAGCGCGACCGCGAGGACTACGTGCTCGCCTCGAAGGTGTACTTCCCGTTCGACGAGGACAACCCCAACGGGCGCGGGCTCTCGCGGACCCACATCCGCAACCAGATCGAGGGCACGCTCGACCGCCTCGACACCGACTATCTCGACCTCTACTACATCCACCGCTGGGACGAGGAGACGCCCATCGAGGAGACGCTGCAGGCGCTCAACGGCCTCGTCGAGGAGGGGAAGGTCAACTACCTCGGCGCGTCCACGATGGCGTCGTGGCAACTCACGAAGGCGCTGTGGAAGTCCGACGTCAACGACTACGCCCGCTTCGACGTGACCCAGCCGCTGTTCCACGCGGGCTACTACGAGGACGTGAAGGACTACCTCGACGTCTGCGGCGACCAGGACATCGCGATTTGTCCGTACTCGCCGCTCGCGGGCGGCTTCCTCACGGGCAAGTACGAGCGCGCCGACCCCGACGACCCCACCGAGTACGTCGCGCCCGACGGCGCGCGCGGGTCGTTCGACGAGCGCTTCGACCGGTTCTACGTCTCCGAGCGCGGCTGGAAGGTGCTCGACGAGATTCGCGCCGTCGCCGACGAGGTCGACGCCAGCCCCGCGCAGGTCGCGCTCCGCTGGCTGATGGACTACCCCGAGGCGACGGTCGTCCCCATCGTCGGCGCGCGGACGACCGACCAACTCGACGAGAACGTCGGCGCGGCCGACGTGGACATCTCGACCGACCAGTGGGAGCGCATCACGAACGCCCGGTACGACGAAGACGGCAAGCGCTGGGGCCACTGAACGGCCGTCAGAAACGCGCGCAACCGCCGACCCGGACGATTCCGGCCTTTTTCACGCGATGCCGAGGTCTCGCAGGAAGTCGCAGACGACGTGGACGTAGAGCACGACCGCGAGGAACGCCGCGAGCGACCCGAGTCCCGAGAGCGCGAGCGCGCCGACCGCGACGCCGCCGACGAGGTGGTGGCTCAGGAGTCGCTTGCGGTCGAACTCGGTGTCGAACTCCTCGAACACTCGCTCTTGGTCGAGGAGGCCGACCCGCGGATTCGTCACCGCGAGCCGCAGGTTCGCCCAGTCGCCGCGCTGGACGCGGGCGATGACGAAGTGGTCGAGGTCGACGAAGACGCTCACGAGGACCGCGCCGGCGACGAGAAGCGGCAGACTCCCCGGTGGCTCTAGCGCGAGCGCGGCGACTGTCCCAGCGACCGCGCCGACGACGGCGTGTTCGAGTGACTTCACGGCTCGCCTCGGTCAGTCGACGTGCGGGCGGACCCGCCGGAGCACGAGGTCCGGGTCGAACTCGTCTTCCGACTTGTCCCAGACGCGCTCGCCGTCGACGGTGACGGTGAGGACGCCGTGGTCGCCCGTGACGAGCGCCACGCGGTCGAGTCGCTCGCCGAACTGTTCGAGGAGCGCGTGCTGGAGCTGTTCGGCGCGGTCGAGGAAGCCGCAGGGGACGCAGTACTCGATTTCGACCTCGGTCATGGTCGGACGTTCACGCCGAGCGGGTAAAAGCGAGAGGGAGGGTGGTGAACGCGCCCGCGGGAGCAAACCGTGATTACTTCCCGAAGCCGGGCCGCCACCGGAGCAGGACGACGGTGACGAGGAACACCAGCGTCGAGAGGTCGTACGAGAGCGTCGTCACGGTCGCCGCGACCGCGGTTCCGCCGCCGAAGACGGTCGTGGCGACCGACGCGAGGACGGGCCACGAACACGAGACGCAGGAAAAGAGGCCGACGACGCCGGAGACGGCCGCGCCCGCCGCCTCGACGACCGTGTCGTAGACGAGGAACGCGAGCGCCGCGTAGCCGACCACGCGCGCCGGCATGAGGACGAGGTTGAACAGGTCGCCGCCGTAGACGAGCGCCGGCCCCCACCCCGGCGGGAGGAAGGCGACGCGGACGCCGCTCGTGCCCCCCGGCACGGGCGAGGTGACGAGCCCGCCGGCGACCGCGAGGAGCGCGAAGTAGCCGACCGCGACGGCGGCCGCCTTGCGCTTCGTCGCGGGCGAGGCGGGCGCGACGTCGGTGTCGAACATGACCCAGAGGCCGACGATGACCCACGCGACGCCGTAAACGGCGTAGCGCGGCGCGCCGACGCTCGCGTCGGTGAAAAGTAGGTAGACGAACGCCAGAATCAGCGTCGTGTTCACGGCGAAGGCGGCGCGGAGCAGACTGGCCCGCGAGGGGCGGGGGAGTGCGGATGCGGTTGCCATGTGTTTGGGTGGTGTCGCAGTCGGTTCTCAGATGGCGAGCGTGTCGACGACGATGGCGAGGAGCAGCATCCCGAGATAGGCGTTCGAGGCGTGGAACGCCCGGAACGCGGCGGTGTCGTCGCGCTCGTAGTGCAGGCGCACGACGAAGTAGAGGAACGCCCCGCCGAAGAGGATGCTCGTCACGAGGTAGACGACCCCGAGGGCGTCCATGACCGCGAGGCCGGCGGCGGCGACGAGCGTCGCGCCGAGCCACCAGAGGATGTGCTTTCGCGTCTCGGTCTCGCCGCGGACGACGGGCATCATCGGGAAGCCGCCGCGGGCGTAGTCGTCCTTGTAGGCCAGCGCGAGGTTGTAGAAGTGCGCGGGCGTCCACAGGAAGATGACCACGGCGAGGACGACACCGCCGAGGCCGACGTCGCCGGTGACGGCGACCCAGCCGATGAGCGCCGGGAGCGCGCCGGCCGCGCCGCCGATGACGGTGTTCTGGACCGTGTTGGGCTTCAGGATGAGCGTGTAGACCACGCTGTAGAAGGCGATGGCGACGACGCCGAGAACGGCCGCGAGCCAGTTGACGGACGCGAACAGCGCCACCGACGCGACCGTCAGGAGCAGGCCGAACGCGATTGCGTTTCGGACGGGGACGAGGTCGACCGCGAGCGGCCGGTCGCTCGTCCGTTGCATCCGGCGGTCCACGTCGCGTTCGAGGACGTGATTGAACGTGCCGGACGCGCCGATAGAGAGGACGCCGCCGCCGAGGGTCGCCGCGATGACCTCTGGGGTGAGGCCGGGCGAGACGGTGCCGGCGAGCGCCATCGCCGCCGACGCGACGAGACAGAGGAGCCACATCAGCCGCGGCTTCATGAGCCGGAAGTACGCGTTGACCGTCGCTTTCGCGCGGGCGACCGGCTCGGTCGGGACGGGCGGTCGTTCGCCGTCGTCGGCCGGGGGGCTCATCGACGGGGTGCCGACCGGCGCGTCGTCGGGGTCGCCGGTGGCCGCTTCGAGCGTCCACGCGAGCGCGACGACGAGGCCGCCGAAGATGACCATTCCGAGGACCAAGTGGAGCGTCGACAGCACGGCTCCGACGCCGACGGTGGCGACGACCGCGCCGAGACCGGCCTGTGCGGGATAGAGCACCGCCGACGCGGTGACGGTCGCTCTCACCCGGCGAGACGTGTCAGTCCGCCACGCCGAGACGAGCGTGGCGGCCGTGAGGAGGCCGACGAGCACGGCCGCGACGCGGTGGCCGAGGGCGACCCAGCCGTCGAGCGTCGCGGGGAGCGAAAGGCCGTCGCCGCACGCGGGCCACGCGCTGCACGCGGCGGTCGCGTCCGTGAGCGCGGTCGTCGCGCCGACGATGAGCAGGAGATAGACGCCCATCGCGGTCGCGGCGAGCAGGCCGTGGAACGTGTTCGAATCGCGCGTCGTGGCCACGAAGTTCACCTACGGACGTGTTGGACCGTCCCGTATTTAGGACCCGCGCTTTTCGGCCCCGCGTTCGAGCGCCGCTCCCCGCGATATGGCGGGGAGGGGTTGATAAACGGCGGGCCGAGAGTCGGTACGCATTTATGCGGTTGTTCCTAACTCTCGCTCAGCATGAGAAAGACGCGTTTCGCGCTCGCGTCCCTGCTCGCGACGGCCGTGATGGCGCTCGTTGCCACCCCCGCCGCCGCGCAGGCGTCTGCCACGTCGGAACTCATCAACCAGCTGAACGGGGAGCTGCTGTACGTCGCTATCCCGATCACCGTGCTGGTGGAGGTCATCCTCCTCTACACCGTCATCAAGTTCCGCAACAGCGAGCGCGCACTGCCGACCAAGGAGAACCGCCGGCTCGAAATCACGTGGACCATCGCGACAGCGATTATCCTGCTTTTCGTCGGCGTCGCCTCCTACGGCGTGCTGGCCGACGAGAACGTCACGCACCAGGGCAACGATATCGCCATGGACGACGACCCGGTCGTCGTCACGGCGGAGGCCTACCAGTGGGGCTGGAACATGTACTACCCCGAGGAAGGTAACTTCTCGTCGGGCAACGAGATCGTCATCCCCGCGGACCGCCCCGTCTACTTCCAGGTCACCTCAGCGGACGTGATACATGGATTCCACGTCCCCGAACTCGCGCTCAAGCAGGACGCGATGCCGGGTTCGACGAACACCATCAAGACCGTCGCCTACGAGGAAGGCACCTACCAGGGCTACTGTACTGAGTACTGCGGCGTCGCTCACTCCCAGATGTACTTCACCGTCGAAGTCGTCTCGCAGGAAGAGTACCAGAACTGGCTCGACGAACAGCAGTCGGCCAACAGCGAGTCGTCGTCTTCGTCCTCGAACTCGACCGCGACGAATTCTACCGCGACGAACTCCACCGCGGCGAACTCCACTGCGACGAATTCCACCGCGGCGAACTCCACCACGACGAACTCCACTGCAACGAATTCCACCGCGACGAATTCCACCGCGACGAATTCCACTGCAACGAACTCCACCACGACGAACTCCACTGCAACGAATTCCACCGCGACGAATTCCACGCAGTAACGCATCCCTTCTCTTTCGACGCTCGCCGCCGAGTGACGACGCTCGCGCTCGTCGCGGTCGGCCGTCGGAAAATCAAACCAGTCGGCGGTCCGAGTCGTCTTCCGGGGCGAGCGCTCAGCAGCGCCGCTCGACGATGCGGTCGATGATGCGACCCGTCGAGAGCAGTTCGTCGTCGTGACGTTGCTCTCGCGGCGTCGCGCGCGTGACCTCGCAGTCGATGCCGCGGGCGTCGAGAGCGGCTTTGATTCCCTCCTCGTCGTGGTGTTGGTCGTAGCCGAGGACGATGACGTCGGGGTCGATGTTCTCGATGGGGACGAAGATGTCCTCCGGGTGGCCGAGATGCGCCTCGTCGACCACGTCGAGCGCGGCGACCATGTCGCGGCGCTGGCGGTCGTCGAGAATCGGCTTCGGCTTGTGCGTCACGTTCTCGCCGCGGGCGATGATGACGTGGAGTTCGTCGCGGAGCGACGCGGCGTCCGAGAGGTAGTGGACGTGGCCCGGGTGGAGGATGTCGAAGGTTCCCTGCGCGATGACCCGCCTCATCGGTCCAACTCCGCGTCGATGTCGTCCTGCGTGAAGTCGAAGAACGATTCGGGGTCGGGGAGGTCGACGTCGAGCACGTCGAGGTCGCGGACCTCGCCGGACTGGTCGAACGCCTCCCAGTCGTCGGGGCCGTAGGGCTTGCCGATGATGATGTGGACCCGGCCGCTTCCGAAGGTGTCGAGGTCGGCGTCGCTCGGGCGGAGGACGCCGTTGGGGTGCGAGTGAATCGACCCGACGGCGCGGAAGTCGTTCGGCACGAGGTCGTTCCTGACGGTCGCGCTGACGGGGTCCGACACGGTCCCCGGGATGATGAGCACGTCCGTCACGACGTAGCCGTCGCGGTCGACGCCGACCCGGCGGGCCTCCTCGCCGCGGAGGAGGCCCATGTACTCGTTCGGATGCGTCTCCGCAGAGGCTTCGAGCGCGACGTCGAGGGCGTCGGCGGCGATGCCGACGACCTCCCGCGACCGGAAGAGTCGCATACCGAACCGTCCGCGGGCGCTCCATCTAAGGGTTCCGGAACGCCGAGTCGGTCGCCGGAACGGAACCGTCATACTGAGGTCGGCGGTCGCCCGAACTCGGGTGTGACGCTCGATTCCGACCTCGTCGCCCGCGTGACGGACGCGCTCGCCGCCGACGCGCCGCCGACCGCGACGACCGAACTCGACGGCGGGCACGTCGGCCGCGTCTACCGCCTCGATTTCGACGGGCGCGACCCCGTCGTCGCCAAGGTGGGCGACACGCCGCTCGACGTGGAGGCGGCGATGCTCGACTCGCTCGCCGCGGCCGGCCTTCCGGTCCCCGCGGTCCACCACGCCGACGCCGACCTGCTCGTCCTCGACTACGTCGAAGGCACGTCCGACCTGACCCCCGCCGCCGAGCGCGACCTCGCCGCCCGCCTCGCCGCGCTCCACGAGACGACCGCGCCGGCGTTCGGCTTCCCCTACGACACGCTCTCGGGACCGTACCGACAGCCGAACCCGTGGACCGACTCGTGGGTCGCGTTCTTCCGCGACCAGCGCCTCCTGCCGTGGGCCGACGCGGCGCGCGACGCCGGCTTACCGGCCGCGACCGCCGAGCGAATCGAGTCGGTCGCGGCCGACCTCGACAGCCTCCTCGTCGAGCCGGCGGCCCCGCGACTCGTCCACGGCGACGTGTGGGGCGCGAACCTCCGCGTCCGCGACGACCGCGTCGTCGCCTTCCTCGACCCGGCGTGTTACTACGGCCACCCCGAGGTCGAACTGGCCTACATCGACTGGTTCGACGCCGCGGGCGACGCCTTCTTCGACGCCTACGACGAGCGCCGACCCATCGCCGACGGCTTCTTCGGGGCGCGGTCGCCCGTCTACGCGCTGTTCCCGCTCCTCGAACACGTCCGCGTCTTCGGGGCCGACTACGTCCCGCCGGTCGAAGCCGCGCTGGACGAACTGGGCTACTGACGCCCCGAGCCCCCAAGGTTTCGGGTCACCACGGGTCGTGCGAACCGGCCGCGCACGCGAGATGCTTTTGTAAAGCTTAACACTACCCCCTGACCTAGCGGGACTATGAGCGACGAGCACGCCGGGGATTCCGGCGACGACTCGCGTCCGAATTCGGACGCGCGACCTATCGTCTACGATCTCGCACCGAACTGTACCACCGACGACGTCGAGACCGACGCCTACTACCACGCCGTCGTCAACGGCGTCGTCGAGTACGGCATCTTCGTTGACATCTCCGACTCCGTCTCCGGACTCATCCACGAGTCCAACCTCTCGGCCGACTACGAGGTCGGCGACCGACTGGTCGTCCGCCTCGAATCCGTCCGCGAGAACGGCGACATCGCGTTCGCCGAGGACACGCCGGACGACTACCGAACCCTGACCGTCGACCACGAGCCGACCATCACGCCCATCTCCAGTCTCTCGGTCGGCGAGTCGGTCACCGTCGAGGGCGTCGTCACGCAGATCAAGCAGACCGGCGGACCGACCGTCTTCCGCATCGCCGACGACTCCGGCATCGTCGCCGCCGCCGCCTTCGAGGAGGCCGGCGTCCGCGCGTTCCCCGAAGTCGACCTCGACGACGTGGTCCGCATGGCCGGCACCGTCGAAGACCACGAGGGCACCCGTCAGCTCGAAGTCGACGGCCTCACCGTCCTCGACGACGAGACCGCGGCCGACGCCCGCCAGCGCATCGACGCCGCGCTCGACGAGCGCGCCGAGCCGGAGCCGGTCGAGCCGCTCGTGGAGTGGGCGGCGTTCGAGAAGCTCCGCGACGACCTCGAAGACGTGGCGCGCCTGCTGCGCCGGACGGTCCTCGAAGGCCGCCCGATTCGCGTCCGCCACCACGCCGACGGCGACGGCATGTGCGCGTCCGTCCCGGTCCAACTGGCCCTCGAACGGCTCATCACCGAGGTCCACGACGACCCCGACGCGCCGCGACACCTGTTCAAGCGCCTGCCGAGCAAGGCCCCGTTCTACGAGATGGAGGACGTGACCCGCGACCTGAACTTCGCGCTCGAAGGGCGCGCCCGCCACGGCCAGCGGCTCCCCTTCCTGCTCATGCTCGACAACGGGTCGACCGAGGAGGACGTGCCCGCCTACGAGAACCTCGCGCACTACGACGTGCCCATCGCGGTCGTCGACCACCACCACCCCGACCCCGAGGCGGTCAACCACCTCCTCGACGCGCACGTCAACCCGTACCTCCACGACGAGGACTACCGCATCACGACCGGCATGATGTGCGTCGAGCTCGCGCGGATGATCCACCCCGACGTGACCGACGAACTGCGTCACGTCCCCGCCGTCGCCGGGCTGTCTGACCGCTCGAAGGCGGAGGTCATGGACAACTACATCGCGCTCGCCGAAGACGAGGGCTACGACCGCGAACAGCTCCTCGACGTGGGCGAGGCGCTCGACTACGCCGCCCACTGGCTTCGCTACAACGACGGCGCGTCCATCGTCAACGACGTGCTCAACGTCGGCTGCGACGACGAGGAGCGACACCGCGAACTCGTCGAGTTCCTCTCGACGCGCGCCGAGCGCGACGTCGAGCGCCAGCTCGAAGCGGCCGAGCCGCACCTCGAACACGAGCGCCTCGACAGCGGGGCCAACCTCTACCGCATCGACCTCGACAAGTGGGCCCACCGCTTTACCTACCCCGCGCCGGGCAAGACCACGGGCAAGCTCCACGACCGCAAGGTCCAGGAGACGGGCGAGCCGGTCATCACCATCGGCTACGGTCCCGACTTCGCCGTCCTCCGCTCCGACGGCGTCCGCCTCGACATCCCGCGGATGGTCGCCGAACTGAACGAGGAGGTCGTCGGCGGCGGCGTCTCCGGCGGCGGCCACCTCGTCGTCGGCTCCATCAAGTTCGTCAGCGGCATGCGCGGGGAGGTCATCGACAGCCTCGTCGAGAAGATGGCCGAAGCCGACATCGACGAAGAGCTGTCGACGACGGCGTAAGCCGGCGTTCGACGCACGGACTGCGGCCGCTCATTTTTCGAACTCCAGTCGCCTGAGCGCCGCGAGTCCGACGACGACCGCGAGGGCGGCCGCGGCGACGAGTCCCGGGTTCGACTCGGCCCCGCGGCCGCTGGCCCGCCAGTCCGCCGCGAACGCCTCGCGGAAGTACGCCGCGGCGGCCGGGTCAGACAGCGCGAGCACGACTTCGCGGTTCTCGCGGGCCGAGTGCCGGTTCCAGTTGAGACTGCCGACGAGCGCGGTGTCGTCGGCGACGACGCCCTTCGCGTGAATCGCGCCGTACCGCCCGCCGGGTCGCGAGAGCCGAACCGAGAGCGGATTTCCAGTCTCGTCGGCCCACTCGTTCAGCCGGTCGGCGAGTGCGCGGTTTTCCTCCTCGTCGTACCACGCGCTCCCGAGGAGGAGTCGGACGCGGACGCCGCGGCCGGCGGCGCGCTTGAGTGCGCGGACGAACGGGCCGTCGGCCTCGACGGTCGGCTGTAGCACGTCGATTCGGCTCTCGGCGGCGTCGAGTCGAGAGACGACCGCGGACTCGGCGTTGTCGGGCGCGCGGATGACGGCGACGCGGTCGACCCGGACCGACTCGGGCGCGATGCGCGAGGGATACGAACCGTTCGCCGATTCGGTGCGGACGAACGACCGGCCGACGCGGTACGTCTCCCACGGGGCGGTCTCGGGGAGACTCGCGTCGTCTTCGAACGTGGCCGCGAGGTCGGACGCGACGGCCGGCGAGCGCGCGACGACCCCCCAACCGCGGCTCTTTCGCCCCCCCGTCCCCGCGGGCTTCCAGTTTTCGGTCATCACGAGCGCCGCGTCGTCGACGACGGCGTACTTCGGGTGGTGAAACGAGTGGGGGTCGCCGACGACGCGGACCGAGACGCCGGCGTCGACGAGGCGGTCGAGGATGCGCGCCGACCGCCGTGGAAAGCCGCCGACCGGACTGTCTTCGACCAGTACCGAGACGGCAACGCCGCGCTCTCGGGCGGCGACGAGTTCGTCCGCGATGCGCGCGGAGGAGACGACGTAGCCGGCGAGCAGAACCCGCTCGTCGGCTGACTTGAGCGTCGAAATCGGCCGGTCCGGCGAGTCGGGGAGCACGAACAGCGTCGCGTTCGCGGGGCCGTGGGTCGTGACGCTCCGTCGGGGAAGCGCCCGCGGCCACCACGACCACCCGCCGTCTCGTCGTTCGAGGAGCGCGCCCTCGCGGCTCCGGTCGTAGCTGAGGCGGTCGGCGACGACGCCGTTTCCGCCCTCGTTGCCGTCGCCACTGACGACCCGGAGCGTGACCGTCTCGCCGCCGTTCGCGAGGTCGAGACCGGGCGCGACGACGGGGCGGCCGGTCAGGTTCGCCGCCGCGTCGGGGTCGGTGGCGACGGCGACCGCCCCGCCGGGCGCGACGAACGAGACGGTGTCTTCGCCGTCGGACAGCGCGAGTCCGGTTCCCGCGGGCGCGGCGACGGCGACGAACTCGCCGCGGTCGTCGGGCGTCGCCGGGTCGGGGAGCGCGGAGACGATTCGCGGGTCGCCCGATGCCGATAGGTCGGCGGTGGCGGCGGTGGCGGCGGTGGTGGCGGTGGCCGATTCGGTCGCGTTCTCCGACCCCGGCGCGGCCGCTATCGGCGCGGGGACGACGGCCGCGGCCGCGAGCAGGACGACGAGCGAGGCGGCGAACGCGGCGGTGAGTGGCCGGCGAGACACACCCCGCGATGGTCGCGTTCGCCTACAAAAACGTTCGCGACCGGGGACTCAGCGCGGGTGACTGCGGGAGAAATAGAACTAAGGGAGACCGCAGAACCGCCGGGGTGCCGCGTCGGTCGTGCGGCCTCAGACGGTCGCTTCGGCCTCGACGTCGTCGCCGAGGAACTCGGTGGCGAGCTCGGCCTCGCGCTGGACGAGGAACGAGCGGTCGTCTGCGTAGCCGGCGGCCGCTTCGAGCGCGTCCTCGGTGCCGATCTGCCGGAGCGCCCACGCGGCGCTGGCGCGGACGGAGTCGACGTCGTCGTCGGCGACGACGTCCGAGAGCGGTTCGACGGCACGGGTGTCGCCGATGAGGCCGAGCGCGCGCGCGGCGGCCGAGCGGACGTTGTCGTTCTCGGTGACGAGCTTGTTCGCGATGGGCTGGGTCGCCTCCTCGGAGCCGATTTCGCCGAGCGCCTTGAACACGACCTTCTGGAGCGCGGGGTCGCTGTCGGTGTCGACGTAGTCGACGAGCATCTCGACGCCCTCCTCGGCGGCCATCTTGCCGATGGCCTTGATGACGCCCTTGTCGCGGCGCTTGGCCTGCCCCTCGATGGTCTCGTAGGCGCGGTCGTCGTTCATCCGCGTGAACGCCTCGATGCAGTACTCCTGCATGAAGTCGGACTGGAAGCTCTCGAAGGCGAGGGCAATCATCTCGACGTTGCCGCGCTTCTCGTGTTCCTTCAGCGCCGACAGCTCCGGCGGGTAGTCCTTGTAGTGGCCGAGCACGTCGTAGAAGCCCTGGACCTGAAGTTGCTCGCGCGTTTCGAGGTCGTCCCACTCCTGAGCGTCGTCGAGGCCGTCCGCGAGGCCGTCGGCGACCTCGATGAGGTCCGCGATGGTCTCTGCGTCCTCGTCGGCGTCGAGGTCGGCCGCTTCGATAGCCGAGATGGCGTCGTCGACGGCGGCGGTGAGCGCCTCCTCGCCGTCGCCGTCGACCGAGACGCTCGCGTCGAGCACGCCGTTGAACTCGTCGGCGAACGTCTCGACCGCGGCGACGATTTCGCCTTCGCCCTGCTCGGTCCACCGGGTGTCCGTAATCGTGGACTTGGCTTCGTCGAGCGTCTCGACGGCGTCTTCGGCGTAGGGACCGCGCTGGGATTCGAGGTCGTCGCGCAGGTCGGACAGGCGCGATTCGATTTCCTCGGCGGGGTCCTCTTCGTCTTCGTCGTCCGGTTCGGGCAGGTCCGCGGCCTCCACGTCGGCCTCGATGTCGTCGAGCGTGGCCTCGACCTCGTCGAGGTCGGCTTCGGTCTCGGCCGCCTCCAGAGCCTCCTCGGCCTCGGTCAGGCGCTCGTCGAAGCTCTCGGGCGAGAGTTCTGTCGTGTCGTCGTCCCCGTCACTCATATGCCGGAAGTCCGTTCGACTGTGAAAAGAGCGTTTCCCTTCGCTTCGCGTCTCGGACCGGGACCGACCGTCGATTCCATCCGGGTCACTTTTTCGCGGCCCGTCCGTCCCTCCGAGCGTGACCGGTCCAACCATCGCCGTCCCGCAGCGCGCCGCGTTCGACCTCGACCCGGCGCGAAACGAGGCAGACGTGCGCGCCCGCGCCGCTGACCTCCCCGAGTCGGTCGACATCGCGCTGTTCTCCGAGTACGCGCTCACGGGCTTCGTCGCCGACAACCGCGCCTTCAGCGGTGCAATCTCGCGGGAGCGCGCGACCGACTTCCTCGCCTCCGTCGCCGCGGAAAACGAGTTCGACCTGCTCGCGGGCTACCTCGAACGCGACGGCGAGACGCTCTACAACGCGGCCGCCTACGTCCGGCCCGACGGCTCGGCGACCGTCTACCGCAAGCGACACCTCTGGGGCGGCGAGTCCGCGGTCGTCACGCCGGGCGACGAACTCGTCGTCGCGGACACGCCCGCCGGCCGGACGGGACTCCTCACCTGCTACGACCTGAACTTCGTCGGCGACAGCGCCGCGCTGACCGACGAGCGAGTCGACGCCCTGTTCGTCGTCGGCGCGTGGCCCGCCGCCCACTCGACGAACTGGCGACTGCTCTGTCGCGCCCGCGCCCTCGACGGGGTCCGGTGGCTCGTCGGCGCGAACCGGACGGGAAGCGGGTCGATTTCGGGGACCGCGGGCACGGAGTACGCGGGTCGCTCGCTCGTCGTTCGGCCCGACGGCGTCGTCGCGGCGGCGCTGAACCGCGGCGAGCGCGACCTCGTCTGGACGCTCGACCGCGACCTGCTCGCCGAACAGCGCGCGTTCGTCGGCTCGGTCGAGTAGCCGAAACCGGACTGCATCACCGGAACCGAGGGGGGTTTTTCCGACCCCGCCCAATCGAGGGCGATGACGGACACGCTCTTTACGCCGCTTACGCTCCGCGAGACGGAGGTCCGAAACCGAATCATGGTCTCGCCGATGTGCCAGTACTCCTCGACCGACGGCTTCGCCGACGACTGGCATCTCGTCCACCTCGGCAGCCGCGCCGTCGGCGGCGCGGGCATCGTGATGTCCGAGGCGACGGCCGTCTCCCCCGAGGGGCGCATCACGCCGAACGACCTCGGAATCTGGTCGGACGACCACGTCGAGAAGCTCCGGCAGATAACCTCGTTCGTCTCGTCGATGGGGAGCACGCCGGCCATCCAACTCGCCCACGCGGGCCGGAAGGCGAGCAAGACGCGGCCGTGGGAGGGAAGCGAGCCGGTCGCGCCCGAAGACGGCGGGTGGACCACCGTCGCACCCAGCGACCTGCCGTGGCCCTACGAGGGCGAGGCCCCGCCGACCCGAAAGCTATCGACCGACGGTATCGCGGGCGTCGTCGACGACTTCCGCGCGGCGGCCGAGCGCGCCCTCGACGCCGGCTTCGAAATCGCCGAGATTCACGCGGCCCACGGCTACCTCCTCCACGAGTTCCTCTCGCCGGTCACGAACCGCCGCGACGACGAGTACGGCGGCTCGTTCGAGAACCGGACGCGACTCGTCCGCGAGGTCACGGAAGCGGTCCGCGAGGTCTGGCCCGACGACAAGCCCGTCTTCGTCCGCATCTCGGCGACCGACTGGCTGGACGACCGCGAGTCGTGGGACGTCGAGCAGTCGGCCCGCCTCGCGGCCGACCTCGACGACCTCGGCGTCGACCTCGTCGACGTGAGTTCCGGCGGCATCCACCCCGACCAGCGGATTCCGAACACCGGCCCCGGCTATCAGATTCCCTTCGCGGAGGTCGTCCGCGAGGAGACCGACGCGATGGTCGGCGCGGTCGGCGGCATCCGAACCGCGCGCCACGCGGACGAGGTCGTTCGAAACGGCCGGGCCGACCTCGCCATCGTCGGCCGCGAGCATCTCTACGACCCGTACTTCGGGCTCCACGCCGCAGACGAACTCGACGCAGACGCGGAGTGGCCGCCGCAGTACCAGCGCGCCGTCCCGCGGCGGTAAGCGAGCGACTCTCGAAACGCCCTCCACGCTTCGCCCCTCGAACGCTTATCCCCGCGGCGGCCCAACCGTGGCCCATGAGCGACCGACGACGCGACGACGACATCCTCGACTTACTCGACGAACTCGGGGACACGCTCGACGAACTCGGCGCGGAACTCCGCGAGGAGCGCGACCGCAATCGGGGCCGCGGCCGCGACCGACGCGTCACCGGTGACGACCGGTTTCGGCCCCCGCGTCCGCCGACGTTCGGCGAGGTCCTGCGGTTCACCGAGTCGTACACCATCCCGACGGTCATCGCCGTCCTCGAAGCGACTATCGCCTCTCTCGAACTGCTCCGCCGCCTCATGCGGCTTTCCGACCCCGGCCGCGCGATGGAAGACGCCCGAGGCGAGACGGAGTCCCGGATGCGAAACGTCCCGAAGAGCGCCGTCTCCGGCGTCGACCGCGCCCTCGACGAACTCAGAAACGCGCTCTCGGAGGCCGACTTGCCCTCGAACCCCGAGGCTCGGGACGTGATGGACCGCGCCCGCTCGCTGGCCGACGAACTCGACGCGCGAATCACCGAGGCCGAACGCGAGCGGACCTCCCGCGAGCGCCGCTGGCGCGAGGACGAGCGCACGTTCGAATCCGAGTGGCAACGGCGCGACGAGAGCCGGCGCTCCCGCGACGAAACGCCCTCCCGCGACCCCGAACCGGTCGGCACGGGGCCGGTCCGAATCGACGTGACCGAGGAGGCCGACCCGGACGGCGACGACGGCGGGAGCGACGAGCCGACCGTCGACGTCGACGCCGAACTGGAGTCGATTAAGCGCGAAGTGAAAGGCGACGACGAAGACGACGAGACCGGCACGGACGCGGGCGACGAACCGAGCGACCGCTAAGCGCGGCACCCCCCGAGTTCTGCGTTCGACTCAGCGCGTCGGTCGCACGGCCACGCGGACCACGTCGCCGACCCACGCCGAAAGCGCGAGGAGCGCGACGCCCGCGCCGCCGGCCACGAGGACGGGCGTGAACTGCACGCCGTTGACGAGGACCGACAGCGCGAACAGAAGGGAGATGACGCCCACGAGCGCCAGCGCTGACGCCGCCCCGAGTCGCCACCACGCGAGGTGGGTCGCCCTCGATGTCTGGCGGACGGTCCGCGCAATCGCGGCACCGACGACGCCGAGGCCGACGAGATAGGCGGCGAACAGCACGTCGTAGCCCGCACCCGCGGACCCGAACGCGACTTCGAGGGCGTCGAAGCCGACGATGAGCAGGTACGTCGGGAGTTGGAACGGTTGGAACTGGACGCCGTAGCCGAGAGCGTACAGCCCGGCCAGTACCGCCGTGGCGACCGCCGCGTCGCGCGCGAAGGAGACGCCGCTAGTGCGGTTCATACCCGAGATAGAAGGTGTAGTTATATCAACACTCGCCCGCTCAGAGCGGTTCGAAGCGGTAGCCGTCCCACTCCTGACTCGCGGGTTCGCGGATGCCCGCGCCGGGTTCGCGGAGTTCCTCGCAGTAGACCGGTCGCACCTCGTCGCCGATGTCGACTTCGTCCTCGCCGGTGACCTGCCCGACGGCGCGGACGGGCTCGCCCTCCACGTCGAACTCGACGATGGCGAGCGTGTTGGGCTGGCGGACGCCCGGCGGCGTCGCCGTCGATTTCGTCCACGTCAGCACCGTCGCCGTGTAGTCGCTGAGGTCGACCGTGCCGACCGGCTCCTCGCCGCCGGGACCGACCGGGTGGCCGGGGTAGGTGATGCTCCCGTCGGGGTAGCGGTACGCCTCCATCGCGGGTTCGTCGTCGGACATTATCGGGACTCCATGATGGTCGTGGTCACGCAGTTGCCGAAGCCGCCGACGTTGCACGCGAGGCCCACGTCGGCGTCGACCTGCCGCTTGCCTGCGTCACCGATGAGCTGTTTGTAAATCTCGTACACCTGCGCGACGCCCGAGGCCCCGAGGGGATGGCCCTTCGATTTCAGGCCGCCGGACGTGTTGATTGGGAGGTCGCCGTCGCGGTCGGTGACGCCCTCGTCGACGGCCTTCCAGCCCTCGCCCTTCTCGAAGAAGCCGAGGTCCTCCGACTGGAGGAATTCGAGGATGGTGAACATGTCGTGGAGTTCGGCCACGTCGACGTCGTCGGGTTCGAGGTCGGCCATCTCGTAGGCGATCTCCGAGGAGTTGACGACGCCGCCCATCGTCGTCGGGTCGGCGCGCTCGTGGACGACGTGGGTGTCGGTCGCGCCGCCGATACCGGAGATGACGGCGTAGTCGTCGGTGTACTCGCGGGCGACCGACTCGGGACAGAAGACCAGCGCCGCCGAGCCGTCGGTGATGGGACAGAAGTCGTAGAGGCGAAGCGGGTCGGCGACGACCGGCGAGTCGAGGACGGTGTCGAGGTCGACCTCCTTGCGGAACTGGGCGTGTGGGTTGTCGACGCCGTTTTTGTGGTTCTTAACGGCGACCTTTCCGAGCGACTCCCGCGGGGCGTCGTAGGTGTCGAGGTAGAGGCGGGCGGTCAGCCCCGCGAAGGAGGGGAGCGTCACGCCGTGTTTGTACTCCACCGGGTGGGTCAGCGAGGCGATGACGTCGGTCGCCTCGGCCGTCGAGCGGTGGGTCATCTTCTCGCCGCCGACGAGCATCGTCATGTCGGACGCGCCGGAGGCGACCGACTGCCACGCGGCGTAGACGCCCGCGCCGCCGGACGAGGAGGTCTGGTCGATTCGGGCGGTGTAGGCGGGCATCGCCGCGAGGTCGTGGGCGAGGGCGTTCGGCACGCCCGTCTGGCCCTCGAACTCGCCGCTCGCCATGTTCGAGACGTAGAGGTGCTCGATTTCGTCGGGCGAGACGTCGGCGTCCGCGAGCGCGGCCTGCCCCGCCTCCGCGAGCAGTTCGCGAATCCACGCGTCCCGCTGCCCGAACTGGGTCATCGATGCACCGATAATCGCTACGCGGTCCATACGCGCACGTCGTCGCAGCGCGATTTAAAACCGGGCAATCCCTCGCCGGCACGTCTCAAACCGTTTATCAGTCGGTCGCCCGAACGACCGGCCATGGACGCCGAACGCCTCGCGCCGACGGTCGGAATCGTCGGCGCGCTGCTGCTCGCACTCGCCATCGCGATTCCCGCCGTCACCGTCGAGGCCGGGGACGGACAGGTGGCCGCCTACTACGCCGCGGGCCCGGTCGGCATCTCGTTCGTCGGGATGCTCGCACTGCTCGAAACCATCGTCTTCCTCTCGGGCAGACAGGGACGGACCGACCCGGCGACGGCCGCCGGACTCGCCTTCGTGCTCTCGCTTTCGATGCTCGGCGTCGCCGCGCTGTGGTCGTTCTCCATCGACCCGACGCTCCTGTTTAGCTTCGACCAGCAGTACTCGTGGCTCACCTACCACCGTTGGTCCGTCGTGGCCGCCGCGTTCGTCACCTTCGTCGGCGGCGCGTGGTACGCACGCGGCGTGTTGTAAACCGACCCACGGAACGAACGCCGACTTCTCGCGGGCGCGTCGCGTCGAACCACCCCGACGGTGTCCCCCGATTTTCCCGCCTCCGAGTCGAAAGGCCCTTAACAGTCGGTGGACAATGAGGGAGTGGACTAGGTCGGGCAGTTAGGCCCTGCTCTCCACCCGCGAAATAGGTCTTCAGCGGGGACCGAACACGGGCGCGTCCGGTCAGACCGGCGCGGGCCCCGGAAGCCAACGTAGAAACCTCGTCCTTCGGGGACAGCGGTTCCGCGTACCCCTTCCGCAGGGAAGGGTTCGCGCGGTTCATCGGTGGTACCCCGCCAGGCGCGGAAGCGAGCAGCGGACCATCGGACGTGCGTCGCTCGAGGGATCGCGGGGTGGAGGAGGCAACCGGGATTCCCCACGTCGGAACGCCGGGCAACCTCGCTGTCCACCCATTCATACCTCATTCAGTTACTCGCCGACCGGCCGGTCTCTCGGTCGGGAGTCATACGCCGCGCCTCGGGACTCGCGTGCCGGTCGTTCTCCGCCCCGCACGACTGCCGAGCGCCGACTGTCGGCACTCGGCGAACCTGAGATACCGCACAAGGGGTCTGTTTCCCCGGAGAGACGCTTACTGTTTGTTCTCGGGTTCCGTCTCGGTCGCGTCGGCCTCGTCTGCCTCGGCCTCGGCTTCGTCGTCATCGTCGTCGCTCTCGCCCTCTGCGCCCTTCTTCAGTTCCTCTTCGATTTCCTCGCGGCCGCGGCGGAACTCGCCCATCGCCTGCCCCGACGACCGGGCCAGTTGGGGGAGTTTGTTCGCGCCGAACAGGAGGACGATGATGAGCAGGACGATGAGCAGTTCTGGGCCGCCCGGCAGTCCGGGGAACAGCGGAATGGAATCCAGCATTACGTTCGGTTACGTTCGGGAGGAAGATAAGAGAGACGGTCCGGGATTGAGACCCGAACTCGCCGCAGTCCGCGTGTTTCTGCGATATCTCGGCGGTCACGCACCACAGTACGGTACGAGCGCCGCGGCCGACGCATCGGACCCGCGTCGGCCCGGTCTCACCTCTCACCTCGCGCCGCCCCGCGTTACTCTCGCGTCATCGCCAACTGGTTCATCCCGGGTTACCGCCAACTGGTCCAGCCGCCGTCGACGACGATGGACTCGCCGGTGACGTACTTCGAGAGGTCGCTGGCGAGGAACACCGCGACGCCGGCCACGTCGTCCGGTTCGCCCTGCCGACCGAGCGGAATCATCGCGGTCAACTGCGCCATCTGTTCCTCGCTGGTCTCCGCGGCCCCTTCCGGGCCGATTTTGGTCTTGATAGCGCCGGGGTGAATCGCGTTCACCCGTACGCCGTCCCCGCCGAGGCCGTGGGCGAGCGAGTACGAGAGCGTCCGGACGGCCCCCTTCGACGCGCTGTACGACGGGTAGTTGCCGTTGCCGAAGATGCCGTTGACGCTGGAGACGTTGATAATGCTCCCGCCGCCCGATTCGACCATCCGCCTTGCGGCCGCCTGCGCCCCGAAGTACACGCCCTTCAGGTTGATGTCCATCATCCCTTGGAACTCGTCTTCCGTGACGTCGAGGAACTCCTCGGGCCGCCAGATGCCGGCGTTGTTCACCATCACGTCCACGCCGCCGAACGCCTCGGCGGCGTCCATCGCCGCCTCGAACGCGGCCGGGTCGGTCACGTCGAGTTCGACGTACGTCGACGACGAGTCGGTGTCGGCCTCGATTTTCTCGTGGGTGGGCGCGCCGCCCTCCTTCGGGTCTTCGCGGATGTCGCAGACCACCACGTCCGCGCCCTCCTCGGCGTAGGCCAGCGCGATTCCCCGTCCGATTCCCGAGCTACCGCCGGTGACGACCGCAACGTGGCCGTCGAGCAGACTCATCTGTAATACACCTCACACGAATATCGACGGAATAATAGTTAAGGATAGCCGCCGATTCCGACGAGGCCGAGAGTCGCTGAGCGCTCTCCGCGGCGAGTAGCGGTCCGGAGAAGATGCACCGGCTGGGAATCGAACCCAGATAATTGGCTTGGAAGGCCAATGTCTTACCATTAGACCACCGGTGCTCATTTCATTCGCACCGTGCATCGACGGACTCCGTCCGTCTCAACACCGGTGCTCGCTCGCTTCACTCGCTCGCACCGAGCCTCGGCCTCGCTTCGCTCGGCCGAGACACCGGTGCGCGCGAACGTCGCGTCTATCCCTTCATTCTCGACGCCCCAATAAGGATGTTACCTTTTCGGTCAGGCGGCGAGGGAGGTCGATTCGCCGCCCTCGGCGGGGTTGTCGGGGGCGCTCCCGACCACTTCGAACCCGAACTCCGTCTCGGCTTCCGCCTCCCCGTCGACGACGACGACCGTCACGTCCCGCTCGTCGGGGATGGCGACGCCTAACTCGCCGTCGGCGTCGGTCGTGCCGGCGGTCTCGCCGTTTATCGTCACCGTCGCGTTCTCCACGGGCGTCCCGTTCCGCGTGACGACGACCGTCGCGTTCTCACCGGCGGAGACGTCCCCGTCGAAGCTCACGCTGAGGTTGCCCTCGGCGTCGGTTTCGGCGCGCTCTGCGTCGTCAGTCTCGTTTTCGGCCGCTTCGACCTCGGCGTTCGCGTCAGCCTCTGCCTCCGCCTCGGCCGTCTCCTCCGCGCCGACCTTCGTAATCGGGACGTCCGTCCCCGACTCGCTCACGACGGGCTTGAGGATGTACTTCCCGCTGCCCCCCGCCTCGAACGCGGTGATGTCGAAGACGAAGTCCACGGACTCGCCGTTGCCGACCTCGAAGTCCGTGTTGAGCTGAAGCTTGTTACTGGGGAGCTTCACGTTGACCTGTTCGCCGGTCTTCAGCGTCCCGTTCACGTCGCTCACGTGCACAAAGACCTTCGTGTAGTTGCCTTCCGGTACGTCGTATTCGCCCACGAGACTCGCGTTCTCGCCCTGCAGTTCGGTCAGGTCGACGGTCGCGTTGTCGACCTCGTAGGTGACGCTCGACTCGCCTTCGGCCGCGTCGGTGTCGTTCGCGTCGGCCGATTCGATGTCTGCATCGGCGTCGGCATCAGCGTCGGCGTCGGCGTCGGCGTCGACCGACCCGTTGGTCGAGGCGGACGTGTTCGTCGCGTTCGCCGTCGCGTCGGCTTCGATTTCCACCTCGACGCTCGCGTTCGCCTCCGCGTCGGCGTCGGTCTCAGTCTCGGTGTCGGTCTCGTTTTCCGCGTCGGCGTCGGCTTCGGCTTCGGTTTCGCTCTCGGCCTCCGCGTCACCGTCCGCGCGGACGAGCGTCACGCGCTCGATGGTGACGTTGAGACGTTCGAAGTCCGCGATGGCGTTCTGCTCGTCGCTCACGTAGAAGTTCACGGTCCCGGTCCGGGCCGCGTCGCCGCCGTCGGACGACGCGGTCGTCGTCGCGTCGGCGCTCCCGTCAGTCTGCGTCTCGGTCGTCGTGCCGGCCCCGCCCGCACAGCCGGCCAGTACGACCATGAGCGCGAGCAGGACAGTCGCAAGTCCAGTACGTTTCATCGTGGGAGACCGTACTGGCCGCGGGAACTTTAGAAGGGTGTTCGTAGACCTCGGTTTTCACCGATTTTCGCCGAATTACCGCCTCAGTCGTCCGCGTGCGACTCGTTGAACCGTTTTGCCTTGTCGAGCAGGCCGGGCGAGATGCCGGGCACGTCGTCGACGCTCACCGCGCCCTCGGCGCGAATCTCGTCGAGGCTCTTGGGGAACTCGCGGAGTTCCATGTGGATGGCGATGCCTGCCTTCGCGCCCTTGCCCATCGCCACCGGAATCTGGTTGTGGCCGGGGGTGATGTCGCCGACGGCGAACACGCCGTCGACGCTGGTCCGGCCGTGGTCGTCCACGGGGACCGTCCCGTCGTCGTCGAGGTCCACGTCGAGCGCCTCGAACAGCGTCGTGTTGTAGTTCGAGCCGTACATGGCGAAGCCGCCTTTGTACTCGCGGACGGTGCCGTCTTCGAACTCGAAGCTCTCCAGCCAGCCGTCGTCGCGCTTCGTCATGCCCGAAATCTCCTCCTCGACGATGTCGACGGGGTGCGCGCGGACGAGTTCGTCCGTCTCGTCGGACCACGTCGGCTCGTCGCCCCGGAGCAGCAGGTCCACCTCGTCGGTGAAGTTGAGCATAATCATGGCGACGTAGGCCGCCGAGTCGGAGTGGCCCATCACGTACACCGACTCGTCGACGAACATGTAGGCGTCGCAGTGCAGGCAGTAGTGCAGGCCCTTTCCGGTGCGGGGAAGCGGCGGGTCGGGGCGCTCGTCGTTGAAGCCGACGCCGAGGACGACGCGCTCGGCGACGAACTCGCCCTCGTTGGCGACGAGGCGGAACCTGCCGTCGTCCAACTGCTCCGCGTCGGTCACGAAGTCGCGGTGGATGTCGGTCCCGTACTCTTCGAGTTGCCCGCGCGCGGTTTCGAGGAACTCGTTGCCGGAGACGTCCTCGGTGACGCCGATGACGTTGTGCGTGTCGAGCATCATGGCCGCGCGGCCGCCGCCGCGGTCCACGAGCGCGGTGTCGTGGCCCAGTCGCGTCGTGTAGAGCGCGGTCTGGAGGCCCGCGGGGCCGCCGCCCACGACGACAACCTCGTACTCCCGTGGTTCGTCGGTCTCGGTCATACACGGGAATTCGTCGCGGCGCTCTTAAGCCCACATCACCTGTGCGCGGCCGGCATCCACCCGAGACGAGTTAGCAACCCGCACGCCAACCGCGACGCCCGAAGCCGACCGCGCTCACAGCGACCGCGACGCTCAGCGCCCGGCGACGACGGCGTAGCAGTTCCCGCTGGACACCGTCGATTCGACGACCGCGAGGTCGCTCGCGTCGAGGTCGGCGTCGAACTCGTCGGGCGCGTAGATGTGGTAAAATCGGGGGACCGTCTCGCCGCCGGGGAGCGTCCAGTCGACCGTCGTGTCGAAGCCGTCCTCGCGGTCGAAGGTGTCGTGGGCCGTGCTCCACGCGCTGACGACCGCGCGGCCGTCGGCGTCGAGCACGCGCGCGAGTTCGTTCAGGCTCGCCACGCGCGCCGCCCGCGGCGCGAGGTGGTGAATCGTCGCCACGTACACCGCGAGGTCGAAGGCGTCGGCGGCGAATGGGAGCCGCGAGGCGTCGCCCTGCACGAGTCCGGCGTCGAAGCCGCGCTCGGCCGCCCGCGCGACCGCCTCGTCGAGCAGGCCGCGGCTCACGTCGAGGCCGACGACCTCGTCGGCGTGTGCAGAGAGGAGTTCGACGTGCCGACCGTTTCCACAGCCGAGGTCGAGCGCGCGTTCGGCCGCCCCCGACTCGGTCGCGTCGTCGACGAACGACTCGACTTCGGGCCACGGGTACTCGCGGGTCGACGCGAAGTGCGACGCGATGCGGTCGTACGTCTCGCGGACCCCGTCTCGGGGTTCGTCTCCGTCCATGCCGGTCGGTCGCGGCGGCGGGACAAAGACCGCACGGGTCGCGTCGCGGTCGGCGGGAGCAGGCGGTCGGCGGGCGGGCCACGCGCGGTCAGATGAACATGAACGTCACGTAGGTGATGACGAGCAGGATGGCCGCGTGTTTGACGCCGTCGGCGACCTGTCCCTCACCGAGCTGTCCGGCGATGAGCCCCGAGCAGAGCCCCTGAATCGCCGTGACGTGGAAGAACAACAGCGTGTACGAGGCCGTGTTCACGTCGCGCAGGCCCGAGAACGTGCCCGAACTGACGCCCGCGACCTCGCCGGAGCCGACGGCACCGGCGCTGGCCTGCTCGACCGCCGGGATGAACGACACCGTCAGCGCGGCGATGATACCGAGGAAGACGAGAAACGAGATGTAGATGACGAGGAGGTAGGTGACCATCTCTTGGTTCCGCTCGCGGGCGAGGCGGCGGCTGTCTTGGGCCTCGTTGGCCGCGATGCGGAGCACGGGCGCGAGGTCACCGCTGGCGCTCATCGCGTTGGCGATGAGGGTCACCGACCGCGACACCATCGGACTCGCCGTCCGGCGGTCCATCCGCCGGAGGGCGGTCTGGGCGTCGGCCCCCCAGTCGATGTCGCGGACGACGCGGGTGACCTCGTCGCCGAGCGGCCCGAGGTCCGACGCCGACACCCGGCGGAGGCTCTGGACGACCGTCAGGCCGGCCTCGTTGACGCTGGCGAGGCGGTCGAGGAAGTCGGGCATGCTCCGCTCGATGGCGCGGATTCGACGCTTCCGAAGCTCGTGGAACGCCGAGACGACGACGAGCGCGCCGATTGCGGCCTCGACGACGTGTTGGTCCGCCGCGTCGGCGACGCCGAGTATCGTCGGGTCCGCGGGGAGCGTGGTCCGGAGCGCGACCCAGACCAGCCCCAGCGGGACGGTGAGCGCGAGCGCGGCGAGCGGCTTGCGTCCGAGGGTGTCGAGCGGGCGCTCGAACCAGTCGCGAACCGCGCGGAAGCGGTCGAAGGCGGCGAGTCGCTCGCGGTTCGCGCCCCACGGGTCGCCTCGGACGTCGCGGGCGGCCCGCCGCCGTCGGCGGATGTGCCGATACGGCGAACCGAGTCGCTCGCGGTGTCCGCGCCGTCGTCCGCGACCGTCGCGCCCCGGAGCGACTCGGTGATGCTGTCGATGTAGACGACGAAGCCGAAACTCGCCAGCGGGATGCCGACGTAGCCGACGACCCGGATGAGCGTCAGCGTGTCCGCGAGGACGAGGCCGATGACGACGAGGACGGTGATGAAAAACAGCGGGCCGGCGACGAGGACGGTGACGTACACCTCCGCGAACGTCGAAAGCAGGTCGAGGTACTGCTGTTGTTGGGCCTCCGCCTCCGCCTGAAACCGCTCGTACTGCTCTTGGAGGAACGACGAGAGGTTGCGGCCGCTCCCGAGGACGCTGGCGAGGTTCTCGGCGAACTCTTCGAGGCTCGGACTCGGCGTCCGCGTGGCCATCGACTGGAGGGCGGTGAGCACGTCGGTGCCGAAGGCGTCCATGTCGCGGACGACGATGCCGACCTCGCGCGCCGCCTCGCCGTAGATGGCCTCGTTTCGGGCCAGCGTCTCCAGCACCTTCGGGAACGGCATCCCCGACCGCGACAGCGCGAAGACGAACGCGACCGTCCGCGGGAGCGTCGCCTCGATTTCCGACGAGCGGGTCCGCGCCCGCTCGGTGAGGACGTACCACCGGCCCCAGTAGACGCCGAGCGCGAGGAGCGTCCCGAGCGTCGCGCTCGAAAGCAGAAGCGCGAGAAACAGGTCGTGGAGCGAGAGCGCCCGAATGCTCGTGAGGCCGCCGAGGAAGCCGAGCGGAGCGGGGAGGACCTCCCGAATCGTCTCGGACTGGACGGCGAGGGTGTCGAGCGCCGCGGCGGCGAGGTAGACGCCGAAGACGCTCCCGGCGACGCCGAAGACGCCCGCCATGAGGAGCGTCCGCGAGGCGTACACCCGGTGTGTGACGCTCACGTGCGCCGCCCGCAGTTGGTTTCGCTGTCCCCTGCGCCGGGGGTTCTCGTTGGCGACGTAGAACCCGAAGACGGAGAGCGCGACCCGCGAGACGAGGAGGTCGGCGGCGCGGCTCACCGGCGACAGGACGACGGGGAGGACGAGGAGGACGGCGAGGACGAGGGGGAGCAGAGACAGGAACTGCGCGGCGGGCATCTCAGGCCTCCGAGCCGGCGTCGACGATGTTCTCGTCGGCCTCGACGCGCCGCATCACGTCTTCGGAGTCCGCGTAGTACTCGTTGATGAGCGCCGTAAAGCGCCGGTAGTCGGTGACGCCCTTATCGAGGAGGTACCGGAGGAACGTCTCGCGTCGCCGGAGTTCGCGCCGGAGTTCGGTCCGCGACCAGCCGTTCTCGCGCTGAATTTCGGTGAGAAGCGAGCTGTCGTTCTGGCTGAACGTGTCGGTCTCGGGCTCCCACGCGAACGCAGACGAGTAGTCGAGTTCGCCGGTCCGCTGGTCGATGTCGCCGATTTCGCCGATGGTCTGCGAGCGGCGGACGCGCTCGCCGTCGTGGCGGGTGAGCGTCTGGACGCACAGCAGGTCCAGCGACTGCACCATCGCGCGGGGGACGTTGATGGGCTCGTTTTCGAGGCGGTTGATGACCGTCTCGATGCTGTCGGCGTGCATCGTCGAGAACGTCGTGTGGCCGGTGTTCATCGCCTGAAACAGCGTCACGGCCTCGTCGCCGCGCACCTCGCCGACGATGATGTACTCGGGGCGGTGCCGGAGCGCGGAGCGAAGCAGGTCGTACATCGAGATGTCGGTCCCCTCGTGGAGTCGCTCGCGGGTGACGGACGACAGCCAGTTGTCGTGGTAGAGCGCGAGTTCGCGGGTGTCCTCGATGGACAGCACCTTCGACCGCGGCGGGACGAACATCGACACCGCGTTCATCGAGGTGGTCTTGCCCGAGGCGGTGCCGCCCGCGAAGATGAGGCTCTTGTTGTGTTCGATACAGAGCCACAGGTAGGCCATCTGCTCGATGGAGAACGTGCCGTAGCGCACGAGGTCGATGGGCGTGAACGGCTCTTCGGCGTACAGGCGGATGGTGAACGCCGACCCCCGCGGCGTGACCTCCTCGCCGAGTGCTAGCTCTGCGCGCGCGCCGTTCGGAAGCGTCGTCCCGAGGACGGGGTCGCCGACGCTGATGTGCTGACCCGAGCGCTGGGCGAGTCGGATGACGTAGTTGTCGAGCTCCTCGGCCTCGAACGAGACGTTGGTGGCGATGTCGGTGTACTCGTCGTGGTAGACGAAAAGCGGCAGGTCGTAGCCGTCACACGAGATGTCCTCGATGTGCGGGTCCTTCATCAGCGGGTCCAGCGGTCCGTAGCCGTGGAAGTCGCGCCGGAGGTAGTACAGAAGCGTGTAGAAGGTGTTCATGTCGAGTTCCAGCCCGTACTGTTCGAGAATCGACTGGAGTTCCTCGACGAGCGCCGTCTCGGTCCGCGGGTCCGCCTCGCGGCGGTACAAAAGCGGGTCGCGGACGTCGGTGCGGACGCGTTCGAGCAGCGACGCCTCGAACGCGTCGAGGTCGGGTTCGACGGTGTGGTACCGGTGGGCGGTCGCGTCACCGTCGTAGGTGACGACGACGTAGGCGAAGGGGGCGTTCACCCAGTAGCGCTCGACCTCCTCGTGGCCCTCGGGGACCTCGTACGTCCCGAGCGGCGTGTCGTCGGGCGAAAGCGGGCGCACGTCGAGGTCAGACCCCCGCAGCATCTCCGCGGTTCGGCGCAGGAGCCGTTCGGCCTCGGCGGCCGCGGCGTCGAACTCCCCGTCGGCGAGGAGTCTCAGCACCCCTCGGTCGGCCCGCGGGTCGCGCGTCACCGTCGTCTCGCTCGTCGTATCTCGTGCCATCGTCACCCGGTCAGTTGGTCGGGAGGTATGGCGGGTCAGCACTTAAAAGGTCCGCGCGGGAGACTGTCACTCGGGGTGAACGACCGGCCCGCGGCGCGCGTTCAGGTCCGGTCGACGGTCAGGAGAACGCCGGCGAGGACGAGCGCGATGACGACGCCGACCGGGAGCGGAACCCCCGGGAGCCCGCGCGTCGCGAGCAGATACGTCGCCGCGGCGAAGACGACGCCGACGACGCCGAGGAGTCCGCCGAGGACCCGAACGGGGTCGACCGGCCCGGCTTCGACCCGCTCGTCGCGCAGGTAGTAGACGAGGGAGAACAGCACCGCGAGCGCGAGGACGGCCGCGCCGACGACCCACGCCTGATAGGCGACGGCGACGGTCTGTCCCGACTGGACTGAAAGCGAAGCAAGCGGGGACCTGACCACGACGGGAGTGGAGAGTCCCCACGAGAACTGAATCTCGGCGAAGGGGAACCGGATATAAAGCAGGCTCACGCCCGAGAGGTTCTGCGTGTACGTGACGTTCCACGGGACGAGCGCGCAGAGCCACGTCGAGACGACGGCCAGCGCACCCGCGTGTTCGGAGCGGACCCAGACCATAGGACAATCGCACGGTCTGACAGGTAAAAACTACCGACGGCGCGGGCACGTCGGCGGGGCGGCGCGGTCGCAGGCGGTCCCCGGTCCGGTCGACTCCTCAGGAGAGTCGTTCGGGGTCGTGAGTCAGGTCGCTCTCCGCGGCGTCGCCGGTGTTGAGCGTCTCGGTCGGCTCGACGAGGAGCACCTCGGTCGGTTCGAGTGCCACGGGCCGGTGTTCGACGCCGCGGGGGACCACGAGGAGGTCGCCCGGCCCGAGGTCCGCGTCGTCGCGGTCGCGGAACTCGATTCGGAGCCGCCCGTCGCGGACGAGAAACAGCTCGTCTGTCTCGTCGTGGGCGTGCCAGACGAACTCGCCGTCGAGCTTCGCGACCTTCACCGCGTAGTCGTTCAGCTCCGCGGCGATTCTCGGGGCCCACGTCTCGTCGAACGACGCGAAGCTCTCGTCGAGGTTGACGGGTTCCATACGCGGTTCGCTCGCGGCGGCGACCGATAACGGTTGTGACCGACGCGGGGGCGGCCGGCGTTCGCTCGGCGCGTCCCGACTCCGGCGGCGGCCGGAACCGACGAGAGCGGCGTTCCCGTGTCGAACCGGCGCATTCGGCCGGTTTCGACCCCGGAACCACGTTCGGGGGGCGTCACGTTAATAGGCCGCGCAGTACAACCAACAGTACGGAATGCGGCGTGACTACTTCGAACTCGATGTCCGCGACGTCGATTGGTACGAGGACGACGGCGACCCCCGCCAACCGACAGTATCTATCGACTTCTACGGCCCGGCCGAGGAGCTTCGGTCTCGGTTCCTCTCGACCGGCGGCGACGTGGTCGCCGCGGAGGAACTGGACGTCTCCTTTCGGTTGCAAGACTCCGTCGACGACGACGACGCCCGCGGCGTCGTGAGCGTGACGGACCGACTCACCGGCGACTACGTCCTCGAACTCAACGCTCGGGCGGAGGACGTACTGGACTTCATCCGCGCGGCCCGCGAGTACGGGCGCGTCGCGGGCGACGACGAGGGGCGCTACCGCGTCGACGTGGCCATCGAGGGCGACCACTTCGAGACCTTCGAGAAATCGACGTTCCTCGTCTACGACGGCGACGGGACGCTCCTGCGGAGCCAGAGTCTCATCCCCTCGGGCGTCGAGCTCTGAGGGCGCTCGCCGAGCCGACGGCGCGGACGACGCTCTCTCACTCTCTCGACGCGTTCCTCACGCTCGTTCGTGTACGATATCGGGCGGAACCACGTCTTCTTTACCGACCGCTCCCACAGAGTGTACCGTGAGAAACGTAACCGACCGCACGAGAAACCCGTTCGACATGCGACCGTCGTGTGACCGGTACGTCCCCGGCTACGGCGACGCCAACGCCGACTTCCACGTCATCGGCGACCACCCCGGCGTCCACGGGGGCGTCGAGACCGGCATCCCCTTTTCGGGGGAGGCGGGCGCGAGGCTGTTCCCGGCGCTCGAAGACGGTGAACTGCTGGCCGAGGCGGGCGACGAACCGACCGTCAACAGCACGTTCCTCTCGTATCTCCACATGTGCGTGCCGGACGGGACGCCGTCGGCGGCCGACTACACCGACATGGAGCGGTTTTTCGACGCGGAGCTCCGCGCTATCGCCGCGCACGTCCTCCTGCCGGTCGGCGCGGTGGCGACGAAGCACGTCCTGAACAACTACACGTCCGTCGGCTGGAAGACCGACGTGGACATGGAGACGCTCCACGGGAAAGAACTCCGCGGGAGCGGCTTCCTCGTGTTGCCCATCAAGGACCCCGCCGAGTGGGACGACGGCGACCACGACGAACTCGTCGCCGGCCTGCTGGAGCTCCAGTCGACCGACTTCCGCCGCGAGTCAGACCTCGGCCGCTTCATGCCCGGAGCGGACCCGTATCTGGTCAGATAACCCGTTTTCGGCCGTATTCGACCGTCGTCCGCGGATTCGATAGATTCTTCACGATTCTACCGGCCGTTCGTCCAGTAACAACCATGATGGTTACCATGTGTACAGTTGAAGCGGCCAAATGACTCACATAAGAGCATATTTATCCAGTCGTTCTGGAGGCCGTGGTCCTAATTGGCGATAACAAAGGACTTTTTACAACTAGTGTCCAACGTGGTGTTGACGCGCGTGGTTCGATTCACTTCCGCCGGGCGCGTCAGGCAGCTGTGAGACTGGTGCTCCTCACAGTGGCTTGGTCAGTCCGGGGACCTGCGCTCGGCCGCGGTCCCCGCTCTTAACTCAGACGCGAGCGATAGCTCGGTGTCTCGCCTCCCGTCCCTCCGAACAGAGAGCGGCGTCGCTTCCGCTCAGAGCCTGTCGGCGAGTCGCTTGAGCGCGCCGTATCCGTACTCCGTGACCGGTTCGCCGTGGCCCACCGCGACGACGTCGACCGGCGGGCAGCGCGCCGCGAACTCGCGGACGCTCCGCCTGTTCTCCGCGGCGTCGGTCGCCATGAACGCCGGCAACGTACCGAGCCGCCCGTTCGACTCGCGGACCAGGTCACCGACGAACGCGACCCCGTGGTCCTCGTGGACGAACGCGGTGTGGCCGGGGGTGTGTCCCGGCGTTCGGTAGGCGACGAAGCCGCCGAGTTCGTCGCCGTCGCGGACGACCTCCACGGGGTTCGTCGGCCGCTCGACGAACGACCCGAGCGCGCGCTGTGCGGCGCCTTTCAGCGAGCGGAGCGACGGCTTCGACGCGCCGGTCAGGTGCGAGGCGTCCGGCTCGGCGAGGTGAATCGGCACGTCGTCGCGGAGGCTGAGCGAGGCGAGCGTCCCGACGTGGTCGAGGTCGAAATGCGTCACGAGCACCCGGTCGATTGCGCCGGGGTCGAGGTCCACGCGGGCGAGACCGCCGAGGAGTCGGTCGCGGTCCCACGGCGTCCCGGCGTCGACGAGCGCCGTCTCCGAGCCGTCGGAGACGAGGTACGCGTTCACGCCGCGGAGTCGGAACCGTCGGACCGAGTCGGTCGGAATGGTCATACCGGTTCGACGGACGCGGGCGACAAAAATCGTGGGCGACGGCGAAGCGCGCGTCGCGTCGGCTACCGCGAGGTGAAGAGATACCACCCGGCGTCGACGACGAAACCGCCCGCCCCGAGGAGCGGGCAGACGACGAAGCCGAGGAGGTCGACCGCGACGGGTCGTCCGACGCCGAGCGCGCCGGCCGCCACGAGCACCAGCGGGACGGCCGCCGCGAGCGCGTAGGCCCACGTGGTCCACGCGTGGCCGAACCGGGCGATGACCCCCGCGAGCGAGACGGCGAGGAGCGCCGCCGCGACCGGGAGGGCGAGCGCCGCCGGCGTCGCCGCGGCCTGCAGAGCAGCGAGAGACGGGAGCGACAGCGGCGACGACGCGAGGAGTCCCGCGGCGGGCGCGGCGGTGTCCAGCGACGCGAGCGCGGCCGCGAACCCCGCGCCGTCGCCCGCGAGATGCCACGCGAAGCCGCCGAGATACGCGACCAGCGCGACGAGCGAGACGCTCCAGCCGTACCAAAGCGGGTTCGTCGCGCCCGACGCGGGCGCGGTCGTGGCCGACGACTCGGAACCGTCGCGTCCGCGTTCGAACCGGCCGGTCGTCCCGGTCCGACCAGAGCGACCGGACTCCGAGGTTCGGGTGCGGCCGCGCGACGACCCGCCCGCGGCCGACGACTGCGATGCGCCCGTGGCCCGCGACGACGAGGACGACCCGGAGGCTCGCGACCGACTCGCCCGCGACGAACTCGACGCGGACGACGACCGCCGAGAGGACGACGACGAAGACGACGTTGTGGACGACGACGAAGCCGACCGCCCGGCCGACGACCGCCCGGCCGACGACCGCCCCGAAGCCGACCGACCGCCGGTGTCAGACTCGCCGCGTCCGCCGTCCTTGCCGGCCTTTCCGGGGTACTTGAACTTCGTCAGGCCGTCGAGGCGTCTCTCGACGTACGGGCCGTGACCCATCCGGTCGTAGTCGGCGCGCTCGGCGTCGTCTGTGAGGACTTCGTAGGCCTTCCGGACGACGGTGAACTGCGCGGTCGCTCGCTCGTCGTCGTTGACGTCGGGATGGTACTCCCGCGCCCGCTGACGAAAGGCCTGTTTTATCTCCGCCGTCTCGGCGTCGCGTTCGACCCCGAGGAGTTCGTAGAAGTCCACCGGCATTCGACGTGCGATTCGATGCGCGGCCGGCTTTTGAATGTGTCGGGCGTTAGGCCGGCGTGCGGGCCGCCGACTCGCCGATGGTCGGGCGACCCTCGGCCGCCCCGCGGGACGCCGCCGCCCGTGGAGTCGGAATAATCATGCACCTCGACGGCCAGGTGGTCGCATGGAACGAATACGGCTCGGGAACACCGTCTTCGAGGGGCGGAACAACGCCTATCTCCTCCCCGGCGACCGGCCGACGCTCGTCGACGCCGGCGTGGCGACCGACTCGGTCCGGCGGGACCTCCGCGAGGGACTCGCGGCGGCCGGCAACGAGGTCGCCGACCTCGAAGCCATCGTCCTCACTCACTGGCACGCCGACCACGCCGGACTCGCGGCCGAACTGCAGGCCGAAAGCGGCGCGCCGGTCTACGTCCACGCCGACGACGCGGGCATCGTCGCGGGCGACCCCGACGCGGTCTCGGCCGAGCGCTCGATTCGCGAGCGCCGCTTCGACGAGTGGCGCATCCCCGGCGAACCACGCGCCGAAGTGACCGAATACCTCGACGGTCACGAGGACCTCCGCGGCGGTCGCGTCGACGTGACGCCCGTCGAGGACGGCGACCGCATCGCCGCCGGCGACGGCGAACTCGAAGTCGTCCACCTCCCCGGCCACGCCGCCGGACTGAGCGCTCTCGCGTTCGACGGCGAGCGCGGGGCGGGCCGCGAGGCGTACGTCGGCGACGTCATCCTCCCGAAGTACACCCCGAACGTCGGCGGCGCGGACCTCCGGGTCGACCGCCCGCTCGAAACCTATCTCGACAGCCTCGCTCGCCTCGCCGACCTCGACTTCAAGCGGGCGTGGCCCGGCCACCGCGACCCCATCTCCGACCCCGCCGGGCGGGCGCGCGTCATCGCGGAGCACCACCGCGAGCGCACCGAGCGCGTCGTCTCGGTCCTCGACGAACGCGGCCCCACGGACGCGTGGACCGTGAGCGCGCACCTGTTCGGCGACCTCTCGGGCATCCACATCCTCCACGGTCCCGGCGAGGCGTTCGCCCACCTCGACCACCTCGTCGCCGAGGGCATCGTCGCGCCCCCGGACGACGAGGGGCGATACGAACTCCTCGACGCGGACCCGGACTTCGACGAACTGGTCGCGGTTCCCGAGACGAAACGTTAAAACGCCGCTGGAGGGAACGGAGAGCCATGGAACTGCGGGTCATCGACAAGACCGACGAGGAACTCCGCATCGAAATCGGCGGCGAGGACCACACCTTCATGAACGTCCTGAAGGGCGAACTCCTCCAGACCGACACCGTCACGGCCGCGACCTACGACGTGAACCCCGAGCAGTCCGGCGGACAGACGGACCCCGTCCTCTCTATCAAGACGGAGCCCGGCGTCGACCCCCTCGACGCGCTCGCGGAGGCCGCCCGCGGCGTCCAGCGCACCGCCGACGACTTCACCGACGCCTACCGCGCCGGCATCGACGCGTAATCTGCGGGTTCTCTCTCGTTTTCGCTCCCCCGCGAGCGGTGCGTCTCTCCGTTACGCGTCCGCGCCGCCCGGTCCCTCGTAGTCCTTCTCGCCGGCCTCGATGCGGACTTCGAGCCAGTTCTCCATCGGGACCAGCGGGCACTCGTACCGCGGCGAGTAGGCGCAAAACGGGTTGTAGGCGTAGTTGAAGTCGACCACCCAGCGTCCGTCGTCGGTCCGGTCCGCGGCTTCGAGGTCGAGGTAGCGGCCCGCGCCGTACGTCTCCTCGGTGTTCGTCTCGTCGCGGAACGGCACCCACAGGAGGTCCTCGTCGGGGTCGGCGCGGTAGGCGTCGAGCGCGTACGACTCGCCGTCGACCTCGAACTCGAAGCGACCCCACGCGAGGTACTCGCGCTCGCCGTCCGTCGAGGTGCCGATGGTGATGCGCTCGGGGTCGTCGTACTCGCGGAGGTCGAGTTCGAATCGGAGGTCGGGGTCGGGGTCGAAGTAGTCGAGACCGTCGAAAAAGTCCCGTTGGTCCGGCGGAATCGGTGAGTTGCGGTCCGCGGCGAGATAGCGGTCCTTCTGTTCGCGGTGCGTGCGGAGGGCGTCGAGCCACGCGTCGTCTGTCATCTCGGAGCGAGATACGACGCGCCGGCGGGTTAAGATTGGTTCCGACTGCGCGGGAGGCGCACGACCGGTCGGCGGGGTCGGTGACTGGGGGCGAAAAGCGGGACGGAGAGAGACGAAGAGAGTCGGAGAGAGACGGAGCAGAACGCGGCCGTGGAGCGCTGTGCTTACAGGCGAACCGGCACGCCGCGCTCGTCGAGGTACTCCTTGACGTCTCGAATCGTGTACTCGTCGAAGTGGAAGATGGAGGCGGCGAGACCGGCGTCCGCGCCGGCCTCGGTGAAGACTTCGTACATGTCCTCGGGGCCGCCGCAGCCGGAGGAGGCGATGACGGGCGTCGAGACGCTGTCGCAGACGGCCTTCGTCAGCGGGATGTCGTAGCCGTCTTTCGTGCCGTCGGCGTCGATGGAGTTGATAAACAGCTCCCCCGCGCCGCGCGATTCGGCCTCGTTGGCCCACTCGACCACGTCGACGCCGGTTCCCTCGCGGCCGCCCTTGACGGTGCACTCGAACCAGCAGGACTCGCCGTCGACCTCGGCGTAGTGCTCGCCCTCCTCGTCGAAGCGCCGGCGGGCGTCCACCGAGATGACGATGCACTGGCTCCCGAAGGAGCGCGCGCCCTCCTCGATGAGGTCGGGGTTCTGGAGCGCCGCGGTGTTGATAGAGACCTTGTCCGCGCCGGCGCGGAGCGTCTCTTTGATGTCGTCGCGGGTGCGGATACCGCCGCCGACGGTCAGGGGGATGAACACCTCGTCTGCGACCTTCGAGACGGTGTCGAGCATCGTCGCCCGGCCCTCGGCGGAGGCGGTGATGTCGAGGAAGACGAACTCGTCCGCGCCCGCCTCGTTGTACAGTTTGGCCATCTCGACCGGGTCGCCCGTGTACTTCAGGTCCTCGAAGTTGACGCCGGTGTAGACGGCCGGGTTCCCGTCCTCGTCGAGGTCGACGTCGATACAGGGGATGATTCGCTTCGTGAGCATTCGCTACCGAAACGTTTGCGAAAGAGCCGTTTCACCGTTTCGACTACGGCAGGTGCTGGCCGAAATCCGAACACCTCGGCGAGTCCCGGCGACGAGGATGCCGATTTCGGCCCCTCGTCCAGCGGGTGGTTTGATGACTCGTCGGCGAGAACCCCGGCGTGGGTTCCGATTCGAACGATGACGGATTCAGCCGAACTCCTCAGTCTGCTCGTGGTCGTCGAGTTCGTGGTGATGGCCGCGATAGTGGCGCTTTTGGTCCCGCTCGACGCCGCGCTCCCGTTCTTGCCGCTCGCGCTCGTGTTTCTGGTCGCGCTGTACCTGTATCGGTCCTGAACCGCCGGAGCGACGCTCGCCCGCGAGACCGGCCGCCGGCGATGCAGTCGTGGGGCTCGCGGGCGACGGTTAGGTGCGTTTTTGTACTGCGAGCCCGTCGCCCCGCCTATGAGCGACGACCACGACCACGGACACGACGACCACCACGAAGGCGAACAAGAAGGGCGCGTCACCTCTCCGATGCAGGACTTCTCGATGAGTCAGGTCACGACCGGCGTCCTCGTCTTCGTCGTCGGCCTCGCCGTCACGTTCGGCATCCCGCTGGTGCTGGCCTGAACACGGACGCGAGCGCCTCCGCGTAGAACCGGCAATCCGCACGAACTTCCGCGTTCTCTCCCCTTTTCAGGCCGCCGCGGCTACGACCCGCCGTGAAATCGATAGTCGTCACCGAGTACGGAAGTTCCGACGCCCTCGAACTGCGGGAGACCGAGACGCCGGAGCCGGCGCCGGGCGAGGTCCGCATCGCCGTCGAGGCCGCCGGCATCAACTTCGCCGACATCATGCAGCGGCGCGGGACCTACCGAGACGGTCCGGAACCGACGTACACGCCGGGTATGGAGGCCGCGGGAACCATCGACGCGGTGGGCGAGGGCGTCGACCGCGAGGTCGGCGAGCGCGTCGTCGCAATGACCGGCGGCGGGGCGTACGCCGAGTACGTCACCACGCCGGCCCCGACGCTGTTCGACGTGCCCGAGTCGATGTCGTTCGCCGAGGCCGCCGGCTTCCCCGTCCAGTTCCTCACCGCGTACAACTGCCTCCACGAGTGGGGCGGCCTCGACGACGACGAGCGCGTGCTGATTCAGGCGGCCGCCGGCGGCGTCGGCACCGCGGCGGTCCAACTCGCCTCCCACGCCGGCGTCGAGACGTTCGGCACGGCCAGCACCGAGGAGAAACTCGACCTCGCGGCCGACCTCGGACTCGACCACGGTATCCAGTACACCGAGGAGGACTTCCGCGAGGTCGTCGCCGACGAGACCGACGGCGCGGGCGTCGACCTCGTCCTCGACGGCGTCGGCGGCGAGACCTTCGAGCGCAGTCTCGACGCCCTCGCCGACTTCGGCCGACTCGTCACCTACGGCGCGGCCTCCGGCGACGCGGCCGCGGCGGACCCGACGCGCCTGCTGTTCGAGAACAAGTCCGTCATCGGCTTCCACCTCGGGAGCGCGATGCAGCAGCGCCCCGAGTCGATTCTCGGGTCGGTGCCGGAGCTGTCCGAACTGCTCGCCGCGGGCGAACTCGACGTGGTCGTCGGCGAGACGTTCGACCTCGAAGACGCCGCGGCGGCCCACGAGTACATCGAAGCCAGAAAGAGCAGCGGGAAAGTCGTCCTCGAACCGTAGCGGAAGCGACGTGACGCGGGACCGCGTTTTTTAGTGCAGTCTGTTCAGTCGAGTTCGCGGGCGAGCACGTCGCGCAGGTCGGCGATGTCGTCCGCGCCGTAGGCGACCTCGTCGCCGTCGACGGCGAGCGAGAGCGTCGCGTCGTCGGTCGTCGTTCCGAGTCCGACGACGGGCACGTCGCCCGCGAGGTCGCGCAGTGCGGCCTCGTCGGTCGTCTCGACGACGACGCGACCGGGCGTTTCCTCGAACAGCGAGACGGCGTCGGAGACGGACACGTCCGCGCCGACGTCGTCGGTGACCATCTCGGCCAGCGCGACCGCGAGGCCGCCGTGGCTCACGTCGTGGACGGCGACCGTGGACTCGTCGGCCGCGACGGCCCGAATCGTCTCGACCGCGGTCGCGGCGTCGGCGTCCTCCGGGAGCGCCGGGAAGGCGTCGGAGCCGCCGAGGTGTTCGAGGACCGTCGAGCCGCCGAGCGCCCCGCCGTCGAAGCCGACGAGGAACAGGTCGCCCTCGCCCGAAAGCGAGAGGCCGGGCGAGGAACCGTCGGCCTTACCCACCATCGCCAGCGTCGGCGTCGGCGGAATCGGGCCGGAGACGGAGTCGTTGTACAGCGAGACGTTGCCGCCGACGACCGGGACCGAAAGCGCCCGGCACATGTCCGCGAGGCCGTCGACGATGCCCTTGAAGCCGCCGTACACGTCGGGCTTCTCGGGGTTGCCGCCGTTGAGACAGTCGACGGTCGCGAGGGGCGACGCGCCCTTCGCGGCGAGGTTTGTCGCGTTCTCGAAGGCGACTGCGCGCGCCCCGTCGTAGGGCGCGGCGGTCGTCCAGTTGGGGTCCGCGCCGCCGGTGAACGCGAGTTTCGCGTCGGCCTCGGGCACGTCGAGGAGCGCCGCGTCGTCGCCGGGACGGCGGGCCGTCCGCAGGCCGACCTCGTGGTCGTACTGGCGGTAGACCCAGCGCTTCGACGCCGTGTTGGGGTCGGCGACGACCGCCTCGAACGCGTCTTCGAGGTCGAACGCGGGCAGGTCGCGCTCCGCGACTTCGGGTTCGACCGCGTCGAGGTCGTTCATCGGCGCGCCCTCCGCGAGGAACTCCGGGGGCACGTCGACGACGGGTTCGCCGTCGAAGGTACACACGTAGTTGCCCTCGGCGACCTCGCCGATGACGGCGCTCCCGAGGTCGAAGCGCGCGGCGAGTTCCCGCACGCGCTCGACGTTCTCGGGGGTCACCTCGTAGCACATGCGCTCTTGGGACTCCGAGAGGAGAATCTCGAAGGCGTTCATGTTCGGCTCGCGCTGGTGGACGTTTTCGAGGTCGATTTCCGCGCCGAAGCCGCCCTTGGCGACGAGTTCGGAGGACGCGCCGCCGAGGCCGGCGGCCCCGAGGTCGCGGGCGGACTCGACGAGGTCCTCGTCGATGAGCGCCTCGTTGCACTCGATGAGCAGTTTCTCCGTGTAGGGGTCGCCGACCTGCACCGCGGGCCGGTCTTCGGTCTCGGCGTCCTCCGCGAGGTCCTCGCTGGCGAACGACGCGCCGCCGAGGCCGTCGCGGCCGGTCGAACTGCCGACGAGGACGAGTTTGTTGCCCGCCTCCTGCGCCTCGGCCGTGACGAGGCGGTCGGCCGACAGGAGGCCGACGCAGGCGACGTTGACGAGGGGGTTGCCCTCGTAGTTCTCGTGGAACGAGGTCGAGCCGGTCACGGTGGGGACGCCGATGGCGTTGCCGTAGTCGGCGATGCCCTCGACGACGCCGTCGAGGAGGTACCGCGAGTGCTCGCGGTCGAAGTCGCCGAAGTAGAGGCAGTCGGCGAGCGCGATGGGGTACGCGCCCATCGAGAGGGTGTCGCGGACGATGCCGCCGACGCCCGTGGCCGCGCCGTCGTAGGGGTCGACGTAGGAGGGGTGGTTGTGGCTCTCGATACCGAGCGTGATGTAGGTGTCGTCGTCCAGAGCGACGACCGCCGCGTCGTCACCGGGGCCGATGACGACCTGGTCGCCCTCCGAGTCGAACGCCGACAGAAGCGGGCGAGACGACCGATAGGCGCAGTGTTCGCTCCAGAGGTTTTCGAAGAGTATCTCCTCGGCCGGCGTCGGGTCTCGACCGAGCTCGGCGACGACGAGGTCGCGGTCCGCGTCGGAAAGCGTCATTCACTGGTATGGTCAGAACGCACATTGTAAACCCTTTCTATATGCACGAACGTGCGCAAAATATGGTCGCGGTCGCCGTCGTCGCCGCCATCCGACTCGCGCGGGCGTGTACGGCGGCGACTCGGCGCTCCGATTCGCCGGGCCGCCGACCACCGTGCGTGAGGACCACACGCCAATCACACCGGGACCGGGGCGCTTTTTTAGCCTCCATCGTTAGGAGACGGTGTGTTATCGGTCGAGTTGCACTCGCACTCGTCTCTGTCCTACGACGGGCGAGACCCAATCGAGTACCTCCTCGAACAGGCGGTCGCGGTCGGCTTGGACGCCCTCGCCGTGACCGACCACGACGAGATAGACGCCAGCCTCGAAGCCGCGGAGCGCGCGGGCGACTACGGGCTGGTCGGCATCCCCGGGATGGAGGTCACCTGCGCCGCGGGCCACGTCCTCGCGCTCGGCGTCGAGGAACTGATTCCGGCTGGGCTGTCGTACGACGAGACGCTCGACCGCATCCACGACGCCGGCGGCATCGCGGTCATCCCGCACCCGTTCCAGAAGTCGCGTCACGGCGTCGCGCCGCACATCTCCAGCGCGCAACTCGCCAGCGCCGACGCCATCGAAATCTACAACTCGCGGCTCCTCACCGGCATCGCCAATCAGCGCGCCGAGCGGTTCGCCAAGCGCCGGAACCTCCCGATGACCGCCGGGAGCGACGCCCACATCGCGGAGATGGTCGGGCAGGCCGTCACCGAGGTCGGCACCGACACCCGAAGTGTCGACGCCATCCTCTCGGCCGTCGCCGACGGGCGAACCAGCGTCGTCGGCAACAAGACCCCGTGGCGCATCTCGTTCCGGCAGGCCGCGGGCGGCGCGACCCGACGCCTGAAACACGCCCTGGCGGACCTGTTTTGATGCGCGGCGCGTCCCCAGACCTCGTCCGGCGCGCCGTCTCCGAGCGCGACCCGCTTCCCGGAACCGCGGGCTTCGCGGGCGAACTCGACGGCCGACTCGTCCGCGACGTGCTCGGTCGCCAACCGCTCTTCTCCGAGTGCGGGGACCCCGCGACGTGGTCGTACGACCACCGCGACCTCGACGACCCGGTCGCCGTCCCCGCGGGCCACGCCCGCGAGACGACCGGCGGGGACGCCGGCGACGACGAGCCGATCTGGTCGCTTCCCGACCCGCCGGCCGCGACCGACCGCGACGCCGCGCTCGACCGCGTCCGCGACGCGGTCTTCGAGTCGGTTCGGTCGGTCGACGACGACGGTCTCGCCGTGGCCTTCTCCGGCGGCGTCGACTCCGCGGTCGTCGCGTCGGGCGTCCCCGACGCCCCCTGTTACGTCGCCGGCTTCGAGGGCTCCCACGACGTCGCCGCCGCCCGCGAGGCCGCCGCCGCGATGGACCGCAACTTGACCGTGGTCGAACTCACCCACGAGGCGCTCGAACGCGCCGTCCCCGAAATCGTCGCCGCGCTCGGCCGGACGAATCCGATGGACGTGCAAATCGTCCTGCCTCTCTACTTGCTCGCCGAGCGGGTCGCCGCCGACGGCTGCGACCGCCTCGCGGTCGGCCAGGGCGCTGACGAACTGTTCGGCGGCTACGCCAAAGTCCAGAAAGCGCCCGACGACCCCCGCGTCGAGGCCGAGACCGTCCGCGGGGCGGCCCGCGAGATGATTCTCACGCTCCCTGACCAGCTCGAACGCGACCTGCTCGTCCTCCGCGCCGCCGGGGTCGAACCCGTCGCGCCGCTCCTCCACGACCGCGTGGTTGAAGCGGCGCTCCCGCTTCCCGGCGCGTTACTCGTGGACGGCGACCGGCGGAAGGTCGCGCTCAGAGAAGCGGCGAGCGGCGTGCTCCCCGAGTCGGTCGCCGAGGCGGACAAGAAGGCGGTCCAGTACGGGACCTACGCTTCGCGCGAACTCGACAGACTCGCCCGACAGGCGGGGTTCAAACGTCGGATGGAGAACCACGTTCAGCGGTACGTCGAATCGCTCGTGGAGTAGGTCGGTCCGTCGGACCGGTTCAGCTCAGTTCTCCCGCTCGTCGCCGCCGACGACTTCGATGGCCTCCAGCGCGAACTGCACCGTGTCGGGGTCGAGGTCGCTCTCGCGGAGGTCTTCGGGGTCGTACCAGCCCCACGCTTCGGTCCCCGCCTCGCCCGGCGCGGGGTCGATGTCGCGGGAGTCCACGCGGGCGTAGAAGACGTGGTCGATGTGCTGGTGGCCGACCGAGCCGTCGCCGTGGACGTTGATGTCGTAGAGCATCTGCTGGCGAGGCTGGGGGAGCGCCCGGCCGGCGGGTGCGGGGACGGATGCCGTGTCATCGACGAGTTCCGGGTCGAGACCCGTCTCCTCGCGGACCTCGCGCAGACCGGCCTCGTGGGGGAGTTCGTCGCGGTCGACGTGACCGCCCGGCGGGATGCGGATGCCGAGGCGCTCGTGTCGGTGGAGGGCCACCGCGCCGTCGTTGACGATGTACACGGTCGAGGTGAAATGTCGGGTCGTCTCCATGGTTGTGGCTCCGGAGCGAGCGGCATGGCTGTTGCGGAACGAAGCGGGACGGAACGAGGCGAGCCGAGACGGCGCGAAACGAACGGACCGGCCGAGTTAGGGCAGTTGGACCTGCTCTTCGGCTTCGAGCAGTTCATGGTAGCGGTTGCGGATGGTGACTTCCGAGATGTTGGCGACCTCGGAGACCTCGTTCTGCGTCACCTTCTCGTTGGTGAGGAGCGAGGCCGCGTAGACGGCGGCGGCGGCGAGGCCGACCGGCGACTTCCCGGAGTGGACGCCCTGTTCTTTGGCGTTCTTCAAGAGCTGTCGGGCGCGCCGCTCGGACTCGTCGGAGAGACCGAGTTCGCTGGCGAACCGCGGGACGTACTGCTCGGGGTCGGCGGGCTTGATTTCGAGCTTCAGCTCGCGGACGACGTACCGATAGGTGCGGGCGATTTCGTCCTTCTCGACGCGCGAGACGCTCGTGATTTCGTCGAGCGAGCGCGGGGTGCCGGCCATCCGGGCGGCGGCGTACAGCGCCGAGGTGGCGACGCCCTCGATGGAACGACCCGGAAGCAGGTCGTCGTCGAGCGCGCGGCGATAGATGACCGAGGCGGTCTCGCGGACGTTGTCCGGGAGGCCGAGCGCGGAGGCCATGCGGTCGATTTCGCCGAGCGCCTGCTTGAGATTGCGCTCTTTCGAGTCTCGGGTGCGGAACCGCTCGTTCCACGTGCGAAGCCGCTGCATCTTCTCGCGCTGGCGGGACGACAGCGAGCGCCCGTAGGCGTCTTTGTTCTGCCACCCGATGTTGGTCGACAGCCCCTTGTCGTGCATCATGTTCGTCGTGGGCGCGCCGACGCGGGACTTCTGGTCTTTCTCCGAGGAGTTGAACGCGCGCCACTCGGGGCCGTGGTCGATTTCGTCTTCCTCTACGACGAGGCCACAGTCGTCGCAGACCGTCTCGCCGTGTTCGGTGTCGGAGACGAGGCTCTCCGAGCCGCACTCGGGACACGTGGGCGTCTGCTCCCGCTCGGTGTCGGTCTGCTCGGTATCTTTAGTATTCTCTTTGCGCACGCGCGCGTTACCGGTCGTGAAACGTCGGACACTTTCTGTCATTTGTGTGCGAGAGAAGCAACTGGGAACGGTCGTTCTCCGTCTATTCGTATTGACCCTCGTTACTTATATCTGACGGCGACGGGAGGACGGAATGACGCGGGTTCGCGCGGTCGGTCCCGGCCGCCTCGCCGGTGGTCTCGACCGGGCGGGCTCGCGCCGGTGACCGGACGAAACGACCCACACCGAAACCCTTACTCCCGGTCTCCCATTCCTCCGATACATGAGCGATACGCCCGTCGACGCCGACGAGGTTCGACACGTCGCCGAGTTGGCGCGGGTCGACCTCGACGAGGACGAGGTCGAGGAGTTCGCGGCGCAGTTCGCGGACATCCTCGGCTACTTCGACGCCCTCGACGAGGTCCCCGAAGTCGACCGCGAGGACGAACTGGTGAACGTGATGCGCCCCGACGAGGTCCGCGACGGACTCACCCAGGAGGAGGCGCTGTCGAACGCCGCAGAGACCGAAGACGGCTTCTTCAAGGGACCGCGGGTGTCGTAATGTCGCTGAACGCCTTCATCACGAAAGAGACGCTCGACGGCTCCGACGACGGCCCGCTTTCGGGCAAGACGGTCGCCGTCAAGGACAACATCTCCACGGAGGGGCTGCGGACGACCTGCGGCTCCGCGATGCTCGAAGACTACGTCCCGCCGTACGACGCGACCGTCGTCGAACTCCTGAAGGACGCCGGCGCGACCATCGTCGGCAAGGCCAACATGGACGAGTTCGGCATGGGGACGACGACCGAGACCTCGGCGTTCGGCCCGACGAAGAACCCCGTCGACGAGTCCCGCGTTCCCGGCGGTTCCTCCGGCGGTTCCGCGGCCGCCGTCGCCGCCGGCGAGGCCGACCTCGCGCTCGGAACCGACACCGGCGGCTCCATCCGCTGTCCCGCCGCGTTCTGCGGCGTCGTCGGCATCAAGCCGACCTACGGCCTCGTCTCGCGCTACGGCCTCGTCGCCTACGCGAACTCCCTCGAACAGATCGGCCCCATCGCGCCGACCGTCGAGGACGCCGCCGCGCTCCTCGACGTCATCGCCGGCCCCGACGACCGCGACGGCACGACCCGCGACGCCGGCGCGGACTCGAACTACGCCGCGGCCGCCGACGGCGACGTCGAGGGCCTCACCATCGGCGTCCCGACCGAGTTCGTCGAGGGCGCGGACGACGGCGTCGAGGCGGCGTTCTGGGCCGCGCTCGACGAACTCGAAGCGCAGGGCGCGGAGTACCGCGAGGTCAGCATGCCCTCCGTCGAGAAGGCCGTCGCCGCCTACTACGTCATCGCCATGTCCGAGGCGTCGTCGAACCTCGCTCGCTTCGACGGCGTCCGCTACGGCAAGTCCGGCGGCTACGACGGCAACTGGAACGAGGCGTTCGCCCGCGCCCGCGAGGAGGGATTCGGTTCCGAGGTCAAACGCCGCGTCCTCCTCGGCACGTACGCCCTCTCCGCGGGCTACCACGACAAGTACTACGCGAAGGCGCAGGACGCCCGCGCGTGGGTCAAACAGGACTTCGACGAGGCGTTCGAGGACGTGGACGTGGTCGCGTCGCCGACGATGCCCGTCCCGCCGTTCGAACTCGGCGAGAGCCTCGACGACCCGCTGCAGATGTACCTCGCCGACGCCAACACCGTGCCGGTGAACCTCGCGAACCTCCCCGCCATCTCGGTTCCGGCCGGCGAGACCGACGGCCTCCCGGTCGGCCTCCAACTCATCGGCCCCAAGTTCGGCGAGGAGACCATCGTCCGCGCCGCGTCCGCGGTCGAGAACTGAGTCGGTCGCGGGGGTTTCTCGGGCGCTTGGTTCCGAAGCAGTAGGCTATCTCTCCTGCAGTCCGTTTTCGGGCGACGGAACGCCATGCCGATAGTTTTTCCACGACCCGACGCGCACGCCGGAACGTCATGTACATCATCGTCGTCGGCGCGGGAAACATCGGCACGCCGCTCATCGAAATCGCCACCGAGGGCGGCAACGAGGTCGTCGTCGTCGAACGCGACGGGGCGAAAGCCGAGGCGGCCGCCGCGACGTTCGACTGCCTCGTCCTCAACGACGACGCCACGGTCAAACAGACGCTCGACGAGGCCGGCGCGGACCGCGCCGACGCCATCATCACGACGACCGACAAGGACGCGACCAACATCATGGTCTGTCTGTTGGCGAAGGAGCTCGATATCCCCGACATCGTCTCGGTCGTCCACAACCCCGAGCACATGAACCTCTACCGTCAAATCGGCGTCAACACGATGGAGAACCCCCAGCGACTCATCGCGGAGTACCTCTACCGGGCGGTCAAACGCCCCTCTATCGTCGACTACATGCGCATCGGCGAGCACGCCGAGGTGTTCGAAATCCGCGTCGACGAGGGCGCGCCGATTACGGGAATGACGATTCAGGAGGCCGCACAGGAGAACCTCCTCGACGGCGACACCCTCATCGTCGCCGTCGAGCGCGAGGGCGACGACGACCCCGTGACGCCCCGCGGGAACACCACTATCGGGTCCGGCGACCTCCTGACGGTCTACTCCGCGAAGGGAGCGACGCCAGAGGTGACTGACGTGTTCGGCCACTACGAGGACCACTGATGCCCCGCCGCGGACGAACCGTCTCGGGGTGGCCCGCCGACCTCGCGGTCATCGGACGCGACGTGGGGTCGCTTCTCGTCATGGAGGCCGCCCTGATGACCGCCACGGTCCTCGTCGCGGTCGGCTTCCGCGAGTGGTACGCCGCGCTCGCGTTCCTCACCGCTGGGGGCGCGACGGCGTTCGTCGGACTGGGCGCGCGGAAGGCCTTCGAGGGCGCACCCAACCCCCGCATGAAACACGGGATGATAATCGCCGCCGCGGGCTGGTTCGCCACCGCCGCGTTCGGGTCGCTTCCCTTCTTCCTCACGGCGCAGTTCGCCCCGCAGAGCGTCTTCTCGGCGCTCGTCCCCGCCGGCGTCGACTACGCCCAGTCGAGCCTCGTCTACTTCCGCGACCCGCTGCACGCCCTCTTCGAGAGCATGAGCGGCTGGACCGGAAGCGGGCTGACGATGGGCGTCCACGAGCCGTCGCTCCCGCGGACGATTCAGTGGTGGCGCTCGCTCATCCAGTGGGTCGGCGGCGTGGGCGTCATCGTCCTCACCGTCTCCATCCTCTCGCGACCCGGGAGCGGGAGCTACGCCCTGTACCGCGGCGAGGCCAGAGAGGAGAAGATTCACCCGAGCGTCGTCTCGACGGTCCGCACGGTCTGGAAGATTTTCGTCGGCTACACGCTCCTGTCGGTGGCCGTCCTCTTTTTCGCCATCCGCGCCAGCGACTACGGGGCGACGCTCCCGCTGTGGGAGGTCGCGTGGCAGGCGCTCAACCACGCGATGACGGGGCTTTCGACCGGCGGGTTCGCCGTCACCGACGGCTCTATCGGCACGTACGACTCGCCGCTCATCGAGACGGTGCTGCTCCCCGTCATGGCGCTGGGCGCAATCGCCTTCCCCGTCCACTACGCCATTCTGAAAAACCGCGATATCGACCGCCTCTGGGGCGACCTCCAGACGCGCTGGCTCCTCGTTCTCTTCGCGGTCGGCGGGGTCGCGCTCGCCGTCCAGAACCTCGTCAGCCTCCCGGCGACCGCGGGGTCGGCGTTCGTCGAGACCGCCGACTACTTCGGACTCTCGGGCGTTCTCGGCGGACCGGGGTCGGACGCCGTCCGCGACGCCGCGTTCCACTGGGTGAGCGCGCTCACCTGCACCGGCTTTCAGGCCGCGCCGCTCGGCGAGTGGTCAGACGGCGGGAAAATCCTCCTGTCGGGGGCGATGACGCTCGGCGGGGCCGCCGGGTCGACCGTCGGCGGCATCAAAATCATCCGCGGCTACACCATCTCCCGCGGCATCCGCTGGCAGTTCTCCCGCGTCTTCCTCCCCGAGAGCGCCATCGTCAACATCGAGATGAACGGCCGCCGGCTCTCGCGGACCGAGATGGACCGCGAGTTCTCCGAGGCGGCCATCGTCTCGATGCTCTGGGTGCTCCTCCTCGTCGGGTCGAGCGTCCTCCTCGCGAACCTCGCCGGGCCGGAGTTCACCTACGCCGACGCGCTGTTCGAAGTCGCGTCCGCACAGGGGAACGTCGGCATCTCGACGGGCATCACCGGGCCGTGGATGAACCCGTGGGCCGAGGCGATGTTCCTGTTTAACATGTGGGTCGGCCGCCTCGAAATCATCCCGGTGTTGGTGTTCGCTCGCTCGGTCATCTACGGGCTGAACCCCTGATGAAAAGCGGGCACTGATTCCTGTTTTTCCGACGCTATCGCCGCCAGTACTCCGGCGTGAAGATGACTAACACGGGCAGTATCTCCAGCCGGCCCACCCACATGAGAAGCACCATGTACAGCTTCGAGCCGTTGGAGAAGCCGAGGTAGCTCCCCATCGGGCCGGCGACGCCGAAGCCCGGCCCGACGTTCCCGAGGGTCGCGGCGACGGCGCTCATGGTTTCGAGGATGCTCACGTCGAAGCCGATGCGCGCGGCGTCGAGGTGGAGCAGGCCGGTCGAGACGAAAAACAGCACGAGATACAGGAGCGTGAAGGCGTAGATGCCGCGGATGGCGCGCTCGTCGACCGCGCGGCCCGCGAGCCTGACGGGGCGGACCGCCTCGGGGTGGGCCGTCGTAAACAGCTCCCGGCGGAGCGACTTCACGATGACGTACCAGCGGACGATTTTGACCGCGCCGCCGGTCGACCCGCCGGAGCCGCCGATGAACATCGCGAACAGCAGGACGTACTGCGCCGGCGCGCTCCACGCGTTGAAGTCGATGCTGGCGTAGCCCGTCGTCGTGACGATGGAGACGACCTGAAACACCGACTGCCGGACCGCGGGCTCGACGTTGCCGATGATGGCCGTTCGGATGCCTTCGAGGTAGAGTTGGTCGTACGTCTCGCCCGCGGGCGCGACGGACATGAGCCCGTCGCCGAGGAACAGAACCCCCGCGAGGATGGCAGAGATGACGCCGATGACGCCGAGGTAGGACTTGAACTCGGTGTCGCGGAACAGCCGCTTCGGGTCGCCAGTGAGGACGTGCCAAAACAGCGCGAAGTTGGTCCCGGCGGCGACCATGAAGGGGACGATGACCCACTGCGCGGCCGCCGAAAACGCCTCGATGCTCCGGGCCTCCGGCGAGAACCCGCCGGTCGGCATCGTCGTCAGCCCGTGGGCGATGGCGTTGTACACGCCCATGTTCGGGGCGTGGCCGGTGACGTTGAGTCCGTAGAGGAGGACGATTTCGAGGACGGTGAGACCGAGGTACGCGCCCCAGAGCGCGCGGGCCGTCTCGGCGATGCGCGGGGTGAGCTTCTCGATGCCGGGGCCGGGCGCTTCCGCGTCCATCAGCTGTGCGCCCCCGACGGAGAGTTCTGGGAGGATGGCGACCGCGAGAACGACGATACCCATCCCGCCGAGCCACTGGGTGAGCTGTCGCCACATCATGATGCCGCGGGTGTGGGAGTCGAACGAGATGTCGCCGAGCACCGTCGCCCCGGTCGTCGTGAAGCCGCTCATCGTCTCGAACAGCGCGTTCGCCGGGTTACCGAGGGTCGATTCGGGGTGAACGGGCGACGCGAGGAAGGGGATGCCGTGGGCCTCGATGAGAAACGGTATCGCGCCGACTATCGTGACCGCCAACCACGTCACCGCGACCATCAGGAACCCCTCGCGGGCACCGATGTCCGGCTCGTCGGCGAGCCGTTCGAGCCCCGCGCCGACGAGGACCGTGACGGCCATCGTGACGACGAACGGGAGCACCGACTCGCCGTAGTACAGCGCGACCACGAGCGGGAAACAAAGAGGGACCGCGAGATACTTCAGGACGGTCCCCACGAGACGCAGGCTGGCTCTGTAATCGACCCGCAATTTCATCCGTGGACTAACGTACCGAGCGCCGGGTTCTTCCGTGTTCGGGTTCGCACCGGATGCGGCGTCGTACCGCGGCGGGGTCGTTAGGACGACCGTCCGGCGACGGGCCGACTCACAGATTCGGGGCCACGTCGTCGATGACGCAGCTATCGACGAAGACGACGACGTGGTCGCCGGGTTCGATGACGGTGTCGCCGCGGGGGGTGATGAACTCCCGGCGGCGGGTTATCGCGCCGATGACGACGCCCTCGGGGAGCGTGGCGACCGACTCCCGAATCGGCTTGCCCGCGAGGACGCTCTCGGCGTCGACCTCGATTTCCAGCACCTCGGCCTTGTTCGATTCGATGAGCGCGACGTTCTCCGCGCCGCCCTCGCGGGTGAAGCGGGTTATCTCTTCCGCGACGACCTCGCGGGGGCTGACGCCCACGTCGACGCCGACGGCCTCGAACAGCTCCACGTACGGCGTCGTGTCGATGACGGCGACGGTGCGTTCGACGCCGAGTCGGGCGGCGAGAAGCGACACGAGCAGATTCTTCTCGTCGGAGTCGAGCGCCGACACGAGCAGGTCGGCGTCGCCGATGTACTCGCGTTCGAGGAAGTCCACGTCGGTCGCGTCGCTCTCCATGACGATGGTTCCGGGGAGCATCTCCGCGAGGTCGCGGGCGCGCTCCGCGTCGTGCTCGATGAGTCTGGGCTTGAAGCCGCGCTCTTCGAGCAGGCGGGCGACGTGGTAGCCGATTTCGCTGCCGCCGACGATGACGACCTCCTCCGCGGTCCCCGGCGGTTCGTCCGGCGAGACGGAGCTTGCGAACCCCTGGACGCTCTTGGGGCTGCCGATGACGACGACGCGGTCGCCGGGGCCGATGACGGAGTCGCCGCGGGGAATCGTCACCTCGCCGTCGCGGAGGATGGCCGCGAACGTCAGCGAGTCGAAGCGGTCGGCCTCGCTCACGGTCTGGTTGGCGACGGGGCTCTCCTCGTCGACTTCGAACTCCGCCATCTGGACCTGCCCGCCCGCGAAGGGGTCGACGTCGCGCGCGGCGGGGAGGCCGACGACGCGGACGATGGACTCCGCGGCGAGCAGGTTCGTACAGACCATGAAGTCGATGCCGAACGCCTTCTCGGAGCGCTGCCACGTCCGGAGGTACTCCGTGTTCTTGACGCGGGCGATGGTGAAGGCGTCCGAGATGGCCTTGGCGGTCGCGCAGGCGACGATGTTCGTCTCGTCGTCGTCGGTCGAGGCGATGACCATGTCGGCGCGCTCCACGTCGGCCTCTTCGAGCGTGTCCACGGACGTGCCGTCGCCGTGGAGCGCGAGCACGTCGAGCGAGTAGTTCAGTTCGTCGACGCGCTCCGGGTCGCAGTCGATGACGACGACCTCGTGGGTCTCGTCGAGGTCGGCCGCGATGGACGACCCGACCTGTCCGGCACCGATGATTATCACGCGCACCAGAGACCAGCCCCTGTCATACCCCTGTGTTGGTCCGCGGGCGCGTATGTGCATTTCCCTTCACGAATCGCCCGTACACCGCCGCTCACGGCCCCGGTTTCGAGTGTACCGTCAGTTCCACGCGCCGCGGTCGCCCCTCGATGTCGGCGACGATGCGCTCGACGATTCGCTCCGCCTCCTTCTGGAGCACCGGCCGGAGCTTGTCGATGACCCACCCCAGCGAGACGAACCGCGGCAGGTCGATATCGCCGGCGGAGACGCTGTCGGGGTCGTACTCGACCTCGAAGAAGACGCGGCAGGCGGCGTCGGCGTCCGACGGGGCCTCGGCCGGCAGGTCGTCGAGTTCCTCGACTCGCCAGCGGCCGACGGCGTGTACGTCCTTGGTGATGGTCCAGTCGATTCGCGTCGGCGGGGTGACGTCGGTCACCTTCGACTCGGCGGTGTAGCTGAGTTTCCACCACGAAAACGACAGGCCGTACCGCGTCCCCGGCGACCCGTCGCCCGACTGCCGCACGTCCCGCAGGTGCTTCGAGTAGTCGGCGTACCGCGGGAAGTCGACGAGGAACTCGTATATCTCCTCGGGCGGCAGGTAGACGACGGTGCTGACGGCTATCTCGTCCACGGGCGTCGAATGGGGTCGGCGGGACCAAAGCCTTGTGGGCCGCGTTGGGCCCGCCCGTGGCCCCTGCCCGGCATCGCAATCGCAACCTATAATCGGTCGGTGGGCCGACATAGAGCCGAATGGTGGGGGGGACGCTTCGGGACATCAGAGCCGAGATTCGGTCTCTGGCGCGTTCCGACGGCGACTACGCAGTCGTGTGCGGCCGCACGGGGTCTGAGCCTGCGGCCGCAACGGGCCGGCGGTTTCCGGACCGGCGCGCCGCCGGGGAGGCCGCGGAACTGACGCGGGACTACCGGGCGGCGCTCCGGCGATACGACCCGAACATCCCGTACGACGACCCGCTCGTCTACGAGGTGTCGGAGGGGCTCCCTCGGGCGGTCACCGAGGCGTCGGCGGACGAGTACGCCCGCTACAGCGCCTTTTGCCACGACACCGCTGGCGCGCTGTTCGAGGCGCTGTCGGAACTCGGTTACAGAGAGGCCGAGACCGCCGCGATGGAGACGTACCTCACGCTGGCCGAGGTCGTCGACGACCACGACGACTTCTGTCTGACGCTGGTGTGGAGTCTGATGAGCGAACTGGACGTTCGCCTCTCGGCGGCCGAGCGGCGGGCGGCCGTCGAGGCGGCCGCGGACCTGTTTTCTCCGACCGCGACGCCGAACCCCGTGGACGCGACGCTTCGACACCTCGAAGCCGTCGGCTTCGTCGAGGGCTACTCGGTGCGGCCGATTCCCGACGCCGAGGCGGACGGCGCGCGCGATGTCGACGCCGGACCCGACGCTCGGGCCGACACCCGAACGGACGCCCGGACCGACGGGGACGACAGCGCTCGGACGTGGGAACTCACCTTCGGCGACTACGCGCTCGCGGAGCGCACCGGCCGGATTCCGACGCTTCCGATCGCCGTGGCTCTCCTCCGCCGGACGCCGGAGCGAGCCGTGCGCTTTCTCGACGGCGAGGCGCTCTCGGACGGCCGCTGGCGGCTCCGGCTCCGCATGTCGCCGAAAGGCGACGGGGGGCGAGACCCCGGCTCCGCGGGCCTCGTCAGCGTCGAGGCGGTCGAGAACCGCTGGCTCAACGACACGGGCGCGTCGCTGGAACGGTAGCGTAGCCCGCCCCGTCCCGTCCCGTCCCGTCCCGCTCCGTCCCGCCGCACCCGCACGCCGCGAGATTCGGCAGACTTCGGCGACATCCGTACGGTTTTACTCACCGATGAGCTATCGCACGACATGACCGAGACCGCTCCACGAGACGCGCTCGTCGTCGGCGGCGGCGTCGCCGGCCTCACCGCCGCGACGTTCCTCGCGCGCGCCGACCTCGACACCCTCGTCGTCAACGACGACGAGCCGATCGTTCGCCGGAACGCCCACCTCGAAAACGTCCCCGGCTTCCCGGCGGGCGTCAACAGCCGGCTCTTTACCGACCTCCTCTCCGAACAGGCCGACCGCAGCGGTGCGGCCCGACTGGCGGGCCGCGTGACCGACCTCGACGTGCTCGGCGACGACGACGACCCGCTGTTCCGCGCGACGGTCGAGACCGACGACGGCGAAGAGACCGTCGAGGCGTCGCGGGTCGTCGCCGCGTCGTGGTCCGACGCGTCGTACCTCGAAGACACGGGCGTCGACCTCCGGGCCGCCGGCTCGAAGACCTACGTCGGCGTGGACGACCTCGGGCGGACGGCGGTCCCCGGCATCTACGCCGCGGGGCGACTGACCGAGATTTACCACCAGGCGGTCGTCGCCGCCGGCGACGCCGCGGAGACGGCCATCACGCTCGTCCACGACTCGGGGACGGCGTTCTACAACGACTGGGTCGCGCCGACCGGCTACTTCACCGACCGCGGCCGCGAGGTCCCGCCGGCCTGCGAGGAGATAGACGCCGACGAGCGCGACCGCCGCGAGAGCGAGTCCCGCGAGGTCATGCGCGAGTTCTTCGCCGAGCCGCACGACGAACCCCAGCGCACCCACCCGAGCCTCGTCGACGACGAACTCGGGCGACTCGACGAGTAACCGAACCAGCCACGCCGCGGGCGGGCCGACCGCCGGTCCCGCGTTCGCCCGCGGACGCGAATCCTTTTAGCGGGTAGCGGGCGCAGAGACGAGTGAATGCTCGAAGGTGTGAACGTCGCGCTCGGGGTGACGGGAAGTATCGCGGCCGTGAAAGTCGTCGAGTTGGCGCACGAACTCCGCCGCCGGGGGGCGTCGGTCCGCGCGGTGATGACCGACGCGTCGACTGGAATCATCCACCCGTGGGCGGTCGAGTTCGCCACCGACGACGACGTGGTGACCGAGATTACCGGCCGCGTCGAACACGTCGAGCTCTGCGGCCGCGACGGCTGGGCCGACGTGTTCCTCGTCGCGCCCGCGACCGCCAACACGGTCGGCAAGATAGCCGCCGCCATCGACGACTCCCCCGTGACGACCACCGCGACCACCGCCCTCGGCGCGGGCGTCCCGGTCGTCATCGCGCCCGCGATGCACGAGCCCATGTACGACCACCCCGGCGTCCTCGACGCCATCGAGCGGGTGCGGTCGTGGGGCGTCGAGTTCGTCGACCCGCGAATCGAGGAGGGGAAGGCGAAAATCGCGACCGAGGAGGCCATCGTCACCGGCGTGGCGAAGGCGACGACCGAACAGACCCTCGCCGGGAAATCCGTCGTCGTCACCGCCGGCGCGACGACCGAGTCCATCGACCCCATCCGCACCCTCTCGAACCGCGCGTCCGGCCGCACGGGCCGCGCCGTCGCCCGCGCGGACGTGACGCTCGTCCACGACGGCGACGACGTGCACTACGCCGACGCGCTCGCCGTCGAGTCGGCCGCCGAGATGCTGGAGGCCGTCGAGGCCGCGGTCGACGCCGACGCCGACGCGCTCGTCTCGGCGGCCGCCATCTCCGATTTCACCGTCGAGGCGGCCGACGAGAAGATTCGCTCCGGCGAGGCGCGCACGCTCGACCTCGAACCCGCGCCGAAGCTCATCGACGCCGTCCGCGAGTCGCACCCCGACCTCACCATCGTCGGCTTCAAGGCCGAGACGACCGGTGACGACGAGGCGATGGTCGGCGAGGCCCGCCGCATCATGGACCGCGTCGGCCTCGCGTTCGTCGTCGCCAACGACGCCTCCGTGATGGGTGCCGACGAGACCCGCGCGCTCGTCGTCCGCGCCGACGAGGCGAGCGAGTACGTCGGGTCGAAAGACGGACTCGGCGCTCGCGTCGCTGCGGAGTTGGCGAACGAGTTCGAAAAATAGGCCCCCGGTGGGTCGTCAGTCGTCGCCGTTCGCGGCGTTCGCGGCGTCCGCACCGTCGGCGTCGCCCGGCGCGGCGTCCTGTCTGGGCCACGTGACCCCGTCGAGGAACGGGACGCCCATGCGCTGGGCGGCCTGCGAAATCATGTGCGCGCCCGTCGGCGCGGTGAGGAACAGGAACAACACCGTGACGAGCGCCATCAGTCCGTCGCCGTTGGGCAGGTAGTACACCGTCGCGGCGAGCGCGATGGAGGCCGCCCCCAGCGTGGTCGCCTTCGAGGTGGCGTGCATCCGGTTGTAGACGTTGGGGAACCGGAGCAGGCCGATGGTCCCGACGAGGAGGAAGAAGCTCCCCACGACCGTCAGGAGGATGACGAGCGCCGCGCGAACGGGACCGGCCGTCGCGGCGGCCGCGGTCTCTGCGGCGGTCATTCGATGATGTCCCCCTCCGTGACGTACCGAGCCACGGTAATCGTGCTGATGAAGCCGATGATGGCGAGCACGAGGCTCACGCCGACGAAGTAGCCCTGTTGGCTCCAGATGGCGTACAGCGCCGCGATGGCGACGACGTTCGTCCCGATGGTGTCGAGCGCGACGACCCGGTCGGGCACCGTCGGCCCGCGGATGACGCGGTAGCTCACGAGGAGCGTCAGCCCCGCGGCGAGCGCGAGGCCGGCGAAGAGGACGGCGTCCATCCACGCGAGGTACGCGGGCTCAGCCATGTTGCTCACCTCCCGGCGCGGCGGCGGGCGCGTCGCCGCCGTCCGCGGGGCGAACCCCGGCCTGCGGCGCGGGGTCGCCCGGTTTCAGTTCCTCGTCGAAGATGACGAGCGCGTAGTCCTCCCAGCGGCGGATGGGTTCGAGGGTGCCGTCGGGGTCGCTCCCGTCGATGCTGTGCACGTACAGCGAGTTGGTTTCGTCGTCGTAATCCATGGTCAGCGTCCCCGGAGTGAGGGTGATACTGTTCGCGATAGTCGTGATGGCGAGCGGCGTCCGCACGCGGAGCGGCACCTCGACCACGGCGGGGTCGATGGGCATCGACGGCGACAGCGTCCGCACCGCCACGTCGACGTTGGCCGTGAGGAGTTCCCAGAGGAACGTCGCGAGGTACAGCGCCGCGTAGGGCGCGACGCGGAGGCTCCGCGCGACGGGCGCTTCGTCGCCGTAGAACCGCCGGAAGAAGAAGGCGATGCCCATCCCGACGCCGAGGCCGATGATGAACTCCTCCAGCAGGCGCTGGGGCGTCAGTTCGACGCCGCGAACGAACAGCCAGAGGACGGCCATGATGACCCCCGAAACCGGCCAGCGGCGGCTCATCAGTGGCCACCTCCGCCGGATTCGAAGCCGACTCCCGGACCGTGCATCACGGCGTCGACGTAGCCGTTCGTGTCGAGGGCGGCGTGGGCCGCGGCGTCCGCGGCACCGAACAGCGCCTCGAAGCCGATACCGAAGCCGATGGCGGCGACGGCGAGCGCGACGACGACGGTCACCTGCGCGGTGAGTTCGAGCCGTTCGAGGGCGTCGTCACCGCCGTCGGTCCCGCGTTGGCCGCGCCCGCGGCGAACGCCTCCGCGGCCGCTTGGAAGACGAGGTACTTCCCGAAGAAGCCCGACAGCGGCGGGACGCCGATGAGCGTCAGCGCGCCGAGGAGGAAGCCGGCGGCGAGCACCGGCGCTCTGTCGGCGAGACCGCCGAGGTCGGAGAGGCGGTCGCTGCCGACGACGTCCTTGAGCGTGCCGCTCGCGAGGAACAGCAGGCTCTTGGCGATACCGTGGTTGAACGCGTAGACCAGCGCGGCGGTCACGCCGAGCGCCCGAACCGCCTCGGACGGCGCGGTCGCGGCCACCGCCAGCGGGAGGACGATGAAGCCAACCTGACTGATAGAGGAGTACGCGAGGATGCCGTCCACGTCGTCGCGGCCGACCGCGCCGATGCCGCCGAGGACGATGCTGACCGCGGCCATTGCGAACATGACCGGGCCGAAGAAGCCGAGGAACGACTCCCCGGTGATGCCGAGGAAGTTGAGGTCGATGGACGCCGCGGCGAAGACGGTGAAGTAGAGCCGGACGATGGCGTAGACGCCGACCTTCTTCACGACGCCGGCGAGCATCGCGGTCACCGGCGACGGCGCGGCGCGGTAGGCCGCGGGCACCCAGAACTGGAAGGGCGCGAGGCCGGCCTTTAGCGCGAACACCGAGAACAGCACCGCCGACAGGCCGAGCGTCGGCAGGAGTTCGATGTCGTAGGCGGCCGGTTCGGCCAGTCGCCGGGCGATGTCGGCCATGTTGAGCGTCCCGGTCGTGCTGTAGAGACCGCCGATGGCGACGAGCATCACCGCGCTCCCGATGAGGTTGAGCACGACGTAGTTGAGCGCCGCGCGGGTGTGCTCGCGGCCGGAGTAAAACAGCACGAGGATGTAGCTCGACATGAGCATCACCTCGAACCAGACGAACAGGTTGAACACGTCGCCGGTGAGGAACGAGCCGGTGACGCCGACCACCATGAAGTGGAACAGCGTGTGGTAGCTGAGGCGCTGGCCGAACGAGCCGACCGACGCGACGGAGTAACCGAGCGCCAGGAGCGACACGAAGCCGGTGAGCGCCAGCATGAACACCGACAGGGCGTCGGCGACGAGCGTGATGCCGAACGGCGCAGCCCAGTTCGAGACCTGATAGACGAGCGTGGTCGACTCGCCGCCGAGCGGCAGGACCACGGCGTCGAACAGGGCGGCGACGGCGACGAGGTAGGCGACGCCGCCGAGCAGGCTGACCGTCCGTTGGAGTATGTCGCTCGGGCGCGTGAGCAGCGTCAGAATCGCCGTCACGAGCGCCACGAGGAGCGGTGCGATGACGACCGTGCTCATCTGCTCCCTCCGAGTTCGTACATGTCGATTGTTCCGTGTTCCTCGTACACCCGGTAGGTCAAGACGAGCGCGAGCGCCGTCGTCCCGAAGCCGATGACGATGGCGGTGAGGACGAGCGCCTGCACGATGGGGTCCGAGGGTGCCGGACCGCTCGCGCCGTGTCCCGAGAGGATGGGTGCGAGCCCGTCGAATCCGCCCATGGTGACGAGGTAGACGTTGGCCGATTGGCTGATGATGCTGATACCCCAGACGACGCGAACCACGTCGCGTCGGAGCACGAGGTACGTGCCGATACTGAACAGGACGCCGAGCGTGGCGGCGAGGAAGAACTGGGTCATTCGTTACCGACCTCCGCGACGATGGTGAGCAGTCCGCCGACGACGGCGAAGAAGACGCCGAGGTCGAAGGCGAACGCGCTCGCGACTTCGAGTTCGCCGTAGATGGGCAGGTGCTCCAAGAAGAGCACGCCCTGCGTCAGGAACGGCGCGCCGAACGCGAGCGGGGCGAGGCTGGACGCCACGGCGATTGCGAGGCCGAGCGAGGCCATCCAGCGGTAGGTCTCGACGAGTCGGTGTCGCTCCGAGCCGTCGGGTTTGATGGCGAGCACCTCCCGCTGGATGAACTCCAGCCCGAAGATGATGTAGACGAGCGCGAACGCGGCCGCCGCGAGGACGGCCCCGATGAAGCCGCCGCCGGGGAGGTTGTGCCCGCGGAACAACAGCGCGATAGCCGTCACGAGGATGATGGGGACGACGATGCGCGCGACGGTCCGCGAGATGACGGTCGTCCGACCGGACGAGCCGTTCACTGGCCCTCACCCCGCGTCCGCATGCGAATCAGCGTCAGGATGGCGAGCGACGCCATCACGACGACCGAAATCTCGCCCATGGTGTCGAATCCGCGGAAGTCGACGAGGATGACGTTGACGATGTTCGACCCGCCGCCGTAGTCCGCGAAGAACGGCCCGTGTTCCGCCGGGACGCCGGCCCGAGACACGAAGAACTCCTGTAGCAGCGGGTCTGGGGAGGCGTCCGTCGAGAGCAGGACGGTGAGGAACACCGTCCCGCCGACGGCGAGCGACAGCAGGCCGTCGCGGACGGAGACGAGTCGGTCCGGCGCGTCGCCGTAGAACGCCGGCAGGCGGTCCAAGACGAGCAGGAAGATGACCAACACGAGCGTCTCGACGACCAGTTGGGTCAACGCGAGGTCGGGCGCGTCCGCGAGGATGTAGAAGATTGCGACCATGAAGCCGACGATAGACAGCGTCAGGACGCCCGCCACGTGCGACGGCGCGACGTCGACCGCAAAGGCGGCGACGAGCGCGACGAGGAGCACGAGCACGATGGGAATCGAGACGCTGAGTTCGCTGAACCCGGGCAGGGCGACGCCCGCGGCCGCGTAGCCGCCGAGCGCGAGCGCGACGAAGCCGAAGAGGCCCCACGTCGCGTAGGTGCGCAGGAGGCCGGTCTGAATCTTCGGCGTGACGGCGACGCTCGTCGTCGTCAGTCCCTCGACGAAGTTGTCGTACCACCAGTTCGCGCGGACGGGGCCGCGCAGCGCCGCGTTGATGGCGTCGTGGATGCGGTCGTAGAACGGGAAGGCGGCCGCACCGACGACGATGGTGACGATGCTCATGATCACGTACGGAGTGAGTTCGGTCGGGAAGTGGACCGAAAAGGAGTGCGCCTCGCCGGGGACGACGCTCCCGTACACGTCGCCGATGAGCCCCTCGATGAAGAGGTTCGGCTGGGCGGAGATGGCGAGGACGAGCGCGCCGAGAATCGCCGGCGGGACGAGCATCGCCACCGGCGGGCGGTGGACGTGGCCCAGTCCGTCGGGTTCGTCGCCGAAGAACAGCGAGGCGAACTTGATGGAGTAGAGGAACGTGAAGACGCTCCCGAACACCGCGACGACCGGGAAGACCCACGCGATGCCGCCCATGTGCTCGGCGGCGTAGTACGTCGACTCGAACAGCAGTTCCTTCGAGTAGAAGCCGTTGAACGGCGGGAACCCGGCCATCGACAGCGACGCGACGACTGCAATGACGGCCGTCACGGGCAGGTGTTTCCGGAGTCCGCCGAGGCGCTCTATGTTCCGCGTGCCGGCCTCGTGGGCGATGATGCCCGCGACCATGAACAGCGCGGCCTTGAAGCTCGCGTGGTTCAGGATGTGGAACGCGCCGGCCTCCGCGCCGTAGCTGTTGGCGAAGCCGAAGCCGGCGATGATGAGGCCGAGGTGCGAGGCCGTCGAGTACGCGAGCAGCTCCTTGATGTCGGTCGCGCTCACCGCGAGCATGGCCGCGACGGTCATCGTCAGCAGGCCGAGCACGGCGAAGACGAGCGTCCACTCGCCGAGCACCGCCGCGTCCTCGGGGAGGAAAAGCGGGCGGAATCGGCCGACGAGGTAGACGCCGGCTTTGACCATCGTCGCGGAGTGGAGGAACGCCGAGACCGGCGTCGGAGCCTCCATCGCGTTGGGAAGCCACACGTGGAACGGGACCTGCGCGGACTTCGTCGCCGCGCCGAGGCCGACGAGGACGAGCACGGGGACGAGCAGACCGGAGGCCGTCAGGACCTCGCGAATCGCGTCCGCGTGTTCGACCAAAAGCGGGATGCTGTAGGTCGTCCCCTCGATGGCCGTCGTCTGGCCGGACGCCCAGACGAGAAGCAGGAAGCCGACCAGCATGAACAGGCCGCCGGAGACGGTGATGAGCATCGACTTCCGGGCGGCGTACTGGGAGGCTTCCTCGCCGGTGTAGTGGCCGATGAGGATGAACGACGAGAGGCTCGTCAGCTCCCAGAAGACGAACAGGGCGACGAGGTCGCCCGCGAGGGCGACGCCGAGCATCGAGCCCATGAACGCCAACAGGGTCGCGTAGTATTTCGCCTGGCCCGGCTCGCCGTGCATGTATCCTCCGGAGTACGTGAGGATGAGCACGCCGACCCCGCTGGCGAGGAAGGCGATGAGAAGCGCCAACCCGTCTACGTGAAACGCCAGCGAGATTCCGAGCGAGGGAATCCAGTCGAACGGCACGGTTCCGTGCGCCCCCGCGAGATACTGGTCCGTCACGAGGCCGAGCGTGACCAGCGCGACGGCGGCCGCGAAGTACGCCGTGCGCTCACCCAAGAGCCGGTAGACTACCGGGGTGAACGCCGCGGCGAGAAACGGCAAGAAGACGACCGCGAGGACGACTTCCGGTGTGGGTTGCACGGGGGAAATTGCGGGAAGCGCCGACTTAGGTGTTGTCAAACCCGTTGGTTGTCCGGCATCGAAACGGGACGCCCGGTCGGTTTATTCGCTGATTTCTCAACTTCATGATTTTCTACTGAGGGCGAAATTTATATTCTCGGACGACGATAGTACGTCTTAGAGCACAGTCACCCCTTCGAGAATATTCGTCGCGCCGGCGGGATTCGTCCGCGCGGCCCGATCGGCGCTGTGCTCACGCGTCGCGTCGCCCGTCTCACCGACGAGCGCACGCGACTCCACCGCGTCGTCCGTGAGGGAGGCGGTCGCGCTGTCAGCCGTCTTCGTCCGCACGCGAGGTGTCCAATCAGAGATACTTGTCATAGTTTCTGGAGTCCCCGGTTCGGCCCTCTCTCACCCCGCTGGTCCGCCCTGAAAGCGGTCACCGTCTCGGGGGCGCAACTACTTTATACGCGCATTCGGAGGCTTTCATCAGAGATGGACGGACGTGCATCGAGCGACGAACTCTTGGATATACTCGGAGACACCGAGTCCCGGGCACTGCTCGTGGCGCTCCGCCGCGAGCCCCGCACCGCCAAGGAGCTCGGTGAGACGCTCGACCTCTCGCTTCCGACCGTGTACCGACGGCTCGACCGGCTGTGCGAGTGCGGTCTCGTCAGTTCGACGACCGAGGTCCGCGACGACGGCACGCACCGCCGCCGCTACGACTGCGACTTCGACGAGACGGTCGTCTCGCTTTCGGTCGAGGGGTTCCGGGCCGAGGTCCGCTTGACTCCCACGTTATCGAGCGAGCGAACCGAGCCCGGAGCCGACTGACGGCCGACCGTCCGCCGGCGTCTGCGCCCGTCCCTGTCACGTCCTTCGCAGCCCGTCGATCCCCGCTTCGCTGTCGTGTCTCGTTCTCCGAATCGGGTGTCAAACGGCGTCCTACCCGTCCTGAGGCCGGTTTTTCAGCGAGAGAAACTACACCTCTACATTTATAGCAACAACTGACAATCTGAGATTCATGATACGTCCAGGCGCGCGCTCCGGGCAGGGAGACGCGCAGCGTCAGGGCAGGGGGGGAAACGAATGATAATCGACCCGTCACGGATGGCATCCGTCAACGGACCGGGACCCGACAGCGAGGTCGCGATGGACGCGCTCCGGGGGACTGCGAAGGGGGCAGTCTCGCTGGTCGCCGTCTACGGTGCGACGGCGTTCGACCTGTTTCACGTCGGTGAAACGGTCCGTGAGGACTTCAAAAGCCGCGAGGAACTCGTGGCGCATCTGAGTTCGCTCGCCGAGGAGACTCGGCGCGAGTTCATGGAACGCGGGCTGTTTTCCGGGCTGAGTCCGGTACAGAACAGCGTCGAGTACCGCTTCGAGGAACGCGACGGCTACGGCGTGTTGCAGGTCTACTGCGGCGGTCGCGGCATGCTGCTTTTCGTCGACCCCGACGAGAGCGTCGAGCCGCTCGTGAAGACCGCGTCACAGCTTCTCGGCGGGATGTAACCGACTCTCCGGAGCGCCGCGCTCCGGACCGAGAATCAGGCCGGGCCGAGAGCGGCCGCGCTCGTCGGCGTCTCCTCCACGAGAGGAGATACCGTACGGCGTGGGTCGGCGTGTCCGAGAGCCTTCGAACCGCCACATTTTATGCCTAACCGGGGAAACGAGCGCCATGGACCAGTTGCGGCAGTCCCTTCTCGACGCGCCGATCATCGAAAAAGGAGACTACGAGTACTTCGTTCATCCCATCAGCGACGGCGTTCCGATGCTGAAGCCGGGGCTCCTCCGCGAGATCGTCATCAAGATCATCCGCAAGGCGAACCTCGAAAACGTCGACAAAATCGTCACGCCGGCGGCGATGGGCATCCACATCTCGACGGCCGTCTCGCTGATGACGGACATCCCGCTCGTCGTCATCCGCAAGCGCGAGTACGGCCTCGACGGCGAGGTGTCGCTCCACCAGCAGACGGGCTACTCCGAGGGCGACATGTTCATCAACGACGTCAACGAGGGCGACCGCGTGCTCGTCCTCGACGACGTGCTCTCGACCGGCGGCACGATGAAGGCCGTCCTCGACGCCCTCGACCACATCGGCGCGGACGTCGTCGACACCGTCGCCATCATCAAGAAGGCCGGCCCGAACGAGCTCGACGACTCGGAACACCACGTCAAGACGCTCATCAACGTGACCGTCGAAGACGGCGAAGTCGTCATCGTCGACGAGCACGGCGACGACTGACCCGACACCGACGCGGCCGCGGCGTCATCGCCGCGTCGCGTTCGCCCGCGGATTTCCGCCTCCGCGGGGCCTTTTTGTGACCGGGCCGTACCGGGGAGCGATGACATCGGCGCTTTTCATCGTCAGCGAAGACGGCTACTGGGGCGAAGAGTGCATCGAGCCGCTTACGAGCTTGACCGACGCCGGCGTGGACGTGACCGTTGCGACGCCGACGGGCGGCGTGCCGGTCGTCGACGAGCGCTCTGTCGACCCCGACGAGGTCGGCGAGGAACTCGCCGAGCGCGTCGTCGAGGTCCACGAGAACGACGAGCGACTCCAGAACCCGGAGCCGATCGCGCGGGTCGACGCCGACGAGTACGACGCCGTGGTGTTCCCCGGCGGCCACGGGACCGCGTGGGACGTCAATCAGGACCGACACGCCCGGCAGGCGCTCCTGCAGGCTGTCGCCGGCGACGGCTCGAAGGCGCTCGTCGTCTGCCACGCCGTCGGCATCCTCGGGTTCACCCGCGAGGCCGACGGCTCGTTCCTCGTCGAGGGGCGCGAGGTCACCGGCTTCCCCAACGAGTGGGAGGAGGGCATCGTCGACGACGACGACCTGATGCCCGACGGTCGGAAGCTTCCCTACTGGGTCGAAGACGAGGTGAAGGCCGCCGGCGGCGTCTGGGACGCCGAACTCGACAGCGACACGAGCGTCACCGTCGACGGCGACCTCATCACCGCGCGCGGCCCCGGCTCGTCGGCCGCGGCGGCCCAGACGCTGTTGGACGAGTTAGACGCGAACTAGTCGGTTCCGTCCGGGCGGCACCACCCGTCGCGGGAGAACGTTTTTTCGTCGGTCGGTCGTCGGAACTGCTGTGGAACTCGCAGCGCTCTCGCTCGAACCCGGAATGACGGGACGAGGCATCGAAATCTGTTACGACGACGACGACCAGCGGTATCTCCGTCTCTTTTCGAGCGACACCGGACCGTACGGTGACGACGTGACCGGCGGCGAGTTCACGTACATCGGAGAGGGACGGACCGGTGACCAGACGCTCACCGGCGGAAACAAGTTTCTGGCGCGGGCGAAACGCCACACGTTACCGATATTCTTCTTCCATCGGGAATCGGGGGAGGCCGACTGGGAGTACCAAGGTCAAGTCGAAGTCGTCGATTACGCGTGCGGACCGTTCGAAGGCGACGACAGGGACGTCTATCGATTCGTGCTTCGCCGCCGTCACGAAACGCGGGACCGAGTCGACGACGAGGAAGCCGCCGCGGACCTCGCGCCCGCGGAACGCACCGAGACGACGCGGAGCCGAATCATTCGGAACACGGCGCTCGCAACCGAGTTGAAGGCGCGGTACTCCCACACGTGCCAGGTCTGTGGAGAGCGCCGTCGCCGGGGTGTTCACGACGGATACGCCGAGGCGCATCACCTCAGACCGCTCGGTCGGCCCCACGACGGCCCGGACGTCGAGGCGAACCTCCTCGTCCTCTGTCCCGACCACCACGCGGATTTCGACTACGGCATGATAGCGGTCGACCCCGAGACGCGCGCTATCTCTCACGCCTACGAGCGCGAGTTAGACGGCGCTTCGCTCTCTGTCCGCGAGGACCACGACCTCGGTTCCGCGTTTCTCGACTACCACAACCGAACCATCGCGTCGTTTTGACCGCGCTCGCTACTCGATTTTGAACACGGCCTCTTCGATGCTTTCGCTTCGGCACTCCGGACACCGCGAGGGGTAGTTCACGGGGTCGTCGAAGGCGGTGAAGCCGCAGTGGTTGCACTCCGGCGGCGCGACGAGGAACTGCTCGCCGTCCTCCCCGTGGACCGTTCGGGCGACGTGTTGGAGGTGGCCGTACACCGACGACACCGAGACGCCGACGCTCGCCGAGAGTTCGGAGGCCGTCGCGGGGTCGTCGCGGAGGGCGTCGGCGATGCGCTGGCGGGCCGTCGTGTCGGACTCCCGGGCAGTCATATCGCTGGGTTGGGAGTCGAAGGGAAAATCCCTTGCGCCGTCTCCCGCCGAGAAATGTCAGCAAGATAGAGAGGATGCAAAAAGGCCTTGTCCACGTGGCGGGATTTGGGGATATGAAGGCAGTCGTCCTTGCCGGTGGGTACGCGACGCGTCTGTGGCCGATTACCAAACACCGACCCAAGATGTTCTTACCCGTCGGTGACCAGACGGTCATCGACACCATCTTTGAAGACCTGGAGGCCGACGACCGGGTCTCGGAGGTGTTCGTGAGCACGAACGAGCGCTTCGCCGGCGCGTTCGAGGAGTACATCGACGAGTCGCCGTTCGAAAAGCCGACGCTGTCGGTCGAAGACACGAGCGAAGAAGACGAGAAGTTCGGCGTCGTGGGCGCGCTCGCCCAACTCATCGACCGCGAGGAGGTCGACGAGGACCTCGTCGTCATCGCGGGCGACAACCTCATCAGCTTCGACGTGGGCGACTTCGTGGACTTCTTCTACGAGAAGAACGCGCCGTGTCTCGCCGCCTACGACGTGGGCGACAAAGAGCTCGCGAAGGCCTACGGCCTCGTCGAACTCGACGGCGACCGCGTCATCAACTTCCAAGAAAAGCCCGAAGACCCGAAGAGCACGCTCGTCTCCATCGCCTGCTACGCCATCCCGGCGGGCGACCTCCCCAAGTTCGACGAGTATCTCTCCGGCGACAACAACCCCGACGAGCCCGGCTGGTTCATGCAGTGGCTCCAGCAGAACGGCGACCTGTTCGCCTACACGTTCGACGAGGCGTGGTTCGACATCGGCACGCCCCAGAGCTACCTCGACGCCGTGGCGTGGTATCTCGGCGGCGAGAACTACATCCACGAGTCGGCGACGCTCACGAACACGGAGGTCGGCACCAACGTCCACGTCATGGCCGACGCGGTCATCGAGGACTCCGTTCTCGAAGAGTCCGTGGTCTTCCCCGGCGCGGTCATCCGAAACGCGGAGCTCAAGAACTCCATCGTCGACGAGGAGACCCACATCGATAGCCTCGACCTCTCGAACGCCCTCATCGGGGCGCACTCGCGGTTGACGAACGAGCAGTAACGCCGACCCGCGGTTCGAGCCGCGGACGCGGGTTCTTGTTTCTCAGCCGAGGTACGCGTCGGTGATGCGGAGCCGGCCGTGGGTCCCCTCCCACTCCGTCTCGTACTCCAGTTCGATGGGTCGGTCCATGTGCGGACCGTCGGTGACGAGCGTCTCGAACTCGCCGCCCTCGCCGAGGATGTGGACGCCGTACCGCTCGTTGAGCGCCTCCAGTTCGTCGAGCGCGTCGGCGTCGAGCGTCCGGCCGAGCCACGACTCGTCGAGGCCGTGGGCCGCGACCTGAATGATCGTGATTTCGAAGCCCGCCGAGAGCATGGCGTCGCCGAGTTCGCGGGGGTCTTCCTGCCACAGCGGGGCGAACAGGTCGATTCCGAGGCGGTCGCACATCGCCTGAATCCGGTCGGTCTGGAACTCGCTTTCGATGGCCCCGGCGGTGACGCCCGCGAGGTCGATGTCGGACTGGAGTTCCGACAGCGCCGCTTCGAGCGGTTCGAGCTCGGCGTCGCCCTGCGCGCCGGAGTCGTCGGCGTCGGTCGCTTCGAGGTCGCCGGGGTGGACCTCCACGAGTTCGATGCCGGTGCTCTCGGCGGCGAGCGCGGCGAGGTCGGTCGCCGGGACGTGGTACATATACGAGTCGTCGCTGGGGTGGACGGTCAGGAGGCGGGTGACGTTCAACCCCTCTTCGAGCGCGCGATAGAGCGCCCACGAGGAGTCCTTTCCGCCGGAAAAGAGACTGACCCACTCGGCTGTCATTAGAGGCGATAGCGCGTTGGGGGAGATAGGCGCTACGGTGTGGGCGTCGCGGGCGCGTTTCGCGCGGCTCGCATCACATGTAGCCCAAATCCCGGAGCCGACCCATCAGGTCCTCCTTGTCCTGCGCGCGCCCCTCGCGTTCCGCGCTCGCGCCGAGGTCCTGCACCCACGCGGGGCGGTCGTCGGACTTCGCGGAGCCGGACTCGGTGCCGAGCGAGCGGTAGCCCTCGAAGTACTTCGGCGAGACGGGGAGGTCACCGGGTTCGACGCCGTCGGGGAGGTCGTCGGACGTCTCGGGGACGTGGCCCGCGGGATAACCCTCGACCGAGTCGGGGACGATGTAGTTCCAGAACGCCGCCCACACGTCGGCCTCCTCGAACTGGAGGATCGAGTGGACGCGGTCGTGCGGCGGGTACTTCTCGGAGTCGTGACGGGGGCTGAAGAACGTCTCGTCGGCGCGAGACTCCTGTTCGTCCCAGCGGACGCCGGAGAAGACGCCGTCGAAGCCGCGGTTCTCGATGGCGTCGTTGAGCGCGACGGTCTTCAACAGGTGGTTGCCCTCGAAGGAGTCGGCGTCGAGGACGACGGTCTCGCCCTCGTAGCCGAGGCGGGCGAGTTCGCGGCGGGTGTCGTCGCCGAGGGCCGAGAGGGGAATCTCGTCGCCGGGCGACGCGCCGAGGCGCGCGAACTCCTCGTTGCGGGCGACGACGAGGTCGAGGCCCCAGCGGTCGGCCCACTCGCGGACGAACGCCTCGGTCTCGTCGAAGTGCTCGAAGTGGTCGATGAAGACGACGGGCGGCACGGGGACGCCCATGTCGGCGGCGACCTCGCGGACGACGTAGAGGACGAGCGTGGAGTCCTTCCCGCCGGTCCACATGACGGCCGGGCACTCGTACTGTTCGAGGGCGGTCGCGGTCACCGCGGCCGCCTTTTCGAGTTTGTCCGCCAGCGTCGGGTAGTCCGCGGCGGTCTCCTCGCGGCCGTCGTCGTAGTCGACGTCGAGGTAGTCGGGGAACGTGTGAACCATACAACAGGAATCGCTCGCAGAGAATATCGCTGTTTCCGCTGTGGGACGGTCGCAGTCGCTCTCGAAGCGGGGCCGCGAAAAAGTGGCCGCGACGCGGCGTTCGCGTCAGGCGTCGGCCGTCGTCACATGTAGCCGAGGTCGCGCAGGCGCTCCATCAGGTCCTCTTTGTCCTGGGCGCGGCCCGCGCGCTCGGTCGTGTTCTCCATGTCCTGCAGCCACGCCGGTTCCTCGGCGGACTTGTCGGTCGAGACCTCGCTGCCGAGACTCCGGAAGCCGGCGAAGTACTTCGGCGAGACGGGCACGTCCTCCTGCGTGACGCCCTCGGGGAGGTCGGTGTCGCTCGTCGGGACGTAGCCGTCCTCGGGGTAGTTCTCGACGGTGTCGGGGACCGCGAAGTACCAGAAGGCGTCCCAGACGGCGCTCTCTTCGAACTGGAGGATGGGTTGAATGCGGTCGTGCGGGGGGTAGATGTCGGGGTCGTGACGGGGGCTGAAGAACGTCTCGTCGGCGCGGGCCTCCTGTTCGTCCCAGCGGACGCCGGAGATGACGCCGTCGATGTCGTGTTCTTCGAGGGTGTCGTTGAGCGCGACGGTCTTCAGCAGGTGGTTGCCGACGTAGGTGTCGAGCAGGAAGGGGAACGTGTCCTCCTCGTATTCGAGGATTTCACGGACGTGGTGCTGGTTGTGCTCGGAGAGTTCGGACACGGGGATGTCGTCGCCGGGTTCCAGACCGTTCTCGTCGACGTACGCGCCGACGTCCTCGTTACGCGCCCAGATGACGTCGAGGTCCCACTCGTCGGCCCAGTGCTCGACGAAGTCCATGATCTCGTCGAAGTGCTGGTAGTGGTCGATGAAGACCGCCGGCGGGACTTCGAGGTCGTAGCGCTCTGCGACCTCCTTGATGAAGTAGAGCGTGAGCGTCGAGTCCTTGCCACCGGTCCACATCACGGCGGGGTTCTCGTACTGTTCGAGCCCCCGCTTCGTGACCTCGATGGCCTTCTCGATTTTGTCCTCGATACTCGGGTAGTCCTCCGGCGTCTCTCCCTCACCGTCGGTGTAGTCGACGTCGAGGTAGTCCGGGAAGGCTTCGGCTTCCGACATGGTGTGTAATTACATCTAATTAGGACGTGTAAATGCTTTTTGCCCGAGAAGTCGTGTGGGGCGCGATACCACCGAACACGATTTGGGCCGCTGGCTCACGTGGGTCGGCGGTGACGGGATGGGAAGATACGACGCGTTTAGGAGATGAACTTGTTGTCGCGCCAGTTGATTCCGCTGTCCGAGGAGCCGTTCTGCTGCGGGTTCTCGACGACTTCGACTGAGGCGGCACGCACCTCGCCCTCGACGATGCGCGTCGCCTGCAGTTCGTCGCCCTCCTCGGTGATGGCGGTCAGCGTCCCCTTCTCCGAGAGCATCGCAATCTCGCGGAGCACGAGGAACATCGGGTACTGGAGCGCCGTGTTCTGGAGCACGGTTTCGAGGTCGCCTTTGAAGCAGGCGAACTCGACGAGTTCGGAGGGAATCTCCTCTTCTTCTTCATCTCCCCAGTTGGGCGCGCCGGCGCGGGGCGGCTCTTCTTCGTAGACGCGGTTTTCCGTCACGCTCGCTTTCAACTGAGCCGTCGGCGTGTACTTGCTGAGGTTGTCGTCGGCGGAGACGGCTTTGATGATGAGTGTGTTGTTTCGGCGGGTGATGTCTACGTTCTCGACCTCAGGTGGGAGTTCTGGGTCGTTTTCGAAGTAGTCCATCACGTCTTCGAGTGGCAGTTCCAACGTCGAATGGAGTCGATATACGCGGCCTGACATTGTTGGCTTCGGTATCGACGAGAGCCACGGTGCGGGCGCACCCGGATGGCGATACCTGTGTTCGTGTACGAGTTCGAGGCTTATATGGCCTCCCCTTCGCGGTAGGCGAGAGATAAGAGGCCGGCGTCGGGCCGCAGTCCGGCGGTCTGTCGGGGTCGCTTCGGGCGGTTAGTTCGCGCCGGTCAGGGTCGCTTCGAGGTCGCCGCGCTCGTCGAGTTCTTCGAGGATGTCGCTGCCGCCGACGAACTCGCCGTCGACGAACGTCTGGGGGATGGTCTCCCAGTCGCTTTTCTCCTTGAGCGCCTCGCGGTAGTGCGGGAGCGCGGGCAGTACGTCGACGGTCTCGAACTCGTCGACGTACTGGGAGATGAGGTCGACCGCCTTCGCCGAGTAGCCGCACTGCGGCATCAGGCGGTTGCCCTTCATGAACAGAACGACGTGGTTGTTCCCGACCGCCTCGTCGACGCGGGTCTGTACTTCCTCCGGGTCCAAGCTCTCCGGTTGGAACGTCATGCACCCAGATAACGGCCGGGCGGACAAAGGAGTTGCGTCGCGGTCAAACGGGTACCGCCCGTACCGACCGAGCCCCCGACTTACTGCTCGCCGACGCGGACGACGTTGATGAGCGAGTGGACGGGGACGCCGTCTATCTCTTCGACGCCCTGCTTGTCGACGATGACCACGCACGCGAGCGGTTCGCCGCCCTCGGAGCGGATGGCGTCGATGGTCTCGCGGAGCGTCGTGCCGCTCGTCACCGTGTCGTCGACGATGAAGCACTTGCGGCCCTCGACGGGCGAGAAGTTCCGGGAGAAGCCGCCGCCGAGGTCTTCGAGGTCGCCTTCGTCCCACTGGTGTTTCGCGGGCGAGTACGCGCCGAGCGTCGTTTCGAGTTCGCGCGAGACGGAGGTAGCGAGGGGGACGCCCGCCTTCTCGATGCCGACGGTCACGTCGGCCTCGCCGTTCGTCTCCATGAGCAGGTCGGCGAGCGCGCGCCCGACGTAGGTGAGGCGCTTGCCGCCGCTCCCGATGGCGTTCCAGTCGACGTGGATGTCGTCGGGGCCTTCGGGTTCCGCCTTTGGTTCGGGTTCGGTCGCCGCACCGCTTCGTTCGACAAGCCAGCTGGCGGTCTCGCGGGAGACGTTCAACTCGTCGGCAATCTCGCCTTTCGAGAGGCCGCGGTCCGCGAGCTCAGCCGCGCTGGCGATGAGGTCGTCGACGTTCTTCATACAGTACCGAATTCGATGGCGGTTTTTATAGTGGTGTCGTCGTCTTCGAATGCTGCTTCGAACTCCGAAAGCGGGTAGACGCCGGTGACCAAATCGCGGAGGAACCACCGCGGGAGCTTGGTGAACGTCACGGTCGCGGCCTCGAAGTGCTTGACGTGGGAGTTGACGCTGCCGACGAGCGCCTTGTTGTGGAGCACCATCTCGCGGTGGAACGCCCCGGCGTCGACCTCGAACTCCCAGTCGCTCGGGACGCCGAGGAGCGCGGCCACGCCGTTGGGCGCGAGCGCCTGCACCGACTGGATGGCGTGTTTGGGGAAGCCGGTCGCCTCGTAGATGAAGTCCATGCCCTCGTGTGCGCTCGGAATCTCCTCGACCGGGGTCTCGCGGGAGTCGACGTACGTCGCGCCGAGTCTCTCCATGATGTCGATAGTCGGGTCGGGACGGTCGCGCCGACCGAGGCAGTAGAGGCTCTCGTAGCCCTTGTCGTCGGCCTTCAGCATGGCGAGCGTCAGGAGCCCGAGGCTCCCGTTGCCGAGGACGAGCGCCGACGAGGGGTTCCAGTCGAACGCGGACCGACTCGCGTAGGCGTGCTCGCGCGCCTTCTCGGTGATGGAGATGGGTTCGATGAGGAAGCCGAGGTCGGCCTGCGAGCGCGGGATGCGAACGAGGTAGTTCGAGGGGCTGGTGAAGTACTCGGACATGAAGCCGTGCGCGCCGACGATGCCGCGTTCGGCGTACATCCCGTCGGGGGCCATGTCGGGTTGGTCTTTCTCGAAGTACTCGTTTGTCCCCGAGGCCGGCGGGCGGCGGACCGTCGGCACGACGACGTCGCCTTCCTCCAGTTCGGTGTCGTTCGGGTCGACGACGACGCCGACCGCCTCGTGGCCGAGCACGAGGTGGTCTTCGCCCTCGGGGAACCCGCCGTGGCCGCCGGCGATGACCTCGTGGTCCGTCCCGTCCACGCCGACCCGAAGCGTCCGGACGAGCGCCTCCCCGGCGTCGGGTTCCGGTCGCGGCTTCTCGATGACGACCGGTTTGTCTTCCCCGCGCTCGACGGCGATTGCTTTCATACACCCACCAACGTACCACCCCACCAAAAGACTTATTCTATGATGAGTAAATAATTCATCCACGGTGAGCGCCCAGCGTCGTCACACCAGCCCATGACGAACCGCACCGCGCGGCCCAGCCTGTCCAGCCCATCCGTGCCGGCGCTCGCCGAACCCGTGCCCGAACCGTGCTGAGGCCGATACCCCGTGCCTGTCGGCCTCTGCGGCGGTTTTGGTTTTCTCCTGACGTTCGCTCGGCTCAGCGACGCGTTCGTCCGACTCGGAAAAGAGCGCGTGTCGATTCGGCGGGATTCGGCGGAAGGACGCCCCGGCGGCCCGGCCGACCCCTCAGTTGTCGATGTCGTCGACGAGTTCGTCCGCGAGGCCGACGTACGTCGCGGGCGTGAGCGCGAGCAGTTCCTCGCGGGTCTCCTCGTCCACGTCGAGGTCCGCAAACAGGTCGTGGAAGTCGTCGAGCGTCACCTCGCGGCCGCGGGTGAGCTCCTTCACCCGCTCGTAGGCCTGCGTGTCGCCCTCGCGGCGGAGAATCGTCTGGACGGCCTCGCCGATGATGGCCGGCGTGTCGTCGAGTTCGTCGCGCATGACCTGCTCGTTCGGGACGACCTTGCCGAGGCCGGTCTGGGTCTTCTTGTAGCCGATGAGGCAGTGGGCGAACGCCGCGCCGATGTTTCGCTTGACCGTGGAGTCGGAGAGGTCCCGCTGGAGGCGCGAGGTCGTCACGTAGTCGGCGAGGAACGTCAGGTCGGCGTTGGCCTTCGAGAGGTTGCCCTCGGAGTTCTCGAAGTCGATGGGGTTGACCTTGTGCGGCATCGTCGACGAGCCGGTTTCGCCCTCGACGGCCTCCTGTCCCAGATAGCGGTCGGAGACGTACAGCCACGCGTCGCGGTCGAGGTCGACGAGGACGTTGTTGACGCCGCGGACGGCGTCGAACAGCGCCGCGAGGTCGTCGCAGGGGTTGACCTGCGTGGCGAGCGCGGTGTGGTCGAGGCCGAGCGACCCGACGAACTCCCGGGAGAACGCCCGCCAGTCCACGTCGGGGTAGGCGGCGACGTGGGCGGCGTAGACGCCCGACGCGCCCGCGAGCTTGCCGGCGAGGTCGTCGGTCGCGGCCTCGACGCGGGCGAGCGTCCGGCCGAGGCGGGCGGCGTAGACGGCCATCTCCTTGCCGAACGTCGTCGGCGTCGCGGGCTGACCGTGGGTGCGCGCGAGCATGGGAACGCCGCGGAACTCCCGCGCGAGCGAGACGAGTTCGTCCCGCGTGTCGCGGAGTTCGGGTACGAGCACCTCCTCGACCGCGCCTTTCACCATGAGGCGCTGGGCGAGGTTGTTCACGTCCTCGGAGGTGAGCCCGAAGTGAATCCACGGGTGGACCGACTCGTCGGTCTCGGTGCGGATGAAGTACTCGACGGCCTTCACGTCGTGGTTCGTCGCCGAGAATCCCGCCGCGCCCTCGACTTCGAGCCGCTTCACGAGGTCGGCGTCGTCGGCGTCGAACTCCTCGTAGAGCGCCCGGAGGTCGGCGCGCTCGGCCTCGGAGAACGAAAGCGGCGTCGCGTCGAGGTCGGCGAGCGCGAGGAGGTACTCTACTTCGACTTCCACGCGGGCGCGCATGAGCGCGGCCTCGCTCACGTGCGGCGCGAGAGGTGCGGTTCGAGAGGCGTATCGCCCGTCGAGCGGGGACACCGCGTACAGCGGGTCGTGCCGGTCGGCGTCGGTCATGTCTGAGTCGTCACGATGGGGGACGTTAAACGCCGGGGGTTCGTCGCCGCCGCGATGCCGGGAATTACGCACGAGTATGCGTACTCAACGCCCATCTCCGGCCCCGGTCGGTTCTATATATACACAATTGAGTATATGTCGGCGACGCGGACCGCAACCACTTTGAGGGCCGCGAGTCGCCATCCTCACATGGACACCATCGCCGGTCTCGCGAGCAACCGCGGACGAAACCTTCGCAACATCGCCGACCGCGCCCCCGGCGGGGCGGAACTCGGCGTCGTCGTCTCGAACAGCGCCGACGCGCCCGTCGTCGACTGGGCGGACGAACACGGCATCCCCAGCGAGGTCGTCGAACGCGGCGACGACGAGTCCCGCGAGTCCCACGAGGAGCGCATCCTCGACGCCCTCGCGGACTACGACTTCGACCTCGTCTGCCTCGACGGCTACATGCGCGTGCTCACCTCGACGTTCCTCGACGCCGCGCCGACGACGCTCAACGTCCACCCGTCGCTGCTCCCCGCGTTCCCCGGCATGGACGCCCACGAGCAGGTCCTCGACGCCGGCGTCAAGACCACCGGCTGTACGGTCCATGTCGTCAGCGAGGAGGTCGACGCCGGCCCCATCGTCACGCAGGAAGCCGTCCCGGTGTACACCGACGACGACGCGGGCGACCTCAAATCGCGCGTCCTCTACGACGCCGAGTTCAAGGCCTACCCCCGCGCGGTCCGCTGGTTCGCCGAGGACCGCGTGACGGTCGAAGACGATTCGGTCACCGTCGAGGGCGACGTGGACGCCGGCCTCCCCGAGCGCCGCGTCACCTCGGAGGACCGCTACGACGAACTCCGCTACGGCGAGAACCCCCATCAGGACGCCGCCGTCTACGTGGACGAGACGTGCGACGAGGCGTCGGTCGTCGGCGCGCCCCAGCTCAACGAGGGCGCGAAGGGGCTTTCGTACAACAACTACAACGACGCTGACGGCGCGCTGAACATCATCAAGGAGTTCGACGAGCCCGCCGCGGCGGTCATCAAGCACACGAACCCCGCCGGCTGCGCCACCGCCGACACCCTCGCGGAGGCCTACGCCGACGCCCTCGCCACGGACCCGATGAGCGCCTTCGGCGGCATCGTCGCGCTCAACCGCGAGTGCGACACCGAGACGGCGGAACTCATCATCGACTCGTTCAAGGAAGTCGTCGTCGCGCCCGGCTACACCGACGACGCGCTCGACGTGTTGACGGAGAAGAAAAATCTGCGCGTCCTCGATGTTGGCGAACTCGGCGACCGGACCGAGACCTACACCGAGAAGGCGCTCGTCGGCGGCCGACTCGTTCAGGAGCGCGACCTCTGGACGCCGACGCTCGACGACCTCGAAGTCGTCACCGAGACGGAGCCGACCGACGAGCAGTTGGAGACGATGCTGTTCGCGTGGAAGGTCCTGAAGCACGTGAAGTCCAACGGCATCCTCTTCGCCAAGGGCACCGAGACGGTCGGCGTCGGCATGGGGCAGGTCTCCCGCGTCGACGCGGTCGAACTCGCGGCGATGAAGGCCGAGGAACACGCCGAGGGCAAGAACGCGCAGGGAGCCGTCATGGCCTCCGACGCGTTCTTCCCGTTCCCGGACGGCGTGGAGAAGGCGGCCGACGCGGGCATCGAGGCGGTCATCCAGCCCGGCGGCTCGGTGAACGACGAGGAGGTCATCGAGGCCTGCGACGAGCGCGGGATTGCGATGGTCTTCACCGGTCAGCGGTGCTTTAGGCACGACTGAGCGAAGCGAAAGAGAGCCTAAAGCTCGAAGCACGACCGGAGGGAGTGCTTCGGTGTTTCCGTCACGATTAGTGACGGACACGGTGCTTCCGCCACGACTGAGCGTCTGCAACTCACTTATAGACGCCTCACGACCCGTTCCCACGACCTAACACCGACGGTGTCCCTTCAAGTGTCGGCGAGGCGAACACAGAGGTATGTACGAACACATCCTAGTGCCGACCGACGGGAGCGAGGGGACGATGCAGGCCATCGAGCACGCGCTCGAACTCGCCGGGGCGGAGTCGACGATTCACGTGCTGTCGGTCGTCGACCAGCGGGTGTACCTCGCCGCCGGCGGCGACCAACAGGACGCGGTCATCCAGTCGCTCCGCGACGACGCGGTCGAGGCGGTCGAGATATGCGCCGAGAAGTGCGAGGGGAAAGCGCCGACGAAGACCGCGATTCGAGACGGCGTCCCCCACCGCGTCATCCTCGACTACGCCGACGAACACGGCGTCGACGTGGTCGTGATGGGGACTCACGGGCGGACCGGCCGCGACAAACTCACGTCGCTCGGGAGCGTCACCGAGCGCGTCATCGAGAACGCCAAGCGTCCCGTGCTCGTCGTCCACATCGACTGAGTTTGACGCGTCGGCGCGCCCGCGGCGCGTCGTCGCGACCCGCCGCGGTCGAAGCACGCCGGAGGCCGGCGTCGTGTCGCAGGAGTGACGTCGAGCGTTAGGCCTAAGCCCACCGTCCGGTTTCTCACGCGTATGGAGTACCACGAGGCGGTGAACTTCCTTTTCGACCTCCGGCGGTTTCAGGTCAAGCCGGGGACCGAGTCGATTCGGCGGTTGCTCTCTCACCTCGGCAACCCCCACGAAGACGTGTCGTTCGTGCAGGTCGCGGGGTCGAACGGCAAAGGAAGCACCGCCCGGATGGCCGACGCGATGCTGCGCGAGTCGGGCGCGCACGTCGGCCTCTACACCTCGCCGCACTTCGACGACGTGCGGGAGCGAATCCGCGTCGACGGCCGGAAGGTTCCGAAGTCCGCGCTGTCGGCGTTCGTGGCCGAAGCCAAGCCGTACCTCGTCGAGCGGGCCGCCGACGGCGAGCCGCTGACCTTCTTCGAGACCGTGACCGCCCTCGCGCTGTGGTACTTCGACCGCGCGGGCGTCGACGTGGCGGTGCTCGAAGTCGGCATGGGCGGCGAACTCGACGCGACGAGCGCCGTCGACCCGGTCGCCAGCGCCGTCACCAACGTCTCGCTCGAACACACCGCCGTCCTCGGCGACACGGTTGCGGAAATCGCGAAGACGAAAGCCGCCGTCGCGCCCGCCGACGCGCCGCTCGTGACCGGGGCGACCGGCGAGGCGCTGTCGGTCATCCGCGAGGAGGCCGGCGACGTGCTGACCGTCGGCGACGCCGACTCAGACGCCGACGTTCGCGCCACCTACGGCGGCCGCGTCAACCATCAGGAGGCCGCCGTCACCGTCGAGACCGACGCCGAGACGCTCGACGTTCGCATCCCGCTTTTGGGCGCGTATCAGGCGCGAAACGCCGGTATCGCCGTGTCGCTCGCCCGGCAGGTCCGCCCCGACATCGGCGCGGAGGCGATTCACCGCGGCCTCCGAAACGCCCACTGGCCGGGTCGGTTCGAGGTCATGGGCACGGAGCCGACGGTCGTCCTCGACGGCGCGCACAACCCCGACGCCTGCGCGCAGGTCGCCACCGTTCTCGACGAGTTCGACTACGACGACCTCCACCTCGTCTACGGCGCGATGCACGACAAGGACCACGGCGAGATGGTCGGGGCGCTCCCGGAGGTCGCGTCGGTCGTCACCTGCAAGGCGGACATCTCGCGGGGCGAAGACCCCGAGATACTGTCGTCCGTCTTCGAGCGACTCGACGGCCCCGACGTCGAGACCGGCGGCGCGGTCGCCTCGGCGCTCGACCTGGCGCGCGCCCGCGCCGACCCCGACGACTGCGTGCTCGTCGTCGGGTCGCTGTACGTCGTCGCCGAGGCCCGCACGACGTGGACGCGGGCGGTCGTCCCGAAGGCCCACCGGACGCTCGACGACGCCCGCCGGACCCTCGAACGCGCGAACGTCGCCGACGCCGCAGAGCGACGCGACCGCGCGAAGCGGGCGGTCAACCGAACGGTCCACACCCGCGTCCAGCGCCGACAGGCCCGGGTGCTCCGCGAGGAACTGCTGTCGGTCGGGGGCGACTGCGCCGTCTCGGGCCACGAGTTCGGCGGCGAACTCGTCGACGTGGTCCTGACGGGGACGCTCGACCAGTTCGAGCGATTGACGGCAGCCCTCGAAGACAGGCCGTACGCCCTCGCGGGGGTCGCAGCGGAGATTCGCGAGACGCTCGAATTCGGTTCGGCTGACGCCGCCGCCGACGAGGGCGACGCTGGCGACGCCGGCCACGACGAAGCCAGCGACTACCCGTGGGACGACGGCACGGCCGTCATGGGCATCCTGAACGTGACGCCGAACAGCTTCCACGACGGCGGGGAGTTCTACGACATCGACGACGCCGTCGAACAGGCGCGGGCGATGGTCGACGCCGGCGCGGACATCATCGACGTGGGCGGCGAGAGCACTCGTCCCGGCGCGGACGAAGTCCCCGTCGACGAGGAGATTCGCCGCGTCGCGCCGGTCATCGAGGCTATTTCCGACCTCGACGTGCTCGTCTCCGTGGACACCCGAAAGGCGGCCGTCGGCGAGGCCGCCCTCGACGCCGGCGCGGACATCCTCAACGACGTGACCGGCCTCGAAGACCCCGAGATGCGCTTCCTCGCGGCCGACCGCGACGCGCCGGTCATCGTGATGCACAGCATCGACGCGCCGGTCGACCCGACCCGCGAGGTGGACTACGACGACGTGGTCGAGGACGTCATCGACGAACTGACCGAACTGGTGTTGCTCGCCGAGAAGGCGGGCATCCCGCGGCGGAACATCATCGTCGACCCCGGCCTCGGCTTCGGGAAGTCGAAGGCCGAGAACTTCGAACTCCTCGGGCGCACCGACGAGTTCGCCGCGCTCGGCTGTCCGATTCTCGTCGGCCACTCCCACAAGTCGATGTTCTCGCTCGTCGGCGAGAGGCCGGGCGACAACCTCGCGGCGACCGTCGCGGGCACGGCCATCGCCGCCGACCGCGGGGCCGACATCGTCCGCGTCCACGACGTGCCGGAGAACGTCGCGGCCGTGAACGTCGCGCTCGCCTCGCGGGACCCGAGCCGGTTCGAAGCCAGCGCGGAACGCGAAGACTGAGACCCGACGCGCCGGACGTCGGGGTGAGACCGATGTTTTTCTGCGCCGAGTGCCTACCCCCACCTCGTGTGCACACTCATCCTCGCGTGGCAGGTGTTCGAAGCCGCGCCGGTCGTCGTCGCCGCCAACCGCGACGAACTCCTCGGCAGGCCCGCCGAACCGCCCCGGCGGTGGGAAAACGGCGACGGCCCCGCAGTCGTCGCTCCGCGAGATGCCGAGGCTGGCGGCACGTGGGTCGGTTACAACGACGCGGGCGTCTTCGTCGGCAGCACCAACCGCTGGGTCGAGGTCGACGGCGGCGGCGAGCGCTCTCGCGGTCACCTCGTCCGCGACGCGCTCCGCCGCGAGACCGCCGAGGACGCGGCGCGGTTCGTCGAGCGCGCGGTCGACGACCACGTCTACGACGGCTTCAATCTCGTCGTCGCCGACGAGAACGCCGCGCTGTTCTTCGAGTGGGACGGCAGTCTGTCGGTTCGGAACTTCGACCCCGGCGTCCGCGTCGTCGTCAACGTCGGCACGCCCGACTCGTGGTTCGTCCCCGAGCGACGGCCCGAGGTGGGCGAGACGCAGGCCGACAACGCCCGGCGACTGGAGGAGGCGCTTCAGCCCGAGCCGAGCGAGTCGGTGACGGCGTGGCGAGAGCGGGCGAAGGCGGCGCTGGGCGACCACGACTTCGGCGTCTGCGTCCACGACCCGGAGGGTCGGTTCGGCACGCGCTCGTCGTCGGTCATCACGCTCGGCGAGGCGGGATTCGCGTACGAATTCGCCGACGGCCCGCCGTGTCAGACCGCCTTCGAACCGGTCGAACGTCAGGATTAAACCGCTCGCACGACGTGTAGGTGGTATGAGCGCGAGCGAAGCCGAGCAAGACCTTTCTTCCGACGAGCACGCGGGACTGGAACTCATCCGCGAGTCGGGCGGCATCCACCAGAGCGACTTCTGGAAAGAACTCGACATCTCCTCCCGGAAGGGGAGCCGCATCGCCGAGGTGCTGGAGTCGCTCGGTCTCATCAAGCGGACCGAGACCGTCTACAACGGCCACACCACCTACTACCTCGAACCCGCCGCGCGCGACCTCGACTTCTCGATGCTGATGGCGGGCGACATGCTCTCGCCGCTCATCGGCGAAGAGGAGATCAACGCCAACAGCAACGCCTTCTCGCAGTGGCTCATGAACCTCGCCTACGAGGAGTACTGAGTCCCCGCGGTCGGGTTGAGAACCAGAGAGACGACCGCTATCCGGTTCTGTTTCCGTTTTTTCCGTGTTTCCGTTTCGTCTCGGCTTCGTCGCGTTCCCCCGAGCCGTGTCCCGTTCCCGCGAGTCGTCGCACTCCTCGCCGACCGTGAGCGACGCGACTCGTTCGCCCGTCGAATCCGGGGCGACGACGCGGTCGCTCGCGGCGTGAGAGTCGCGGCGGAATGCGCGAGAACGGGAACCGAGAACCGAGAACCGCGGGACGCGGCTTACTCTTCGGACTGCTCGTCGTCGTCCTCGGTCGCCAGCAGGTCGTTGGCTTCGAGGTAGCTCTCGATTTCGTCGTTCGACAGTTCGACGAAGCGCTCGGACTCCGCGGAGACGGTCGCCACGTCGACGCCGTCGGGCGCGGTGCCCTCGTCGCTGGTCGAGGCGATGGCTTCGAGCGCGAGTTCGATGCCCTCGTCGAGGGTCAGGTCGTCGCGGAAGTTCTCTTCGAGGTGCTCCTGGTGGTCGCCGCGGTCGGCCCCGATGGAGACGGCCTTCCACTCGTAGGGGGTCCCCGAGGGGTCCGTCTCGTAGAGGCGGGGCGTGCCGTTTTCGACGCCGCCGATGAGGAGCGCGACGCCGAACGGGCGCGCGCCGCCGACCTGCGTGTACTGCTGGATGTGGTCGGTGACTTCCTTGGTCAGCGTCTCGATGCCGATGGGTTCGCCGTAGCGGAGGCGGTTGACCTGCGACTGGCGGCGGGCGAAGTCGATGAGCTGGCGGGCGTCGGCGACGTGGCCGGCGCTCGCGATGCCGATGTGGTCGTCCGCCTTGTGAATCTTCTCGACGCTCGTCGGTTCCATCAGTGGCGAGCGAGAGCGCTTGTCCGCCGCGAGGACGACGCCCTCGGGCGTTCGCACGCCGATGCTCGCGGTGCCGCGCTTGACGGCCTCACGAGCGTATTCGACCTGATAGAGTCGACCATCCGGCGAGAAGATCGTAATCCCGCGGTCGTACGCCTGTTGTTGCGCTTGTCCCTGCATGGAATATCACTCGAAATCGAGTTGCGTCGCGCCCGTGAACCCGTCCGGACCGCCGACGTCCAAGAGTGAGTCGCGGACGACGGCGGTTCGGGATTCGTTCTCGAACACGACGGTTCTCTCCTCGGAAATTCCGGCCCGGCCGTGTAAATACCTTTCCGAACAGGCACGCACTGTCCCCGAGACGCCTCGCACTCTCACCCCGACCGGGTCACCGCCGACGGCGTCGATACAGGCGAGTGCTGCCCGGGCGTCTTCGACGTGCCCGCGCCGGGCGCGGACGACGGTCTCGGCGACGCCGTCGGCGTACTCGAACCCGAGGACGGTCAGGTCGGCGTCGGCGCTCCCGGCGTCGCCGTAGAGGTTCTGGGCGGCGTACCAGAGTTCGCGCTGGAACGGCCCGCGGGCGAGGTCGGCGTCGGGCCACGTCTCGACTTCGACGGCGAGGTAGCGCCGCCGCGGCCGGAGGTGTTTGGGCAGGTGTTTCATCCGTCGCTCACTCGTCGGCGGTCGGCGCTCGCTCGGCGACGAGGACGCCCACCTGCTCGTGGACCGATTCGACGGCCGTGAGGACGAACCCGGCGTCGGTGAGCGCGTCGGCGAGGAAACCGACGGTCGCAGGGTCGTCCACCTCGGGCGAGTAAAACGGCTCGTCGGGGTCGGGCGTCCCGAAGAACATCACGTCGCCGAGGACGAACCGGCGCGGTTCGAGGTCGGCGATGACGCCGATGGCCTCGCGTTTCTCCTCGTCCGAGAGGTGGTGCATGGCGAAGTTCGTGACCACGATGTCCACCTGTTCGTCCCCCGCGTTCGGTTCCCGGAACCGACCTTCGCCGAACTCGACGTTCTCGATGCCGACCTCGGCGGCTTTGGTTCGGGCCTGTTCGAGCATCCCCTCGCTGATGTCGCGGCCGACGACGCGCTTCGCGTCGGGGGCGAGCGCGAGGGCGATAGCGCCCGTGCCGGTTCCGAGGTCGAGCACCACGTCCTCGGGGGAGGGGTCGGCGTAGTGGACGACGAGCGAGACGCACGCGCGGTACTCGTCGCTGTCTTGGGAGTCGTCGTACTCCGCGGCGATGTGTGAAAAGCGGGCGGCGTGTTCCTCAATCGTCTTCTTCATACCGTCCCCGTTTGACGCCGGGGGCTATGAACGACTCGGACGTGCGCTCGCGGTTGCGCGCCGCGAGGCGGCCCCACTCGCGGAGGCCGTCGAGCACCTGCTCGCGGTCGAAGCCGACGACCTCGCCCACCGCGGCCAACTCGCGGGGAGCCCGCAGTTGGAGGTGCGACGACGGGGTCGCGGAGACCACGTAGGGCGCGTCGTAGTACTCGACGAGTTCGCGGAGTTTTCGGAGCGCCGAGATGGCCTGCACGCGGCTTCCGCCGTCGCTTCGGAGCACCGGCCCGAAGTCGAATTCGACGCGGACGCCGTTGTCGCGGGCGGCCTTGGCGAGGACGTGGTTGAAGTTGCCCTCGCCCGCCATCGGCCGGGAGAGCACGTCCACCCGCGGCTGTTCGACGGCGAATCGGTTGAGCGCGTTCGTCCCCCCGCGGAGGACGAGCAGTTCGCGCTGTGGCCGGTAGTTGCCGACCGCGCCGCTGGCCTGCTCCGGGTTCGAGGCGTCGATTTCGACGGCGTCGACGAGATCCGCGTCGAGCGCCTCGCGGAGGCGGTCGTAGTCGGGGCGGGCGTCGAGCGCGCGGACGACGACGCCGTCGTAGTCGTACCGCCCGGCGGCGACGGCGACGCGACTGACCGTGCTCTCGCCGTCGGGGTGTGCGTAGACCGCCTCGTACATACGCCGACTCAGGAACGGGTGGGAAAAGGGCGTTGCGTTCCGGGGCGGCGTGGCGGTGGGGCGGCGTGGCGGCGTGGCGAGCGAACGGGCGAACGCTGGACCGTACGCTCAGATGCCGCGGGAGACGACGAGCGACGCGACGAGGATCGCGGTGACGCCGACGCCCGCGCCGAAGCCGGGGACGTCGATTCCTGACGACGGATCGGCCGTCGTCGCGGCCGGCGAGGACGTCGTTTCGGCCGTCGCGTCGGCGTCTTCGACGTCGGGCGTGAGCGTCGAGCTCTCGGGCATGTCGTACGTCACGAGCGTGGCGTTCTCCTCGTAGATGGTCTGTTGGTCGCGGCGAACCGAGACCTGGACCGGACCGCCGCGGAGCCGCGACAGTTCCGAGAGGTCGAACGTCACGTCGAAGCTGCCGTTTTCGTCGACGCGGACGGCCTTCGAGACGAGGAACGGATGGGTGTCGCCGACGGACTTCACGCGGACGCCGATGAGCGTCCCGGGCGCGTACGGGGTCGTCCCGTGGACGTGCTCGCCGTCGACCGCGTCGAGCGTGAGTTCGTCGCCCGCGTGGTCGATGGCGGTGCCGTCGGCCGCGGCGACGCCGGACAACGGCAGCGCGACCACGACGACGAGGGCGACGATGAGGTGGGGAGGGCGCATCGTCCGGAACGTATCGTCCGGGCAACAAGTACGTTTTGATTAATCAACACTTAGGCGACGAGCGCGGCGACCGCGGCTCGGAGCGCGGCGGCCGCGGTCCGCACGTCGTCGGTGCGCACGTACTCCCTGTCGGCGTGCGCGACCGCACCCTCGTCGTCGGCGAGGTGGCCGGGGCCGAAGACGACGACGGGCGCGGGAGAGAAGTAGGAGGCCTCGGTCGCGGCGGTGAAAGGGCGGACGTCCGCCCGCCCCTCGGCGTCTCGGGAGGCCGCGGCGAGCGTCGTCACGAGTTCGTGGTCGGGGTCGGTCGCGAACGCTTCGAGGAACGGCGTCGGCCGTTCCGTGAGCGCGAAATCGACGCCCACGTCGTCGGACACGCCGTCCGACACCGCGGCCCGGAGCGTCGACCGGAGTTCTTCGCGGAAGCCGTCTGCCGTCTCCGGCGGGACGCTCCGGCGGTCGACTACGAGTCGGCAGTCGGCTGGCACCTGATTCGAGTTCGCGCCGCCGTCGACCATCGTCGGCGTCAGCGTCGCCGGCCCGAGGTCGGGGTGGGCCTCGCGGCCGTCGTCGAACGACCGGAGAGCGTCGAGCACCGGCGCGAGCGCGTCCACGGCGTTGCTCCCGGACTGGGGTTCCGCGGCGTGCGCGGCGACGCCCGACAGGGATACCGTCCCCTCGAACCGGCCCTTCGCGGCCGTACACACGTCGAGGCCGGTCGGCTCGCCGACGATGTACATGTCGCCGTCGAGGTCGAGGGCGGCCGCGCCCGTCGAGAGGAGTTCCTCGTCGGGCGTGATGGCCAGCGTGACTCGGCTGTCGGGGCCGGGGTCGGCGGCGAAAAAGGCCGACAGCAGGGCCGCGAGCGGTCCCTTCGCGTCGCAGGAGCCGCGACCACGGATAACGCCGTCGTCGCGTTCGTACGGGACGTGCGGCGAGACGGTGTCGATGTGCGTGTTGAGGACGAGGTGCGTCGCCGGCTCCGCCGCTCCCTTCGAGGCGACGGTGTTGCCGGCGTCGTCCACGGTCGGGTCGACGCCTGCGGCTTCGAGCGTCTCGACCAGCAGGTCGCGCATCTCGCTCACGTCGTCGTTCGACGCGACGGGGACGGCCCGTTCGAGGAACGCGACGGGGTCGAACCCGTCGGCGTCGCCGCTCATCGCTCGCGGAAGACGATGTCGGCTTCGCCGTCGCCCTCGTGGACGGCGGGGCCGCCGAGGAGCGCCGACCCCTCGTCGGGGACGGTCACGGAGAGCGCGCCGCCCGGCGGGGAGACGGTCACGGGGTCGTCGCCGGAGACGCGCCCGAGTCGCTTCGCGGCCGCGACGACGGCGACCGCGCCGGTGCCGCAGGACTGCGTCTCGCCCTCGACGCCGCGCTCGAAGGTGCGCTGGCGGAAGCCGCCCTCGCCGTCGGGGGAGGCGAGCGTGACGTTCGCGCCCTCGGGGAACACCGGGGCGTGGCGGACCACGGGTGCGACCGATTCGAGGTCAACGTCGTCCACGTCGTCGACGAACGCGACGGCGTGGGGAACGCCCGTGTTGACGGCCGTGACCGTCAGGCCCTCGACCTCGGTCTCGACGAGTTCGTCGTCGGCCGAAAGCGGCACGTCGCGGGGCGAAAAGGAGGGCGCGCCCATCTCGACGGTCACGTCGGTGCCGTCGAGGTTCGCGCGGCGGGTGCCGGCGGGCGTGTCTATCATGACTTCGTCCGTGCCGGTTCGCTCGGCGGCCCACGCGGCCGCGACGCGAGCGCCGTTGCCGCACATGGCGGCGACCGAGCCGTCGGGTTGGACGAGCGTCATGACGACCCGCGGCGGGTCGTAACGCGATTCGAGCGCGAGAAACAGGACGCCGTCGGCGCCGCGTCGCTCGCTTTCGCTCATGGTGATTCCGGCCTCGCGGTCGCAGTGGGTGCGCGCGAAGGCGGGGCGGTCCGGGACGGGGTCGTCTGCGTCGACGACGAAGAAGTCGTTTCCAGTACCGTGGAACTTTTCGAAGGGAACGGTGTTGAGTACGCTCATGGTTCTGTGTGGGTGCTTGGTCAGTTGGGGATGTGCTCGGGTGCGGTTCGTTCGAGTGCGGTGACGTCGTCGAGGGTCTCGCGCCGGCGGGCCACTCGGGGACCGTCGGCGTCGAGGACGACTTCCGGGGGGCGCGGTCGAGAGTTGTAGGTGCTTACCATCTCGTAGCCGTACGCCCCCGCGTTGCCGAGCGCGAGACAGTCGCCGCGCTCGGGTTCGGGGAGGTCGCGGCCGTCGGCGAACACGTCGCTCGTCTCGCAGACGGGGCCCGCGACGATGGTCGAAACCGGGTCGGCGTCGGGCCGAGAGAGATTGGAAATCGCGTGGTACGCGTCGTACATCGCCGGTCGGAGCAGAGTCGTCATACCAGCGTCGATGCCGACGACGGTCGTCTCGGGGGTCTCTTTCACCGTGTTGACTTCCGAGAGGAGGACGCCCGCGTCGGCGACGACGTAGCGGCCGGGTTCGACTGCGAGTCGCGCGTCGACTTCGCCGAGCGCCTCGCGGGTCGCGTCGGCGACGGCGGCGAGGTCGAGCGGCGGTTCGTCCTCGCGGTAGGGGACGCCGAAGCCGCCGCCGACGTCGACGAATTCGAGGTCGCCGACCTCGCGGGCGAGGTCGCCCATCCGGCGGACCAACTCGCGGTGCGCCGAGAGGTCGTCGCCGGAGATGCCGCTTCCGGCGTGGGCGTGGACGCCGACGAGGTCGAACTCCTCGCGCACGTCGGTGGCGAGGTCGGGGACGCGGTCGATGGGGATGCCGAACTTCGCGTGCCCGCCGGTCGTGACCTTCTCGTGGTGACCCGCGCCGACGCCGGGGTTCGCCCGGAGGCAGAGCCGCCCGTCGAAGCCGCGCTCGCGCAGGCGGTCGATAGTGTCCGCCGCGCCGACCGTGACGGTCATCTCGGGGTTCGACTCCCAGCGCGAGACGACGTGGTCGAGGTCGGCGTCCGGCGGGTTGACCGCCGTGTAGCGGACGCGCTCGCCGGGGAAGCCCGCGTCGAGGGCGCGCTCGACCTCGCCCGCGGAGGCGCACTCGGCGTCGACGCCGGCCTCGCGGACGGCTTCGAGCACCGCTCGCCCGGCGTGGGCCTTGACGGCGTAGCTGACGTGCGCCTCGGGGAACGCCTCGCGGAGTCGGACGCAGTTCTCGCGGACGCGACGGAGGTCGGTCACGTACAGCGGCGAGCCGAACTCGTCGGCGAGCGACAGCAGGCGCTCGCGGTCCCAGTCGGCAAGCCGCCGGACGGCCGGCCCGCCGCCGCTCATTCGCGCAGCGCCTCCTCCCGACGGGTCGCGTCGAGGGTGTCGTCCTCGATGTCGAGGGCGACGACCGCGGGCTTGTACGCGCCGCCGGCGAACAGGTCGAGGTCGCCGAGCGACGACTCCACGAACCGCGTGAACGCGCGGCGGTTCGCGGGCAGGTGGCCGTAGTAAATCTCCTCGTCCACGAGGTCGTAGACGGGGATGCGGGGCGTGAGAAGCGTGTTCTCTCCGACGATGGAGTTCTCGCCGACGACGAAGCCGGAGGTGACCCGACAGCCCGCGCCGAGCGCCGCGCCGTCTTCGACGACGACCGGGGCGTCCTCGACGGGTTCGAGCACGCCGCCGATGAGCGTGTTCGCGCCGAGCTTGACGTTCGCGCCGATCTGCGCGCAGGAGCCGACGGTGTCACAGGAGTCCACGAGCGTGCCGTCGCCGACGTGCGCGCCGACGTTCACGAACGAGGGGCTCATCATGATGCAGTCGGAGCCGAGGTACGCGCCGCGGCGGATGGCGGTGCCGTCGGGGGTGTTGCGCGTGCCGCGGTCGCCGAGGTCCTCGGTGTCGCGCAGCGGGAGCACGTCGTGATAGCGGACGTCGCCGTACTCGCGGGCGAGCGTCTCGCGCAGGCCGAAGTTGAGCAGGATGCCCCGCTTGACCCACTCGTTTGCCTCCCACGAGGTCACGTCGGAGCCGGTCTTCTCGGCGGCGCGCACCTCGCCCGCTTCGAGGGCGTCGAGGAACGCGTCGAGCGTGTCGAGCTCGTCGACGGTCGCCGATTCGGCGTCGACGTCGCCGTCGTCGTATCGCTGCCACAGGTCTCGTACGTCGGATTCCAGATTCATTCGAGTACCTCGGTGAAGTCGTACCACCCGGCGTCGCGGTCGGCGAGCCACGCCGCGGCGTCGAGCGCGCCGGCGGCGAAGACCCCCCGCGACCCCGCGCGGTGCGTCAGTGAAAGAGACTCGTGATTTCCAGCCAGTAATACCTCGTGCTCACCGGCAATATCCCCCGCCCGGCGAGCGTGGACGCCGACCTCGCCCTCGGACCGGGACGCTTCGCCCTCGCGGCCGTGGACGCGCTCGGAGTCGCCGCGTACTTCGTCGATGTCGTCAGACTGCGTCTGACGGACCGACGAACGTGCTTCGTCGATGTCGTCGAGGAGGGTCAGCGCCGTCCCGCTCGGGGCGTCGCGCTTGGCGTTGTGGTGCGTCTCCGTGAGTTCGATGTCGTAGCCGTCGAGGGCCGGGACCGCCTCGCGGACGGCCCGGCGGAGCGCCGCGATGCCCCGCGAGAAGTTCGAGGCGTACAGCACCGGGACTTCCGATGCGGCCTCGCGGAGCGCGTCGAAGCCGCCCTCGCTCAGGCCGGTCGTGCCGGTGACGAAGGCGACGCCCGCCGCCGCGCAGGCCGACGCGTACTCGATGCAGGACGCCGGGCCGGTGAAGTCAACCACGGCGTCTGGCTGGTTCGAGGCGAGCAGGTCGGCGAAGTCGGCCGCGTCTTCGACGGCGACGCCCTCGACCTCGTCGCCGGGCGAGCGGCTGACCGCGAAGGCGACGGAGAGGTCGTCGCGGTCGGCGGCCGCGGCGAGGACTTCCCCGCCCATGCGGCCGGTCGCGCCGGTGACGCCGATGGAGACCGTCACTCGCCGGCACCCCCGTCCGGAATCGCCTGCTCCGCTTCGAGGTCGGACAGCAGGCGGCGCAGTTCCTCGGTGTTCTCCTCGGTGAGGCGGGTGAGCGGCGGGCGCAGGCGCGCCGGGCCGTAGCCCCGAATCTCCATGGCCTCCTTGACCGGGATGGGGTTCGTCTCGGAGAACAGGTGGCGGTTCAGCGGGGCGAGGTCGTGGTGAATGTCGCGGGTGCGCTCGTAGTCGCCCTGCAGGGCCGAGTGGACCATCGCGCCGACGCGCGCGGGTTCGACGTTCGCCGTGACCGAGATGGCCCCGACGCCGCCGACCGAGAGAATCGGGAGCGTGAGCGCGTCGTCGCCCGACAGCACCGCGAACTGCTCGTCGCGGGTCCGCTCGACGACCTCCGAAATCTGCCCGAGGTCGCCGCTGGCGGCCTTGTAGGCGGTGATGTTCGGGTGCTCGGCGAGCGTCGCGGCCGTCTCGGGGAGGATGTTGCTCCCGGTGCGGCCGGGGACGTTGTAGACGATTTGCGGCAGGTCGATTTCGTCGGCGATGGTCCGGTAGTGCTCGACGAGGCCGGCCTGCTCGGGCTTGTTGTAGTACGGCGAGATGAGAAGCAGCGCGTCGGCTCCGGCGTCGGCCGAGCGCCGGGAGAGTTCGAGCGCCTCGCGGGTCGAGTTCGACCCGGACCCGGCGATGACGGGCACGTCCTCGACGGCCTCGACGGCCGCCTCGACGACCTCGACGTGTTCGTCGTGGGAGAGCGTCGCGGACTCGCCGGTCGAGCCGACGGGGACGACGCCGTCGACGCCGGCCGCTTCGAGGCGTTGCACGTCGGCTTGGAACTGTTCGAAGTCGATACTGCCGTCCTCGTGGAACGGCGTGGTCATCGCGGGATAGACGCCGCGGAAGTCGAATGATGTCATTGTGGTTGGATGGTGTGGTGACGGTCGTGGAAGCGTTGATATCGGTCGTGTGACCGGAACGTGCGTCAGCCGAAGGCCGCCCGAGACGGGGTCGCTACTCCCGCAACGAGCGATTCAGTACGCACGTTTTTTCGAAAAGAAAGCGGCACGCGACGCTGTCGAGGGTGTGGTGACCTGCGAGAGCCGCGTCGCGTCGTTCACACCGGATGCAGGTGCCGGAAACGTAATATAACTTGCGCCGTCTGCAGGTCCTGCCGGAGCGAGTGGGCGGACTGAGAGGTGTCTCGGGACGCCTTCCGTCCGGTTCTCGGTCGGCGAGGTGGACGCCCGTCCGGGCCACCCCCGTTTCCCCGGATGGTTATTAGCCCGCGCCACCCAACCGTCGTACGAATGACAGAGATTCACCCCAACCAACGCGTCGCCATCCTCGCCGACGCGCAGAACCTCTACCACACGGCACAGAGCCTGTACTCACGGAACATCGACTACTCGTCGCTTCTCCAGAAGGGGACGGCGGGCCGCGCGCTCACCCGCGCCATCGCCTACGTCATCCGGGCGGACTCGCCCGACGAGGGGAGTTTTTTCGATGCACTCGTCGACATCGGTTTCGAGACGAAGATAAAGGACATCAAGACGTTCGGCGACGGCTCGAAGAAGGCCGACTGGGACCTCGGCATCGCGCTCGACGCGGTCAGCCTCGCCGACCACGTGGACACGGTCGTCCTCTGTTCGGGCGACGGCGACTTCGAGCGGCTCTGTACCCACCTCCGCCACGAGGGCGTCCGCGTCGAGGTGATGGCGTTCAGGGAGTCCACCGCCGAGGAACTCGTCGCGGCGGCGGACACGTTCATCGACCTCTCGGAGCGAAAAGAGACGTTCCTGCTGTAGTCGCCGGCTATTCGAACTGCGGAATCGCCGAGTCGCCGTCGATGTCGGGGCCGGCCGTCTCGCTCGGCCCGTCGGTCCCCGCGTCGTGGGCCTCGAAGAAGGCGACCGCGTAGGCGTACTGGAACGTCGCGAGAACCGTCTGTGTCACTATCGAGAGGACGGCGATAGCGGCGATTTCCATCGGCGCGAAGCCGACCCCGGCCTGCGCCGCCGCCGGGTTCGCCGCCTCCTGGACCTGCTGGACGCTCTGGAACGACACAAAGAGGATGACGCCCGTGGCGGGGATGCTGACGACGAGGCCGACAACGAACCGGATGACGGAGTAGCCGAGCGTGGGGACGACGTTGTGCCGGACGAGCCGATAGCTCTCGCCGAACGATTCGATGGGGTCCTTGTCGCCGACGACGACCGCGACCGGGTAGAACTGGATGAAGAAGCTGACGACGAGGTACACCAGTCCGAGGAGGCCCAGGACGGCGATGCCGACCAGGAAGCCGCCGCCGAGGGCGAGATTGGAGACGTCGCCACCGCTGGCTGCGAGGCCGCCGAGACCGAGCGAGACGGCCACGGCGACCACGATGATGACGAACACGATGCCGAAGGCGAGGACGATGCCGAGTTGGACGAAGTTCGCCAGGAGCACCGAGACGTACTTCTCGCGGCCGACGGCCGTGAGCGTCGACAGCGAGGTCGAGCCACCGCCACCGCGGTCGACCGCCTCGTCGGCCATGCCGTAGAGACCGGCGGCGATGAACGGCGTGACGAAGAACGTCGCCGCCATGAGAATGGTCGGAACGAACGGTATCTGCGCCAACTGCGTGGCGAGTTGCGGGAGCGTGACGAGGCCCAAGGCGAGACTGCCGAGGAACAACACCGGGTTCGACCGGATGCCCCGGAGGGCGGTCTGGAGGGATTCTATCGCGGCCATACCTCGACCTGTCGATGCGACGATACGTAAAACGGGTGGGTCGAACCGGCGACGGGCCGGAGCCGCGGCGGCCCCGGCCCCGCGCGAGCGACGGCTCAGGCCGTCGGCGTCGCCAGCCGAGCGACGGTGGCGACCGCGCCGACCGCCGCGATGGCGGCCAGCACCGTCGGGAGCCGCCAGTCGAGCGCCGTCCGCGTGAGAAGCATACTGCTCGCGAGCAGCAGCGCGGTCCCCACGGCGGCGAGTCGAACGTCCACGGACATACTCCGAGGGCGGTCTGTCCCGTACTTAGGGCTTTCCGTCTCGAACGTGCGTGCTAACCCGGTGCACGCGGCCGGACGGGACCGCGACCCACTTTAGCCGGCGGGGCGAACGGCGGGGTATGACCGAAGGCCACGCGACCGATTTGGACGACCTCCGGGTCGTCGCCGACTACCAGTTCGGGGCCGGCGCGGGCGACGCGCTGTTCCCGGTCGACGCCGACATCGAACTCTCGCGCTCGCGGAGCGGCCGCCCGCGACAGGTGTACGTCGAGGGCGACCGCGTCACCTCCTACGGCACCGACGGCCGGTTCACGCTCGGCGTCGCCGGCGGCCGCCGCCTCTACGACGCCCTCGACGCCGACGCCTACGTCGTCCGCGTCGGCGACGAGTCGGTGCCGTTCGTCAGCGACGGCAAGAACGCCTTCGCCAAGTTCGTCACCGACGCCGACCCGGCGGTTCGCTCGGGCGACGAGGTGTGCGTCGTCGGCCCCGACGGCGATCTCTTGGGCGTCGGTCGCGCGGAACTCTCCGCCGACGCGATGCTCGACTTCGAGGCGGGGATGGCGGTTCGCGTGCGCGAGGGCGCGGACGAGGAGTGAGGTGAAGTCGGGGGATTTCGGGCGTTACGCCGCTGTTGGGATTCTAGAGAGGTGGGAGAGATGGGGTGCGAGACGTAGAGGGTGAGTTCAGCACGACAAAGAGGCTCTACCCACAGACCACATTCTAAACCTCTCGTTCAGTTGGGGTCCGTATCAACTACCGTCTTAGCGTACTGATTTCGCCCAAATCGGTTCAATAATGTTACTTGGTTGGGGAGTCGTGATTTTCTATGGCTTCTGGGCGCTACCCTCGTATCACGGTTACTGAAGGCCCTCAACCCAGCAAGAAACCCTTCCAGCTCAGTATGGAGAAGCTACGCGATTTCTCATCCGATGCACCTGCTCAGATTCGGGGTTCATTTGAGAATCGTTCCTCCGAAGAGCAAACGGTTGGCTTCGGCGCAATCCAGCCGTACTCCAGTATCTGGAGTGAAGGCCAAGGATGGCTTGTTCTCATTCCGAGTGACCGTCAGGTACAGAGACACGCCTTCGGAACAAGATTATCCCGGACCGCTCGGTCGAGGGGTGCTGGCAGACGAATCTTGTTCACTTCGTTCTTCCTGACGTGCTTAGATGGCAGTCACTCGATGCGGGAGAGTGCATTCAGACCGAATACACTGTACTGCATTACCCGGAGCGGGAAATATTGGAGGCCACGATGGACAAGTGGGTGAGTAACCGACCCGAAGATATGGGTTGTCTTCCCGCAGGGGAACACCGCTTTACCGAATCATTTGTGCCGAAAGTTAGAGCGGACACGACATGGGAAGCGTTTGAGTGGAGCTATACACTCACGATTGAAGAATAGCTCTCCATCTGCCGACTCGGACGACCGAAGCCCGGCAAGTTACCATGACCGATTCGCGCTCTATCCAGCACAGCCGCAACAAACAATCACCGGCAGAGAACTTCGACGGCACCGGTTTTCAGAGGTACGGCGCGAGTCCGAGCGCCGAGACGAGCGGGACGCCCGCGACGACCGAGCCGACGAGGTAGCCGCCGATTGCGCCGCCGTTAAGAAGCGGCAGGCCGGCGTGCGCCCGCCCCTTCATCACGGCCCACATCAGCCCGGAGAACCCGGCGAACGTCCCGACCATGGCGAGGAGCGCCGGGAGGTTCAGCGCCGGGAGCGCGCCGACGCCGAGCGACGGCGCTTCGGAGAAGAACGCGCCCGAAGCGACCATCACGGTCGGCATGACCGCGTCGCCGAGGCCGATGAAGAAGGCGTCGCGTTCGCCGGAATCCGACTCGGCGTCGGTGTCGGCAGTGGTGTCAGCCGTCTCCGCGTCGGCCACCTCTGCCGGTTCGCCGCCGTCGGTCGCGTTCTCGCCGTCGCCGACCTCGTTGGCGTCGCGGTCGAAGTCGCTGTCGAGAAGCGAGTACGACAGCGTCGTCGGGATGACGAGCACGACCGGGATGCGGAGGTCCATCACGCCCTCCGCGAGGTCGAGCATGTGCTTGGTCTTGTAGACGCTGATGGCGTCGTAGACCGCGAGGACCGAGAGGAGCACGATAGCGGGCAACAGGCCGAAGCTGATGCCGAACAGGGCGGCCGCGCCCGCGCCCATGAGCACCCCGGCGGCGTCGATGACGTACCACTCGGGGTAGACGAGCAGCGCGAGCGCCACGGCCGCCGAGAGGCCGACGGCGACGAGCGCGCTGGGAATGAGCGCGGCGAAGACGTACCACGCGAGCAGGCCGCTCGTGAAGACGATGACGAGGCGGATGAGCTGGTCGAGGTCGTACTTGAACGCCGCGAGCATGAACGCGGTCATGACGATAATCGCGCCGATGTAGAGGAGGCTGTTCGTCGGGTCGGAGGGGTCTTCGACCGTCTGGTACCCCTGTTCGAAGAACGTCGGCACGAGGGCGAGCGCCCCCAGTTGCACGACGAGGAAGATGAGGGCGGCGAGGGCGACCCCCCGATAGGCGCGGCGTGACATGCAGGGGCGTTCCCACCCGAGGGGTATGGGGGTTGCGCTCTGGCGTCGTCAGCGAGCGTAGAGCTTGCTGCCGACGAGGCGGGCGGGCGAGCCGTCGTCCGCGGTGACGGCGACGTAGGGTCGGTCGACCGGGCCGAACACGTCGACGACCCGGCCGACGGTCGACAGCGATTCGTCGAGGACCATCGTACCGATGTCCGGGTGGTCGTCGTCGTCGAGGCGGACGATGGCGAGTCCCTGCGCCGTTCGGGAGACCGTGCCGATTCGTCGCATCAGTCGCGGAGGATTCCGACGTAGGCGGCGACCGCCTGCACGATGTCGTTTTTCGTGGCGTCGTCGGCGTTGTTCACGAGGACGCGCCCGCGGGTGTCGAACTCGCGGGAGTATCGCTTGTCCCGTTCGATGACGGCGTCGTAGCCGACCTGCTGGACGGCCTTCGCAATCTCGTCGACGGTCGGTTCTTCGACCGCCGCGGACTGGGCGACCCGCCGGCCCTCGCTGCGCGAGAGAGAGGCGTCGAGGTAGGCGGGGTAGATGACGTTCTCGACCATACCCGTGTGTCCGCCACCCGACGGTAATACGGTTGTGGTCTCACGGAGCCGGGAGCACGGGGTGGAGAAACGGAGACGGCGTGGGTCTCGGCGCGGTTATCGGCGGCGCGCGAGCAGGACCACCGCGCCGACGGCGGCGAGGCCGGCGACGACGCCGAACCCGGGCGCGTCGCTCTCGGTGGTCGATTCAGACGACCCGGTCGTCGCGGTCGATTCGGCCGCGTCGGTTTCGGTCGCGTCGGTTGCAGTCGCGTCCGCGGCCGTGGTCGTCTCAGTTGCGTCCTCGGTCGCGGATTCCGGGGACTCCGTCGCCGATTCGGTTTCGAGTTGCCGGTAGCGCTCGTAGGCGTCGGGGTGGACCGCTTCGAGAATCGCCTCGCTCGCCTCGATTGCCCGCGGGGCGGGCTGTTGGAGCTTGTGCGCCTCGATGACGATGACGTTACCCTCCTGTATCGCCGTCGTGCTGTTGTACGCCGGACTGCTCGGGACGGGCGCGTGGTCGGGGACGACGATGTACTCGGGGTTCATCTCGACGACGCGTTCCTCGTTAATCTGGACGAAGCCGGTGAGGTTCGCCTCCGCCGCGCCGTTGCGCAGGCCGGCGGTCGTCATGATGTCGGAGATGAACGTGCCCAACCCGGAGCTGTAGCCGAAAAAGGAGTTGAGGCCGACCGGGCGCTCCGCGCCGTCGAGGGCTTGTTCCATGTGCTGCATCGACTCGCGCATCTCGCTCGCGCGCTCGACGCCGGCCTCGCAGTTGCCGGTCATGCGGCCGACGCGTTCGACCTTGTCGGCGACGGCGTCGAGCGACTTCCCGGACTCGAAGACGACGACCGAGATGTCCGCCGAGCGAAGCTGTTCGATGCGGTCGGGCTCGGCGTTGTACGAGGAGTTCGGGACCAACACGAGGTCGGGTTCGAGACCGATGACCGCCTCGACGTTGAGCCCGCCGGAGCCGGAGACGTTCCCCTTTTCGGCCGCGCCGTCGAGGTACGTGGCGTACTGCGAGACGCCGACGACCTCGTCGCGCGCGCCGAGTTCCCACATGGTCTGGGCGGCGCTCGGGTTGGTCGTGACGACCCGCTCGGGGTCCTCGGCGATGGTGACGTCGGTCCCCGTGGCGTCGGTGACCGTCACCGGGAACGTACACGTCGCGGTCTGGTGCGGTGCCGCTTGCCCTACCGCGGCCGCGGCCGGTGCCGGAACCCCGGCGAACACGGTCGCGAACGCGAGCAGGGCGACGACGAGTTGTCGGTTCACGGTAGTGGCCTCAGCGGCTGTTCAATAAATATTTACCTACTGAAAGCGCGGTTGTGCTCAATGAGCGTTCGAACGCGGGCGACCACGTGGTCGCTCGGTCTCTCCGGGCTCCTGCTTTTGGTCGTCGTCGCGAGCGCCGGAATCGGGGCCGTGACCATCCCGCCGCGGACCGTCGCCGCCATCCTCGCGGACGCGTTGCCCGTCCCCGTCGGCGTCTCTCTCGGCGGCGCGACGGCCCTCCCCGTCGTCGGGCCGGTTCCGACGCCGACGCTGGAGTTCGCTTCGCCGTTCGAGTTCGCCGTCCCCAGACCCGCCCGCATCATCGTGCTCTCGGTCCGCCTGCCCCGCATCCTCCTCGCGGCGCTCGTCGGCTTCGCGCTCGCCACCGCGGGAACCGTGATGCAGGGCTTCTTCCGCAACCCGATGGCCGACCCCTCCATCGTCGGCGTCTCCTCCGGGGCCGCCGTCGGCGCGGTTGCGACCATCGTGCTGTCGCTTTCGATTCCGTTCGGGCTGGAGGGCGCGGCGTTCGTCAGCGCCGTCGTCACCGCCTTCGTCGTCTACCTCATCGCCACCGAGAGCGGTCGGACGCCGGTGGCGACCCTGCTTCTCGCGGGCGTCGCCGTCCAGACGTTCCTCGGCGCGGTCATCTCGTTTCTCCTCCTCCAGAGCGGCGAGAGCCTCCGGCAGGTCGTCTTCTGGCTCATGGGCCACCTCGCGGGCGCGACGTGGAGCGAGGTCGGCATGCTCGCCCTCGTCCTGCCGCTTCCCTTCTTCCTTCTCGTGGTTCACGCCCGCGACCTGAACGTCCTGCTCCTCGGCGAGGAGGACGCCCACGCCCTCGGCATCGAAGTCGAGCGGACGAAACAGCTCCTCCTCGCCACCGCGAGCGTCGTCACCGCCGCGGCCGTCTCGGTCTCCGGCGTCATCGGCTTCGTCGGCCTCGTCGTCCCCCACATGCTCCGGCTCGTCGTCGGCCCCGACCACCGGGTGTTGCTCCCGGCGTCGGCGCTGGCGGGCGCGTCGTTCCTCGTCGCCACCGACACCGTCGCGCGCTCCGGCGGCGCGGAGATTCCGGTCGGCGTCGTCACCGCCGCCGTGGGCGCGCCCTTCTTCCTCTACCTGCTCCGCACGCGTGAGGTGCGCTCGCCGTGAGCGACCACACGCTCCCCGACGACGGGGATTCACCGGACCCTGACCCCTTCGGCGACGCCGACCCGGCGATTCGGCTCGACGACGTGTCGGTCTCCCTCGGCGGCCAGCGAATCCTCGACGCCGTCTCGGTCGACGTGGGCGAAGGGACCTTCGTCGGGCTCATCGGCCCCAACGGCGCGGGGAAGACGACGCTCCTCCGGACGCTCAACGGGGGGCTCGCGCCCGACGAGGGGTCGGTCCGCGTCGTCGGCGAGGACGTCCACGCCCTGTCGTCGAAGGCGGCGAGCAGGCTGGTGGCGACGGTCCCCCAGACCACGAGCGTCACCTTCGACTTCCCCGTCCGCGACGTCGTCGAGATGGGCCGCACACCCCACCGCGGGCGCTTCGAGGGCTGGCGCGAGCGCGACGAGGCCGCCGTCGACGCCGCCATGCGCCGGACCGCCGTCGAATCGCTTTCCGACCGCCCCGTCACGGAAGTCAGCGGCGGCGAGCGCCAGCGCGTCCTCATCGCCCGCGCGCTGGCACAGGAGACGCCCGTCCTGCTCCTCGACGAACCGACCGCCAGCCTCGACATCAACCACCAGGTCCGCACGCTCGAACTCGTCTCCGACCTCGTCGCCGACGGGACGACCGCGGTCGCCGCCATCCACGACCTCAACCTCGCGGCCCACTACTGCGACGCGCTGGTCCTCCTGTCGGGCGGGCGCGTCCTCTCGGCGGGCGACCCCGCGGCGGTGCTCTCCGAGGAGAACCTCCGCGAGGCGTTCGACGCCGAGGCGGTCGTCTCGCGGCACCCCGTCACCGGTTCGGTGTACGTGACCGCCCTCCCACCGCCTTCGGACGACGCCAACGGCCGGGTCCACGTCGTCGGCGGGGGCGGCACCGGCGCGCGGGCGCTCCACCTGCTGTCGGCGGCCGGCTACGCGCTGTCCGCCGGCGCGCTCAACGAGGGCGACACAGACGCCGAGGCCGCCCGCGGGGTCGGCGCGGACCTCGTGACCGTGCCGCCGTACTCGCCGGTCGACGACGCCGCGCGGGCCGCGGTCGAGTCGCGGGTCGAAGCCGCCGACGTGACCGTCGTCGCCGACGTGGAGGTCGGCGGCGGCAACCTCGCCAACCTCGAAGCCGCGGCCGGGGCCGACCGCCTCGTCCTCGTCGAACAGCGACCGTTCTCGGAGCGGAACTACGCCGGCGACGACGGCTTCGCGGTCTACGAGCGCCTGCGGGAGCGCGGCCGAGTCGTCGAACCGGGCGACCTCCTGTCTGTCGTCGGCGAACTCGCCTGCGACTCGTTCCGGGAGCGCGACGGCGGACCCACCGACTCCGACGACGGTGAAGGCGGTTCCGACGACGGTGCAACCGGCCCCGAGGACCGCGAGACGCCCGCGAGCGCCGACTCCACCGACTCCACCGACTCCACCGACCGCGAATCGACCGACTCCGACACTGTCACCGACGGCCGAGCGTCGGACTTATTTTCCAGTTAAGCTGTCGTTGCGCGGTGCTACGGGCAGTATATTCAAGCCCTGAGCGCGCGTCTAGTAGTACGATTTCTGAGAGGAACACGGCCATGAAACTCGCACTCATCGGTATCGGACAGGCTGGCGGCAAGGTAGTCGACGCCATCGTCGACTACGAGCGACGGACGAACACGGGGTTCGTCGTCGACGCAATCGCCGTCAACACGGCCCGCTCGGACCTCCGGGGGCTCCGAAACATCCCCGAGTCGCGGCAGGTGCTCGTCGGCCTGACCCGCGTCAAGGGCCACGGCGTCGGCGCGGACAACGAACTCGGCGCGGAGGTGACCGCAGAAGACGTCGGCGAGGTGCTCTCGATGGTCGACGACCTCCCGGTCCACGAGATAGACGCCTTCCTCGTCGTCGCCGGCCTCGGCGGCGGCACCGGCTCCGGCGGTGCGCCCGTCGTCGCGCGCGAACTGAAGCACATCTACACCGAGCCGGTCTACGGGCTCGGCGTCCTCCCCGCGCGGGACGAAGGCGGTATCTACACGCTCAACGCCGCGCGCTCCTTCCAGACGTTCGTCCGCGAGGTCGACAACCTCATCGTCTTCGACAACGACGCCTGGCGGAAGACCGGTGAGTCGCTCGAAGCGGGCTACGGCAGTATCAACGCCGAACTCGCCCGCCGCCTCGGCGTGCTGTTCAGCGCCGGCGAGGGCGACGGCTCCGGCGCGGTGGCGGAGTCCGTCGTGGACGCCTCCGAGATAATCAACACGCTCGCCAGCGGCGGCATCTCGACTATCGGCTACGCCTCCGTCGAACTCGACCGCCCGAAGCGCGGGCTTCTCTCCCGGCTCTCCGGTGGGGCGGCCGACGCCGTCGACGCCGCTGACGGCGGCGACTCGACGAACCGAATCACCAGCCTCGTGCGCCGCGCCACGCTCGGCCGACTCACGCTGCCGTGCGAGATTTCCGGCGCGGAGCGCGGCCTCGTCGTCGTCGCCGGCCCGCCGGACGTGCTCTCGCGCCGCGGTATCGAGCGCGCGCGGACGTGGCTCGAAGACGAGACCGGGACGATGGAGATTCGCGGCGGCGACTACCCCGTGGGGTCGAACTTCGTCGCCGCGGTCGTGCTCCTGTCGGGCGTCTACGACGTGCCGCGGGTGAAAGAACTGCAGGCGGTCGCCATCGAGACCCAACGCGACATGCTCGCCAAGCGCGAGTCGAGCGCGGCGTCGCTCGACGACCTCATCTCGACCGGCGACGACCGCATCGAACCGCTGTTCTGAGCTTTTTTCGTTCCTCTCTCCTTCGTCCACGGGGAAGGGTCATAGTGACGCGGTACCAATTGGCGAACGATGGCCGAGTACCCGCTGAAACAACGCTTCGTGCTCGACACCTCGCTGTTTCTCTCCGAGGAGATTCGAGACGACGACGAGACGTTCGAGGAGGGAATCGAACGGCTCCTCGACACCATCGCCGCCGCGCGACTGGACCTGAACATCTCGTGTTACATGCCGCCGTCTATCGCCGCGGAGTTGGAACACATCCTGCGCGACCGCGGCGTCTCGGAGGACGTGCTCGGCAAACTCGACACGTGGGTCATCAAGAAACACCCCGACCGCTACGAGGTGTACATCCCCGCGGAGGTCGTCTACCGCTTCATCGACGAGATGTCCGACCGGGTCAACCGCGGCCTCCGCGTCTCCGAGAAGGCCGTCCGCAAGGCCGAGGAGTCGAAACGGCGCTCCAACGGCGGGTCGAAGCTCTCCGACGTGGACAAGGTCATCTCCGACCTCCGCGAGGACTACCGCGGCGCGCTCAGACAGGGCGTCCTCGACTCCCGCGAGGACTTCGACCTCCTCATCCTCGCGCGCGAACTGAACGCCGGCGTCGTCACCGAAGACACGGGCATCATCAGTTGGGCCGCCGACTTCGGCCTGCGGAACCTCCGCGGCCGGGCGTTCCCGACCCTCTTAGAGGAGTACCTCATGGCGCTCGACAGCCCGCGCCCGTGGAGCAGGGGCGACGACGGCGTCGACGCCGACCGACTGTGACTCCGCCGTCGCTCTCGCCCCGACACCTACGCCATCGAGTCGAGGTCGACGTAGCTCCCCTCGAACGCCGATAGCCACTGCGTCAGTTGGTCTTCGGGCGTCGCGTCAGCCGGGTAAATCGTACACTCCTCGCGCCCGTCGGGATGGGTGGTCAACCGCGACGCGAGCCGCGGCCGTTCGGGGTGTTCGCGCCCCGAGTCCGGCGGGTGCACCGGCTCCGACCCCATCAGCGGTCTCCTCCGAGGGCGACTTCGAGCCCCCGGTCGTCGTTCAGCGACACCGTGACCGACTCGACGCTCGACCGATACTGGTGCGTGTGGGTCCCGTTCGCCCGCAGTTGCAGGGTCTCTTCGAGCAGGCCCGCCTCCGAGAGCTGTTCGACCTTCCGGTAGGTCGTCGACAGCGGCACGTCGCACGCCTCGGAGAGGTCCTGCGCGGTCATCGGCTCGGCCGCACCCTGAAGGGTGGTGAGGATTCGCCGGCACGCGTGGTCCGAGAGCGCTTCCAGCACCTGTTCCGCCTCCAGTTCGGCGGGCGTTGGTCCGGTCGGCTTGCGTCTGAGGCCGGTCTGCATGCTCATCCGTAGATTCGCCCGCGTCGCCCGTCGAAGGGCACCCAGAATATAGGGGGCGCTTTATAGCTCCGTGACCGGCCGCGGTCCGCTCAACGGCGGGCGGCGACTGGAAACGGACCACGATATAAAGGCCCGGTGTATCGGGGGTGTTTATATCAGGGGCTGGGGCGACTTCGTACTCTTATGACGAGCGCAGCGGGTATCAGAGCGGAGTTGAAGGTGACGGGGCCGGACGGGTGTCCCGTCGCAACGGTCTCCGAGGGGGACACCTCGGGTTACGCGCTCTCGCGGAGCATGGCTCCCAACGAGCGCGGGTCGGTCGTCGAGGAGTTCGTCTTCGACGACGACGACGGGGTTCCCGAGGAGATGGAACGGCTGTTCGAGTACGGCGACGGCAGCGTCTACCGGTTCGACCGCGAGGGCGGCATCGGCTGTCCCTGCGAGCGCGTCGAGGCGTTCGACTGTCCGGTCGTGGACGTACAGACGCGCGACGGCGCGCTGTTTCTGACGTTCCACGCGCCCGACGTGGAGACGCTCCGCGACGTGGTCGCGTCCCTCCGGGAGTCGTCGGGGTCGGTGGACGTGCGCCGACTGCTCCAGTCGTCGACCGACGAGTCGCGGGACCTCGTGTTGGTCGAGCGCGGCCAGCTCACCGACCGCCAGCGCGAGGTGCTGGAGACGGCCCACGAGATGGGCTACTTCGACCACCCGCGGCGCGCGAACAAAGGCGAGGTCGCGGCCGAACTCGGAATCACGACCTCGACGTTCTCCGAGCACCTCGCCATGGCCCAGAAGAAACTCATGGGTGCCATCCTGCAGGAGTGACGAGATGAGACGTATCGACGGGGTATCAGTCCCCCGCGAATGCAGGGTGCGCCCCCTCGGGTCCCCGCGGCGTACCACTAGTCGGTGAGCAACGATGCGCGAGTTCGACGTGACCTGTCCCGAGTGCGGCGAGCGCTACCGGGTCAACGAGCCGATGATGCGGACGCTCCGGGAGACCGGCTGCGTCCTCTGTACCGCGCCGCTGAACGACGCCCCGAAGTCCGCGTGACGACGCCGCCGGGCGACCTGCCCGCGGACTGAGAGGTCGCTCGTCCGGAACGACGCGAGGATAGTGCCGACGCCGCGACCGCTCACGCTTACTCGACGACGACGACGCCGACCATGCCGAGCGTCTCGTGGGGGACGCAGACGTATTTGTACTCGCCGGACTCTTCGAACGTGTACTCGAAGGTGTGACCCTCGGAGACGGTGAGCTCCGACTCGAACAGGCCGTCTTCGCGGTTGACGACGTTGTGCGTCCCGCCGTTTCCGGTCCACTCCCAGACGACCGTCGTCCCCGGCGAGACCCGCACCGCGGCGGGAGCGAACGCGTAGCCGCCGCCGTTGCCGGCCGCGCCGACCGCGACCGTGACGCTGTCCTGTCCCGTCAGGTCGTGGACGCCGTCGTAGTTACCCGTCCGGTCGAACCAGCCGCCGAAGTCCCGCATCTCGTGTTCGGGGGTGTCTTCTTCGTCGGACGAGTCGCCGTCTCCGTCGCCCGCGCCGCCGGAGCCGCCGCCGGACGAACTCGAACAGCCCGCCAGGAGCGCGATACCTGTCGACGCCGCCGTTGCGTGGAGGAACGACCGTCGGGAGAACCGTTTCGTCATTAGCTGGCGCTAGTGAGTGGCCGAACAAGTCGAAAGCTTCGATTCCCACGCGCTGAAAACGGGCGAAACGAGCGTGGCCGTCCCGCCCGAAGGCGACGACATGGACGACGACGACCCGAGGCGACGACCGCGAATCGACGGCAGCCGCCAGTGGGAAGTGTTCTACCGCGACGTGCCGACCGAGCCGATGCGCCACGTCGGGAGCGTCACCGCGCCCGCCGAGGACCTCGCGACCGAGCAGGCGCGGACGCTGTTCGGCGACGGCGACGCTGACCTCTGGCTCGCGCCGGCCGACGAGTTCCTCCGACTCGGTGGCAACGACCTCGCGGCGAAGGGCGAGGGGTCGAACGGCGGGATGGAGCACGACGACGGCGCGGGAGACGCCCGTGGTGCCGAAAACGGGGTGTCGGCCGAGTGATTTCCATCAGCAAGCTCCTGTGCGGACAGGGAGCCGAGGGCGACGGTCTCCGCTACGACGACCCCGACGCCGACATCGAACAGATACGCGAGGAGAAACAGAAGCGCCCGGTCGTGGTCTGGAACACGACGCGGCGCTGTAACCTCTACTGCGAACACTGCTACGCCGGGGCCGACCTCGACCCCGCGCAGGGCGAACTCTCGACCGCCGAGGCGAAGGGTCTCATCGACGACCTCGCGGCCTACGACGTGCCGGTCCTGCTGTTCTCGGGCGGCGAACCGCTCGTCCGCGAGGACCTCGTCGAACTCGTCGACTACGCCACCGACGCCGGCATCCGGGCGGTGCTTTCGACCAACGGGACGCTCATCACCGAGGAGAAAGCGCGCGCGCTCCGCGACGCCGGGCTCTCCTACGCCGGCGTCTCCGTCGACGGCTTGGAGGAGCGCAACGACCGCTTCCGCGGGAAAGACGGCGCGTTCGACGCCGCCGTCCGCGGCATCGAAAACTGCCTCTCGGTGGGCCTCAAGACCGGCCTCCGGTACACCATCACCGAGCACAACGCCGCCGACATGGAGGACGTGGTCGACCTGCTGTACGACGTGGGCGTCGACCGCTTCTGTTTCTACCACCTCGACTACGGCGGCCGCGGCGGCGACATCGCCGACGCCGACCTCGACGACGAGGCCCAGCGCCGCGCCGTCCGCCGGCTGTTCGACATGACCCGCGAGTACCACGCCGAGGGCGAGGAGATAGAGACGCTTCTGGTCGGCAACTACGCCGACTCCGCCTACGTGGTCGAGTACGCCCGCGACGAACTCGACGCCGACCACGCCGACCGGATTCACCGCTACCTCCGCGTCAACGGCGGCGACCCGACCGGCGAGCGCGTCGCCGACGTGGACTACCGCGGCGACGTCCACCTCACGCAGTTCTGGCAGGGGTACAGCCTCGGCAACGTCCGGGACCGCCCGTTCGGCGACATCTGGGACGACGAGTCGAACCCGCTTCTCGCCAAGCTCCGCGAGCGCGAACGCCACCTCACCGGCAAGTGCGCGACCTGTCAGTATCAGGACGTCTGTCGCGGCTCCTCTCGGCTTCGGTCGCTCGCGGCGACGGGCGAGCTGTTCGGTCCCGACCCGCAGTGTTACCTGACGCCAGAAGAGCGCGGTGCGGGTGCCGACGCGAGTCCGGGCGCGGCCGACTGAGACTACGGACCGACCACGCACCCTTTCACCCGCTGGGAACGCTCCGTACGCTTATTTTTCGGCGACACCAACCGCGGGTATGGAAACCAAACGGGGAGTTCCGAACATCCTCGGGAACGGTCTCGTCGGCGTCGGTCTCGTCCTCTTCGCCGTGGCAGTCGCGGACGCGGCCGGCGTCGTGGACGTGCGGTTCTCGGCGGGCGTCTACCTCATCTTCGTGGCGATTAGCTTCGTTCTCGCGTGGCTGCTGCGGTCGCTGACGTAAGGAGAGCCGAAGAAAAATCCGAGAGAAAACCTGAGCGGAGCGCCGAGCGCCAGCGAGGGCGCGATGCCGCCGACGCTCGCTTACTCGGCCGCGCCCGCCGCCGCCCGCTTCTCCTCGCGTTCGAGCTCTTCGAGGTAGTCGTCGGCGTCGAGGGCGGCCTTCACGCCCATGCCGCCGGCCGTCGCGGCCTGCTGGTAGTGGTAGTCGACCACGTCGCCCGCGGCGAAGATGCCGGGCACGTCGGTCGCGGTCTGACCGCCGCCGGAGCCGCCCTTGGCGATGATGTAGCCGTCCTCGTCGCGCTGGACGCCCGTGCCGTCGAGGTAGTCGGCGTTCGGCGTGTGGCCGATGGCGTAGAACACCGCGCCCACGTCGAAGTCGAACTCCTCGGTCTCGGGGTCGTCGAGCTTGTCGCTCGGGTGACCCTCGGGGTTGCGGACGAGCGTCACGTGGTCGACGCCCTCCTCGGGCGAGCCGTGAAGCTCCGTCGCTTCGGTGTTGAGCATGAGTTCGATTTCGCCCTCGTCGACCTTCTCCATCAGGCGGTCGACCCAGTAGTCCTCGGCGCGGAACTCCTCGCGGCGGTGGACGAGATACACCGTCGAGGCGAACTTGGTGAGGAAGTTGGCCTCCTCGACGGCGGCGTCCCCCCCGCCGATGACCATGATCTTCTCGCCGCGGAAGAACGCGCCGTCGCAGGTCGCACACGTCGACAGGCCGTAGCCCATCAGGTTCTCCTCGCCGGGGATGCCGAGGGTGCGGGCCGACGCGCCCGACGCCGCGATGAGGGCGTCGGCGGTGTACACGTCGCCGTTCTTGAGCGTGACCGTGAAGGGGCGTTCGGAGGCGTCCACGTCCTCGATGATGCCGTGGCGGATCTCCGTGCCGAAGCGCTCGGCCTGCTCTTTCATGTTGTTGATGAGCTCCGGCCCGGAGATGCCCTCGGGGAAGCCGGGGTAGTTGTCGACCTCGGTCGTGAGCGTGAGCTGTCCGCCCGGCTCGTCGCCCTCCAGCACCAGCGGCTCGTTGTTGGAGCGGGCCGCGTAGATGGCCGACGAGAGCCCGGAGATGCCCGAGCCGGCGATGATGAGTTTCCTGTGTTCCACGAACGAATCGGCGTCCTCTGTCATAGCCGATAGTTCGCTACACCGGCGTCTTAAGGTTTCGCTGTATTGCGAGGAGCGCTACACCACCGGCACGACAACGCATGCCACGGCGCTCGCGGCCCGCGGAGCGAAAGACCGGTATCCGTCGCCGACGCATCACTCCGCATGGCCGCCGACCTACAGGAGAAGACGAACCGCTACGAGGGGATGCTCGCCGACGCGCTCGACGAGGCGGTGCAGGCCGTCCCCGACGAGACGCACCTCGGCGAGGCCGCCGCCGACTGCCTGGAGATGGCCGAGTCCTACCTCGACGACGGCCGCCACTTCAAGGAGGCAGACGACTGGGTGAACGCGCTGGCGTCGTTTTCATACGGTTACGGCTGGCTCGACGCGGGCGTCAGGATGGGGCTGTTCGACGTGCCCGACGGCTCGCACCTGTTTACGATGTGACCGGCGTCGCACCTGTTCGCCGTGTGACCGATTTTTCTCCGACGGGCGCGTACGACACGCGAACAGATGTCCCCAACCGCCGTCGTCGCCGCCACTGCCGCCGTCGCTCCCGCCGTCGCTCGCGTTTCGGACGCCCAGCGAACGCTCGAACAGCGGTTCGCCAACCCGTTTCTGCGTCGCGTGCTCCGCTCGCCGCTCCATCGACTCGCCAGTCGCTGGTTCGTGCTCGTCTCCTACGTCGGCCCCAAGAGCGGCCGACGGTACACGTTCCCCGTCGCCTACGCCGTCGCGGGCGGCGGTATCGTCGCCGTCACGCCCGAGGCGGAGAGCAACTGGTGGAAGAACTTCCGCCGGCCGATGGCGTGCCGCCTGTGGTACCGCGGCCGGCGGCGCGAGGCGACCGGCGAGGTCGTCACGGGCGAGTTCGCCGCGGACCTGCTCGACCGCTACGCCGCGGCGCACGGCCTGTTGGCTCGCGAACTCGGAATCTCGGAGGACGGCGGGAGTCGCGTCGCCGGTGACGAGGCGGCGCGGGACGACCTCGCGGTCGTGCTGTTTCGGTTCGACTGACTACTCGAACCGGAACGTCGCGCCGTCGGGACCGTCTTCGACGTCGACGCCGAGCGCCGTCAGGTCGTCGCGCAGGTCGTCGGCGCGCTCGTAGTTGCCGGCCTCGCGCTCGGCCTCGCGCACGTCCAAGACGAGTTGGACGAGGTCTTCCGCGACGGACACGTCGCCGCCCTCGCCCGCGCCGCCGAACGAGAGGCCGAACACCTCGCCGCCGAGGTCCTCGAACGCCTCGATTGCCCGCCGGAGCGCGCGGTAGTCGTACTCGTCGGCGTCGGCGACGTGGCGGTTGACCGCGCCGGCGAGGCCGAGCAGTTCGGCCATCGCCTCGCGGACGTTGAAGTCGTCGTTCATCGCCTCGCGGAAGTTCTCGCGCGTTTCGGTCACCGCCTCGCGGAGGGCCGCGGCCTCGACTTTCGTCCGGGCGTCGGGGCTGTCGGCGGCGTCGACGGCGGCCTCGTAGGCGCGTTCGAGGCGCTCCCAGCGCTCTTCGGCCTCGGCGATGGTCTCCTCGGAGTACGTCTGTTCGGAGCTGTAGGCCGTCGAGAGGTAGAACGTCCGAATCACGTCCGCGCCGAACTCGTCGAGGGCGTCGCCGACGGTGAAGAAGTTGCCGAGGCTCGAACTCATCTTGTCGCCCTCGGTCTGGAGCAGGCCGACGTGGAGCCAGTAGCGGGCGAACTGCTGGCCGGTCGCCGCCTCCGACTGGGCGATTTCGTTCTCGTGGTGCGGGAACACGAGGTCGCGGCCGCCGACGTGGATGTCGAGGGTGTCGCCGAGGTGCGTCATCGACATCGCCGAACACTCGATGTGCCAGCCGGGGCGGCCCTCGCCCCACGGCGACTCCCACGTCTGACCGCACGGGTCGTGGAGCGGTTCGAGTTCCGGGTCGCGGTGTTCGGCGGCCGTCTTGGGGTCGACCGCGCCGGCCTTCCAGAGCGCGAAGTCGGTCGGGTTTCGCTTCTCTGAGCGCTCGTCTCTCGTCGCCCGCGACTCCAGCTCTTCGAGCTTCTGGTTCGAGAGCTTCCCGTAGTCGTCGAACGTGGAGACGTCGAAGTAGACCGAGCCGTTGGACTCGTAGGCGTGGCCGCGGTCGACGAGCGTCCGAATGAGGTCGATAATCTCGGGGATGTGCTCGGAGACGCGCGGGTAGACCTCGGCGCGCTTCAGGTTCAGCCCGCGCATGTCGCGAATCACGTCGCCGACGAAGTGCTCGGCGACGCTGGCCTCGTCGTCGCCGAGGTCGCCCTCGCCGATGCGGGCGGCTATCTTCTCGTTCACGTCGGTGAAGTTCTCGACGTGGCGCACGTCGTAGCCCTCGTAGGCCAGCCAGCGGTGCATCAGGTCGGCGTGCATCCACAGGCGGGCGTGGCCGAGGTGGGCGTCGTCCGAGACCGTCAGTCCGCAGACGTAGAGCAACACTTCGTCGCCGTGCGACTCGAACTCCTCGCGCTCTCCCGTCAGGGTGTTGGTCACGGACAGGGTCATCGCACTCGGCTACTCTCGGCACCACTTTCAACCCGTCGGAACCGCGGTCGGTTCGGCGTCGATACGCGGTCGGCCCGACGAGGCGACCGCCGCGCCGTCGTCACCTCCTCGCGGCGGCTACTTCGTCCACTCCGGGCGGTCGGCCTCGCCGCGGCGAATCTTCGCCAGCGTCTCCTCCGAGAGCAGTCGCTTGACGAACGCCGGAATCCGGTCGGTCGGGTCGCCGTCGGCCGGGTCGCCGCCGGTCGCTGGCGCGGTCGCGGATTCTGTCTCGCTCCCGCCCGCGCGGTCGGCGTTCGCCGCCGACGCGAGCGCGTAGTGCCCGCCTCTGGTGGCGACGCCGCCGTCGGTCGTCGTCTCCGCGCGCCGGCGGAACGATTCGAGGTCGGCCTCGCGGTCCAAGTCCTCGACGGCCGTGTCGAGGTCGGCGGCCTGTTCGGCCTGCTCGGAGACGCTCTCGGAGATGCGGTCTATCTCGGCGGTCACCTCGTCGACCTGCGTCGCCGCGTCGTCGACGAAGGTGGCGATGTCGGAGGTGAGCGTCGCCTGCTCGTCGGTCGCCCGCGCCACCTCGTCGATGCCGTCGGTCACGTCGGCGACCGAGTCCGTTATCTCGTCGAGGCTCTCGACGGTCGACTCGACCCGCTCGATACCGTGGTCGATGTTCTCGTCGGCCGACGACAGCGCCTCGGCGGTGTCCTCGATGTGGTCTGTCACGTCCTCTATCATCTGGCCGATGCGCTCGGCCTGCGACTTCGACTCGTTGGCGAGCGACTTCACCTCGTCGGCGACGACGGCGAAGCCGGAACCGGCCTCGCCGGCGCGGGCGGCCTCGATGGAGGCGTTGAGCGCGAGCAGGTTCGTCCGGTCGGCCACCTCGTCGATGACCTCGACGATGTCCTGAATCTCGTCGATGGCGGCCACGAGCGCCTCGACGTTCACGGTTATCTCGTCGCGGTCGTCGCCGACCTGCCGCATCGCGTCGATCGCCTCGCCGGCCTCGGCGCGGCCCTCCTCGGCCCGCGTGGTGGCCTCGTCGCTCCGCGAGGAGACGTCGTCGGCGGTGGCCGCGACCTCCTCGACGGTCGCGCTGAGGTTCGACAGCTCGGCGGCGATTTCCTCGGTCATGTCGGCCTGCCGAGCCGCCAGCTCCTCGATTTCGGCGATGCTCTCGCTCGTCCCGGCGGTCTCCTCGTGGAGCTGGGATGCGACCGATTCGAGGTCCCCGCGGCTCTCTCTGGCCCGTCTGACCTCCTCGCGGACGTCCAGCGAGTACGAGTAGAGGTAGGTCGCGTTGACGACCTGTCGGTCGAGGTTGAGCCCGCGGACGACGGCCATCATGTCCGCGAACGCCTCGTCGACGGCGGCTTCGACGCGGTCGGCGTCCTCGCCCGACAGCGACTCGGTGGCGTCGGCGACGGCGCGCCCGCGGAGTTCGTCCGCGAAGATGCCGGTGACGTTGGCGAACATCCCGCCGAAGTAGTGCAGCGGCATGTCGAGTTTGTCGTGGAGCAGGCCGATTTGCGTGCGCGCCGCGTAGTGGTTCCGGTCGTAGTTCCCGTCGGTGAACGAGCGGTAGTAGCCGGAGACGACCGCCCGGAGCCCGTCGAGGTCGCTCTCCGAGCGGTCGACCACGTCCACCGTCCGCTCGTTGGCGAGAATCGGCTCGACGAATCCGTCGACGAGCGCCTCGTCGCGGGCCTCGACGACGCCCCGGAGGTCGGCGAGGCGCGCGGCGTCCTCGTCGTCGAAGCCGACGAACGACTGCCGCCAGCCCAACTCGTCGGCGTCGAGGTCGAGCTCGGCGAGGAGTTCCGTGGATGAAAGCGAGATGTTGCCGTCGTCGTCGCGTGGGCTGGGCGAAACCATTGACGAATTCAGCGACTCCGACGTAATAAGCGCCGGCCGCCGGATATCACGGTTGATAGCCTCGAATCAGACGTATAAATCGCTGACGGCGGACTCGACGACGCGGAGGGCGGCGGCACCCTGTCGGCGCGGGACGACCACGGCGAGCGCGTCGCCCGCGACGCCCGCGGCGTCGACGACGACGGACTCGGCGTCCAGTCGGGAGAGGACGGCGGTGAGGACGGTCGGGTCCACGTCGCCCTCGGCGATGATAGCCGTGAGCGGGCCGCCGCTCGCGAGGTCGACGCCGGCGACCGAGAGCACGGGGTCGTCGTCGGCCTCCTCGACGTCTTCGCCGACGAGGCCGACGCCGCTTCGCATCGTCACGGCGGCGTCTCGGGGGTCGGCTTCGAGGGGCGGGAGGTCGTCGGCGAACCGGCGGAGCGCGGCCGCGACCGCCTCGTCGTCGCCGAGGTCGAGTTCGGCCGCGGCGGCGGCGTAGTTGACGACGCCCGCGCGGAGCGCGGCGAGGAGATACGGTCGTTCGCGGACTGCGTCGCGCGCGTCGGCGGCGAGGGACATGGCTCCGTGGTGGTCGGGCGTGCGCAAAAAACCGCCGCTCGTCGGCCGCCGTCCGGGTCGCCGACGGGACCGGCACCGCGGCGCACCGCGACGCGTCGGCTGAACGAGTGGCGAACGCGAGTTGTCCGAACCCGAAGATTCCTTTCTCCGATGCGAAGTCCATAAGACACTCCCCTCGTAACCCCCGGACATGCAAGCTCTGGTCATCGTGGCGCACGGGTCGCACCTGAACCCGGATTCGAGCGCCCCCACCTACGACCACGCGGACACGGTCCGCGAGGTGGGCGCGTTCGACGAGGTGCGGACCGGCTTCTGGAAGGAAGAGCCGTCGATCCGCGAGGTGCTCCGGACCGTGGAGGCCGACGAGGTGTACGTCGTCCCGCTTTTCATCAGCGAGGGCTACTTCACGGAGCAGGTCATCCCGCGGGAACTCCGCCTCGACGGGTGGGACGTGGCCGACTGGGACTCCGACGGTCTGTCGGCGTCGCACGTCACCCTCACCGCGAGCGACGTGCCCGAGAAGACGATTCACTACTGCGGGCCGGTCGGGACGCACGCGGCGATGACCGACGTGTTAGTCCGCCGCGCCGAGACGGTCACCGGCGACCCGAACGTCGGCGACGGCTTCGGCCTCGCCGTCGTCGGCCACGGGACCGAGCGCAACGAGAACTCCGCGAAGGCCATCGAGTACCACGCCGACCGCATCCGCGAGATGGACCGCTTCGACGAGGTACAGGCGCTCTACATGGACGAGGAGCCAGAAGTGGACGACGTGACCGACTACTTCGACTCCGAGGACGTGGTGGTCGTCCCGCTGTTCATCGCCGACGGCTTCCACACCCAAGAGGACATCCCGGAGGACATGGGCCTCACCGACGACTACCGCGCGGGCTACGACGTGCCCGCGGAGGTCGACGGCCACCGCATCTGGTACGCGGGCGCGGTCGGGACCGAGGGCCTCATGGCCGACGTGGTGCTCGAACGCGCCGCCGACGCGGGTGCCGACATCGGTAACAGCCTCGAAGTCGTGCGCGAACGCACCCGGAAGACGCCGCAGGAGGCGAACTGATGGGACACCACCTCGACGCCCTCGTCGACGCCGCGGCGACCGGCGACGGCGTCTCGCTCGACGGTCTCGTCGTCACCCACGGCGACGACGGCTACCGGCTCGAAACGCCCGACTCGACGCTCTCGGGGCTCACGGAGGGCGGTCTCCGCGAGGCCCTCGCCGACTGCGACGACTACGCGACGAACTGGTACTTCTGGTCCGAGGTGGTCGACGAGTCCAGCCCCCAGCGGCGGGCGTTCCTCCGCTGGGTCGAGGGCGCGCCGGTCGATGCGGGCGGCGACGGCGACGGCGATGGAGACGGCGGCGATAACGACGCCGACGCCGACGCCGACGCCGCTTCCGTCCCCGAGCGCTACGACGCCCTCCGAGACGGTGTCAGCCGCGAGTGGGGCCAACTGCTCGTCACGGCCACCGTCGACGACCGCGGCGAGCGGTCCTACGAACTCCGCCACGCCGACGAGGCCGACGCCGACCGCGACGCCCTCGACGCCTACCGCGAACCGCTCGCGGCCCGGCAGTTGGCGACCTACGACGAGAAGGGTCGGTACCGCCCGCTGAAGTCCGGCAACAACCTCGCCGGCGGCTGGGTGTTCCCCGACCTCGACGGCCGCGACCTCGTGGAGACCGTCGAGACGTTCTACCCCGCGTCGGTGCCGAACTGGTACCGCGAGCGCCGGGGCGAACTCGACGTGGCACACTGGGAGGACGCCGTCGGCCGCCAGACCGGGATGTACAGCGTCGTGAAGACGTGGAACCGCGGCGACGGCCACGAGCACGTCGACTGGGTCGCGGAGGCCTGCTGTGACGACAGCCAGTGCGTCAAGCGCCGCGAGTGGCAGTACGACGACGGCACCGACCTCGACGTCGACGGCGGCGACGGCGCGTTCCCGTGCCGTGAGCCGTGTTCCGTCGTCATCGCGGCGTCCCGAAAGTGGACGCGGCTGGAGGGCGAGGAGACCCAAACGTACGAGTTCGAACTCACGCCCTCGGAGAAAAAACAGGTCGAGGACATCATCGACGCCGTCGCGGACGGCCGCACCGACGACATCCGCGAGGCCGACGTGTACGAGGGCGCGAACCGCTACCGGGCGCGGTTCCTGCGCGCGAAACTGTTCGACGACGAGGGGAACCTCGGCGGCGTCCCGACCGACGCGCCCGACGACGAGTAGGCCGCGCCGCGAGCGCTCTGCGGTTCGTTTTCGGGGGCCGCGATACCGTCACCGCATCGTCAGCACCAGCGCCGCGAGGACGACGCCGACGACGACGCCGGCACCGAGGGTGATCGCGAAGCTCTCGAACAGCGAGGCGAGGGCCACCGCGAGGACGAGCGCGAGGAGCGCGAGGCCGAACACCGGGGCCGCACGCGGGTCGACGCTCGGGAACACGTCGGCGATGCTTTCGGTGACGCTCGGTTCGGGCTCGGGTTGCTTGGGTTTTGAGAGCGTCTCGTCCACGTCGACCGGCGGTTTGCCACCGGAGCCGGGTTCGACGGTCACGTCGACGTATCTCGTCTCCGAGCCGTGGCCGGAGACGATTTTGAGCTTCCCCGACACCGGTTCGGGCGGCGAGGTGACGAACACCTCGACGGTCTTGGTCTGGCCGCCGTCGACGAAGTGGTTCCCTTCGGACAGGCTCGCCGCGCGCGAGAGTTCGTCGTCGATGTGGAGGTAGACGTGCACCGCCTGCCCCTCGTTCGCGAGTTCGACCGAGAACGGCCCGTTCGTCGAGAACGACGGCGCTACCGAGAGGTCGTGAGGGCGCTCGTCGTTCAGCGTGACGGTGAGCGGCGCGTTCGACACGGCTTCACCGTCGAGACGAGAATAGAAAAACGTTCAGGTCCGATGAGGTGTCGTTCCTCAGTCGTCGCGCATGTCCGGCGGCAGGAGGTTCGGGATGCCGTCCTCGATGGGGTACACCTCGCCGGTGACCGTGCCGATGAGCCGCCCCTCGATGATTTCGTCGCCGTCGCGCTCGTCGACTTCCAGCTCGAGTTCGCTCTTGTCGAGGGGGTCACAGAGGATGTCCATCAGGGATTCTTTCATCGTCGTGACGGTGGATTGCGCGAAGTAAAAGCGTACGGGTTCGCCGCCGTCGCGGCGGTGGTCGGCGGACGGAGACGCGCCGCCACGAGGCGGGCGACAGCGCGGCGCTCAGTTGTCGAACGGGTTCTCGATGTGGACCGTCTGCTCGCGGCCGGGGCCGACGCCGACGGCGTAAATCGGCACGTCGAGTTCGTCCGAGAGATATTCGAGGTAGTCCTGTGCGGCGTCGGGGATGGCGTCGTAGCCCTCCTCGGCGACGGCCGCCCAGTCCACTTCCGGCCACGTGTCGAACTCCTTGAGGACGGGTTCGCACTCGCCCCAGCGCTCGGTCGTCGCGGGCATCGTCAGGCGTTCGTCGCCCTCCAGTTCGTAGGCGTGGCCGACCTTGACCTCGTCGAGGCCGGCGAGCACGTCGAGGTGGTTGACGGCGATGCCGGTGAAGCCGCTGACGCGGGCGGCGTGGCGGAGCATCGGCATGTCGAGCCAGCCGATACGGCGCGGGCGGCCGGTGACGGTGCCGAACTCGCCGCCCTTCTCGCGGATGAAGTCCGCGAGCTCTTCGTCGCGGTCGTCGTCTTTCAGCTCGGTCGGCATCGGTCCCTCGCCGACGCGGGAGAGGTAGGATTTGACGATGCCGACGACCTCGCCCTGTCCGACGACGGTCGGGCCGACGCCGGTGCCGGTGGCCGCGCCGCCGGCGGTCGGGTTCGAGGAGGTCACGTACGGGTAGCTCCCGTGGTCGATGTCGATGAGCGTGCCCTGCGCGCCCTCGAACATCACGTTGTCGCCCGCCTCGCGGCGCTCGGCGAGGAAGTCGCCGCAGTTGACGGCCATGTCGTCCTCGCGGAGGCGGCGGCCGATTTCGGTGTACTCCTCGACGAGCGCTTCCACGTCGCACTCCTCGCCGGCTTCGAGACCGTACACGTCCTCGATGAGCGCCTGCTTCTGGGGGACCACGTACTCCAGTCGCTGGCGGAGCACGTCGGGGTCGAGCAGGTCGCCGACGCGGATGCCGCGGCGGCCGGCCTTGTCCTCGTAGGTGGGGCCGATGCCGCGGCCGGTCGTGCCGACGGTGAGGTCCGAGTCGGCCTTCGCCTCCTCTTCGATGTTGTCGAGGCGGCGGTGGTACGGCATGATGACGTGCGCGCGCTTGGCGAGGCGCACGTCGGGGTCGAGGCCGCGCTCGCGGAGGTCGTCGATTTCGGAGAACAGCGTCCGCGGGTTGATGACGCAGCCGTTTCCGAGGACGCCGACCTTGTCGCGGACGGCCCCGCTCGGGACGAGCGAAAGCTTGTACTCCTCGCCGTCTTCGACGACGGTGTGGCCGGCGTTGTCGCCGCCCTGATAGCGGACGACGATGTCAGCGTCGCCGCCCCACAGGTCGACGAGCGCGCCTTTGCCCTCGTCGCCGAGTTGCGAACCGACGATGGTAACAGTCATACGTCGGCCGTTCCCCGCGCCGGACTAAACAGATTACGGTCGCGGCCGACGAGCAATGCACAGGCGTGCATAATTCAATCTCAGTCACCGAAAAATACGCCATGAACACGCATTGACGTGGCGACGGATAACACAACGGTTAATTAGTGTCCTCAGTAAGGTCGGGTTACCGGATTTTTCTCCGACTCAGAGGGCAAGGCTTAAAGCCTCCCAAGAAGAGTTAACAAATGGCATGATAGACCGACTTGAGAAGGAAGTCGATATGTTGGAGCGCCATCTCCAGGTCCTGAAGATGGTCATCGAGAGTGAGCCAATCGGCATCGTGAAGATGTCCAACGAGACGGGCTACCCGCACCACAAGGTCCGCTACTCCCTCCGCGTCCTCGAAGAAGAGAACCTCATCGAACCCTCCAGCCAGGGCGCAATCACCACCGAGCGCACCCAGGAGTTCGTCGACGAACTCGACGACAAGCTCGACGAAATCGTCGGCAAGCTCGAATCGATGAAGATCGAGGAAGCGGCCGAAATCGAGAACTAACCACACTTCAGGCGCACGCGGTCGTTCTATCCTGTTTCGTCCGACGAGTCTCTCCGGGCACGACATCGGACCGGCCGCGTTAGCGACGCTTCGACGCGGACGGTGCCGGCTGTACCGACGCGACACCACGGACACTCGCCGCGGTCGCCCCCGGGCACGAATCGCTCTCGGGCACCGCGGTCGTCTTACTATCGTTCAGTAACGTTGACAGCCGCGGGGCTCTCCGCGCGGCCGTCACAGAAGACCGAACGCAAAACAGAACAGCGACGCCGAGGGGGTCGCCGACTCAGAGGTCGGGAACGTTCAGGTGGAACTCGCCGCCGCGGGCCTCCACCAGACAGAGGTGGTAGCCCTGCTTCCGCGAGAGCTTCACGAAGCTCTTGCGCTTCGACCGGCTCAGGAGACCGCCGCCGGTCTCCTCGGTGGCGGCTTCGAGCGCGCCCGGCTCGAAGAAGCTCTTCGTGACCACGAACGCCGAGCCGAGCGTCTCTTTCGCGTTGGCGACGCTCTTCGAGTCCTTGATGAGCTGGGTGACCATCGGCCGAGTCGCCGGGTCCCGCGAGTCGTTCAGGTTCGCCACGAACAGCGGCTCGCCCATCTGGTCGCGGACGATGATGTCGAACTGCCGCGACTCGGATTCGCCGTCGCCGAGGGGTATCGAGACGCTCCCGTACAGCTCGATTCGGTCGGCCTTCGGAATCGAGTCGAAGACGCCGGCGAGGCTCGACCGATTGCCCGTCTCGCCGATTTCGTAGAGCAGGTCGGTGACGACCCACTTGGCGAAGCCGTACTCGGGCGTCTCGTGGAGGAACTCCTCGTAGGGCTGGCCGTCGATGCCGAGCCCCTCCGTGTCGAACGTGGTGTGGTGTTCCAGCCGGAGGTTCTCGACGACCTCCTCGCGGGAGGCCTGCCCGTCGTGGGCCTTCTCCAGCGTCGCCTCGCCCTTCCGGGCGTAGCGGACGAACAGGTTCGTCCCGCGGAGCGCCTCGTCGGCCGACATCGAGCGGTCGGTCGACCGGATGCCCGCCTCGTCGAGCTGTCCCCGAAGCCGCTCGACCTCGGATTCGAGTTCGGCGACGCGGTCTTCCAGCTCCTCGGCGCGCGAGCGGTGTTCGTCCCGCTCCTCGCGGAGGGCGTCGCGCTCGGATTCGAGCCGGTCGCGCTCGGACGCCAGCGCCTCGACTCGCTGTTTCAGCGACTCGGCTTCCGCCGGGTCGACGGCGGGCTCTTCCGGCGTCTGTTCGGCCGGCTGAGACTGCTGCTGGGTCGGCTGGTCTTCCGGTGACGGACGGGAGCCGCCGCCCGCGCCGCCCCGCGACGGGCGGTGATGCGTCGCCTGCTTCGTGTTCCGCTGGTGGCTCCGTGGCGTCCCGGGGCGGCCGTCGACGGACTCGCCCTCGGCGTCGCGGGGGTCGAGCGAGGGAATCGACCGGGCGTTTCGCCACTGCGCCTCGGCGGAGAACACGTCGTCGCCGGTCGCGTCGTCCCCCGCGGGCGGCTCCGGAGACGCCTGCTCGCCGTTCTTCTGCGGGGTGTCGACGACGACCGACCCCTCGGCCGTCGGGGACCGCGACTCGGACTCCTCGGGCGCAGGCCGCTTCGCGGGCGGCGTGGTCGGCTCGGCTTGCGCCGGCGACTGCGGCCCGCTCGGCGGGGCAGACGGGTCGGGAGTCGCCTCGGTCTCCCCGTCGTCGGGAGTCGACGAGTCGGACGGCTCGGCGTCGTCCGCGGCCGCGTCGGCCGAGACGGCAGGGGTCGGCTCTTCGTCCGCCGACCCGTCATCGACTGGTTCGCCCTTGTCGGTGTCGTCGTCAGCGTCGGCGGTCTCGAACGCGGCCGGTTCGTCGGCGGCCGCGGGGTCGTCTGCGCCCTCGGCGTCGTCCTCGACCTCTTCGTCACCCGCCGGAGCGACGCCGCCCGCGGCGACTCCCGCCGTCTCGTCGGCCTCCTCGTCGGGGTCGCCCCCGGGAATGTCGACGAGGTCGATGTCCACGTCGTAGACCTTGTAGATGCCAACCTCGTCGCTCGCGCGCTCGAACGCCTCGTCGCCGGTGATGAGTCGCCTGCTGTTGCCGACGAAGGCGGCGCTCATCGACTTCCCCCCGTGGTAGACGACGTAGTAGTCGCCCGAGAGCACGTTCTCCGACAGTTCGACGTAGCCGGTGAAGCCGCCCGCCGAGAGCGTTCCGTCGGCGTCCTGCAGCGGCGTCTCCTCCGTGTAGTACTGCGCGCGGACGTCGCCGCCGGTCTCCCGCATCGCGTACAGGAGCGGCAGCGCCGAGTCCGGTGCGCGATACGCCTCGAACGATTCACCCTCGAAATCATCGACCGTCCCGTCGAAAACCCCGAGGAGACGGCCGTTGAGCATGAATCCCCACGTCATGCCAGCGACGACGGCTCCTGTGAAGCCGTCGTCCGCGAGCGACCGGAGGCCACCGTGGCCTCGTTCGGCGGGCGCGGAGTCCCACCCGGTCACCGCGTCGATAATCTCGCTATCCATTTGGCGTTACATCACCGGAACCGAATCAAATACTTTCCGGGCGAACCGAGTGAACGTTTAGCTCAGTTCACACTTCAGCGCGTCCGTCGTGACAGATTCGCTCGCGTCCGTCGGCCCGGCCGGGAGAACGGTTATACGAGTCCGCCGAGACGAGTCGGTCGTGACCAGCCACGACGACCGGTTCGTCCACTACCTCCGCGCGAAGGAGTCCGTGGACGACCGCGCGCTCCACCGACCGACGCTGGCGAGCCTCGAAGACCGGCTGGAGGCGCGCGCCGAGTCGCGTTCGGGAGAGCCGCTTCGCGTCGTCTCGGTCGGGGCTGGAACGGGCGCGATGTGCCGGCGACTCCTCTCGTGGGGCGTCTTCGACGCGCACGACGAGATAAAGTACGTCCTCGTCGACCGAACGCGCGGGATGGCGGACAACGCGGCCGCGGCGTTCGCCGAGTGGGCTCGCGCCGCCGGCTGGACCGCCGAGCCGACGTCGAACGGCTTCCGCATCGACCGCCACGGCCGCTCCGTCTCTCTCACCTACGTGACGAGCGACATCTTCGAGGCGATGACGGTCCTCCCGAAGGCCATCGACCTCGTGGTCGCCCACGCGGTCCTCGACGTGCTCCCGCTTCGCCGCGCGGTCGCCGCGCTCCTCTCGCGGCTGACCGACGACGGCCTCTTTTACGCGCCCGTCACGTTCGACGGCCGAACCGCGTTCCGCCCGAGCCACCCCCACGACGACGACGTCCTCGGCGCGTACCACGAGACGATGCGCGGCGACGACCGCGCGGGCCCGGACACCGGCTCCGACCTGCTTTCCGTCCTCCCCGACCTCGGCGCGTCCGTCGTCGCGGCCGGCGGCTCCGACTGGGTCGTCCACCCGCCGCACGACACGGAGGCGCGAGTCTTCCTCGACCGAATCCTCGGCTTCGTCGAGGCGTCCGTCGGCGAGGCGGACGCGGTCGACCGCGAGACGCTCGACGGGTGGCTCCGCGCCCGACACGATGCCCTCGCGGGCGACGAACTCGCGTACATCGCTCACAACCTCGACGTGCTGGCCGAACTCGACTGATTACTCGGGCGCTGACGCGTTCCCGTCACCTCGGCTCCGTCCGTCGTTGCCGCCGCTTCCGTCCCGGGTGTCGGCGTCGGCGTCGGCGACACCCCCGAATCGCCCCGAGACGTAGCCCCAGTCCCGAGCGAAGCCGACGAGGAGCGCCGCGGCCGCGACGCCGGTCACGAGGGGCATCCACGGGTCGAAGACGCCGGGCGCGAGCGCCAGCGGG